>NZ_CP027238.1:0-2117500 GCF_002999155.1 Dietzia sp. oral taxon 368
GGTCGCGGACCAGACGGTCGTAGTCGAGGCGGTACACCGCGTCGGCGCTGACCACGACGGTCACCTCGGGAGCCGCTTCGCGCAGCGGTCCGACCTGCTTCCACAGAGCGTCGGCCGTCCCCGAGTGGAACCCGTCGCGGCCGGTGCCCTGCGACGGGTGCAGCACGAGCAGTCCCCCGTCCAGACGATCGAGATCCCACGGACGGCCGCTGCGCAGGTGAGAACCCAGTGACACCGGGTGGAACTGTTGGACCACCCAGACATCTCTCAGGCCCGAGTTGGCCGCGTTGCTCAACGGGAAGTCGATGAGCTGGTATCCGCCCCCGTAGGGCACGGCCGGTTTGGCCCTGTCCCGGGTGAGAGCGCGGAGGCGGGATCCCGCGCCACCAGCGAGGACGATCGTGACCACGGACAGCGGCGCCATGCGGGGACTCCTTTCCGGGCAGGGGCGGGATCCCCGCCACCTCTGAGAACGACACTGTAGCCGGGGCGGTCTGACGCACCTACTGGTCGCCGGGAGACCCGTGCCGGGCTCAGGCCGTCGACATCGCCACGCCGCGCGCGTCCGGGGCTTCTTCTCCGTCGAAGTACAGAGCCACATGACGTCCGGCGACCTCGGCGACCTGCATCTCCATGTCGTAGACCGCCTTGAGGACGTCTGTCCGCATGATCTCGGCCGGGGTACCGTCGGAGACGATCCGGCCGTCCTTCATGGCGATGATCCGGTCGGAGTACGCGGCGGCGATGTTGATGTCGTGGATGACGAGCACGATGGTCTTCGCCCGCTCCGCCGCGGTGCGACGCAGCAGTCGCATGATCGCGGTGGCGTGCCGGAGATCGAGGTTGTTGAGCGGCTCGTCCAGCAGGACGTAGTCCGTGTCCTGCGCCAGCACCATCGCGATGTGGGCGCGCTGACGCTGGCCGCCCGACAGTTCGTCGAGATACCTGTCGGCGAGGTCCTCGAGTTCCATCGCCCCCAGTGCGTAGTCGATGTGTTCGGCGTCGTCCGGACCGGGGCGGCCGCCGTTGTGGGGGAATCGTCCGAACCCCACGAGCTCACGCACCGTGAGCCGGATGGAGACGGCGTTCTCCTGACGGAGCACAGCGAGGCGGCGAGCCAACTCACGTCCCCCGTTGACAGTCACGTCGACCCCGTCGACGAGCACCGTTCCGGAATCCGCTGGCTGGAGGCGGCTCATGACACCGAGAAGAGTCGACTTGCCCGCACCGTTGGGACCGATGAGCGACGTGACGCCGCCCTGCGCGAAACACGCCGTGACGTCGTGGAGAACCGGGGTGTCACCGTAGGAGGAGCACACCGACCGCGCCTCGATGCCGCACCCGGCCGCCCACCGGGCGTCACCGGATCGGTCGCCGCGGCGTCGGAACGGGAGAAGGGACATGTCGTGCCTCGCTTTCAGCGTGCGCGGTTGGTCAGGAGCAGGAACAGGAACAGGAGACCACCGGCGAACTCGATGACGATGCTCAGCGCGGACTCGACGCCGAGAGCGCCGAGGGCCATCTCGCCGCCCGCCAGGGCGATCACGCCCAGCAGAGAGGCCACCGGCAGGGTGTACCGGTGCAGTGTGGTGCCGAGTAGCGCGTACGCCGCGTTGGCGACGATGAGCCCGAAGAACATCACGGGACCGATCAGGGCGGTGGACGCCGAGACGAGGAAGGAGACCACCACGAGGACCACGATCGTGACCCGTCGGTGGTTCACGCCGAGCGCGACGGCGGGGTCGCGCCCCAGAAGCATCACGTCGAGCCGGCGACCGAGGACCGCCACGACGACGACGCCCGCCACCACGATGGCCCCGCAGGCCGCGAGCACGTCGAGTTGAACCCCGCGGAAGCTCGCGAACATCGCGTCCTGGACCTGAAGGTAGGCCGCCGGGTCCAGCAGACGCTGGAAGAACGTGGACGCCGAGCGGAAGAAGACCCCGAACACCACGCCCACCAGAAGCAGGAGGTGGATGTCGGTCTTGCGGCCCCCGAGAAGCCACAGGTACAACGACGTCGACGCGACCACCATGATCGCGGTCTGGCCGAGGAACCCCGCCAGACCACCGCTCGTCAGTCCCCCGATCACTGCCGCGTCGCGCGGGATCATGAAGAACACGAGCATCGTCTGGATGAGCAGGTAGAGCGAGTCGAATCCCATCAGTGCCGGCGTGAGGATCCGGTTGCCGGTGACGGTCTGGAAGAGCACCGTCGAGACCCCGACCGCGACCGAGACCAGGACGATCGCCACGGCGTGACGCGATAGGCGGTCGAGAGAGTAGGTCCACGCCTTGGAGCCGACGGTGCCCGGTAGGCCGGAGAGCACGAGGGCCACGAGGGCCACGACGGCCAGTGCGGCGCACACGAGCGTCACGATCCACCGTCGCCGGTGGTCGGCCTCGGCCCGGGTCCGTCCCCGGGACAGACTGTTCGGCGGCGCGACGAGGATGGCGTTCTCAGGCATTGCGCACCCCCCGCAGCATCATGGCGAGGAACACGGCGCCGCCGAGGATCCCGACTATCGTGCCCACGGGTACCTCGCCGGCGCCGGGGGCACCACCGGCGAACAACCCGGGGAGCGACCTACCCACCATGTCGCAGACCAGGACCGTGACCGCACCGAGAAGCGCGACGAGCGGCAGGCCACGGCGGGCGTCGTCGCCCACCAGGCGGGAGACCAGGTTGGGCACGACGAGCCCGAGCAGCGGAAGTGCGCCGACGGTGACCACCACGACCGCCGCGACCGCGGCCACGATGGCCATCCCGGCGCCGACCACGGTCTTGTGGTCGAGTCCGAGGCCGGTCGAAACGTCCTCGCCCAGACCCGCGACAGTGAATCGGTCCGCGGCGACGTAGGCGAGGACGCCGAGCACTCCCACCAGCCACAGCAATTCGTACCGCCCCGCCAGGACCGCGGAGAAGTCGGCGAGCATCCACGAGTTGAGCATCTGGAGCAGATCGCGCGACAGGGCCAGGAAAGCCGCGACGGCACCGATCACGGACCCGAGCATGATGCCGATGAGTGGAACAACGAACGAATCCGACACCGGTACCCGCCGGATGCAGGCGAGGAAGAGGGCGGTCCCGGCGAGGGCGAACACCATGGCCACGAGCATCTTGGCAACGATCGGTGCACCCGGCGCGATGATCGCCACCACCACCAGGCCGAGCCCGGCGGACTCGACGGTTCCGGCGGTCGACGGCTCGACGAACCGGTTCCGGGTGAGCAGTTGCATGAGCAGACCCGCGATCGCCAGCGACGCCCCCGCGAGGGCGGCAGCAGCGGTACGCGGGAGGCGGGCCTCGACGAGGTACACACGGTGCGCTTCGGTGAGTCCACCCGTGAGGGCGTCCCACACGGTGATGTCCGCTGCGCCGACGAACACGCTCGCCACGAGCGAGATCACGAGCGCGGCGACGCCGAGCGCCGGCCACAGCGAGTAACGCTGCGGTCGGCGCTCGGCCAGGGTCGTCGTCATCTGCGGTGGCTGCCTACCGTCAGGAGACGGCGGAGTCGATCTCGTCGATCATCGACTCGAGGACGCCGAGCCCGCCCCCGACGAGGTACCAGTTCTGGCCGTCCAGGAAGTGGACGTTGTCGTTGACCGCAGCCGAGGTCCGGTTGAAGAGCGGGTTGTCGAGCAGGGCCGCGGCGGCCTCACCCTCGGCACCGATCGCCGCGTCCCGATCGATGACGAAGACGTGGTCGGGATTCAGCTCGGCGATCTGCTCCCAGCTGAGCGGGGCACCGTGGCTGCCCTCCGCCTCGAGTTCACCTGCAGGCGACATCCCGAGCTCGTTGAAGATCAGATCGAAGCGCGAGCCCGGTCCGTACCCGGTCACCTTGCCGCCGGACGTCATCAGAACGAGGGCCGTGCCCGCCCCCTCCGCCTTAACCCGGGTCTCGGCCACCATCTCGTCGATCTCGGCGAGCTCATCGACAGCCTTGTCCTCGGCTCCGAACAGCGCCGCGATCTCCTCGACCTTGGCGCGGTTCGACGCGATCGTGTCGGATGTGTCCGGATCTCCGGCGATCACCTGGTCGGAGATCTTCGCGAACTCCGGCTCCATCTCCCGGGTGCGGTTACCGAACAGGATCAGGTCGGGCCCCAGTTCGGCGATGACGTCCATCTTCGGCTCCTTGAGGCTGCCGATGTCCGTGTACTCGTCTCCCGCGTACACGTCCAACGCCGCCGGGAAGACTCCGGTCTTCACCAGACCGATGACCCGATCCTCCAGGTCGAGCGCATCCAGGGTGTCGGCCGCCGCGTGACTCGTGAGCACCACCCGGGTCGGTCCCTCCCCCTCGGCGCCGGCGGACTGTGCGTCCGAGCTGCCGCACGCAGTGAGCGCGCCACCGGTCAACGCGATCGCTGCCGTTGCGGCGGCGATCTTGGGGAATCGCTTCATGTCACTCCAGGGATAGTTCGGAAGGTTAGCCTCACCTTAACCGCACGAATCATCGATAGGCAAGTGGAAAGTATGGCTTGCCTCACTTAACACGCACCACGCCTCTTCCTCGAACCCTGCGACCGTGGTGCGTCCCGCCCGGCGGCATCGAGGAGACCGGATGCGGGAACGCCCCGGATTCAGGACAATCAGAGTCATGACCGAACGACAGTACGACCAGGACACCGACGGTGACTACGACGAGAACACGCTCGACGGTAGCGAGGGCCTCGACGCCGACGTCATCACCACGGACAACGAGGACCTGACCGTCGACCCGCCGGAGACGTGGAAGCCGATCGAGGAGAACCACGACCTCGACGACAAGCTCGCGGCCGAGCGTCCGGACGTCGACAGCCCGGAGCCGGAGGACGAGGGGGTCTCGCCAGAGCCCCGCGACGAGATCGACGAGCTCGACCCGGACGGCGAGACCCGGGTCCTCGGCGAGGCCTGACCGAAGCGACCGACCGCGGGGGTGTCGCCGTGAGCGTCCCGGATATCGCGGCGGCGATGCGCGTCCAGGACCGCCGTCGCTTCCTCCCGCCGGAGGTCGTCGGAGACCACGCCCTCGACGCTCCGCTGCCGATCGGGTACGGGCAGACCAACTCGCAACCGTCCACCGTGGCGGACATGCTGACCCTCCTCGAGCCGTTCCCCGGTATGCGGGCGCTCGACGTGGGGTCCGGTAGCGGATGGACTTCCGCGATCCTCGGCGAGCTCGGCGGGCCGGACTCGGAGGTCCGCGCCGTCGAACTCGTCCCGGAGCTGGTGGAAAGCTCCCGCGAGGCGATCGACCAACCGTGGGTCCACGTCCACCACGCCGAACCGGGGGTACTCGGCCTCCCCGGGCACGCGCCGTTCGACCGCATCCTCGTCTCCGCGATGGCCGACGACCTCCCCCGCGAGCTCGTCGGCCAGCTCGGCGAGAACGGGATCAAGGTCGCGCCGTGGGCGAACCGGATGCACCGGGTGCGGCGATCGGGCGCCGACCTCGAGATCAGTGAGCACGGCGGTTACCGGTTCGTGCCCTTGATCCACACCCGATTCCGACCAGCATGATCCGGCAACTATCCTGGGACGCAGATCATCCACCTGCACACCCAGGAGCCGTCGATGGCCGACTTCCTCTACGAGGACCTTCTTCCCGTCGGGGAGGACACCACCGAGTACCGCCTTCTCACCACCGAGGGCGTCTCGACAGTGCAGGGCCCCGACGGCATGACGTTCCTCAAGGTGGACCCCGAGGCCATCCGCCTGCTCACCGAGACGGCGATGCACGATATCTCCCACTACCTCCGTAGTGACCATCTCGCGCAGGTCGCCAAGATCCTCGACGACCCCGAGGCCAGTGACAACGACAAGTTCGTCGCGCTGGACCTGCTGAAGAACGCCAACATCGCCGCCGGCGGCGTGCTGCCCATGTGCCAGGACACCGGCACGGCCATCGTCAAGGGTGAACGCGGCCAGCATGTGCTGACCCCCGGCCCGGACGAGGAGGCGGTCGCCCGCGGCGTCTACGACGCGTTCACCCGGCTCAACCTGCGCTACTCGCAGAACGCGCCCCTCACCATGTGGGACGAGAAGAACACCGGTTCCAACCTGCCCGCGCAGATCGAGATCGGCGCCGACACCACGCCCGGATCCGGATGCGCTTACAAGTTCCTCTTCATGGCCAAGGGCGGCGGGTCGGCCAACAAGTCGTTCCTGTACCAGGAGACCAAGGCGATCCTGAACCCCGAGCGGATGATGCAGTTCATCGAGGAGAAGATCCGCTCCCTCGGCACCGCCGCGTGCCCGCCATATCACCTCGCGATCGTCGTGGGCGGCACGTCGGCGGAGTTCGCGCTCAAGACCGCCAAGCTGGCCTCCGCGCACTACCTCGACGAGCTGCCCCGCGAGGGCGCGATGACCGGTCGTGGATTCCGCGACACGGATCTCGAGGAGAAGGTCTTCGAGCTCACCCAGAAGATCGGCATCGGCGCACAGTTCGGCGGCAAGTACTTCTGCCACGACGTGCGCGTGGTCCGGCTGCCCCGACACGGGGCCTCGCTGCCCGTCGCGATCGCCGTGTCCTGCTCCGCCGACCGTCAGGCCAAGGCCAAGATCACCCCGGAGGGCGTGTTCCTCGAGCAGCTCGAGTTCAACCCGGGGCAGTACCTGCCGGCCACCACCGACGCGGAGCTCGACGCCGCGACCGACGGCGTGTCCGGCACGGGCAAGGGCGCGGCGGTGAAGATCGATCTCAACCGGCCGATGCCGGAGATCCTGGCCGAGCTGAGCAAGCACCCGGTCAAGACGCGGCTCTCGCTGACCGGTCCGCTGGTCGTGGCGCGCGACATCGCGCACTCCAAGATCAAGGAGCGCCTGGACGCGGGCGAGGAGATGCCGCAGTACCTCAAGGACCACCCCGTGTATTACGCGGGTCCGGCCAAGACGCCGGAGGGCATGCCGTCGGGGTCCTTCGGCCCCACGACGGCCGGACGGATGGACTCCTACGTCGAGCAGTTCCAGGCCGCCGGCGGCTCCATGGTCATGCTGGCCAAGGGCAACCGCTCCAAGCAGGTCACCGACGCGTGCGCGACGTACGGCGGCTTCTACCTGGGCTCGATCGGCGGCCCGGCCGCTCGCCTGGCGCAGGACTGCATCAAGCACGTCGAGATCATCGAGTACGAGGAACTCGGCATGGAGGCGGTGTGGAAGATCGAGGTCGAGGACTTCCCCGCGTTCATCGTGGTCGACGACAAGGGCGAGGACTTCTTCGCCCACACCGGTGAGGTCACGCTGACGATCGGCAAGCGCCCCGGGCTCTGATCCGTCCTCCCGGCCGTCGTCCGCGCAGCTCAGTCCCCGCGGGCGGCGGCCTCGAGAGTGGCGACGTCGAGCTTGACCATGCTCATCATCGCGGTGAACGCGCGTCGCGCCGCCTCCGGGTCGTCGCCGCGGGCCAGGTCGTAGAGCATGTGCGGGGTGACCTGCCAACGGACCCCGTATCGGTCGATGAGCCAGCCGCACTGGACCTCCCGACCACCGCCGGCGAGGAGGCGGTCCCAGTAGTGGTCCAGTTCCTTCTGGGTGTCGCACCGGATCTCGAGGGATACCGCGTCCGTGTACTCCGGCGACGCGCCGCCGTTGAGCGCGACGAACAGCCGTCCGTCGAGTTCGAATTCGACGGTCAGCACGTCGCCGGCCTGTGGCCCCGGCGTGTCGATCGGCGATGGGTCGACCGCACGCACCCGCGAATCGGGGAAGATCGAGCAGTAGAACTCGGCGGCCTCCTGCGCTTCGGTGGCGAACCACAGGCAGGTGCTCATCTGGGCCATCGTGTTCCCCTCCGCGGCGCCGGAGACGCGGGGCCCCGGCGGTGCCCTTCAGTGTGCGCCGGTGCGCCTCAGCCGGGAATGCCGTTCGGCGTTGCGATTCGGCCACGGTCCCACTACGGCACGGGCGACTAGGATCGGCGCCATGGACAGGATCACGCGTATCCTCGCCCCTCCCGCCCTGGCCGCGGTCACCGGCGCCACCCTGGTGGCCTGCTCGTCCGCCGACGGCCCCACCGGGGGGGACTCCGCCGCGCCGTCGTCACCGACCGCGGTGACGACGGCGGAGACGGCGACGACGACGAGCTCCACCCCCGTACCCGGGTCCGCGGGCTCCCCGGTCGACATCCCGGCGGCGGTGGCACAGCGCTGGGAGGAACTCGGTGGCGAGCAGGGCATGCTCGGCCGGGTGACGGGGCCCGCTACGGAGGTGGAGGGTGGTTCGGTCGTCGATTTCGAACGGGGTGCGATCGTCCTGACTCCCCGGGGCCGCCCGTTCGTCGTCCAGGGCGAGATCCTCGCCGCCTACCGGAAGGCGGGCGGCCCGGCGGGCGATCTCGGCTTCCCCACGGCGGACGAGGCGACCACGGACGGCGGCTGGATCTCCACGTTCGAGGGAGGCGTCATCACCTACCTCGACGGGGTCGCGGAGGTCGAGACCGACTGACCCGGGCGGGCCCGGCGCTCACGGCGGCGATATCGTCCAGTCGTGACGTCCGCCCCCTCCCCGACACCTCCCCCGACCGCCGGCGGCGTCCCGGCCACGATGCTCGTCGCGCTGGCGTTCACCGGGGCGATCGGCCCCTTCGCCACCGACACCTACCTGCCGGCGCTGCCGCTGATCGTCGACGAGTTCGGGGTCACCGCCTCGACCGCGCAACTCACACTCACAGCGTTCATGGTGTCGCTGGCGCTGGGCCAGCTGGTGATCGGCCCGATCTCGGACCGGACGGGCCGCCGGACCCTCCTCCTGGCGGGCGCGATCGGCACCGCACTCGCGGCCGTCGTCTGCGCACTCGCCCCCGCGATCTGGGTGCTGCTGGCCGGGCGGGTGGCCCAGGGCTTCTTCGGCGCCGCCGGCGTCGTGCTGGCCAAGGCCGTGATCGTCGACGTGGGCCGGGGCGACGGGGTGGCCAAGGCGTTCGCGACGCTCATGGCCATCCAGTCCGTCGCCCCGGTGATCGCCCCGCTCGTCGGCGGCGCGGTGGTGCCCTTCGGCGGCTGGCGGGGCGTGTTCTGGTTGCTCGCCGCACTGGCCGCCGTCACGGCCGTCGGCGTGGCCGTGGCCGTGCCCGAGTCGTTGCCGGCCGCGGACCGTCGCGCCGGCGGCGTGCGCGCGGCCCTCTCCGGCATGCGGGCCGTGGCCACGCACGGGCCGTTCGCCGCCCGTGTGTCGGTGTTCGTGTTCACCTTCGGCGTCCTGTTCGCCTACATCTCGGCCAGCCCGTTCATCTACCAGGACATGGTGGGCCTGTCGCCCACCGCCTACGCGATCGCCTTCACCGTCAACGCACTGGGCATCCTCGTGTCGAACCTCGCGGGCGCGCGGCTGGTGGGCAGGTTCGCACCGGAGAAGCTCATGGGCACCGGGGTGGTGGGCATGGTCGTG
The DNA here is from genome assembly GCF_002999155.1 of Dietzia sp. oral taxon 368. Classification (NCBI taxonomy): domain Bacteria; kingdom Bacillati; phylum Actinomycetota; class Actinomycetes; order Mycobacteriales; family Dietziaceae; genus Dietzia; species Dietzia sp. oral taxon 368. The sequence continues at coordinate 9,379 of NZ_CP027238.1, forward strand.
GCGATCGTGTTCCTCGTCGTCGTCGTCACCCTCTCCCCCGCCGGCACCCTCTCGCTGGCGCCGGTCACGGTCGGGTTCATCGTGCTCACTCTGTCGATCGGCACGGTCCTGCCCAACGCGGTGGCCCTGGCCATGCAGGCCACCGGCGGCAACTCCGGCGCCGGGTCGGCACTGCTCGGCGCCGCCCAGTTCAGCCTGGCCGCGGTGGTCTCGCCACTGACCGGGCTCGCCGGACCGCACTCGGCCGTCCCCATGCTCGCGGTGATGGGCACATGCGCGACGATCGCCGTGGTGGCCGCGTGGGCGATTCTCAGCCGGCCAGGGCGCGCCACGTGAGCGCCGCCGCCAGCGCGCCGACGGCGTTGAACGCCCAGTGCAGGCCGATCGGTGCGAGCAGGCTCCGGCTGCGGCGGCGGATCCAGATGAATCCCGCGCCCGCCACGGACGTCGCGGTCACCGCCAGGCCTATCCCGGCCAGCTGACCGACCGGCCCCGTTCCCAGGACCTCGGCCAGCCCGGCGTTGCCGGCCGTCAGGCCCAACGACGACGTGACGTGCCACAGACCGAACGCCAGAGAGCCGATCACGAAGACCCCGGTGGTGCCGAAGGTGCGCTCGAGGGCACCCTGCAGGACGCCCCGGAACGCGAACTCCTCCGGCAGGACGGTCATCAGCGGGATGAGCACGAGCGCCGAGAACACCGCCATCCGCAGGTCCGAGTAGCGCTCGGAGAGGAAGAACGGGCTGGTTGCCGGGATCAGACACCCGGCCGTCACCACCGCGGCCACGGCCACGGTCGCGGCGAGGCCGTACGCCAGTCCGCGCGGCATGTGCCGCAGGGACAGGCCCAACTCGGCCCACTGCATGCCGCGCACCTTGACCACCACGACCATCACGAGCACGGCCAACGGAACGATCCAGTCGCGGTACGGCAGCCCCGCCAGATTCGCGGTGAGGTTGATGGCCACCAACGTCCCCAGCACCCCGACGACCCCGACCACCCCCCGGAGGCGAGAGCGGTCGAACAGGACGCGGTCGTACATGATGCGGTCGTGCGGTGACATCGTCCCGACGATACCTGGCGCCGCACGGTCGTGGGCACCGGTCACCGCGGGCACCGCTACGACGCCCGCGACCCCCACGCTGCGCTGGGTCCTCGACGCCCCGGGACTGAGCGTTACCCTGGGACGACCCGGCCTCGCGGTCGGACCCGTCCGCGGGGTCATGCCCGCCCGCCCGAAATGAGGTCTTCCATGGCCGGTGGACTCGCCGCCCTGCTCGACGACGTCGCTGTACTCGCACGCATGGCCGCCGCCAGCGCCGACGATGTCGCGGCCGCCGCGGGACGGGCCAGCGTCAAGGCCGCCGGAGTCGTGGTCGACGACACCGCCGTCACGCCCCAGTACGTGCGCGACGTCGATCCGTCGCGCGAACTGCCCATCATCCGCAAGATCGCGCTCGGATCGCTGGGCAACAAGGCGATCATCATCGTCTTCGCGCTCCTGCTCAGCCAGTTCGTCCCGTGGCTCCTCACCCCGATCCTCATGCTCGGCGGCCTCTACCTCTGCTACGAGGGCGCCGAGAAGGTGTGGGAACGTGTCTCGGGACACCACGAGGAGGCCGCGCCCGTCGTGGAGAAGGGCCCCGAAGCCGAAGCGCGGATGGTGCGCAGCGCGGTGACCACCGACTTCATCCTCAGCGCCGAGATCATGGTGATCGCCCTCAACGAGGTCGCGTCCGAGTCGTTCTGGTCGCGGGGGGTCATCCTCGTGGTGGTGGGCCTGGCGATCACGGCGCTCGTCTACGGTGTCGTCGCGATGATCGTGAAGATGGACGACATCGGGCTGCACCTCGCGGCCAAGGACTCCCCCGGCATCCAACGGTTCGGCCGCAACCTGGTCAAGGCGATGCCGACCGTACTCGAGGTGATCTCGTTCGTCGGCATGCTCGCGATGCTGTGGGTCGGCGGACACATCCTTCTCGTGGGCCTCGGCGAGCTCGGTGTGACCGCGCCGTACGACCTCGTGCACGTCCTGGCGGAGCCCGCGGCCGGCGTCGCCGGCGTGGGCGCCGTACTCGGATGGCTGGTCGACACGGCGTGCGCCCTCGTCTTCGGCCTCGCCGTGGGTGCGGTGATCGTCGCGGTCATGCACCTGATCCCCCGGCGGGGATCCGGTGACGGACACCGCGATGCGGCTCGCGGCGGCGACCCGCGGGCGACCGAGGGGACGGGACGGGAGACCGATCGCTGATGCTCCTCACCGTCGGACACGGCCGACTCGACCGCGACGAACTAGTGGGCATCTCCGTTAGTTCGTCGGGGGTCGGTGATCCAGGCGGTGGGGTCGCCGAGATAGAGGCCGCAGGCGGTGTCGAGGGCTTCTGCGGGAGTGCCTGAGGGCCATCCGTTTGGCAGGGCGGCTTGCTGGTAGTCGTCGTGGCTGGCGCGGTAGATCGCAAAACCCCACTGGCTGGCTGATCCGGCGTAGCGCAGTCGGCAGAGCTTGACTTCGTCCCCGTCGGTCAAGGTGGCATCGATGTAGGCGAATCCGGCCCGGTAGCGGGTGTGCAGGGCCTGGATCTGGGGCCACCGTTCGGCAGCGCGGGCCAGGAGTTTCTGTCGCAGTGAGGTCTGTGTCGAGTCGGGGATCTTGGCCATGGTCTCCATCATCGCCGCCGCCGTTTCTCGCCCTCGACTTTCGGCTTGTTCCGGCGTGGCGGCTTGGCGGGCGCCGCTGGGTGCGTCAGAAATGAACATGCCTCCCACCAGCGCCGTTATCGTCATCCTGTCCGGCAAAGAACGCGACGTGCTGACCCGCCGCGCGCACGCTGCTCGTTGTGCGCACCGCGATGTACTGCGAGCCCGGATCGTCCTGGCGGCCGCTGCCGGTGATGCCAACGCTGCGATCGCCCGCGAGGTCGGGGTGTGCGAAGACACGGTGCGCCAGTGGCGGCATCGGTTCTGCACCGAGCGCCTGGAGGGTCTCAAAGATCGGCCCCGCTCGGGACGACCGCGAGTGTTCACCCCCGTCGAGGTCGCCCAGGTCAAAGCGTTGGCGTGTACGCGCCCGGCTGACCACGGTCTGCCACTGACCAGATGGTCGGCCGCCGAGTTGAGAGCCCACGCCGTGGCCACAGGGCTGGTGCGCCCCGTGGCGTCGGCGACGATCGGGCGCTGGCTGGCCGCAGATGCGATCAAGCCGTGGCAGCACCGGTCGTGGATTTTTCCCCGCGACCCCGACTTCGCCGTCAAGGCCGCCCGGGTGCTGGACCTGTACCACCGGCGCTGGAACGGCGTTGCTCTCGGCGACGATGAGTACGTCATCAGTGCGGACGAAAAATCACAGCTCCAAGCCCTCAAACGCCGTCACGCCGAGACTCCCGCCAGGCCCGGTCAGCCGCGGCGCGTGGAGTTCGAGTACCGCCGCGGTGGGACGTTGGCCTACTTCGCCGCCTACGACGTCCACCAGGCCCGCGTGATGGGGATGACCGCACCCAAGACAGGGATCGCCCCGTTCACCGAACTGGTCGAGCAGGTGATGACCCAAGAGCCATACGCATCCGCGAAGCGAGTGTTCTGGGTCGTCGACAACGGCTCATCCCACGCAGGTCAGGCCTCGAAAGACCGGATGCGTCATGCGTTTCCCAACGCGGTCCTGGTGCACCTTCCGGTGCACGCCTCGTGGCTCAACCAGGTCGAAATCTACTTCTCGATCCTGCAGCGCAAAGCCATCGCCACCGGCGACTTCGCAGACCTCGACGATCTCGCCGCACGCATCCTCGCGTTCCAGGATCGCTACAACCGAAGCGCCGAACCGTTCGGCTGGAAGTACACCCGCGACGACCTCAACCGCCACCTCGACCGCCTCAACAACGACGGCACCCTCCGCGCAGCATGACCCCCGACGAACTAACGGAGATGCCCACTAGCCCGCCTGCTCCGCGGCGCCGGGGTCGAGCTCCTCGTGGACATCCGGAGGTTCCCCGGTAGCCGTGCCAACGAGGCGGCGGCCAAGGGCGCCGTTCCCGAGATCGTCGGGGAGGCCGGCATCGACTACCGCTGGGAGGAGGCCCTCGGCGGGCGCCGACACCTCGATGCCGAACAACGACGGCGGTCGCCCGACACATGGTGGCGCGTGGAGGCGTTCCGGGCGTACAGCGCCTGGACCCGCGACCCCGCCTTTCGCGAGGCCCTCGCCCGCGTCGTGGCGGACGCGCACGAGCGGCGGGTCGCGGTGATGTGCTCGGAATCGGTGTGGTGGCGCTGCCACCGGAGAATTGTCGCTGACGTGGTGGCGACCGTCCACGAGCTGCCGGTGGGGCACCTGATGCACTCCGGCTCGATCACCGAGCACACGCCGAGCGAGGGCCTGCGGCTCGACGAGGACGGTAACCCGGTCTGGGACGGTTGATCAGCTGTCGCCGCGAACCCGGCGATCGCTACGAACCCGGCGCCGGAGACCGCCGCGTGCCCGGCCGTGGCCTAGTCTCTCGGCCATGGATCCCGCATCGACGCTCGCCCCGAACCTCACGCCCCTGGCGGCACTCCTCGGCTCCTGGAAGGGGAACGGCGCGGGGACGTACCCGACGATCGACGACTTCTCCTACACCGAGGAGCTCACGTTCACGGATGTCGGGAAACCCTTCCTGCACTACACCCAGCGGACGTGGGCACCGAACGGCTCGCCCATGCACACCGAGACAGGGTTCCTCCGAGCGCCCCGCGACGGCGTGGCCGAGTTCGTCCTCGCCCAGCCCACCGGGCAGACCGAGCTGTGTGAAGGCACGGTCGTCGCAGAGGCCGACACCGTCGTGTTGGAATTCGACTCGCGCGTCGTGGGCAGTGCCACCGCCAAGGAGGTCGTCACCACCAGTCGCCGATACGAGATCGTCGGCGACCGGATGGTGACGACATTCGCGATGGCCGCCGTGGGTGTACCCCTCACGCACCACCTGCGCTCGGAGTTGCGCCGGGTATGACCCCTGCGCCCGCACCTGCACCGGCCACCGCCGGGGCCGCGCGTCAGCGCGCGGTGCGCTCCCGCAGGAGGAGCCGGGACAGCGAATCCAGCGCGAACCCCAGCACGCCGATGACCAGGATGACCGCCATGACCTGGTCATAGGCCAGCTGGTCGCGGGCGTTGAGGATCTGGTAGCCCAACCCCGAGCGGACGCCGAGCATCTCCGCGGGCACCAACACGATCCACGCTGTCCCGAGGGCGAGTCGAATGCCCCCGAGAATCGCCGGTTTCACCGCCGGGATGACGACCCGCGTCAGTCGCTCCCACCCGCTGGCGCCCATCGTCCGGGCCACGTCGAGATAACCCGGGTCCATCGCGTGGACGCCGGACGAGGTGGAGAGCATAATCGGCCAGATAGCCGCCGCGGCGACGAGGAAGATCACCGGCTCGTTGCCGATCCCGAAGACCGCGATCGCCACAGGCGCCCACGAAAGCGGAGAGATCATCCGGAGGAACTGGACGAGCGGGCCCGCGACCGCCTCGGCGCGCCGACGCAGGCCGAGCCACAGACCGAGTGGGACACCGAGCAGAGCGGCCGTCGCGAGCCCGGCGACCAGCCGGTACAGGCTGACCGCGGCATCGGAGACCAACACCCCACGCTCGAGCAGGTCGCCGAACCCGGACCACGTCTCCGCCGGGGACATGCCTCCGATCACCGGATCATCGGTGACGAGGCCGGAGGTGAGGAGAGCCCAGACCGCGAGGCCCAGGAGCAGGCCCACCACCCCGGCGCCCCAGCGAGCCGCGAGACCCCCTCCCCCGGTACCCCGGCGGCTCCGGCGAGCGCTCGGGGACACCGGCTCGTCCGATCTCCGGTTCACGGCGGCGTTGGTGGCTCCGAACCCGGGGGCACCGGGCCCGGCGATCATCGGGTCGGCCGCCACCGGGTCGGTGCCCGGGTCCGGGGTGGGGTCGGTGCGCGTCATCTAGATCAGCCGTTCGTGTCGGGTCAGCGAGGCGGGGAGGCCGAGGGCGGCGGGCCCGCCGTGGCGGGCTATCGCGGTGCGGACGAACCTGTCATCGACGAGTTCGTGGTGAACGCCCGCGGGGTCGAGGCCGTCGAGAAAGCGGGTCTCCCCGTCGACGAGCGTCGTCCGCATCTGCCTCACCAGCTCGGCGGTGAAACTGGGATACGGATACGGGTGGAAGTCGATCCGGTTGCGCGCCGGCCCGCCGGCCGGGTCGGGCACGGTACCGGTCATGGCCACGCTGACGGCCTTGGGCGGCTGCGGCAGATAGCTCTTCCCGGACAGGATCGCGGCGGCCGCGGAGCGATCCGCGGTGATCCCGAGCTGCGCCGCGACGGCGGCGTCGACGAGAGCCTGGACGGTGTCCGGGCGACTATCGATGAGCTCTTGGTGTACGACCGTGACGCAGCAGGCATGATCCCGCCACACCTGATCCAGCAGCATGTGCAATGAGCCGACTCCCTGCGCGACCGCACCGGCGTTGAACGGGTCGGCGACGGTGAAGGCCGAGATTGAACCGGTGGCGAGCGCCGGGATCATGTCCGAAGGCCCCATGACGACGAGCTCGACGGTCCCCTCCGACCGGCTCGGGGCCCGTCGCGCCACGGGCGTGAGCCCGTGGGCGCGCAGCACTCGCTGCAGCAGGATGTTGTGGATCGACCACCAGCCGGGGATTGCCACCTGGGTGCCGACGAGTTGGCCGATCTCGTTCACATCCGGAGCGACCGTGATGGCGCCACCGCCGGTGTGGTTCCAGCTCACCACCTTCACGTCCGCACCGATCACATACCGGAGCTGGACGGCCGAGGGCATGAGGAGGTGGATGAGGTCCACCTGACGCGTGAGGAACGCCTCCATCAGCGACGACCAGGACCGGAACAGCACCGGTCGACCGACGAGGAGTCCCTGCCGATCGAAGTACCCGTCTCCGTGTGCGATGAGCAGAGGCGCGGCATCGGTGATCGGCAGGTAGCCGATCCGGATGTCCTCGGTGGCCACCCCCCGCGGCGCGGTAGCCGCCGTGACCAGGGAGCCGAGTGCGGCGGCACCGCCGACCGCGCCCGCCCCGACGGTTAGTGCGCCACCGGCTCTGAGCAGAGCCCGCCGGTCGAGAAGGGGGCCTCGGGCCCCGGGAGAATCAGGCATCGCAGCGGAGATCAGGCGGTCCGGTAGGCGGCGAGAATGCTGTCGCGCAACGCTTGATCCGAATCAGTGACGCCGTGAGAGGGGTTCGTCCATTCCTGCTGCACGCGGCCTGACGAGCCGAGCAGGGCGATGCGGGAGCCCACGACCAGTGCCTCGTCCACGTCGTGCGTCACCATCACCGTGGTGACCCCGAGGTCGGCGGTCACACCCACGAGCCACCGTTGCGAATCAGCCCGGGTGACCGGGTCGAGTGCGCTGAACGGCTCGTCGAGGAGGAGGATCTCCGGGCGCGTCGCCGCGGCACGGACGACCGCGACCCGCTGCGCCTGCCCGCCCGAGATCTCATCCGGGCGGGAGTCGGCGAGCTCGGCGATGCCGAAATGGTCGAGGAGGCCATCGACGTGTCGGGCGTCGACGCGGCCTCGGAGGGCGCGGAACCGGCCGCCCAGCGCCACGTTCTCCCGCACGGTGAGCCACGGGTACAGCAGCGGCTTCTGGAAGACCACGGCGTATGAGTGGCCACCGCTTCCGGTGCCGCCCGAACCGACGCGGAGTTCCCCGCCGGCCGGTTGCTCCAGCCCCGCCAGGAGCCGGAGGAGGGTGGACTTACCGACGCCGGACGGACCGAGGAGGACGAGCGACTCGCCGGACCGGACCTGCAGATCCAGGTCGGTGAACAACGGCCGACCACCGGGCAACCGGTGCTGAAGACCCGTGACGCTGACGGCCACTGGCTTCTCGAGCACCCCGGCCGTCACGGCGCGACCCCGAGCCGGTCGAGCTCCCACCGCAGCTGGGACTGGGAGGGCGACTGCACGGGGAGGAACGCCGCCTCCCTCATGCGACGGTTCGCCGGAGCCGCCTGGGCGTACCCCATCCCCCCGCAGAGGACGGCCTCGAGCCGGGTCGCTGCCGGCGCGATCTCAGCCCCGTCGAGTCTTAGGAGCAGAAGATCCTTCAGCGACGCCTCGTGCGGTGCCGACCCGAGTCGATGTAGTTCGGAATGCATATGCGCATGTCGAGCGGCGAGATCGGTGTGCTCGTCCGAGTAGAAGGCACCGAGTCCCTCGAGCCGCCCCTCGGCCTCTGTCAGCGCCCGGGCGGCCACGCCGGAGCAGAACGCGGCCTGGAGGACCAGGAACTGAGGGCGCACGCCGGACAGGAAGTCGGCGAGGTCTTCGCCGAGTACCTGCTCGTCGGGGACGATCACGCCGTCCAGTCCGATCATCGTCGAGGCGGTGGCGTTGAGTGCCAGGAGATCCGGAGCGTTGCGGATCTCCACGCCGGGCGCGGAGGCGTCGAAGGCGACGACCAGGCTGCGCCCGTCCTCGGTGTTGGCCGCGAGAACGATCGTGCTGTCCGGGTAGACGTTGGACGCCCAGGCGATCGGCCCGTCGATCCGGTAACCACCGTCGACCTTCGTCGCGGAGATCGGGACGTTGCCCAGTCCGACGACCTGTCGCTGGGCTGCGGCCATCCCGGTGACGCCGGGCCGGCCGCCGTCCGCGACGGCCCGGTAGGTCCGGGCCGCCGCGTCGGAGCGGTCGGCCGAGTGCCGCAGGTAGGCGGCGGTCATCCGCTGCGCCCACGCGCCGAACGCGACGGCCAGGCTCTCCGTGGCCACCGCCTCGATGACCGCGGCGGCGACGGAGACCGGCGTGCGGTCCACGTCGAAGAGGCCGAGGTCGGCGAGTGCGGCGATGTCCTGACGCAGATCCGCCTCGTTCCGGTCCAGCGCGGAGGCGCGTGCGGCGACGGAGTCGATCACCGCGACGAGACCCGCCACGTCGACGCTGCCGAACTCACCGGCGGCGAGCCGGGCTCTGGGAGCCCCGAGGTCGTGGGTGATGGTGTCGGTCGCGGAGTGGCTCATGCCAGCTCGTGCAGACGCGAGATGGGGGTGGACACGATCTCACGCGCGCGGACGACGGCGTCGGTGTCCGGGGCGTTGTAGAAGCACAGGCACTTGTCCGTGTCCTCACGAACGTAGGTGCGCAGGAAGGAGACCTCGGGGATCTCCGCGTACTTCGGGGACTTCTCCTTCTTGCGCGTGAGGTAGGTGTCCATGTCGATCTCGGCGGGGATGTCCCACTCGACCAGGTAGCCGGCCTCGGGTCGGGCCGCCTTGATGGTCTCGAGGTCGGTGCCCACGAGGCGCACCTGCGCGGGCTCGGTGACCTCCGCCGCGCCGATCGCGGACGCGTCCAGGGCGGGCGCCTCGACGGAGCAGGCACCGTTCTCGTCGTCAGGGAGCTCGATGACGGTGAAGACGCGGGAGGCGCCCTTGGTCACCTGGGTCTCGATGACCTCGGCGCCGGACCCGGCGAGGGTCGAGGCGAGGGAATCGATCAGCGCGGACGGGTCGGCCTGCTGCTCCGTCGAGGGGGTGACCTCGTAGAGGAAGAGAGTCATCAGAAGTGTTCCTTTCCGGGGCGTCAGCTCGTCGTCGTGCCCCACGGTAGAGAGAACAGACTGTTCTGTCTAACTATTCCCGGGCGGGCTCCCCCCTTTCCAGAGGGCGGCGCGGTGAACACTCGGAGAACGGAGAGCCGGGGACCCGGCAGCGCAACTACAGTCGTGTCATGCGTACTGTCTTCCGATCCAAGCTCGACGAGTTCGAGGACCAGCTGATCCGCTTCTGCGAGACCAACACCCGGTTGCTCGAGCGCGCCACCGCCGCCCTGCTCGACTCTGACGAGGTCGCCGCCACAGAGGTGATCGACGGCGCCGCTGAACTGGAGGACCTCCGAGAGGTGAGCGAGCAGCACGCCTTCGAACTCCTCCTGCTCGAGGCGCCTGTCGCCGGTGACCTCCGCCAGGTGGTCTCGGGCATCTATATCGTCGAACACTTCACCCGGATGTCCGCGCTCGCCGGCCACATCGCACGAGTGGCCCGCCGCCGGCATCCGCAGGCGGTCGTCCCCGAGCCCGTCGCCCCTGTCATCCGCGAGATGGCCCGCCGCGACGGCGAGATGGCCCGACAGCTCACGACCCTGCTCAGCGACCACGACGCCGACAAGGCGCGGACTCTCGACGACGACGACGAGGCCGTGGACCAACTCCACGCAGACCTCATGAAGGAGATCTCTTCGGAGGACTGGCCGCACGGATCGGTCAGCGCGGTCGACCTGGCACTGCTGGCTCGCTACTACGAGCGCTTCGCCGACCACACCGTGAGCATCGCCAACCGCATCGTCTACCTCGCCACCGGGGAGCGCCCTGACGGCGGCTCACTCTCCCACCTCGAGGACGGCACCGTCCTCGACTGACCCGAACCGACCGCAGCGATCCTGGGCCGCGATCACAGGGTCCTCCTCGCCGACCTCGATGACGCCAGGCTCACCGACGCGGTGGGCCACCTGAGCGCCCCGGGGTCGCGGCGGACGGCGCGGTCTCGCCCGGTAGCTCCGACACCGAGATGGGCCGCCTCGAGAGGAAGAGCGGTTCGGGGCGAATGGTCGGCCCGCCTCAGCGGCAGATGGCGCCCGTCGAGGCGGACTGCACCAACTTCGAGTACTTGGCGAGGACGCCGCGGGTGTAGCGCGGCGGCAGGGGCTCCCACCCCTCGCGCCGGGACCGCAGTTCGGACTCGTCCACCAGCAGCTCGAGGGCCCCCTGCGAGACGTCCAGTCGGATCCGGTCGCCGTCCCTCACGAACGCGATCGGTCCCCCGTCCACGGCCTCCGGGGCGATGTGGCCGACGCACAGCCCGGTCGTGCCACCCGAGAAGCGCCCGTCGGTCATGAGCAGGACGTCCTTGCCCAGGCCCGCGCCCTTGATCGCACCGGTGATGGCGAGCATCTCACGCATACCGGGCCCGCCCTTGGGACCCTCGTAGCGGATCACGACGACATCGCCCGCCGTGATGGTCCCGTCCTCGAGAGCATCCATGGCAGCGCGCTCGCGCTCGAAGACGCGCGCGGTGCCCTCGAAGACGTCGGAGTCGAAACCGGCGGACTTGACCACCGCACCCTCGGGGGCGAGCGACCCGCGCAGGATCGTGATCCCGCCGGTCGGGTGGATCGGCTCGGACATCGCTCGGAGCACCTTGCCGTCCGGGTCCGGCGGAGCGATGTCGGCGAGATTCTCGGCCACGGTGCGGCCGGTGACGGTGAGGCAGTCACCGTGGAGCAGCCCGGCGTCCAGCAGCGCCCGCATGACCACGGGGACGCCACCGATCTTGTCCACGTCGGTCATGACGTGGGCACCGAACGGCTTGACGTCGGCCAGATGCGGCACCGTGGCGCCGATGCGAGCGAAGTCGTCGAGGGTCAGTTCGACCTCGGCCTCGCTGGCGATCGCGAGCAGGTGTAGGACCGCGTTGGTGGACCCACCGAAGGCCATGACGACGGCGATCGCGTTCTCGAACGCCTCCTTGGTCAGGATGTCGCGCGCGGTGATGCCCTGCCGCAGCAGTTCGACCACGGCCTCGCCGCTCGCCTTGGCGTAGTCGTCGCGCCGGCGGTCCGGGGCCGGCGGCGACGCGCTGCCCGGCAGGGACATACCCAGCGCCTCGGCGGCGCTCGCCATCGTGTTGGCGGTGTACATACCGCCGCACGCGCCCTCGCCCGGGCAGATGGACCGCTCGATCGTGTCGACGTCCTCCCGGCTCATGAGACCGCGCGAGCAGGCCCCGACGGCCTCGAAGGCGTCGATGATCGTGACCTGCTTCTCCGTTCCGTCGGAGAGCTTGGCGAAGCCGGGAAGGGTGGACCCGGCATAGAGAAACACGCTCGCCAGATCCAGCCGCGCAGCGGCCATGAGCATGCCGGGCAGGGACTTGTCGCAGCCGGCGAGCAGCACAGAGCCGTCGAGCCGCTCGGCGCTCATGACGGTCTCGACGCTGTCGGCGATCACCTCACGCGAGACCAGCGAGAAGTGCATCCCCTCGTGGCCCATCGAGATGCCGTCGGACACCGAGATGGTGCCGAACTCCAGCGGGTAACCGCCTCCGGCGTGAGTCCCCTCCTTGACGGCCTTGGCCAGCCGGTCGAGCGAGAGGTTGCACGGGGTGATCTCGTTCCACGAGGAGGCCACACCGATCTGCGGCTTGACCCAGTCGTCGTCGCCCATACCCACCGCGCGGAGCATCCCGCGGGCGGCGGTCTTCTCGAGCCCGTCGGTGACGTCGCGGCTTCGGGGCTTGATGTCGGCCTCGCGGCCGGTGGCCGCGTGTCCTGGGCGAGGCATGTCGGTTCCGGAGCTCATGCGCACAGCCTAGGCATTGTCGGCCCAGCTGCGCGGTCGGCCCCTCCGCCGCGGCCCGACAGACCACCGATCGGGCCGGGGATTCCACACCCGCGGGCCTCGGCGCCGCCCGCAACCCGCCTGATCATCAGGAGCCGTTCCTGACGAGGTCGTACCGGCGTAACGCCTCGAGCCGCTCCTCGGCGTGATCCACGATCCGTTCCGGGTACCCGTGATCGTGGCCGTCGGGCCACCGCCAGGGCTCGTGCGCGGCCGCCCCGGGCAGGTGCCGCAGCTCGGGGACCCATCGGCGGACGTACTCCCCGTCCGGATCGAAGCGCTGGCCCTGCGTGACCGGGTTGAAGACGCGGAAGAACGGCGAGGCGTCCGTCCCCGTGCCGGCCACCCACTGCCATCCGTGGTTGTTGGAAGCGAGGTCGCCGTCGAGCAGGTGGGCGAGGAAGTGCCTGGCGCCGACCTGCCACCACACGTGCAGATCTTTGACCAGGAAGCTGGCGGTGACCATGCGGACGCGGTTGTGCATCCACCCCTCCGTGAGCAGCTGACGCATTCCCGCGTCGACGAAGGGGAAGCCCGTCCGGCCCCGTCGCCAGGCCTCGACGAGGTCGTCCACTTCGGGTCCCTGGTCGTAGTGCAACCCGGAGAGAGCGTCACGCAGGTCTTTCCAGGCGGGCCGGGGCTGGTGCCACAGGACGTCGGCGTAGAACTCCCGCCACGCGAGTTCGGTGACGAAGCGGCGGGCCCCCTCGCCGTCGGCGGCGGGGTGCGCCGCGAGGTCGGCGAGGATCGTGCGCGGGTGGATCTCTCCGTATGTCAGCGGCGCGGACAGGCGGCTCGTGGTGTCCAGATCGGGGCGGTCGCGCCTCTGTCCGTAGTTCTCGAGGTCGTCCTCAAGGAAGGCCCGCCACCGGGCGAGGGCCGCGGCCTCCCCCGCGTCTCCGGCCGCACCGCGAACCACGCCACCCGCCGTGCCGCGTCCCCAGCCGTCACCGTCGACTCCGGGGAGCCCCCCCGGAGGGCACCGCCGCCCAGGGGACGTCCCGGGGCCGCTGTCCGGGCGCGGGCCACCCGTGTTCGCGCCACGCGCGTGAGAACGGGGTGAACACCTGGTACGGACGGCCGCTGCCGTTGAGAACGCGGCCGGGCCGGACGGCGTAGGGCGACCCCGTCTCGACCAGCCGGCGGCCGTCGGCCTCGAGCGCGGCCCCCACCCGTGCGTCCCGGCGCCGACCGTAGGGCGTGGACTCACCGGGCACCGGTGAGCGCGGCCAGCCCGGGGATGACGTGGGCTGGATCGCCGGTTCGCACGACCAGCGCTCCGCCGGTGTCAGCCGACAGCGCCGCGACCGACGCCGCCAGTCTGTCGGCTCGCGCGCCGGCCCGGGACAGCAGGCCGGGGTCGCGGACGAAGACGGGCAGCACCTCATCCCCCGCCTCCACTGCCGCGAGCAGCGCCGGATGGTCGGACAGTCGCAGGTCGCGGCGGAACCACAGTATCGAGATCCCACGGGGCCTCCCTCGTCGGCTCTCTGCGGATCGACCGGGATCCGTCGCCGTGATCATCGAGTGTGGCAGAAGTGCGGCCCTCGCCGGGCAGGCAGACGCTCGGCCGCGGGAACGCGCACGGGAGCGGCTCCGGTGAGTCCGGCGGTCCTAGTGCGCGAGGTGCGGGAAGTGGGGCACGACGTACTCGGCCAGCTCGGCGATCACCTCGCCGACCGGGCGACGGCAGGCCCCCAGACCCAGTTGCACGTGGTTGACCCCGATCCCCCTCAGGTCCTCGAGGTGGTCGACCAGCCTGCGCCGGCCGATCCGGAATCCGAAGGTGATCGGGGAGGCTGACTCGTCCGGGTCCTGCGAGAGGTCGATCTGCAGCGACTGCGCGAAGGGTTTGAACACCTCCCCGTCGACCCTGTCGGCGTCGTCGTTCGCGTCGCCGACTCCGCCGGCCGCGGCGGCGGCCACCGCGTCCCTCCACTGTGCGGCGGTGCGCCGCTGGGCGTCGAAGTCGCGCGGGTAGGTCATCCACCCGTCCCCGTGCGCGGCGAGGTAGGCCACGCTCTGTTGACACGACCCGATCATGATGACCGGAACCGACGCGGCGGTGGGCTTGGGCACCACGTCCGCGCTGTGCATCCATCCGCCGGACCACCGGATCCCGCGCATCTCGGTGGTCAGGGCGTGCGTCATCACGCGGAGGTTCTCGCGGAACCGCTCACCGCGCTCGCCCTGCTCGAGGCCGAACGCGCGGAACTCCTCGGGCCTGTCGCCGGACGCCAATCCCAGCAGGAACCGTCCGCCCGACAGCCGGTCGACGCTGGCCGCGGACTTGGCCACGTGCAGTGGGTGCCGCACCGGCAGGACGATGCCCGCGGTGCCCAGCGCGATCCGCGAGGTGTGGGCGGCGATGTGGGTGAGGTAGATCCACGGGTCGTAGACCTGACCGACGTCGCCGAAGGACGGCACGCGCAGCGGGATGTCACGGACGTAGAGGGCGGCGAAACCGCCGGCTTCGGCGGCCCGGGCGAGGCGCACCTGGGCCGCCGGGTCGTGGACGTCGTCGCTGTCGGTCCGGCTCCGCATCGGGAACCCGAGGCCGAGCGTGAGTCGGCCGGGCGCGTAGGTGCGCCGGAACCCCGGCAGGGCGCGGGGGTCACCGTCGGAGCGGGTGCACGGCGAGGAGGTCATGGCTTCCACCTTGGCACGGGCGGCACGGCGGGCCGAACGCCCACGGTCACCCGGTGCCGCCACGCCGGGCGACACCGCCTGCCGGCCCGGCCGCGGAGCCCTCCTCGACCGAACTCGTCTCCCTCTTCCGGATCGCGATGGTGGTGTGGGTCGCGCCTCGCGCCTGCGCGGGTACGGCGACGACGACGAGGCCGGCTCTCGTCGCGAACGGCACAGCTCGCTCCGGGGACGGGCGGGCCGAGACCTACCTGTGCCGGTAGGCGGGCGCCGGCCGGGCGGGCAGCGTGGCCGCGGGGAGCAGCAACTCTGGGCCACGGGCCATGAGCACGCCGGCGAGCAGCGCGCCGAGTCCGCCCGCCGCCAAGTCCCCGACGGTGTCCTCGTAGGTCACGTAGATCTCGTCTGCGAGGTAGGCGTAGCCGAACCACTCCACCATCTCCCACATCGCGCCCAGCGCGAGCCCGAACGCCGTGGTGAGCACGACCGCGCCGGTGACGGTGAACCCGCGGGCACCCGGCGCCCGCACGATCCCGCGGTGTGCGCAGAACACGTACGCCACCACCGACAGGGCGCCGGCCAGGAAGAAGTGGATCGGGATGTCCCACCACCAGACGGTTCGGTAGAGGTCCACGACGTTGCTCCACGCCGCCACGAGCAGCGTGGCCGACACGGCGACGTCCGCCCACGCGCGCATGCCGAGGAACCGGGGCAGCATGAGTCCGGGTAGGGCGAAGGCCACGATGGCGGCGTCCGTCACCCCGTGGAACAGCAGGGCCGAGACCACGCTGAGGACGCCGAGCAGGCGCAGGGCGTCCGCCACCGTCTGGAATGCGCTCCCGGCGGGGCGCAGGAAGTTGTCGATCACGTCCGCCGGGCTCCTCCCTGTCCTCGCGTCTCGTCTCGCGGCCCACTGTGCTCCTCATCGCCCGGACCGGCCGGGTGCACCACAACGTGCACCGGCAGATGGTCCGAGGGCCACCCGCCCTCGTGGCGGAGCGGGTTGATCGCGGCGTCGGTGACCGAGAGATCGGGAGTGGCGAGGATCCAGTCGATCCGGGCGCCGTCCCGTCGCGGCCGCCGGTAGTCGGCGTAGGTGCCCCACTGCTCGCTGTGCCGGGCGCGGGCGACCCGCCAACTGTCCACCAGTACCCCGTCCGAGAGGAGTGCGCGCACGGCCGGGCTCGACGGGCCCGCGTTGAAGTCGCCCGTCACGACGGCCGGCAGGCCCCGTGCGGCCACCACCTCCAGGAGGGCACGGGCGGAGCGCAGCCGGGACCGGCCGGACAGCGGGTCGAGGTGTGTGTTGACCACCAGCAGGTCGCGACCGGTGACCCGGTCGCGAAGGTGCACCTCGACCATCACCCGGGGGAACAGGTTGCCCCAGGACACCGACCCGGCACGGTGAGGCGTGTCCGACAGGGCGGACTGTTCCCAGCCCAGCAGCTCGAGACGGGTCGCGTCGAAGAAGATCGGACACGCCTCTCCCCCGCCGCCCGCCGAGCGGCCACGACCGACGTGGTCGTAGCCCGGGCCGAGGGCCTCGAGCACGGTGGCGAATTGTCGGGCGGCCACCTCCTGCGCGCACAGAACGGTCGGCCGCTCGGATGTGAGAAGCGCCCGCACGCGCGGCGCCCGGTGATGCCACCGGTCCGCCGGCCGGGTGAGCGCAGCGGGCACCGGCCGCCGGATGTTCCACGTCATGACGTGGAGGCCGGGCGCGGGCACCGGGCCGACCAGCGGCGGATCCCCCACCGACGGCTCGGTGGCGGGGTCCGACCCGGCCTCGCGCTGCGCCATCTCCCCACCCCACACCGTTCTCGCCTCCGCATCGCTCCTGCCGGGCGACCTCCACCCTATTCGGCGCGCGGCCCGCTGCGGACCGGTCGCAACCGTGACACGATCCTCCCGTGGATCAACACACGCCGGTCGGACAGCAGTGCGTGGGGTGTCTGCCGGCCGCGCGGGTGTTCTTCTCCGCGGTCGTCCGCCGCGCCGGGGTCGGGCCCGAGCACACCATGTACGTCCCGAGCCGTCTCGACAACGACTTCCTGCCGGCGCGGACGGTCACCGGACAGGACGTGTGACCGTGCCCGCACCGCCGCCTCTACCGGTCCGGGACGGCGTCAGCCCCACCCGCCTGCGAGTCCCCGCCGACGGCTCGTGGGCGGGCATCGCCGAGTACATCGAGGCGAGGTTCGACCACCTCGACCCACGCGAGCTGCGGCGCCGGATCTCCGCCGGCGAGATCGTCGGCGCCGACGGCCGGGCGATCGACCACGACACACCGCTGGGCACGCACGAGTTCGTCTGGTACCACCGTGACCTGCCCGACGAGCCCACCCTGCCCTACCGGGAGGAGATCCTGCACCGCGACGACCACCTCGTCGTCGTCGACAAACCGCACTTCCTCCCCACCACCCCCTCCGGCCACTTCCTCCGCGAGACCGCACTGGTCCGGCTACGCACCCGCCTGGGCAACGCCGACATCACGCCGATCCACCGACTCGACCGCGAGACCGCCGGGGTGGTCATGTTCTCCGCCCGCGCCGACACCCGCGGCGCCTACCAGTCCATGTTCGAGCGGAGAGAGGTCACCAAGGTCTACGAGGCCGTCTCCGCGCGCCCGCCCGGGTGGGACCCGGCCGCGCCGTTTCTCGCCGGCCGCCCGGCACCCGTGACCCACCGCGAGCACATCCGGTCGCGGCGCGGCGAGCTGCGCGTCACCCTCCACCCCGGGCTACCGCCCAATTCCGAGACCCTCGTCGACGTGCTCCGGACCGGACACAGCGCCTCAGGGCGGCTCGTCGTCCAGACTCTCCTCCGGCCCCGCACGGGGCGGCTCCACCTAATGCGCGTGCACCTCGCCGCGCTGGGGATCGGCATCCTCGGCGACCGGCGCTACCCCGACCTGCTGCCCGAGGCCCCCGACGACCCCGACCTGCCGCTGCAACTCCTCGCCCGCGAGGCCCCGGGGCGGGAAACAGGGACCGCGCGTTCTCACCCGTCGACGTCACCCAGATGGTGTTCGACGTCGTGCACGATGTACTGGCACAGAGAGGCGATGGTGAAGACGTAGCCGTCGCCGCGTCGACCGGTCCTGTCCCGGTCCGCGGGGCCGACGCGGTCGAGAACCTTCAGCGTCCGAGCGGTGGTGGCGTCGAGTCGGCGGGCGAGATCGTCCGGGTCGCTGCGCCAGTACCCGTGCTCGACGACCGCCGCCTCGCCGTCGAAATCGTCGTAGGTCGGCTCGGCTCGGTCGAGCATCGCCGCTATGCGGTCCCCCAGGACTTCGATGAGGTCACGGCAGTGGCCCGCGTACTCCAGCGGCGACCACACCCGCGGCGACGGTCGCCGCTCGACCCCGGTCCGCCGGAGGACGGCGAGCCACCGGTCGCGGGCGGAAGCCAGTCGGTCGCTCGTGAAAGCCGGGTCGTGAGGCCGGTATCCACAGTCGTCACAGCCAGACTCGAGAACGGTCGTCCAGTCTTTCGTGTCCGGCAGCGAGGGTTCGGGAGGGGTGTCCATGCCTCCACCGTCTCACCCTGGCACCGGGCCCGCGGCCTGATCGGCCCGGTCGGCGACGTCAGCCGTTCTCCGGGAGCCAGTCGGCGAACCGGTGGGTGGAGGCCTCGGCGAGCCACATCTGCCAGAGCGGGCCGAAGGACACCCGGCGCACACCGAGTTTCTTCAGGGCCGCCAGGTCGCCGGCGCCGTGTCCCCTCACCGGATGGGCGGTCGCGTTGACGGGGATCGTCACCGCCTGCACGAGACGCGTCAGCTGATCGGCGGTCGTCACGCCCACCGGGTACACCGATCGCGCTCCGGCATCTTCCATGAGCGCGATACGGGCCTCGGCTTCCGCCACCGGGTCCGGGAAGACGTCCGTTCCCAGCTTGACGGCATCGGTGCGTCCGTTGATGACGAAGGGGACCCCGGCGTCATCAGCCGCGCGGCGAGCGGCGGCGATGTAGTCAGCGTGCTCCTGACGGTCCCGGACGCGTTTGCCCTCGCGGTGCACGACGTCCTCGATGTTCGCGCCGACGGCCCCGGCCTCGAGCAGGCGGGTGATCAACTCGGCAGGGTCGAGACCGTAGCCCGACTCGACGTCCGCGCTGACGGGAACGGACACCGCGTCCGTGATCCGCTTGACCACGCGCAGGTACTCGGAGAAGTCCATCTTCTCCCCGTCCGCGCTGCCGATCGCGTCGGCGACGGGGTGGCTGCCCACCGTCAGTCCCTTGAAGCCGGCATCGGCGGCGACCCGGGCGCTCCAGGTGTCCCACACGGTCGGCAGGACCGTCAGCTCACCCGATTCGTGGAGCTCGGCCAGCGTGGTTGCTCGTGCACGTACGTCGGGCATCTCGATCCTCCTCTGGAACGGGAACTTTCGCCTCCCGACCCTACGCCGGTGGCCGAGCGGGCGGACCACCGTAGAGTGACCCGTATCACACATCGCCGCGCGCACTCCGGAGGTCACCATGAACCACGTCTACAGCGTCACCGAGATCGTCGGCTCCTCGCCGGACGGAACGGACCAGGCCATCGCCAACGCGGTCGCGGAGGCGTCGAAGACCTTGCGGAACCTCGAGTGGTTCGAGGTCCAGTCCGTCCGCGGCAAGCTCGACGGCGGGGCGGTCGCCCACTGGCAGGTGACCATCAAGGTGGGGTTCCGGCACGAGTCCTGACCAGACGCGTCCGGCCACCTCCGGGTTCCCGCGGATCCCTTTGTCCACAGGGCGTTCCGGCGGCTACACAGAACGCGCCGCGGGGCTGTCGCCGGCGCTCGGGAGCGCCGAGACTCGGGGCATGAGATTCGAGGACCTCCCCGACAACTGGAACACGCTCCCGCTCGACGACGCCCCGCTCGCCGCCGGCGTGATCGACCTCGTCCTAGGTCACCACGACCGCGGCCGGAACACGATGCTCATCCTCCCGTGCGACGAACACGACGTCGGCCTTGCCGCCCCCATCCTCATCAGCGACGTGGACTGGCTGTGCACATCGCACGAGCGCCGCGACGCGATGGCCGTCCTGCCAGCCATCGCGTCGCCCGGATTCGTCGTCGGCCTGTCCGCCAGGCGCCGCCTCCCCG
The DNA here is from genome assembly GCF_002999155.1 of Dietzia sp. oral taxon 368. Classification (NCBI taxonomy): domain Bacteria; kingdom Bacillati; phylum Actinomycetota; class Actinomycetes; order Mycobacteriales; family Dietziaceae; genus Dietzia; species Dietzia sp. oral taxon 368. The sequence continues at coordinate 29,501 of NZ_CP027238.1, forward strand.
ACGAAGTGGTGCGGGGCTGGCTGCGAACGATCGAGGACGAGCTGGATGCGACGGGGCAGGCGCTCCTGGCGCTGGGGGTGGCGGACGTGGACACCGTGGAGATCGTCGGCGGCCGCGCCGCGCGCAACGGCAGCCGCGCGTGAGTGGGCGGCACGCGGCCCGGTGAGCCGCCTCTGACCACCGCTCGCGGATGACAGGAACCCGGCGTCCCGCCGCTACCATCGACCCTCGTGCCCGACAACTCGCAGGCCCCGGGAGCGGGCAGCATCGTCGACTACTCGGCGCTTCCCGGGCCGGGGGGGCCGCCGGTCGAAGCTGCCCGCCGTCGACTCACCGCGGTGGACCCTCAAAGTGGCGTTGTCCCAGCGTCCGTGGAGCTTCATCGCCTCCGGCGGCATGGCCGTGGGATTTCTCTGCAACGGGCTCACCCCCGTCGTCGTGGGCCGTGCAGTCGACGACGCGATCGCCACCGCCCGTCTGAACCGGCTCTGGTTATGGATCGGCGTGCTCGCCTGCGTGTTCCTGGTGGCGATGGTCGCCAACTGGGCCGCACGCTTCATGTTGGTCCGCAGTCAGCAACTCGTCAGCCACGACCTGCGCACCGCGGTCACCGACCGCATCCAGGACCCGCGCGGGTTCGCGGGCCGGGAACGCACCGCGGGCGGCCTGCTGTCCATCGCCTCGTCGGACACCACGCGCGTCGGGGACATCGTCATGATGACCGTGATGCCCGTCGCCGAGGCGGCGGCCATCACATACGGCGCGGCGATGATGTTCACGATCAACCCGTGGCTGAGCCTGGCCACCCTGGTCGGCGGCCCGGTGTTGGTCATCGTGGCGCTTCGGGTGGCGCGGCCGCTGCAGCGCCGGTCGGTGGGGCGTCAGCAGGCGATCGCCCAGGCCGCGGCCACCGCGACCGACGTGGTGCAGGGGCTGCGGATCCTCAAGGGCCTGGGCGCCATCGTCACCGTCCGGAGGCGCTACGACGAGGTGTCGGACGACGCCTACCGCAAGACCGTTCACGCCGACGCCGCCGAGGCACGACTCAACGGCGCCACCGAGGCGACCGGAGCCGTCTTCGTGTCCACGCTCGGGATCGCGGCGGGCGCGTTGGCGCTCGCCGGGCACGTCACCATCGGCGAGCTGATCACGGTGGTCGGCCTCACCCAGTTCCTCGTGGTCCCCATGACCATGTTCGGCCGCAACATCGCCTCCCGCTGGGCGTCGGCGGAGGCGTCCGGCCGACGGATACGCGAGGTGCTCGGCGCGGATTTCGAGCGCATCTCGGAGGCCGACGCCGCCACCACGGAGCGGTTCATCCGCGCCCTTCCGTCAGGCCTGACGGTCGTCGACGGCACCGACGCCGAGCTGATCCGCCTCCTCGAGTCACTGCCCCGCACGCGGGTGGCGGTCGTGCCCCACGCCGCCGACCTGTTCGACGGCAGCGTGGCGGACAACGTCCACCCCGATCGCGCGGCGGCGGAACACGCCCTGCGGGTCGCCTGCTGCGACGACATCCCCGACGGCCCCGACAAGCGGGTCGGTGAGAGCGGGCGGATGCTCTCGGGCGGTCAGCGGCAGCGCGTCGCCCTCGCGCGTGCCGTCGCGCTCGCCCCGGAGGTACTCGTACTGCAGGACCCCACCACCGCTGTGGACTCGGTGACCGAACAGAACCTCGCGGACAACATCGCCCGTGAGCGGATCGGGAAGACCACGATCGTCTTCAGCCCGGCCCCGGCGTGGAACGCCGTCGCGGACGCGCGGCTGACCGCACGGCGACTGCGCGAGACCGCGGAGGGTCTGCTCGTGGGGGCCGAGGGATGACGATGACGAGTTCGACACCACCCCTGAAGACCGACACCGCCATGAGGTTTCCGGTCGCCTCCGCGGGCCAGGTCCGTCGCGAGGTGGCCAGGCAGCTCTCCCGGGTCCGCCACGCCGGACGGTGGCTGGCGCTGGCGTTGATCCTGCTGAGCCTCGGGGCGACCGCGGGTGTGCTCATCCCCCAGCTGATGGGTCGGATCGTGGACCTGGTCACCGGTGAACGCGGGGGGTCGCTGTGGCAGATCGGCGGACTGCTGTTGGCGGCGGCGGTCGGCGGCGCGGCGCTCAGCGCATCCGGCTTCTACCTGGTGGCCCGGCTGTCCGAGCGGGTGATCGCCAACCTGCGGCAGGACATGGTCGGCACCGCACTCGGACTGCCCACCCACCGGGTGGAGGACGCGGGCTCCGGCGACCTCGTCAGCCGGTCCACCGATGACGTGGCCGAACTGTCCTCGGCGGTCACCGAGACCGTCCCGACGCTGTCCACCTCGGCCCTGACGGTCGTGGCGACAGTGATCGCGCTGTTCGCCCTGGACTGGCAGTTCCTCGTCGTCCCCCTCGTCGTCGCGCCCGTCTACTACCTCGCCGCGCGTCGTTACCTCGCCAAGGCCCCGGACCGCTACGCCGCGGAGCGCGCGGCAATGGCCGAGCGGGCGCGACGGGTCCTCGAGGCCATCCGTGGCCGGGCGACCGTACGCGCCTTCTCGCTCGAAGACCGGATGCACACCCGGATCGGCAACGCCTCCTGGGACGTGGTGCGCAAGGGCATCCGAGCGCGCACGACGATGCTCGTGCTCAACGTCTGGATGCTGGTGGGCGAGTTCCTCATGCTCGCGATCGCTCTCACGGTGGGCTACCACCTCGTCGCCACCGGCTCCCTCACCGTGGGCGCGGTGACCGGGGCGGTGCTCATGATCATCCGCCTGCGGGGTCCGCTCATGACCTTCATGCGCATCCTGGACGTGGTCCAGTCGGGCTACGCGTCGCTGTCCCGGATCGTCGGCGTGGTCGTGGACCCGCCCGTACCGGTGCCCGACAGCGGTGTCGAGCCGCCGCAGGGCCGGGTCGACCTGCGCGATGTGAGCTTCAGCTACGGCGACTCGTGGGCGGTGCGCGACATCAGCTTCTCCATCGAACCGGGTCGGACCGTCGCGATCGTCGGTGCGTCGGGCGCCGGCAAGACTACGGTCGCCGCTCTGCTGGCGGGCCTCCTGGTGCCGGATGCCGGCGAGGTGCTCGTCGACGGTTACCCGGTGTCATCGCTGTCCGATCGGGAGCGCATCGCTCGTCTGGCCACCGTCAGCCAGGAGGTCCACGTGTTCTCGGGGACCCTGCGCCACGACCTCACCCTGGCCCGGCCCAAGGCCACCGACGACGAGCTGCTCGACGCGCTGCGCCGGGTCAACGCCTCCGCGTGGTTCGAGCGCCTGCCGGAGGGGCTCGACACGATCGTCGGGGCGCGCGGGCTCCAGCTGGATCCGGTCGCCGCGCAGCAGCTGGCCCTGGCCCGCGTCCTCCTGCTCGATCCGGCCGTCATCGTCATGGACGAGGCCACGGCCGAGGCCGGCTCGGCGGGCGCGGAGGCGTTGGAGCGCGCAGCCGACGAGGTCATCCGCGACAGGTCCTCCCTCGTGATCGCCCACCGGCTCGATCAGGCCTCTCGCGCGGACATCATCCTCGTGATGGACTCCGGACGGATCGTCGAGCGCGGCACCCACGACGACCTGGTCGCTCACGGCGGGATCTACCACCGACTGTGGGCCGCATGGTCCGCCGGCCGGCGGGCGACGGCCGTGGACAGCACCCCGGGCCCGGCCTAGAACGGGCCCGACCGGGGTGAGCGACGTCGGGAAACCCGGCGAGCGAGCGCGAGTTGGACCACACTGCGGGGGAGGCCGTCCCCGACTCCCGGTCCGTACGCGCGGAACGGGGCGCCCATCGGCCCGCCCGGGCTCCGACACCGTCGGTCCGACCTGGGGGATGATGGTGGGCGGCCAGATGGCGCAGTTCCACAAGAACACGATCAGCCCGAAACGAGAAGAGTCGACATCCATGACCCAAGGTCCCCAGAAGATCATTTACACCCTCACCGATGAGGCCCCGCGACTCGCGACCGAGGCGTTCCTCCCGGTCCTCCGCACTTTTGCCGAGCCCGCCGGTATCGCCGTCGAGACCAGTGACATCTCGGTGGCCGCGCGCATCCTCGGTGCGTTCCCCGAGCGACTCACCGACGAGCAGAAGGTGCAGGACAACCTGGCCGAGCTCGGTCGTCTGACTCAGGACCCGGACACCAACATCATCAAGCTGCCCAACATCAGCGCCTCCGTCCCGCAGCTCACCAAGGCGATCGCCGAGCTCCGGGAGAAGGGGTACGACCTCCCCGATTACCCGTACGACCCCAAGACGCCCGAGGAGAAGGAGATCGCCGAGCGATACGGCTCCTGCCTCGGCAGCGCGGTGAACCCCGTGCTGCGCCAGGGCAACTCCGACCGGCGCGCGCCGAAGGCGGTCAAGGAGTACGCGCGGGCGAACCCGCACTCCATGGGCAAGTGGTCGATGGCGTCGCAGACCCACGTCGCGCACATGACCCACGGCGACTTCTACGCCGGCGAGAAGTCCATCATCCTGGACCGCGCCTGCGACGCCCGCATGGAGATCGTGACCCCGGACGGCGAGACCCATGTCCTCAAGACCGTGCCGCTCGAGGCCGGCGAGGTCGTCGACTCGATGTTCATGAGCAAGAAGGCGCTCCTGGACTTCTACGAGGAGCAGCTCGACGACGCCAAGGAGACGGGCGTCATGTTCTCGCTCCACGTCAAGGCCACCATGATGAAGGTCAGCCACCCGATCGTGTTCGGTCACGCCGTCCGCGTGTTCTACAAGGACGCGTTCGCCAAGCACGGCGAGCTCTTCGACGAGCTGGGCGTCAACGTGAACAACGGGATGGGCGATCTCTACGACAAGCTCGAGTCCCTGCCGACCTCCAAGAAGGAGGAGGTCATCGAGGACATCCACCGCTGCCACGAGTCGCGCCCGGAGCTGGCGATGGTCGACTCGGCCCGCGGCATCACCAACTTCCACTCCCCCTCCGACGTCATCGTCGACGCCTCCATGCCCGCGATGATCCGTATCGGCGGCAAGATGTACGGTGCCGACGGCCGTAAGAAGGACACCAAGGCCGTCATCCCGGAGTCCACGTTCGCGCGGATCTACCAGGAGATCATCAACTTCTGCAAGACCAACGGGGCGTTCGACCCGCGGACCATGGGCACCGTGCCCAACGTCGGCCTGATGGCGCAGAAGGCCGAGGAGTACGGCAGCCACGACAAGACCTTCGAGGTCCAGCACGGCGGTGTGGCCAACATCGTCGACGCCGCCACCGGCGAGGTCCTGCTCTCCCAGAACGTGGAGGCGGGCGACATCTGGCGCATGTGCACCGTCAAGGACGCGCCGATCCGCGACTGGGTCCGGCTCGCCGTGGACCGCGCCCGCGCCTCGGGCATGCCGGCCGTCTTCTGGCTCGATCCGTACCGGCCGCACGAGAACAACCTCATCACCCTGGTGAAGAAGTACCTCGCCGAGCACGACACCGAGGGCCTGGACATCCAGATCATGTCCCAGGTGCGCGCCATGCGGTACACCCTCGAGCGCGCCTGGCGTGGCCTGGACACCATCTCGGTCACCGGCAACATCCTGCGTGACTACCTCACCGACCTGTTCCCCATCCTCGAGCTGGGAACCAGCGCCAAGATGCTGTCGATCGTGCCGCTGATGGCCGGCGGCGGCCTGTACGAGACCGGCGCGGGCGGCTCCGCGCCCAAGCACGTGCAGCAGCTCGTCGAGGAGAACCACCTGCGCTGGGATTCGCTCGGCGAGTTCCTCGCGCTCGGCGCCAGCCTCGAGGACGTCGGACGCAAGTACGACAACCCCAAGGCCGCGATCCTGGCCCGGACGCTGGACACCGCTACCGGCAAACTGCTGGAGAACCGGAAGTCCCCGTCGCGGGAGACCGGTGAGCTCGACAACCGGGGCAGCCAGTTCTGGCTCTCGCTGTACTGGGCCCAGGAGCTGGCCGCGCAGTCCGACGACCCAGACCTGGCGGCCCACTTCGCGCCGCTGGCGGGCAAGCTCGACGCTGAGAAGGACACCATCCTCGGCGAGCTCCTCGAGGTGCAGGGCAAGCCGGTCGACCTGGGCGGTTACTACCAGCCCGCGATCGACAAGCTGAAGGAGGCGATGCGTCCGAGCGAGACGTTCAACGCCGCCCTCGCGAGCATCTCCGGCTGACTTCCACGCCGCAGCCGCACCGCACCCCGGGCCCGCCCCGGGGTGCGGTGCGCCATTTCCCGGGAGAATCGAGAGACCGACGTTTCCGACGCGACCGACTACCCGGCCCCACGACACGTGTGGCCACTCCTGCTCGCCGCGGTGGAGGACCTCCATGACCGGGGGTTCGCCGGCATCCGCGCCCTGCCGTACTTCGGTCCCGTCGGCTACTGGCGACTAGAGGTCACCACCGCCGACAACCTCCCGAACGGGGTGGATCTCCCACCCAGGGACGACGACGCGGTGTTCCGGGTCACTGAGGGCGCCTTCCCCCACGTCGGGGACCTCACCGTCTCGATCCGCACGAGCGCGCGGGACGTGGCGGACGAGATCCTGCGCGGCCTCGGCTCCCCGAGCCAGGTGCGGTACTTCAACGATGCCGACTACTGCCGCTGGTTCGCCGCGATGAGGCACCGTGCCGAGGAGATCGGCGCTCCCCCGTCTGCCTTCGAGGACTTCCACTCCGGCTGGCGCTGCGGCACGGAGGAGATCGACCCGCCGCCGGGGTGGGCGGGCGCCACGTAGGAGTGACGTCAAGAGAAGATGTTCAGCTGTCGAGCGCGGCCTTCATGCAGCGCATCGCGGCCAGCGTCTTGGGCACGCCGATGTAGGGCATCAGGTGCACGAAGCACTCCGCCACCTGCTCCCGGCTCATCCCGGCCACATCGATGGCCGTCTTGATGTGGCCGGTGAGTTGCGGCTCTGTCCCGCCCATCGCGGCCAGGGCGGCCATGTTGAGCATCTGGCGATCGCGGAGCTCCAGGCCGTCCCGCTGGTAGGTTCCACCGAACACCGCGCCGACCACCCAGTCGGATGCCCCGGGCGCGAACTCGTCCAGCTGCTGCTTCCATGCCGCCGCCGACTCCGGGGACTGCGTCTCCTCGACGAACCGGTTGCCCTTGTCCATGCTCAGTTCCACGGTGATACTCCTCGATGGATCGGCGAATGTCCTGGTCAGGCTAACAGGGCAGCCCGTAGGCCCGTCCCGGCCAGGTACGGGGTGGCGGACCCGCAGGGCCCCCATGAACCGGTCCATCACCCGGACGCGCTTACGCGACGACGCGGAATCGTGATAGCTTCGTTCGTCGGCTTCACAGCCGTACTCAAGCATCGATGACACGACACGCGAGGGTCCACGCAGGGACCTTCTGACACGGCACGGTCGATCAACCCCACCCGCCGGACGTCAGGAGACTCCTTGTCCTCATCCCATACTGCCCCTGCGCCTGTCCCCGGCCGTGCCGGTTGGATGATCGCGGTCGCCGCCGCCGCGGCGTTCCTCGCCACCTTCAACGAGGCCTTCCTCAACGTCGCCTTCACGCCGATCATGAACGACTTCGGCGTCGACGTGAACACCGTGCAGTGGCTCACCACCGGGTATCTGCTGGTCGCCGCCGTGTTCGTCCCTGTCTCGAACGTGCTGTACCACCGCTTCCCGACCCGGCAGTTGTTCGTCTCGGTCGTCGCGGTCATGGTCATCGGCTCGATTATGGGTGCCCTCGCCCCGTCCTTCGAGGTACTGCTGATCGCCCGCCTGCTCCAGGCCATCGGGACGGGTCTGCTCACCCCGATCGGCATGAACATCACGCTGGCCGTCTCGCCCCGCGAGAAGCTCGGGCTGAACATGGGCATCATGGCCGCGATGACCACCCTGGGGCCTTCCCTGGCGATCGTGCTCTCCGGCGTGCTGCTGACGTTCGCCCCGTGGACCACCCTGCTGTGGGTCTTCGGCGCCTTGACCCTGCTCGTCCTGATCGCGGGCGCGATCGCGCTGCGCACCGTGGCTGACCTGGGCCGCCCCGTACTGGACATCCCGTCGTTCCTGCTCGTCGCGGTCGGCCTGGTCGGCATCCTCTATGGCATCTCGGCCGCGTTCGGCGGTGCTCCGGTCTACGCCGCGCTCTCGGCGGTCATCGGCCTCGCCGCTCTGTGGGTGTTCGTCGTCCGTCAGCGTCGGATCGCGCACCCGCTCATCGACATGCGACCGTTCTCCAACCGCGCGTTCGTCCTCGGCGTGTCGATGACCATGCTGGGCCTGGTGTTCGTCTTCGCGATGAACGTCGTGATCCCGCTGTTCCTGCAGGCGGCTCAGGGCATCTCGCCGCTGGGTGCCTCGCTCACCCTCGCGCCGGGCATCCTGCTCACCGTGGTCGCCGGGCCGGTGGCCGGCCGCCTGTTCGACCGGCACGGTGGCCGCTGGTCGATCCCGCTCGGCTTCCTCGTGATGGCGGTCTTCGTCACCGGCGTCGGCATCGCCGCCGGGTACTCGTCGATCCTGCTCTTCGGCCTGCTCTACATCCCGGCCGTCCTGGCCACCGCCCTGGTGATCGGGCCGTCGCAGACCTTCGCGCTGTCCAGCCTGGACCGCGACTCCGCGCCGCACGGCGTGACCGTGGTCTCGACCAGCTTCCAGATCGCGGGCTGCGTGGGCACGTCGCTGGCCGCCGGCATCTACGGCGCCGTCTCCGGCGCCAACCTCGACTCCGGGGGCGACGAGTCCGAGTCCCTGCTCACGGGCTTCCGCAGCGCCGTCGGTGTCGTCGTCATCGTCTCCCTCCTCGGGATCGCGCTGGCGTTCGCCGCGAACCGGGCGGCGCGCACCGCCCGCCCGTCGGCGTCCGAGACCGGGTCGCGCCCCGTCGACTCCGTCGAGTCGATCATGAAGACCGACGTGTACGCACTGTCCTCCACGGACACGGTCCTCGACGCCCTCACCACGTTCGGTGTCCGCGGCATCTCCGGCGCCCCGGTCCTCGACGCTGACGGCGCGCTGGTCGGATTCCTCTCCGACGGCGACGTCATGCGCTACCTGTCGGCGGCGCACCCGTCGTCGACCTCGATCTACTCCTACGCGATCGGGGCCGACGACGACCTCGTCGACGCGATGGCGGACCTCGCGGATCTCAACGTCATGCGGTTGGCCACCCGGGAGGTCGTGACGATCGACGCCGGAGCCTCGATCGCCGACGCCGTCGCCGCGCTCTCGGACGCACACCTCAAGAAGGTGCCGGTCGTCAGGGACGCAGGCGCGATGGTGGGCATCGTCAGCAGATTGGCGATCAACCGACTGGCCATCACCAGCTACCTGGACTCACGCGCCGGGTCGACGGAGTCGGCAGCCGTTCCCGCTCACTGAGCCGACACGCCCGCCTCAGCCGACCGCGCCCCCGCCGAAATGTTCCGACGGGGGCGCGGTGGTCTCTGTCAGCGTCCGCTGCGTACCGGCCTGCTGCGACGAGACCCCCGCCCGGCACCGCCCGTCGCCGGGGTGCCCAGCACCCGCCGCCACCGTTCCGGCATCGGCGCCGACACCACAACGTCGCGGCCGTCGGGCAGCGGGATGACCATCCTCGCGGCGTGTAGGTGGAGCCCGGAACCGCCACGCGACGCGACCACACTGTCGAACCGGGGGTCGCCGTACCGGTCGTCGCCGGCGATCGGATGTCCGGCGTGCTGCAGATGGACGCGGATCTGATGCTTGCGGCCGGTGAAAAGCCGCACGTCCACCAGGGTGGCCCAGTCCCCCACGCGCCTTCGGACCCTGACGTGGGTCTCCGCGCGCTGGCCCCGCGGGTCCACCACCACATCGGCGTCTCGCCTCCGGAGCGGCGCCTCCAGCACCCTGAGGTTCGCAGGCCACTGCCCCGCGACGATCGCCAGGTAATGCCGTTCGATCTCCTTCTCCCGATCGCGCAGCATCTCGTGGAGATGACGCAGCATCGGCGGGGTCTTGGTAAGGACCAGGACCCCGGAGGTGTCGCGGTCGAGCCGGTGGCCCAACTCGAGACCGGGCAGGTCGGGGCAGAGGAATCTCAGCGTCTCGATGACGCCGGCGGGCATATCCGAGCCTCGGTGCACGGCCACCCCGGCGGGCTTGTCCACCACCAGTAGGTTCGAGTCCTCGTAGAGGACGGCCTTGGCCATCCGGTCGAGTAGGGCGGTAGGTGGCCGCGTCACCGTCGTGGCGGGGGCCCCGGCTTGCATCGCGGGGAGGTCGATCACATCGCCCTCGGCGAGCCGGTAGTTCTGCTCGGCTCGGTGACCGTTCACCCGCAGCCTGCCCTGGCGCAGAAGCTTGAACAGCAGCCCCGCCGGCACACCCCTGAGCTGGGATCGCAGGAACTTGTCCAGCCGACGGCCGGCGTGCCCTTCATCGACGACAATGGTGGCGGCCGGTCGCGAGACCGTGGTCGTGGCCGGGACGGGGGTCGGCGCGGTCAGACGGCGGGCGGGCGGGGGCCGGCCGCCTGCCGCGCGCTGTGACGTCATTTCGGCGGGCTCAGGGCAGCCTGGCGCGGTTGAGCGTGCTCAGGTCCTCGTTGACGTCCGAGAAGATGGCACTCACGTCCGTGATCCCGAAGCCTGCGAGACGCTCGGTGTGCATCGCGACGTAGGCCTCGGCGTTCGCGCGGGTGTCGAAGAGATAGATCCCTCCGGACCGGCCGGCCGATTCGTCCTCGATCCACACCTTCCAGAGGAAACCCGGCTCGGCGTTGATCGACTCCGCCAGCCCTCGGAACGCCTCCGCCATCTCCGCGCCCCAGGGGCCGCGCATCGAGAAGTTCACCTGTACCACTACAGCCATCGTCGCCCTCCCGGCCCGTCTCGAAACACCAGGATACCGCTGGTGGATGGATCAGCTTTCCGGTGAACCGACGTCCTCCGCCTGCCCGGGGTGCGGAGCGCGGGCCTGCGCCTCAGCCCACACCCGTCGCCAGTGCTCGGCGAGCGAATCAATGGTCTCGTGGGCGTTCAGCCCGCTGGGCTGCGGCACGACCCACAGCTCGACGCCCTCCGGCCACCCGGGCAGTGTCGTGCTGTCCTGCCTTCCCACGGTCGCGCCGGGGCGGGAGAACGCGGTCCGGAACGCGGTGATCCCCACGATGGCCACGACCCCCGGGCGCAGCATCTTCGCGCGCTCCGCGAGACGCGCTCCACCTTCCCGCAGCTCCTCGCGGGAGAGCTCGTCCGCGCGCGCGGTCGCGCGCCCGACGAGGTTGGTGATCCCGATGCCGGCCGCGAGGAGTTTTCCCTCGTCCGCGTCGGAGAGTCCGGCCGAGGCGTCGACGAGGTCGTCGGTGAGCCCGGCGCGATGGAGAGACGGCCAGAAGCGGTTGCCGGGCCGTGCGAAGGGCGCGTTGACGGCCGCGGTCCAGAGGCCGGGGTTGATGCCCACGATGAGCAGCCGTAGCGCGCCGGGGTCGACCGGCAGGACGTCGTCGACGCCGTCCTCTTGCAGATCGGCGAAGGCGGCGAGATCCTGCTTCGTCGGTCGCCGACCCCGCAGCGGGGAGGGCCGCCGGGGTCGCGCCCTCACGCCCACGGCGACAGCGTCACACCCGTCGTGGGCGCTGCCGGACTCACGCCTCGAGCACGTAGCGGAGGATCTCCACCACCTGGTCGGTGGTCGTGCACCAGGCTTGGGCCTCCGCGTCGACCTCCTTGAGCGGGTGGACGATCTCCGCATCGTGGAGCGTCACGTAGGGCTTGCCGAGGGCCGCGCAGTAGCCGGCGTCGAAGGCGGCGTTCCACTGCTTGTACTTCTCCCCGAACCGCACCACCACCAGGTCGCTCTGCTCGATCAACGTGCGCGTACGAATCGCGTTGACCTTCGCCGACTGGTGGTCGCGCCAGAAGGGGCTGTCGGTCTCGCCGAGGTGGTCGCCCGCGGCGTCGCTGGCCGGGTGGTCGGTGACCGGCGCGGTGAAGGTGACATCGAGGCCCGCGGCCGTTGCGCCGCTCCGGATCTGGTCGCGCCAGTCAGTGTGGATCTCGCCGGACAGGTACACGGTGAAGCTCATGACCACACCATCCATGAGTGCGGCGACCGCGGCAACTTCACCCCCGCGAGCCTGAGAATCGACTCATCTCCTCGCCAGAACGTCACCCGTGGCGGCCGTGCCGGTCAGGCCCCCAGTGCGATGCGGTGAGCTCGATGTGGGGAGGACTGTGATCAGGCGGGCAGCGTATCCGCGCAGTTGCTGTGGCGGCGCAGACTGGCACGGCTCCCCCGGGCACGACGGTCGGCCCGGGGAAGCCGTGCTCCCCGCTACCCGATCAGGTACGCGAAGCCCCGGCCGGACTCTTCGAGTCCGCGGAGGAATCGTCTCGTCCGGTTCACGTAGTGGTCCACGTACTCCGCTTCCGACTCGTTGCCCGGCTCATCTCCGTCACGAGGGGGCAGACAGGGAACGAAGTCCGCACGGGTGAGTGTGTCCAGATCATCGGCGATCGGGGCGACGTCCTCTGGCGGGATCGCCCGAACCCACGGCAGCCACCCTTCCCAGTTCGCGAGCGGCGTCACGTCGCCCTCGAACATGCGATACGCCGGGCGGGGTTCGTCAGTCGGATCAGACGGTGACGTCATCAACTGCAGATTTCTCCACGCCTTGTCCAGGTAGAGCATGTCCTCCTCCCGAGGGCCCTGTCGAAAGTCGGTCGCGGCGACCGTGGACCCGGGCGGAAAACCCCAGGCATCCGCCAAGGGGTCGGCGCTGATGTAGGCGCGCGGGTCGGCGAGCACGCCCTGGGTGGCGTCGGCGTCGAAGGCATATGCGTAGTAACGGATTCCCATGAGCCCAGCATCGCGGAGAGCGACGTGCTGAGAAGCTCGTGCGCGGCCACCTGTGGATGAAGGATCCGGCTTCGGCTCGCCTGTGGAGAACCAGCGGGCCGGTCACGCGGTGGTGTAGGCGACGAGCGCTGAACAGTAAGCCGAGACTCCGACCCGCGTCACGGCGAGTCGAGTAGGTCGATTCCGTAGTCCGCGACGACGGCCCGTACCTCGGCCAGGTAGCGCAGCGCCTGCTCGGTGAGCGGAATGCCGGAGTGGCTGATCCAGCCGATCTCGATGCTCTCGTCCACGTCGAGCGGGATCGCCACGATCTCCGGGTCGAGGTCGTCACTGATGATGCCGGTCGAGATGGTGTACCCGTCGAGTCCGATCATCAGATTGAAGATGGTCGCGCGGTCGGCGACCCGGATCTCCCGCTTGCTCGACAGGGTGGAGAGGATCTCTTCGGCGAAGTAGAACGAGTTGTTCGCCCCCTGGTCGAACGTGAGCCGGGGCAGGTCGGTCAGGTCACCGAGCGTGACCCGCTCGCGGGCGGCCAACGGGTTCTTCCTCGAGATAAAGATGTGCGGGACCGCCGCGAAGAGCGGGTGGAAGACGAGACCGGAATCGCGCAGGAGTTTGTCGATGACCTTCCGGTTGAAGTCGTTGCGGTACAGGATGCCCACCTCGCTCCGGAGCGTCCGGACGTCCTCGATGATTTCCCAGGTCCGCGTCTCGCGAAGAGAGAACTCGTACTGCTCCACGTCAGCGGACCGCACCATTCTGATGAACGCCTCGACCACGAAGGAATAGTGCTGCGCGGAGACCCCGAGCAGTCGGCGGGACGGTGGCTGGCCGAGATACCGCTGCTCGAGCAGGGACATCTGCTCGACGACCTGTCTGGCGTAGCCGAGGAACTCCGCACCCTCCTCGGTCAGCGTCACACCCCGGGCGGACCGCGAGAGCAGCGTGCGCCCGACCCTGGACTCGAGGTCCTTCATCGCGGCGGACATGGTCGGCTGGGCGACGTAGAGGAGCTCCGCCGCGCCCGTGATCGACCCCTCCGCCGCGACCTCGATGAAGTACTCCAACTGTTGCAGCGTGATGCCCCTGGATGCCCTGCCCATAGGCACAGACTATAGAGACGCATAGCAAACGGTAGTTACCCGATGCCTGAACTGGGGCTGCAGGATGAGGGCACAGATTTTCCGCAAGGCCGAGCCCGGCCGATCGAGACCCGCATTGGATGTACATGTCGGACGACTTCGCGTTCAGCATCACCACCACCCGCTTCGACGAGGACTACTCACCGTCGGAGAATTCCCGCACCACCACGAACTTCGCCAACCTGGCACGGGGCGAGCACCGCCGGCAGAACCTCCGCCGCGCCCTCGCCATGATCGACGACCGGTTCAACGGACTCGCCGGCCGGCACGACCCGAGCCGGGACCGCTACACCGTCGAGCTGGAGATCGTGTCCGCGGATCTGCAGTTCACCTCGGCAGGCGAGAGCCAGCGGTTCCCGCTGATCGAGGTCCTGGACGTCCAGATCCTCGACCGGGACACCGGTGAGCGTCACCCGGGCATCGTGGGGAACAACTTCTCGTCCTACGTCCGGGACTACGACTTCAGCGTTCTCCTGCCGGCGGCCAACGAGAACACCGCTGAGTTCACCGTGCCCGACGACTTCGGCGACCTGCACGGCAGACTCTTTCAGCGCTTCGTCGCCTCGGAGGCGTACCGGGAGCGCTTCTCCGCGGAGCCGGTTATCTGCATCAGCGTGTCGACGAGCCGGACCTACCGCCGGACCGGACACCACCATCGCGTCCTCGGTACCGAGTACCAGCAGGACGACTTCTCGCTGACCGACGAGTACTTCGCCCGGATGGGGCTGGAGGTCCGGTACTTCATGCCACCGGGCGGCGTCGCGCCGCTCGCGTTCTACTTCCGCGGTGACCTGCTCCACGACTACACGGACCTGCAGCTCATCGGCACCATCAGCGTGATGGAGACCTTCCAGAAGATCTACCGTCCGGAGATCTACAACGCTCACTCCCCTGCCGCGGACGTCTACCGCCCGACCCTGGATCACGGCGACTTCTCGCCCACCCCGATCGTGTACGACCGCGAGGAGCGCAACCGGCTCGGCAAGGCGCAGGGCAGGTTCACGGAGGAAGCCCTCATGAAGCCGCACCGAGCGCAGCTCGAACAGTGGGCCGCCCGCTACCCGGTGCTCGTCGGATGAGCACCAGAGGAGAGTCGATCATGTCCCCGATCCTGCCCACCACCACCGTCGGCAGCCTGCCCAAGCCGTCGTGGCTAGCACAGCCGGAGACCCTCTGGTCGCCCTGGAGGTTGGAGGGCCCCGAGCTGATCGAAGGTAAGCAGGACGCGCTGCGTATCGCCGTGAAGGAGCAGAGCGATCACGGCATCGACATCGTCAGCGACGGCGAGCAGACGCGGCAACACTTCGTGACGACCTTCATCGAACATCTCGACGGGGTCGACTTCGAGCAGCGCGAGACCGTGCGCATCCGGAACCGCTACGACGCCAGCGTGCCCACCGTGGTGGGCGCCGTGAGCCGCGAGAAGCCGGTCTTCGTGGACGACGCGACGTTCCTGCGGCAGCAGACCGACAAGCCCATCAAGTGGGCTCTCCCCGGGCCCATGACGATGATCGACACGCTGTACGACCGCCACTACTCCAGCCGCGAGGCGCTGGCGTGGGAGTTCGCGGCGATCCTCAACCAGGAGGCGCGAGACCTCGAGGCCGCGGGGGTCGACATCATCCAGTTCGACGAGCCGGCCTTCAACGTCTACTTCGACGAGCTCAAGGACTGGGGCGTGGCGGCCCTGGAACGCGCGGCCGAAGGACTGCGCGCCGAGACCGTCGTCCACATCTGCTACGGCTACGGGATCAAGGCCAACACCGACTGGAAGGCGTCGCTCGGCTCGGAGTGGCGGCAGTACGAGGAGTCGTTTCCCCTCCTGCAGCAGTCCGGTATCGACATCATCTCTCTGGAGTCCCATAACTCCCGCGTCCCGATCGACCTGGTCGGGCTACTGCGCGGCAAGAAGGTCATGCTCGGGGCGATCGACGTGGCGAGCGAGAAGGTCGAGACTCCTGAGGAGGTCGCGGACACGCTCCGCAGCGCGCTCGAGTTCGTGGACGCGGACAAGCTCCTGCCGAGCACCAATTGCGGCATGGCGCCCTTGTCGCGGGACGTCGCACTCGCGAAGCTCAGCGCACTCAGCGCTGGAACACGCCTCGTCCGCGAGGAGCTCGTCACCTCTCACGCCTGACGGATCGGGCCGGGTCTGCGAGCGCCGGCCCCGCCCTGCATGCGATGCCCCCGACCGCCACGACCCCGGGCCACCAACGACCGCCGCGGCACTCCGGTCAGCGCCCCGCCCGATCTCCGGAGAGGTCGAGGCCGCCGAAGTAGTGCGCGAGGACGAATGCCATGGCGACGCCGCCGGTGGCTGCAGCGGCCCTGTCCTTCGGAGATCCCACGCGGCGTGCCAGCGCGCCACCCGCCGCGAGATTGAGCACGCCCCAGGCCACGTTGTGCAGTGGCGGGGACAACCCGACTCCCGGGGGCGTGGCGAAGGGCGTCGGGAACCGCTCGCCGGTCATTCCCTTGACCGTGTGCGGCACGGCGTCGGCGAGCAGGGCGCCGCCAAGGCCCGCAGCGATCACACCGGTCACCTCGCGTAGAACAGTCACTGGCTCCCCTCTCCGTCTGCGCGACCGGCTCCGCGCTCCCCTCTGACAGAGATCCCCGGACGTCGTACCGGGCAACCACGAAGTCGCGGTTGCGATCGCACCCCTTCAGCTCGAGGTCGAACGCGCCGCCGAAGAGTGGCTTGCCCGAACCGAGGGTCACGGGCGCGATCGAGACCACCACCTCGTCGAGCATCCCCGCCCCGGCGAACTCGGCTGCCAGCCCGCCGCCACCCATCACCCACACATCGCGACCACCGGCCGCGGACTCCAGCGACTCGCGGTGATCAGACGGGGCGCCCGCGACAAAGGAGACGTGGTCATTCACCGCCTCCAGCTCCCGGTGGGTGAACACGAAGGTGGGGATCTCGGGCAACCAGTCACGGTCGTGTTCGAGCACCCACGCGTACGTGGACGCCCCCATGACCTGCGCCCCCACCTCCGTGAGGAACGCGTCGGTGCTGCCCGGCCCGTTCTCGTCGATGTCCTGCTTGAACAGCCAGGCCAGCGAGTGGTCGTCGTCCGCGAGGAATCCGTCGAGGGTCGTGGCGGTGGAGTAGCGGTAGCGGGTCATGACAGTCCTCCTGAGGCGCGGCGGTGCCACATGATCGGGTCGGGATCGAGGTGCCTGATGTCGACGCCGGCCTGCGCGAGCATCCAGCGCGCGAGCTGGCGGCGGTGGGCCGAGAACGTGAGGGTGTGGGCGACGATCTGCGACAGCAGGAACGACTCGGGTGGGTCACAGAGCGCGTCGACCACCCGGTCGCCCCACGCGCCACGGCGTTCCACATCGCGTGTCATGGCCAGCCACCGCGCGGCGATCTCGGAGTGCCGCCTGCGGAGACTCGCGACGTCGTCCTCCACGCCGAGGTCCGGCTCGTCCTCCCCCTCGATGCACGCGAGCCAGGGCAGCTTGTCCAAGGCCAGGTGGTGCAGGACGTTCGCGAGCGTCGTCTCGTCACCCGCCCACTCGAGCACCCTGTGTCCCGGCAACCTCTCGGGCCGGAACTCGTCGTCGTCAACCCCCTCGGCGGCGGCGAGCACCGCGGCGGTGTCGTCGAGGTCGTGCCGGATCATCAAGGCGACGACGTCGCCGGCCGAGATCTCCCGTCCCGCGTCGACGTAGAGCACCGTCGGGGAGTGGAAATGGATGCCGTTCGGTGCAGGCAGCCAGTGGCCCCGGTCGTGTCGCGGCGGCATGGCGCCAGGAGGGCACCCGAACGCCCGCGAGAACGCGCGCGAGAATCCCTCGACCGAGTCGTATCCCGCTGCGAACGCCGCATCGGTGACGCTGCGTCCTCCTTGGATCTCCCAGGCCGCGCGCTCGAGGAGGACACGCCGCCGCATCGCCGCCGGCGCTTCTCCTGCCGCCCGGCTCACCTGACGACTGAAGTGGAACGACGACGAGTGGGCGTCCGCCGCGAGCGTGTTCAGGACTGCGCCGCCTTCGTGCTCGGCGAGAACGGCGTCGAGCAGCTCGCGGATGCGATCTCGTCCCGGGCGTCGTGCGGTCATGCTGTGATTATCAGTGGAACGGGGCGCCCTCGGCTTGACCGTTCTTGCTCGATGTCAGGCCGGGGGCCGCCAGAAGACTCGGCGTCAGGGCGACGGGCGGGAAGGACCTGCTGACCCGCCGAATCGCGGCGGCGCTGGACGGCGCCCTCTTCGACGAGCCACCGGCGCCCGCGCGCTCCGCGGGAGCTCAGCTCGCCGGCCCGTTGACGCTCCAGACGGTCATACCGCGGGGCCAGCGGTGCAGCCAGGTCGTCCGGGCGTGGTTCGTCGAGCAGGTGGGAGCTCACTTCAGCTTCGATGCCGAGATGCGCGCCTTCTTCGCCGGAACCGACGGAACGCACACGATGCAGGACGCACTCGATCACTACCGATCGACCCGCGGACGGGACGCGAAGCCGATCGACTCGCAGTTCGAGTACAACCGGTTCACCCGCGCGTGGCACGAGACTCACCCGACCGGAACCCGCGACAATGCGCGTCGGGCCTGGCGCGACTACCGCGAGCGACCGCTGGACCAGCGCGGACGGGCCTGACCCGCCGGTGCTCCCGGTACCCGCGGCCCCGCCACCGTTGCGCGATCTCAGACGTTGAAGCGGAACTCCACCACGTCGCCGTCCGCCATGACGTAGTCCTTGCCCTCCATGCGCACCTTGCCGGCGGCCTTGGCGGCGGCCATCGAGCCGGCGGCGTCGAGGTCGTCAAAGGAGACGATCTCGGCCTTGATGAAGCCCTTCTCGAAGTCGGTGTGGATGACGCCGGCGGCCTTGGGGGCGGTGTCGCCCTTGCGGATCGTCCAGGCGCGCGACTCCTTGGGGCCGGCGGTGAGGTAGGTCTGCAGCCCGAGGGTGTGGAAGCCCGCGCGGGCCAGTGCGTTGAGGCCCGGTTCGGTCTGGCCGATCGACTCGAGCAGCTCCATGGCGTCCTCCTCGTCGAGTTCCTGCAGCTCGGCCTCCACCTTGGCGTCGAGGAACACGGCGTCGGCCGGCGCCACGGCGGCGCTCAGCTCAGCCTTGCGCTCGTCGCTCGTGAGCACCGACTCGTCGGCGTTGAAGACGTAGAGGAAGGGCTTGGCGGTCATGAGGTGTAGGTCGCGCAGGAGGCCGCGGTCGATCTCGTCCTGGGCCTTGAACAGTGTGCGCCCGTCCTCGAGCACGGCCTGGGCCTTGCGGATCTCCTCGAGCTGCGCCACCAGCGACTTGTCCTTGCGGGCGTCCTTCTCGATCCGCGGCAGCGCCTTCTCTATGGTCTCGAGGTCGGCGAGGATCAGCTCGGTGGCGATCACCTCGATGTCGGCCATCGGATCGACCTTGCCGTCGACGTGGATGACGTCCGGGTCGTCGAAGACGCGCACGACCTGGCAGATGGCATCGGCCTCGCGGATGTTGGCGAGGAACTTGTTGCCCATGCCCTCGCCGGTGCTGGCGCCCTTGACGATGCCGGCGATGTCGACGAACGACACGACGGCGGGCAGGATCCGCTCGGAGCCGAAGATCTCGGCGAGTCGGTCGAGGCGGGGATCGGGCAGGTCGACCACGCCGACGTTGGGCTCGATAGTGGCGAACGGGTAGTTCGCCGCGAGGACGTCGTTGTTCGTCAGGGCGTTGAACAGGGTCGACTTACCGACGTTGGGCAGTCCGACGATTCCGAGGGTGAGGCTCACGAGGCCACAGTCTACGGACCGCGGCCGGCGGCCCGCCCCCGCGGCCGTCGGACCATCACAGGGAGCGCACCGGCGCGGCCTCTGACAAGATGACTGCCATGAGCGACGAGCCGAAGCCGCATCCCCCCGTCGAGGATCAGGAACAGCACGTCGACCGGTCCGTACTCATCGGCATGGGTGGGCGATGGGTCACCGACTGGGCCCTTCGCCTGGCCATCCTGTTGGTCGCGGGATGGCTCATCTCGCGGATCGGCGGCGCGCTGTGGGTGGGGATCCTCCCGATTCTGTTGGCGCTGATCATCTCGACGGTCCTGTGGCCCCCGACGGGCTGGATGGTGCGGCACAGGGTCCCCAAGACGCTGGCCGCACTGCTGTCGATCATCGGCTCGTTGGGACTACTGACCGGCGTCATCGCCCTGATCGCACCGTCGATCGTGTCGCAGAGCGTGCAGCTCGCGGACCAGACGTCCGAGGCGATCACCGAGGTCCGGGACTGGCTGCGGGGACCGCCGCTCAACATCCGTGACGAGCAGCTGGACGGCCTGCTGGACCAGCTCAGCTCGACGCTGCAGGACCGGGGCGACCAGATCGCGTCCGGCGTGTTCAGCGGCGTCAGCGCCGTGGGGTCGTTCGTCGTCACCCTGGTCCTGGTGTTGGTGCTCACGTTCTTCTTCATCAAGGACGGGCCGCGGTTCCTGCCGTTCGTGCGCCGCAACACCGGCCGCACCGCCGGCCGCCACCTCACCGAGGTCCTCACCCGGGCGTGGAACACGCTGGGCGGCTACATCCGCGCCCAGGCGATCGTGTCGTTCGTCGACGCGGTGCTCATCGGCCTGGCGCTCGTGATCCTGGGCGTGCCGCTGGCGTGGGCATTGGCGGTCATCACGTTCATCGCGGGCTTCATCCCCATCGTCGGTGCGTTCACCGCCGGCGCACTCGCCGTGCTCATCGCGCTCGTGGCCAACGGGTTCACCACCGCGATCATCGTCCTGGTGGTCATCATCGCCGTGCAGCAGCTCGAGGGCAACGTCCTCCAGCCGATCCTGCAGTCGCGCGCCATGAACCTGCACCCGGGCGTCATCCTCCTGGGTGTGGCCGCGGGCAGCACGCTCTTCGGAATCATCGGCGCGTTCCTCGCGGTACCGATCCTCGCCGTGGTCGCGGTGGTCATCCGGTACATCAACGAGCAGATCGATCTGCGCACCGGCGACGTCACCGCCTCCGATCTGGCCTCCGCGACTGACGAGGGCCGCCTGACGGCCTGGCTCGGGGAGATGTCCAGCTCGCGGTTCGCTCCGCTCCGTAAGAGCAGCACCGCGATCATGGCCGGGATGATCGACGAACGGCCGGACATCGCCCCGCCGGGTTCGGCGACGCCCGGGGCGGGCACTCCGGCGGCCGGCTCCGCGCCGGCGCCGGGCGGTGCCGGGGTCGCCGTGACGGGTGACGACGACGAGATGGCTGGTGACGTCAGCCGCGCCGTTCCGCCGATATCGGACGAGCTCCCGCCCGAACCCGGCATCACCGACCCCAAGGCGGTCACGGGCACGCGGCCCTCCCCGCAGGAGGAGGCGGCCAAGTCCATCCCGCTGCGTCGTTTCGGTCGATTCCTCGCCCGTCGGCTGGGCGGTTAGAGTCTTCTCCCGTGAGTAGACGCAGGAGTGGCCGGGTGCCCGCGGACGAGAGGTCCGTCGTCTCCTCGATGCGTGGGCTGCCCGCCTGGACCGCGGTCCTGCTGGCGGTGGCCATCACGCTGACCGGGGTGGCCGTCGATTCGGTCTCGGGCGAGCTCGGCGCCGGGTTCACCGTCGCGTTCGTCCTCGGGTGCGTGGTGTCTGTGCTCGCGATCTCGCGGCGCTCGCTCTTCGTCGCCGGGGTCCAGCCGCCGATCATCATGACGCTGCTGGTGCCGCTGGTCTATGTCATCTCCGGGGCGGGCTCGGGCGCGGGTGTGTTCTCGCGGACGCTGATCGTCTCGGTCGCCTTGCCGTTGGCGACCCGGTTCCCCCTGATGATCGCAACTACTGTCGTCGTAGTGGTGATCGCCCTGATCCGGGCGTTCGTTCTGGAGCCGCTGCCCGCGCGGCCGTCGGCCCCCTCCATCCAGCGCACCGCCCCGGCACACGCACGCCGCTGAGGCGGGGCATATCGGGGCGGCGCGTCGGTCCGGGCGTGCCCGCGGCGCGGGACGACGACCGGGTCAGGCCTTCTGCGGCATCCGCAGCTCTCGGGGCAGGGCGAAGGTGATGGTCTCCTGCGCGGTCTTGACGGTCGACACATCGCTGTATCCGTGCTCGTCGAGGAGCTCGATTACCCCGCGGACGAGGATCTCAGGAACGGACGCGCCGGACGTCACCCCCACGGTGGTGACCCCCTCCAGCCACGCCAGGTCGATCTCGTCGGCGTAGTCCACCAGATGAGCGGCATCCGCGCCGGCCTGGAGGGCAACCTCGACCAACCGCACGGAATTCGAGGAATTCTGCGAACCCACCACGATCACCAGATCGCACTGGGGCGCCATCGCCTTGACCGCACTCTGACGGTTCTGGGTGGCGTAGCAGATGTCATCGGACGGCGGGTCGATGAGTGTGGGGTACTTCTCCTTGAGGCGGCGGACCGTCTCCATGGTCTCGTCCACGCTCAATGTGGTCTGGGAGAGCCAGATGAGCTTCTCTGTGTCCGTCGGTACCTCGAGGGCGTCGACGGCGTCCGGCCCGTCGACCAGGGTCACCACGTCGGGCGCCTCGCCGGCGGTGCCCTCGACCTCCTCGTGGCCCTCGTGTCCCACCAGCAGGATCTGATAGCCCTCGCGGGCGAAGCGCTTGACCTCGGTGTGCACCTTGGTCACGAGCGGGCAGGTCGCGTCGAAGGTGGTGAGTTCCAGCTGCTTGGCGCTCTCCCGGACCGCGGGCGAGACCCCGTGGGCGGAGAACACGAGATTCGCGCCGTGGGGCACCTCGTCGGTCTCGTCGACGAAGATCACCCCACGCTTGGTGAAGGACTCCACGACGTACTTGTTGTGGACGATCTCCTTGCGCATGTACAGCGGTGCACCGTGCTTCTCCAGGGCTTTCTCGACCGTCTCGACGGCTCGGTCGACGCCGGCACAGTAGCCGCGCGGTTCCGCGAGTAGTACCCGCTTGGTTGCCGGTTCGGCGATCATGTCGGTCTGCTCGGTCATGTCCCCAGGGTACGGTTCATACTGGATTTCGACCATTACGCCTCCCTCCACGCCCCCCGGCAGAGAGGTCCGCATGCTCCGACCACTGTTTCTGACCCGTGCCTCGATCGGTCTGGCCGCGACCGCGGCCGAGCGCGTCGTGGCCCTGCCCGGCCGCGCGATCGAGGCGGTGTCCACGCTGCCCGGCGTGCCCGTGCGGGTCGCCGGCGGCCTGGTGCAGTCGTACCTGCACGCGGGACAGACCCTCACCGACCTGGCCGTCAAGGGCGACAGGGTGCTCGCCTCGGTCTTTCCCGCCCGGTCGGATCAGCCGGAATGGGCGACGTTCGACGAGGACGAGACCGAGGAGGTCCTCGACGTGTCCTACCGGGTGTACGGCTCGTCGCGGTCGCCCCGCGGCGGCGGTGACGACGGTGACGATCCGGACGTGCCGACGGGGCGCGTCACCCCCCGCGACGCGTGAGCGCCTCCTCCCCCGGAACCCCGAGCAGCCCTGAGGCGCCGTGGCCGGTCCGGGTCGTCTCGGACCAGATCGCCGCGTGGATCCACCGCCTGGGCGCGGTGTGGGTCGAGGGTCAGATCACCCAGTTGAGTCTGCGCCCGGGCACCCGCACGGCCTTCCTCACGCTGCGGGACCCGTCAGTCGACAACTCGCTGACGCTGACGTGCCCGCCGCGACTCATCTCCGAGTCACCCGTCCCGGTCACGGAGGGCAGTCGGGTGGTGGTCCGCGGGACGCCGCGCTTCTACACGGGCCGCGGCGCGTTCTCTCTCCAGGTCTCGGAGATCCGCCCGGTCGGCGTGGGTGAACTGCTGGCACGCATCGAGCGGCTCAAGCAGGCCCTGGCGGCGGAGGGCCTGTTCGATCCCCGCCTCAAGCGGCCGCTGCCGTTCCTGCCCACGTGCGTGGGTCTGATCACGGGCAGGGCGAGCGCCGCCGAGCGCGACGTTGTCGAGGTGGCTCGTGGTCGCTGGCCGGACGTCCGTTTCGCCGTGCGCAACACCGCCGTGCAGGGGGTGTCGGCCGTGCCCCAGATCCTCGACGCGCTGGCGGAGCTGGACGCCGACCCCGTCGTCGACGTCATCATCCTCGCCCGCGGCGGCGGTTCCGTCGAGGACCTCCTCCCCTTCTCCGACGAGTCGCTGATCCGCGCGATCTCGCGGTGCCGCACGCCGGTCGTCTCGGCGATCGGGCACGAGCCCGACTCCCCGCTGTCGGACCTCGTCGCCGACCTGCGTGCCGCCACGCCCACCGACGCCGCCAAGCGCGTCGTCCCCGACGTGGTCGAGGAGCGGCGCCGCATCGCCGAGGCGCGCGCCCGCACCGCCCGGGCCCTGCGAGGCTGGGTGGAGCGCGAGCGCAACCAGCTCGCCGCGGTGCGGTCCCGGCCGTGCATGGCGAACCCCCACGGGATCGTCGACTCGCGCGCGGAGGTCGTCGCCGAGGCGCTGCGGGCCGCGCGGCGCGACATCACCCGGATCATCGACTCGGAGTCCACGTCGCTCGGCCACCTGTCGGCGCGCCTGACCACCCTGGGCCCGGCGGCCACCCTCGCCCGCGGCTACGCGGTGGTCCAGTCGGTGGCCGGGGTGCACGACGGCCGCGTGGTGTCGTCGATCGCCGACGCCCCGCCCGGCTCCCAGCTGCGCATCCGGGTCTCCGACGGCGCACTGTCCGCCGCGGTGCTCGGGTCGACGCCCGCCGCCGGCCGCACCGCCGCCCCCGCGCCGACCACCACCGGGTCACCCACCACCGGGTCGCACACCACTGAGTCGCCCACCACCGACACACCCGAGACCGACACCCCCGAGGAGCAGTCCTGATGTCCGACGAGCAGACCCCCGTCTCCGAACTGGGCTACGAGCAGGCCCGCGACGAGCTCATCGAGGTGGTCCGCATCCTCGAGGCCGGCGGCCAGGACCTGGACGCCTCCCTCGCCCTGTGGGAGCGGGGCGAGGAACTCGCCGCGCGGTGCACCGAGCATCTCGACGGCGCCCGTGCGCGCATCGACGCGGTCCTCGGCGACGACGACGAGGGCGGCGCCGCCCGGAGCTGAGCCCGCCGCCCGGTCACGCGGGAGGGCTCACCTCCCCGCGCGGGCGATCACTGCGTGGGGAGCGGCTGCGCGTCCTGGACGGCGGCGGCGAGCGTCTCGAACTGATCGGTGGGCGCCGAGCCGGTCACGGCCACGCGGACGTCGTCGAGGTCCAGCACCCACACGGGGCGGACGTCGTCGCCGGTGAGGACGGTCCACTCGCGCCCGGCGATCGGCACCATGGTGCGCTCGGGCCGCGGGCCGCCGTTCAGCGAGCGGAACGCGTCCTCCGGTGCGTCGGACTGGACGAGCTCGACGTAGCTGCGTTCGCCGGTCACCCAGCCGACGTGGCTGGAAGTGGTGCCGGCGAAGCCCTGGACGCGGCCGGAGTTGGCGGTCCAGTCCGCGGGGACCTCGGGCGAGCGGATCGGGTACTCCAGGCTGCGGGCGTCCTGGCGCAGGGACGCGTCGGCGTCGAACTGCGGGATCTGCCCCTGCTCGGGGCCGGACGGGCTGAAGGTGCACAGTCCGGCGACACCGGCGAAGAGTCCGCAGATGACCATGAGCACCACCACCGACCAGAACATGTCGCGGTTGCCCTGCAGGATTCTCGGTTTCGCCTCGGCCACGCCTGTGAGTATCCCACCCACCCGGGGCGACTCCGGCGCGTGGCCCCCGGCCCGGTCGCGGAGGTGGAACAATGAGCGCCGACAACCCGCCGCACGCGCGTGACCCCGTCGCGCCCGCGCCCGCCTCCGAGGAGCCAGACCACCTATGTCAGACGCCAAGCGCCCCGATCGTAACCTCGCCATGGAGCTGGTCCGTGTGACCGAGGCCGCCGCTCTCGCCGCTGGGCGCTGGGTGGGCCGGGGCGACAAGAACGGTGGCGACGGTGCCGCGGTCGACGCCATGCGCGAGCTCATCTCGACCGTCGACATGGACGGCACCGTGGTGATCGGTGAGGGCGAGAAGGACGAGGCGCCCATGCTCTACAACGGCGAGAAGGTCGGCACCGGTGACGGACCGGCGGTCGACGTGGCAGTGGACCCGATCGACGGCACCCGCCTCATGGCGGAGGGTCGCCCCAACTCGATCGCCGTGATCGCGGTCGCCGAGCGCGGCGCGATGTTCGACCCGTCGGCGGTGTTCTACATGCGCAAGATCGCGGTCGGCCCGGACGCCGTCGGCCGGATCGACCTGTCCAAGTCCACCGAGTGGAACATCCGGTCGGTGGCCGAGGCCAAGAACATCGACGTCGGCGACATGACGGTGTGCGTGCTCGACCGCCCCCGCCACGCCGAGCTCATCGCCGAGATCCGTGCCGCCGGCGCCAAGGTGCGTCTCATCATGGACGGCGACGTGGCGGGCGGCGTGGCCGCGGCCTCCGACGACAGCTCGGTGGACATGCTCATGGGTATCGGCGGTACGCCGGAGGGCATCATCACCGCGTGCGCCATGAAGTGCATGGGTGGCGAGATCCAGGGCCAGTTGTGGCCGCAGGACGACGCGGAGCGGCAGAAGGCCGTCGACGCCGGCCTGGACGTCGACGCCATCCTCGGCACCGACGACCTCGTCAAGGGCGACAACTGCTTCTTCGCCGCCACCGGCATCACCAACGGCGACATGGTCCGGGGCGTGAGCTACCGCTCCAACGGCGCCGTCACCCGGTCTTTGGTCATGCGCTCCAAGTCGGGCACGGTCCGCCACGTCGAGGGCCGTCACAAGATGGAGAAGCTCCGCGAGTTCTCGGCCGTCGACTACGGTCAGGCCGCCGACGCCCGCTGACGGCACCCGCGCCCGCCGGGCCCGCGCCGTAGTTCCTGCACGGCCCGGCGGGCGCGCCTAGTCTGGCCCCATGGCCGATCAGACTGAATTCCGTATCGAACACGACACGATGGGCGAGGTCCGGGTCCCGGTCGACGCCCTCTGGCGTGCTCAGACCCAGCGCGCCGTGGAGAACTTCCCCGTCTCGGGCCGAGGCCTCGAGCGGGCACAGATCCGCGCGCTCGGGCTGCTCAAGTCCGCCTGCGCGACCGTCAACGGGCGCCTCGGGCTGCTCGACCGGGAGAAGGTCAACGCGATCGTCGCGGCCGCCGGCCGTATCGCCGAGGGCGAGGTCGACGATCACTTCCCCGTCGACGTGTTCCAGACGGGGTCGGGCACGAGCTCCAACATGAACACCAACGAGGTCATCGCCTCGCTCTGCGCGGCCGAGGGCGTCACGGTCCACCCGAACGACGACGTGAACATGTCCCAGTCGTCCAACGACACGTTCCCCACGGCCACGCACGTCGCCGCGACGGAGGTCGTGATCGCCGACCTCGTGCCGGCCCTCGGCGTGCTCGCCGAGTCGTTCGAGGCGAAGGCCGAGCAGTGGCGCGACGTGGTCAAGCCCGGCCGCACGCACCTCATGGACGCCGTCCCCGTCACCCTCGGTCAGGAGTTCGGCGGCTACGCCCGCCAGATCCGGGCCGGCATCGAGCGTGTCTGCGGCACCCTGCCCCGCGTGGGCGAGTTGCCGATCGGCGGCACCGCCGCGGGCACCGGCCTCAACGCCCCGGACGGGTTCGGCTCCGCCGTCGTCGAGGAGCTGCGTTCCCTCACCGGTCTCGAGGAGCTCCGCCTGGCCGTGGACCCGTTCGAGGCCCAGGCCGCCCGTGACGGGCTGGTCGAGCTGTCGGGCGCACTGCGCACGGTCGCGGTCTCGCTCACCAAGATCGCCAACGACATCCGCTGGATGGGGTCCGGCCCCATGACCGGGCTCTCCGAGGTGCATCTGCCGGACCTGCAGCCGGGGTCGTCGATCATGCCCGGCAAGGTCAACCCGGTGCTGTGCGAGACGATAGCGCAGGTCGCCGCCCAGGTCGTCGGCAACGACGCAGCGGTCGCCTGGGCCGGGGCGAGCGGCGCCTTCGAGCTGAACACCGCCATCCCCGTGATGGCCCGCAACGTGCTGGAGTCGGTCCGGATCCTGTCCACGTCGTCGACCCTGTTCGCCGAGCGGTGCATCGACGGCATCGAGCCGGACGTCGACCGCATGCGCCGTCTGGCCGAGTCCTCCCCCTCGATCGTCACGCCGCTGAACTCGGCGATCGGCTACGAGGAGGCGGCCCGCGTCGCCAAGCACGCCCTCGCCGAAGGGCTCACCATCCGCGAGGCGGTCATCGCGCTGGGCTTCGTCCCCGACCCGCTGTCCGAGGAGGAGCTCGACCGTCGTCTCGACGTTCTCGGGATGACGGGTCTCGATCGCGAGCGCTGATCCGCCGCGAACCGCCGCTCGAAGTGGCAGGGCCCGGGCGACCGCCGGGCCCTGCCACTTTGTTCCTGCTCGACCACTGTGTCCCGGCCGCTCGCCTCAGGCGGCCCGGATCCGGCGGAGTTCGCCGGCCTGGGCGCCGGGGTGGAACTCCTCGAGCATCGTGGTGACGAGTTCGGCGATGGCCGAGCGCTCGGACCTGCTGAGGGTGATGTGGGCGAACAGCGGGTGACCCTTGAGCTTCTCCACCACCGCCTGGATGCCGTCGTGCCGACCGACCCGGAGGTTGTCACGTTGCGCCACGTCGTGGGTGAGAACGACCCGCGATCCGGTGCCCAGTCGGGACAGCACGGTGAGCAGGACGTTGCGCTCGAGCGACTGCGCCTCGTCGACTATCACGAACGAGTCGTGGAGGCTGCGGCCCCGGATGTGGGTCAGTGGCAGCACCTCGAGGATGTCGCGATCCATCACCTCGTCGATCACGTTCTCGCTGACGAGCCCCTCCAGGGTGTCGAACACCGCCTGCGACCAGGGCGACATCTTCTCCGACTCGCTGCCCGGCAGGTAGCCGAGTTCCTGACCGCCGACGGCGTACAGGGGCCGGAAGACGACGATCTTGCGATGTCGACGCCGCTCGAGCACGGATTCGAGCCCAGCGCAGAGGGCGAGGGCGGACTTGCCGGTGCCGGCGCGGCCACCGAGCGAGACGATGCCGATCGACTCGTCGAGCAGACAGTCGATCGCGATACGCTGCTCGGCCGAGCGGCCCCGCAGGCCGAAGGCCTCGACGTCGCCGCGGACCAGTCTGAGTCCGCCGTCGTCGGTGACGCGGGCCAGCGCCGAGGACGAGTCGGTCTGCACCCGCACCCCACAGTGCACGGGTGTTTCTGCGTCGAGGCCGGCCGCGCGGGCGACGAGCGGTGAGGCGCCGCCGGTCGAGAAGAGGGTGTTGACGAGCTCCTGCGTGGCGGGCAGGTCCGAGACGCCGCTGTAGCCGGTGAGAACGACGTCCTGCGCGTGGTACTCGTCCGCGGGCAGTCCCACCGAGCCGGCCTTGACGCGGAGCGGGACGTCCTTGGAGACGAGGACGGTGTCGTCGCCCTCGGCCCGCAGGTTGAGTGCACAGGCGAGGATCCGGGAGTCGTTGCCGGTGTCGCGGAACCCGGCGGGCAGAACCGATTGATCGGTGTGGTTGAGCTCGACCCGCAGGGTGCCGCCGGTGTCCGTGACGGGCAGGTCACCGTCGAGGCGGCCGTGGCGCAGGCGCAGGTCCTCGAGCAGCCGCAGTGCCTCGCGCGCGAAGTAGCCCAGCTCGGGGTGGTGGCGCTTGGCCTCGAGCTCCCCGATCACCGCGATGGGCAGGACCACCCGGTTCTCGGCGAAGCGGGTGACGGCCCACGGGTCGGACAGCAGAACCGAGGTGTCGAGGACGTAGGTACGGACGGTGTCGGTCACGGCGCGCTCCTGGACCGCGGCACCCGCGGTCGTGTCGGGATGGACCGGTCGGCCCAGGTCGTCCGGAGACGACAGGGCCGGGTGCCGGCCCCCTCCCGATCGCCTGTAACGATCATCGGCTGGGACCTCCCGACGGTCGGCTTCCCCACCGACCGTTGGCCCCGACGCTACGCCCCGAATCACATCGCTGTAGTTAAGTCGACGTGAATTCTCCGCGACCTCCCGCGTCCGCCGTCTCCGGCCCGCCGGGGTGTCCCAGCGAGATCCCCGTGCCGTGGACGTTGGGTCGCTTTCTGTCAGCGGCGCTGAAGCCGTGGAAGGCCTCTCACTCCCGCCGGCGCGCGAGCCCCTGAGCGGCGAACGCCTCGTTCAGCTCGAGGAGGTCGACGTCCGCGAGGCTCCGGTCGAGCTTGCCGAGCAGCTCGGCCGTGGCCGCGGTCCGTCACTCGACCATGAGGCGGATGGCCTCGGCGACCACCGCCGGCCGGTCGCCGCCCTCGATCTCGACCGTGACGAGCGTGGTGAGCTGGGCGCCGGAGGGCTTGCGGTCGAGTGAGGTCAGCTCGACGCCGGCCCGGATCCGGGATCCCACCGGGACCGGCGCGGGGAACCGCACCTTGCCGAGCCCGTAGTTGATCATCATCGAGAACCCGCGGATGTCCATGACCCGGTTCCCGAGTACCGGCAACAGTGACAGGGTGAGGTACCCGTGGGCGATGGTCGTGCCGTAGGGCCCCTCCGCAGCTCGGGCGGGGTCCACGTGGATCCACTGGTGATCCCCTGTCGCGTCGGCGAACGCGTCGACGCGCTCCTGCGTGATCTCCATCCAGTCGCTGTATCCCACGTGCTCGCCGATCGCCGCCGACACCTGGTCCAGGCCCTCGAACACCCTCATTTCAATCCTCTCCTCATCCCGGGCCGTGTTCCACCACCACGATAGACATCCCCGGGTGCCGCGGGGTCGCCTCCGGATCGGTCTTGCACTGCAGCGCGATGAGACCCGAGCGACGGGCGTCGGTGATGAACGTCGTGGCACCGGTGATGACCGACCATCAGCCGGGCGGAGCTGACGGTGCTCGGGCGGCGGCACCGCGTTCGATCTGCGCGCCCGGTTGCGTGCTCACCGACCCGTCGGCGACGCGGAGGTCTCGGACTGGGCCTCCACCGTCCTCATACCGTGAATGCAGGATGATGGTGCACATGAATACGACAGGCGATACGCAGCGTGGGCCCGGCGGGGTCTCGCGTCCGCAGAAGACGGCGCTCCTGGTGGCGAAGCGGATCGTCGCGGACATCGCCCGGCGCGGCAACACCGTCGGTGACCGCCTGCCGCCCGAACACCTCATGCTGGAGGAGTACGGCGTCGGCCGGGGCACGCTGCGGGAATCACTGCGGTACCTGGAACTGCAGGGGGCCATCACCCTCAAGCCCGGGCCGGGTGGCGGCCCGATCGTCCAGCAGCCCGACGGCGGGACGCTCGCCGCCGCGTTGAGCCTGCTCATGCAGTTCGAGAACGCCCCGTTCTCCACGATCATGGAGGCGAGGGCGGCGATGGAGCCGTCGATCGCGAGGCTCGCCGCCGGGCGGATGAGCCGCGAGGCGCTGGAGGAGCTCCGCCTCAACGTCGAGGCCACGCGCGAGGGGGCCGAGGGGGGCGAGTACTTCGCCGACGACTCCGAGCGGTTCCACGCCCTCATTGCCTGGGGGTCGGGCAACGTCCTGTTCGGCTATCTCTTCGACGCGCTGCTCGGAATCCTGGCGGGCTCGTCCATGGGCGTGGCCTACCCCAAGCGACAGCGCGACCACACGTGCGCGATCCACGAGGACATCTACCGGGCGATCGCCGACCGCGACGCCGTGGCGGCCCACGACCTCATGGCGCAGCACATCACGGACCACCACCACTACTTGAAGAAGAGGTTCCGCGCGGCGTTGGAGCAGCCGATCCGCTGGGACCTCGCCTGGTGACGAGCGCGGCGCGGTGTCAGATGTGCCGACCGCCGGTGATCTCCAGGACCGTGCCGGTCATGTAGCTCGACATGTCGCTGGCGAGGAAGAGCACCGCCTGCGCGACCTCGCCCGGTTCGGCCGCCCTCCCCATGGGGATCTCGGCCATCTTCTCCTCCCAGATGTGCTCGGGCATCGCGAGCGTCATCGCGGTCCGGATGAGCCCGGGCTGGACGGCGTTGACGCGCACGCCCGCGAAGGCGACCTCCTTGGCCGCGGCCTTGGTCAGTCCGACGATCCCTGCCTTGGCCGCCGAGTAGTTGGTCTGACCGACCAGGCCGACCTTGCCGGAGATCGAGGAGATGTTGACGATCGCCCCTCCGCCGTGGCCGCGCATGCGCCCGGCGGCAGCGCGGGTACCGTTCCAGGTGCCTTTGAGGTGGATAGCGATGATGTCGTCGAACTGCTCCTCGGTCATCGTGCGCATCGTGGCGTCGCGGGTGACCCCGGCGTTGTTGACGAACACCCCGAGCGGCCCGAACGCCTCCTCGGCGACGTCGATCGCAGCCTCGACGGCGGCGCCGTCCCGCACGTCACAGTGCAGGTACCGAACGTGGTCCTCGCCGCCCAGCTCGGCGACCGCCGCGGCGCCGGCCTCGTCGTCGATGTCCCCGACCACGACGCGGGCTCCGTTCGCGATGAACGTCCGGGCGATCTCCAGCCCGATCCCGCGCGCGGCCCCCGTGACGACCGCGGTCCGACCCTCGAGAAGTCCCATCATGTGCCCCCTTCGTCCAGTGCCCCGGCCCTCTCGACCAGGATCGCCTCGGTGTGTCCGCCCCGTGCCGGCACGCGCCCCATCGGCGGTTCGAGGCCCGAGAACCTCATCGCCGGCAGCAGTCCGCGGACCGGCCCGGCCGGGGTCCCCACCCCGCGCCACCGGTTCCGGGCCGCGAGTTGCGGGTGCTCGACCGGCCCGGCGACGTCGTTGAGCCGCGCCGCCGGCACACCGAACCGGTCCAGACTGTCGGCCCGCTCCGCCGAGTCGGGCGAATCACCCACCGACCCCGCGGCGGTCACCGGCTACCCGCCGCCCGCGTGGCCGCCCGGACGAGGCCGCCACCGATGATGAGCCTCTGGATCTCGCTGGTCCCCTCGTACAGGCGCAGCAGCCGGACGTCCCGGTAGATCCGCTCGACGGGGACGCCGCGGATGTACCCGCTGCCACCGTGGATCTGGACGGCCAGGTCGGCGGCCCGACCGGCCATCTCGGTGCAGTAGAGCTTGGCCGCCGACGGGGCGATCCGGCGGTCCTCACCACAGTGATACTTCGCGGCGGCCTCGCGGACCATCGCGCGACCCGCCATCACGCCCACCTGGATATCCGCCAACATCGCCTGTACCAGTTGGAACTCACCGATCACCGTCCCGCCCTGGGTGGCGGTGGAGGCGTGCGCGAGCGACTCGTCCAATGCGCGCTGCGCGGCACCGACCGCCAACGCGGCGATGTGCACGCGGCCCCGCGCCAGCGAGGTCATCGCGGCCCGGTAGCCCGCGTCCTCGTCACCGCCGACCAACGCATCGTCAGGTACGCGGACGGCCTGGAAGCTGACCTCGGCGGTCCAGGCACCCTCCTGGCCCATCTTCTCGTCCTTGGGCCCCACCGTCACGCCCGGCGTGTCCGCGGGGACGAGGAAGACGGCGACGCCAGTGCCGTCGGCGTCGGCGGGACGGGTCCGGGCGAACACGACGAACAGGCCGGCGAGCGGCGCGTTGGTGATGAAGCGCTTGGCTCCCTCGATCACCCAGCCGGCTCCGTCGCGCACCGCCTTGGTGGTCAGCCCAGCCGGGTTCGACCCGGCGCCGTCCTCCGTGAGAGCGAACGACGCGATCACCTCCCCTGAGGCGATCGACCCCAGCCACCTCGCCTTCTGCTCG
Organism: Dietzia sp. oral taxon 368; assembly: GCF_002999155.1. Lineage (NCBI taxonomy): Bacteria > Bacillati > Actinomycetota > Actinomycetes > Mycobacteriales > Dietziaceae > Dietzia > Dietzia sp. oral taxon 368. The sequence goes on from NZ_CP027238.1 coordinate 62,916, forward strand.
TCCGTCCCGAAGTTCACCAGCACCTGCCCGGCGATCCCGTTGTTGGTGCCGAACAGGGACCGCATCGCGAAGGTCGTGTAGCCGAACTCCATCGCCATCTCGACGTCCTGGGTCAGGTCCAACCCCAGGCCTCCCCAGCGCTGCGGGATCGCGTAACCGAACAGGCCCAAGTCGGCCAGCCCCGCGCGGATGTCCGCCGGGACCTCGTCGGCGTCGGCGATCTCCTGCTCGCGCGGCAGCACCACCGTACGGATGTAGTCGCGCGTCGTCGCGAGAATGTCCGCGAAATCGTCCCCGGAGACCTCCGGGTCCGCCACCGTCGTGTCCATCGCCCGCCTTCCGCCGCTTCCAGCGCGTCGCCTGGATGCTACCAACTATGATCATCGTTAGCGGGGAGCTCCATCCGCCCCTGAGTCCCACCGGATCTGCTGAGACGGACACCGGTGCCTGAGTACAGTCGGCGCCATGAAGGCTGCCGTGTGTGTCGAGACCGGATCCCCGCTGGTGATCGAGGACATCCCGATCCCCGAACCGCGGGAGGGCGAGGTTCTCGTGCACAACCACGCCTGCGGGGTGTGCCACACCGACCTGCACGTCATGAAGGGCGAGGTCGGATTCCCGCTCCCCGGAGTGCTCGGCCACGAGATCTCGGGCGTCGTGGCCGAGGTCGGCCGCGGCGTCACCACCGTCCGCCCCGGCGACCGGGTAGTGGGCTCGTTCATCATGCCGTGCGGCTACTGCGAGAACTGCGCGCGCGGCATGGAGGACATCTGCTCCACATTCTTCGAGTACAACCGCCTGCGCGGGACCCTGTACGACGGCGAGAGCCGGTTGCGCCGCGCCTCCGGTGAACCGCTGTCCATGTACTCGATGGGCGGGTTGGCCGAGTACAGCGTCACGCCCGCCACGGCAGTGTTCGCCCTCCCGGACCACCTCGACCTGACCGACTCCGCGATCCTCGGGTGCTCGATGTTCACCGCATACGGGGCGGTCCGCAACGTCGGCGATCTCCGCACCGGGGAGTCGGTCGCGGTGGTGGCGGTCGGCGGCGTCGGCCAGAACATCGTCCAGTTGTCCGCGGTGAGCGGCGCGGAATCGGTCATCGCGATCGACGTCGACGACGACAAGCTCGCGCTCGCCCGCCGTATGGGCGCCACCCACACCATCAACTCGGCGCAGACCGATGCGACGGCCGCCGTCATGGAGATCACGGGTGGCCGCGGGGTCGACGCGGCATTCGAGGCGCTCGGCTCCGCGGTCACGACCCGCCAGGCCACCGAGGTCGCCAGAGAGGGCGGCCGCGTCGTGGTGGTGGGCATCCCGCCGGCCGGGACGTCCCTGGACGCGGATCTGGCGCGCATCGTCCGTCGGAAGATACAGATCAAGGGTTCGTACGGCGCGCGGGCCCGGCAGGACGTGCCCGCCCTCATCCGTCTGCTGGCCGCCGGCAAGCTGGATCTCGGCCAGGTCATCTCGCGGCGCGTCCCGATGGCCGAGGCGCCGCAGGCCTACGAGGCGCTCGACCGCGGCGAGGTGCTGGGGCGCGCCATCGTCCTCACCGGCGACTGAGCGCCCTCGTCGAGAAGAGCGTTTCGCACAGATCCACTCGACCGATACGGGCGAAATCGTCTTCTCGATGGTGACGGCAGCAGGCCCCGCCGAACGACCCCCACTCGCACCGACCCCCGGCCCGCCGCCATCAAGGCGAGGGCCGGGGTCGGGGGCGCGCTGATCGGGCAGGTCAGAGCAGTTCGATGATGGTGGCGTTCGCCTGGCCGCCGCCCTCACACATCGTCTGCAGGCCGTACTTGATGTCCTTGTCCTTCATGTGGTGGACGAGGTCGGCGAAGATGCGCGCGCCGGACCCACCGAGGGGGTGACCGAGCGCGATCGCGCCGCCGTTGGGGTTGAGTCTGGCCGGGTCCGCGCCCGTGTCGGCCAGCCACGCCATGGGCACGGAGGCGAACGCCTCGTTGACCTCGAACACCCCGATGTCATCGATCGACAGACCCGACTTCTGCAGGGCCTTGGCGGTCGCCGGGATCGGCGCGGTGAGCATGATGACCGGGTCGTCACCCGCGAGAGTCGCGGCGTGCACGCGAGCCAGCGGGGTGCAGCCATACTTGGCGGCCGCCTCCTCGCTCATCACCAGGATCGCCGCCGAACCGTCGGAGATCTGCGAGGCGTTGCCCGCGTGGATGACACCGTCCTCCTTGAACGGCGTCTTGAGCCCGGCCAGTCCCTCGACGGTGCTCCCGCGGCGGATACCCTGATCGGTGTCGAACACGCCGTCCGGGGTGGTCACCGGCACGATGTGCCCGGCGAAGAACCCGGCGTCCTGTGCGGCGGCGGCCTTCTCGTGCGAGGCCACCGCGAACTCGTCGAGCTGGGTGCGGGAGAAGCCCCACCGCTCGGCGATCATCTCGGCGCCCACACCCTGGTTGGGCGCGATGCCGTCGTACCGGTCCATGAAGTGCTGCCCGTAGGGGAACGAATCGGCGGACACGTGCGAGCCCATCGGTACGCGGGTCATCGACTCCACGCCGCCGGCCACGACCACGTCGTGGTACCCGGACTCGACGACCGCGACGGCGAAGCTCAGCGCCTGCTGCGACGACCCACACTGCCGGTCGATCGTCACGCCGTTGACCGTCTCGGGCCACCCGGCGGACAGCGCGGCGGTCCGGGCGATGTCGCCGGCCTGCTCACCGGCCTGCGTCACACAGCCCCAGATGACGTCCTCGACGACCGCCGGGTCGATCCCCGCCCGCTCGACGAGCCCGTTGAGCACCACGCCGGACAGGTCAGCCGGATGCACCCCGGCCAGGCCGCCCTTGCGCTTACCCACCGCGCTACGCACGGCCTCCACGATCACTGCACCCATGTAGGTTCTTCCTTCTCTCTCGTGCGTCCCCCGGTGCCGGACGCTCCCGGCCACTGGTGGGACATCCTAGGGTTATCCGATGTACGGCGGGGTCTTCTTCAGTTCGCCACGCGCGATCGTGCGGCGGTGGACGGCGTCCGGTCCGTCGACGATGCGCAGGGCCCGCGCCCAGGCGTAGAAGTACGCGAGCGGGGTGTCGTCGGAGACGCCGGCGCCGCCGAAGACCTCGATGGCCCGGTCGATGACCGCGCACGCGACCTGCGGCGCGATGACCTTGATGGCCGAGATCTCGAAGCGGGCCTCCTTGGCGCCGACGGTGTCAATCATCCACGCGCAGTGCTGGACCTGCAGGCGCGCCTGATCGATCTCGATCCGCGAGTTGGCGATGTGCTCCTGCACCACGCCCTGACTCGCCAGCGACCCGCCGAACGCGTGGCGCGACTTGGCCCGGTCGACCATGAGCGCGAGCGCCCGCTCGGCCATCCCGATGGCGCGCATGGCGTGGTGGATCCGGCCCGGTCCGAGGCGCGCCTGGGCGATCGCGAAGCCGGCCCCCTCCTCCCCGAGCAGGTTCGAAGCGGGCACCCGCACGTTGTCGAACACCAGCTCACAGTGCCCGTGCTGGTCCTGGTAGCCGAAGAGGGGCAGATTGCGCTCGATCCGCAGGCCCGGGGTGTCGCGCGGGACGAGGACCATGGACTGCTGACGGTGGGTCTCGGCGTCGGGGTCGGTCTTGCCCATGACGATGAGGATCTCGCAGCGGGTGTCGGCGATGCCCGTGATCCACCACTTGCGACCGTTGATCACGTACTCGTCGCCCTCGCGGCGGATCACGGTCTGGATGTTGGTGGCGTCCGAGGAGGCGACATCCGGCTCGGTCATGGCGTACGCCGAGCGGATCTTCCCCTCCTTGAGCGGCTCGAGGTACCTGGCCTTCTGCTCATCGGTGCCGAACAGGTGGAAGGTCTCCATGTTCCCGGTGTCGGGGGCCTGCGAGTTGATCGCCTCGGGGGCGATGACGGGCGACCATCCCGTGATCTCCGAGACGGCGGCGAACTCGAGGTTGGAGATGCCCGACCACTCGGGCAGGAAGAGGTTCCACAGGCCACGACGGCGGGCCTCGGCCTTGAGGTCCTCCATGATCGGCGGGTAGGCGTTGTCGCCGTGTTCGCGCAGATACGCGGACCACACGGGCTCGGCCGGGAAGACGTGCTCCCGCATGAACTCCCACATGTTCTCCTGCAGCTCGAGGCTGCGCTGACTGTGAGCGAATTCCATTGTTTCTACTCCTGTAGTGGTTGTCGGCGCGGACGCGGTCAGTGCAGGGTCATGCCACCGTCGACCACGAGGGTCGCGCCGGTGATGAAGGACGAGGCGTCGGAGGCGAGGAATACCAGCGCTGAGTCGAGTTCGGGCTGCAGTCCGAGCCTGCCGAAGATGGTGCTGCCGGTGATGTCGGCGAGCATCTTCTCGGGGATCTCGTCGGTCATCTCGGAGGCGAAGTACCCGGGGGCGAGCGCGTTGACGCGGATGCCACGGCGGCTGCCCCACTGGTGGGCCAGGTCGCGGGTCAGGCCGAGAACGGCCGCCTTGGTCGCGGAGTACGCGGCCTGCGGCGCGAAGCCGGCGGTCAGGCCCAGCACGCTGGCGACGTTGACGATGCTCGAGCCGGGCTGCATGACGGCCGCGCACTCCTTGGCCGCCCAGTAGGCGCCGTTCAGGTTGACGTCCACCACGCCGCGGAACTGCTCCGGTGTCTCCTTGAGGGCGGGCACGGCGGTGCCGAGTCCGGCGTTGTTGACGAGGATGTCGATGCGCCCGTGGGCGTCCGTCACCGCGCGGACCATCGCCCCGCAGGCCTCTGGGTCCGCGACGTCGCAGGCCACGGTCATCGCGGTGCCGCCGGACGCGCGCAGGTCGTCTGCGAGTGCCTCGAGCCGGTCGCGGCGCCGGGCGGCGAGCACGACGATCGCGCCGGCCGAGGACAACGCGCGGGCGAATCCCGCCCCGAGGCCGGAGGACGCGCCGGTGATCACGGCGACGCGGCCGTCCAGGCGGAACCGTTCCAGGACGGGCACCGCCGACTGCGGTCCCGTGCGAGGGTCGACGGGGGCCGACGCACCGGGATCGGAGGCGCCGGGGGTGGGATCAGTCATCGCGTGGTCCCCTTCCGGGAGTCGAGGATCGAGTGGCCGTGGTCGACCAGCTCGCGGATCTGCGGGCCGATGTCTCCGAAGTCCTGCCCGGCCATGTCGCCGGCCTCGGAGCGGGTGGCCACGCCCTGGGCGATGGCGGCGAACTTGAACGTGGCGAACGCCAGGTACCAGGGCATGTGGGACGGGTCCGTGCCGGTGGCGTCGCAGTACCGGTCGAGGAGGCGCTGCGGCCCCGGCCACCCGGGTTCGGTGGTGACGGTGGGGATGAGCGGCACCGTCGGCCCGTCGGGATCGCCCCAGTACAGGACGGTCTGTGCCAGGTCGGCGACGGGGTCACCGAGCGTGGACAGCTCCCAGTCGAGGATCGCCTTGATGCGCCCCGGGTCGTCGGGGTCGACGACGTAGTTGTCCAGTCGGTAGTCACCGTGGATGATCCGCGACGACGGAGAGGTGGGCATGCTCTCGCCGAGACGCGCCGCCAGGTCGGGCAGGCGCTCGGCCCGGACAGAGGCACTGGACTTCTCCGACTGGCCCAGCCAGCGTCGGAGTTGTCGCTCCAGATAGCCCTCCGGGCGTCCGAGATCGGACAGGCCCACGGCGTCCTGGTCCACGGCATGGAGCGCGACCAGGGCGTCGATCTGGGCGTCGGCCATGGCCGCCTTGTCGTCGTCGGACTCGGCGAAGCCCGGCGGTAGCACGTCACGGATGACGTGGCCGACCACCTTCTCCATCACGTAGTACGGCACGCCCAGGTCCTCACCGGTGGTCTCGTTGAGCACCACCTTCGCGACCGGCACGTCCGTGTCCGCGAGCCCGAGCTGGATGCGCGCCTCCCGGCCCATGTCGTGGGCGCTCGGCAGGAGCTTCCCCGTGGGTGGCCGCCGCAGGATGAGCTCACCGGCGTCCGAGCGGAGCGTGAACGTGAGGTTCGACTTGCCGCCGGCGATGAGCTCGGCGTCGAAATCGGTCCACGCCCGGTCGCCGGTGGCCTCGGCGATCTTCGGACCCACGATGTCGGGGCGGAGCAGCTGGTCGAGCGACAGGCCCGTGGCCTCTGACGATGATGGGGTCATGGAGTTCGATCCTCGCTGTTGATGGGCGGCCGGGTGAACGGTTCGGAGCAGACCTGGGGGCTGCGTGGGTCGGAGGCGCCGTGTCAGTGCTCGCCGACCCGGTGCAGGTCGTGACCCCGGGTCTCCTTCATGAAGGCGGTCGCGACCATGGTGCAGACGCACAGGAAGATGATGTACGCGCTGATCATCCAGTACAGGTCCCACTCGATGAACTGGGCGTTGAGGTACGGGGCGCTGCCGCCGAACACGGCGACCGAGAGCGAGTAGGCGAACCCGATGCCGGCGGTGCGCATCTTGGTGGGGAACGCCTCGGACATGAACGAGGACAGGATCGACCCGGCGGCGGCGACGAGCGTCATCGCGATGAGCGAGGCGACGAACAGCGTCCACGGGCGCTCGTCGATCATCCCCATCAGCACCGGCGTGGTGATGATGGTGCCGACACCGAAGATGAAGATCACCGGGCGGCGGCCGATGTGGTCCGAGAGCAGACCCCACAGCGGCAGGGTGCCCAGCGCGATGAGCTGGCTGGCGAAGATCATCCAGAACGCGGACTCGGAGTCCATGTCGCGCTGCGTGATGGCGAACGTCGACGCGTAGGAGCTCCACGTGTAGTGCGCGACCGTGATGCCGGAGACCATGGCCACGACGAGGGCGATCGCGCCGGCCAGCTTGCGCCGCGAGAACGTGACCGCGGTTCCGGACGCCTCGGCCTCGGCCGCGGCCTTGTCGAAGACGTCGGATTCCTCCATGCCGCGACGCAGGTAGAGCACGAACAGGGCGAACACGGCGCCGAGCAGGAACGGCACGCGCCAGCCCCACTCGCCCACGGCGCTCTCCGACAGCACGGCGGTGATGCCGCCGCCGATGCCGTAGGCGATCACGGTGCCGCCCATGATGGCGACAAAGACGAGGCTGCCCCACATGCCGCGACGGTGCGGGGGCGCGATCTCGGCGACGTAGCTGTAGGCGGTCGCCGACTCGCCGCCGTGCGCGAAGCCCTGGACCATGCGGCACAGCAGCAGCAGGCCGGAGGCGACGATCCCGAGTGCTCCGTAGGTCGGCAGCAGGCCGATGAGCAGGCTCGCGCCGGCCATCATGAGCATGGTGGTGATGAGGACGAACTTGCGGCCCTTCACGTCGGCGATCCGGCCGAAGACGATCCCGCCGAGGGGGCGCATGAGGAAGCCGACCGCGAAGACGGCGAGGGTGGCCAGCAGCGCGGACACCGGGTTGTCGTTGTTGAACATCGCTGCGGCGATGTAGGGCGCGAAGACCGCGTAGGCGGTCCACTCGTACCACTCGAACAGCTGCCCGGTGGTGCTGGCGGCCAGGGACCGGATGCTGCTGCGGTTTCCCCGTGCCGTCTGCACGGGTGGTGCGGCGTCGGCGGTAATGGCTCCGTTGTCGCCGGGGTTCAGGGTGGCCTCGGCCATCTCAGTGTCCTTCGGTGTGAGGGGAAGTTCGGGGCGCGTGGTCAGGGCTGGTCGGGGGCATGCGCGTCTCGGAGCTCGCGACGGCGGATCTTGCCGGTCTGGGTCTTGGGAAGTTCGGGGACGAGGTGGATCTCGGCCGGTCGCTTGTAGGCGGCGAGCCGGGCGGCGGCGAACGCGATCAGCTCGTCCTCCGTGGCGGTACCGCCGGCCTTGAGCGAGACGAACGCGACGACCTTCTCCCCGCGGTACTCGTCGGGCAGGCCGACGACGGCGGCCTCGAACACGGCGTCGTGTTCGTAGAGGGCGTCCTCGACCTCGCGCGGCCAGACCTTGTAGCCGGAGGCGTTGATCTGGTCCTTTAGCCGGTCGACGAGGTAGACCCAGCCGGCCGCGTCCATGACGGCGACGTCACCGGTGTGCAGACGCCCGCCGGGCATGGTCGACTCGGTCGCGGCCTCGTTGCGCCAGTAGCCCGAGACGATCTGAGGCCCGGACAGCACGAGTTCGCCCTGCTCGCCGGGCGCGACGGGGGTGTCGTCCGCGTCGACGACCTGGGCATCGATCCCTGGCAACGGCACGCCGATGGACAGGGTGCCGCTGGCGGCGTCGACCGGCGCCCGCAGGCCCGGCGGCACGGCGATCACGCCGGAGGTCGTCTCCGTCATGCCGTAGCCGTTGTGGATGTAGTGCCCGAACCGCTCGGCGAACCGCTCGACCGTCGACGGCGGGATGGGGGCACCACCGCTGTAGAGGGTCTTGACCGCGGCGAAGTGCTCCGGCCCCGCATCCTCCAGGCGCATGAGCGCGTTATACGCGGTGATCGAACCGATCGTGAACGTGACGCCGTGCTCACGGAAAGCATCGAGCACGACCTCCGGCCGGAACCGGCCCGCGAAGACGAGCGTCGCGTCGCCGATGAGGGCGAGCGTGGCGTTGGCGACGGCGCCGGTGATGTGGAAAAGCGGAGCGATGGCCAGGACGACGTCCCCCGGCGCCACATCGACGAAGTCCGCGAGACTCCGGGCGACCGCGACGACGTTGCCGTGCGAGTTCATGGCCCCCTTCGGCGGCCCGGTCGTGCCCGACGTGTAGGTGAGCAGCGCCAGATCGTCCGCCGTGACCGTGACCTGCTCCGGCGTGCGACCCTCGAACCGGCGGATGAGCTCGACGAGGTCCCCGTCCGCGGAGGGCTCCGCCGGCTGCTCGTCACCGAACGCGCGGGGATCGTTCCGCGTCTGCAGATCCCGCTCGCTGGTGCTGACGACCCAGGCCACGTCCGTACCGCTGACGGCGTCCCGGATGGCGGGCACGTCCCTGTCGGTGGCGATGATCCCGACGGCACCGGAGTCGGCGACCGGGAGTAGGAGCTCGCGTCCGAAGTACATCGGGTTGAGCACCACGGCCGCGGCGCCGATCTTCCACAGCGCGAGCATCGCCAGCGCGTACTGGGGGATGTTCTGCAGGTGGATGCCCACCCGGTCGCCCGGCGCCACGCCGCGGGCCTGGAGCGCGGTGGCGAGCGCGTCGGACATCTGGTCGACCTCGGTCGCGGACAGCTCGGTGTCGAAGTAGGCGATCGCCACCCGATCCGGCGCCGCAGTGACGCGCTGGCGCCACGCCTCGACCAGGCTCGATCGTCGCGCCACCGCACCCTCGTCCAGCCCTGGACGGTACAGCTCCCGCCATGGTCGCAGGTCGCTCTGACTCATCTCGCTCCTCCCGTCACCGCCGGATCCGGCGTAGCCGACCGAGCGATCGCTCGGTGCGCCATAGTGTTGCTTACACCACATTGGGTGTCAAGCGGAGGGCGGTTATAGGGTCATGGAAATGAGCGAGGAGATCGCGACCACGGCGGATTGGCGCGAGTTCGGAGACGACGCGCTCTCCCCTCCCCTACGCGCGGCGCTGGGCGTGTTCGCGCGCCACGGCTACCACGGAGCTTCTATCCGGATGATCGCCGAGGCCGCCGGCCTGTCGGTGCCCGGCCTGTACCACCACTACCGCTCCAAGCAGGCGATTCTCGCCGCCCTGGTCGACACCGCGATGGCCGAGATGCTCGCCAACACGGCCGCTGCCGCCGACGACGCCGGCGATGATCCGGTGACCCGCTTCGAGAACGTGGTGGAGTGTCTCGCCCGCTTCCACATGGCCCGGCGCGACCAGGCGTTCGTCGCCTCCACCGAGATGCGCAGCATGGAGCCGGAGGTGCGCGCCCATCACGTCGGCCAACGCGACGCCCAGCAGAAGATGATCGAGGACGCCATTCGCGCGGGCGTCGAGTCCGGCGACTTCGCCTGCGAGTTCCCCGAGGACGCGGCGCGAGCGATCGCGTCACTGTGCGTCTCCATCGCGAACTGGTACCGACCCGACGGCCCGCTGAGCGCTGATGACGTCGTGTGTCGCCACGTCGAGTTCGCCCGCCGGATGGTCGGGGCGACCGCCCACTGACCAGCGGCGGTCAGCGCCTCCGCTTACCCCTCGCCGGGGACATGCCCCGCTCCGCCGGCCGCGTCCCGCGCTCGGCGCGCGCCCGCGCCTTCGCCGCCGTTTTCTCGCGGGCCGTGCGCTTCTCGCGCGGTGGCTCCCCCGCACCCCGCGACGTCGATGCCGTTCGGCCCCGCACGATCCCGACGAACTCGTCGATGAGCTCGTCGCCCTCCCTGGCGGGCGACCACGCCACTCCCGTGCGGGTGGTCGGGACACCCTCCAGCGGCCGGGCCACCACGTCCCGACGACTCAGCGAACGTGCGTACGGCAGCGGTAGCGCGAGCAGCCCGATTCCGGCCGCGACCAGGTCGACGGCGGCGGACACCTCCTCCGGCGTCGCCGTGACCGCGTCGACCGGATCGAGCCATCGCTCGGCCTCGAGGTCCTCAGCGCTCAGCGTGTCGAACGCCCCGAGCTCGTGATCTTTCCCGGCGAGCACGGCCATGGTCTCGGTGTACAGGGGGATCCGCAGGAGTCCAGGCGGCGCCGACCGCGGCGCATCGTCGGCCTCGCGGAGGAAGATCACGTCGAAGCCGTCGTCGCCGGCGGACCGTGCCAGGTCCGGGCGCGGGTCCCCCACTCGTCGTGCCGTGATCGGCACTCCGGGGTTGCGCTCGCGCCACCGGGTGAGCCACTTGTCGGGCTGCACGCCGGGAACGTATCCCACGCGCAGGCGGGGGCCGATGCCCGCGCTCTCGTCGGTCATCGACCCCCGCCTGTCGTCGTGTGTCTCGGAGTCCTCAGCCCAGGATCGTCCAGTCCTCGAGGCCCTCGTAGAGGGGCTTGGACCTGGCCAACGCCGTGACGCGCTCGCGCAGGGCGGCGACGTCGGCGTTCTTACCCGCGGCGAGGGCGGCGCCGATGATGTCGGCGACCTCGCGGAAGTCGTCCGCGGTGAAGCCGCGCGTCGCCAGGGCGGGCGTGCCGATCCGCAGGCCGGAGGTGACCATCGGCGGCCGGGGGTCGAACGGCACGGCGTTACGGTTCACGGTGATGCAGACCTCGTGCAGCAGGTCCTCGGCCTGCTGACCGTCCAGCTCCGAGTCACGCAGGTCGACCAGCACCAGGTGGACGTCGGTCCCCCCGGTGAGGACGGAGACACCGGCGTTCTTGCAGTCCTCGGCGGTGAGCCTCTCGGCGAGGATCTTCGCGCCCTCCAGGGTGCGCTGCTGCCGCTCACGGAACTGCTCGGTCCCGGCGATCTTCATGGCCGTGGCCTTGGCGGCGATCGCGTGCATGAGCGGCCCGCCCTGCTGGCCGGGGAACACCGTCGAGTTGAGCTTCTTGAACAGCTCGAGGTCGTTGGTGAGGATCATGCCGGAGCGCGGCCCGCCGAGCGTCTTGTGCACGGTCGTGGAGACGACGTCTGCGTGCGGGACGGGGCTCGGGTGCAGGCCCGCGGCAACCAGGCCGGCGAAGTGCGCCATGTCCACCCACAGCTTGGCGCCGACCTCGTCGGCGATCTCGCGGAACTTCGCGAAGTCCAGCGTCCGGGGGTAGGCCGACCAGCCGGCGATGATGACGTCGGGCTTCTCCGCCAGAGCCATCTCACGGACGGCGTCCATGTCGACGAGCATCGTCTCGGCGTCGACCTCGTAGGCGGCGACCTCGTACAGCTGGCCGGAGAAGTTGAGCTTCATGCCGTGCGTGAGGTGCCCACCGTGGGCCAGGGACAGCCCCATGATCTTGGAGCCCGGCGCGGCGAGCGCCATGAGCACGGCGGCGTTGGCCTGGGCCCCGGCGTGCGGCTGGACGTTGGCGTACTTGGCGCCGAAGACCTCCTTGGCGCGGTCGCGCGCCAGGTTCTCGATGACGTCCACGTGCTCGCACCCGCCGTAGTAGCGGCGTCCCGGGTAGCCCTCGGCGTACTTGTTGGTGAGCACGGACCCCTGCGCCTGCAGCACCGAGCGCGGCACGAAGTTCTCCGACGCGATCATCTCGAGCGTGTCCCGCTGACGGGCCAGCTCGCCGGCCATCGCCTCGGCGACCTCCGGATCCAGTTCGGACAGGGAGGCGGAGAACACGTCGGTGTTCGGGTCGGTCATCGTTGCTCCTCGCGCGTGGGCTTCTCGCTTCGTACGAATCGTGTGGGCCACGGCTCGTCTCGTCGTCGTCGTCAGTCTAGTGCCACGCACCCTGACACCCTCTCCCCCGTGGCCACCTGCCACAATCGGAACCCGTGAGCAGACATGCCGGCGACTACACGCCGTACGTGGAGTTCGACCGCCGGAGCTGGCGGCGGCTGCGGCGTGCGATGCCCATGGTCCTCACCGAGCAGGATCTCGAAGGGCTCCGCGGCCTGGGCGAACACCTCGACCTGGACGAGATCGCGGAGATCTACCTCCCGCTCAGCCGCCTCATCCACCTGCAGGTCTCCGCACGTCAGCGGCTGTTCCAGTCCACCAACCTGTTCCTCGGCGAGACCGTCGACGCACCGATGCCGTTCGTGATCGGGGTCGCCGGCTCGGTCGCGGTGGGCAAGTCCACCTCCGCCCGTGTGCTGCGCGCGCTGCTCACCCGCTGGGACTCCCACCCCCGGGTGGACCTGGTGACAACCGACGGGTTCCTCTACCCCAATCGTGAGCTCCAGCGCCGTGGGCTCATGCACCGCAAGGGGTACCCGGAGTCGTACGACCGCCGCGCGCTGCTGCGTTTCGTCACCGAGGTCAAGTCCGGGGCGCCCGTGGTCCGCGCGCCGGTCTACTCACACACCAAGTACGACATCGTGCCGGGTGAGCACATAGAGGTGCAGCGGCCGGACATCCTCATCGTCGAAGGCCTCAACGTCCTGCAGACCGGCCCGCGGCTCATGGTCTCGGACCTGTTCGACTTCTCGCTCTACGTGGACGCGCGGATCGAGGACATCGAGCAGTGGTACATCGAGCGGTTCCTCGAACTGCGCAGCACGTCGTTCTCCAACCCGGGCTCGCACTTCGCGCACTACGCCGACCTGTCCGACAACGCGGCGCGCCTGGCCGCGCGTGAGATCTGGAACTCGATCAACCGGCCGAACCTCGTGGAGAACATCCTCCCCACCCGACCGCGCGCCACGCTGGTGCTGCGCAAGAACTCGGATCACTCCATCCAGCGGCTGCGCCTGCGCAAGATCTGAACACGCGCCTCCGCGCGATCCCCGCACCCCGCCTACACCGGCGGCGCGCCCGTCTCCCCCTCCGGCACACCGCGCCTCCGCAGCTCGGCCTCGGCCCGGTCGAGACCTCCGTGTTCGAGCGCGGCCAGCCAGCTGCGATCCGACCACACGAGCCGCCCTCGCCGTCGTACCTCCACCTCGAGCTCCCCGGTCAGGTGCTCGATGGACCCGGCCGAGTTGCGGTTCTCCGACGGCAGCGGCACGGGCAGGACGTGCGCACGGTCGAGCGGTGAGCGTCCGCTGACGCGGATGTCCCAGCCGTAGCCGCGTCCCTCGAGCTCCCACCTCTCGTCGGTGACGTCGGCGCGCACGGGCGAGACCACGGGGTTGCCGAGCCGCACGACGCGCCCGCCCGGGAGCCGCACGACGAGCGCGGTGACCTCGGTGCGCAGCGGGCCGGAGTGGATCTGGCCGCCGGCGAAAGCGACGCAGCTGTCGGGCTCGGAGAACGCCTGCGCCTGCCCCCACCACCAGGAGTCGGGGAAGCCCTCCGCGCCCCAGTTCTTCTCGCCGTAGACCTCGGCGTCGTCGAAGTCCCAGCGCCGGCCGTCGAGCTCGGCCCATCCGCTGGCGCGCCCGCCGAGCAGCCAGGGGTGCCAGTACTGGTTGAGCGCGGGAACCGACTGGAAGATGCTCGACCCGCCGACGGCGCGATGCGGCCACTCCACGGGGTCGGTGATGTCCACGTGGAGCCGCGCGCCCTCCCCCATGTCCACGCGGATGCCGTCGCGTCGGTACTCGAACTGGCCTCCGGACCGGGCGCCGATGCGCGCCGGGTCGGCCCACCCGTGCGGCGCGGCGGCGAGGCGGAGCGTGGAAACCGCCGCGGAGGACGACGGCGAGGGGTCCCCGTCACCGGGCCGGCGGGCGCCACCGGCCTCGAGCGGGATCGTCACCTCGTCCGAGGCCAGGCCGAGCGTCGCCCAGTGCCCGTCGGGTCCCCGGTTGACCCCGATGAGCGCGATGGCCACGCGCCCGCGTTCGCGGTCGGTGATCCGGAGGAAGTACCCCTCCATGGCCACGCCGTGCGCGCGGAGCGGATCGCCGAAGGGCAGGTCCGCGCCGGTCGCCCGGTATCGCCGGAGGAGTCCCATGCGGATCAGCGTCCCATATCCGGCCGGCCGGCGGTGTCTCAGTCCGCGTCGACCGGGCGGTCGTCCGTGGCCGGATCCAGCTTCCGGACGAGGCTCGGGGCGAGCTCCGAGAGGTCGTACTCGGCGAGGAGGCGGCTGACCTCGTCGTCGTCGACCCCGGACAGCACCCTGGCGATGGTGACACCGTGCGTGGGCTCGCTGACCACCCGGATCTCGTCGCCCGCCCCGACCGGCCCCGGGGCGAGGACCCGTGCGTACGCGCCCGGCCGCCCGCCCTCGGAGAAGCGACGCACCCACCGCGGCTTCCCGACCCGGTGGGCGAAGGTCTGACACGGGATGCGCGGCGTGGTGACCTCCATACGCAGGCCGGCGGCCCCGGCGTCGCCGGCAGCACCTGCAGCGGCGACCTCGAGCACCGTCCCGATCTGCAGCTGCGAGGTGTCGACGCCCGTCACGCGGAGGTTCTCGCCGAAGTAACCGGGCGGGATCGGGCCGCCGAACTCGGGTTCCCACTGCTCGACGTCGGAGTCGGAGAGCAGGTAGACGGCCTTCCACACGCCGCCGTGGTGCTCGCGGTCGGCCTGGACGTCACCGTGGAGGCCGTACTCGCGGACCCGGACCGGGCCCTCGACGGGACGCTTGTCGATCGCCGTCACGCCGACCCGGCCGGGCACGGCCAGCAGCTGGTCGACCACGCACACGGCACGGACGGTGAACGCCCCGGGCACGGAGGATCCCGCCGGGGTGCTCACTGCCCGAACCTGCGGTTGCGGGCGCTGTACTCGCGGAGTGCGCGCAGGAAGTCCACGCGGCGGAACGCGGGCCAGTAGGCCTCGGTGAACCAGATCTCCGAGTACGCGCTCTGCCACAGCAGGAAACCCGAGAGCCGCTGCTCCCCGGACGTGCGGATCACGAGGTCGGGGTCGGGCTGCCCGGACGTGTAGAGATGCTCGCCGATGCCCTCGACCGTGATCCCCTCGACGAGGTCCGCCCCGGTCCGCCCCTCGTCGATCAGCTGCTCCACGAGCTCACGGGCCGCGTCGGCGATCTCCTGCCGCCCGCCGTAACCCACCGCGACGTTGACCTTGACGCCCGGCCGGCCGGTGCTCACCTGTTCGGCGTGACGCAGGCGGTCGGCCAGCCACTCCGGCAGGAGCTCCAGCCGCCCGACGATGCGGACCTCCCAGTTGCGCTCCGGCCTGGTGATCTCGTCCACGACGTCGGCGATGATCTGCAGCAGTTCGCCGAGCTCGTCGGCGTCGCGGCCGAGGTTCTCGGTGGACAGGAGATAGATGGTGGCGACGTCGATGCCGAGCTCGTCACACCAGCCCAGCATCTCGGCGATCTTCACCGCGCCGGCCCGGTGGCCGTGCGCGACGTCGGTGAACCCGGCCTCCTTGGCCCACCGGCGGTTGCCGTCGCACATCACGGCGACGTGCCGCGGCAGCCTCTTGCCCTCGAGCGACGACCGCAGTCGGGACTCGTAGAACTTGTACAGGGGGGAGGTGGCCACGCGGGAAAGAGTACCGCGCGGCACCGCCTCCTCTGTGTTGCCCCTGACCCGCTGCGCGCTCGGCTCCGTCGGCCGGCGGGAGTCAGTCCCGGCGGCCGGCGCGCACCGCCGCGGCGAGGGCACGCAGCCCGTCGGCGGTGGTGTCCCATCCCATGCAGGCGTCGGTGACGGACTGCCCGTAGACCAGTTCCTCGGCCCCGACGGACTGGGCGCCGGGCTCGATGAAGCTCTCGATCATCAGCCCGGAGATGCCCTGCTCTCCCCCGCCGATGCGCTCGGCCAGCTCGGCCACGACCTCGGCCTGGCGCTCGTGCGACTTGCCCGAGTTGGCGTGGCTGGCGTCGACCATCACGAGACCCGGCAGCCCGACCTTGCCCACGGCCGCGACCGCGGCTGCGACGGACTCGGCGTCGTGGTTCGGCCCGCGGGTGCCGCCGCGCAGGATCACGTGACAGTCCGTGTTACCCGCCGTCTCCACGACCGCCGCGCGGCCGTCGGCGTCGGTGCCGAAGAAAACGTGCCCCGCCGCCGAGGACCGGCAACCGTCCACCGCGACCTGCACCTCTCCGTCGGTGCCGTTCTTGAAGCCGACCGGCATGGACAGGCCCGACACGAGCTGGCGGTGCACCTGGCTCTCCGTGGTGCGGGCGCCGATCGCACCCCAGGAGACGGCGTCGGCGATGTACTGCGGGCTGGTCGGCTCGAGGAACTCGGTGCCGACGGGAAGTCCGAGGTCGAGCACGTCCAGCAGCAGCCTGCGGGCGGTGCGCAGGCCGCGCGGGATGTCGTAGCTCCCGTCGAGCGCGGGGTCGTTGATGAGGCCCTTCCAGCCGACCGTCGTGCGCGGCTTCTCGAAGTACACGCGCATGACGATGAGCAGGTCCTCGGACGTCTCCGCGGCGAGCTCGGCCAGCCGTCCGGCGTAGTCCAGCGCGGCCCCGGTGTCGTGGACCGAGCAGGGACCCACCACGACGAGCAGTCGGTCATCGCGGCCGGCCAGCACGTCGGCGATCTCGGACCGGCTCCGCTCGACCAGCGCCTCGCGGGCCTCTCCCAGCGGGAGCTCGCCGAGGATCTCGGTCGGGGTCGGCAGCGGTGAGTACGACAGGACGCGCCTGTCGGCGGTCTGGGTGGGGTTCTCGGCGGTGATGGTCACGGCGGTCGCTCCTGACGATTCGGTGGTGGCGGGCCGGGTGCCGTGATCCTCTTCGGTGCCCATGTCGCACCCGGATCCGCCGCTGTTGAAAGGCGGAAGGCGGCGACCATGGTGGTCACCGCCTCTGGGCTCCGGGTGTCGACGATCCGTCTAGCGGACGCGTGCGCTCGCGGCGCGGGCTCCACCCGGAGCCCACATAAAGCGCCAATATGCGCGAGCGATCGACATACGGCCCACCGTAGCAGAACCCGATCAGCTGTGGCCATTCACCCCCTCGAGATCACCACCCGCTCATCCTCCCTCTCCGCCAATCGAACCCTTGTGCTATGAGCGACACGCCGGTAGAATCGATCACAGGTTCGATAAGGGTGCGACGCGGGCGGGGGGTGACCGGGTGGATACGACGACGACGAGGGCGTTCGGTCTCGGCGCGCTGCGCGCGGTGGACGAGCCGCTGGAGTCGTTGGACGCCTCGGCGCTGAGCGAGGTGGCGCGGTCGGTGACGCTGGCGCAGAACCTGGCCGGGGCCACCCGGCTGCACGCCGCGTACCTGCTGGTGGAGAGTTTCAAGGCGCTGGACGAGGCCGCCCACGGCGAGCCCGGCACCGATACCCGTCCCGCGCACGCCCGCCTGGACCCGGCCGACCGGGCCCGCCACCACCTGGCCGCGGCGATGGCCCTGACCGGATGGCACGCCCGCCACCTGGTCACCGCCGGCGTGCAGATCCACACCCGCCTGCCCCGTCTGCGCGAGGCCGTCGAGCGGGGGCTGCTGCCCGAGCAGTTGGCCATCGACGCCGCCTGCCGCCTGGCCGGCATTCCCGACGACATCATCAGTGGTGTCGAATCCGATGTCGTGGCCCGGCTGACCCGCGACCTGGCCGGCGGTCACCGGCCCAGCCGCACCGCCCTGGACACCACCGTCGACGCCTCCCGCGAGCGCCACGACCCCCAAGGCGCCGGCGATGCCGTCGACGCGGCCGCCGACCAGCGCACCGTGCGGTTCCGGCCCGAACGCGACGGCATGACCAGCATGTGGGCCCACCTGCCCTCCGGCGACGCCGAGAAACTGCGCCGCCGCATCGACGCGGCCGCCCGCGCCGCCGCCGACACCGGCCACCCGCGCACCCGTAACCAACTGCGCGCCGACGCCCTGGTCGCTCTCGGCGACCCCAACACCACCGACATCGCCGACCCCCTGCCCGACCAGCCCGCCGACACCGCCGGCAGCGCCGACGCCGGCGCGGCAGACCCTGCCGCAGGCGCCTCGGCCGCTGCCGACGACGCGGGTCGTGCGCCGATGGGGGCCTCGTGGGGCACCGATCAGCCGATCCGGATCTCGGTGATCAACAGCATCGCCCAGGGCCTGCCCAACCGCGTGGAGTTCGTCACCGGCGCCTACGCCAGCTTCGACTGGCTCTGCGAGGAACTACTCTCCGGCGGCGACGCCAAGGTCCGGTTCGAACTGCTGGACCCGCAACCGGGCACCGAGGACACCCCCGAGGCGGCGCTGAAGTACCGCATCAGCCCCGCCCTGGCCGAACGCATCCGCCTGCGCGACGGCACCTGCCGCCACCCGGGGTGCACGGTCGATGCCCACGACTGTGAGATCGACCATGTCATCGCCTTCGACCACCAACGCCCCGAGCTGGGCGGGCCCACCGCCGAATGGAACCTGGTGTGCCTGTGCCGAAAACACCACCGGGAGAAAACCTTCGGCCACTGCGCCTACCGACCAGGACCGCTCGGCGAGCTGACCATCATCACCGAAACCGGACACGAACACCACACCAGACCCCACGGCCCCCTGGCCCACGCCCGCGACCGCATCCTCGACCACCGCTGGCACCAACACCTCGACCGACTCATCGCCGACGACGGCCACCTCACCAACCCACCCGGGGTCGAACGCCGACACCGCTCGTCATAGGCCTCGCCGCCAGACCACATCCCGCCCGGCCCCCGGGCGCGCTCAGCGCTGCCACGTACTCGATCGCCTGGCGACCTCGTGGATCGCGTCGATCTCGCGAAGCCCCAATCGCGATGGCCGGGACTGCAGGAAACGGCGAATACCGCGCCGCGGCACCACAACTACCGCGCCATCCGCCGGCTGAGCCTTCACCGTGAACCCGCGCCGCGCACCCACCACCGCGATGATGCCCGTGACCGGCACCGGGAAACCGACGTGCTCCGCGAGCATCCGGGACGCCCGCTGCGCCTCGAAACGGCTCTTGCGAACATAGGCGTGGCGCTGGCCGTTCACCAGGAAGACGTCGCCGCCAACCCAGACCGACGCCTTCGGGTGGTTCTTCGCGTTCACGGTGAACACCCCACCCGGGCCGACCACCACGTGATCGATGTCCGCGCCGCGATCGCCCACCCGCACCGCATGAAGAACGCGCCACTGCACGCCCAGCCCGGCCAACTGCTCGGCGACCGCCTCCTCGCCGTCGGCGCCGATCCGCCACGCTCGCTCGTCGGTCCTCGCGTCGACAAGCCGGGCGAACAGGTGGCGAATCGTGCCCTGCGCCGCACGCTCGGCCACCGCGCGTTCGCGTGCGGAGGCGCCCGCCCGCACGTCCGCGAGATCGTGCCACCTCGGTCCGGTCGGGCCCGGCGACGGCGACTGCGACGGCGAAGGAGGCGGAGGCGGAGGCGGCGAAACCCGGCCATGGACTACCGCATCGGGCGTGTCCGTGCGCGCCAGCTCCGGGGACCGCGTCGGCGCCGGGCCAGGAGCTGCCGACGGGCCAGGCGCCGGGGCCGGGGTCGTTCCGGGGCCCTGATGCGGCGGTCGCTGGGCGGCGAGGTGGTCCTCGATCGCCCGGCGCAGCAATGGCAGGTTAGACATGTCGTCGGAGCGGTACCGGCCCGTCGTGAGGTCGAGATAGCCGAGGTCGGTGCCACCGGGCGTCGACGCGTAAAGGCGGTCGTGGCCGTAGCGACGCCACCGCCGGACATTCCACTCGGCCACTGGCCCTCCTCTGCCGGATGCCACGAATCGTGACATCGCTCCGGTGCGGATAGCGACGAACCCGTCGAATGCCGCATCCACGACGGGGGTTCACCGGAGGCACTGCGAACGGCGATCGCCACGCCTCCGCCGCAGCCGCTCGCGGATGTGGTGACTCGCCACTGATCGTGCCGCGCGCTCCCGCGGCCGCCCCTCGCCATGGCGTCTCGCGCGCACCGAAGCGCAGGCCAGGCGCCATGGGGAGGGGCGGCGGCAGTGTCGGCGGGCATCCCCGCGCGCGGGTCGCCACGGCACCGCCGGGTGAGGGGGAATACGGTCGGGCCCCCTTTTGTTTGACATGTCAGCAACGTACGCTGGGCGCATCGACACACGGCTGGGCGTATCGACAACGAGAGGGACAACCATGCAGTTCGGAATCTTCAGCATCGCCGACATCACCCCGGACCCCACCACCGGGCGCATACCCACCGAGCACCAGCGGCTCGAGGCGATAGTCGAGTACGCCAACCTGGCCGAACAGGTGGGTCTGGACGTGTTCGCGCTGGGTGAGCACCACAACCCCCCGTTCGTCACGTCTTCTCCCACCACCACACTGGGTTACGTCGCGGGCCGCACGAGCGAGATCATCCTGTCGACGGCCACGACGCTCATCACGACCAACGACCCGGTGAAGATCGCCGAGGACTACGCGATGCTGCAGCACCTGTCCGGCGGCCGGGTCGACCTGACGATGGGCCGCGGAAACACCGGCCCGGTGTACCCGTGGTTCGGACAGGACATCCGCCAGGGCCTGCCGCTGGCCATCGAGAACTACGAGCTGCTGCACCGCCTGTGGCACGAGGACGTGGTGGACTGGGAGGGCAAGTTCCGCACGCCGCTCCAGCAGTTCACCTCGACGCCCCGCCCGCTGGACGGCGTCGCCCCGTTCGTGTGGCACGGCTCGATCCGCTCGCCGCAGATCGCCGAGCAGGCCGCCTTCTACGGCGACGGCTTCTTCCACAACAACATCTTCTGGCCCATCCACCACACCAAGCAGATGGTGGAGCTGTACCGCCGCCGCTACGAGCACTACGGCCACGGCTCGGCTGATCAGGCGATCGTCGGACTGGGCGGCCAGTTCTTCGCGCGTGCCAACAGCCAGGACGCCGTGAACGAGTTCCGCCCCTACTTCGACAACGCCCCGGTCTACGGCCACGGCCCGTCGCTCGAGGATTTCACCGCGCAGACCCCGCTCACGGTCGGCTCGCCGCAGCAGATCATCGACCGCTACATGACGATGCGCGAGCACGTGGGCGACTACCAGCGCCAGCTGTTCCTCGTCGACCACGCCGGCCTGCCGCGCAAGACGGTGCTCGAGCAGATCGAGATCCTGGGCACCGAGATCGTCCCCACCCTCCGCCGTGAGCTCGACGCGCTGCGCCCGGCCCACGTGCCGGACGGCCCCACGCACGCCGCGCGGGTCGCCGCCCGCGACGCCGAACTCGCCGCCGCCGGCGAGCCCGCCTACTCCGACGCCTACCGCTTCGGCACCGGCGACAACTGGACGGGCCTCACCGCCGAGGGCGGGCAGCGGGCACAGCAGGAGTCGCTGGCCCGCAACCGCCGCACCCAGGCCCGCCTCGCCGAGGCGCCGGCCGGAAAGGAGTCCAAGTGAGCTCCGAGCACCTGACCGACCACACCGCCCCTGACGAGCGGTCGCTCAACCTCGTCGTCGTCGCCGCGGGCACCTCCGTGCCCTCCAGCACGCGGATGCTCGCCGACCAACTCACCTCCGCCACCCGTGACGCCCTCGCCCGCCACGGGCAGCGCGTCGAGGTGACGGTCCTCGAGGCGCGCGAGCTGGCCCACGAGGTCGTCGACGCGACGGTCACCCGCTTCCCCGGCGAGAAGCTGAGCGCGGCGATCGACGCGATCGGCCGCGCGGACGGGCTGATCGCGGTGACGCCGATCTACAACCAGTCGTTCTCCGGCCTGTTCAAGTCGCTGTTCGACGTCATCGAGCCCGGCACCCTCGCCGGGGTGCCGGTGGCGCTGGGCGCGACGGGCGGGACGGCGCGGCACTCGCTGGCGGTCGACTACGCAGTGCGGCCGATGTTCGCCTACCTCAAGGCCGACGTCGTGCCCACCACCGTGTTCGCTGCCGCCGAGGACTTCGGCGCCGTGTCCACCGCGGGCGACGAGAACTCGCTACGGACGCGCGCCGTCCGGGTGGGGACCGAACTGGGCGACTACATGCTGCGGTTCGCGGGGGTTACCGCCGGCGCGGTCGAGCCGACGCGCGCGGATGACAAGCGGGGACGACGGGACGACGACGACGAGTTCAGCGACTTCGTCCCGATGGGCGATCTCCTGGGACGCTGAAGCGGCGTCCGGCCCGCCTGATGCCTCCGAACGTCAGCGCGGGTCGCTCACCTCGTCGTTACCGGGGGCACCGATCACTCCGGATCGGTCGGTGCCCTCGTCGGCGAGCTGGTCCGGTGCCGGGTTCTCGACGTCGAAGCTCTCCGGCAGGTTCTTGATGTGCTTGTTCATGTTGCGCACCAGCAGGACCGTGGCGATGAGCAGCAACAGCACGAGGGGGATGCCGAGCGGCGAGGCCTTCCCGAACTCCGGACCGACCGGGTTGTCGTTGTACCCGGGGGTGCCGGGCGACTGGTTCTGAGCGAAGATCATCGCCGACTCGTACGCCAGGATCTGGACGTCCGGTCCCAGGGTGATCATCTCGGGTCCTCACTCGTGCTCGGTCCGACAGGGAGCTCGACCGACGGATCGACTCCCGCGAAGAGGTCTGTCTCGTATTCTCCCTCACCGAGCTGAGGAAAGCCCACCCGGCTGGCGGCCAGTTCGAACTCCTCCGTCGGCCACACCCGCTGCTGCATCTCCACCGGCGCCGCGAAGAACCATCCGTTGGGGTCGATCTGCGTGGCGTGCGCGAGCAGGGCCGAGTTGCGCTGCTCGAAATAGTCCGCGCACTCCACCCGGGTGGTGACCCGCTCCATCACGTCCGGACGGTCCTTCCAGCGGGACAGGAACTCGTCGAAGTGGCGTACGCCGTCGCGGGCGTACAGCTCCTCGTCGAGCAGCTCGAGGCGGCGCCGGGGGAAGCCGTGCGTGTAGTAGACCTTCGCGATGGCCCACGGCTCGCCAGCGTCCGGATACCGGGCCGGGTCCGCGGCGGCCTCGTAGGCGGCCATCGACGCCGAATGCACCTTCAGATGATCCGGGTGGGGATAACCACCGTTCTCGTCGTAGGTGATCATCACGTGTGGCCGGAACTCGCGGATCCTGCGGACCAGGGCCTCGGTGACCTCGTCGTCGTCGGCCAGGGCGAAGCACCCCTCCGGCAGGGGCGGTAACGGGTCCCCCTCGGGTAGCCCCGAGTCCACGTAGCCCAGCCAGTGGTGGTCGACGCCCAGGATGTCGGCGGCGCGCGCCATCTCGCGCACGCGAACCGCGGGCAGATCCGCGGTGATGTCCGGGCGGTCCATCGCGGGGTTGAGGATGTCGCCCCGCTCTCCCCCGGTGCACGTCTCGACCAGCACGTGGACGCCCTCCGCGACGTACTTGGCCATGGTCGCCGCCCCCTTGGACGACTCGTCGTCAGGGTGGGCGTGGACCGCCATCAGCCGCAGACCGGCCATCGGGTGCACCTGCCGTTCTTCTCGAGTAGGTGGAGGACCGCACCATTCTATGGGCGTCGCCGCGCGCCGTGCCCCCGGCCCGTGCCCCGGTGGACCCCCCGACCGTCCTCGCCGACGCGCCCGGATACCCTGGCCCCCATGAATGAGCCGAGGTCGGACGCCCCGTCGCGGCGCCCCGCAGGGCCGCCCGCCGACCGGTACGCCGACGCCGACCGCGGCTCGGGCCTGGCCGGCAAGGTCGTCGCGGTTCTCCTCGTGCTGCTCGTGGGCGCCCTGCTGGTGGCCGGCGTGGTGACGATGTACCGCCTCAACCAGACGCCCGACATCTCGGGCGAGGCGACCGGCGTGGAGGTCGTGGACTCCGGCCGGGTCGACCTGACGTTCACCGTCACGCGCGAGGAGCCGGGCACGCCTGCGTACTGCATCATCCGCGCACAGGAGGAGTCGAAGGGCGAGCTGGGCCGGCGTGAGGTCTACGTTCCTCCGTCCGAGAACGGCACCGTCGAGATCACCGCGTCGGTGTTCACCACCGACCGTGCGTTCATCGCCGACGTGTACGGCTGCGGCGAGGACGTCCCCGACTACCTGCGCAGGTAGAGCGCCTGCGAACCCGACCGACCACCGCCCTCGCGCGGCGGTGTCTGTGTTAATATTGGCGCTTCAGCACGGCTCCGGTTCCGCGGGGCCGTGTTTTTATTAACTCACGCACGCGAACAGATTGGAGTGCGCTCATGGCGAACGACACCCAGGTCCACTGGCTGACCCAGGACTCGTACGACCGCCTCATGGCCGAGAAGGAGGCGCTGATCGCCAACCGTCCGGTCATCGCCGCCGAGATCAACGAACGGCGCGAGGAGGGCGACCTCAAGGAGAACGCCGGCTACCACGCCGCGCGCGAGCAGCAGGGCCAGGAGGAGGCGCGGATCCGCACCATCGACGACCTGCTGGCCAACGCCCAGGTCGGCGAGACGCCCACCGAGTCCGGCGTCGCGCTCATCGGCTCCGTCGTCCGCGCGTACTACAACGGCAACGAGGACACCAAGGAGACCTTCCTCATCGGCACCCGCGGCGAGGGCTCCGGCAAGGACGACCTCGAGATCTACTCGCCCGACTCGCCGCTCGGCAAGGCCGTGCTCGGCGCCAAGAACGGCGAGACCCGCGAGTACACCGCCCCCAACGGCAAGAAGGTCTCCGTCACCGTCGTGACCGCGGAGCCGTACCAGAGCTGACCTGCTCCGTGGAGACCCCGGTGGTAGGTTCTTCACGAATGTCGGGTCGCCCAGACGCGCCCGACTCAGCGCCGGCGTAGCAGGAGTTCCAACGTGTCAGACGGTTCCCAGGACAGGCCCCACGGCCCTGCCCCGACGATCGAGGCGGCCGCAGCGAGGGTCCTGGGTCCGGCACTCCGGACCGGCCAGTCACCCTTCGAGGACGATCTCTACACCTGGACCCCCGAGGTCGCGGAGGAGCTCGCCCGCCGCCTGGACGCCGACCCCGCGGACGACGCGGGCGGCGCCGGCGGCGGGGCGGGCCCGACCGGGGCGGCGGCGTCCGGGTCGACCCGCTCCCCCGTCATGCAGGCGCTGCACGACCAGCTCGAGGGCGCCCCGCGGCCGGTGGTGCTGCTGGCCGCCGAGCTGCTGTACATCCAGCAGCTGCCGCTGAGCACCGTCACCGCGCGCCTCAAGCGAGGCCGCGTCCGCGACGTGCTTTCCTGGATGGACGAGGCGCCGGAGATCCCCGCCGACCTCGACGAGGTCCTCACCGAGAAGGGCCCGCTGACCGGCGGCCTCGGCTTCAACGTGCAGATGCGGGAGCACCTGCGCTGGCTGTGCTCGTTCATCATCCACTGGGCCGAGCTCGACGCCTCCGTCCGCGACGCGGCCCTGTCCGACCCGTGGGAGTTCCAGCGGGTCGCCCGCTCGACGCCCGGCGACTGGCGGGCCATCCGCTACAGCCTCCAGTACCTGGTGTGGCCCGGCCACTTCCAGCCGATCGTCAAGCACGAGCACAAGACTCGGATCCGCGACGCGTTCGCCGACCTCATCGGCGGGCCGTCCGGGATCGACGAGCTCGACATCGACCAGGACCTGCACCGGATCTCCGAGGTGCTGTCCGCTCAGCTCGGTCAGCCCGTCGACTGGTACCGCGGCTCTGTTGCCAACCAGTGGCAGCGGCACCGCGACGACCACTCCCGCCGCGCGTGGCTCGTGCGGCCCGGCCGGGGTGGCGTCGGCCAGTCCGGGCAGTGGGTCGCGCAGAACCGCATCGCACTGCCCGCCTCGCACCTGCCGCGCATCCCTGCCCACGCCAGCCGGCTCGAGGTCTCCCAGGCCGTCGAGCAGGGCTACCCGCACCTGGACTATCAGGCGCGCTTCCAGCTCACCGCGGAGCTGCACACGTTCCTGTCCCGGATGAGCCCGCAGGACGTGGTGGCCACCGTCGCCGACGCCAAGCTGCACCTGGGCACCCTCACCGACGACCTCGGGTACGTGGAGGACGGCGGGCAGCAGCTCGAGCGGTCCGTGCTGTGGAGCTCCGTCACCCTCGATCTCGAGTCCCTGCCGAGCCCCCTGTCCGAGCTGATCGGCGAACCCGGCACCGTCGTCGACCTCACCGACGGGCTCGACGCGCTGCTGTCGGCCATGCACCCGGGGCGCCACTCCGCCGAGTCGCAGGTCGCGGAGGCCCCCGCCGCGGGCGCGGTGCCCACGCTGCCCGAGGTCACCGACGAGCTCGCTGACGGCCTGCACATGCCGCGCAAGGAGCTGCAGGAGATCGTCGACACGCTGCAGCAGCGTCAGCAGATCGTGTTCTACGGCCCGCCCGGTACCGGCAAGACGTACCTCGCCCAGGAGCTCGCGCGCTTCCTCGCCGGTCCCGACGACCCGAGCCGCGTCCAGCTGGTGCAATTCCACCCGAGCTACGCCTACGAGGACTTCTTCGAGGGCTACCGCCCCACCCTCACCGAATCCGGTCAGCCGGGCTTCGCGCTGCAGGCCGGCCCGCTGCGTCGGCAGGCCGCGCGCGCGACGTCCGAGTCCGGGCGGGAGCACCCGAGCTTCCTCATCATCGACGAGATGAACCGCGCCGACCTCGCGCGCGTGTTCGGCGAGATGTACTTCCTGCTCGAATACCGCGACCGCACCGTCCTGCCCCAGTACTCCCCCGACACGTCGTTCCGGCTGCCGCGCAACCTGTTCATCATCGGCACGATGAACACCGCGGACCGCTCGATCGCCATGGTCGACGCGGCCATCCGCCGCCGCTTCGCGTTCATGGAACTGCACCCCGACACCCCGCCGGTCGCCGGTGTGCTGCGCCGTCACCTCGAGGCACGCGGCGCGTCGACCGAGCCGGCGGAGCTGCTCGAGGCGCTCAACGCGGAGATCGACGACTCCGACCGCGACCTGCGGATCGGGCCGTCGTACTTCATGAAGGACCAGGCCACCGAGCCCGGCGGCCTCGAGGCGATCTGGCGGTACGACCTGCTGCCGCTCCTCGAGGAGCACTACTACGGGCGGCTCACCCGCGCCGAGGTCCACGAGCGGTTCGGCCTGGCGGCGCTGCGCCGCAAGATCGGGCGGGCGTGACCGCGACCTCGACGGGTCCGGGGGCGTCCGAGCTGATGTCCCTGGAGTTCGACGAGTTCGACCGTCGGGGCAGGCTCGTCACCCTGAGCTGGGAGGGCGCGCAGCACCTGTCGCAGACCGGGCTGGTGGAGGTCCTGCCCGCAGGCCGCGACACGTGGCGGCTCATCCCCAGCGGTGCCGTGGGGTCGGTGCGGGTCGAGGGCCTGTCCGTGCGGGTCCTGCCGGCCGCGAGCCTCGGGCTGACGCAGCTGTTCTTCCTGCTGGATCACGCGGCCGACGACGCGTTCCTGGCCTCGGCCGTCCAGGCGCGGGACGACGACGAGCTGTGGTCCTCCGTCGCCGAGTCGATGGCCCGGCTGGCGCACCAGGCGTTGGCCGCCGGGCTGCTGCGGGGGTACCGCAGGGTCGACGAGGCGCTGACCACCGTTCGCGGCAGGATCCGGCTCGGCGACCAGATCCGCCGCCATCCGGGCATGACCATCCCGCTCGAGGTCACATACTCCGAGTTCACGCCGGACATCGCCGAGAACCGCATCCTGCGCACGGCCGCGCACCGCCTGCAGTTCCTGCCCGAGCTGCCCGACGCGACCCGCCGTCGGCTCGCCATGGTCGACGCCAGGTTGTCCGACGCCTCGCTCATCGGTCAGGGGGCGCCCGTGCCCGCGTGGACGCCGAGCCGGCTCAACGCCCGGTTCCAGGACG
Organism: Dietzia sp. oral taxon 368; assembly: GCF_002999155.1. Taxonomy (NCBI): domain Bacteria; kingdom Bacillati; phylum Actinomycetota; class Actinomycetes; order Mycobacteriales; family Dietziaceae; genus Dietzia; species Dietzia sp. oral taxon 368. The sequence continues at coordinate 90,776 of NZ_CP027238.1, forward strand.
CGCTGTCGCTCGCGGACCGCATCGTGCGGCGCATCTCCGTGGAGGTCGAGGACGGCCATGCGGCGTCGGCGGCGTTCGTCACCGAGATGCCGGAGCTGTTCGAACGGTACGTGGAGGCCGAGCTGACCGCCGCCCTCGACGGGCGGGGCGGGCGGCTGCTGCACAACCCCGTCGTCAATCTGGACTCCGGTACCGAGGCCGACGGTGACACCTCGTCCGGCCGTCACCGCGCCCCCGCGGGGGACGGTGACCACATCTCCGTGCGGACCGGCTTGGTGTACGAGGTCGACGGCGAGCCGGTCGCCACGTTCGTACCGACCTATCCCACGGACCGCCGGACCCGCGCGGCCGAGCACTACCGGCTGCTTGCCGCCTGCACGGCGCTCGGCGTCGACCGCGCGTACATGGTGTATCCCGCCCAGCGGCGTGACGATTCTCCTCAGCCGCGGCGGATCGTGCACACGGACATCTCGATCGTCGAGTACCCCGTCGACCTCTCCGGCGGCCCCGCCGACAGCCGTCGGGCTATCGTCGAGTTGGCCGAGCACGCGCGCGCCCTCGCGTGTGCACCCGCCGCCCGCCACCGCACGGAAGGGAGACGACACGCCCGATGAGCGACGCCGATGATCCCGCCCGCCGACTCGTGGTGAGTCTCGCGCTGGCCGCAGTGGGGACGGTCGGCGCGTATCGCGGCGCGTACGAGGTGCTCGCGCAGCAGGCCAGGATCGCCCGTCGGGTGATCCCGAAGCCCACCTCCCGCCCCTACGACGGCGACGGGCTGTACCGCCCGGGGGCGCCGTCTCCCGATCCGTGGCGGCCGGGCATGACGTGCGACGTCCACATGATGGTCTTCGGCGACTCGCTGGCCGCCGGGCTGGGCGCCGACTCACCGGACGAACTACCGGGTGTCCTGCTGGCCCGCGGCCTCGCCGAGGAGGCCGGCTGGGACGTCCGGTTGAGCATCAAGGCGATCGTCGGTGCCACCTCCAAGGGGCTGGCCGGGCAGGTCGAGGCGATGCAGGTCGCGCACGGCCGGCCGGACATCTCCGTGATCCTCATCGGCGGCAACGACATCACCTCGCGCAACGCGATCGGCCCGTCGGCACGCCGCGTCGGGGAAGCCGTGCAGGCCCTACGTGATGGCGGTTCCCACGTCGTGGTGGGCACGTGTCCGGACCTGGGCATCATCAAGCCGGTGCCGCAGCCGCTGCGTTCTGTCATGGCCACGCTCAGCCGGCGGCTGGCCGCCGCGCAGGCCGTGCAGGTCCGCCGGGCCGGGGGCGTCCCGGTGTCGCTGGCCGAGACCCTGGCCCCCGAGTTCCACCGCCGCGGCGAGAGTCTGTTCTCCCCCGACCGCTTCCACCCCAACTCGGCCGGCTACGAGCTCGCCGCCGGCCTGCTGCTGCCCGCGGTCTGTGTGGCGCTGGGCGTGTGGGACGAGGTGCCCGAGGAGCATCTGCCGCACGATGCCGCCGAGGCCGCCGCGTCACTCGAGGCCGCGGACGTCGCCGCCGAGGCCGCCGAACCGGCCGACGCCTCCGGCCGTGCCGAACACCGTGAGTCCGTGGTCGCCCGCCTCACCAAACGCCTCACCGACTTCGTCCGCACCCACGAGGACACGGGCGACGAGGGCGAGAACGCGTTCCTGCATAATGAGGACGTGGACGCCGATCCGGAGAGCACGGGGGATGCCCGCGAGGCCGCGGACACCCTCCGGCGACGGAGCCGGATCCTCCGGTTGGCACGCCTCACCCGGGACGACCCCCACCCGGGCGAACCGACCGACCAGACCTGAACCTCACCTGCCGCACACGAAGCAGCCACCAGACACGAAGGAGCCTTCCATGCCGGAAGCCGTGATCGTCTCTTACGCCCGTTCCCCCATCGGGCGCGCCAACAAGGGTTCCCTCGTGGGCATCCGCTCGGATGACCTCACCGCCCAGATGGTCAAGGCAGCACTGGCCAAGGTGCCAGAGCTCGACCCCACCCAGGTCGACGACCTGATGCTGGGCAACGGTCTGCCAGGCGGCCAGCAGGGCTTCAACATGGCTCGCGTCGTCTCGGTGCTCGCCGGCATGGACACCGTCCCCGGCACCACCGTCAACCGCTACTGCTCGTCGTCGCTGCAGACCACCCGGATGGCGCTGCACGCGATCAAGGCCGGCGAGGGCGACGTGTTCATCTCCGCCGGTGTGGAGACCGTCTCCAACTTCCAGTACGGCACCTCGGACCACATCCCGAACACCCACAACCCGATCTTCGCCGACGCCGAGGCCCGCACCGCCCAGCGCGCCGAGGGTGGCGCCGACGTGTGGACCGACCCGCGTGACCAGGGCCTCCTGCCGGACGTGTACATCCCGATGGGCCAGACCGCCGAGAACGTCGCCCAGATCACCGGCATCACCCGCGAGGAGCAGGACCACTGGGGTGTGCGGTCGCAGAACCGCGCGGTCGAGGCCGTCGAGCGTGGCCACTTCGCCAACGAGATCACCCCGGTGACCATGCCCGACGGCACCGTCGTCACCGCTGACGACGGCCCGCGCCCCGGCACCACCTACGAGAAGATCTCGCAGCTCAAGCCGGTCTTCCGTCCCGACGGCACCGTCGCGGCCGGCAACTGCTGCCCGCTCAACGACGGCGCCGCGGCCCTCGTGATCATGTCCGACACCAAGGCCAAGGAGCTCGGTCTCACCCCGCTCGCGCGCGTCGTCTCCACCGGCGTGTCCGGCCTGTCGCCGGAGATCATGGGCCTCGGGCCGATCCAGGCCGTCAAGAACGCCCTGAAGATCGCCGGCAAGCAGATCTCTGACATCGACCTGTTCGAGATCAACGAGGCGTTCGCCGTGCAGGTGCTCGGCTCGGCCCGTGAGCTCGGCATCGAGGAGGACAAGCTCAACGTCAACGGTGGCGCCATCGCGCTGGGCCACCCGTTCGGCATGACCGGCGCCCGCATCACCGCGTCGCTCATCAACAACCTGCAGGCCGAGGACAAGCAGTTCGGCGTCGAGACCATGTGCGTCGGCGGCGGCCAGGGGATGGCGATGGTGCTCGAGCGCCTCAGCTGATCCCCGGCGCGGCGGGCGACATGCGACCCGCCATCGCGAAGAGCGTTCCGCCCACGTTTCCCGAGAGGGGCGTGGGCGGAACGCTCTTCTCGTCGGCAGGGCCGCCGCAGTCCCCCGATGGACGGCCCGTCCAGGGCGCGCACGGAGCTACCAGGCCGTTCTCGAACGGGTTGACCGACGCCGGGATGGAGCACCGCGCGGACTACGCGGACAGTGGCCGGCACCACTGGGCGACATTCATCAGGTACTTCGACGCAGGAATGACGACGGCCCCGGTTCCCTTCTCAGGGGCGCCGGGGCCGTCGCGGCTCGCGGGTCGGTTCCGCGTCAGAGGCGGATCACTCGCGGAAGTAGCTCATCAGCCGCAGGATTTCGACGTACAGCCACACCAGGGTCACGGCGAGGCCGAGGGCGACGCCCCACGCCATCTTGGCCGGGGCACCGGCGCGCACGAGGCGGTCGGCGTTGTCGAAGTCCAGCAGGAAGCTGAACGCGGCCAGGCCGATGCAGACCAGCGAGAAGATGATGGCCATGACGCCGCCGTCACGCAGCGGGTTGAAGCCGAACAGCAGCGCACCGAACAGATTGCCCACCATCAGGACGAGCACGCCGATGAGGGCGGCGGTCATGAACCGGGTGAACTTGGGGGTCACGCGCACGGCGCCGGTCTTGTAGACGAACAGCATGCCGGCGAAGACGCCGAACGTGCCCAGGATCGCCTGGCCGATCACCGCAGCGGCGTCGGCACCGGCGATGTTGAAGGTGAAGATGTGGGAGACCGCGCCGATGAACAGTCCCTCGAACGCGGCGTAGGTCAGAGTGACGGGCGCGGAGTCCATCTTGCGGCCGAAGGTGGCCACGAGAACGGTGATCAACCCGCCGATGCCGCCGACGAGCAGGAGCGGCATCGCGAGCCCCATGTCGACGGACAGGAAGTAGGCGATGAGGCCCACGACGCCGATCACGCCGAGGGTGATACCCGTCTTCGCGACGACGTCGTCGATGGTCATGGGCCGGGTGTCGGCGGCGGCCTGCGGGGCACCGTAGCCGGCCTGAGCACCGTAGCCGGCCTGAGCACCGTAGCCGGCCTGGGCGCCGTAGCCGGCCTGGGCGCCGTAGCCCGGCTGGCCGTACTGCCCCTGCTGGAACGCCCCGCGTCCGGCGGCGCCGAACTGGGTGGCGCCGCGGGCGCTGTCTGTGGACAGGGAACTGAAGACCGGATTGCTGCTGCTGCGCATCGAGGTCCCTTCGGAAATTGTCGGGGAAGGTCGTTGGTCGAGAGTCCCCGCCGGCTCACCGACGAATCACTCGTACCCCTACAACGCGCGAGGTCGCCTGAGTGTTCCCGGCGGAAACGGTTTTGGACGGCGGTCCTGGGGTGGAGCGCCGGTCACGGGCCGGCCGGTCCGGCTCATGGCCGGCCCACCCCGTTCCTGGTCAGGAAGCGGCGGAGGTCCGCCGTGGTGGTGACGAAGCTGAACGCCCGGTCCTCCCCTCGGATCGTGTAGGAGTTACTCGACCGGGGGCTCAGCCCAGCGCCACCCTGTGGTTCCAGGACCGCGCCGTGCGCCAGAGGCAGAACACCGCCAGGGCGACGAGCGCGATCACGAAGCCGATCGGCATCACGTCATTGCTCGCGGAGGCGCCGGCGGCCAACTCGGAGAGCAGGTCGAAACGGACGAGGCCCAGCGTCTCGCCGTCGGTCTCCCCCACCCCGATCGGGATCAGCAGCATCCCGAGCAGGGACAACGCCTGCGTGGCGAGGTAGACCAGGACGAACACGACGATCGGTCCACCCGCCCCGAGCCCGGACAACCGTCGCTCGTGCCCGATCGAGATCGAGAAGTAGTACTGCACCGGCCACACCAGGACCGAGCCGAACGCCAGCGCGATGCCGGCCGCGACCATCCACCCCGGCGTGACGTCGGTGACGGTGGTCCACGCGGCGGTGAGTACCGACCACGACGGCGACGATCCGCCCGAGCGCTGGGCGTTCGACCACCACGCGAGCAGCGCGAGCACCACGGTGAGGACGATCGCCGCCAGGGACGCGAGCATCGCCCAGGCCAGCTTGGCCCAGTAGATGCGGGAACCGCGGACCGGCAGGGAGTGCGTGAAGTACCCGATCCGGCCGTAGCTCGAGCGCCAGTAGTCGGCGGCGAGGGTCAGCTGGACGGCCGGGACGGCGATCACCGCGGCGAGCATGCCCGCGGCCAGCCCGAGCTCGGACAGCACCGGCCAGCCGGCGGCCCCGAGCAGGCTGCCCAGCGCCCCGATCAGCGCGAGCAGGCCGAAGAGGGTCCCGAGCGTGCCGCGCGTGCGCAGCCATTCGTGCGTGAGGAGTCTCGTCGTCGTCGCCCTTCTCGGGGCCCCGGTCGACGGTGAGGGGGTCGCGGTGGTCGCGGTCATCGGTATGTCTCCTTGAAGATCTGGTCGAGGCTGGCACCCCGGCCGCCGCGGAGGTCGTCGGCGTCGCCGGAGAGGACGACGCGGCCGTGGCGCATCATCACCACCGCGTCGAGGACGGGTTCGAGGTCGTGCACGAGGTGGGTGGCGATGAGCAGCAGCGAGTCCTCGGAGAGGGTGCGCACGATGCCGTCCACGATCAGTTGCCGCGCGGCCGGGTCGACGCCGGAGATCGGCTCGTCGAGCAGGTAGACGCTCGCGTCGCGCGACATGGCCAGTGCGATCTGGACCTTCTCGCGCATGCCTTTGGACATCTCCTTGAGCCGCGTTGACTCGCTCAGGCCGAAGTAGCCGATGAGGTCGCGGGCCTTCTCGGGGCGGAAGTCGGCGAAGAAGTCCGCGTACAGGTCCAGGCAGTAGCTGACCCGCGCGCGGTCGGGCAGGAAGCTGGTGTCGGGCAGGAAGGACACGCGCGCCTTGGACTCCGGGCCCGGCGCGTGACCGGCGATGCGGACGTCGCCGGTGTAGCCGGTCATCACGCCGGCGAGAATCTTGAGCAGTGTGGTCTTGCCGCAGCCGTTCTCGCCGAGCAGGCCGACGATCTGCCCGGAGGCGAGCGTGAGGTCGACGCCGTCGAGGGCGGTGACGGGGCCGTAGCGCATGGCGAGGCCGGAGACCTCGACAAGTGTTGTGGGCTCGTTCATCTCAGGCATCTCCGGTGTCTGCATCGGTAGTGGCGTGGTCGTCATGGCTGTCCCATCTCTTCTCGAGCAGTGCTCTGGCGCTGTCTCGCGTCATGCCCAGGCCGCGGACGCGTCGGACGTAGGAGTCGGCGGCGTCGGTGGCGAGGTCGGCGCGGACCTCGTCGATGCGCTCCTCGTCGCTGGTGACGAAGCGCCCGGTGGCCCGTTCGGATCGGCACAGGTCGAGGCGTTCGAGTTCGGCGAGGGCGCGCTGGGCGGTGTTGGGGTTGACGCCCAGTTCGGCCGCCAACTCGCGGACGCCGGGCATCTTGGTGCCCGCCGCCCAGTCCCCGGTCACGATGCGTCGCGAGAACTCCTCGACGAGCTGCACCCAGATCGGGGACGAGGTGTCGAACTGCATCGTCGCCCCGCTTCCGTGTTGCTGTATTAGGTGATTAATACAGTGACACCGACGGAGGGCGTTGTCAACGCCCAGCGTGGGTCGCGGTGGGAGAGAACCGAGGTGACGACGACGAGGAGCGCGACCGCCCGCACGGCTGCTGGCCTGTCAGACCTGCGTCAGGCACCCTTCGACGAAGGCTGCCGCGATGATCTCGCGGTAGGCCTCGACCCCGGAGGTCGGCCGTCGACCCGGCCGCCCGCCGCCTAGCTAGCTCTGCCGCGCCCCGGCCCAACCCGGCCCGCGCACGAGATACCCCACGCGGTCGCTCCACGTCTCCGAGCGGAAGACGTCACGGGAGATCGCGAGCCACTCGTGCGTGGCGATGCGCAGCGGGTTGAAGGTGTTGATGTTGGTGGTGAGCCCGTAGACCACGTCCTCGCCCTCCGGCTCGTAGGTGCCGAACAGTCGGTCCCAGATGATGAGGATGCTGCCGTGGTTGCGGTCGAGGTAGCGGCGGTTGCTGCCGTGGTGCACGCGGTGGTGCGAAGGCGAGTTGAACACCTTCTCCAGCGGTCCGATGGTCCGGATGGCCTCGGTGTGGACCCAGAACTGGTAGATGAGGTTCACCGCGCGGGCGTCCTGCACGATCGCCGGCCGCACGCCCAGCAGCGACAGCAACCCGTATGGGACGTAGATGGTCAACGCCTCGGCCACCGGCTGGCGCAGGGCGGTCGAGAGGTTGTACCGCTCGCTGGAGTGGTGGACGACGTGCATGGCCCACAGCCAGCGGCTCTCGTGGTCGAAGCGGTGGTTCCAGTAGTAGAGGAAGTCCCACCCGAGGATGCCCACCGCGTACGCGAGCGGTCCCGAGCCCAGGTCCAGCGGGGACCGGCGGAACAGGACCGAGCTGGCGGTCTGGGCGCTCCACAGCGTCGACACCATGACCACCGTGGACGCGACGGCGGACACCGCCGACCAGCCGGTGATCCGGCGCAGTGCGGGCGGGATCGCGGCGTCGCGCTCGGGTGTTGCCCCGCCCTCGCCGTCGGGCAGTGCCGACGACGATGATGACGACGACAAGGTCCCCGCCTCGGGCAGACCAGACCCGCGGTGGCGGCGGATCAGGTCCCCGGCGGTGGCCACGGCGGCCGAGGCCAGGGAGAAGCCCATCAGCGCCTTGGCATAGCGGCCGGTCCGCGGGGTGAGCGGCGCCAGGAGCCTGTCGGTGATGTACGGCGCGATCAGACTCCCGACGCCCATCGACAGGCTGGCCATGGTGTCGGCGAACTCGTAGTCGCCGGCCCGCCGGTCGGGCGCCGGGTTGCGCTTCTGCCAGGCGTACTCGGCCGCCATCGACGCCACGAACGCCGGGATCGCCAGGACCGTCAGATCGACCTTCATGGCGTCATCATATGACGCAGCTCATACGTGTCAGTGCGCGGACGCGGGCGCCGTCGCGGGGCCCTCGGTCTGGGCGCTGTTCCGGACGAAGAACACACCGATGACCGGGATCAGTGAGATGACCGCGCCGAGCAGCAGCGCGTTGTGCACGCCGGTCATCTGCGCGGCGGCGTCCCCCAGTCCGGATTCGGCACCGGACACGATCCCCAGCGTCATGACGGTGATGAAGAGCGCGGTCCCGGCGGCTGCCGCTACCTGCTGCAGGGTGTTGAGCAGTGCGGAACCGTGCGAGTACAGGTGCGGCGGCAGCGACCCGAGCGCGGAGGTCATGAGCGGCGAGAACAGGAACGCCAGTCCCACGCTGAGGACGATGTGCCACGTCATGACGAGGGCCAACGAACTGTCGTCGGAGAAGGTCGTGAACATGCCCCACAGGCCGGCGGAAGCCAGGATCGAGCCGGGGATGATGAGGGGGCGCGGGCCGATCCGGTCGAACGCGCGACCGACGAACCAGCCGAGGACACCCATGATCAGGCCGCCGGGCAGGAGGGCGAGCCCGGAGTTCAGGGTGCTGGTGCCCAGCACCTGCTGCATGTACATCGGCAGCAGGATGAGGGTGCCGAACAGTGACATCATCGAGACGAGCATGAGCACGAGGCTCACGGTGAAGGTGGGGAACCGGAAGGCCCGCACGTCGAGCAGTGCGAAGTCCTTGAGCGCGAGCTGACGCCACACGAATACCGCCAGGGCGACCGCGCCGATCCCGACGGGGATCCACGGCGAGATGAGGGCATTGCCGCTGGCGGCCTCGCCGATCGAGCTGAGACCGAAGATGAGTCCGGCGAAGCCGATGGCGGAGAGCACGCCGGAGAGGACGTCGAGCGGGATGGGGCGCGGCTCGGTGACGTTGCGGATGAGCACTGCGCCGGCGACGAGCGCCACGATCCCGATGGGCAGGACCGACCAGAACATCCACCGCCAGCTCAGGACCTCGAGGACGAGACCGCCCACCGTGGGACCGATCGCGGGCGCGACAGCGATCACGATGGAGATGACTCCCATCGTGCGGCCGCGACGGTCGGCCGGCACCACGTTGAGGACGGTCGTCATGAGCAACGGGATCATGATCGCGGTGCCGACGGCCTGCACGACCCGGCCGGCGACCAGCATCGGGAACACCACGGCCAACGAGGTGAACAGCGTCCCGCCGGTGAACGTGCTCATCGCTATGACGAACACGATCCGCAGCGGCAATCGGACGAGCAGCCACCCGGTGAACGGGATGACCACGGCCATCGTGAGCATGAAGGCGGTGGTGAGCCACTGCGCGGTCGCGGCGGTCACCGCGAACTCGACCATGAGCTCGGGCAGCGCCACGGACATGATGGTCTCGTTGAGGATCACCACGAACGCGGCGCCGACGAGCAGGGCGATGAGGCGCACGGTCGCGGCGGGCAGCGGCGGCGAGGCCTCTGCGGCGGCCGGCGCGGCGGCGTTGGGGTTGGCGGAGACTTCAGACGTCACGGTCGTCCTCTGGGATTGCGGTGTGAGAAAAGAGCAGAATCCGGCGCCGGGAGGCCGCGCACGGGAACCTTCGCACTGTACTTAAACGTTCGTCCGGCGCGCCGCCTCACGTGATGCGAAATACCTCCGGGACGAGCCGCGGGACCAGGCGGACCAGGAGAACCATGGCGACGAGCTCGACGAGGGTCTGGGTGACGACGACGAGGGGCGCCATCTCGAACTCCGCCGGCAGTGCCAGCACGAGCGGGAGGACCACCAACGAGTTGCGGGTAGCTCCGCTGAACGCGATCGCCCGCCTGCCGGGCACATCGAGTCCGGCCAGCCGCCCGGCGAGCACGCCCACGGGCACGATGACGGCCACGTACACCGCGTACACCGGCACGACCAGCGTCAGCGTGCCGAGCTGCTCGCTGACCGCGGCGATCTGGGAGGCCACGACCAGGGCGAGGGTGGCGACCATGAGCGGGACCATTGCGGAGACCGCTCCCCGCTCGACCGCGCCGGCGGCCCGGGCGACGGGACCGGCGGCGCCGACCGGGCCGGCAGCGCGACCGGGGGCCGCGCGCTGGGTGAGCGCCGCGGCGGCCAACGGCAGCGAGATGAGGAGGAGGAACGCCTCGACGAACGGGCCGGGGTCCACTGCGTCGACGAACTCGGCGCCGAGGAACGCCCACAGGTACAGCGGCAGCAGCACCATCTGGGCGAGCATGAGCAGCGGCGTGGCCGCCAGCAGCCGCCGCGTGTCGGCCCCGGCGAGGCCGGAGAACACGAGGACGTAGTCGATGCACGGCGTGAGCAGGACGAACAGCACGCCCACGAGCAGCACGCGGTCGTGCGCGACGACGCGCGAGAGCAGCCAGACGATCGGCGGGACCACGACGAAGTTGACCACGCCGATGGTCGCGAGGAAGCGGCGGTCGCGCAGGGCCCGGCCGACGTCGCCGAACGGGATCCCGAGGAACGTCGCGTACAGCAGCAGCGCGAGCACCGGCTGGATCGCGAACTCCGCCGGGCCGGCCACCGCGGGAACGAGGAGTCCGACGACCCCACCGGCCACGAGGCCCGCGAGGTACAGCGCCACCTGGTGGCGCTCCATCCACTCCACGCTCGAGCGCATGGCCCTCCCCTCGCCGCGCAGCCGCGGGTCAGTCCAGCGCGTCCGACCGCCGGACCCGCCCGGCAACAGGTCTACCCTGGAGCCCGTGGAGACGCGGACGCTGCCGGTGTGCGAGGCGGGGTCGGTGGAGATGACACCCCTGCTCCTCGAGCGACTGGTCGACCAGTCGCTCGAGGCCCGCTCGCGCGAGCTCACCGAGCAGATGGTGTTCGACCTACTCGAGCCGTCCCCGCACGCTCTGCTCGTGCAGCGTCCGGGTTCGGAGCTCCTCCGGCCGATCGTCACCGCACTCGAGGCCAGCCCGGGCGACCCGCGCTCGCTGACGGAGTGGGCGGCGCGGCTGGGCGTGAGCGAACGGACCATCACCGGGGCCTTTCGCGCGGACACGGGGTTGAGCTTCGGCGCCTGGCAGGCGGCCTTCCGCGCTCAGCAGGCCGCGCTGCTCATGGGCCGCGGGATGACTGTGGACGTGGTGGCCGCGCGGGTCGGGTACAGCTCCGCCAGCGCGTTCGGAGCGGCGTTCCGCCGGACCACCGGCCTGACCCCGGGCCGATTCCGCGAACTCGGGGTGTCCGAAGCGCTACACCGCGCGTCCTGATCAAGAGATTGCGCCGCTGACCAGCGTCGTCGTACCGTCTTAGGGGGTGCGGGAGGCCTGAACTCCGGGCGCGGCTCTCGCCCGGGCGGGCGATCTCTGCAGAGAGCCAGCACGAGTGCTGCCGGATACGCTGCCCCTCTGCCCTACGCTGCCTTTCTGCACGTTTCGACCGGGCTCACGCTGGCGGGATGGACCATTCTCGCAGCGCAGGCCGATGCGGCAGCGCATCCGGGCGGTGGTGTGATGCCGGAATGCCCGCCCGCGGCCCCGCCTCGAACTCTGGTGTAGCTACTGCGAGAAAGTTCCCGCCGAATCGCAGTGACTACACCAAAAAATAGGCCCCGTCAGGACCCGATCGGCAGGCCCCGTCAGGACCCGATGCCGAACCTCGCCGCGAGGTAGGGCAGCCAGCCCATGCACTCCGGGGTCAGGGCCATGCAGGCCGCCTCCCCCGGCCCTGGGCCGAAGATGAAGCGCAGCGGATTCTCGAGCGAGCCCGTGGGGATCATGATCTCTCTCCTGGGGATCGGGACTGATCTACCCTTCCGGGATATCAGATGTGTGGGCGGACGCGCGAGTGCGGGAACAGGACTCGCGGAGCCCCGGAGGGAGACTGCGTGGAGTTCCAGGAGACCGCTGGTCACTGGAGCTGGAGATCTCCGGCCGGTGGCCTTGGCAGAAATCGCGGGACTCCGAGGCCGCGACCCCCACGAGCGCCACGTCGACACCCACGGCATCCACGACCCCGCACGATGAGGGCGCCGCCTCGACCACGCAGCCCGACTGAGCCAACTGAAAAGGACACCGCGCCGAACCCCGGGCATGCACACCGCGCCCCTGCTTGCGACCGGGTTCCTCATCAGGGCTACCCGCGCGCTGCGGCGCTCGGACTGGAGCCCCGCGCGGCCAGCCGCCACAGGACAGTCCGCTCCTTAGCGCGGGCGGCGTGCAGCGGGTCGGCGGTGTCGGCCGCGCGAGAGTGCCGAGGCGTCGTCTCGTGCGTCCCGACCACCGTCAGGCCCGCGTCGGCGACTCGCGCGAGCAGCTCGTCGCGCGTGCGCAGGCCCAGGTGCTCGGCGAGGTCGGACAGGATGAGCCACCCCTCCCCCTGCGGCGTGAGGTGCTCCGGCAGCTCAGCCAGGAAGCGGTGGAGCATGTCGGAGTCCGGGTCGTAGATCCCCTGCTCCAGGTCCGAGGTCGGCCGACCGGGGATCCAGGGCGGATTGCACACCACGACGTCGGCCCTCGCGGAGCGGTCGCCCACCTCGTCGTCGTCGCCTGGCCACAGGTCACCGCGCACAACGGTGACGCGGTCCTCCAACCCCAGCCGCCGCATGTTGCCCCGCGCGCACTGCACGGCGCGCGGGTTGATGTCGGACGCCACCACCGCCCGGGCACCACGCCGGGCCAGGACCGCGGCGAGCACCCCGGTGCCGGTGCCGATATCCCACACGACCGGCTGGTCGACGCCCGGCGGCCACGGCGCGTCGGCGACGAGGTCGATGTACTCGTCGCGGGTCGGGGCGAAGACGCCGTAGGCGGGGTGGATGCGCGCGCCCAGCGCCGCGATCTCGATGCCGTTGCGGTGCCACTCGTACGCGCTGATCACACCCAGCACCTCGGGCAGCGAGACCAGCGTCTCCCCGCCCCGCGTCCCGCCGACCTCGTCGGACCCACCCGACGCCTCCTCGGCGCCGCCGGGCGGTGGGCCATAGGCGTGCACGCAGGCGTCGCGCACGTCGGGCGCCCGCCGCAGGCTGATCGAGTAGTCGGGCTCCAGCGGGACGAGGATCCGTCCCAGGATGGTCGCCCGCTCGGCGCGGGCCCTGCGGTTGGCGTGGAAGATCGCGCCGGGATCGGAGCCCTGCGGCGCCCCCGACGCGCGCTTGCCCAGGCGCCGGTCGAGCGCGCGCATGAGCTGGCGGGCGTTGTGGAAGTCGCCCCGCCACAACAGTCCGGTGCCCGAGCGGATGAGCTTGAGGGCCTTGTCCGCGGCGATGTCGTCGTGGATCACCACGATGCGTCGGGGCGCGGGGGCGCCGTTCTCGGAGCGCCAGGCCGCGGTGCGGTCGGTGTCGTTCTCGCGCCACTCGACGGTCGTCGGGGCGAGGTCGGTGGCGCGGTGAGTGGGCACGGGGCCATTGTCTCAGGGGGCGTGCGCCGAAGCCGACCTCACGGCCCTCGAACTCCCTCCCACTCTCAGCTTGTAGCTGGTAGGGGGGCTTGCGGCAAGAGCCGCAGGTACGCGGGCACGGTCCACAGGTCCCCGACGAGGTCGTCCGCGTCGATCATCGGCCACGCCCGGTACAGCGCGCGGCGGAGCCCCGGGTCGGCAACGTCCCGGAGTCCGTGCGCAGCAGCGGGGTGCCGGTGACCTACGGCCGAGTGGAGGATCTGTCGCGAGTTCTCGACGACTGGCTCGCGGCTCACCCCGAGGGCGTCGCGTGCGTGATCCGCGCTGCCGGCTCTCCCGGCGTCGAGCGGGCCTTCTCGGACCGCGTCCGCACGCTGACCCCGGCCGAGGCCAAGGGATTGGAGTTCGACCTCGTCGTCGTCGTCGTCGATCCCGGGTCCTTCGGCTCGGGCGACACCGACTCGGGCATCACCGGAGCGGTCGACCGGTACGTGGCGATGACCCGCGCGACGCGGCAGTTGATCGAGCTCCGGCCGTAGCGATGACTGCCGTGGTTCAGTGCCTCATTGTGGCGACGAACGCGTGGTAACGGGTTTAACATTCTCCCACCACCCCGCGCGCCGGCCTCCTCAACCCGAGGGAGTCACGCGCTTCCTCGTGAGGCTCGATATGCACTCTCGCATCGCTGCGGCACTCGCCGCTCTCGCCCCGATCATCTTCCTCCTCGCCGCCTGCAGCGCAGACGATCCGGCGCCCACGCCGGCTACCGTCACCACCACCGTGCAGGCGTCGACGACAGCCAGCTCCACCGAATCGACGTCCACCACCGCCAGCTCCAGCGAACCGCCGCCGAGCCCGACGGCAGCAGAGCCGGCCGCCGACACGTGCGGGGCCGTCGGGTACCAGGGGGCGCCCGGCCACGAGAGCCCCCACTGCCTGGGAAAGCAGATCGCGTCGTGCGGCACCGCGAACCACCAGACCGGTACGACGTTCTTCACCGATGGCACATCCGGGTGGACGCAGACGTGTCAGAACCAGATGCTGGCTACCTATGTCCCGCCGCCGCCCGTTCAGACCTTCGATCAGGAGGCGTACAACCGGCAGTTCGCCGAAGAGTACTGGCGGACGCACCCGAGGCCGACGTTCGACCCGGACTCGGCCGATGGTTACGGACCTGACCAAGAGCTCCCGCCGGCGTGCCTACGACTTGAGGGCGTGGACTGCTGACACCGCAGGATCACCCGGTGGGTGGGATGGGTGTCTGCTGGTAGAGCGCCAGCCGCCACCGCCCCTGACGGGGCGTGTACACGGTGGACATCAGTGCGTGGAACTCGTCGACGTCGCCGCGGGTCGCCCGCCCTGTGTAGACCAGCGCGACCGCGTCGTCGTTGAGCTCGACGAGGCGCTCGTCGCTGATCTCGTAGGTCCGCCACGGCGGCGCGTCGTTGAGGGAGGTGACCACCTCCGCACGGTCCAGTACTTGACCGTGGGCCAGGACCATCACCCCGTCGGGAGTCATGAGGCGCCCGTAGAAGTCGGCCCCCGAGCGGTCGCACAACGAGGACCACCCTTGGTGCTCGAGCTCCAGAAGTTCCGCGATGTCCACGCCTTCACGATAGGCGCACATGACCGACATTTTCTCTGGAAGCTGGCAGCACTACCGCGCCTTCGATCCTGGCGCCGGCGGCTACCAGCGCACGGCCGGGCTCGTGGTCTGAGGCGGGCTCTGTGGGACGAATCAATCGTCGAGGCCGGTGCCGGCGCGTCGATCTTGCTCGGGCGCGTGAGGTCTCAAGGCCTGGGCCAGTGGAGGCAGGTGTGTCATCACCACGTCGCGAACCACGTCGGTCTCGACGCCGAAGTACTGGTGAACAAGGATGTTGCGGAACCCGCGAATCTGCGGCCAAGCGATTTCCGGATGCGCGTCCCTAATCGCAGGAGGCAGGTGGTTCGCGGCCTCCCCGATAATCTGCAGATTGCGCTCGATGGCGTCCTCCGCCATGAAGACGAGATCTATGTTCTCATGATCGAGGCTGGCAACGTACCTCCGGCAGCGATCAATCGCCTGCAGGATGTCGCCGATGCGCCGATCGGTCTCGCGAGTCATATCGCCACGGAGTCGCGGATCGCAGCGTCGGAGATCGGACGTTTGAGCAGCTGGGCTGGAAAGATGTCGATGTTCTCGCGGCCGAAGAGCGTTCGGACTTCCTCCATCAATCCAGAAGCCCGCATCAGAAGATTGCCGTCGGCCGGGTCCATGTCGACCACGATGTCGATATCGCTTTCGCCATGGGCAGTGCCGCGGGCGACTGAGCCGAACAGTCTCGGCCTGGTCGCCGAGTACTTTGCGAGCAGGGCTCGAAACTCATCACTACGCGCCTCGATCAGCTCGCGCAGTACGCGAGACTCAGGAGTCGGGGCGGTGCTCGTCATGCGCCTAGGGTACCCGCCGCGCCGGCCGCTGAGGGCTACCAGTAGGCCGCCGACACGGCGAGGGTACGGCGCGCCCGGGCTAGCTGCCGGACGCGGCGTCGCTGATCGCCGACAGCGCAGCACGCAGCCGCACGTCGGCATCGTCAGCGACTTCCCGAACCTGAGGACTGCCGCTGAGCTGGACCATGGTCTGCGGGTCGATGGCTTCGATGGTCGTCTGCTCGGCGTCCTTGCCGCGGCGCACCACGACGTTGCACGGCAACAGGGCACCGAGCTCCGGTTCGGCGGACAGTGCTTTGCTGGCCAGGCCGGGGTTGCAGGCTCCGAGGATCGTGTAGGCGCCCACCTTGTCCGCTGCCTCGTCACCCAGCTTGGCGGCGAACGTCGCGTTGACATCGATCTCGGTGAGAATGCCGAAGCCCTGCTCCGCCAGGGCAGCGCGCGTGCGCTCCATGGCCTGCTCGTAGGGCATGTCGACAGTGACTGTGCGGGTGTAGGTCATGACCGGCTCCTTCGATATCTCTTCGACGGCGTTGTGGTGTCCCCAACTCGGGAGTGTAAAGCTGCAGCGGGTCAGGCCAGGGAGAGGAATAGCTTCTCCAGGTCCTTCTTGTCCAGGGTCCCGTCCGGGTTCGTCAGGCACTGCTCGAGGCCGCTCGCGATGATCGCGAAACCCGCCCGATCGAGGGCCTTGGACACCGCCGAGAGCTGGGTGACGACGTCCTTGCAATCGCGACCGTCCTCGATCATGCGCACGACGGCGGCGAGCTGGCCCTGGGCGCGCTTGAGGCGGTTGAGTGTCGGCGTCAGTTCGACTGTGTCGAGTTGCATCGGGCCCCCTGTGGTCGACGAGAAGTCACCACAGACTATACCCCCCGGGGCATGTTGCGTATACCCCCCAGGGTATGTACCTTCGTGGCACACCCCGAGACGGGGAACCCGATCGACAAGGAGAGCACCGTGCTTCTCGAGCGCATCTACGACGAGGACCTCGCCCAGGCCGGGTACGTCATCGGCTGCCAGGCGAAGAATGAGGCGATGGTGGTGGACGCCCGCCGCGACATCAGCGAGTACCTGGAGCTGGCCGCCCGCCACGGCATGACGATCACCACCGTCACCGAGACCCACATCCACGCCGACTACCTGTCCGGCACCCGCGAGCTGGCGGAGGCGACCGGGGCGACCATCTACGTGTCCGGCGAGGGCGGCGACGACTGGCAGTACGGCTTCGAGGCCGAGCGCCTGCACCACGGTGACCAGCTCACGCTGGGCAACATCACCGTCGAGGCCGTCCACACCCCGGGACACACGCCCGAGCACCTATCGTTCCTCGTCACCGACGGGGCGTTCGCCGACTCCCCCGGTTACATGCTGACCGGCGACTTCGTCTTCGCCGGCGACCTCGGCCGACCGGACCTGCTCGACGAGGCCGCCGGCGGAGTCGACACGCGCTTCGAGGGCGCCTCACAGATCTTCCGCAGCCTCAAGGAGTCCTTCGTCTCGCTGCCGGACCACGTCCAGGTGTTCCCGGGTCACGGTTCGGGCAGCGCGTGCGGCAAGGCGCTCGGCGCGCTCCCCTCGACCACCGTCGGGTACGAGCGCCGGTTCGCCTGGTGGGCCGACTACGTCGAGCGCAACGACGAGCAGGGCTTCATCGACGAGATGCTCGAGGGCCAACCTGACGCACACGCCTACTTCGGCCGCATGAAGCGGCAGAACAAGGAGGGTCCGGCGATCCTCGGAGCGCTCGCACCCCTCCGCCGGTTCAGCACCGGAGAGCTGGCCGAGGGGCTCGAGAGGAACAACCTCGTCGTCGTCGACACCCGCGGCCAGGACGAAGTCCACGCCGGCACCGTCCCCGGGGCCCTCAACATCCCCGGGGTCGACAAGGCCGCCTCGTACGGCGCGTGGGTCTACGACCCCGAGCGCGAGGACACCCCCCTGGTCGTCCTCGCCGCCGACGAGGAGACCGCCGAGCGGTACCGCGACCACCTGATCCGGGTGGGCATCGACACCGTCACCGGCTACACCACCAGCTTCGACGGCCTGCCGATGACGACCCCCGAGATGATCCAGCCCGACGACCTCGCCACATTCGACGCCGCGATGGTGCTGGACGTGCGCAACAAGACCGAACACGCGGACGGCCACATCCCCGGCTCCGAGCAGCTCAGCGGCGGCCGCGTCCTGTGGAACCTCGACCAGCTCCCGACCGACGGGCCGATCGTCACCTACTGCCAGAGCGGCGTCCGCAACTCGGTCACGGCCAGCGCCCTGCGGCGAGCCGGATACCGGGTCGTCGAGCTCGAGGGCAGCTACAACGCCTGGTCCGAGCGCAACCTCGCCACCGCCTGACCACACCAACTCACCTCACCCGAAAGGTCTGAATCACCCGTGTCCTCCTCTCTCACCAGCATCCCGACCATGACTCCCGCCCAGCTCCACGACGCTATGAGCGGGGACACCCCGCCCACCGTGATCGACGTGCGCTCCGGCGCCGAGTACGCCTCGGTCCACATCCGCGGCTCCTACAACGTGCCGCTGCCGCTGCTCGCCGAGCACGGCGAGGAGCTCGCCTCGCGGCTCCCCGGCCAGGTCCTCCTGATCTGCCAGTCCGGCAACCGCGCCCGCCAGGCGTGCGAGCGGCTCGCTGCCGTGGGCGTGGACCGTGACTCTGTGACCGTGCTCGACGGCGGGATCGCCGGCTACGAGGCCGCTGGCGGCGAAGTCGTCCGCGGCAAGGGCGTCTGGGCGATGGACCGGCAGGTCCGCATGGTCGCCGGCTCCCTGGTCCTGGTCGGCGTCACCGCCTCGAAGCTCATCTCGCCGAAGTTCGCCTACCTCGCCGGCGCGATCGGCGCGGGGCTGACCTACTCCGCGGCGAGCAACTCGTGCGCTATGGCCGCCGCGCTGTCGACGATGCCGTGGAACCGTTCCGCCGCCGAGCCCGGGCTCGGCACCGTCCTGGACTCGCTGCCGACCCGTTCCTGACCCACCACCCCGCCCGCGACCCCGGCGCCCCCGCCGGAGAAAGGCACCCTCCATGGAGATCACCACGATCGTCGTCGTGGCCCTGGCCGTCCTGGTCGGCCTGTCCCTGGGCCTGCTCGGCGGGGGCGGGTCCATCCTCGTGGTCCCGCTGCTCACCTACATCGGTGGGCTCGACGCCCGCGAGGCCATCGCGACCTCACTGTTCGTCGTGGGCGCCACCTCGCTGGTCAGCCTCGCGGGCCACGCCCGCAAGGGCAACGTCCAATGGCGGACGGGCCTGATCTTCGGCGCGGCCGGGATGGTCGGCGCGTTCCTCGGCGGCCTGGCCGGTGGCTACATCCCCGGCACCCTCCTCATGATCGCCTTCGCGCTCATGATGATCGCCACCGCCGGCGCGATGATCAAGAGACGCAAGGACCGTGACTGGCAGAGCCAGACGCACCACCACCCGCTCTGGCGGATCCTCCTCGACGGACTCGTCGTGGGCGCCGCGACCGGACTGGTCGGTGCGGGCGGCGGCTTCCTCGTGGTGCCGGCCCTCGTCCTCCTGGCGGGTCTGCCCATGACGGCCGCGGTGGGCACGTCCCTGCTCGTCATCGCGATGAAGTCCTTCGCCGGTCTCGGCGGCTACCTCACGTCGGTCAGCCTGGACTGGCCGCTCGTCGCCGCCGTCACCCTCGCCGCGATCGCGGGCTCCTTCGTCGGCATCCGGCTCACCTCCGTGGTGCCGGAGCGGTCTCTGCGCAAGGGCTTCGGGGTCTTTGTCCTGCTCATGGGCGCGTTCGTCCTCTCGCAGGAGCTGCCGTTCCCCGCCGGGCCGATCATTCTCGGCGTCGTCGCGGTCCTGGCCGCGGCCGCGGCGGTCTGCCTGCTCGGCTTCACGGAGCGTTGCGCGCTGGGCAGGGCCACGGATCGCCAGAGGGGTGGCGCGGCTCTGGCGTGACTGCCCTCGAGTGGAGGCCGCCCGGTTCGCCGGGCGGCCTCCGCAGCAGGACCGGGCGACCTCGGCAGTCGTAGCGTTAGCTCAGCCGACCGACGCGACCGTGAACGCCGAGTGAATGGCGCCGTGGATGTAGCCCACCTCGCCGGCGTCGCCCACGACCTCGCAGTCGATGCCCGCAGCGCGCAGCTCATCGGCCAGCGGCGCGGCGGCCATGGTGCCGTCGGCGTAGATCACCATGTCGGCCGCGGCGGACTTGGCGTTGCCCTTGGCGTCGGTCCACTCCACGCCCGACTCGGTAATCCGGGTGACCGAGACACGGCGCTGGATGTCCACACCGTGCTCCTTGGCATGCCGCACCGCGGTCCAGCGGCGCGGCATCGCCAGCGGCAGGCCCAGCTGCTGTGACTCGTGCAGCAGGGTCACGCGACGGCCGCGCTCGGCCAGAAACTCGGCCAGCTCCAGGCCCACCAGCGACCCGCCGATCACTACGACGTTCTTGCCCATCGGCAGCGCGATCTTGGTGAGGTTACGGATCCACGACGGCCGCTTGGTGATGGTCGACAGCTTGCCCAGCCGCCCCACCAGGCGCAGGAGAAACCCGGCCTCGTCGGCGGTGGCGGTGCCGAGCATGGTGTTGCGCAGCGAGTCGCCGGTGTGCACGTGCGGCAGGTGGCCGCCCGGGATGGCCGGGGCGGGGCGTTTGGCGCCGGTCGCCACGATCACCCGGTCGGCGCCGAGCGCGCGGATCGTCTCGACGGTGGCCTCGGTGCCCAGCCGCACGTCGACGCCCAGCCGGTCGATCTCGGCGGCGAAGAAGCGAACCAGCGGTTCGTTGTCCGGCGTGGTGAGGGTGGAGAACCACATGGTGCCGCCCAGCCGGTCGGCTTTGTCCAGCACGGTCACGCGGTGCCCGCGCTCGGTGAGGACCACCGCGGCCTCGAGCCCGGCGGGTCCGGCGCCCACCACCACGACGTGCTCGCGCGTGGGCGCGGGCGTGAGCGGCAGGAGCTTCTCGTTGCCCAGCGCCGGGTTCACGGCACAGAAGGGGGTGTCGTCAAAGAAGTTCTCGGCCACGCAGAGGTAGCAGTTGATGCACGGCCGGACCTCGGCCCGCCGCCCGGTGGCCAGCTTGTTGGGCAGGTCCGGATCGGCGAGCAGCTGGCGGCCCATGGCGGCGAAGTCCACCTTGCCGTCGTCGATCGCCTTTTCCGCCACCTCGGGCAGCATGCGTCCCACGGCGATCACCGGCACGGACACGGCCTGCTTGATGGCCGCGGCGTTGTCCAGGTACGCGCCGACGCGATCCGGCAGGGGGCCGTCGGTGAAGTTGTCGAAGGGGTTGCGGCCCCAGCCGGTGACGTGGATGGCGTCGGCGCCGGCCTTCTCGAACAGCTGCGAGGCCAGGATCGCCTCGTCAAGTTCGAGCCCGCCCTCCTGGCCGTACTCCTCGCCGGAGACGCGCACCAGCACGGCGAGGGAGTCCCCCACGCGCTCCTTGACGGCGGAGATGACCTCGCACGCCAGCCGCGCCCGGTTGATCAGCGACCCGCCGTAGGAATCGGTGCGCTGGTTGTCGCGGCGGTTGAGGAACACGCCGAGGATGTAGCCGTGCGCGACGTGGATCTCGATCGCGTCGGCGCCGGCCTTGGCGATCCGCTCGGCGGCGTCGGCCCAGGTGCTGATGAGCCAGGCGATGTCGTCGGAGTCCATCTCCTTGTAGACCATCTGCTTTCCGCCGGTGGCGGCGCCCATCTTGCCGAGCTCCTCGGGGGTGCTGTCGGCGAGCGCGGAGTAGTCGTAGGTGTAGTCGGGCTCGTTGGGCGTGATCACGGGGCGGCCGCCCGCCACATCCACGCGCGCGACCTTGCCGTGGTGGGTGGACTGCACGCACAGCTTGGAGCCGGCGGCGTGCACGGCGTCGGCGAGGGCCTTGAGGCCGGGGATGTACTTGTCGTCGGACAGGCCCGGCTCCTTGAGCGAGGCGGCGCCGACGGGGAACGCGATCGCGCACGCGCCGGTGATGATGAGCCCGGCGCCGCCCTTGGCGCGGGCGACGTAGTGGTCGATCTCCGCCTGTTCGATCTCGCCGTCCTCGGAGACGTTCATGTCCATGGCCGGAAGAACGATGCGGTTGGGGGTCTCCATGGGGCCGATCCGGCCCGGCGAGGTGAGACGGGGGAACGAGGTGCGGGTAGTCACGTAGTGAGAATACGCCCGTGTTGACGCGTGTCAGAACTTTGTGGGGAATCCAGGTCGGAGGAGTTGCCTCGCCGCGCGGGGGACGTGCTACGGGCGACGACGACGAGGTGAGCGGGCGCGGACCGGTGGGCGGTGGCTGCGGGGGCGCGCTCTGCCGCTGCGGCGGTCTCGGTCAGGACACCGCGCCTCCCGCGAAGAGGAAGATGGCGAAGGATGCCCAGAGCACCGGCGCGGCCAGGAAGAGCCCGAGAGCGGCGAGCCGGTAGCCGCCCCGCAGGACGACCAGGACCAGTAGCGGCACCACGATCGGGATCACGACGAGCCCGGGGATTCCCAGACCCACTTTGTCGAGGCCGAACGCGCTCGACAGGTAGGTCAGCGCGGTGAGCATGAGTCCGGCGATGAAGCCCGCGTACGCACTGGCCCAGTCTTCGGGGGTCAGGCGCGTTGGCTCCTGGGTCTCGTGCGTCATGGAGCGACTCCTTCCGCGCCGACGACGATTCCCCACATCAGCGTCACGGCGATGAGCGGAGCCGCCGCGCCGAGGGCCACGCCGGAAACTCGAGGCCACCGCACGCGAGAACAGTGACCACGGCGACAGCGCCGATCAGGATGCTGAGCTCCACCGCAATCTGGTTCCCGCCATCCATCCGACGGCCCAGGAGGACGCCGAGCACCCCGGCCACCAGAGGTGTCGCCACTACAGCTGACCAGAACGCGGTCCTCCAGCGCTGGAGGCTCGGGGCGTTCATATCGGATGCCGTTCCCATCTGTGCAGTCATTGCGTCCCCTCTGCCAGTCGCTTCTAGCCCGGCCACCCAGTACGACGGGCCGGTTACGCATCTGGTTCCACTCGATAGGGAAACGCGCTCGCGGTGCAGACCCCCCCGGATGAGAAACGTATGAGTACGCTCGGTAAGGCCGCGGACTCGTCCGCTCCAATCGACAACGTGACGGTGCTGAAGGAACGAGGACCGGGTGGGCCACATCAGGTACGGCAGGTTCGCCGCGCTGTCCGCGGCGGGCCTGTTGGTCGCCAGCGCCGGCGCGGTCGTCACCGCGCAGACCGGCCTCAACATCTCCGCGGGCGAACTGGTCGCGAGTGCCCAGGTGAGAGGTCTGAACGCCGGCCACACCTCGATCCAGGCAGGACACGGAATCCTCGATGCTGCGGAAGATCCTGTCGCGATGGTGATCATGGAAGACGTCCGCATGAACTACGTATGCGCGCGGATGAAGAGCGTCAACGTCCCGTTCCTTGGCACCGTCACCATGACGGCCGTCCTCCCCGAGGACGCGGACATTACCGGCGCTTCCGGATTTAGAGGGCTCTTCCGGAATCAGAGTGCATTGATCCGATCCTGAAGCCGGCCGGAGTGAATGAGTGACCGCAAGATGTAGTGCTTGAGGTTCCGGAAGCCCAGGGCGATCCCGCGCAGGTGCTCGAGGCGGCCGTTGATGGCCTCGACGGGGCCGTTGGAGGCACCCACGTCGAAGTAAGCGAGGATCTCGCGATGCCGTTTCCACAGCGACCGGCCCAGCTGGGCGAGCTCGGGCAACTCCGTTGGCACACCGGCCCGGATCGACTTGAGGAGCTTGTACATCGCGATCTTGCCCTCCCGCTTGCCCGAGGCCTCGTAGGCGGCGATGAGTCGCTGGTAGACGCCGTAGGTGACCTCCACCGCCGCGTGCGCATCATGGGCGGTGAACGCCTTGAACAGGCGGACCTTCTGCTTGTCGGTCAACAGCTCAGCGCGGGTGCGCAGGATGCGACGGATGCCGTACAGCGGATCGCCGGTGCGGCCCCGGTGCCCGGTGGTGGCCTGCTGGATCCGCTGGCGGCACACGGTGAGCTTGTCCGCGGCCAGGTGCACGACGTGGAACGGGTCCATCACCGTCCGTGCTGCAGGAACAGCTTTCGCCGCAGCGGAATGGTAGCCGGCGAACCCGTCCATCGTGACAACCTTGACTCGATCCCGAAACACCTGGTCACGGGCGTCCAGCCACTCGGTGAGCACCTTCGCCGAACGCCCCGGGACCATGTCCAGCAGACGAGACGGGCCAGTGCCGTCCACGACCGGGGTGAGGTCGACCAGCACGGTGACGAACGCACTGCTGCCGTCGCCGCGCACGTGCTTCCACTTGTGCTCATCGACACCGAGAACGCGGACGCCATCGAAGTGTCCGGGCTGCTCGTAGACCATCGCGCGAACCTCCGAGACCGCCAGGTCATTGACCAAATCCCACCCCAGCCCGAGGGCCTTGGCCACCGCGGACACGCTGGTGCGGTCGATCGCCAAGCGCTGCAGGATCCAGCGGCTGCAGCGGCGGGTGGTCTTGGCCCGCGGCTCGGCCAACGCCGGCATCCGCTGCTGGAAGATCCTCGTAGCGCACTCGGTGTTGTCGCAGGTGAAGCGCGGTACCCGCACGTGCAGTCTGGTCGGGTGCCCGACGATCGGTAGATCCGTGACCTTCCGCTGGACGTGGTCCCGCAAACGGCCCGCCATCCCGCACTCGGCGCAGATCGGGTCGAGTGTGACCGGGGCGCAGAACAGGTGCGTGAGCTCGTCAGCCACAGCGGCGTCGGTGATGGTCACCCCGAGCTCGACGGTGCGGCAGATGGTGTCGGCGAGCAGGCTGGCGGTAGCGTTCAAAGCGGGTCCTGGGGATGCGAAGTGCTGGTGTAGGAACTTGCATCTTCACACGCCCCAGGACCCCTACATCTTGTGCCTCACCGCATCACCGGCGAACCCCAGCTATGCACTCCGGATCCGGAAGGGCCATTTAGAGTGCGTTGATCTGGTTCTGGAGCTGTCCGGAGTGGATGAGTGATCGCAAGATGTAGTGCTTGAGGTTCCGGAAGCCGAGGGCGATTCCGCGGAGGTGCTCGAGGCGTCCGTTGATGGCCTCGACCGGCCCGTTGGAAGCGCCCACGTCGAAGTAGGCCAGGATCTCTCGGTGCCGCTTCCACAGGGACCGGCCGAGCTGCGCCAACTCGGTGAGGTGCTTCGGCACGCCAGTCCGGATGGACTTGAGGAGCTTGTACATCGCGATCTTTCCGTCCCTTCGCCGCGGCTGCTCGTAGGCGTTGATCAGCCCCTGGTAGACGCGGTAGGTGACCTCCACCGCGACGTGGGCGTCGTGGGCGACGAACG
Organism: Dietzia sp. oral taxon 368; assembly: GCF_002999155.1. Classification (NCBI taxonomy): domain Bacteria; kingdom Bacillati; phylum Actinomycetota; class Actinomycetes; order Mycobacteriales; family Dietziaceae; genus Dietzia; species Dietzia sp. oral taxon 368. The sequence goes on from NZ_CP027238.1 coordinate 115,828, forward strand.
CCTTGAACAGGCGAGCTTTCTGCTTGTCGGTGAGCAGCTCAGCGCGGGTGCGCAGGATGCGGCGGATCCCGTACAGGGGGTCGCCGGTGCGGCCCCGATGTCCGGTGGTGGTCTGCTGTATTCGTTGTCGGCACACGGTGAGCTTGTCGGCGGCCAGATGGACGACGTGGAACGGGTCCATCACCGTCCGTGCCTCGGGGACGGCTTTGGCGGCGGCGGTGTGGTATCCGGCGAACCCGTCCATCGTCACCACCTTGACGCGGTCTCGAAACATTTGGTCACGGGCATCGAGCCACTCGGTGAGCACCTTCGCTGAACGGCCCGGGACCATGTCCAGCAGCCGAGACGGGCCGGCGCCGTCCACGACCGGTGTGAGGTCGACCAGCACGGTGACGAACGAAGAGGAACCGTCGCCGCGCACGTGCTTCCACTTGTGCTCATCGACCCCGAGAACGCGGACGCCGTCGAAGTGTCCGGGCTGGTCGTAGACCATCGTGCGGATCTCCGAGACCGCGAGATCGTTGACCAGATCCCACCCCAGCCCGAGGGCCTTGGCCACGGCGGACACGCTGGTGCGATCGATCGCCAGACGCTGCAGAATCCAGCGGGTGCAACGGCGGGTGGTCTTGGCCCGCGGCTCGGCCAGATTCGGCATGCGTTGCTGGAAGATCCTCGTGGCGCACTCGGTGTTGTCGCAGATGAAGCGCGGTACCCGCACGTGCAGCCTCGTGGGGTGCCCGACGATCGGCAGATCGGTCACCCGCCGCTCGACGTGGTCCCGCAGTCGGCCCGCCATCCCGCACTCCGCGCAGATCGGGTCCAGTGCGACCGGGGCACAGAACAAGTGCGTGAGCTCGCCGGCCACGGCGGCGTCGGTGATGGTCACACCGAGTTCGACGGTGCGGCAGATGGTGTCGGCAAGCAGGCTGGCGGTAGCGTTCAAAGCGGGTCCTGGGTGGTTCTGGGTGCAGGTGTAGGAACCGCAATCCTCACACCCCCAGGACCCCCAAATTCTCCGCCACGCCCCGCCTCACGGAACCCCAGCTACGCACTCCGGATCCGGAAGAGCCACATTACCGCGGACAAGCTGACCATCGACTCCGCGCTGCTCTCCGGGCCGATGGCGCTCGACGAGATGATCATCGGCGCGGGCGCCGCCGAGCCCACCCCGCGGTCCGGAAGCGCAGCGGTCGGCCTGTCCTCGGGCAGCCTCACCGCAGGGCACCTCGACGTGGAGCTCGCCGGCCTCCACGCCACCCGACTCACTTCCTCGACCATCGAGCTGCGGGCGGAGCGCGGTGAAGCCAGCTGCTGAGGCACCCGGTCGAGAGATCCACCGGGCACAGAAGGGCGCGGATCGCCCCGTAGCTGCAGCCGTACTCCAGATCGCCTCCGGGGTCGTCGTCCTCGCGGTCGTCCTGGGAGTCGCCTCCCTCGACGGCCTGGCGATCAGCTTCTCTGCCACGTCCACGCCGATGGCTCTCTTCATCGGCTGCGGTCTCATCGCCTGCGGGGTGTCGACCTGGGCTCAGCCCACGACCCGCATCCTGACCGGCCTGCTGGGTTTCGCCTTCTCCCTCGTCGCACTCCCGGGCGCGAACCTCGGCGGGTTCATCGCCGGGACGGTGTTGGGAGTGCTCGGCTCCGCGGCGGCGTTGGCCTGGGCCCCGGGCGATCGACCGTCGAACATGAAGTAGCCGTCTGCACGTCCGGGGAACACGATCTGGGCCGCTGCGCTGAACGACGCGACGGAGACGACGACGGCAAGGGCATCGATCGCCCAACTGGGAATCGCCCTACTCCCCCGTACTCGGAGAAGACGACGCCGCGCAGCGATAGGCGGCGAGTTCGCGTCACGTGACGCTGCGTGCGTGAGCTCCTGAGGGAGCCATGGCTGCCGTTCTCAGCTGAGTGTCCGTCGCCCCTCGAACTGGATCGCTCTTCCCGCAGCCCGTCTCCCGAGTGCGATGACCTTTCCGCCCGTCCTGGGACGCCCTGTGACGGGTGGGTGAAATGGCGGGAACCCCGAACCGTGGGGTTCGGGGTTCCAGCGTTGTGTGAAGTTGTGTTCGGCGGTGTCCTACTCTCCCACACCCTCGCGAGTGCAGTACCATCGGCGCTGGCAGGCTTAGCTTCCGGGTTCGGAATGGGACCGGGCGTTTCCCTGCCGCTATGGCCGCCGTAACTCTATGAAACAAGGCCCGCGTGTCTCGTCGACTGGTCGTCGAGACACGGGTGTGTTGTTTCAGATACTGCACAGTGGACGCGTTCATTCTTGAAAGGTGTTTGTGTGTAAGTCCTCGGCCGATTAGTACCGGTCACCTGCACGCATTGCTGCGCTTCCAGTTCCGGCCTATCAACCCCATGGTCTGTGGGGGGCCTTAACCACGCGAAGGTGGTGAGAAACCTCATCTTGGAACAGGCTTCCCGCTTAGATGCTTTCAGCGGTTATCCCTTCCGAACGTAGCTAACCAGCGATGCTCCTGGTGGAACAACTGGCACACCAGAGGTTCGTCCGTCCCGGTCCTCTCGTACTAGGGACAGCCTTCCGCAAGTTTCTTACGCGCGCGGCGGATAGAGACCGAACTGTCTCACGACGTTCTAAACCCAGCTCGCGTGCCGCTTTAATGGGCGAACAGCCCAACCCTTGGGACCTACTCCAGCCCCAGGATGCGACGAGCCGACATCGAGGTGCCAAACCATCCCGTCGATATGGACTCTTGGGGAAGATCAGCCTGTTATCCCCGGGGTACCTTTTATCCGTTGAGCGACACCGCTTCCACATGCCGGTGCCGGATCACTAGTCCCGACTTTCGTCCCTGCTCGACGTGTCAGTCTCACAGTCAAGCTCCCTTGTGCACTTGCACTCAACACCTGATTGCCATCCAGGCTGAGGGAACCTTTGGGCGCCTCCGTTACTCTTTGGGAGGCAACCGCCCCAGTTAAACTACCCACCAGGCACTGTCCCTAACCCAGATCATGGGCCGAGGTTAGACGTCCAATACGATCAGAGTGGTATTTCAACAACGACTCCACACACACTGGCGTGCATGCTTCACAGTCTCCCACCTATCCTACACAAACCGAATCGAACGCCAATACCAAGCTATAGTAAAGGTCCCGGGGTCTTTTCGTCCTGCCGCGCGTAACGAGCATCTTTACTCGTAATGCAATTTCGCCGAGTCTGTGGTCGAGACAGCAGAGAAGTCGTTACGCCATTCGTGCAGGTCGGAACTTACCCGACAAGGAATTTCGCTACCTTAGGATGGTTATAGTTACCACCGCCGTTTACTGGGGCTTAAATTCTCAGCTTCGCCTTGCGGCTAACCGGTCCTCTTAACCTTCCAGCACCGGGCAGGCGTCAGTCCGTATACATCGACTTACGTCTTCGCACGGACCTGTGTTTTTAGTAAACAGTCGCTTCTCTCTGGTCTCTGCGACCACCCCCAGCTCCCACCGCAAAGGGTGTTCACCGGGCGTGGTCCCCCTTCTCCCGAAGTTACGGGGGCATTTTGCCGAGTTCCTTAACCACAGTTCTCTCGATCGCCTTGGTATTCTCTACCTGACCACCTGTGTTGGTTTGGGGTACGGGCCGTGTATGAACTCACTAGAGGCTTTTCTCGGCAGCATAGGATCACTGAATTCCCCACAACGGGTACGCATCAAGTCTCAGCCTTATGTGTGACACGGATTTGCCTGTTGTCACGGCCTACACTCTTACACCAGTACAACCACTGACTGGCCCAGCTACCTTCCTGCGTCACCCCATCGCTTGGCTACTACCAGATCAGGTCCCGCGCATCCCCACCACGCGGTCCGAAGACCGTCTAGGTGGTTCTGGGCGGTTAGTATCACTGATTCACCATGGGCGCGCATACACGGGTACGGGAATATCAACCCGTTGTCCATCGACTACGCCTGTCGGCCTCGCCTTAGGTCCCGACTCACCCTGGGCAGATTAGCTTGACCCAGGAACCCTTGGTCATCCGGCGGACGAGTTTCTCACTCGTCATTCGCTACTCATGCCTGCATTCTCACTCGTGTGGCCTCCACACCTGGATCACTCCGGCGCTTCTATGGCCACACGACGCTCCCCTACCCACCCACACACCTGCCCGGAGGAGGTTCAACGTGTGAGTGCCGCGGCTTCGGCGGTGTACTTGAGCCCCGCTACATTGTCGGCGCAGGACCACTTGACCAGTGAGCTATTACGCACTCTTTCAAGGGTGGCTGCTTCTAAGCCAACCTCCTGGCTGTCTCAGCGATCCCACATCCTTTTCCACTTAGTACACGCTTAGGGGCCTTAGCCGGCGATCTGGGCTGTTTCCCTCTCGACTATGAAGCTTATCCCCCACAGTCTCACTGCCGCACTCTCACACCTCGGCATTCGGAGTTTGGCTGACGTCAGTAACCTTGTAGGGCCCATCGGCCATCCAGTAGCTCTACCTCCGAGGTGAAACATGCGACGCTGCACCTAAATGCATTTCGGGGAGAACCAGCTATCACGGAGTTTGATTGGCCTTTCACCCCTACCCACAACTCATCCCCTCAGTTTTCAACCTAAGTGGGTTCGCGCCTCCACGACGTCTTACCGTCGCTTCACACTGGCCATGGGTAGATCACTCCGCTTCGGGTCTAGAGCATGCCACTAACAACGCCCTATTCGGACTCGCTTTCGCTACGGCTACCCCACACGGGTTAACCTCGCGACATACCACTAACTCGCAGGCTCATTCTTCAAAAGGCACGCCATCAGCCCAAAAGGCCTCTGACGGATTGTAAGCACACGGTTTCAGGTACTATTTCACTCCCCTCCCGGGGTACTTTTCACCATTCCCTCACGGTACTAATCCGCTATCGGTCACCAAGGAGTATTCAGGCTTACCGGGTGGTCCCGGCAGATTCACAGCAGATTTCACGGGCCCGCTGCTACTTGGGTACACAAATCGCCCCGCCGCAAGGTTTTCAGGTACGGGACTCTCACCCTCTCCGGCCGACCCTTCCAAGTCGTTCCCCTAACCCGCGAACAATCGGCGCCCGGTCCGGCAGAACCAAGGACATCGTGCCCCACAACACCACACACGCAACCCCTGCCGGGTATCACACGCATGCGGTTTAGCCTCCTCCGCGTTCGCTCGCCGCTACTGACGGAATCACTATTGTTTTCTCTTCCTGCGGGTACTGAGATGTTTCACTTCCCCGCGTTCCCTCCACACACCCTATGTATTCAGATGCGGGTAACACGCCATCACGCGTGCTGGGTTCCCCCATTCGGACACCCTCGGATCACAGCTCGTTTGGCAACTCCCCGAGGCTTATCGCAGCCTACTACGTCCTTCATCGGCTCTTGGTGCCAAGGCATCCACCGTGTGCTCTTACACACTTACATTCACAAACAATTAAAGATGCTCGCGTCCACTGTGCAGTTCTCAAACAACACACACCAACCCCACCCACACCCCGGCCACGCATGGCGCATCAGGTGTATCGGGAATCAGTGCCACCAGAAACAACCAAACCCCTCATCGAGGTTCGATGGTGTTGTTTCAGACACCCAACAGTGTGTTTCGTCCCGGACACTCACTCCCCCACCCGAGGCCGGCCCTGAGCCGGCGCCAGTGAGATCACGGCGAGTCCTTAAGCGATAGTGTTCCACCCAATTGAGCGGCCGACCGGCCCACGAACGGGACCGCTACCGGCACTAGACTCTGACCACCAAAAGTGGTGAGCGCTCCTTAGAAAGGAGGTGATCCAGCCGCACCTTCCGGTACGGCTACCTTGTTACGACTTCGTCCCAATCGCCGATCCCACCTTCGACGGCTCCCTCCCCACAAGGGGGTTAGGCCACCGGCTTCGGGTGTTACCGACTTTCATGACGTGACGGGCGGTGTGTACAAGGCCCGGGAACGTATTCACCGCAGCGTTGCTGATCTGCGATTACTAGCGACTCCGACTTCATGGGGTCGAGTTGCAGACCCCAATCCGAACTGAGACCAGCTTTAAGGGATTCGCTCCACCTCACGGTATCGCAGCCCTCTGTACTAGCCATTGTAGCATGTGTGAAGCCCTAGACATAAGGGGCATGATGATTTGACGTCATCCCCACCTTCCTCCGAGTTGACCCCGGCAGTCTCTCACGAGTCCCCACCATAACGTGCTGGCAACATGAGACAGGGGTTGCGCTCGTTGCGGGACTTAACCCAACATCTCACGACACGAGCTGACGACAACCATGCACCACCTGTATACAAGCCACAAGGGAAACGACATCTCTGCCGCCGTCCTGTATATGTCAAGCCTAGGTAAGGTTCTTCGCGTTGCATCGAATTAATCCACATGCTCCGCCGCTTGTGCGGGCCCCCGTCAATTCCTTTGAGTTTTAGCCTTGCGGCCGTACTCCCCAGGCGGGGCGCTTAATGCGTTAGCTACGGCACGGAATCCGTGGAAGGACCCCACACCTAGCGCCCACCGTTTACGGCATGGACTACCAGGGTATCTAATCCTGTTCGCTACCCATGCTTTCGCTCCTCAGCGTCAGTTACTACCCAGAGACCCGCCTTCGCCACCGGTGTTCCTCCTGATATCTGCGCATTTCACCGCTACACCAGGAATTCCAGTCTCCCCTGTAGTACTCAAGTCTGCCCGTATCGCCCGCAAGCTCGGAGTTAAGCTCCGAGTTTTCACGGACGACGCGACAAACCGCCTACGAGCTCTTTACGCCCAGTAATTCCGGACAACGCTCGCACCCTACGTATTACCGCGGCTGCTGGCACGTAGTTGGCCGGTGCTTCTTCTGCAGGTACCGTCACTTGCGCTTCGTCCCTACTGAAAGGGGTTTACAATCCGAAGACCGTCATCCCCCACGCGGCGTCGCTGCATCAGGCTTTCGCCCATTGTGCAATATTCCCCACTGCTGCCTCCCGTAGGAGTCTGGGCCGTGTCTCAGTCCCAGTGTGGCCGATCACCCTCTCAGGCCGGCTACCCGTCGTCGCCTTGGTAGGCCATTACCCCACCAACAAGCTGATAGGCCGCGGGCTCATCCTGCACCGAAAAACTTTCCAACCACCACCATGCGGTGAAAGCTGAATATCCGGTATTAGACCCAGTTTCCCAGGCTTATCCCGAAGTGCAGGGCAGATTACCCACGTGTTACTCACCCGTTCGCCACTCGTGTACCCCGAAGGGCCTTACCGTTCGACTTGCATGTGTTAAGCACGCCGCCAGCGTTCGTCCTGAGCCAGGATCAAACTCTCCATAAAAGCTTCTCAGCACTACGAAAAGCACAATCCCAACAACAGAACAACCAAAACTGGCTGTTCCAAAAAACGCGACCCCCACGACAGGGATGTGAAAGGGTCGCAACCAAACAAAAAATTTGGCACTATCACAAACAAAACACACTGTTGAGTTCTCAAACAACACCCACACACCGCTCCCCGACGACCTCACAGTCACCGACTCGCGGGGCTCGCTGCCCATTTCGGGGCAACTTCTCCAGTGTAAGTCGCTCGCTCGCCCTAGTCAAAACCAGGCCAGCCGCTCTCCCACTCCGGATCGCCACCCGCTCGCTGGGCCCTCGCCTCTCGGCTCCGGCCCCGCTCCCTGGCGGCTCCGATAAAGTTACACGGCCACCGACAGAACACCTAATCGCCAGGTCAGCGAGGCTTTCGGTGTGTAGGCCCCAGCTTCGCCCCGACGCGCCTTCGGTTTGAAGTCTGCGGCGCAACCGGAAAGGGCAGGGAAGATCGCCGTCACCATCTGGGCGGGGCGGCCCGTCTCACTCATGGAGGGTGAGGTCATCCGCCACGGCCGATATATCGACGTTGACCATCCTCTGTCGACGCTGAGTCTCGAGTATGGCGTCGCGTAGACCCGGATCGATGTCGACCACGTGCAACTCGACGCCAAAGACGCCGGCGGCATGCTTGACCCAGCCGGTGATCGACGACCGCGCTTCCTCGCTCGCGAACACGATGATCGGCCGCACGTCGTTGTAGGCCGGTTCGCTCCGAAGAAGCGCGAGCTTCAGAACGTCCTGGGCGATCTTCTTCAGCTGGCCGCCCTTGAGCCTTCCCTGTCGCGCATACGCTTCCACCGCGAACTTGCCGTCTTCGCTCCGAGCGTCGAGGTGGATGCGCACTCCCCCGCTGAGCGTCAGCGATTCCCCACGGACCAGCGCCACTCCGAGCTTGGTCGCCAGTGCGTCGACGATCGCGCTCTCGGCATCCCGCTGGACTGCGGAGTCGCTCTGATGTGGGGCCATGAAGGCCAGCCTACTGCCGCCCACGGCCAGCTACTGCGCAACGAACTGACCGAGGATGGTCCTCACAGGCCGACCCTCAGCCCAGCCCGTTCTGGCGCTGGTACTCCTCGGTCGTCATCTGCACGAGCCGCGAGTAGCGGCCCTCCACGTTGTCCACGTAGCCGATCGTCCGCACGTAGGGCGCGATCACGTGCACCTTCTGCAGCGGCGTCACGATGAGCAACTGGATTCCGAGTTTGGCGAACAGCTCCAGCGCGAAGCGGGTGGAGGCGTCCGAGCCGCGGCCAAAAGCCTCGTCGATTACCGCGAACCGGAAGTCCCGGGCCTTGGCCGCTCCCCACTCCAGGCCGAACTGGTAGGCCAGCGAGGCGGCGAGAATGGTGTAGGCCAGTTTCTCCTTCTGCCCGCCCGACTTGCCGTCGGAGTCGCGGTAGTGCTCGAACTCGCGGTCCGTCTCGCGGTCGCGCTCGGAGGCGGAGAAGGTGAACCAGTTGCGCACGTCGGTGACGCGCAGGCGCCACGCGCGGTCCGACTCACTGTGGCCCTCGCGGCCGCGGAGCCGCTCGAGGATGGCGCGCACCTGCTCGTACCGGCTCTCGGAGTACTGCCCGTCGCCGCCGAACGCGTCGTCGGTGACCCCGCGTAGGTCGGCGCGGAACTGGCGCACCTCCTGGTTGACCGTGTTCTCGCAGTCCAGGCGGACGAACCGCCCCGGGTTGAAGTCGATCGCGCCCAGTGCCTCGTTGGTCTTCTCGATCTTCTGCCCGATGTCGTCGGCCTGACGCAGCAGCCAGTTGTGGAAGCCGGCGAGCTCGCGGATGGTGTTCTTGCGCAGCTGGCTCTCGAACTCGTCGACGAAGCGCGGGAGGTCGTCGTCGGCCAGTCGGGCGTGGAACCGCACGTACTCAGCGCGGGCGGCCACGGCCGCATCCATCTCCTTGGTCTGCTCCGGCCAGGTGCGACGAATCTCGGCCATGGCCTGGTGGATCCGCGTGGTGAGGCCGTTGAGTTCGCGCTGGGCGCGCTCGACGTCCGCGTCGATCGCATCCGACAGCGCCGCCTCGGCGGAATGGGCCTCGTCAGCGGTCTGTGCCAGCTCGGCGCCCGGGTCCTCGCCGTAGCCGAGCCGCTCGCGCAACCGCGGGTACACCTCGCGGGCGGACTCCAATAGAGCCTCGTCCAGCTCGTCGATCACCCGCTGGTCCCGGAGCATCTGGCGCTGCTCGTGGTCGATGCTGCTCTGCCAGCGGCTGCGGTGGTCGGACAGTTCCCGCTCGTCGTCGGCCACGGTGGCGGCGCGGGCGTCGAGGTCGGCGATCCGCTGGTCGATCTCAGACAGCTCGTCGCTGCCGCGGACAAGCCGCTGCCGCTCGGCCTCGGCGGAGTCGGCGCGCTGCTGGGCCTCGGCCCAGTCCAGGTCCCGCCAGGACGGGTACTCGGCCAGCCGCACCAGCGCGGTGCAGGCCTGGCCGGCCGCGGTCTGCTCGGCGGTGGCGGCGTCGAGCCGGGTGGCCAGTTCGACGACCTCGGCCTCGAGCCGGGCGCACCGGGCGCGCAGGGCGTCGACCTTGTCCTCGTTGCGCCAGCCCAGCACCCAGTTCCGGGCGTCGGTGGTGGCGGTGCGGTCGTCCTTGACGTGCCGGTTGCGGGAGCGGACCTGCCCCTGGACGGTCACGGCGCGGTCGGCGCCGCGGAACTGCTCCATGGTCTGCGCGCACAGGTGGTCGGCGCGGGCGTAGAGCTCCTTGGCGAGGTAGCCGCGCAGCGGCGAGTCGGCGATCTCCACCGTGTCCGCGAGCAGCAGCCCGTCGGTCTGCGGCCGCTGCAGCGGGACGTGCTTCTCGGGGACCCGCTCGTAGACCAGCCGCACGCCCACCTCGCGGCCGTCGGCGCGGCGCGAGGTGAGCCGGCGGGAGTCCACCCAGTCGGCCACGGCGGCGTAGTGCTCCTGCGGCACGAGCAGGGACAGGGCGAAGCCGCGTAGGACGCGCTCGGCGGCGCCGCGCCACTGGGCGTGCTCGGCGGCGATGTCCATCAGCTCGCCGGCGAAGGGCAGATCGGCGGCGTCCAGGCCGAGTTCAGCGCACAGCTGCGCGCGCACCTGCAGCTGCTCGGTGGGCAGGTTGCTGGTCCGCCCGGTCAGGCCGGTCAGCTCCTGCTGCACCTCACGCAGCTGGCGTTTGCGCTCGCCGTGCTCCATGACCAGCGCGTTGTGGCGGGTGGCCAGGTCGACACCGTGGGAGTCCAGCTCGGCCTCACGTGCAGCGATCGCCTCGGGTAGGCGGGTGAAGGCCGCCTCGTCGGTGACGGGGTCCAGGCCGGCGCGGGTCACCGCGTCGGTGAACCGATCCCGACGACGACGACGCTCCTCCAGCTGCTCCCGGGCCGCGGCGGCATCTCGCTCGAGGTCGCCTATGCGGTTGCCGCCGGATTCGGCGCGCGCGGTGACCAGGGCCTCGCGCTCGGTGGCCAGTTCTCTGGCCTTCTCCCGGAGGCGGACCACCTCGGTGTTGGCGGAGGCGACCTCGGTGGTCAGCGTGTCGATCTCAGCTTGGCGCAGGGAGATGCGGAGCTCGGCGAAGTACGGGCGCAGGGCCAGTCGCTCCTCGCGCAGCCGTTCGCGGCGCTCGAGCGCGGTGTCGTAGGTGTGGATCTGCTCGACCAGCGGTTCGAGGGCGGCGAGCTGGGTCCGGGCGCGGGTGACGGCGTCGTGCGCGCGGGTGAGGTCCTCGAAGTGGCGCAGGATGCCTTCGATGCGGGCGGAGGCGTCCACGGGTTCGAGCATGTGGGTGCGGACGAACTCGTTGAGGTCGCCGACGGACTTCATGGAGATGGTCTGGTGGAACAGTTCCATGGCCTGCTCCGAGCGGATGCCGAGCAGGCGTCGCATGGCGCGTCCGTAGGTCGGAAAGTCCTTGTCCACCACGGCCCCGCTGTCGCGCAGGCGGGTGATGAGGGCGCCGAGGTCGGAGCCGAAGCCGGTGAAGTCCGGGTCGATGGACAGCGCCCGGTCGGCGGTGATGAAGCGCCGCCACGGCTGGCCGGTGGCCTCCTGCTGCTGGAAGACCTGGGCGAGGGTGACCTCCTCGCCGTACCCCTCGTTGCGGAAGACGCCGAGGATCACCGAGTACGAGTGGCCGTCGCGCAGCCCGACCGAGCGGACGCTGCCGGTGGCCTCGTTGCGCTCGGTCTTGTGATGGCCCTCGACGTACGAGCGCAGGGTGCGTTCCTTGCGGGAGGCGCCGGCGGCCTTGTTGTAGTCGATCCGGTGCGAGGGCAGCATCAGCGTGCTCACCGCGTCCACCAGGGTGGACTTGCCGCTGCCGATGTCGCCGGTGAGCAGCAGGGTCTCCCCCGCCGGCTCGAGGTTCCACACCCGGGAGTCGAAGGTACCCCAGTTGAGGACCTCGAGGCGGGCCAGTCGGAAGCCGGGGCGCTCACCGCTGCCGAGCTCGACGGAGGAGAACAGGCCGCTAGTCATCCGTGTCTCCCGCGTCCGTGCTGGTGGGTTCAGGTGCGTCCGCGTCGGCGTACTCGGCGAGCTTGGCCGAGAAGTCCGAGAGCGTCTCGGCGTCCACATAGGCCTTGAGGATGCGGCGGACCTCCCACTCCCCCTTGCGGTCCTTGAGTTGGCGCAAGAAGCCCATGCCGACCAGCCGATTGATGGAGGCGTCGATCTGGTGCTGCTCGCGCGCCTCGTCGGTGCTGCGGTGAAGGAAGAGCTGGATCATCTCCACGATCTCGTCGTGGGTGAGCACCAGCTGGCCGGGGTCGCCGGCCGACTCGAACTCGGCCAGGCGCTTGCGCAACAAGACCAGCAGGAGGCTGTCGGCGTACGTCAGCGTTCGTCGCCGGATGACACGAGGAAGAGCGTTCTCGCCCTCCGGGGTGTCAGCGGTCCGCAGGTAGGCGTAGCCCTCGTCGTCGTCGACAACAACCTCGAGTCCCACGACGGCGAAGTGGTCACGGACGGCGCCCTGGTGACGCACCAGGTCGTCCCAGGCGTCGGACTCCTGGTACACGACACCCTGCATGAGGCGGATGGCGCTGACCGCCACGGCGCGCTCGGGGGTGACACGGCCGGTGGTGACACGGTCCCCGACGGCATGGTCGGAGGTGCTGGATCCGGAGGCGGTCATCGGCGGGTGACCTCCACCCGCGGCATCGTCGCGCGCATGTGCCTGCCTGCCTCGTGGTACTCGATCACGGTCTCCTCATGCTCGTGGGTGGTCACCTCGAGATCGTCCTCGTCCAGCGCCAGGTAGCCGACGATCTCCGCCGCGCCGTGCTGGAGCGGGTACAGGGAGATGATGTCCTCCAGCCGCGCGGTGCCGTGCACCGGGATCAGCGCACGGATGCGGGTGGCCAGGCGCGCGGGATCCACCACGACCTGGTTGGCCAGCACCGAGGTGTCGACCTCCTCCGCCTCGACCGGCTCCAGGTCGCTGTTGACCTCCGAGGCCGGCCGCACGGTGAACAGCGGGCGATCCGTCGGCAGGGCCACGTCGATGCTGGTCTCCTCCAGCTCCAGCCCGAAGCCCGGCAGCTCGCCCTCGCGCAGGTGGAGCGCGGTGGTCTCGATCTGGCGCACCAGGTCCAGCACGCGGCGGTTCTCCAGCCACACCTGGTCGTCGGTGAAGCGGCGCAGCTGCTCGGAGATGCTGCGGACGGTGTGCTGGGTGCGCTCGGCGGCCTCGGCCCAGCTGTGGTGGATGGTGCGCATCCGGCGATCCCCGGCCAGGTCCTCCACCCCGGACAACCGGTCCAGGAGCATGGACAGCTCCTCCTGGCCCGAGGTGGACAGCAGCAGGTCGTAGAACGCCTGGAAGCTACGGCCCTGATCGGAGGAGTCGATCATGCTGCGGCCGTGGACGAGCTCGGCCAGCAGCTCGCCCTTGCTGCCCCGCCACGTGGCGATGCGTTCGCGCGCCGAGCGGTCCAGGGCGCGGAAGTTCTCCTCCACCTGCCGGAAATCGGCCAGCAGGTCGCGGGCGGTGGCGGCGAACTGCTGGTAGCGCTCGCGGACCGCGGTGCGGTCCAGCAGGCCGGCCTGCGGATCCTCGCGGAGCTGGGCGATCTCCCGCTCGATGTCCTGCTTTCGGCGCTCGAGCTGGTCCAGGCGCTTGGCCGGATCGGACTCGGTGCCCTGCGCGATCTGGCGCAGCAGGTCCACCGCGGTCTGCAGGCGCGACTCGGTGCCGACGAACGACTGCTCTGCCAAGCCCTGCACCCAGGCGTAGGCCTTCTCCAGTGCCGGGGTGGCGTCGTAGTGGATCTCATCCGCGCCCAGCGGATAGAAGCGACGCAGGAAGCCCGACTCGGGCGCGGCCCAGTCGACGAGGTACTCCGCGGCCGTGCGCACGAATCGCGGGTTGGCCGGGTCCTGGGTGTTGATCGCGTACAGCTGGTCGTCCAGCGCCGCGACGAGCTCACTCTCCGGGCTCGCCCCGCGCCCCTCCTCCACGAAGAACCGGCCCAGCACCGTGAGCAGCAGCGGCGCGTGGGTGGCGCGCAGCATCCGCCAGGCGGGATGCCGCTCGCGCAGCGCCTCGATCTGCGCATACTCCACGTGGGGCTCCTCGCGGTGGGCGGACTGTCGGTACGGCGGCTCGTGCGCCGAGGGGACAGTCTAGGAGCGGAGGGTGAAACGTCCACGCGGGGGCGAGGTGGGATGGTCACTGAGCTGAGTGAAACGTCGATAACATTGAGTCGGCGGCTTTCAGAACCTAGGCCAACCTCAGCCGAACAGCGTCGACAGAGACGGGCGGCGCCAATATGCCTTCAGGAGACCTAATACAGGTCATTGACACCTCAGCCGCGACTACAACCCTACCGACCTCTCCTGGGTCCTCTACGGAGAAAGTGCGGAGAGACTAGATTAGGGCGAGGTGAGCCCCTGGGCCTCTGCGGGAAGAACGAAGAGGCGATGTCTCGGCGACAGTCGGAGGGCTAATCGAACCGATGCAGGGTATCCAGCCTCTGCGGATTCTACGCTTTCATGATCACGCTGGAGCTCTAGCGCCCGACCACAATGAACACCCTGGCCAGTCACGAGGGCAATAACGTCGCCCACCGCTACACCGTGGGCCAGGCTGTAGTAACCAGCGATGTGCTTTTGGTAGACCTTGTCCGGCCGACCGAGCTCTACACCCTTCAGCTTCACGAAATGTCCTGCAACAACGCTCGCTACCGCCTCGAATAGAGCCACGCAGAAGGCGCTGACAACTTCAATATAAGCTTGCATCAATTCGAAGGACAATAGCTCTGATTGCCAGCCGTGCGACGCTTCGTTTCGACGATGGGCGAGATCGTCAATAATCTGTGTCGAAGCAGCGGCGTCTGGGAAGAGTCGATCCATCGCTTTCACAAGTGCCTCGGCGGATTCAACTGTCCCCACTGGGATGCCTATCCGTTCGAACATGTTCCTAATGACAGGCCACCGGAAGTTAGCCGTATGGTGACTGAAAACGCCATTATTCAGCCTAACGGGCATGTAATCCCCGATAGCATGGTGAAGCCCCGCCACCAGGTCCCTCTCGCTCAGGGATCCGTGATACCGCCCCTCTTGAATTTGGAGCAACACTCCCGTAGTCAAGGACCGATGCGTTTGCTTCAGCTTGTCGGGTAGCTGACTGTAATCATCGCACGCGTTCGACATCAAGCGAGCGGCATCCTGCACGAGACCTTCAACATACTGCTCGAGCGCCGCGTAAAGACCGACCACAGCGCCCGTGTAATAGAATTTGTGCGTCGTTGCCGTGGGCGGCGCGGTAGACTGAATGGACCTAATGGCGGCGGCTGCGGAGAGCGGATTATCAGACTCGTCCTCCAACCCTTCATTCCGATTAACGAGACTGGCCACCGATTCGGCAAAAGCAAGATTGGCGCGAAGCTCGCTGGCCGAGGCGACAAACCGAGTCAAGTTGGCCCTCATGGCTTCGCCCGGTATTCGCCATGCAGCAGTACAGACGTGATCAAATCCTCGACAAGGGCGTCGCGTTCGCGCAGGTTCGACATGTTGGTCATGCGGGCGTCAAAGCTCGCAACGTGCTGCTGATAAAAGACCGGCATCGCTTCCCTGAACTCGCTCGCGCGCGCCCTCAGTTCCCCCGCATCAGCTAGGTGCTGACTAAAGGCGAACATGATCGCGTCGTAAGCGGTGGTTGTTGGTCTTTCTAGCCAACCCCAATGGCCGTGACGGTGGCGCCAAAGCCAAAAGGCCCGGTCTCCGAGGACTTCATGCACCAATTCAACCGTCGACACAAATAGATCGTCGAGATTTTTTAAGACCGGTTCAGCAAGAAGGTTTCCCTCCCGCAGATACCGGTCCAGATAAGTGCGTAAAGACCCGCCGCCTATGCGCCGTCTCTGGCGGTGAGCAAAAAAGCGCAATACCAGCTCAACGTCCTGCATTGTCCTATAGTGCTTATTGTCCCTAACTTCCGGCCTAGGCTCGCCGGTGGAGGATTCGAAAGGGTCCGGGCCGGGTATGCCCCACATCGAACAAAGATGTGCGTTGCGCGAAAGGCGGATACACATCCGGTTCAGCGGCCCATTATAAATAGCGTTGCGTGCCTCTTGTTCCTTAAGTGCTTCGCCCCCGCTATTAATCCTTTCGAAGACCATCTGCTTAAGTCGCTCTGCTTCCTCGGGAGTCTTTGCAGTTTCACGGAGAAGGATGATCGACGAGAGGTAGCGTCGGTCGATGCCTCGCCGAACCTGCTCCGGCAACTCCGAGTAGCTCCTACCTTCAAGCTCCGGCCACTCTGTCAAGTCTTTCAGTATCAACTGATCGCGATAGAAGGCAGAGATTGCCGTCAGCCTTTGGAGCCCATCCATGACCTCGTAATGCGAGTATTGATCTTCGTACAGGAAGATTGGGGGCACCGGCACGTTCATAATGAATGACTCAATTAACCGAGATTGCTTCTCTTCAGACCACCGATGGCGACGCTGAAACTCAGGGTTGAGTTCGTAGTCTCCACTTTCCACCATTGTCGTTATCGTTGAAAGCGGATAACGCGCCTGCTCGGTAACTATGCGAACTTCGCCGGAAGCGTACTTTTCGTCTATGGCGGCATCAGTAGGACTGCCCGACACCATCGGGTTCGGGTCGAAATCTAGTTTCTCCCCCTCAAACAGGACAGCGGTTGGAGGATTTGTATTCACTGGTTGAGCCTCAGTTCCATCCGGCGGATTTTCGCCACTCTGCGTTCCCACGTTGTCCTCCCGGATACGTTAAGCGGTGCGGACAGCGAATAGGAGCCAGCACCAGACGACCTAGGTCGTGACTCTACGACACCAGGGGCCCAAGGATGTGCGCTGGAACTGGAGGCTCACCCATGTATGAACTCTGGCATGAGTTTCACAAGGCGACGTCGTTCCCGGTTGCTACGGTCGGACTACTTCGAGGTCACGTGGTGAGAGCGTGGCGCGCGTGAGTAAGTGAGCGATACTAGGGGCGCGGGGCCTGAACGTGTTGCAGTTCAGGACCGCGTCCGTAGCTACCCGCGACTATTGGGAAACTGTCCGCGGACGGCTAGATGGTGACACACTCAGCGCCTCTCGATGCCACTGGCGAGCCCCACTATGCGGTTTGGATCCGGAAGAGCCCACGAGCGATAAGTCACTAATAGCGCCCGACGATCATGGACCGCCACGCCGTGGTGGCCCACCCGATCTGCAGCATGCCGAGCAGGCCTTCCGCATGACCGAGTCAGGCCCCGGGGCAAGTCCTGTCTTCCACTGGACCAGCCACTCCGACTGGGTACACCTGACCGTGGTGCTCGCCGAACTGGCGGTCGCCCGCTACCTGCAGCACCTCACGGGCGCACCAACTAAGAAAATCCTCGGAACCCTCGATCCCCTGCGCGCGGTCGTGGTCGCCATTGGAGACAAGGTACCGATGTCAAGCCACCAGCGATGAAGCGCTAGCGGACTTATCGACGCCGTCAACGCGGGTCGCTTGAAGTTCCTAGAGCTCAGGTCGGGCTTTAGGTAAACTGTCGCAGCATCTCCACCGCCGTCTACAGGCGCGACTCGGTGCCCCGAAGGACTTCTCGGACTGGCGCTGAGCTTAGGCGCAGGCCTTCTCCACGGCCGGGGTGGCGTCGCAGTGAATCTCGTCGGCGCCCAGCGGGCAGAAGCGGCGCAGGGAGCCCGCCTCCGGGCCGGCCTAGTCCGCCATGTACTCGTCGGCCGTGCGCAGGAACCGCGGGTTGCTCGGGCCCTGGGCGTTGCTGGCGTACAGCTGGTCGTCCAGCGCCGCCGCCAACTACCCCTACCCCTCCCAGCTGACACCCCCGGTCCTTCTACACGAAAAACAGGCCCAACACCGTGAGCAGCAGCGTCGCGTTCTTGGCGCGCAGCGTCCACCAGGCGGCGTGCCGTTCACGCAGCGTTTGCTCCGCGCATACTTTGCGTGCGGCTCCTTGAGGTGGGTCGGCTGTCGGTGACGGTGGCTCGTGCGCCGAGCGGGCAGTCTCGGAGCGGGGGCCGAGAAGCCCGCGGCGGGCCGAGGGCGGGGGCGAAGTTCACCTAGTCAGCGCGGTTCGGCGGCTCTCAGCTCCTGGAAACGCTGACCGACGCAGCGGCAGCTGCAAGAGATTGAGTGTCTGACTGCAGGTGACGGGGGACAATGTGCCGAGGACAGCGAACTCGAGATGACGACTTAGCCGACGAAGACCGCCAGTCGCCCAACACCGCCAGAAGGAACCGATGAGCACTAGTCTTGAATCTGTACGGGACGCCCTCCGTCAATTCGTAGCTGACCGAGAGTGGGGGCAGTTCCATACCGCAGGGAACCTCGCAAAATCCATTTCGATCGGAGCTGGGGAGTTATTAGAAAATTACCAGTGGTCGGATAATGCTGACACCGCTGCGGTCAAATACGAACTCGCCGACGTCCTCACCTATGCATATCTCCTAGCCGACAAAATCGGCCTTGACCCTCATGAGATCATTATTGAGAAGTTGGCGATTACCGATGAGAAATATCCCGTCGAACGCTCGCGAGGCAGGAGTGAAAAATATGACCGGCTTCCGGATTGAGCCAACACGTCTTGACGCCGAGTCAATCAAGGCCCTATCCACACTGGACCCAAAGATCTCTAATTGGCCAGTCGTCTACACTCTCGATAGCACAGGTGAAATCTATGTCGGCGAATCCATCAATGGATCTGGCCGACTCCACCAACACCTCGATAACCCGACCAAAAATCACCTAACTAACGTCCGGATCATAATCGGCGAGACATTTAACAAGTCCGTTTGCCTCGACCTTGAGTCGTATCTAATCCGCCTGTTCGCAGGCGATGGCAAATACGAAGTACTCAACCGCAACGACGGCATCGCTGACGCGGACTACTACGGTCGTCAACACTACCAGAACTCGTTCGAAGAAATCTTCGAACAACTCCGCAAGCTCGGCATGTTCACCCGCAGTGTTCGAGCAATCGAGAACACCGACCTTTTCAAATTATCGCCATTCAAGGCGCTGACTCCGGACCAAGCAATTGCTGTTGAAGACATTCTCAGCGGCCTATTCGACGATCTAGAGCACAAGACATCGAGTCGGATTATTGTGAATGGCGACCCAGGAACAGGAAAAACTGTCGTCGCGATCTATCTCATGAAACTACTTGCCGACATCAAACATCTTCGGAACTTCGAGACGAATGACGGCGATTCGATCCTCAGCGAGTTCTTCACTGAGGGCTATCCTGAGCTGTTAAAGAACTTTCGAATCGGCCTAGTCGTTCCGCAGCAGTCACTGCGCAGATCCATCCAATCGGTATTCAGAAAAACACCAGGGCTCGACCCAGACTCGGTCCTCACCCCCTTCCAAGTAGGTCTCGGCACCACCCCATTCGACCTATTAATAGTCGATGAAACGCACCGTTTAACTCAACGCGCTAATCAAACTTCCGCCGACCTAAATACTAAGTACCGCGTTATCAACGAAAAGCTATTTGGGGCCGACGACCCAAAGTACACCCAAATTGACTGGATAAACCACAGTAGTACGCATCAAATCTACTTGCTCGACGCGGACCAAAGTGTCCGCCCTATGGATGTGTCCGCAGAAACGCTAGAATCTTTATGGTCAACAGTAGATCCCACAAGCCGAATATACCCGCTGACTTCACAAATGCGCGTCAAGGCTGGGCAGAACTACGTTCAATATATAAAGGACGTTCTCTCACAGCGCCAAGATAAACCCGTGCGTTTCGAGGGTTACGACCTCCGGTTTTTCGACCATTTTCCCGCCATGCTTAACGAGATTCGCGCTCGCGAGGACGACACCGGGCTTTCTCGAATGCTCGCAGGCTACGCCTGGGAATGGAGATCCAGCAAGGACAGTGGAGTTTACGACATAACGATCGATGGGGTGCAGCTCAGGTGGAACAAAGTGATCGTCGACTGGGTTAATTCACCCTCATCGGTGAACGAAGTTGGGTCAATCCATACAATTCAAGGATATGACCTGAATTACGCGGGCGTTATCATCGGCCCAGACCTTCGTCTCGATCCGCGAACTGGATCGCTAGCGTTTGATCGGTCCAATTACTTTGACAGGAAAGGCAAGCAGAAAAACTCGGACGGCAGACCTGTTACGGACGACGAGCTATTGGAGTTCGTCAAGAACATCTATGCCGTGTTGCTGACCCGAGGTATGCGCGGCACCTACATCTACGCTTGTGACCCGCCGCTGCGAGAGTACCTACGAGGTTTCTTTCACAACTATTCCGGCTAGTGCCCCCAGTCGGACTCGAACCGACACTGAAACGGTTTTAAGCCGTCTGCCTCTGCCAATTGGGCTATGGGGGCTTGCTGGCGCCGCCGGTGCGGAACCGGGTGGCGCGCAGGGCGCCGTACCGGGCTAGCCGGCCAGGCGGGGCAGCGCCGACATCGCAATGCCGTCCAGGATGTCCTTCTCACTCACCGTGAGCTCCGACAGCCCCGCGCGCTCAAACATCTCATCACACAACGCCTGCACCACGATCGCTCCCCCACCGATCACGTCCGCGCGGCCCGGATGCATCGGCCCCAGGCTGCGGCGCTCGGTCACCGTCGACACCACCAGGCGGTCGCACACCTCTCGCATCCGGTCCAGCGGGATGACGCTGCCGTGGATCCGCTCGGGATCGTACTTCCCAAGTTTCTGCGCCAGCGCGCTCATCGTGGTGAAGGTGCCAGCCACGCCCACCCAGCGGGCGGCGCGGCCCACCGGAACATCGCCCGCCTCGGCCAGCGCCTCGGCGATCACCGCCCGAGCCTCGGCGATCTCGTCGGCCGTGGGCGGGTCCGAGTGCAGCACCCGCTCGGTGATCCGCACACAGCCGATGTCCAGGCTGCGCGCGCCCAACAACCGCACCTCGCCGCCGACGAGCTCGCCCACCACGATCTCCGTGGACCCGCCGCCGAGGTCGGTCACTACGAACGGCCCGTCGGCTGGCGAGAGATCCGAGACACCGCCGGCGAAAGTCAGCTCGGCCTCGGTCTGCCCGGAGATCACCTCGGCCACCGCACCCGGGAAGTGCGCGCCCAGCACCTCGGCGGTCATGCCGAAGAACTCGTCCTTGTTGGCCGCATCGCGGGTCGCGGAGGTGGCCACCATCCGCACCGACTGCACGCGGAGCTCGGCCATGGTCGCCGCGTAGTCGGTAAGGGCCGTGCGACAGCGGGAGATCGCGCCCTCGGAGAGTCGGCCGGTCGCGTCGACGCCCTCGCCGAGGCGGATGATCCGCATCTCGCGCACCACGTCGGTCAGCCCGGGCTCGCCGGGGATACCCTCGGCGACGAGCAGGCGGATGGAGTTGGTACCGCAGTCGATCGCGCCGACGCGCACAGCAGCGGTCACTGCTCGTCCATGGCGAGGTAGTCGGGCACACCCAGCTCCTCGGGAGTGGGCCAGTCGGAAGGCAGCGCGGTCCCGCGCAGCCCGGCCTCGCAGGCCAGCGCCACCGACTCATCGCCCAGCCGGACCACGCCCGGCCCCTCTGCCAGCGCGTACGCCATGAGCACGTGCAGGCACTTGACGCGCTCGGGCATGCCGCCACCGCTGAAGTCCGTGCCCAGGTCCTCGATCGCGTTCCGCTTCTCCAGGTACCGCCTGTGCGCCTGCAGATAGTTGGCGGCCAGCTCGGGCTCGTTGGCCAACCTCGTCGTCATCCCCCTCATGATCCCCGCGGATTCCTGACGGCTCGCCTCGGCGGTGAGCCGCGGATCGGTGAGGTAATACAGCGTGGGGAACGGGGTGCCGTCCTCGAGCCGCGGCGCGGTCTTGACTACCCCGGGCCGCCCGTCGGGGCTGCGGTAGGACACCTCCAGCACCCCGCGCGGCGGCCGGCCCAGCTGGGCGGCGATCGCGTCGAGGTCAACTTGGGACACGCTCTGTTCGGCGCTCACGCTAGGGGTTCTCCTGTGGTTGTTCCTGGACGCCGCCCGGGATGGGGGCGGCGGGGTCGTCACCGCCGGGCAAACCGTCAGGGACGACCGGTACGGCCGGGGTGTCGGGGCCGCCGGGGATGGACGTGCCCTCGAGCAACGCCGAGTCCTCCGGCATGATCGGGTCGGTCGGCTCGGAGATCGACCGCCACACCCGCGTCTGCCACGGCAGCGCCGCGATCTCCGCCGCCCGCTGCTCGGCCGCCGCCTGCTCCACCGGATCCACCATGGACACCCGGTACGGCGTCTCCCCCGGCTTCACGGCGCCGAAGCGGATGCGGGCCTGCTGCTCGATGTACGCCGGGTCGGACAGCAGTTCCTGCTCGGCCTCGAGCTCGGCGATCGTCGCCTCGATCGCGGCCCGCTCCTGCGCCACGGCCTTTTCGTCGCGCAGGAACTGGTAGTGGTTGCGCAACGGGAACGAGACGGTGACCAGGAGGATTATGGCGACGACGGCGAGGAGTCCAATCCGCCGCGGGGTGTAGTTCCGCGGCCCCAGCAGGGTGTCGGACAGGTCCGTGCGCGTGGTGAGACGGTGGGCCTCCGGATGCGCGGTGGTGCCGACCCGGCCGGAGCGGGCGGACGCCGGGACGGGCCGGTCGCGTTCGCGGCTCGGCGTCCGCCGGCGGGGCGGGTGCCGGCGAGTGCCGTCGCCGGGCTGGTCGGTCCCGGCTCCCACGGCGCCGTCATCGCCTGCACCGCGGCCGCCGGCGCCGCGCGCGTCGGCTCCGGTGCCGCGGCCGCCGGTGGTCCCACGGCCCGCCCCGGTCGCCCGGCGTCGGATGGCACCCGACGCCTCACCGGGCCGTCGGGACGACGCGCGATCGCGTGCGTCTCCCCGGCGGTCCGAGGGGCGCGGTGGGCGGGCCATGAGCCCTCCTCTCGACTACTCAGGCCTTGTAACGCGGGAAGGCGCCGGCGCCGGCGTACCGGGCGGCGTCGCCGAGCATCTCCTCGATGCGCAGCAGCTGGTTGTACTTGGCCACGCGCTCCGAGCGGGCCGGGGCGCCGGTCTTGATCTGGCCGCAGTTGCAGGCCACCGCGAGGTCGGCGATGGTCGTGTCCTCGGTCTCGCCCGAGCGGTGCGACATCATCGAGGTGTAGCGGTTGCGGTGGGCCAGGTCCACGGCGTCCAGCGTCTCGGTGAGGGTGCCGATCTGGTTAACCTTGACCAGCAGGGCGTTGGCCAGGCCCTTCTCGATGCCGTCGGCCAGGCGCTGCGGGTTGGTGACAAAGAGGTCGTCGCCGACCAGCTGGACCTTGTCGCCGATCATGTCGGTGAGGGTCTTCCAGCCGTCCCAGTCGTCCTCGTCGAGCGGGTCCTCGATCGAGACGAGCGCGTACTTGTTGACGAGCTCGGCGTAGACGTCGGCCATCTCGGCGGCCGAGAGCTGCTTGCCCTCGAAGTGGTACTTGCCGTCCTTGAAGAACTCGGTGGCGGCCACGTCCAGGGCCAGGGCCACGTCGGTGCCCAGCTCGTAGCCGGCCTTGCCGATGGCCTCGACGATCAGGTCGAGCGCGGCGGTCGTGGACTCGACGGAGGGGGCGAACCCGCCCTCGTCGCCCAGGCCGGTGGACAGGCCGCGGTCCTTGATGACGGTCTTGAGGTGGTGGTAGACCTCGGTGCCCATGCGCAGGGCCTCGCGGAAAGTCGGGGCGCCGATGGGGGCGATCATGAACTCCTGGACGTCGACGCCCGAGTCGGCGTGGGCGCCACCGTTGAGGATGTTCATCATGGGCACGGGCAGGACGTGCGCGTTGGAGCCGCCGATGAAGCGGTAGAGCTCGAGGCCCGAGGACTCGGCGGCGGCGCGGGCCACGGCCAGCGAGACGCCCAGGACAGCGTTGGCGCCGACGGTCGACTTGTTGGGCGTGCCGTCGGCGTCGAGCAGGGCCTCGTCCACGAGGCGCTGGTCCTCGGCCGGGATGCCGATCACGGCGGGGGCCAGCACGTCGAGGACGGCCTCGACGGCCTTGGTGACGCCCTTGCCCAGGTAGCGCTCGTCGGAGTCACGCAGCTCGACGGCCTCGTGGGCGCCGGTCGAGGCGCCGGAGGGCACGGCGGCGCGGCCGAACGAACCGTCGTCCAGAAGCACCTCCACCTCGACGGTGGGGTTGCCTCGCGAATCGAGGATCTCCCGGGCTCCGACCTGCTCGATAAGCGCCATCTGTGCTCCTTGGGGGAAGTTCGTGGGTTCGTGTGCGTGGCCGGCGCCGCTAGGAGGTGGGCGCAGTCCGGGGCCCATTGTTCCACGGACTGCGCCGGCTATCGCCGAGGCTGTACGGGGTTACCCCGATCCGCCCCGGTGAGCGCCCCGGCGGGCATTGCGTGAGGGAGCCGGGAGGGTTCCTCCACTCACGCGAGGGGCCGGTTGGTCCACTCGGTGGTCAGCTCCACACCCGAGCCACGGAACAGTGTGGCAATGGGGCACCGCCGCTCCACCTCAGCTGCGAACTCGGCGAAGCGGGCCTCGTCCAGGTTCGTCTGCACCGAAACCGTCACGGTCACATCGCGGAAGTTAGAGACCCCCTCCGCGCCGTAGACCAGGACAGAGTTGTCGAGGTGTGCCTTCAGGTCCACGTCCCACTCGCCGAGGGAGATGCTCTTATCGCCGGCTGCCACGATCTGCCCGGTGACCTGAGTGCACGACGCCAGCGCCGCCAGGGCGTAGTCCAGCGGGCTCGGCGCAGTGTCCTTACCACCGAACGCCGAATGCCCCTCGGCGCTGATCGAGTGCTCGCCGCCGACGATCTGGGTGGTGTGGAGAACCCCCGTTCCCGCGCCGTCGAGTCCGAATTCGAGAACGGTTCCGCTCATGGAGAGAACACCTTCCTTACGTGTCTGAACTGGCGTCTAAATAATGCCGAAACTCGCACCTCAGACAGATAAATCGCAACCCCATGGGGGTAGTCGCTGACTCGCTGCCATCACCCCGCTCGCCGGATGGTTCCCCGTTGAGCCGCCATCGCCGACGAACGAACTCCACAACGCGGCCCGTTGCCTGAGTGCCGGCGGCCACCCGGCGAGTCCGACCCAGTCCCTACAGTGAGGCCGACCAACGTCCGGACCGCCCAGGAGAACGCTGTGACCCGACCCGCCCTCGTCCCCTCCCCCGAACGGCCAGGAAACTGATGGCGACCCGGTCCCCACGCAAGACCTCCACCAGGCGCAAGACGAGATCCACGAGGGCTGCGTCGGCGAAGAGCGCGAGCTCCACGCGGGCGACGTCGGCCAAGAAGTCCAGCGCGGCGCCGGCGGTGCCGTCGATCCCGCCCGGGCAGCGGGTGTGGCTGCTGGAGCTCCCGTGGGGCGGGCTGGGCGGCGGGATGCCGGCCGGGGTGAGTTACTACAAGTCGCTCACGGCGCACGCGTACGTCGGGACCTCCCTGCCCGAGTCACTGGAGCCCTACGCCAGCAAGCCGTACTCCTACCTGCGGTGGCTCGAGGACGAACTCAACGGCAGCGAGGGTCCGGGCGCGACCGCCGCTCCGATGACGCTCCGGCCCGAGCAACGCGCGGACGTCGAGGCGATCACCGCGGCCGCCGAACGTGGGTTCCGGCAGGTGCACCTGGCCAACGACGTGGGCACCGGTAAGACCCTGGTGGCGGTGGCGGCAGCGAAGGCCATTGCGCGGGAGCGCGGTGCCCGCACGATCCTGGTGACGGTGGACCGGCCGGCGCGCATCACCATCCCGTCGTGGCGTCGCACCATCGCGGCGCTGGGAGACGACGACCTGCGCTGGATCATCATGTCCTCCGACAGCCTGAGCAAGCTGATGGCCCGGAACGGGCGGCCGCGGCTGAAAGTCGATGTCGCGGTGATCGACGAGGCCCACCAGTTCCGGCATGACAGCAAACGCACCAGCTATATGCGGCGACTGACCCGCATGGACTCGCCGCACGAGACGGCCCCCTTCGTCCTGACGATCACGGCCACCCCGGGGCATCACCCGGGCGAATGGGGTTACATGTCGTCGCTGTACGCCCAGGTGCACGGAGATCCGCCGGCCCAGTGGGCGGACTTCGGTCGAGCGCTGGCCGGCCGGGGTGTGCCCCTGGAACCCTCCTACGGGAAGTGGACGTGGAGCGCGGACGCGAAGGAGTCGCTGCAGACGCAGCAGGCCGCCATCAGCGACGTGCGCGACATCCTGCTGCGGCACGATCCGCCGCTCATGCTCACCCGTTCCGCGCCGTGGGGGCCGCCGCCCTTCGACGTTGACCTGGTGGAGCTGACCCCGGACCAGTGGCGGGCCTACGAGCTGGAGTGGGGCGATTTCCAGCGCGAGATGCAGCTGGCCCGCACGGGCAACAACGTCGCCCGCGGACTGGCCGCGCTGGTGCGGCTAAGGCAGAAGGCGTCGATGATCCGCGTCGAGCACACGGTGGCGGCGGCGAAGGCCGAACTCGCTCGGGGATACCAGGTGCTCATCGCCACCGAGATGGTGTCCACCGCCGCGCACCCGGTGGCCGAGATGCTCGAGGCGGACGGCATCCCGGTGGCGCGGATCTACGGCTCCAATCCGGAGGCCGAGGCCGAGCGCGTGCGCTTCCAGCGGGGCGAGGCGCCGGTGGTGGTGTTCAACACCCCCACCGCGATCAACCTGCAGGCGGGCGAGCAGTTCGCCGACGGATCGTTCGCGACCGACACCCCGCGCAGGGGCTTCTTCCACCAGGCCCGCTACTCGGGACTCCTCGCCGAGCAGACGATGGGCCGCGCCCACCGGAACCACCAGGTCTGTTCCTGGTCGCTCCTGGCGGCGGCGGGGACGATCGAGGAACGAGCGGGCACGGTTATGCTGTCCCGCCTGATCGCCTCCGCGACCAGCACCGACGCGGATGCGTCGACCTTCTCCGAGGTGGCCCGGGTCTTCGGGATCGACTGGATCCCCGCCGCGCGGCTGGCGGACGAGCTCAGCTAGGACAAGTTTCTCTCGCTGGCACGTAGCTGCTCGGGGCGGCGCTGGCGGCTCCTCCGGCGACGAGCGGGCCGGTTCTGGGGCCGTCGCCGTCACCCACGATGCGTGGGCGTGCTGGTCGCCGCGCGCACTCCGAAGTACAACAAGGCTCGGCTCCTCTGAGAGAGCCCTCGCCGGCTGAACGCTCGGACATCCTGTCCGTGTGCCGATAGGCCTCGCACCGCTCGGCAACGCAGCGTGGCGCTGCGTCGCGACCTGGCGACGGCTCGGCGGGGCGCGATCGTCTCGTGCGTTGGCGGACTACGGGAGCTTGGACGCGAGGACGTCGGCCGCCAGGATCTCGGGTGCTGCGCCGAGGAGGTGCTGGTTGTCCATCAGGGCTGCGACGATGGCGCCGTTGGCGTGGGCGTCGCGAGCGGCCTCGTCGGGGAATGCATCGAAGATCCAGAAGGTGTCGGCGTGGGTCCTGACCGCGAACCAGACAATCGTTCCTGCTTCTTCGTTGGCGAGTGCGACAGCGCCGGCGAGCAGATCGGCGAGCGCGTCGTGCTGTCCATCGGCCGCGACGATCTTGGCGACGAAGGCATACGGAAGTGATGCGGGTGTGGACATGAGGGGTTCTCCTAGGTGTCGAGGTTTCTTGGTGAAGCGAGTTCAGCGTATGACGAGCAAGGGCATGTGAGAAGTGGCGTATACGGCAGTATTGCTATTGTTCGCGCCATGCGTATCGGACTGATCGCGATCGACGGCTGCTTCGGTTCGGCTGTCGCGTCGATCATCGACATCGTGCGGGTGGCCGACGGAGCCCGCAGCGATATCGACCCGCGGATCGACGCGATCGAACTCGCCATCCTCGGACCGAAACGGCGAGTGACCACGACGGCATCGATGACCCTGTCGGTGGACCACCCGCTGTCGGAGTCCGGAGAGTTCGACGTGGTCGTCGTCCCTGCGCTTGGAACCCTCACGGCCGCCGCGACCCACGACGCCCTCCAGAGCCGAGATGCTCGTTCGGTCATCGCCTCGCTCGGGCGCCTCGACGAGGCGACCACCCGGATCGCCGCGGCGTGCACCGGCGTGTTCGCTGTCGCCGAGACCGGACGGATGCATCATCGGCGGGCGACGACCAGTTGGTTCCTGGGGCCGGAGTTCCTGAAGCGCTATCCGACCGTCGCCCTCGATCTCGACACCATGGTCGTGGTCGACGGGAACCTCGTCACCGCCGGCGCCGCGTTCGCCCACATCGACCTCGCGCTCTCACTCGTGCGATCGATCAGCCCCGACCTGGCCCAACATGTCGCCAAGCTCCTCATCATCGACGAGCGCCCGTCGCAGGCGGCCTTCGTCGCCTACGAACATCTCCGGCACGAGGACCCGATCGTCGTCGAGTTCGAACGCTTCGTGCGCGCCCGCCTGGACGAACCGTTCAACGTCGCCTTCGTCGCGCAGTCGCTCGGCACCAGCCGGCGCACCCTCGAACGACGAGTCCGTGCGGCGCTCAACCTCACTCCGCTCGGCTTCGTCCAACGGCTTCGCATCGAACGAGCTCGGCACCTCTCAGCAACCACGGACCTCACCTCCGCCGAGATCGCGCTACGTGTCGGCTACGCGAACGCCGAGACTCTGCGCTCCCTCCTGCGCAGGGAGCGACGCCGTTCCTGACCTATCGGCATGCCTGTAGCCAGTGTCCTAGCGCTCGGTTGGAACCACCTCTCAGCACGTCGCGTCGACGCTCCTGCGTCGCCCCTGGACGACCCACTCGACACGCCCGCAGCACAGGCCGTGTGACGTGCCCCAGCTTCCCGGACGGTCGGGGTTGGGTGGCTGTGATGTCGCTGCGTTCTCGTCGAGGGGGTCAGCAGACCCGATCAGGGTCGATTGGGATGAGCCGCGAAGGCGGTGAGGTCAGGGCGGCCGAAGCCGGCCGGCGGGGTTGTGTCGGTCACGTCGAGGTCTTTCGGATGGGTGGCGTAGGAATCTCCATCGTCGGGAGACCTCGACGTCTATCTGCGGACCGACGCGCCCGACCGACCTACACCCCCATCTGGGAAGAGCCGTTATCGCCTCGCGGCACCCTCACACCCCGAACCACGCCCTTGCCAGCTCCGCGTAGCGGCCGTCCGCGCGCAGCAGCTCGTCGTGCGTGCCGGACTCCACCACCCGGCCGTGCTCCATCACCAGAATTCGATCGGCGGACACGGCCTGGCTCAGCCGGTGCGCCACCACCAGGCCCGCGCGCTCGCGCAGGACTGCGGCCGCGGCGTCGTCGAGGCGGCGAGCCCCCGCGGATCCGGCCTCGGCGGTGGCCTCGTCGAGGATCACCACATCAGGGTCGGCCAGCTCGACGCGGGCCAGGGCGATCATCTGGGACTGCATGGGATCGAGCGGGTGGCCGCCCTCGCCGATGACCGTGTGGATGCCGTCGGGCAGGTCGTCCACCCAGTCGGCGCCCACCGTCCGCAGGGCGGCGCGGACCTCGGCCTCGGGGGCCTCGGGGCGGGGCGCCCGCACGTTCTCGGCGATCGTCGCGGCAAAGGAGTGCACCTCCTGCGAGACCATCGTGATGCGCTGGCGCAGCGCCACGGGATCGACATCGGCCAACGGCACCCCGCCCATGCGGACGCTGCCGCCCGACGGCGTCAGGGTTCCGGCCGCGACCAGGGCCAGGGTGCTCTTGCCGGCGCCGGTCGAGCCGACCACCGCGACGACCTCGCCGGGAGCCAGCGTGAGGTCCACGTCGATCAGCGCCGGGGCGGCCACGCCGGAGGACGCCCCGCCGGAGGAAGCGTCGCCGGAGGCCTTGCCGTACGAGTGGGAGACGCCGGTCAGCTCGAGCGGGCCGGGCTCGAGAGTGGCGGTGCGCTCGGGCAACGGCATGGTGATGACGCCGACCATCCGCACGAGCGAGGCGCCCGCCGACTGCACCTGGTCGACCATCCCCACGAGCGCGCCGATCGGATTGAACAGCCGGTGGAACAGCAGCGCGGCGGTCGTGACGGCGCCGGAGGTGATGATGTCGGCGTCCACGAGGACAAAGCCCACGACCAGTAGCAGCCCGAGGACCGTGACCTCGGCCCGGTTGTTACGGGAGAAGGCGCGCGTGACGAAGTAGAACACCCGGATCGACAGGTCCCGCGCCTCCGCCGACGCGGCGGTGATGCGGCGCAGCTCGGCGTCCTGGGCGTCGTACGCGTGCAGAGTCCGTGAGCCGGTGATCCCGCCGAGCAGCCGGCTGGCGCGGGTGCCGAACGCAGCGCGCTCGGCGGCGTAGATCGGGCCCGACCGGGGCAGGTACCAGCGCAACGTCGTCCAGTACATCGGCAGCGCCACCAGGCCCACGAGGCCGAGCCGCCAGTCGACCGTCGCCAGGCCGACGCCGGAGACGATCACCGTGAACAGCGACTGCACCACCAGCGGGATCACGGCGGTCGCGGCCTGGCTGATCTCGCGCGCGTCCTCGGCCACGCGCGAGACCAGATCGCCGGTCTCGGTGGTCTCCATCTGCGCGGCGCCCAGGCGCAGGGAGCGGTCCATGACCATCTCCCGCAGGCGCGCCACGGTCGGCTCGGTGAGCCGGGCCAGCCACGCCTGGCCCGCCCACGTGCAACCCGCGCCCACCACGCCGGCCACGGCGATCGCGCCCGCCGCCGCCCACACCGTGGAGTAGTCCTGGCTGCCGGGCAGCACGTCGACCAGCCTGCCGATCACCCACGGCGCCACCAGGCCGGCGACCGCGCCGACCAGGCCGGCCACGGCCACCAGCAGCAGGTAGCCGCGGCGGTCGCGCAGCAGCGGCCACAGCACGGCGAGCGACTCGCGGCCGCTGGCCAGGGGCAGGGCCGCGTCCGGAGCCGCCTGCGCGTCCTGGGTGGCGAGAGTCTCGGTGTGGCTCATCGGTCGACCGCCGTCCGGTAGGTGGCTGACGCCTCGCGCAGCTCGAGATGGGTTCCCGTGCGCACGTCGCCGCTGCGGGGCAGGTGGACCACCCGGTCGGCGGTCGCGAGGAACGGCGGCGACGACGTGACGATGAGCGTGGCCTGCCCCGGGCGACTCGTCCGCAGTCGACGCACGGCCTGCGCGATCTCCCACTCGGTGACCGCGTCGACGGCACTGGTCGGCTCATGCAGGACCAGGACGTCGGGATCGGCGTGCAGGGCCCGGGCGAGCGCGATCCGCTGTCGCTGGCCCCCGGACAGGTTCCGGCCGCCCTCCCGGACCGGGTGATTCAGGCCGTCGGGGAGGTTCTCGAGGATCTCCGCGACCGCCGAGGCCTGCAGGACCGCCTCGGAGATGGGCTCCTCGTCGTCGTCGTGACTCATGGTGATGTTCGAGCGGACGGTACCCACGAACAAGTCCACGCGGTGCGGCGCGGCCACCAGGTGCTCGGCGATCGCGGGGGCGAGCTGGCTGCGGCGGTGACCACCGACGAGCACGGCATCGGCCCCGTCACCGTGACCCGCGATCGCCAGGGTGACGGCATCGGCGGCGGCCGGCTGATCGGCGACGAGCGCCACCACCTCGCCCTCGGCCACCTCCAGGTCGAACGCGCGGCCGTCGGGCAGTGCCAGGCCCTCCACGCGCAGCTCGGCGCCGGCAGGGACCTCGGAGCCGGAGTCGTCGACCGGCGCGGACTGCAGGAGGTCGACCAGGCGCTGCGCGGCGCCGTGGGAGCGGGCGAAGACGGCGACCATCTGGGTGATCATCCGGACGGGTTCCTCGAAGAACACCGCCACGCCCACCACGGAGACGAGCGTGCCGATCTCCATCTGGCCCTGGATCACGCGGTACCCGGCGGCCAGCAGGACCAGCGCCAGGACCACGGCCATGCCGAGCGAGCCGATGCCCTGCACGCGCCCCGAGCGCTCCGCGGTGATGATCCCCGCGGCGGCCGCGTCCTCGGAGGCAGTGCGATACTGCTCGGCCGCCCAGCGCTCGCCGCCGCCGGCCTTGAGCACGCGCAGGCCGGCCATGATGTCGGTCGCGCGGCTGCTCGCCATGCCGATCGCGGCCTGCTGCGCGGTGCTGTGGCGGGAGATGGCGCGGCTGGGCAGGGCGACCAGCACCAGGCTGAGCGGCACGCCGATGAGCACGATGAGCCCCACCACCCAGTCGGTCCACAGCAGATAGACGGAGATCCCCACGATCCCGATCACCGCCGACCCGCCGAGCGCGATCTGCCGGAAGACCAACGCGGCCACGTCGGCGTCGGCCGAGCACACCGAGAGCACGTCGCCGGAGCTGGCGCCGTCCATCGCGCGGCGGCGGGTCAGCGGCACGCGCGTGGCCTCCACCCGTAGGTCGTGGGCCTCCTCCTGCAGGGCGCGGTTGCTCATGCGGGCGCCGAAGCGGTACCCCAGACTGAGCACGGTGAACAGTCCGATCAGGCCGACCACCGACCACAGCATCGCCCAGCGGTCGAGCGGGATGATCGCGGCGTCCACGATCACGCCGATCGCGATGGGCACCAGCGCCTCGCACAGCTGCCACAGCGTCATGAGGACCAGCCCGGGCGCCCAGAGGTGCCGGCGGCGGCCGACCGCGCGGAGCAGGAGCCCGTTGGCCGTGGTCGGGGCGTCCACGCCCGGGGTGTCCGCGGCGCGGCGGCGCGGCCGAGCCGATGGAGACGTCGGTGCTGACATAGGTGTGCGACTCCCGCTGTAGGTGAGGTCGGCCCAGGGTGGGTGAGGCCGGCCCAGGGGCCCCGACGACTCTATGCCAGCGGCCGATTTCGTCGTCGACCTCACCGGACGGCGGTGCTGGATTTCAACGTCTCAGGCCTGCACGGGGAGCGGCGAGAGGAGACCACTGCGCTACTCGATCAACATCACCCTCGACGGGTGCGTCCACCACGAGGCCGGGGTCATGCCGGACCCGCCGGGTGACGGTTTACGGCGCGGTCGTCCCCACCGAGTACGCGGCCGCGGCGTCGCGCACGTCCATGACGTATTCGCGCGAGGCGTTGTAGGCGAGCACGGCGCGCTGCCAGTTCTCGGCCACCGAGAGGTCTCCCCCGGTCTCGCACAGCAGGCGCGCGGCGGCCACGGCGGCGTCGTCGATCTGGTTGGGGTCGGCCACCCCGTCGCCGTTGGCGTCGCGGCCGTACTTGTTCCACGACTCGGGGATGAACTGCATGGGTCCCACGGCGCGATCGTGTTCGGTGTCGCCGTCCCAGCGCCCGCCGTCGGTGTCGGGGATGTCGGCGAAGCCCGGCGATCCGTCGAGCTTGATCCCGATGATCGGGGGCAGTGCGTAGCCGTCGTCGTTCAACATCGCCCCGCGGTACCGGCCGTGCCGCGTCTCCACGTGCCCGATGCCGGCGAGCGTCGTCCAGGCGAGGTTGCACTCGGGGCGGGTCTGGCGCATGGTCTCGGCGGCGTTGCCGTAGGCGGCCAGGGCGGCGACGGGAATGTTCATCGGCTCGTTGATGCCGGCCGCCCACTCGCGCAGCTGATCGGACGTCCGGCCGGGGGCGTTGATGTCGATGGTCGGCACCGGGGCGCCGGCGGCCGGGGGGATGCCCGGGGGGATGGGGATGGGCGCCTCGCGGGTGGCCTCGTAGGAGCACGACGACGACAAGACGACGGTCGCGAGCAGGCCCGCGAGGCTCGCGGTGGCGCGGGGGGTCAGGGTGGGCATCGCCTACCATCCTGCCGGAGCCCGGTTCCGCAGCGCGTCAGGGTATCCCCCGATTCGTGGCGGGCCGGCCGTGACGTTCCCCTCACCCGGACCCGAACCCGCCGGCGAGCGCGGTGAGCTCGTCCAGCAGTGCGTCGCGGCTGATGGCGGGCCGGTCGAGGACCCAGCGGACGGCGATGTTCTCCACGGCCATGACGATCACCCACGCCCGCGCCGCCGGATCCGCCGAGCGCAGTCCGGCCGCGGAGAGGTACACCGCGAGCAGTTCGCGGACCCGGGTCTCCAGCGCGTGCTGCGCGGCCCGGTGGCGGACCGCGGGCAACTCCTCCCACACGATCCGCAGCAGCCCGGCGTCCGCCTCCAGGGCGGACAGCAGCGCGTCGGCGATCCCGCGGACGGCGGCCGGGTCCTGCACGTCGACCGGGCCGGAGGCGGCGAGCGAGGCGGCCACGCGGTCGGAGATCTCCGCCGACCAGCGGTCCATCACCTCTGTGACCAGCGCCGACTTGTCGGGGAAGTACTGGTACAGCGATCCCGGGCTCACCTCGGCCTCGTCGGCGACGCGGTTGGTGGTGAAGGACTCGTAGCCGTCGCGCACGAGCACGACGCGAGCCGCGGCGATGATCCGCTCGACCATCGCGCGGGATCTGGCCTGCTTGGGGACCCTTCTCATGAACGCGAATTGTATGCGAGTAAATACTCGCGTCATAGTCGTGTCATGACCGCAGCGCCTGAACGCCCCACCACCGCCACCGGTTCGCCGGCCGGCGAACCGGCCCCGCCGTACCCCACGCGCTTCCGCGAGGCCGAGGACCGCTCCCGCCGCATCGGCCGCACTCTCAAGGCCGTCGCGCGCGTGGACGAGGTCGACGAGCAACTCATGGACCGCCTCGGCCGCGGCTACCTCGAACGCGACGAGCTCGGCAACAGGCTGGCCGCCGCGATGCGCTTGCGCTCGGGCGAGCCCGGCGCCGTGAGCCGCCGGCAGCTCGACGAGGCCCTGACCACCGGCACGGCCGGCCTGCCCGAGGACGCCGCCCCCGTCCTGCGCGAGTACATCGCGCGGCTAGAGGACACCCCGGACTGGGTCGACTGGGCCAGGATCGAGCGCGGCCAGAAGGTCTATCTGCGGATGGGTCAGAACGCCGCCGACATCCTGCTGCAGCTCTCGCTCATCGGCGGCTACCGCTTCGGCGGCCCCACCGACCTGCTCGTGGCCACCGGTGGGCTGACCGGCAACACGACCCTGCGTCGCCTGGCCGAGACCAGCCACTGGACCATGTCGCTGTCGATCCCCGACGGGCTGCGCCCGGGCGGCGAGGCGTGGCGACTGACCGGCCACGTGCGGGCGATGCACGCGGTGGTCAACCACGCCATGGAGCCCCGCTGGGACACGGGCCGCTGGGGCCTGCCGATCAACCAGAGCGACCTCGCCGCCACCCTGGGCCTGTTCGACGCCGTCGTCCTGCTGGGCGTGCGGACGCTCGGCGTGCCGGTGAGTCGGCAGGACTCGGCCGACGTCATGCACGTGTGGCGCTACGTCGGCTGGCTGCTCGGGGTCGACGACGACTTCCTCGTCGAGCGCGAGAGCGAACGCCACCGCATCAACTACCACATCCTCCTGGCGCAGGCCGGGTTGTCCGAGGCGGGCCCGCAGCTCACGCAGGCGCTGGTGGAGGCGCAGCGCACGCGGCATCGCAGCGGCCCGTTCCCCCGCCTGCGGGCCCGCGTCGGCCACGAGCGACTGCTCAGCATGCTCACCATGCTGCTGGGTCGTGAGTCGATGCGCGAGTTCGGCCTGCCCGTCCGGCCGCCGTGGGCGCACGCCTATCTCGTCGCGCTCAACACGCTGCGCTACCGCACGCCGTTCGGCCGCGCCCGGCTCGACGCGTGGGGCGAGCGGGTGCGCGATCGCGAGCGCAAGGAGACCTTCGGCGACGCCCGCCCGGACATCGGCCGCCCGGCCACCGCCTGACCGCTACTCAGAAGACCCCCGCTCGATGAGCCGTTTTCGCCTAATCCGGCCCAATTAGGCTGTTCGACCTAATGTCAGCGATATGTGGCACGATCACCTCATGTACGTGGTGACCATCGACCAGCGCCGCAGTCGCACCAGCGCCGACCGGGTGCCCGCGCTCCTCGACGCCCTGAACGAGATCCCGGTGGCGGCGGCGTTCGAGCGCACCGCCGGCGACGAGGTTCAGGGCCTGCTCGACGACCCCGCCGCGGTGCGCTCGGCGCTGCTCATCGCGCTGCGCGAAGGTGACTGGCACTGCGGCGTGGGCGCGGGAGATGTCGACGACGAGTCCTACTCCTCCGGCACCCGGGCCGGTCGCGGGGACGCCTATATCGCCGCCCGCTCCGCCGTCGACGCCGCCAAGGGGCTCCCCGGCTCCGTGGCGATACGTGTCCCCGACAGTCCCGGGGTGCTCGACGGGCCCGCCACCGCCATGGCGTGGGCCGCCGACTGCGAGGCGGTGTGGGCCCTGGTCGCGCCGCTCGTCCTCGGCCGCACGGAGGCGCAGTGGCGGGTCGTCGACGCCGTCGACCGCTCCCCCACGCAGGCCGCGGCCGCCGACGAGCTGGGCATCACGCCCGCCTCCGTCACGGGCGCGCTACGGGCGTCGCGGATCCGTGACGAGCGGGCGGCCTACCCCGCGCTCGACCGACTCCTCGCGGGCGCACACGCGGCAGCCACCGGCGAGAGCCCGACCCGCGGTGACCGCCCGGCCACCGACTCGAACGGGGAGGACGACCGATGAGCACCTGGCCCGACTGGATCGTCGTCGCGATCGTGGTGGCCGTCAGCCTCCTCGCCTCCGCCGGGCTCGGATCGCCGATCGCGTCTCTAGTCCTGCGCTCCGCGCGGGTGCCCGAACCCCCGACCGTCGAGATCAGCGGCGACGCTCGCCAGCCCGTGATGCGCCGACGCGACGACCCCGCCCCGCAGGTGCGGGAGGTGTTGCGCGGCGGCATGTGGATCGGGATCCTCGAACGCCTCGGCCTGACCGCCGCGATCCTCGCCGGGCGCTTCGAGCTCGCCGCCGTGGTCGTGGCGATCAAGGCCCTCGGCCGCTATCCGGAGATCCGCGAGAACCCGGCGGTGAGCGAGCGGTTCATCATCGGCACCCTCGCCTCCCTGCTCGTCGCGGGCGCGTGCGGCGCCGCCGGCCTCGCGGTTCTGCACGCGCTGGGTTGAATGGCGCGCTGGGTGCGCCCGGACGCCCGAGGGGGTCGTCGGACGTGAGATGCACTCGCGATGTGAGAATTGCTGCGAGTACAAACGAGGAGCCGCCACCGATGACCACCACATTCGCCCCGCGACACCGCGCGCTGGCCGCGGCCCTGACCGCGAGCGCGCTCGCCCTCTCCGCCTGCGGCAGCACGCAGCCCGGATCGACCGTCCTCGAGCAGCACGGGCTGGCCGGCATGGACGCCACCGAGGTCGTCGAGCACCTCGACACGATGGCAGTCTCCGACCGCCCGGACACACTCATCGCGTCGGTCCAACCGACCGAGCTCGTGCTCACCGACACCACCGGGGGCTCCACCGCGACCCTGCCGATGCCGGACGACACGTTCTACCTCTCCGTCGCGCCGTACGAGGCCGAAACCCACGACTGCACCTTCCACAGCCTGACCACCTGCCTGGGCGAGATGCCCGGCGAATCCGTCGACGTCACCGTCACCGACGCCGCGGGCCGGACGATCCTCGACGAGACCCGCACCACCTACGACAACGGCTTCGTCGGCCTCTGGCTCCCCCGCGACATCACCGGAACGATCCACATCGAGCACGACGGCAAAGCCGCGAGCACACCGATCGCCACCGGCGCCGACGATCTCACCTGCCTGACGACCGTGCAGCTCACCTAGAGCGCTGACCGCGCCCACACGTACCGCGCCACGCTCCTCACCCGCCCACCTCGTCAGAAAGCCCGCCCATGGTGACAGTCCGCACAGCCACCCGCGCCGACGCCCCTGCGGTGGCCCGCATCCTCAGCGAGGCGTTCCGCGACGACCCCGCGTGGTCGATCACCCTGCCGGTGGACGAGACCCGGCTGGCGAAGCTCGCCGCGTACTACCGCCGTCGCGTACGGCGGCGCCCCGGATGGGTGGACGTGGCGGTCGACGACGGCGAGGTGGTCGGAGCTCTCCTGTGGGAACCCCCTGCCGACCCGGGCGCGCTGGCCACGGTCCGACGGGCGATCACGGGCGGGACCCGCTGGGTCCTCGGTCGGCTGCCCATCGGCCGGGGCGCCCGCCACACCCTGCAGATCGAGGCCTACCGGCCCACCGCACCGCACTGGTACCTGCGCGACATCGGCGCCGGGCCCGAGGCCCGGGGCAAGGGCGTCGGCACAGCCCTTCTCGAGCACCGACTGGCCATCGTCGACCGCTCCCCGACCCCGCTCGCGTTTCTGGAGGCCACCACCCCTGGCAGCCGACGCCTCTACGAGCGGTTCGGCTTCGAGGCCATCGGCTCGGTGGCCACGCTGGGCGAGGCGTCCTCGACCGCGATGGTGCGCCGATTTTCTTGACGTCGCCGGCCCGGCAGTAGCGAGGGTTAGCTCCTCTCGCTCTGCCGTCGACCCGCCCGCAGTACGCTCACCGCTATGACGGCAGACTCAGTGACCCCCGCCACAGCCAGCCCCGCGCCGGACCCCCTCGGCCGCGCGCGACAGAACGTCATCTACCGCTCCGGCATCTCCGGCATCACGCCCACGGTTCCGACCAGCGCCGAGAAAGTCGAAGCCGCAGCCCGACGCGCGCTCCTGCGTCGGCCCGGCGGCGCCAAGGCGTGGGCCTACATCTACGGCGGCGCCGGCTCCGGGACGACCATGGACGCCAATCGCGAGGCCTTCGACCGTCGCCCACTCGTCCCCCGCATGCTGCGCAACACCTCCCGGCGGGACCTGGCGACCACCGTGCTCGGGCAGAGACTCCCCGCCCCGGTGCTCGTCGCCCCCATCGGCGCGGCCGGACTGGTCCGCCGCGAGGCGGACCTCATGGTCGGGCGGGCCGCCGCACAGCGCGGGATCCCGTACATCCTGTCCTCCCAGGGTTCTTCGCCGATGGAGGAGACCGCCCGCGCGATGGCCGGCGGCCCACGCTGGTACCAGCTGTACTGGAGCAGCGACGAGCAGCTCGTCGACAGCTTCATCGCCCGCGCCGAGGCGATCGACGCCGGTGCCCTGGTCGTCACCCTCGACACCACCACCCTCGGCTGGCGGCCCTGGGACCTCGACCTCGGATCACTGCCGTTCACCCGCGGAGTCGGCATCGCCCAGTACGTCTCCGACCCGCGCTTCACCGAGATGGTGGCCGAACGGGTCGCGCGCGAGGCCGCGGCCGGCCCCGGCGCGGACCCCGACGCCATCAAGGTCACCCCACGGGCCGCGCTGACGCTGCTGGAGATGGCGCGGAACCGCCCCGGCCGACTGCTCGACAACCTGCGCGCGCCCGAGACACGCGCCGCCGTGCAGACCTTCCTCGACACCTTCTCCAACCCGGCGCTGAGCTGGGAGCACCTCGCGGCCCTGCGGGACCGGACCCGGTTGCCGATCGTCCTCAAGGGCGTCCTGCACCCGGACGACGCCCGGCAGGCCTTCGACTCGGGCGTCGACGCGGTGATGGTCTCCAACCACGGCGGCCGCCAAGTCGACGGATCGATCGGCACCCTCGACGCCCTCGTCCGCATCCGCGAGGCCGTCGGACCCGAGCCGACCGTGCTGCTCGACTCCGGCATCCGCAACGGCACCGACGTCGTCAAGGCC
Organism: Dietzia sp. oral taxon 368; assembly: GCF_002999155.1. Taxonomy (NCBI): domain Bacteria; kingdom Bacillati; phylum Actinomycetota; class Actinomycetes; order Mycobacteriales; family Dietziaceae; genus Dietzia; species Dietzia sp. oral taxon 368. The sequence goes on from NZ_CP027238.1 coordinate 154,870, forward strand.
ATGGCCTGCGGGGCGAACGCGGTGACGATCGGGCGGCCCCACATCTACGGCCTGGCCATCGCGGGCGAACGGGGCGTCGGCGAGGTGCTCGACAACCTCCTCGCCGAGATCGACCTCACCCTCTCCCTGTGTGGCGCCAGCTCGTGGGACGAGGTCGACCGATCACTCCTGGCTTAACCCCGCTTCGGATCGATCACATCGCACCGGTGGGATCGGCTTCGGGTCCGAGATTGCGCACAAGCCATCGCCCCTCGACTAGATTCATGAGGATCGGGAAGACGTGCCGAGGCGTGTTGGGCTCCCAGACGCCGTCCTCCAGCGTTGAGGTGTCATGGACATAGAGAACTTCCAAGTCGGGGCCGACCAACCGTGTTGACGCTCCAATTCCCCACGTCGCGGGAGGCGGAACGAGTTCTCGAAGAGAGCGCACGTGAACGCGTTCGAAGTGCACCCACAGGGGGTGTTCCGACGTCGCGTTGGATAGTGCTTCCGCGACAGCCTGTTCGTCGAAACCGTCGGCCTCGATGGAGCGCTGGTTGTCGCGAACCCACTGTTGAGTGAGTGCCAGCCTCAGGTCGGGATGCACATTCGGCCATACCGAACGGAGGTCACCATCTACACAAACCGGGCTCAGGAACGCCCACGCGGCTTCGACCAACTTGACGTGCCCGAGAAACCGCACCCGCTCCGCATGGTCCATTGTCCGTAGACGTTCGTAGGCTTCTCTCGCGTCAGGCGAGAGGGTCTTTAGTTGCTCGTCGTCCAACTCGACGAACTCGTGCGGCGCGAGGTCAGCGGCACCCATCGACTCCCCTGACGGTTCGTCCGGAGCGATGAGATGCCTCCGGACGGCGTCGACGAATCGTGGCACCTGCCGCTCGAGGGATACGAGGAGCTCTCCGACCGTGCGAGGAGGGTGCGCATTCCTCATCACTACCACCTCCATGCACTCGAACACAATGCCGGTATGGAGATCGAGAAGGTCGCAGAGAAACTCGTCGGGGTGGATCGCTTCCACATCGAACTTCTCGAGCGCGCTTCTCGGGAAGTCCTTGAGGTTCGCCGTGACTATCAGGCCCGCTCCGGACCGAACGGCTGCCGCTAAGACGTGGCGATCCTTGGGATCGTTAACCATCGACGAAATCAGTTCGCGGTACCCGCTGGAAAACTCCTCGGCGAATGGGAATGCAGTTCGCATGCGCAGAACACGCTGCTTCGCCTGCTCTGGTGTCTTCCCAAACCTGGAGCCGGTGAGATTCCGCTCCACTTCCTCGAGCAGATCCGGAGTCCATACCGGAACGAAAAGTTCGGCATCCGCAAGCGTGAGCAAAAGGTTGGCGAGCGTCTGCGGCAGCATCACGCAGGCGTCGAGAACTACTCGGAATCCAACCATTTCCGACGCCGGTCAGCGGGTTCTGGTGAAGCCGTCTCCAGCCTCTTCCGGGTCTGGTTCTTCCTCGCGGGCCATCTCGCGGAGCACCCGGCCCCGACGTTCACGCTCACGCTCTTGAAACGCGAGCACATCCGCCAGCTTTACTCGCCGGTGCCGCCCCGGAGTCGTGTACGGAATTCTTCCCTGCTCCAATAATCTGACCAGTGTCGGTCTGGAGATTCCCAGGCGCTCAGCTGCTTCCTGAGTCGTCAGGGTTGTCCGCTGTGGCTCTACGGTCACGGCCTGCCCGTGAGCCAACGCCGTCACGGCATCGACGAGTACCGACCGCACACTTTCGGTGAGCCCGAACGTGCCATCCTCTGTCGATATTGACACCGCTCGCCCACCAGCCAATGCCTCTTGCAAGCCAAGAAGCGTCTCTTGCTCGTCAGCATCCGACGGAAGCACAGTGTGATTTTTCATGGCAGCCATAGACAAGGGTAAAACGAAAAATTCGAACACGCAATACGAAGGGCCCCTGCTTGGAAGGCAGGATACGAAGCTGTCCTCGATGTGTGTGCACCGGCTCGACCCCTGGCCCGACTCGACGGCGGCCGGTCAGCCCCGACACGACACGGCCCCCGATCGGCGACTGCCGACCGGGGGCCGTGGACTCGCGGGCGCTCGCCTCGCGCGCGCGGGCGTTAAATGATCGGGGCGCCTTCCCTCTTGGCCTCCGCGGCCTCCTTGACGAAGCCCCGCACGATCACCGCCAGGGTGCCCGCCACCAAGACAGGCCAGATGAGCACATAGATCGTCAGCAAGATCGGTGACATGAGTAGTCGTCCTCCTTCTCAGACCCGAACGAGGTCGTCGTCGTTGTCGTCGTCATCGCGTCGGCGACGGTCCCTACCGGCGGTGACCACCTCGGACTCGTCACCGACGTCGGCGGTCTCCGCCGCGTCGGACTCCGCCTCGAGAATCTCTGCGACCTCCTCGGTGTCGTAATCGGCGGTGTCCCGCGCGATCGTGGCGAAGTCGAAATTCGTCGAGCTACGGAACGACATGCCCGCACACACCAGCGTGCTCACCGCGTACGCCACCAGCGAGGCGGTCAGCGTGTCGTAGTCACGCAGGAAGCCGAAGATGAGCGGCGCACTGGCCAGCCCACCGACCGCGCCGACGATCAACGCCACCCGCAACCCGAGGAAGCCGAAGACCATCAGGCCCAACACCACCGCCACGCCGACCACGGCCAACGCCTCCGTCACGACAGGCAGCACGCCCGTGTCCGGGACGAGCCCGAAGCGCGTCGGCAGGAACGCCGCCAGCGCCACGATCACCGACACCGTGAACGCCGAGTTGGTGACCTTCTTCCAGTAGAAGCTCGCGATCACCGGGAAGACCAGCGCGCCCCACAGCGCACCCACGAACACCAGCAGGTCGAGGATGTTGAACCGCATGTTGGCGAAGAACAGAGCCGCGACCGTCGCCAGGATCATCGTCACCCGGCCGATCGTCAGCATCATCCGCGGATTGGGGATCTGGCCCCGACTGCGCATGCTCTGCCCGTACATATCCGTCATCGCGATCGAGGACATGGCCGCCAGATCCGAGTCCGCAGTCGACGACAGCGACCCGATGATCATGATGAAGAACACCGCGACCAGCACGCCCGGCAGGTACTCCGCCGCGACCTGCGGGAGCAGGTTGTTGGGATCGCCCTCCACCGGCTGGATGCCCGCGTAGAGCCCCAGCACACCGATCATGCCGATGCCGATGATCGTGGCGCCGTAGCCGACCGTCGCCGTGATGAACGTCGGCTTGATGAGGTCCTCCCGCACCGCGAACAGCCGCTGCGCGATGGTCTGGTTACCGATCGCGTACGCCAACACCGCCGCGATGTACGGCGCGCCCTGGTTGAGGAACGCCTCCGACGAGAAGAACGACTGCTGCTGCTGGGTGAGGTTCTGGGCGCCGGTCTCGAAGAGTTCAGTGCCGCCGAGGAAGAAGAACATGGCCGGCACGATGATGACCACCGCGCCGAGCATCGCCAGCACCTGCGCGAAGTCCGTGAGCACCGAGGCGCGGAAGCCCGACCACAGCGTGTACAGCAGCACGCCGGCGGCGATCACGATCACGCCCTGGATGAAGCTGAACGGGCTCAGCATGGAGATCAGTGCGCCACCAGCGATGAAGTTCGACGTCAACGAGATGACGGAACCGAGGATGTTGGATCCCGCCAGCATGAGCTGGGAGGACCGGCCGTGGCGAGCGAACATGACCTCCGCGAGCGTGTGAGCCTGCGGGGCGACCTTCCGGATCCGGCGGCCGAAGGGGTAGATGAACAGGATCATCAGGGCACCCCAGAGCCCGTAGTGGATCGGGCCCGACACGCCGTAGAGGTAGCCCGAGTTCACCGAGGCGTACATCGACGACGCCCAGATCCAGGTCGCGGTCATCGACGCCGCCGAGATCCCGAAGCCGATCTTGTGACCAGCAGTCATGTAGCTATCCGCGTTCTCGTCCTTGCGTGCGATCCGCATGGACATGACCATCGTCCCGCCATAGAACAGCAGCAGAAGGAGAACGACAGCAGTAGCGCTCAGCGCAGTGTATTCCAGCAAATTTCTCTGCCCTTTCGCTCTTCACTTATCTGACCAACGTGACGAGCATAGTGAAGTTGGGAGGAAACTGAGAATCCACGGTTGTCGGAGTGTCCAACGAGCGGCCGGTTCGACCCACGAATCGGGCCCGAAAATCGTCCCGCCGATGGAGGAAAAGTCCAAAGTGAGCGGGACGCTCAGGTTTCGCTGTGGGGGAGCGTTCGTGGAGCGCACAGCGCCACACTCTTGCGCCTGATCGCAAAAAAACACCGCCGATAGGCTGGGCGCATGCCGCACACGTGATCCACGTCACCGAACGCTAGTCCGCCTGGGCGGGCGCGACCCGGAGCGCGAGGAACGCGTCAACATAAGAGCGCGGCCATCTCACACAGGCACGTGCCGGCGAGTGGCAGGAAAGGCAGCGGTGGTCAGACCCCGTCCAGGGGCGAAGTGACCGGCTTCCGCCACTCGGCGCGGGGTGAGCGCCGCGAGGTGCCGGCCTCGGAGCGCCTCAGACGGGCCAGGCCGCGCGCCAGTCGGCGTCCGTGGCGTCGACAGCGGGCACCGGGAGCCGCGACTCCGCGGCCCGGACAGTGGCCGCGAACCGCCGGACCGCCTGTCGGTACTCGACCTCCGCCGAGCCGGAAGCACCGGCGGCGGAGTCACGCGCGTCGGCGGCGTCGGCGGCGTCGGTGTTGGCGCCGCCCGCGTCAGAGGGCGCGTCTCGGAACAGGCCGGTGGCATCGATGTGCACGACCCGCATCTCGGCGGGCACCAGGTCGTCGGGAATGCCGGCGGAGCGGGCGCGGGACAGCACTTTCTGCCCCAGCGCCAACGCCGGCATGTCCCACGAGATGCCCTCGACCACGCCGCGCGGCGGGCGGCCCGCGCGCTCGGCGGCCTTGGCCTGCTGCCACAGGCGGTCCTGCTCGTCCGCGTCCAGGGCCGCTGCGGACGGGACGCGGGCGGCGGCGTTGTCGTCGTCGTCGTCGTTGTCGAACCAGTACGGCGCGCGGCGGCGGAGCTTGTCCAGGAGCGCGCCCGCGACGTCCTGGATATCGAAGGGCGCGTCGCCGCGCTCGGCACCGATCGCGGCGTGGAACAGCACCTGGAGCAGCAGGTCACCGAGCTCGGAGACCAGTTCATCGCGGTCGCCGTCGGCCACCGCGTCGACCAGCTCCCACGACTCCTCGATCAGGTATGGCAGCAGCGAGGCGTGGGTCTGGGCGGACTCCCACCGGCCGTCGCGGCGGATGCGGGCCATCACCGCGACGGCCTCCGCCAGCCGGTCGCCGGAGGAGTCCGCGCAGCGGCCCGCTCCGGCGCCGACCGCCGTCGAGAAGACAGTTTCGCCCGCATCGGCCGAGTGGTCTCGTGCGGAACTGTCTTCTCGATGGGGACGGGGGGCGTCGGCGGCCGGACCGCGCTCACTCATCGCGCGGGAGCCGTCTCCGGCTGGATCACCGGGTTCGAACCCTCCGGGTCCCCGGCCATCGCGGTGAGGAAATCGGCGGCGTACTGCAGCATCTCGTCGTCGCGCGCCTTCTCCCCACCCGCACCCGCGCGGGCACCGGCGGCCTTGGGCAGCGGCAGCAGCACGGTCTTCTGCGTGGCCCGGTACTGCGCGGCCGGGTACATGCGCTTGAGCCGCATCTGCTGCGAATCCAGCAGGTCGAGCGGGCCCACGCGCAGCCGCGAGCCGGCCAGGACGATCTCCCGCACCCGGTACTTCTGCGCGACGAGCCGCAGCCGCGCCACGGACACCACGCGGCGGGCCTCCACCGGCAGGGGCCCGTAGCGGTCGAGCAGTTCTTCCACGACGGCGTCGATGTCGCCGGGCTCGCGCGCCTGCGAGAGCTTGCGGTAGGCCTCGAGCCGCAGCCGGTCGCCGTCCACATAGTCGGGCGGGATGAACGCGTCGACGGGCAGCTCGATGCGGATCTCACCGAGCTCCTCCTGGGTCTCGACCTTCTCGCCGTCGGCGATCGCGCGGTACGCCTCCACCGCCTCGCCGACCAGACGGATGTAGAGGTCGAAGCCCACGCCCGCGATGTGGCCGGACTGCTCGGCACCCAGCACGTTGCCGGCGCCGCGGAGCTCAAGGTCCTTCATCGCCACGGCCATGCCGGCGCCGAGGTCGTTGTTCTGAGCGATGGTCGCGAGCCGGTCGTAGGCGGTTTCGGTGAGCGGCTTCTCCGGGTCGTAGAGGAAGTAGGCGTACCCGCGCTCGCGCGACCGGCCCACGCGGCCGCGCAACTGGTGCATCTGCGACAGGCCCAGCTGGTCGGAGCGGTCCACGATGAGCGTGTTGGCGTTGGAGATGTCCAGGCCGGTCTCGACGATGGTCGTACACACCAGCACGTCGTACTCGCGGTTCCAGAACCCGCCGACGGTCTGTTCGAGCTGCTCCTCCCCCATCTGCCCGTGCGCCACCACCACGCGCGCCTCGGGCACGAGGTCCCGGATCCTCGCGGCGGTGGAGTCGATGGTCCGCACCCGGTTGTGGACGTAGAAGATCTGCCCCTCGCGCAGCAGCTCGCGCCGGATGGCGGCGGCGACGTGCTTGTCCGAGTACGCGCCCACGTACGTGAGCACGGGCAGCCGCTCTTCGGGCGGGGTGAGGATCTGGCTCATCTCGCGGATGCCCGCCAGCGACATCTCGAGCGTGCGCGGGATCGGCGTGGCGGACATGGTGAGCACGTCGACGTGGGTGCGCAGGGAGGTGATGTGCTCCTTGTGCTCCACGCCGAAGCGCTGCTCCTCGTCCACGATCACCAGTCCGAGGTTCTTCCACCGCACGCCGGTCGCGAGCAGCCTGTGTGTACCGATCACCACGTCGACCGTCCCGTCGGCCAGGCCCTTGAGGACCTCTTTCGCTTCGGCGTCCGAGGTGAACCGGCTGAGCCCCTTGATGGTGACGGGGAACCCGGTCATGCGCTCGGTGAACGTCGCGAGGTGCTGCTGCGCGAGCAGCGTGGTGGGCACGAGCACGGCGACCTGGGTGCCGTCCTGGACGGCCTTGAACGCGGCGCGCACGGCGACCTCGGTCTTGCCGTAGCCGACGTCGCCCACCACGACGCGGTCCATGGGGGCGGACTTCTCCATGTCCCCCTTGACCTCCTCGATCGCGCTGAGCTGGTCTACGGTCTCGGTGAACGGGAACGCGTCCTCCATCTCCCGCTGCCAGGGCGTGTCCGGCCCGAAGGCGCGGCCGGGCGCGGACTGCCGCTTGGCGTAGAGCTGGACGAGTTCGGTGGCGATCTCGCGGACGGCCTTGCGGGCCTTGCGCTTGGTGTTCTGCCAGTCGGCGCCGCCCATCTTGGACAGCGTCGGTGCCTCGCCGCCGACGTAGCGGCTGAGCTGGCCGAGCGACTCCATCGGCACGTAGAGCCGGTCGCCGGCCGCACCGCGCTTGCCGGGCGCGTACTCGATCACCAGGTACTCGCGCCGCGACGAGCCGTCGCCGCCGCGCACCTGCCGCTCGACCATCTCCACGAACCGGCCGATGCCGTGCTGGTCGTGGACGACGAGGTCGCCGGCCTTGAGGGCGAGCGGGTCGACCTGGTTGCGGCGCTTGGAGTGGCGGGCCTTGGGGCGCGCCGTGGAACCGAGTCGGTTGCCGGTGAGGTCGGTTTCGGAGACGACGACGAAGTCGCCGGACGCCCCGTCGGCGCCGCCGGTGAGCGCGAACCCGGCGTGCAGGACCGCCTCGTAGACCGTCACGAGTCCGTCGGCGGGCTCGGATCCCGCCTGCGCGGCGGTGGCGGGGACCTCGGCCTCGGACAGGCGTTCCAGGATGCGGGTGACGGTGCCGTGGCCGGGGACCACCATCGCGGCCCGGCCGCCGGCGCCGACGAGCGCGCGCAGCTGCACGAACATGGCCTCCATCTCGGAGTCCTTGCCGCGCGGGGCGGGCGGGTCGCCGGCCTCGACGGTCACCACGAGGCCGTCCTCGGGGTCGGTGAGGAATCCGGGCGGGACGAGCTGCCACCAGGCGCGGCCGGCCCCGGTGGCCTCCTCGCGCACGGAGGAGAAGGTGCGGTAGCCCGAGCCGGACAGGTCCAGGGTCTCGCTGTCGACGGGGGCGTCGCCGCCCATGGTCGCGGCGGTCCACGAGGCCTCGAGGAACTCCCGGCCCGCCGAGGCGAGGTCGGCGGCGCGGCGGCGCACCTTGTCCGGGTCGCACACCACGACACGGGTGTCGGCGGGCATGAGCATCGGCAGGGTGGCCATCTCGCCCGGCACGAGCACGGAGGTCAGGGCCTCCATGCCGTCGCGCGGGATGCCCTCGGCCAGCGAGTCCAGCAGCTCGGCCAGCGTCGGGTTGGCGCGGTGCTCGGCGGCCAGCTGACCGGCCCGGGCGCGGACGTCGTCGTCGAGCAGCAGCTCGCGGCACGGGTACAGCACGACCTGCTCGACCTCGCCGTCGGGCAGCGAACGCTGGTCGGCGACGGAGAACTCGCGGATCTCGGCGATCTCGTCGCCGTCGAACTCGATGCGCAGGGGGTGGTCGGCCGTGGTCGGGAAGACGTCCACGATGCCGCCGCGCACGGCGATGTCACCGCGGCGGGCGACCATGTCCTCGCGGGTGTAGGCGAACTCGGCCAGGTGGGCCATGAGGTCGGTCGGGTCGACCTCGGCGCCCCGGGTCAGGCGCACGGGCTCGCGGCGGGCGGCCGCCGGGGAGATGGGCTGCACCACCGATCGCGCCGCCGCGACGATGATCCTCGGCGCCCGTCCGGCCATCACAGCGGACAGCACCTCGAGGCGGCGACCGATCGTGTCGGCCGCCGGCGACAGACGCTCGTGCGGCAACGTCTCCCAGCTCGGGAACTGCGCCACCTCGCCGTCGTACATCCCCGACAGCTCGTCGGCGAGCTCCTCGCACTCGCGCTCGGTGGCGGTGACCACCAGCAGCGGCGCGCGCTCGGCCAGCGCACCCACCAGGAACGGCCGCAGCGACTCCGGCGCGCGCACCACGGCGGTGTCGCGGTCCAGGCCCGCGCGCAGATCGGCCAGCGCCGGGTTGGAGATGACCGCACCGGCCAGACCGGACAGCGCGGCGGTCGTGGAGGTGACGGCGGGGGCGGTGGAGGTCACGCGTGAGGGTCCTTCAGGGTCGGGGCGAGGTGGTCGGACTCGGTCTGGGCGGGCGCGGGCGCACGACACGCGCGGGCCGGCCGTGATCGGACCGGCGGTGCGCAGCGGGGCGCGGCAGGCGGATCGGCGTGCCGGATGCTCCACTCTAACGGCGCGGCGGCCCCGGTAGCCTGTGCGTATGCGCGAGACCACAGACGCCGCCGCCGGGGACACCGCCGGTGAGCCCGCCGCCCCGGTGACGATCGCCCCCGGCCCCCGCGACGACGGACCGGACGCTGGCGCGACGATCGTCGGCTCGCGGGTGTTCACCGACCGGTGGATCGGCGTGCTGCTGGCGATCGGCTCGGCCATCGCGCTGGTCGCGTCGTTCCAGCTCAGCCTGGACAAGATCCGGCTGCTGGAGAACCCCGACTACACGCCCGCGTGCAACTTCTCCATCCTCATGAGCTGCAAGAGCGTCATCAACTCGGAGCAGGGCGCGGCGTTCGGCTTCCCCAACCCGTTCATCGGGCTGATCGGCTACGGCATCGTGATCGCGATCGGCGTGGCCGCCGCGTCCGGCGTGCGGTTCCCGCGCTGGTACTGGGTGGGCGCGCTGCTCGGCCTGACGTTCGCCGCAGGGTTCGTGCACTGGCTGGCGTTCCAGTCGATCTTCGAGATCCAGGTGCTGTGCCCGTGGTGCATGGTCGTGTGGGCCACCACCATCCCCATGTTCTGGTACACACTGCTGCACGTACTGGCCAAACTCACGGCGGCCCGCTGGGTGCGCACGCTGCAGAGCTGGCACCTCGTCCCGGTGGTGGTGTGGTTCCTCGCCGTGGCGGGCGTCATCCTGTGGGCGTTCTGGGACTTCTACTGGGCCGACTTCTTCGCCAACCTCTGACCGGCCGTGGAGTACACCGGGGTCGACGTCGTGATCCCCGCCCACGATGAGCAGGACCTGCTGGCGGGCTGCCTCGACGCGCTCGAGGACTGCATCGCCGCCACCCCGGTCCCGGTGACCGTGACGGTCGTGCTGGACTCCTGTCGTGATGCCACCGAGGAGATCGCGCGGGGGCGGGCTCGCATCGTGCGGACGAGCGCCCGCAACGTCGGCATCGCCCGCGCGCGCGGGTTCGACTCGCTGCGGCGGCCCTCGTCGTCGTCGTTGACAACGAGGACATCATCGACGTCGTCTCCCCTCCCGCCCGGTCCCACTGCACCGCCGGGAGCCGCCGCGTCCCCCTCGCGGCGCTGGTACGCGACCACCGACGCCGACTCCCGCGTGCCCCGCACGTGGCTCACCGACCAACTGGCGGTCGCCCGCTCCGGCGCCGACGTGGTGGCGGGCCTGATCGCGGTCGACGACTGGTCGGACTGGACCCCCGCCACCCGGCTGAGCTACCTCGAGGGCTACCACCCGGGTCCCGGACACCGGCACATCCACGGCGCCAACATCGGCATCTCCGCCCGCGCCTACCGGCAGCTCGGCGGCTTCGACCCGCTCCCCGTGCACGAGGACGTCCAGCTGGTCCGGCGCGCGCAGGCGGCCGGGCTGACGGTGGCGTGGTCCACCGCCGCGCCGGTGATGACCTCGGCCCGCCGGACCGCGCGCGCCCCCGGAGGCTTCGCCGGTCACCTCGCCGCCACGGAATGCGCCACCAGGGAATCCGCCACCGCCGCGCGCGCCGTTAGCGAACGCGCCGCCAGCGCAGGGACCACCGCGTCATGACCGCGTGTCCGCGAGCAAGGAGGCCCCGTGAGCAACACTGACGTGCCCCCCGGCGGCTCCCCGGACGCCGCTTCGTCCGCCGACCTGGCCCGCGAATGGGTCCGCGCCGGCCGCGCCGACCTGCCCCTGCCCGCCCGCGGCGACACCCGCACGAGATGGTCCGAGCTCACCGCGATGTGCGCCCTGGACGTCTCCGCCGGCCGCCTGGTCGAGGCCCACGCCGACGCCGACGCGATCCTCGCCGAGATCTCCGGCACCCGCGTGGGGCGCGACGAACTGTGGGGCGTGTGGGCTGCCGAACCGCCGATGCCCGTGCTCCGCGCCCGGCGCGTGGGCGGGGGCTCGGGCGGGGGCTCGGGCGGAGACGAGGGCGGCGGGTGGGTGCTCGACGGGGTCAAGGCCTGGTGCTCCGGCGGCGACGTGTGCACGCACGCCCTGGTCACCGCGTTCGACGACGACGAGCCGCGCCTCTTCGCCGTCGACCTGCGTCAGCCCGGTGTCGCGCCCCGGGCGGGCGGCTGGGCGCACCCGGGGATGGCGGGCAGCCGTACCACCTCCGTCGAATTCACCGACGTGCCGGCCCGCTCCGTCGGGGACCACCGCTCCTACCTCGAGCGGGCCGGGTTCTGGCACGGTGGGATCGGGGTTGCCGCCTGCTGGCTGGGCGCCGGGATCGCCGTGGCCCGGCCCCTGATCGCGCGGGCGACCCGGCCCGACGTCGACCCCCACGCGCTGGCCCACCTCGGCGCCGTGGACGTGGCCCTGGGAGGGGCGTCGTGGGCGCTGGACGCCGCCGCCGCGGAAGTCGATCGCGACGGACCCGGCGCCGACCTCACCGTCGCGCGCCACCGGGCCGTGCGCGTGCGGGCGATAGTCGAGGCCGCGGTGGACGAGACCATCCGACGCGTCGGCCGGGCGCTCGGCCCGGGACCGCTCGCGATGGACCCGCGCCACGGGCAGAACGCCCTCGACGCCGAGGTGTACATCCGGCAGTTCCACGCCGAGCGTGACCTCGCCGGGCTGGGCGCCACCGCCCGCACCCACGGCGGGTGGGCGCGATGACCACCGATCCCGCCGAGGGCGGTTCCACCCACTGGACCGGCATCGGGCTCGACGACCGCGGCACTCCCCACGCCGCCTGGGACGCCTGGTTCGGCGGGCGTGCCGCCGACCCGGAGCTGACCGTACCGTCCGGGGTCCGGCGGGTGGTCGTGGTCGCGCCGCATCCCGACGACGAGATCCTCGGCGTGGGCGTCACCGCCGCCCGGTTCGCCGCAGCCGGGGTGGAGGTGGTGATCGTGGCCGTCACCGACGGCGACGCCTCGCACCCCGACTCCCCCACGGTGACGCCCGCGCGGCTCGCCGCGCTGCGGATCTCCGAGAGCCGGCGCGCCTGCGCGGCCCTGGGCCTTCCCGAGCCGGTGCGGGCCGGACTGCCAGACGGCGGGGTCCGCGGGCACGAGACGCGTCTGGCCGACGCGATCGCCGAGGCGATCGGTGACGTCCCCGGCGAGGACTGCGTGGTGCTCAGCACGTGGCGCGGAGACGGCCACCCCGATCACGAGGCCTCCGGACGCGCGGCCGCCCGGGCCTGCGCCGCCACCGGAGCGCGCCTGGCGGAGTACCCGGTGTGGACCTGGCACTGGGCCGAGCCCGGCGATCGGCGCGTGCCCTGGAACCGGCGGCGCCGCGTCGTGCTCACCGACGCCGAACTCGCCGCCAAGCACGCTGCCGTCGCGGAGTTCGTCACCCAGGTCGCTCCGCTGTCCGATCGGCCGGGGGACGAGGCGATCCTGCCCGACTGGATCCTCGACCGCCTGGTCACGCGCTCCGAGACGGTGTTCTGGTGAGCACCCCGGGCCACTACTTCGAGGAGATGTACTCCGGGTCGGCAGACCCCTGGGACTTCGCCGGCTCGTGGTACGAACTGCGGCGCTACGGGCTCCTCGTCGCCTCTCTCCCCGAGCAGCGGTACCGCGTGTGCTTCGAGCCCGCCTGCTCGGTGGGGGTGCTCACCGAGATGCTCGCCGAGCACTGCGACGAGGTGCACGCGGTGGACGTCGTCGACACCGCCGCCGAGCAGGCCCGCGCGCGCATCGACCGCGCGGGGTTGGACCACGTGCACGTGCGCACCGCCGACGCGTTGGACCCGTGGCCCGGGCGGTCCTGCGACCTGTTGGTGCTCTCGGAGTTCCTCTACTACACGCCGGTCGACGGGCTCGACGACCTACTCACGGCGCTGCTGCGGCTGGCCGAACCCGGCGGGACCGTCGCGGCCTGCCACTGGCTGGGGCGGTCGGACGACCACGCCTGCCACGGCGAGGACGTCCACGCCGCACTCGCACGCCGCGTCGATCTCACGCGGCTCGTCCACCACCGCGAGGAGCACTTCGTCCTCGAGGTCTTCCGCCGCACCTGATGGCCGGCTGCAACTAGTCCGCCTGCGTCTCCCGCGTCGACTCCGCCTGCGGTTTCGAAGCCGACTCGGACGCCGACGCCTCAGCCTCCGCCTCGGCCCGAGTGACGAGGTGCACTATCGCCTCGGCATGGAGCCGGAACAGTTCGGTCACGTCGGCGTCCCCGGTCAGGGACGCGAGGAAAATCCCGTCGCCGCCGGCGAGTGCATAGGTGGCGAGGACCCGGGCATCCGCCTCGGGTAGCCGCGGACGGACCCGCCGGAACTCCGCCGCGATGCGCTCCAGGGCGTCCCCGCGCAGGCGCAGATAGATTCCCCGGGCGGCCGGCTCCACGGGACGCTGCTCCAGCGTCAGCATCAGGCCCAGCCGGAGGAAGTCCGGGGACTCGCGGAACGTCCGGGCCACGCCCAGGCAGAAGGCGGTCACGCGCTCCCGCAGGGCTTCACCCTCCCCGCGGGTGACCTGGCCCAGCCACAACTCGACGCTCTCCTCGACAACCGCCGCCAGCAGCGCGTCCTTGTCCGCGAAATGCCAGTAGATCGAGCTCGCCGGGAGCCCGCTCGCCTTACTGACCTGCGCGATCGAGGTCCCCTCGTACCCGCGTTCACCGGCCACCGCGGCGGCCGCCTCGATGATCCTTTGCCGGGACTCCCGGCCCTTGGCACGGGTGCGCCTGCCAGTGGACCCCGTCGGCTTCCCCGCCATCCGCTCCCCCGCTCCCTGTGTCCGGCGACTCATTGCGAATCGCCCCGGATCACACTTACCGTAGTGATCACTACAGTACCACGCGGCGGCAGACGCCAGCGCAGGAAAGGTGGAGAAATGATCGAATCACTGACCCGTAACTGGTGGGTCCAGCTCATCCGCGGAGCACTGGCGATCGCCCTGGGCGCGACCGCACTGGCCTCCCCCACCACGGGCATGACGCTCGCGGTGTTCCTCGTGGCGGCCTTCGCCCTCGGTGACGGCGCCATGACGATGACGACCGGAGTGGCGCTTCCGGACCGGACCCCCGGCCGCGGTGGCCTCATCCTCGCCGGCGCCGGATTCATGATCCTCGGGCTGGTCGTCCTGTTCTGGCCCGGCATCTCGGCCACCGCGTTGATCCTGATGTTCGCCGCCTGGCTGGTGGCCTCCGGCGCCCTCGTCGCCTACGGAGCCCAGACCCTGCACTCCGAGATCCCCGACTCGTGGGTCATGGTGACGCTCGGCGTCGTCCTGGCGGTGGTGGGACTCGGGCTGGGCGTCGTGGGCCCGGCGGCGGTCGACACGGTCGTCACCTTCGCCGGCTGGTTCGGTCTCGCCGTCGGCGCGGTCATGGCCGCTGTGGCGTTCCGCCTCCGCGCCGACTCCGACCGGCTCGAGCGCCGGGTGGCCGTCGCAGCCTGAACCGCGCCACCCTCATCCCCCGGCAAGGGCCGGGGAGCGACCTACTACGGGCTTCCGGGCCCCGGGCGCATGTCGCGCCCCTGCGGCGTGCCACCGGGGTGGCTCGGCCCGCCGTACTTCTCGAGGACGTCGACCCCGAGCGTCGGCGAGGGATCGAGATGCGAGAGGCCGTTGAAACAGAGGTTGACGATGTGCGCGGCGACCTCTTCCTTGGGCGGCGTGCGGGCGTCGAGCCACCACTGGGCGGTTCCGGAGACCATTCCGACCAGGGCCTGCGCGTACACACTGGTGGTGATGGGGTCGAACCCGCGGGCGACGAACTCCTCCTCGAGGATGTAGGTCACGCTGGCGGTGGCGTCGTTGAGCAGGGTCGAATACGAACCCCCACCCACGGGGGACGATTCGCGCACGAGAATACGGAAGCCGTCCGTGCGCTCCTCGACGTAGCGCAGCAGCGCCATCGCCGCGCGCTCGATGCGCCGCCGCGACCCCTCGCCCTGCAGCGCCTCGGTGATCTCCGCGCCGAGGTAGGCGAGCTCGCGGTCGCACACGACCGCGTAGAGCCCCTCCTTGCCTCCGAAGTGCTCGTAGACCACCGGCTTGGACACCCCCGCCGCGGCGGCGATGTCCTCCACCGTCGCGGCGTCGTAGCCGTTCTCGGCGAAGATCCGTCGGCCGACCTCCACCAGCTGCTGCCGCCGCTTGGCGGCGGACATCCTGGTCCTCGGTGTCGGTACGCCCGCGCCCGTCATGCCCCACCCCTTTTTCTGATACCCCGAGGATAGCCACGCGCGAATTCCGCTCCCCCCGACCGGCGGCAACACTGCTGCTCACGGCGGCCAGGGCCCATCGGTGCGCAGGTGCGCACCGATGGGCCCGATCTCATGTGCCAGACTGGTGACGGCCCGTTCGCGGGCCGTTCCCCCGTGGTGTAATTGGCAACACTCCTGATTTTGGTTCAGGCATTTCAGGTTCGAGTCCTGGCGGGGGAGCTAGAAGATCCCGCCGAAGATCCCCACCGCCAGCACGAGCAGCAGGATCGCCACCACTGCCAGCACCGTCAGCGCGGGCTGCCGCGAGCGACGCGGCGTGCGCTCCACCTCGGCGTCGGGCCGGAAGTCCGGCTCGTCGGGCTGGCCTGGTCCGTTTGTCCCCGTCACGTGAACCGCTCCTCCTCCATCCGTGCATATGTCTCCAGTAGATCGAGGGCGTGCTCGCCCGCGGCGCCCTCCGCCTGCAGGCCGGTGCGCATCGACTCGAGCATCTCGCGGCCGTGCGGGAACGGCGGCAGCAGCGGGACGTCCGGATCGGTGATCGCGTCGATGACCGTGGGCCGGCCCGCGGAGAACGCCTCCTCCAACGCCGGCGCCAGCTGATCGGGCTCCTCGACCCGGATCCCCCGCAGGCCGAGCAGCTCGGCGTAGGCGGCCATGTCGAACTCCGGCACCTCCTGCGACCGCGCGTACCGCGGCTGCGACTCGCTCTCCCGCTGCTCCCAGCTCACCTCTGCCAGATCGCGGTTGCTGAGCACCACGATCACCATGGTCGGGTCCTCCCAGCCGGGCCAAGCCTCGGCCACGGTGATCAGCTCGTTGATACCGAGCATCTGCACGGCGCCGTCGCCGGCCAGCACGGCCACCGGCTTGGCGGGTGCGGCGGCCTTGGCGGCGATGGCGTACGGGATACCGCAGCCCATCGAGGCCAGCGTCGACGACAGGTGCGCGTGCACGGACGTGGGTAGATCTATCTGCCGCACGTAGTGGTAGACGCTGCTGCCCACGTCCACGGCGAGGCGCGCGTCGTGCGGTATGTGTTCGGCCAGCCGCCGGGCGACCAGCTCGGGGTTGAGTCCGCGTGTGGGCACCTCGGAGCGCATCCGGGAGATCTCCCGCCACTGGCGCACCCATTTCTCGACGTCGCCACGCCAGGCGGAGCGGTCCTTCTCGGCCACCCGCCCGAGCAGCTCACGCAGCGCGAGCGCGGCATCGCCGACCAGGCCCACCTCGATCGGGTATCGGTTCGCCAGGTGCACCGGGTCCAGGTCGATCTGCACGGCCCGCGCCTGCCCGGGCTCGGGGTAGAACTCCGTCCAGGGGTCGTTCGAACCGACGATCAGCAAGGTGTCGCAGTTCTGGAGGATCCGCGCACTCGCCGTCGTCCCCAGATGCCCCATGGTCCCACCCACCAGCGGTGACGATTCGTCGACGTAGGGTTTGCCGAGCAGGCTCATCGTGACGCCCGCGTCCAGGCACTTGGCCAGCTCCATGAGTTCGTCGCGCGCCCCGGCCACCCCGCGCCCGGCCAGGATCGCGATCCGCTCCCCCGCGTCCAGGACTTCTACGGCGCGGGCCACGTCGTCGTCACGCGGCGCGGTGACCCCGTGGGTCCACTCGGGCGTGGTCACCACCACGCCGTGCTCCTGGCCGAGCTCGCCACCGAACTCCGGCGCCGGCAGGTTCTGCACGTCGTGGGGAAGGATGACGACCACGGGGGTGCGGTGCGTGAGCGCGGACCGGAACGCCCGGTCGAGCACCAGCGGCACCTGCTCGGCAGACGAGACGGTCTGCAGGTACGGGCCGGCGACGTCCGCGAACACGTTGCCGAGGTTGATCTCCTGCTGATAGCCGGAGCCGAGCACGCTGGTGTGCTGCTGCGCGACCAGGGCCACCACCGGAACGCTGTCGAGTTTGGCGTCGTACAGGCCGTTGATCAGGTGCATCGCGCCCGGGCCCTGGGTGGAGGTCACCACGCCGACGGCGCCCGAGTACTTGGCGTCGGCCACCGCCATGAACGCGGCGGACTCCTCGTGGCGCGCGCGCCCGAACGCCGGGGCGATGTCGGAGCGGCGCAGCGCGCCGAGCAGGGGGTTGTTGCCGTCCCCGGCGTAGCCGTAGACCCGTTCGACGTCCCAGGCCACCAGTCGCTCGACGACGAGGTCGGCCACCGTCCTGTCCGTGCTCATACGCGTGCCCTCTCCACCCGTCGGTCCGTGAGTGGCCCCCACCGTAGGGGTCGCCTCCGACACGCTCCACCGGTCTGGTGGCGGTCCCGGGACAGCGGTTGTCCGGCGCGCGGGGCGGGTCTACCGTGCGCGGCATGGACACGGACCTGAAAGCCCTCGCACTGGTGTGCTCGCTCAAGGCCTCTCCCGCCGAGTCGAGCAGTGACCTCATCGCCCGGCAGATCCTCGACGAGTTGGCCGGTCACGGCGTGACCGGTGAGACCGTCCGCGTCGCCGACTACGACGTACGCCCGGGTGTCGACGACGACATGGGCGACGGCGACCAGTGGCCCGCCATCCTCGAGAAGATCAGGGCCGCCGACATCCTGGTTTTCTCCACACCCACCTGGGTCGGCCACATGTCGAGCATCGCGCAGCGCGTGCTGGAGCGTCTGGACGCGCAACTGTCCGCCACCGACGACGACGGCCGGCCGGCGATGTTCGGCAAGGTCGCCGTGGTCTCGGTGGTGGGCAACGAGGACGGCGCGCACAAGATCATCGCCGACACGTTCCAGGGGCTCAACGACATCGGCTTCACGATTCCTGCCCAGGGCGGCACCTACTGGAACCACGAGGCGATGAACCCCAAGGACTACAAGGACCTCGACGAGACGCCGTCGGCCGTGGCCTCGACGATCACCACGCTCTCGTCCAACGCGGTACA
Source organism: Dietzia sp. oral taxon 368 (assembly GCF_002999155.1). Classification (NCBI taxonomy): domain Bacteria; kingdom Bacillati; phylum Actinomycetota; class Actinomycetes; order Mycobacteriales; family Dietziaceae; genus Dietzia; species Dietzia sp. oral taxon 368. The sequence goes on from NZ_CP027238.1 coordinate 173,130, forward strand.
TCTCGCACGCTTCCTCAAGGGCACGCAGTACCCGGCGGTCTAGCCCTTCGCACCCCGCTCGACCGCGCTGCGGACGGTGTAGCGCAGGAACGCCGGGAACGCGACCGCGCAGATCACCACGCCGACCACGACGAGCACGCCGCCGCCGGCCGCCGCGACCGCGGTGCCCACCGACGCCGCCGCCACGCCGTGGGCGACGTCGCCGATGCGGGGGCCGCCGGCCACCACGACGATGAACACGCCCTGCAGGCGCCCACGCATCTCGTCTGTGGCCGACTCGAGCAGGATGGCCTGACGGAACGCGGCCGAGACCATGTCCACGGCACCGCCGAACGCGAGGGCCGCGAGCGCCAGCCACAGCCACCAGGCCGAGCCCTCGGGTGAGGCCGCAGCGACGAACACGCCGAACGCGACCATCGCCAGACCCCACAGCGCCACGCACACCAATACCGCCAGGCCCTGCCGTCGCACACGCGGGATCCAGCCGGAGAAGACGCCGCCCAACACGGCGCCGACGCTCATCGCGGCGAACAGGAGCCCGAGCGCGGTCCCGCCGGTCGGGGGGTCACCGAAGGACTCGGTGGCGATCTGTGGGAAGAGCGCCCGAGGCATGCCGAAGACCATGGCGATGATGTCCACGAGGAACGAGGCCAGCAGGATGCGGCGGGTGGCCAGGTAGGCGAACCCGTCGATCACCGACCGCAGCCCGACCGAGGGCCGCTCCCCCGCCACCGGCTGGGGTGGGAGCCGGTAGACGGCGTACAGCGTCACCAGGAGCGCCACCGAGTCCAGGAGATACAGCGACTCCAGCCCGAGCACCGGGATGAGGATGCCCGCCGAGAGCGGTCCGACGATCGCGCCGAACTGCATGACGGTCATGTTGAGCGCGGAGGCGGAGGCGAGTTGGTCGGACGGGACGAGTCTCGGGATGATCGCCGACCGGGTGGGCTGGTTGACCGCGAAGAACGCCTGCTGTACGGCGAGCAGCCCCATCACCAGCCACACGTTCTGGTTCCCGGCAGCGGCCTGCAGCCAGAACAGCGCAGCGGTCGCGATGAGGCCGGTGGTGGTGATCATGAGCAGCGTGCGCCGGTCGAACGCGTCGGCCAGCGCCCCGCCCCACAGGCCGAACACGATGAGCGGCACGAGCGCGAACACGCCGGTGAGCCCCACGTACGCCGAGCTGCGGGTGATCTCGAAGACCTGCTGCGGCACCGCGACGAGGGACAGCTGCGCGCCGATGACCGTGACGATGTTGGCGAGCCACAGTCTGCGGAAGTCTGGCTGCCTCAACGGCCGGGTATCGGCGAGCTGGCGCCTCAGAACTGACACCCGGGGCAGGCTACTCGGCTGCGAGACGGTCCGGATCGTCGGAGTGACCCTCTATCCTCAGACGCGAACGTCCAACACTGTCGGCGGTTGCACATATGTTGCGCAGCCGCCCATCCCCCACAGGGCGCTGCCACGCCCGAGGAGATTTGATGACGACACCGCAGACCGATCGCACCCAGACCGCGGTCATCGTCCTGGCCGCCGGCTCCGGCACCAGGATGAAGAGCGCCACCCCCAAGATGCTGCACCGCGTGTGCGGGCGGACCATGCTCGGTCACGCCCTGCACGCCGCGGCGGGGATCGAGCCGGACGCGATCGTCGTGGTGGTGGGCCATCAACGCGAGCAGGTCTCCGCCGCGGTGGACGAGTTGTCATCCGAGCTCGGTGTGCCGGTCTCCACCGCCGTCCAGGAGGAGCAGAAGGGCACCGGTGACGCGGTCGCGGCCGGGATGTCGGGGTTGCCCGCCGACTTCTCCGGCACGGTCCTCGTGACCACCTCCGACATCCCGCTGCTCGATAGCGAGACGTTGCGCGAGGTGGTGAGCCGCCACGACATGCGGCCGCGGGCGGCGGTCACCGTCCTGACGTCGACGGCGCCCGACCCCACGGGGTACGGCCGCATCGTGAGGAACGACGACGGCGAGGTGCTCAGGATCGTCGAGCACAAGGACGCCTCGGAAGACGAGAGGGCGATCAACGAGGTCAACTCCGGCATCTACGCGTTCGACGCGCAGGTCCTGCGGGACAAGCTCGGGCAGCTGAGCACCGACAACTCGCAGGGCGAGCTGTACCTCACCGACGTCATCCAGTTGGCCCGGCAGGCCAACGGACTCATCCGCGGGCACCGCGTCGAGGACGCGGACCTCGTGGCGGGCGTCAACGACCGTGTGCAGCTGGCCGCCCTGGCCAGCGAGATGAACCGCCGGCTGTGCGAGTCGGCCATGCGCGCCGGGGCGACCATCGTCGACCCGTCCAGTACGTGGCTCGACGTGGGCGTGGAGATCGGCCGCGATGTGACGATCCTTCCCGGTGCCCACCTCGCGGGCGCGACCGTCGTCCACGACGGCGCGACCATCGGCCCAGACACCACCCTGCAGGACACGACCGTCGGCGAGGGGGCCTCGGTCGTGCGTTCACATGCGGTGAGCGCCACAGTCGGGGATGGTGCCGAGGTGGGCCCGTTCGCGTATCTGCGGCCCGGGGCGGACCTCGGCGCCAACACCAGGATCGGCACGTTCGTCGAGGTCAAGAAGTCTACGATCGGCGCCAACACCAAGGTGCCGCACCTGACCTACGTCGGTGACGCGACCATCGGTGAGCACACCAACATCGGGGCGTCGAGTGTGTTCGTCAATTACGACGGGGTGAACAAGAACCGTACAGTGATCGGCGATCACTGCCGCACCGGTTCCGACACCATGTTCGTCGCACCGGTGACCGTCGGAGACGGGGCCTATTCGGGCGCGGGTACCGTGATCAAGGACGACGTCCCGCCGGGTGCCCTCGCGGTGTCCGGAGGACGGCAGAGGAACATCGACGACTGGGTGATCAAGAACCGGCCGGATTCCGGTTCGGCAGAGGCTGCCCGTCGTGCCCGGAACGACTCCCAGAAGGACGGACTCACACAGTGAGCGACTGGATCGCCAACCAGAAGAACCTGATGTTTTTCGCGGGGCGCGCACACCCCGAACTCTCCGATCAGGTGGCCGCGGAACTCGGCGTCGAGGTCACCCCCCAGACCGCCCGTGACTTCGCGAACGGCGAGATCTTCGTCCGTTTCGAGGAGTCCGTCCGAGGCTGCGACGCCTTCGTGATGCAGAGCGCCCCGGCTCCGCTGAACAAGTGGATCATGGAGCAGCTCATCATGATCGACGCGCTCAAGCGCGGCAGCGCCAAGCGCATCACCGCGGTTCTGCCGTTCTACCCGTACGCCCGCCAGGACAAGAAGCACCGCGGCCGCGAGCCCATCTCGGCCCGCCTCATCGCCGATCTGCTCAAGACCGCGGGCGCTGACCGGATCATCACGGTCGACCTGCACACCGACCAGATCCAGGGCTTCTTCGACGGCCCGGTCGACCACATGCACGCCCAGGGCCAGCTGTCGGACTACGTCCGTCAGCACTACGGGACGGACAACATCGTCGTGGTCTCCCCCGACGCCGGCCGCGTCAAGGTGGGCGAGAAGTGGGCCGACGCCCTCGACGGCGCCCCGCTCGCGTTCGTCCACAAGACCCGCGATCCCAACGTGCCCAACCAGGTCAAGTCCAACCGCGTGGTCGGTGACGTCGAGGGCAAGACCTGCGTCCTCATGGACGACATGATCGACACCGGTGGCACCATCGCCGGCGCCGTCAAGGTGCTCAAGGACGCCGGTGCCGGTGATGTCATCATCGCCACCACCCACGGCATCTTCTCCGACCCGGCCGCCGAGCGTCTCGCCACCTGCGGGGCCAAGGAGGTCATCACCACCGACACGCTGCCCATCCCGCCGGAGAAGCGGTTCGAGAACCTCACCGTGCTGTCCATCGCGCCGCTGCTGGCCCGGACCATCCACGAGGTGTTCGAGAACGGCTCGGTGACCAGCCTGTTCAACGGTTCCGCGTAGGCCGACCATGGGCGCGACGATCTACCACAACCCCCGCTGCTCCAAGTCGCGGCAGGCCCTCGAGCTGCTGCGCGAGCGGGGTGTGGAGCCGACGATCATCAAGTACCTCGACACCCCGCCCACCGTCGAGGAACTGCGCACACTGATCGCCGACGCCGCGCTCACGGTGCGGCAGGCCGTCCGCGTCAAGGAGGCGGAGTTCACCGAGCTCGGCCTCATCGATGCCTCGGATGACGAGCTCCTCGCCGCGATGGTCGCCCACCCGCGACTGATCGAGCGGCCCTTCGTCGTCACCGACAAGGGCACCCGCCTCGCGCGTCCCACGGCGGAGGTCGAGGAGATCCTCTGACCCACCGCCCCGGCTGACCCACTGCACCTGCTGGCCCACCTAGCCGGGACAGCGCCCGACCCGCCGCCCCACACCCGGGGCGGCGGGTCGGGCGATTTTGGGCGCCGCACCCCGCAGCGCTAGGCTGGTCGGGTCATCTCGGCGAGGGAGGACCCGCATCAACCCGGGTCACTCCGTTATCGACGCGATCATTGTCGGTGTGGTTCCCAGTGGACCGGCCTCGACGATCGTCTCGATCGCCGAGGAGGTACCACTCGTAGAGCGTCACGCTCTCCCACTCCGACGAAAAGGCAGTCATGGCCAAGGAAATCAACAACCTCAAGACCGTCACCCGCACCGAGTTCGGCAAGGGCTCCGCCCGCCGCGCCCGTCGTGAGGGCCAGGTGCCGGCGGTGCTGTACGGCCACCACACCGAGCCCCGCCACCTCCTGCTCAACGCGCTCGAGTTCGCCGCCGTGCTTCGTGCGCACGGCACCAACTCCCTGCTCACCCTCGACATCGAGGGTGAGGAGCAGCTCGCGCTGCCCAAGCAGATCGATGTGCACCCGCTGACCCGCGTCATCGAGCACACCGACCTGCTCGTGGTGAAGAAGGGCGAGAAGGTCGTCGTCGAGGTCGCCGTGATCCTCACCGGTGAGGCCGCCCCCGGCACCCTGGTCACGACCGACGCCGACTACATCGAGATCGAGGTCGAGGCGACCGACATCCCCGAGGAGTTCGAACTCTCGCTCTCCGGTGTCGAGGCCGGCACCCAGTTCACCGCCGCGGACATCACGCTGCCCTCCGGCGCGACCCTGGTCTCCGATCCGGAGACCCTGCTGGTCAACGTCATCGAGGCGCCGTCCGAGTCCGACCTCGAGTCCGACGAGGAGTCCGCGCCGCAGGGCGAGGCCGCCGAGGACGCCGCGAAGGCCGCCGAGGAGGACTGATCCCCTTACCGCCGTCCTACAGCGGCGAGGAGGCCACGGGCCCGGAGGCGACCAGAGTGTCGTCCCGGGCCCGTTCCATTTCCCCACCCCAACACGCTTCCCCGTCTGGCGTATCGCTCCAGCGAATGGCTCCTCGCCCCCGTGCCTGGCGTCTCGCCCCAGTGCCCGGACGCTCGAATCCGTCGCCGCTCCCCGGGATGGCGTCTGGCCGGCCCGCCGGCGCGCGCGAGATGCCATGCCGGCGCGCGGCTGCGACGGGCCCTGCGGATTCACACGGCGCGCGGCTGCGACGGGCCCGGCGCGCGAGCGAGCGGATCAGCCGCGGATGAGCCCCGCCGCGAGCACGAACATCATCACGGCGATCGCCCCGTCGAGCACACGCCACGCCCCCGGCTTGGCGAACAACCCGCGGAGCGCCTTGCCGCCGAAGCCGATGAGCGAGAACCACACTGTGCCGGCGAGGAACGCCCCGGCTGCGAACACCCACCGCAGGTCCCCGCCCTGCTGGTTGGCGATGGTGCCGAGGAACACCACGCAGTCGAGATAGGCGTGCGGGTTGAGCCAGGTGAACGCCGCGCACGCCGCCACCGCCCCCATCGTCGACGGCACGCGGCCGGAGCCGTCGGCCCGCAACCCTTCCCCCGGCCGGATCGCGCGGACCGCCGCGAACGTCCCGTAGGCCACGAGGAACGCCACTCCGATCCACGTCATCACCGTGAGCGCACCCGGCGCCGTCTCGATGAGCGCACCCACCCCGGCTACTCCGAGCAGGATGAGCGCCGCCTCGGAGAGCACGCAGAACACGACGATCGGCACCATCGACACGTCCCCGCGGATCGAGCGCTGCAGCACATACGCGTTCTGCGCGCCGACGGCCGCGATGAGTCCGAGGCCGATGCCTGCGCCCATGAAGAGAGTGGAAGTGGTGGTCACCCCCTCAATCTAGGCAAGCGTCCACCAGTAGTGCGACTGCAGTTTCTGCTCTAGCATCAGCTGTACTTATGAACCCTCTGCAGCTGGACCAGCTCCGCACGCTCGTCGCCGTGGTGGATCTCGGATCGTTCGAGGCCGCCGCCGCGCACCTGCACATCACCCAGTCCGCGGTGTCCCAGCGGATCCGCGCTCTCGAGGAGTCCGCCGGCCGCATCCTCGTGCGCCGCGACCGACCCGTCACCGCCACCGAATCCGGCGAGACCGTCCTGCGCACGGCCCGGCAGATGCTGCACCTCGAGGAGTCGCTGGCCGGTGAACTCGACGATCTCGGCTCCGGGCAGGGCCCGGTCGTCCTGGCCGTGGCGTGCAACTCCGACTCCTTGTCCACCTGGTTCCTCGACGCCATGACCGGGGTCCACGACGGCGGCCGGGTCGTCTTTGACATCCGCCGCGAGGACGAGTCCCTGTCCAGTGAGCTCCTGCGCCGCGGCGAGGTGATGGCCGCGGTGACCAGCCAGTCGCGCCCGGTCCAGGGCTGCCGCGCACTCCCACTGGGGTCGATGCGGTACCTCGCCTGCGCCAGCCCGGGGTTCGTTGCCCGGCACCTGCGGAAGGGTACGACGACCGCCGCGCTCGGGCGGGCCCCCATAGTGGACTTCGACCGCAGCGACGGCCACCAGAACCACCACTACCGCCGGCTGGCCAGACGCGAGCCGACCGGGCCCCGGCACTTCATCCCCAGCTCGCACGACCACGTCCGCGCGATCGTCGCCGGGCTGGGCTGGGGCCTCATCCCCGAGCAACTGGCCACGCCGTGGCTGGTCTCCGGGGAGATCGTCGAGGTCTCCCCGGATCGCCCACTCGACGTGCCCCTGTTCTGGCAGCACTGGAAACTCCAGTCCCCCGATCTGGACGCCCTCACCGCCGCCGTGCTCGACACCGCGCGCACCGAGCTGCGGATATGAGCCCTCGCCCGGCGTCTGGGATCATGGGCGCGTGACTACCGCCGACCAGCCGTCCGGCCCCACTCTCGTGGTGGGCCTGGCCAACCCCGGACCCGACTACGAGGGCACCCGCCACAACATCGGCTGGGACGTCCTGCAGGAGCTCGCCTCGCGGGCGCTGCCCATGCCGGCGAGCTTCTCCACCCACAAGAAGACCAACTGCGAGATCGCCCAGACGCGACTCGCCGACACCCCCGTCGTGCTGGCGCGTCCCCGCAGCTACATGAACCTCTCCGGCGGCCCGGTCGCGGCGGTGGCCAAGTACTTCTCCGTGGCGCCCACCGACGTGATCGTCATCCACGACGAGATCGACATCGACTTCGGCCAGGTCCGGCTCAAGCGGGGCGGCGGCGAGGGCGGCCACAACGGTCTGCGCTCGGTGTCCAGCTCGCTCGGCACCCGCGACTACATCCGGGTCCGCGCCGGGGTGGGCCGCCCACCGGGCCGGATGGCGGTGGCCGACTTCGTCCTCAAGCGCTTCTCCAAGCTCGAGGAGCCCGACGTGCCGTTCCTCATCCAGGACGCCGCCGACGCCGTCGAACTGCTCCTCAAGCACGGGCTCGACACCGCCCAGAACCAGGTCCACTCGGCGTGAGCCGGGTCCGGCGGTTCGAGCGCGACGCCCACCTGGGCTCCGGGGCCGCTCTCTTCGATCGCGCCGGCGACCAACTCATCAACTGGCAGATGCATCGCCGCGCCGGCCTCGTCGTCGTCGCCGACGGACCCGCCACCCCCGGCCGGACGGTGACACTCCGGCCCCGCACCGGACCCGCGGCGTGGCTCCGACTCGCCGCACCGTGCGAGGTCACCGAAGTCACCGACCGGCCCGACGCGCACGGCTTCACCTACCGCGCCCTGCCCGGCCACCCTGAACGCGGATGGGAGCGCTTCCTCGTGCGGCGCGACCCCGCCACGGACGCCGTGTCCCTGACCATCACCGCCGAGTCCGCCCACGCCACCCTGTTCGCCAGGCTCGGCGCACCCGTGGCACGCGCAGAGCAGAACCGGCTCACGCGCCGCTACCTGGCGGCGCTGCGGCCCGACGGTCACAGATCGTAGAGCTCGAACAGCCGGTCGAGCAGCACCACGAGCGTGCCCTCCCTCAGCGCTTCGGCCATCCCACCACCCTCAAAGCGCTCGGAACGGGCCACCCACGTGATGAGCGCCCGTGTCAGCTCCTCGTCCGCCGCCTCCGCCAGCCCGGCGAGGTCGGTCAACCCGCCGTGAGACAGGCCCCGCCGCGCGAGCTGCTCGAGGTGCCCGTGCCGGGTGAGAACGCCTCCGTCGAACGCCGCCATCACCGCCCGGGCGTCGTCCTCGACACCCGGATAGCGCAGAAGTGACCGGTGCGCCGCCCACGCGCCACCGGGCCGCCCGGCCTCGGAAAGCCCGCGCAGTCGCTCGACCGCCGGACGCAGCCGGCGGAGCGCCTCCCTTCGCTCCTCCCGCTGCCCCCGGCCCTCCTCGCCCACCGGATAGCGACTGTCGCCCTCCCCCATCTCGCCCTCCCCCATTTCGCCCTCCCCCTTCGGTTCGTCCCTGATCCCTGTCCCGCGCACCGTAGCGGCCGGGTCCGACACCCGCGAACTACGACACCTGCCTAAATAATCGGACTTTTAGCCGCTCGCCGTTACCGATCCACCGCCGCACCCCGAGATGTGAACGGCGACAACAGTACTCATTCGACCCGCGTCCCCGAGGGCGCGACCGGGTCGGCCGCCCGTGTCGGACGAGCCGCGCCGCCGGCGCGCCGCGCGCCACGTCTGACCTCGCTTTTCGCGAGCCCGGCCGGGCTCGGGGGGTGACGTGGGCGGATTCGGTGCGCGGACGAGGGCGGACGTACCCTGGGTGACGACGACGAGGGCCGTCGACTGCTGTGAGGAGTGCGCGTGACCGAGACCGCCGAGGACACCGGAACGGGCGGACACGCCTCGGGTACGGACACCGCCGAGGACGTCGCGTCCGAGGTCGCTCGCCGCAGGACGTTCGCCGTCATCGCACACCCGGACGCCGGTAAGTCGACGCTGACCGAGGCGCTCGCGCTGCACGCCCGCGTGATCACCGAGGCCGGGGCCGTCCACGGCAAATCGGGCCGCCGCTCGACCGTGTCGGACTGGATGGAGATGGAGAAGGCCCGCGGCATCTCCGTCAGCTCCACCGCACTGCAGTTCACGTACGCCCCCGAGGGCGCCGACCCCGCGGACGAGCCGTACGTCATCAACCTCGTCGACACCCCCGGCCACGCCGACTTCTCCGAGGACACCTACCGCGTCCTCACGGCCGTCGACGCGGCGGTCATGCTCATCGACGCGGCCAAGGGCCTCGAACCGCAGACGCTCAAGCTGTTCCAGGTGTGTAAGCACCACGGCCTGCCGATCATCACCGTGATCAACAAGTGGGACCGCCCCGGCCGCGCGCCGCTCGAGCTGCTCGACGAGATCACCGAGCAGATCGGCCTCGTGCCCACTCCCCTGTACATGCCGGTCGGCATCGCGGGCGACTACCGCGGTCTCCTGCGGCGCGGTGAGGACGGCACACCCGAGGAGTACGTCCACTTCACCCGCACCGCCGGCGGTTCGACCATCGCGCCCGAGGAGCACTACGACCCGGACGCCGCCGCCGCGAGAGAGGGCGACGTGTGGGAGACCGCGGTCGAGGAGTCCGAGTTGCTGTCCGCGATGGGCCAGGACCACGATCAGGAGCTGTACCTCGCCGGGGAGACGAGCCCGGTCATCTTCGCCTCCGCGATGCTCAACTTCGGCGTGCACCAGATCCTCGACGCGCTCGTCGAACTGGCGCCGCCGCCGCGGGAGTGGCCCACCGTCTCCGGTGAGCCGCGCCGGACCACCGACCCGTTCTCCGCCGTGGTGTTCAAGGTGCAGGCAGGCATGGACGCGGCCCACCGCGACCGGCTGGCGTTCATGCGCGTGGTCTCGGGCGAGTTCGAACGCGGCATGGTGGTCCAGCACGCGCAGACCGGCAAGCCGTTCACCACCAAGTACGCGCTGACCGTGTTCGGCCGCGACCGCAACACCGTCGAGACCGCCTACCCCGGCGACGTGGTGGGCCTGGTCAACGCCACCGGGCTCGCGCCCGGCGACACGCTCTACACCGGCAAGAAGGTGCAGTTCCCGCCGATCCCGCAGTTCGCGCCCGAGTTCTTCGCTGTGGTGCGCGCGCAGTCGCTGGGTAAGTACAAGCAGTTCCGCAAGGCGATCGATCAGCTGGCCGCCGAGGGCGTGGTGCAGATCCTGCGCAACGACACGCGTGGCGACGCGAACCCGGTCATGGCCGCGGTCGGCCCCATGCAGTTCGAGGTCGTCACGGCCCGCATGAAGGCCGAGTTCAACGTCGAGGTGATCGTCGACAACCTGCCGTACTCCATCGCCCGGCGGACCGACGCCGAGTCCGCCGACGAGCTGGGCCGCCAACGCGGGGTCGAGGTGTTCCAACGCACCGACGGCGAGCTCCTGGCCCTGTTCGGCGACAAGTGGCGCCTGCAGTACATCTCCAAGGAGATGGACCACCTCACCATCGAGCCGCTCGTCGCGGACACCAACTAGCCCCGGGGCTGGCGCGCAGCCGCGGGCCGCGGGCAAGCTGGACCCATGCCCAGTGATTCCCGCGTGTCCCTCCGCGTCTTCGTCGAACCGCAGCAGGGCGCGACGTACGCCGACCAGCTCGCCGTCGCCCGCGCCGCCGAGGACCTCGGCTACGAGGCGTTCTTCCGCTCCGACCACTACCTCAAGATGGGCGACGTCAGCGGCCTGCCCGGCCCCACCGACGCCTGGCTCACGCTCGCCGGCCTGGCCCGGGAGACCTCCTCCATCCGCCTGGGCACGCTGCTGACCTCGGTGACGTTCCGGCACCTCGGCCCCCTGGCGATCTCCCTGGCCCAGGTCGACGAGATGTCCGGCGGCCGCCTGGACGTGGGCCTCGGCGCCGGGTGGTACGAGGACGAACACACCGCGTACGGCATCCCGTTCCCGCCGCTCGGCGAGCGGTTCGACCTGCTCGAGGACACCCTCGGTGCGCTCGAGCAGCTGTGGTCGGCGCCCGCGGGTGAGACGCTGACGGTCCGCGGCAAGCGCATCGATCTCGTCGACTCCCCCGGCCTGCCCAAGCCCGTGCAGTCGCCGCCGCCCGTGATCGTCGGCGGCCACGGCAAGAAGCGCACCCCCGCGCTGGCCGCCCGGTTCGCCGACGAGTTCAACGTCCCGTTCGCCGACGTCGACACCGTCGCCACCCAGTACCGACGCGTCGACGAGGCCTGCGCCGAACGCGGCCGGGCCCCCGAGGAGATCATCCGCTCGGCGGCACTCGTCCTGTGCTGCGGACGCGACGAGGCCGAGATCGCCCGCCGCGCCGACGCCATCGGCCGAGAGGCCGACGAACTGCGCACCAACGGGGCCGCCGGCACCCCGGCGGAAGTCGTCGAGAAGATCGGCCGCTACGCGGAGATCGGCGCCCGCCGCATCTACCTGCAGCTGCTCGACATGTCCGATCTCGACCACCTCGACCTCGTCGCCTCGGAGGTCGCCCGCCAGCTCTGATCGGGCGGCAGCCGCCCGGCAGGCGAAAAGCCCTCGTCAGGCCGGGCGGCGGGGCTAGTGTCGGGCCATGACGGCGCACCCAGGCCCCTCTGCACGACCCGCCCATCCCGGCCGGCGAACGACGGGGGCGCCGCCGGTCCTCGTCGTCGTCCTCGTCGTCGCCCTCGTCACCACCCTCACCACCTCCCTCGGCGCGGGGACCGTCGGCGGCGGACAGGCCCACGCCGCTGAGCCGAGCGCCCACGCCGCCACGCCGGACGGCGCACCGCCCATCCGCGGCATGGTCGACGCCCACGCGCACATCGCCGCCTCCCAGGCCTTCGGCGGCGGCCTGCGATGCGGCGAGCCGTTCGCGCCCGGCGGCATCGCCGAGGCCCTGGCCGACTGCCCGACGCACTCCGGCACCGGTCACTTCGCCCTGCTCGAATCCGTGCTCGGCGGAACCGACCTGCCCGGCGGCAACCAAGGGCCCCCGACGTTCGCGCAGTGGCCGTCCCACGACTCCCAACTCCACGAACAGGCCCACTACAGCGGTATAGAACGTGCGTGGCGCGGCGGTCTCCGTGTGCTCAACAACCACCTCGTCGCCAACCGGGTGCTGTGCGAGGCGCTCGTCGCGCTCGGCGTCCCCGCCCGCACCTCGTGCGACGAGATGGCACAACTGCGCCACCAGGTCGACTACCTCGACCGCATGGAGGCGCACATCGACGCCGAGCACGGCGGACCAGGACGGGGCTGGTTCCGGATCGCGCGGTCGCCCGAGGACGTCCGCGCGATCGCCGCCGAGGGCAAGCTCGCCGTGACGCTCGGCGTGGAGGCCTCCGAACCGTTCGGGTGCCGGGTCGTGGACGACGCGCCGAGGTGCACTCCCGAGGACATCGACCGCGGCCTCGACGAGTTCGCCTCCTGGGGCGTGTCCACGGTCTTCCCCGTGCACAAGTTCGACAACGCCCTCGGCGGGGCCCGCATGGACGAAGAGCTCGCCGGGCTCGCGGTGAACATCGGCAACAAGCTCGGCACCCAACGGTTCTGGGAAACCGAGCCGTGCGCCGGCCCCGACGCCGACCACGCCCAGCCGCTCGCCAGCACGCCGGTCGCCGACGGGCTCGCCGCCGCGTCCTCCGGCGCCCCCGCCGGCGCGGCCCTGCCCGTCTACCCCGAACAGCCGCTGTGCAACGTGCGCGGGTTGACGGCGCTGGGCGGGCACGCGATCCGTGGGATGATGGCGCGCGGCATGGTCATCAACATCGACCACATGGGCGTCAAGACCGCCCACCGCGCGCTCGACATGGCCGCCGAGGCGGGATACACCGGCCTCGTCGTGGACCACGCCTGGGCGACGCAGGGCAACACTCGGCGCGTGCACGAGCAGGGCGGATTCGTCGCCGCGTTCGCCTGGCCCGCCGACGAAACCGACAACTTCGAGGTGGGCTTCCTCGAGCAGTGGCGCACCAACACGGCCGGCACGATCCGGCCCGTCGACGGGTACGGCTGGGGCTCGGACGTCAACGGCCTCGCACCGCTGGCCGAACCCCGCCCGAGCGCCGCGTCCGACCCGCTCGTCTACCCGTTCACCGCGCCCAGCGGCGAGGTGATGGACCGCTGGCGGTTCGGCGACCGCGTCTACGACCTCAACCTCGACGGCGTGGCCCAGTACGGCCTGTACGCCGACTGGGCCGCCGACGTGCTCCACCGCGCCGGGCCCGACCGCGCCGAGCTGGAGCGCCAGCTCATGGGCGGCGCAGAGGCGTGGACGGCCAACTGGGAACGGGCTCGCGGCGGCGCCTGAGACCGGGCAGGCGACCCCCGCTGCGTTGCTCCCGCGGTCCCGCCCTCCGGACGACTAACCTGGGGCAATGACCCCGAACCCGGCCCCGCGACGCCAGACCCGACCGCGCCTCGCTGCCGCAGCGGCGATCGGAGCGGCGGTGGCCGTGGTCCTCGCCGCGTGCGGCCTCCCGCTGCCGGATCCGGTGCCCGGGCAGAGCCCCGCCGCGTACTCCGGGCTCGAGGTCTCGGAGGACCGCATCGAGTACGCGATCGGGAAGGTCACCGACATCGTCGAGGAGGAGCTCGAGGCCTCCGGCGTGCCGGGCGCCGCGGTGGCCGTGGTGCACAGCGGCGAGGTCGCGCTGGCCGAGGGCTTCGGGGTCCGCAGCACCGAGACCGGCGAATCGGTCGACGCACGGACGGTCTTCCCCCTGGCCTCGATCTCCAAGCCGGTCAGCGCGACTGTCGTGGCCGCCGAGAGCGCCGGCGGCCGGGTCGGCTGGGACACCCCGGTCCGCGAGTTCCTGCCGTGGTTCGCACTCTCCGACCCCCGCATCTCGGACGTCGTGACGGTGGGCGACATGTTCGCCCACCGCTCGGGGCTGCCCGAGCACGCCGGCGACGACCTCGAGGACCTCGGCTACGAGCGCCCCGCGATCCTGCACGGCCTGCGCCACCTGCCGCTCGAGCCGTTCCGCACCTCGTACGCGTACACCAACTTCGGGCTCACCGCCGGGGCTGAGGCCGTGGCCGCCTCGGCCCGCACCCCGTGGGCCGAGCTGGGCCGCGAGCGCCTCTTCGATCCCCTCGGCATGTCGGACTCCTCGTTCTCGTACGACGAGCTGCTCGATCGCGACAACCGCGCGGTCGGCCATGTACGCGCACCGGCCGCCGAGTCCGGTGAGTCGTCCGGCGAGTGGATCCCCGCGGACCCCGCGCGCGACCCGGACGCCCAGGCCCCGGCGGGGGGCCTGAGTTCGTCGGTGGCCGACATGGCGCGGTGGATGTCCATGGTCCTTGACGACGGCAAGGGGCCCGGTGGTGCCCAGGTGGTCCCCTCCGAGGCACTCCGGCAGGCCCTGACCCCGCAGTCCGTGTCGGCGCCCCCGCGGGACGCGGCGGACCGCACCGGGAGCTATGGCTATGGCTTCAACATCGGCACGAGTTCCTCGGGCCGCGTCCAGTGGAGCCATTCGGGTGCGTTCGCGCTCGGCGCGGGGACGGCGATGCTCATGATGCCGTCCCTCGATCTGGGCATCATCACCCTGACCAACGCCGCGCCGACGGGGATCGCGGAGACGATCAACGCCCGGTTCTCCGACTACGCACAGTACGGCGACCCCTCACTGGAGTGGCGGGAGTTGTACACCGAGCAGTTCGGCCCGCTGCTGGACCCGGTGGGAGATCTGGTCTCCACGCGCCAGCCGTCCGCGCCGGCACCGCCCCGGCCCGCCGAGGAGCTGCTCGGCTTCTACCGCAATGACTACTTCGGGGAGATCGAGGTCCGGCCCACGGTGGCCGACGAGTCCTCGGACACCGAGTCCTCGGACACCGGGTCCTCGGACGCCGGCTCTCCAGGCGCCGGCTCTCCAGGCGCCGGCTCCTCAGGCCCCGAGCTCGCGTTGGCGGTGGGTCCGGGGCCGCTGGTCTGGCCGCTCGAGCACTGGGACGGGGACACGTTCGCCGTGAGCCCGGTGGGCGAGAACTGGCCGCGCGGGTCCCGGGGCAGCGTGACTTTCGAGGGCGACACCGTCACAGTGGAGCTGCTCGACGCCAACGGGTGGGGCACCTTCACGCGCGTCGACGCCGACGAACCCGCCGACTAGCGAGCCGACGCCCGCCGAGCTCGACGCGCACCACGGGCTTCCGCCGCGCCCGCGTGCTTCCCGCCGCGGACCCCGGCCCGCGTGCCGCGTTGATCTGCCCCCACGCGCGCACCAGGGCCGGGACCCGAGCGCTCACCCGCGCCCTGCGCACAGCCCCACGGTGAGCGGTCACACCCGTCCACGTTTTCCCAGGGAGCGAGCCGCTCGGGCCAGCATTTGCGACCACTCGCCGAAACAGGCGGGCGACAGATCGCCGGCAGCGCTAGACGAGGCCCGGTCAGCGGGTCGCGGCGCCCCGTTTCTCCCCGCGGCGCCTTCCCCGCCGGCCGTCCGCTTCCGGTGCCGTGAGGAACGTCGAGAACCACGCCGTCCGCGGGTCGGCGTCCACGAGGAACGCCTTGACCATCAGCGTGAGCGGGACCGCGAGGATCGCACCGAGCGGGCCGGCGACCGCCGACCAGAACACCAACGACAGGAACGTCACGGTGGGCGTGAGCCCGACGGCGTCACCGGTGAATTTGGGCTGGATGAAGCTCTGCATCACGAGGTTGATGGCGCTGTAGATCACCACCACCCAGATGGCATCGCCCGGCCCGCCGGTGAGCAGCGCGAACAGCGCCGGCGGCACCAGGCCCAACACGAAGCCGATGTTCGGGATGTAGTTGGTGACGAAGGCGAGCACGCCCCACACCAGGGCGAGCGGCACTCCGAGAATCCACAGGGCGACCGCGTCCATCACCGCGACGATGAGCCCGAACACCGTGGAGACGATCCAGTACGACTTCACCCCGTCGGTGAACGAGCCCAGGGCGTCGGCCAACCGGGGCCGCTGGCGGGCGATCGCCGCCCGGCGGCGGAAGATGCCGGGGATGTCGAACACGAGGAAGGTCAGCGCGATGATCAGGACGGTGAGCTGACCGCCGGCTGCGGACAGTTGGCCTGCGACGTTCTGGACCGTGCCGATAATGGTCCCCGGGTCCAGGACGCCCTGCAGGCTCGACGCGACCTGGTCCTGGCTCACGCCGAACCCGCCGAGCAGCTCAAGGCTCTGCTCGTAGAGGGCGACGAACTTGTCCTGGTACTGCGGGATCTCCTCCGCAGCGACCCACAACGCCCACACGAGCGAGCCGATCAGGGCGAGGAGCACGACGTACAGGACGAGCAGGACGATGATCGTCCCGCCCCAGCGCGGCACTCCGGACCGTTCGAGGAGCCGCTGCAGTGGCTGCGCCGCGATCACCAGGTTCAGGGCGAGGAACGCGGGCATGAGGATGCTCGAGTGCTCCGAGATCCCCCAGATGACCACGACCGCGGCGGCGAGCGACACGACGGTCACGCCCGCGATGCCCCAGCCCCTGGGCTCCTCGTGAGGTGCTGATGTCGCGGGGCCGTCACCGGTCGTGGTCATGGTCCTCCTCGTGGGCGGCGTCCTGCGCGCCGGACGCCGCCCAGAGTAGCCGGGTCAGTTCCCGGCCAGCGCCACCCGGATCCCGTCGACGTCCACCGCGTCGAGATCCGCGGGATCCCAGGTGGGGTTGCGGTCCTTGTCGATCACCACGGCGCGTACACCCTCGACGAAATCCGGGCGGGCGGTGATCCACGCGCCCAGCGCCAGCTCGTTGTCCAGGCACTCCCGCAGATCCGCGGCCTCGGCGCCGGCACGCAGCAGCTCGATGGTCGCCACGATCGACGTGGGGCAGTGCGAGCGCAGCATGCCGAGCGTCTCCGTGGCCCACTCGTCCTGCTCGCCGGACTCCAGGGCCGCGATCATCTCCTGCGCGGTCCCGCGGGAGAAGACGTCCTCGATCCGCTCGATCCGCGCCTCGACAGCCGACTCCCCCGCTGCGGAGCGCTCGAGACCGAACCTCCGGAGCGCCTCCGGCAGACCATGCGCACCGATGGCGTCGACGAAGGCGTTGCGCTCGTCGTCGTCGATCAGGTCCGTCGCCAGACCGGTGTAGAGGGCGTCGGCGGAGTTCATCCGCACGCCCGTCGTGCCCAGGTAGATCGCCACCGCCAGGCCGCGCGCGCCGCCGCCGCACAGGCGCGGCAGGAAGTGGCTCGCGCCGACGTCGGGGATGAAGCCGATCGCGGTCTCCGGCATCGCCATCATGACCTTCTTGGTGACCACGCGGTGCGAGCCGTTGATCGAGATGCCCAGGCCGCCGCCCATCGCCACGCCGTGGATGACGGCCACCGTCGGCACGCGGTGCGTGTGGTACGCCAGATCCATCTCGTACTCCTCCGAGAAGAACTCCCGGTTGGCCGCGTGATCCCCCGACGCCGCCGCGTCCCGCAGCGCTCGGATGTCACCGCCCGCGCAGAACGCCTTCTCGGACGTGCTGGTGGTGACCACGGCCTCCACACCCGGATCCTGCGCGGCCTCGTCGAGTGCCGTGTGCAGCGCCCTACACATGGGCAGATCCAGCGAGTTCAGGGCCTTGGGGCGGTCCAGGACGATGTGCTGCATCCGGCCTTCGCGCCGGGAGATGACGTATTCACTCATGGCCCCAGTGTGTCAGGCCGCGCGCCGATCGACCCGCAGATACTAGGAACTCCTACCTCAATGCCCCCCACGCCCCGGCGACCTCACCCCTTCAGCAGACGCGCGGCCACGTCGGGGACGTACTTGAACTCCTCGCGCGGCGGGCGCTCGTAACATTTGCGCTCCGGCCTCTCGGGGATCTCCAGCTCCGGCGGCTCGAGCTGCTCCCACGGCACCGTGGACAGCAGGTGCGAGATGACGTTGATCCGCGACCGCTTCTTGTCCTCCGACTCGACGGTGAACCACGGGGCTTCGGGGATGTCGGTGTGGATGAACATCTCGTCCTTCGCCCGGCTGTACTCCTCCCACCGCGTGATGGACTCGAGGTCCATCGGCGAGAGCTTCCAGCGGCGCAGCGGGTCGGAGTGCCGCGAGCGTAAACGGCGCTCCTGCTCCTCGTCGGACACCGAGAACCAGTATTTGCGGAGCATGATCCCGTCCTCGACCAGCAGCCGCTCGAAGATCGGGGCCTGGTGGAGGAACCGGCGGTACTCGTCGGTCGTGCAGAAGCCCATCACCCGCTCGACCCCGGCCCGGTTGTACCAGGACCGGTCGAAGATCACGATCTCCCCGGCCGCCGGCATGTGCTCGATGTAGCGCTGGAAGTACCACTGGGTCCGCTGCACCTCCGTCGGTGCGGGCAGCGCCACCACCCGGGCGTGCCGGGGGTTGAGGTACTGGGTGATGCGCTTGATCGCCGAGCCCTTGCCCGCGGCGTCGCGACCCTCGAACACGACCACCAGCCGGTTGCCGGTCTCGCGCAGCCACGCCTGCATCTCCACCAGCTCGGCCTGCAGCCGCTTCAGCTCGGACTCGTAGGCCTTCTTCGGTAGCTTCTCCAGCCCGCTCGGCAGCCGGTCCTTCTTCTTGGCGCCGCCCTTGCCCGACGACTTCTTGTCGCTCATGGGCACGATCCTACGGGCCCGCGGCCACCGGGCCACCCGATTCACCGAGCCGATCGACGCCGAGAGGTCCCTCGACCGAATCGTGCGACGCGACGTCGGCTTTGTCTTCTAAGGTAAGAAGATGCGGTCCCGTGATTCGATCCTCGAGGCCGCCCGAGAAGTGATCGGGCGGGCCGGCTTCGGCGGCGTCACGATCGCGGCGGTCGCCAAGCAGGCGAATGTCAGCCGCCAGACCATCTACTCCATCTTCGGCTCCCGCGAGGAACTCGTCTCCGAGGCCGTCGCCGAGCGGCTCACCATGATGACCGGCGCCTTCGCGGACCTGTTGAACAACTCGGACTCGCCGCTCGAGCTGATCGTGGGGATCGCGGTGGAGGTCCGCAACCGAATTCTCGGTGACCCGCTCCTGCGCGTGCTCGCGGTGGGCGGGGGCACCGACCCCGTGTCGGACCCGGGCGCGGCCGCCCGCACGCATGAGTACTGCATCGCGCTCCTCGCCCCCGCCGCCGAGCGCTTCCCGGAGCTGGCCGGGAGGCTGGGTTTCGTCACCGATGTCGGCATCCACGTCGGATGGTCGGTCCTGTGTCTCGACTCGCCCGCCGCCCGTTCCGACGACGACCTGCGCGCCTTCCTCAACACCTGGCTCGCGCCGCTGATGCAGACGTTCACGAAGGCGGGGTCGGACAGCGTCGGCCGGGATGGTGCGGCGTGGGGCGCCGGGTCGGGCGGAGCGGGGTCGGGCGGAGCGGGGTCGGGCGAGGCGTGACCGCCGTGCTGGTCCTGTGGGACCTCGACCTCACCCTGCTCGACCCGGCCGGCTTCGGCACCCGCATGATCACACCGACCCTCGCCGACTTCCTGGGTCGCGAGCCCGTACTCGGCGCGTCGTTCGCCGGGCGGACCGACCGCGCGATCCTCACCGACCTGCTCGAGTTGAACGGGATGAGCGGGCACGACGACGAGGTGGTCACCTCCCTGATGGACGCCGTGGCCCGGCGGTGCGAGACCTTCTCCGGCGATCTCCTGGCCGGTGGGGGCGGTCCCCTGCCCGGAGCCCACGAGGCGGTCGCCGCGTTGGCCGCGGACCCGCGGCTGCACCAGGGGATCGTCACGGGCAACATGCGCCGGACCGCGCTGCTCAAACTGCGGCTCTGCGGGTTCGACGGGCTGCCCGACCCCGACCTGGGCGCCTTCGGTGATCACCACGCCGACCGCGCGCACCTCGTGAGGGAGGCGGTCGCCGCGGCCGGGGATCGCGGGCTCGACGTGTCGCCGGCACGCGCGGTGGTCGTGGGCGATCACGTCCACGACGTCCGGGGCGCACTAGACGCGGGAGCCGGCTGCGTGGCGGTCGCGACCGGTCGGGTGACCGCTGACGACCTCGCCGCCGCCGGAGCCCACACCGTCCTGTCGGATCTCACCGACACCGACGACCTCCGGGAGGCGATCCTCTCCGCCGCCGGCTGACCCCTGCTCGAATCCGCCGCCGTTCACCGACCCCTCGCAACACGCTCTTGCTCTTGGTCGTAGTAGTCGATGCGACGGTCGTACTGGTCGTGCTCGGAAGCGCCCCGGAGCACGATGAGTACGACCGAATCGCTGTGCGCCTCGGCCCGCCACCGCTGTGCGCCTCGGCCCGCCGCCGCTGTTCGCCTCGCTCAGCCGGTGCCCCGCCACTTCGGCGTGTCTCACGGCAGGGACAGGCCCCGCGCCAGTGCTGCCTCGATCTGGCGGATCAGCGTGCGCGGGCCCCTCAGCATCTGCGCCGTGACCCGGATGACCTGCCATCCGAGCTCCGCCAGCTCGGCGTTCACCCGAGCGTCGTGCTCCCATGTGGATTTGCGACGATGCACCTTCCCGTCGTAGAAGATCGCGACTCTCGCCTCGGGATACGCGAAGTCAGCCACCGTCACCTTCGCGCCGTACTCGTTATAAATGGTCACCTGCGGGATCGGATCCGGCAGATGTGAGCGGGTGAGGACGAGTCTCAGCCTGGTCTCGCGTGGCGAATCAGCCCGGTGGTCGCAGTCGCTCAGCAGCCCCCGCACGCGTTGCAGCCCGTGCAATCCGCTCAGCTCCGAAGCCAGCGCCCGGACCTCTGAGACGGGCGTTTGCGACCTGTTGCAGACGGCATCGATCTTGGCGATGGCCCTCTCGTCGTCGTCTTCCCACCTCGCGATGTCGATCGCGGTGCGCGCCGGTGTGGTCACCGCGAGTCCGTCCCGAATGGCCAGCTGGTCGGGCGCGATCGGCCTCCTCAGGCGACGCACGCGGATCCCGGAGGGAGGCTTCGGCGTACCCACCGCGTAGATCTCGACCTTGCGCGGGACCGCCTCGGGCGCATACCAGCGTTCGCCGTGCAACAGGGCTGCCGCGAGTCCGCACACAACCGACCCGCCGGGTGCCCACAGCACGGCGCCTCGGACCAGGGTGAGCGGTTCGAGCGGAGCGGACTTCTCGGCGTACACGTCGGGGAACAATCTGCGGTACGAGGAACTGAGTCGGAACTCGGAGACTTCCCGCGCCGCCCTCGCGCGGCTGCCGAGGAACGGTGGCCTGCTGTCGGATGTGCTCACGCGGCCATCTTCGATCGCGGTGGGGTCGGCAATCACTGCTCGGGCGCCGTCTGTGGACGAGGTCGACGACCATCCACAGGCTGATGCCCGCGGACGCCCCGCCGACGGAGATTGGGTCGTAGTGATCGAGGCGAATCCGGGATTCGACCCCGATGAGTACGACCGACTCCGCGACGGTTACGACCAACCTCGGGGGTGGCGGCGCGTCGTCCAGCGGTCCCGTCCGGGCGACGTACGACTCAGCCCTCGAGTTGCTCGCCCAGCTCCATCCACCGCTCCTCGAGCGCGTCCTTCTCCGCGGAGACGTCCTTGAGCTCGCGATCGAGGGCTGCCAGTTTCTCGGTGTCCATGACGCCCTCGGACACCGCCGCCATCGCGCGGTGGAGTTCGGCCTCGCGGGAGTCCAGCTTGCCCATCTGGCGCTCGATCTTTGACATCTCCTTGGTCAGCGCGCGTTCCTCGGCCGAGCTGAGGCCGGAGCCCGCGCCGCCCGCCGAGCCCGCGCCGCCGGGACCGGCCGCCGAGCCCGCGCCGCCCGCCGAACCCGCGCCGCCGGGACCGGTCGCCGGGCCGGAGCCGCCGCCGGAGCCGCCGGAGCCGGACGCCGAACCTGCACCCGATCCGCTGCCGGTGGGCGAGGACACGGAGCCAGCGGACACCTCGCGACCGACCTTGCCCGAGTCCCCCGCCGCCCCGGCGGCGCGACGGCGCTCGAGGTACTCGTCGATCCCCCGCGGCAGGTTGGTCAGCCGGCCGTCGCCGAACAGCGCCCATACGGAGTCACAGATGCGCTCGACGAGGTAGCGGTCGTGGGAGATCACGACCATCGTGCCGGGCCAGCCGTCCAGCAGGTCCTCGAGCTGCCGCAGGGTGTCGATGTCGAGGTCGTTGGTGGGCTCGTCGAGCAGCAGCACGTTGGGCTCGTCCATGAGCACCCGCGTGAGCTGCAGCCGCCGCCGCTCCCCGCCGGACAGGTCACCAACGGGCGTGCGCTGGCGGGCGGGAGAGAAGCCGAGCCGCTCGGCGAGCTGCGACGCGGTGAGCTCGTCCTTGCCGAACGCCACGCGGGTGGCGACGTCCTCGATCGCCTCCAGCACGCGCTGGTCGAGCGGCAGGTCGTCGAGCTCCTGTTTGAGCCAGCCGATGCGAACGGTCTTGCCCTCCTTGCGCCGGCCGGCCGCCAGCGGAGCCGCCCCCGCGAGGGCGCGCAGCAGAGTGGTCTTGCCGGAGCCGTTGACGCCGACCAGGCCGATGCGCTCGCCGGGCGCGAGCCGCCAGGTGAGGTCGTCGACGAGGGTGCGCCCGTCGGGGGCGTCGAGGCGCGCGTCCTCGAGCTCCACCACGACCTTGCCCAGCCGCCGCGCCGCGAAGCTCGACAGCTGTAGGGAGTCGCGCGGCGGCGGCACGTCCTTGATGAGCGCCTCGGCGGCCTCGATGCGGTAGCGGGGCTTGGAGGTGCGGGCGGGGGCGCCGCGGCGCAGCCAGGCGAGCTCCTTGCGCATGAGGTTCTGCCGCCGCGACTCGGTGGCGGCGGCCTGCCGGTCGCGCTCGGCGCGCGCGAAGACCCAGTCGTTGTAGCCGCCCTCGTACTGCTCGACGCGGCCGTCGACGACCTCCCAGGTGCGGGTGGCCACCGTGTCGAGGAACCACCGGTCGTGGGTGACGACGACGAGCGCGCTCGATCGCCCGACGAGGTGGTCCGCGAGCCACTGGACGCCCTCGACGTCGAGATGGTTGGTCGGCTCGTCGAGGACCAGCAGGTCTAGGTCCTGCACGAGGGCCGCGGCCAGCGACACCCGCCGTCGCTCGCCGCCCGACAGGTCCGCGACGGGGGTCTCGAGCCCCAGGTCGTGGATGCCGATGCCGTCGAGGACCGCGCGGACGCGGGCGTCCCCCGCCCACTCGTGGACGGCCAGCCCGAGCCCGCCGACGACGGCCTCCCCCACCGTGTCGGCGGCGAGTTCGGTGCGCTGCGTGACCACGGCCATCCGCAGGCCGGAGACGCGGGAGACGCGCCCGGAGTCCGGTTCGGCGACGCCGGTGAGGATCTCCAGGAGGGTGGTCTTGCCGCCGCCGTTGAGGCCGACGACGCCGATGCGGTCGCCGGCGTTGACGCCCAGGGAGACGTTGTCGAGAACCTGGCGGATGCCGAAGGAGATCGATCCCTGCTCGAGGTTGATGAGGTTGGTGGGGGCCATCTCTACTTTCCTGTGGAGTCGACGCCGGGGCCGGTGACGCCGGACGGGTCGTCGCTGATGATGTGGGCGCCGCCGACCGGGCCGCGGGTGACGCGCACCTCGCGGGCGACGCCGGACTCGCTGATCTCCGCGGCCACGGCGATCGCGTGGTCGCGGTCGGAGCAGAAGAACAGGCAGGTGGGGCCGGAGCCGGAGACCATGCCGTGCAGGGCGCCGGCCTCCTGCCCGGTGCGCAGCGTCTTGCGCAGGGCGGGCCGCAGCGAGAGTGCGGCGGGCTCCAGGTCGTTGGCCAGCAGGGCGGCGACGGCTGCGGGGTCGTCGCCGGCGAGGGCCTCGACGAGCGGCTCGACGCCGCCCGCACGCGGCACGGACCGCTCCGCGCGGAGCCGGTCGAGCTCGGCGAACACCGTCGGGGTGGACAGTCCGCCGTGGGCGAGTGCCACCACGACGTGCTGCTCGGCGCGCGCGTGCAGCAGCGTCGCGAGCTTCTCGCCGCGCCCGGTGCCCAGCGCGGTGCCGCCGCGCACACAGAACGGCACGTCACTGCCCAGCCGCGCGGCCCGCTCCTCCAGCGCCGCCCGGCCGAGTCCCAGACCGAGCAGCCGGTCCGTGGCCACCAGGGCGGCCGCGGCGTCCGCGCTGCCGCCGGCCATCCCGCCGGCCACGGGGACCCCCTTGTGTATCCGGATGGCGATCCGGGCGTCCGACCCCGCCTCCTCGCGGAGCAGATCGACCGCCCGGGCGGCGAGATTGGTCCGGTCCGTGGGCACCTGCGGGGCCCCCGGCCCGGTGACGGTGATCTCGTCGTCGTCGCCAGACCCGGCGGCGCCGCCGGCGAACGACACGGTGACGCGCTCCCACATGTCCACGGCGCGATAGACGGTGAGCAGGTCGTGGAAGCCGTCTGGGCGGGCGTCGCCGACGCCCAGGTGGAGGTTGATCTTGGCGGGGGCGACGGCCGTCACGGCGCGCGCGCCGTCGGGGGTGAACACGTCGCGGGGCATGACCACCAGCCTACGGCTCGCGGTGCCCCGGCCCGATCCCGAGCCGCGCCGCCGCCTCCGCGACGCGCACGAAGTCGGCGGTGGTGAGCTGCTCGCCGCGGGCGCGCGGGTCGACCCCGGCCTCGGTGAGGGCGAGTTCGGCGTCCGCGCCGGAGCCCGCCCAGCCGGACAGCGCGGCGCGCAGGGTCTTGCGCCGCTGCGCGAACGCGGCGTCGACCACGGCGAACACCCGCCGGCGGTGCTCGGCGCCCAGGTCCCACGGCGCCTCGGGGTACGCGTCGATGCGCACGAGGCCGGACTCGACGTTGGGCACGGGCCAGAAGACGTTGCGGCCCACCACCCCGGTGCGGCGGACGGTGCCGAAGAACCCTGCCTTGACGCTGGGCACCCCGTACACGCGGGAGCCGGGCGCGGCGGCCAGGCGGTCGGCCACCTCGAGCTGCACCATGACGAGCGCCGTGCGCAGGGTGGGCACCTCGGCGAGCAGGTGCAGGAGCACGGGCACCGACACGTTGTACGGCAGGTTCGCCACGAGCGCGGTGGGCGACGGCTCGCCCAGGTCGGCGGCGGACACGGCCAGGGCGTCGGCGCCCACGACGGTGAGCAGCTCGGCCAGCCGCGGCGCCCGCTCGGCGACCGTGCGCGGCAGCCGCGCGGCGAGGACCGGATCGATCTCCACGGCCACCACGCGTCCGGCGGCGTCGAGCAGCGGCAGGGTCAGCGACCCGAGACCGGGGCCGACCTCGATCACGGTGTCGTCGCGGCCCACACCGGACGCGGTGACGATCTTGCGGACCGTGTTGGCGTCGTGAACGAAGTTCTGTCCGAGGGTCTTGGTGGGCTTGATGCCCAGTTCCCCGGCGAGCGCGCGCACCTCCTGCGGGCCGAGTGGGTCGGCCTGCCCGCGGAAGGTCGCGTCCGGGCCGGTCAGCGCAGGCCCAGCTTGGAGGTGCAGGCGGGCCAGGCCCCCCAGCCCTGCGAGGCCCGGACCTTCTCGGCGATCGCGATCTGCTGCTCGCGCGTGGCGAGATGCGCGCTGGGCGCGTACTGGCCGCCACCGTGGCCGGTCCAGGTGCCGGCGGCGAACTGCAGCCCGCCGGAGTACCCGTTGCCGGTGTTGATGCTCCAGTTCCCGCCCGACTCGCACTGGGCGATCGAGTCCCACACGCCGCCGTTCGAGACGGCCGGCGCGGAGGGCTTCGGCTTGGTGCCCACGCGGATGACGGCGGGGCGGGCCTCGGTGAGGACCTTCTCCGCGCCGCGGGCGCGCTCGGTCTCGACGCCGTTGACGCGGGTGATCGTGTAGACGACCTCGCGCTCGCCGGGAGCACCGGGATCGACGACCGTGCGCTCGCCCTCTGTGGCCTCGGGGTCCTCGGTGGTCTGTTCGGGGGCCTTGAACTGCTCGACCGCGGTCTCCTCGGCGACGGCCACGCGGGTGATGGTGACCTCGGTGCCGGGCTCGACGGGGGCGTCCGGGGCCGGGGTGACAGTGTCCAGCGGGCCGAGGGTGATGCCGGCGCGCTCGAGGAACTGCCCGACCGTCTCACCGGGTGAGGCCATCGGCGTGGCCGGGCCGCCGTGGTCGGACAGGAGCAGCTCGCGCGGGGTCACCACCGAGACGGTCGCGCCGTCGAGCGGGACGTCGGTGTCGATACGCGGGGTGACGTAGCTGCGCGGCGGGATATCGCCGCGCTCGGCGACGAGGTCGGCCACGGTGGTGGCGGTGGTCCACACCTGCTCGCCGCGGCCGTCGACCTCGAGGGTGACGGGGCGAGCGCGCAGGAGGGTGACCGTGTCCCCGTTGCCGAGCCGGTCGTGGGGCGCGATCACGACGTCGCGCTCGTCGACGCTGTAGCCGGCCTCGGCGAGGGCGGCGTGGACGTCGGAGGTGAAGGTGACGAGCTCGACGGGCGAGCCGTCGACCTCGAGGGTGTAGGTGGTGTGCTGTTCCAGCGCCGCGACGCCACCCACGACGAGGGTGGTGAGCATCCCGGCCACGGACAGCCGCAGCATGGTGGAGCGGGATCCGTGGAGGCGGTGAATGGGGTCGAGCAGGCCCCGCGTCCCGTCGGGTCGGGCGCCCGTGGGGGTGCCGGTCCGTGCGTCGTCAGCCACTGGTCGTTCTCTCCTCGTATCGCGCGTGAACGACCGTACGGCCGTCCGCGTTTCATCACGGTAGCGTAACGAGGCGGTGGAGCGTCGGCAACGCGCCACCCCCTGACGTGCATTGATGTGACGACGACGACAAGGTGTTCAGGTCACGTTTCGTTACACAATCCCCGCGAGTCCCGTTCGTACCTCGAGTCACACGGGCCCCTCCCGGCAGCCCCTCCCACCTAACCCCGCAGGGCAGGCCCTCCCGGCAGCCCCCTCGAGATCCGCTACCCGGACTCGACAACCGCTACCCCTGTAGGACTAGCGGATCCCGGCGGAGGGTAGCGGATTCGAAAAGGGGGTCAGACGGTGAGGCCGAACACGGCGCGGGCGGTGTCGGCGACCTCGGCGACCAGGTCCTCCGGCGACTGCCCGCGGACCTCCGCGATCGCCCGGACGGTGTATCCCACCAGACCCGGCTCGTTGCGAGCCCCCCGGAACGGCTCCGGGGCCATGTAGGGGGCGTCGGTCTCCACGAGCAGCTGTCCGGGGGGCGCCAGGCGGGCGGCCTCGCGCAGGTGCTCGTTGGCCTTGAACGTCACGTTGCCCGTGAAGGACAGCACGTACCCGCGCGCCAACGCCTCCTCCGCGACGTCCAGCGGCGAGGAGAAGCAATGGAGCATGACGTGCGGGATGCCGGAGTCGGGGCCGGCGACCTCGCCCAGGACGTGCATGAGGTCGGCGTCGGCCTCGCGGTTATGGATCATCAGGCACTTGCCCAGCTCGGCGGCCAGCCCGGCGTGCCAGCGCAGGGACTCCTCCTGCTCGGCCGGGTCCGCGCAGTCGTCCATCTTTCCCACCCAGTAGTGGTCGAGGCCGGTCTCTCCCACCGCCACGACGCGGGGGTGGGCGGCGAGCTCGCGCAGGCGCTCGCGCACCTGCTCGCCGTGCTCGGGATCGGTGGCCTCGCGGGCGCGGGTGGGGTGCACGGCGACCGCGGCGTAGACCCGCTCGTCGGCCTCGGCGGCGGCGACCGCCGCCTCGGACTCGGCGAGGTCGTCGCCGACGGTCACCATGGCGGCCACGCCGGCGAGCGCGGCCCTGTCGGCGGCCGCGCGCACCTCGTCGGCGGTGCGGTGCCCGCAGGAGTACAGGTGCGTGTGCGCGTCGACGAGCCCGGGCAGCCGCTCGGGCAGGACAGGGGTCGGGCGGGACTTGCGCTTACCCATGGCGGGCGCTCAGCCCTCCCCACCGTCGGTCGGATGCTGGATGGGCGCCCAGGTCGGCCCGGTCTCGGCCAGCTCGGGATCGACCTTCGCGAAAAGCGGGCTCGGCTTGGCCAGCGGCGTGCCGGGGGCGATCGCGGTGCGTCCCCAGCGGGCCTGCTCGGCGGCGTAGTCCCCCATGATCACCGGGTACGTGCGTCCGGCGGCGGGCAGGCCCTCGCCGACGAGCTCGACCGGCATGTCGTCGGTGACCTCGTGGACCTGCGGCGCGGCGGCCCACACGCCCTGCCCACCGATCGCGCCGTGGATCTGCTGCGCGGCGGACGGCAGGTACGGGGTGAGGAGTGTGTTGGCGTCGGAGACCACCTGCAGCGCGGTGTGCAGGACGGTGCCCAGGCGCTCACGCTGCTCGGGCTCCTTGGCCAGCTTCCACGGCTCGGTGGCGGCGATGTAGCGGTTGGCCGCGCCCACGATCCGCATGGCCTCGGTGACGCCGGCCTTGAACCGGGAGCGCTCGAGGTGCGCGCCGACGGTGGCGAACGCGGACTCGGCGTCGCGCAGCAGCTCGGCGTCGAGGTCGGTGAGGGTGCCCGGCCGCGGGATCTCGCCGAAGTTCTTGTGCGCCATGGACACGGTGCGGTTGACGAGGTTGCCCCAGCCGCCCACGAGCTCGGCGTTGGTGCGGCGCACGTACTCGTCCCAGGTGAAGTCGGTGTCCTGGTTCTCCGGCCCCGCCACGGCGATGAAGTAGCGCAGCGCGTCGGGGCCGAACTCGGCCAGGAAGTCCCGGACGTAGATCACGACGCCGCGCGAGGACGAGAACTTGGACCCGGACATCGTGAGGAACTCGCTCGAGACCACCTCGGTGGGAAGGTTGAGCGCACCCAGCGCCCCCGGCTCACCGCCGCGGGAGCCCCGGCCGTCGTAGCCGATGAGCTCGGCCGGCCAGATCTGGGAGTGGAACGTGATGTTGTCCTTGCCCATGAAGTAGTGGGACACGGCCTCGGGGTCGGTCCACCAGCGGCGCCACGCCTCGGGCTCACCGGCGCGCCACGCCCATTCGATGGACGCGGACAGGTACCCCACCACGGCGTCGAACCAGACGTAGAGCTTCTTGTCGCCGCGGTCGGACCAGCCGTCCACGGGGATGGGGATGCCCCAGTCGATGTCGCGGCTCATAGCGCGGGGGCGCAGGTCCTCCAGCAGGTTGAGGGAGAACTTGAGGACATTGGGCCGCCACTCCTCGCGCCCTTTGAGCCAGTCCCCCAGCGAGTCGGCCAGCGCCGGCAGGTCGAGGAACCAGTGTTCGGTCTCGATGAACTTCGGAGTCTCTCCGTTGATGCGCGAGCGTGGGTTCTTCAGGTCCGCCGGGTCGAGCTGGTTGCCGCAGTTGTCGCACTGGTCGCCGCGTGCGCCGTCGTCGCCGCAGATGGGGCAGGTGCCCTCGATGTAGCGGTCCGGCAGGGTGCGCCCCGTCGACGGGCTCACCGCGCCAGTGGTGGTCTTGGCGACCATGTAGCCGTTGCGGTGCAGCCCGCGGAACAGCTCCTGCACCACCGCGTAGTGGTTACGCGTGGTGGTGCGGGTGAACAGGTCGTAGCTCAGGCCGAGCCCGGCCAGGTCGTCGACGATCACGCGGTTGTAGCGGTCGGCGAGTTCCTGGACGGGCACGCCCTCCTTCTCGGCCTGCACGAGCAACGGGGTGCCGTGCTCGTCGGTGCCGGAGACCATGAGCACGTCGTTGCCGGCCATGCGCTGGTAGCGCGAGAAGACGTCCGACGGCACCCCGAACCCCGAGACGTGTCCGATGTGTCGGGGGCCGTTCGCGTACGGCCATGCGACCGCGGTGAGGACTGTCTTCGCCATACCTACAGACTAGTGGTCACGTCCGCGGGGGCCGTGCCGGGCGTACACCCGCACGCCCGGCGCGCCCCCGGGGTCGCGTCAGGCCGCCTCGGCCGCGGGATCTCGCGAGAGCGATTTGTGGATGGACACGCACAGCGCGATCAGCACCAGCACGAACGGCGAGGCGGCGATGATCGTCATGTTCTGCAGGCTCGACAGGGCGTCGCCGCCACCGTCACCGGCCACGAGCATGATGATCGCCACGGCGGCGGTGAACGACCCCATGAGCATGACGAGCCAGCGGGTCGGCTCCTCCACGCCGCGCTGAGCCATGCCGCCCATGACGATCGACGCCGAGTCCGCGGAGGTGATGAAGAAGATGGCGATGAGGACCATCGCCACCACCATGAGCACGGGCGCGAGCGGCAGCTCGCGGAGCAGGTTGAACAGCTGCGGCTCGAGTGACCCGTCGCCGAAGACGCTGCGTCCGGCCTCCTCGAGATAAAGCGCGAAGCCTCCGAAGATGGAGAACCAGATCACCGACAGGGTGCTGGGGATCAGGACCACGCCGATGATGAACTCGCGCACGGTGCGCCCACGGCTGATGCGGGCCAGGAACATGCCCACGAACGGCGACCAGGAGATCCACCACGCCCAGTAGAAGACCGTCCACCCGGAGAGCCATTCGGCGGCCTCACCGTTCTCGCTCACCGCGGTGCGCGAGGCCATGTCGAAGAAGTTCGAGAAGTAGGTGCCGATCGTGGTGGGGATGAGGTCGAGCATGAAGAACAGGGCGCCGGAGAAGATCGCCACGAACAGCGCGAGCGACACCGCCAGGATGAGGTTGACGTTCGACAGCAGTTGGACGCCGCGGCTGATTCCGGAGGCAGCCGAGGCGAGGAACACCAGGCCCAGGACCACGATGACGCCCACGACCAGGGCGATGCCGCCACCGCTGACCGCGCCGGTCTCGTTGAGCCCGGCGCGGATCTGCAGGGCGCCCAGGCCGAGCGAGGCGGCGGTGCCGAAGATCGTCGCGAGGATGGTCGCGATGTCGAGGACTCTCCCCATCCACCCCGCGGCCCGCTTCTCGCCGATGAGCGGGACGAAGGCCTGGGAGATGAGGTGGCCGCGCTTGAAGCGGTAGGCGGCCAACGCGAGCGCGAGCCCGACGATCGCGTACATCGACCACGGGTGCAGGGTCCAGTGGAACGTCGTCGTGGCCATGGCCACGTCGTACTGCTGCTCGTGCCCCGGCGGCGGCTCCTGGAAGTGGGTGAGCGGCTCGGACACGCCGTAGAACATCAGCCCGATGCCCATACCCGCGGCGAACATCATGGCGATCCACGACCGCGTGGAGAATTCCGGCTTCTCGTCGTCACCGCCCAGGCGGATGCCGCCGAACCGGGACAGGGCCAGGTAGATCGCGTAGACCACGACTGTGGTCGAGACGAGGATGAACAGCCATCCCACCGTGTCCACCACCAACGAGAACGCCTCACCGGCGGCGTTCTCGAACGAATTCGTGTAGAACGAGCCCCAGAGCACCACGATGAGCGCGATGATCGTGGTGGGCACGAGGACCGCGAAGTCGACGCCCGGACGGGGCCCGCGCACAGGGTCCTCTGGGGCGTCATTCGACGCGTCGAAAGCTTTCTCTCGTGACTTAGGCATACGTCGAACCCTGTCAACAATCTAAGGTGAGCGCAAGATAATAACGCGCTTATCGGACCCTGGCGCGGGTTCGACGCCCCGGGGTGGCACGATCGGACGGTGCCCGATTCCACCCCCACCGTGCCGGCGCTCCTCCGCGCCCTCCACGAGCGGTCGCGGGCCCTCGGGATCGGTCCCCCGGCGGCGTTCCTCGGCGACTGGCGCGACTCCCCGGCGGTGATCATCCCGTCCGTGGACCTGCGGCCGACCCGGCCCGAGCAGGTCTTCTCGGTGGCCGGCGACCTCGTCGTCGTCGGGTTCCGCTCCTTCCCCGACCACGTACCGGACGACGCCCCCCTCCTGCCCGCGGCGGTCCGCGGCACGGCCACCGGCAGGCTCACGCTCGCCCCCGACGGCCGGTGGCGGGGCGACGGCACCGCCCCCGACCCGCACGAGGTGGTCCGACGGTACGGGCCGCCGTCATCCGGGGGCACCGGTGACGACGAGGGCGTCGGCGACGACGGTGGCGACGACGACGAGGTCGGCATCCCCCTCACCTGGGCCGCCCCCGACCGACGCGCGCACAGACGTGCCGTGGTGGACTGCCTCGAGGCGATCCGCGCCGGCGAGGTCTACCAGACCTGCCTGAGCACCCGCCTCGACGGCAGGCTCCGCGCGGACCCGCTCGAGACCTTCCTCTCCCTGGCCCGCCGCGCCCCCGCCGCGCGGTCGGCGTACCTCGAGGGCGAGTGGGGCGCGGTGCTGGCCTTCTCCCCCGAGGAGTTCCTCGTACGCACCGGCGACGACGTCCGCACCAGCCCCATCAAGGGCACGGTGCCCGCCGACCGCGACCCCGCCGAGCTCCTCGCCTCCGCCAAGGACGTCGCGGAGAACATCATGATCGTCGACCTCGCACGCAACGACCTCGGACGTGTGGCGGACGTGGGTTCGGTGAGGGTGTCCGACCTGCTCGCCGTCCGTCCCGCGCCCGGCGTCCACCACCTGGTCTCCACCGTCACGGCGCGGACCTCGGTGGACCACGACGCCCTCGTGGCCGCCACCTTCCCGCCCGCCTCGGTCACCGGGACCCCCAAGCAACGTGCCCGGGAACTCATCGCCGGCTGGGAGCCGCGGTCCCGCGGCCTGCACTGCGGCACCTACGGGTTCGCGACCGCCGACACCCTCGACCTGGCGGTGGCCATCCGCACCCTCGAGGTGGCGCCGGACGGCCGCTGCGAACTCGGGGTGGGCGGCGGGATCACCATCGACTCCGACCCGGACGCCGAATGGGACGAATGCGTGCACAAGGCGGCGTTCACCTGGGGCGGCGGGCCCGCGCCCTGGCTCTGAGCCGCCCCGCCCCTCAGGCGCGTGAGTCGAGCACGGCCTGGTAGAGGTCCCGCTTGGTCACCGCAGACCCCTCGGACACCGCCGCGCACGCGTCCTTGAGCCGCTCCCCCGCCTCGACCCGCTCCTCGACGATCTCCACGAGGTCCTCGAGCGTCGCGGCGGAGTCGGCCGCGTCCGCCCCGGCCACCACCACGACGATCTCCCCCAGGACACCGGGCGCCGTGCGCTCGGCGAGCTCGCCGAGCGTGCCGCGCAGGACCTCCTCATAGGTCTTGGTCAGCTCGCGACACACCGCCGCCCGGCGGTCCGCGCCGAGCACCTGCGCGGCCTCGGCGAGGGTGTCGGCCAGCCGGTGCGGGGACTCGAAGAACACGCACGTGCGCTCCTCCGCCGCCAGCCGCGCCAACCAGGTCCGGCGGCGGCCGGCCCGCCGCGGCGGGAACCCGTCGAAGCAGAAGCGGTCGACCGGCAGGCCGCTGAGCACCAGCGCGGTGGTCACCGCCGACGGCCCCGGCAGGCACGTCACCGGAAGGCCCGCCTCGATGCACGCCACCACCAGCGAATACCCGGGATCCGACACCGCCGGCATGCCCGCGTCGGTCACCACGGCCACGGTGTCGCCCGCGCGCACGCGGTCGATCAGCTGGGGCACGCGGCCCGCCTCGTTGTGCTCGAAGAAGCTCATCACGCGGCCCCGGATGGTGACCTCCAGTGCCGTGGCGAGGGAACGCAGGCGACGGGTGTCCTCCGCGGCGACGATGTCCGCCGTGGCCAGCACGTCGCGCAGGCGAACCGAGGCGTCACCCGGGTTCCCGATGGGGGTGGCCGCCAACACGACACGTCCGGACGTCATGCCGACCACCCTATCCGCCGGGTGAGGCGTGTCCCCTGGCGGCGCGGGGGCCACACTATGCTCGGCTCGTGACCTCGACCCCCGGCGTGCGGTCCCCCGGACGTCCGCTGCCCGCCCCCGACACCGGCCCGGTCGACACGGCCCGCGACTGGATCGTCACCGGCGTCGTCCTGGTCCTGGCGTTCGTCTCGCGGTTCTGGGGACTGGCCTCGGCAACCGACAAGGGCACCCCGGTCTTCGACGAGAAGCACTACGCGCCGCAGTCGTACGACATCGCCCGGCTGGGCATCGAGGAGAACCCCGCCTACGGCCTCGTCGTCCACCCGCCCGTCGCCAAGCAGATCCAGTCCCTCGGCGGGCTGCTCTTCGACTACACCCCCATGGGCTGGCGGTTCACCGCCGCGCTGGCGGGGGTGCTCGTGGTGCTCATGGTCATGCGCATCACCCGGCGGCTGACCCGCTCCACCCAGCTCGGCTTCGTCGCCGGCCTGCTGCTGTGCCTGGACGGCGTCACCTTCGTGACCTCTCGCATCGGCATGCTGGACATCTACCAGGTGCTCTTCGTCGTGGCCGCCGCCGGCGCACTGCTGGTGGACCGCGACCAGATGCGCGGTCGCATGCACCGCGCCGCCGTCGAGGGCCGGCTTCACCTCTCCGAACTCGGCCCCCGCCTGGGATTCCGCTGGTGGCGTTTCACCGCCGGCGTGATGCTCGGCCTCGCGCTCGGCGTGAAGTGGTCCGGCCTGTACTTCATCGCCTTCTTCGGCCTCATGACCGTCGCCTGGGACTGGGCCCTGCGCAGCCGCTACGGCATCCACCGCCCGCTCGCCGGCGCGCTGCTGCGCGACGCGGTGCCCGCCTTCCTCACCCTGGTGATCTGGCCCGCGATCCTGCACCTGTTCACGTGGCTCCCGTGGTTCGCGGGCGAGAACTCCGTGTACCGGCACGCCGTCCCCGAGAAGGTCGCCGATACCTGGCTGCCCGATGCGCTGCAGTCGTGGCTGTACTACCAGTCATCGGTCCTGGACTTCCACTCCTCGCTGACCACCTCCGCCGGCAACCGGCACCCCTGGGAGTCCAAGCCGTGGACCTGGCCCATGAGCCTCCGGCCGATGCTCTACTACGTCGAGCAGGGCGAGGGCGTGGCCGGGTGCGGTGAGGCCACGTGCGTCCGCGCGATCATGCTGATCGGCACGCCCGCGATCTGGTGGCTGGCGATTCCGGTGCTGGCGTGGGCGTTCTGGCGCGCGGTCGTCTCCCGCGACGGGCGCTACGCTTTCCCGCTGGTCGGTTACATGGCGGGGTATCTGCCCTGGTTCTTCCAGCACGACCGGCAGATGTACTTCTTCTACGCCTCCGTCATGGTGCCGTTCTTCGTCATGCTCATCGCGCTCGTGCTCGGCGAGATCGCCGGGAAGGCCACCGACTCCCGCCGGCGCCGGCTCCTCGGGCGCGGGATAGTGAGCGTGTACCTCGCCCTTGTGATCGTGAACTTCATCTACATGTTGCCGATCCTCGCGGGGCTGCCGATCACGCAGACCGAATGGAATCACCAGCTCTGGTTGCCGTCCTGGCGCTGACCGGCCGCCTCGGCCCGCCCCGGCCGTCCTGAGCAGCGGCTGTGCATCGCGCCCGGGCCCCCATTTCGTGGTGACGGACCCGCCGGGCCGTCAGTAACGTCGCGGAGGTGAACGAGCGACCCATTCCCTTCGCCGATCTCCCGATGAGCGACGTGACCCAGCAGTGGCTGGTCGAGAAACCGGTCACGATCGCCATCTACATCGTGCTGGCCCTGGTGGTGCGCTGGCTGCTGCACCGCGGCATCGACCGGGTCACCGCCCCCTCCCGAGACGGGTCGGTCTCCGCGTGGCGGCGACGCCGTCAGGAGAGGGCCGACCGGCGCGACGACGAGGCCGGGTCGGCGCACGACCCGGACGGCCACGACGGCGACGTCAGCGCGGACGAGAGCGGTGGCCTCACCGCCGCGAGGCTGAAGAGGCACGACCGCCGCCGCGACGCCGAGCACGTCAGGGCCGAGCAGCGCCGTGCGCAGCGGCGGGCCCAGCGGATGGCCACCATCGGCTCGGTGCTCAAGTCGCTCGTGTCGTTCGTCGTCCTGGTCTGGGTGGTCCTGCAGACCCTGGCGATACTCGGCGTCAACGTCGCGCCGTTCATCGCCTCCGCGGGGATCGTGGGCGTCGCCCTCGGCTTCGGCGCCCAGACCCTCGTCCGCGACTTCCTGTCCGGGCTGTTCATGCTCTTCGAGGACCAGTACGGCGTCGGCGACTGGGTGGACCTCGGCGAGGCCGAGGGCACCGTCGAGCACGTGGGCCTGCGCATCACCTCGCTGCGCGACCTGCACGGCACCCTGTGGTACTGCCGCAACGGCGACATCGCCCGCGTCGGCAACTACAGCCAGGACTTCGGCGTGGCGTTCCTCGAGATCCCCGTGTCCTACACCGCCGACGTCGACCGGGCGTGCACCGTGGCGATCGAGACCGCCAAGCAGGCGGCGGCCGAGGAGCCCATCGCCTCGAACCTCATCTCCGGGCCGGAACTGCAGGGCGTCAACGCGCTGGACGCGGACTTCTGGTCGCTGCGGATGACCGCCGTGACGCAGGCCAACGCGCAGTGGGCCACCGAGCGGGAGCTGCGCCGACGGATCCGCAACGCCTTCGACGAGGCCGGGATCGACGCGCCCTACCCCGAGGGCCTGCCGGTCTCGGCGATGCGGGCGATGGCGGCCGAGTGAGGCACCGCTGAGCGACCTCCTGCGGCCGCGGCGGCGCCGGCGGCGCGGGGTGCGGCGGCGCGGGACACCCCGCCGCCGGCGTCAGCCGCCCAGCACCCTGTCGATACTGAACCTGCCGGCGCCGACCGCGGCGATGAGCAGCGCCCCCACTCCGAGCGCCATGACGAGCTCCCAGCCGTTCTGGGTGACGAACGGGCCGTGGGTCGCGTGGACGAAGTACAGGGCGCCGGCCATGTCCACTCCGAGCAGGATCCCGGCGAGCGGGGTGAGCAGTCCCGCGACGAGAGCGACCCCGGCAACGAGTTCGACCCCGGCGACGATCGCCGCGGTGACCTCCGGCTGAGGGATGCCGTAGCCCGCGAACTGCTCCCCCACCCGCGCCAATCCGAGCGTGAAGAACTTCTGCCACCCGTGCGCGACGAACACCACGCCGATGCCCACGCGGGCCAGCAGGATGGCGGCGTCGCGGAGGGTCTCCATCCCCCTCACGGGAGGATGCCCTGTCCGACCTTGGTGATCCGGCGGTTGAGAAGCGTCATCGCCAGGTTGTACAGCGGCGGGGCGAACCTCTGGGCCGCGAACCCCACGCGGACGTCCGGCGAGGTGTAGACGATGTAGCGGCCCTTCCGCACCCCCTCGAGCATCTTCTCGGCCGCCTCGTCCGGGGTGACCGCGTGACGCCGGAACTGGTCGACTGTCTTGGCGACCTCAGGGGTGGAGCGGTCGACGCCCGCGATCTCGATGGTCTCGACGAGCGGGGTGTCGACGCCGCCGGGGCAGACCAGGTGGACCCCGATGTCGTAGGGCGCCAGGTCGAAGCGCAGCACCTCGGCGATCCCGCGGATGCCGAACTTGGCGGCGCTGTAGGCGGCGTGCCACGGGAGTCCGAGAAGTCCGGCGGCCGAGGAGACCAGCGCGAGGGCCGAGGGCTTGCCGGCCGTCATCATGGCCGGCACGAACGCCTCCACCACGTGGACGGTGCCCATGAGGTTGACCTCGACCATCGACCGCCACACGCGCTGCTCGAGCAGGTCTGGTCGACCCCATGCCGAGTTGCCCGCGACGTGGAAGACCGCGTCGGGGGCCCCGTGCGCGGCGATGACGCGCTCGCCGAAACCGAGGACGGCGTCGTGGTCGGTGATGTCGAGCGCCTCGGCGGCCAGGACGGGCGCACCCGCGTCGCGGCAGGCCTGCTCTGCCGAAGCCAGTCCGTCGGCGTCACGGTCGGTGAGGACGAGCCGGGCGCCCTCACGGGCGAGTCGGATCGCCGTCGACCGACCGATCCCGCTGGCCGCGCCCGTCACCACGCAGACCTTGCCTCTGTACTCCCTGATGCGTCGCCTCGGCATGTGCTCCCCTGTCCCGGCCCGCGTCGTCGGCAGCGGACCGCCTGATGTGCTCACCGTAGCGGCCTGCAGGTGCCGTCGAGGCGGTGTCGGTCGGGCGCGTCCCCTCTCTCGGGCCTCCTCTCAGACCTGCTCTCTCAGACCTGCGGCGTGAGCTTGGTCGCCTGGAGCGTGTCGTGGCCGCCGCGCGGCGGGATCGGCGGCACGTACTCGCGCAGCACGCATCGGCTCCCGCTGTAGATGGTGGCCATGCACCGGTTGCAGTGGACACACAGCGAGCGACGACGCTCGTCCTCCCTGAGCGTGTTGGGGAAGTCGGGCTCGCGCAGCAGAGCGCGGCCCATGGCGACGAACTCGAAGCCCGCGTTCATCGCCTTGTCGATGGACGGTCGGTCGACGATGCCGCCGAGCAGCATCATCGGCAGGTCGACGGCCTCGCGGATCTGGCGGGCGTCGTCGAACATGTACGCGTCGGTGTAGGGGTACTCCTTGAACATCTTCGGTCCGACGACCTTCATGCCCATCTTGATCACGGGCGGCTGGGTGGCGGCGAACTCCTCCAGCGGCGCGTCACCCTTGAACAGGTAGATCGGGTTGAGCAGGGAGCTGCCGACGGTCATCACCAGCGCGTCGGCCGAGCCGTCCTGCTCCAGCCACCTGGCGACCTGCCGCGCCTCGTCGATCCAGAAGCCGCCGGGCACGCCGTCGTCCATGTTGAGCTTCATGGTGACGGCGATCGTGTCGCCCATGGCGTCGCGGATGGCACGGCCGATGCGGCGGGCGAAGCGGGCGCGGTTCTCCAGCGACCCGCCGTACTCGTCCTTCCGGCGGTTGAGCCTCGGACTGAGGAACTCACTGACGAGGTAGTTGTGACCGAAGTGCACCTCGATGGCGTCGAAGCCGGCCTCGTAGGCGCCACGCGCGGCACGGACGTGGTCCTCGACGATCCGGTCGATATCGGCAAGGGTGCACGCCTTGGTGATGGCCAGGCCGGTGGGCGCGGGGATGCGCGACGGACCGAGCGGGGTCATCCCGTTGGAGGCGCCGTTGGCGACCGCACCGGCGTGGCCGACCTGGGCGGAGATCGCGGCACCCTCGTTGTGGACCGAATCGGTGAGCTTGCGCAGCATCCCGCCGTCGTCCATACCCCAGTGGTATTGGTGCTTATCGGTGCGACCTTCGGGCGACGTGGCGAGGTAGGCCACGGTCGTCATACCGACCCCGCCTCGGGCGTACTCGGTGTGGAACTCGATGAGCTCGTCGGTGATCCGCCCACGGGGACACCGGCCCTCGAAGGTGGCGGCCTTGACGATGCGGTTCCGCAGCGTGACGTTGCCGATCTTTCCGGGGCTGAAGACGTCGGGGGCGGGGGTTCCGGGCGCGAGAGTCATGCGCAGACTGTAACCCGTTCTAATGGCGCTGTCACGGCCTTGGCCTGCGCTTATGCACACCGTGTGCAGGTTTCTCGACGGGCGCGTGCGGCACACCCCGCCTACCTGCGGGGGATAGGGTCGCCTAACCGCGGTCAGGCGTCCGCGCCGAGTTCGACGAGCAGCACGCCGCAGGCGATGAGGACGATCCCGGCACCCATCAGCGGCGTGAGCGGCTCGCGGAACAGCAGGCGGCTGAACACCGCGGCCAGGGCGACACCGGCGGCGGTCCAGATGCCGTAGGCCACGCCGAGCGGCATGCCGGCGGCCAGGGTGAGGGACAGGAACACGAACGCCACCAGGTACCCGGGCGCGACGGCGGCGTACCACCGGGCGTCGTCGACGGCCTTGCGGAGGGAGAGGGTCGCCGCGAGCTCACAACAGATGGCGACGACGAGGTAACCCCATGCCATCACGCGGCCCCTGCCGCCCGGGCGCGAGCGCGCTGGGATCCGAGTTCGACGCACAGGACGCCGGCGATGATGACTGCGATACCGGCCCCCGTCAGCGGGGTCAGTGGCTCGGCGAAGATCAGCGCGGACAGACCGGCGGTGAGCGCGACCCCGGTGGCTCCCCAGATGCCGTAGGCCACGCCCAGCGGCAGCCCCGCCTTCAGGGTCCGGGCGAGGAACACGAAGGCGCCGAGGTAGCCGATCACCACCACGACGTAGAGCGCGGGCCGGTCCAACGCGCCCTTGAGCGCGAGCGATCCTGCGACCTCGCAGACGATCGCCGCGGCCAGGTTCAGCCACTTACCGGTCGGTCGTCTCCCGGACGCGATAGTCCCCTCGGTCACGGGGGCCAACTGTATCGGCGTCCACCGCGGTCGCCATCACCGCCGTGCGGATGTGTCCGGCCAGCACGGCGAGCGCCGACGCGCCCTCGGGCGTCCCGGCGACCACGGGGAAGCAGTGGACCATCCCGGGCCACACCCGCAGATCGACGGTCGCTCCCCGCGCGGTGCTCGCGTCGACGAAGCCGCGGACGTCGTCGACCACGAAGTCGTCTCCCCCGCAGACGATCGCGACCGCCGGCGCACTCGCGTCGAGCGGCCGGCGGGCCGGGGAGATCCCCGGGTCGTCGACCGGGGTGTCGCCCGCGTAGGCGTCGCGACAGTCGGCGGCGATGGACGGGGGCGTGAGCGGATCGAGGGCACCGCCGGATCGCTCCCCGCCGAGGGGCTCGGTGAGGTCGACCCAAGGGCTGATCAGGGCCAGAGCAGCCGGTCGTTCGCCGCCTCCGCGAAGACGGTCGAGCAGTCCCAGCGCGAGGCCGCCGCCCGCCGAGTCGCCGGCGATCGCGACCCTCTCGGCGCCGCCGACGTGCTCGGCGAGGTGCCGGAACGCGGCCTCCGCGTCGTCGAGTGCCGCCGGGTACCGGTGCTCGGGCGCCAGCCGGTAGTCGGGCACGTACGTGGTCGCCCCGGCGAGGCGGGCCAACGCCTTCGCCATGGTGGCGTGCGTGTCCGACGAGCCGGCGACATAGCCGCCCCCGTGCAGCACGAGCAGGCCGGGCGCGTCGTCCGCCCCGTCGATCCACAGACCCGGCACCGGCGCACCGTGCGCGGGCCGCGTCCGCCGGCGCGCCCCCGTCGCCCGGGACGCGGTCGTCGCGACCGCCCGCAGCGCCCGGATCCACTTCTCGTCGAAGGGCGCGATGGTCAGGACGGGCCGGACGACCAGTTGCAGGCCGGCGCGCTGGAACCGTGCCGGCAGGCTGGGCCGACGGGTGACGGCGATCCGCCGGTCGGCCTCGGTGACGAGCCGCCGCGCGAGCAGTGAGAGGATGGCCCGTAGAACCGGCCGCGGGAGCCCAGCGGTGGGCCGCGCCGGCAGGCTCCACTCGAGTTCTCCGCCGCCGTCGGGACGCGCGCGGACCGTGACGCGGCCCAGGTGCCGGTGCACCCACCAGATCGGGATCGGGCCCGCCCATTCGCGCCACCGTGCGGGGTCGGCGGCGAGTGCGAGGACGTCGGCGGGGTCGGCCGAGAACCGCGCGCGGACCGGAGCCGCCCGGCCGACCGCACTGCCATCTCGACGTGCCACTACCGCACCTCCCCGGATAGCGGAAAGGCCGTCCCCGCTTGCGCGGAAACGGCCTCTGAACTCGAAGTCCTTGGGTGGAGCTAAGGGGAATCGAACCCCTGACCTTCTCGATGCGAACGAGACGCGCTACCAACTGCGCTATAGCCCCTCGCCGCCCTCGCGGGCCGCGATGCCCCTCTTCCGAACTCTTCCAAGAGGCTGTGCCGCCCTCTCGAGCAGCGTGGAATACCTTACCAGCATGGTCGGGCAGCCGACCAAATCGGGGGTCCGATCAGCCCACCGCGCGCCGCAGCGGCTCGCGGTGATGACGCCGCTGATCGTGGTGACCGGGGTCGGTGTCCAGGTCCACGCGGTGGGTGTCGAGCACGTCGAA
Source organism: Dietzia sp. oral taxon 368 (assembly GCF_002999155.1). NCBI lineage: Bacteria > Bacillati > Actinomycetota > Actinomycetes > Mycobacteriales > Dietziaceae > Dietzia > Dietzia sp. oral taxon 368. The sequence goes on from NZ_CP027238.1 coordinate 214,629, forward strand.
CGCAGGGTCCTCGTCGTCGATCTCCAGCACCACCGCACCGGGCCGGCGCAGCCGCGGCGGCACGATCGACAGTTCATCGTCCTCGCGGGACTCCACGCCCAGCCGGGCGCGACGCATGCGCTCGATGCGGCGGCGGCGCAGGCTCTCCTCCAGCTTCACCTGACGGCGCAGGTACATGAGGTAGGCAGCGAGCAGCAGGACGGAGCCGCCGGCGAACCACCACACGGCGGGGACGGTGAGAAGGGCCAGGACCACGGCGACCACCGAGAGGCCCACGAGGATGAGGGCCGTACGCTGCCGGGCGTGCGCGCGCTGCTCGGCGGCCTGCCGGTCCGCCATCGGGTCGTAGGCCCCGCGCCCACGACGCCGCTCGGCGAAGTCCAGATCGGCGTCGGTGAGCTCCACCTCGGGCGCGGCGGGCCGCCGACGACCCCGGTGGGTGTGCACGGCCTCCTCGTCGATGCCCGCCGCGTCCTCGGCGTGACCCGTCGGCCCGGCCGGCCGCTCCCCCGCGGAGCGTTCGACCAGCTCGCCGTCGACGACCACGGGCCTCCGCGCGTCCTCGTCCGCGCCCTCGTCCGCGTCCACGCCGGCGTCTCCCGCACGGACGTCGGTTCCGACTCGCACGTCACCGACCTCGGCGGCCACCACCGACGCGCTCCGCTCCGACACGGAGGCCACCGCGCGCACGGAGTCGCTCTCGTCCGCCACCACGACCGCAGGGATCTCCGAGGTGATCTCCTCCGAGGTCTGCTCGCCGCCGTGGGCACGCTCGCCCGCGGTCGCGGCGGCGCGCCGCTCCTCCATGGCGCGGCGCACGGCCTCGCCACGGCGGCCCGCGGCCTCGCAGCGCAGGGTCTGCTCGAGCAGGTGCTCCCACGTCTCGGTGTCGAGCAGCTCGGCGTCCGTCGCGCCGGCCCCGGTCGGCAGTCCGAAAACGGACTCCTCGGACTCGGCCTGCACTGGATCGGCCGCGGCGCGCCCGCGACTGGGCACCAGGCGGCGGGAACCGCCGGAGTACAGCGTGCGCGTCTGCGCCAGAGCGTCACCGGTGCGCCGGATGGGATTGCGCGACCGGATGAGCATTGGCGCGAGGACGAACAGCCAGACCACCACCAGCAGGATGATCAGCAGCGAGCTCGACATCGATCAGGCCTCCTCGAGCGTCTACCCCGACTCGGGACGTCGTGGTGAGGATCCAACCGTAACGGCGCGCGAGCCCCGCGAAGCGGCGGCGCGCCGCAGGTCACGATGCTCAGGACATCCTCAGACGCGCCGTGCGCGGCCGGCCTCGACAAGCGCGGCCACCGCGCCCCGTCCGTGCTCCTCGCGGGTGCGGGCGACCAGGAGATGATCGCGCCACGCTCCGTCCACGTGGAGGTAGCGTCGCAGCAGCCCCTCCTCGCGGAATCCGCACCTCTCGAGCACCACGCGGCTGGCCGTGTTCTCCGGTCGGACGGTCGCGTCCACGCGGTGCAGAGCACCCGGCCCCAGGGCGTGGTCCACGCCCAACGCCAGAGCCGCGGTGGCCACCCCGCCGCCGACGAACGGGCGGCCGACCCAGTAGCCGATCCACCCGGAGTGCAGGGCGCCGCGGACGATGCCGCCCACGGTGATCTGCCCGCAGAAGCGGCCGTCGAGCTCGATGGCGGCGGGGAGGGTCGCTCCGGCGCGGGCGTAGCGTCGGAGCTGGGCATGGATGGGCGGCCAGGCGCGCGGGGAGTTGTTCTCGTGCCACCGGCCCTCGACGGTCGGCTCCCACGGTTCGAGGTGATCCCTCTCGAACAGCCGCAGCGCCGACCACGCGCGCGCGTCCCGCCGACGGACCGGCCGCAAGGTGACGACGCCGGCGGGCACGCACAGCGGCCCCGCCTCGAGGGGCCACCCGGGGTGGGCGGCCGTGTCGGCGGTCAACGCGTCCCACACGCCGCTCACGCCCCGGTTCACCCCCGCTGGGCGAGGAACATCACGTCGACCTCGTCACCCGCCCTCACGGCGGTGACGCCGGGATCGATCACGACGAGGCAGTTGGCCTCCGCGAGCGACGCGAGCAGGTGCGTCGAGGACCCCTGGGCACCGCCGAGGGCGCGGACCAGGTACTCGCCCGTGTCCGTGTCGCGCATGAGCTGCCCGCGCAGGTAGCCGCGACGCCCCTCGACCGACGAGATCGGCGCCACCGTGCGGGCGCGGACGGTGCGGCGCATGGGCTGACGCTTGCCCAGCGCGATGCGGATGAGGGGCCGCACCATGATCTCGAAGACCACCAGCGCGCTCACCGGGTTGGACGGCAGCAGGAAGGTGGGGACCTCGTCGCGACCGAGCCGGCCGAAGCCCTGCACCGACCCGGGGTGCATGGCGACACGGTTGACCTCGATCTGCCCGAGCTCGGCCATGACCTGGCGGATCCGGGTGGTGGCCTCTCCGCCGGCGGCGCCGGAGACCACGACGAGTTCACTGCGGACGAGCTGACCCTCGAGCACCTCGCGCAGTCGTGACGGCTCGGTGCTGGCGATGCCCACCCGGTGGACGTCGGCACCGGCGTCACGGCCGGCGGCGGTGAGGGCGTAGGAGTTGACGTCGTAGACCTGCCCGGTGCCGGGTCGGCCGTCGACGTCCACGAGTTCGTCGCCCACGGAGATGACCGACATCCGCGGCTTGGGGTGCACGAGCACCTTGGCGCGGCCGACGGAGGCGAGAAGGCCGACCTGGGCGGGACCGATGATGCTGCCGGCGCGGACGGCCACGTCGCCGGGCTGGACGTCGTCGCCGATGCGGCGGACGTAGTCACCGGTGCGGACGGTGCGGGTCGGGACGATCTGTCGGCCGTCGGGGGTGGCCCAGCCCACCGGCAGGACGGCGTCGGCGAGGGTCGGGAGCGGCGCGCCGGTGTCGACGCGCACGGTCTGACCGGGTTGCAGCCGGATGGGCTGGCGGGAGCCGGCGGAGATCTGGCCCACCACGGGCAGGGCCACGGGGCCGTCCGGAGCGTCACCGCCGCGGTCGCCGGGGCCGTCGGGCCGGACGTCGACGCTACGCACCGCGTAGCCGTCGATCGCGGCCTGGTCGAACGACGGGAGCGGGCGCTCGGCCACGACCTCCTCGGCGCACAGCAGACCCTGCGCCTCGGAGATCGCCACGCGCACGGGGCGCGGGGCGACCGCGGCCGCCGTCACCAGAGCCAGCTGTTCCTCGACGGAGCGCACCAGGTGCTCCTTTCCCGTACCCGTCACCCGCGCGAGCGGACCCGCCTCACCAGTGGAAAAGGGGTTACGACCCCAGTCGGCCCGAGAGCCACTCGCGGAGGTCGTCCGCGTACGCCGGGTTGTCCAGCGCGAAGTCCACGCACGCCTTGATGTAGCCGCCGGGGTTGCCCAGGTCGTGGCGGGTGCCGTCGTGGACCACCACGTGCACGGGGTGGCCCTCGTCGATGAGCAGGTCGATCGCGTCGGTGATCTGGATCTCCCCGCCGGCGCCCGGCTCGGTCCGGCGCAGCGCGTCGAAGATCGCGCGGTCGAGCACGTACCGCCCGGCCGCGGCGAGGTTGGAGGGCGCGTCCTCGGCGGCCGGCTTCTCGACCATGCCGAGCACCTTCTTCACCGACGGGTCGTCGGTGTCCTCCACCTCGAACACGCCGTAGGAGGAGACGTTGTCCGGGTCCACCTCGAACGCGCACAGCACGCTGCCGCCGCGCTCGGCGCGGACGGCGTTCATCTGTCCGAGGATCCCGAACGGCAGGACCAGGTCGTCCGGCAGCAGCACCGCCACGGCCTGCTCCTCGTCGCCGAGCACCGACTCGACCTGCGCGATCGCGTGTCCCAGCCCCAGGGGCTCGTCCTGACGGACGTCGACGACCTCGATGAGCCCGGGCGCGCGCTGGACCTTATGCAGGAGGACGTCCTTGCCGCGGTCCTCGAGCGTGTCCTCGAGGACGGTGTCCTCGGCGAAGTGTGCCATCACGCCGACCTTGCGCTCGGAGGTGACGATCGCGAGCCGCCCGGCCCCCGCCTCGGTGGCCTCCTCGGCGATGAGCTCGATCCCCGGCGTGTCCACGACGGGCAGGAGCTCCTTGGGCACCGTCTTGGTGGCGGGCAGGAACCGGGTCCCGAGACCGGCCGCCGGGACGACGGCGGTCCGGAACTGCGGCGCGGGTGAGGTGTCGGACGTCATGGCGACCACCTTAGACCGCGCACCCGGCACCGACGTGTGACGCCACGCGCGGCAGACTGTGGCTCATGTCGCAGGACGAGCCCGACGTCGGCGCGGGGCCCACCACCGACGCGGCCGTGAAGGCACGGTTGCGCCGGGAGGTGCTCGCGCGCCGCGCCGCCGTGCCCGCGCCGGTGCGCGCCCGGCGTGACCGGGCGATCCTCGACCACCTGGCGGGGATCGTCACCTCGGGGATGGTGGTGTGCGCCTATGTACCCGACGACGACGAGGCCGGCGGACGGGGTCTGCCGGAGGAGCTGGCGAGCCGCGGTGCGCGGGTACTGCTGCCCGTCTCCCCGGCGCGCGGCCCGGTGGAGTGGGCGGCGTACGCCGGGCCGGCGGACCTGGTTCGGGGCCGGTTCGGCATCCTCGTGCCGTCGGCACCACCGGAGGGCCCCGAGCGCATCGCCGACGCCGATCTCGTGCTGGTGCCCGCCGTGGCCGTCGACCGCTCCGGCACGCGACTCGGGCGGGGCGGCGGCTACTACGACCGCTCGCTCGCACTGGTCGGTCCCCGCACCCGACTCCTCGCGCTGGCCGACACGGAGAACGTCCTCGAGCACATCCCCGCCGAGACCCACGATCGGCCCGTACACGGCGTGATCACGCCGGAAGGGCTTCTCGACTTCGGAACTTGGCACTCGCCGGAGTAGAGTGCCAACGACAATCCGATCCGTCTCGGGAGGCCAGATGCCCACCTACTCCTACCGGTGCCGCGACTGTGACGTCGCCTTCGACATCCAGCAATCCTTCGACGAGGACTCGCTGACGGTCTGCCCGCAGTGCGACGGCGGCCTGCGCAAGCTCTTCAACACGGTCGGTGTCGTCTTCAAGGGCTCCGGCTTCTACCGCACGGACAGCCGCGGCGCCGGCGAGGGCGGCTCGTCCGGCTCGGCCTCGTCCGGGTCGGGTTCCCCGGGCGGCAACTCGAACGGCAGCTCCTCGAACGGCTCGCCGAGCGGCGACTCCTCGTCCACCGGGTCCTCGGGATCGGGGTCCGGTTCCGGCTCGAGCGCGACCGCCGGTGCCGGAAAGTCGTCGGGCTCGTCCGGCTCGTCGTCGTCCTCGTCGTCGTCGTAACCGGCCTCGTAGTCGACCTCTCCCCCGCCGCAGCCGCTCCCCGGCATGGCGTCTCGCTCCCGCGCCTGCACACCCCCAAAAGCAGCCGCTCCCCGGCATGGCGTCTCGCTCCTACGCCTGAACACCCGCAACGCAGCCGCTCCCCCGCATGGCGCCTCGCTCCTACGCCTGAACACCCGCAACGCAGCCGCTCCCCCGCATGGCGTCTCGCCCGCTCTTCGGGGAGGGCGAGACGCCATGGCGGGGGCGGCTGTGTTCGCGACGTTCTGCATCAGAAGTCCGCTACCCACCTGCCCCGGGCTCGTAGCCCCGCTGCTTCCCGACCCGACGGTCGTGACGGGGCGTTTCTCCACACCCCCGTCCGCCTCCACAGGTCTCTCGCGTGGACGCTCGCGGCGCGGCCGTCGCCCGGAGCCTGCGGCTACGGTCTGACCGACACCGCCGGGCGACGGCGGCATCGCTGTTCGCGCCGCGGGCGCGCCGACCGACGGGGGACCCCATGCGCCGCACCATCGCCTCGGTGACCACGCCCGGGCGATGGCGGCGGCGACGCACGGCCCGGATGGCGTTCGCGGCCGCGCTCGTGGTGGCAGCACCGTTCGTCGGACGGTCCGATCCCGCGGAGACCCCCGGTCCCCCGCCCGACGTCGCCGCCGCGGTCACCGCTGCCCCCGGCGGCGGCCCGGCGCGACCTGTGCGGGTGGTACCCGTCGCCCTCGCCGACCCCGCCGTGGCCGACCTGCTGAAGCCCGGAGACCTTGTGGACCTCGTCTCCACGATCGACGCCGACGCCCACGACCCCGGTGCTCACGCCGCTGCGGCCGATCTCGTCGTCGCGCGGGCGGCCCGGGTGCGCGACACCCCGGCCGGACGGTCGGGCGCCCGGTCCGTGCTGGTCGAAGTCCCCGAGGAGCTCGCCTCCCACCTCGCCGCGACGGCCGCCACGAGCCCACTGGCCGTCGTGGTGCACGGCTGAGCCGCCGCGCGCGGGTATTCCACGGTGGCGTGTCCTGCTAATATCGTCCGTGCCGATTCGGCAGCACGGTGACTACATCTGACAGGGGCGAGCGATGCTCAAGGGTTTCCGCGATTTCATCATGCAGGGCAACGTGATCGACCTGGCCGTGGCCGTCGTGATCGGCACCGCCTTCGCGTCCATCGTCGACGCGTTCACCAGCGCGATCATCAACCCGCTCATCGCCCTGCTCGGCGGGGACAAGGAGATCGGCTTCGCCGTGCAGCTCCTGGAGAACAACCCCGAGACGCTGATGGACTTCGGGGCGCTCATCTCGGCGGTCATCAACTTCCTGCTCATCGCCGCCATCATCTACTTCGTGCTGGTGGGCCCCATGAACAAGATGAAGGAGGCCGCCGCCCGCCGAAAGGGCATCGAGGCCCCCGCCACGGATAACGAACTCCTCGTGGAGATCCGTGACCTGCTCGCCGGGCGGCCGCTCGCCCACCCCTCCGACCCTGATAACCCGACCAACGAGTCCTGACGGCGTCGCTCGGGCGCCGGAGCGGTGGAGCGCCTGAGGGGCGCAGCCGGGCGGGCCGCCGATCCGCGCTGCCGGCCCTGCCGGGTGAGGCCAGTCGCCGCGGGACGGGCTCAGTCGCGGAGGGACGGGCTCAGTCGTGGTGAGGCGGGCGTTGCTCGCGCCACCAGTCGTCCCGGAGTCGGGTGTCGCTCCCGCGCGCCTCGTCCGAGGTGGTCTCCGGCAGCGTGTCGCCGAACACCTCGTCGATGCGCCTGCGGTCCGCGGCGCGGCGGTCGGCGCTCCCGGGAGTGGTCCCCCAGGTGCCGGCCCGCCGATCGCCCTCGGAGCCCCGCGCGCCGGTCACAGACCGTCGAAGCCCGACAGCTGCGCGACCACGTATGACACGAGCGGGCACAGCGTGGCCATCCCGTCACGGATGGCGGCCCGGCTCGGCGCGAGGTTCGCGACCACCGTGCTGCCGGAGACGCCCACGTGCCCGCGGGAGACGATCGAGTCGACGGCTCCCGCGGTGAGGCCGGATGAGCGGATGGCCTCGGCGATGCCGGGCAGTCGCTGGTCGAGGATCTCCTCGGTGACCTCCGGCGTGATGTCGCGGGGGCCGACGCCGGTCCCGCCGATGGTGACGACGAAGTCGAACCCGCCGACGACCGCGGTCTCGAGCGCCTTGCGGACCTCGGACTCGTCGGCCGCCACGCCGACGACGCCGCCCACGAGGAAGCCCTCCTCCTCGAGGAGCTCGGTGACCAGCGGACCGATGAAGTCCTCCCGCTCGGGCATACGGTCCGTAACCACCACGACCATCGCGCGGCCGGCGATCGCCGGCTCCGGCGGCTCTACGGCCGTCGGGTCGAAGTCCACGTTCGTGGGGAGCTTGCGGCCTCCGGGCAGCGCCCTCGGATCGAATCTGGTGCTCATCTGGCCTCTCCCAGTGCAACGTCGACGGTGTTCGGCGGTTCGCCCTCACGAGAAGCATAGGTGACGGACACCGTCTCCCCCGGAGCGCGGGACCGGATCGCCGCGACGAGCGCGTCCCCGTTCTCGATGAGCCGCTCGCCCACCCGCGTGACGATGGCGCCCTCCTCGATGCCCGCACGGTCAGCCGGGCCGCCCGGCTCGACCGACCGCACCAGCGCGCCGTCTCCGGCCGGGGAGTCACTCACCGTCACGCCGAGCACGGCCCGGGTGGCGAAGCCCTGCTTGATGATCTGGTCGGCGATCCGGCGGGCCTGGTCCACCGGGATCGCGAATCCCAGCCCGATCGAGCCCGAGTTGCCCGAGCCCAGCGACGCGATGGCCGAGTTGATGCCGATCAGCTCACCGTTCATGTTCACCAGGGCGCCACCGGAGTTGCCGGGGTTCACCGCGGCGTCGGTCTGGATGGCGTCGATCACCGTGCTCTGATCGGACTGCGCGCCACCGGCTCGAACCGGGCGCTCCAGTGCCGAGACGATGCCGGTCGTGACAGTCCCGGACAGCCCGAGCGGCGAGCCGATGGCGGCCACGGCCTGGCCCTCGTTCAGGTTGGCGGACGTGCCGAGCGCGACCGGCGTCAGCGGGCGGGGAGCCTCGGCCTTGATGACCGCGATGTCCGTCGCTGGGTCGGTGCCCACGATGCTCGCGGGCGCCTTGGAGCCGTCATCGAAGCGCACCTGGATGCTGCCGCCGGCGCTGGCCATCGCGATGACGTGATTGTTGGTGATGATGAGCCCGTCCGCGGTGAGCACGACCCCGGACCCCTCGCCCCGCCCGGTCTGGGAGCGCACGTCGATCGAGACGACGCTCGGCAGTACCTTGTCGGCGACCGCCTCGACCGTGCCGTCCGGCGCCTGACCCACCGGCTGGGTGGCGCTGATGGGCGAGGACAGTCCTTCTCCCGACCCTCCGGCCACCGTCGCGCCGATCCACCCGCCCAGTCCGCCCGAGACGAGCATCGCGGCCACGATGCCGGCCACGACGAGCCCCCTACCGGACTTGTTTGACGCCGACCCGGGCTCGCCGCCCACGTGCTCCGGTCCACCCGCGAAGGGCGCGCCCGTCGCGGGCCCGGCGCCCGCGGGGCCGGCCTGACCCGGCGCCTGCTGCGGGGGGAACGCCGCGGTGGCGCGGGCGCCGTCGCCCCATCCCTGAGGCCGGCCAGCCGCCCCGGCCGGGCCAGCCGGCCCACCGGGTCCGGGCGGACGCTGCTCGCCGAGGGGAAACCGGCCGGCATTCGGGTCGCGGCCCGTGTACGGGTTCTGTCCTGGCTGCCACTGAGGGGATCCGCCGAGGCCTGCGCGCGATCCGGGCGCCCATTCGTCTCCGGGGCCCCGGTCTCCCGGGCCCCGACCGTTCTCGTTCTCCATGGCCACCATGATCCCCGACCACGCTGTGCTTCCGCTGAACCGCCCTGTGTGTCCGCTGAAACCCACCCGGGCCGGGCGGCGAGAGCATCCGACGTCGGTCAGTTGGGGAACTGCTCGTTGCCCGGCAGGGTGAGGCGCACCTGCGCGCCACCGCCCTCGGCGTCACCGATCTCAACCGTCCCGCCGTGCCGGGTCGTCACCTGGCGCACGATCGCCAGCCCCAGACCGGAACCCGGCATGCCGCGGGCCTCGCGGGACCGGTGGAACCTCTCGAACACGAGCTCCCTGTCCTCCTCGGGGATTCCGGGGCCCTGGTCCGACACCGTCAGCTCCATCACCGCGTCGGACACGAGCCGCATCCGCACGGTCACCGTGCCGTCCGGGGGGCTCCACTTGGCCGCGTTGTCGCACACGTTGAGCACCGCACGCTCGATCCCCGCAGAGTCGCCATACGAATACCAGGGCGTCAACTCGACGTCGAATTCCACGTCGTGCCGACGGCGGCGCACCCTTTCGAGTGCCCGCTCGACGGCCTCCGACACGGCGACCGGCTCCAGCTCGACCTCGCCGGAGTCCTCCCGGGCGAGCTCGACGAGATCCCCGACCAGTTGGCTGAGCTCGGAGATCTGGCCGATCACGTCCACCTCGAGCGCACTGCGATCCGCGTCCGGGATGGACGGCGCGCCGGGGCGGCTCGCGGCGATGAGCAGTTCGACGTTCGTCCGGAGGCTCGTCAGCGGGGTCTTGAGTTCGTGGCCCGCGTCCGCCACGAGGCGGGCCTGGCGTTCGCGGCTCTCCCCCAGGGCCACGAGCATCTGGTTGAAACTGCTCGTGAGGCGCGCGATTTCGTCGTCACCGGCCACGGGGATGGGCCGCAGGTCGTCCGTCCGGGCGATGCGTTCCACCGCCCGGGTAAGGCGCGCGACCGGTGCCAGCCCGGTGCGACCCACGGCCGTCCCGGCCACGGCGGCGAGGGCGATGCCCGCCGCGCCGACGAGCGTCAACACGATCGCCAGTCGGTTGAGCGCCGCGCGCGTGGGGCCGAGATCCTGCGCGAGGATCAGCGTCGAGCCGTCCCGGACGCCGACAGCGTAGATCTGTTTGCCGCCGGAGGTCCGCAGGCTCGAATCGGACTCACCTCGTACCACCGAGATCTCCGGCCCGCCGATCTGGAACGGCTCGCCGGTCGCGGTCCGTACACCGGAGGGGGCCACGATCTGGGCGTCGAGGTTGGGGTTGAACGCACGCAGCGCGATGAGGGTGCTGCGGGACTGCAGTGCGAACTCGGAGGCCAACTGACTGTTCACCAGCTGATCGGCCTGCTGCTGCAGCCGACTGTTGACATCGCTGTACATCGACCCCGACACGACGAAGTAGGCCGCGACGGCCATCAGGGCCACCGCGACCCCGACCGAGCTCGCGGCCAGCAACGTGACCCGCTGGTGCAGAGAGATCGGGGCGGTTCTCGTCCGCATCGCGCGGGCCGGCACTACGGCGTCTCGCGCAACACGTATCCCACACCGCGGACGGTGTGGATCAACCGGCTCTCGCCCTCACCTTCGGTCTTGCGACGCAGGTAGCCGATGTAGACCTCGAGCGCGTTACCCGACGTCGGGAAGTCGTAGCCCCACACCTCCTCGAGGATGTGGCTGCGGGTCAGCACCCGGCGCGGGTGGTGCATGAGCAGTTCCAGCAGGGAGAACTCGGTGCGGGTGAGCTGGATACGACGTTCGCCCCGGCTGACCTCACGGGTCGCCAGATCCATGCGCAGGTCCTCGAACTCGAGGACCTCGTCGGCTTCCCCGGAGTCGGGGCCTCGGCGACGCAGAAGCGCGCGCAGGCGGGCCAGGAGCTCCTCGAGCGCGAACGGCTTGGGGAGGTAGTCGTCAGCACCGGCGTCCAGACCGGCGACACGTTCGGAGACCGCGTCCCGCGCGGTGAGCATCAGCACGGGGAGGTCGTCGCCGCGGCTACGTAGGATTCGGCAGACCTCGAGGCCGTCGCGACGCGGCATCATGACGTCGAGGATCACGGCGTCCGGCCGGTTGGCGTCGACCCGCTCGATCGCCTCGACCCCGTCGCCCGCCAGCTCCACGTCGTACCCGTTGAACGTGAGAGAGCGTCGGAGCGATTCGCGTACGGCCTGGTCGTCGTCCACCACGAGAATCTTCATGGAGGCAAGTTTCGCCCACCCGCCTGAATCCCGGCTGAGGAACCGCTCAGCCGGACGCGGACCCGCTGTCGACGCGGACGAGCCCGGCAGGTCCGTGGGGACCTGCCGGGCTCGTGACCGGCGTGTGCGTGCGGCGCTTGCCAGCGCCGCAGTACTCGACTGACAGCGCTCAGGGGCGACTCAGCGGTCGAGGTCGATCAGGCCGAGCTTGGCGGCCTTGACCAGCCGACGCGGCAGCGCCACGGGGCGGCCGTCGATCTTGGTCTCCTGGAGGGCGACGTTGTCGGCCTTCCACTGGGAGCGGCGGGAGTGGGTGTTGGCGCGCGAGAGGCGGCGCTTGGGAACTGCCATGGTTATCGTCCTCGGGGTCTAGGAGGTGTACCGGGGCGCGGACGCCCCGCGTCTCACTTGGCGCGACGGGCGCGGTTGCCGTAGCGGCGCTGGAACTTCTCGACGCGGCCGGCGGTGTCCATGACGCGCTGCGCACCGGTCCAGAAGGGGTGCGACTCGCTGGTCACGTCCACCACGATGAGCGGGTAGGTCTGTCCGTCCTCCCACTCCACCGTGCGGGAGCTCGTCGCGGTGGAACGGGTGAGGAACTTGGTGCCCGTGCCCGAGTCCTGGAAGACCACCGGGTGGTAGTCGGGGTGGATGTCGTTCTTCATACTGGATCCCTCTAGCTCGGTAGAAGTCTGTGGGTCTGGCGCTCGCCCCGGCAGGGGCGCGCAAGTGCCAGTGGCCGAACCGGGGATTCCGGTGTCAGCACACGCATCGAAAGATCGTACCCGTAGGATGGCCGGGCACCCAATTCGAGCGTCACGCGACGGCATCCCCGGGCGCCGAATGCGGCGCTGACGTGCCGATTACCGTTTCAGGCGGTCGGGCCGTAAACTAGACCATCGCTGTTGTCTGCACGTTTGCTATCGCCCCTCACGGTGTTCGCGACGTGGCGGTACGCCCCCGCACGGCTCAGGCCGTGTCGGGACGCGAACCCCGCCGCGCGCCACCGATGGACGGGGCGGAAGGAGAACCACGCCATGTCGGCGCATTGCCAGGTAACGGGACGGAAGCCGGGTTTCGGCAAGTCCGTCTCGCACTCACACCGCAGGACCAACCGTCGCTGGAACCCGAACATCCAGCGTCGTAGCTACTTCCTGCCCTCGGAGGGTCGTCGCGTCACGCTGACCGTCTCCACCAAGGGCATCAAGACCATCGACCGCGATGGCATCGAGGCCGTCGTGGCCCGCATCCGTGCCCGTGGGGAGAAGATCTGAGATGGCCCGTAACGACATCCGCCCCATCATCAAGCTGAAGTCCACGGCCGGCACCGGGTACACCTACGTGACCCGCAAGAACCGTCGTAACAACCCGGACCGCATCGTCCTCAAGAAGTTCGACCCGGTCGTCCGTAAGCACGTCGAATTCCGAGAGGAGCGCTGACCCGTGGCCAAGAAGTCCAAGATCGCGCGCAACGAGCAGCGCAAGGCCAAGGTCGCCCGGTTCGCCGAGCGCCGCGCCGAGCTCAAGGCAATCATCAAGAACCCGGAGACCACGGACGAGGCCCGTCTCGAGGCCCAGACCGCTCTCAACAAGATGCCGCGTGACGCCTCGCCCGTGCGGGTGCGCAACCGCGACGTCGCCGACGGCCGCCCGCGCGGCTACATCCGCAAGTTCGGCCTCTCCCGCGTCCGTATGCGCGAGATGGCCCACCGGGGCGAGCTCCCCGGTGTCACTAAGTCGAGCTGGTGAGTAGGTAACCATGGCTAAAGCACGTAGCACCCCGTCCAAGAAGATCCGTGCCCAGGAGGGCCGTCGACCCAAGAAGAACCCGTTGAAGGTCGCGGGTATCGAGACGGTCGACTACAAGGACGTCAACACCCTCCGCACGTTCATCTCCGACCGCGGCAAGATCCGTTCGCGCCGCGTCACCGGCCTCACGCCGCAGCAGCAGCGTCAGGTCGCCGTCGCGGTCAAGAACGCCCGCGAGATGGCCCTGCTGCCGTTCACCAGCCGCTGAGTCACAGCTCGGCGCGGTCGAACCGAACCGCCCGTCCCGCCCGCGGCGCCTAGCCGCCGACTCAGGCAACAGCAACCCGATCGGGGTCGTGTCTCCTTTTCGAGAAGGAGCGCACGACCCCGATCGGCGTTACCGCCCCTCCCCCGATCTAGGAGTCCGCCAGTGGCCGGCGTCCTCAACGGCTTCGCCGTCATCGTCGCGCTCGTCGCGCTGGGTTGGTTGCTCGCCCGGACCCTGGTCCTCGGCACGGACGCGCGCCTGGTGCTCAACCGGCTCGTCTTCTTCGTCGCGACGCCGGCACTGTTGTTCGACTCCCTCTCCCGCACCACCCTCGACCAGGTCTTCACCGGCGTGTTCGTGGTGTCCGCGGTCTCGGCGATCATCATCGCCGCCCTCTACATGGTGATCGCCCGGCTCTGGCTCAGACGCCCGGCCTCCGATCTGGTGGTGGGTGCGCTGTCCGCCGGGTACGTCAACTCGGCCAACCTCGGCATCCCGATCGCCCTGTACGTCCTCGGCGACCTGGGTTTCGTCATGCCGCTGCTGCTCTTCCAGGTGGTGGTGCTGCAGCCGATCGCCATCGCGGTGCTGGAGCGGGCCGCCCGCGCGGAGGGCGCGGAAAGCGGGGGCGGTGCACTCGGCGCGCTTCTCCAGTCGGTGAGGTCGCCCATCGTCCTCGCCGCGCTCGCCGGCGTCGTCGTGGCCGCGCTGCCCTGGACGCCGTCCGATTCCCTTCTGGAGCCGGTGCACCTCGTCGGCCAGATCTCCGTGCCCGGCGCCCTGCTGGTGTTCGGGATGTCGCTCTACGGCGTCAAGGTCCTCGAGGCCGGCGCCTCCCCGCGGCGGGAGATCTTCCTCGCGAGCGGGCTCAAGCTCATCGCCCACCCGGTGCTGGCGTACGCGATCGGTGTGTGGGTGCTGGGCATGCGGGACCACGAACTCCTCACCGTCGTCGTCGCCGCCGCGCTCCCCACCGCGCAGAATGTGCTGGTGGTGGCCACCCGCTACGGACATGGGACGCTGCTGGCCCGCGACTCCGCGGTGTTGACGACCCTCGGCGCCCTGCCCATCCTGCTGCTCGTCTCCGCTCTCCTCGCCTGAAGGCGCCCGCCGCGGCCAGTCGCGGTCAGGCGGCGCCGGCCGCTGCCAGCACCCCGGCGAACACGGTCGCGTTGTTCACGCCGTGCAGTACCATCCCTGGCACGATCGAGCGGTACCACTCCGCCATCGCGCACAGGGAGACCCCCAGGACGAACAGGTACGGCAGCGCGGGCGGCATCAGATGCACCACCGCGAAGACCGCCCCGGCGAGCGTGATGCCGGCGCCGGCCCGAAGCCTCGCGCGCACGGCGGGCAGCACGACGCCGCGGAAGACGACCTCCTCCGCGACGGGGACGAGCACGGCCACGGTGAGCAGTCCGAGCACCGCGAGGACTGGCCCGCCGGCGATGAAGTCGGCGGCGATCGCGTGTCCGCCCGGGTCGTCCGCCTCGTCCGGCCCGGCGCCGAGCGGGAGGAGCACGAGCATCGACGCGGCGACGCCGGCGGCCGTCACCGCCGGGATCTGCCACGCCAGATGCCACGGCGAGCGGTCCGGCCGCCGCAGCCCCACGTCCGCCCAGGCGAGCCCCCGGCGTCGGAGGAGATGGACCCGCACCGCGCCGAGCGCGGCCACCGCGGTGCCGGCCAGGACGACGAGGGCGAGGCTCGCGGGCTCGGGTCGGCCGGCGCCCGTGGCGCGCACGGCCAGGAGTCCCAGGATGACGACGACGACGAGGACCGCCACGTAGCCGAGCACCCACGCCAACGCCGACAGCGCCACCCGGCCGCGGACCGGTGTGGTCCACAGTCCGGGGGCGCTGTGGCCGCGTGGGGCACGTCCGGGCGGGGGCCCGGTGTGCGGTCGGCGGTGCGGTGGCGTCGTCACTTCAGGTGGTCGGCCACCCTGAACGGGGCGTCGGTGGCGGCGGTGATCTGCTCGAGGGTCACGCCGTCGACCAGTTCGATGAGCGTGAGCCCGTCGGCGTCGCGGTCGAAGACGCCGAGTTCAGTGATGATCCGGTCCACGCAGCCCAGGCCAGTGAGCGGGAGGGTGATCTCGGAGACGATCTTCGACGAGCCGTTCTTGGCGACCTGGTCCATGACCACGACGATGCGGCGCGCGCCCACCACGAGGTCCATGGCGCCGCCCATGCCCTTGACCATCGCCCCGGGCACCATCCAGTTGGCGATGTCACCGGCCGGGTTGACCTCCATCGCCCCGAGGATCGCGACGTCGATCTTGCCGGAGCGGATCATGCCGAAGCTCGTCGCGGAGTCGAAGATCGCCGACCCGGGCAGGGTCGTGACGGTCTCCTTGCCGGCGTTGATGAGATCCGGGTCGACATGGTCGGGGTGCGGGTACGGCCCGATACCCAGCAGCCCGTTCTCGGACTGCAGGGTCACCGTCACCCCCTCGGGCACGTAGTTCGGCACCAGGGTCGGCAGGCCGATCCCGAGGTTGACGTACTGGCCGTCCTCCAGCTCCAGGGCCGCGCGGGCGGCCATGGCCTTGCGGTCCCGGCCCAGCCGGGCGGGGGTGGACTCCGGCGTGGCGGCGGTGCTCATCAGGGCTGTCCTTCCGAGGGCGGGTTGGTGGTCATCTTCTCGATCCACTTGGTCTGCGCGACCTGCTCCGGGGTCAGCTCGACCAGCCGGTGCACGAAGATCCCGGGCAGGTGGATGTCGTCGGGCGCGAGCTCGCCGACCTCGACGACCTCCTCTGCCTCGACGATGCACACGCGCCCGGCCATCGCGGCCAGCGGCGAGAAGTTGCGGGCGGTGAGGTTGAACCGCAGGTTGCCGCTGCGATCGGCCACCGCGGCCCGCACCAGCGAGTAGTCCGCCTCGATCGCCTGCTCGAGCACGTACGTCTCGCCGCGGATCTCGCGGGTCTCCTTGGGCGGGGACGCCACCGCCACGCCGCCGTCGGAGTCGTACTTCCACGGCATGCCGCCGTCGGCGACGAACGTCCCCACGCCCGTGCGGGTGAAGAACGCCCCGATCCCCGAGCCGCCGGCCCGCATCCGCTCGGCCAACGTCCCCTGCGGGGTGAGCTCCACCTCGAGCTCACCGGCCAGGTACTGCCGGGCGAACTCCTTGTTCTCCCCCACGTAGGAGGAGACGATCCGCCGCAGCTTGCCGGACTCCAACAGGATCCCCAGACCCTTGCCGTCGACACCGGCGTTGTTGGAGAACACTTCGAAGTCCCCCACGTCACGCGCGGCGAGCGCCTCGATGACGATCTGCGGGATCCCGCACAGGCCGAACCCGCCGGCGGCGATCGACGCCCCGTCGGGGATGTCCGCGACGGCCTCCGCCGCGGTCATGAGTTTGTTGGACATTCACGCACTCCTTGGATTGGACGGGCGGTCGGTCAGGCGATGCCGAGGATCTCGACGGCGGTCTTGCGCATGTCGACCTTGCGGACCTTGCCGGTCACGGTCATGGGGAACTCGTCTACGACGTGGACGTACTTGGGGATCTTGTGCCGGGCGAGCTTGCCGGTGGCGAACTCGCGGACCTCGTCGGCGGTGAGATCGTCGCGTCCGGGCTTGAGCCGGACCCACGCCATGAGTTCCTCGCCGTACTTGGGGTCGGGCACACCGATCACCTGGGCGTCGAGGATGTCCGGGTGGGTGTAGAGGAACTCCTCCACCTCACGCGGGTAGATGTTCTCGCCGCCCCGGATCACCATGTCCTTGATGCGGCCGGTGATCTTCACGTACCCGTCGGCGTCCATCTCGCCGATGTCGCCGGTGTGCATCCACCCCGCCTCGTCGATGGCCTCGGCCGTCTTGTCGGGCTGTTCCCAGTACCCCAGCATGACGCTGTAGCCCCGGGTGCAGAACTCGCCGGCCTCCCCGCGCGGCAGGGTCTCCCCGGTCGAGGGGTCGATGATCTTGATCTCCAGGTGCGGGCCGACCCGGCCCACGGTGGACACGCGCCGGTCGAGGGAGTCGTCGGCGCGGGTCTGTGTGGACACCGGCGAGGTCTCGGTCATGCCGTAGCAGATCGACACCTCGTCCATGTTCATCCGGTCGATCACCTGACGCATGGTGGCCTCCGGGCACGGCGAGCCGGCCATGATGCCGGTGCGGAGCGTCGACAGGTCGTAGGAGTCGAAGTCCTCGAGCGCGAGCTCGGCGATGAACATCGTCGGCACGCCGTACAGGCTCGTGCACTTCTCCTGCTCCACCGCCTTCAGCGAGGCGACCGGGTCGAACGCGGGCGCCGGGATGACCATGCACGATCCGTGGGTGGTGCACGCGAGGTTGCCCATCACCATGCCGAAGCAGTGGTAGAAGGGCACCGGGATGCACACCCGGTCGACCTCCGAGTAGCTGATGAGCTCACCGACGAAGTACCCGTTGTTGAGGATGTTCGAGTGCGAGAGCGTCGCCCCCTTGGGGAACCCCGTGGTGCCGGACGTGTACTGGATGTTGATCGGGTCGTGGTTCGTGAGCCCCGCCCGGATCTCCGCGAGGACGTCGGCGTCGGTGGGACCGGAGACCATCGACTCCCACTCCTCGTCGCCGAAGAGCACCACCAGCTCGAGGTCCGGGCAGTTCGGCTGCACCTGCGCGAGCATCCCGGTGTAGTCCGAGTCCTTGAACTGCGGGGCCGCGATGACCGCCTTGATCGCGGCCTGCTTGAGGACGAACTCGAGCTCGTGGACGCGGTAGGACGGGTTGATGTTGACCAGCACCGCGCCGATCTCGGCGGTGGCGTACTGGACCATCACCCACTCCCACCGGTTGGGCGACCAGATCCCCACCCGGTCCCCGGCGCGGATCCCGAGACGGTGCAGGCCCGAGGCGAGCCGGCGCACGTCGGCGAGGAACTCGCTGTAGGTCCAGCGCCGGCCGGCATGCACGTCGACGAGCGCGTCGCGGTCGCCGAACTCCTCGACGGTCGCCGCGAGGTTCTCGGGGATCGTCTGGGTGAGGAGGGGGACGTCGGTCTCCCCGCGCGTGTGCGACAGCGCGGGGTCGAGGGGGGTGGCATCGAGATCGGTGGTGGTCATCTCGCTACTCCTTGAGGGCGGGGCCGGGCGGCCCACGAAAAGGGAACTGCGGTGTCAGGTGGCGGCGGTATCAGGTGGCGGCGGTTTCAACTGGCGGCCGCGGCGCGACGCATCGTCGCCTCGGCCTGGCGGAAGACGGGACCGTCGACCATGCGACCGTCCAGCTGGAACACGCCCTGATTGTGCTCCGCGGCGGCGAGTACCTTCCGGGCCCAGGCCACCTCGTCGTCGTCGGGCGCGTAGGCCTGTCGCACCACCGCCACCTGGGACGGATGGATGCAGGCGGTACCCACGAACCCCAGCGCGACGGCGTCGAGGGCCTCGGCGCGCTGACCGGCCTCGTCGCCGATGTCGAGGTGGACGGAGTCCACCGCCCACCGACCGAACGCGGCCGCGGCGAGCGCGACCCGCGCGCGGGCGTGACGCGGCACGTCGCGGTACTCGCCCGCCGCGCGGGGGCCGCCCGCCTCGGCGGTCGAGAAGCGGCTGGTCGAGCCGCCCATCGCGGCGAGCAGATCCTCGGCGCCCCACATCATCCCGGTGCACCCGGGCGCGGAGGCGATCTCCTCGGCTCGGACCACCCCGAGCGGCGTCTCCACGAGCGCGAGGACC
This sequence comes from Dietzia sp. oral taxon 368, assembly GCF_002999155.1. NCBI lineage: Bacteria > Bacillati > Actinomycetota > Actinomycetes > Mycobacteriales > Dietziaceae > Dietzia > Dietzia sp. oral taxon 368. The sequence continues at coordinate 233,623 of NZ_CP027238.1, forward strand.
GCCGCCCCGGTCGCCGTGTGGACGTCGGTCACCTGGGCGGCCGACTCGCTCTTGGCGAGCATGATGCAGCGGTACCCGGTCTCCGCGACGGCCTCGAGGTCCGCCGCGTGGTCCTCGGTGCCCACCGGGTTGACGCGCACGATCGTGCGCTCAGGGTCCAGTGCCGAGGCGCGCAGGGCGTCCCGGGCGGCCGGGCGGTCGGCCGGCGCGACGGCGTCCTCGAGGTCGAGGATCACCACGTCCGCCCGGTCGGCGGCCTTGCCGTAGCGCTCAGGCCGATCGGCCGGGCAGAACAGCAGCGCGGGCCCGGGCGGGACCCAGGTCGGGGCGGGGGTCATGCCGTCCCCTCCCCCGCCGGCCGCTTGCGCACGAGGGTCTTGCGGACCGCGCGCGCCACGATGTCGCCGTGCTGGTTGCGGCCGATGTGCTCGAGCGTGACGATGCCCTCGCCCGGCCGCGACTTCGACTCGCGCTTGTCCGTGCAGACGGTCTCCGCGTAGAGCGTGTCACCGTGTAGCACCGGCTTGGGAAAGCTCACCTCGGAGAAACCGAGGTTCGCCACGATCGTCCCCTGCGTGAGCTGCGCGACCGACAGGCCGACGAGCGTGGACAGCGTGTGCATGGAGTTCATGAGCCGCTCCCCGCCGAAGCCGGGCTGCTCGGCCGCCCACGCCGCGTCCAGGTGGAGCGCCTGCGTGTTCATCGTCAGCGTGGTGAACAGGACGTTGTCCGCCTCGGTCATCGTGCGGCCCGGGCGGTGCAGGTAGGCGGTGCCCACCTCGTACTCCTCGAACCACAGGCCGCGCTGGACGATCTCCTTGCGTTCCGGTCGCTGCGCGCTCATAGCCCGAGCCCCCGGGCGATCAGCATGAGCTGCACCTCCGTGGTGCCCTCGCCGATCTCGAGGATCTTCGAGTCGCGGTAGTGCCGCGCCACCGGGTATTCGTTCATGAAGCCGTAGCCGCCGTGGATCTGCGTGGCGTCGCGTGCGTTGTCCATGGCCGCCTCCGAGGCGACCATCTTGGCGATGGCGGCCTCCTTCTTGAAAGGCTTGCCGGCCAGCATGAGGCGCGCGGCGTCGTGGTAGGCGCAGCGGGCCGTGTGGGCGCGGGCCTCCATACGGGCGATCTTGAACGAGATGGCCTGGAACTTGCCGATCTTGCGGCCCATCGACTCGCGCTCACGCGCGTACTTCACCGACTCGTCGACGCAGCCCTGCGCGGCACCGGTCGCCACGGCGGCGATCGCGATGCGGCCCTCGTCGAGGATCGACAGGAAGTTCGCGTACCCGCGGCCCTCCTCACCGAGCAGGTTCTCCACCGGCACGCGGGCGTCGGCGAACGTCAGCGGGTGGGTGTCCGAGGAGTTCCAGCCGACCTTGTCGTAGGCCGGCTCGGCGGTGAAGCCGGGGGTGCCGGCCGGGACGATGATCGTCGAGATGGCCTTCTTGCCGTTGTCCCGCGTGCCGGTCACGGCCGTGACGGTGACCAGCGACGTGATGTCGGTCCCCGAGTTGGTGATGAACTGCTTGTTGCCGTTGATCACCCACTCGTCGCCGTCCCGCTTGGCGGTGGTCTTGGTGGCGCCGGCGTCCGATCCCGCGCCGGGCTCGGTGAGGCCGAACCCGGCCAGCTTCCGGCCGGCGGCCAGGTCGGGCAGCCACTTCTCGCGCTGCTCGTCGGTGCCGAAGTGGTAGATGGGCATGGCGCCCAGTCCCACGCCGGCCTCGAGGGTCATGGCCGTGGACTGGTCCACGCGGCCCAGTTCCTCCAAGGCCAGCGCCAACGCGAAGTAGTCGCCGCCCATCCCGCCGAACTCCTCGGGGAAGGGCAGACCGAACAGGCCCATCTCGCCCATCTGGGCCACGACCTCGTACGGGAAGGTGTGATTGCGGTCGTGCTTGGCGGAGGCCGGGGCGACCACCTTGTCGGCGAAGTCGGCGACCGTCGACTTGAGGTCCGCGTAGTGCTCTTCCAACTCAGGCATCGCCTGCTCCTTCGGATTCATCAGTGGAGGGGTGGGGCTCGACGGTCGCGAGCAGGTGGTCGGCGGGCACCTGCTCGCCGGTGGTGACATGCACCCGGACCACGCCGTCGATCGGCGCGGTGAGCGAGTGCTCCATCTTCATGGCCTCGACGGCCAGGATGTTCTGCCCGGCCGTGACCTCGTCGCCGTCGGAGACGAAGCAGGCGATCACGGAACCGGGCATGGGGCTGAGGATCTGGCCGTCCGCCGCCCCGGCGTCGTGGATGCGCGAGTCGATGAGCGGCAGCAGCCGCAGATCCCAGGTGCCACCGTCGCCGGCCACCCAGAACGTGTCCGACGCCTTCGGGTCGCGCGAGCGCACGACGGTCCATCGCTGCTGCGTGCCGTCGACCGTCAGCCTCAGGGCGGCGCCGTCGCGCGCGACCCGGGCGTGATGGCGGGCCGCGACCCTCGGCTCCTCGGTGGAACCGATGGTGGCGTCGGTGATGGTCACCTCGGCGTCGTCGGGCGTTCCCTTCAGTCCCACGGTGACGGCCTCGGAGCCGGCCCCGGAATTGAGCCGCGTCCACACCTCCGCCCGGCCGCCGATCCGCCAGCCGTTGGGCACGTCCCACGGACCGCGGCGCCGCGCGGGCACCCGGGCCCACCGCTCCTCGGTCCGGTGCATCGCCACGGCGACCAGCGCTCCCTCGGGCGCCGGGGTCGCGACGTAGTCGTCGACCGACCGATCGAGCAGACCCGTGTCGAGGTCCCCCGCGATCACCTCGGGGCGGGAGAGCAGGAAGCGGCAGAAATCGACATTCGTCCGCAGGCCCAGCACGTGGGTCCCGGCCAGCGCCGCGTCGAGCCGGGCCAGCGCCTCGGCCCGGTCGGCGCCGTGGGCGATGACCTTCCCGAGCATGGGGTCGTAGTCACTGCCGACGACCGTGCCGACCCGCAGCCCGGAGTCCACGCGGATCCCGTCCCCGGACGGCTCCTCGAGGCCGAGCACCGTGCCGCCGGTGGGCAGGAAGCCCCTCGCCGGGTCCTCGGCGTACACGCGCGCCTCGATCGCGTGTCCCGTAAGGGTGATGTCGGACTGGCGCAGCGTCAGCTCCTCGCCCGCGGCGATGCGCACCTGCCAATCGACGAGGTCCACGCCGGTGACCATCTCGGTGACCGGGTGCTCGACCTGGAGGCGGGTGTTCATCTCCATGAAGAAGAACTCGTCCGGGGCGTGGGCCGAGACGATGAACTCGACCGTGCCCGCGCCCACGTAACCCACCGACCGCGCCGCGTCACACGCCGCCTGACCGATCCGCTCGCGGGTCGCCTCGTCGAGCAACGCGCTGGGCGCCTCCTCGATGACCTTCTGGTGGCGCCGCTGCAGCGAGCACTCGCGCTCACCCAGATGGATGACGTTGCCGTGGGTGTCCGCCAGGACCTGCACCTCGATGTGGCGCGGGGTGTCGACGAACCGCTCGAGGAACAGGGTGTCGTCGCCGAACGCGCCCGCGGACTCCCGCCGGGCGGACTCGAGCGCGGCCGGCAGCTCGGCGGGATCGGAGACGCGGCGCATCCCCTTGCCGCCTCCACCCGCAGAGGGCTTGACGAGGACCGGGTACCCGACCGCCTCCGCGCCCGCGATGAGCTCGTCGTCGGTCAGGCCGGGCCTGGAGACCCCCGGCACGGTGGGCACGTCACGCTCCGACACCGCCGCCTTGGCGGTGATCTTGTCTCCCATGGTCTCGATCGCCGACGCCGGCGGCCCGATGAAGATCAGGCCCGCCTCGTCGAGCGCGCGCGCGAACCGCGCGTTCTCCGACAGGAAGCCGTAGCCCGGGTGCACAGCCTGCGCGCCGGTACGGCGGCAGGCGTCGATGACCTTGTCGATGTCGAGGTAGGACTGTGTGGCCTGCGCCGGTCCCAGGCGGACCGCGGCGTCGGCCATGCGCACGTGCAGCGCGTCGGCGTCGGCATCGGAGTAGACGGCGACCGAACGGATCCCGGCCGCCCGCAGCGAGCGGATCACGCGGCACGCGATCTCACCCCGGTTGGCCACCAGGACGGTGTGGAGTTTCTGTGACAGTTTCTCTGACATGGCGCTGCTCACATCCTGAAGACGCCGTTGTTGACCGGCTCGAGGGGGGCGTTGGCCGCGGCCGCGAGGGCCAGGCCGAGGACGGTACGGGTGTCGGCGGGGTCGATGATCCCGTCGTCCCACAGGCGGGCCGTCGAGTAGTACGCCGTCGACTGCTCGTCGAACTGCTCACGGATCGGGGCCGTGAACTCGGCCTGCTGCTCGTCCGTCCACTCCCCTCCCGCCTTGGTCACCTGCGCGGCGCGCACCGAGGCAAGGGTGTTCGCCGCCTGCGGGCCGCCCATCACGGCGATGCGCGCGTTGGGCCACATCCACAGGAAGCGCGGCGAGTAGGCGCGGCCGCACATCGAGTAGTTGCCGGCGCCGAACGACCCGCCGACGACGACGGTGAACTTGGGCACCCGGGCACACGCGACCGCGGTGACCATCTTGGCGCCGTTCTTGGCGATGCCCCCGGCCTCGTACTGCCGGCCCACCATGAAGCCCGTGATGTTCTGCAGGAAGACAAGAGGGATCTTGCGGCGGTCGCACAGTTCGATGAAGTGCGCGCCCTTGAGCGCGGACTCGGAGAAGATGACGCCGTTGTTGCCGATGATCCCCACCGGGTGCCCGTGGATGTGGGCGAACGCGGTGACCATCGACGTGCCGTAGTTCTCCTTGAACTCCGTGTACTCGCCGCCGTCGACGATGGTGCCGATGATGTCGCGGACGTCGTACGGCTTGCGGGAGTCGACGGGGACGAGGTCGTAGAGGTCGCTCTGGGGGCGCGCGGGCTCGCGGGGCTCGAGCACCTCCCAGTCCGGCTCGGGGGCCGGCGGGCACGTGGCGACGATCTCGCGGACCTTCATCAGTGCGTCGTAGTCGTCGTCGGCCAGGTGGTCCACGACACCCGAGGTCTTGGCGTGCAGGTCGCCGCCGCCGAGCTCCTCGGCGGTGACCTCCTCGCCCGTCGCGGCCTTCACCAGCGGCGGCCCCGCGAGGAAGATGGTGCCCTGGTTGCGGACGATGACGGCCTCGTCGCTCATCGCCGGCACGTAGGCGCCACCCGCGGTGCACGAGCCCATGACCGCGGCGATCTGCGGGATGCCCTTGGCGGACATCGTGGCCTGGTTGTAGAAGATCCGGCCGAAGTGGTCGCGGTCCGGGAAGACCTCGTCCTGCTGCAGCAGCATGGCCCCGCCCGAGTCCACGAGGTAGATGCACGGCAGGTTGTTGGCCAGCGCCACCTCCTGGCCGCGCAGGTGCTTCTTGACGGTCATCGGGTAGTAGGTGCCGCCGGAGACCGTCGCGTCGTTGGCGATGATCAGGCACTCACGGCCGGAGACCCGCCCGATCCCGGCGACGACACCCGCAGCGGGCGCCTTGCCGCCGTACATCTCCTCGGCGGCCAGGGGCGAGAGCTCGAGGAACGGGCTGCCCGGGTCGAGCAGGACGTCCACGCGCTGCCGGGCGAGGAGTTTGCCCCGCTCGAGATGGCGCGCGCGGGCCTTCTCCCCGCCGCCCTGCGCGGCCCGCTCGAGGCGCTCGCGGAGGTCGGCGAGCAGTTCCTCGTGGGCCTGGCGATTGGTGGTCGCGGAAGTCATCAGCGCCGCTCCCTTTCAGTTAAGTCGGATTAACTGAAAACGACGATAGTGCCGCGGCTCACAAAAGTCCAGAGCTGCCGGCGGTTGGCCCGGGACAACTTGGCGCGACTCGAGGGCAGCCGCGCGGCACCGGCCCGGACAGCCCCCGCGACCGGCCGAGTCGCAGCCGCGCGCGGCCAGCCCGGCCACAGCCGCGCGCCGCCTGCACAGACAGACCCGCGGCCGGCCCGGGTACAGCCGCACGCGGCCATGGCGTCTCGCGCGCCCCGATGCGCAGGCCGGACGCCATGCCGAGGGGCGGCGATGGCTCAGCCGTGCATCCGCAGGGGCAAGGCGCCATGCAAGGGAGCGGACGTCAGGAGCGAGACGCCATGGAGAGGAGCGAGGCGCCAGGCACAGGAGCGGATGCCAAGAGCGGCGCGGCGGGAGCGCGGGCGAGACGCCGCGAAACGGGGCGAGACGCCAGGCACAGGAGCGGCCGCATCCATTGCGAGCCCCCGGCGGCGCGGCGGCGAGTTCCGGCCGAACGACGGGCGAGTTCCGGCCGGACGGCGAGGGGCGGGCCTGCCCCGAGACGAACCCGGACAGAGCGATCACGGAATGCCGTGAGAACATGCCATCTGCCACATACGTGCAGGTAGAGAGCTTAGGCTTGCCTGAATTAGCACAGCCTCAACTTGCTTGCAAGCCCGCACCGTTCGGTGTTGACTCTGAGGCATACCGCCCAGTCACAGCCACACGAGGAGCGATCGTCATGGCCACTCTCACCGGAATCAGCACCTGCACCGTCACCGCGTGCTCGTTCAACAGCGATCAGAGCTGCAACGCGGGCGCGATCACCGTGGCGGGCGCCCCCGACCACGCCGAGTGCGGCACCTTCATCTCGCTGGACGTCCGCGGCGGCCTGCCCACCGCGAGCGCTCACGTGGGCGCCTGCCAGCGCGTCGAGTGCACCTACAACAAGGACCTGCTCTGCTCCGCGGAGTCGGTCAAGATCGGCGCCGGCGCCGACACCGCCGACTGCCTCACCTACACCCCGGCTTGACCGGCGTGGTGCCGCGCCGGCGAATCGCCTCTCAGCTGGCGCGGGCCACGTACTGACCCATCTCGCGGACGACGTCGTTGACGCACTCCGCCCGGGTCACGAACGGCAGGTGGATGACATCGGCATCGGTGCCGAGGGCGGTCAGCAGATGCAGACCGTCGGCATCGACGCCCAACACATACGGCGGCTGAGCTGGGTCCCCGGACCCGGCCAGCATCGCCAGGTCAGAGCCGAAGCGCGCCCGGATCTCGTCCGCGAGACCGGGCGTCTCGCATGCCAGGGGGTCCGACGGGACTGCGTCCAGATGGGCCGCGTCGACCGTGCCCTCATGCCCCAGCCGGCGCACGTTGACCTCACCCAGCTCGATCTCGATCTCGACGATCCAGCCCTCGCCCTGACGCGCCGCGCGCGCCACCCCGAAGCCGTAGAGGCTCGCCACGTGGACCTTGGCCTCGACGATCGGGGCGAACTCGTCGATCATCACCACGACCTCGACCGAGTCGCCGGGCGCGACCATCAGGCCGGACCAGGGCGCCGGGGTCCCCGTGACGACGATCGTCCCCTCCCCGATCCAGCGATGCCCCGCCGAGACCATCACGTCCGAGCGATCCTTGGTGCCGCGAACGGCGACGGTGGCGATGCCCGATCCGTCGAGAAGACGACGCGCGCCCGTGGTGACCGGATTCGACACGATCGGGTGCGCTGTCATCGATGAGACCTCCAGATTCGGATCCTGATGCGAGTACCGCATTAGGTGATCCTTGCCTTAGTTAGCTCCTCCTAAGATCCACGGCCGCGCAGGATCTGTCAAGAGGTGGACACGAAATTCCAGCCCGCACCGCCCTACAGTGGGGGCGTGACCGACGCCACAGACCCGGCCGATCCGGCAGCCGACCCGTCCGTCGGCCCACGGCGACGGCACGCCTTTCGCGACGACGCGCTCGGTTACGACGACGCCACGGCCCTGGCGGAGAGGGTGCGAAGGCGCGAGGTCTCGCCCACCGAACTCCTCGAGGCGGCGATCGATCGCTGCGCAACGGTGGACCCCGCGCTCGGCGCTCTCGTCCACACCGATTTCGACCGCGCCCGCGCGCGGGCCGCCCGGCACGATTCCTCCGAGCTGTCCGCCCCGTTGGCCGGCGTCCCGAGCGCGTTCAAGGACGCCGTCCGGGTGGCCGGTTCACCCATGCGGATGGGCTCGCTCGCCGTGCCCGCCACCCCGGCCCTGCGGGACGGCCCCTACGCGCCGCTGTTCCGCGCGACGGGACTCAACCCGGTCGGGACCACCGCGATGCCACCGTTCGGCTGGACCGCCGCCACCGAGAGACAGGGCGGGCTGGTCACCCGGAACCCCTGGAACACCGGCCGGACCAGCGGCGGCTCCTCGGGCGGATCCTCCGCCCTCGTCGCCGCCGGCGCGCTGCCGATCGCCCACGCCAACGACGGCGGCGGATCGATCCGCATCCCGGCCGCGGTCACCGGGCTCGTCGGCTTCAAACCGAGCCGGGGCCGACACCCCGACGAGTCGTTCTCCGCCTCCATGCCCATCAAGCTCATCTCCCAGTCGGTCGTCACCCGGTCGGTGCGGGACACCGTCGCCTTTCTTACGGCATTCGAGTCCGCGTATCGCACGGTCGGCGTCCCGCCGATCGGCCACGTCCGTCGCGCGCCGCGGCGGCGCCTGCGGATCGGGATGGTCGAGACGAGCCCTGCCGGCGGGCCGACCGACGCCGCGGGCCTCGCGGTACTGCGGCAGACCGCCGAGAGACTGTCCGCACTCGGCCACGAGATCATCCCCGCGGCCGCGCCCGTCGCCGCGTCGTTCCGCGACGACTTCATCGCCTACTGGGGACTACTCGCACTGAGCACCGCCGCGGGCGGGAAGCGCCTGTTCGACCCGCTGTTCGCCCACGACCGGCTCGACCCGTTCACCCTCGGACTGGCCGCGATGGCCAGGCGGAACCTGCCGACCCTGCCCCTCCGACTCGCGCGGCTGGCCAGAGTTCGCCGCCGGTTCGACGCGAGCTTCGGTGACCTCGACCTCTACCTCAGCCCGGTGGTGGCGCACGAGACCCCGGAGGTCGGATACCTGGACGCCGACCAACCGTTCGAGACCCACCTCGAGCGGGTCTCCGACTGGGTCACCTTCACCCCGCTGCAGAACGTCGCCGGCTCCCCCGCCGTGTCGCTGCCCACGGGCCGGGCGCCGGACGGCATGCCGATCGGCGTCCACCTCTCGGCACGCCGCGGGCACGACCGCGTCCTCCTCGAACTGGCCTCCGAGTACGAGGCGGCCCACCCCTTCGCCCGCATCTGGGACTGACGGCCCCGCCCCGCGGCCACAGCCCCGCGCCCGCACCGACAGCCGAAGCGGCCATTGACGTCGGCGCAGGTCAAATGGTTCACTAGTTGAGTAACTAACCCACCAACCCGAGGGGACGCCCAGGTGGACGACGGCAGACCGCTCTTCGTGCAGATCGCCGAACAGATCGAATCGTCGATCCTGGACGGCTCTCTCACCGAGGGCGAGCGTGCGCCGTCCACGAACGAACTCGCCGCCTTCCACCGCATCAACCCGGCGACGGCCGCCAAGGGGATCAACCTCCTGGTCGACCGCGGCATCCTGACCAAGCGCCGCGGACTCGGCATGTTCGTCACGCCCGGGGCCCGCGACCTCCTACACGCGGAACGACGACAGCGGTTCACCGACGACGTGGTGGCCGCGATGGTCGCCGAGGGCCGCGCCATCGGGCTCGACGTCGAGGAGATCGTCGACATGGTCCGCGCCGCCTACTCGCACACCGACACATACCCGCACCCCGACACGTTCTCGCGCTCCGCCGCACACCCCAGCCCACCCAAGGAGAGGGCGCAATGACCAACGCCATCGACATCACCCATCTCTCGCGCCATCACCGCGACGCCACGGCCCTCGACGACGTGACCGTCTCGTTCGAGGCAGGAGTCATCCACGGCCTGCTGGGCCGCAACGGCGCCGGCAAAACCTCGCTCATGTCGATCGCCTCCGGCCAGGACTGGCCGAGCACCGGCGACGTCCGCGTGTTCGGCCTGCGTCCCCACGAGAACGAGCAGGTGCTCCCCCGCATCTGCTTCGTCCGCGAGGACCAGCGCTACATCGAGGACTCCTTTGCCCGGCACGCGTTCAAGGCCGCGGCGATGGCCTATCCCAACTGGGACGCCGACCTCGCCGAGCGCCTCGCCGAGGACTTCCGCGTCCCCGCCCGGACGCGGATCAAGAAGATGTCGCGGGGCCAGCGCTCCGCCGTCGCGGTGATCCTGGGAATCGCCTCGCGCGCGGACGTGACCTTCTTCGACGAGCCCTACATGGGCCTCGACGCGGTCGCCCGCCAGCTGTTCTACGACCGTCTCCTGCAGGACTACACCGAGCATCCCCGCACGCTCATCCTGTCCACGCACCTCATCGACGAGCTCGCCCACCTCCTCGAGAACGTGGTGGTGATCGACCGGGGCCGGATCCTGCTCGACGAGCCCGTCGAGTCGCTGCGCGGGCGGGCGGTCACGCTGGTCGGCCCCGCCGACGCCGTGCGCTCGCTGGCGGGATCGCGGCGGGTGCTCCACTCCGAGTCGATGGGGCGGACCCTCCGGGCGACCGTCCTGCGCGCCCCGGGCCAGACCGAGGGCCCCTTCGAGGACCAGCGCGCGCGGGCTGACGGCGTCGAGGTCCTGCCCGTCTCGCTCCAGCAGCTGATCGTCCACCTGACGTCGGCGGGCGCCTCGTCGTCGTCGCCCTCGTCGTCGTCCTCTTCACCGCAAGCACCGTCACCACCGCCACCACCGTCACTGACCGGACCGGGGCCCGACGTCCCGGCCGTCACCACCACCGGACCCAGCTCGGAGGTCTCGTCATGATGTCCGCCACCGCCGAGGCCGCCGCCTCCACCGGCACCACCACGCCGTCCGCCACCTCCTCACGGATCCTGTCCGCGTTCCGGCTCCAGTTCATCGTGCGAAGCAACTTCGTCGTGGTGCCGGTGATGGTCTTCCTGTTGTCGTGGGCGGTGTCCGTGGGCATCACGTTCTGGATCGCCGCGATCGCCGACGGCCGCACAGCAGGCGAACCGATGTACAGCGGAGCCGCCCAGTCCGCGATCTGGACGCTCGGATTCATGGCCGCCTACACGGTCACCCAGACCATGCCGTTCGCGATGGCGTTGAGCTTCAGCCGGCGCACGTTCGTCCTCGGCGCCTACCTGGCGTTCGCGGTGGTGTCGGCGGCGTTCGGCGTCGCCTTCATGGCCGGGACCGCGATCGAGCGGGCCACGGACGGGTTCGGCATCCACGCCTACCAGTTCGACCTGCCGTTCATCACCGGCAGTCACGGCCTGGCGGGTGCGGGCCTGCTGGCCGGGACGCTCACCCTCGCCGTGATGCTGGTGGGCTTCCTCGCGGCCGCGGCGTTCCGGCGCCTGTCCCTCATCGGATTTTGGACCGCGGTGATCGCGGTCATCGCCGGCCTCGCCGTCGCGCTGCTGCTGGCCGTGCAGAACATCGGCTGGCCGCGGATCGCCGAGTGGTTCGCGGCGCAGACCGCCCTCAGCGCGAGCGCCTACCTGATGGTCGTCGCCGTGCTCGCCGGCGCCCTGGCCTACCTGGTCCTGCGGCGGGACACCCCGGCGAGCTGAGCGTGGCGCGCGGGCGGGCGGGTGCTCGCGCGCGGGCGGGCGGGTGCTCGCGCGCGGGCGGGCGGGTGCTCGCTCGCCCCGCGGCTCAGTCGCCGAGCAGCTGCGTGGCGCGCGGCCCCACGCGCTGACGCAGGATCACCTCGGTGCGCGTGCGGAGAACCCCCGCGGTCGAGATGATCGCGCTGAACACCTCCTCGAGGTGCGCGTGGTCGCGGGCCACCACTCGGCAGACGAGGTCGAACTCCCCCGCCACGCTCATCACCTCGAGCACCTCGCGGACCTCGGCCAGGCCCGCGCACGTCGACTCGAGCTCCGCCTGCGCCAGCTGGATGTGGACCAGCGCGCCGAGCGGGTAGCCGAGCGCGGCGGGGTCGAGCCGGGGCGCCCAGGAGGCGAGGACCCCGCGGGCCTCCAGCTTGTCGAGCCGCGCCTGCGCGGTGCCCCGGGCCACCCCGAGCCGTCGGGAGAACTCGCGGACGCCGACCCGGGGGTCGGCCATGACCACCCGGAGAAGGCGTCGGTCCGTATCGTCCAACTGCGGTGCGTGTTCCATGTGTCCACGGTAGACGACGACGAGAGGGCAACTGGCCCAGTTGGTTTAGGAACCGGTGCTTCCGGTTGTGCAGAGTGTGCGCCCGATCGATGGCCGCGTGACGCGACTCACATTCGGCCCTAGCCTGAGGGGGAGACCTACGACGTCACACAGGCCAGGTGTTGATCATGACCTCTCTTCTCGGACCCTCTAACGGCACACATGACGACCTCCCCCGGTTCGGCCGGGCGGACGCCGGATCGTTCTCCCTCTCTGACCGCTACACCCGCGAGAGCGGCACCATCTACCTGACGGGTATCCAGGCGCTCGTCCGGACGGTCCGGGACCGCGCCCGGCTGGACCGACGCCAGAACCTGCTCACCGCGAGCCTGGTGAGCGGCTACGAGGGTTCCCCTCTCGCCGGCTACGACCTCGAGCTGGCCCGGCGTGCGGAGTTCCTCGACCCGTTCGACATCGTGCACCGTCCGGCCCTCAACGAGGAGGCCGGCGCGACGGCGGTGATGGGCTCGCAACTGGCGCGCCGCACCGGCACCCTGCGCGCGACCGCCCACACCCGCGGCACCCCGCTGCAGGGCGTGGTGGGTTACTGGTACGGCAAGGCGCCCGGCCTGGACCGGGCCACCGACGCCCTCCGGCACGCCAACCTCATCGGCACCGACCCCAACGGGGGGGCCGTGGTGATGGTGGGCGACGACCCGGGGGCCAAGTCGTCGACGGTGCCGTGCGCGTCTGAGCTCGCTCTCGCCGACCTCTACATGCCCACCCTGTATCCCGCTGACTCGCAGGACGTGTTGGACTTCGGCGTACATGCGGCGATCCTCTCCCGCGTCTCCGGACTGTGGTCGGCGCTGAAGATCTCCGCGCACGTGGCGGACGCCTCGTCGACCGCGCTCGTGGACCCTGACCGGATCCTGCCGGTCTACGGCGATCTCGGCACCAGTCCGCACGTGCCCTCGGGGCACCTCCTTGGCTCGAACCTCATGGAGCTCGAGCAGAACCAGCTCACCATCCGCCTTCCCCGCGCTCTGGAGTACGCACGCCTCAACCGGCTCAACCAGATCGTGCAGTCGACCGCCGACGACCGGATCGGAATTGTCGCGGCGGGCAAGACGTACCTCGACGTGCGGGAGTCGCTGCGCAGGCTCGGGATCGGCGACGACGAACTGGGCCGACGGGGGATCCGGATCCTCAAGCTCGGGATGATCTACCCGCTCGAGCGCACGATCCTCGACGAGTTCATGTCCGGGCTCGACGAGGTGATCGTCGTGGAGGAGAAGCGGGACTTCATCGAGACCATGATCCGGGACATCCAATTCCGTAAACCCGGGGTGGCGAACGTCGTCGGCAAGGCACACGAGGACGGGGCGACGCTGTTCAGCCGCTTCGGCGAGCTCGATGTGGACTCGGTGACCCGCGGACTCGCGCAGCGGCTCGGCACCGTCCACGGGATCACCTCCGCCGGCGCCTGGCTCGACGGCCCGGGCCGCGCCCGCACCCGCATAGCGCTGCCGCTCGCGGCGTCGCGCACCCCGTATTTCTGTTCGGGGTGCCCGCACAACAGCTCGACCAAGGTCGCCGACGGGACGCTCGTCGGCGGCGGGATCGGCTGCCACGCGATGGTTCTCATGATGGACGAGCAGCAGGTCGGCCACGTCACCGGCGTCACCCAGATGGGCGGCGAGGGGATTCAGTGGACGGGGATGGCGCCGTTCCTCGACGAGCGGCACATGGTGCAGAACGTCGGTGACGGCACATTCATGCACTCGGGGTCGCTGGCCCTGCGGGCGGCGGTGGCCTCCGGGGACAACATCACCTACAAGCTGCTCTACAACGGCACGGTCGCCATGACCGGCGGGCAGGACCCGGTCGGCGAGATGAGCCTGCCCGAGATCGTGAGCCTGCTGCAGGCGGAGAAGGTCGCGAAGATCGTCGTCACCACCGACGATGTCAAGGCGACCCGGGCCCGCGGACTGCCGCGCGGCGTGGAGGTCCGCGACCGCACGGAGACCCTCGAGGTCCAGCAGGAACTCGCCGCGGTGCCCGGTGTGACGGTGCTGGTCCACGATCAGTACTGCGCCGCGGAGAAGCGCCGCCACCGCAAGCGCGGCGACTACCCCACGCCGGAGCGGCGCGTGGTGATCAACGAGCGCATCTGCGAGGGGTGCGGCGATTGCGGCAAGAAGTCCAACTGCCTGTCCGTCCACCCGGTCGACACCGAATTCGGGCGTAAGACCCAGATCGACCAGTCGACGTGCAACTTCGACTTCTCCTGCCTGCAGGGCGACTGCCCTGCGTTCGTCACCGTCGTGCCCGGCGCCCGCACCGAACGGGTGGCCACTGCGCCGTCCCTGGGCGGGGCGGACCTTCCCGAACCCGAGCGGGCCGACATCGACGCGGGGCGCGGATTCTCACTGCGGCTGACGGGCATCGGCGGGACCGGGATCGTCACCGTATCGGCGGTGCTGGCCACCGCGGCCGTACTCGACGGCAACTCTGCCAGGACACTCGACATGACCGGCCTCGCCCAGAAGGGCGGCGCGGTCGTCTCGGACGTCCGCGTCTCCCGGTCGCCCGTGGAGCAACCCCCCAAGATCGGCGCCGGCGACTGCGACCTCTACCTGTGCTGCGACGGGCTCGTGGGTGCGGACGACAAGCACCTCAAGGTCGCCCACCCCGAGCGCACGACGGCGGTCGTGTCGACCACGCGGATCCCCACCGGGAAGATGGTGATCGACACCTCCGAGCACTACCCCGCCACATCGGACATCCAGGCCGCGATCAGCCGAGCCTGTGCACGCGGCATCTACTTGGACCCGGGTGAGCTCACGGAGAAGCTCTTCGGCTCCACGCAGACGGCCAACATGTTCATGGTGGGCGCGGCGTACCAGAGCGGTGCCCTGCCCATCTCGGCCGAGTCGATCGAGCGGGCGATCGAGCTGAATGGTGTCGCCGTGGAGGCCAACATCCAGGCGTTCCGTCGCGGGCGTCAGGCCGTCGCCGACGCGGACGCCCTGGACGCGCTCATCCGCGACCTGCACCGGCCCGTCGCCGCGGTCCCCGCGGCGCCGGTCGCCGGCTCGCCCGCGGCCCGGCGTGCCCTCGCCGCGCTGGGCGCGGGCGCCTCTGCCGAGCTCCGCGACACGGTGGCGCTACGGGTCGACGAGCTCATCGGGTACCAGGATGAGGCGTACGCCGCCGACTACGTCCGGCGGGTGGAAGCGGTGCGCCACGCCGAGACGCTGCATCACGGCACCCCGGCGGGCCCGGCGTCCGAGCCGCTCGCCCTGGCGGTGGCGCGGAACCTGTTCAAGCTGATGGCCTACAAGGACGAATACGAGGTGGCCCGCCTCGCACTGGACCCCGAGTTCGCCGCCCAGCTGGACGAGGACTGGGGCGAGGGGGCGGTGGCCAGGCTGCAGCTCCACCCGCCGGCTCTGCGGGCCCTGGGGATGAAGAAGAAGATCTCGTTCGGCCCGAAGGCCATGCCGGCGATGCGGGCGCTGGCCCGGATGAAGCGGCTGCGCGGCACCCCGCTGGACGTGTTCGGCTACGCCGTGGTCCGCCGGGTCGAGCGGGAGCTGCTGGACGAGTACCGCGCCCTGGTCGACGAGCTCGTGGACGACCTTCGGCGGACCGGCCCCGCGGGTCGGGACGCGACCTGGCGCGGCACCGCCGTGGCGCTGGCCGAGCTGCCGGACATGGTGCGCGGCTACGAGGAGGTCAAGCTGGCGAACGTCGAGCGCTACCGCGAGGAGATGGCCCGCCTCCGGCTCGCCCTGGGCTGACGCCCGACCCGCCGCCGCGCCCCACCCCGCGGTCAGGACCGCAGGGCCGCCGACGCCATCGTGGTGAGGACGGCGCGCAGGTCGGCCTCGGCCATCGCCGGCAGTCGCGGGCTCGAGTTGAGCAGCCCGAACACCGCATGGACGTGAGCGCGCGCCTGCGTGGAGGACAACTCGGGCCGCAGGCGCACGAGGGCGTCGACCCACAGTTCGGCGTACTCACGCTGCAGGGTCCGCACCTCGTGTCTGGGCGCGGCCGGGAGTGATCCGAGGTCTCGGAACTGGACGCTGATGAGGTCGGGCTCAGTGGCCACGAAGTCGACGTGGACGGCGAGCAGGGCGTCGAGGACCTGCGCCGGGTCGCCGCCGCGCTCCACCGCCGCGCGACCGCCGTCGCGCAGCCGCCGGGAGATGTCGAGCAGCATCTCGGCGAGCACGTCCTCTTTGGAGGAGAAGTAGCGGTACATGCCGGGGCCGGAGATTCCCACTTCGGCGCCGATGTCATCGAGGCGCACGGCGTGGAATCCGCGGCGGGCCATGAGTCGGGCCGCGGCGGCGAGGATCTCGCCCCGCCGTCGCGCCTTGGCCTGGGCGCGCGGGGTCAGCGGGGCCGCACCGACTGCCCCGTCGACTGCCCCGCTGCCGCCCGCCCCGCTGCTCGCCGCACCGGTGCCCGCCATGTCAGTGGAAGAAGTGCCGGGCGCCGGTGAAGTACATGGTGATCCCGGCCTTCTCGGCGGCCTCGATCACCTCCGCGTCGCGCACGGAGCCGCCGGGTTGGACCACCGCGCGGACGCCGGCCTCGGCGAGCACCTGGAGCCCGTCGGCGAAGGGGAAGAACGCATCCGAGGCGGCCACGGAACCGGTGACCCGCTCCCCCGCGCGCTGTACGGCGAGGCGAGCCGAGTCGACTCGGTTGACCTGGCCCATGCCCACGCCGACGGTCGCGCCGGACTGCACGAGCAGGATCGCGTTGGACTTGACCGCGCGGCAGCCGCGCCACGCGAACAGCAGGTCCCGCAGGGTCTGCTCGTCGGCGTCCTCGCCGCAGGCCTTGGTCCAGCCGACCACCACGTCGCCGTCGGCGTCGAGGGAGTCACGCTGCTGCACGAGCACGCCGCCGGAGATCTGCTTGCGCTCGATCTCCTCACCGGCGGGCGGCTGCGCTTCGAGGATGCGGATGTTCTTCTTGCGCTGAAGGATCTCCACGGCGCCGTCGGCGTAGGACGGGGCGATAATGACCTCGGTGAAGATCTCGGCGACCTGCTCGGCCATCTCGACGCTGACCTCGCGGTTCGCGGCGATCACACCGCCGAAGGCGCTGACCGGGTCGCACTCGTGAGCGGCGCGGTGAGCGGCGGCGATGTCGGTGCCGATCGCGATGCCACACGGGTTGGCGTGCTTGATGATCGCCACGCACGGCTCGGCGTGATCGAAGGCGGAGCGCCACGCGGCGTCGCCGTCGACGTAGTTGTTGTAGCTCATCTCCTTGCCGTGCAGCTGGCTGGCCTGCGCGAGGCCCGGCGCGGCAGCGGCGTCGGTGTAGAGGGCGGCACTCTGGTGCGGGTTCTCGCCGTAGCGCAGGGCGGCCACGAGGTCGAGGCTCTGGCCCTGCCAGACCGGGTAGCCCTCGTCCGCGCCGGTGGTCTGCTCGGTCATCCAGGTGGCCACGGCGACGTCGTACGCGCCGGTGTGGCGGAAGGCGGCGGCGGCGAGGCGGCGGCGCTGCTCGAGGGTGAACCCACCCGCGGCGACGGCCTCCAGCGCGTCGCCGTAGCCGGCGGGGTCCACCAGGACCGCGACCGAGGGATGGTTCTTGGCCGCCGCGCGGACCATGGAGGGTCCGCCGATGTCGATCTGCTCGACGCAGGCGTCGTGGTCGGCGCCGGAGGCGACGGTGTCGGTGAAGGGGTAGAGATTGACGACGACGAGCTCGAACGGTCGCACGCCGAGGCCCTCGATCTGCTCGAGATGCTCGGGCTTGCGAGTGTCGGCGAGAATGCCGGCGTGAACCCGCGGGTGCAGGGTCTTGACCCGACCCTCGAGGCATTCCGGGAACCCGGTCAGCGCGTCGACGGGCGTCACGGCGATCCCGGCGTCCGCGATGCGCTGGGCGGTAGAGCCGGTGGAGACGATCTCGACCCCGGCGTCGGCGAGCCCCCGGGCGAGTTCTTCCAGCCCGGTCTTGTCGTAGACGCTGATGAGGGCACGGCGGACGGGCCTGCGGGAGTCGGTCACTTCAGGTGCACCTTTCGACCTTCGATGTGGAGTCGGCCGCGGGCGGCGGCCGCGAGGACGTCGACGAGCAGTTCGCGCTCGACGACCTTGATGCGTTCGTGGAGGGTGGGCTCGGTGTCGTCGGGGAGGATCTCGACGGCGCGCTGGGCGATCACCGGGCCGGTGTCGACCCCGACGTCGACCAGGTGCACGGTGCAGCCGGTGACCCGTACCCCGTACGCGAGCGCGTCGCGGACGGCGTGCGCGCCGGGGAACGACGGCAGCAGCGCGGGGTGGGTGTTGACGACGCGGTCGGCGAAGCGACCCAGGAACTCGGCGCCGAGGATGCGCATGAACCCGGCCGACACGACCCAGTCGGGCGCGAACCGTGCCACGGCCTCGGCGAGGGCGAGGTCCCAGGCGGCGCGGTCCGGATGGTCACCGGGACGGAGGACGGCGGTGGGTATGCCGGCGCGGTCGGCGCGGGCGACGGCCTCGCAGGCGCGGTCGGAGACCAGCGCGATGACGCGGTACGGGCAGTCGCCCGCCGCGGCGGCGTCGAGGACACTCTGGGCGAGAGTGCCGGAGCCGGAGGCCAGCAGCACGATCCCGCAGGACCCGTCGCCGGAGGACTCGGTACCCGCCACCTGCTGCGCTCCCGCCCGTCGATTCGGCGGCCCGCCGGTCGCGCGGGCCTCGTCAGGGCAGTCTAGTCGGCCGGTGTCGGCTTCTCGTCAGGCAGACCGGCCGAATCGTCCTCGGCAGCCTCCGCGGCGGGATCCTCGGCATCCCCGGCCGGGCGCTCCGCGGGGGCCGGCTCCCCTGCCGGCTCCCCTGCCGGCTCCTCGCTGGGCTCCCCCGCAGCGGGCGGGTCCTCGGCCGCGGCCTCTGCTGGCGGGTCCGAGTCCACCGCGGTGTCGGTGTCCGGGGCCTCGTCGAGGTCGGCCGACGCATCCTCGGGGTGGTCAGTTTCGGCTCCGAGGTGATCGACCTCGTCGTCGTCGTCGGCCTCGTCGGCGTCCTCGTCGTCGACCTGCCCGGCTTCGTCGTACCCGCCTGGGCGAACGTCCACGCCGACGCCGACCGGGGCCACCACGTCGTCTGACATCGTCCCGGCGCGGCGGCGGCGACGCTCGAGCTCGCTCTCCGCGCGCTCACGGCGCCGCGTCAGACCCGCCAGGGACAGGGCGATGGTCGCCGACCCGATGATGCCGAACAGCAGCAGGCCCATCGCCGCCGCGATGAGCGACCCCGTGCCCACCGTGCCGAGAACACCGAGCTCGCCCCCGGCCACGACCGGACTCAGAGCGATCACCAGGGCCACGATCGCGGCGGCCAGCCACGCCGCCTTCACCGCGTCGCCGGTCGTCCGGAACCAGTGCGCAACCGACCGCGCCAACGCCGCCGCCACGACCACCGTCACCAGCAACAGCCCCTGCACCGCCCAGTGCGGGTTGGTGGTGGGCAGCACGGCCGCCAGCGGGACGTCCGGCATCGGGCCGCGCGACACCGCGAAGACGCTGTACGAGGCCTGGCCCAGGTGAGCTTCTCCGCCCACGAGCACGGACACCGCGCCGATCACCACGTTGGGCAGATACGCCGCCGAGATCGCGGTGAGCGCAGCCGTCCCCACGACGTCCTTTCCGATCCCCAGCGCCGCCGCGACGGGCTCCCACGCCGCCACGAGGCCGACCAGGACCAGCAGGGTCGCGACCGCCGAGGCCGCGGCGACGAACGCCGCGCCCAGGTGGACGCCGCCGCGAACCCACAGCGGAACGACCTCGCGCAGGCCGCGCCGGAAGTACAGCCACACACCCAGGCCCGCCCCGGCGATCGCCACGGCCGCCGTCCACCCCAACGCCGACGGCAGGGACGACTCCCGCACCGCGAAGTCCGACGCCGCGGAGCCCACGAGTAGCGTCGCCAGCCCGGTGAGCAGCAGACCCGCCACCGTCACGCCGGCCACCGCCGCTCCGGCCTCGCGCGCGCCCGGCTGCTCCACGTCCGCCAGCACCGCGCGGGTCTGCCGCGCCAACACCGCCGCGTAGAGCACCGGCGGCAGCAGCGGGAGGAATCCTAATTCGATGGTGTCCACCACCAGCGGGACGCGGTTGAGCACCAACCACTCCACCGCGACCACCGGGAACAACGAGTCGAACCCGTCGGAGGTGAACACCAGAATCGCCAGGGTCGAGGCGGCCAACACGAGCACGGTGACGATGACGGGAAGTGCCGCAGCCGCCGCCGTCCACAGCAGCGAACGGGCGCCCGCGGGAGACCGTCGGGCGGCGGGCCGGATGACGCGTTGGGGACTCACGCTGACCACCGTAGAGAGCCGGTCCGACATGCCCACCCCCGGCACGCCGCGACCCCCGCCATCCGGGGATGACGGGGGTCGCGGGAACCCTCACGCACGGCCGCCCCTCACGGGGCCGCCGCGGGTGGATCACAGGGCGTCGAGGATCTCCTTGGCGAGCTGGGCGGTCTCGGACGGCGTCTTGCCGACCTTCACGCCCGCGGCCTCGAGGGCCTCCTTCTTGGCCTGCGCGGTGCCGGCCGAGCCGGACACGATCGCGCCGGCGTGGCCCATCGTCTTGCCCTCGGGGGCGGTGAAGCCCGCGACGTAGCCGACGACCGGCTTGGTGACGTTGGCCTTGATGTAGTCGGCCGCACGCTCCTCGGCGTCGCCGCCGATCTCGCCGATCATCACGATGACCTTGGTCTCCGGGTCGTTCTCGAAGGCCTCGATGCAGTCGATGTGCGTGGTGCCGATGATCGGGTCGCCGCCGATGCCGATGGCGGTCGAGAAGCCGTAGTCGGCCAGCTCGTACATCATCTGGTAGGTCAGGGTGCCCGACTTGGACACGAGACCGACCGGGCCCTTGCCGGCGATGTTGGCCGGGGTGATGCCGACCAGCGACTCACCCGGTGTGATGATGCCCGGGCAGTTGGGGCCGATGATGCGGGTCTTGCCGCCCTTGGCGAGGTTGTAGTTCCACGCGGTGGCGGTGTCCAGGACCGGCGCGCCCTCGGTGATGACCACGGCGAGCGGGATCTCCGCGTCCACGGCCTCGATGATGGCGTCCTTGGTGAACGGCGGCGGTACGAACAGGATCGTCGTGTCGGCACCGGTGGCCTCCATGGCCTCCTTCACGGAACCGAAGACGGGCAGCTCGATGTCGTTGCCGTCGGCGTCCTTGTGGGACACGGTGGTGCCGGCCTTGCGGGCGTTGACGCCACCGACGATCTGGGTGCCGGCCGCGAGCATGCGGGCCGTGTGCTTGGTGCCCTCGCCGCCGGTGATGCCCTGGACGATGACCTTGCTGTCCTTGTTGAGGAAGATCGACATGTGTGTAAGGTCCTCTGCTTCTTACTTGGCGGCCAGCTCGGCGGCCTTGTCGGCGCCGGAGTCCATATTGTCGGCCAGGGTGACGAGCGGGTGGTTCGCCTCGGCGAGGATCTTGCGACCCTCCTCGACGTTGTTGCCGTCCAGACGCACGACGAGCGGCTTGTTGGCCTCGTCGCCCAGGATCTCCAGGGCCTTGACGATGCCGTTCGCCACCGCGTCGCAGGCGGTGATGCCGCCGAAGACGTTGACGAACACGCTCTTCACCTGCTCGTCGCCGAGGATGACGTCGAGACCGTTGGCCATGACCTCGGCGGACGCGCCGCCGCCGATGTCGAGGAAGTTGGCGGGCTTGACGCCACCGTGGTTCTCGCCTGCGTAGGCGACGACGTCGAGGGTCGACATGACCAGGCCGGCGCCGTTGCCGATAATTCCGACCTCGCCGTCGAGCTTGACGTAGTTGAGGCCGTTCTCGGCGGCCTTCTGCTCGAGCGGATCGGTGGTGCCCGCATCGGCGAAGTCGGCGAAGGTGTCCTTGTGACGGAACTCGGCGTTCTCGTCCAGCGTCACCTTGCCGTCGAGCGCGAGGATCTCGTCGTTCGGCGTGCGCACGAGCGGGTTGACCTCAACCAGGGTGGCGTCCTCCTTGACGAAGACCTCGTACAGCTTGGCGATGGTCACCGCGGCGGCGTCCAGCACCTCCTCCGGCAGGTGGCCGGCCTTCGCGATCTCGCGGGCCTTGGCCTCGTCGACACCGACCGTGGGGTCGATGTTGATCCGGGCGAGGCGGTCCGGGGACTCCTCGGCGACCTGCTCGATCTCGACGCCGCCCTCGACCGAGCACATGGCCAGGTAGTTGCGGTTAGCGCGATCGACAAGGAAGGAGATGTAGTACTCCTCCGCGATGTCACTGGCCTCGGCGACCAGCAGCTTCTTGACGATGTGGCCCTTGATGTCCAGGCCCAGGATGTCCTCGGCCCGGGCTCGAGCCTCCTTGGCATCCTCTGCCAGCTTCACGCCGCCGGCCTTACCACGGCCACCGACCTTCACCTGCGCCTTGACGACAACAGGCTTGCCGATCTCGGCCGCGACCTTCTCGGCCTCCTCCGCGGTGTCCGCGACGCGCCCCGGGGTGGTGGGCACGTCATGCTTCGCGAAAAGAGCCTTTGCCTGGTATTCAAAGAGATCCATCAGCTCACCATCTTGACGTGGGTAGATTCGCCCGGCCCTGTTGTAAAGCCGAGTCCTGCCTCATCCTAGGCGCGCGGTGTGTCGCCCGTCGCACCCCGGGGGTATGTGTGTGTATGTATGTGCACTGAATCACAGCGCGCGTCAGCCCGGGCGCGATTGCCGACGCCCTCTGGGTCCCCTCGGGATCCTTCAAACCCCTCGAACCACGCGAGTCACACCGGTGTGATGCACTCCTCTCCCGCGGGGCGGTCGCCGCCTTGCGAGGCCGTTGCCGGTCCGTTACCTTGGACGACGTTCATCACGAAAAGATCACGGCGCGACGACAGAGGGGAAACGACCACGGTGAGAGAGTCGCATCAGGAAGTAGCAGCGACTCCTGTCGTCATTCCTCCGGCCGGTGCGCATCGCGTCGGCCGCCACCGGATGCCCGCGCCGCCGACCGCCCTGCGCGGTCGCGCCGCCGTCCTCGCCGTGGCCGCGGGCGCGGCGGTCTCCGCCGCCTCGGCGGGCTCCGCGCTCAACGCTACCGGCACGCACTCGGCCGAGGCCGGCGACATCGCCCTGCTGGCCAACGGCGAGCCGGCCCCCGCCACCACGAGCCCCGCGGCGCCCGGCACCTCCACGCCGGCGACACCGTCCGCACCCGCGCCCGTCGTGGTCCCCGCCTCCGTCGGGGAAACCGACACCGAGAACATCCAGTCGGCCATGCTCTACGCGGGCACGGAGATCAACGCGCAGCGTGAGATCGCCGAGGAGCAGGCCCGGCGGCCGAAGGTCTCCCTCCCCGCGTTCGGCTCGTTCACCTCGCCGTACGCGATGCGCTGGGGCACGATGCACCAGGGCATCGACATCGCCAACGTCAACGGGACGCCGATCCTGGCGGCGACCGACGGCGTCGTGATCGACGCTGGTCCCGCGCAAGGCTTCGGCAACTGGATCCGCATCATGTCCGACGACGGCACGATGACCGTCTACGGCCACATGGAGCGGCTCGACGTCCAGAAGGGCCAGCGCGTGTACGCCGGCCAGCAGATCGCCGGAATGGGTAACCTCGGGTTCTCCACCGGCACCCACCTGCACTTCGAGGTCCTGGTCAACGGCGGCAAAGACTACGTCGACCCGGTCGTGTGGCTCGCCCAGCACGGTCTCGACCTGGCCACGGGCAGCCTCGCCGGCTCCCACGACCACGCCCACGGCTCGCTCGGCAACTGAGCACACCCGCCCTCGCTGCCCGGCTACCAGGCCCGCGATCCGCTGAGCAGTAGGTCGACCAACGCGTCCACCTCGGGCGCGTCCATCGGGCGGCGCATCGCCAGGGGCGTGAAGATGATCGGCGCGAGGAGTGTGTCGACCACCGTGCGCAGGTCGAGCCCCTCCGCGACCTCGCCCCTCTCCGCGGCGACGTGCACCAGTCGATGCCGCGACTCCATCGCCGGCCGCCACAGATCCAGCACCGTCTGGTTGAACTCCGGATGCTGGCCGCCCGCCATGATCGCGGCGATCGCGCCCTCGACCGGCCCCGCGGCGAACTCAGCGAGCCGGTGCGCGAGCGCCCGGAGATTCTCCTCCCACGAGCCGGAGGCTTCGACGACCGGCGCCCGCCGCCCATGGGTCCGCAGGGCCTCGACGAGCAGATCGTGACGAGTCGGTCACCACCGGTAGACCGTCCGCCGACCCACCCCCGCTCGCGCCGCGACGTCGACGATACTGAAGGTCAGATGCCCCTCAGCCAGGTAGCCGAGTGTCGCCTCCCCCACCGACTGACGCACCTTCTCGCTGCGCCCACCTGCGCGTACCCGCGCCCGTCCTTTCTCGGTCTCCACCCGGCCGCACCTCCGCCCCCGATCGAGTGATAAAAGCGCTTACACATTCTTATCGACACAATCCGGGCTTCCAAAACCACCTGCATGACATTCTCCGCTAGGACAGGTCACCGGCGCACCGGGAGGGGAACCCGCTCACGAGGACACGACTCATCCCGACGTCGCCGTGGTCGGCGCGGGCCCGATCGGCGCCGCGACCGGTCGCCATGACCAGCGTCGGCGCCACCGTCGTCCTCGCGGAGGTGGAGGGCGCGCAAAGCCTGGACATGCGACCCTGGTGCTGCTGAAGTACCGCGACGGTGAGCGCCCGGTGGTCCCCCTTCCGCGTCAGAGCTCCTGCGGCGCTCAGAGCTTCTGCATGGGGACGCCCCCGATGAGCATGAGCCGCACCTTCCCGGAGGCACCGAAGTCGATGGTCGCCGTGGCGCGCGGACCGCTGCCGTCGCAGGAGAGCACCTTGCCGAGGCCGTACTTATCGTGCGTGACCCGGTCACCCGGCGCCAACTCCAGCGCGGGCGCGGACGGCTTCGCGCGCGGGATCCCGGGCGACCGTCCACCGGAGCCGCCGCCGGAACTGAATCCACCGGAGCTGCCGCCGAAGCGCCGCCGCGGGGCGTACGAGTCGTCGTCCCCGAACCCGGCCCCGCCGGCGGGCTCCTCCCGCTGCCACTCGATCGCCTCGGAGGGGATCTCCTCCAGGAACCGCGACCCCGGGTTGGTCATGGGCTGGCCCCACGACGAGCGCATCATGGCCCGCGTCAGGTACAGACGCCGCCGGGCGCGGGTGATGCCGACGTAGGCCAGCCGCCGCTCCTCGGACAGCTCCGCTGGATCGCCCAGCGCCCGCATGTGCGGGAACAGTCCGTCCTCCATACCGATGAGGAACACCACCGGGAACTCCAGGCCCTTTGCGGTGTGCAGGGTCATGAGTGTGACCTGCCCCTGATCGTCGTCGGGGATCTCGTCCGCGTCGGCCACCAGCGACACGCGCTCCAGGAACGCCGCCAGCGACCCCGGCTCGGCCAGCCCCTCGTCCAGGTCCGGGTCCGCGTCGGCCTCCTCCACGAAGCCCTGCTCGCGGGCGGAGCGTTGGAGCGCCGCCTCGGACGAGAACTCCCGCCCCACGCCCACCAGCTCGTTGAGGTTGTCGAGTCGCGCCGCGTCCTGCGGATCGTTGGACGCCTCCAGCTCGGCGCGGTAGCCGGTGCGCTCGAGTACCGCCTCCACGAGCGCGCCCACGTCGGGCGCGGAGTCGTGCCCGCCGGCGTGGTCGTCGCCGTCGAGGCGCCCGCGCAGGTCGTCGAGCATCTCGACGAACCCGGCGATCGCCTTGACCGAACGCGAAGGCAGCAGCGAGACCTTCCCCTCCGCCGCGTCGCGCAAGGCCTGCGCGAAACCGATCCCGCGCTGCTCGGCGTGGACCACGACGCACGCCTCGGCCCGGTCGCCGATTCCGCGCCGCGGGGTGTTGAGGATACGCCGGATCGCCACCGCGTCGTCCGGGTTGTTCAGCACCTTGAGGTAGGCGACCACGTCGCGCACCTCCTTACGCTCGTAGAAGCGCGTACCGCCGACGACCTTGTACGGCAGGCCGAGGCGGACGAACACGTCCTCGATCACGCGTGAGGAGTTGTTGGTCCGGTAGAACACCGCGACGTCGGAGTACGAAGCCTCCCCCGCGTCCACCAAGCGGTCGATCTCCCCGGCGATGAACCTCGCCTCGTCGTGCTCGTTGTCCGCGACGTACCCCACCAGCAGCTCGCCGGCGCCCTCGGCGGTCCACAGGTTCTTCTCGCGCCGCCCGGCGTTCCGCGCGATCACGGCGTTGGCGGCCGAGAGGATGGTCTGGGTGGAGCGGTAGTTCTGCTCCAACAGGATGGACCGGGCGTCGGGGTAGTCGTGCTCGAAGTCCTCGATGTTCCGGATCGTGGCCCCGCGGAACGCGTAGATCGACTGATCCGCGTCACCCACCACACAGAGTTCGGCCGGGGGGACGCCCACCTCGTCGTCGTCGGACGCCGTGCCGCCCACGAGGGTGCGGACCAGGACGTACTGCGCGTGGTTGGTGTCCTGGTACTCGTCCACCATGACGTGGCGGAACCGCCGCCGGTAGTACGCGGCGACCTCCGGGTGCGCGCGTAACAGGGCGACGGTCTCACCGATGAGATCGTCGAAATCGAACGCGTTGGCCGCCTGCAGCCGCGCCTGGTACTCGGTGAACACGGCGGCCACGGTCTGCGCGGTGCGGTCCGAGTCCTCGAGCGCCCGGTCCATGGCCTCAGCCGGGTCGCGCAGCTCGTTCTTGTGGCTGGAGATGGCCGAGGCGAGCATGCGCGGGGTGAACTTCTTGACCTCGAGCTGCTGCTCCTTGGCGATCATCCCCAGCAGACGCCGGGAATCGTCCGAGTCGTAGATCGTGAAGTTCGAGTTGCGGGTCCCGAGCAGCGCGGACTGGGCCCGGAGGATGCGCACGCAGATCGAGTGGAAGGTGGCCACCCACATCCGCTCGGCGTGCGGGCCGACCAGCGCCGCGACGCGCTCCCGCATCTCCGCCGCGGCCTTGTTGGTGAACGTGATGGCCAGGATCTGCCCCGGGTGCGCACCGCCCTCGGCCAGCAGGTAGGCGATCCGCCGCGTGAGCACGCTGGTCTTGCCCGACCCCGCGCCCGCGACGATCAGCAGCGGGCCGCCGCGGTGGGTGACCGCGGCGGCCTGCTGCGGGTTGAGCCCGTCAAGGAGGGCTGAGTGGGCTGAGTGGGGCGAGTGCTGGCGGGCGGGGGCGGAGGCGGTGTCGGTCATCGTGGGTCCAATCTACCCACCCGGTCCGACACGGCCCGTGGTCAGCGCGTGCGGGCCCCCATGAACTCCTCGACCTGCGAGGCAGTGGCGTCCAGACGCGGGTCATTGTCCAGGTAATGACGCGTCTCGCGGACGATCAGCCCGGACAGTACGAGCAGGCCGATGAGGTTCGGGATGGCCATGAGGCCGTTCATCACGTCGGCGAAGTTCCACACCACCTCGAGTTCGGTGACGGCGCCGATGAACACCACGCAGGTGAAGACCATGCGGTACGGGATGACGCCGCGCGCGCCCACGAGCCGCTCCATGCACCGCTCGCCGTAGTACGACCAGCCGAGGATGGTGGAGAAGGCGAAGAACGCGATGGACACCGCGACGAGCTTGTCGCCCTCGGGGATCGCCGAGGCGAAGGCGTCGGCGGTCATCGTGCCCGCGACGTCACCGCCTCCCTGCCACACGTCGGTGGTGACCAGGACCAGGCCGGTGAAGGTGACGACGATGATCGTGTCGATGAACGTCTGCGTCATCGAGACCAGACCCTGCCGGGTGGGGTGGGTGGTCCGGGCCGCCGCGGCCGCGATCGCCGCCGAACCCATGCCGGACTCGTTGGAGAAGATGCCGCGGGCGACGCCCATCTGGATGGCGTACAGGATCGCGGAGCCGGCGAAGCCACCGACGGCCGCGGTGCCGGTGAAGGCGTCGGTGAACACCAGGGCGAACGCGGCAGGGATCTGCTCGGCGTTGACGACCAGCACCACGAGCCCGCCGATGATGTAGAGCAGGATCATGAGCGGGACGAACCCGGCGGTGACCCGGCCGATCGACTTGATGCCGCCGAGGAGCACGGCGCCCGTCAGGACGAAGAGGACGATGCCGGTGGTCACGTGGGAGACACCGAACGAGTTCTCCAGCTGGGTGGCCACGGCGTTGCCCTGGGTCATGTTGCCGATGCCGAAGCTGGCCAGGACGGCGAACACCGCGAACACGATTGACAGGACCAGGCCGACCCGCCCGCCGGTACGGCCGAAGATCTCGGCGAAGCCACGGTGGAGGTAGTACTGCGGGCCGCCGGATTGCTCGCCGCGCGCGTCGGTGACGCGGTAGCGCACGCCCAGGAAGGCCTCGGAGTATTTGGACGCCATGCCGACGAGCGCGGTGATCCACATCCAGAACAGCGCACCCGGCCCGCCGAGCGCGATCGCGGTGGCGACGCCGACGATATTGCCGACGCCGACCGTGGCCGCCAGCGCCGTGGTGAGCGCCTGGTACTGCGAGATGTCGCCCTCGCCGCCGTCGTCCTTCCGCTTGACCAGGCCGAGCCGCAGCGCGGGGGCGAGCTTGCGGAACTGCAACGCCCGCAGTCGGATGGTGAGGAAAAGGCCGGTGCCCAGCAGCAGCGGGATGAGGACGAACGGCCCCCAGATCACCGATCCGATGTCGGCGAGAAACGTGTTGATTTCTTCCACGGGCGCAAACATTAGACGGTTGTTCGGTCGCGCCGGGGTGCAGTGGGATAATTCGCTCCATGAGCACCGACCCCGCCGGCACCGACGATCCGCTGTCCGAGGCCGAGATCCAGGAACTGCGGCTGGAGATCGACCGTCTGGACGCCGAGATCCTCGACGCCATCACCCGCCGCAGCGAGATCTCCCGCCGCATCGGCCGCACGCGTATGCAGTCGGGCGGCACCAAGCTCGTGCACACGCGCGAGCTCAAGGTCTACGAGCGCTTCGCATCCCTCGGCGAGGAGGGCCAGACGCTCGCCGGGATGCTCCTCCGCCTGGGCCGCGGCCGGTTGGGGTACTAGGCGACCCGCCTATTGAACCGGTCCCCGCCTGCCGGACGTCGACGCGAAGCCCAGCCATGTGTGGTGGTTGCCCGCCCAGCACCACCCCACCTTGGGCGCGCCCTTGTTCTCCTTGCCGTCGCGTCCGGTGCCGCCGCTGATCCACAGCGCGGGAGTGCGGGAGTCGAGCCCGCCGGTCGGCTTGGGTTTGCGCGAGCCGATGCACATGAAGCACGCGCCCGGCTCGAGCGCGTCGGGTTGCTGCAGGACCCAGCTGATCCCCTCGGAGACGGTCAGCGGTGTGCGTCCGCGGGCGGTCAGTTCCGCGTGCGCGTCGGTGGGGGTCCAGTCCAGCATGTCGTCACCGCGGGTGACGTCGTCGAGAAGGTACAGCGGCGCGTCGGGGAGTGTGATGTCGTCGGTGGGTGTGAAGTCGGCGAGGTCGGTCATGTCGACGACGACGAAGCCCGCCTTCCCGTCGCGGCGCATGAGGGCGGCCAGTCGCGCGGCCGACAGGAGTGAGGGGTGGACGGCCAGAACTGCTCCGCCTTCGTCCCGCCCGTCACCGGATTCGGCGACCAGCGTGCGGGCGTGGTCCCGCAGCTGATCGGCACCGATCCCGGCGAACTCCGGCACGCGGAGTGCGACGAGGCGCTCGGCCTGCGCGGTAACAGAGGAGGCGATGGGGAAGGCCGGTGCAGAATCGGCTGGAGTTACGGGGGTCACATCCCCTGAACAGTGGGCAGCGCGTTCGTATTCCCGGCTAATCTCGCAGCCATGACCGACATCAGCACGACGGAGCAGTGGGCAGCGGTCGAGGGTCTGGTCCCCTCGATCGGCGAGGTGACGTTGCGCGAGTTGTTCGACGCCGATCCCGAACGCGGTCGCCGGATGTCGGTCACGGCGGGCGACCTGCACGTGGACCTGTCCAAGCACCTGGTCACCGACGAGATCCTGCACGCCCTCACCGAACTGGCCCACGCCGCCAGGCTTCCGGCGCAGCGAGCGGCAATGTTCCGGGGCGACCGCATCAACACGACCGAGGACCGGTCCGTCCTCCACACGGCGCTCAGGCTCCCGGCCGATGCCGAGCTCGTCGTCGACGGCTCCGACGTGGTGGCCGACGTCCACGCGGTCCTGGCGCGCATGACCGATCTCGCCGACCGCGTCCGCTCGGGCGAGTGGACCGGGTACACGGGCGAGCGGATCGACACGGTGGTCAACATCGGCATCGGCGGCTCGGACCTCGGCCCGGTGATGGTGGACGCCGCGCTACGCGATCTCCAGACCGCCGGGATCCGCGCGCGCTACGTCTCGAACGTCGACCCTGCGGACCTCACCGCCACCCTCGCCGAGATCAATCCGGCCACCACACTGGTCGTGGTCGCCTCCAAGACGTTCACCACGCAGGAGACGATGGCCAACGCGCATGCGGCGCGGCGGCACTTCATCGAGGCCCTGAGGTCGGAGGACGCGATCGCCTCTCACTTCGTCGCTGTGTCGACCGCCGCGGACAAGGTGGCCGACTTCGGCATCGCCCCGGACAACATGTTCGGTTTCTGGGACTGGGTCGGCGGCCGCTACTCGGTGTCTTCCGCGATCGGCCTGTCGGTGATGATCACGGCGGGCCCGGCGGCGTTCGTCGAGATGCTCGAGGGCTTCCACACCATGGATCTGCACTTCGCGACCGAGGCGCCCGAGCACAACGCGCCGGTCCTCATGGCGCTGCTCGGGATCTGGTACACGTGCTTCCTCGGCGCGCAGTCCAAGGCCGTCATCCCCTACTCCCAGGACCTCCACCGGTTCCCCGCCTACCTGCAGCAGCTCACCATGGAGTCCCTCGGCAAGTCCGTGCGCCTCGACGGTTCGGACGTTACTTATCCGACCGGCGAGGTCTACTGGGGCGAGCCCGGCACGAACGGACAGCACGCCTTCTTCCAGCTGCTCCACCAGGGCACCCAGCTCGTGCCCGTCGACTTCATCGGCGTGGCACGGCCGGCCGCGGACCTGGCCGCCGACGTCCCCGGCTCAGCGGAACCCGTCTCGATGCACGACATGCTCATGGCCAACCTCTTCGCCCAGTCGCGGGTCCTGGCGTTTGGCAAGACCGAGGAGGAGGTCCTCGCCGACGGCGTCGATCCCGCCCTCGCCCCGCACAAGGTCATGCCCGGCAACCGGCCCTCGACGACGATCCTCGCGCCGTCCCTGTCCCCGAGCGTCGTGGGCCAGCTCATCGCGCTGTACGAGCACATCGTGTTCACCCAGGCGGCGATTCTCGGCATCAACGCGTTCGACCAGTGGGGCGTCGAACTGGGTAAGGCACAGGCCGGTGAGCTCCTCTCCGCCCTCACCGCCGAGACCCACCCCGAGCCGGGCTTCGACTCCTCCACGGACTCACTCGTCGAGATCTACCGAGAGGCCCGCGGGCGGCGCTGACGCCGGCCCGGCCGGCGCTGCCGTGGGCCCGGCCAGCGCTGCCGTAGTTCCGGCCGGCGCTGCCGTAGTTCCGGCCGGCCGAACCACCGGCCAGCTCTTCACCGCGGGCGACCCCGGCTCGCACCGGCGTGTCCCGCGCCGCGCGCGGGTCCGCGAACCCTCTCCCCTGTTGGCCGTCGGCCCTCGTCACCGCCCAGAATCTCCCAACGCACTGTCGCCGCCTTCGCCTGACACGTACCTCTTGTGGTGTCGAACACGTGGACGTAGAATAGAACACGTATTCGAGACATGGCGCGGCACGGCCGCACGGTCGACCACGGGGGGTGGGGCATGGACGGCGATCCCGAGCGCACGGCCGGTGGCTCCGCGTCCTCTTCCGGCCCTGCCGGCTCCACTGGCTCGTCCGGTTCTGTCGGCTCGTCCGGTGACGGCGCTGCCGCGGCGTTGACGGGGTTGACGGCGGCGGCGCGGGACGGCTGGGCGACCGAGAACCGCGCGGCCGCGCAGCGCCTGGTCGCCTGCTACGCCCTGCTGCAGGAGTGCTGGCGCGAGTACGGGCACGGTATCGACGGCAGTCACGAGGCCCGCCCCGGCCACGCCGTGGTTGACGGCCTCGTCGCTGCGGCCGGCTATGTGGTAGCGGCGATGTCCATCTCCGCCAGGCGCGCGGAGAAGATGCTGTCCTTCTCCTGGGAACTACACACCCGCTACCCGGCCATCCTGGAGGCCATGGCCGCCGGGCTGATGGAACAACGCGTCGCCGAACTACTCGCCCGGCAGATGGCCACCGTCCGCGGTGATGTCCTCGAGCAGGTCCAACGCCAGGTCGTCGACGACTACCTGAACGGCATCGCCGCCGGTATCCGGCTGGGCGACAAAGCCCTACGCGATGAGATCGATGCCGTCATCGGCCGCCACGACCCCGACGCCATCCGCCTGCGCAAAGAAGACGCCAGCCGCACCCGCGGCGTGCGCATCGGCAAAGGCGTCGACGGCATGTCCACCGTCTCCGCCCTGCTGGCCACCGAGGAAGCCGCCGTGTTGGCCGAAGCCCTCGACCAACGCGTCGCCGAACACCAGGCCGCCGACGACGACGCCACCGCCGCTGCTGCCGCGCGGACCGCCGACCCCGATACCGACCCGGACGAGCCGGAGCCGAACTACTCCACAGCCGAACGCCGCGCCGACGCCCTGATGTCCCTGATCTGCGGCGACACCCCCACCCACCCCGACGCTGCCGACACGTCCAATGACGCTCACGGCGCCGCGGGCGCGCCCGCCACCGCGGGCGGTCGGGCTCCGGTGTTGCGGCCGAAGGTCACCGTCATCGCCACCGGAGACAACGGCCGCGACGAACACGGCGCCCGAGTGGAGTTCACCCGCACCGGCGAAGCGGCCCTGCAGACCCTGCTGGAGATGCTCGCCACCTCGGATGGGGCCTCGTTCGAGCAGGTCGACCCGCACATCGGCGCCGCCGACGACACAGATGCGGCCCTGAGATATCGGCCGAGTGCCCAGTTGGCGCGCCGGGTCCGGCTCCGCGACGGCACCTGCCGCCACCCCGGATGCGCGATCCCCGCTGATGATTGTGACCTGGATCATGTGGTGCCGTTCAACCACGCCGACCCCGCCGCCGGTGGCCTGACCATCGAGGCGAACCTGGTGGCCCAATGCCGGCGCCATCACCGGTTCAAAACGTTCTCCGACTGGACCTACAAGCTCCAGCCCGACGGCACCTTAATCGTGACCACCCCCGACGGCACCGTCATGCTCACCCGCCCCGACGGGCCGCTGGCCCAGTACCGACGCGAACAACAACGCGACGAGGCCGATGCCTGGGCGCGTCAGCAACGCCGCAACCCCAGCCCCGTCTACGGGGCCGGGGTCCTGGACGAGGCGACCTACTTCGCCCGCCGCGCCCAACGCCTGGCCCGCGAACGCGCCCGCACCGCCGCCCGCAACGCCGCCGAAGCCACCGACGCCGCACCGACCTCGCCGCCACCCGACACCGGCGCCGAGGCAGCCGAGACCGCCCCAGACCCGAACGCGGGTCCGGACTCGAACACGGCCCCGGGCCCGGCCCCGCGTGAGCGTATGACCCCCGCCGCGGCCAGCCGCTGGTGGGAACGCAACAAACCCACCGACAGCACCCTGGAAAAAGCCATCCTCCACGCCCTCCACCAACACCTCGACGAACTCCTCCAACCACCACCACCCTTCTAAGGCGGGTGGAAGTGCAAGCTCGAGATGATTCCGCGGCGACCTCAGACGAAGCGGCGGCTGACCTTCTCCGGGAGCAGCGTGAGCAGCGGGCCGATCACCTTCCAGGGCTTGGCCGGGACGAGCGCGCGGACGGGCTCCGCATCGATCGTCTTGACCAGCGCGTCGACGCCTTCGTCGAACTCCGTCATCAGCGCGGTCTTCACCGATCGGTTGATGTCCGTGCGGATGTAACCGGGGAGGATGTCCGTCACCTTGATACGGCTTCCGGCGCTGTCGAGTTCGGCGTACATCCCCTGCGCCAGGGACGAGACGAAAGCCTTGGTGGCGCCGTACGTGTTCTGCGCCTTGGGCATCCCCCGCAGCGCACTCACAGACGAGATGAACACCAGGTGCCCCTCCCCTCGCGCGAGCAGCAGCTGAGTCGCCGCCTCGGCCTGGTTGAGAGTGCCGATCACGTTCACCATCGCGGTCTCGCGATTGGCGTGCGCCTTGCCCGTGCCGATAGAAGCGCCCTTGCCCAGCCCGGCGTTGAGCACGAACCTGTCGATCCCACCGAGCTCCGCGTCCAGCTCGCGGAAGACCCGCTCCACCGCCTACCCGTCGGCCACATCAAGCTCGCGAACGGCGACGGTGATCGACGGGTTGGCGGCCACCAGCTCGGCGCGCAGCTCCTCGAGGCGGTCGAGACGCCGTGCGCACAGTGCCAGGTTCTTGCCGTGCGCCGCCCAGCGGCGGGCCATACCCTCGCCGAGCCCGGAGCTGGCCCCGGTGATCAGGATCGTCTTGCGGTCGGTCACGAGTTCTCCTCAGTTGGCGATGCGCCCAGTGTGGCACGGCTCGGCTGGCAGGACGGGCAGCGGTACGCGATGCGGTCGAGCGAATCACTCGGCTCATCGGGGTTCGCGAGGCCGCCGAGGCGGAAGGTCTCCACCTCGGTCCCGCACCGTCTGCACGGTTTGCCGTCGCGGCCGTACACCCACAACTCGCGACCACGCCGGGCCTCGCCCGTGGTCACCCGGACGACACGGTCGGCGTTCGCCACCAACATCCTGCGTGCGAGCCTCACCATCGCCGGGAGATCCCGGACCGTCTCGACGGGATCGCGCGGGTCCACTCCCCGCACGAAACACAACTCGGCGCGGTAGACGGTGCCGATGCCCGCGAGGTTGCGCTGGTCGAGGAGCGCCTCGCCGATGGTGCGGGTGGGACGTTCCTCGATGCGCCGCACGACCTCGGCCACGCTGGCCGCCGGATCCCAGTCGGCACCGAGGAGGTCGGGCCCGAGGTGCTCGACAGCGACGTCGGCTTCGGCGGGCGACAGGGCGCGCAGGAAACCGAGTTCGGTCCCCACCACCTCGACGTCGTCCGCGCGCAGGACGAGCCGGGCGGTGTGTGCGGGGAACCGCCACCTCTCCCCGGCGCGGAGCACGAGGACCCGGCCCTCCATCTTGAGGTGGAGGTGGAGGGTGACGGGGTCACGCCCCTGGTCGTCGGGCCCGATGTCGACGAAGAGGTGCTTGCCCCGCGACCGGGCAGCCTTCACGGTCCTCCCGCGCAGGTCGACCGCGGCGAACCTCGGCACCCGGAGTTCGCCCCGGTCCAGGGTCCGCCCGGCGAGTGCGGCGTCAACCCGCGTGGCCGCGCGGTGGACCGTGTCTCCCTCGGGCACGGCTCACCACCCCAGTTCGCGGCAGCCGCCGACGCCCGCGGTCTCGATCTGCACGGTCACGTGCTCGATCCCGTGCTCGTCGAACAGGACACGTCGGGCATCGTCGAGCACCTCGGCGTGGTCCGCGTCCGGGGCGACGACCAGATGGACGGTCCCCACGTCCATCCCGGACGTGAGTGTCCAGAGGTGGAGGTCGTGCACCTCCTTCACGTCGCGCAGGACGCCGAGCTGGGCCTCGACCGCGGCGGGTTCAACACCGGCCGGGGCGTGCTGGGCGAGGACTGCGAGGACCTGCCGGCCGAGCGCCACCGCGCGGACCACGATGAACACCGCGATCGCCGCGGCCACCACGAGGTCCCAGACCGTCGACCCGGTGGTACGTATCAGCAGCGCGGCCGCGATCACCCCGACCGACCCGGCGGCGTCGGCGAGGACCTCGAGGTAGGCGCCACGTACCGCGAGGCTCTCGTCGGACCCGCCACGGAGCAGCAGGAGGGAGATGACGTTGACGACCAGGCCGAGCACGCCGACGACGAGCATCGTCCCGGTGGCGACGGGCGTATCGGAGCCGAGGCGGCCGAGCGCCTCGACCAGAACGTACACGCCCATTCCGAGCATGATGAGCACGGCGAGGCCGGAGGCGAAGATCTCCACGCGGTAGCGGCCGAACGTTCGCCGGCCGGTGGAGTCGGGACGGGTGGCGATGATCGTCGCGAGGAGAGCCGCACCGAGAGCGACGACGTCTGCCCCCATGTGGCCGGCGTCGGAGAGCAGGGCGAGGGAGCCGGAGAGCAGGCCGGCGACCAGTTCGACGACGAAGAACGCTGCCGTCAGTGCGAACGCGATCGCCAGCCTGGCGCGGTGGCGCCCACCGGCATGTCCGGCGGGACGAGCGTGGGTGTGCCCCGAGCCGTGTGCACCGTGCGCGTGACCCACTCCCATCCGGCTACCCCCTCTGACATATGCACCAATGCGCATATTCTAACTAATCGGGCGTGGGGTCTCAAGGGCGTCAGCGCCGGATGCGCACCCCCTTGGGGGTGATGCCGAAGCCCGCCGCCTCGAACGCGGCGGCGTGTGGAGAGCCGTGCACGGGCTCGCCGCCGAGAGTGGTGACGGTCAACGGACCGACCGCTCCCGAGCGGACGGCGTCGACGAGCGCGCCCGCGGCGAGAGGCACCGCACCGGCGCGGTCGTCGAAGATGAGGACGGTGCGTCCGCCGCGCTCGACGAACAGCACGCAGATCCCGTCGACCAGAACCACGAGCGCGCCCGCCTTCCGACCGGGCCGGTGACCCGAGCCGCCCGTGGCCGCTGCGTCGCCTCCGCCCGCCGCGTCGCCTCCGCTGGGCGCGGTGGCGGGCCAGGGCAGAGCGGCACCGTAGGGGTTGGCGGGGTCGGTGGCGGCAAGAACCCGGACGGTGGGTTCGTCGGTTCCGGAGGGCCAGTGGGCGTCGTCGGCGGTGTCGTCGAACGTGCGCAGTCTGTCGATCGTGTTGCCGGCCGCGAACTGCGCTGCGCCGAGACCGTCGACGAAGTACCCGCGGCGGCAGCGGCCGGAGTCCTCCATCTGCGCCAGCACCTTGTACACGGCGGCGAACCCGCCGGGGATCTCTTCGGCCTCGACCGCGCCCCGGGTGACGACGCCGTGGCGCAGCAGAAGGGTCTCGGCCCAGGCGTGCGCCCGCAGCGTGGCGTCGCTGATCGGCTCCGGAACGAGGGACCAACGGCCCGCCAACACGGGTGGCGTCCTCGTCCCCGCGGCGACCGCACCGTTGAGCTGCGCCATCGCGGTGCGGCCGAACCGGGCGCGACGTGGGCGGGCGGAGGCGCGGGGCGACCGGTGCGCGGTCCCCGACCCGGACGAGCCACCGCCGGCGAGCACCGCGCGCAGCGGTGAGAGCGTGTCGTTGGTGACGACCCCGTCCCACACCAGGTCCCAGACGGCGTCGCGCACCGCAGCCTCGGGGACGGCGGGTGCGGGGTCGGAAGGGGCGGGGTTCACGGGCCCAGCGTCGGTAGGGGCGGTGAGTGCGCTCCTCACCGTGGTGACTATGTCGCGGAAGAACAGGGCTCCGCCGCGCAGGGAGTCGACGACGGCGAGGTGGACCGGCCCCTCCGGCTGCGGTCGCCCCAGGGGCAGGGTGGCGCCGGCGGAATCGGCCGGGTGCAGGGAGATCCAGCCGTCGCGGGATCCGGCACGTCCACGCCCGCTCCAGATGACCTCTCCCCCGGCGAGGAGTTCGTCGAGCATCGCCGGAGAGTAGTCGCTCACCCGGGGCGCCAAGACGAGTGGTTCGAGGGCGGAGGCGGGAAGCGCGAGCCCGTCGAGCTGCTCGATCACTGCGAGCAGCCCGTCGACACCGGATTCGGCACCCGCCCGCGCGCCACCGCCAGCGCCGCCACCTGACCCCAGGCTCTGCCACCCGGGCAGGAAGCGGCCCAGCGCGGACTGGGACACCGGCTCGATCTGCGAGCGCAGAGCGGCCAACGATCGACGGCGGATGTGGCGCAGCACCTCGGCGTCGCACCACTCGGGACCCGTCGCGCCGGGGCGGAACTCTCCGGCCAGCAGTGTGCCCGAGGAGGTGAGCCTGTCGAGCACGCCGCGAACGACCGCCACGCCGAGTCCGAACCGCTCGGCGACCGCCTCGACCGAGAAAGGGCCGTGGGTGCGCGCGTAGCGGCGGATCAGCTCACCCAGCGGGTCGCCCACGTCGCCGAGGAAGGCCGACGGCACGCCGGGTGGAGGCGGGACTCCGAGGCCGTCGCGGAGCCGGGCCACGTCCTCGACCCCGGCCCACCAGCTGCGACCGGAGTGCTCCACCGGCACGATCCGCCACGTCCGAGCCAACTCGTCGAGCCAGCCCGGGACGGCGCCGGGCTCGGCGGAACGTTCGGCGATCTCGTCGACGGTGAGCGGGCCGAGCAGCCGGAGCAGGTCGACCACCGCCTCGGCGTCGCGTGCCGCGCGCTCGGGCTCGAGGTGCTGAAGGCGTCGCTCGATCGAGTCGAGGACCTCCACGTCGAGCAGTTCGCGCAGCTCGACGCGGCCCAGCAGCTGACCGAGCAGGCCGGGATCGATGCTCAGTGCGGCGGCCCGCTTCTCGGCGAGCGGGGAGTCACCCTCGTAGAGGAAGGCGCCGACGTAGTCGAAGAGCAGCGACTGCGCGAACGGCGAGGCGCCGGGCGTATCCACCTCGACGATCCGCACGCTGCGCGACTCGATCTCCCCCAGCAGCCGCTCGAGCGCGGGCACGTCGTAGACGTCCTGGAGGCACTCGCGCACCGCCTCGAGGATCATCGGAAAGTCCGGATACCTCCGCGCGACGTCGAGCAACTGCGCGGACTTCTGCCGCTGCTGCCACAGCGGGGCCCGCCGGCCCGGATCCAGCCGGGGGAACAGCAGGGCGCGTGCGGAACACTCGCGGAAGCGTGAGGCGAACAGCGCCGACCCGCCCACATGCCGGGTCACCAGATCGACCGCCTCCTCCGCAGAGATCGCGAACGTCTCAGCCCCCGGGCGCGCGCCCCCCTCGCCGTCGTCACCCGTATCGGGGACCCGGAGGATGATGCCGTCGTCGGACACCACCGGCACCGCGTCGAAGCCGTGCGCGGCGGCCAGCCGGGCGCGCACGGCCTCCGCCCACGGCCAGTGCACGCGCGCGCCGAACGGCGAGTGCAGCACGATCCGCCAGTCCCCCACCTCGTCGCGGAACCGCTCCACGACCAGGGTCGTGTCGCTGGGCACGTGGCCGGTCGCCTCGCGCTGATCGGTCAGGTACCGCCGGAGGTTGGCGGCGGCGTAGGTGTCGAGGCCGGCGGCGTCCAGGCGCGCGGTGACCTCCGCCTCCGACCCGGACGACACCTCGCGCAGGAACCCGCCGAGCGCGCGGCCGAGTTCAGCGGGGCGGCCCTGGTCGTCGCCCAGCCAGAACGGCAGCCGGCCGGTCCCGCCGGGCGCGGGCGAGACGAGGACGCGGTCGTGGGTGATCTCCTCGACGCGCCAGCTGGAGGCCCCGAGCGCGAAGACGTCACCGACCCGCGATTCGTAGACCATCTCCTCGTCCAGCTCGCCGACGCGGGCGGCCTTCTCCCCCACCATGAACACGCCGAACAGGCCGCGGTCCGGGATGGTGCCGCCGGAGGTGACGGCCAGTCGCTGGGCGCCGGGGCGGCCGGTGAGGGTGCCGGCGTCGCGGTCCCACACCAGGCGTGGCTTGAGCTCGGCGAAGTCCGCGGACGGGTACTTGCCGGCGAGCATGTCGAGGGTGGCCTCGAACGCGGACCGCGGCAGACCGGCGTACGGGGCGGTGCGCCGGACGGCCGAGAACCACTCCTCCACGTCGATCGGCTCGAGTGCGCACGCGGCCACGGTCTGCTGCGCCAGCACGTCGAGCGGGTTGGCGATCACCGTGAGTTCCTCGATCGCGCCGGCGAGCATCCGCTCCACCGTGACCGCGCTGTGCACGAGGTCAGCGCGGTGCTTGGGGTAGACGACGGCCCGCGACACCTCGCCGACCTGGTGTCCCGCGCGCCCCACGCGCTGCAGCCCCGAGGCCACCGACGGCGGGGACTCGACCTGCACGACCAGATCCACCGCGCCCATGTCGATGCCCAGCTCGAGCGAGGAGGTCGCCACCACCGCGCGGAGCCGGCCGGACTTGAGCGCGTCCTCGATGATCGCCCGGCGTTCCTTGGACACCGACCCGTGGTGGGCCATGGCCAGTTCCGGCGGCGCCCCGCGCGAGACCTCTGACGGCACCATGAGCTGCGCGGGCGGCCGGGCGGGGGGCTCGGGGAGCGAGCCCGGGTCGGTGTCCTCGGCGTAGATCTCGTTGAGCCTCGCGGTGAGCCGCTCGGCCAGGCGCCGGGAGTTGACGAACACGATCGTCGAGCGGTGGGCGGTCACGAGGTCCACGACCTGACGCTCCACATGCGGCCAGATGGAGCCCTGACCCGGGGTGCCGGGCGGCGCGGTGACCGCCGGGGCCGACGAGGACAGGTCCGCCATGTCCTCGACCGGCACGCGCACCGAGAGCTCGAAGCCCTTGTCCGACCCCGGCGCCACGATCGTGGTGGGACGCTCCCCCGCGAGGAAGCGGGCGACCTCGCTGTGCGGCCGCACCGTCGCCGACAGCCCCACCCGCTGCGCGGGCGTGTCGAGCAGCTCGTCGAGCCGCTCGAGGCTGAGAGCGAGATGCGCGCCGCGCTTGCTGCCGGCGACCGCGTGGATCTCGTCGATGATCACCGTGCCCACCGTGGCGAGGGTCTCCCGCGCGGCGGAGGTGAGGAGCAGGAACAGCGACTCCGGCGTGGTCACGAGGATGTGCGGTGGCCGGGCGCGCTGGCGGCGACGCTCGTCAGGCGGGGTGTCACCGGTGCGGATCCCGACGGTGACGTCCGGCGTCGGTACCCCCATCGACGCGGCCTCACGGGCGATCCCCGCGAGCGGCGCGCGCAAATTGCGCTCGACGTCCACCGCGAGGGCCTTGAGCGGCGAGACGTAGAGGACGCGGGTGCCGGGCCCGGGGTCCGGCGCGCCGCCCCGGTCACCCAGGAGCAACCCGTCGAGCGCGGCGAGGAACGCCGACAGGGTCTTGCCGGAGCCGGTAGGGGCCACGACGAGGGTGTGCGATCCGCCGGCGAGCGCGGTCCACGCCCCTTCCTGGGCCGCTGTGGGCGCGTCGAACGCGCCTCGGAACCAGGAAGCGGTGGCCGGGTGGAACCGGTCCAGGGCGGCGGGCATGAAGTCATGATGGCCTACGACTACGACAGAGCGGCCGACGACAGCACGGTCCAGGACAGCGCGGCCGACGACACAGGCCGCCACGCGCCGCCTGCTCCGTAGAGTGAGGGCATGCGCGAACTCAGCGACCACGACCTGGCCTACCACCTCGCCACGGGCATCGGGGACATCGTCCGGGGCACCCGGGCCGGCGGGTTGCTGCACGGGCGGTCGCTCGCGCGGGTCGCCAACGAGGTCGCCCAGAGCTGGACCGACGAGGTGCTCGCGGTGCACCGGCCGGACGACGGCACCCTCTCGGAGGGCGTCTCCGACGACCTGAGCCGCCTGGACAAGGCGCGCGTGTGGATCATCGATGTGATCGACGGGACCAAGGAGTTCTCGACCGGCCGCTCGGACTGGTCGGTGCACGTGGCGCTCGTGGTGGACGGCCGGCCCGCGCTCGCCTCGGTGGGCCTGCCCGACGCGGGCAGGGTGTTCCGGTCGGACCAGGTCGACCACGTCGACGGGCCGTTCTCCGGCACCATGGTGATCAGCCGCAACAACCCGCCGGCCGGCGTGCACGAGATCGCCGACGAGCTCGGGCTACGCGTGCGTCCGATGGGCTCCGCCGGGGCCAAGATGCTCTCGGTACTGCTCGGCGACGCCGACGTCTATCTCCACGCCGGGGGGCAGTTCGAGTGGGATCAGGCCGCGCCGGTCGCGGTGGCGCTGGCGTCCGGGTTGCACGCGTCCCGGCCCGACGGCTCGCCGATCGAGTTCAACAAGTCCGACGCCCACTCCCCGGACATCCTCGTCTGCCGGCCGGATCTCACGGAGAAGGTGCTCGCCGCCACGGCGGGCTGGTCGGTGTGACGGAATGGGTCGCTGAGAGCCCCAGTGGGTCGGCCCCCGGATTTTCAGTAGACTCCGCCTCATGACCGTCCCCACCCCGTACGAGGATCTGCTCCGGCTCGTCCTGGAAGAGGGCACCCCGAAGGCGGATCGCACGGGAACGGGAACGCGCAGCCTGTTCGGTCACCAGATCAGGTACGACCTCGCCGCCGGCTTCCCCCTTCTCACGACCAAGCGGGTCCACTTCAAGTCGGTCGCCTACGAGCTGCTGTGGTTCCTGCGCGGCGACTCGAACGTGCGGTGGCTGCAGGAGCACGGCGTGAGCATCTGGGACGAGTGGGCGGACCAGGCCGGCGAGCTCGGCCCCGTCTACGGCGTCCAGTGGCGGTCGTGGCCCACCCCGGACGGCCGGCACATCGACCAGATCGCGGCGGCCGTGGACCTGCTGCGTACGGACCCGGACTCGCGGCGCAACATCGTCAGCGCGTGGAACGTCAGCGAACTCTCGCAGATGGCGCTGCCACCGTGTCACCTGCTGTTCCAGTTCTACGTGGCCGACGGCAAGCTCAGCTGCCAGCTCTACCAGCGCAGCGCCGACCTCTTTCTGGGCGTGCCGTTCAACATCGCCTCCTACTCCCTGCTCACGCACATGGTCGCGCAGCAGGTAGGCCTCGAGGTGGGCGAGTTCATCTGGACCGGCGGGGACTGCCACATCTACGACAACCATGTCGAGCAGGTGCGCACCCAGCTGGAGCGTGAGCCGTACCCGTACCCGGAGCTACGGCTACGGAAGGCGGAGTCG
This sequence comes from Dietzia sp. oral taxon 368, assembly GCF_002999155.1. Classification (NCBI taxonomy): domain Bacteria; kingdom Bacillati; phylum Actinomycetota; class Actinomycetes; order Mycobacteriales; family Dietziaceae; genus Dietzia; species Dietzia sp. oral taxon 368. The sequence goes on from NZ_CP027238.1 coordinate 276,188, forward strand.
ATCTTCGACTACCGTTTCGAGGACTTCGAGGTCGTCGGTTACGAGCACCACCCGGGCATCAAGGCCCCGGTCGCGGTCTGAGCCGGGGCCGTGGCGGTGCGGATGGTGTGGGCGCAGGCCCGCGGCGGGGTGATCGGTGACGGCCGGGACATGCCGTGGCATATCCCCGAGGACCTGGCCTTCTTCAAGCAGGCCACCGTCGGACGCCCCGTGGTGATGGGCCGCGCGACGTGGGACTCCCTGCCGGAGCGCTTCCGCCCTCTGCCGGGACGCCGCAACATCGTGTGCACGCGGGACCCCGGGTGGGCGGCCGACGGCGCCGAGCGCGCCGGGTCGGTGGACGCCGCGTTGGCCTCGGCGGGCCGCGACGCGGTCGTGATGGGCGGCGGTCAGGTCTACGCCGCCGCGCTGCCCGCGGCCGACGAGTGCCTGGTGACCGAGATCGACGCCGACGCGCCCGGGACCGTGCTGGCGCCCACGTTGGACGCGGCGTGGGAGCGGGTGGAGGTCGGCGAGTGGATCACCGATCCACGGAGCCGCGTCGACGGGTACGACGACGAGGTGCGGCACCGGCACACCGTGTGGCGTCGCCGGGAGCGCTAGAACCACTTCCAGGTCTTGGGGATCTTCTCCCCCGCGGCGAGGATCTTGATCTTGGCGTTGGCCATGAAGCCGTTGATCTCGATGTCCAGATGCGGGCCGCCGTGGACCTCGTAGCGCCCCTCGTCGATCTTGAGATCGGTCATCGTCCGGTTCCCGGTGATCGTGACCGAGACGCCCGGCGGGAGCAGTACCCGGGCGTTGGCGGCCCACAGGTCCAGCTGGAGGTGGGTGCGGGGGCGGTCGACGACGGCCTCGCGGGCGTCGAGATAGATCTCCCCCATCCACGAGGTGAGCCGGTAGTCGTCCGGCAGCATCCATCTCCCCTCGCGCCTGAGGGTGTCAAAGATCGAGGTGGTCTTCTGGCCCTCGTCCACGACGATGGCGGCGCCGGGGCGGGGGGCCGGCGGGCCCGGGCGGTGCGCGGCGGGCGGGGCGGCCGGGTCGGACCCGGCGGGCAGTCCGCTCAGCGCCACCTCGAGTTCGGCGGGGCAGGTGGCCGCCCAGATCTGGGCGGCGCGGTCGGAGAACTCGGCGAGCGAGAGCTCACCGCGCCCCACCATCGCCTCCAGTCGCCGTTGGGCCAGTGCTCTGGGGTCGTTGTCCTGCTCCGGATCCATGGCCTCAGATTACCCAGCGACCGGGTGCCCGTTGGGAGGGCCCGGAACGCGAGACCCCGCGGTCAGTCCTCGTGCACGATGATGCCGCGCACCATGCCCTCGCCGCCCGCCTCCATCATCTCGTAGCCCTCGTTGACCTGGTCGAGGGTGAAGCGGTGGGTGACGAGCTCGTCGAGCTTGAGCTGCTTCTCGTCCCACAGACGCAGGATGTTGGGGATGTCGTGGAACGCGTTGGCCGACCCGAAGAGCGACCCCTTGATGACCTTCTCGTACTGGGAGACGAACAGTCCGGTGAGGGTGATCGACTGGTTGTCGAGGCCGCCCATCGAGGTGAGCACCACGACACCGCGCTTGCCGACCATGTCGACGGCGTCGGCGGTGACCTTGGCGTCGGCCACGCCGATCGTGATGATGGCCTTCTCCGCCATGAGGCCCCAGGTCAACCCGGGCAGCTCTGCCTTGGCCTGCTCGACGTCCGTGTAGACGTGGGTGGCACCGAACTCTCTGGCCTTGGCGAGCTTGGTCTCGTCGGTGTCGATCGCGAGGATGAAGCGGGCGCCGGCGTGCCTGGCGCCCTGGATCGCGTTGATGCCGATGCCACCGATGCCGAAGACCACGACGGTGTCTCCGGCCTTGACGTCGGCGGAGTAGACCGCCGAGCCCCACCCCGTGGTGACACCGCAGCCGACGAGCGCGGCGACCTCGAAGGGGATCCAGTCCTGGATCTTGACCACCGAGTTCATGTTGGCGACGGTGTACTGGGAGAACGTTCCGAGCGTGCACATGGCGCCGGCGGTCTCGCCATTGTCCAGGGCGAAGGGGTACCGGCCGTCGGCCATGACGCCGAAGGTGCCGTTCAGGCCGCCGTCGCAGAGGTTGGACACGCCACGGGCACACGCCGGGCACTTGCCGCACGCGGGGATGAACGAGCCCACCACGTGGTCACCGGGCTGGACGTGGGTGACCCCCTCACCGACGGCCTCGACCACGCCCGCACCCTCGTGCCCCAGGACGATCGGGAGCCGACCGGGCAGGTCCCCGGTCCGCATGTGCAGGTCCGAGTGGCACAGGCCGGCGACCTTCCACTTGACCAGCACCTCACCGAAGTGGGGTCCGTCGAGCTCGGCCTCGACGATCTCGAACGGCTTGCCGAGCTCACGGGCGATTACGGCCTTGGTCTTCACTGCGACTCCCTCCGGGCGCGACGGTGGTAATCACCGTCACTGGAACGTGTTCTCGTCACACTAACCCCGGTTCTGACATCTGTGGGGTGGCTACAAGAACGTGTTCTCCCCCCGGAGGGAGCGCGGTGCGGACCAGAGGTCCCGGATCCGCGCGCGGGGATTCAGGCCTGGGCGTCGCCCTGCTGGGCCTGCGCCTCCTCGACGGCCTTGCGGACCTCGTCCATGTCGAGTCCCTTGATCTGCTCGACCAGGTCGTCCAGGGCCTGCTCCGGGATCGCACCCGAGTGACGGAAGACGGCGATGCCCTCACGGAACGCCATCAGCGTCGGGATCGACTGGATCTGCAGCATCGCACCGAGCTGCTGCTCGGCGTCGGTGTCGACCTTCGCGAAGGTCACCTCGGGGTGCTTGCCCGACACCTTCTCGTAGACCGGGCCGAAGGCCTTGCACGGGCCACACCACTCGGCCCAGAAGTCCACCAGGACGATGTCGTTCTCGGTGACGGTCTTCTCGAACTCGGCGGTCGTGATGTCGACGGTGCTCATACGAATGCCCTCCTTGCGCGTACGGGGCGACTCTCGACCCGTCTGCTTGTCGCCAGCCTACGGATCGCGCGGGCCGGCGACGAGATTCCCCGGCCACCGATACCCGGACGGGTATCGACGACCGCTCATCCAGGGCAACGTACACGGAGTGGGGTTATTCCCCGGACGCCCCCGCGCCGCGGCTCGTCGGGGACTCAGCGGAGGGGCGGCGAATCGAGCACCTCGGCCAGGAACCACTCGAGCTGGTCGAGGAAGACGGCGTTGTCGTCGCCGGCGACCATGTGACCGGCGTCGGCGACCTCCGTGGTGTGGGCGTGCGGGAGCAGCTCGAGCAGATGCTGCACGGAGTCGTCGCTGACGATGTCCGAGGCCGACCCGCGGATGAGCAGGGTGGGCTGGGTGATCCTCGGGACGAGCTCCTCGAAGAAGGCGTTGCCGATCTCGGCGTTGTCGGCGGAGGCCCCGCCGGCGAACTGCGGGTCCCAGTGCCAGTGCCAGCGCCCGTCCTCGCGCAGCCGCAGGTTCTTGCGCAGTCCCTCGGGGTTCGGGGGCCGCTTGCGGTGGGGCTGGTAGGCGGCGATCGCGTCGGCGGCCTCCTCGAGACTCGCGAACCCGTCGAACCCGGACCGCATGAACTCCCCCACCCTCTCGACGCCCGCGGCCTCGAGCCTGGGGGTGACGTCGACCAGGACGAGCGCGCGGGCGACGTCCTTGCCGGTGCCCAGCGAGAGCATCGCGGTCATCCCGCCGAGCGACGCACCGACGACGACCGGACGCCGCTCGGGGAACCGCTCTGCGACGATCGCCTCGAGATCGGCGGCGAGGCGATGGATGTCGTAGTCACCCTCCGGGTCCCAGTCGCTGTCCCCGTGTCCGCGCGCATCCATCGCGGTGACGCGGTAACCCTCGGCGGCCAGGCGGCGGGAGGCCCGGCTCCAGGCGTGGCGGGTCTGCGCACCGCCGTGGAGCATGAGGATCTCGTCGACGGGCTCGGTGGGCCGGCCGTCCGGTCCGTGCGGCTCCCAGACCTCGCCGACCAGCCGGACGCCGTCCTCGCGCTCGACCGCGAACTGCTGTGGCTCGACGGTGGTCTCAGTACTCGGCATGCGCGCCTCCCGGGCCGCCGCCCACCCTCTCGGTGGAACGTGTTCTATCTGTGTTCTACCACGCCCGCTCGGCGACCATCCGCGCGGCGAGGTCCTCGGCCACCGCCAGGACGGTGTAATACGGACCGCATAGCGGCAGCGACGGCAGGACCGACGCGTCGGCCACCCGCACTCCCTCCACCCCGAGCACCCGACCGGAGTCGTCGAGCACCTCCCCGACCCGCGCCGCGCCCGACAGGTGGTGGGAGGTCGAGCGGGTGACGGTGCCGTCGATGCCCAGGCGTTCCGCCACGAACGCCGTCGCCTCGGCCAGCGCCGTCGCGTCGCCCGGGTCGTCCGGGAGGTCCACGCTCCCGTCGGCGTGCACCCGCCCCCGTCCGAGGGGGTTCATCAGTGCCACCCCGATACGGTGCGGCACCTCGCCGAGGCCGGGGATCGCGCGGTGCATCGGGACCGCGTAGGGGCGCACCTCGATCTCCGGCACCCACCCGCGCTCCCGCACAGGGAGGTCGAGCCGCACCACGTGGGAGAGCAGGGGCGGCAGCCCGCCGGCCGCGTCAGCCCCCGTGCCGAGCCCGGCACCGGCCCCGGCGGCCGGGTCCGCGGGGACGTCCAGCAGGAGCTCGGGATGCTCCTGCACCCCGTGGCCGACCGGGTGGCCGCCGGCCCCGTCGATACCGGAGCCCAGAAGGAGAACGGTCGTCCCGATCGTCCCCGCGCACAGCACCACCTGGCGGGCGGCGATCGCCTCGTCGTCGTCGAGGACCACGCCCACACACCGCCGGGCGCCTCCCGTTCCGCCGACGGCCCCGCCCGCCCACGACAGTTCACGTACCGCGGCACCGGTGCGTACCCGCACGCCAGCGCCGGCGGGGTCCCACGCGTCGAACGCCGTCACCCTCCGCCCGTCGCTGCGCGCCTGCGGGACGGCCGCTACGCGTCCGGGGAACGCGGCGGCGACCCACGCGGCGACCGGCCCCATCGGCGCCAGGCGGGGGCGCAGGCGCTCGGCCGCCCGCGCCAACCCCACCGCGTAGCGCCGGGGCCAGCCCTGTCCCCACGCCTCGAGATCCGCCGGCCGGGCCGGCGCGCAGTACCCCCCGTTCACCGCGCCCGACCCGCCGACCGCCCGGCCGCGGGGCAGCTCAAGGGCCGTGTCCCCGAGCGTGGCGGGGTGGCGTGCGACCACGCGGGAGCCGGGGCCGATGTCGAGCAGGCCCGCGAGCGGGGTGGCGGCGGCCGTACCGGCCTCGAGCAACAGGACGTCCGCGCCGGCGTCGGCGAGCCGCCGGGCCACCACACACCCGGCGGCGCCCGCACCGACCACCACGACATCGGCGTCCCCGCCCGGGCCGCCGGTCATCGCGTGAGTTCCGGGCGCAGGGCGGCCGGGGAGCGCTCCGTCACCGCAGAGCGCCAGACCCCCGCGCCGTAGGCCAGGTCGTCCAGGCGGTGCAGCAGGACGTGCCCGACCGGCTCGTCGGCCGGCCATCGGCCCGGTTCCCGCGCGCTCCACCAGTGCCACAGCCCCTCCGCGGCGGCCGCGACCGCGAGGCGCCGGCGCAGCGCCCGCGCGATCCGGCCCCGCGACCCGGCGGTGAGCGCCAGCGCGGTCGCGGTGACCGGCCCATACGGGCGTAGTAACGCCTCCGGCAGCTGCCTGATCGAGGCCCCGGCGCCGCGGGCGACGAGCTCGGCGGCCGCGCGTCCGTCGCCGGTCAGCGCGCGCGTCCGCCACCACGCCCTGGCCACCGCGCCGAGCGCGACCACCGTGCCGAGCGGGCTCGCGCTCCATACCCCGACCGCCACGGCCAGCGACCACGGCGCGGCGACGGCGGGCGCGACGTCGGCGCCGTGCCGCGCTGCCAGAGGTGCGGCTCCACGTCCGTAGTAGGCGCGGCGGGTCAGCAGGGCGCGAAACCCGGTGCGGTGGCGGTGGGCGACGCGGGCGGCGGGCTCGTAGCGGATCCGGCCCCCGGCGTCGTCGATGCGCCAGCACAGGTCCACGTCCTCCGCGACGTGCATGCGTTCGTCGAACGGTCCGGTGCCCCCTCCGGCCGGGACCGGGGGCAGCCGGTCGGGGCGGACCGCGAGCGCGGCACTGGGCACGTACGCCACGCGCGTTCGCGGCCTCACCCGCGCCGGTTCGGGCCCCATGTCCAGCGCCGAGCGCGCCGTCTCGTAGCCGCGCACCCAGAACCGGCCGGGCTCGGCGGCGACGACGCGCGGCGCGACCGCCGCGACCAGCGGATCGTCGAGGCGGGCGAGGAGGATGTCGAGCCAGCCCGGTAGTGGGAGGACGTCGGCGTCGAGGTACACCACCACCTCGGCGCCGGAAGCGACCGCCGCGGACGTGCCGGCGTTGCGCGCGGCCGCCGGGCCGCGGGAGCGGTCGTGGCGCAGGACGGTGACGGGCGGATCGGGGGCCCGCGCGGGACTGAGAGGCACCGTCAGCGGCGGGGTGGAGCCGTCGTCGACGACGACGAGGTGGACGCCGCGCGCGAGTTCGGGGGCGAGGGTCCGCGCGAGGGCGGCGACCCCGTCCGCGTCGTCACGGACGGGGACCACTACGGCGACGCCGTCCAGCGGGCGGTCCGCCGACACCGGGCCGGCGGGATGGGCCATCCCGCGATCGGTGAGAGCGCGGGCGAGCGCGGCCCCCGCGGGAGTGTCCGTCGCGACGGCCCGGCCCCCGTCCAGGAGGCCCGCCACCGACGGCGCGGGCGTGATGAGCGTGACCGGGTCGCCGCCCAGGACGCGCACGACGCCGCCGCGTCGCAGGATCCGGGTCCGGCGGTCGAGCAGCACGTGCGGCCGGTCGGTGGCGGGCGGGGTGGGTGCGGCGGGCGGGGCAGGTGAGGGCGCACGGTGTCCGGCTGGTCTCATCGGAGCATCCCGTCGTCGTCCGGGCGCCACCCGTCGAGGCGCGCGCGGGCGTCGGCCACCAGCGAACCCCACAGCCGCTCGCCGTCCGCGGCCGTGGCGGTGGTGGGATCCCCCAGGACACCGGACGGGCTCACCGCGGCGACCCCGCCGTCGCGCACGGCGGGCAGGATCTGCGGCAGCGGCCGGACACAGCCCCGGGTCGCGAGATCGGTGCGGACGAGGTCCGCGTGCAGGTGCAGCATGAGCGAGGTCTCGGCGTGCCCGGCGTGGGTGTCGCGGGCGTCCTCGGCGGTGCGGCAGGACAGCCAGGCGGCGTCGCGGCCCTCGCTGCGCAGCCGCGGGACCGCGCGGCGGAGGGCGTCGACGTTGCCGCCGTGACCGTTGACCACGAGCAGTCGGTCCGCCCACGAGGACACGGACCTGCCCAGCTCGAGGAGCACCTCGGCGAGCGCCCCGGTCCCGATGGAGACGGTCCCCGCGAACGACTGGTGCTCCCCGCTCGAGCCGTAGGCCAGGGCCGGGAGCACGCGGACGTTGTCGCCGGTCGCCGCGTGGGCCGTGGCACCGGCCGCCGCGTCGGCGACGGCGCGGGCCGCGGCCTCCGCGAGGAGGGTGTCGGTCTCCTGCGGCAGGTGCGCACCGTGCTGCTCGGTGGCCCCGAGTGGCAGCACCGCCAGCACGCCGCCGCCCGGCCGTCCGTCCGCGCCGGTCGCGCCCGTCATGTCGGGTCAGACCTTGATCGCGCCCATGTCGACGGTGAAGGTCGAGGCGGTGATGGTGCGCGAGGCGTCCGACGCGAGGAACATCACCGAGTCGGAGATGTCGTCGGTGCTGGCCATGCCCATGCCCAGGATCGGGGTGAAATGCGGCAGGAACTGCGGCATGTTGTTGAACACCTCGAGCGCGTCGGGGTCCTCGGCACCCATCGGCGTCCGCACGCCGTAGGGGTGGATCGTGTTGACCCGGATGCCGTGCTCACCGAGCTCCTTCGCGGCGGTCTGCGCGAGGCCCACCACGCCGTACTTGGAGGCCGAGTACGGGGACTGCACCGGCATGGCCTTGAGGCCCGCCACCGAGCTGACCAGGATGATCGAGCCGCCGTTACCCGCGTCGAGCATGTGCGGGATCGCCGCACGCAGCGTCTTCCAGTACCCCGTGAGGTTGATGTCGAGGGTGTCCTGCCACTGCTGCTCGTCGAGCTCCCAGACCTTGCCCCAGTTGCAGATGCCCGCGTTGGCGATCACCACGTCCAGGCGGCCACCGAAGCGCTCCAAGCCGCGGGCCACGAGGGCCTGCTGGAACGCCAGGTCGCGGACGTCACCGACCTCGGCGAGGATCTCCCCTCCCTCGGCCTCCACGCGCTCGATGGTGGTGGCCAGGTCGTCCTCGGTGGCGGCCCGGTACTTCACGTACTCGGACGGCGAGTCACACAGGTCCAGGCCGATGATCCTGGCGCCCTCGCGCGCGAAGCGGATCGCGTGCTTGCGGCCCTGGCCGCGGGCCACACCGGTGATGTAGACGACCTTGCCGTCGAAATCTCCCATTACAGGGGGTGTCCTTCTCTTCCGTGGTGGTGGGTCAGACGCCGAGACGGCGCATGAAGTCGTCGGGGATGACGTAGTCGTCGCGGTTCAGCTCGGAGATCGAGGACTTGCTCAGCCCGATGAGGCTCGAGTCGAGTCCGGAACGCATGATGTCGAGGACGTTCTCCACTCCCGCCTGGCCGTTGGCCCCGAGCCCCCACAGGTACGCGCGACCGATCATCACGGCCCGGGCACCGAGCGCGAGTGCCTTGGCCACGTCCGAACCGCGACGGATGCCGCCGTCGAGCAGGACCTCTACCTGATCGCCCACCTCGTCGGCGATCGGCGCGAGGCACCGGATGGACGCCGGGGTGGCGTCGAGGTTGTTGCCGCCGTGGTTGGAGACGGAGATCGCGGTGACCCCGGCGTCGACGGCCCGCTTGGCGTCGTCGACCCGGATGATGCCCTTGAGCATGACCGGTCCGTCGTAGTTCTCCACGACCCAGGCGATGTCCTCCCACGTGGCCGGCGGGGTGCCCATCCACTCGCCGTAGGCACCGAAGAACGTCGGGCCCATCTCGCCCTTGCCCACCAGGTTGGGGGTCGTCAGATCGGGGAACCGCTTGTTGACCACCACGTCGCGGGCCCACTCGGCGGCCCAGCGGGGACGCACGGCGATCTGCGGGGCGAGGGTGATCATGGCCCTGGCATCGAGCTTCTCCGGGATGGCCGGGCTGCCCCAGTCACGGCCCATCGAGAACGACCAGTCGGTGGTGAGGATGACCCCCGCCGCCCCGGCGGCCTTGGCGCGCTCCAGCCGCTCCAGCACCTTCTCCTTGCCGCCGAGCCAGTACACCTGGAAGAAGGTCTGCGGGTTGGCCGCGATGACCTCCTCGATCGGCTTGGACGCGAACGAGCTCAGTCCCATCGCGGTGCCGCGGGCGGCCGCGGCACGGGCCACATCCACCTCGCCGTCCGGCGTGACGGCCTGGACACCGGTCGGCGAGATCATCACCGGCAGGCTGATGGGCTGGCCCATCACCGTGGTGGCCATGTCACGGTCCTGCTTGGCGCCGATCACGTGGGGCTTGGGCTCGAGCTCGGTGAAGGCGTCCATGTTGTCGCGGATGGTCACCCCCGCCTCGCTGCCGCCGACGAGCGCCATGTACACGCTCTTGGGCAGCTTCTTCTTCGCGCGGCGCTGGGCCTCCGCGACAGACTCGAACCACGGGTTCTGGCGCCAGGGGTTGGCCTCGGCGATCTTCGACAGGCGGGACACGGTGGTGGCTGCTCCTTCTAGGGGGTTGGTCCGGGCCAGCGGGGTTCGTCCGGGCGGGCCGGCTCAGATCGGGGACTCGTCGCACAGGCTGGTGGGCCTGCGCGGCGGTGTCGTGACGAGGGTCAGCGGCACCGGGCCGGTGGGCTGCTTACGCGCCGCGAGCCCCATGGGCCGCGTGTGGTCCTGCGAGGGGTCGGGGATGCTGCGCTCAGCCGCGAGCAATCCCTCTCCGTAACCCTGGACGCACTCGGGGTCCGGGCCGTCCATCGGCAGCCCGGTGAAGAACTTGGCCGCCATGCAGCCACCCCGGCAACTGTCGTAGAAGTCGCAGGACGCACACGCCCCGGCCGACTGCGGCTCGCGCAGCTCACGGAACAACTCCGAGGTCTGCCACACCGTCTCGAGCCCGCCGTCGGCGACGACGTTGCCGGCGAGGAACTCCTCGTGGATGGCGAACGGACAGGCGTAGACGTCGCCGATCGGGTCGATCAGGCACACCACACGGCCGGCGCCGCACAGGTTGAGCCCGGGTAGCGAGCCCTGCGCCTGTCCTTCACCGAAGGGGGTCAGGTGGAAGAAGCTGTCGCCGGTAAGCACATCGGAGCCGTTCGCGACCAGCCAGTCGTACAGGTCCTTCTGCTGCTCGGGCAGGGGATGCAGGTCGTCCCACACGTCGGCGCCGCGGCCCGACGGACGCAGGCGCGTGATGCGCAGGGTCGCGTCGTACTTGTCGGCCAGCGCCTTGAACTCGTCCAGCTGGGTGACGTTCTCGCGCGTCACCACCACCGAGATCTTGGCGTCGGTGAAGCCGGCGTCCTTGAGGTTCTGCAGCGCACGGCAGGCCATGTCGAAGGACCCCGGGCCGCGGACCGCGTCGTTGACCTCCGCGGTCGCACCGTCGATGGAGATCTGGACGTCCACGTAGTCGCTCGCGGCCAGGCGCCTGGCGACCTTCTCGTCGATACGGACACCGTTGGTGGAGAACTTCACGCCCACCTGGTGGCTGGTGGCGTAGTCGACCAGCTCCCAGAAATCGGAGCGGACCGTCGGCTCGCCTCCGCCGATGTTGACGTAGAAGACCTGCATCTTCTGCAGCTCGTCGATGATCGACTTGCACTGCTCGGTGCTGAGCTCGCGCGGGTCACGGCGACCGGAGGAGCTCAGGCAGTGCACGCAGGCGAGGTTGCAGGCGTAGGTGAGTTCCCAGGTCAGGCAGATCGGCGCGTCGAGCCCACGCTCGAACTGGTCGACGAGGCGGCCGACGGGCGCCGGGGCGGGACGGTCGAGCATGCTGGTCATGAGGTCTCCTCGATCATGCGCGAGGCGGCGAGCTGGCCGAGCGCGTGCAGGTACAGCCGCGCTGTCGCCGGATCATCGATCGACACCCCGGCGGCGGCACAGGCGGCGCGCGCGGTGGGGTGGTCGGCGAGGGTGCTGACCACCTCGACGATGGTCGGCGACTTGAGAAAGCTGAGCTTGCGGGTGTGGAAGTGGTAGAGCAGGGCCCCGAACGGCTCGGGCCGCAGGGCGACGCCCGGGTGCAGGCGCCAGCCGGCGTCGAGATCGAATGCCGCCGGGGCGGCCGTCTGCCCGGCGCCGGCCGGCGCTGCTGCGGAGGTCATCTCAGTAGACCCCGCACATGCCGTCGATCGAGACCTCCTCGATGAGGGCCTCCTCCAGCACGACCTCGGTGTTCTGCGCGTTGTCCATCTCGCGTCCTTCCCTCCGGAAACTGCGGGAACCCCACCACGGGCGTGGTGAGACCCGAATCATATTGGCACTTGGTGCCAGTGGCAAGGATCACTGATCTAGGCTCTCGTGTCATGGGAATGACGGGAATGACCTCGGGACGGACGCCCGGACGTCGCCCGTCGACCACCCGCGCCTCGATCGTCGACGTGGCTCTCGACCTGTTCGCGCGCCAGGGGTACGAGGCCACGAGCGTCGACCAGATCGCCGAGGCCGCCCACATCTCGCGGCGCACCCTGTTCCGCTACTTCCCCGGCAAGGCCGCCATCGCATGGGGCGAGTTCGACGAGCAGATCCAGCTCATGCTGGAGTACCTGGCCGACGTCCCGGAGAACACCCCACTGCGCGACGCGCTGGCGGACGCCCTCATCGCGTTCAACACGTTCCCGCCGTCGCAGACCGAGGTCCACCGCCTGCGGATGCGCCTCCTCCTCGGCGTGGACGAGCTCCAGGCCCACTCGACGCTCGTGTACGCCGACTGGCGCCGGGCCGTGGCCGGATTCGTCGCCGACCGGCGGGGCGAGACGGTGGACGACCTCGTACCCGCCGCCACCGCGCACGCCGCACTCGGGATAGCGCTGTCCGCCTACCGCATCTGGGTGGCCGAGCCCGGGGCGGACCAGGATCGCCTCCACGAGCTCCTGCGCCGCGGGACGCTGATCCTCGCCTGACGAGGTGAGCACTCGCGCGCACCGGGTGGCCGCGGGACAACTTACCGACGGGTAACCTCGTCGTCGTGACCGAAACCCCGCCCCGCCCCACCGCCGACACCTCCACCTACCGCCTGTGGAAGACCGCCACCCGCCTGCCGTTCGGGTCCCGCCTGTTCAGCGCGGCGGTGAGCCTCAAGGCCCCGTACTTCCGCACCGCGTACCCGCACGTCACCGAGCTCCGGCCCGGACGCTGCGTCGTGCGCGGGCCGGGCTGGTGGGGCAACCGCAACCACATCGGCACCTTCCACGTGATCGCCGCGTGCAACCTCGCGGAGATGGCGATGGGCATGCTCGCCGAGGCCACCGTGCCCGCGACCCACCGCTGGATCCCCGTGGGCATGAACGTGCGCTACCCCGCGAAGTCGACCGGCGGGATGACCGTCACGGCCGAATGGACCGAGCTGCCCGACTTCGCGTCGATCACCACCGGGCAGGACGTCGAGGTGCCCCTGCGGTTCGTCGACGACGCGGGGGTCGAGCCCGTGGTCGGCAGCATCACGATCCGGGTCTCGCCCAAGAAGAAGGCGTGAGCCTGGACCACTTTAGTTTTTCCGTTGCGGAAACGGAAAGAGACCCCTATCGTTTCCGTCATGGAAAATAACGCGTCTCCGCCGTACGATCCCGCCGCCGCCCTCGCCGACGTCGACTCGGCCCGCCGCTCCGTGGCCGACAGGCTCACCACCCCGTGGTGGTACCACCCCGCCCTCGGCGCGATCCTCGCCGCGATCATGCTGGTGGGCGCTCTCGACCTCCACGACGTCGTCCGCCTCGTGGTCTCCCTGTGTGGGGCGATCGGCATCGGACTGCTGGTCGGGGCCTACCAACGCACCACCGGCCTGTGGGTCGACATTCGCAACCTCGGTCCCACCTCCCGCAGATGGTGGTTCGCCTACGCGATGATCGTGCTGGTGGTGACCGGCTCCTCGCTCCTCCCCACCGCCTCGGGCCGGGCGCTTCCCGTCTGGCTGGCCGTCCTGCTGGCCGCCGTGGCCGTGATCGCGACGATCGTCCTGGGCCGGCGGGTCGACGACGCCATGCGCGCGGAGATCCGTTCCGGCGCCGCCGCGATCCCTTCTCGCCGATGAGGGCCGGACGCCCCGCACCGCGGTTCGACGAGATCATCCACGCCCCACACCGCCTGCGGATCTGCGCCCTGCTCTCCCCCGTGGAGTCGATGGAGTTCGGGACCGTCCGCGACGAACTCGGGGTGGCGGACTCGGTGCTGTCCAAGCAGTTCAAGGTCCTCGTGGACGCCGGATACGCCACCACATCCAAGGCCGCCGGCGCCACCGGGCGGGCCCGGACCTGGCTGGCCCTCACCCGGGCAGGCCGCAACGCGTTCGGCGGGCACCTCGAGGCGCTGCGCGACCTGGCCGCCGCTGCGGAGGGCGAACCGCTCGCCCCGAGCGGGTCAGTCGCGGGTGCGGGCGTCGAAGGCCTTGATCGCGATCGGGGCGATCACCACCGTCAGGCCGACGATCCACAGCAGTGACGCCAGCACCGGGTGCTGCAGCGGGAGGGCGGCGTCCGGGCCGACGGCCGGGGCGTTGCCCCAGAGTTCCCGCATCGCCTGCACCACCGAGGAGAGCGGGTTCCACTCCGCGATCGCCCGCAACCACACGGGCATCGACTCCGGCGGGGCGAAGGTGTTGGCGACGAACGTGATGGGGAACGTCGTGGTGAACATGACGCCGTTCACCGCCTCGATCGTCTTGAGCCGCGAACCGACGACGATGCCGATCCAGATCATGACGAAGCCGAAGCCCAGCAGGATGAGGTATCCGAGCAGCGCGTCGATGATCCCGCTGCGGATCCGCCACCCCACGATGAGGCCCGTCAACGACATGACCACGACGCCGATCGAGGAGTGGATGAGGCTCGACGCGCTCCGCGCGATGAGGATGGACGCCCGCTGGATGGGCAGCGTCCGGAAACGGTCGATGATGCCCTTGTTGAGGTCGTTGCACAGTCCCGAGGCCACGACGAACGACGAGAACGCCATGGTCTGCGCCATGATCCCGGGAAGCAGCCACTCGCGGTAGTTCCCGCTCCCCGCCACGGCGATCGCACCGCCGAAGACGTACGCGAACAGCAGCACGAACATCACCGGCTGGATGGTGACGTCCGCGAGGTTCTCCGGCTGCCGCCGGATGTGGAACAGATTGCGGCGCACCAGCGCCGAGACCTGCCGGCCGAACGACGGGCCGTCCGGGCGGGCCGGGACGACGAAGCCGTCCGCGCTGGTGGTTCCCACGGCGGGGTCCGCGACGGTGCTCATACCCGGTACTCCTCCTCGGTGGTGCCGAGACCGGCGGTCTCGGATCGGGCGGTGTCGGATCGGGCGGTGTCGTCTCCGCCGGACTCGAGTCGGGGGTCCTCCGCCTTACGCCCCGTCAACGAGAGGAAGACGTCGTCCAGGCTCGGGCGCTGCAGGCCGATGTCGTCCAGCTCGATACCGGCCTCGGTGAACGCCGCGGCGATCCCCGCGAGCGCGGAGACACCTTCCGACGGCGCGGTGAGGCGGCGCGCGTCCCGGTCGACGTGGAAGTCGGCGATCCGGGTCGTCAGCACCCGCGCGGCTTCGTCGACGTCCTCCGGACGCGACACCGTGATCACCAGACTCGCCACCCCCGAGCGATCCTTGAGCTGCAGCGGCGTGCCCTCCGCGATGACGCGTCCGTGGTCGATCACGATCACCCGGTCGGCGAGCTGATCGGCCTCGTCGAGGTACTGGGTGGTGAGCAGCAGCGTGGTGCCGTCACGGACCAGTCCGCGCAACACGTCCCACAATTCGTTGCGCGACCGTGGGTCCAGACCGGTGGTCGGCTCGTCGAGGAACAGCACCGGCGGGGCCGCCACGAGACTGGCCGCCAGGTCCAGGCGGCGCCGCATCCCGCCGGAGTAGCTCTTGGCGACGCGGGTCGCCGCCTCGGTGAGCGAGAACTTCTCCAGCAGTTCGTCCGCCCGCGCCTTCACCGCCTTCTTCGGCAGCCCGTACAGGTCACCGACTAGCCGGAGATTCTCCCGCCCGGTGAGCAGTTCGTCCACCGTCGCCGATTGGGCGGTCAACCCCATCTTCTTGCGCACCAGTGCGGGTTCGGAGACGACGTCGTGGCCGGCCACCCGGGCGGTTCCCGAGGTCGGCGGACTCAGGGTGGTCATCATCCGGATCGTGGTGGTCTTGCCGGAACCGTTCGGGCCGAGCAATCCGAGGACCGTCCCGGTGGGGACGGTGAACGAGATGTCGTCGACAGCGGTGAAGTCACCGAATCGCTTGACGAGGTGTTCGGCCTCGATCGCCGGTGCGGACGTGGATCGGGTACTCACCCTCAAAGGGTGGCCTCCACCCGTGGAGTAGTCAACAGTCCCGCCGCGCCGTGCGGACAGATCCTGTCAGCAATGCGGTCCGCGGCGCCGGATCGGATGCCGACGAGCCCCGACCGACCTACCGTCGTTCCATGCCCCGCATAGCCATCACCTCCGTCCACGTCGACGACCAGTCGCGTGCGCTCACCTTCTACACCGAGGTCCTGGGGTTCGTCCACAAACACGACTTCCCCGCAGGCGACTTCCGCTGGCTCACGGTGGTCGACCCGGGTGACCCGAACGGCACCCAGTTGCTGCTCGAGCCCGATCAGCACCCCGCCGCCCGGGCCTACGCCACCGCGTTGCACGCCGACGGCATCCCCGCCGCCCAGTTCGAGGTGGACGACATCCACCGGGCGCATGCCGAGCTGCAGGAACGGGGCGCGCGGATCGTGCAGCCGCCCACCGAGGCGGGTCCGGTGTGGACGATGATCCTCGACGACACCTGCGGCAACCTCGTCCAACTCGTCACCGCCGCGGACGTCTGAGGTCCGGTCGCCGGAGCCGTACCCGGCTCGTCGACGTATCGTGGGGAGGCCGCGCCAGCGCCTTCCGACGCCCCCACGACCAAAGGATGACCGGTACCCGTGAGCCCCCAGTCGACCATCCCGCCGACCATCGCCCGTTCGTGGCTCCTGCTGCCCGCGGACAAGTCCGAGCGTTTCGACGACGCCGTGGACTCCGAGATGGACGTGGTGGTCCTCGACGTCGAGGACGGGGTGCGGCAGTCCGAGAAGGAACGCTCGCGCCGTGAAGTGCGCCAGTGGCTCGAGGCGGGCAACCACGCGTGGATCCGCATCAACGACGTCCGTTCGCCGGAGTGGGAGAAGGACCTCATGGCTCTGGGCCACTGCCCCGGGCTGGACGGAGTGATGCTGGCCAAGACCGAGAACGCCGAGCACGTCGCCCTCACCGCGGCCCGCCTGGCCGAGGGCACCCCGATCGTCGCCCTGGTCGAGTCCGCGGACGGCCTGGCACAGGCGGCGGAGATCGCCAAGACCGACCAGGTCGTGCGCCTGGCGTTCGGCGTCGGGGACTACCGCCGCGACACCGGGATCGGGTCCTCTCAGATCGCCCTGGCCTACACGCGCTCGCAGTTCGTGGTGGCCAGCCGGATCGCGCGCGTCGCCCCGCCGATCGACGGGCCGACCATCTCCAACGACACCCGGGTCCTCATGGACGCGGCGGAGCACGCCGTCGAGATGGGCATGACCGGCAAGCTGTGTCTCCGGGTCGACCAGGCGCCGTACATCAACGAGGTCCTCTCCCCCTCCGCCGCGGACGTCTCGTGGGCCGAGTCGGTCATCGACGAACTCGGGAACGGCGGCGAGCGCTGCCGCGACGGTTCCGACCTGCCGCGTCTGGCCCGCGCGCAGAAGATCGCCCGGCTCGCGCAGGCGTACGCCGTCGCGCGCTGACGGAAGCCGCGGAAACCTCGCGCGTCAGCTGACGCGCTGGAGCCGCACGTTGGCGAACTCGGTCAGGCCCCATCGTCCCAGCTCGCGACCGTATCCGGAGCGTTTGACGCCGCCGAACGGCAGCCCCGGGAGGGTGGTGCCGTGTTCGTTGACGTAGGCCATGCCCACCTCGAGCCGCTCCGCCACCTCGGAGGCGCGCTCGGTGTCGGTGCCCCACACTGATCCGGAGAGGCCGAAGGGCGTGTCGTTGGCGATGCGCACCGCCTCGTCGACCGAGTCGTAGGTGTACACCATCGCGACGGGGCCGAAGATCTCCTCGCGGTAGGCGTCCATCTCCTCGGTGATGCCGGTGAGGATGGTGGGCTGCATGAACGCGCCGGGCCGGTCGATCGCCGCGCCGCCCGTGACGAGCGTCGCGCCCTGCCGGACGGCCGTCTCGACCTGCTCGACGACGCCGTCGCGGGCGTCCTCCGACGACAGGGGCCCGAGCTCGGTGCCCTCGTCGGCGGCGGGCCCGACGGTCAGCTCCTCGTAGAGGTTCTTCAGCCGGCCGAGGAAGTCCTCCTCGAGCTGCGTCGGGACGAAGATCCGCTTGGGCGAGTTGCACGCCTGCCCGCAGTTCGACAGCCGCGCCCGACCCACGGTCTCGGTGAGCTCGTCGAGGTCGTCCGCGTCGAGGATGATGAGCGGGTCGGACCCGCCGAGCTCCAGCACGCTGGGCTTGAGGTTCTCCGCGGCCACCGTGGCCACCGCGGCGCCGGCTCCCTCGCTCCCGGTGAGGGAGACGCCCTTGATCCGGGGGTCGGCGATCATCTCGGCGACCGTGTCGCTGGAGGCGTAGACGTTGACGAAGACGTCCTCGGGTAGGCCCGCCGCGCGCTGCACCTTCTCGATGGCCGCGGACGACCGGGCACAGATGCTGGCGTGCTTGAGCACGACGGTGTTGCCGAGCAGCAGATTGGGCGCGGCGAACCGGGCGACCTGGTAGTAGGGGTAGTTCCACGGCATGATCCCCACCAGCGGCCCGACGGGCTCGTAGGTGACCCGGTTGAGACGCGCCTCGGGCACGTCCAGCGACTCGGGCTCCAGGAGGGCGGGACCGTGCTCGCCGTACCAGCGGTAGATCGACGCCGCGAGCTCCACCTCGCCCTGCGCCTGGTCGGGCAGCTTGCCCATCTCGGTGGTGATCGCCTTACCGAGTTCTTCGCGGTGCTCGTCGAAGGCGTCCGCGATCGCCACCAGGATGCGGGCCCGCTCGGCCAGGTCGGTGGCGCGCCAGGTGGCGAATCCCCCGGTGACCGTGTCCAGGACGCCGTCGACGTCGCGGATCTGTTCGTATTCGCGGTCGGTCCGACCGGTGGACGGGTCGTGCGTGACGTACATGCGGTCCTCCCTCTTCTCGCGGCGGCCGGTGGTGGTGCCCGGTCGTGTCCCGCGACGGTAGGCGGCGGGTCGGACCGGTGCATCCGGTCGGTGCGCCCCGACCCCGCCGCCGCGGTGGTGCGGGACGGGGTCGCAGGAGGTCGGACGTGGGCGTCGGGCCGGTGGGTCAGCCCCAGCCCTGGGCGGCACGACGATCCGCGTCGGCCATGCCCTGGTTGCCCTGGGCGGCGGCGCGGGAGATCTCGGCGAGCATCGCCTGCAGCGCTGCCGCGGCCTGGTCCCAGTCGTTCTGGTGCGCCTGGTAGGCGACCGCGGCGTCGCCCTCCCACTCTGCGACCAGCGGGGCGAGGTAGGCCTTGAGGTCGTCGAGAGTGGTGCGCAGGTTGGTGGACGCCTGCGCGACCTGGCCGACGAGGGCCTCGATCGGGCCGTGGTTGTAGGTGATCTGTCCAGAGGTCATGACGGTCCCTTCCGGTGGTGGTGGTGTCGGCGATCAGAGGTTGAGCGGGCCGGTGCCGCCGGCCCGGGTGATGAGGGCGGCCGAGTCCTGGTCCGCGGCGTCGAACGACGAGCTGTTGGTCCGCATCGTCTCCGAGATCCCGGCGAGGGCGTTGTTGAGCTTGGCACTCTGCTGCTGCCACTCGGTCATGATCTGGGTGAAGCGTGCCTGCGCGGCGCCGCGCCACACCGAGCCGCCGAGCTGGGACACCGAGTCGCGCACGGTGCCGAGCAGCCGGTCGATCTCGAGGTTCACGTCGTCGACCCTTCTGGCCGCCGTGTCCATGGTCCCGATGTGGGTGTTGAACCCGGTCATCTCGTCCTCCCCTGTGGTCGCTGCGGACTCCCGTTCTGGGTCCGTCACAGTGTTCGACGCGGCCGGGAGGCCGTTCGGTTCCACGGGATCGGGAGAATCTCCGTCGGGGTCGTCAGGAGGTGGCGTAGAGCCGGGCCGCCGCCTCGACCGGCGCGACCTCGGGTACGACGAACGACAGCAGGCGGGCCCGGTCGCACGCGTCGACGACCCGTTCGGCGACCCTGCCGCGCGCGAGGACCTCCGAGGACCCGGTGGCCGCCTCGCGCCGGCGGCGCCGCAGGACGGCGACGGCGTCGAGGATGCGCGGCACCTCGTCGTCGACGGCGGTGTCGCGGAACGGGTCGCGGCGCTGCACCACGGCACGGTCGACCAGGGTCAGTCCGCCGCGCGCACGTTCGACGAGCGAGACCGTGGTGCGCGTGCGGGAGGCTTCCACACATACCGCCCAGCGCGCCGACGACGACGGCAGCGCCTCGGCCGTGACCAGGGCTGAGCGGACCACGCGGGCGGCGACCCCCACGCCCCGGGCGGCGGCCACGAGCCGGGTGGTGCGGCTCGTCCCCCAGTCGCTGGGCACCACCAGCACCGCGGCGTCGCCGTCACCGTCACCGGAACCGTCGCCGGGCCCGGTCCCGGCCCAGCGCAGTGCGCGCGCGACGGGCGCCGCGAGGAGCTCGGGAACGGGCACCGAGAGGCCGGCGACGTCCACGCGATCGCGGTGCGCATGGGCGACGGGGTCCGCGAGACACCGGTCCGGGAAGCGGGCGGCGACCGCGTCGGCCCGATCCGAGCACTCGATGCGGTCGCCACCGGGCGGGAGCGCAGATCCGTCGAGGCCGGCGAGGACGGAGGCGGGGGCGACCACCGGGGACAGCACCGCCGAGGCGGACGCCGCCGCGACGGCCAGCCCTGAGCAGGACAGGTCGACGGCCAGGGTCGCCGCCCGAGCGTCGGTCACGGGTCGGACAGGGCGGTCTGGACCAGCCGCACGCCGCCGTCGCGGGTGACGAGCCGTCCTCGCCCCGCCGGCAAGGGGCCGGGTCGCACGCCGCCGAGCAGCGGTCCCTCCTCGCGGCTGCCGGACATGAGGAACCCGGCGCCGCCCAGGTCGCGGATCCGGGCCACGAAGGGGTCGAAGAGCGCGCGCGAGGCGCCGGCGCTGCGCCGGGCCAGGACGACCGACAGGCCGATGTCCCGGGCGTGCGGCAGGAAGCGCGCCAGGGGCTGCAGCGGGTTGCCCCCTCCTGTGATGACGAGGTCGAGGTCGTCGACGAGGAGGTAGATCCCGGGCCCGCTCCACCACGACCGCGCGCGCAGCTCCTCGGCCGTGACGTCGGCGCCGGGCATGCGCTCGTCGAGGACCTGCGCCAGGTGCTCAACCATGGGCACGAGGGCCGTCTCGGTGGGCGCGTATCCCGCGAGGTGGTCCCCGGTGACCTCGCCGAGCATCGTGCGCCGGTAGTCCACCACGATGAGCTTGGCGTGTTCGGGGGTGTTCCCCGCGACCAGCCCGCGGGACAGCGACCGCAGAAGGGAGGTCTTCCCGCACTCCGAGTCGCCCAGCACCAGCATGAGCGGGTCGCCCTCCAGGTCGGCGTAGACCACCGTGAGGTCGGCCTCGTCCACGCCGAGCGGGAGGCGGGTGCGACGACCGTCGGCGTCGGGACGGGCCAGGCTCGCGACCTGCGCGTAGGGCAGCACCTCGGGCAGCATCCGGACGGGGGCGGCGCCGACGTCGCCCACCCGGGCGCGCCACCGCCGGGCGAGGTGACGCGAGGCCTCGGCGGTCGCGTCGGCCATACCCTCCGGGTCGACCCGACCGTCGAGCCGGGGCTGGTAGACCAGCATGTGATCGCGGGTGCGGGTGAGTCCCCGCCCCGGGGCGGCCGGGACCGTCATCGCCGCGCGCCGGTCGATCATGGAGTCGGTGGGATCGCCCAGCCGCAGCTCGACCCTCGTGCCCAGGGCGTCGCGCAGCGCCGGCCGCAGGTCCGCCCAGCGGGAGGCGGACAGCACCACGTGGATGCCGTAGGACAGCCCGTCCGCGGCCAGGCCCAGGACCACGGCCTCGAGGTCCTCGAACTCGGTGCGCAGGGCCTGCCACCCGTCGAGCACCAGCAGGACGTCGGGGTATTCCGTCACGGGGCGCCCGTTCCGCTCGACGACCCGGAGGCGCGCCTGGTCGACGGAGGTGATGCCCGCCTCACGGAAGGCGGCCTCGCGACGGCGACGCTCGGCGTCCACCTCGGCGATCGTGCGCCGGATCCTCTCCTCCTCACCGCGGCGGGCGACCCCGCCCACGTGCGGCAGGTCCGCGACCGACTGCAGCAGTCCGCCGCCGAGGTCCACGACGTATACCGACAGCCGGTCGGGCTCGGTGGTCGCGGCCGCGGACAGCACGAGGGTGCACAGCGTCGTCGACTTGCCGGAGCGGGTGCCGCCGACGACGGCGACGTTGCCGTCGGCCCCGGACAGGTCCACGTACCAGGTGTCGCGGCGCTGCTCGAACGGAAGATCCACCTCGCCGAGCGGGAACCGCAGCCCGATCGGCCGGACGCCCGCGATCGCCGTCCCGTCCTCCACGACACCGACCGCACCGCCCGCGGCCGCGGCGTCCGTCGCTGCGGCGTCCCTCGATGCGGTGCCCGCCGGCTCGGTGCCCACGGCCGAGTCCAGCGGTGCCCCCTCCCCCAGAGGGGCCAGCCACACCTCGTGCGCGGGTCGGCCGTGCCCGGCGAGCCGGCCCACCAGGACGTCGAGGAGGCTCGCCGCCCCCTCCGCGCCGTCGGTGTCCGCGCCGTCCCCGGGAACGAGGTCCTCCTCGTCGTCGCCTCCGATCACCACCGGTGGGGTCGGCACCGGCATGTACCAGGCGGTGAACGGCCGCACCGCGGCCCGGGCGGCGACCATGGCCACCGTGGAACCGTCGAGGCGTCGGTCCTCGGTGTACGGACCGGAGACATAGGCGGCGTCGAACCGCACCGGGTCGCCGGCGTCCACCTTGAGGTAGCCGGCGCCCGGGGTCGCGGGCAGGTGGTAGGCGTCGGTCACGCCCAGAACCGTGCGGGACTCGGTGGCCGAGAACGTCTTGAGCGCGATCCGGTAGGACAGGTGGCTGTCCAGCCCGCGCAGCCGTCCCTCCTCGAGGCGCTGGGAGGCGAGCAGCAGGTGGATGTGCAGGGACCGCCCGAGGCGCCCGATCGTGAGGAACAGCTCGGCGAACTCGGGCTTGGAGGACAGCAGTTCGGAGAACTCGTCGACCACGATCACCAGCGCGGGGAGCGGGTCCAGCGGGGCGCCCTTGGCGCGGGCGGCCTCGTACTCCGCGACGTTCGAGTAGTTGCCGGCCGCGCGGAGCACCTCCTGGCGCCGGGTGAGCTCCCCCTCGAGGGCGTCCCGCATGCGGTCCACCATGGTGACCTCGGCCTGCAGGTTGGTGATGACCGCGGCGACGTGCGCCAGCGACTCCAGCCCGAGGAACGTGGCGCCGCCCTTGAAGTCCACCAGCACGAGATTGAGCGAATCGGGGTCGTGGGTGGCGACGAGGCCCAGCACGAGGGTGCGCAAAAACTCGGACTTGCCGGATCCGGTCGCGCCGATGCACAGCCCGTGCGGACCCATGCCACCGTGAGCTGCCTCCTTGAGGTCCAGCTCCACAGGCGCGCCGTCAGGACTAACCCCCACGGGCACGCGCAGCCGGTCGCGCTCGCCGCGGCGTCGCCACGCGACCGCCGGGTCGACCTGGGTGGCCACGCCGATCCCCAGCAGGTCGGGCAGGCCGGGCGCGCGGCGGGTCGAGGTGGAGCCGTCGGCGTGGGTCACCGTGTCGGCGGGCCGGTAGCGCGACAGCGCCATGGCCAGGCGTTCGGCCTCCGGCGGGCTCATCGCGTCGACACACGCGACCTCCTCCTCCCCCGCCTCGGTGCGGACGCGCGCCACACGATCGTCGTCGACGCGGATGCACAGACCCCGGCGCAGCGCGAGGTCGCGCAGCTGCCCGGCGCGGCTGCCGGAGACCTCGAGCACCGTGACGCCGTCGAGACCGTCCTCGGCCAGGAGACGCTCGGCGCCGGTGACGCCGACCCCGTCGACGACGACGACGAGGTGCGCCCGCCCCGGGACACCGGCCGCGCTCGGGGAGAAGGCGGGACGGTCCGAGAGGTCGGTCCCGAGCATCGACTCGACCCCGGCGAGCGAGAACTCGGTGAGCCGGACCCGCCCGCCGCCGTCGGTGTAGACGGGGTGTTCGTGGTGCGGGAGCCATTTGAGCCACTCCCAGGCCCGGCGGGCGTCGCCCTCGCTCGCGGCCACCGCGACGCGGACCCGGTCGGGACCGTGGGCCACCACGAGGCCGGCGATCATGGCGCGTACGGCGGCGCGTACGCGGTCGACGTCGCCGTCGAGGGACAGGGCGGCGAACGCGCGCAGTTCCAGCGCGACGGGCAGCTCGTCGACCACCGAGTGCACGCGGACGAAGCGTCGCATGCTCACCACCGACACCGGCTCCAGGTCGTCGACGGGACCGGCGTCCGGGGCCTCGAGCCGGGTCGCGAGCGACTGGCGGCCGGGGCCCACGCGGATGGTGAGGTCGTCGGGATCCGACTCGTCGCGCTCCCACATGCGGGGCGTACCGACGAGCGCGGGCAGCTCGACGGGGTCCGGGTGGCGCCACAGTGCGGCCGCCCGCTGCGCGGCCGCGGTCTCACGGACGATGTCCCTGGTCTGAC
Source organism: Dietzia sp. oral taxon 368 (assembly GCF_002999155.1). NCBI lineage: Bacteria > Bacillati > Actinomycetota > Actinomycetes > Mycobacteriales > Dietziaceae > Dietzia > Dietzia sp. oral taxon 368. The sequence goes on from NZ_CP027238.1 coordinate 300,101, forward strand.
CGAGGTAGCGCAGGTAGTCCTTGCGCAGTTCGTCCGTCTCGGCGGTCTTGCTCCCGCCGGTCAGCGTGCCGGCGAGCATGCCCACCGCCGAGACGGCCATCATCACGGGGAAGAGCATGAACACGGGGTTGCGCATCATTCCCGTGCGCATCATCACCACGACCATCCCGCCCACGGCCACCACCAGGACGATCGGCAGCACGATCTGGATGAGCGGACGCGGGGTCGGCCGCGGCAGGGCGGGCGGCGCCTGCAGCGCGATCTCGCCGCCGGGTATGGGCGGGGCGTCGAGCTTCTCGGCGCGCGCGAACACGACGTCACCCATCAGCGGCACCCGTGTGCGTCATCTGCGATCGTCCCCTCCACTGCCGACGGGCGCGCGGCGCGCCGCCGGGAGTTGGGGCCCCCACGAGCGCCCTTCCGCCCCGAAAATGATCGGCGTATCGGGTGGCGATGTTAGGGCAGTACACGTCCTGGCGGGGGCACCAACCGGGAACGAGCAGGAGGTCGGTGAGATGTCGGCGGACAGTGAGATCAGGGGCGTCGCCGCGGGCGTCGAACCCCTGGACCAGCGCCGGGTGTCGGTGGTGTGCCGCTCCACCCGGGTGGATCTGAGTCTGCCCGCCCACCTCGAGCTGGTCGCGGTGATCCCGGAGGTCGTGGACCTCGTCCGCGACCACATCCGCGCGGCCGCGGGCCCGGCGTCGGGGGTGGACGTCGACGCCCGGATGGGCGGCGGCACCGGCGGGTCCTGGCAGCTGTCCCGACTGGCCGGCGGCCCGCTGGCCGTGTCGGAGACCCTCGCCCAGCAGCGCGTCCACGACGGCGAGATACTCGTGCTGGACCACCGCCCGGTGCCGACGCCCGCCCCGCTGTTCGACGACGTCCTACAGGGACTGACCGAGCCGGACGTGGCCCGCTCCGCCTCGTGGGACCGCCGTGACGCGGTCACCACCGCGACCGCCGCGACCGCTGTCGTGGCGGTCGCCGCCGCGGTGGCGGCGACACGGCAGTGGTGGCTCGACGGCGGGCTCACGACCCCGCTGGTGTCGTTTCTGCTCGGGCTGCTCGGCCTGGCCGCGGTCCTCGCCCTGCGTCGCGCCTCGGTGCACGGGTCCGCGGACGCCGTCGCGGGTGCGTGTGCAGTGGGCTTCACGGTGCTCGCGGGGGCCACCGTGGGTGGCCCTCCCGTCGGCGCCGGGCATCTCCTGGGCGGGCTCACGGCCGGGTCGGTCCTCGCCGCGTTGTTGCGGTCGACCGTCTTCCGCCCCGGGCCGGCCCTCGGCTACGACACCGCCGCCGGGTACCTCGCGGCGTGCGTGGCGCTCGCGACGGGCGCGGTCGGTGCGCTCGTGGCGGCGACGACCCCCACGCCGGCCCCCGCGGTGGGCGCCGGTGCCGTGCTCGTCGGGCTCCTCGTGCTCACCGCGGCCCCGCGGATCGCCGTCTGGGCCGCCCGCATCCCCATCCCGCCGGTGCCCGCCCCGGGCGAGGACGTCGAGGCCGGCGACCTCGAGGACATCGACCACGACGTGCGCGGTAGGGCCCGCGGCCCCCTGCCCACGCCGGGCGTGTTGCGGCACCGGTTCCTCACCTCGCGGTCCTGGCTCACCGGCCTGTTGGCCGCGGCCGGCGCGGTCTGCACCGCCGGGTCGCTGACGTCCCTGACCGGCGACGGCGACACCACCCGCTGGTCGGCTCCGCTGGCGCTGGTCCTCATCGTGGTGCTGGTGCTGCGCGGGCTGGGCTACGCCGACCGGGTCCACACCGCCGTGCTGCTCATCTCGGCGCTCGTGCTGACCGCCAGTGTACTGGTGGGCGCGGGCCTGACCGTCGACTCGCCGGTGGGGGTCGTCGTCCCGGCCGCGGTGGCCGTCGCCGCGGCGGTCATCGTGGCCGCGTCGGTCCTCCCGCACGTCGACCTCTCCCCCGGGGCGCTCCGGGCCGTGGGCGTGGTCGAGGCCGTCGCCCTCTGCGCGATCGTCCCCCTCGCGGTGGGTGCCATGGAGGTCTACTCCCTCGTCCGCCAGCGATGACCGACCCGGGACCGGCCGCGCGCCCCGCCCACGGCCGCCGTGCCGCCCGTGTCGCCCGTGCCGTCCGGCGGACCGCTGCCACGGCAGCCGTGGCAACGGTGGTGGCCGGTCAGCTGCTCGCCCACCCGGCGGGGACGCCCGCCGCGTCCGCGGTGGAGCGCCCGTCGATCGACGGCCCGGTCCCCGAGGGCTCAGGGCTGGACTCCGGGCCGCTTCGCCTGGACGGCCCGTGCCGCACCACCGCCGCCGTCCTCGACCCGACCGCCCCACCCGCCTCGGCGACCGCCGCCGAGCTGGCCGACGCATGGATCCACGGCCGCGGGGAGGGCCAGGTCGTGGCGGTCATCGACACCGGGGTCAACCCCGGGCCGCGGCTGCCCCGGGTCCGCGGCGCCGGTGACGTGGTGCCCGGCCGGGACGGTACAGAGGACTGTGACGCCCACGGCACGCTCGTGGCCGGGGTGCTCGCGGGCACCGAGGACGCCACCGGACACTCGGGCATCGCACCCGGCGTCGAGATCGTCTCGATCCGCCAGTCCAGCAGCGTCCTCCGGGCCGAGAGCCCCGGCCCCGACGGCCCGACGGTCGGGGCCGGGGTCGGCACCCTGTCCACCCTCGCCCGGTCGATCCGGGCCGCCGTCGACGCCGGCGCCGGCGTCATCAACATCTCCGAGGTCGCCTGCGTCCCCTCCGGCACCGTGCTCGCAGACGCCACCCTCGGCGGTGCGATCCGCTACGCCGCCGTCGACCACGACGTCGTGGTCGTCGCCGCCGCCGGGAACGTCGGCGAGGCGTGCGGCGAGCAGAACCCGCCCTCCGCCGACCCGTCCGTACCGGGCGACGACGGTTGGGACGACGTCCTCACTATCGCCTCCCCCGCCTGGTACGACGACCACGTGCTCACCGTCGGTGGCGTCGACGCGGACGGCGCCCCCGCGGAGTTCTCGTTGCGCGGCCCGTGGGTGGACGTCGCCGCGCCCGCCGTGGGGCTGCGGTCCGTGGGCGCCGACGGCGCGGGCGTGTCCGACTTCGTCGTGGCCGGCGACGGCTCCCGCACCCCGATCAGCGGCACCAGCTTCGCCGCGCCGTTCGTCGCCGGCACCGCCGCGCTCGTCCGTCAGGCCCACCCCGGACTCACCGCACGTCAGGTGATCGCCCGGATCGAGGGCACCGCGATCCCTGCCGCGGGCGGGCACGACCACGCGATCGGCCACGGGGTGGTGGACCCGGTGGCGGCCGTGACCGGCGTCCGTAGAGCCGGCCGTCCCGCCCCGTCGACCACCACGATCGCCGCTCCCCCGCCCGATCCCGGCCCACCGGGTGCGGGCGCCGGCGCGGGCGTGGCGGCGGGCGCTCTGGCCCTGGGCGCGATGGCCCTCGTCGTCGTCACCCTGCTCGGGTCCCGCGACACCGGGCGCCGCGACGACCGACACACCCTCGCCGACTGACGGCGCCCCGCCGCCCGTCGCGCACCTCCCACCCGTCACGGGCCACCGCCCGCCACGCGCCCGGTTCAGCGCGTCGCGTCGTCCGGACCCGCCGGCTCCAGATCCGAGCCGTCCCGGGCGACCAGCGCCGACCCGCGGTCCAGGCGCGGTCCGGCCGGGAGGCGGTCGAGAATCGCGGTGTCCACGGGCACCGGCGCGCCACCCAGGCCGAGCACCGCGGCGGTCGGTGCGTCGGGGACGTCGAACCGCACGCCGGTGTCGGCCACGATCGTCGTGACCGCGGTGCGCGTCGTCGTGCCCCGTCCCGTCGCCGCGACGAGCAGCCCGCCGCCCGGCACGCCCACGGCGTCGACCGCCGGGCCTCCGCCGTCGGCGCCGGCCACCGCCCGGGCCTCCCCGGGGCCCGGAGCCGGCGCGCCCGCCACCAGGGACACCCGGCGCGCGGCGGGGCCCGGCCCGCCCGCGTCGCGCACGCACATCACCGGCGAGGCGGACGTCTCCAGCACCGTCGGGCGCTCGCCGGGGAAGGCCTCCACGTCCAGCGCCACCGACCGCGGCACGCCCATCCGGTCCGGCGGCACCTGCGCGACCGTCCCGACCGTCGCGGTGGACCGGATCACGTCGGCGAGGACCGGTCCGACCTCCTGCACACCGTCGGCCAGCGCGACGTGGGTCCGCGTCCCCGTGGCCGTGTCCACGGTGAACACCTGGCCGATCCGCAGCCCGTGGAGTCCGTAGTCGACCGGTTCGCCCGCCATCTCGATCACCGGCCGGCGCACCGGGTCCACCTCCGGCAGCGGGTCCACCAGGGCCGCCGTGACCGGACGCGGGTCGACCCCGCCGAGGCCGAGGATCTCCAGCAGGTCGCCGTCCCCGAGGTCGATGCGCGCGCGGGTGCCGTCGCGGAGCAGCCAGCCGGTGCCGTCCTGGTCCGCCAGCACGATCTCGTCCGGGCCCGTCTCGCGACCGGACGCGGCCCCGGCGTCAGCGTCCTCCCGCGCGACGATGCTGGTGCCGGTGACGCGCGGGCGTCCGCGGTCGGCGTCGACGACCTCGTCGCACACCGTCCACGACACGGCGGCCGCCGCCTCGGCGTCCCGGTGACCCGGTAGCGCCGAGGGCGCGCCGGGGATGCCGAGCAGCCCGCCGCGCGGGGTGCCGGCGATGTCGGCGTCGCGCACGGTCCGCGGCTCCGCCGGCTCTCCTGACACGAGGCGCGCGGACGCGAGGTTGCGCACGGGGTGCACCTTCTCACCGGCGCGCACGTACATCTGACCGGAGTCCCGCCCGACCATGATCATCGTGCTCCCGACGTCCGGGGCGGGGTCGAGCAGGGCCAGCACCGCGGCCCCGGCCACACCGAGCACAGCCGCGACCACGCCCACCGTCAGCCCCGTCGACTGACGCCTGAGCGGATCGTGCAGCATCCGGACGTCCCGGGCGACCACGGCGTGGCGGGCCCGGCGGGCGAGAAAGCGGTGGCCGTCCACCTGCGCCCTGGTCGTCGGCTTGAGCGGCACCGGCGCGGCCCCCTTTCCACGGATGTGGGACCCCCGCGGCCGGGGGCACCGGGGGTAGGGTACGCCAGGATCCGGCCCCCGTGGCCGGTCTTCCGGGCGCCGTCCGCACGCGCCCGAGTGCTCGGGACAGGCGTGGAGGAGGCGGGTGGATGACGGCGGTTCCCACCCTGGCCGGGCTGCTCGCCGCGCTCGTGGCGACGGTCGTTCTCACCGTGGTCTGCCCGCCGCAGGCGCAGCCGTGGGCCCAGTTCGCGACGGTCGCGCTCGTCGCCACCGTGATCACCGCGCGCCGCGGCGGCCGCCCGGTGCTGGCGCGCCCGGGGACCGCGCGTCAGCGGCCCGTCGACGTGGTGGACCTCGTCGCCCCGGACCGCTCCCCCGTCGGATGCGTGGAGGGCGAGCGCGTGGTGACGACCGCCGTGGAGATCTCGGCTGGCGCGCTCGTGACCACCGAGGTGGGGCGCGACGACCCGGCCGCGCATCGTGGTGTCCGCCTCCCGCTGGCGGTGGTGGCGCGCCAGCTCGAGCAGGGCGGGGTGCGCCTCGAGGGGATCGACGTGGTGGTCGACGGTCGCCGCGCCGCGACGGGTGGCGACGGCGAGGTGTACGACGCGCTCGTCGGCCCGCTCGCCCTGATCTCGCACCGGCGCGTCCACCTGCTGCTGCGGTTCGACATCGCACGGCTCGCGCTGGGGCCCGCCGGACGGGCCGACGGCTCGCTGGAGCAGGTGGTCACGGTGGCCACCGAGCGGTTGCGCCGGTCGCTGGTGCATCACGGGGTGCCGTGCCGGGTCCTCGACGCGGCCGGACTCGCCGGCCTCTACCTGGACGCCGAGGGCGACCCGGGGCCGGGCGTCGGGGTGGTGGTGCGCCCGTCCGCCGACCCGCGAGCGGTCATCGACGGACTCACCACCGTGCGGGCCGCGCGCGTCACCGAGGTGCTCCGCCTGCGGCGCGTCGAGGGCCGCGACGACGTGGTGGACGTGGTGACCACCGTGGGGCTGACCGGCGTGGCCGCGGAGGCGGTGGCCGAGCGGGTCCTACCGACCACCGCCGACACCTGCCACCGGCTGCCTACGGCGGGCGTCCTGCCCGTCCCCGGCGAGGAGATGCCCGTGGCCGTGGCCGGATCCCTGGTCCGGCGACGTGTCGATGACCTCGCCGCCCTCGCCCCGCCGGCGCACGGCTGCGGGCAGATCCTCGGCGCGACCCGCACCGGGGGCGCGGCGGCGGTCCAGCTGGCCGGCCCGCACCTGCGGTCGGTCCTGCTCGCCGCGCGACCCGCGGTCTGTCGACAGGTCGCGTTCCGCGCGGTCGCGGCCGGGTACCGGGTCGCGGTGGTCACCGACGTCCCCGACCGGTGGCGGCCCCTGACCGCGATCGGCGACGAGTCCCGCTACCGGATCGTCGACCCCGACGCCTCCGACGCGGGAGCCCCGGTCGACGCCGTGATGTGGGATGTCGACGGCCCGTTGACCGAGGGGCGCATCGACGCCCTCGCCGGGCCGGGCGGGCCGGACGTCACCCCGCCCACCGTCGTCCGCGTCGACGCCGACTGGGACCTGCGGGGCGAGCGGCACGCGGACACCGCGGCCCCGCCGGACCTCGTCCTGGACGGGCGGATCGACGGGTGGATCTCGATCGAGCCGCGCGCGGGTGAGTCCCGCCGCGTCTCGGTGGTGGCCGGGCCAGGCGAGGAGGCGTTCGTCGGCCCCCTCACCGTGCCGGGCGAGCTCACACCCGCAGGTGCTGCACCTTCCGCCAGCCCGGATCGTCCGTGACGGTCACCGTCACCTCGCCCTGATCCCAACCGGACGCCGCCACCCGCAGCTGCTCGTGGGCGGGGGTCGTGGAATCGACGTAGAAGTGCAGCAGACGGCGCCCGTCGCAGCTCTCCGCCCCGACGCACTCGCCGTCGCCCTCGAGGCGCTCGACGAGGTGGTCCTCGAGATCCCGCAGGCCGGGCAGCGAGCGAGAGCCGGGCAGGCCCCCGTCCTCGACGTCCGTGTACGGCACGTCGACGGCGACGTGGCGGTCGAATTCCGGCGCCGACAGGGCGACCAGCGGGACGCGGACCACGGCCACGAGCGGGCCCCGGTCGGTGTCCCCGTGGAGGATCTGCCACGCCGGGTCGCCCAGCTCGTCGGTGTTGTCCGCGGCGAGCTCACGCAGGATCCGGGGCAGGTCGGCGAGCGGCACCGCGTCGACGCCAGGCGCGGTGGCATTGGCCCTGATGAGCCCGACCCACGTCTCGACCTGCTCCTCGCCGCACAGGGCGTCCAGCAGGAGGTAGGCGGCGATCGACGAGTCGGCCCCGGTCAGCGCGGTGAACGCCGGGTGGTGGACGGTGACGTCGGCCCGGGACAGCCCCAGGTCCACCACGACCTCGGCGTCATCGAACCCCAGCCGGTGATCGCGGAAGTACATCGCGCAGCCCCGGACCGGCTCACGCAGGTCGGCGAACGACCACGTCTCGTCGGCCCGCGGCGCGGCGGCCAACCACCGGCGCGCGGCGCCCCGCAGCTCGGGCACTCCGGCCGCGGTGACGGTCAGCCGGTGGGGCACCTCCTCGCAGCCCGGGACGAACTCCCACGACAGGCCGGGATCGATGGCCTCGATGAGCGAACTGAGCTCCGCGACCACCCGCCCGGTGACGCCGGAGTCGATCGCCGCGGTGGCCCGGCGCCTGCCGTCGGCGGACCACCAGCGCCAGAAGGTGGTGATGGCCCGGTCCGATCGCGAGCGGGCCGTCTCGATGCGCACGCCGGAGAAGTCCAGCGATCGCGAGAGCTGCCGGGGTCGAGCCGCGCGAATCGCCATGTGTTCTCCTCCCGTGGCCGCGGTCCGTGAATGCGTGTCTCACCCCAGTATCCGGATTACCCGCCGATCGCGCCCGCGCCGACACACCCGGACAGGTCGTAAGGCTGATCGCGGTGCGGGTGCGGCGGGACGGTGACGGTGGCATGGTCGGAGCCATGACCTCCTCCCAGGACCTGGCCGGGCTGTCTTCCGGAGCGCAGCACGGCCGGCGGGTGCTCGTGATCGGCGCGACCGGATACATCGGATCGCGGCTGGTACCCCGGCTCATCACGGACGGTGCCGAGGTCTCGGTGCTCGCGCGCACCCCCGCCAGACTCGACGACGTGCCGTGGAGAGACGAGGTGACCATCCACGAGGGTGGCCTGGGCGATGCCGACGCTCTCCTCGCCGCCCTCCGCGAGACCGACGTGGCCTGCCACCTCGTGCACTCGATGGGTGGCTCCAGGGACTTCGAACGGGAGGAGCGCGAGACCACCGAGCAGTTCGTCCGCGCCGTCGAGGAGGCGGGTGTCGAGCGCATCGTCCACCTGTCCGGCCTCCATCCGGAGGGCGAGGAGGAGCTCTCCCCCCATTTGCGGTCCCGCGCCGAGGTCGCCCGGATCATGCTCGAGTCAACCGTGCCCGCGCTCGTGATCCAGGCCGGGGTGGTAATCGGCTCCGGCTCGGCGTCATTCGAGATGATCCGGCACCTGACCACCCGGCTCCCGGCCATGGTCACGCCCAAGTGGGTGAGCAACCACATCCAGCCCATCGCGATCCGCGACGTCCTGCACTACCTCTCCGCGGCCACCACGGTCCCCCTGTGCGGCGAGCTGGCCCACGGCCGGGCCATCGACGTGGGCGCGCCGGACTTGCTCACCTATGGCGAGATGATGCAGGTCTACGCCGAGGAGGCCGGACTGCGGCGCCGGGTCATGGTCCCCGTACCGGTGCTCACCCCCAAGCTGTCCTCCCACTGGCTGGGACTGGTCACACCCCTCGAGACCGGCCTGGCCAAGCCGCTCGTGGAGTCTCTGCGCTGCGAGGCCGTCGTCGCCAGGGACGACGCCGACGAGGTGCTCGGGCCCCCGCCGGGCGGGCGCACGACCTACCGCGACGCCCTGCGCGAGGCGCTCCGGGTCCCGCACGGTCCGGCGCGGCCACCCCTGTGGGAGGGCGCGGATCCGCTCGGCGACCCCGCGCGCCTGCTGCCGTCCGACGCCGACTGGGCCGGGGTCCGCCCGCCCACCCTCGGGCGCACGCGATCCCGGCCGTGACGTCCGGGCAGCGGGACCGGGACACGCCCACCGGCCGCTACCTGCGGGCGCTGCGGACCGGTGACATGGACACCGCGCCGTCGCACCCGTCCCGGCGGCGCGTCCTCGTCGTCGTCGTCACCCTCGTCGTCGGCGCGGCGGTCGGCGCGTGGGCGCTCCGGATCCCCGCCGGGGACGCCCTCTTCTACCCCGCCACCGCTCTCCTCGCCGCGGTGTGGCTGACCGGCGCGTTCGCCTCGGGACCGATCCGGGTGGGCTGCGAGCCGTACCGCCCGCGCCGGCCGGTGCTGTCCTCGGTGCTCACGGCCGCCGCGCTCGCGGTGGTGTTCTGCCTGGGGGCGCTCGTCGTGGCGCGTATCGAGCCACTCCGCGACCCGGTCGACGCGCTCCTCGCCCACGCGACCGTGGGGAACCTCGCGCTGGTCGCAGCCCTCACGGCGGTCAACGGGGTCGCCGAGGAGTGCTTCCACCGCGGTGCCGTGTACTCGGCCGTCGCCAACCTGCGGCCGATCCTCACGACGACGGTGATCTACGCGACCGTCACGGCCACCGCCGGGATCCCCCTGCTGGTGCTCGCGGCCGTCATCGTGGGTGTCGTGACGGCGCTACAGCGGCGCGCCACCGGCGGCGTCCTCGGGCCGGCGATCACGCACGTCGCGTGGTCGATGGTGATGCTGTTCGCGCTCGGCCCGATCCTCGACGCCGCGCGGGCCTGATCCCCGCAGGACCACGCGGCGCGGCCCGGCCCCGCTATCCCCCGCAGCACCCCGCCGCGCCGCCGCCCGGGCCCGGCCGCAGCTCGCGCGTGACGAGGTTCCGCGCGGCGAGCTCGTCGTCCGCCGGGTAGTCGACCCCGATCAGCGACAACCCGCGCGCGGGCGCCACGGGCACCGCGGAGGACCGCTCGGTCTCCGCCAGCAGCCCGCTGATCCAGTCGAGGCTGCGCCGGCCCTCCCCCACGGCCATCACGGCGCCCACGAGGCTGCGCACCATCGACCAGCAGAACGCGTCCGCGCTGACCGACGCCGTCCACACCTCGGTCGCACCGGGCGCGTCCGCACCGCGCGGATCCGGCTCGGTCCGCCACTCGAAGCGCTGCAGCTCCCGGATGGTGGTGGCACCCTCGCGGCGGCGGCAGAACGCGGCGAAGTCGTGCAGGCCCAGCAGCCGCTCCGAGGCCGCGCGCACCGCCTCGAGGTCCGCGGTGCGGGTCCACGCCGCCGTGTCGCGGGCGCGGGTGGGTTCGGCGCCCCACGGCGCGGTGGTGAGGCGGTACTCGTAGTGACGGCGCAGGGCGGAGAAGCGGGCGTCGAACTCGTCCGGCACCCACCGCGCGTCCATCACGGCGATGTCCGCGGGCAGCAGCCGTGCGAGCCTCCGGACCAGCGCCTCAGGGCGCCCGTCCAGCGAGCGCTGGTCGAGCCACGCCGGGTCCACGTCGACGTGGCAGACCTGGGCGCGGGCGTGCACCCCGGCGTCGGTCCGGCCCGCGACGGTCAGCGTGACCGGGTTCCGCAGCACGGTGCCGAGTTCGGCCTCGAGCACCCCGCACACCGTCCGCAGCCCGGGCTGACGCGCCCACCCGGAGAAGTCGGTGCCGTCATAGGCGACGTCGAGGCGGATCCGGCGGGTGCTCACGGCCTACAGACGCTAGACCACGCCCGCGCGCGCCCGCCACACCAGCCCACCGCCGCCCGGTCCGGCACGATGGCCCCATGTCGTCGCCGCGCCCACCGTCGTCCCCGTCCCGACCGGCGCCGGGGTGGCCCGCCCCGTCGGTCCGTCCCCCGCACCGCGCCGCGCGTAGCCGCCCACGCAATGCCGCGCTCCTCGCCGTCGGCGTAGCCGTCGCCCTCACGCTGGGGGCCTGTTCCGGGAGCGACGACGAGGCCCCGCCCCCCGCGTCCCCTCCCGCGCCCACCGACATCGCAGGACCGCCCGACACCGCCGTGGCCCGGTACGTGGCACTCGGCGACTCGTTCGCCGCCCTGGGTCCGACCAACGCCCCGACGAGCGGGCCGGAGGCGTGCCTGCGCTCCACCCGCAACTACCCGTCTCTGCTCGCCGGCGACATCCGGCCGGGCGAGTTCATCGACGCCACCTGCGGCGGAGCGCGGACGGTGGACATGACCGCACCCCAGATCCCCGAGACCCCGCCGCAGTTCGACGCCCTCACCGCCGAGACGGACCTGGTGACCCTGTCGATCGGCGGCAACGACATCGGGTTCGGCGACATCGTGGGATGCGTGATGCGGACAGCCCGAGTCGCCGACGGTGCGCCCTGCCGCGAGCGGCTGGACGGCGTCACCTCGGACGCGCTGGCCGGGCTGGCGGGCCGACTGGATGACGTGTACGCCGGCATCCGCGAGCGCTCGCCCGATGCCCGGATCGTCACCACCGCGTACCTCCCGCTGGTGCCCGAGCTCGACAGCTGCGACTTCGTGGACCGGATGAGCCCCGGTGACGTGGACTGGACGCGCTCCGTCACCGAGCGGATCAACCGGGTCGTCGTGGACGCCGCGGACCGCGCGGGCGCCGCGGCGGTCCTGCCCGACGACGCCGCGAGCCGCCACGCCTGCGCGCCGGTGGCGGGGCGTTACACCGACTTCACCGGCATCGAGACCGCCTCGCACCCGACGCACCCCACGGCTGCGGGGCACCGGGCGATGGCCGAGGCGGTCGCGGACGTGCTCTGACCGGAGGCGTGTACGACGAGGGCCCCGTCTCCGCGGGTGCGGTGACGGGGCCCTGCATCTCGTACCGGGGCGGATCAGGCCTTGTCGGCGTCCGAACCCTCGGCGTGGGTCGCGTCCTCGGACACGGCCTCGGCGGTCTCCTCAACGGCGTCCACCTGGGCGTCGTCGGCGCCCTCGACCTGGTCGGCGATCGGGCTGTTGGCCTCGGCCTCGGCGGTCACGTCATCGGTCGACTCGGCGGCGGCCGGGGCGGCGGCGGCCTTGGAGGCGGCGGCGCGGGTGGCGCGGGAGGCCTCCGCGGAGGCGAGCTCCTCGGTCACGAGCGCGATCATCGCCATGGGCGCATTGTCGCCCTTGCGGTTCTCGAGCTTGACGATCCGGGTGTAGCCACCGTCGCGGTTGGCCGCGCGCGGGCCGATCTCGGCGAACAGCTTGTGCAGGACGTCCTTGTCGCGGATGACCTTGGCGGCCTCACGACGGTCGGCCAGCGTGCCGCGGCGGGCCTTGGTGATGAGCTTCTCCGCGTACGGGCGCAGCAGCTTCGCCTTGGTCTCCGTGGTGCGGATGGCGTCGTGCTCGAACAGCTGGGTGGCCAGGTTCGAGAGGATGAGCCGCTGGTGGGCGGCGGATCCGCCGAGGCGGGCGCCCTTCTTGGGCTTGGGCATCAGATTCTCCTAGGAATGGTGTTCCGGGCGCTCGTCAGAGCTGCTCGGTCTCGGCGTAATCCTCGCCGCCCTCGTCGGTCCACGTCCCGGTCTCGGCGTCGTAGCCGGCGACCGAGGCGGGATCGAATCCGGGGGGCGCGTCCTTGAGCGACAGGCCCAGCTCGACGAGCTTGACCTTGACCTCGTCGATCGACTTCTGGCCGAAGTTGCGGATGTCGAGCAGGTCCGACTCGCTGCGGGCCACGAGCTCGCCCACCGTGTGGACGCCCTCGCGCTTGAGGCAGTTGTAGGACCGGACCGACAGGTCCAGGTCGTCGATGGGCATGCCGTAGGCGGCGATGTGGTCGGCCTCGGCCGGGCTGGGCCCGATCTCGATCCCCTCCGCCTCCTCGTTGAGCTCACGGGCGAGACCGAAGAGTTCGACGAGGGTCTTACCGGCGGACGCCAGGGCGTCACGGGCGGTCATCGAGTTCTTGGTCTCGACGTCCAAGACCAGGCGGTCGAAGTCCGTGCGCTGGTGCACACGGGTCGCCTCGACCTTGTAGGTCACCTTGAGGACGGGCGAGTAGATCGAGTCGACCGGGATCCGGCCGATCTCGTGGCCGGCGTCCTTGTTGAGCCCGGCGGGCACGTAGCCACGGCCGCGCTCGACGACCAGCTCGATCTCCAGACGGCCCTTCTCGTTGAGAGTGGCGATGTGCAGGTCCGGGTTGTGCACCTCGACGCCGGCGGGCGGGACGATGTCACCGGCGGTGACGGCACCCGGCCCCTGCTTCTTGAGGTACATGGTGACCGGCTCGTCCTCGACGGACGAGACGACCAGGCCCTTGAGGTTGAGGATGATGTCGGTGACATCCTCCTTGACGCCCGGCACGGTGGTGAACTCGTGCAGGACGCCCTCGATGCGGATGCTGGTCACGGCCGCGCCCGGGATGGACGACAGCAGCGTGCGCCGCAGCGAGTTGCCGATGGTGTAGCCGAAACCGGGCTCGAGGGGCTCGAGCACGAACCGCGAGCGGTTCTCGGAGACGACCTCCTCGGTGAGGGTGGGCCGCTGGGAGATGAGCATGTGCTACCTCTTTCGATTCTCGGCGCCCGCTATTTGACGCCGTGGGAACCCACCGTCGCCGGGCGGGCCGCGGTGTGCGGCCCGCCCGGCGACGAGGGAGGACAGATCACTTCGAGTAGAGCTCGACGATCAGCTGCTCCTGCAGCGGCACCTCGATCTGGGCGCGCTCGGGGAGCTGGTGGACGAGGATCCGCAGGGTCGTGGGGACGACCTGCAGCCACGCCGGGACGGGACGCTCACCGAGCGTCTCCTGGGCGATCTCGAACCAGTCCATCTTGGTGGACTTGGGACGGACATCGATGATGTCGTACTGCGAGACGCGGTAGCTCGGGATGGTCACCTTCTGGTCGTTGACCAGGAAGTGGCCGTGCGCCACGAGCTGACGGGCCTGGCGGCGCGTCCGCGCGAGACCCGCGCGGTACACGACGTTGTCCAGCCGCGACTCGAGGATCTGGAGGAGGTTCTCACCGGTCTTACCGGCGCGGCGGTTGGCCTCCTCGTAGTAGCGACGGAACTGCTTCTCCATCACGCCGTAGGTGAAGCGGGCCTTCTGCTTCTCCTGCAGCTGGGTGCGGTACTCGGACTCCTTGATCCGCGCACGGCCGTGATGACCGGGCGGGAAGGGCCGACGTTCGAATGCGGTGTCTCCACCCACGAGGTCCACGCCGAGACGGCGGGACTTGCGGGTGACGGGGCCGGTGTAACGTGCCATGGTCTAGTGCGTTCCTTCCGGCTCAGACTCGACGCCGCTTGGGCGGACGACAGCCGTTGTGGGGCTGGGGGGTGACATCGGAGATCGTGCCCACCTCGAGGCCGGCGGCCTGGAGGGAGCGGATCGCGGTCTCACGTCCCGAGCCGGGGCCCTTGACGAACACGTCGACCTTCTTGACGCCGTGCTCCTGCGCCTTGCGGGCCGCGTTCTCGGCGGCGAGCTGGGCGGCGAAGGGCGTCGACTTACGCGAGCCCTTGAAGCCGACGTGGCCGGAGGACGCCCATGCGAGGACGCCACCGGACGGGTCGGTGATCGAGACGATGGTGTTGTTGAACGTGCTCTTGATGTGGGCCTGGCCCAGGGGCACGTTCTTCTTATCCTTGCGACGGCCCGTCTTCTTCGGGCCCGCAGCGCGTGACTTGGGGGGCATTACTTCTTCTTTCCGGCGACGGTCTTCTTCGGACCCTTACGGGTACGGGCATTGGTCTTGGTGCGCTGACCACGGACGGGCAGGCCACGACGGTGACGCAGTCCCTGGTAGCTACCGATCTCGATCTTCCGGCGGATATCGCCCTGGATCTCGCGGCGGAGGTCACCCTCCACCTTGTAGTTGCCCTCGATGTCGTCACGAAGGACGGTCAGCTGCTCGTCGGAGAGGTCCTTGGTGCGCAGATCGGGGCTGATACCCGTACGCTCCAGGATCTCCAGCGACCGGGTGCGACCGATGCCGAAAATGTAGGTGAGCGCGATCTCCATGCGCTTGTCGCGTGGGAGATCGACGCCGGCAAGGCGTGCCATGTGGCGTATCTCTTTCGTCGTGCGGTAGGTCTGCTCCCCGACCGTCCCCGATCCGGATGGTCATCTCTCGATGAGCAACCGTCCGGGGCCCCGGCCTCCGCAACCGGGGGTACGAACCCGCCGACCCCTTTCGCGGAGGCGGCGGCTGGTACGGGGAGTTGAGCGTCTTTACTTGTAGCGGTAGACGATCCGTCCACGCGTCAGGTCGTAGGGCGAGAGCTCCACGACCACGCGATCCTCCGGGAGGATGCGGATGTAGTGCTGCCGCATCTTCCCGCTGATGTGGGCGAGGACCTTGTGCCCGTTCTCGAGCTCGACGCGGAACATTGCGTTCGGCAACGGCTCGACGACACGGCCCTCGACCTCGATGGCTCCGTCTTTCTTTGCCATGCTGGTTACGGTCCTCCACGATTCCCCGGATGACGTCTACCGGATTGTGGTGCACTGGTGGGCACACCGACGTATAAGCCTACGCGAGGTCGCTGGTCAGCGCCAATCGCGACGAACCGGCCCGCCCGGCCACCTGTCAGACGTAGCAGGCGCGACCGGCGGGGGCGCCCTCGAACCGCTGCTGTAGCCAGTTCATGGCCGCCGGCAGCTTCTCCACCGCGCCCAACAGATGCTCGGGCGCAAGGCCGGGTTCCCAGGTGACCGGCGCCCCCTCGCGGCAGTACCGCTTCGCCGTCTCCTCCGCGTCCCAGAACGGCACGAGAGGATCGGTGCCGGAATGCCACATGAACACCGGCACCCGCGGCACATCCGGACTGAGGCGGACGCTGTTCTCGGCGAATGCGCGCATGAGCCCCTCCTCCGCCATGAGGTCGCCGCCACGCAGGACCATCGGGACCGACCGGAACGCGCCGAAGGTCAGCAGCGTCGCGGTACACCGGCCCTTCAGCTGGTGGTAGAGATGCCAACCGTCAGGGGTGAGCTTCTCCTCGAGACGGATCGCTTCCGGGTACTCACGGGCCATCCCCACCGCGGCGGCGAACGCCAACCCGAACGCCGGGTGCGGCTGGTTGCCGATCATCCGCGCCATCGTGGTCATGTCCGTCGGGACGCCGCCCTTCGCAACGCCCACCAGGTTCACGTCGGGGGCGTAGTCGTCGTGCAGGAGCGAGACCCAGGCACTGGCGATGCCGCCCCCCGAGTACCCCAGCGCGCCGAACCGGCTGTTCCGGGAATCGAAACGAGGGTCATCCCGCACCGCCCGCATGCCGTCGAGGACGATGCGCCCGGACAGCTGTCCCCCCGGGTATGCGACCTTGGGTCCCAGATGGTCCGGGATGATGACGGTCCAGCCCTGGTCCAGACGGGACCGGAGGAAGACCATGGCGTTGTCCTGCACGGTCTCGAGGGTGGGGTGCACGAGGGTCTCGGTGGGCGCACACCGCTGCCCCAACGCGTTGAGGTAGTGCTGGTAGCTCAGGACCGGGCCGTCGGGGCGGGCGTGATGGGGCCGGACCACGGTCGCGGTGGCCAGCAGCGGCCGGTCCCGAGTGTCCGTGGACCGGTACGCGATCTCGGTGACGCCGTACCCGAGGAATACCGGCATCGTCACGGTCCTGGAGTTGATGACCCGGCCCGGCGCCGCATCCGCGAGCGCCTGCGGGTCAGCGTGGTAGAAGGGTCCGGGCTGCGGGTCCTCCGCGATCGACCCCGCGCCGCCCTCCGCAACGGATTGTGCGGCGGCTCCCTGCGTTACGAGCAGGGCCTGCGCTAGCACGAGGGAGAGCATCACCAGGACCGCGACCGCGGGACGCACTGACGTGGGGAGTTCCCGGGGAACGCGGACGGGTGTTGGCATGCCCTGACCTTTCAGGCCGATCTGAACCGAGAGAACATGCTAACCCGACCGCGGTCGTCCGCGGCCGGCCCCCCGGGCCCGAGCGACGCCGGCCCCCGGGCCGGCCTGCGCCCTCCGGGGCGCGGGACGACCCGCCTCAGCCGAGTGGACGGGGGGTGAGGATCCGGGGCCCGTCCGCTGTGACGGCGACGGTGTGTTCCCAGTGCGAGGCCGGCGAGCCGTCGACGGTGACGACCGTCCAGTCATCCGACAGGGTCCGCGTGTCGGTCTCTCCGCCGAGAACCAGCATCGGCTCGATCGCCAGGACCGACCCCTCCTGGAGGCGCGGTCCCCTACCGGGCTTGCCCTCGTTGGCGAGGAACGGCCATTCGTGCATCTCACGGCCGATGCCGTGGCCGCCGAAACCGTCGACGATCCCGAGTGAGACGCCGTGCCGTTCCTCGGCCCGCCGGGTGGCCACCTCGAGCGCGTGCGACACGTCGGTCAACCTGTTCCCCGGGAGCATCGCGCGCATGCCCACCTCGAGGACCTCACGTGTCGCGTCGTTGAGGGCGGCGACATCGGGCGCGAGGGAGCCCACGCCGAACGTCCACGCCGAGTCCCCGTGCCATCCCTCGAGGATGGCTCCGCAGTCGATAGAGACGAGGTCCCCTTCCCGCAGCACCGTCTCCGGTCCGGGGATCCCGTGCACCACGACCTCGTTGACCGAGGAACAGATGGAGCCGGGGAAACCCTCGTACCCCTTGAAGGACGGTATGGCGCCGGACTCGCGGATCACCTGCTCAGCGACCTCGTCGAGATCACCTGTCGTCGCGCCCGGGACGGCGGCGTCCCGGACCGCGATGAGCGTGCGGCCGACGATGCGCCCCGCCGCCTCCATCGCGTCCAGTTCCCCCGCTGTGCGGGCGGCGACGACGCCCTTGCGCGACCGGCCGAGCACGGCGGGCGTCAGCGACCCAGCGCGGCGAGCGCGCGGGCGTTGATCTCCTCGACCGAACCGACGGCGTCGATGCTCTTGACGTCGCCCGCGTAGTACTCGAGCAGAGGGGCGGTCTCGGACCGGTACACCGACATGCGGTTGCGGATGACGTCCTCGGTGTCGTCCTCGCGACCGCGGGCCAGCATCCGCTGGACGACCGTGTCGTCGTCGACCTTGAACTCCAGCACCGCGTCGAGGGAGCACCCCGCCTCGGAGAGCATGTCCTTGAGGGCGTCCGCCTGCGCGACGCTGCGGGGGTATCCGTCGAGCAGGAAGCCCTCCGCGGCGTCGGGCTCGGCGATCCTGGCCTTGACCATGCGGTTGGTCAGCTCGGCCGGGACCAGGTTTCCGGAGTCGATGTACCCCTTCGCCTCCTTGCCCAGATCGGTGCCCTGCGAGATGTTGGCGCGGAAGAGGTCACCGGTCGAGATGTGGGGCACGCCGAGCTTCTCCGACAACAGAGCCGCCTGGGTTCCCTTACCGGCACCGGGAGGGCCGAGGAGGACGAGACGCATGGTGGGGACCTGCCTTTCTACAGTGGGGTTGCTCGGACGAGGCCGCGGCTACTTGAGGAAGCCCTCGTAGTTGCGCTGCATCAACTGGGCTTCGATCTGCTTCACCGTGTCGAGGCCCACGGAGACCATGATGAGCACGGCGGTGCCGCCGAACGGCATGTTCTGCATGTCGCCACCCCCGCTGCCCATGTCGAGGAAGATGTTCGGGAGCACGGCGATGAGGCCGAGGTACAGCGAACCGAAGAGCAGGATCCGGTTGAGGACGTAGCCCAGGTACTCGGCGGTCGGGCGACCGGGACGGATCCCGGGGATGAATCCGCCGTACTTCTTCATGTTCTCGGCCTGCTCCATCGGGTCGAACTGGATGGCCACGTAGAAGTACGCGAAGAAGATGATGAGGGCGAAATACAGGACGATGTAGCCCCAGCTCGACGGGTTCTGGAGGTACTGCATCACGTAGCGCTGCCAGAAACCGTCACCCGACGGCTCGGGGCCCTGCACCAGCTGGGTGATGAGGATCGGCACGTACATGAGCGACGACGCGAAGATCACGGGGATGACCCCCGCCTGGTTGACCTTCAGCGGGAGGTAGGTCGAGGTCCCGCCGTACTGACGGCGACCGACCATCCGCTTGGCGTACTGGACGGGGATCCGGCGCTGTCCCTGCTCGACGAAGACGACGGCGACGACGATGAGCACGACCGCGAACATGACCGCGGCGAACTTCATCGTCGAGGAGTTCTGGTAGATGTTCACGCCCTCTGCGGGGATACGGGACGCGATGCCGGCGAAGATGAGCAGCGACATGCCGTTGCCGACGCCGCGATCGGTGATGAGCTCGCCGAACCACATCACCAGGGCCGCACCGGCGGTCATGACGATCACGATCGTGATGAGCGTGAGCACGTCGTCGTCCATGAGAACGGACTGCCCGTTACCGAGGAGCTGTCCCCGGTCGGCCAACGCGACGATGCCGGCGGACTGGAGCACGGCCAGCGCGATGGTCAGATAGCGCGTGTACTGCGTCATCTTGGCCTGGCCGGACTGCCCCTCCTTCTTCAGCTGCTCGAAGTAAGGGATGACCACGGTGAGTAGCTGGACGATGATGCTCGCCGTGATGAACGGCATGATGCCGATCGCGAAGACGGACAGCTGCAGCAGCGCGCCACCGGAGAACAGGTTGACCAGGGAGTACAACTGGGCGTTGTCCCCGGTCATCGCGGTGTCGAGCAGGCCGCGCAACTTGGGGTAATCGACGCCGGGCGACGGGATCTGCGCGCCGATCCGGTAGAGGATGATGATCCCGAGGGTGAAGAGGATCTTCTTCCTCAGGTCCCGGTCCTTGATCGCGGACGCGAGTGCGGAGAGCACATGTCCTCCTGGTCGTGGTCGGCCGTGGGCCGCCGGTCGTCGTAAGCAGATGCGCCGGGCGCGGGTCACATGGACCGCACGGCGGATGCCGGGCCCGGAGCGCACAACGGGAAAACTCTATCAAGACGAGGGCAGGGGCCGGATCCGAGACTCTCGGACCCGACCCCTGCGCACCTCAGCGGCCCTCGGCGGGCCTACCGGGGATCAGGCCCCGGCCTCCGACACGCTTCCGCCCGCGGCCTCGATCTTGCTCTTGGCCGACGCGGAGACCTTGTCGACGGTCAGTGTGACGGCGACGGAGATCTCCCCGTCACCGAGAACCTTGACCGGCTGGTTCTTGCGGACAGCGCCCGCGTCGACGAGCTCGGTCACGCCGATCTCGCCGCCGTTGGGGAACAGCCGCTGGATGTCGGACACGTTGACGACCTGGAAGACGACCTTGTTGCGGTTCTTGAAGCCCTTGAGCTTCGGGAGCCGCATGTGGATCGGCATCTGGCCGCCCTCGAACGCCGCGGGGACGTTCTTACGCGCCTTGGTGCCCTTGGTACCGCGACCGGCCGTCTTGCCCCGCTTGCCGCCTTCACCGCGACCAACGCGGATCTTGTCGGTGTGGGCGCCCGGCGCGGGACGCAGGTGGTGCAACTTGATGGTCATTCTCACTCCGTCTCTTCGACCACGACGAGGTGGTTCACGACGTTGATGAGACCCCGGGTCTGCGCGTTGTCCTCACGCACGACCGACTTCCGGATGCCCTTGAGGCCGAGCGTACGCAGGGAGTCCCGCTGGTTCTTCTTGGTCCCGACGGTCCCACGGACCTGGGTGATCTTGAGGTTCGCCATGGTCAGGCCCCCTGTCCGGCACGCGCGCGGAGCATGCCCGCGGGCGCGACGTCCTCGATCGGCAGGCCGCGACGGGCCGCGACCTCCTCTGGACGGTGCAGACCCTTGAGGGCGGCCACGGTCGCGTGAACGACGTTGATGGCGTTGTCCGACCCGAGCGACTTGCACAGGATGTCGTTGACGCCGGCGGCCTCGAGCACGGCGCGCGCGGCGCCACCGGCGATGACACCGGTACCCGGGGACGCCGGACGCAGCATGACGACACCGGCGGCGGCCTCACCCTGGATGGGGTGCGGGATCGTGGAGCCGATGAGCGGGACGCGGAAGAAGTTCTTCCGGGCCTCCTCATTGCCCTTCTGGATGGCCGCGGGGACTTCCTTGGCCTTGCCGTAGCCGACGCCGACCATACCGTTGCCGTCACCGAGGATCACGAGCGCGGTGAAGCTGAAACGCCGACCGCCCTTCACGACCTTGGAGACGCGGTTGATGGTGACGACGCGCTCGATGTACTGCGACTTCTCGTCGTCGTGGCGGCCACGACGGTCGTCGCGGCCCCGCCCGCGGCCGCGGTCGCCGCCGCGCCCCTGGGCGTTGTCGTTGGTGTTCTTGTTGTCTGCGGCGGGTCCGTTGCCTCCGCCGTCACGACGCTGACGTCCCGGCATCAGACGGTCCTTCCATTCGCGGTCAGTGCAGTGGTGTTGATCATCAGAACTCCAGCCCACCCTCGCGGGCGGCGTCGGCGAGCGACGCGATCCGGCCGTGGTACTTGTTGCCGCCACGGTCGAACACGACGGCGTCGATGCCGGCGGCCTTGGCGCGCTCGGCCAGGAGCTGGCCGACCTTCGCGCTGCGGGCCTTCTTGTCGCCCTCGAGGGACCGCACATCGGCCTCGATGGTCGACGCGGCGGCGAGCGTACGGCCCGCCAGGTCGTCGACGATCTGGGCGTGGATGTGGCGCGAGGAGCGGTTGACGACCAACCGCGGACGCTCCGGCGTGCCGGAGACCTTCTTGCGGAGGCGGTAATGGCGCCGGGCCCGACCCTCGCGACGTGCGGTCGAGGCGTCGGTTCCCAGCGGGGAACGCTTCTTGGTGCTGCTCATGATCACTTACCCGTCTTTCCGACCTTGCGACGGACCTGCTCGCCGGCGTAGCGGATGCCCTTGCCCTTGTACGGGTCGTGCTTCCGCAGTCGCTTGATGTTGGCGGCGATCTGGCCCACCTGCTGCTTGTCGATACCGGAGATCGAGAACTTGGTCGCACCGTCGACGGCGAACGTGATGCCCGCCGGGGCGGCGACCGGCACCGGGTGCGAGTAACCGAGGGCGAACTCGAGGTCCGAGCCCTTGGCCACGACGCGGTATCCGACGCCGAAGATCTCCATGTCCTGCTTGTAACCCTCGGTCACGCCCACGACCATGTTGTTGACCAGCGAGCGGGAGAGGCCGTGCAGGGAGCGGTTGTCGCGGTGGTCGTCGGGACGGTTCACCGTGAGGGTGCCCTCCTCGACTGTCACCGAGATGGGCTCGGGCAGCACCTGGGTGAGCTCACCCTTGGGGCCCTTGACCGTGATGGTCTGGCCGTCGACCTTGATGTCGACACCGGACGGGACTGTGATCGGAGCCTTGCCGATACGTGACATTTCGTCGCCCCCTTACCAGACGTAGGCGAGGACTTCCCCGCCCACCTTCTTGTTGTTCGCCTGACGGTCGGTGAGCAGACCCTGGGACGTCGAGATGATCGCGACGCCCAGCCCGCCGAGGACCTTGGGCAGTTCGGTGGACTTGGCGTACACACGCAGACCCGGCTTCGAGATGCGCTTGATGCCCTGGATGCTCCGCTGGCGGGACGGGCCGTACTTCAGATCGATGGTGAGCTTCTTGCCCACCTCGGCGTCGGAGACGGCGTAGTCGGCGATGTAACCCTCCTGCTTGAGGATCGCCGCGATGTTGCCCTTGAGCTTGGAATGCGGCATCGACACGGTGTCGTGGAACGCCGAGTTGGCGTTACGCACACGCGTCAGCATGTCCGCGATGGGATCGGTCATCGACATGGATGGACCATGTTCCTTTCTCGTAACGGTTCCCATGCAACACGCCCGCCCGGCGACCTGTGGGTCGCCCGCGAACGCCGTGGGCCTATCACGAAGAGTGCGAATGTTCTCTTGTATGGGATCCGGCTCCCCGTGGGGCGCTCGGGTGTCCCGCCGTTCACAGTGCTCTTCTCACTGTTCACGACCAGACGACTGGGCCGTCTGCCCGTCGCCGGGGACCCGCGATGCGGTGCCCCGGCGAGGACGGCCGGTCCGGCCTGTCAGGAGAGGATCAGTTCTCCTTGAAGGGGAATCCGAGGTGCTTGAGAAGCGCCCGGCCCTCTTCGTCGTTCGTCGCGGTGGTGACGACAGTGATGTCCATACCGCGCGGACGATCGACCTTGTCGACGTCGATCTCGTAGAACATCGTCTGCTCGTTGAGACCGAAGGTGTAGTTGCCGTGACCGTCGAACTGCTTGCCGGAGAGGCCGCGGAAGTCGCGGATACGCGGCAGGGCGACGGTGGTCAGACGGTCCAGGAACTCCCACATGCGGTCGCCACGGAGGGTGACGCGCGCGCCGATGGGCATGCCCTCACGCAGCTTGAACTGCGCGATGGACTTGCGGGCCCGCCGGACCTCCGGCTTCTGGCCGGTGATCAGGGTGAGGTCGTTGATCGCGCCGTTGATGAGCTTGGCGTCGCGAGCGGCGTCGCCGACGCCCATGTTGACGACGACCTTGACGACGCCCGGGATCTGCATGACGTTCGCGTATTCGAACGTCTCGTTCAGCGCCGGCTTGATCTCGCTACGGTACTTCGCCTTGAGGCGCGGGGTGTAGCCGGTGGGAAGAGCGGTATCGGTCATGGTCACAGGTCCTTCCCGGTCTTACGCGAGACACGGACGCGCTTGCCGTTCTCGTCGGTGCGGATTCCGACCCGGGTCGGGGTGCCGTCGGCGTCCACGACCATCACGTTGGACACGTGGATCGGGGCCTCCTGGGTGACGATGCCGCCGGAGGAGGCGCCACGCTCGGCAGCCGAGTTGGAGGTGTGCTTCTTGATGCGGTTGACGCCCTCGACGAGGACCTTCTCCTGGGCGGGGAAGGCCTGGATGACCTTGCCCTTCGCGCCCTTGTCCTTGCCCGAGATGACGAGCACGGTGTCGCCCTTGTGAACCTTCATGTCAGAGCACCTCCGGAGCCAGCGAGACGATGCGCATGAACTTCTTGTCGCGCAGCTCGCGGCCGACGGGCCCGAAGATGCGCGTGCCACGCGGGTCGTTGTCGTTCTTGATGATGACGGCGGCGTTCTCGTCGAACTTGATGTACGACCCGTCCGGGCGACGGCGCTCCTTGGCGGTGCGCACGATGACGGCCTTGACGACCTCACCCTTCTTGACGTTGCCGCCGGGGATGGCGTCCTTGACGGTGGCGACGATGATGTCGCCCACGCCCGCATAGCGACGCTTGGACCCGCCGAGAACGCGGATGCAGAGAATCTCCTTGGCACCCGTGTTGTCGGCGACCTTCAGCCGCGACTCCTGCTGGATCATGGTTCTCCTGACCAGGTCTGTTCGATGTGTGCCGGATACCGACCCGACACACGCGGTCATGCCGCCCGGGCGCGCGAAAGGTGCGCGACAGCTCGGGCAACTGTTCCAGTGTAGGGTGCGGCTGCTCCGCGGCCCAAATCCCGGTCAGCTGCCGCCCGACCCCGCCGAGCCGCCGCCCACCGTGCGGAGCGATCCGGAGGCGCCGGCCGAGCCCGTCCCGCCCGAAGAGCCGGCCGAGCCGGCCGAGCCCAGGGAGCCGAGCGGGCTGTGCTCGCGATCCGCCACTCCCCCGGTCGTGGCCCGCGAGTTGGGAACGGCGGCATCGAGCCCGGAGAGGATGTGCTGCAGCCCCGGAAGCATCTGCGGGACGAAGGTCGGCCAGTTGTGGATACCCGCGTCCATGTAGACGACCTGCAGATCGACATCCGGGACCCCGCGCAGTGCGCCCTCGAGCGCGCGGGTGCTCTCGTAGGACCCCTTCTCGAGGATGTGGCCGTCGAGCAGCACGACTTCGTTACTCCCGAAGTACCCCAGCTCGGTCGATCCGACGAGCCCGGTGGCAGCGCTGAGGAACACGGACTGTCCGGCCAGCCCGCTCGGGTCGGCGACCGTGTCGTGGTCCTCCCACGCCTGCGATCCCCGTGGTCCCCACATGTTGGTCACCTCACCGTGGCGGGCGGCCACGGTCAGACGGGCGTACTGGTACCCGAGCTCGTCCAGTGTCGAATAGGCACCCGACACTCCCCCGGCCCCGCTGAACATCTCCGGAGTGGAGTTGGCCAGGTGGAGCGCCGACGCCGCCCCCATCGAGACGCCCAACACGCCCCAGTCCACGTTGTGCGCGAGCCCGTCGGCGGTGCCTTCGAGACCCTGCTCGAGCAGCGGCGGCAGCTCCTCGGTCAGGAACGTCTCCCAGCTGTTGGGGCCGAGGACCGGATCGTCGGTCCGCCAGTCGGACCACATCGATGACGGAGCGCCGGTCGGCGCGATCACGTTGACGTCGAGGTCGCGCACGGCCGGATCGCCCCAGCCCATGCCACCGCTCCAGCCCGAGGGGGACTCGCTGCCCACACCGTCGAGGAAGTAGACGTTGGGGGCGTCGACGCCCGCGGGAGCGCGGTAGACCTCCACCCGCACGACCCGCTGCATCGTCGCCGACGTGACCGTCCAGACCTCGGCGCGCCCGTCGACCTCGTGTGGGGACGCGGGGAAGAGCGGATCTATGCTCCGCACCTCGGACCGGGTGATCGACTTGTCGCGGACCGCTATCGGCTGCCCGGGCGGCAGCGAGCTGCCGGGGCGGGCGAAATCCCCGGACCCGGCGTCCGCGAGTGATCCGAGGACGCCCGTCAACGGGATCGGCGCGCCGAGATGGGTCGAGGCGGCAATACTCAGCGACGGTACCCCGAACAGGCTCCCGGGCACGACGCTCGGCGCCAGGGACGCAGGGTCGACGGACCCCGGCCCGATCGATCCGGCGTCGGGGCTCTGCGCGGCGGCCGGCACGGCCCCGCCGGCGATCAGAGCCACCGCGGCTGCCGACGCGGCGAGGGCGCGCAATCCGCGGGCGGCCCCGGCTCGCACTTCCTTCCGCTGGTGATTATCCACTCGTACGGTCATGTGGCGTCCTGTCCTGGCTGGGCGATGTCGCTGTCGTGTGTGAGGCTCCGGTCCGTACCCGGGCCGATGACACAGTACGTTCCCCGTCGTATCAGCGTCTACTCATGTGACAAATGCGAACAACCCGCCCCCGGGAATCCCAGGGGCGGGTTGCTCGTGTGGAGCGGGGCGGACCTACTTGGCGCGCTCCAGGACCTCCACGAGGCGGTACCGCTTCGAGGCGGACAGCGGGCGGGTCTCCATGATCCGCACGCGGTCGCCGACACCGGCGGTGTTGGTCTCGTCGTGCGCCTTGACGCGCTCCGTACGTCGCATGATCTTGCCGTACAGCGGGTGCTTCACGCGGTCCTCGAGCTCGACGACGATGGTCTTCTCCATCTTGTCGGACACGACGTACCCGATCCGCACCTTGCGGCTGTTGCGCTCGGTGTTCTCGTTGGACTCAGTCACAACTGCTTCCTTGTCACTCACTTGGCATCACCCGGCGCCGCCGACAGCCCGAGCTCGCGCTCGCGCATGACAGTGTAGATGCGAGCGATGTCGTGACGGACGACACGCAGGCGACGGTTGTTGGTCAGCTGACCGGTGGCCATCTGGAAGCGCAGGTTGAACAGCTCTTCCTTGGCCTCACGCAGACGCGCGGTCAGCGCTTCCGCGTCGAGCTCGCGCAGCTCGGGGGCGGTGGTTCCACTAGCCATCAGAACTGCTCCTCCCGGGTCACGATGCGGGTCTTACAGGGGAGCTTGTGCTGCGCGCGGCGAAGCGCCTCGCGAGCGGTCTCCTCGTTCGGGTACGACATCTCGAAGAGGATGCGCCCCGGCTTGACGTTGGCGACCCACCACTCGACCGAGCCCTTACCGGAACCCATGCGGACCTCGGCGGGCTTCTTGGTCAGCGGACGGTCCGGGTAGATGTTGATCCAGACCTTGCCACCACGCTTGATGTGGCGGTTGATGGCGATACGAGCGGACTCGATCTGACGGTTGGTGACGTACGCCGGCTCGAGGGCCTGGATGCCGTAGTCACCGAACGTCACCTTGGTGCCGCCCTTGGCCGCACCGCTGCGGCCGGGGTGGTGCTGCTTGCGGTGCTTGACGCGCTTCGGGATCAGCACGGTCAGGCCTCCTTGTTTTCTGCGGGCGCCTCGGCCGGGGCAGCCGAGCCGGCGCGGCCGGTCTCGGTGCTGGTGGCCGTGGTGCCCTGGGCGCCGGAGCGACGGGGCCGGCCGGCACCGCGCTCGCGGCGCGGGCCACGGTCAGCGCCACCGCGGTTGCTGGACTGGGCGTACTGGTCGGACTCGCGGCGACCGCCCACGACGTCGCCCTTGTAGATCCACACCTTGACGCCGATGCGACCGAAGGTCGTCTTGGCCTCGTAGGTGCCGTAGTCGATCTCGGCACGCAGGGTGTGGAGCGGGACGCGGCCCTCGTGGTAGCGCTCCGAGCGGGACATCTCGGCACCGCCGAGACGGCCCGAGCAGACCACCTTGATGCCCTTGACCTGCGGCTGGCGCATGGCGGACTGGATGCCCTTGCGCATCGCGCGGCGGAAGGCGACGCGGTTGGACAGCTGCTCGGCGATGCCCTGGGCGACGAGCTGGGCGTCGGCCTCGGTGTTCTTGATCTCGAGGATGTTGAGGTGGACCTGCTTGCCGGTGAGCTTCTCGAGCTCGCCACGCAGGCGGTCGGCCTCGGCGCCACGACGACCGATCACGATGCCGGGACGGGCGGTGTGGATGTCCACGTGGACTCGGTCACGGGTACGCGAGATGTCCACGCCCGAGATGCCGGCCCGCTCCATGCCCTTCGACAGGAGCTGGCGGATCTTGATGTCCTCGGACACGTAGTCGGCGTACTGCTTGTCGGCGAACCACTTGGACGTCCAGTCCGAGGTGATGCCCAGACGGAAGCCGTGCGGATGGATCTTCTGTCCCATTTAGCGGGCACCTCCCTGGTTACGACGTCCCCGGCCGGATCCGGCCTTCTCGGGCACGCTGGTCACCTCGACGGTGATGTGGCTCGTGCGCTTCCGCACGCGGAAGGCCCGGCCCTGGGCGCGCGGACGGAACCGCTTCAGGGTCGGCCCCTCGTCGGCGTACGCCGTGGTGACGACCAGGGTCCGGGGATCCAGATCCAGGTTGTTCTCGGCGTTCGCGATCGCCGACGCCAGAACCTTGGCGACCGGCTCGCTGGCGGACTGCGGGGCGAACCGCAGGATGTCCAGCGCGTCAGAGGCGTCCTTGCCTCGGACCAGGTCGATCACACGACGCGCCTTCATGGGCGTGACGCGGACGAACTTAGCGGTGGCGCGGGCGGTGAGCTTCTGCTCGGCCTGCGCGTCGTTCTTCTGGGTGTCAGTGCTCATCGACGCTTACTCTTCCGATCGTCCTTGATGTGCCCCTTGAACGTGCGCGTCGGCGCGAACTCGCCGAGCTTGTGACCCACCATCGAGTCGGACACGAACACGGGCACATGCTTGCGGCCGTCGTGGACGGCGAACGTGTGGCCGATGAAATCGGGCAGGATCGTCGAGCGACGCGACCAGGTCTTGATGACCTGATGAGTGCCCTTGTCGTTCTGCACGTCCACCTTCGCGAGGAGGTGTTCGTCGACGAACGGACCCTTCTTGAGACTACGAGGCATCCTAGTTTCCCTCCTTAGCGCTTCTTACCGGTGCGACGGCGACGGACGATGAGGCTGTCGCTCGCCTTGTTGGGCTTGCGGGTCCGGCCCTCGGGCTGGCCCCACGGGCTGACGGGGTGACGTCCACCGGACGTCTTGCCCTCGCCACCACCGTGCGGGTGGTCGATGGGGTTCATGACCACACCACGGACGGTCGGGCGGACGCCCTTCCACCGCATGCGGCCGGCCTTACCCCAGTTGATGTTGGCCTGCTCGGCGTTGCCGACCTCGCCGATCGTGGCGCGGCAGCGCACGTCGACCCGGCGGATCTCACCGGACGGCATACGCAGGGACGCGTAGGTGCCCTCCTTGCCGAGCAGCTGGATACCGGCGCCGGCCGCGCGGGCCATCTTGGCGCCGCCGCCCGGGCGCAGCTCCACCGCGTGCACGACCGTGCCGGCGGGGATGTTGCGGAGCGGCAGGTTGTTGCCGGTCTTGATGTCGGCGCCTGCGCCCGACTCCACCTTCATGCCCTGCTTGAGGTTGCGGGGGGCGAGGATGTAGCGCTTCTCGCCGTCCGCGTAGTGCAGGAGCGCGATGTTCGCGGTGCGGTTCGGGTCGTACTCGATGTGCGCCACGGTGGCGAGCACGCCGTCCTTGTCGTTCCGACGGAAGTCGATGACACGATACTGACGCTTGTGCCCACCGCCCTTGTGGCGGGTGGTGATGCGGCCGTGGCCGTTACGGCCGCCGGTCTTGCTGAGCGGGCGCAACAGCGACTTCTCGGGCGTCGAGCGGGTGATCTCGGCGAAGTCCGAGACGCTCGAGCCGCGACGACCGGGGGTCGTGGGCTTGTACTTGCGGATAGCCATGAGGTTCTCTCGTCCTTAACTCTTCCCGCCCTCAGGCGGTCAGACCCGGGATCTCGATGGGCTTGCTGTCGGCCGCGAGGGTCACGATGGCGCGCTTGGTGCTCTTGCGCTGTCCGTACCCGGTGCGGGTGCGCTTGCGCTTGCCCTGACGGTTAGCGGTGTTCACGGACTCCACCGTGACGCCGAAGATCTCCTGGATGGCGATCTTGATCTGCGTCTTGTTGGCGTCCGGGGCCACCAGGAACGTGTACACGCCCTGCTCGAGCAGGCCGTATGCCTTCTCGGAGACGACCGGGGCGAGGATCACGTCCCGGGGATCGGCGACGGTGCTCACTTGTCGGCCTCCTTCGCAGCCTTGCCGGCGAGCGAACGGCTCGCCTGCGTGACGAACGCGTCCAGAGCCTCGACCGAGAACACGACGTCGTCGGCGTTCAGGACGTCGTAGGTGTTGAGCTGATCCGGAGCGATCGGGTGGACATGATCGAGGTTGGCGGCGGAGCGCCACGCGGCGAGGTCCTCGCGGCCGACGACGATCAGGAACTTCTTCCGGTCGGACAGGGTGCCGAGGAAGTCACGGACACCGGAGGTCGACGGCTTCTGGCCCTCGACGAACTCGGTGACCACGTGGATACGCTCGCTGGCGGCCCGGTCGGACAGGGCGCCACGCAGAGCGGCGGCCTTCATCTTCTTGGGCGTGCGCTGCGAGTAGTCGCGCGGCTTGGGGCCGTGGACCGTGCCGCCGCCGGTGTAGGCGGGGGCGCGGGTCGAGCCCTGACGGGCGCGGCCGGTGCCCTTCTGGCGGAACGGCTTACGACCGCCGCCGCGGACCTCGCCGCGGGTCTTGGTCGAGTGGGTGCCCTGGCGCGCCGCGGCGAGCTGGGCCACCACGACCTGGTGCATCAGGGGCAGATTGGGCTCGACGCCGAAGATCTCGGCGGGGAGCTCGACCGAGCCGTCGGTCGAGCCGGCCGGGGTACGGACATCCAGCTTGAGGTTCACGGTGTTCTCCGTCGTGGTCATGCGCGCGCACCGCCCTTCACAGCGGAACGGACCATCACGAGGCCGCCGTTGCGACCCGGGATGGCTCCCTTGATGAGGAGGACGCCGGCCTCGGCGTCAACCTTGTGGACCTTGAGGTTCATGGTGGTCACACGCTCGTTGCCCATGCGGCCGGCCATGGCCTTGCCCTTGAAGACGCGGCCGGGCGTCGAGGCGCCTCCGATGGAACCGGGCTTACGGTGCACCGCCTGGGTACCGTGCGAGGCGCCCTGACCAGCGAAGCCGTGGCGCTTCATGGTGCCGGCGAACCCCTTGCCCTTCGACGTGCCGGTGACGTCGACGAAGGCACCGTCCTCGAACACGTCGGCGCCGATCTCCTGGCCGATCTCGAAGCCGGAGGCCTGCTCGGCGTTGTCGAGCCGGATCTCGGCGATATGCCGGCGCGGGGTGACCCCGGCCTTCTCGAACTGACCCGCGACCGGCTTGGTGACCTTGCGGGGGTCGATCGCGCCGAACGCGATCTGGACGGCGTTGTAGCCGTCGTTCTCTTCGGTACGAATCCCGGTCACGACGCACGGCCCGGCCTTCACGACGGTCACCGGGACCACCCGGTTGTTCTCGTCGAAGACCTGGGTCATGCCGAGCTTGGCGCCCAGGATGCCCTTGATCTCGGTGTTACTCATCTGTTCACTGTCTCCGCTGCACGTTGCTTGCTGACCGCTACGCGGTCGGAGGTCACTGGATGTTGACGTCGACGCTGGCAGGCAGGTCGATGCGCATGAGCGCGTCCACGGTCTTCGGCGTGGGGTCGAGAATGTCGATCAACCGCTTGTGGGTACGCATCTCGAAGTGCTCACGCGAATCCTTGTACTTGTGCGGCGAGCGGATGACGCAGTAGACGTTCTTCTCGGTGGGCAGCGGCACGGGGCCGACGACACGAGCACCCGTACGGGTCACCGTCTCGACGATCTTGCGCGCCGATGCGTCGATGGCCTCGTGATCATAGGCCTTGAGCCGGATGCGGATCTTTTGTCCCGCCACTTCGTCCTCTTCTCCTCCCGCCCGTGAAGGCGGCTGTCGTGAGCGCCCTCGCCGCGCGGGGACACTACTGTGTTCGCTTGTCATACGTGACACCGTCAGACCGTCGATAACCCGGTCCCGTGCATCGGTGCCCGTCGTGGAGGGCTCCCCCGTGCACACACGTGACACGACTACGAGACCCCCAGAGGACGGGATGCCGCACACTCGCGCGAGGCGAGGATGACGGCGGACCGATCCGCTGCCGCTGTTGACGTGTCACGACGCGTCCACGCAGTCGGGCGTGTCGCCCTCCCGCTTTCCCGGCGGGTGATCGCTCACCCGCCACTGTCGTGCTCGCCCGGCCAACCCGACCCAGCGCACCGATCCCTGAGGACCCATACGCAGACGCCGCCTTGTCCGGGCAACTCGACCAGTATGCAGTACATCGTGGCCGAGGGCAAAATCGGCGGGCCCGACGCCTTACTCCCGCACCGCCTCGGCCCGGACATCGCCGCGTCGGGCATGCTGATGTGGGTACCGTCGGGGAGATCAACGACCGCGTCCGCCCACTAGGAGATCTGCCCGTGAACAGTCGACGTGAACCCCGTGACCCGGTCGCCTATCGAAGGGACAGGCGGCAGGCCGTCCTCCGCCATCATCCCGACAAGGGCGGCGATCCCGACGCGCTCCTGCGCGCTCTCGAAGAGGTCGACAGGCGACACGGCGTGGTGGGCGCCGGTCGCGGCGATCACGGCGCCAGCGCCGAACAGGTCGCCGCGGTCGCCGTCACGGCGTTCGCGGGGGTCGCCGCGGTCGGCCTGTCCGTCGCCATGAGCATCCTGGGCCGCCGACGATGATCGACTCGGGACCACCGCCGCCAGCGAATGCGTGAAGGGCGCCCCACCTCTTGGTGGGACGCCCTTCACGAGTAGCGCGAGTTGCTCACCCGCGCCGTGGGATCACTCGATCACTTGATGATCTTCGTGACCTGGCCGGCGCCGACGGTGCGGCCACCCTCACGGATGGCGAACCGCAGGCCCTCGTCCATCGCGACCGGCTGGATGAGCTCGACGCTCATCTCGGTGTTGTCGCCCGGCATGACCATCTCGGTGCCCTCGGGGAGGGTCACGACGCCGGTCACGTCCGTGGTACGGAAGTAGAACTGCGGGCGGTAGTTGTTGAAGAACGGCGTGTGACGGCCACCCTCGTCCTTGGACAGGATGTACGCCTGACCCTCGAACGTGGTGTGCGGGGTGTAGGCGCCCGGCTTGATGACGACCTGGCCGCGCTCGACGTCCTCGCGCTTGAGGCCACGCACCAGCAGACCGACGTTGTCGCCGGCCTCGCCGTAGTCGAGCAGCTTACGGAACATCTCGATGCCCGTGATGGTGGTCTTGGTGGCCTTGTCGCGGATGCCGATGAGCTCGACGTCCTCGTTGACGTTGATCCGGCCACGCTCGATACGACCGGTGACGACGGTGCCACGGCCGGTGATCGTGAAGACGTCCTCGACGGGCATGAGGAACGGCTTGTCCGTCTCACGCTCGGGATCGGGGATCGAGTCGTCGCAGGCCTGCATGAGGTCACGAACGGCCTGGACCCACTTCTCGTCACCCTCGAGCGCCTTCAGCGCCGAGATGTGCACGACGGGGGCGTCCTCGTCGAACTCCTGCGAGGCCAGCAGCTCGCGGACCTCCATCTCGACGAGCTCGAGGATCTCCTCGTCGTCGACCATGTCGCACTTGTTGAGGGCGACGAGGATGTAGGGCACGCCGACCTGACGGGCGAGCAGCACGTGCTCACGGGTCTGGGGCATCGGGCCGTCGGTGGCCGCCACGACCAGGATCGCGCCGTCCATCTGGGCGGCACCGGTGATCATGTTCTTGATGTAGTCGGCGTGACCGGGGGCGTCGACGTGCGCGTAGTGACGCTTCTCGGTCTGGTACTCGACGTGGGAGATGTTGATCGTGATGCCACGAGCCTTCTCCTCCGGCGCCTTGTCGATCTCGTCGAACGCGAAGGCGTCGTTGAGCTCGGGGTAGGTGTCCGCCAGAACCTTGGTGATGGCCGCGGTGGTGGTGGTCTTACCGTGGTCGACGTGACCGATGGTGCCGATGTTAACGTGCGGCTTCGTCCGCTCGAACTTCGCCTTCGCCACTTGTTGTCCTCCTGGACTGGTCTGTCCCCACCCGTCGAGGTGGGCACTGCATTGTGTGGGGTCTGATCTTACTCATCGTGCCGTGAGGCACGAACCGGCGGCCACCCGGAGGTTCGACCGTGCGCCGCCGGCATCGGCCCCGGCGCGCCTTCACAGACGCACCGGAGCCGTACCGGTCACTCGCCGGTCGCCTTGGCGATGATCTCCTTGGCCACGCTCGCCGGGACCTCGGCGTAGTGGGAGAAGACCATCGAGTAGTTGGCCCGGCCCTGCGTCTTCGACCGGAGGTCACCGACGTAGCCGAACATCTCGGAAAGCGGCACGTTGGCCTTCACGACGCGGGCGCCGGAGCGCTCCTCCATCGCGTTGACCTGGCCGCGGCGGGAGTTGAGGTCGCCGATGACGTCACCCATGTAGTCCTCCGGCGTCACGACCTCGACGGCCATGAGCGGCTCCAGGATCACGGGCTGGCACTTACGGGCGGCCTCCTTGAAGGCCATCGAACCCGCGACCTTGAACGCCATCTCGGACGAGTCCACCTCGTGGTACGCGCCGTCGACCAGGGTGGCCTTGATGTTGACCATCGGGTACCCGGCGAGGATGCCGTACTGCATCGCGTCCTGGATACCGGCGTCCACGGAGGGGATGTACTCCTTGGGGACGCGGCCACCGGTGACCTTGTCGCTGAACTGGTAGGTCTCGCCCTCTTCGACGGCCTCCTGATCGAGCGGCGCGAGCGCGATCTGCACCTTCGCGAACTGACCGGAACCACCGGTCTGCTTCTTGTGGGTGTAGTCGTACTTGTCGATCGAGCCCTTGATGGTCTCACGGTACGCGACCTGCGGCTTGCCGACGTTGGCCTCGACCTTGAACTCGCGCTTCATACGGTCCACGAGGACGTCCAGGTGCAGCTCGCCCATGCCGCCGATGACCGTCTGACCGGTCTCCTCGTCCAGGCGCACGGAGAAGGTGGGGTCTTCCTCGGCGAGCTTCTGGATGGCGGTCGACAGCTTCTCCTGGTCGGCCTTGGTCTTGGGCTCGATGGAGACGTCGATAACCGGGTCCGGGAACGTCATCGACTCGAGGACGACCTGGTCGTTCAGGTCGCACAGCGTGTCACCGGTGGTGGTGTCCTTGAGTCCGATGAAGGCGTAGATGTTGCCGGCCACGGCCTCGTCGACCGGGTTCTCCTTGTTGGCGTGCATCTGGAAGAGCTTGCCGACACGCTCCTTCTTGCCCTTGGTCGAGTTGGCGACCTGGGCACCCGGCTCGACCCGACCCGAGTAGACGCGCACGAACGTGAGCTTACCGAAGAAGGGGTGCACGGCGATCTTGAACGCCAGCGCGGAGAACGGCTCGTCCTTGGACGGCTTCCGGAGGATCTCGGTCTCCTCGTCGCCGACCTTGTGGCCGTGGACCTCGCCGATGTCGAGCGGGGTCGGGAGGAAGTCGATGACCGCGTTGAGCATCGGCTGGATGCCCTTGTTCTTGTACGCGGAACCGCACAGGACCGGGTACACCTCGGAGTTGACGGTCATCTTGCGGATGGCCGCCTTGATCTCGTCGAGGGTGAGCTCTTCGCCGCCGAAGTACTTCTCCATGAGCTCTTCGCTGCTCTCGGCGACGGTCTCGAGGAGCTTCTCGCGGTACTCCTCGGCCTTCTCCTGGAGCTCGGCCGGGATGTCCTGGATCTGCGCCTCGGCGCCGATCTCGGTCTTACCCGGCCAGACGTGGGCCTTCATGGTGAGCAGGTCGACGATGCCGTCGAACTGGTCCTCGGCACCGATCGGCAGCTGCAGGACCAGCGGCTTGGCGCCGAGACGGTCGATGATGGTCTGGACCGTGTAGTAGAAGTCCGCACCCAGCTTGTCCATCTTGTTGACGAAGCAGATGCGGGGGACGTCGTACTTCTCGGCCTGGCGCCAGACCTGCTCGGACTGGGGCTCGACGCCCTCCTTGCCGTCGAAGACGGCGACGGCGCCGTCGAGCACGCGGAGCGAGCGCTCGACCTCGACTGTGAAGTCGACGTGACCCGGGGTATCGATGATGTTGATCTGGTTGTCGTTCCAGAAGCAGGTCACCGCGGCCGAGGTGATCGTGATGCCGCGCTCCTTCTCCTGCTCCATCCAGTCGGTGGTCGACGCGCCGTCGTGGGTCTCGCCGGCCTTGCGGTTGACACCCGTGTAGAACAGGATGCGCTCGGTCGTGGTGGTCTTACCGGCGTCGATGTGCGCCATGATGCCGATGTTTCGGACCTTGTTGAGGTCGGTCAGCACGTCCTGTGCCACGGATTCTCCCGATTGTGAGTCGTCGGTGGCCCGTGCGGTCGGTGTCGACCGTCCGAACCGGGTCGGTGTTACTGCCGGTACCCGCACTCGGTGCGGCCGGTACGGGCCTTGTTCAATGATGCCACCCGGCGGGTGACCGCGGGACCCTGGCCGGGGGGGTCGTTCCCGACACCGCCCCGGCCACGGCCCCACCGGATCACCAGCGGTAGTGCGCGAACGCCCGGTTGGCCTCGGCCATCTTGTGCGTGTCCTCGCGACGCTTGACCGCGGCACCCAGGCCGTTGGCGGCGTCCAGGATCTCGTTGGCGAGACGCTCGACCATCGTGTTCTCGCGACGCTGCCGGGAGAAGGTCACCAGCCAGCGCATCGCCAGGGTCGTCGAACGCCCGGGGCGGACCTCGACGGGCACCTGGTAGGTGGCGCCGCCGACACGACGGGAGCGGACCTCGAGGGCCGGGCGGACGTTGTCCAGGGCCTTCTTGAGGGTGATGACCGGGTCGGTTCCGGTCTTCTCGCGGCAGATCTCCAGCGCCGAGTAGACGATGCGCTCGGCGGTGGTCTTCTTACCGTCGAGGAGGATCTTGTTCACGAGCTGGGTGACCAGCGGCGACCCGTAGACCGGGTCGTTGATGAGCTGGCGCTTCGGGGCGGGACCCTTACGAGGCATTACTTCTCCTTCTTGGCGCCGTAGCGGGAGCGGGCCTGCTTGCGGTCCTTCACACCCTGGGTGTCGAGCGAGCCGCGGATGATCTTGTAACGGACACCCGGGAGGTCCTTCACACGACCGCCGCGCACGAGCACCATCGAGTGCTCCTGCAGGTTGTGGCCCTCGCCGGGGATGTAGGCGGAGACCTCGACGCCGCTGGTCAGGCGCACACGGGCGACCTTACGGAGCGCGGAGTTCGGCTTCTTGGGGGTCGTGGTGTACACGCGGGTGCACACGCCGCGACGCTGAGGCGAACCCTTGAGGGCAGCCGTCGACGTCGCCGACTTCTTGTCCTGGCGGCCCTTGCGGACCAGCTGGTTGATGGTTGGCATGAACCGACTTTCTCTAGCTGGCGGCCTCCGTCGAGGGCGACCACCGGTCTCTGGGACATGGCTCGTATCCGGACTCTCGCGCACCTGTCGCCGCGCACGGGCGACCTCGTCAGCCGCTCTCGCTGGCCTACAGGGCACGATCCTCCAGCTCGCATACTGCGAGCACGATGGTCAAGCCTAACCGCCCGGAGGAGTGACGGTCAAAATGAGGCGTTCGCGACATCCCCGGACGGCGACTCGGGGGTCTCCTCGAGGACGCCGTCGAGGGTTTGCGCCCAGAACCGCACGATCTTCTCACGCCGCTCGGAGTCGTCCGAGAGGACGTCGGCGAGGCCGAGCCCGCGGGCGAGGTCGAGGGTGGTCTGGAGCCCGCGTCGCACGCGGACGTCGGCGGCGTCCCGACCGAGTGCCGCCGCGGCGATGGCCAGCACCTCGCGTGACATGTGGTTCTCGAGGGGCAGGACCCGGTCACGGAGCGCCGGATCGCTCGCCGCGGCGGTCCACACGTGCAGGGCGGCTTTGAACAGGTTCGAGGTGTAGTGCTGAACGATGAACCCCACCACGGCGACGGTCCGCTCGGGCCCGGGCTCGGGCAGATCGAGCCCGCCCCGTCGGACGTCGGAAATGCGCTGCTCGATCATGTGACCGAGCGCGGCCGTGATGAGGTCCTCGCGGGTCGGGAAGTGGTGCTGGGCGGCGCCCCGTGAGACGCCGGCGGCGGCGGCCACCGCTCCGACGGTGGTCGCCGCCCACCCCTGGGTGGCGAGGAGGTCGATGGAGGCACCGAGCAGTCGCTCCCGCGTGATGCGGCTGCGGTCCTGCTTGGGCACGCGCTGCTCTGGTGCCGTCATGCGTCCTCCTATTACCAGTCCTGCTCGTCGTAGATGATCACACCGCGAAGATTCTTGCCGTCGCGCATGTCCTGGTAACCCTGGTTGATCTCCTCGAGCCGGTACGTCTTGGTGATGAGTTCGTCGAGTTTGAGGTTGCCCGCCCGGTACTGGTGCAGCAGGTGCGGGATCTGCTTGCGCGGGCCGGTGCCGCCGAAGATGGCCCCCTGCAGGGTCTTCTGCTGCATCGCCAGGTCAAGTATTGAGATCTGGGCGTCGACCGCGTTCATGTCGCCGAGCCCCACCACCACGCACCGTCGCCCCTTGCCGGTGAGCAGCAGCCCCGGGAGCAGATCCTTGCCCTCGACAACGCCCATGGTGAGGATGACGAGGTCGGCCATCCGGCCCCAGCTGATCTCCCCCACCAGCCCCATCGCCTCGTCCATCGAGGCACAGGTGTGGGTCGCGCCGAATTCCACGGCCTTCTCACGCTTGAACTCGACGGGGTCGACCGCGACGATGGCGCGCGCTCCGGCGGCCGCCGCGCCCTGCACGGAGTTGACGCCGATGCCGCCCACGCCGACGACGACGACGATGTCGCCCTCCTTGGCGCCGCCGATCTCCGTGGCCGATCCCCAGCCCGTGCACACGCCGCACCCGAGCAGGGCAGCCTTGTCCAGGGGGATGTCCTTCTCGATTTTGATGACCGACGACTGGTGCACGGTGACGTGGGGCGCGAACGTGCCGAGGACACACATCGTGGCGACATCGGTTCCGTCGGCCGTGTGGACCCGGTACCCGCCGTCGCTGATGGCCCGCCCGCTGAGCAGGCCGGCGCCGTTGTCACAGAGGTTCTGCAGGCCTTCGGAACAGGGCGGACAGGTACCGCAGGCGGGGATGAAGGCCAGGACCACGTGATCGCCCTCCTCGAGTCCGATCACCCCCTCCCCCACCTTGGTGATCACACCGGCACCTTCGTGACCGCCCATGATCGGATACGACTCGAACTGCAGGTCCCCCGTGAGCAGGTGCTCGTCGGAGTGGCAGAGACCTGACGCTGCCAGCCTGATCTGGACCTCCCCGGCTTGGGGATCGTCGATGTCGACGTCGACGATCTCCCAGCCGTCCTGCTTCGGCTCCCGGATGATGGCGGCCTTGGTGCGCATTCGCGCCTCCTCAGAAGAGAAAGGGTGAGTGAGAAAGAGTGACGTGGCACTAGTCACGTGACCAGTGTCACAGTTCAACCTACTCCGACTCCGCCTCCCAGGAGGGCCGTCTGCGTTCCAGGAACGCCGTCATCCCCTCGGCGACCTCGGGGGTGCCGAACAGGCGGGCCGTGACGCCCGCCAGGTCCTCGCCCCGTGCATCCAGCTCGGCGAGCAACGGTGCGCTGAGCAGGGCCTTGTTCTCCTCGAGGCCTTGTGGGGAGCAGGGCCCGAACGCCGCGACGAGCTCGGCGACGGCGGCGTCGAGATCGTCGACCGCCTCGGAGAGCAGACCGATGGAACGCGCGTGGGCGGCATCGAACTTCTCCCCCGTCAGCAGTGCCCGGGTGAGGTCACGCGAGTTCACGCGCGCGGCCAGCGGTACCGAGATCATGGCCGCGGCGAGGCCGAGGCGGACCTCGGTCAGTGCGAACGTCGAAGCCGGGCCGGCCAGCGCGAAGTCGCATGCCGCCACCAGCCCCATCCCGCCCGCACGGACATGACCGTCGACGGCCGCGATCACGGGTTTGGGATGGGACACGATCGCCCGCAGCAGGCCCAGGAAGATCCGGGTCCGCTCGGCCGCCTGCTCCTGCGGACTGCTCTCCGGAGCGGCGGCCGAGGCCTCCGAGAGGTCCGCCCCGGCGCAGAACGTGCCGCCCGCGTGCCCGAGCACGACCACCCGCGCGGCGTCCTCGCCGGCCGCGCGTTCGAGCGCGGCGTGGAGTTGCTCGACGAGAGCCGTGGAGATGGCGTTCCGGTTGTGTTGCGAGTCGAGGGTGAGGCGGGCGGCACCGCCGGAGACCTCGTAGCGCACCAGCATCCGGTCGCCCCCGGCCCGATCACTCCGGGCCTGATCACTTCGGGCCTGATCACTCCGGGCCTGATGACTCATCGCCTGGTCACTCATGTCACGCCCCTCAGTAGCTCTTCGGCAGCCCGAGCGAATGCTGGGCGACGTAGTTGAGGATCATCTCCCG
Organism: Dietzia sp. oral taxon 368; assembly: GCF_002999155.1. Lineage (NCBI taxonomy): Bacteria > Bacillati > Actinomycetota > Actinomycetes > Mycobacteriales > Dietziaceae > Dietzia > Dietzia sp. oral taxon 368. The sequence continues at coordinate 339,845 of NZ_CP027238.1, forward strand.
GCTGACGGGCGCGATCCGGGGCAGCCGGGACGCGGCGAGCATCCCCGCCAGGCCGTACTCGACCGACAGTCCGTTGCCGCCGAGGGTCTGGATGGCCTGGTCGACCGAGTGGGCCGAGACCTCGCCGGAGGCGTACTTGGCCATGTTCGCGGCCTCCCCGGCGAGGTCGTCGCGGCCGGCGTCGACCAGGGCGGCTGCCTTGCGCATCATCAGCCGCGCGAGTTCGAGCTCGATCTTGCACTGCGCGAGCGGGTGGGCGACGCCCTGGTGCGCGCCGATGGGGGTCTTCCACACCGCCCGCTCGTTGGCGTACTTCGTGGCCCGGTCCAGGGCGAAGCGAGCGGTGCCGCACGCCATGCCGGAGGCCATGATGCGCTCGGGGTTGAGGCCCGCGAACAGCATGAGCAGGGCGGTGTCGCCGTCGCCGATGAGCGCCTCGGCGGGTACGCGGACGTCGTCGAAGTACAGCTGGAACTGCCGCTCCGGCGTACGCACCTCCGTGGGGATGTGGGTCTTCTCCAGCCCGGGCGCGTCCGTGGGGACCATGAACAGCGCCGGCTCGAGTCGGCCCGAGGCGGAGCCCTCGAGCCGGGCCACGACGAGGATGGCATCGGCCTGGTCGACGCCGGAGATGTAGGTCTTCTGACCGCTGATGAGGAAGTCCGCGCCGTCGCGGCGGGCGGTGGTGGTGATGGCGTGTGAGTTGGAGCCGGCGTCGGGTTCGGTGATCGCGAACGACGTGATGGTCTCGCCCGACGCGATGCCGGGCAGCCAGCGCTTTTTCTGCTCCTCCGTGCCGAAGCGAGAGATGATGGTGCCGTTGATGGCGGGCGAGACGACCATCATGAGCAGCCCGGCGCCGGCGGCGGAGAGCTCCTCCTCGACGATCGCGAGCTCGGTCATGCCGGCACCGCCTCCGCCGTACTCCTCGGGCAGGTTCACGCCGAGCAGGCCGAGCCTGCCGGCCTCGGTCCACAACTCGTCGGTGGTCTCCCCCGCGTCGGACTTCGATCGCATGTATTCGAGCCCGTAGCGCGAGCCCAGGTCATAGGCCACCTTGCGGAGCTGGGCCTGCTCGTCGGTGTCGATCACGGGATTGGGGATCTGGGAGATGTCGGTCATCGTGGTCACTCCTGGGCTGTGGTGGGATCGGTGGTGTCGGTGTCGTCGGTGTCGGTGCCGTGGGTGTCGGTGCCGGGTTCGGTGACGACGGCGAGGACCGTTCCCGACTCGACCTGGGTGCCGACCTCCACGGGAAGCTCGGTGACGATGCCGTCGACGGCGGCCGCGATGGTGTGTTCCATCTTCATGGCCTCCATCCACAACAGGGGCTGGCCCGCGGTGACGGTGTCCCCGACGGAGACGGCCACCCGGATGACCGCACCCGGCATGGGCGCGAGCAGCGACCCCGCGGCGACCTCGGCGGCCGGGTCGGTATAGCGCGGAGGTTCGACAAGCGAGACGGGCCCGAGCGGCGAGTCGACCTCGACGACGGTGTCCGCGCCCGGGGTCTCGTAGCGCGCCACGGTGAACACCCGCCGTACCCCCCGGACCGAGAGCACGGCGGAGTCGGCGGACACATCCTCGATGCCGACGACGTCGGCGAGCTCGCCGACCGGGCGGGGGCCCGAGCGGTCGCGGAGGTAGCTCACCTCGAGCTCGTCCTCGCCGACCCGGAAGGTGCGCTTCTGAAGGGCGCGACCGACGTTGCGGAAGCCTGGCTGCGCCAGAGCGACCGGGCCGGCGGCGTGCTCGGCGGTGCCGGAGACGACGGCAGCGGCCAGGGCGGAGATCCGCACCGCCTCGGCGTCGGCGAGCGGCGCGGCCAGCGCCCCGGCGCCGTGGTCGTCGAGGAACGCGGTGGACAGGTTGCCGGCGACGAACTCGGGGTGACGCAGTACGCGGACGAGCTGCGCGCGGTTGGTGGTCAGGCCGTGCACCTTCGCGCGGGCGAGCGCTCCGGCGAGGGAGGCACGGGCCTCGGCGCGGGTGCGACCGTAGGAGATCACCTTGGCCAGCATGGGGTCGTAGTGCACGCCGATGAGGGCGCCGCCGGGGCCCGGCTCGACGCCGCTGTCCAGGCGGATGCCCGGGCGGTGCGGCCCGGAGAACCATGACGAGACGCCGGGGACGTCCAGCGCCCACAGGGTCCCCGTCCCGGGCGTGTAGTCGTTCGCGGGGTCCTCGGCGTACAGGCGGGCCTCGAGAGACCAGCCGTGGGCGGCCGGGGGCTCGGCCGACGGCAGCGGCAGGCCCGCGGCCACGTCGAACTGAAGGGCGACGAGGTCCAGACCGGTGGTGGCCTCGGTGACCGGGTGCTCCACCTGGAGGCGGGTGTTCATCTCGAGGAAGAAGAACTCGCCGTCGTCGGTGGCCAGGAACTCCACCGTGCCGGCGCCGGTGTACCCGATCGCGGCGGCGGCGTGCCGCGCCGCCTCGTAGAGCTTCTCCCGCATGCCGGGGGTGCGCTCGACGAGCGGGCTGGGGGCCTCCTCGATGACCTTCTGGTGGCGGCGCTGGATGGAACACTCGCGCTCCCCGACCGCCCAGACGGTGCCGTGGGCGTCTGCCATGACCTGGACCTCGATGTGTCGGCCGCGTTCGAGGTAGCGCTCGCAGAACACCGCGTCGTCGCCGAAGGCCGACCCGGCCTCGCGCTGCGCGGCGGCGATCTCGTCCTGCAGCGAGTCGAGGGTGCGGACGACGCGCATGCCACGACCACCGCCACCGGCGGAAGCCTTGATCAGGACGGGGAGCATGTCGGAGGTGACGTCGGCGGGTTCGAGGTCGGTGAGCATCGGCACGCCCGCGGCGGCCATCATCTTCTTGGCCTCGATCTTGGAGCCCATGGCCTCGATCGCGGCGACCGGCGGCCCGACCCAGGTCAGCCCTGCCGCGATCACATCGCGGGCGAACCCGGCGTTCTCGGACAGGAAGCCGTATCCGGGGTGGATCGCATCGGCGCCGGCCGCCTGCGCCGCGGCGATGACCAGGTCACCGCGCAGGTAGGTCTCGGCCGGGGTGTTTCCCGGCAGCCGGACCGCCGCGTCGGCCTCGCGGGTGTGGGGCGCGTCCGCGTCGGCGTCGGAGAAGACGGCGACGGTGCTCATCCCGAGCGCGCGGGCGGTGTGGTGGACGCGCCGGGCGATCTCGCCGCGGTTGGCCACCAGGACGGACGTGATGGGTGTGGTGCTCATGGTCTCGTTCCTCACATCCGGAAGACGCCGAAGCGGTCGGTTCCGGCGACCTCTCCGGAGTGGATCGCGGACAGGCTGAGGCCCAGCACCGTCCGGGTGTCTCGGGGGTCGATGACGCCGTCGTCGTAGAGCATCCCGGACAGGAACGCCGGCAACGACTCGGACTCGATCTGGTCGGCGATCGCCGCCTTGAGCCCCTCGATGGTCTCGGGGTCCATCTCCTCTCCACGGGCGGCCGACGCGGCGGCCGCCACCGAGGTGACGACGTCGGCGAGCTGCTGGCCGCCCATCACCGCGGACTTGGCGCTGGGCCAGGAGTAGAGGAACCGCGGGTCGAAGGCGCGGCCGCACATCCCGTAGTGGCCGGCGCCGTAGGACGCGGCCGTGATGAGAGACAGGTGCGGGACCTCGGAGTTGGAGACCGCGTTGATCATCATGGCGCCGTGCTTGATGATGCCGCCGCGCTCGTACTCCGAGCCGACCATGTAGCCCGTGGTGTTGTGCATGAACAGCAGCGGGGTGTCGTAGCGGTTGGCCAGTTCGATGAACTGCGTGGCCTTCTGGGCCTCCTCGCTGAAGAGCACGCCGCGGGCGTTGGCGATGATGCCGATCGGGTAGCCGTGGATCTCGGCCCACCCGGTGCACACGCTCGCGCCGTAGAGGGGCTTGAACTCGTCGAAGTCCGAGCCGTCCACGATGCGGGCGATGATCTCGCGCGGGTCGAAGGGGATCTTGAGGTCGTCGGGCACGATGCCCAGGAGCTCGTCGGCGTCGTAGAGCGGCTCGACCACGTCGGCGCGCGGTGCGCGCCCGGCCTTGGTCCAGTTGAGGCGGCGGACGATGCCGCGGGTGATGCGCGCGGCGTCGGACTCGTCGACGGCGAGGTGGTCGGCGAGCCCGGAGACCCGAGCGTGCATGTCGGCGCCACCGAGAGTCTCCTCGTCGGCGATCTCCCCGGTCGCGGCCTTGACCAGCGGAGGGCCGGCCAGGAAGACCTTGGACCGTTCCTCGATCATGACGACGTGGTCGCTCATGCCGGGCACGTAGGCGCCGCCGGCGGTGGAGTTGCCGTACACGACGGCGATGGAGGGGATGCCGGCCTTGGACAGCCGGGTGAGGTCACGGAACAGGCCGCCGCCCGGGACGAAGACCTCCTTCTGCGTGGGCAGGTCGGCGCCGCCGGACTCGACGAGGCTGATGACCGGGAGCCGGTTCTTCATGGCGACGTCGTTGAGTCGGAGGATCTTGCGTAGGGTCCAGGGGTTGGAGGTGCCGCCCTTGACCGTGGGGTCGTTGGCGATGAGCAGGCATTCGACGCCGGAGACCACCCCGATGCCGGCGACCACGGAGGCGCCGGTCTGGAAGTCCGAGCCCCACGCGGCGAGCGCGCACAGTTCGAGGAAGGGCGACTCGCGGTCGAGGATCATGTCGATCCGCTCGCGGGCGGTGAACTTGCCGCGCTCGCGGTGGCGGGCGACCTTGCGCTCGCCGCCACCGGCCAGTGCCGGCTCGAGGTCGGTGGCGAGCTGGTCCAGCTTGCCCTCCATCGCCTCTCTCGCTGCGCCGAACTCGGCGCTAGTGGTGTCCAGTGTGGACCGCAGGATGGTCATGCCGTGTACCCCAAACGTCGTCCGGCGAGGGTGGTGAGGATCTCGGTGGTGCCGCCGCCGATGCCGAGGAGTCGGACGTCGCGGTACTGGCGGCTCACCTCGGACTCGGCCATGAAGCCGAACCCTCCGAAGAGCTGCACCGCCTGGCCCGCGACCCATTCGGCGCACTCGACGGCGGTGTTCTTGGCGAAGCAGACCTCGGCGATGGCGTCGTGCCCGGCGACGGCGAGGTCGGCGCACCGGTGCGTGTAGGTGCGGGCCACGTCGACACGACGGGCCATCTCGGTGACCGTGTTCTGCACGGCCTGGCGCGACAGCAGCGGGCGGCCGAAAGTCTCGCGTTCGCGGACCCACGCCAGGGTGAGGTCGAGGCAGCGCTGGGCGTGCGAGTAGCCCTGGGCGGCCAGCGCGATCCGCTCGCCCACGAAGCCGATGGCGATCTGGGCGAACCCGTCGTTCTCGGCGCCGACGAGGTTCTCGACCGGCACCCGGCAGTCGGTGAAGGTCAGCTCCGCGGTGTCGGAGGCGCGCCAGCCCAGCTTCTCCAGCGGGGCCGATCGGTGGAATCCCGGAGTGTCGGTGGGGATGACCAGGAGGCTGACGCCGGACGCACCGGGCAGGTCGTCGCCCCCGGTGCGGACCGCGGTGACGACGAAGTCGGCGCGGGTACCGGAGGTGATGTACGTCTTGGCCCCGTTGACCACGAAGTGGTCGCCGTCCCGGCGAGCGGTGGTGGTCAGGTGCCCGACGTCCGACCCGCCGCCGGGTTCGGTGATGGCCAGGGAGCCGATCATCTCGCCGGCCAGGGTGGGGCGGACCCACCGGTCGATCTGATCGGGGCGTCCGGACTGGGCGAGGTGCGGGGTGGCGATGCCGCACGTGAACAGTGAGGCGAAGACCCCGCCGGACACGCCGGCCTCGTGGAGGGCCTCGCACACGATGACCGAGTCGCGCATGTCTCCCCCGCCGCCGCCGACCGCCTCCGGGAACGACACGCCGAGCAGGCCGATCTCCCCGGCCGCGCGGTGCAGGGCGCGGGGGATCGCGCCGGCGGCCTCCCACTCATCCTGGTGCGGCTGGATCTCACGCTCGGCGAAGCGGGTCGTGGTCTCGCGCAGGGCGAGACGTTCGTCGGTGTACCAGGGGTCCCCGGGGACGTGCGGTGGGATGGTGGGGGCTGTACTGCGTGGGATGGTCACGCGTTCTCCTCGGCGGCCGCGCGGGCGGCATCGGCGGTGGTGGGCACGGGGGCGGTGAGGGAGTCGGGGATGTCGACGTGTCGGGAGCGCAGCCACTCGGCCAGCCCCTTGGCCTGCGGGTCCCAGCGGTAGCCGTGGGCGACGCCCTTGCCGAGAAGACCGTCGATGACGAAGTTCACCGCGTGCAGGCGCGGCAGCTCGTAGCGCTCGATCGGCAAGTCGGCGGCCTCGGGCAGCAGGCGGCGGACTTCGTCGACGGTGAGCGTGGCCAGCATCCAGCGGTAGGCCTCCTCGTCACCGGCCCACAGCCCGATGTTCGCCGTACCGCCCTTGTCCCCCGAGCGGGCGCCGAGAACGTCGCCGAGAGGGCGACGGCGGACCGGGCCGGAGGGCGGGACGTAGGCGTCGAGCGGGGCCCCGTCGGCGCCGAGCCCGTCAGAGGTGTGGCCGTCGCCCATCTCCTGCGTCCGCTGCGGCGGTTCGATGTCGACGCGGGTGCCGTCGGGGAGCACGGCCACGTGCGGCACCTCGGTCTGCGGGAGGTAGGCGGGGATGTAGACGCCGTACGGTCCGCCGCGGCCGGGCGGTCCGCTCGGGGTGGCCCCGGGGTAGCTGGACAGCGTCATCGCGACGGCGGCGTCGGAGAACGCCCGGCCCACAACGTCGGGGTCCGCATCCCAGGCGACGATGGTCAGCATGGCCGTCGCGGCGGCCTGGGTGTCGGCGTCGGGGTGGTCGGTCCGGTGCAGACGGAAGTCGAGCTGGGCGGGTTCCCGCTCGAGGCCCGCGCGGAACTGCCGCTCGACCAGGGCGGCCTTGTCGGAGATGTCGAGGCCGGTGAGCAGGAACGTGACCTCGTTGCGGAATCCGCCGAGGCACGTGACCGACACCTTGGTGGTGGGCGGGGCGGGCTCGCCGAGGACTCCGGAGATGCGGACGCGGTCGGTGCCCTCCTGCTCCACCACGGCGGTGTCCAGGCGGGTGACGACGTCGGGGCCGCCGTACCGCGCGCCGGTGACCTCGTACAGCAACTGGGAGGTGACGGTGCCGACGGTCACGGCGCCGCCCGTGTCGGCGTGCTTGGTGATGATCGAGGTGCCGTCGGCGGAGATCTCGGCGATCGGGAACCCCGGTCGGGTGAGGTCGGCGATCTCGCCGCGGTCGAAGAACGCGTAGTTGCCGCCGGTGGCCTGGGTGCCGCACTCGATGACGTGACCGGCGGCCGTGGCGCCGGCGAGCGCGTCGAGGTCGTCGCGGCCCCAGCCGAAGTGGCTGATGGCCGGCCCGACGATGACAGAGGCGTCGGTGACGCGACCGGTGACGACGATGTCCGCGCCCGCGTCCAGGCAGCGCGCGATGCCGAACGCACCGAGGTAGGCGTTGGCGGTGACGGGGACGCCGGCGTCGGCCGGGATGTCGAGGTCAGAGACTCTGGACATGAGGTCGTCGCCCTCGACGTGCGCGACGACCGGCGACAGTCCGAGGCGCGTACCCAGCTCGCGGATCGCGTCGGCCAGTCCGGCCGGGTTGAGGCCGCCCGCGTTGGCGACGATCTTCACGTTCTTCTCGAGCGCGAGCCCGAGGCAGTCCTCGAGCTGGCGGAGGAACGTCTTGGCGTAGCCGAGCTCGGCGCTCTTCAGCCGGTCCCGGCCCAGGATGAGCATGGTCAGCTCGGCCAGGTAGTCGCCGGTGAGGACGTCGAGCTCGCCGCCCTCGAGCATCTCGCGCATCGCGGAGATGCGGTCGCCGTAGAACCCGGACATGTTGCCGACGCGGAGCGGGGGCACCGTCGACTCAGGGCCGACGCGGCGCGGCGCCGGTGGGGTGGACCCGGTCATGCCCGCGCTCCCTTCTCGCGGCCGCCGCCGGGGAGGCCGGCGAAGGCCTGGGCGATGCGCAGCCACTCCTCGGCCTCGGCGCCGACCGCCTCGAGGGCGGTGTCCTCGCGGTGGACGCGCTGGGTGACCAGCAGGCAGAAGTCGAGGATCGGCCCGGTGACGCGCTGCTCGGCGTCGGCGGGGCCGAACTCGACGACGGTGCCGTCGGCCTGCGCGAGCGCGACGTACACCTCTGAGGCGGGGGCCTCGAGGCCGTTCATCATGTAGGCGAAGGCGCGGGTCTTCCATCCCAGCCGGGCGACGTGCGGGAGGGCTCCCACGAACGCCGGGTCGGAGTCGACCGGGACGCCGAGCGCGTCGGCCACATCGACCCCGTGGGCCCAGGTCTCCATGATCCGCGCGGTGGTCATCGACTTGGGACGCATAGGCGGCCCGAACCACGGGATCTTCTCGCCCGGGTCCGCCGCCTTGAGGGCGTCGGCGAGCTCGCCACGGGCCAGGCGCCAGCGCGCGAGGACCTCGTCGCGGCCGGTGGCCGCGACCTCGGCGGCGCCGGCGTCGACGAAGCCGGTCGGGTCGGCCTCGGCCTTCTCGACGACCGACCGGAAGGCGTCCGCGTCGCGAATGGCGGTGACCGAGACCTCGTCGGTCCAGGCCAGGTGAGCGATCTGCAGGCCGATGTCCCAGCCCGCGGCCGGGGTGTCGATGTTCCAGCCGTCGACGCCGGCGGCCTCGACGAGCTCGTCCAGTCGGGCGCTGAGCGCGGCGAGGGCCGTGTGCGGATCCTCTGTGACGGAGGTCTCGGGGTTCGTCATGTGATCACGATGACACCCCGCCACAAAAAAAGCAAGCGTGATTGTTTGCTTTCTCGCCGGGCCTCTGCGAGCCTATGCCTACGGTGATACGCGTCACAGACACGCGTTCCCCTCACCCCTCCCCCGAGCCCCTGGAGACACTGTGCGACTCGACCCCACCGGCATCGACCCGACCGATCACGCCCTCGCCCGCCGCTGCTCCGTGGGGGACATCCCCACCCGTGCGGCCGCTACGTTCTCTCACCGCACCGCCCTCACCGACGACACCGGTTCGTGGACGTATCTCGAGCTCGAGTCCGCCGCCAACCGGTTCGCCCACGGGCTGGTCGAGCACGGCATCCGCGAGTCCGAACCGGTCGCGATCCTCTCCCCGAACTGCCGGGAGTTCGTCGCCACCTACTTCGGGACCGCCAAGGCCGGGATGGTCGCGCTGCCCGTCAACCTGCTGTCCGGGCTCGAGAACATCGCGCACGCCCTGACCGACTCGGGGACGCGCATCGTCGTCGTCCACGGCTCACTCGTGGAGCTCGTCCTCGGAGCGACCGCCGCCATTCCCGGCGTCGAGACCCTCGTCGTCGTCGGCGGGGTCCCGGACGGACTCGGGGCCACGACCGACGGACCCACGCTGATCGGCTGGGACGACCTGCTGGCGGACGACGACTCCAACCCGGACACCGTGATCGGCGACCGCCAGGTCGTCCAGTGCCTCTACTCGTCCGGGACCACCTCCCGCCCCAAGGGCGTCCTCACCTCCCACCTCTCGGTGACCGTCGCCGCCCTCGGCAACGGCGCGCTGTTCGGCCTGAACTGGGGCGCGGAACCGTCGGTCACCGTGTGCCCGCTCCCCCTCTTCCACACCGCCGGCCTCAACGGCGTCCTGCTGTCCGCGGTGACCATGGGCGCGACGGTCCACCTGCTGCCGGGGTTCGACCCCATCGGGTACGCCGACACCGTCGCCCGCGTCCGCGCCACGCACCTCGTGGGCCTGCCCCTCATGCTCGAGGCGCTCGCCGACGGCACCGACCGGGGACTCGACCTGTCCTCGGTCCGGTTCCTCCTCTACGCCATGGCCCCGATGTCGGAGGAGATGCGCCGACGCCTCGAGACCGCGCTCCCCGACGCGCGGATGGTCCTGGCCTCGGGGATGAGCGAGTGCACGCCGGCCACCGTCATGCAGTGGCCCGAACTGGGCCCGGACAAGTCCGACTCGTGGGGCTACCCCACCCCGATCGCCGAGAACCGGATCGCCGAACCCGGCACCGACGAGTTGCTGCCGCCCGGGACCGACGGCGAGATCGTCTACCGCGGCCCGACCGTCATGGAGGGGTACTGGAACAACCCGCAGGCCAACGCGGAGGCGTTCGTGGGTGGGCGCCTGCACTCGGGCGATCTGGGGCGCATCGACGACGAGGGCGTGGTGTGGTTCTCCGACCGCGTCAAGGACATCGTCAAGTCCGGCGGCGAGAACGTCTCGTCACTGCACGTCGAGCGCGTCCTCATGGACCACCCGCACGTCGCGGAGGTGGCCTGCGTCGGGCGCCCCGACCCGACGTGGGGCGAGCTGGTCGTGGCGGTGGTCGTGCCCTCCGAGGGCGCCCCGGCCGAAGACGAGCTCAAGGCCTCGGTGAGCGAGTTCGGCGCCGAGCGGCTCCCCTCGTCACACCGACCGCGCGATGTCGTGGTGGTGGACTCGATCCCCCGCACCGCGACCGGCAAGATCCGCAAGGTCGAGCTGCGCGCGCTCGCCTGACGACCCGATCGGCCTCTCCGGGCGCCCGGCTGGCGCGGGCGGCGCGGGCGGCGCTGGTTCCTAGGGGCCGACCTCGAGCAGCTCGCCGGGGATCTCCAGTCGAGCCGCGGCGAGGTCGGCACCCAGCCCGGGCCGCAGCACCTCTCCGCGCGGCGGGCGCGCCACCAGGTTGACCGCGCGGAGGTTGGGCAGCAGGTACAGCCTGGTGTCCATGCCCTCCAGCTCGGGGACGAGCTCGCGGAAGCGCTCCGCGGTGAGCTCGCCCGCGAGCCAGGCGAAGGCCGAGTCGTCCCACGTCCACACCGCGATGTTGACCCCGCGCCCGACGACGCCGCGGCGGACGCCGGCCACCGACCCCAGGGTCGCGGCGACGGGTTCCCCGCCCGGGACGGCGCCCGCCGACCACGGGACCGGCAGCTCCCCCGGGCCGATCGGCGCGGTCTCGCGCGGCACGGGAACACGGACGCGCGCACCGTCTGGCAGGACGACGGTGTGCCCGGACTCGTCCTGCGGCAGCGGGCGGGCGACCCGGGTGGGGCGCCGGCCGTCCGGGCCGCCCTGGCCGCCCCGGCTCATGCCGACCACCGCGACGACCGGCGGAGCCTGCTCGCCGCGGGCGCCGCTGATGCGGACGCGGTCGGTGCCCTCCTGCGCCAGGCGGAGGGAGTCGAGCCGCAGGACGACGTCGGGCGCCGCGTACCGGGCGCCGGCGACGCCGTCGAGGAGTTGGTCGGTGACGGTGCCGACCGTGACCGAGCCGAACGCCGACGGGTGTCGCGTGATCACCGAGCAGCCGTCGTCGGCGATCTCGGCGATCGGGTACCCGCCGGTGACGGGGTCGGTGGTACGGGTGACGTCGGTGGTGGAGTCGACGACCCCCGTCGCGCCGGGGCCGCCGGAGAGCACGTGTCCCACCGCGACTGAGCCGGCGAGGGCGTCGAGGGCGGACGGGGTCCAGCCGTGGTGCGCCGCCGCGGCGCCGGCGACGAGGGCCTCGCGACTGACGCGCCCGGTGACGACGACGACGGCGCCGGCCGTGAGCGCGCGTGCGATCCCGAACGCACCGTGTCGGACGGTGGCCACGTCGACGTCACCGAGCCCGAGTGCGGGCGCCCGGTCCGTCACCTCGCCCGGGTCGAGGTGGGCCACGGCGAGCTCCACGCCCTTGTCCGCGGCCAGGGCCCGCAGCTCGCGCGCGAGGCCGGCCGGGTCGAGCGCACCCGCGTTGGTGACGATCCGGACCCCGCCGGCACGGTTCCCTCCGGCGCCGTTCTCGCCGGCGCCGTCCCCGCCGGCACCGCCCGCGCCGAGACGGTCCAGGCACTCGCCGATCTGTACGAGGGCGGCGCGCTCGTACCCCGGACCGCCCGCCGCCCGCTGCTCGGCCAGATCGAGCATCGCCTCGTCCGAGAGCATGTCCAGCGCGAGGACGTCCAGGGACGCCGCCGCGAGGAACTCGGCGGTCGCGCTGGAACGATCGGTCCGCGACGCGGAGACGTTGCCGATGCGTAGGGGCCTCGGGCTGGTCGTCATCGATCCTCCGGGTGCGTCTGTCGGGATGGTGCTCCTCTACTCCAGCATGCTTCCCGTCGCGGCGAAGCGGGTGTGGAAGGAGAACGCCTCCTCGAGCATATGCGGGGTGTTGCCGGCGTCGGGCCGGGCGTTCGCCCTGTCGAGGTAGTCGTGGAGCAGCGGCCGGTACGCCGGGTCGGCGCAGTTGTCCACGACGAGGCGGGCGCGCTTGCGGGGGCTGAGCCCGCGCAGGTCCGCCAGGCCGTGCTCGGTGACGATCACCTGGACGTCGTGTTCGGTGTGGTCGACGTGCGGGATCATCGGGACGATCGCCGACACCGCACCGCCCTTCGCGGTGGACGGGCTCAGGAACATGGAGACGTACCCGTTGCGGGTGAAGTCGCCGGAACCACCGATCCCGTTCATGATCCGGGTGCCGCACACGTGGGTTGAGTTGACGTTGCCGTACACGTCCGCCTCGAGCATGCCGTTCATCCCGATGATGCCCAGGCGTCGGACGATCTCCGGGTGGTTGCTGATCTCCTGCGGGCGCAGCGTGATGTGGTCGCGATAGAGGTCGATGTTGTCGACCAGCTCCTCGAGACCCGCCTGCGACAGGGCGAGCGAGGTGGCGGAGGCGTGCGCGACCTTGCCCTCGCGGATGAGCCGCAGCATGGAGTCCTGGATGACCTCCGAGTAGCAGGTCAGATTCTCGAACGGCCCGGCCTCCAACCCGGAGAGCACAGCGTTGGCGACGTTGCCGATCCCGGCCTGCAGCGGGAGGAGGCTGCCGGCGGGCATCCGCCCGCGCTCGACCTCCTGGCGGAGGAACTCCGCGACGTGCCCGGCGATGGCCCGGCTGGTCTCGTCGGGCTCGGTGAGTGCGCTGGCGGAGTCCTGACGGTCGGTCGGCACCACGGCGATCACCTTGGCCGGGTCGACCTCCAGGTGTGCCTGCCCGATCCGGTCGTCGGGCCGGGTGAGCATGATCGGCCGACGCTCTGGCGGCAGCGCGGTGCCGTAGTAGACGTCGTGCATGCCCTCGACGCCCAGCGGGACCCACGAGTTCACCTCGAGGATCACCTTGTCCGCGACATCGAGCCACTTCTTGTTGTTGCCCACGGACATCGCCGGGACGAGCTTGCCGTCGTCCGTCACCGCCGCCACCTCGACCACGGCGACGTCCACGTTCCCGTAGTAGCCCTCCCACACCTGCTGCGCGACATGTGAGAGGTGGATGTCCACGTAGTCCACGCGGCCCTCGTTGATCGCGCGCCGCGCGGTGGGCTCGCTCTGGTACGGCATCCGGAGGTCGACGCCGCCGACCTCCGCGAGCATCGCCTCGACCTCGTTGCTCACCGAGGCGCCGGTGAGCAGGTTGACGCGGAGTCGGCCGCCCGCCGCGCGAACGGTCCGCATCCGCTCAGCGAGGGCCGGCGCGAACGCCTTGGGGGTGCCCGCACTGGCGAACCCGCTGATCGCGACGGTGTCCCCGTCCTCGATCCGGGAGACGGCCGTGGCGGCGTCGGTGAGGAGGTCCCGGAAGTGCGGATGACGGATACGCGCCGGGTCGAACGATGTTCCCGACTGCTGGACAGCAGATCTCATGCGGCGACCATAGCGTCGGTCACACCGCGAACCCGCGTCGCCGGAGCGCCGCGGTCCCCCCGACATGGTGGGGCGCGCGTGCGGCGGACCCCGCGTGGCCGTGCCGGGTCCTCCCTGCACGGGCCCGCCGGGCGGATAGACTCTGCTGACCGCCCCGACCGTCGTGCCCTCCAGGAGTGTGCCCTTGCCCCCCAGGACCACCCCGATCCCCGATCGCATCGACCAGGCACGCGCCAACTGGGAGCGCGAGGGGTGGGCCGACGCCGCGCAGGGCATGACCGTGGTGACGTCGGTGATGCGGGCGCACCAGATCCTGCTCGCCCGCGTCGAGGAGACCCTCAGGCCCTGGAACCTGTCGTTCCCCCGCTACGAGCTTCTGCGGCTGCTCGCTTTCTCGCGTTCCGGGTCGCTCCCCATCACCAAGGCGTCCGAGCGCCTCCAGGTGCACGTCACCAGTGTCACCAGCGCGATGAAGCGGCTGCTCGACGCGGGCCTGGTCGAACGTCGCCCGCACCCGACGGACGGCCGCACCACGCTCGTCGAGATCACCGACGACGGCCGGCGTGTGGTGGCCGAGGCGACCGCCGCGCTCAACGCCGGCGTCTTCGCCGACCCGGGAATGAGCGCCGACGAGCAGGTCGCGCTCATCGACGCGATCGCCTCCCTGCGCCGGTCCGCCGGAGACTTCTGATCCCGGGGCGCCACACGACACCGCGCCCGGCCCCCTCTCGGGTGGGGCCGGGCGCGGCTGATGGTGGCGGGCTCCCTCGGCGGGGAGTCCCGGGGTCACCCGGTGCGGGTCAGGGCACCTCGGTGGCGAGGACGCGGTCCTCGGAGATCTCGGCGTCCGCGTGGATCTCGTTCTTGCTCGACTCCGTCATCGCCACCACGCACAGCATGGACATGGCCGACAGGAGCGACAGCATGATCCCCACCCCGAGCGTGTTGCCGGCGGCGACCATCGCGGCGGCGGCCAGCGGCGGCAGCGCACCGCCGAGGATACCGGCGAGGTTGTAGCCGAGGCCGGCACCGGTGTAGCGGTAGCGGGCCTGGAACAGCTCGGGTAGCAGAGCGCCGGCCGGGCCGTAGGCGATGCCGAAGATGATGAGGGTGACGAACAGGACCAGGGCGAACGCGATCGGCGAGCCGGTGTCGAGGATCGGGAACACGAACAGCGCCCACACCACGGCCAGGGCGACCGAGGTGCCGATGACCTTCTTGCGGCCGATGCGGTCGGAGTAGATGGCCGAGACCGCGATCGCGGCACCGAAGATGAGCGCGGCGACCATGCCCATGCCCAGGACGAAGGGGCGCGGGTGCTCGAGGTTCTTGGTGGCGTAGTTCGTCAGGAAGGAGGTGCCCATGTAGAAGAGAGAGAACAGCGAGGTGAGCGCGCCACCGGCGATGAGGATCTCCTTCCACTGGAAGCGGATCGCATCGGCGAAGGGCAGGGTCCGGGGAGCGGTCTCCGTGGCGGCGAGCGCCCGGTCCTGCTTGAAGACGGGGGTCTCCTCGACTGAGATGCGGATCCACAGACCGATGAGGACCAGGACCGCGGACAGCAGGAACGGGATGCGCCAGCCGTACTGCATGAACGGGCTGTTGACGTCCGCGCCGTCACCGGCGATGAGGGAGAACAGCAGGAAGGTGCCCGAAGAGAGGAAGAAGGCGAAGGCCACCCCGAGCTGCGGCCACATACCCATGAGTCCGCGCTTGCCCTTCGGCGCGTACTCCGCCGTCAGCAGGGTCGCGCCGGCCCATTCTCCGCCGACGGCGAAGCCCTGGAAGAAGCGGCACGCGACGAGAAGGATCGGCGCGAGTATGCCGATACCGTTCTCGAACGCCCCGAACGCCCCGGTTTCGTACCCGGGCAGGAGGCCGATGAACACGGTCGCGACACCCATGATCATGAGCGTCCAGACGAGGGTGCGCTTGCGGCCGATCCGGTCGCCGAAGTGACCGAAGACCGCCGCGCCCACGGGCCGCGCGAAGAACGCGACCGCGAACGTGGCGAAGGACGACAGGGTCGCCGTGGCGGGGTTCTGGTCCGGGAAGAACAGGGCCGGGAAGACCAGGGCCGCGGCGGTGCCGTAGATGAAGAAGTCGTACCACTCGATCGTCGTACCGATCGAGGAGGCCGCGGCTACCTTCGCTAGCGAGGTCTTCTGCGTGACCGGCGGGTCGTTCGGCGACTGTGCCGAATCCCCCGCGGGGAGGTTCGTGGCTGTCAAGACAACTCCAAGTCCTGTAAGGGGCCGTCGGGCGGAAGACCCGGCGGGGTGGTCCCCGGCGCGTAAACGCCGATTGACGGACAAGGTATGTGATGGCTGCCACACCCCGTTACACCCGAAAGTGGAGGGTGGGTGATCTGGCTCACGCGGAGGGCGCGGACAACTCCTGTGGCGTCCTCGTGCGGAACCACTCGACCGTCCGCCGGAGTCCGTCACGCCACGACACCGTCGGCTCCCACCCCAGCGCCTCGGCGGCCAGTGCGGTGTCCGGGCGCCGGACCTGCGGGTCGTCGACGGGACGGTCGATGTACCGGATCCGCGAGGACGACCCCACCACCTCGATGACGTCGCTCGCGATGCGCAGGACCTCGAGCTCGTTGGGGTTGCCGATGTTCATCGGCCCCGCGTGGCCCGATTCGGCCAACGCGAGGATCCCGCGCACGAGATCGTCGACGAAGCACACCGACCGGGTCTGGGATCCGTCGCCGGCCACGGTGAGTTCCTCGCCGCGCAGCGCCTGCCTGATGAAGGTCGGGATCGCCCGCCCGTCGTGGGGGCGCATACGGGGGCCGAAGGTGTTGAAGATGCGCACGATCGCCGTGTCGACGCCGTGGGTGGTGCGGTAGGCCTCGGTGAGTGCCTCCGCGTACCGCTTGGCCTCGTCGTACACCCCTCGGGGGCCGACCGGGTTGACGTTGCCCCAGTATGTCTCGGGCTGGGGGTGCACGAGCGGGTCGCCGTACACCTCGGAGGTCGAGGCCAGGAGGAACCGCGCGCCCTTGTCGCGGGCGAGGCCCAGGGCGTTGTGCGTGCCCTGAGATCCCACTCGAAGGGTGTGGATGGGCAACTTGAGGTAGTCGATCGGTGAGGCCGGGGACGCGAAGTGCAGGACGAGGTCGACCGGGCCCGGCACGTGGACGTAGTCGGTGA
Organism: Dietzia sp. oral taxon 368; assembly: GCF_002999155.1. Classification (NCBI taxonomy): domain Bacteria; kingdom Bacillati; phylum Actinomycetota; class Actinomycetes; order Mycobacteriales; family Dietziaceae; genus Dietzia; species Dietzia sp. oral taxon 368. Next base: position 356,535 of record NZ_CP027238.1, read on the forward strand.
CGTCGCGCTCCATCAACTGGAACCCCGTGTCCGCCGCGAGGTGCGCGAGGTTGTCCGGGGTGCCGGTGAGGAAGTTGTCCAGGGCGACCACCTCGACGCCGCGGCGGCGGAGCTCGGTGCACAGGTGGCTGCCGAGGAAGCCGGCGCCTCCGGTGACGACGGCCCGTGCGATGGTTCGGGTCATGATGTGGTCCTCCCCGTGTCGTGGCTGAGTAGGTCGAAGGCGGAATCGAGCACCTCGTCGGTCCGCACGGCGTCCAGTCGCGGATCGACGACGTCACCGTGGGGGTCGCCCCACGAGTCGGCGTCCGGGTCGCCGTGCCACAGGACGTGGTGCAGGTGAGGGTCGATGAGCGGACCCCACCAGCGGGGCGGGACGGGGCCGAAGAGAACCACCGACGGGGTGGCCAGCGCCGTCGCGAGGTGCGCGATGCCGGTGTCCCCGCCGAGGACGAGTGCGGCCCCGCGGACGAGGTCGGTCAGGGCGTCGAGGTCGAGTGCTCCCCCGGCATCGGTCGCGCCGGGGGTCGACCCGGCGACCTCGGCCGTCAACGCCGCCTCGTCGGCCGAGCCGGTGACCACCACGCGGTGACCGTCCTCGGCCAGCGCGCGCGCGACGGCCGTCCACCGCCCGACCGGCCAGCGTCGGGCGGGCGCGGCGGCGCCGGGGTGGACGACGACCGGCCCCCCGGGAGCCCGGCCGGATGATCCGCCGGACGAGCCGGTGAGGCGGAGGTCCTCGGGACCGCACGGCCCGCCGGCGTCGCTCACCAGGCGGCACCACCGGCGGACCTCGTGTTCGTCCCGGTGCCAGGGCGGGCCGGTGTGCCCCACCTCCGGGCAGTCGAACCCGATGAGGCGGCCAGGGCCCGTGGCGGTGAGCAGGCCGCGACTGGCCGGTCCGTTGCCGTGCAGGTCCACGGCGATATGCCCCCCACGGATCGGCCCGAGCGGGACCAGGCCGGGGGTCGGCAGGACCGCGTCGACCACGCCCAGGCGGGCCAGCCAGCCCCCGACCCCTGCCGGGGCCGCCAGCACGAGGCGGAACCCCGGTGCCAGTCGTCGCAGGCCCCGCAGCGGTGCGATACCGGTGAGGGCGTCCCCCATCCCGAGGGCACGGAGGGCGAGCACGTCGCCGGATCCGATGTCCTCCGGTCGCAGCGCCCACGACTCCTCACGGGCGACGTCGATGTGCGTGGGCACCCCGGCCGCCCGGAGCGCCTCGGCGGTGTACGGCTCAACCGGCATCGCTGATCCGATCGAGGATCGAGGTCGTGGACCGACCGGACAGGAGCGGGAGGATCTCGACCCGGCCGCCCCAGCCGTGGACGATCGGCGCCTCCGGCAGGTCGGCCACGCGGTAGTCGCCACCCTTGACCCAGACGTCGGGCCGCAGTGCGTCCAGTGCGTGACGCGGGTCGTCCTCGTCGAACACCACCACGGCGTCGACGCTGGCCAGCGCCTCGAGCAACGCGCGCCGGTCGGCGACCGGGTTGACCGGCCGGCCGGGCCCCTTGAGCCTGCGTACGGAGGCGTCGGAGTTGAGCAGGACCACCAGCAGGTCGCCCAGCTCGCGGGCGGCGCGGAGGTACTGCGCGTGTCCGGCGTGCAGGACGTCGAAGCAGCCGCCGGTCGCGACGACGACCCCGCCCGCCTCACGGGTGCGGGCGATGCGGTGGGCGAAGCCGTCGAGGGTGCTCGGTGCGGGCTGGTTGCCGCGGCCGCGGAACCCGGCGGCGCCGCCCTCCGCCACCCACCGGGAGGCGTCGGCCACGGCCCGGACCGCCGCGGTGGCCGCCGACTCCCGCCGGCCCAACGACGCGGCGATCGACGCCGCGACGCGGTCGCCCGCGCCGCACGGGTCGCCGGCCTCGCGCCCGCCGGACGGGATCTGCCGCAGGTCGTCCCCCTCTGCGAGCCAGGCGCCCTCGGAGCCGACGGTGACGACCACGGCGCGGGCCTCCCAGGCGCGCCGGAGCGCACGGGCGAGTTCGCCCGGCCGTTCCGGGTCGGCGTCGAGACCGAGGGCACCCGCCGCGTCGAGGGCCTCGGCCAGGTTCGGGGTGACGACAGCGCACCCCGTCACGGGCGACCCGCCCCGGGGGTGCGGGTCCCAGACCACGTCGCCGTCCCGCGCGGCGTGCTCGAGCCCCGCGCGCACGGCCGGGTCGCGGGTGGTCCCCGCGCCGTAGTCACTCACGAGCACGACCGCCCCGGCCAGCGCGTCCGCCAACCGGGCGGGGTCGACATCGCGCGGTGTGGCCGGCCCACCGTCGTCCACGCGGAGCAGCGTCTGGCCGCCGGCCCGGATGCGGGTCTTGGTGCGGGTGCCGCCCTCGTGCCCGAGCGCGCGGACCTCGATGTCGGCGAGCTCGGAACGCAGCGTCTTCCCGGCGGCGTCGTCGGCCAGGGGCGCGACGAGCCGGACGCGGGGCACGCGGTCGATCCGCGCGCACATGAGCGCCGCCAACCCGGCGCCGCCGGGACTCACGCGCGTGTGGTCGGCGTCCACGACGGGGACGGGGGCGTCGGGGCACAGCCTGGTCGACGTGCCCTCGAGGTCACGGTCGAGGACGACGTCTCCGACGACGGCCACGGGTTCAGCGTGCATTGTCCACCTCTCGGCTCCGGGGCAGCCGCGTGTCCACGGCGGCCGCGAGGGCGTGCAGGAGCACCAGGTGACACTCCTGGATCACCGCCGTGTTGCAGGAGGCGACCCGGATCGACTCGTCGCACTCCTGCTCGAGCGGGCTGGGTCCGCCTCCGGTGAGCGCCCATGTGGTGACCCCTCGTTCGCGCGCCCGGCGGGCGGCGGCGATGACGTTCTCGCTGGTGCCGCTCGTGGACAGCAACACGAGGATGTCGCCCGGCGAGGCGTGTGCCTCGACCTGGCGGGCGAAGACCTCGGCGTAGCCGTAGTCGTTGCCGATCGCGGTGAGTCCGGACAGGTCGGAGGTCAGGGCGATCGCGGAGACGGGACGCCGGTCGTCGATGAACCGTCCGACGAACTCGGCCGTGAAGTGTTGGGCCTCGGCCGCGCTGCCGCCGTTGCCGGCGGCGAGGAGCCGGCCGCCCGCGAGCAGGCGCGCGGTGAGCCGGCCCGCCCACCGGTCGAGGGTGGGTCCGTGTCGGGCGACGTCGTCGAGGGCCGCGCGCAGTCCCCCGAGGTGCGACTCGAGCCACCCGCTCGCGGGGGTCGCGTCCCCTGCCGTGCGGGGGGCGGCCGACCGCGCGGCGTCCGCGTAGGCGGCGAGGGTCGCGTCCACGACGCCGTCCCAGGAGAAGAGCGTCTCGGCCCGGCGGCGCGCGGCGGCGCCCATGGCCTCCGCGTGGTCACGGTCGTCGAGCAGCTCGGTCACCGCCCGGGTGACGGCGGCCTGGTCGCCGGGTGGCACGAGTAGCCCGGTGACGCCGTCGTCGACCGAGTCGAGCAGCCCGCCCACGGCCGTGCCGACGAGGGGGCGGCCGCACGCCATGGCCTCGAGCGGGACCATGCCGAAAGGTTCGTACCACGGGGTCACCACCACGACGTCGGCGGAGGCGAGGAGGGCCGCGGCGTCCGGGCGGTCGAGCCGCCCGGTGAAGGTCACCCGGTCGTCCACCCCGAGTTCGCGCGCGAGCGCCTGCAGCCGCACGGCCTCGGGGTCGCGGTCGAGTTCCGCACGGTCGGGTCCGCCGGCCACGACGAGGTCGGCGTCGGGGATGGAGGTGAGCGTGCGGATGGCGTGGTCGATGCCCTTGCGCGGCACCATCCGGCCGAGGGAGACGATCCGGCGGTACCCGTCGCGGCGCGACGGCAGGTGTTCCGCACGCGTCTGGTGGGCGTCGGGGCGGAACAGTTCGAGATCGACCCCGCAGGGGATGACGTGGATCCGGTCGGGGTCGGTGCCGAGGTCGACGAGCTCACGGCGTTCGTCGCGGCAGCTGGCGGTGACGGCGTCGGCGCCGGTCGCGAGCGCGACCTCGTCGGCGAGGCGGCCGGGCGGGCTGGTGTCCGCGCTGCCCTGATGGCGTCGCTTGACCGCGCCGAGGGCGTGGAACGTCTGGAGGAAGGGCACGTCGACCGTCTGCCGGGCGCGATGAACGGCCAGGCCGGACATCCAGAAGTGGGCGTGGGCGACGTCGGGGACGCCGTCGGCGAGCCAGTGCCGCGCCAGCGCGCGCCCGAACTCGTCCATGTAGGGGGCGAGCTCGTCCTTGGGCAGCGGCGCCGGTGGGCCGGCGGTGACGTGGACCAGCCGTACTCGCTCGGCGAGCCGGATCGTCCCGGGAGCCGAGGCCGACTCTCTACGGGTGTAGACGGTGACGTCGTGCCCGCGCGCGCCGAGGCCGGTCGCCAGCTCGGCGACGTAGACGTTCTGCCCGCCCGCGTCCTCCCCGCCGAGCGCGGCCAGTGGACTCGCGTGTTCCGATACCAGGGCGATCCTCATGTCGTCATCTCCTGCAGGACGGTGTCCCAGTCCGCCAGGAAGCGGCCGAGTCCGTAGTGGCGCAGTGCGTGGTCCCGGGCGGCGGCGCCGGTCGCCGCGGCGGCGTCGCGGTCGTGGAGCCAGTCCCGGGCGCGCGCGAGCAGTTCGTCGGGGTCGTTGCTGAGCAGGCCCGCCTCGGGCGGCACCGCGTGGGGCGCCTCGGTGGTGCTCAGCGCCAGGACTGGCATGCCGAGCGTCATGGCCTCGAGCAGGGCCAGGCCGAGGCTGGTCCAGCGGTACGGGTGGAAATAGGCGCGGTGCCGGCCGAGCGTGCGGTGCAGTTCGGCCTGGGGCGGGTTCTCGTGCAGCGTCGGTGCGAGGTGCGGTGCGAGCTCGGCGAGCTCGTCCATCCCCATGCCGTAGACGTGGAGGGGCACCTGACGTCCCAGGTCCACGACGAGGTCGGTGCCGGCGATGCGACCACGGCGTACCGGTTCGTTGACGACGACGGCGAGGCTGGCGTCCTCCCCCGTCCACGACCGCCCGGGATCGACGATGCCGTGCTCGACCACGCCCGTGCGAGCGGATCCGCAGTCCCACATCATGCGGTTGAAGCGGGTGACGTGGATGACGGGCACCCGGTCCTGGTCGGCCATCGGGTGCCGGGACCCGGCCGCGTGCTCGCGGGGCGTGTCGTGCTCGACATAGACGGCCGGCACGTCGACGCCGGCCCGTAGTCCGGTCCACTCGCGCAGCAGGTCGACCTCGTGGGCGCGTTGGAGGATCACGACGTCGATCCCGCCGTCCGCGGCCCGGTCGCGCAGCTGCCCGGGGGCGAGCTCGGAAACCGAGGCGGGCCAGTCCCACGTCTGTGCGCGGCCGCGGCCGTCGGGGCCCCGGTCCGGCAGGACGGGCACGAGGTACTCGTGGTCCCCCTGGACGAAGGACGTGGTCCAGGAGCCGTGGACGTGCCAGATCAGGATGCGCATCGGGTCCTCCTCTCCGTGGCGAGTTCGGTGACGGCGGAGACCACCTCGTCCGGCGGGACGCCGGTCAGGCAGGGGTGCCCGTCGACGGGGCACTCGCGGGCGCGGGTGTAGCGGCACGGTGCGTGTTGGTCGCCGAGGAGCCGGACGGGGACGCCCCAGGGCGCCCAGCGGTCGGCGGGGACGACCGGTGAGAACAGCGAGACGACGGGGGTGCCGACGGCGGCGGCCAGGTGGGCGGGGCCGGTGTTGCCGACGACGACGACGGCCGCGCGCTCGAGGACCGCGGCCAGCTGCGCGAGGTCGGTGCGTCCGGCGAGGTCGAGGACACCGCCGTCGGTGCGGCGGGAGCCGTCGGCGCCCGGGCTCTCGCGGGGGCGGTCGCCGCCGGGGCACGCCGCGAGGGTCCGGTCGACCAGGTCGCGCTCGCCGGGGCCGCCGGTGACCGCGACGAGGTACCCGGCGTCGCGCAGCGTCGCGACGATGCGCCCGGCGTGGTCGGGCGTGAGCGACCGGGCGGGGACGGAGGCGCCGGGGTGGACGACGACGAGGTCGCGCCCGTCGCCCGGGAGCAGGTCGGTCACGTCGGGGAGCGGGTGCCGCACGGCGAGACCGGGGATCCGGGCGGGTCGCCGGGCGCCGGCCGCGACGGCGATCTCGACGGCGGCCTCGACCTCGTGCCCGCCGCCGGGCGGGTCCTCGCGGCGCACGCGCACGTCGAGCAGCGAGCCGGGGTAGTCCACGCTGGCGGCGGCGATGAAGGGCACCCCGGCCAGCCGCAGCAGCAGGGACATCGGCAGGGGGCTCTGGTGGAAGGAGGTGAACACCACCGCACGGTCGTAGCCCCCGGAGGCGATCCTCTCGACCAGCCCGGCGGTGGCGGCGCGGTCGACCGGCGGCGGGCGGAAGCCCGACCAGGGGGCGTCGTACACCAGCACCTCGGAGACCGCCGGGAGGAGCCCGGCGGCCGCGAGGCCCTGGGAGGAGACCAGCAGGTCCACCTCGTCGCCCGTCTCGGCCAGGAGGGTCAGGGCGGGGCCGCAGAGCAGCACGTCGCCGTCGGAGTCGAGCCGGACGGCCAAGGTGCGTCCCATCAGCGCAGCACCTCCCCCACCGCCGTGAGCAGGTCGGGGGCGACGCACGGGGCGTCGCAGACCTCTTCGGGCCGGGTCACCGGGGTCGGCACGAGGACCGGCCGGGCGCGTGCGGCCAGGGCGGCCTCGACGTCGGCGCCGATGTCCCCGATGACCACGCACTCGCGCGGGTCGACGCCGAGGTCGGCGGCGGCGCCGGTGACGAGACCGGGTTCGGGCTTGCGGCAGCCGCACCCGTCCTCCGGTCCGTGCGGGCAGTACCGCCAGGTGTCCATCCCGCCGAGGAGCTCGTCGACCCGGGCGTTGACCGCGCGGACCGCCGCTTCGTCGAGCAGTCCCCGGGCGATGCCGGACTGGTTGGAGACCACGCCGACCGCCAGGCCCGCGGCGCGGGCCCGGTCGACGGCCTCGCGGGCGCCGGGCATGAGCTCGACCTTCGCCGGGTCCCCGTTGTAGGGAACGTCCCGCACGAGGGTGCCGTCGCGGTCGAACAGCACCGCGCGGGGCCTCGGCGGCCACGGTGTCGCGTCACGGTGGCGCCGCCACCCGTCGATCCGGTGGCGGACCGCCGCGAACGGGATCGTGAGAGACGTCGGCACCATCCGGCGCACCTCGGCGCGGAACTCCGGGTCGCCGGGCCGGGGCCCGGGTCCGAGCCGGATGGCCAGGAAGCGGGCGGTGAGGCCGGCCCAGGCCAGCGCGCCGACGCCGGCCGCCGCGCCGGCCGCACGCACGGTACAGGCCGCGCGGGCCGTGCCGGCATCAGTCCCGGTCGCGAGGCCCGCGGCGGGGGCGGTGCGCGCCCACGCGCCCGCGGCCACCGCCGTGGCGGCACCCCCCGCCGCGACCAGCGCCCCGGCCACGGTGGCCACGTGATAGCCGAATCCGCCGCCCGGGGCCTGTGCCACCTCGCGCCAGCGCGGGCCGTGCAACCTCCGCATGAGGGCGTCGTCGGCGTTGCCGGCCTGCAGGCGCAGGCTCACCCCGCCGTCAGCCGGGCGGACGGGATGGACGATGTGCCGTGTGCCGCGGGTGAGCGACCAGCCCGCGCGGCGGACCCGCAGTGCGAGATCGGCGTCCTCGCGGAAGGCCCGGGGGAACCGCTCGTCGAAGCCCGCCACCTGTTCGAGGGCCGCGCGGCGGTACGCCATGTCCGCGGTCGCCCAGTCCGCGCCCTCGAGCGCGGCGACGTTGCGCTCCCAGTCCGTCGGCGGGCGATCCGTCGGACGCGGCACGCGGATCGAGGCCTGCGTGGCCCCCGTGTCCGGGCCGCACGCCGCGAGGTCGTCCACGAGACCGGATAGCCACCCGTCGGGCAGGATCACGTCGTCGTCGAGGAAGGAGATCCACTCCGGGGCCGACTCGTGGGTGGCCCGCCAGCCGCGGTTGCGGGCGGCGGCGGGGCCGCGCCCGTAGCCGCGGACGACGCGCAGCGGCCAGTCGACTCCCGGCAGGCTCGCCGACAACGGGTCGACCCGCCCCGGCCGGTCGTCGACGAGCACGACCTCCACGGGAGCCGGGTGGGTGTCATCTGTCCGCTGCGCGGCCAGGGAGTCGAGCATCGCCTGGAGGCACTCCCGACCGATGGTGGGCACGACGATCGCCCAGCGGGGAACTCGGCTCATGCGTCACCGCCGGCGACGAAGTCGGCGCGGCGCACGAGGTGGGGGCCGAGCACCAGCGCGGCGACGGGCGCCGACCCGAACAACTCGAGGGCGTCGCGGGGATCGTCCACCATGGGCCGGCCCGCCGTGTTCAGGCTCGTGTTGACCAGCACCGGGACACCGGTCCGGGCCTCGAAGGCGCGCAGCAGGTCGGCGACCCGCGGCGTGTCGGAGTCCGAGACCGTCTGGACCCGCGCGGTGCCGTCCGTGTGCACCACCGCGGGCAGCCGATCCCGCCATTCGGGGCGCACCGTGTGCACGAAGAGCATGTACGGGCTCGGCAGCGGGCCGTCGGTGACGATATCGGCGGCGCGCTCGGCGAGGATCATCGGCGCCACGGGCCGGAACTGCTCACGCCCCTTGACGTCGTTGAGCCGCTCGACGTTCGCCGCCCGCGTCGGGTTGGCCAGCAGGGACCGGCGACCCAGCGCCCGGGGACCGAACTCACTACGCCCGTCGAACCACGCAATGACGCCGTCGGCGGCGAGTAGATCGGCCACCTCGCCCGCCAGATCATCCGGGGTGCTGAAGGGCACGCGCGCCGCGGTGAGCCACTGCGCCAGCTCGTCGTCGTCCCATCCACGCCCCACCGCGGGGTCCACGGCCCCCGGGGCGAGCTCGTCCTGCTCGCGCGCCAGGTGCAGCGCCGCCCCCAGTGCGGTACCGGAGTCGCCGGACGCCGGCTGGACCCACACCTCGTCGAACGGCCCGTCACGCCAGATCCTCGTGTTGGCCACACAGTTCAGCGCGGTCCCGCCCGCCATGGTGAGCACGTGCTCGCCCGTCTGCCGGTGCAGCCAGCGCACGTTCTCCACCAACACCTCCTCCACCCCGGCCTGCACCGACGCGGCGAGATCGGCGTGCACACCACCCCACGTCCCGTCGTCGACGCGGCGGGGCGCGAACCTCTCCCACTCCGGGGCGCGCGCGGTGAACCCCCCGTCCGGGTTCGCGTGCAGGCTCTCGCGCAGCTCCGGCAGGAAGCGCGGCTCGCCGTAGGAGGCCAGTGCCATCACCTTGAACTCGTCGCTCGAGCGTAGAAAACCCAGGTGCTCGGTGAGCGACTCGTAGTACAGGCCCAACGAATCGGGCAGTTCCTGGCGGTGACAGATCTCCAGCTCCCCGTCGCGGTAGTGCCCCGCCAGCTGGGAATGCCGCTCCCCCCGGCCGTCGTTGACCACCACCGCGCACGTGCGGTGCGGCCCGGCCAGCGCGGCGGAAGCGGCGTGCGCGACGTGATGCTCGACGAACCGCACCTGGTCGGGGTCCAGCCCGGGTAGCGCCTCGGCGAGGAACTCCGGCGCGCGCCGCACGTAGTCGATGCGCACCGGGTCGAAGGGGTCGTCGGGCTGCAGCGCCGCCAGCTCGGGGTCGAAGGCGTACCCCACCGCGTCCAGATCCGCCGCGGTGATCCCGGCCTCCTCGAGGCACCAGCGCATCGACAGCTCCGGCAGTTCCCAGGCAGAGAACGGCACCGGCCGCTTGGCGTGCTTACGGCGGGAGAAGCGTTCCTCCTCGGCCGCGGCGACCACGCGTCCGTCGACGACCAGCGCGGCGGACGAGTCGTGGAAGGTGGCATTTACTCCCAGGACGATCATGGCGCGACCATAGGCCCGATCGGGGGGAAGTGGCCACCGAACGCGGCCGTCCTAACGCTCGACCGCGAACCGGCGTGCGAAGCCTCAGCTCTCGTAGCGCCTCGCCGCGCTGGACCTCTGGCTCTCCTCGAGGGCCAGGAAGCGCGCCTCGACGTGCGGTGGCAGGACCCGCCGATCCCTCGCCACCCAGGCCGCGCCGCGGAGGGCGTCGAGCACCCCCGCCGCGGTGACCCGGTCCCGCGGGGCGCCCGCGAGGACGTCGCGCGTGCGCCGGAGTGCGGCGGGCAGCGGCCGGCGCAGCCACGTGAACCAGAGGGTGTTCCGGATGCCGTGACGGCGGCGCAGATGCGGGTCGCGCAGCACCGACGCCTGGTGGTGCACGGTCATCTCGGGCAGGTAGCAGAGCTCCCAGCCGGCGGTGGCGAGGTCGGCCGCGAGCAGCTCCTCCTCGCCCCCCAGCCACAGACGATCGTGAAAGCCGCCGACCTCCCGGTAGGCCCCGGCCCGGACGATGCTCGCCCCCGCGAGGAAACTGCCCAGCGCCGGCCCGGGGAGCCAGTCCGGGCCGCGCACCGGTGAGTTCTCCAGCTCCGCGACGATCGGGTCGTCCTCGCCGTCCGGCTCCACGACGATCCGCGCCGTGACCACGCCCAGCCGCGGGTGCGCGTCGAGGGCGTCCGCACCGGCGCGCAGCGAACCGGGATCCCACCACGTGTCGTCGTCGCAGAACGCGACATAGGGGGTGGTCGCCGCGTCCACCCCGAGGTTGCGGCCGACCGCGCCCAGGTTCGTGGGGCTGGCGATGAGCCGCACGCCCGGGCGCTGGCGGGTGATGGCGTCGGCGGTGCCGTCGGTGGAACCGTTGTCGACGACGATGACCTCCGGACGCTCGGGAAGCCCCGCCAGCCGGTCCAGGGCGGCGAGCGCCTCCTCGCGGCGGTTCCAGGTGATCATCACCACGCTCACCCTGGGATCCCGACCATCCGGCTCCGGTGCGCTGCTCATCCGACTCTCCTTCCGTGTGGCGGCTTCCACCCGTCGTCTACGGCGCGGGGCTTCTACCCGTCGTCCGCGGCGCGGAGCCGCTCCCGCGCGCGCAGGGTGCGCTCTCCCACGACCCGGCGCGCGGCGAGCGCGGCAGGGATCCGCGGCACCGCGCTGAGGAGTCCCCTCCGTCCGTCCGCGCTGCGCATCCCGTCCACGACCTCACCCGCGACCGCGCCCGCCGGCAACCGGAGGACCGCGGTGAGGAGCCGGCTGCGGGTGAGGCCGGCCCGGCGGATCCCCGGCGCGTCCCGCACCGGTGACGGGTGGTGGTGGGCCACGAGGTCCGGGACGTGGCAGAGCTGCCAGCCCGCGTCGTGCAGGTCCAGGGCGACCCGCTCCTCCTCGCCGGGGAAACGGATGACGTCGTCGAACCCACCCACCTCGAGGAACGCGTCGCGGCGGACGATCGCACCGCACCCGACGAAACCCAGCAGAGCCGGGCCCGGGGCGTCCGGCGCGGTGCCCAGGGGCGAGTCGGCGAGGACCGCGTTGATCGGGTCCGGCTCGTCCGCCGGACCCACGAGGATGGTGCCGGCGGCCAGGCCGAGTCGCGGGAACTCGGCGAAGAGCCGCACCGCCCGCTCGAGGGAGCCCGGTTCCCACCACGAGTCGTCGTCGGCGAACGCGACGAGCTCGGTCCGCGCCGCCCGCGCGCCGACGGTGCGGGCCCTCGCGGCGAGGTTCTCGGGCGACGCGATGACGCTCACGTGGTCACCCGCCGCGCGGCACACCTCCACCGAGTCGTCGTCCGAGGCGTTGTCCACGACGATCACGGGCGCGTCATGGCGGGGCAGGGTGGCCCGGAGGTCCTCTCGTCGGTTCCTCGAGGCCACCACGACCGTCACGTTGGTGTTCACCGGCCCGAGGCTAGCCCGACGAGCCGGGGCTGGCGGGACGGCGCCGGGTCGGGCAGGCTCGGGACGTGCGCGTACTCATCGTCGGTTGGTCCAGTCCCCTGCACGGCGAGGCCACGGCCGGCGACGTCCTGGCGATGGAGGCGGTGGCCCTTCGCCTCACCGCCGACGGGATCGGTCACGACACCGCCTGGAGCGCGGTGATGTGCCCGCCCGGCGGCCTCCGCCTCGACGACGTCGATCCCTCCCGGTACACCCACGTGGTCTTCGTGTGCGGCCCCGCCAGCGGCGACGCCGCGGTCGAGATGCTGGACCGCTTCCCCCACTGCCGACGCATCGCTGTCGGCGTCAGCGTCGTGGACCACGCCGATCCCCTGCTCGACCGGCTCGACGCCGTGATCGCCCGCGACGCCCCCGGTTCGACCGCGCGACCTGACCTGGCGGCACGCGTCTCGCCATCAGCGGTACCAGTCGTCGGGGTCTACCTGACCGGCGGCCAACACGAATACGGCGACCGTCGCCGCCACGAGGCCGTGATCGGCGCGCTCACCGACTGGCTGGGCGGCCTGGACGCGGCGCTGCTGTCGCTGGAGACCCGACTCGACCCCCGCGACTGGCGACTGCCCTCGACGCCCGGTCAGGTGAGCTCGGTGATCGCCCGCATGGACGCCGTGGTGACGATGCGGATGCACGGACTCGTGCTGGCCCTGCAGGCCGGTGTGCCCGCACTGGCGATCGACCCGATCAGCGGTGGCGGCAAGGTGTCCGCGCAGGCCGCCGCGTGGGACTGGCCGGCGGTCGTCGGCGCCGACGACCTCGGCGCGGGCGCGCCCGGCGCCGACGCGTTCACCGCCGACGGCCTGGGCGCCCCCGGCCCCGGCGAGACCGTCCTCGACCACTGGTGGCGGTGGTGCCTGTCCCCCGACGGGCGCGCCACCGCGAGCCGACGCGCCGACGACCGGCCGTCCGACGGCATGCTCGACGACCTGATGAAGGCACTGCGGTCGCGGTGAGCGCGCGGCGGCCGACGTCCGATGGCGGTTGGGCGGCGTCCGGTCGCCGATGCTGCGGACGCGACCGGAAGCGCGGCGGCGCGAGTCGCTCTAGTGTGGCCGTGACGCCGACCGCGAGTTCCCACCCGAGCACGAAGGAGAGCGCCCGTGCCCCGACCCGTCCCCCGACTGATCAGCGACCAGTCCTTCGACTTCGTGCGCTCGGGATACCTCTTCGCCTCCCGGGTACGGCGGCGTGCGGGGGTCACCGCCGAGTCCCAGACACCGGTCCGGTTGCGGTTGATGGGCCGCAGCGCGGTGTTGCTCCGGGGAATCGACGGCGTGCGTGCGTTCTACGACGCCGACAAGGTCAAACGTGACGGGGCGATGCCGGGGTTCATCCGGTTGCCTCTGTTCGGCCCCGGCTCCGTCCACAAGCTCGACGGCCGCGCCCACGCCACACGCAAGAACGCGATGGCCGACATGGCCTACGACGACGACCGGGCAGCCCACTTCGGCGAGCTGGTGGCCGAGGAGCTCGAGGAGATGCTCGACCAGTGGGCACGCAGCGGCGCCGGCACCGTGTACGACGACACGGCGACCGCGTTCGGTCGGGCGGCGTTCCGCTGGGCCGGTCTGCCCCTCACCCCTGCGGAGGCCGACCGTCGCGCCCGCCAGATGAGCCGCCTGCTCGACACGTTCGGACGCGTGGCGACCAACCCGGTCGCGCAGATCGAGCGCATCCGGCTGGACCGGTGGGCCACCGACCTGATCCGGGCGGTGCGATCCGGCCGGCACCGGGCCGACCCGCACTCCGTCCTGGCGGCCATGGCCGACCTGCGCGATGAGAACGGCGCGCTCGTCGACGACCGCACCGCGGCGGTGGAACTGCAGAACCTCACCCGGCCCACCGTGGCGGTGGCCCGGTTCGCGGCGTTCGCCGCCGTCGCACTCACCGAACACCCCGCGTGGGCGGACCGGATCCGGGAGGCCGCGTCCGCCGCCGGGCGGCTGACCGAGATCCCCGAGGCCGTGGCGTTCGCCCAGGAGGTCCGCCGTGTCTACCCGTTCGTTCCCATGCTGCCCGCCCTGGCGACCACGGACTTCGAGGTCCAGGGCTGCCCCGTGCGCAAGGGCCAGCGGGTCCTGCTCGACCTGCTCGGGACCGACACCGACCCGCGGCACTGGCCGGACGCCACCACGTTCGACCCCGACCGGTTCATGGACGTCGACGACGCCGAAGCGCTCGAGGCGTTCATCCCCCACGGCGGTGCCGGCGTGCGCACGGGCCACCGCTGCCCTGGTGAGAAGATCGCCGTGGCCGCACTGTCCGCCGCCGTGGCCGCGCTGTGCCGCCCCGAGGTGCGGGTCAGCCGGGACCCCGACGACCTGACGTTCCCGTGGACCGAGATGCTGACCCGGCCCGCGACCGGCGTGCGGGTGGCGTGGCAGGAGCGCTCGGCCGCGACGGCGTAGGGCCGCCGCCGTGACCCGGCCGCGAGGCGGGAGGGGGTCAGGGCAGGAGGCCGAGCAGCCGTGCCCGGGCCACCGACTCCATCCGCGACCGCGTCCCGAGCTTGGTGCCGATGTTGCGCAGGTATGCCTTGATCGTCTCCGGGGAGAGCGACAACCGCGCGCCCACCTCGGCGTTGGACAATCCGAGCGCCACCTGGGCGAGGACGTCGATCTCGCGGGGCGAGAGCACCGAGTTCGCGGGCACCGGCACGTCGCCGGCGTCGGGAGCGCGCCCGACGCCGGCGAGGGCCGACCCGGCCGCCAGCAACCGGTCGCGAAGGGCCGGGTCCCCCAGCTCTGCGGCGATCGCCCGCAGCTCGCCGTGCAACACCCTCAGCTGCTCGCGATCCGAGGCCTCCAGGCCGACCGAGTGCTCGGCGGCCGCGACGTCCGCCATGCGCAGGCGGCGGTCGACCTCGTCGCGGACCCGGAACTCCGAGGCGAGCTCGGCGGCGACCGAGTTGAAGGTCCGGGTCACGTGGTCACCGAGCTGCGCGGCCACCCGCGTCGACCCGTAGAGGATCGTGCGCGCGACGCCGGAGACCATCACCGGCACCGAGATGATGGCGCGCAGCCCCTCCTGCCCCACCGCCTCGGCGTAGTGCCGGGTGATTCCGGAGCAGTCCTCGTAGTCGCGCACCGTCGCGGGTCGCCCCGACGCCATGACGTGACCGCCGAGCCCGCGCCCCTTGGCCACCTGCAGGCCCTGCATGGAGGAGGTCCGGGCGCCGATGAACCGACTGAGTTGGGCGGTCTCGCCGTTCCCCTCCCCGGCGAACACGATCGGGAGCCCGGAGTCCTGCCGGGCCCGGCGCAGTGCGCCCAGGACGGCGTCCGAATCGCTCGGTCGGAGGGTGGTCATGGCAACGCTCCTCGTACTGACGTCGATCAGCTCCGCGCGGAGTCGCGGATGCTGGTGATGATGGCGCTGAAGTCCTTGTCACCGTGATCCTGCGCGAACTCGTCGTACAGCGCCGCGGCCGCAGCACCGAGGGGCGCCACCGTGCCGGTGCTCTCGAGCGCGGACAGCGCCAGGCCGAGGTCCTTGTTCATCAGTGCCGTGGCGAAGCCGGGCTTGAACTCGTTGTTCGCCGGCGACGTCGGGACGGGGCCGGGTACCGGGCAGTTGGTGTGCAACGCCCAGCTGTTGCCGGTGGCGCCGGTGACGACGTCGAACAACGCCTGGTGCTCGAGACCCAGCCGCTCGGCCAGGACGAACGCCTCACCGATCGCGATCTGGTGCACGGCGAGGACCATGTTGTTGCACACCTTCGCGGCCTGCCCCGCACCGGCGCCGCCGCAGTGGATGACCTTGCCCGCCATCGGCTCGAGCAGCGGCTGCGCGGCTGCGAACGCCTCGTCCTCACCACCGACCATGAACGCCAGGGTGCCGGCGGTGGCGCCCTTGACCCCGCCCGAGACGGGAGCGTCGACCTGGAGCATGCCGGCGGCCACCGCCTGCTCGTGGACCGCGCGGGCGTCGTCGACCGAGATGGTGGACGAGTCGATGAACAGCGTCCCCGCCTCGGCGGAACCGAGCACGTCGGCGTAGGTCGAGGTCACCAGCGCGCCGTTGGGCAGCATCGTGATGACCGCGGCGGCACCCCGCACCGCCTCGGCCGGGGACTCGCACACCGTCACCCCGGCCTCACGCGCGGCCTGCTGCGCGGCCTCGACCGGGTCGAAACCGCGGACCTCGTGACCGGCCCCGACCAGATTGGCGGCCATCGGCCCGCCCATGTTGCCCAGCCCGAGGAACGCCACGGTCGGCTTGCTCGTGTCCACGTTGCTCATCTACTACGCTCCCAGTCCGCGAGCGGCGACGGCCCGGCCGACGACGACCCGCATGATCTCGTTCGTGCCCTCAAGGATGCGGTGGACCCGCAGATCCCGCACGATCTTCTCGATTCCGTACTCGGATAGATATCCGTAACCGCCGAACAGCTGCAGCGACCGGTCCGCGATGTCGAAGCAGCGGTCGGTGACGAACAGCTTGGCCATGGCGCATAGTTCGACGTGGTCGGGCTCCTTGGCGTCCAGCGCCGCCGCCGCACGCCACAACATCAGCCGGCTGGCCTCCAGCTCGGTGGCCAGCTCCGCGAGGGTGAAACGGATGGTCGGCTCGTCGATGAGCGCCCCACCGAACGCCTCGCGGTCCCGCACGTGGGCCACCGCCCGCGCATAGGCCTCCTGCGCGCCGCCCAGCGAACAGGCCGCGATGTTGATGCGGCCGCCGTTGAGACCGCGCATGGCGATGGTGAAGCCCAGCCCCTCCCCGCCGGAATCCGCACCGCCGATGAGGTTGGCGGTCGGCACGCGCACGCCCTCCATGATCACCTGCGCGGTGGGCTGCGCGTTCCAGCCCATCTTCCGCTCGTCCGCGCCGAAGCTCAGCCCCTCGGAGTCCGCGGGGATCAGGAACGCCGAGATGCCCTTGGGGCCGGCGTCCCCGGTCCGCGCCATGACGAGGTAGACGTCCGACTGCCCGCCACCGGAGATGAACTGCTTGGTCCCGGTGAGCACGTAGTGGTCGCCGTCCCGCACCGCCTTCGTCCGCAGCGCCGCCGCGTCCGAACCGGCGCCCGGCTCGGTCAGGCAGTAGCTCGCGAACAGCTCCATCGAGGCCAGCCGCGGGATCCACTCCCGCCGCTGCTCGTCCGTGCCGAACTCGTCGACCATCCACACGCACATGTTGTGGATCGACAGATACGCCGCCACCGACGGACACCCCCGCGCGAGCTGCTCGAAGATGCGGACACCGTCCAGGCGACGCATCCCGCTGCCCCCGACGTCCTCCGAGACATAGATCGCGCCCATGCCCATCCCGGCGGCCTCGCGCAGGACGTCCTTGGGGAAGTGGTGGGTCTCGTCCCACTCCTGCGCCATGGGCCCGACCCGCTTGTCCGAGAAGTCGCGTGCGGCGTCGACGATGACCTTGTCGTCGTCATCAAGCGTGAACATCGAAGTTCCTCTCCTACGCCCGGTAGGCGTCAGTCCATCGTGGGGATGACGAACTCGGCGCCGTCCTTGATCCCCGAGGGCCACCGCTGCGTGACCGTCTTGACCTTGGAGTAGAACTTGATCGACTCCGGGCCGTGCTGGTTGAGGTCGCCGAAGCCGGACTTCTTCCAGCCGCCGAAGGTGTGGTACGCGATCGGCACCGGGATCGGGACGTTCACGCCGACCATGCCCACCTCGACGCGGGAGACGAACTCGCGAGCCGCGTCACCGTCACGGGTGAAGATGGCCACGCCGTTGCCGTACTCGTGGTCGCTGGGAAGCGCGAGGGCCTCCTCGAAGTCCTTGGCGTGGACGATGGAGAGCACCGGGCCGAAGATCTCGTCGGTGTACACGCTCATGTCGGTCGTGACCTTGTCCAGCAGGGTCGGCCCGACGAAGTAGCCGCCCGAGATGTCCTCGCCGTTGAAGGAGTCCGTGTACGCGCCCACACCGCGGCCGTCGACGAGCACCTCCGCGCCCGCGTCCGCACCCTGCGAGATGTAGTCGAGCACTCGCTCCTTGGACTCCGGGGTCACCAGCGGGCCGTAGTCGGACCGCGGGTCGTGGCTGTGGCCGACCTTCAGCTCCTTGACCTTGGGCAGGAGCTTCTCGATCAGCTTCTCGGCGGTGCCCTCGCCGACCGGCACGGCCACCGAGACGGCCATGCAGCGCTCGCCCGCCGAGCCGAAACCGGCCCCGACGAGGGCGTCCGCGACCTGGTCCATGTCCGCGTCCGGCATGATGATCGCGTGGTTCTTGGCGCCACCGAAGCACTGCGCGCGCTTGCCCGTGCGGGCCGCGTTCTCGTAGATGTACTGCGCGATCGGGGTCGAGCCGACGAAGCCCACCGCCTGGATCGTGTCGTTGTTCAGGATGGCGTCCACGGCCTCCTTGTCGCCGTGCACCACCTGGAAGATGCCGTCCGGCAGACCGGCCTCGGTGAACAGCTCCGCCAGGCGGACCGGCACCGACGGGTCGCGCTCGGAGGGCTTGAGGACGAACGCGTTGCCGCACGCGATGGCCGGGCCGGCCTTCCACAGCGGGATCATGGCCGGGAAGTTGAACGGCGTGATGCCGGCGACCACGCCGAGCGGCTGGCGCATCGAGTAGACGTCCACGCCGGTGCCGGCGTTCTCGGTGTACTCGCCCTTGAGCAGGTGCGGAATGCCGATCGCGAACTCGATGACCTCGAGGCCGCGCTGGATGTCGCCCTTCGCGTCCGGGGTCGTCTTGCCGTGCTCGATCGCCAGGAGCTCCGCGAGCTCCTGCATGTTCTGGTTGACCAGGTCGACGAACCGCATGAGCACGCGGGCGCGCTTCTGCGGGTTCTGCGCGGCCCACGCCTTCTGCGCGGCGGCGGCCTTGGCGATGACGTCGTCGACCTCGGCCGTCGTGGCCAGCGGCACGACCGCCTGCGCCTTCCCCGTGCTCGGGTTGAGCACGTCCTGGGTGCGGCCGCCCGTGGCCGCGACGCGCGCGCCGTTGATGTAGTGCTCGACCTGCCTGAGATCCGACATGTCCGTCCCTTCGTCAGCGGGCTCGCCGCGGCCTGGTGACCGCGCGCCCCTCTCCCGTGATGCCCATCACCCTATACTTGCAACTCCTAGTAATCCATATCGAGGCGGCGACGGGCCTCGCACCATCCCCTTTCGGGTGTACCGCCACCGCGGACGACGGACCTACTGTGAGCTGACTCACTACACAACTGGCACGTCCGTCGACAGGAGTACCCATGTCCCCGCTGCCCACCGAGGCCACCGTCCGGTTCCGCGCCGCCCGCGACTTCCTCCAGGCCCACGCGCAGGACTACGAGGGGGCCCGGGACGGTTTCGCCTGGCCCGAGCTGGACGAGTGGAACTGGGCGCTGAACTGGTTCGACGTCCAGGCCGAGGGCAACGACGATCCCGCGCTGTGGATCGTCGAGGAGCACGACGGTGGCGGTGCACCCACCGAGGCCAAGTACTCGTTCGACGAGATGCGCATCCGTTCCGACCGCACCGCCAACTGGCTCCGCGACCACGGGGTGGAGCCCGGCGACCGCATCCTGCTCATGCTGGCCAACCAGGTGGAGCTGTGGGACGTCATGCTCGCCGTGATCAAGCTCGGCGCCGTCGTCATCCCCGCGACCACCCTGCTGGCCGAGGGTGACCTGCGCGACCGGATCGCCCGCGGTGGCATCAAGCACGTGATCGCCCGCGCCGAGCTGGCCGACCGCTTCGCCGGCATCTCCGGTGACTTCCAGCGCATCTCCGTCGGCGGGGCCGACGTGGGTGGCGCCGTCGGCGGGGCCGATGTGGGTGACGCCGTCGGCGGGGCGCCCGAGGGCTGGATCGATCTGGCCGGTGCGATGGACGCCTCCCCCGACTTCGAGCCCAGCCACACCACGCACGCCGACGACACCCTGCTGCTGTACTTCACCTCCGGCACCACCAGCAAGCCCAAGCTCGTCGAGCACACGCACGCCTCGTACCCCGCCGGTCACCTGTCGACCATGTACTGGATCGGCCTGCAGCCCGGCGACGTGCACCTCAACGTGTCCTCGCCCGGCTGGGCCAAGCACGCGTGGTCCAACGTTTTCACGCCGTGGATCGCCGGTTCGTGCGTGTTCATCTACAACTACTCCCGCTTCGACGCGACGGCGATGATGCGCGAGATGGACCGCTGCGGAGTGGCCAGCCTGTGCTGCCCGCCGACCGTGTGGCGCATGCTCATCCAGGCCGACCTCACGCAGCTGCAGGTCCCGCCGCGTCTGGCGGTGGGCGCCGGTGAGCCGCTTAACCCCGAGGTGATCGGCCGCGTCCGCGACGCGTGGGGCGTGACCATTCGTGACGGCTTCGGCCAGACCGAGACCACCGTGCAGATCGCCAACACCCCCGGCCAGCCCATCAAGGACGGCTCCATGGGCCGGCCGTGCCCGGGCTTCGAGGTGGCGCTGGTGGACCCGGCCACGGGGCAGGAGGTCACCGATGACGGGGCCGAGGGCGAGATCTGCCTGCGCCTCGACCCGCGGCCGCTCGGTCTGATGGTCGGCTACCACGGCGACCCGGAGCGGACCGCTGCCGCGTACGCCGACGGGTTCTACCACACGGGCGACGTGGGCTCCCGGGACGCCGACGGCTACATCACCTACGTGGGTCGCACCGACGACGTCTTCAAGTCCTCGGACTACCGGATCTCACCCTTCGAGCTCGAGTCGGTCCTGCTCGAGCACCCGGCCGTGGCCGAGGCGGCCGTGGTGCCCTCCCCCGATCCGGTGCGGTTGAGCGTGCCCAAGGCGTTCGTCGTCCTGGCCGGGGGTTGGGAGGCGACCGAGGAGACCGCGCGGGAGATCTTCGAGTACTCGCGCACCCACCTGGCCGGCTACAAGCGGATCCGCCGGCTGCAGTTCACGGACCTGCCCAAGACGATCTCGGGCAAGATCCGGCGCGTCGAGCTGCGCAGGGCCGAGGTAGACAACGGCCCGTCGGTGGACTTCCCCGGCGAGTTCCGCGAGGAGGCGCTGCGCTGACCGCGACGACGACGGCGTGAGCGCCGCGCCCGCAAGGCCGCCCGCCGCACGGAGGGCCGAGGGGTGGGCGCTAGGTTGACTGTCATGACCGCACCCGAGATCGAACCCTCGCTGCTCGCCGTCGCACTCGCCGCCCCGGGCTTCATGCCACTGGAGGAGGGCACGACTCTCTACGAGATCGCCTGCGAGTACCTGGGCGACGGTGTGGGCGTGGAGATCGGCACGTACTGCGGCCGCTCGACGGTGTTCCTCGGCGCCGCCGCGCGCGTGACCGGCGGCAGCATCGTCACCGTCGACCACCACCGCGGGTCCGAGGAGCACCAGCCGGGCTGGGAATACCACGACACCTCGCTCGTCGACCCGCACACCGGGCGCCTGGAGACCCTGGTCGCCTTCCGCCACACCATGTGGGACGCGGGTCTGGACGAGGTGGTGACCGCCGCGGTGGGCAGCTCCCGGCAGGTCGCGCGGGTGTGGGGCACTCCCGCGTCGTTCGTCTTCATCGACGGTGGCCACTCCTCCGAGGCCGCGCAGGCCGACTACTCCGGCTGGGCCCGGTGGGTGAAGATCGGCGGAGCGCTGCTCATCCACGACGTGTTCCCGAACCCCGAGGACGGCGGTCGTCCGCCGTACGAGATCTACTGCCGCGCCCTGGAGTCAGGGCAGTTCACCGAGGTGGCCGCCGTGGATTCGCTGCGTGTCCTGCGCCGGGTTTCCGGCGAGGTCGGCGCACCGATGCCCTGAGAGGGGTCACACGGCCCAGCGGCCGCCCGCGCTCCACGCGTCACCGGCGCCAGGCCGGCCGTGGCGTGTGTGCAGGAACCGCCCCACCACGGCAGCCCCGAGGTCGTCGACCTCCGGCGCCACCACCGTGCCCTCGACCCGCCGGGCCAGCGCATCCAGGAACCGCGAGAGGCCGGGATCCGCGCCCAGGCGGAAGAACGTGGTCTGCGCGCCGAACCGGGCGACCCTGTCGAGCTCGTCGACGGTCGTGCGGATCGTGTCCGGGTCCGGCGGGTAGGCGAACCAGGGTTCGCCGCCGCTGAGCAGGTGCGCGGTGGGCTCGCCATCGGTGACGATGAGCAGGACCGGCTGCATGGTCGGGTGCTCGCGGAAGAAACGACCCGCCAGGAGCAACGCGTGGTGCAGGTTCGTCCCGGCCTCGTACTGGGCGTCCAGTGACAACAGTGACTCGATCGTGCGGGTCTGGGCGAACCGCCCGAACGAGATGAGCTGGAGCCGGTCCTGCCGGAAGCGGGTGCTCACCAGGTGATGCAGGGCGAGCGCGGTGCGCTTCATCGGCACCCACCGGCCCTCCATCGCCATGGAGAACGAGGTGTCCACGAGCAGCGCGACCGCGGCCTGCGTCCGGGCCTCGGTCTCGCGGACCTCGATGTCCTCGGGCAGGAGCCGGACCCCGCCAGCGGGTTCACCGCCGTCGGCGGCGATGCGGGAGATCGCGTTTCCGATCGTTCGCGGCACGTCCCACGACTCGACGTCGCCGAACTCCCATCCCCGGCTCGACCCCGTCTGGTCACCGGCCGCGCCCGATGCACGGGTCTCCCGCGCGCCCGATCTGCCGGACAGCCGGCGGGCGGCGTCCCGCAGCAGCGACCGGCCCAGTTTACGGAGCGCGGCCGGGGACAGTCGCAGGTCGCCGTCCGACCGGCGGCTCAGATAGCCCGAGTCCCGCATGGCCTGCTCGAGCCGGGCCAGGGTCTGGACGGACACCGCCGCCTCACGACCGAGGGTGCGCTCGACGGCCTCCAGGTCCAGTTCGGACAGCGGCGACCGGTCACCGCGGGACAGCTGCTCGGCCAGGCGGTCGAGGTCTCCGAGTTCGGCCATCGCGGCCGTCCCCTCGGACACGCCTAGGTCCTCGGAGCCCTCGAAGTCCTCGGAGCCGTCCCAGTTCTCGCCGGGTCGCAGTGTCTGCAGCAATCCGTCGAGTCTGCCGAGCTGCTCGGAGAGCTCGGGCGAGCCGAACGCCTGCTGCGACAGGGCCATGAGCTCCTCCCGCTGCTCCGGGGTCATCGAGCGCATCATCCGCTGCGCTGCGGCCGAGCGCTTGGCGAGGGTGTCGATGAGCTCGTCGACGTTCTGCGGCTGCTCGGGGAAGGCGTCACCGTGCCTGTCCATGAACTCGCGGAAGTCCTCGTCGGTGTCCTCCCCGCGGGCGTGCTTGCCCAGCAGGTCGGTGAGGCCGGAGAGCATCTCGGACACCGCCGCCCGGTCGGCGTCGGTGGTGTTCTCCAGCGCCTGCTTCATTCCGGCGAACCGCGCGTCGAGCGCCTCGGCACCCAGCAGGTCCTGGATCCGCCTGTACGCCTCGCGGGCGTCCGACGAGGCCCAGTCGTAGTCCTTGAGCTCCCCCACCGCGGCCGCCGGACTGTCGGGGAGGTTCTCGATGGTCATCTCCCGCAGCGTGCGGTCCATGGGGTCCATCTCGGTGTCGCGGGCGAGCTGCCCGCGTTCGGCGAGCAGCGCCTCGTCGAGCAGCTTCGAGACCTCGTCGAGGGTGCCGCCCAGCCGGTGGCGCTTCAGCAGTTCACGCCGGCGGCGGTGGACGCGCCCCGCGAGCTCGTCGAGCCCGGTGTGGTCGCGGCCGCCGGAGCGCAGGAACTCGCGCATCGACTGCTCGGGCGAGTAGCCGGCCATGACGCCCTCGGACACCGCGTCGAGTGCCTCGGACAGGTCGAGCGGGGGCGCGAGCGGGTCCGGCCCGCCGACGTAGCGTCCGTAGCGGGCGCGGGGTTCTGGTCGCGACATCGCGCACCTCCTGCTCCGGCGGCCGCGTGGCCACCGGGACGTGTCAGCCGTAGACGGCGGCGCCGTCCCCGGTCTCCTTAGACAGGCGCCGCGAGAGGTACAGCCCCTCCAGCGCCAGCTCGATCGCACCGGCCCGCTGGCCGGCGTTAATGGCGCCGACCCGGTCGGCGATCTCGTCGTACAGCCCCGGTACGGACAGCTCGGGCAGTGCGGCCAGGAACTCGGTCGCGGTGACGCTCGCCCCCGTGGTCAGGGTCACCGAGCCGTCGAACGCCTCGACGAGCGGGGCCATGTCGATGCCGCGGAAGAGCCCGCGCACGACGTCCACGGTCGCGGTGCGGAGCAGGTACCGCAGGATCTCGGATTCGCGCCCCTCCTCGCCGGGTTCGAACTCGATCTTGCCGCGCAGGACCTCCACGGCGGCGTCGAGATCCACGAGCCGGGCCACCGCCTCGCCGGGGTCGTCGGCCCCGCGGACGGCGGCCCGCCGGCGGGCCGCCGCGGCGACGGTCTCCGCGCCCGCGATGGCGAAACGCGCCGACACGCCCGAGGCCTGGTTGATCGAGTCGGAGGTGCGCAGTTCTCGGGTGAAGCGGGCGAGCAGCTCCATGAGGGCGTCCGGCACCTCGGCGGTGAGCTCGGCCTCCTGCCGCACGACCTCGATCTCGTCGGCCAGGTCGAGCGGGTAGTGGGTGCGGATCTCCGCGCCGAACCTGTCCTTGAGGGGAGTGATGATCCGCCCGCGGTTCGTGTAGTCCTCCGGGTTCGCCGACGCCACGACCAGTACGTCGAGGGGCAGCCGCAGCACATAGCCGCGGATCTGGACGTCCCGCTCCTCCATGACGTTGAGCAACGCCACCTGGATGCGCTCGGCGAGGTCGGGCAGCTCGTTGAGCGCCACGATCCCGCGATTGGCGCGGGGTACGAGTCCGTAGTGGATGGTCTCCGGGTCACCGAGGCGGCGCCCCTCCGCCACGCGCATGGGGTCGACGTCGCCGATCATGTCGGACACCGACGTATCCGGGGTGGAGAGCTTCTCCACGTACCGTTCGGTGCGGTGGCGCCACTCGACGGGCAGCGCGTCACCCTCGCGGGCGATCCGCTCGCGGGTCGGGTCGGTGATGGGGGCGAGCGGGTCCTCTCCCAGTTCGGAGCCGGCGACGACGGGGGACCACTCGTCGAGCAGCCCGACGAGGGTGCGCAGCAGGCGCGTCTTGCCCTGTCCGCGCTCACCGAGCAGTACGATGTCGTGCCCGGCGATGAGGGCGCGCTCGACCTGCGGGATCACTGTGGTGTCGAACCCGTGCATCCCGGGCCACGGGTCCCGTCCGGCGGCCAGGGCCGCGAGCAGATTGCCGCGCAACTCGTCGCGGAGGGTGCGGCTGGTGTAACCGGCGGCGCGCAGCTCGCCGAGGGTCCTGACGTCCGGCTTGTCGCTCACATCGCCCACCGTAACCCTGTGACGCGACTTCCGCTTCCGACCTACAGTGGCGGCATGCGTTCCGTGCTGACGGTGGTCCTCAACGTCATCTGGCTGGTGACCGCGGGCGTGTGGTTGTTCCTGGGCTATGTGGTCGCCGGGATCCTCGCGTGCATCCTCGTCGTCACGATCCCGTTCGGGGTCGCGAGCTTCCGGATCGCCGCCTATGTCCTGTGGCCGTTCGGTCGCGAGGTCGTCGACCGGGGCCGGCCCGGCGGGGCGAGCACGGTCGGCAACGTCATCTGGTTCCTGGTGGCCGGGCTGTGGCTGGCGATCGGCCACGTCGCCACGGCACTCGCCCAGGCGGTGACGATCATCGGACTGCCGCTGGCGTGGGCCAACCTCAAGCTCATCCCCGTGACGTGTTTCCCGTTCGGCAAGGAGATCGTGCGCTCCGGCCGGGCGTCGATGGTGCCGGTCGCCTCCCGCTGACCACCCGTCCGGGGCCGGCGGCGGTCGCCGTGCCCGGGGTCGGCGGCGGCCGGGTCAGTCCTCGATCCGCGGCTGGTGGTGACTGGCGATCGAAACCCGGTTGAAGGCGTTGATGAGCACGATCGTCCACTCCAACGCCGAGAGCTGCTCATCGGAGAAGTGGTCGGTGGCGGCCGCCGTCGCGGCAGCGCGTTCGTCGCCGTCGTCCAGGCGTGTCAACGTCTCGGCCAGGCGCAACGCCGCCCGCTCGGGGTCGCCGAACGCGTCGAGTTCGTGCCACGCGGGCAGCAGGTCCAGCCGTTCCTGTGACACCCCGGCCTCGCGGGCGGCCGGCACGTGGGTGGCCAGGCAGGCCGCGCATCCGTTGATCTGCGACACGCGCACGTTGACCAGTTCGAGCAGTGCCTCCTCCAATCCGGCCTCGCGGGACGCCTGCCGGGACGCGACGGCGGTACGGACGAGCTGCTTGTAGACCTCGCGCTGGGTCCGATCCAGCTGCGGGACCCCCATATCAGCCGTCCTCCGCTCCGACCCGGGCGCGGTCCTCGTCGGTGGCGTCGCGGTACGCTCCCGCGAACTCGTCGGCGTTCTTGCCGAGGAACCCTTCCACCATCGAACACACGGGGACGATCATCACGCCCTCGTCGCGGGTCGCCTCCACCGCGCCGCGCACGAGCGCGGTACCGAGACCCCGGCCTCCGAACTCCTCGCCGACCACGGTGTGGTGGAAGATGCGCTCGCCGCCGATCTCGCGGAAGTCGGCGTGGCCGGCGACCTCGCCGGAGGCGTCCCGGATCTCGAACGCACTGCGCGAGTCGGAGCGCTCCACGGTCACGGTGCTGCCGCTGCTGTCGGTGTACTCGGTCATCGGTGTTCTCCCCTACTCGGTGGTCCGTGCACGCGGATCGGGATTGACCCGCGGTCTGAGCGTGGTGGTGGGCAGCGTGGGCGCGGGCAGCCGGGTCAGGCCCTGCGGGTCGTGGCCGATGTAGCCGTCCACGCGGCCGAAGCGGTCGGAGCCGGCCTCCCACAGGTCACGGTAGTGGGCGATCTCGTCGTGGGTCCGCCCGATGAAGTTCCACCACATGATGATCTCCTCGGCGAACGGAGTGCCGCCGATGAGGATCGCGCGCCCGGCGGTGGCGCCGGTGTTGCGGAGGGTCAGGGTGGTCTCGCCGACGCCCGTGTAGGCGAGTTCGGTCACCGCGACGCGCACCCCCTCGAGCGTGAGGTCGCCGCTGTCCGCGAGCAGCCCGTGCTCGAACTCCGGGTCCACGTCGAGCGTCAGCTCGGCGCCGGGGTCGAGCCGGATCTCCGCCGCGAGGAGGGGGGTGTAGGTGGGGACCGACGACGACGAGCCCATCAGTGACCCCATGAAGACCTGCATCGACGAGCCCTCGAAGCGGACCGTGTCGGGCACGAAGTGGTCGAACCTGCGGCCGCCCACCTCGCGGTGCGACTCGGGGAGCACGGTCCAGAGCTGCACTCCGTGCAGCATGGTGGTGTCCTGGGTCGACACCTCGGTGTGGCAGATGCCGGACCCGGCGGTCATGAGGTTGACCTCCCCGGGGCGCACGACGGCGTGGTTGTCGCCGGAGTCGTGGTGGGTGATGTTCCCCTCGAACAGCCAGCTGACGGTCTGCAGGCCGGTGTGCGGGTGGGAGGGGACGTCCATGCCGCCGCTGACGGAGACGTCGTCGGGTCCGTAGTGGTCGACAAAGCAGAAGGCACCGATGAGGGAGCGTTGCCGCTGCGGCAGCGTGCGGCGGACGGTCATCGCGCGCGGCCCGCCCAGGGGGACGTCGCGGGAGGTGATGATCTCCACGGCGGCGCCACCGGGGCGTGGCCCGTCGGGCGCGCCGCCGGCCTCGCACTCGATCTCCTCGGGCCGGGGGTCGAGGTTGGTCATTCGGCCACCTCGCTCATCTGTTCGCGGGCGCCGGCTTCCTGTCGCCGCATCTCGAGCTTCCGGGCGTTGATCGTCCCGCCCAGCGCGAGGACGAGCGCCTTGTCGACCAACGGTACCGGTAGATGGTCCAGCAGGCGACGGGTCAGTCCGCGGCGCAGGGCGGCGAGCGGGCCGATCCCCAGGATCCCCGCGAAGGTGACGACGAGGTCGAGTCGACCGAAGTCGGCCCGCACGCGGTCGGCCAGAGTGGAGAGGGAGTCGGGGTCGGTGACGTCCGCGGCTACCGGCGTGATCCCCGTCCCGCCGGCCCCGGTGATGACGACGACGGGAGCGACCGGGTCACTGTGGTCCATACCACGACGGTACCGGCGGAACCGGCCCGGGTGGGGCGCTACCGGCGGCTCAGACCGTGCCCCGAGGCCGAGCTTGCCGCCGAGGACGACGATGTACGGCTCGCCCTCGCGGCCGGCCTCCGCCCACAGCTCGCGCAACCTGCGCACGCTGCCGGAGATGTCCCGGGAGATGGGTGTGGTCATCCAGCCGTCGGCGCTGCGGCAGATCCACTTCAGGTTCTTCTCGTTCCCTGCCGCGCCCACCAGAGTGAGCGGGCCGGGCGTCCGGGCGGGCTTGGGCCAGGCCCAGCTGGGCCCGAAGTCGACGAACTCGCCGTGGTACTCGGCCTTGTCGTGGGTCCAGAGCTCGCGCATCGCCTCGAGGTACTCGCGCAGCATTGTGCGACGGCGCTTCGGCGGAACGTTGTGGCCGCCATCTCGTCGAGGCTCCAGCCGTAGCCCACGCCCAGGACGGCCCGGCCGTCGGAGAGGTGGTCGACGGAGGCGAAGGTCTTGGCCAGCGTGATGGGATCGCTCTCCACCGGGATGGACACGGCCGTGCCCAGCCGGATGGTCGAGGTCACCGCGGCGGCGGCGCCCAGCGCGACCCACGGCGAGCGCCGCGGTGTGTGGCCTGATACCCCGGTCGCTCGTGAACAGCGTCAGGCCGAATTCCATGCGCACTCCCCGGTCTGCGTCGCCACCCGCGCCGACACGTGATGAGGCAGGTGTCCCGCGGCGGCGTGGCGACAGACTAACGCGCGACGACGGCGGTCGGGCAGGCCTCGCCCGGCGCACAGTCCGCGGGGTCACCCGGCTGCGACCGCAGGCGCTGCATGGTGTGGTCCGAGACGTACCGGAAGATCTCGTTGCCCGGCGTGGTGCGCGACAGTGCGTCAGCGGCCAGCAGCACCACCGCGGCGGTCCATGTGCTCAGCTCGACGGGCCACCGTTTGCCGTCCGCGAAGACCAGGCCGGTCCAGTACGAACCGTCGTCATCCCTCAGGTGCTGCATGTTGGTGAACTGCTGCAGCGCCTGCTCGTGCCGACCCGCGGCCTCGAGCGCGAGCACCAGCTCGCATGTCTCCGCGCCCGTGACCCACGGACGGTGGTCGACGCAGCGGATACCGAGGTCGTCCACCACGAAGTCGTCCCAGCGGGAGTCGAGCCGGGCCTGCGCCTGCTCCCCCACCATGACACCGGCCAGGACCGGGTAGTACCAGTCCATGGAGAACTCGTCCTTGGGCGTGAACAGCTCCGGGTGCGCGCGCAGCGCGTGGCCCAGCCGGTCGGCGGCCGCGTCCCAGTCCGGCGCCGTCTCCCCCAGCTCCTCGGCGATCGCGACACCGCAGCGCAGCGAGTGGTGGACGCTCGACGACCCCGTGACCAGGGCCTCCTCGCAGAAGCCCTCGGGGCCGGCGCCCCACCACATCTGCCCCTCCGGGCCCTGGAACGTCAGCACCAGGTCGAGCGCACGCCGCACGGTCGGCCACATCGACTCCAGGAACCCCGGGGTGCCGGTGACCAGGTGGTGGTGCCAGACCCCGACCGCGACGTAGGCGCAGAAGTTCGAGTCGACGTCGCCGTCCACGATCCGGCCGTCCTGCCACTTGATCGGCCACGAACCGTCCGGGCGCTGGGAGTCGCGGAGGAACCCGTAGGCCCGCTCGGCGGCCTCCCACTGGCCGGCGACGGACAGACCCATCGCCGACTCGACGTGGTCCCACGGGTCGGTGTGCCCACCGGTGAACCACGGGATCTCACCGTTCGGCTTCTGGACCGAGGCGATCCACTGCCCGGTGGCCCGGACCGCGTCGGCGTCGAGGACGCCCGGCACGCTGGGCACCGGCCGGTCACCGGCCACCACGGTCACCGGCCCCGGGCGGGACACGCCGTTGTTGTGTGACTGCACGGACGATCAGGCCTCCACGGGCTTGCGCAGGTAGAACACGATCGACTTGCCCATGACCGGGTTGAGCAGCTTCTCGGCGGTGCGTGTGACCCACGGGCCCTTCATGAGGTCCCACACGAGCAGCTTGTGGTACGCCTTCGGCAGCGGATGATCCTCGTTCTCCGTGCCGACCGCGCACTTGAGCCACCAGTACGGCGCGTGCAGCGCGTGGGCGTATCCGGTGCCCGTCACCTCGAGGCCCGCGGCGCGCAGCTTGTAGCCGAGTTCCTCGGCCGTGTAGATCCGGCAGTGCCCGCCCGGGTTGGAGTGGTAGGCGTCCGACAGCTTCCAGCACAGCTTCTCCGGCCACTCCCGCGGCACGGTCACCGCGGCGACCCCGCCCGGCTTGAGGATCCGGACCAGCTCCGCGATGGCCTTCGTGTCCTCCGGCACGTGCTCGAGGACCTCGGAGATGAGCACCAGGTCGAACGTCGCGTCCCCGTACGGCATGGCCAGGGCGTCCCCGGTGACGGCCTCGCCCTTCGACGTGGGCAGGCCCTCGCCCTCGGCCTCCATGGCCGCCAGCATGTCCGCGACCTGCTGCATCTCGTCGGCATTCTGGTCGAACGCTGTGACGTCGGCCCCACGCCGGTAGAGCTCGAACGTGTGACGGCCGAGCCCGGCCCCCACGTCGATGGCTCGCATGCCCGGGGTGACCCCCAGACGGTCGAAGTCAGCGGTCAGCATGCGGCGTCCTCCTGCTCACGGATGTCGTACTCACCGGATTCCGGGAGCACCTCGGGCGCGTCGTCGGTGACGTGCTCGTCGATCTCGGTCTGATCCGGCCCGAGGACCGGCCCCGCCGACAGGTCCGGCAGCGCGTCGCCGCGGACCCGGGCGATCGCCGCCTCGTAGACCTCGACGGTCCGGCGGGCGACGGCCGCCCAACTGTAGCGCTCCATCACCCTCGCGCGGCCACCCTCCGACAGCCGGCCCCGCTCGACGGGATCGGACAGCAGCGCGCTGATCTCCCGGGCCAGTGCGTCGACGTCCCCGGGCTCGACAAGGCGGGCCGCCGAATCGTCCGTCCCGACCACCTCCGGCAGTGCGCCGGCCCGCGTCGCCACGAGAGCGCAGCCACTGGACATCGCCTCCACCGCCGGGAGGGAGAACCCCTCGTACATACTCGGAACCACCGCGATCTCGGCGGACCCCACGAGTTCGGCGAGCTCGTCGTCGTCGACCCCGGACACCAGGTCCACCGCATCGCGCAACCTCAACCTGTCCAGCAGACGCGACGCCTCGCCCTTCGGCTTGAGCTTGGAGATCAACGTCAGGCGGACGTCCGGGTGTTCCTCGCGCACCTTCGCCAGCGCGCGCAGCAGGACGGGGACACCCTTGAGCGGCTGGTCGGCGCTCGCCACGCACACCAGGCGGCCGGGTTCGCGACGCCGCCCGTCGTGGAAACGGTCGGCGTCCACACCCAGCGGGATCGTGACGATCCGGTCCGGGTCGACCCCGAAGTCCACCGCGATGTCCTCCGCCGAGTTGCCGGAGACCGTGATGATCTCCTGCAGCCGGCGGGAGACGCGGATCTGCATACCGAGGAAGCCGAACCACCGCCACGTGGTGATCTTCTTGCGCAGCGGGGCCTCTTTCATGGCCAGCGCGCGATCCCTCGTGATGGGATGGTGCACGGTCGCCACCACGGGGAAGCCGGCCTTCTCCAGGTCCAGCAGGCCCGAGCCCAGGCACTGGTTGTCGTGCACCACGTCGAAGTCGTCCAGCCGGTCTTTCAGCGTGCGCGCGGCCCGCAGGCTGAACGTCCGCGGTTCCGGGAACCCGGCGGTCCACATCGTGACCACCTCGAGCACGTCGATGAGGTCCCGGATCTCACGGGGGCGCGGCGTACGGAACGGGTTCGCGTCGTTGTACAGGTCCAGGCTCGGCACCTTCGTCAGCGTGGGCCCGGGATCCAGCTCGGGGTACGGCTGACCGGAGAACACCTCGACGGTGTGGCCGAGTGCCGCCAGCTCACGGCTCAGGTGGCGTACGTATACACCCTGCCCGCCGCCGTGGGGTTTGCTCCTGTACGAGAGCAACGCGATCCGCACGATCGATCGCCTCCTTCTACGGTCATCGGCCCCGCCGTCGCGACTGCCGTGGGTCGCGACGGGCACATCGGGCAAGTCTAGAACACGTTCCCCAGCAGCAAGGACGCGGCCGGGCAGCCGACCCGCCGACACACCGGACCCCCGGCACGCGGGGTGCTCGGGGGTCCGGTGAGACGGGCTGGGCGCGGCGGCGATCCTGCCGCGCCAGCCGATCAGTAGCCCAGGTCGTCGAGGCGGACGGACGCGCCGGTGGCGTCGCCGAAACCGTCCTCGGGGCCGTAGAAGCCGTCGCCGTAGTCCGGGATGGAGTAGGCGGCGGCGCGGGCCTCCTCGGTGGGCTCGACCGTCGAGTTCCGGTAGCGGTTGATACCGGTACCCGCCGGGATGAGCTTACCGATGATGACGTTCTCCTTGAGGCCCACGAGCCGGTCCGACCGCTTGTTGATCGCGGCGTCGGTGAGGACGCGGGTGGTCTCCTGGAAGGAGGCCGCCGAGAGCCACGAGTCGGTGGCGAGCGAGGCCTTGGTGATGCCCATGAGGACCGGGCGCGCCGAGGCCGGCGAACCACCCTCGGTGAGCACGCGGCGGTTCTCCGCCGTGAGCTCGGCACGCTCCACCAGGGCACCCGGCAGGAACTCGGTGCTGTTCGACTCGTTGATCGCGACGCGGCGCATCATCTGGCGGACGATGACCTCGATGTGCTTGTCGTGGATCGACACGCCCTGCGAGCGGTAGACCTTCTGCACCTCGTCGACGAGGTGCTTCTGGACACCGTTCGGGCCGAGGATCGCCAGCACCTCGTGCGGGTCCGCCGGGCCCTCGAGGAGCGCCTGACCGCGCTCGAGATGGTCGCCGTCGGCGATCGGCCGCGAGGAGCCGTCGTCGAGGGTGATGTGAGCGAGACCCTGACGCTTGGAGAGCTTCTCGTAGACGATCTCGTCCGCCCCGTTGTCGGGCACGATCGTGATCGTGTAGAAGCGCTCCTCCTCGTCGATGCGGATCCGGCCCGCCTCCTCGGCGATCGGCGCCTTGCCCTTGGGCACGCGCGCCTCGAACAGCTCCTGCACACGTGGCAGACCACCGGTGATGTCGTCGCCGACGCCACCCTGGTGGAACGTACGCATCGTGAGCTGGGTACCGGGCTCACCGATCGACTGGGCGGCGACGATGCCGACGGCCTCGCCGATGTCCACCAGCTGACCGGTCGCCATCGAGCGGCCGTAGCAGGTGGCGCAGACGCCGGTGCCGGTGGTGCAGGTCAGGACCGAGCGCACCTTGACCTTCTCCACGCCGGCGCTGATGAGCGCCTCGATGGTCGGGTCGCCCAGGTCTGTGCCCGCCGACACGATGACCGTGCCGTTGGCGTCGACCGCGTCCTCGGCGAGCGTCCGGGCGAACGTCGAGGTCTCGACGTGCTCGTCGCGCTCGAGGACACCCGTGGAGTTGCCCTGGGCGTCCATGATCGGACGGGCGATGGTCGTCTCCACGCCCTTGCTGGTGCCACAGTCGGTCTCGCGGACGATGACGTCCTGGGAGACGTCGACCAGACGACGGGTGAGGTAGCCCGAGTCGGCGGTACGCAGGGCGGTGTCGGCCAGACCCTTACGCGCACCGTGCGTGTTCATGAAGTACTCGAGCACCGTCAGGCCCTCGCGGAACGAGGACTTGATGGGCTGCGGGATGAACTCGCCGTTCGGACGGGTCACCAGGCCCTTCATGCCGGCCAGCGACCGGATCTGGGTCATATTGCCCGCCGCGCCCGACTTCACGATCGTCGGGATCGGGTTGTCGTCCGGGTAGTTGGCCTCCATGGCCTGGCCGATCTCGTCGGTGGCCTCCTGCCAGAGCTTGACCAGGTCGCTCTTGCGCTCCTCGTCGGTGATCTTGCCGAGGTCGTACTGCGACTCGAGGCGCGCGGCCTTGGTGTCGTACGAGGCGAGGATTTCCTTCTTGGCCGGCGGCACGAGCACGTCGGACATGGCGATGGTGACACCCGACCGGGTGGCCCAGTAGAAGCCGGTGTCCTTGAGCTTGTCCACCGTCTGCGCCACGACGATCATCGGGTAGCGCTCGGCTAGGTCGTTGATGATGACGGCCTGACGCTTCTTCGGCATCTGCTCGTTGACGAACGGGTAGTCCGCCGGGAGCAGCTCGTTGAACATGACGCGGCCGAGCGTGGTCTCGGCCAGCCACTCCTGCCCGGGGGTCCAGCCCTCGGGGAACTGCTCCGCCTCGATCTCGGCGCTGGGGCGCTGCTGCGTCATCCGGACCCGGATCGGGGCGTGGATGTCGAGCACACCCAGGTCGACGGCCATGATGGCCTCGGCCGGGGTCGCGTACACGCCGGTCGCCGGCGCGTCGTCGGTGGCGGGCTCGTAGGCGCCCTCGGCGCCCTCGTCCAGACGGGTCAGGTAGTAGAGGCCCGTGACCATGTCCAGACGCGGCATGGCGAGCGGACGACCCGACGCCGGCGACAGGATGTTGTTCGACGCGAGCATGAGGATGCGCGCCTCGGCCTGCGCCTCCGCGGACAGCGGGAGGTGCACGGCCATCTGGTCGCCGTCGAAGTCGGCGTTGAAGGCCTCACACACGAGCGGGTGCAGCTGGATGGCCTTGCCCTCGACGAGCTGCGGCTCGAACGCCTGGATACCCAGGCGGTGCAGGGTCGGAGCGCGGTTGAGCATCACCGGGTGCTCGGCGATGACCTCTTCGAGCACGTCCCACACCTGATCGCGCTGACGCTCGACCATGCGCTTGGCGGACTTGATGTTCTGCGCGTGGTTGAGGTCGACGAGCCGCTTCATGACGAACGGCTTGAACAGCTCGAGCGCCATCAGCTTGGGCAGACCGCACTGGTGTAGCTGGAGTTGCGGGCCGACGACGATGACCGAACGGCCCGAGTAGTCGACGCGCTTGCCGAGGAGGTTCTGACGGAACCGGCCCTGCTTGCCCTTGAGCAGGTCCGACAGGGACTTGAGCGGGCGGTTGCCCGGCCCCGTGACGGGCCGCCCGCGGCGACCGTTGTCGAACAGCGCGTCGACGGACTCCTGAAGCATCCGCTTCTCGTTGTTGACGATGATCTCGGGCGCGCCGAGGTCCATCAGTCGCTTGAGGCGGTTGTTGCGGTTGATCACGCGACGGTAGAGGTCGTTGAGGTCCGACGTGGCGAAGCGGCCACCGTCGAGCTGGACCATCGGCCGCAGCTCCGGCGGGATCACCGGGACGGCGCCGAGCACCATGGCTGCCGGGTGGTTGCCCGACTGCAGGAATGCGGAGACGACCTTGAGCCGCTTGAGGGCGCGGATCTTCTTCTGCCCCTTGCCGTTGCGGATGATCTCGCGCAGCGACTCGGCCTCGGCCTCGAGGTCAAAGTTCAGCAGCAGCTGCTGGATCGCCTCGGCACCCATGCCGCCCTCGAAGTACTCGCCGAAGCGGTCCTCGAGCTCGCGGTAGATGCCCTCGTCGGCGATGATCTGGTTGACGTCGAGCTTGACGAAGGTGTTCCAGATCTCCTCGAGGCGGTCCAGCTCACGCTGGGCGGCCTCGCGGATCTTCTTCATCTCCTTCTCGCCGCCGTCCTTGACCTTGCGGCGCTGGTCGGCCTTGGCACCCTCGGCCTCGAGCTCGGCGAGGTCGGCCTCGAGCTTGCGCGCGCGGGCCTCGATGTCGGAGTCGCGCTCGTCCTCGATGATCTTGCGCTCCTCGAGGAACTGCGCCTCGAGGGTGCTGAGCTCGTTGTGACGCAGCTCGGTGTCGACGCCCGTGATGACGTAGGCGGCGAAGTAGATGATCTTGTCGAGGTCCTTGGGCGCGAGGTCCAGGAGGTAACCCAGACGCGACGGGACGCCCTTGAAGTACCAGATGTGGGTGACGGGCGCGGCCAGCTCGATGTGGCCCATACGCTCACGACGCACCTTGGCGCGGGTCACCTCGACGCCGCAGCGCTCACAGATGATGCCCTTGAAGCGCACGCGCTTGTACTTGCCGCAGTAGCACTCCCAGTCCCGGGTGGGGCCGAAGATCTTCTCGCAGAACAGGCCCTCCTTCTCCGGCTTGAGGGTGCGGTAGTTGATGGTCTCCGGCTTCTTGACCTCGCCGTAGGACCAGTTACGGATGTCCTCGGCGGTCGCGAGGCTGATGACCAGCTCGTCGAAGTAGTTGACGTCCTGCACGTAGGCGTCCTTTCCCGGGTGGGATGATGGCGGGCCCCTCGCGGGGTGGGGCCGGTGGGGCCCGCCGTGGTGGAACTCGAATCTGTCGGGTGCGGGGCGGGGCGGCGGCTGCCGCCCTCCCGCCTACTGGGCCAGCTCGTCGGCCGCCGAGGACTCGTCGCGCGAGAGGTTGATCCCGAGGTTCGCGGCGGTACGGTCGAGGTCGTCGTCGTCACCCTCGCCCAGGGAGACCGCCTGGCCGTCGCTGGAGAGCACCTCGACGTTGAGGCACAGCGACTGCAGCTCCTTGAGGAGGACCTTGAAGGACTCCGGGATGCCCGGCTCGGGGATGTTCTCGCCCTTGACGATCGCCTCGTAGACCTTCACGCGGCCCACGACGTCGTCGGACTTGATGGTGAGCAGCTCCTGCAGCGTGTACGCCGCGCCGTAGGCCTGCATCGCCCAGCACTCCATCTCACCGAAGCGCTGGCCGCCGAACTGGGCCTTACCGCCGAGCGGCTGCTGGGTGATCATCGAGTACGGACCGGTCGAGCGGGCGTGGATCTTGTCGTCCACCAGGTGGTGCAGCTTGAGGATGTACATGTAACCCACGGCCACCGGGTACGGGAACGGCTCGCCGGAGCGGCCGTCGAACAGCGTCGCCTTGCCGTCGGCCTTGACCATCCGCTCACCGTCACGGTTCGGCAGGGTGCAGCCGAGCAGACCGGTGATCTCGGTGTCGGCCGCGCCGTCGAAGACGGGGGTCGCGGTGTTGGTGCCGGCCTCGACGTGGTGGATCTCCTCCGGCAGCTTGGTCGCCCAGTCGGGCAGGGAGCCGTCCGCCTCGCGCGGCACCTCCCAGCCCGCCTTGGCCAGCCAGCCGAGGTGGGTCTCCATGATCTGACCGATGTTCATACGACGCGGGACGCCGTGCGTGTTGAGGATGATGTCGACCGGCGTGCCGTCGGGCATGAACGGCATGTCCTCGGCGGGGAGGATCTTGCCGATGACGCCCTTGTTGCCGTGCCGGCCGGCGAGCTTGTCGCCGTCCTGGATCTTGCGCTTCTGCGCCACGTACACGCGCACCAGCTCGTTGACGCCGGGCGGCAGATCGTCGTCGTCGTCGCGCGAGAACACGCGCACACCGATGACCTTGCCGGACTCACCGTGGGGCACCTTGAGCGAGGTGTCGCGCACCTCGCGCGCCTTCTCTCCGAAGATCGCGCGCAACAGGCGCTCCTCCGGGGTCAGCTCGGTCTCGCCCTTCGGGGTGACCTTGCCGACCAGCACGTCGCCGTCGCGGACCTCGGCGCCGATGCGCACGATGCCGCGGTCGTCGAGGTCGGCGAGGACCTCGTCGGAGACGTTGGGGATGTCGCGGGTGATCTCCTCGGCGCCCAGCTTGGTGTCGCGGGCGTCGATCTCGTGCTCCTCGATGTGGATGGACGTGAGCACGTCCTCCTCCACGAGGCGCTGCGAGAGGATGATCGCGTCCTCGTAGTTGTGACCCTCCCACGGCATGATCGCCACGAGCAGGTTCTTGCCGAGCGCCATCTCGCCGTTCTCGGTGCAGGGGCCGTCGGCGAGGACCTGGCCGACCTCGACGCGGTCGCCCTCGTCGACGATCGGCTTCTGGTTGGAGCAGGTGCCCTGGTTGGAGCGCGCGAACTTGGACAGGCGGTACGTCTGACGACCGCCGTCGTCGTCCATGACGGTGATGAAGTCGGCCGAGACCTCCTCCACGATGCCCGGGTGGGTGTTCACGACGACGTCGCCGGCGTCGACGGCCGCACGCAGCTCCATGCCGGTGCCGACGAGCGGCGCCTCGGAACGTACGAGCGGCACGGACTGACGCTGCATGTTCGCGCCCATGAGGGCACGGTTGGCGTCGTCGTGCTCGAGGAACGGGATCATCGCGGTGGCGACGGAGACCATCTGCCGCGGCGAGACGTCCATGTAGTCGACGTCACCGGCCTCGACGACCTCGACGTCGCCGTGCTTCTTGCGGACGAGGATGCGTTCCTCGACGAAGCGACCCTCGGTGTCGATCTCCGAGTTGGCCTGCGCGACGACGTAGCGGTCCTCCTCGTCAGCCGTCAGGTAGTCCACCTGGTCGGTGACGACGCCTTCGACGACACGGCGGTACGGGGTCTCGATGAACCCGAACGGGTTGACGCGGGCGTACACCGAGAGTGAACCGATGAGACCGATGTTGGGACCCTCGGGGGTCTCGATCGGGCACATGCGGCCGTAGTGCGAGGCGTGGACGTCGCGGACCTCGAGGCCGGCGCGCTCACGCGAGAGGCCGCCGGGACCGAGCGCCGAGAGGCGACGCTTGTGCGTCAGGCCCGACAGCGGGTTGTTCTGGTCCATGAACTGCGACATCTGGGAGGTTCCGAAGAACTCCTTGAGCGCCGCGGTGATGGGCCGGATGTTGATCAGCGACTGCGGGGTGATCGCCTCGGAGTCCTGCGTTGTCATGCGTTCGCGGACGACGCGCTCCATGCGGGACAGGCCGACGCGGACCTGGTTCTGGATGAGCTCGCCGACGGTGCGCAGACGACGGTTGCCGAAGTGGTCGATGTCGTCGACCTCGACCGGCACCTCGCGGCCGCCGGCGACCTGCATGCTCGACTCGCCCGCGTGGAGGCGCACGAGGTACTCGATGGTCGCGGCGATGTCCTCGCGCGTGAGCGTGGTGGTGGCGTCGCCCTCCGGATCCGGCAGGCCGAGCTTGCGGTTGACCTTGTAGCGACCGACGCGGGCCAGGTCGTAGCGCTTCTCCTTGAAGAAGAGGTTCTCCAGGAGGGCCTCGGCGGACTCGCGGGTCGGCGGCTCGCCCGGGCGCAGCTTGCGGTAGATCTCCAGCAGGGCCTGGTCGGTGTCCTCGACCGTGTCCTTCTCCAGCGTGGACATCATGATCTCGGAGAAGCCGTAGCGCTCCTTGATCTCGGTGGTGGTCCAGCCCAGCGCCTTGAGCAGCACGGTGACCGACTGGCGACGCTTGCGGTCGATGCGCACGCCCACGGTGTCGCGCTTGTCGACGTCGAACTCGAGCCACGCGCCGCGCGACGGGATGACCTTGACGGAGTGGACGTCCTTCTCCGTGGACTTGTCGCGTGAACGGTCGAAGTACACGCCCGGCGACCGGACGAGCTGGGACACGACGACCCGCTCGGTGCCGTTGATGATGAACGTGCCCTTGTCGGTCATCATGGGGAAATCGCCCATGAAGACGGTCTGCGACTTGATCTCACCGGTCTCGGTGTTCTCGAACTCCGCGGTGACGAACAGGGGCGCCTCGTACGTGCGGTCCTTCTCGCGGCAGTCCTCGAGGGACGCCTTCACCTCTTCGAAGTACGGCTCCGAGAACGAGAGGGACATGGAGCCGGAGAAGTCCTCGATCGGGGAGATCTCCTTGAGGATGGACTCCAGACCTCCCTCGAGGTTCGTGGTACCGCGCGAGGCGGCCCTCTGCTGCCACTCCTCCGAACCGATGAACCACTCGAACGACTCCGTCTGGAGGTCGAGCAGCCCCGGGACCGGCAACGGCTCGGAGAGCTTCGCGAACGAGACTCTCCGGGGCGCACCGGGAACGGTGGAGACTGACGTGGTCTGGCGGGAGACTGCCAAGATGGGTCCTTCCAGCACCTCACGTGATCACCACGGGCGGTGACCACAGATGTATCTGCGAGCGGTCCGCCGACGGTTATCCCCCCAGGTCCGCGACCGGATGGAAGGCTCGGAGATCGCCCGGGGAAACCGGGGACGAGCCGTCACGGACGGACGAGTGGGCAAATAGCAGCCAGCGCAACGACCTAATCTAGTGGAAGGCGGCGACAAAGTCCAGCCTTCGACGGGAAAGCCCCGGAGGCTGCTCATATACGCGGCGCGTCGTCCGTCTCTGCGCTGGTTGCCCTCGTGGCTCTCGCCTCATCGGCCCCCGGTCGGGACGTCGCGCCCGGGCGGTGTGGATCACGCCCGACGCTCCTAAAGGGTGACGGGTGAAAGCCCGTTCGTCAAGGATCCGACTCGGTCGGGTCTCTGATCGGTGCTCGCACAGGCTCCGTCAGGAGGGGAGGTCGGGGATCCTGGAGAGCTTCCACACGCCGTCGACCTTGTCGAGGCCGACGAGGTACGTGCCGCTGGTACTGCCGGCGGCCGCGCCGTCGCGGCTCATGGACACGTCCTGGACCAGCAGGACCTCGGCCTTGTCGCCCTGCAGGTAGGACAGGCCCGCCTCACGGACGAGCGCGTCGACGGTGGTCGCGGTCTGCTCGTAGCTGTCCCGTAGAGCGGGCCAGTTCCGCTCGAGCTCCTCCACGAGCCCCGGGGTGAGGAACTCCTCGAGCGAGGCGTGGTACTCGTCGAGTTTCTCGTGGTCGATCGCCACGAGCCGCTGCACGTTGGTCGTCGCGGCGGCGAGGACCTCCTCGGTGGCCTGCTGGTCCACGAACGCCCGGTTCTCGACCGAGACGCCGGGTTCGGTCGCCAGGAACGCCCCCGCGGCGCCGGCGACCAGACCGACCGCCACGGCGGCGGACGCGAGGACGACCCCGGAGGGACGACGACGAGGCGTGCGCTCCCCCGTGTCCCCGCCCGCCGCCGCGTCGTGCGCTACGTCCGGGGCGGGGTCCGCCGGGCCGGCGGTGGTCTCGGCCCGGGTCGGCCCGGAGTGCCCGGCGAGGCGTCGCCGGGCCTGCGGGGTGGCCTGCTTCTGGGTTCTCTTGATGGGTGGCATCAGTTCTTCCCGCCCTTCGTCATCGGCCGGCGGTGGTGGTCGGCGCCGGGGTGGTCTCCTCCGCCTCCGGCGCGTCGTCGCTCCCCTGCTCCCCGGCGGCCGCCTCGGGCACCGCCAGGCCCTGCACCGACCGGCTGGACTGACCGACGGGGACGGTCACGCCGACCTGGTTGACCGCGTCGGCCTTCCACTGCCCCTCGACGCGGGTGAGATCGACACGCATGGCCTGGCGGCCCGTGATGTCGTCCTGGCCCTCCCGCTCGGAGTGCGCGGTGAACACGACCAGCACGGCGGCGTCGCCGGCGCCCCGGTCGAGGGTCTCGACCGCGGTGTGGGAGACGGTGGCCGTGGTGACCGCCTTCTGCTCCACCACGCGTGTGCGCACGTCCTGCGCCCACTGCTCCTGCTCCGCGAGGAAATCGCCCGTCGAGGCCGCGGCGAGCTGCTCGAGCGAGTCGTCCACGTCGCGGTGGTCGAAGCTGAACGCGTTGATGATCACCTGCGCGGCCGTCTCGGCGACCTCCTCGCGCTCCTGCGCCACCTGGTGCGCGGATCGCGCCTGGAGGTATCGCGTCCCCCCGACACCGAGCACCGCGAGCCCGGCCACCAGCACGACGACGGCCACGACGGCCATCCAGACGGGGACGCCGGCCCGCGTGCGGTCGGTCGCGGCGGGCGCGGGGTCCTCGTCCGTCGGCTGCGAACTCATGGCGGCGACGGTACCGGACGAGCGTCCTGACGGGTGATCCCCCGGTCGCCCCGTCACCGTGGGATCAGCCCCTGGAGGACGGCGAGCTGCTCGGCGGCCACGGACAGGTTGAGGCGGTCCGGGTCGATCTTCGGTGTACTGTCCCAGGGCTGCGGGACGTCGGGGTGTGCGTATTCCACCCGGTCGGCGCCGCGGACGGCCGTCGGACTGCCGAACGGCACCGTGCAGCGCGCCTCGTAGTTGGGCGGGAAGTCCTGCTCCAGCGGGTCGAAGGACGGGTCCTGCGCCTTGAGCTGCT
Source organism: Dietzia sp. oral taxon 368 (assembly GCF_002999155.1). Classification (NCBI taxonomy): domain Bacteria; kingdom Bacillati; phylum Actinomycetota; class Actinomycetes; order Mycobacteriales; family Dietziaceae; genus Dietzia; species Dietzia sp. oral taxon 368. The sequence goes on from NZ_CP027238.1 coordinate 398,028, forward strand.
CGATGATCTCGTAGGTCCTTTCGTAGCCCTGCGTACAGGGTGTGGGATTGTCCATTTCCAGTACCAGGCCGAAGTGGATGGTCCCGTCGCCCGGTGCCACGGACAGACCGCCCGCGGACAGTGCGGGCAGCAGCTGCAGCAGCACCACGAACGACGGCGCCAGCGGATCGACGGTCTTCATGGTGGTGGACAGGTTGCCCACCGCCCGGGTGAGGGGCTCGCCCGAGTTGTCGATCAGTGCACGGGTCTCGTCGGCGAACTCCGGGGCGGTGGAGATGAGCCGCTCGAGGTCCGAATCGGAGTCCCGCAGGGCCTCGGTCACGGTCCGCAGATCACGCGAGAAGCTGACGATCTCCCCGGACTGGTCGGCCTGGGTGTCGAGCACCGTCGCCCCGTCCCGGATGAGCGCCTGCAGCTGCGGCATAGTGCGGATCCCCTCCTCGGAGAGACGGATGAGCGAGTCCGACAGCCGCTGGAGCTGTGGCCCGCGGCCCTCGAAGGCGTCGCCGAGTTCGTCGACCATGACCTCGAGGTCGTCCAGCGGGACCGAGCGGGACAGGTCGTCGACCGAGGCCAGGAGGTCCTCGACGCGCACGGGCAGCGCTTCGCTGCCTGCCGTGATGACGTCGCCGTCCTGCAGGTGCGGCTCGGTGTAGCTGTTGGGCCTGAGGTCCACGAACTGCTCGCCGATCGCCGAGCGGTTGGCGACCACGGCCATCGTGTCGGCGGGAATCCCCGGGGCGTCGGAGTCGAGATCGAGTTCGACGCGCACCCCGCCGTCGGTCAGCGTCAGCTCCCCGACGCGCCCGACGGCGGTCCCACGGTAGTTGACTGCCGCGTTGGTGAACACGCCGCCGGTGTCCGGCAGGTCGAGGTAGACCTTGTACTGCCCGATTCCCAGCAGGGACGGCAGTCGGACGTAGTTGGCGCCGACATAGGCGATACCCACCGCTGCTATCACGCAGAAGGCGATGAGCTGGGTTCTCAGTGTCTTGCTCATCGGTATCCGGGCTCCCCTGGTTCGGGCAGGTAGTTCTCGGAGAACTCCGAGGTCCCCGGCGCGGGCCTGGGCTCGACGGCCCGGTCCATGACGGGTGGTACCGGCAACAGCGGCAGGACGATGGTGGTCCTCCGGTCCGGGCCGTTGTCGCCCTCCCACGGGTTGCCGGGGTCGACGTTGTACGGCCCTCTTGTGGTGGTCGGACGCAGCGGGACCGGGTCACCCTGGTTCGCGCCGAGGTTGCGGAGTGTCTCGGAGATGGTCGCGTCGATCGACAGGAACACGTTGGCCGAGCCACCGATGGTCGAGCGGATCGACGAGTCGGGGAACGGGAACGTGGGCACGAAGCCGGTGAGCTCGATGAGGTCCGGCGTCGACTCACCGAGGTACTGCAGCACGGGCCGGAGGGCGCGCAGGTCGGCGATGAGGTCCTCACGACTGGTGAGCAGGATGTCGGACCCGACCTGGCCCAGGGCGTCGATGCGACGCAGCATCTCCACCAGCTGCGGCCGCTGCTCCTCGAGGACCGCGACGCCGGCGGGGAGCTCGTCGAGTGCGGCCTGGATCTGTTCGCGCTGATCGTTGGCCCGGGCGGTCATGAGGTTGACGCCCTCGAGCGCGGCGGTGATGCTGTCGCGCTGCCGGTTGAGCCCGGCGATGAGCTCGTCGGCGGACCGGAGCGTCTCGGTGAGTCCGTCCTCTCGCCCGTCGGTGGCCTTGCGCAGTTCGGCGACGATCGGCTGCAGCTGGTCGACACCGCCGCCGTTGAGCAACAGCGACAGGGCGCCGAGGACCTGCTCGATGTCCGTGGCGGTCCGGGTGTTGGACGTGGAGATGACGTCCCCGTCCGCGAGCCGACCGGTGGGCGGCTCGTCCTCCGGCGGGGTGAGCTGGACGAACTTCTCACCCAGCAGGTTGGTCTGCTGGATGGACGCCTCCGTGTTGGCGGGCAGCTCCAGGTCGTCACGCAGGACGATGTCGACCTGGGCCGTCCAGCCGTCCTCGGCCAGCGAGATCCCGGTCACGCGCCCGGCGTCGAGTCCGTTGACCTTCACGGTGGACTGCAGCACCAGATCGAGCACGTCGTCGAACCTGATCGAGACATCCATGGGGTCGTCACCGACGTCGGCGCCCCCGGGCAGCGTGTAGTCCTCGAGGTTCATCGAACAGCCGGCGGCCACGGCCGCGACGAGGGCGGCCGCGCCCAGCGCGCGGCCCGCGCGGCCCGCCGGATTGAGCTGTCGCCTCATCCCCGTCCCCCTTCGGAAGCGGGCGTCATGGGCCACCCGCGGTTGCCCTCGACCGTCCCCGGCACCGGGATGGACTGCTTCATCTCGCCGGCGAGGATGCCGAGCGGCAGATCCGGGTTGGACGTGCGCAGTTCCTGGTTGCGCTGGGGCGCGAGCGCCTCGCACGCCTGGATGTCGGCGCGACGGAGGTTGTCCAGCTCCTGGAACAGTTCGTTGCCCGGGTTGAGCCGGCCCAGCTTCATGATCTGGCACAGGATGCCGGCCGGGTTCTGCTTCTCGGGGATGTTCGGGCGCATCGACAGGGTGCCGGACTCCGCGTCGTAGGCGTTGATGAGGTTGGCCAGCGCCAGGGGCGCGGTCTTGAGGATCTCCTCGAGGTCGTCACGCTGGTCGGCGGTGATCTGGCTGATCGTCACCAGGCGGTCGGCGTTGCTGCGGATCACGTCCTGGTTGTCCCGCACGAGACGCGCGACGTCGGCCAACGCGTAGCTCAGTTCGCCCAGCGCACCCTGGAGGTCCTCACGCTGCCCGGCCACCGTCTGGTTGAAGGAGGCCATCTGGGAGTTGAACTCGCGCACCTGGGCGTCGTTCTCCGCCAGCATGGTGACGAAGGACTGCAGGTTGACCACGGTCTCGCTGATGTCCTGGCTCGAGTCGGCCAGTGTCGTCGCGGCGCGGGACAGTTCGTCGATCGAGCGCCCCAGGGCGGCACCGTTGTCGGCGAGGGTGTCGGCGGAGGTGGCGACGAAGCGGTCGAGGGCACCGTCGCGGTTCGCGCCGTCGGGGCCGAGCGCCTCGGTGAGGTCCTTGACCGACGCGTACAGCTTGTCGACCTCGACGGGCGTCGCCGTCCGCTCGATCGGGATGTGCGCGCCCGACTCCATGATCGGGCCGCCCGAGTACGCCGGGACGATCTGGATGTTGCGGTCCGGGATCACCGAGGGGGTGACCTGGACGGCCTTGGCGCCGGCGGGGAGGTCGATGCCTCTGCGCACGTGGAGGCGCACCTCGACGGTGTCACCCATGGGGGTGACCTCTTCGACCGATCCGACCGTCACGCCGAGGATGCGGACGTCGGTGCCCTCGGAGATGCCCACCGCGGACGGGAACGTCGCGGTGATGGTGGTGCGCCCGAGTCGGGTCACCGCGAGGTAGGTGACGGCGACGACCGCGACGACGACGACGAGGAGCAACGCCACCAGCCAGTACGGCAGCTTCTTGTGCATCACTTGATCCCACTCTGTCGGGCCGGCGTCCGGGCGCCCGGGTAGAAGGGCGGTTCCGGCGCTCCCGGCGGGATGAGGTTGGTGACCACGGAGTCGAACCACCGGCCGGTGCCCAGCATGTTGGCGTACAGCCGGTAGAAGGGCGCGAGGTTGTGGATGGACTTCTTGAGGTCCTCCTCGTGGTCGGTGAGGATCTCCAGCGCGGAGTCGAGACTGTCGAGCGTCGGGCCGAACTTCGCCTCGTTGTCCGCCACGAACAATCGCAGCTCGGTCGACAGACCGCGGGTCGACGCCAGGACCAGTTTGAGGGTCTCCGCGCGCTCGTTGAGCTCGCCGAGCAGCTGACCGGTGCCGATGATGAGCCGGCGGAAGTCGTCGTTGCGCTCGGCGAGGATCCGCGAGCTCGTCCGGGTGGCCTCGAGCAGCTGCCGCAGTTCGGCGTCCCGGCTGGAGATGGTCTGGGACAGCCGCGCGACGCCGTCGACCGCGCCGCGGAACTCCTCGGGTGAGGCCTGCATCGCGTCGGTGAGGGTGTCCAGACTCTCCGCCAACTTGACGTCGTCGATCTCGTCGAGCGTCTCGGCCGCGGAGGAGAACGCCGTGACCACGTCGTACGGGGCCACCGTCCGTTCGAGCGGGATCGGTTCGGACCGGTTCAGCTCGCCCGTCCCCGCGGGGTCGAGCGCGAGGAACTTCTGCCCCAGGACGGTCTTGACCTGGATGCTCGCCCGGGTGTCGTCGCCGAGCCAGGCGTCCTCGGCCCGGAAGCCCACGAGTACCTTGTCTCCCTCGAGCTCGACGTCGGTGACCACGCCCACCTTGATTCCGGCGACGCGGACCTCGTTGCCGCCGGTGAGACCCGCCGCCTCGGAGAAGTAGGCCTCGTACTTCGGCCCCGCCCCGACGATGGGCAGGGCGTCCAGTCGGAAGGAGCCGAGCGTGAGCACGAGGATCGTGATCACGCCGATCGCCCCGATGGTGGCGTTACCGAACCGGGGCTCGCCCGGCTTGCGCCTGCTCACGGGATCCCTCCTTCATGGCATCGCGGTGCGACGTTGGTGTACAGGACGTGGTTGAGCGTGGGTCCTCCGCTCGGCAGCAGGTTCGGCACGTTGTTACCCGGGCCGTGTACTAGGTCGGCGCCGCACAGATAGAACTGGAACCAGGAACCGAACGAACCCATCCGGATGAGGTTGTCGGTCTTGAGCGGCATGTTCGTGAGGACCTCGCTGAGCTTCTCCTCGTTGTTGGCGAGATTGTCGGTGACCAACTTGAGGTGGTCTAGCGACTCGGTGACGGCCGGCCGCGTCCCGGTGACGACGTTCTCGGCCGAGGACGTCAGATCCGCCATCGACTCGAGCGAACCGCCGATGGCGTCCCGCTCGGCGGCCAATCCCTCGACGAGCTGCCTGGTGGTCACCACGAGTTGCTGGAACTGGACGTCACGCTCGTTGATCGTCTCGAGCACCCTGGTGAGGTTGTCGATGACCTCCCCGATCACCTGATCGCGGTCGGCCAGGTGGTTGGTGAGCTGGCCGGTCTGACGGACGAGGTTCGTCACCGTGCCACCCTCGCCCTGCAGGACCCGCACCAGCGAGTCGGCGAGGGCGTTGACGTCCTCGGGCTGCAGGGTGGTGAACAACGGCCGGAAGCCGTTGAACAGGGCGGTGAGGTCGACGGCGGGCGACGTCTTCTCGATGGGGATGGTGGTGCCCTCGGGAAGAGTCGGCTGGACCGGCCCCGGTTCGCGCGAGATGTTCATGTACCGCTGGCCGATCATGTTGCGGAACCGGAGGCTGAGGTGGACGTTAGCCGGCAGGGTGCGGTCACCGGCGAGGGTGAAGTACACCTTGGCCTGGTCGCGCTCGTGGATCTCGAAGTCGGTCACGTGCCCCACCACCACTCCCGCGATCCGGACGTCGTCACCCTCCTCGACCATGGTCGCGTCGGAGAAGATCGCGGAGTACTCGGTGCCCTTCTCGCGAGTACCGCCCCGGATGGTCGTGGCGAGGACGGTCGACAGCAGACCGGTGACCACGATGAAGATGACGAGCTTGACGAACGAGGACAGCAGGCCCCCGCGGAACAGCGCTCCGAGTCTGGTCTTCACTCGAACGCCACCTCCGTCCCGCGGAGTGCCGGGGCGCCGAGGGCACCGACCCAGCCCGGGATCTCGGCAGCGTCACGGGCGGAGGCGACGCCGTAGACCGTGCGGACGGTGTCGGTCTCCAGCGGGGACCCGGCGTAGGCCATGGCCATGACATCCGCGTCCCGTCCGGCGGTCACGGTCGACGGGAACGGACGGTTCGGCTGCTCGGGCACCGCGCGTCCGGGTGCCGCGGGGACGGAGCCCCTGCTGCGGAGCGCCGGGACCGGACCGTCGAGGTCCAGTGGGTTGGGCAAGGTCGGCATGCTCTGCGGGCCGGGATTACGCGACGGCGGCTGGAACGCGCCGTCGGCGATCGCCCCGCCGGGGGCCATGGGAAAGATGTCGGGCTCCTGGGCCGGTTCGTAGCAGCGCGGACCGCGAGTGTCGAAGAACCGCGGCTCGTCCTGGTTGGGCACGTACCGCCCCTTCGGGTTCACCACCTCTATGGTCACCCGGATGCCGGGGTGCGGGTCCCCCACGCCGAGGATCGCATCGGAGCGGTCCAGGGCGACCATGAAGTTCTCGACGGTGCACGGCAGGGCCGGCGAGTACTCGGCGAGGTACTCCAGCGAGGTCCGCGAGTCGGCCGCCAGGGCGATGAGGTCCGTGCGGTTGTTGGCCAGGAAACCGGTGAGCACCTCGGCGGAGGTGCTGATGCGCTGCAGTCCGTCCGCGATGTCGGTGCGTCGCTGGATGACCGTGTCGCCGGTGGTCCGCAGGGCGTCGAGGGCGTGGACGAGATCCGGCAGCGCCTCGGAGTACGTCTGGGAGAAGGTCGCGAGGTCCTGCAACCCGGACTCCAGGGCGGGCATCTCCTCGGAGATGCCCTCGAAGACCCGGCCGATCTCCACCAGGCTCGCCCCGATCTCGTCGCCTCGGCCGGCCAGCGCCTGGTTGAGCGCGCCGAGGGTGCCGGCGAGCTTCTGCGGGGGCACGGCCTCGAGCACGGGCAGCAACCCGTCGAGGACCCGGCCGAGCTCGACCGCGTTACCCCGCGTGTCCTGCTCGATGGTGTCGCCCGGTTCGAGCGCGCCCGTCGGCGTGTCGGGGAAGCCGAGGTCCACGTAGCGCTCGCCGAACAGCGTCTTGGGCAGGAGCCTGCCGCTGATGTTGGCCGGGAGCTGGCCCATGAAGTCCGGATCGAACTCCATGTTCACGCGCACCTGGTCGCCGTCGGGCTCGACCCCGGAGACCCGTCCGACGAGGACTCCGCGGGCCTTGACGTCCGCGTCCACGGGCAATGAGTAGGCCATGTCGTCGGTGACCATGGTGACGCTGTCGGACGCGGTGAATGCGCGGTTGTAGATCGCGACCGTGGTCGCGACGAACGCCACGACGATGACGACGAACAGGGTCGCCAGGAGTCGCTTGCGTGTCGATGACATCTCGTTCATCCGGCCACCCGCACCGTCGTGGTCGTGCCCCACAGGGCGAGTCCGACGAAGAAGTTGAGGATGGCCACCACGACGATCGTGGTGCGTACCGCGCGACCGACCGCGACGCCCACGCCGGCCGGTCCGCCGGTGGCGGTGAACCCGTAGTAGCAGTGGATCATCACCAGGACGAACGCGAAGATGATGACCTTGACGAAGGAGTAGATCACGTCTTCGGGCGGCAGGAAGAGATGGAAGTAGTGGTCGAAGGAGCCCGTCGACTGCCCCTGGACCATCGTGTTGACGCCCCGGGTGGCGAGGTAGGACGACAGCAGACCGACCACATAGAGCGGGATGACCGCGATGAACCCGGCGATGATCCGGGTGGTCACCAGGTACGGCACGCTGGGGATCGCCATCACCTCGAGGGCGTCGATCTCCTCCGAGATGCGCATGGCCCCGAGCTGGGCGGTGAACCCGCATCCGACGGTGGCGGACAGCGCGAGTGAGGCCACCAGCGGCGCGACCTCACGGGTGTTGACGTAGGCCGACAGGAAGCCGGTGAGCACCGAGCTGCCGATCTGATCCAGGGCGGCGTAACCCTGGAGCCCCACGACCACGCCGGTGAAACCGCTCATCATGACGATCACGCCGATGGTCCCGCCGAGGACGGCGAGCACGCCCACTCCGAAGGTCACCTCGGCGATGAGCCTCAGAACCTCTTTGCGGTAATGGACGATCGTCTGCGGGATCCACCGGATCGCGCGCAGGTGGAAGGCGAGCTGGTCGCCGAGCGAGTCGAACGAGGCTATGGGGCCGCGGATCATGGCCCGGATCCGGGCCCGGGTGGGGCCGACGTCGGTGTGGATCGCCATCTACGACCCCTTCGGCGGGACGATCTGCAGGTACATCGCCGTGAGGATGAGGTTGGCGAAGAACAGCAGGAGGAAGGTCAGGACCACGCCCAGGTTGACGGCGTCGCCGACCCCCTTGGGACCGCCCTTGGGGTTCATGCCGCAGTAGGACGAGACGACTCCGGCGATGAGCCCGAAGACGAGGGCCTTGAGCGACGACATGATGAAGTCGGGCAGCTGGGCGAGCGCCCCGAACGACATGAGGTACGCGCCGGGCGTGCCGCCCTGCAGCAGGATGTTGAACACGTAGCCGCCGGCGATGCCGACGATCGAGACGAGTCCGTTGAGCAGGACGGCGATCAGCATCATGCCCAGCACGCGGGGGACCACGAGTCGCTGGACCGGGTCGATCCCCAGCACCCGCATCGCGTCGAGTTCCTCGCGGATGGTGCGGGCGCCGAGGTCGGCGGCGACCGCGGACCCCGCCGCGCCGGCAATGAGCAGCGAGGTCACCAGCGGCGCCCCCTGCTGCACGACGGCGAGGACGCCGGTGGCCCCGGTGTAGGCCTCCGCCCCGAGCTGCTGGACCAGCGAACCCGTCTGCATCGCGACGACCGCGCCGAACGGGATCGCCACGAGCGCCGACGGCAGGATCGTCACCGAGGCGATGAACCAGGACTGCCCGATGAACTCACGGAACTGGAACGGTCGTCTGAAAATTCCCCGCAGCACCTCGAGGAAGAGTCGGAACACCTTGCCGGCCTCGCCGAACGCGGTGCGGACGCCACCGCCGACATCCGACGGCGACACCCCTGTTCTTCTCTCTGGCTGCTGGGTCGTGCCCTCCGCCATGTATTCTCCCCCGACCTCTCCTGCCTCAGTGCTGACCGGAACCGTAGTGGTCGTCGAGCCCCGACGGGCTCGCACCTCCCGGCGTGGCGGCGTGTGCGGGGGTCGTGGCGGGCTCTGCAGCGGTGGTCGCAGAGTCGGCGTGGGCCGACTCCGCGGGCACGGAATCCTGGGTGTGGGCGGCGGCGGTCGAGCGTCCGTTGCCGTGCCCACGGGCGGCCCACTCCGTCCGGATGGCCTCCCGGGCCTCGGGCGGAAGGGCGTCGAGCATCTCGGCGACCCGCTTCTCGCGGCGGAGTTCGCCCTGACGCTGCGGGCTGCCGGGGGTCGGCTGCATCTGCGGCGGAACGCCCTTGACCTCGTCCTCGCCCGGGGAGCCGTCGTTGTGGCCGGCCTCGGCGTGAGCCTGCTCCTGGCGCATCTGCGCGTCGTCCTTCTCTTCGGACATGCCGATGGGCCCGAGCTTCGATCCGCGCAGGAACTGGCGGACCGACGGCTCCTCGCTGGTGAGCAGCACCTCACGCGGGCCGAACATCACGAGGTTCTTGCGGTAGAGCATGCCCAGGTTGTCGGGGACCGTGCGCGCGAGGTTGATGTTGTGCGTCACGATGAGGATCGTGGCGTCGATCTGCGCGTTGATGTCGATCAACAGCTGCGCGAGGTACGTCGTGCGGACCGGGTCGAGGCCCGAGTCGGGCTCGTCGACGAGGATGATCTCCGGGTCGAGCACCAGCGCGCGGGCGAGGCCGGCCCGCTTCCGCATACCGCCGGAGATCTCGCCCGGCAACTTGCCCTCGGCACCGGTCAGACCGGTGAGCTCGAGCTTCTCCATGACGATGTCGCTGATCTCGGACTCGGGCTTTCGGGTGTGCTCGCGCAGGGGGAACGCCACGTTGTCGTAGAGGTCCATGGAGCCGAACAGCGCGCCGTCCTGGAAGAGGACGCCGAACAGCTTGCGGATCTCGTAGAGCTCCTTGGCGGTGCACTGCAGGATGTCCGTGCCGTCGATGATGATCTTGCCGCGCTCGGGCCGCAGCAGGCCGATGAGCGATTTGAGGAAGACGGACTTACCGGTGCCCGACGGGCCGAGGAGCGCACTGACCTCACCCTCGGGGAGGGTGAACGAGACGTCCTCCCAGATCTTCTGCGAACCGAAGGACTTGGTCAGCCCCTCGACGGAAACCTCGACACCCACGGCAACCACTCCTCACTGCAGCCATCATCTGTGGCCACGGTCACTGTAAGCTACCGCTCCGTAGGCGTGCGGTGTTACATGGCCCGGAAAAGTGTTCCGCTCGGATCGTCGAGAGTGCTCGTGGGCGTGGGGATGTGCCGGTCGTACAGACGCCACAGGGGCGGCCCGGCGATGTCGCCGGGCCGCCCCTGTGGACGGTGGTGCGTCAGGTCACTTGAGGGTGACGGTGGCACCGGCCTCTTCGAGCTTGGTCTTGGCGGCCTCGGCGGCCTCCTTGTCGGCCTTCTCGATGATCGCCTTGGGGGCGGACTCGACGAGGTCCTTGGCCTCCTTGAGGCCCAGGCCCGACACGATCTCGCGCACGACCTTGATCACGCCGATCTTCTTGTCGCCGGCCGACTCCAGGACGACGTCGAACTCGTCCTGCTCGGCGGCGGCCTCGCCACCGGCAGCCGGGGCGCCGGCGGCGGCGACGGCGACCGGAGCGGCCGCGGTGACCTCGAAGGTGTCCTCGAACAGCTTCACGAACTCGGAGAGCTCGAGAAGAGTCATCTCCTTGAAGGCCTCGAGCAGCTCGTCGTTGCTGAGCTTCGCCATGGTGGCGTCCTTTCTGTTGGTCCCGGTGCCGTCAGACGGCCCGGAAGCATGTGGGGTGGATCAGTTCTTCTTGTCCTGGAGCGCCGCGAACAGACGTGCCAGCTGCGAGGCGGGCGCGTTGAACAGGCCGGCGGCCTTGGCCTGGTTGCCCTTGAGGGCACCGGCCATCTTCGCGAGCAGGACCTCGCGGGACTCGAGCTCGGCGATCTTGTCGAGCTCGTCGGCGGACAGCGGGGCGCCGTCCATGACGCCGCCCTTGATGACGAGCGCCTTGTTGTCCTTGGCGAAGTTCTTGAGCGCCTTGGCGGCGTCCACGACCTCACCGGTGACGAACGCGATGGCGGTGGGACCGGACAGGAGGTCGTCGAGACCCTCGACTCCGGCTTCCTCGGCCGCACGCTTGACCAGGGTGTTCTTGGCCACGGTGTACGTGGCCGCGTCACCCAGCGTCTTGCGCAGCTCGGTCACCTGGGGAACGGAGAGTCCGCGGTACTCGGTGACCACGGCGGTGGAGGAGTTCTGGAAGTGCTGCTTGATCTCCTCGACGGCCTGGACCTTTGCGGGCTTTGCCATGTTTCGCCTCCTTTCTGCATCATCTCGCCCGGGAGAGACACGAACGCCCCGTGCGCAGGTGGCACGGGGCGCGGAGGAGGCGGGCCCGCGGGCGCGCTGTCGTCTACGCTGACCGGTGTTCTCCTGCGCGGGCCGTCCGGGCGCTCCCGGACCCTTCGACCACCCCCGGCGGGAATGGCGACCTGCGGTCTTCGGTGAAACTTGATCAGGCGCCCGGGGGCCTGGACCTCCGAGCGTTCAAACTTCGGACCCAAGGGTATAGGCGGCGGACGCCGCATACCAAATCGCCCGGGCCGGCCGCGAATGGCGGCAAGTCCGGCTTTCTGACAGATTGGTCCCGTGTCTCCAGCCTCCTCCCGCCTCGCCGTCGTCTATAACCCCACCAAGGTCGGAGTCGACGAGGTGCGCCGTCGCGCCACGGCACGGGCGTCCCGGCACGGGTGGACCGACCCCGTCTTCCTCGAGACCACGGAGGACGACCCCGGCACCGGTCAGGCCGGCGAGGCGGCGGCGCAGGGCGCCGGGCTGGTGATCGCGTGCGGCGGCGACGGCACCGTGCGCTCGGTCGCACAGGGACTGATCGGCACCACGGTGCCGATGGGCGTGGTCCCCCTCGGCACCGGCAACCTGCTGGCCCGGAATCTCGACATCCCCCTGGACGACGTCGACCGCGCGCTGCGGGTGGCCATGACCGGACGCAGCCGCGCCATCGACATCGGCGAGGTCCGCTACACGGACGGCGAGGGCGACTCCCACGACGACGTGTTCCTGGTGATGCTCGGTGCCGGGATGGACGCCGACATGATCGCCGGCACAGACGACGACCTCAAGGCGCGGGTGGGCTGGCTCGCCTACGTGGGCGCCTTCGCCTCCACCCTGCTGCGCGGCCACAGGATCAGGGTGGACTACTCCCTCGACGACGGCCCGCGGATCCAGACCCGCGCGAGGACCCTGCTCGTGGCGAACTGCGGGATGCTGCAGGCGGGGATGGTGCTGCTGCCGGACGCGGTGATCGACGACGGCCTGCTGGACGTGATGGCCCTGCGCGCGAAGGGCGCGATCGGGTGGGCCAAGGCCGGCGCGGTCCTCGCGCAACACACCGTCCGCCACCGCCTCAGCGCGCTGCGCCGCGGCGGCGGTTCGTCCCACGAGCCCGAGCGTCACGAGACCCGCCCGGTGGACTTCCGCCAGGGCGTGAGTGTCACCGCGCGCATCCTCGAGAAGCCGGCCGCGTTCCAGATCGACGGCGAGGACTGCGGAACAGTCGCCGAGTTCTCCGCCCGGATCAAGCGGAGGGGCCTCGCGGTACGCGTCGCGTACTGAACGCGCCGCCGGGCCTCGGACGCGCATCAGGGGTCCCGACGGATCAGGAGCGCGAGGACGGCGCGGATCCGGAAAAGCGGAAGGCCCCGCGCCGGGGATTCCGGTCGCGGGGCCTTCGGCCGAGCTGGCTAGCTCACTCCGAGTCGGTGCCGGCCTCGAGGAGCTTCGAGATCGCCTGCGTGTCGACCGGGATGCCGGGGCCGGTCGTGGTGGAGAAGGTGATCTTCTGCAGGTAGCGGCCCTTGGAGGAGGACGGCTTGAGGCGCAAGACCTCGTCGAGCGCAGCCTGGTAGTTCTCCGTGAGCTGCTCCGGCGTGAAGGATGCCTTGCCCACGATGAAGTGCAGGTTGTTGGCCTTGTCGGTGCGGAAGGTGATCTTTCCGCCCTTGATGTCGTTGACGGCCTTGGTCACGTCCATGGTGACGGTGCCCGTCTTGGGGTTGGGCATGAGACCACGCGGACCGAGAACGCGGGCCACACGGCCGACCTTGGCCATCTGGTCCGGGGTGGCGATCGCTGCGTCGAAGTCGAGCCAGCCGCCCTGGATGCGCTCGATGAGGTCATCGGAGCCGACGGCGTCGGCGCCTGCGGCCTCGGCCTCGGTGGCCTTCTCGCCCTCGGCGAAGACGATCACGCGGGCGGTCTTACCGGTACCGTGCGGAAGGTTCACGGTGCCACGGACCATCTGGTCCGCCTTGCGGGAGTCGACGCCAAGTCGCATGGCAACCTCGACGGTGGCATCCATCTTCGTCGAGGAGGTGTCCTTGGCCAGGGCCAGGGCTTCCAGAGGCGAGTACAGCTTGGTGCGGTCGACCTTTTCAGCGGCGGCCTTGTAGGCCTTGCTGTTCTTGCTCATGTCTCATCCATTCCTGCCGCGTCACTCACGCGGCGGTCGGGTGTGGTTCGGGCCTGAGCTGCCCTCCCACGCAGTGCTTGGGGGTGGAGGTCAGCCCTCGACCGTGATGCCCATGGAACGGGCGGTGCCGGCGACGATCTTCGCGGCCTGGTCGATGTCGTTGGCGTTGAGGTCCTCCAGCTTGGTCTGCGCGATCTCACGGACCTGGTCCATGGTGACCTTGCCGACCTTGGCGGAGTGCGGCGTGCCGGAGCCCTTCTGCAGGCCGGCGGCCTTGAGGAGGAGCTTGGCGGCCGGCGGCGTCTTCAGCTTGAAGTCGAACGACCGGTCCTCGTAGACCGTGATCTCGACCGGCACGACGTTTCCGCGCTGGTTCTCGGTGGCGGCGTTGTAGGCCTTGCAGAACTCCATGATGTTGACACCATGGGCACCCAGAGCCGGGCCGACCGGCGGGGCCGGGTTGGCAGCGCCGGCCTGGATCTGGAGCTTGATGAGCCCTGAGACCTTCTTCTTCTTCGGAGGCATCGTCTTCCTGATTCTTCGACTGGATCTCGGCGCCGCGCTGTACACGCGGGAGGCCGACTGTCGTGTGCACCCGTCCCCGCCGCCCCACCGTGAGGCGAGCGTGCGGCGACACAAGCGCAACCTGGGAGAGTTTACGTGTTCCGCGCACGCAACGACTAATCGTGGGCGCGGACCGCTCCCCCGGACGCCTTCCGTGCGGGAAACGACTAACCCGCCCCACGCTGGGCGCGGGGCGGGTCGCCGGAGGTTCGTGCGGGTCAGTCGATCTTCTCGACCTGGTTGAAGCCGAGCTCGACCGGGGTCTCGCGGCCGAAGATCGACACGAGCACCTTGAGCTTCTGGGCGGCCGGGTCGACCTCGGAGATCGACGCGGGCAGGGTCGCGAACGGGCCGTCCATGACGGTGACCGACTCGCCGACCTCGAACTCGACCTCGACGTTCTGCGGGACCATCCCGGCGTCGCCGTCGGCGACACCCGCGGCGGCGGCCTTCTTCTCCGGCTTGGGCGCCAGGAACTTGGCCACGTCGCTCAGGGAAAGCGGGGTGGGGCTGCCGCCCTGGCCGCCGGTCGCGCTGACGAAGCCGGTGACGCCGGGGGTGTTGCGCACGACGCCCCACGACTCGTCGTCGAGCTCCATGCGCACCAGCACGTAGCCGGGCAGGACCTTGCGGTTGGCGGTCTTCTTCTGACCGTTCTTGACCTCGGTGTACTCCTCCACCGGGACCTCGACCTGGAAGATCTTGTCCTCGGCGCCGAGGGTGACGGCGCGGGTCTCGAGGTTGGCCTTCACCTTGTTCTCGTACCCGGCGTACGAGTGGATGACGAACCAGTCGCCGGGCAGCTTGCGCAGCTGGCGCTTGAACGCGATGACCGGGTCGATCGCGGGCGTGGCCGGCTCGGCCGGCGACTCCTCGGCGGGGGCGTCGTCGCTCACGTCGTCGGTCTGCAGGGCCGACTCGTCGAGCTCGGCCTCGGCAACGTCCTCGTCACCCTCCTCGACGATGTCGCCCTCGACGTCCTCGTCGATCTCGGTGGGCTCGGCGTCGGTGGCCGCGTCCTCGTCGAGCTCGGCGCCGGCCGCGACGGTCTCGTCCTCGGCCTGCTCGGCGGCGGCGTGCTCGGCGTCCTCGGCCCCGGGGCTCTGATCGATGTCGCTCACGGAAAATGCGGTCCTCTCGAAGTCGGCGGTCCGGATCTCACCCCGGACCTTCAGCGGCAGGTCTCTAGCGGTCGAAGACGAGCTCGACGAGCTTGCCCGCGCCGAAGTCGACGCCCGAGACGAGCGCGGTCATGAAGATGAGGAACAGGAACACGACGATGGTGTAGGTGACCATCTGGTTGCGCGTGGGCCAGATGACCTTGCGCAGCTCCTCGACGACCTGCTTGAGGTACTTGACGGGATTCGCGCGGGCGGTCCGCGTGTCCTCCGGCTTGTCCGCGTCCGTTCGGACCCGGCCCGCGACGGCCGTGTCGGCACGACCGGCCTTACCCGTGGGAACGGCGGCGGCCTCGGAGTCGCGAGCGCCGCGGGTATCGACGTCGTCGTCGCGATCCTGGCTCACGCGGCTACCTCCGGGTCGTCTGGCTTGCGGGGAAGTGCAGGGGCGACAGGACTTGAACCTGCAACCTGCGGTTTTGGAGACCGCTGCTCTGCCAGTTGAGCTACGCCCCTTCGGCCGGTTTCCCGACCACCCGTACCGTCCCGCGTAGCGGACCGCACGATCGCCTCGACTCTACAGTGTCGGCGACTGCCCGGGGGCAGCGCGGGTCGCGACCACGTTCGGTCGGGCATCTCAGTGTACGACAGCCGCCCCGGCGCCCCGAAATCGGCTCCCCCGGCCCTCTCAGTCCCCGAGCGCGACCGTGACGATCGCCTTGCCGAACACCTTGGCCCCGCCGCTGGTGACGACCAGCGCGACGTCGGCGCTCGAGCCGTCCTCGGCGACCTTCTTCACCGTCCCCGCCACCGCCAGGAGCGCCGGGGCGTCGGCCGGCACCACCACGGGGGCGGCGAACCGGAACGAGGTGGCCAGGACGCGATCGGCGCCCCCGGCCCACTCGGCGACGACCCCGATCGCCAGGGCCGAGGTCAGCATCCCGTGCGCCACCACACCGGGCAGGCCGAGCGCCTGCGCTGCCGCGTCGTCCAGGTGGATGGGGTTGTGGTCCCCCGACGCCTCGGCGTAGCGACGCAGGTCCTCCCGCCGGACCGGCAGTGTCCGCGGGGGCAGGGCGTCGCCGGCGGCGGGACTCGTCGTCGTCGCCCCCGTCGTGCCCTCCGGCGCGGGCGTCTCCTCCGGCGCGGTCGTCTCCTCCGGCCTGGTCACGCCTCCACCTCCGCGGTGAGCAACGCACTGGTCAGGGTCTGGACGGGCTCGCCGTCGGCGTCGCGGAGCAGCGTGTCGAAACCGATCATGCGCCCGCCGCGCGCCGACCGCACGCCGGTGACCGTCGCGGTGGCGGTGAGGACGTCGCCCACCCGGATCGGCCGGTGGTGCTCGCTCGACTGGGCTGTGTGGAGGGTCCGCGCGAGGTCGATGCGCAGCGCGGGGTGCTCCATCACCGCGCGCTGGACCGGGGCGGTCAGCGCGGCGGCCAGCGTCGCGGGTACCTGACCGGCGGGCGCGCCGACGGCCTCGGCGAACCGTGTCACGACCGCGTCGGTCACGGTCACGGGATCGGCGACGACGACGAGGTCATCGGCGGTGTCTGTGCTCACAGCCCCCGACGCTACCTGAGGGCGCGTGCGGCGGGATCGCCCTCGCGGCGGCGCCCCGGCTCCTACGGTGAGGGCGGTCCAGCAGGAGGTGCGACGTGAGCCATGACTGGACACGCCCCCGGACTTCCGGCTGAGCCACGGCGTGTTCGGCGGCAGGGACGGAACCACGCCCGCGACCGCTGTACCCCGATCGACGTCCGGTGCGAGAGAGTCGCTCCCCGGGCCGGAACGACGAAGGCCGCCCGCGGCGATGCGGACGGCCTTCGATGGAAGTCGTACCGGTGGGGGGACTCGATCCCCCGACCTCACGATTATGAGTCGTGCGCTCTAACCAGCTGAGCTACACCGGCATGCCCTGCCAGTCGGGCGATCGAGCCGCCCCGCACAGTGCGAGCCCCCTGTCGGAATCGAACCGACGACCTTTTCCTTACCATGGAAACGCTCTGCCGACTGAGCTAAGGGGGCGGGCTACGCTCTGCGGCTGATCTCCCAACCGCTCGGCGCTGAAGCCTTTAGCAGATTACACACACCGCCGAACGCCGCACAAATCCGCCGGTGAGGGGTCTGTCTCCGGCAGGATGGGCGGGTGCGCATCTCCGTGGTCATCCCCGTGCTCGACGACGCCCGCGAGCTCGCGGGGTGTCTGGCCGCGCTCGCCGCACAGACTCGGGCCCCCGACGAGGTCGTGGTGGTGGACAACGGCTGCTCGGACGACAGCGTCGCGGTGGCGCGGTCCGCAGGCGCCCGCGTGGTCGTTGAGCCCGTGCGCGGGATCCCCGCCGCGGCCGCGTCCGGGTATGACGCCGCCACGGGTGACGTCATCGCCCGCCTCGACGCCGACTCCCGACCGGGCTCCGACTGGCTGGCACGGATCGAGTCCGCGTTCGCCGCCGACTCCGAACTCGTCGCGGTCTCGGGGCCGGGCGAGTTCATCGGCCTGACCGGCTGGCGGGCTCGGGCCGCGAAGCTGCTCTACATGGACGCGTTCTTCCTGTCCGTCGGCTCCGCCATGGCCCACCCGGTGTTGTTCGGCTCGAACCTGGCGATGCGCCGCAACGCGTGGGAGCGGGTCCGCGACGGGGTCGACCGCACCGACCCGGAGCTGCACGACGACATCGACCTGTCGTTCCAGTTCGGCGCTCGCGACCGGTTGTGGGTGGACCGCTCGCTCGCCGTCGGCATCTCGGCGCGACCGTTCGACGACCCCGCGGCGATGCGCCGTCGCTTCTCGCGGGCGTTCCGGACGATCTTCCGTAACTGGCGCACGAGCCCGCCGTCGCAGCGGTGGCTGGAGCGCGTCCGGCGCTGACCCGGCCGAGCGCCTGCAGCCCCGCGTAGCGGCGGGCCTCCTACAGCCGCGGGCCCCTCGTCTGGGCTCAGGCCCAGACGATGACGGACCAGAGGATCAGCTGCGTCACGCAGAACCCCGCGAGCATGTTGAGCACGAGGAAGCGCTTCCAGCCCTCGTTGGTCGCCTCGGCCGTGGCGTCGGTGACCCGCACGTAGGCGGCCACGGTCGCGAGGTACGGCAGGATCGCGAACGCCGCCCCGGAGGCCGGCCACGGCGCCGCGAGGAGTAGCACCAGCACGGCGGCCGCGTAGCAGGCCAGCGCGAACCACACAGCGGCCCGCGCGCCGAGCACGGTGGCGACCGACTTCAGGCCCGCCTCGCGGTCGAAGCGCACGTCCTGCACAGCCCCGAACGCCTGCGAGGCCGCGCCCCACAGCATGAACGCGATGAGGCACGCCCACACGCCGCCGCTGAGATCGGCCCCGGCGATGGTCCAGCCGACGATCGCCGGGGAGACGAAGTGGAACGCCGACGTCACCGAATCGAGGAACGGGATCTCCTTGAACCGCAGCCCCTTGGCGCTGTAGGCGATCACCGCGAACGCGCTCGCCGCCAGCCACAGCGACGACTCCAGCGTCCCGACCACCGCGAGATAGACCAGGAACGGCACCGTCGTCACCGCGGACGCCACGAGAGTGGGCGTGTGCAGGGAGCGGTCGAGCACCGCGCCCTCGACGCCGCCCTTACGCGGGTTCCGCAGGTCGGACTCGTAGTCGAAGACGTCGTTGATCCCGTACATCGCGAGGTTGTACGGCACCAGGAAGAATACCGTCCCGATCACGCCCAGCAGGTCGAACCCGCCCGTGGCCAGGAAGTACGCCAGCGCGAACGGGGCGGCGGTGTTCACCCACGACACCGGGCGGGACGACCAGAAGAGGGTGGTGAGCAGTCCGGGCGGCGCGGGCCGGTCGGGGCTGCGGACCTCGTCGTCGTCGCCACCCCGCCCCGGCGCGTCACCGACCGGCGCGTCACCCACCGCGGCGTCGCCCGCCACAGCGCCACCCACCGGCCCGTCGCCACGCCCCGACACGGTCGGGTTGGGGCTCGCGGCGGCCTCGCTCACGGCCACCGCGCGCGGCCGGGCGGTGAGCGTGAACCACACCGACGGCACGAACACGGACGCGGCGATCGCGTAGGAGAAGTCCTCGATCGGCGCCACGCCGAGGCGGATGCCGCTGGTGAGGGCGTCGTCGTAGGCCACGAGCCCGGCGGCGATCATGATGTTGTCGAAGATCGCCGTGAGGACGAGCAGCACCACGAGCGAGCCGCCGACCCCGATGAGCCAGCGCCGCCGGTCGTCGCCGCGAAGACACCACAGGGCGATGAGCGCGGCCGCCACCACGGGAATGGCCATGGTGACGTTGATGGTCGAGTAGATGCTCACGGCCACTCCTCCGCCCGCCGCGCCGAGACGTGCTCGACGACCGTGACCACACCCGTCGCACACACGAGCGCGAGGTGGGACAGGAACGCGAGGAACACGACCTCCTCGAGCGGGATCTCCGGCGCCACGAGCAACCCGGTCATGAAGTCGGTCTGCCCGCGAAAGAACACGCCGCTGCGCACGCCGAGCACGTCCCACGTCAGCAGCAGCGCCACCGACGCGGTCACGGCGAGCGCGGTGGCCGCCGGCGCGCGGAACGCCGCGAGCTTCCAGCGATGGTCGATGACGAGGATGCCCGCGAACGAGATCGCCTGGACCGCCAGGTACGCCAGCCCGATCACCGGTCGAACACCGTGCCCCCGCCCGACGCCGCGCCCCCGCTGGCGGCGGCCCGATCGAACACCGTGCCCCCGCCGGGCTCGGCGACCGGCGCCGTGCTCGTGTCCCCGCGGACGTGCTTGAGCACCAGCTCGGCGCTGATGAGGCACATCGGCAGGCCGATGCCGGGGATCGTCGAGGCACCCGCGTAGTACAGGCCGTCGACGTGCTTGCTCACGTTGCGGGTGCGGAAGAACGCGCTCTGCGCGAGCGTGTGTGCCGGGCCCAGGGCGGTGCCGCGCCACGCGCCGAGGTCGGCCTCGAGGTCGGCGGGCGCGATGGTGCGCCGCACGACGACCCGCTCGGCGAGGTCGTCGGCGCCCGTCCACTCGGCGATCTGGGCGATCGCGCGGTCGGCGGCGGCCTCGATCACCACATTCCCGGCACCGTCCACGCCGCCGCGCCCGAGGGACGGATCGGCGGGGATGGGCACCAGGACGAAGAGGTTCTCGTGCCCCTCCGGCGCGATCCCGGCTGCCGGGTCGATGTCGGTGGCGCTGGGTCGACAGACGTAGAGCGACGCCGGGTCGGGGATGTGCGGGTCGTCGCCGAATATCGCGTCGAACCCCTCCTCCCAGCGGTCGGTGAACAGCAGCGTGTGGTGCGCGAGCTGCGGCAGCTCGCCGCGCACGCCGAGCAGGATGAGCAGCGCGCCCGGCCCGGGGGTCTTGGCGTCCCAGTATTTCTGTGGGTACGTGCGGAGGTCCTCCGGGAGCCACCGGGTCTCGAGGTGGTGGAGGTCGGCGGCGCCGACGACGAGGCCGGCCGGCAGCGTCCGCTCCGCCCCTGCCCGGTCGCGCACCCTCAGGCCCTGCACACGGGGGCGGGCCCGGCCGGACACGCGCCCGGCGGCGCCCTCGGATGTGGTGACCAGTTCGATCGCCTCGGTGCCCGTGTGGATGCGCACCCCCTGCTCCTCGGCCACCCTGCGCACGGCGGCGATCACCTCGGTGAACCCGCCCCGCGGGTAGAGGACGCCGTCGGTGAGGTCGAGGTGGCTCATGAGGTGGTAGATCGACGGCGCCAGGTACGGCGAGGAGCCGAGGAACACGGCCGGGTAGCCGAGGATCTGCTGGATGCGCCGGTCGGAGAAGCGCCGCGACACGAACGAGTGCAGCGGCTGCACGAGCCGCGCCACCAGGCTGCCGGCCCGGGCCACGACGTCCGGCCGCACGAGCGCCGGGTACGAGGTGAAGTTGGTGTAGAGGAACCGCTTGAGCGCCAGGTCGTACGTCGTGCGCGCCGAGTCGAGGTACGTACCCAGCACCCGCCCGGCGCCGGCCTCGAGCGACTCGAACAGGGCCGTGGACGCCGCGCGGTCCGAGCGGACATCGACCGGGTCGCGCCGGTTCTCGAAGTACACGCGGTACCCGGGGTCCAGGCGGACCAGGTCGAGTTGCTCATCCGCGGAGGTGCCACAGAGACGGAAGAAGTGGTCGAATACCTCGGGCATCAGGTACCACGAGGGGCCGGTGTCGAAGCGGAACCCGACCGCCGACCAGCTGCCCGCGCGGCCGCCGACCTGGTCGGTGGCCTCGACCAGGGTGACGTCGCGGCCCTCGCGGGCGAGCAGCGCTGCGGTCGCCAGGCCCGCGATCCCGCCGCCCACCACCACGACGGGCCCGTCCGGGGCGTGCCGGGGGTTCATCGCGCCACCGCCCGGCCGCGGCCCGCGGCGGCCCGGCCGATCACGGCGAGTTTGACCGGGTCGGGCACCCGCACCCGGCCCGCGCTCACCCCGGCCGCACCGGCCGCGCGGAGGCGGGCGTTGAGCTCGGCGAAAAGGTCGTGCGCTGCCGCCACCGCCAGGCGGTCACGGCCCGGGATGCGGTCGATCGCCGCCCGCGCGACGCGCAGGTCCGCGTCCACGTGGTCGGCCAGCTCGCGGACGTCCCCCTCCGTCAGCGCCCGCGGGTCCCGACCCGGCAGGTAGTTGCGACCGAGTTCCAGCGAGTCCTCCCGGACGTCCCGGAGGAAGTTCACCTTCTGGAACGCCGCACCGAGTGCGCGCGCTCCCGCCGCCATCTCGTCGTCGTCACCCAGTCCCCCTCCGGCGAACGTACGCAGGCACATCTCCCCGATCACCTCCGCCGACCCGTGGATGTACCGGCGCAGGGACTCCTCGGTGTGCTCGGTGACCTCCAGGTCGGCCTCCATCGAGTCGTAGAACGGGTCCACCAGGCGCGCGTCGATCCCGAACCGACGCGCGGTGTCGGCGAACGCGTGCGTCACCGGATCCGGGTCCAGGCCCCGGTCGATCGCGCGGTGCGTGCGGCGCCGCGCCTCCGCGATGAGCTCCCGCGCGGCGACCGGGTCGTCCATCGCGCCGTCGACCACCTCGTCACCCACGCGCGCCCACGCGTAGATCGCCGCGACGTGCGGGCGGGTCGCGGGCGCGAGCAGGCGGCACGCCAGCGCGAACGACGTCGAATACCGGCGCAGGATCACCTCGCTGCAGCGGCGTGCCGCCGCGGTGAACTCCGCGTGCGGGCTCTGCTGGGTCATCGGTTCCTCTCCAGGGCGGTGGCCAGGTGCGATTCGAGCGCCTCGCGGACGACCGGCGGTACGGCCGGCGAGTCCAGGGCGGCGCGGGCCGCGGTGACGAGGTCCTCCGCGATCCCCAGGGCGTACTCCCGCGCGCCGCATTCGCGCAGCAGCTCGCGCGCTGTGTCGGGGTCGGGGTCGGACCGGTTCAGCGCGGCGTCGATCTGCGGCCACGCCCCGGTCGCGCGGGCGTGGGCGAGCAGCACGGTGGGCGCGCGGCGGACGAGGTCGCCGGAGTTCGACTTGCCCGTCACGGCCGGGTCGCCGAACACACCCAGCACGTCGTCCACCACCTGATACGCGGTGCCGAGGTGGCGGCCGGTCTCCCGCAGCGGGTCGACGATCTCCTCGGGCGCTCCGGCCAGGACCGCGCCCAGTACGAGAGGCAGGCACACCGAGTAGGCGGAGGTCTTGGCCGCGCCGATCGCCAGCGCCCGCTCGCAACCGGCGGGAACGTCCTCCGAGGCGCCGTGGACGTCCGCGAACTCGCCGGCCACCGACGCGACGACCGCCCGGTGCACCTCGTCCACCACACGGTGCAGCGTCGCCGCGGGCACGGGCAGGCGCGCGAACTCGGCCATCGCCGCCACGAGCAACAGGTCCCCGCCCAGCAGCCCGCCGATCATCCCCACGTGTCCTGCACACTCGGCGGGCAGTCCGCGATCGGCGGCCCGCGTGGCGGTGCGCCCCTGCAGGTTGGGGTGGCCGCGACGGTGGTCGTCCCCGTCGGCGAGGTCGTCGTGGACGAGGAACGCCTCGTGCAGCAGCTCGAGGGCCTGGCCCGCGGCGGCGCGCACGGTCTCGTCCCGCCCACCGGCGGTCGTGTAGACGGCGTCGAACAGCGCGGACCGCATGCCCTTCCCGGAACGGGTGGTCCGGCCCAGGTCACCGAGCCAGTCGTCCACCCCCCGCCCCAGTCCGGGCGGCAGCGCGCGGGCGGTGATCCGATGGGCGGCGGTCATCGAAACGGGTGTCATATCGGGTTGTTCGGAGCCGGGGCCGTCGTGGATATGTCTCACCTCGATTCTGGTCGACGAGATGCGGCGTGACAGGTCGTGCGGGACGTGACACCGGAGCCGCGCATGCCCACACGTTCACGAATGTGCGCGCGACGTGCCCCGAAATGCACGAAGACCCCCGCTTGTGGCAGGGGTCTCGCGTGCCAGATGATGGATTCGAACCAACGTAGGCATAAGCCGACGGATTTACAATCCGCTCCCTTTGGCCGCTCGGGCAATCTGGCGTGCACCCTTGTGGGCGCTACGACACGATACAACGCGACCGCCCCCGCGTGCCAAATCGGGGTGGTCAGGGGTGGTCCGACGGGGCGGGTAGCCTGGTCTGGTCGGTTCACCACCCCCTACGTCAGGAGTGCGCCCATGGCCTCGGAGTCCTCGTTCGACATCGTCTCGGAGTTCGACCGCCAGGAGGTCGACAACGCCCTCAACCAGGCCGCCAAGGAACTGGGCACCCGCTACGACTTCCGGGGCACGGACGCCGCCATCGAGTGGAAGGGCGAGGACGCCGTCGAGATCACCGCTGACTCCGAGGACCGCGTGCTGGCCGCCAAGGACGTCTTCGTGGAGAAGCTGGTGCGCCGCGGGCTCAGCATGAAGGCCCTCGAGGTGGGCGACCCGATGCCGTCGGGCAAGTCCTTCCGCCTGGTCGGGTCGCTCAAGCAGGGCATCGACAAGGAGAACGCCAAGAAGATCACCAAGCTCTTGCGCGACGAGGGACCGAAGGGCGTCAAGGCGCAGATCCAGGGCGAGGAGATCCGCGTGTCGTCCAAGAAGCGCGACGACCTGCAGGAGTGCATCGCACTGCTCAAGGGCGCCGACTTCGACGTGGCGTTGCAGTTCACCAACTACCGCTGATCGGCCGGGCCGTGGGCTCCCCGGGTGCGGTTGGCCGTCGGCTCCGCGCCGCCGCGATGGTCGCCGTGGTGGGCCTGTCCCCGCTCGCGGGGTGCGCGTCCGGTGGCGACGACGACGAGGGCGGCGACCTGACCGTGTTCGCCGCCGCCTCCTTGAGCGGGGCGTTCACGGAGATCGCGGAGCAGGTCGAGAGGTCCGAGCCCGGTGTGTCGATCCGGCTGAGCTTCGGTGGGTCGAACGGCCTGGTCGACCAGGTCGCCGGCGGCGCCCCCGCGGACGTGTTGGCTGCCGCGGACGTGGCGACCATGGATCGGGCCGTCGACGCCGGGCTGGTCGCCGGCGAACCCGTTCCGTTCGCCACCAACGTGCTCACGCTCATCACCCCGCCGGGTAATCCTGCGGGGATCACCGGGCTCGACGCGTCCCTGGACGGCGCCCGGTTGGTCGTCTGCGCGGACGGCGTGCCGTGCGGGTCCGCGACTCGCGAGCTCGCCGAGGCGGCCGGGGTCGAGTTGCGCCCGGTGAGTGAGGAGTCCGCGGTCACCGACGTGCGCGGCAAGGTCGCCTCCGGGGAGGCCGACGCGGGGATCGTCTACGTTACCGACGCGCTCGCGGTCGCCGGCCGGGTCGAGCGGGTCCCGATCACCGGGGCTCCTACCGTGCCCAACGTCTACCCGATCGCCGTCCTCGACCGCGCTGCGGACTCCGGGCCCGCCCGCCGGTTCCTCGACGCCGTCACCGGTCCCGCCGGGCGTGCGGTGCTGGCCGAGCACGGGTTCGGGCCGCCGTGACCCGGCCGCCGCTTCCCCGGTGGCTGCTCATCGCCGCCGCTGTGGCCGTGCTGTTGGCAGCCCTGCCGCTGGCCGGGATGGCGGTGCGCGTGCCGTGGACCCGGGTCCCCGAGTTGCTGACCTCCGAGGCCGCCCGCGATGCCGCGTGGCTCAGCCTTCGCACGTGCGCGGTCTCCACCGTGCTGTGCGTCCTGCTGGGGACCCCGCTGGCCGTGCTGCTGTCCCGCAGTCGTGGGCCGCTGGCGGCCGTGGCCCGCACCCTCACGGCGCTGCCGATGGTTCTCCCCCCGGTCGTGGCGGGCCTGGCGCTACTCATCACGTTCGGCCGCACCGGCGTGGTGGGTCGCCACCTGTCCGTGCTGGGGGTCGAGGTCGGGTTCACGACCGCGGCCGTGGTGATCGCGCAGACCTTCGTCGCGATGCCGTTCCTCGTGGTGGCGCTGGAGGGCGCGCTGCGTTCGGTGGACGCGCGGCTCGAGCGGACGGCGGCCTCGCTGGGCGCCTCCCCGTCCCGCGTCCTGGCGACCGTGACGTTGCCGCTCGTCCTACCCGCCCTGGCCGCCGGCGCGACGATGTCGTTCGCCCGTGCGCTCGGCGAGTTCGGCGCGACGCTGACCTTCGCCGGCTCCCTGCAGGGCACCACCCGGACCCTGCCGTTGGAGATCTACCTCAGTCGCGAGACCGACACCGAGACCGCCCTCGCGCTGGCCGTCCTGCTCATAGCGGTGGCGGCCGTGCTCATGGCGGCCTCGGCGCTCGTCGCCCGCCGGGCGGTGGTCGGACGTGGCTGACCACTCCCCCGGTGCCCGGCCCTCCCCCGCCGCCGCCGAGCTCGACTGCCGGGTCACCGCCCGCGGTATCGACCTCCGACTCACCGTCCCCGCCGGCCGTCGCCTGGCGATCGTCGGCCCCAACGGCGCGGGCAAGTCCACGGCGCTGTCCCTGCTCGCCGGGCACCTACGCCCCGACTCGGGCGAGGTCCGCCTCGACGGCCGCGTCGTCAGCTCGCCCCGCACCCACGTGCCGGCGCACCGCCGCCGGGTCGTCGCGCTCGAGCAGCGGCCCGGTCTGCTGCCGCACATCACGGCCCTGGAGAACGTGGCGTACGGCCCCCGCGCCCGCGGTGTGCGCAGGCGCGACGCTCTCGCCCGCGCCCGCACCGAGCTCGACGCCGTGGGCTGCGCAGACCTCGCCGGCCGCCGCCCGCACGAACTGTCCGGAGGGCAGGCCCAGCGTGTGGCGCTCGCCCGCGCGCTGGCCGTGGACCCGGAACTCGTGCTGCTGGACGAGCCGCTGGCCGCGCTGGACGTGGAGGTCGCTCCGGCGATCCGTCGTCTGCTCGCCGATCGGATCACCGGCCGGGCCGTGGTCCTGGTGACCCACGATCCGATGGACCTGTGGGCGCTGGCGGACGATGTCGTCGTCGTCCACTCCGGCCGCGCCACCCAGTCCGGCACGGTCGAGGGGGTACTTGCGCGCCCGGCGTCGGACTTCGCCGCGCGACTGGCCGGCGTCTCGCTGGTGGAGGGGATCGTCGACGACGACGAGGTGCGCACCCCCGGAGGCGATGCCGTGGCGGGGATCCGCGCGGACGCCGCGGCGGGCTGGCGGGGCGGGGTGCGGGCGGTGGCGACGGTCGATCCGCGGGCGGTGGCAGTGCACGCCGCTCCCGCCGACACCGCGTCCGCTTCGGCCCCGGGCCCGGCCGGCACTGTCGCTCCCGCCGCTCCCCCCAGCCCGGCCGGCCCTGCGTCCGCGCACTCGCCGGTCTCGAGCCCGCGGAACGCCTGGCCCGCCCGCGTCGTGTCGTTGGCTCCGGCCGGTGCGCAGACACGCGTGACCGCGGAACTCCGGGACGGCCAGCGAATCGACGCCGAGATCACGACGCGTTCGGCCGCCGAACTCGCGCTCGCACCGGGCGTGCCCGTCACGCTGATCGTCAAGGCCACCCAGGTGGTCCTCTACCCGCGCGGCTGACCCGGCCGGACCTGTCGCCGCACCCCGCGCTCGGCCCCTCCCGCCCATCCCAGACGACTGCCGCACTCACGCGGCCCCTCCTACACAGCCGCCCCTCGCACGCGAGAAGCCACGCCCACGCGGCCGCTCAGCCGACGCGGTCGACCGTGAAGCGCACGAGCCGGCGCAGCGCCTCGTTGGCGGGCCCGGCCGGCAGCGCGTCGAGCTCGGCCATGGCGTCGTCGACGTACTTCTCGAGTGTCGCCCGCGCGCGCCGCATACCGTCCGAGACCCGGAGCAACTCCAACGCCTCCACGACCTCGGAATCGTCGGTGAGCGGCTGGGCCAGCAGGTCGCGCAGTCGCGGGCTGTCGGGCGAGCCGGCCTCCATCGCGTAGATCATCGGCAGAGTGTGCACGCCCTCGCGCAGGTCGGTGCCGGGGGTCTTGCCGGACTCGGCGGACGGGGAGGCGATGTCGATGATGTCGTCGGCGATCTGGAACGCGATCCCCACCGCGTCACCGAACCTGCGCAGCCGCACGATCTGCTCGCCCGTCGCACCGGAGTACTCGCCTCCGAACTGGGCGGCGGCGGCGATGAGCGACCCGGTCTTCTCCCAGATCACCCGCAGGTAGTGCTGGGCGGCGTCCTCGTCGCGGCCACCGATGCCGGGACCGACGGTCTCGCGCATCTGCCCGGTGACGAGTTCGGCGAAGGTCTGGGCGATGAGCTGGACGGCGGCCGGACCGAGGTCGGCCAGCAGCATGGAGGAGTGGGCGAAGAGGAAGTCGCCGGCGAGGATCGCGGTGGAGTTGTCCCACCTGCTGTTGGCGGACTCGACGCCGCGGCGCATGCTGGCCTCGTCCATGACGTCGTCGTGGTACAGGGTGGCGAGGTGGATCATCTCGCAGACGACGGCGGCCTTGACCAGGCGCTCGTGGTCGGGCTCGGGCCCGATCTCGCCGGCGAGGAGGGTCACGATCGGCCGGAAACGTTTGCCGCCGGCGGTGACGAGGTGGAGTGCGACCTCGGAGAGGAAGTCCTCGCCGCTCTCGAGTCGACTGACCAGCAGTTTCTCGACCTCGTCGAGTCGCCCTCGAAGGGCTGCGGCGAGGTCTGCGTCACCGATGTCCACGCCGGCCACCACGTGGTCCGTCGCCGTGTCCGCGGTGCCGGTCGTCACTGATTCGCTCGACATCCCCACTCGTCCTCGTCGCCTGGTGCGGGTCGGCATCGACCGGCCCTTCTCGACAGACTACGGTCCCGGCCCGGCGGCTGCGGCACCCCACCCCGCCCGAGGTGCAGGCGACCGGTGCGCCCGCCGACCTGCCACCATGGTGCGTATGGAGTCCCGGCGGCGTCTTCCCTCTTCGACCGATGTCCTCGTGGTGGGCTGTGGCCCGGCGGGGGCGGCAACCGCGACGTGGTTGGCGCGGGCGGGCCGCGAGGTGACGGTGCTCGACGCCGCGGAGTTCCCCCGGGATAAAACGTGCGGGGACGGCCTGACGCCGCGGGCGATGCTCGAGGTGGATCGACTGGGCCTGGGCGCGTGGGCGCGGGACCGGATCACCATCCGTGGTCTCGAGCTGCGGGGCTTCGGCCACGAGCGACGGGTGCCGTGGCCGGCGGGTGAGCACGGGGGCACGGGGTCGGCGGTGCGGCGCACTGTGTTCGACGACCGGCTGCGGCAGGCGGCTGTCGAGGCCGGCGCGGTGGTGCACCAGGGCGTGCGGGTGACGGGCGTGGAGAGGGGCGACGACGACGAGGTGACCGCCGTCCTGGCCGGGGACGATCGCGTGGAGTGCCGGACATTGGTGGTGGCCGATGGCGTGAGGTCGCCGGTGGGTCGTCTGCTGGGTCGCACCTGGCATCGCGACACGGTCTACGCCGTGGCGGCGCGGTCGTATGTCGGGTCCGCTCGGCACGACCATCCGTGGATCGGGTCCGACCTCGAGCTGCGCGACGAGGCGGGTGCCATCCAGCCCGGCTACGGGTGGGTGTTCCCCCTGGGCGACGGCGAGGTCAACCTCGGGGTGGGCGCGCTGGCGACCTCGACGCGGCCGGCGAACGTGGCGGTCAAGGAGCTGCTGCAGCACTACGCCCGTAGCGTGCGCGACGACTGGGCGTTGGAGGGTGAGCCGCGGGCGGTGACGTCGGCGCTGCTGCCGATGGGGGGTGCGGTGGCGGGGGTGGCGGGCCGCAACTGGGCGGCTGTGGGTGATGCTGCGGCGTGCGTGAACCCGCTCAACGGCGAGGGCATCGACTACGCACTCGAGGGCGGGCGGCTGCTGGCCGAGTTAATCCTCGCCGGCCACGGGACGCGCTCGGGCGGTGTCGGCTCGGACGGTGTCGGCTCGGACGGTGGCGGTGCCCGCACGGAGCCGCTCACGCACGCGTGGCCGGAGGTGCTGCGGCGGACGTACGGCGAGGCGTTCGCGATCGCCCGGGACGCCGCCCGACTGCTCACCTATCCGCGATTCCTGCCGATCGCCGGTCCGGTGGGGATGCGCTCGCAGACGTTGATGACGGCGGCGGTGCGCTGCATGTCCAACACCGTCGCCGACTCGGACCGCGACGTGGTGGCGCGGGCGTGGCGGGCGGCCGGGTCGGTGGCCCGCAGGCTCGACCGGCGCCCGCTGTTCGCCGACTGACCGCGCGGACACCCGTCGGTCGTGCGCGAGCCGGGCGGGCGGCCTCTGCGGCGGACCGAGGGCGCAGGCGGCGTCAGGCGGGGCGACGGGCCAGATGGATCGCGGCGATGCCGCCGGTGAGGTTGGTGACGCTGCAGCGCTCCCAGCCGCTGGCCTCGACCATCTCGAGCAGCGCCTGCTGGTCCGGCCAGTCGCGGATGGACTCGGCCAGGTAGACGTACGCGTCCGGGTTCGAGGACACGCTCGTGGCGATCTTCGGCAGCGCCCGCATGAGGTAGTTCATGTAGAGCGCGCGGAACGGCGGGAAGACGGGCGTGGAGAACTCCACCACCGCCAGCCGCCCGCCCGGCTTGACCACTCGCGCCATCTCCCGCAGACCGGCGGCGGTGTCCTGGACGTTGCGCAGGCCGAAGCTGATGGTCGCGGCGTCGAAGGAGGCGTCGGCGAACGGCAGCTTCATCGCGTCGCCGGCGACCTTGGGCACGTCCCGACCCGCACCCGCGCGCAGCATGCCGAGCGAGAAGTCCGCGGCCACGCACCACGCGCCGGACCTGGCCAGCTCGACGGTCGACACGGCGGTGCCGGCGGCCAGGTCGAGGATCCGCTCCCCCGGCCGCGGCGCGAGCAGCGACCGGGCCCGGCGCCGCCACACGTGGTCCATGCCTCCGGACAGGATCGTGTTGGTCAGGTCGTAACGCTTCGCGACGCCGTCGAACATCGACGCGACGTCGCGGGGCTGCTTGTCGAGATTGGCGCGGGACACGCCCCCGACGCTACCCGGCCCGGCCGAGGCCCACGCGGACCCGGCCCGCGGAGGAGCCGACGCGGCCCGTGGACGAGCGGGCGCCGGCGGCGACGTAGTGGTCGAACAGCTGCCCGCAGACGGCGTCCCAGGTGCGCCCCGCGACGGTGGCGCGGGCGGCGGCGGCCAGCCGATCGCGGTCGGCGAGCACGGCGTCGAGGGCCGCGGAGACCTCGGCGGCGTACCGGCCCGGGTCGAGCAGGACGCCGTTGACGCCGGCCTGAACGAGGTCACGCGGGCCGCCGGCGTCGGGGCCGATCACGGGCACGCCCGAGGCGTGGGCCTCCTGGATCGACTGGCAGAACGTCTCGAACTCGCCGGCGTGACAGAACACGTCGAGCGTGGCGTAGGCGCGGGCGAGCGCCTCGCCGTGGAGTTCCCCGGTGAAGATCGCGTGGGGCATGGCCGCCTGCAGTGCGGGGCGGTCGGGGCCGTCGCCGACGACGACGAGTTGGACGTCGCCGCCCGGGCCGGAACGGTCGGCCAGTGGCCGGAGGCGCTCGACGTGTTTCTCCGGCGCGAGCCTGCCGACGAATCCGACGACGGGCCGCCCGTCCGGAGACCACAGCCGGTGCAGGGCCGCGCTGCGGCGGGTGGGCGAGAATCGCTCCGCGTCGACGCCCCGCCCCCACCGGTACAGGCGCGGGATCCCCTGGGCGGCCAGGTCCTCCATCGCCGCGGTCGACGGGGCGAGGGTTCGGTCGCAGGTCGCGTGGATCGCCCGGGTCCAGGCCCAGGCGGCGTCGGCGAGGACGCCGATCCCGTACGCGTCGGCGAATCCGGCCACGTCGGTCTGGTACACGGCCACCGAGGGCACGCCCAGGGCGCGGGCGGCGGCGGCACCGGCGGCGCCGAGCACGAACGGGGACGCCAGGTGCACCACGTCGGGTGCGAAGTCGCGCAGGGCGTTGTACACGCTCGGGCTGGGCGCCCCGACCGGGAGGGAGGACACCACCGGCACCCGCACGGCCGTGACCCGGTGGACGGGGTAGCCGAGGTGGTGGTCGGGGTCGGGCCCGTCGGACGCGGGCCGACCGAGATAGGGGGAGACGGCGCTGATCAGCGGGTGCGACTGCACGGCACCGGCCGCGCCCTGCCAGAAGCCGACCTGGTCGGAGGGGGCGACGACGAGGCAGTCGTGGCCGTGTCGCCGCGCGTACTCCAGCACGCGCAGGACGGAGTTGGTGACGCCGTTGACGTTCGGCAGGAACGATTCGGTGACGATGGCTACGCGCACGCCCTCACTGTCGCCCGGCCGGGCCACGGGCCGGTGATCAGCGCGGGTCGGTGCGGGGAATTCGTGGTATCGCCCGGTGAACCCCCGGTGACGCGGCGGCGTAGGCGAGCGCGGACAGCGGCACGACCACTGCGGGGACCGACAGGGCGGGCACCACGGCGACCGTCCAGCTGCGGCCGGAGACCCGGACGAGATCGGGGTTGGCGCGGCGGAACTCCACCTGCACGCGCTGCCCCTCCACCAGGCCCGTCGGGTAGAACACGCCGGTCACCGGGCGCACCGTCCGGCCGCCTCCGGCGTCGAACTCCACAGCGGCCCGCCGGTCGGTGACCTCGGTGACGGTGGCCGTGGCGCTGCCCATGTCCCGGTCGATGCGCTGGTCGTTGACAAAGCACGCCAACAGGATGAGGACGGCGGTGAGCACGGAGAACACCGCCGCGGCCGCCGCCACCACCCGCACGCCCTGCCGGGTGAGCACCGCGCGACGGGCCCGACGCGCGGAGACGGTGCCCGCGGTCATCCGGGGTCCGAGGCCCCGGGCTCGGTCGCGCCGGCCCCCGCGGGCCCGCGGGCGGACGTCGCGGACCCCGCCGTGCCGGGCTCCACGGCCTCTGAGCGCAGGGCCGCGTGCAACTCGCGCAGACCCTGCCGGTCGGTGCCCACCCGCACCACGCGCGGGCCCTCCGGCACGATGTCGTGGTGCGCGACCGGGACCGACGGCTGCGCGAGGATCGCCTCGAGCCCCGCGGGATCGGTGTCGGTGAACGGCACCCCGGCGCCCGCGCAGAGCGCGCCCAGGTTCGCGCCGTGCGGGGTGCCGAAGACCCGCTCGAAGTCGGCGGCCAGCCGCGGATCTCCCTGCTCGAGCAGGGAGAAGATGCCGCCACCGTCGTCGTCGGCCACCACGATGAGCAGATCCGACGGATGGCGCTCACGGGGGCCCAGCAGCAGTCCCGAGATGTCGTGCAGGAACGTCAGGTCGCCCAGCAACGCCACGGTCCGACCGGGCGCCGACAGCGCGACACCGATCGCCGTGGACACCGTTCCGTCGATCCCCGAGGCACCGCGATTGGCATATACGGACACGTCGGGATCGATCGGCCCCACGAAGGACAGGTCACGCACGGCGTTGGAGGCGCCCACCACGAGGTTGTCCCCGGCCCGCACGCCGCGGACCACGGCGCGGGCCACGTGCAGGCCCGTCGGGGAGCCCCCGTCCAGGTGCTCGTCGAGCAGCCTGTCGACGGCCGCGCGGGCGTGGGCGTCGGCACGGGAGGTGGTCTCGGTCCACGACTGCTCGACCCCCCAGCCGGTGAGCACGGAGTCGGCGAGCTCGGCGGCGCTGCCCGTGGGATTGGGCGAACGCGGGCCGGCGTCGAGGATCACCAGGTCGACCTCCGGGTCGGCCAGCAGTCGCGTCACGGAACGGTGCAGCGTCGGCCGGCCGGTGACCACCACCTGCTCGGGCCGCAGCGACGGGATCGCCAGCGGGTGCACCGGATGCAGCGGGACCGGCGCGCCGGGCTCGGCGACCGTCGGGACGCCCACCAGCCCGGAGACCGGAGCCGCCCCGACGCCCGAGACGACCAACGTGGGCCGCGTGAGATCCACCGCCACGGCCGAGGCGGCGGGAGCCGAATCGACCCCCGCGCCCGCCCGCTGCACCCACGGACGACCGCCCGGGCGCCCCTCCGGGAGATCGCGGGAGCCGCCGCCGGGGTCCACCTCGTCGTCGTACCCCCCTGGGCCGCCACCGAGGACGAACTCCTCGTCGCCCTCGCCCGGCACCAGCGGCTCGCGGAACGCGATGTCCACCTGCACCGGGCCCGGATCCGCGGCCGCGGTGGCCGTGAGGATCGCGCGGCCGATCGCGGAGCGCCAGTGGCGGTGCTCGGTGACGGGATCACCGGCCGCGCCGAGCTCGACCACCGCGCGTGCGTGCGGCCCGAAAAGCCCCACCTGGTCGATGGTCTGGTTGGCGCCGGTCCCCCGCAGTTCCGGCGGACGGTTGGCCGTGAGCGCCAGCACCGGCACGCCGGAATGGGCCGCCTCGACCATCGCCGGATGGAGGTTGGCGACCGCGGTGCCCGAGGTGACGACGACGGGGACCGGCCGCTTCGAGCCCAGCGCGAGTCCGAGCGCCGTGAACCCGGCACCGCGCTCGTCGATCCGCACGTGCAACGCGATCCGACCGGCCCGCTCCGCCGCGGCCAGCGCGAGGGCGAGCGGGGCACTGCGCGAACCCGGGCACAGGACCGCGTCGGTGATCCCGTGGCGGACCATCTCGTCCACCAGGACACGGGCCTGCGCGGTACTGGGGTTGCTCGGCGTGGCAGTCATCGCCCCCAGCCTAGTCGGGCGAGGTCGACCGCCCCGCCGCATCCGTGAGCCGCCCACCCATCGCCGCCAGCGTCTCGCGCAACGCCTCCGGCGACTCCACGACGAACTCACCCGGCAGCCTGGCGAGGTACCACGCCAGCACGTCGAGGTCGGCCGCCCCGGCCTCCAGCCGACACGCCGGGCCGTCCGGGTGCTCCGCGGGGCGCAGCTCGGTGACCGTGGCGTACATGGGCGGGAACAGCTCGACCACCTCCTCCGAGGGCGCGAACACCGTCACCCGCGCCACGTGCGGGTAGGGCGCCCCGGTGACCGCGTGCTGGACGTGCGCCGCCGGGTCCGGCACGTCGGCGCGCGGCGTGAAGCGCCACCGGCTGCGGTGCACCGCGCGGATCCGGTCCAGCCGGAACGTGCGCCAGTCCGCGCGCTCGAGATCAAAGCACAGCAGGTACCAGCGCCGGCCCAGCACGACGATCCGGTACGGCTCCACCCGCCGCTCGGTCTCCCGCCCCGCGCGGTCGCGGTAGTCGAGCCGCACCTGCTCCGTGCCCCGCACCGCATGTCCAAGGTCGAGCAGCAGACCCGGCTCCACCGGGGTGTCCGCGCCGGCGACCGCGACCATCGACTCGGTGACGTCGGCGACCCGCTCCCGCAGGCGGCCGGGCATCACCTGGTCCAGCTTGGTCAGCGCGCGCAGGGCGTGCTCCCCGACCCCCGCCACCGCGCCGCCGGCCGCCAGACGCAGTGCGATCGCGACGGCCACCGCCTCCCTGTCGTCGAGCAGCAGCGGCGGCAGGCGACGACCCGATCCCAGCCGGTAGCCGCCGCCCGCACCGCGCTCGGACTCCACCGGATAGCCCAGGTCCCGCAGGCGGTCCACGTCCCTGCGGACCGAGCGGGTCGTCACGCCCAGCTCCGCCGCCAACTCCTCGCCCGTCCACACCGACCGACGCTGCAGCAGGTCCAGCAGACACAACACGCGCTGGGTGGTGGGCATCCGGTCCTCGCTCATCGCGAGCCCCCGTTCGTCGCCGCGTCATCCCTCAGACGGAAGTGTTCCACGGCCAGCGGACCGGAACTGTCCGGATGGGGTGCGACGCTGTCCGCAACCGACCTCGCAAGGAGTCAGTCATGACCGCCACCCACACCCTCGACTGGACCGACCAGCTCGTCGACCAGATGGACCGACACTGGACCACCCAGCTCCGCCCGCGCCTCGAGGGGATGACCGACGACGAGTACCACTTCTCGCCCGCGCCCGACGAGCGGACCTGGGACGTGCGTCCGCGGGGCACCAGCCGGGCACCGATGCAGGGCGGAGCCGGCGACCACACCATCGACTTCGAGTTCCCCGAACCCGCGCCCGCGCCGCTGACGACCATCGCGTGGCGGATCGGCCACCTCGTCGTCGGCGTGTTGGGCGCCCGGTGGCACTCCCACTTCGGCGGTCCCCCGCACGACTACATGACCCACACCTACGCCGGCGACGCCGCCGGCGGTCTGGCCCAGCTCGACCTCACCTACGCCGCCTGGATGAACGGCGTGCGGGGACTCGACGCCGAGGCGCTCGCCCGGCCGATCGGCGAGGCGGAGGGCCCGTGGGCCGAGTACCCCATGGCCGCCCTGGTCCTGCACATCAACCGCGAGGTCATCCACCACGGCGCCGAGATGTGCCTCCTGCGCGACGTGTACGCGCACACCCACTGATCCGTTCGAACGCACCGCCCACCACACACACCGAGGAGTCGTCATGCCACTGTTCCCCGCCACCTGCCCCACCGAGCGCGAGAACCTGCTCGAGTGGATCGACGTCGCGTTGGTCAACGCCCGGTCGATCGTCCACGGCCTGGACGCCGACCAACTGCGCGCACGACCGCTGCCCTCCAGCGAACTGACGCTCGGATGGCTGATCCTGCACATCGGTGAGGTCGCGGAGGGCTGGCTCGGCCGCGCCGCCGCCGCGCCGAACGCGCCCGAGACCGGTCGGTCCCTGCCCGAGCAGTTCGCCTGGGCCCAGGAGGTGAACCGGGTCGACCCCGACGCCACCGCCGAGGAGATCCTCGCCGAGTACGACCGACGGTGCGCGGCCGGTCTCGCCCACCTGCGCGCGGCCGACCTTGACGCGCCCGTCCCCGTGCCCGAGGAGATGCCCTGGTATCCGCCGGGGCTGCCCGCCTTCAACGGGCGCTGGGCCGCCCTGCACGCGCTCAACGAGATCGCGCGCCACTCCGGGCACGCCGACATCCTGCGGGAGGCGATCGATGGCCGGACGATGTACGAGCTCATCGCCGAGAGCCAGGAGATCGACATGTCCTACATCGGCCAGTGGTTCGCCGCCCATCCCGAGGTGCCCGCGCCGGAGTGGTGACGGGGGCGGCGCGGTTGCCGCCATGGGCTCTGCGCCGGCCGTCTACGCCGGCGGAGTCTCCCCGGCGCCGCCCGCGAGCTCCGCGAACTGCTCCTCGATCCGGCTCGCGACCTCGCCCGGTTCGGGGATGAGCTCGGCGTCGGTGGCGATCCCGACCGTCACCGTGCCGTCATAGCTGAAGATGCAGATCCCCAGAGCCTGGTCGCCGCTCATCGGCACCCACCCGAGCATGCCGTCGACCGTCGACCCGCCCAACGAGACCGGGCCGACCGGGCCCGGCACAGAGGTGAGCTGACCGACGGTCTTGTTGGCGAACAGGTCGATCACCGCCCGTGCCACCGGCCCGGGCGCCGCGGCCACGGTGAGGATCGTCGCGAACGTCACGTGCGGCTCGAGCGAGTACCGCACGCGCGTCATCGAGGTGGTGATCGCGCCGAGCAACTCCTCCGGGTCGTCGATCCCCAACGGCAACCGCATGAGCACCAGCGTGATGTGATTGCCCAGCTCTCCCGCCTCGTCGTCGCCCGAGCCCACCGACACCGGGACCATGAGGTTGATATCCGAGACACGGCGGTCTCCACGGGCGTCGAGATACCCGGTCAACGCCTTGGACACGGCGGCGATCATCACCGGGGTGACGGTGCTGTCGTGCGACTTCGCCACCTCCTTGATCGCCGCGAGGTCCAGACCGGAGACCCACGCCACCTTCTTCTCGCGGTGGACCCTGCCGCTCCACGCCAGGTCGGCGGAGCGCGGCTCGAACAGCAGCCGGAACACCGACCGGTAGGTGTTGGCCATGCGATTGGTCGGACCGATGGCATCGGTCAGGGATTCCACGGCGCGCGTGGGCACGCGCGAGAGTCGGTGTCCCGGAGCCAGCACGTCGCGGGTCAGTCGGCCAAGTGTCTCCGGGAGCCTCAGCGCCGCACCGGTCAACCCGCGGGCGATGCCGAACGAGTCCCTGGCCACGTCGGCGCCGACCCCTCCGACCGCGCTCATCGCGCCGAGCACACCCTTAGTCCGGCGCGACAGGTCGCGGCCGACCGAGGGCGGCGGGGAGTCGTCCTCGTGATCGCACAGGTCCAGGACCAACTGCGTGAGCCGGACCCCGTCGACCACGCCGTGCTGGACGCGGAACAGGACGAGCGCGCCCTCCTCCTCCGCGCCGTCCCGGTGGTACCCCTCGATGAACTCGACCCGCCACAGAGGACTGCCGCCCGGGAGCGGGACGCCCATCTGCTCGGCGACGTGCGCCTCGGCCTCCGCACGTCCGCCGGGTTCGGGCAGGCGCCGGCGGACCAGATGGTTCGACAGATCGAAGTCGGGGTCGTCGACCCAGTACCACCGACGGCCCCGGCGCCTGGCCACCCGACGGAACACCGGGTACGTCTCGACCATGCGGGTGCGGATCGCCTCGGTGACGGCGTCCCAGTCCGGCACGCGGGAGAACCACATCAGCGAGTTGATGTACATGAGGTTGTCCGGTCGGTCCATCAGCAGCCAGAGCTGGTCCCGCAGTGGGATCCGCACCCCGTCCGTCATTCCCCCTGTCGCACTGCCCGCCGCGCTGCCCGTCGCACTGCCCGCTGCACCGTCCGTCGCCGCCATGGCTCCGTTCCTCCCGCTCGCCGGGTGCCCGCCCCCTCGAGCCCGGGGAGCCTCGCGACTCACGCTAGAACAGCGATGACATCCACCGCCGCGCAATGGCCGCACCCGGCGGCACAATGGGCGGATGCGCATCGTGCACACGCCGGACGACCCACCCGCCAAGGGCTTCTACGCACTGCTCACCGCCTCGATCGCCCCACGGCCGATCGCGTGGGTGTCGACCGTCTCGGCTGACGGGGTGCTCAACCTGGCGCCGTACTCGTTCTTCACCGTCGCGTGCGCGGATCCGGCCATCCTGTCCGTGACATCTATCGGCCGCAAGGACACGTACCGCAACGTGATGGAGTCCGGCGAGTTCGTGGTGAACATCGGCACCGAGTCGCTCATGGAGACGATGAACGCCACGTCGGCACCCGTCGGGCCGGAGGTCGACGAGTTCGAGATGCAGGGGCTGACCCCCGATCCGTCGGACATCGTCTCCCCGCCGCGGGTCGCGGAGGCCCCGATCGCGTTCGAGTGCGTGCGTCACGACGTTGTCGACCTGGGCACCAGCGCGATGCTGCTCGGTCGCGTGGTGAGCGTGACCGTCGACGAGGAGATCATGGCCGACGACGGGCTGCCCGACTTCGACATCCTCCTGCCGCCCTCCCGGCTCGGCCGCCACCAGTGGGGCTACGCCCCGCGCACGCGAGAGCTGCCGCGGCCGCGGAAGTAGGTCCGGAGCTGCGGAGCTGTCGCGGGCCTCGCAGGTACCGGCGGCGCACGCACAGCCGCTCCCCCACCTGGCGTCTCGCTCCCGAATCCGGCGTCTCGCTCCGGTCGCTGTGCGGCCCCCTCAGCAGCCGCGGCCGAGCAGCCGCCCGGAAACTCACAGCCCCGGCCCTCTCCACAAGCCGGGCGCAGAACCCGCCTCCGCCGCAGGAACGGCCGGCCCATCACGGCAATACTGCCTGGCCATGAGCACAGATCAGTCCCGTCCAGTCGTCATCACCGCGGCCGATCTCCTCGCCCGTGGCTATAGTCGCCGGGCGCGCGAGCACGCGGAACGCACCGGCCAGCTCTACCGAGTCCGTCACGGCATCTACGCGCTCGCGTCGGAACTCCCCACCGGTCCCGATAGGGCCGAGGCGATGCTCGAGATGAGATCGAGGGCCGCGGCGAAGAGCGTCGGCATCGGGACCGCCCTGTCGCATACGTCGGCGCTCGTCCTCCACGGTCTGCCCGTCCACGAGATGGACACCCGGCGGGTCACCACCACCCGTCATCGACCCGGCAGTGGGAGCCGACGCGGGAAGACCTCGATCTGCCACAACCTCGATCTCGCGGGCGCGGTGACCGAGGTAGACGGGATCCCCGTCACCAGTCCGGCGCGGACGATCGTCGATGTCGCCCGGACGAGTCCCTTCACCGGCGCGGTGTGCGCGGCGGACGAGGCGTTGCGTCGCGAATTGTGCAGCCCGGCCGATCTGGCTGTCGAACTCGAGGCCGCAGCCGGCCGGGTGGGGATCGCCAGGGCCCGGGCCGTGGTGGCGTTCGCGGACGCGGGCGCCCAGTCGGTCCTCGAGTCGGCCAGCAGGGTGATGATCAGTCGCGCCGGTCTGCCGATGCCCGAGCTCCAACGGGAGTTCATCCTCTCGGACGGGACGTCGGCGTTCGTCGATATGTACTGGGAGGAGTGGGGGCTCGTCGGGGAGGCCGATGGGACGGGGAAGTACGGGATCGACGACGACGAGGTCGACGTCCGCAAGAAGCTCCGCGACGAGAAGAGACGGCAGAACGCCATCGAATCCCTGGGCAACATCGTCCGGCGGTGGCAGTGGGAGGACTATCAGTGCGGCCGGATCGTGCCGGTCATCCGCGAGGCGATGAGGATTCAGGAGTCCCTCGGCCGGGGCCCGGGTCGCGTCGCGTGATCCCGCTCCCGGGGATGGCGCCTCGCTCCCCGACATGGCGTCTCGCCCCAAGCCGCGCACCACAGCCGAGTTAGCAACTCCCACAGCCGCTCCCGGCGATGGCGCCTCGCTCCCGCGGATGCACGCGAATTCTGCAGCCGCTCCTGGGCATGGCGTCTCGCACACCCCGCGGTGCACGCGAGACGCCATGGCGAGGAGCGGCTGTGTGCGGACCGGGCCCGGGGCCGCGATTCTGGAGAGCCGGCGGCCGACTGTGTGCGGACCGGGCCCGGGGCCGCGATTCTGGTGATCCGTGCGGCGGGTGTGTCGAAGACGGGGAGGTTCAGAGAATAGCGTGGCAGCGGCGGATGCGATCCAGCCACCAGTCGCGCCGCTCGCCGCCGATGCGCAGTTCCTCCAGCCGCGCCGGGTCCGGGGCCACCTGCCGCACCGGGAGATGCCCGTCCTCCAGGGCGAAGACCCCCGGGTCGACGACGTCCTCGACGAAGAACCCGCCGGTGCCCAGACCTGCGGCGGGGATGTCGTCGTCGTCGCCCCTGGACCCGCCACGCGCGCCCGCAGCGCCAGACCCGCCACGCGCGCCGACACCCGGAAGCGCGGCGGCGGCCGCGACGCCCGCGGCGACCCCCACCGCCGAGTCGAGCGCGCTGGACACCGTCACCGGCACCCCGAGCTCGGCGGCCACGGCCAGCAGGCGCCGGGGCCCGCCCAGCGGCGCGACCTTCACCACCGCCCGGTCGGCGCCACCCGCGCGCACGACCCGCAGGGGATCCTCGGCCCGGCGGATGGACTCGTCGGCGGCCACGTCCACGTGCACGCCGTCGGCGGCGAGGCGCTCCCGCAGCTCCACCAGCTCGTCGACGGTCGCGCACGGTTGCTCGACGTACTCCAGGCCCGGCCCGTCCAATGACACCGGCCCGGTGCCCGGGGCGCGCGAGACGTCGGCGGCACGCACCGCCTGGTCGAGGACCCGCACGGCGTGGGCGGCCTCCGCGACCGACCACGCCCCGTTGGCGTCCACCCGCACCCGCGCCCCGGGTCGGGCCTGCAGGACGGCGGCGACGCGGGCGACGTCGTCGACGAGATGCTGCCCCTTCTCCGCCACCTTGACCTTGACCGTCATACACCCCGGGAAGCGGTCGAGGATCGCGGCGACCTCACCGGCCGGCACCGCCGGGACCGTCGCGTTGACCGGAACGCGCGAGCGCACGGGCGGCGGCGGGCCCTGCCACGCCATCTCGACGGCCGAGGCGAGCCAGTGGGCCGCTTCGGGATCGTGGTACTCACCGAACGGCCCGAACTCGCCCCACCCGGCGGGCCCGTCGATCAGGACGAGCTCGCGCTCAGTGATGCCGCGGAACCGCACCCGCATCGGCAGGGCCACCACGTGGACACGGGCGAGCAGATCGTCGATCGACTCGGGGCCCGGAACGGATGTCATGGGTCCACGCTAACGTCGAAGCCATGACTGAGCAGAGCAGCACCCGTTCCGACAGTGCCGCGCAGGACGAGACCGCCAGCCCCTTCGATCCGTCGCAGTGGCGGGAGGTCGAGGGCTTCGCGAGCGGCGTGGATCTCACCGACCTGACCTATCACCGGCACGTCGGCGAGGGGCGGGTCAACGGGATCGTACGCATCGCGTTCGACCGGCCCGAGGTGCGCAACGCCTTCCGCCCGCACACGGTGGACGAGTTGTACCGGGTGTTCGACCACGCCCGACGCTCCCCCGACGTGGGCACCGTGCTGTTCACCGGCAACGGGCCCAGCCCCAAGGACGGCGGGTGGGCGTTCTGCTCCGGTGGCGACCAGCGCATCCGCGGCCGCTCCGGCTACCAGTACTCGACCGAGCACGACTCGGACGTCGCCGGCGCCACCGCCGACAAGGTGGACGAGGCGCGCGTGAAGGCCGAGGGCGGGCGCCTGCACATCCTCGAGGTGCAGCGCCTCATCCGCACCATGCCCAAGGTCGTGATCTGCCTGGTCAACGGCTGGGCTGCCGGAGGCGGGCACTCCCTGCACGTGGTGAGCGACCTGACGCTGGCCTCCCGCGAGCACGCGCGGTTCAAGCAGACCGACGCCGACGTGGGCTCGTTCGACGCCGGCTACGGCAGCGCGTACCTCGCCAAGCAGGTGGGCCAGAAGTTCGCGCGCGAGATCTTCTTCCTCGGCCAGCCGTACACCGCCGAGGAGATGTTCCAGATGGGCGCCGTGAACCGGGTGGTGGATCACGCCGACCTGGAGAACACCGCCATCGAGTGGGCGCGGCAGATCAACGGCAAGTCGCCGACCGCGCAGCGGATGCTGAAGTTCGCGTTCAACCTCACCGACGACGGCCTCATGGGCCAGCAGGTGTTCGCCGGCGAGGCCACGCGCCTCGCGTACATGACCGACGAGGCCGTGGAGGGCCGCGACGCGTTCCTGGAGAAGCGCGCGCCCGACTGGGACGACTACCCCTACTACTACTGACGCGCGCGGACCGTCCGGTCATGGCCGACTCCCCAGTCACCCGCGAGCTGCGCACCCTGCCCGTAACCGGCGGCCCGGCGGTCGCCGGGATCTTCCCCGCTCTGGAGGAGATGCTCACCGACCGCGGGCCCGCCCTGCTGCCGGTGCCCGCCGACGACCCCGCGCGCACCCGGATCCTCGTCGACAGTCAGCGCCCCGGTGAACCGGTCGACGACCGCGTCGCCCTGGTTGTGAGCACCTCCGGCTCCACGGGCACGCCCAAGGGCGCGATGCTCTCGGCGGAGGCGCTGGCCGCCTCGGCCGCGGCGACCGACACCGTCCTCGGCGGGCCCGGCCGGTGGCTGCTCGCGCTGCCCGCCCACCACATCGCCGGGCTGCAGGTGATCCTGCGGTCCCTGCGCGCCGGGTACGAACCGGTGGTCGTGGACGTGACGCACGGGTTCGACCCCGAGGCGCTGCCCGCCGCTGTGGACGCGTGTCGGGCGGGGACGGGAGCGGGGGCCGGGCGCGCTGCCGACCGGGCGTACACCTCACTCGTGCCGGGCCAGCTGGCCAAGGTCCTCGACGAGGGCTCCCCCGCGGCGGTCGACGCCCTCACCGCGCTCGACGCCGTCCTGCTCGGGGGCGCGGCGGCCGCACCGGAACTGCTCGCGCGCGCGGCCGACGCCGGCGTCCGCGTCGTCCGGACCTATGGGATGAGCGAGACGGCGGGCGGGTGTGTGTACGACGGTGCACCGCTGCCGGGGGTACGGGTCGAGGTCGACGACGACGAGGGCCGCGTCTGGCTGGCGGGCCCGCAGCTCGCCGAGGGGTACCGGAACGCCCCTGATCATCCGGCGTTCGCCAGGGCGGGGTGGTTCCGCACTGACGACGCGGGGCAGATCGGCCCGGACGGCAGGCTCCGGGTCCTGGGCAGGTTGGACGAGGCGTTGAGCGTGGGCGGGCTGACGCTCCTCCCGCAGACCGTGGAGGACGCGCTGCGGAGGCATCCCGCGGTCGTCGACGTTGTCGTCGTCGGGATCCCCGACGCCCGGCTGGGCACCCGGCCCGTCGCGGCGATGACCCTGCGCGCGACCGCCACGGCCGACGAGCTGCGTCGCCACGTCACCGGGGTCCTCGGCGAGCACGCGGCCCCGGCGCGGGTGGCGGTGCTCGACGCGCTGCCCGTGCTGCCGGGCGGCAAGGTCGACCGGCGCGGCGTCGCGGCCGGGTTCGTCGATGGGACAATCGGGGAATGAGCCGCGAGACCGACCCCGCACCCTCCGCCGCCGACGCCGCCGCCGAGCCCGGCGGCGCCACGTTCTCCCACTGGCTGGAGGGCGCGCGCCCGCGGACCTGGCCCAACGCGTTCGCGCCCGTGCTCGTCGGCTCGGCGGCCGCGGCGCTCGCGGGCGGGTTCGTGTGGTGGCAGGCGCTGCTCGCGCTGGTGGTGGCGTGGTCGTTCATCATCGGCGTCAACTACGCCAACGACTACTCCGACGGGATCCGCGGCACCGACGACGACCGGGTCGGCCCCCTGCGCCTGGTGGGCTCCGGGTTGGCCCGGCCCGCGACGGTGAAGCGGGCCGCGTTCGCCTTCCTCGGCCTGGGCGGGCTGGCCGGGCTCGTGCTCAGCGCGACCTCGCAGCCGTGGCTCATCCTCGTGGGCGTGGCGTGTGTCCTGGCCGCGTGGTTCTACACGGGCGGGAAGTCGCCGTACGGGTACCGCGGGCTCGGCGAGGTCGCGGTGTTCGTGTTCTTCGGCCTGGTCGCGGTGATCGGTACGCAGTACACCCAGCTCGGGTCGGTGACCTGGTACGCGGTCGTCGCCGCGGTCGCGGTGGGCAGCTTTTCGTGTGCGGTCAACCTCACCAACAACCTGCGGGACATCCCGTCGGACACCGAGGCCGGCAAGATCACGCTCGCCGTGCGCCTGGGCGACTCGGGGACCCGCGGCCTGCACGCCGTGCTCGAGCTGCTGGTCCCGCTGCTCGCGACCCTCGCGCTGATCCCGGCGACCTGGTGGGCGCTGCTCGGGTTGCTGGCGATGCCGGTGGCGTGGAAGGCCA
This sequence comes from Dietzia sp. oral taxon 368, assembly GCF_002999155.1. NCBI lineage: Bacteria > Bacillati > Actinomycetota > Actinomycetes > Mycobacteriales > Dietziaceae > Dietzia > Dietzia sp. oral taxon 368. The sequence goes on from NZ_CP027238.1 coordinate 442,226, forward strand.
ACGGCCCGGTGCGGGCGCGGGCCACGGGCGCCGACCTCATCCCGGCACTCGCGACGGCCGGGATGGCGTTGCTCGCGTGGAGCGTCCTGGTGAGCGCGGGCTTCGTGATCGCGTCGCTGTAGACGCCCCCGTACGAACGACGGCGAGAGACACAGACGAACGACGGCGGCCGGCCCCTGCTCGAGGGGCCGGCCGCCGTCGTTCGTGGACCTGCGCGCGCCCGGCGGGTCTACTTGCCGAGCGAGCCGGCGGGGACCGCGTTCCAGGCGTTCTGGATGCCGTCGTTGATCGCCAGGGCGGCGCCGCGCAGCGCCTCCCTGACGGGCTCGGGCAGGGGCAGCCCGTCGATGTCGGCGATGGTGATCGTGCCCGGCGCCGGCGCGGGAGCCGGTGCGGGCGCGGGTGCCGGACGGGGGGCGGGCGCGGGCGCGGGTGCAGGGGCCGGTGCGGCTCCGCCTCCCCCGCCTCCGGTCACGGTCACCCGCGTGGTCTCGGTGCGGACCGGGACGCCGAAGATGAAGGCGGTCGCGACGGGGTTGTAGACGCCGGCGGTGGTGGGCGTGCCCTTGATCGCGGTGGTGGTCGGGTCGTAGGTCAAGCCGGGCGGCAGTCCCTGGAACTGGATCGAGGCGCCGGGCGGCGGGGTGACGTAGTCACTGACCCGGCGCTCCATGTACTCGCCCACCCGCAGAGTGAGCGACGGGAGGGCGGCGGGCGCCACGTCGGTGGCCTCGACGACGACGGGCGTGGTGTCGGGCGCCTCCGCCTGTCCTGACGCGGCCCCGACCGCGGCCATGGCGGTGAGTGCGACGGCGGAAGCGATGACAGGACGGGAGATACGCAAACAGGCCTTTCGTGGACACCGCCGCGGACCCGCGGCTGACCCACGGTAGCCCACCAGAGCACGTCACCCCGGAGCCTTCTCACGATGTGAGAGGGCTCCGGGGTGGACGTGGTCACCGGCGGCCTGCGCGACCGCCGGGAGTTCCGGGGTCAGCCGCGGCCGTTAGCGACCGTCGGGCCGGGGGCCTGCACGGTGCGCGGAGCGCCGGCGGCCACGGTCGGCGCGGTGGAGCCGGACGAGCCCCCGTTCGTGGTCGCACCCGTGGTGGTGGACCCGGGCAGCGCCGGCAGGATCGCCGTGGAGCCGGGGGTGGAGGACCCGCCGTTGAGCGCGAGGGACAGGCCCGCGAGACCGAGCATGGCCGCGCCGGTGAGCGCCAGTCCCGGGGCCAGGGCGCCGAGGGAGCCGGTGTCGGCGGGGAAGGACGAGCCCGGGACGGTGATCTCTCCGCCGCTGGTCGTCGTGGACCCGGCGGGCTGGGTGTCGCCGTCGGTGGTTCCGCTGGTCGTCGTGGACCCGGCGGGCTGGGTTTCGCCGTCGGTGGTCGATCCGGTCCCGGCGCCGGCGTCGATCAGCGAACCGAGCGGGGCCAGCGGGCCCAGGCTGGAGGTGTCGATGCCGCCGGCCGCCTCGCCTCCGGCGGTGGCCGAGGAGCCCGGCAGGCCGAGCGAGCCGGTGGTGGGCGCCTTCACATCAGGCGTCTCGTTCTCCGGCGTCCCGTTCTCCGGGGCCTCGGGGGCGCCGTTCGACAGGCTGCCGAGGCCGAGCTCGCCGTTGGCGGCGCTGCCCAGCGGGCCGGTCGGCCCCTCTGGGGCGCCCGGGCTCACGGGGGTGGTACCGCCCTGACCGGTGGAGCCTGTCGCGAGCTCGGTGACCGAGCCGGCGTCGCCGCCGAGCGCGGACACGATACCCGCAACGGTCCCGAGGATCGCGTCGGTGCCGTCGGAACCCGTGGTGACCTGGCCGCCGGCCTCTGCCTGCCCACCGAGGAGGCCCTCGACCGCTGCCGTCGAACCACCCGAGGCGCCGGCGGGCGCGGTGCCGTCGGCGTTGTTGACCACAAGCGTGGCGGGGATGCTGACGGGGGCGCCGTTGACGTTGCCGATGACGGTGATGTGGTGGGTGCCGCCGGCCGCCGTCTTACCCGAGATCTTGCCGTCGGCGTACGTCAGCCCCGCGGGCAGCCCCACGACGTTCTCGATCTGGATCCCGGCATGCACACCGCTGGCCAGCTCTTGGATATCGACCGAGACCTCCGCGCCGCCGGCGGTGAAACCGGTCACGATCAGCGGGGACGCCGAGGACGACGAGCCGGCGACGGTCTGGACGTCGCCGTTGACGGTCGGGGCGTCGGGAGCGGCGACGACGACTCCGCCCACGAGCGCGACCGCGGCTGCGGCTGCGACGGGGGCGACGAGGCGACCCCGGACGATACGACGAGGACGGGCGAGGCGAGCACGCATCGGCTGGTTCCTTCCGGAGGGGTTCAGATCGCTCACTCCCCGGAACGGGAGCGCAGACCATTACGGGTGCCACTCTAATCACATACACACCAACTGTCTACTGCTGTCACATAAGTCACTAACACCACGCTAATCACACCGGTAACACACCCCCAGGGGTATCTCGCCGGTCGTGGGCGGATGCTTATCCGGCGCGCACTCCTCCACCGCCACAGCACAAATGACGAGCGGCCCGATCCCTGGGTCGGGATCGGACCGCCGCGGCGAACTCGGGGCGTCAGGCCATCAGGGAACGGGCACGGAGGTCGGCACCGGTGCGACGGCGGACTCGTCCGGGGTCGCGGCCGCGCGGGCCCCGGCCGCAGCGGCGGCGCCGGAGGCCTCGGCGCCCGCGTCGTCGGCGTCGTCGGCGTCCTCGCCGGCATCGTCGGCGGACACCGACGCGGCCGTCAGGGTGGAGGTGACGGCGGAGCTGCTGGGAGTGGTGGCGCCGGTGACGGTGCTGACCGGATTGCCGTCGCCGTCGACGATCACCGTGACCGGCGGAAGGACCATCTCGCCTCCGAGGAAAGTGCCGCACAGCCCCTCGGCGAACGATCCCGTCTGCTCGAGCGACGCCGTTCCGCCGCCCTCGCCCGCGACCACGTCGAGCAGGTTGGGGAAGGAGTCCAAGGCGGAGGTGACGAGGTCGACGACCCCGGTGGGCACGCCGTCGATACCGAACAGCGGGTAAAACTTGGCCACCGAACCGCCCAGCCCGGGCAGCTCGCAGACGGCATCCGTCTCCGGCGCCAGATCGCCGATGCTCGAGTCCTCGCCGGTGACGCCCTCGAGGCTGCCGAGGGAGCCGCCGCCCACCGAGCCGGACCCGTCGCCCGAGGCGTCGCCGTCCTGGCCGCTGTCGTCGCCCTCGCCGTCGTCGCCCTCGCCGGCGTCGCCCTCGCCGGCGTCACCACCGACATCAGCGGAGCCGTCCGCCAGGCTCCCGTCGCCGAGACCCGCGGACTCGAGGCTGCCGAGCGGAATGCTGCCCGCGCCCGCCCCGTCGGGCGCCACTGCGTCACCCTGCGCGTTGACGACGGGAACGGAGAGGGCGACCAGCGCGAACGCGGCGGCGGAGACGGTGACGACCTTGCGGGTGAACATGTGTGATGAACCCTCTTCGACTACGGCGGACGGGGTCGAGCCCCCGCGTCCCCTCCGGGGCGCCGGTCGTCGACGGGAGAACTGTAACGCGGAGACCGGCGCCCGGGGGTGGAGATCGCCCCGGGCGCGGCGCGCGTCACTGTCCGAGGCTGCCCGCCCCCGTGGTGAGGAGCCCCAGCAGGGCGGTGGGGTCGGCTGCGAGGCCGCCCGCACCGGTCGTGGCCGCGGCCCCGGCGGGGGTGGCGTCGTCCCCGGCGGCGCCCGCGGACTGGCCGCCGAGCAGTGCGGGCGAGATCGTGCAGAGCATCTCCCCCGCAGAGCCGATCCCCCCGAGCGAGCCGCTGTCGCCGAGGACGGACGGCAGCAGCCCCACGACCGCGTTGACCAGCATCAGGACGAGGCCCGACGAGGCACCGTCCTGGTCGCCGGTCACCAGCGGCAGCAGCTGGGCCAGCGAGGCGCCGTCCAGCTCGCCGTCCCCGACGACCGAGCACAGGTCCGGGCCGGTGCCGGCCTCGCCGTCGTCCCCGGCCTCGTTCTCGTCCCCGGTGGCGCCGTCGGCCAGGCTCGGATCGCCGGGCGCCGCCGAGAGCGTGGGATCGGGCCGGGCGTCGTCGGTGGTGGGCTCGTCGGTGGTGGACGGCTCGGCGGTGGCGGAGGGATCCGTGTCGCCCTCCGCGTCCGCCCCGGCGCCGTCGGTGGTTGCAGCCTGCCCGGCCGCCCCGGCACCGTCGACGACGGTGATGGCGACCTTCTGCGACTGGGACAGCGCCCCGTTGGACACGGTCACGAGCACCTCGTACTCCCCGGCGCGGGTGGGCGTGCCGGAGATGACCCAGCCGTCCTGGGTGAGGCCGTCGGGCAGGCCGGTGACCTGGATGGTGGTGCCGGCCGGGATGGTGCCGCCGGCGGCGCGGGCCACGACGGGCTCGAGGTCGAGGTTCACGGGCGTCCCGAGCGGCATCTCCTGCGCAGCGGCCTGATCGGTGGCGTTCTGCGCGAGCTGGATGTCGCCGGCGTGGACGGCGGTCGGGTCGGTCACGGCCACGACCGTGCCGCCTCCGACCACGGCGAGCGCGGCCAGGGCGCCACCGAGGGCGAGCGTGCGGGAACGGGGGGCGGTGCGGTGCGAGCGTCGCTGGAACATGAGGTCACCTTGTCGTCCGGGAGCTGGGCACGACCGGGCCCAGCCCAGTCACACACGCATCGTACGTCACACCAGTCACACGAGCCACAGACATTCTCGGCGCGCCGCGGCGATCCCTACACTCACCTCTCGGACGCCAGCCGCGACGGAAGGACCCACGTGACCCCACCCCCCAGATCGCCATCCGGGCCAAGGGCCTGCGCAAGACCTACTCCCACGGGCGGGTGACGGTGCGGGCGCTGGACGGGGTCGACGTGGCCATCGACAAGGGCCGCTGGACCGCGGTGATGGGCCCCTCCGGCAGCGGGAAGTCCACGCTCATGCACTGCCTCGCGGGCCTCGACACCCCCGACGCCGGCACCGTGACGATCGGGTCCACCGAGGTCACGCGCCTGCGCGACGCCGGCCGCACCCGACTGCGACGCACCCGCGTGGGCTTCGTGTTCCAGTCCTTCAACCTCGTACCCGCGCTGTCCGTGCGGGAGAACATCGTGCTGCCCGTCCGGATGGCGTTCCGCCGCCCCGATCGCGCGCGCCTGGACGCCCTGGTCGGTGAGCTCGGGATCGGGGACCTCCTCAGGCGCCGCCCCCATGAGCTGTCGGGCGGCCAGCAGCAGCGGGTGGCCATCGCGCGCGCCCTGCTGCCCCGCCCCGACGTGGTGTTCGCCGACGAGCCCACCGGCAACCTCGATTCCGAGTCCGGCGAGGCCGTGCTCGGGCTCCTCGGCGCGTGCGCGCGCGAGACCGGTCAGACGGTCGTCATGGTCACCCACGACGCGCACGCCGCCGCCCACACCGACACGGTGCTGGTGCTGGCCGACGGCCGGATCGCCGACGAGGTGGCCTCCCCCTCCGTCGAGGCCGTGGACGCGGCCATGCGCTCGATCGCCGGTCGCCGGCCGGCCACCGCGTGAGCGCCCGCCTGGTCCTCGGTCAGCTGCGCGCCCACGCGGGCCGCTACCTGGGGACGCTGCTGGCGATCGCGGTGGCCGTGGCGTTCGTCCTCGCCTCCGTGGGCGTCCTGCGGACGATGGCGGCGAGCGCCGACGCCACCTTCGGCATGCGCTATGAGAACACCGCGGTGCTCGTGCAGAACCTCGGCGACCGGACCTCCGCCGGCAGCGAGGCCGCGCGGGAGGAGGCGGCCGAATCACAGCGGCTCGGCCTTGAGGCCATCGCCGCCACGCCGGGCGTGCGTGCGGTGACCGTGGACGCGCAGACCTACGTGCGGGCCCGGGTGGAGGGTCGCGCCCAACAGATGACGACGACGACGACGCTCGCCACCGACGACGGCCTGCGCTGGCAGCCACTGGCGGGCGGGCGGCTTCCCGCCACTCCTGGCGAGGTGGCGATCCGCGCGGACGCGGACCTGCCGGTGGGCGCCACGTTCGAGGTGCAGCCGACCGGCGGCGGCGACCCCGCCCCCGTCACGGTGGTGGGCCTGTTCGACCTGGCCGGGCAGCCCGACATGAAGTCGGCGTTCCCGCTGTACGCGACCGACGAGCAGGTTCAGCAGTGGGCGCCGAACGGCGCCGGCGGGGACGTGCGCGTGGCCTCCGACGGGACCGTGCCCGACGCCGCACTCGCCGCGGAGATCGAACGGCGGCTGGCCGACGTGCCCGGCACATCCGCGGTGGAGGTGTCCACCGGCGCCGCCGAGGCCGACGCGCTCGCCGAGTCGTTCATGGGCGGTCGCGACGTCTACACACGCGCCCTGCTGGCGTTCACCGTGCTGGCCGTGGCCGTGGCCGCGCTCGTGATCGGGACGACCTTCGCGGTGGTGTTCGCCGCCCGCGTGCGCGAGACGGCGCTGCTGCGGTGCCTGGGCGCCTCTCGGTTGCAGCTGCGGGTCTCGGGCATAGCGGAGGCGCTGGCGGTGGGCGCGCTGGCCACCGCGGCCGGGCTGGCCCTGGGCCGGTTCGCGGTCTCGCTGGCGTCCCGGGAGGCGCCGCGGCTCGGGGTGACCATCCCGCTGCAGGAGGTGACCGTGCCCGGCCGCGCGTATCTGCTCGCCGCCGCGGTGGGCATGGGCGTCACGGTGCTCACCGCGCTGCCGTCGTTGTGGCGGGCCACCTCCGGCAGTCCACTCGAGGCGATGCGCCCGGCGGACGTGCGACCCGACCCGTGGTGGCGGCGACTCGCGATGGTCGTGGTGGGCGCGGCGCTGGCGGCGTTCGGTTGGCACTCGATGTCGGCCGCGGTGGCCGCACGGGACGTGGTCTCCGCCGGAGCGTGGGGGGTCCTGGCGTTCCTCGGCGTCCTCGCGGTGGCCGCCGGGGCCCTGCCCACCCTCCTCGGCGCGCTCGGGACGGTGGTGGGCGTGGTGCTCGGCCCGGTGGTGCTCCTCGGCGCGCGCAACACCGCCCGCAGCCCGCGGCGCACCGCCGCCACCTCGTCCGCGGTCCTCGTGGGCGTGACGCTCACCGCGACGATGGCCACCGGCATCGCACTGCTCGGGCCCGCGATCCAGGCCCGCCTCGTCGACCGGGTCCCCCTGGACGTGGCCGTCACCGCGCCCGATGGTCTCCTGCCCGCCGGACTGCCCGAGTCCCTGCCCGAGACCCGGGGGGTGGCCGAGTCGCTCGTCGTGACGGACATGTACGCGGAGGACCCCCAGGGCAAGCGCACGGTGCTGCGGGTGGCCGACCCGGAACGGATCCGCGAGGTCATGCGCCGCGACGTGGACCTGCCGGGGCCGGGCGAGATCATGCTGCCCGAGTCCTCCCCCGTGGCCGCGGACGCCAGCGACGGCGACACCGTCCGGTTCACGTTCTTCTCCGACGACGACGGCCGCGACCTCGTGGTGCGCCGGACGAGCGACCAGTGGGCCCTCGCCTCTCCGGACAGCGTGCCGGCCTGGCCTGTGGCGCGACTCCCCGACGGTTCGCCCTGGCCTGAGAGTGTGGAGGTGCCCAGCCAGTTCGTGCCCCGCACCGAGCTGTGGCTGCGGATGGACGACGCCCTGGAGGGCGAGCAGCTCGACGCCGCCCTGCAGGACGTGCGCTCGACCGTCGTGGACGCCGCTCCCGACCTGGCCGTCACCGAGAGCTTCGCCTCCCGCGAGCAGATCGCCACGTCCGTCCGGACCGTGCTCACGTCGAGTTCGCTGCTGCTGGCGGTGGCGGTGGCCCTGGCGCTGGTCGGCGTGGCCAACACGCTCACGCTGGCCGTCCGCGAGCGGACGCGGGAGATCTCGCTTCTGCGCGGCGTGGGCGTGACCCGTACCGGCGTCTGGCTCATGCTGGTCCTGGAGACGCTGCTGGTCGCGGTGTGCGCGGCCGCCCTGGGCGTCGTGCTGGGCGCGGCCTTCGGCTCCGGGGGCGCCGAGGCCCTGACCGGTGCCGGTGGCGGGGTCGGCGGTGTCTTCGGCGGACTGACCGGCGTCACCGGAGTGGGCGGTAACGAGAACCTGCCCGTGTCCGATCTGGTGATGGTGGGGGTCGGCGGAGTGCTCGCCGCACTCCTCGCGGCCGGTGTCGCAGCCCTGGGCGCTGTCCGTACCAGGGTCACGACGAGCTGATCACCTGCGAAATCGACCCCGCCGCACTCATCCGGTGGCCATCCTTTGACAGAACTGAGACACTATCGTTATGCGAAATCGGGTGCTCCTCTCCGCCGGCGCAATCGCGCTGGTTGCGGCGTCGTGCGCGCAGCCGGAACCGCAGGTGCTTTCGGAGGGGCCACGCTCCGCGCCCGCGATCGAACTGACGTCGCCCACCGCGACGACGGACCGCGAAGAGCAGTCGGGGAAGTTCATCGCCCGGTGTGCGACCGATGCCGACGGGGGCACCCCGGGAATGACCATCTTCACCGACGGGTCCCAGGACGTCACCGATCACTGCCTGAGCCGCTACTACATCGGGGTCCAGCCGGCGCCCGGGGCGTTGTACGTCCCCGATGAGGAGGCCGGCACCTACGCTCCCCCGAGCGAGACCTCGACTGCTCAGCCGACCGGTGAGCAATGGACACCCGCCCAGCCGCGCACCGACATCGATCCGCTCGAGACCGAGCGAATCGATGACCGTGACACTCGCGATGACGAGACGACCGCCGATCGGCCGGACGCGCCCGGCACCGACGATCCGGACAGCGGCACCCCCGGCACGGACGAGCCCGGCAGCACCACGCCCGGGACCTCACCCGATGTGACGACTCCGACGTCACCGCCGCCCACCACCGGTCCCGGCGGGACCGAACCGGGCGGCACGGAGCCGGGCCAGAGCGAGCCCGGGCTGCCCGACCCGAGCGTTCCCGGCGGGGCGGAGCCCTCGACGACGCACTCGTCCGATCCGACCTCCGTTCCGACGGAGGCGGATACGAGTCGACTCCAGCCGCCGGCTCCGCACACGTCCGTCCCGCCGACCCGGGAGTCCGGATCGCTGGGGTCCGCGGGATCGGACGCCTCCGGCGAGCCGCGGAGCTCCGTGCGCATCCCGGACTTCCGCTGGCCGGGGTCGTTCTGGCCGGGCGGCCCGCGCAGCTGACACGCCCGCCCGGCACCGCGCTCCCCGCCGTGCCTGCCCCCTTCCGGGGTGGGCTCAGGCCTCGTTCATGCGCCGCCGCAGGTCCTCGCGTTTTTCGCGACGCCCGGCGTCGACCTCCGCGATGCCGGAGTTGATCTGCGCGCGCAATCGGCTGAACAGCACCATCGACAGCGGCAGCGCGATCACCACGGCGATGATCGCCGCGACCAGGACCGGGATCTGCACGCCGGCGAGGCTGCCGAGCCCGATGATCACCAGCGTCAGCGCCAACACCAGTAGCAGGCGGACGATCGTGTAGAAGACCATGTTCCGGGCCAGGCGGGCACCGGGCGAGCTGCCCTCCGGGTTGGTGGCCGGCATGGTCGACCCGTCCGTGGGGTGTGTTGATTCGTCTCGCTCGCTCATGCTCCCCAGGATACGTATCGTGGTGGAAAGGAGGTTCGAGTGATCTGGCTCTTCGCACTCATCGGGGTGGTGACGGTGGCGATTCTGCTGTGGCGGGCCTTCGGGCCGGGCTCACGGCCGGCTCCCCCGCGCGTCATCGCTCCCGACGACGATCCGGAATTCCTGCGGGACCTGGACCGTCGTAAACCGCTGGACCCCTGACGCCATACGGGCCGGGCGGGTCGCCGGCTCACCGGTCGCGCAGACCGCGTGGGGTGCCTCGATCAGCTGCGTGCCAGCAGGCGGACGATGGAGTCCACCGCGTCGCTGATCTGTGCGCCCGTGCGGTCGAACACCTCGGACTCCCGCCCGATCGGGTCCTCCACGTCGAGCGCTGGATCGTCGGTGTTGATGTTCAGCCGCGCGCGCGACAGGCCCGCCAGCGTGACGGACTCGTCCGAGTCGGCCAGCCGCGCGGCCTCGAGGAGCGTGTAGGTCTTCTTCCACAGCAGGGGCGCGAGTTCCTGGACGGCGTCGCGGTGCGCGCGGGTCGCGGTGAGGACGAGGTCCTTCCCGGTCAGCAGCTTGGCGGTGAGCAAGCGCGACGCGAACCCGTCGCCCTCACCGCCGTAGCCCTGCAGCACCCGCAGGGTCTCGCGGTGGATCTCCGCTCCGTTGGCGGCGCGGGTTCCGGCGGAGTCGACCGTCACGTCGAGTCCGGCCGCGGCGGCGCGTGCGGCCAGCAGTCGCTCGGCCAGCGGAGAGCGACACATGTTCCCTGTACACACCGTCATCACGGAAAGCGCCATGCGTCGATCCTAGTCGGCGGAGAGTTCGCCTCTTCTCCCCCTGCATCCGCTCCCGCTCGACCATGCCCGACCCAGCGGTCCGCCGCAGCCGCGCGCGACCATGGCGTCTCGCTCCGCCCGGCGCGCAGGCGAGACGCCATGGACAGGAGCGTCGATGCCCGTGGCGTACATCCCCAGGCGCGAGACGCCACCGGCAGGAGCGGCTACCCGCTGGTGCCGGGTGGAGCGATCATGCGAGTCGCAGCCCGGTGGCAGGGCTCTCGCGCGACACTACGGCTCACTCACTGCGCGACGATACGACTCACTCACCGCGCCACTGAGGCGTGCGCTTCTCGAGGAAGGCGCTCATCCCCTCCTGCGCGTCGCACGTGACGGCGTTGGTGGCCATGGTCTCGGCCATCTCGCGGTAGGCCTCGTCCTGCGGCAGGTCGATCTGCCGGTAGAAGGCCTGCTTGCCGATCTCCAGAGTCAGCGGGCTCGCATCGGCGATCTGCGTGGCGAGCTCGTCCACACGGGCGCGCAGCCGGTCGGCGGGGACCGACTCGTTGATCAGCCCCCATTCGACGGCGGTGGTCGCGTCGATCGTCTCGCCGGTCAGCAGCATCTGCATGGCGCGCTTGCGGCCGATGTTCCGGGAGACCGCCACCATGGGCGTCGAGCAGAACAGGCCGATCTTCACGCCGGGGGTGCCGAAGCGGGCGGTGTCGACGGCGACTGCCAGGTCGCAGGTCGCGACGAGCTGGCAGCCGGCCGCCACCGCGTGCCCCTGGACCTCGGCGATCACGGGCTGACGGATGGCCTGGATGCTCTCCATGAGGTCGACGCAGACCGAGAAGATCTCACGTTCCTGCTCGAGGGTGCGCTCGACCATCTCGCTGATCTCGTGCCCAGCCGAGAGCGCCGGCCCGGAGCCTGTGAGCACGACGACCCGGCAGTCGGGGTCGTCACCGAGTGCGCGGATCGCCGCGGTGGCCTCCCGCATCATCTGCAGGGACAGCGGGTTACGGCGCTCGGGCCGGTCGAGCGTGACGCGGGCGGTCGGACCGGTGTTCTCGACGAGGACGAACGGGGTGCTCACTGGGGGCCTCCGTGAGGGGTGAGGGGTCCCCCTTTTTCTACCGTCTGATCGGCGCGCGCGGGCCGGGACCGGGCGAGGACGCCCCCGCAGGGCTCGGTCGGCCCCGCCGGAGCAGCTCACGCCACACCGGCCCGGCCCGAACGGCCCACGCCGATCAGTTTGCGGCCGCGCGGTGCTGTCCGTCGCACCACTGTTCGGCGGGCACGGCCGCCTTGACCTGGTCGACGTGTTCGCCGCAGCCCTCCCAGGTGGTCTTGCCGCAGACGGGACAGGCGACGGGGTAACACATGGGGATCTCCTTGATCGTCGGATGGATATCGGCCGACCGCGCCGTCAGCGCACGGTCCGACAATGCACGGTCCAACAGTGCACGAGTCGTCGGTGCGCGGGTCGGCGGGGCAGATCGCCGAGAGTAGGTCAGGCCTCGGCGGGACGCCACTGTGCGTCCACAAGGGGGGTGGCTTCCCGCAGCCGCTCGACGTGCGAGCGGCAGGCGTCCCACTGCGGGAGTCGCCCGGCGGCCGCCACGTCGAGCAGGCTCGGCGCGTCGCGGTCGCGGTCGCTCATGACGTGCTCGATCGCGGTGCCGTCGAGCGCCATCTGCGGCCAGTCGATCGCGATCTTCGGGTCGAAGGCGTCGATGACGTGCTCGGCGCCGGGCCGCCAACCCTCCGAGCAGAAGTACATCACGGTGGACTGCGGCTCCAGGGCCAGGAATCCGTGGGCGACGCCCTCGGGGATGTAGACGGCCCGCTGCTCGACGGAGTCGAGCAGGACGCCGGCCCACTCGCCGAAGGTCGGTGATCCCACGCGGACGTCCACGACCACGTCGAAGACGGTGCCGGACGGGCACAGCACGTACTTCGCCTGCCCGGGTGGCACCTCGGCATAGTGCAGGCCGCGCAGGACGCCTTCGCCGGAGACGGACACGTTGACCTGCGCGAGGTCGAACCGGTGCCCGGTCATCTCGCGGAAGGCGGGGTCGGTGAACGCCTCGTGGAAGACCCCGCGGTCGTCGGAGATCTGGCGCGGCGTGATCTCCCACGCCCCCGTCACACTGAGCTCGCGCAACTGCACGTCCGTCCCGCCTTCCCCTCGTCGATCGTGACCCGTCCCCGCGCCGCGCCCACCAGCGCGGGCACTGCCCGGCGCGGTCGCCCACCCGTGGCGCCGACCACCCTATCCGCGCATTGCGTCGACGATCTGCCCGGCCGTCCACTCGCCGATGAGGAGGCAGCTCATCGCGTCGTCGTGGACGGAGACGTCCTCGCGCCACCCGGTGATGACGAACTGGAAGACGTACGTGGCCTCGTCGTCGCTCCATCCCACGATCAGGCTCGAGGTGGCCATCTCACCGGGCTCGGCGGTGTAGGTACCGCGCAGGTAGCGGTAGATGCTGGTGACGGCCCCGGCGGACTCGTCGCCCTCGCCGGCGACCTCCTCGAGCAGCGTCCAGTCGGCGAGTGCGTCGGCGGTGGCGACGATCATCTCGACCGCCTGCTCGGTGTCCATCGCCGGGGCGACGCGGGCGCAGGTCGCGACGGCGTTGGGCGAGAAACCGTCGCGGTGGGCGCCCGGGTCGACGTAGATCACCGCGGACGGTTCGGGCGACTCGATGCGCTGCCACGGCGGGCTGTCCACCCACGTGAGCGGCTGGCCGGCGACGGCCATGGGCGGGCTCGCCTCGAGGGCGCGACCGGTGGAGGCACAGTACTCCTGGATCGAGGTCACCTGCGGGCCGCCTCAGCCTTGCAGCCCGGCGCCGACGATGTGGGCGCCGCCGTCCACGACGAGGGTCTGGCCGGTGATCCAGTGCGCGTCGTCGGAGAGCAGGAACGCGACGGGGCCCGCGATGTCGTCGGGCACGCCGAGTCGCCCAGTGGGCAGGGCGGCACCCATCGCCTCCTCGCGACCCTCGTACAGCGCCTCGGCGAACCGGGTCTTGACCACGCCCGGTGCGACGGCGTTCACGCGCACCGACGGGCCGACCTCCACGGCGAGCTCCTGGGTGAGGCGCATGACGAGTGCCTTGGTCGCGCCGTACCAGCCGATCCCGGGCGACGGGGCGAGGCCGGCGATGGAGGCGATGTTGACCACCGCGCCGCCGCGCTCGCCGAGTCCCGAGTGGTAGACCTTCTGCGTCCAGGACAGGGTGCCGAGCGCGTTGACCTCGGTGATCTTGCGGGCCGCGGCGAGGTCGATATCGACGGTGCGGCCGTAGACCGGGTTGATCCCGGTGTTGTTGACCAGCAGATCGATCGGCCCGAACTCCTGCTCGGCACGGGCCAGGACCTCGCGCTGGTGCTCCTCGTCGTCGCTCTTCCCCGCCACGCCGAGCACCCGGTCGGGCGCACCGAGCTCGGCGACGGCGGCGTCGAGCCCCTCCTGGCCACGGGCGGTGATGACCACGGACGCCCCCTCGGCGAGGAGTCGCCGGGCGATGCCCAGACCGATCCCCCGGCTGGCGCCGGTGACGAGGGCGGTGCGTCCGGCGAAGCGGTCGGGCACGACGGGGCCGGTGCGGGGGGCGGGAAGGGGGGTGGCGGTCACGGCCGTCTCCTCGGGGTCGGAAAGCGTGTGGCGTGCGCGGCCCAGCCTAGATGTAAGCGATGTGTCGGTCGTTCATGGGATTCCTCAGCGGTCCCTCCGTCTTTTCTTCTCTGCCGCGCAGCCGGGCGATAGAGTCTGCGACAGGTCCTATCCGGCCGCCCCCACAGGCGGCGTCACTACCCCGGGGTGTGTGCATGTCACCACTAGTTCCACGCGGTACGGCGGACTCGCCGGTGTGCTCGATCCTCGACATCCCCGGCCCCCGCTGGTTCCAGTCGAGCGACCCCATCTGGCGGGTCCACGGCGACGCGTCCACGCCGATCGGCATCACGACCGGCCTGCTCATGCTGTCCGCCGATCCCGCGTACGCCTCGGTCATGGTGGCGTGCGGTGCGGACGAGAACCCGTGGACGATGGACGACTACCTGCACGACCTGGTGGAGATCTCGACGTTCGGCACCGTCGACGACGCGATGGTGACGATCGAGCACGCGCACCGCGACCGCAGCTCGTTCAACGGCACCACGGAGCACGGGGACTACTACTACGGTTCCGACCCGGCGTTGGTGGAGTGGGCGCAGGCCGCCCTGGCGTGGGCACTGCTCGCGGCGTTCCAGCGGTTCTCGGGTCGGCCGCTCACCCCGGCCGAGTCGGACCGGTACGTGTGCCAGTGGGCGGGCCTGGCCCGGCTGCAGGGCGCGCGGGCCTTCCCCACCACCGTGCGCGAGCTCGAGCAGCTGCTGCGGGGCGCCCGTGGCCGCGCTCGCGCCACTGTCGCCGGGCGTCGCGCCGCCCGTCGGCTGCGGGAGACCGCCCGGGCGTGCCGGGGCGTGTCGGAGAACTCGGTGACCGCGCACCGGTCGTGCACGACGGTGGTCGACGCGGCCGCGAGCCTCGTGCCGTCGGACGTACGTCGGGCGTTGGATCTGCCGCACCGGCCGATGGACCGCAGCGCCGTATTCGGTCGGATCGCCCGCGCGCACGAGGGGCTGACGTCGCCGCGGCTCACCACCCGCGCCCCGATCGCGGCACCGTCGGCGATGCGGGCCCAGACCGCCTGACCCCGCGTCACCAGTGGCCGTTGACGCGGCCCTTGATCCACCCGGCGACCTCCCACACCAGGTGCACGGGCAGCATCGCGCGGTCGACCCGGTCGATGGGCGTCATCCGCACGTCCAGGTCGGTGGCGTTGCGCATCCATGTCCCGGCGCGCAGTGTGTGAGGGCGATTGGTGACGACGAGGACGCGCTCCCACCCGCGGGCCCGCGCGATCGCGTCCACCGTCAGCGCCTCGCCCCAGGTGGTCCGCGGTTCGGGCGAGAAGCACACCACCTCGGCGTCGGCGGGGCGGGCGATGCCCGTGCACAGCCGGCGGGCGACGGTCTCGGAGTTGCCGCCAGGGTTGCTCACCAGCAGGGTGTCGGCGTAGCCGGCCTCGACGAGGTCGCGGGCGTACAGGTGTCGGCCGTCGTCGGCGCCGGCGAGCATGACGACCGCGTCGGCGCGCACCGGCTCGTCGCCGTGGGGCTGGAGGAGGAACGCGCCCCAGGCGGTGAGGGCGAGCGCGGCGACGACCACGGCCGCGCCGACGCCGACCGCGACCCGGCGGAGGGCGCGGCGGCGGGATCGGCGGTGGAGGCGCGGGGTCACCGCGGTGTGGGTGACGACGACGAGGTGTCCCCTCCCCCGGCCCCGGGCCCGGCTCCGAGTGCGGCGCGCAGGCTGTCGTCCCAGTCGGGCAGCGGCGTCAGGCCGGCGGCCGCCCAGGCCCGCCCGGACAGCACCGAGAACGCGGGTCGCGGGGCGGGCCGGGGGAAGTCGGCGGTGGTGCAGGGGCGGACGCGGGCGGGGTCGGCGCCGAGGTAGGCGAACGTGCGGCGCGCGACCTCGTACCAGGTGGCGCGGCCCGCGCCGGCGGCGTGCAGGACGAGGCCGCGGGTGTCGACGGCAGCGGTGTCGATGGTAGGAGTGGCGGCCTCGTGTGTCGCGGTCTCGCCGGCGGCGTGGTGCGTGGCGGCCTCTCGTGTCGTGGCCTCGCGGGCGAGCATCTCGAGGATCGCCGCCGCCAGCGTCGGCGCGTGCGTGGGTGAGCCCCACTGGTCGTCGACCACGCTCACCTGGTCCCGCTCCCGCTCGAGCCGGGCCATGGTCGCCACGAAGTCGCCTCCGGGGATCGCCGACCGCTCCCGCTCCGGCCCGGTGTACAGCCAGGACGTCCGCAGGATCGTCGCCTCGGGGTGGGCGGCCAGGACGGCGTGCTCGCCGGCGAGCTTGGTGCGGCCGTACACGGTGGCCGGGTCGGTGACGTCGGTCGGCTCGAGCGCCGGCGCGGTCGCGGGATCGGGCCGTCCCGCCCCGCCGCTGCCGCGCGGCACCTCGCCGGAGAAGACGTAGTCGGTGCTGACGTGCACCAGCCGCAGACCGCGCTCTCGGCAGGCCTCGGCGAGGATCCTCGACCCCTCCACGTTGACCAGGTGCGCCCCGGACTCGTCGTTCTCCGCGCCGTCGACGTCGGTGTACGCGGCCGCGTTGATCACCACCGCAGGCTGGTGCCGGTCCAGGTACCCGGCCACGGACTCCGCCCGGGTGATGTCCAGCTCGTCGCGACCCGGCGCGAGCACCCCGCCCGGGTGGGCCAGCCGCAGGTGGGTACCCAGCTGTCCGCGCCCGCCGGTCACCAGCACGCGCGGCAGCGCGTCCCGGCGGGCGGCGACGCCCCCGTTGTCCGCGTTCACAGTCTCCGCCCCTTCTCCCGGCGCAGGACATCCAGCAGATACCGGCCGTACCCCGACTTCTGCAGGACGTTCGCGCGATCGGTGAGCTCGTCGTCGTCGATATATCCCATCCGCCACGCCACCTCCTCCGGGCAGCCGATCTTCAGGCCCTGCCGGTCCTCGATCGTGCGGACGTAGTTCCCCGCGTCGAGCAGCGAATCGTGGGTGCCCGTGTCCAGCCAGGCGGTACCCCGCGGCAGCACCTCGACCTGCAGGCGGCCCTGCTCCAGGTAGTGCCGGTTGATGTCGGTGATCTCGTACTCCCCGCGCGCCGACCTGGCCAGCCCGCGCGCCACGTCCACCACGTCGGCGCTATAGAAGTAGAGCCCCGGCACGGCGAAGTCCGACGACGGGTTCTCAGGCTTCTCCTCGAGGCTGATCGCGCGGCCGTCGGCGTCGAAGTCGATCACCCCGTACTGGCTCGGATCGGCCACCCGGTAGGCGAACACCGCGCCGCCGTCGAGGTCGGCGAACCGGCGCAGCTGCGTACCCATGCCGGGGCCGTAGAAGATGTTGTCGCCCAGGATCAACGCGACCGGCTCGTCGCCGATGTGGTCCGCGCCCAGCACGAACGCCTGCGCCAGCCCCTCCGGGGCGGCCTGCTCGACGTAGCTCAGCGTGATCCCGAACTGGCTGCCGTCGCCCAGCAACCGCCGGAACTGCCCCGCGTCCTCGGGCGTGGTGATGACGAGGATGTCGCGGATCCCCGCCAGCATGAGCGTCGACAGCGGGTAGTAGATCATCGGCTTGTCGAACACTGGCACCAGCTGCTTGCTCGTGGCCAGCGTCAGCGGCCGCAGCCGGGTGCCGCTGCCACCGGCCAGGACGATGCCCTTCACCGCGCCATCCCCGCCGTCACAGGACCTTCTCCGTCCGGGCGTACGTCGCTTCGACCCGCTCCTTGACCGGTTCCCACCAGTCGCGGTGGGCGGCGTACCACTCGATGGTCTGCCGCAGGCCCTCGCGGAAGTCCGTGTGCTGCGGCTCCCAGCCCAGCTCGGCGCGGGTCGCGGAGGCGTCGATCGCGTAGCGCAGGTCGTGGCCCGGGCGGTCGGTGACGTGGTCGAACCCCGGGTCACCGCCGATGCCCGAGACGCCCATGAGCTCGCAGATCATCCGCATGACCTCGAGGTTGGAGCGCTCGCCGTCGGCGCCGATGAGGTACGTCCGTCCCGGCTCCCCCGCCTCGAGGATGCGCAGAACCGCGGAGTTGTGGTCATCGACGTGGATCCAGTCCCGCACGTTGGCTCCACTGCCGTAGAGGCGGGGCCGCCGCCCGTCGAGGATGTTGGTGATCTGCCGCGGGATGAACTTCTCCACGTGCTGGTAGGGCCCGTAGTTGTTCGAGCAGTTGCTGATGGTGGCGCGCACCCCGAAGCTGCGGACCCACGCGCGCACCAGCATGTCCGCGCCCGCCTTGGTCGCCGAGTACGGGCTCGACGGGTTGTACGCCGTGGCCGGGGTGAACTTGGCCGGGTCGTCGAGCTCCAGGTCCCCGTAGACCTCGTCCGTCGACACGTGGTGCAGGCGTACGTCGTGACGGCGGCAGGCCTCGAGGATCGTGTACGTGCCCACGATGTTCGAGTGTACGAACGGCCACGGCGTGGCGAGCGAGTTGTCGTTGTGACTCTCCGCCGCAAAGTGCACGACCGCGTCGCGCGGCCCCGTCAACTCGGAGACCAACCGGTCCGTGATCGCGGCGTCCGCACAGTCGGCCTCCACCAGCCGGACCCGGTCGGCGGGGAGCCCGTCCAGATTCGCGCGGTTGGCGGCATACGTCATGGAGTCGAGCACCGTGACGTGGGCCTGCGGGTACTCGCGGACGACGGAGCGGACGAAGTTGGCGCCGATGAACCCGGCTCCCCCGGTGACGACGAGGCGCATGGGCACAACCCTACCGCCCGGCCGGACCGCCGCCCGACGGCTCATCGCCACCCTGCGAGGGCGGGTGCCCTGCCGCCCAGCGACGTTTGGTCTCGCGCGACCTGCGCGACTGCCGCACCGCCACCACCGCCAACGCCACGCCCGCCAGCAACGGCACCCACACCTTGCTGTACTCGAGCAGGAACTCCACCCACCCCGGGACCGAGATCTCCGGCAGGGTGATCGACGGCAGCGTGATGTCCGACCAGGGGATGTCCGGCCACGGAATGCTCGGCAGGGAGAACTCCGGCCACGGAATGTCGATGTCCGGGATGCGCTCGAGGATCCAGTCGAGCACCGGCTCGAGGATGCGACCGATCAGGGGCAGCAGCACGATCATCGCGATCGCCCAGCCCGACCTGCCGATGCCCGCCGCGACCGGGTAGACGGCGCGCTTCCACGGCGTCGACGCGATCGCCTCCAGCCGGGCCTCGGCGGCGGATCCGGGCGGCGGGTCGAAGTGCACGATGTCGCGGCCCTCGCGGAACGTCACCTGGCGGACCGCCGTGTCGAGCATGTTCGTGCGCACCTGGATGCGCGGGCTCGAGATCGGCGGCGCAGTGGTGTGCTCGCCCGGCTTCGGCGGATCCGCGGTGAGTGAGAAGCGTCGGTCGCTGATCTGCCGGGCGCGCGCGACCACCTCGCCGTCGCGCAGGAGGGCGCACCCCGGGGATGCGACGGCCGCTGGGGTGGCACCCTTCTTCGGCGGCTTCCGCTGCGGGTACCCGGGGTCGACGGTGCGGAGTTCCTCCGGCGAGCCCACCGCGAACTCGAGGACCCCGTGCTCGGGATGGTCGAGGCGCCAGATCTCCGGCGCGCCGTCGGTGGCGGGGGCCTCGGGGGCGGGCAGGTCGGGCGCTGGCCGGTTCTCGGTCATCGCGGGCCGGTCCGAGGCGGGCCGGTTCTCGGTCATCGCGGGCTCCTCGGTCGGCGGTCAGCCCCGCACCCTACTCGGCGCGGCGCTGCTCTCCGCAGGCCCCGGCGATTCCGCTCGGCGGCGGATCGGTCGACTCGCCATCGGCGCCTGCCTCGTCGTCGGGAGTCGTGTCGCCGTCGGGAGCCGTGTCGTCGTCGCCACCGGTATCGTCATCGCGCTCGCGTCGGAGCGTGCGGTACTCCGCGACCATCTTCTCGCGGCGGCGGTTCTCCCACTCGCAGGCCCGGGTGTCACGCGGCGTCACCTGGATGACCTCCTCGGCCGCGATGCCGGACCGCAGCTGCCTGACCCTCAGCACCTCTGCGTCGAGACGCACCCCGAAGACCACGGCCATGTTGACCAGCCACAGCCACAGGAGGAAGACGATGACGCCGGCCAGCGAGCCGTACACACGGTTGAAATTGCCGAAGTTGGCGACGAAGAAGCTCAGACCTGCCGTGGCGACGCCCATGATCGCCAACGCGGCCGTGGCCCCCAACGACACCCAGGAGAAGCGGCGCCCGGAGATGTTGGGCGCGAACCGGTAGAGGATCGCCAACGCCAAGATCATTGCGACCACGGCAGCCGGCCACTTGGCCACTCCCCACACGGCCAGCGCCGTGCTCCCGAGCCCGATCCAGCCGCCCACCGTCTCCGCCACCGGTCCACTGAACGCCAGGGCCACCCCGCCGATGGCGACCAGGACGATCAGCAGAGCCGTAAGCGCGAGACCCGCGGGCAGCAGACGCCACGGCGGCCGCCCCTCGTCGATCCCGAACATCGCGTTCATGGCCCTGCCGAGCGCCCGCACGTATCGCGACGCCGACCACAGCGCGACCGCCGTACCCACGAGGAGCGCGGTGCCCGCGGCCGGGGTCGTGACCAACGCCTCGACCGGCTCGCGCACGGGATCGAGCACCTCCGGCGGCGCGACGTCAGAGAGCATGTCCATCACCGCATCGACCGTTCTGGAGCCCTGCCCGAAAACGCCGAGCAATGACACCACCACCAGCACCGCCGGGAACAGCGAGAGGACGCCGTAGTAGGTGAGCGAACCGGCGAGGTCTGGGCCGCGGTCGCGGAGGAACTCAGCAACCGAGCGGACGAGCACCATGCGAACGGTGCGCAGTCCTCTGCGGATGGTGGCAGCGGGCCGGTCCGAAGTGGTCATACCCCGATTGTGGTCGCTGTCGACCCGTCCCGCGCCAGCCTCGCCGCGAACCTGCCCGCCCGGGGTCGGCAGGCCCGAAGCCGGCGGACCCGTGGCCCGATTTCGCCTGCCCGCCCACAGCCGCCCCTCGCGATGGCGTCTCGCGCGCACCGCGGGGTGGGCGAGACGCCATCGGCGGGAGCGGCTGTGGGGATCGCGTACATCCGCACGCGCGAGACGCCATCGAGAGGAGCGGATGCGCGGGCAGCTCCGGGAGCGGGCCGCCATCGGCACGCGCGAGACGCCATGCAGAGGAGCGAGACGCCGGGCGCAGGAGCGGTTGCGCGGGTGGTGGACGAATGCGCTGCGAACGGCTGCGCGAGCGGGCCGAGCGGCAGCGCACCGGACCGACAGGGTCAGTCGCGGTGGCGGGCCTCCTCCGCCTGGGCCTCGCGGCGGACGTCGGCCGCGTCGTCGACGGTCTGCTGGTGCTTCTCGGCCGCCTTGTCGCTCGCCGTGGTGTCGCGCGGCGGGAGCTGGATGGTCTCCTCCGCGTGCATCCCCGCCTGCAGCTCGCGGGCCCGCTCGACCTCGGCGTCGACCTCCGCCCCGAACAGCAGTGCGTTGTTGGTGATCCACAGCCAGAGCAGGAAGATGATGACGCCTGCGAGGGAGCCGTACGTGGCGTTGTAGCTGCTGAAGTTGGTCACGTAGAAGACGAAGCCGCCGGTCGCGACCGCCCACACGATCAGGGCGATGACGGCGCCGATCGAGATCCAGCGGAACTTCGGTTGCTTGACGTTGGGCGCGAACCCGTAGAGCACGGCCAGGATGACGACGACGACGAGGACGAGCACCGGCCACTTGGCGATCCCCCACACGGTCACGGCCGTCTCCCCCAGACCGATCAGATTCCCGGCCCATTCGGCGATCGGTCCGCTCACGACCAGGATGAGCCCGGCGAGACAGACCAGGAGCAGCAGGACCGCGGTCAGCAGGACGGTGACGGGCTTGAGCTTCCAGAAGGGCCGTCCCTCCTCGATCTCGTAGATGCGGTTCATCGCCCGGCCGAACGCGCCGACGTAGCCCGAGGCCGACCACAGCGCACCGGCGAGACCGGTGATGAGGGCGATGCCGGCGGCCGGGGTGTTGACGACCGACTCGATCGGCCCGCGCAGCGCGGCGAGGGTCTCCTCGGGGGCGGCGCCTTCGAGGAGTTCCATCACCGCGTCCACCGTGGCCTGGCCCTGCCCGAACACGCCGAGCAGCGAGACCACCGCGAGCAGGGCGGGGAACAAGGACAGCACCGCGAAGTACGTCAGGCCCGCGGCGAGATCGGTGCACTTGTCCCTGGAGAACTCGGAGAGGGCGCGCTTGATGCCGATCTTCCACGCGCTGCCCTTCAGCGAGGTGGGCGACTCGGGCTTGCCGTGATCGGGGTCGGCATCCGGGTCGGGCTTATCGGTGATGTCGCGGCTCGTCGTACTCATACCTTCAGATTTTCGCATCACCGGGCCCCTTCCGCATCCGCGCCGCGGCCCGCATCCGCCGCGCGGCCCGCATCCCTGCCGCGGCCGGCATCAGAGCGCACGCCCGTGTCCGTGCGCCCGCGCCCGCGGAGGGATACCGTGGGCTCCCCTGAGATGTGGCGTTCGGACTCGCCTGAGCTAACCTGTTCGATGTCACGTCACCAAAGTGGTGTACGAACGCACACGCGACAACGATCAAAGGAGAAACCGATGAGCCTGTCAAACGCGATCCTCCGCGGCGTCACCGGCGCTTTCGTCCTCAACTCCGGCCTGAGCAAGCGCGGTATGCCGACCGAGGCCGCGCAGGGCCTGCAGGGCTTCGCCGCCACGGGCGTTCCCGCCGTGAACCAGATGGATCCGGACACCTTCGGCAAGTTCGTCGCCTACTCGGAGATCGGCATCGGCGCCGCCCTGCTCACCCCGGTGGTGCCCCGCCGGATCGCCGGCGCGGCCCTCGGCGTCTTCTCGGCGGGCCTGCTGGCGATGTACTTCCGCAACCCGGACATGACCGAGTCCGACGGCATCCGCCCCAGCCAGGAGGGCATGTCGCTGGCCAAGGACGCGTTCATGGCCGCCATCGCCGGCGCGCTGGTCGTCGACAACTCCTGAACTCCGGGCCGGCGGGCGAGGAGATGAGCGCCTGCCGGAAAGCCGAGTAGACGGCCCGGCCCCGCACCCGCGGGCCGGGCCGCCGCTCGTTCCGCCGCACCGGGCCGTCGCCGTCCCGCGACCGCGCGCCGACGCGGTCCGGATGCGACGCCCGCGCGTGTATCCGACCATGGGGCGATGACGCAGAACCCGGAGCCAGATTCCCCGGCCCGCCGGATGCGGATCGTCGTCACCGGCGCGAGCGGCAACGTGGGCACCCCGCTGCTGCGGAGGCTGCTCGCCGACGGCCACGACGTGGTGGGCCTGTGTCGCCGCATCCCACCCGCCACCCCTCCCTACAGCGGCGCGTCGTGGCATCGCATCGACCTCTCGTACGCGAGCGCCCACGACCTGGTGGAGATCTTCCGCGGCGCCGACGCGGTCATCCACCTCGCCTGGGGCTTCCAGCCCACCCGCGACGTGGACCACCATCACCGGCTGGGCGTCGGCGGGACCGCCGCGGTCGTGGAGGCGTGCCGACTGGCGGGCGTGCCGCACCTGGTGCACCAGTCCTCGGTGGGCGCCTACGCCCCTGTCTCCGACGGCGGACCCGGAGTCTCGGTCGAGCGGCGGGTCAGCGAGGACGCCGAACTCGGCGGGGTGCCCACCGCCGCCTACAACCGGCACAAGACGGCCGCGGAGCAGCTCCTCGACCGGCACGAGAGCAAGCATCCCGGCGCGCCGACGATCGCCCGGATGCGGCCGGCATTCATCGTCCACGCCGAGGCCGCCTCGGGTCTGTTCCGCTACTTCACCCCGGCGCTCACGCCAGCGCGATTGCTCCGGGCGCTACCGATCCTGCCGGTGGACCGCCGGCTCACGGTCCCGCTCCTCCACGGCGACGACATGGCCTCGGCACTGGCGGCCGCCGCGACGTCCGGCGCGCAGGGCGCGTTCAACATCGCCGCCGAACCGCCCATCACCCGCGACATGCTCGCCCGCGAACTCGGCGCGCGGCCGGTGCACCTGCCCTACCGCGTGCTGCGTCAGCTCGTCCACATCAGCTGGCTGCTGCGCCTCCAGCCGGTCAGCATCGGCTGGGTCGATCTGGCGTTCGGCGCCCCGCTCATGCACACCACCCGCGCCCGCGCGGAGCTCGGCTGGCGCCCCACGGTCGCGGCGGACGAGGCGCTGCGCGAGGCGATCGACGCGATCGTCGCGGGCCGGGCCGGAACGTCACCACCGCTGCGCAAGCGGACACTGCTTGACGCGCTGGCGGGACTGCGCCGGGGCGGCGCGGTCGACGTCCGGCGACTGCCGTAACCAGCGCGCTCGGCGAGCCTGGGCGCCCTCTGGCCGGTCCGGGCCAGGCCCCCTCGAGCCGACGCGCGACGGGGCCGGTAGATCAGGCCGGGTCGGTGTCGGCGATCGCACCGAGGATCGCGTCGGCGAGGTCGGCGCGGCACACGACGAGGTCCGGCAGGTAGGTTTCCGCGACGTTGTACTCGAGCGGGGAGCCGTCGATCCGCACGGCGACGAACCCACGGGCCAACGCCACGCCGGCCGGCGCCGCGGAGTCCCACTGGTACTGCCCGCCGGCGTGGATGTAGGCGTCCGCCTCGCCGCGGACGACGGCCGCCGTCTTGGCGCCGGCCGAGCCCAACGGCACCAGGTCCCCGTCCACCGCGCCGGCCACGGCACGGGCGAACGCGGGCGGGCGGGAGGCCGAGAGGACGATCCGCGGCCGTGAGCCCACGCGGGGCGGGAGGAGGCCTCCCCCGTCGACCCCGCCGTTGCCCACGGGTGCGGCGTAGATCTCGTCGTCGTCGACCCCACACACCACCCCGAGCGCCGGTAACCCGACCGCGGCTGCGGTGAGTCGTGATGTCGCAGGGTCGCCGTCGCGCTCCCACAGCGCCACGTGCACGGCCCAGTCGGGGCGGTCGCCGAGCCCGTACTCGCGGGTGCCGTCGACGGGGTCGATGATCCACACGCGGTCGGCGTCCACGCGGGAGAGATCGTCCTTGGACTCCTCGGACAGGACGGCGTCGTCCGGACGTGCGTCGGCGAGCCGCTCGAGCAGGAGGTCGTTGGCCCGGCGGTCGCCGATGTCGCCGAGCGTACGCCCGGTGGGCCCGGAGGACCGCAGTTCCACCAGCAGACGGCCGGCGTCCGTGGCGAGGTCGACGGCGAGCTGCTGGTCCGGGGTGCGCGTGGCGGAGATCATGGCCTCCAGCCTAGGAGGATCACCGCCAGCGCGACCGGAGTCCCCTGCGCCGACCGTGTCCGTACTCGCGCGCGACGCGGGCGGGCTGATCCGGACAACGATGCGCATCGGCCGCCACCCGCGCCGCTCCCCGTGACGGCAACGTGCCGCTCCGGGCCCCGCAGCGCTGGCAACCCCACACGGCCCCGTCCGCGGTCTCCTCGACAAAGCACGCGCGCTCTCCGACCTCGTTCATGGGCTCCTCGAGCATGGCGCCGGTCCCCTTTGCCGGCGCGGTCCACCTATATTGTCACAAATCTCTTATAGCGGAAAGTGGTGTCGCGCAATCGTGCGAGACGCCGGAGACGGCCGCGCCGGAGGGGTAGACAGATCGGTCTAGACAAGGCTGCACCTTTATGTCTACTGTCTTACTCGACTTAATGAACCCACTACCTCCAAGGGGTGCCCATGAAGACTCTCATCGTGCTCGGCGTGGTCGGCGCCATCGCCCAACTCATCGACGGCTCCCTTGGCATGGCCTACGGCGTCACCTCCACGACGCTGCTGGTCGCGGCCGGTATCGCACCGGCGGCCGCGTCGGCGTCCGTGCACTTCGCCGAGATCGGCACCACCCTCGCCTCGGGCTTCTCCCACCACAAACTCGGCAACGTGGACTGGCGGATCGTGCGCATCCTCGCCGTCCCGGGCGCGATCGGCGCGTTCGCCGGCGCCACCATCCTCAGCAACCTCCCGGCCGACGTGGCCAAGCCGGTCGTGGGCGTCATCCTTCTCGCGCTGGGCCTCTACGTCCTGTACCGCTTCCTCGCGCTCGGCGGCCGGCGCCCCGAGTTCAAGGGCCGCGTCCGCACGGCCTTCCTCGTCCCGCTCGGCCTCGTGGGCGGGACGCTCGACTCGCTCGGCGGCGGCGGATGGGGTCCCGTCGGCACGACCTCGTTGCTGTCGTCGGGCCGGGTCGAACCCCGCAAGGTCGTGGGCTCGATCGACACCTCGGAGTTCGTGGTGGCCGTGGGCGGCTCGCTCGGCTTCCTCCTCGGCCTGGGCGCCGCCGGGATCGACTGGGGTTACGCGCTGGCGTTGCTCATCGGCGGCGTGATCGTCGCGCCGTTCGCCGCGTGGCTGGTCAAGCACCTGCCCGCGCGCGTGCTCGGCACCGCGGCCGGCGGCCTCATCGTGGTGACCAATGTGCGCACCCTGCTGCTCTGGGCCGAGGTGCCGTCCGCGGCCACCAACCCGATCCTCCTCGCCCTGGTCGCCGTCTGGTTCGGACTGATCGCGTGGGCCGTTCTCGCCGAGAGGAGAAGCCGGGGCGACGACGACGAGCTCAGCACCTCCGGACGGCCCGCCCCGTCCGCGAGCGCGGGACCGGCCACGGTCCACAGTTGAAATGTGAGCGCGGGGAACGACTGTCCGCTGGCGTACAGTCTTGGCTACTTGTCCAACTGGACGTCCGCCCAGTTTCAAGGCGCTGGACCTGGCCACTCCCCCACTCGCGATGGCAGCGGCTCTGGGAGACTGTGTCCCATGAGGGTCACCGCCAAGTCCGACTACGCGTTGCGTGCGCTCGTCGAACTCGCGGCGGCCCGCAGCGACGACCCCGCCCGCGACCCGAGGGACAGCCCGGTCAGCGCGGAGGAACTGGGGCGGCTACAGGACATCCCGCACGGCTTCCTCCAGGCGATCCTCTCGGACCTGCGTCGCGCGGGCCTGGTCGCCAGCCGTCGCGGCAAGACCGGTGGGTGGTTCCTCGGCCGGGACGCCGGCGAGATCACGGTCGCCGACGTGATGCGGGCCGTCGACGGGCCACTGGTCAGCGTTTACGACGTCCGGCCCGAGGCGGTGGTCTACAACGAGCGCGCGGCGGTCCTGCAGCACGTGTGGATCGCGTCGCGGGCGGCGCTGCGCCGGGTGATGGACGCGGTGACGATCGCCGACCTGGCCGCCGGGCACCTGCCGGGAGAGGTTCACGAGCTGACCCTCGACACCGACGCCTGGGAACCCCGCTAGTCGCGCCAGCCCCTGCACGCCCACAACGCAGCCGCTCCTGGCCATGGCGTCTCGCCCACCCCGCGGTGCGCGCGAGACGCCATGGCCAGGAGCGGCTGCGTGAGCGGCCCGGCTCAGGCGTGAGTCGACGCCCCGGGCCGCTGCACCGCCGGCCGGTCGAGGTGCACCGAGAACCGGCGTACGAGCGCCTTCCAGACCAACGGGCCGCCCACGACCAGCACCAGCGTGATGATTCCGATCAACAACGGCGAGGCGCCGAGCATGGCCGAGGCCGTCACGGCGAGCACGATCGTGATGCCGCGGCGGATGAGCCCACCCGGCACGCGCCCGGCGAACCTGGAGCCGAAGAACGTGCCGATCGCCCCGCCGATGAGCAGCGGCACGAGCAGGTTCCAGTCGACGCCGGTCACCATGACGTGCCCGATCGCGGCCGCGATGACCAGCGGGACCGCCTGCACGAGGTCGGTACCCACCAGCCGCAGCGCGGCGAGCGTCGGGTAGAGCAGCATGATGCACATCATGATGACGGTGCCCGAGCCCACCGAGGTGATGCCCACCATCAGTCCGCCGATCACACCGACGAGCAGCGTGAGCACCGGCTTGACCGGCGGGTCGGGATCGTCACCGGTGCGGATGCGCCCGGACATCTCGAAGAACGCCCGCAGGAAGTACGCCGTCGACGCCACGATGAGGGTCGCGCCGATGGCCTTCTTGAGCATCCCCTGCACGTCCTCGGCACCGATCGCGTGCACGAGCCACGCGCCGAGGTACGCCGTCGGCACCGAGCCGATGATCAGCCAGAGGGCGATCTTGAGATTGGGTTTACCGTGCCTCCAGTGCACGCCCGCGCCCACGACCTTGTTGACCGCGTTGACAACCAGGTCGTTGGCGACGGCCGCCGTCGGTGGGATGCCCACGAGGATGAGCGCCGCACAGGGCCTCGGGCACCGGCTCAGATTCCCAGGATGGAGCTGAGGATCCGCTGCGCGACCTCTTCTGCGGTGCCGTCCTCGGGACGGATGTGCAGGTCCGGGGTCAGCGGCGGCTCGTACGGCGCGGAGACGCCGGTGAACTCGGCGATTTCGCCCGCGCGCGCCTTGGCGTAGAGGCCCTTGGGGTCGCGGGCCTCGCACTCGGCCAGCGGGGTGTCCACGAACACCTCGGTGAACGGCAGGCCGGCCTTGGCGTGGACCTGGCGCGCCGCGTCCCGGTCGGCGCGCATGGGCGAGATGAGGGAACAGATGACGACGACGCCGGCATCGGCGAACAGCGCCGCCACCTCGGCGGTGCGGCGGATGTTCTCCGCCCGGTCCTCGGCCGAGAACCCGAGGTCGACGTTGAGGCCGTGGCGCAGGTTGTCGCCGTCGAGGATGTACGCCGGATGACCGGACTCGATGAGCAGACGCTCGACCTCGGAGGCGATGGTCGACTTGCCCGAACCCGACAGGCCCGTCAGCCACAGGGTGCGGCCCTGCCCGCGGTCGCCGCGCTGGACGGCCCCGGCGTGCCAGACGACGTTGGAACCGGTGGTGGCGGGCCCGATGATCATGCCAGCACCCACCGTGTTCCCGGTGATCTCGTCCACGAGGATGAACGCGCCCGTGTCGCGGTTGCGACGGTAGGGGTCGTACATCAGCGGCGTCTGCGTGCGCAGGCCGATGCGCCCGATCTCGTTGAGCTGGAGCTCGGTGGAGTCGGGGTCGCGGTGCAGCGTGTTGACGTCGAGCCGGTACTCCATCCCCGTCACGATCGCCTTGGACTCGCGCGTCGTGTGCTTGACGATGTAGCGCTTGTTGGTCTCGAGGGTGGTGTCGTCGGCGAACCAGCAGACCATGGCCTCGAGCTCGGTGCCCTGGTGCGGCCGGTTACCGGGCCGGGCGATCATCTCGCCGCGGACGATGTCGATCTCGTCGTTCAGCGCGATCGTCACCGCTGCGGGGGCCGCGGCCTCGTCCAGCTCCGCCCCGCCCGGGCCCCAGATCGCCTTGACCGTGGACTGCCGCCCGGACGGCATGACCACCACGTCGTCGTCGACCTTGATGATCCCACCCGCGACGGTTCCGGCGAAGGACCGGTGATCCAAGCCGTCGGCGCGCTGGGGGCGGATCACGTACTGCACGGGGAACCGGACGTCGGTGAGGTTCCGGTCCGAGGCGATGTGCACGTTCTCGAGATGGTCGAGCAACGCCGGGCCCGTGTACCAGGGCATTGAATCGGTCGAGTCCACCGCTCTGTTGACTACGTTGTCGCCCTTGAGCGCCGAGAGCGGCACGAAGGTGACGTCGTGGACCTCGAGCTTGGCGGCGAAGTCGGTGAACTCGGTGCGGATGGCCTCGAAGGTGGCCTCGTCGTAGTCCACCAGGTCCATCTTGTTCACGGCCACGACCAGGCGCGGAATGCCCAGGAGTGCGGACAGGAACGCGTGGCGGCGGGTCTGCTCGAGCACACCCTTGCGGGCGTCGACGAGGATGATCGCCACGTCGGCCGTCGAGGCACCGGTGACCATGTTGCGCGTGTACTGCACGTGGCCCGGGGTGTCCGCGATGATGAACTTGCGCCGCGGGGTAGAGAAGTAGCGGTAGGCGACGTCGATCGTGATGCCCTGCTCGCGCTCGGACCGCAGCCCGTCGGTGAGCAGCGCGAGGTCGGTGTACTCGTCGCCGCGCTTGGCCGAGGTGGCCTCGATGGAGGCGAGCTGGTCCTCGAAGATGCCCTTGGAGTCGAACAGCAGCCGGCCGATGAGCGTCGACTTGCCGTCGTCGACGGAGCCGGCGGTGGCGATGCGCAGCAGCTGCGCGTGCTCGGCCATGGTCTGCAGCTGCTCGGCGGCGCTCTCGGCGGCGGCCGGCGCGGTGTCCGTGGTGGGGGTGCTCATCAGAAGTAGCCCTCCTTCTTGCGGTCTTCCATGCCGGCCTCGGAGATCCGGTCATCGGCGCGGGTGGCGCCGCGTTCGGTGACGCGGGTGCCCGCGACCTCGGCGACGACGGCGGCGTTGTCGGCGGCGTCGGACTCGACGCAGCCCGTGCAGGTGGCGTCGCCGACGGTGCGGAAACGCACGAGCTCAGTGCGCGCCTCCTCGTGCGGCAGCGTCTCCAGGAAGCGGGTCTTGGCGAGGAGCATGCCGTCGCGCTCGATGACCTCGCGCTCGTGGGCGTAGTAGATCGGCGGCAGGTCGATGTCCTCGCGCTCGATGTACTGCCAGATGTCCAGCTCGGTCCAGTTGGACAGCGGGAACACGCGGATGTGCTCGCCCTTGCGGTGCTTGCCGTTGTACAGCTTCCACAGCTCGGGCCGCTGGGCGCGCGGGTCCCAGGCGCCGAACGCGTCGCGGAAGGAGAAGACGCGCTCCTTGGCGCGGGCCTTCTCCTCGTCGCGGCGGGCGCCACCGAAGACGGCGTCGAATCGGTTCTCCTGGATCCCGCGCAGCAGGGCGGTGGTCTGGAGGCGGTTGCGGCTCGCGCCGACCCCCGTGTCCTCGACCACGCGGCCGGCGTCGATGTCGTCCTGGACGTGGGAGACGAGCAGCTGGACACCGGTCTCCTCGACCACGCGGTCGCGGTAGTCGATGACCTCGTCGAAGTTGTGGCCGGTGTCGACGTGCATGAGCGGGAACGGCATCGGCGCGGGCCAGAAGGCCTTGCGGGCGAGGTGGAACATCACCACCGAGTCCTTGCCGCCGGAGAACAGCATCCCCGGGCGTTCGAACTGTGCGGCTACCTCGCGGAAGATGTGGACGGACTCCGCCTCGAGCGCGTCGAGATGCGAGAGCGTCACCGCCGACCTCGTCGTCATGCGACCTCCAGTGTCGTGGGCTGGCCGGCGGACCGGACAGCACGGCAGACCGATCTG
Source organism: Dietzia sp. oral taxon 368 (assembly GCF_002999155.1). Lineage (NCBI taxonomy): Bacteria > Bacillati > Actinomycetota > Actinomycetes > Mycobacteriales > Dietziaceae > Dietzia > Dietzia sp. oral taxon 368. The sequence continues at coordinate 473,091 of NZ_CP027238.1, forward strand.
TCTACCTTCGGGCGTCCGGACCATCCTGCGCCCGCCCCGCCCGGTTTTCCATCTCGCCGAGGGCAATCACCCCCGCCCCGTCGAAACTCCGACATATGATGACGGATATGCGACACGAACCGACCCACCGGGTGCTCGCGGCGCTCCGCGCGCTCGCCACCGACGGCCCGCCCCTGCCGTTGACGGAGATCGCCAGGATGGCCGGGGCGAGTCGCTCGACCCTCCACGCGGTCCTGGCGGAGATGGACGCCCAGGGGTGGGCGGAGAAGACGCGGGCCGGGTGGCGGGCCGGGCCGGCACTGCGCGAGGTGGGCGCGGCGCTGGCCACGGAGGTCGACCTGGTCCGGGCCGCGCGCCAGCCGCTCGAGGCCCTGGCGGACGCCACCGGGATCGCGGCGGTGGTGTTCGAGGTCCGCGACGGGATGGCCGAGGTCGTCGACTCGGTCGGCGCCGGCATGCGCACCGCTTCCCGGGAGGCGCTGCCCGTCGGCCACGTGGTGCCGGTGCGCGCCCCGTTCGCCCGCGAGCTGGCGGCCCGACTACCCCTGGGCGAGCAACGTCAGTGGCTGGCCGACGCGGCGGGGCTGACCACCGCCGCGCGCGACCGGCTCGAGGTGGTGCTCCCACAGATCGCGCGACGTGGCTGGTCCATCGAGCGGCTCACCCCGGCCCGCCGTGAGCTGCTGCGGATGGCCGACTCGCTGGAGACCTCCGGTATCGGCGCTCTGGTCCGCGACCGCGTGTCCGAGCTGTTCGTCGAGCTCTCGGAGATCGACGTGACCGACGCCGAACTCGGCGGCGCCGCGGATCTGGCCGTAGCCTCGGTGGCGGCACCGGTGCTGCGGGCCGATGGGCGGGCGGTCGGGTCCGTGGCCGTCGCCCCGGGTCGCCGGATGACGGGCCGCTCGGTCGCCCGCGCTGCCGAGGCCGTGACAAAGTGCGCGGCCGACGTCTCCGCCCGCCTCGCCTCGCGCCCGCCCGCGGCGAGGACAGCCGCACTCCCCTCCCACCTCGTACACCCGGCCCACGCGGCGAGCCGCGCTTGACGGCCCCCCACCCGGGCGCGCGACTCCCCGCCTCTCGAGGCAGCGCGATCGCCGCCACGCCCGTATGGTGTGGATCACATTCCCGCCCTATCGGAGGTGACCATGCCCCGGACCGCCCACCCGTCCCACTCGCCCGATGCGAACCCGCTGGACCTGGCGTGGCGTCGGTCCGAGCTGAGCGGCCTGACCCCGCACAGCGCCCGCCCGGGGGCGCCCGACCCGCGGGCCGCCCGCTCCCACCGCCTGACCGAGGCCGCGCGCCCGGTGATGGACGGGCTCGACACCGTCCTGCAGGACACCGGCGCCAGCCTCGTGCTGGCAGATCGCGAGGGCCGTGTCATCAGGACGGCACGCGACAACGCGCGGATCTCCCGCATGCTGCTCCGGCGGGGCGTCGACGAAGGCGCCGAGCTCACGGAGGAGGCCCTGGGCAACAACGGCATCGGCACGGCGCTCGAGACGCGGGCCGGGGTGTTCATCCACGGTGAGCAGCACTTCGCCGAGGTCCTACGCGACTTCGTCTGCTACGGCCACCCGATCATCGATCCGCTCACCCGACGCCTGGTGGGCGCGGTCAACCTCACGGGCATGACCGCGGACGCATCCCGACTGTTCGCACCCTTCGTCCGGAAGGTCGTGGCCGACATCGAAGCCCGTTACGTCGACACCGCCCGCGCGGACGACCGGGAACTTTGGCGCCGCTTCGTCGAGCGCACCCGCTCCTTCGACACCGCGACGTGCGCGTTCGGGGACGAGGTGGTGCTGGCCTCGCACTCGAGCCTGGAGCGACTGGATTCCCGTGACCTCGTCACCCTCCGCCGTCTGGTCGAGCGCGACGATGTGGGTGAGGTCGTCGAGCTGTCGGTGGGCACCGTGGGGGTGGCCACCAGCCGCGTGGGGCGCCGCGGGCACCTGCTGGACCTCACGTTCCCCGAGTCGCCCGGTGCGCCCACGCCCGCGCCCGCGCCCACGCTCGCGCCCCGGATCGTCGTCGCCGCCCCCGCGACGGTGGTGCGGAGGCACGCCGTCCGGGGGCCGTCGGGATCGGGGAGGTCGACGACGGCGAGGGCGATCGCCGGCCCCGGGGCCCGCCATCTCCGGCTCGCCGAGGCGGACGACGCCGCGACGGCATGGCGGGAGATGGTCGCGCCCGCACTCCGTGAACTTTCCGGGCCGGTGATCCTGGACGACATCGACCTGTTGGACGACGCCGATCTGCGCCGGTTGGCCGCGCGCATGGAATCGGCTGGAGAGCACCTCGTCGTCGTCACCAGTCGCGACGACCCGCGCCCCGCGGTGACGGCGATACTCGACCTGTGCGACCGGCGGACAGAGGTCCGCCCCCTCCACGAGCGCGGCACCGAGGGCGAGGAGATCGTCCGCCGCATGGTCGCCGACCTGGCCGCGCGGCGCGGTAGTCGGCCACCCACGGTGACGTCGCGGTTCGTGGAGACGGCCTGCGTGCTCGACCTACCCAACGGCCTGGTGACCCTGCGCGCGGTCCTCGGCGACTGCCTGACCCGGCTCGAGCAGAAGTGCGCCGCGACCCTCGACGTGGACGCGCTGCCGTCGCGGTCCCGCTCGGCGCGCCCGCCACGGCCCGGAGAGCTGGCCCGCGGGGAGTACGACGCGATCGTCGCCGCCCTCACCGAGTGCGGCGGGGTGCGCTCGCGGGCCGCCCGGCGACTGGGGATCAGCCGGACCACGCTGTACGCCCGGATGCGGGAGTTCGGGCTGTCCTGACGCGCCCGGTGCACGCCGTCACCGTGTCCACTCGCGTGTCCAGAAACTGAACACTCCGGAGGGCCGACCCGCCCCCAGGATGAGTTGTGATCGGCCTCACAACCGAGGCGGTCGGATCTTCGGAGGAAATTATGACCGGCACACTCTCCCGCGACACCGGCTCGAGCACCGACTCCGGCGCGCACGTCGACGAGCGCCTGGGCGCCGAGGCCCGCGACTTCCTGGCCCGCCCGCATCGCCTGCTCATCGGCGGACAGTGGGTCGACGCCGCCGACGGCCGCACCTTCGCCACCCACGACCCTGCGACCGGTGCCGAGATCACCCGGGTCGCCCACGGCGGGCCCGAGGACGTGGACCGCGCGGTGGCCGCCGCCCGCCGCACCTTCGACGACGGCGCCTGGGCCACCATGAAGCCGCGCGAGCGCGAGCAGATCCTGTGGCGCATCGGCGACCTGCTCGACGCCAAGGCCGAACTGTTCGGTCAGATCGAGGCGCTCGACAACGGCAAGTCCGTCGCGATCGCCACCGCCGTCGACGTGGCCTGGGCCGCGGACGTGTTCCGCTACTACGCCGGCTGGGCCACCAAGATCGAGGGCTCCACCGTCCCGGTGTCCATGCCGTTCGCCGGCGACAAGCAGTTCCACGCCTACACCCAGCGCGTCCCCGTGGGCGTGTGTGGGCAGATCATCCCCTGGAACTTCCCGCTGCTCATGGCCGCCTGGAAGCTCGGCCCCGCCCTGGCCACCGGCAACACCCTCGTCCTCAAGCCGGCCGAGCAGACCCCGCTCACCGCGCTCCTGCTCGGCGAGGTCTGCCAGGAGGCCGGCGTGCCCGACGGCGTGGTCAACATCATCACCGGCTTCGGCGATGCCGGCGCCGCGATCTCCGGCCACGACGACGTGGACAAGGTGGCCTTCACCGGCTCCACCGAGGTCGGCAAGCTCATCGTGGACGCCGCCAAGGGCAACCTCAAGAAGGTCTCTCTCGAACTGGGTGGCAAGAGCGCCAACATCGTCTTCGCCGACTGCGACTGGGACGCCGCCGTGGCCGGGTCGGTCGCCGCGTGGATGTTCAACCACGGCCAGGCCTGCACCGCCGGCACCCGCCTCTACGTCGAGGACTCCATCTACGAGGAGTTCACCCAGGCCGTGGCCGACGCAGCTGCGCAGGCCACCATCGGCCACGGGCTGGACCCCGACACGGTGCTCGGGCCCGTGGTGGACCAGGACCAGTTCGACAAGGTCTCCTACTACCTGCGCGCCGGAATCGAGGACGGCGGCCGCGCCCTGACCGGCGGGGCCCGCCACGGCGACACCGGCTTCTTCATCCAGCCGACGGTGTTCGTAGACGTCAAGCCCGAGGACCGGGTCGTGAAGGAGGAGATCTTCGGCCCCGTCGTCTCCGCCCTGCGGTTCACCGACGTCGACGACGCCGTCCGACAGGCCAACGACTCGATGTACGGACTCGCCGCCGGCGTATGGACCAAGGACCTCTCCAAGGCCCACCAGGTGGCCAGCCGCCTGCAGGCCGGTTCCGTGTGGGTGAACCAGTACAACGGCTTCGACACCGCCATGCCGTTCGGCGGGTTCAAGCAGTCCGGTTGGGGCCGCGAACTCGGCGCCGGCGCGCTCGACCTCTACACCCAGACCCGGTCGGTCAACATCCAGCTGTGAGCTGAGCACCTCCCCTCGCCCGCGTCCCACACCATCCCCTCCTCACCCGTCCCGCTTTCCAATCAGAAAGGAACACGACTGTGAAGACCAGAGCAGCCGTCATGTTCGAGACCGGCCAGCCGTTCGAGATCGTGGAACTCGACCTCGACGATCCCGGCCCCGGCGAAGTACTCATTAAGTACACGGCCGCCGGCCTGTGCCACTCCGACCTGCACCTGTCGGACGGCGACTTCATGCCCCGCTTCCCGATCGTCGGCGGCCACGAAGGCGCCGGCATCATCGAGGCCGTGGGCACCGGCGTCACCAAGGTCAAGCCCGGCGACCACGTGGTGTGCTCGTTCATCCCCAGCTGCGGTACCTGCCGCTACTGCTCCACCGGTCGGCAGAACCTCTGCGACATGGGCGCCACCATCCTCGAGGGCCACATGCCCGACGGGACGTGCCGGTTCCACTCCGGCGGCCAGGACTTCGGCGCCTTCTGCATGCTGGGGACGTTCGCCGAGCGCTCGGTGATCTCGGAGCACTCGGTGGTCAAGGTGGACGACTGGCTACCGCTCGACAAGGCCGTCCTCGTGGGCTGTGGCGTGCCGTCGGGCTGGGGCACCGCCACCTACGCCGGCAACGTCCGCCAGGGCGACACCACGGTGATCTACGGCGTCGGCGGACTCGGGATCAACACCGTCCAGGGTGCCGCGAACTCGGGCGCCCGGCACGTCGTGGTGGTGGATCCCATCGAGTTCAAGCGCGACGAGGCCATGAAGTTCGGCGCCACGCACGCCTTCGCCACCGCCGCCGAAGCCCACGCGGAGGTCGAGAAGCTGACGTGGGGGCAGATGGCAGACCAGGCCCTGATCCTCGTGGGTTCGCTCGAGGAGCAGGTGGTCTCGGACGCGTTCGACATCATCGGCAAGGGCGGCACGGTGGTGATCACCGGTATGGGGAACATGGTCGACAAGACGGTGCAGGTAAACGGCACGATGATGGCCCTGTTCCAGAAGACCATCAAGGGCTCGCTGTTCGGCTCGGCCAACCCGCAGTACGACATCGTCAAGCTGCTGCGCCTGTACGACGAGGGCAAACTCAAGCTCGACGAGCTGGTCACCACCACGTACACCCTGGAGACCCTCAACCAGGGGTACGAGGACCTGCGCAACGGCAAGAACCTGCGAGGTGTGCTGATCCACGACGCCTGATCTCCCGCGGGCCCACATACCGGAGTCGGCCCACCCGCGGGACGGCGCGCCGCCATCTCGGTGATCGGCTCCTCTCCCGACGCGCGTCGCCCCACCCCCTGGGCGGCGCGCGTCGGTGCATCTGTCGCCACCCGCTCCCGCGGATGGCGTCTCGCCCGGGCAGATGGCGTCTCGCCCGGGCAGATGGCGTCTCGCCCGTGCCCTTGCCCGCCCAGTCCACAGCCGCCCGCGGCCATGGCGCCTCGCCTGCCCCGCGGTACGCGCCAGACGCCATCCGGGAGGGCGGTTGGGGGGGGGGACGTCTGGCGCGCCTGCGGCCGCGAAGCCGGCGGCCGACAACGCCGCGAGCCCCGCGGGCGACCGCGATCCGGGTCCCGCCGAGTCAGGGCGTGGGGGCGCCGCCGGTCACCGAGAGCGTGTTCCCGGTGGTGTAAGACGACTCCTCCGAAGCCAGGTACACGTACGCGCCCGCCATCTCGACGGGCTGACCGGGTCGGCCGAGCGGGTTCTTCTGCCCGTGGTACGGCAACTCCTCGGCCTTCTTTCCCCCGCTCACCTGCAACGCTGTCCAGAACGGGCCCGGCGCCACCGAGTTCACACGGATCCCGCGCGGCGCAAGTTGCTGTGCGAGCGACTTGGACATGGTGTTCACGGCCGCCCGCGAGGTGGCGTAGTCCACCAGGCCAGCTGACGGGGTGTACGCCTGCACCGACGAGGTGAAGATGACGCTCGCACCGGGCTGCAGGTGTGGCAGCGCCTCCTGCATCATCCAGAACGGGGCGTTCACATTGACGTTCATCGTCTCCGCCCACTGATCGGAGGACAGGTCCTCGAGTTTCTCGACGAAAGTCTGCCGTGCGGCGTTCAGCACCAGCACGTCGATCCCGCCGAGGCCGGCGACGGCGTCGCGGACGATGCCCCGCGCGGTGGGCTCGTCCCCGACATCGCCTGGCAGGAGCACACACGTCCGACCCGCCCCGCGGACGAGTTCGGCCACCTCGTGGGCGTCGGACTGCTCGGAGGGCAGGTAGCCGATCGCCACGTCGGCCCCCTCGCGCGCGAACGCGATGGCGACCGCCCGACCGATCCCGGAGTCCCCGCCGGTGATGAGGGCGCGCCGACCGGTCAGACGACCGTGCCCGACATACGACGCCTCACCGTGGTCGGCAGGGGGCACGAGCTCGGAGGCCAGCCCCGGGGCGGGTTGCGACTGCATCGGGATCTCCACCTGGAACTTGGTGGTGGGATCGACCGGAGCCGCGGAGCTCTGCTGGCCGGAGGGGGTAGCGGTGGGGTCGGTGCTCATCTGTGGCCTCCTGGATCGACTGTCCGGATCGAAGGTACCCGCCGCGGACGGCCGCCCGTCCGGATGCGAGCCCGCGCCGAATCCCCCACACTGCGGAAGAGAACTCAACTTCCCACGAGACCAAGGAGCAAGCATGCCCCGTTACCGCGTGATTGACCCCGAGCAGAACGTGATCGACGAGAAGGAGTTCGCTGACGACACCAAGGCGTACGACTGGTTCAAGACGGTCGAGGTTCCCGACGACGCGCTCGGGTACGCCATGGAGGTCGACATGGACGGCAAGTGGACCCGCTTCGAGATCAACGACGGCGGCACCAACACCTCGCCGTCCGCCTGACCTGCCGGCCTGGTGGGGTGGGGCACTCCACCCCGGTTGCCCGCCGGTGAGCGGGCTGGGTCGACACACCTCACAGCCAGCCACGCACCTGCGCCTCCCTCGCCGCCTCGCCGCGGGTGGAGGTGTGGGTCTTGGCGATGGCCGAGGACAGGTGATTGCGCACCGTCCTCTGCGTCAGATGTAGCTCGGCCGCGATGTCGGCGATCCGGGCCCCTGTCAGCGCCTCGCGCAGGACGTCTTTCTCGCGCGGGGTCAGAGGGTCCGGGCCGGCGGCCATCGACTCCCGTGCCAGCTTGGGCATCGACCACCGTCTCCCCCGCGTTGACCCTCCGAACGGCCTCGGTCAGTTCGCGCGCCGGGGTGTCCTTGACCAGGAACCCGCTCGACCTCGGCCACCACCTCGATGTCGGGCTCTCGCGCCAGCAGCGCCGCGAGCCCACCGCGCACGAACGCCCGGTCGTCGGCGAGGATGATCCGGATCGGCGCACCCGACAGCGGTCCCCCGCTCACCGCTCCCACCCCAGCTCCACGACGGTACCCCCGCCGACCTGCTCGCGCACCGCCAGCCGGGCACCCACCTCGTCGGCCCGCTGCGCCAGCCCGCGCAGTCCCTGGCCGGACCCGCCGGCGGCGCGTGACCGGTGGGAGTCGACCCCCTCGCCGTCGTCGCAGATCCGCAGGCCCGCGATGCCGAACTCCACGGTCGCGTGCCGCGCGCCCGAGTGGCGCGCGATGTTGGTCCCCGCCTCCCGCACCGTCCAGGCGACGAGCTCGGCGTGCGCGGGTGGGACGAGGGAGGGGGTTCCGACGACGACGTCGACGCCCGCCGACCGCAGCGACCGCGACAATTCGTCCACCTCCTTCGCCGGGTCGGCGGCGCGCAGGCCGGCGACGGTCTGCCGCATCTCCTGCAGCTCGGACCGGGTGAGGTCCTCGATGGTGTCCAGCTCGCCCCGCGTCGCCGCCGTATCGGTGTCCACCAGAGCCCGCGCGAGCTGGGTTCGGATCGTCAGGGCGGTGAGGGTGTGGCCCAGCAAGTCGTGGAGGCCGCGGACCATGCGGTCGCGCTCCTCGGCCACGCCCAGGGCGCGGCGCAGCGTCGCCTCACGGTCGGCGACGCCCACCGAGATGCGGGTGCCCGCCATCGACATGGCCACGCCCGGTCACTGATGACATCCGTCATGGCCTCGTTCTCAGCGCAGGCTTCTGGAATGCTTGGCCTATGCCCAGTCGCCGAAGCCGAATGATGTCCCCACGTCTCGCCGCTGCGCTCGCGGCCCTCGCCGTCGTCGTTCCCGGACTCGCGGTAGCCGCGCCGACCGTACCGTCCGTGCAGGCGGTTCCCGCCCCGGCCTCCTCTCTCGCGTGGGGCCCGTGCCCGGAGACGGTGACCACCCCCGGCGCGGTCTGCGCGGCCGTGACCGTCCCGCAGGACTACTCGCGGCCTGACGGCGACACGATCGACGTCACGGTCTCCAAGCTCCCGGCGCGCGACCCGGGCGCGCGGCGCGGCTCCCTCTTCGGCAACGCGGGCGGCCCCGGCGGCGACTCCCTCACCTACTTCGACGACGGCATGTTCACCTGGCCGGACGCGATGCGCGACGAGTGGGACCTCATCGGCGTCCAGCCGCGCGGCCTCGCGCACGCCGGCCCCCTCCACTGCGAGCCGATGGCCTCCGACCCGCTGACCATCGCCACCTCGCTCGGCGCCACCCACCGAGCCTCGTGCGAGGCCGCCAGCGGCGACGACTGGCGCCACCTGACCACCGAGAACACCGCCCGCGACTGGGAGCAGGTGCGGCAGGCGCTGGGCGAGGAACGGATCTCCATCCACGGCCTGTCGTACGGCACCCTGCTCGGGTCCGCCTACGCCACCCTGTTCCCGCAGCACACCGACAAGGTGGTGCTCGACTCCGCGGCGAACCCGGACTGGATGTGGAACGAGGTCCTCTACCAGCAGAACGAGCCGTACAAGCAGCGCGTCCACGCGATGTTCGAGTGGATCGCGGCGAACGACGCCGTCTACGGCCTCGGCGACACCCCGCTGAAGGTGTACCAGCGGTGGACCGAGCAGGTCCTGGCCGAGACCGGCACCACCGCCACGCTCGCCCCGCCGCCCGCGCAGATCGGCGACGTGCCGCCGGTGTGGCAGGCCCTCGCCGAGCCGTGGATGGCCGGGGCCACCCTGACGGGCCCCGCCCGTGTGCAGCTCGAGGGACTCGCCCGGCAGCTGGCCTCCCCCGGCGCCGTCCAGGCCGCCTCCCCGACGCTCGCCTCGACCCGCGGGCTCGCGGCGCAGTCGGCGGCGTGGCCCGCGCTGGCCGAGGCCCTCGCCGCCGGACAGCCGATCTCCGGGGGCGGCGGGGACCCGCAGTTGCCGGAGCTACCGGAAGAGGCGATGATCGCCCTGAACATGCAGTCGGCCGTGCTGTGCAACGAGAACCGGGTGGCCCCGCGGCCGCTCGACTACCCCGGGTTCCTGTGGACCCAGTTCGTCACCGGCGACATCTTCGACGCCACCGGGCTGATGTTCAGTTCGGGCGCCGCCTGTGCCGGCGCGCCCGCGATCACCACGCCCGTCGAGCTCAGCGGCGACGCGCTCGAGACGCGGCCGCTACTGCTCAACTCCGTCGGCGACCCGCAGACGCCGCTGCACGGCGCGCACGCCCTGGCGGACCGGATGGGCGCGCAGATGATCACCGTCGCCGGCGGCGACCACGGCCAGGTGGCCAAGGGCAACACCGTGGTCGACGACGCCGTGGTGGAGTACCTGCGCACCGGGCACACCGACGTGACCGAGGCCCCGGCGCCGCCGATCCCCGCGGCCGGCTGAGTCGGGGCGGACGGGGCCGGGCCAGCCGGTCAGCCGTTGACCAGGCCGCCATCCACGATGAGGTTCTGCCCCGTCACCGCCCGCGCCCACGGCGAGGCGAAGAACAGGACCGCATCCGCCAACTCGGCCGGGGTGGTGACGCGGCGCAGGGGCGTTCCGGAGGCGATGAGGTCAAAGACCTCGTCCGGGGTGGCCGCGCTGGCATCGGTCGTGCGCAGCAGCCCGCCGGAGACCATGTTGACCGTCACGCCGTCCGGCCCCAGGTCCGCGGCCAGGGTGCGGGTGAGCGAGAGCGCCGCGGCCTTGGCCGCCGTGTAGTCGTGATACGGCACCACCGGATGCTGGAAGAGGTTGGTGCCGATGGTGACGATCCGGCCGAACCCGGCCTCCCGCATCCCCGGCAGCACGGCCTGGGTGGTCGCCAGGATCGCCTTGACCGCACCCCGCAGTTGCTGGTCCACGTTCTCCCATGTCAGGGTCTCCGGCGACGGGCGGGCGTCACCGTTGAACTGAAAATCGGCGAGCGCGTTGTTCACGACGGTGGTGATCGGGGCGCCGAAGTGAGTAGCGGCGGTGGCGACGAGAGCGCGGACCTCGTCGTCGTCGGTCACGTCGGCACGAACGGCGACGGCGCGGTCGGCGCCGAGCTCTCCGACCAGGTCGGCGGCGTCGTCGGCGCTGCGGCGGTAGTTGACGACGACGCGGGCGCCCTCCCGCCCGAAGGAGCGGACGATCTCGCGGCCCAGGCCTCTTGCTCCCCCGGTCACCAGGACGATCTGCTGGTCGATGCTCGGTGTGTTCTGCACTGCCACTCGCTTTCCGGCGGTTCGCGCGGAGGATGGCGATGTGGTTCGCGATGACCCGCGTACTCCACTCCCGTAAAGGAGGGCGTATCGACATTCCTTCGCTGGAACTACCCAGATCAGGTTCGACGGGTGTGTTCTCAGCCGCCCGGCGGGCAGCACCCCGTGTCCCCGGCCAGCGTAGGCCGTCGCTCACCGTCCGGCCAGCACACTGACGGCCCCGGCGTGATGGCTACCGATCGAAGGCCCTGCCGATCCCCTCGACCGCGTCGCCGAGGCCGTCGAAGATCCCCTCGATCACGTCCTCCGTCCGGTCGTACCGGTCCGCGGAATCCTCGAGACGGTCCGCGGTCGAGTATCCGGTCCGCTCCAGCCGCTGGTCGAACGCGGAGAAGCGGGTCAGGGCGTCCCGGAACGGACCGGCGGCCTCGCCCGGGAACCCCGGCTCGGCGGACCGTGCGGAATCCACGGTCGTATCCAGCTTCCCCCGCGCTGTTTCAGCGGCGTTCCGGACGGATTCAGCGTTGGTTCGCAGTTCGTTCGTGTCCACGTTGAACGGGCCCACTACGTACTCCCATCGAGGTCAACTACCTGGTGAGACTTCGGAAATGGATGCTAGCGTGGCCGTGGCCGACGCGTGATGGACCTCGAGGAGAAACGTGGCGCTGAACTACGGCGAGATCCGGGACTGGGAGGCCGCCGACGCCGGCCGTCTCGCGGACGCGATGATCGACCGTGTGGCTGCCCTGGAGTCGTTCGAGGAGGAGGTCCGGGACGCCGGTCAATGGCAGTCGTGGGTCAACTCCCTCGGCGAGATGATGGCATCCCGACACTTCATGGATTTCCGCGACTCGGTGACCGACGCCGCGGCCGAGGCCCAGGCGGCCCGGAACACCGCCGAGCAGGTGGAGTCGGCGCTGACCTTCCTCGAAGCGGAGGTGACGAGCCTCGAGATGTATGCGTCCGGCAACCAGTTCCGGATCGGCGACACCGGGGTGGTGAGCGACCTCCGGTTCGGGGTGTCCCTGACCCCCGAGGAGAAGCTGATCCGGGAGGGGATCAAGCGCCAGATCGAGCAGACCGTCACCGAGGTGGTCCGCAGCGGCCGGGACATTGAGACCCTCGCGGCGGACGGTCTTCGCGCGATCGCCGCGGGAAAGATCGACGACGGGGGCGCCGACACGGTCTCCGACGCCGTGGAGTCGCAGAACGACGTTCCGCCGCCGCCCCCACAGGACGCCCCGGCCGAGCAGGTCCGCACCTGGTGGGAGTCGCTCACCGCGGACCAGCAGCAGTACATGATGGACCACGAGCCCGACGCGATCCGCAACCTCTGGGGACTGCCGTCGGAGGTCCGGGACGAGCTCAACCGCGAGGCCCTCGACCGGGACATCTCCGACGCGCGAAAGGACGTCGACGAGCTCCGCGAGGAGCTCGAGGAGTACCGGGACCGCCCCGGCGGGTCGGACGCCTACTATGCCGGGATGATCTCCATGCAGTCGCGGGTGGACGCGGCGGAGCGCCACCTCGAGACGCTGAAGCGGACCCGGACCGCGGCCACCGGTCCGGACCGCATGCTGCTCGAGTACGACCTGTCCGAGGACCTCCCCGAGGTGGCGATCTCCATCGGAAATCCCGATACCGCGGACAATGTCTCCCTGTCCGTCGAGGGCTACACCACCAACGTGCACGACAGCGTGATAGGCAAGGTCAACGACGCGCAGAACCTCAACCTCGCTGCAACCGAGCTCGCGCCCGGCGAGTCGCACGCCACCATCGCCTTCCTCGCCTACCAACATCCCCAGAAGGCCGACCTGCTGGGCGTGGGTACCAACACGCTCGCGCTGCAGGAGGCGTCCAAGGTCGAGAACGCGGCGCGGGGCATCGCCGTGGCCAACACCCAGACCGACGTGAACCTCTCCCTGTTCGGCCACTCGTACGGCTCCACCACCTCCGGCATCGCCGCGCAGGAGCTCGCCGTCGACGGCCGGTCCCCGGTGGACAACCTGGCCCTCTACGGCAGTCCAGGGTTCCCCGAGCTCCACCCGGACACCTCCGCCACACATCCGACGCAGACGGCCCCGACCGAGGACCTCATGCGCCCCCTCCCGGACAAGGACGCGCTCGGGATCGACGAGGGGCGGGCGTTCCACATGACCGAGGACGGCGACTTCGTCAACGAGATCTTCGGCGAGGTGGGCACCACCACGGTCGGCCTGGGCAACCCGCCGCGGCAGTGGGGGCTCGAGGAACTGTCTATGGAGACCACGGACGTGGTGGTGCGGACCCATCCCGAGACCGGCGAGCCGGTCGCTCACGACACCCGCTACGGCCGCGACGACTACAACCGGATCAACGGCGAGGACGTCGGCGCGCACAGCATCTACACGAAGAACGAGACCGTCTCCCTGCACAATCTCGCCGCCATCGCTGCGGACCGACTCGACCTTCTGGCGAGATGACCGGCATGCGAACAGCCACGACCCGTCCCTCCGCACTCCGCCACGCCGCCCTCCGCCGCGCCCTGGCCGCGGCGCTGGGCGCGGGAGTCCTGGCCGTCGCGGCCGGATGCACCGACAGCCAGACCGTCGCCGCCCCCACGACCACCGAGGAGCAGCCCGTGAACGACGCCATGACCATCGACGAGCCCCGGCGCGCGCTGGACGCGACGCTCGACGAGGTCCGCATGGTGGTCGAGCAGACCCTCGGCCCGGACGGGTGGCAGCAGAACCCGTCCAGCGGCGCGGTCACCGCGTGCGACGTGGACCTGTACGTCTACAACGCGCCCCAGCTGAGCGTCACCACGGTGATGGACGCCGACCAGTGGGGGCGGGCCTGGCCGCGCATCCGCGAGATCGTCGAGGGCCACGGCTACACCGACGGCTCCGAGGTCCCGATGTCCGGCACCGTCCACCACGTGCTGCGGATCGCCAACGAGCGCGGCGACACGGTCAGCATCGCCAACGTCGAGGGGGCGGGCTTCACCTACGGCGGCCAGACCGCCTGTTACCCCGCCGCGGGCGGGGACGTCACCGCTCCCGGGAACGACGACGACGACAACGGTCAGGCCGGATAGCGCTCGGCGAGCTTGGTCAGGGTCTTCTCGATCCCGGCCACGTTCAGTCCGGCCAGACCGCTGGTCTCCTGGAAGCGGCCGACCTTGGACGTGGTGCCGTCGTAGGACTCGGTGACCTCGGTGACGCCGTCGCCGACCGGGACGAACTCCCACCGCCACCGGTGTCCGGCCGGGTGCTCCCACTCGATGACCTTCTGGTCTTCAGAGTCCACGTGGGCGGTGACGTGCAGGTCAGCCGGTACGGGAACCCGAACAACTTCATGCTGGTGGTTACACGCTCCCCGTGACGTACGCAACACCCGCGTCGGATCAGGCGATGCCGACGCCGTGCGCCGCGACGCCCGCCCCCTCCCCGCGCGCTGGGTACGGTGGGGCCCACCATGACCCCTCCCCTCACCCGCTCCGCCGGTTCCTCGTCCGATCCAGACCCCGCCGCCGGCCCTGACGGCCCGGCCGGCGCCGCCACTCCACGGCCTCCGCTGCAGGTCGCCGTAGTCGGCGCCGGCGCGATCGGCGGCGCCGTCATCGAGGCGCTCGAGCAGGGCCGGGTCCCGGGTGCGAGACTCGGCACCGTGCTCCGCTCGAACAGCACGGAGAGCGAGATCGAGGCCGCCATCGACGCGGCTGACGTGGTGGTAGAGGCCGGCAGCGTCGACGCGGCGGCGGAGTACATCCCGAGGGTCACCGCCACCGGCACGGACATCGTGGTGTGCTCGTGCGGCGTGTTCGCCCGCCACGACTACCCCCGAGACCTCCTCGCCGGTGGACCGGACGCCGGTCGTGTGCTCGTACCCGCGGGGGCCATCGGCGGACTCGACGTCCTCGCGGCGGCCGCCCGCGCCGGCACCTCCGACGCCAGCGTCCGCCACTACACCATCAAGCGACCCGCCGCCCTGGACGTCGACGAGCAGCTCACCGAGCCTCGCGAGGTGTTCCGCGGCTCGGCCCGCCGGGCGGCGCTCGAGTTCCCGCGCACCTCCAACGCGTCTGTCGCGCTCGCGCTGGCCACCCTCGGCTTGGACCGGACCGAGGTGATCGTGGTCGCCGACCCGGACGTCGGACGCACCCGCCACGTCGTCGAGTGGGAGTCGCCGGTGGGCCGCTACGAGCTGCGGTTCGAGAACTCCGTCGACCCCGACTCCGGCGGCCGCACGTCCGCGCTCACCGCCTGGTCGGTGGCGGACGTCCTGGGTGCCCTCGCGGCGGGCGCCGGGCCGGGGGTGGTGGTGCTCACGGGTGGTCGACCGGTGGAAGGCGCTACGCCGAGCCCCTAACGTGTGGGTTCCAGTCGATCGAGAGGTGCCTCATGGCCAACGCCCGACCGTCAGACCCCGACCCCGCGCAGAGCCCCGACGTGGACAGCCACGGCGCGGCCCCAGCCGGCATCACGCCGGACTCCGACTCCACCTCGTTGCATTCGGACAGCGCCACCAGCAAGCAGGGCCCGACGGAACAGCAGAGCCCGACACCCCAGCCGGGCAACAAGAGTGCCTACGTGTGGATCGCGGTCATCGCCGTCGTCGTCCTCCTCGTCGTCATCGGCCTCGTCGGCTACGCGTTCGAAGTGTTCTGACGCCATGCCCGCCGCGTTCGACACCGTGATCGTCGGGGCGGGCAACGCCGGGGTCTCCCTGGCCGCCCGCCTCAGGCGCGACGGCATACGCAGCGTCGCGCTCATCGACCCGAGCCCCGTGCACCGGTACCGGCCGATGCTCAACTACGCGGCGGCCGGGCGGGCCCGCATGTCCCGGTACGAACGACCGATGGCGACCGTCATCCCCGACGGCGTGGATCTCCTCCCCCGGGCGGTGACCCGTGTCGACCCGGCCGAACGCACGGTCACCCTCGACACGGGAGCCACCGTCGGCTACCGCGACCTCGTGCTGTGCCCCGGCCTGACACCGCACTGGGACGCGATCCCGGGACTGCGGGAGGGCTACGTCGACGGGTGGGCGGTGTCCGCGCACGTACCCGAGTACGCCGGCCGGGCGTGCGCCGCCCTGGTCCGCGTCCGTGAGGGCACGGTGGTGTTCTCGGTTCCGCCCGAACCCGCCTCCTGCGGCGGGACCGTGCTCAAGGCGATGTTCCTGGCGTGTGACCGCTGGCGGCGCGAGGGCGTCCTCGACCGTATCGACGTGCACCTCGTGACCCCGTTCCGCGGGCTCCTCGGGCTCGAGCGCGCCGACCGGAGGCTGCGCCCGTTCATCGAGCAGTACGGCATCACCGTTCACGAGCAGTCACGCGTCGACTCCGTGGACCACCACGCCCGCACGGTGTCGGTGGACGGCCCGACGCCCGCGGCCATCGAGGACGTCCACCTGGCCTACGTCACCCCGCACACCCGTGCGCCCCGGTTCGTCGCCAACTCGGGGCTCGCCACCGACGACGTCGCCGCCCTGGTCGACGTCGACCCGGGCACCCTGCGCCACTCGCGCGTCGACACGGTGTGGGGCCTGGGTGACGCCGCGACGGTCGGCACACGCCCGTCAGGTGGCGCGCTGCGCGCGCAGGTCGGGGTGGTGGCCGACAATCTCCGCGCCGCCCGCGACCGCGGGACGTTACGGGAGTACGACGGCTACACGGTCATCCCCGTCGCCGTGAGCGGGAACCGGCTGGTGCTCGACGAGCACGATCGGGACGGTCGGCCGGCCCCCTCGGTGCGCGGGATCGACGTCACCGTGCCACGGCGGATCACGTACGCGTTCGACCGGTTCGTCCAGCCCGTCGTGTACTTCCGCAAACTCCTACGCGGTCGCGTCTGAACCGGCGGGCGTCGGGCGTCCCGCCGCGCGCCCGCGCGTGGTCACCGGTGTGAGCCTCGAGGGACGACCGTGACGACGAGGACGACGGCGAGCTACCGGTGCGCGAGGTGAGCGTCCGCTCGTTCCGGGTGGACGAGTGTGCGGTGACGAATGCGCAGTTCACCACCTTCTGCAGGGACATGGGGCATGTCACCGAGGCCGGGCGGGTGGGTGTGTCCCCGGTGTTCCAATGTTCCACCTCGCCATCGAGGCCGGCTCCGGTGACGTCCTTCGCCGGCTCGACACCACGCCGTGGTTGGCGGCGCGGTCGGCCGACACGGCCGGGTCAGCGACCGGCAATCCCGGCTTCCGCTGCGTTCGCGACGTGTGAGCCGGGGGCGGACGCAGCCTGCCCGGCCGAGCCCTGCCCGGACGCACCCTGCCCGGACGCACCCTGCCCGGACGCACCCTGCCCGGACGCACCCTGCCCGGCCCGCAGCGCCGCCTCGATCATGTCGTAGAGGTGGGCCACGACCTTCTCGAAGTCGGTGTTGACCACGGTGCTGCTGGCGTCGCGACGGTCCTCGTAGACCGCCAGCGCGCCGGTGAACATCTGCGTGGCCAGATCGATCCGCTCGAACGCCACCCGCCGCGGCAGGTGTGAGCACACGTCGATGAGCCGCACCACCACGTCGTCGGTCGCCGTGCGCAGCCGCACCTCCGGCGCCTCGGGGCCCATCACCGGACCCATCCGCTGCAGGAAGCGCGCGTAGTGGGTGGCGTCCGGCGACGCCCGCAACAGCTCGACGATCGGCTCGAACAGGACCCGCATCAGCGAGGCGAGGTCCGTACCCAGGCCGTGCTCGTCGATCTCGGCGAGCCGCTGCTGCCGCACCGAGTCCAGGGCGGTCAGCCTGCGCCGCAGCACCTGCCGGATGAGCCCGTCCCGGCCCCCGAAGTGGTACTGCACCGCCGAGTTGTTCCGTTGCCCGGCGGCCGTCGCGACGTCGCGCATCGACACGCGGTCTAGGCCGCGTTCCCCGATCAGCTTCTCGGCGATCTCGATCATCGCCGTCTTGGCGTCCCTGGTCTGGGAGGCGCCGTTCGCCCCGGCGTCGTCCGGGACTTCGTTCGTCCGCTCCATCGGACCCACTCCTCCACGCCTTCATCCTCGACCGACTGCGTCACGGCCGAGTCGGCCGGCCCCGGCGGGCCGGCCGTTCGGATCAGATCTTGGCCGCGCCGGGGCTCCACTTGCGGCCGGCCGCCTCGCCCAGCTGGTTGAAGCTCAGGACGGTGAGGAACAGCACGAACGCCGGGATACCTACGAGGTAGGGATACCGCTCGAAGTCGGGCTGGTCGGCGCTGATCATGTTGCCCCAGGTCGGTTCGGGGCGGGGAATTCTCGGTCCCAGGTAGCTCAGCGACGCCTCGGCCACGATGAGCACCGCGACCAGCATGAAACTGTAGGACAGCACGGGCGCCACGATGTTCGGGGCCACCTCGCGCAGCATGATGCGGATCTCGCCGGCGCCGAGCGAGCGGGCGGCCGTGACGAACTCGCGGCCTGCGAAGCTCATGGCGTTGGCGCGCACGAGTCGCGCGTACGAGGCACCACCATGACGCCCAGGGCGAGCGTGACGTTGAGCAGTGTCGGCTCGAGGACCGTGACGATCGCGATGAGCAGGATCAGGGACGGGAACGCGAGCAGCACGTCACTGATGATGGACACGACGCGGTCGGCCCAGCCGCCCTTGTAGCCGGCGATGAGACCGAGCGTGCCGCCGATCAGACCACCGATGACGACGCCGCCGATACCCACGGTGATGGAGACCCTGGCGCCGTAGAGCAGGCCGCCGAGGATGTCGAGGCCCTGACGGCGTCGAAGCGCGTGGCGACCATCGCGTTCAGCTGCGGGTCGAGGGCCTCGATGCGCGCGATGGCGTCCTCGAGTACCTCGGCGGCGGTGGTGACGCCGGAGGCGATGTCGGCGGCCAGGGCGAACGCATCGCGGCCGGCGGCATCGGAGCCGCTCGGGGCAACGGGGGTGTCGGTGCCGCCGGCAACGGCGGGGGTGTCGGTCATGGCGGGGGCCTTTCGGTGCGGGGCGTCAGGCGCCGGGGGGCGGGTCTGGGGACGACGGCGACGACGACGAGGTCAGCCCCAGCGCGACTGCCCGCCGTCGAGCGGGATGGTCGCGCCGGTCAGATACGAGGCCTCTGCCGAGCAGAGCCAGGCGACGGGTCGGCCGATGTCGGCGACGGGGTCACCCACCCGGCCGGCGGGGATGCCGGCGATGAACTCGGCGGCCTCCTCCGGGTTGTTGTCCATCCACCAGTCGAGCCCGGGGCTGTGGGCGTGGGGCGCCACGTTGAGGGCGCGGATGCCGTCGGCGGCCCATTCGTAGGCTGCGGCGCGGGTCAGGGCGCGGACTGCCTCTTTCACGGCGGCGTAGATGCCGTAGTTGGCGGCGTCCCAGCGCACGGCGGCGGAGGTGACGAGGTTGATGACGGTGCCGCCGCCGCGCTCTGCCATTTCGGGGCGGGCGAGCTTCATGAGGCTCAGCGTGACGCGGGGGCCGCCCTCGAAGGCGGTGCGGAAGTCGTCGTCCGGGTAGTCGGACAGCGGCAGGGGCATGGCCATGTTGGCGTTGTTGACGAGGATGTCGACGCCGCCGAGTCGCTCGACTGCAGTGGAGATGATGGTCTCGGGGGCGTCCTCGGCGGTGATGTCGGTGGCCAGGCATTCGGCGGTGCCGCCGGCGGCACGGATCTCCTCGGCGACGCGCTCGAGCTTGTGCATCTTGCGGCCGACGAGCAGTACGGCGGCGCCGGACTCGGCGAGGCCGAGCGAGATGCCGCGGCCGACGCCCTGCCCGCCGCCGGTGACGATGGCGACTTTGCCGGCCAGGCGGGTCGAGGTGCCCTGGGCCGGGGTGTTCCGGCTCGCGGGGCTCTGGCCTGCGGGGCTCTGCGGTGTGTCGGTCATGGGATCCTCCGTGGGTGGTGCGGTGACGGGTGGGTCGTGCGGTGACGGGCGGGTGGCACTCATGCGGTGACGATGGTGAGCAGGCCTGCGATCACCACGAGGACGATCACGGCCGAGCGGAACAGGTGGGTGGGCAGGCGTCGGGCGATCGCGATGCCCAGCTGGTTGGCCGTGATCCCCGCGACGACGCACGCCGCGAGGAGCGGCCACAGGCCGGGCAGGTCGATCCCCGTGCCCGACCACAGCAGCGCGAGCGAGACGATGCTCGTGATGACGAAGTAGCCGGCGAGGTCCGCGATGAAGCTCAGCGGCGGGATCTTCGCGCGGCCCAGCAGCAGGACGACGGGTGGGCCGTTCAGCGAGGTGGTGGTGGAGAAGTACCCGCCGATCGCGCCGGCGGCCGGCTTGAGGTGTTGATCCGGGAGCAGCGTGATGGTCTGCACGCCCAGCCAGGCCCCGGGCACGGACGCCGCACCGAGGACGGCGACGCGCCGCCAGTCGATGTGCTCGCGCAACTGCACGGTGACGCCCACGCGGGTGATGAGCGCGACGACCAGGTTGACCACCACCGTCTCCGCGAGACCGATGCCCGCGGTGAGCATGAGCGGCGCGGCGATGAGCGAGGTGCCGAACCCGGCGGCGCCGCCGATCACCGAGGCGGCGGCCACGCACAGCGCGGCGATGACGATCAGGTCCACTCGTCACCGTCACGGCCGTCGGCTGCGTTGTCGATCCGGGCGGTCCGGGCCGCCGTCACTTCTCGCCGGTGGGGGCCAGGTGGTTGTCGTTGAGCCGGAAGCTGGGCACGTCCTTGAGGTTGATCATGGCCTCGTAGGTGCGCTTGTAACCGGTGCGGGTGATGACCCAACGGCCGTCGACGCGGGCGTAGGCGTCGTCGTAGAAGGCGCTGCCGAAGATGAACGTGTCGTACTCGGGCACGATCACCCGGTCCTGCAGGTACCAGCGGCCGGTGGCGGTGTCGCCGTCGATCTCGATCTCGGGGTGGTGGGCCTGGTGCTCGGTGATGACACCGTCGGTCATCTGCTGCTGCAGCCCGGCCACGACCTCGTCTCGGCCGGTGTAGCTCAGGCGCTTGCCGTATGACGCGGTGACCTCGGGCGCGAGGGTCTGGGCGAGCTCGTCCCACAGCCGGAGGTCGACGCAGCGCAGGTAGCGGTACTTGAGGGCCTTGATGGCGTCGATGTCGTCGCGGCGGTCGGTGGTGTTCATGAGGGCCTTTCGCACGGGTGGGGGCGCGCGTGTCGCGCGCACTGCTGCGACTGTAGTCAATTGTGTACAGTCCGGGAATGGAAACCGGGAAGAACGCCGCCGATGCCCGCCCGACCGGTCGCGACGAGGTCCGCTCGGCGGTCCTGCGCGAGGCCCGTCGATTGCTGTCGGAGCGCGGACCACACGTCCCGCTACGTGACATCGCGGACGCCGCGCAGGTGAATCTCGGGCTCATCCACCGGCACATCGGCCGTAAGGACGCGCTGATCACCGCGGTGATGCAGGACGCGGTGCGGTTCGGCGCGGCGCGACTCGAGAACCTCGACGACGCGGGCGAGGCTGTGCGCGGGATGCTGCTCGGCGCCTCCTCACACCCGGAGATCAGCAGGCTGTTGGCGTGGCTGGCGCTGGACCGCGATGCCGCGTTCCCGCCGATGCTCGACCCCTCCCAGCGGCCGGCCGCCGCGCTGCGCCGGATGAGCTCTCCCCCGCCGGCCGGTGACGTCGAGCTGCTACTGGCATTCACTGCCGTCTACGGGTGGCCGGTGTTGCGTGGGGCCCTGCTCGACGCGCTCGACATCCCCGAGTCCGAGCGCGACGGCATCGACGAGAGCCTCGCCGATCTGCTGGCCAGGGTCGTCACCGGCGAGCGCTGAACTCGCCGTCACCGCCGCGGACCCCGGAGGCTCATCCCTCAGCCCGCGCCCGCTCGTTCACCTAGGGTGGCGGGGTGATCCGCTCCCTTGCCGCTCGCCTCTTCTGGCGCTTCAGCCGCTGGACGCTGTCCACCAGCCCCGGCCCGGATCGACCGACGATCCTTCTCGGCGCGCCACACACGTCCAACTGGGACTTCGTATTGATGCTCGGCATCGCATGGCGTCTGGGCATCGACGTTCACTGGCTGGGCAAGGCCAGCCTCTTCTCCGGCTGGCGCGGGCCGCTCATGCGAGCGCTCGGCGGGGTCGCCGTGGACCGCGGGAGCCCGGCCCGGGTCGTGGAGGACATGGTCCGGCAGGTCCACGCCGGAGAAACGTTCTGCCTGGTCATCACGCCGGACGGCACGCGCAGTGGGCACTCACGCTGGAAGTCCGGCTTCTACCGGATCGCGCGGGAGACGGGCCTCCCGGTGACGCTCGGGTACGTCGATCGGGCCACCATGACGACCGGGCTGGGCCCCACGATCGAGCTGACAGGCGACGTCGCGGCGGACATGGACCGCATCCGCGCGTTCTACGCGGACAAGGCCGGCTTCCACCCGGACAGACGCGTCGAGCCGCGGCTGGCCGACGAAACCCGCACGCGGGACGTGGAGCAGCCCGACCCCTGAGTGTCGCCGCACGCCCGGGAGCCCGGTGAGGCCCGGTGCGGCCCTGTCGGCCCACCGACCCGCGCTCCTATGCGGGACACTGACGTCATGGACGACCTGCGAGCACCCCCGGGGCCCGGCGCTCCCCGCGGTCTCGTGATCCCGGCCGGAGAACTGATCGAGCGATTCTCCCGGTCGTCGGGCCCGGGCGGGCAGCACGTCAACACCGCCGATTCGCGGGTCCAGCTCAGCCTCGATCTCGCCACGACGACGGCCCTGGACGAGTCTCAGCGCACCCGAGCGCTTCAGGCGCTCGCCGCGAGATTGTCGGGCTCCGTCCTCACCGTGGCCGTGGAGGAGAACCGCTCCCAACGGCGCAACCGCGCTACGGCACGGCAGCGACTCGCCGACCTCCTGCGCGACGCCGTGGCGCCGCCGGCCCCCAGGAGACCGACCAGGCCCACCCTCGGCTCGCGCCGCCGACGACTCCAGCATGAGCGTCGACGCGCCGAAATCAAGCGCAATCGCCGACGCCCCGACCTCGACTGATCGCCTTCCACGCGCCCCTCGCCGAGGTGCGAATCGGTGCCTGCCGGCGAACCCCGCATACCCGACGACATAATCGAGCTTCCGTTACTGCCGGACGTCCTCGCGGATTCCACCGCGAATGCCGGCCTTGACACGACTGCCCACAACGGTAGCGTGGGCATATGAGCACTTCCGAGATGATCAGGTCCCATCCGAATCCGACCGGCGGGCTCGACGTGGAGCTGCTCGCCGAGGCCCTCGAGGCCTCCGCGGCGTGCGCGACCATCTGCTCCTCGTGCGCTGACGCCTGTCTGGCCGAGGAGTCGGTCGCGGATCTGCGCGACTGCATCCGCACCGATCTCGACTGCGCGGCCGTCTGCGCGGCCACCGCGGCGCTGCTCAGCCGCCGGACCGGCAGCAACCTCGAGATGGTCAAGGCGCAGCTCAGCGCGTGCCGAACCGCGTGCGCCGCGTGCGCCGACGACTGCGAGCAGCACGCCGACATGCACGAGCACTGCCGGCTGTGCGCCGAGGCGTGCCGTCGGTGCGAGAAGGCGTGCGCTGACCTCCTCGCCGCGATCGGCTGACCGGCCGCCGACTCAGGCCCTCGGCGGCCCACCCCGCCGGCTCAGCGCCCGGCCCTCAGCTGCCTGCGGCCCTTGCCAGCGACTCCACGATCCAGGCGCCCCACTCCGGCGACTCGACCCCCACCCGGATCACGCGGCCGTCGTGGAGGTGGAACGCGACGCAGGTCGAGGAGTGTCCGGCGTCGATGAAGATCTCGCCGTCGCGGCGCAATGATCCGCGGTTGCCCCACTCTCGGCCGATCGGCGTGACCGCCTCGACGTGCACGGACCTGATCTGTTCGGCCGGGATGCGCCTGCGCCACAACGGGAACAGCGCGATGCGGACGGTCCCGTCATCGGCGGAGATCGTCGTGCCCCCGGCCCAGTACACCGCCACGGCAACCGCTCCCAGCGCGAAGAGGACGAACGCCGGCACCAGAGCCACCTGCCCGGCCAGCGCACCCGCCACGAGCGCCACCAGCGGGACCATCGCCAGCGCGGTCACGCCCCAGCGGTACGCCGTCGGCAGCCTGTTCCCGTACACCCTGTCCACGAGGTCGACCCTAGCCAGTCCCGGACGGCCGTCGGTCAGTACTGGACGCCCACTGACTTCCGTTCTCCCAGTTCAGCCCCGAGTCCCGCTGGATAGTGAGGTAACGCTTACCGTCCGCGCGCCGATGTAGAGCGCGGGAGAGGGGACGGTTCGATGTCTCCCGGATGAGCACCCGCCGACCGGCGCGGGTGCCTGGCGAGGGGGCACGATGATCGGTTTCCGGCGGTCCGGCGACAGATGGCGGGTCGGGGCGGGGCGCCGCGACACCGTTGACACGCTCGCCGCCGACACCGCGCGGGGCGACGGCGTGACCGACCCGCCGCCCGCCTCCCCGTCGTCCGACTCGACGTCGCATGCGGCGCTCGGCTGGACGATGGTCGCGGTCGCGGCGGTGGTGCTGGTGTTCCTGCTGGCGCCGTTCGGCCCGCGGGGCGCGTCGTCGGCCATCGATCCGGCCACGTCCACGGGCCCCGATGCGCCGCTCGAGTCGACGAGTCCTCGGACCTGGGTCCTGTCGTCCACGGTCGTCACTTCGTTGCCCGCCGACGACGCAGCGCCGGAGCCCGGGCTCGACGGCACCGACGCCACGGGCGAGCGCCCGCCGCCGTGGATCATCCGGGTGCCGCGGACCACTCCGGCCGGCCAGGCGGATCACCCCGCCACCGCCTCGACCGCCTCCGCACCCGCGACCGCCGGCCCGCCGACCACTCGAGCATCGGCGCCCATCCCGGCCGCGCCCACCAGCCCGGCGGGCGGGCCGTGCCCGCCCTCGTCACCCACGGGAACCGCGTCGCCGCCCACGGAAACCGCGTCCGCTCGCACGGGAACCGCGTCGTTGCCCGCCGCCGACCGCGACGGAACCGGAGGGGGCGGTGACGTCGGGCCGGGCGAGCTCGGGTCCACGTCGGGCCCGAACGGCGACGCCGGCCGGGCCGCGCCCCGCGACGGCGCCTGCGGCGGCTGAACCGGCGCTGACCAGCGCGGGTAGAGCGCTGCGGCGCTGCGGCGCGGACTGCCTACAGCGCGTGCTCCTGGAGGGGCCGACCCTGCGCGTCCAGCAGCGGGGTCAGCCCCCGCCGGTGCCGTCGTTGCGCCACAGGTAGCAGACGCCGGTCCGGCTGTCGCGCAGGATCTCGAGGCGCCCGCCGAACCCGACCGACTCGGAGTGGATCTTCTCGAACCGCTTGTCCTTCTTCGCCATGCGCTCATCGTCGCACTGGTCCACCACGCCTCCCGCGCACGCCGTGCCCACACACCGCGGCCATTGCGCATCTACTCGCTCACCGGGCGGCGTGGATGACGACGACGACGAGCTCGACCTCCCCGGAGGGGGTTCAGGAGTCGTGCGAGCGGGTCAGTCCGCGTGTCGCCTCGGCGACGGCACGATCGGGGGCGCGGAGTTCATACGAGGCGGGTTGCGGGGTGGGCGCCGGGTCCTGAGCGCGGGCGCGGGCGGTGAAGGGGCGTGCGCCCGGTCCGCTGATGAGCCGGACCGCGACGACCACGCCCACGAAGACCATGAGCGTGAACAGGGCGGGCAGCATCCAGGTGGTGTTCGTGAGCAGGGCGGCACCGGCGTCCAGCTCCGCGGCGGCTACGGCGCCGGTCAGGGACGTGGTGATCGTGGTCAGAGTGCTCATGGTGGGGCCTCCCGTCTTTCGCGTCTGTCAGGGATTCGGAGTCCTCCCGCGTCGGGATGGGTGGCGGGCCCGGGTTGTTCCCCGAGGCGCGCGTGACGGGGGTCGGGGTGACCCTGATCCTGACCCGGATCTTCGGTCCGCACGGCGTGAACATGCGGCGGCGGGGGTTATGTTGGTGGGAGTCCCACCCGGCCCCGAGTCTCGAATCGAGTCACCATGAACGAGCAGTACCCGCGGCGGCAGGACGGGCCGTGGACCGAGGGCGGCCACGACGACCGGGACCGCTCGGCGCTGCCGGACCACCTGAACCCCACCGAGCAGTTCCCCACGGCGTCGTACCCGGCGGAACGGTTCTCCGATGACCGGGCCGCGACCGAGCAGTTCCCGGGCGAGCAGTTCCCGACCGAGCGCCTGCCGACCGCCGAGAGCGTCGAGCGCTACTCGGGGCACCGTCAGCCGGAGCCCTACTCCCCACCGTCGGAGCCCCAGCACTACGGGCGGCCAGTCGACCACCAGCCGTTCGCGCGGCCAGTCGACCACCAGCCGTTCGCGCGGCCAGCCGAGCCCCAGCCCTACGGGCGACCGGCCGAGCCGCTGGCCCACGAGGGCGGTTTCCCCTACGGCATGCCGCCGGCCGCGCCGTACGGGGCGCCCTCGCCCTACGGGTACGGCGACCCGTACATCCCGCAGCATCTGCACGTGCCCCCGCCGCAGTTCCAGCAGGGCCCGTATCCGCAGCAGTTCGGCTACCCGCCGATGCAGCAGACCGTCTACGTGCACGGCGCCCCGGCGAGGCGGGTCAACCACGCGCTGCACCTGGTCCTGACGATCGTGACGTTCGGGCTCTGGCTGCCGGTGTGGATCATTCTGGCGATCGCCAACTCCTGACGCGCCCCGGCCACCGCTCGGTGATGAGCGCGGTCACCTCGTCGACCCACTGTTCGTCCAGCGCGGCGTCGCGACTGACGAGGAGCCGGAAGATCGCCGCGCCCGCGACGACCTCGGCGAGCACCGGCAGCGGGTCATAGGCGCGGCGGGTCCGGCCGAACCGTGACTCGAACGCGGGCAGGTCGCCGGCCAGCCGCGCGATCATCCGGCAGGCCATGGTGCGGTCGACACTGGCGCGGGGTGGGCAGGTCACGGCGGCCGTAGTGACCTCGGCGGCCTTGGCGGCTGCCGCCGGGCCCGAGCCGGAGTCGCGGGCCATCCGGCTGTTGGCCCGACTGGCGCGGGGTCGCGAGGAGACCAAGTCGAAGATGGCGCTGATGGCGCACGCGCTCAAGCGCGGCTGCGGAGGCGCGGCCGGCGCGGCGACGGTGGCCGCCGCGAGAGACCGCGGGCGGGGAGATCGTGGGCCGACCGGCGAGCCGCGGAACGGTGGAGGGCGCCGTGCGGGTGGCGCGCTCGATCGTCGATGCCCGCGAGGTCCGGCCCGGCGAGGTGCTCGTCGCGCGCGTGACGGACGTGGGCTGGACGCCGTATTTCACGGTGATCGCTGCGCTGGTCACCGACATCGGGAGCTCGGTCTCGCACGGTGCGGTGGTCGCGCGCGAGTACGGCCTGCCGTGCGTGGTGAACACGATCGTCGCCACGCAGACGCTACGCACCGGCGACCGCGTCCGCGTAGACGGAGACCGGGGCGTGGTGACGCGGTTGGAGGGGTGAGGCGCTGGGCGTCCGTGTGGATCGCTGCCGCCCGGGGCGAGGCCACCGACCTGAGCGGCTCCGGCGATGTCGGGCTGGCCCCGGCCCCTGCTGCAGCGCCGTCACTCTGTCGCGCGGTCACACCTGCTCACGTTTTCCCAGGTCCACTTCGCCACCATGCCGCATTTGTGACCACTTTCCGGGGGTCGGGGCACGGCGAGTCCCGGGTGCGGCGCTGGTGGCCGACCTCGATGGCAACAGCATGAGGCGTGACAAGGGCTGGTGCTCGGCCCCTGGATGACGGGCCGACGCGCTGCCCAGTGGCGGCGCCGGCGACAGGCTGCTAGACGTGGAGGTCCACGCGCCCCCATGCCACGAGGAGGACGAGATGATCACCGAGGACCCCATCGACCCGGACGAATACACCCCGGGCCCTGATTCGGTCACCGCTCCCGAGGAGTACGAGCCCGAGGTGACCGTCGACGACCCCTTCCGCGAGGCAAATCCGGCGGACGTCGCCGAGCAGGCCATCGAGCTGCCCGACGACGACGGCGACCCGGAAGGTGACGACGACGAGGTCAGCTGACCCTGCTAGATGACGGCGAGGGGCCGGCTCCATGTGAGCCGGCCCCTCGCCGTCTAACCGGTCTGTACTACTCGCAGGCGACGCCGTCGTTGTCCCGGTCGAGCGCGGGCCGATACGCCGCGTCACCGCGGTAGATCGGGGCGATGCCCAGCCGACGCGCCTCGGTGCAGTTGGCCACGTGGTATCAGCAGTGCGGCCGCCTCAGGTAATCGCCTTCTCATCTTCGCGCGTTGCGCGTTCGCGGAGAGCGCCGCTAATCTGACCCCACCAGAAGGGGAGTATCCCTGACACGCGTCGTCGTCACTACGGCCCCGGGCCCGGCGGAGTGAGCCACGCATCATCAGTGGCCGGGAGAGACCTTCGATCACCCACTGATCGAAAGGTCCCTGTCATGGACACCCCACTCTGGCTCTGGTTCGCCGTCATCGCCTTCATCGTCGTGATGCTCGCGATCGACCTCGTCGCCCACCGCAAGGCACACGTCATCGGCGTGAAAGAGGCGGCCGCGTGGTCGGCGGTCTGGATCGCGCTCGGAGTCGGCTTCGGCGTGATCGTCTGGGCCGTCTGGGGCGCTGACTTCGGACAACAGTACTTCGCCGGCTACCTCATCGAGAAGTCTCTGGCCGTGGACAACGTCTTCGTCTGGGCGATTATCTTCGCCTACTTCGCGGTGCCCCCGCAGTTCCAGCACCGGGTCTTGTTCCTCGGTGTGCTGGGCGCCCTGGTGTTCCGTGGCATCTTCATCGCGGGCGGCGCGCTGCTCATCCAGAACTTCTCGTGGATCCTCTACATCTTCGCCGCGTTCCTGCTGTACACGGGTTTCCGCATGATCCGTCAGCGCGACGAGCACCTCAACCCGGACCAGTCGCGCGTGCTGGGTGCCTTCCGCCGGCTCGTGCCCATGTCGGACACCTTCCACGGACAGCGACTGCTGGTCCGCAAGGGCGGACTGATCATGGCCACTCCCCTGCTGGCAGTGCTCGTGCTGGTGGAGACGACTGACATCGTGTTCGCCGTCGACTCCATTCCCGCCATCTTCGCCGTCACCGACGAGGTGTTCCTCGTCTTCACCGCCAACGCGTTCGCGATCCTGGGGCTGCGCGCGATGTACTTCCTACTCGCCGATCTGGTCCATCGGTTCGTGTACCTCAAGCTCGGCCTGGCGTTGGTGTTGATGTGGGTGGGCGTGAAGATGCTGCTGAAGATCGACGTCTACTACATCCCGACCCCGCTCTCGCTGGCCGTCATCGCCACGATCCTCACCGTGTCGGTCGTGGCGAGCCTGAGGGCGACGCGCGGGCAAGACCGGCGGAGCCTCCCGACCCCGGCCGAGCCGCCGTTCCGCATCGCGACCCCGGATGAGGACGCAGAGCTCGAGCCGCTGTTCGGCCGCGCGCGCTCCCGCCATCGCTCGGAACGTCCCGCCGCCGGACCGCCACGCTGACGGATGAAAGCGGCCGCGAAAGCCCTTCGGGACCGACTTCGCGACTGCGGTTCTCGGCCCGCTCCGCGGAACGCGTGACGGCTTATAACTTCTCATCGACAGGGGTAGGGTCGGGCTCAACGCCGGTGAGCCCCTCACTCGCACGGCTCCATCGGCGCCATACCAGGAAGGGGCCGATCATGAGTGTCGACAGTTTCAACTCGCGAGACGCGCTGGCAGTCGGAGGCGTCGACTACGAGATCTACCGACTCGACCGGGTCTCCACCGAGGTCCCACTCCCCTACAGCCTGAAGATCCTGCTGGAGAATCTTCTGCGCAACGAGGACGGCCGGGTGGTGACGGCCGAGCAGGTCGAGGCGCTCCAGCAGTGGAATCCCCGCAAGCAGGTGGATCGGGAGATCCAGTACACGCCCGCCCGCGTCCTCATGCAGGACTTCACCGGAGTGCCGTGCGTCGTCGACCTGGTCGCGATGCGCGACGCGATCACCGATCTGGGCGGGGACGCCAAGAAGATCAACCCGCTGATCCCCGGTGAGCTCGTGATCGACCACTCGATCATCGCCGACGTCTTCGGCCGTCCGGACGCCTTCCAGGTCAACGCCGACCTCGAGTTCGGACGGAACCGGGAGCGTTACCAGCTCCTGCGGTGGGCGCAGGAGTCGTTCGCTGACTTCCTCGTGGTCCCTCCGAACACGGGAATCTGCCACCAGGTCAACCTCGAGTACCTGTCCCGGGTCGTCTTCACCCGCGAGGGCACCGAGGGCATGAGGCAGGCCTACCCGGACACGCTGGTGGGCACCGACTCGCACACACCGATGGTCAACGGCCTCGGCGTGCTGGGCTGGGGCGTCGGCGGCATCGAGGCCGAGGCGGCTCTGCTCGGCCAGCCGATGAGCATGCTCATCCCGGAGGTCATCGGACTCAAGCTGACCGGTGAACTGCGGGAGGGCACGACCGCGACGGACCTGGTCCTCCACGTCGCGGAGTTGCTGCGCAAGACCGGCGTGGTCGGCAAGTTCGTCGAGTTCTTCGGACCCGGCGTCTCCAGCGTGCCGCTGGCCAACCGAGCCACGCTCGGCAACATGAGCCCGGAGTACGGGGCGACGTGTGCGATCTTCCCGATCGACTCGGAGACGCTCGACTACCTGCGGCTGACCGGCCGGTCTCAGGAGCAGATCGAGTTGGTCGAGGTCTACGCCAAGGAGCAGGGGCTCTGGCACGACCCGGACAATCCGGCCGAGTACACCCAGGTCATCGAGCTCGACCTTGCGAGCGTCGAGCCGTCGATCGCGGGTCCCCGGCGCCCGCAGGACCGTATCGAGCTGGGCGACGCGCCGGCCGTGGTCCTCGGCAACCTCGCGGAGGAGAAGGAACGGTCCGGGGGGCGGCCCGGCAGCGTGGACGACGCCGCGGAGGACACCTTTCCGGCCAGCGACCCGATCGCCTTCAATCCCGATACGGCGACGGATGAGCCGCCGCGCCGCTACTCCGAGGAGCAGCTGACCGCCAACGCCAAGCTCGGCTGGCCCAGCGACCCGGCGGAGGTCGTGCTGGGCGGCGACTCCCCGGTGATCGTCGACCACGCGGACGTCGTCATCGCGGCGATCACCTCGTGCACCAACACGTCCAACCCCTCGGTGATGATCGGCGCGGCACTGCTCGCCAAGAAGGCGGTCGAGAAGGGACTCGCGCCCAAACCGTGGGTCAAGACGACCCTGGCCCCCGGCTCCCGCGTGGTGACCGACTACTACGCGCGGGCCGGCCTCACCCCGTACCTGGAGCAGCTGGGCTTCGACCTGGTCGGGTACGGCTGTACGACGTGCATCGGCAACTCGGGGCCGCTGACGCCGGCCGTCAGTGAGGCGGTCAATGACAAGGACCTCAACGTCGCGGCGGTCCTGTCCGGTAACCGCAATTTCGAGGGACGCATCCACCCCGAGGTCAGGATGAACTTCCTGGCGTCCCCGCCGCTGGTCATCGCCTATGCCCTCGCCGGGACCATGCGCAAGAACCTGCTCGAGGATCCGCTGGGGACCGGCTCCGACGGCGAGCCGGTCTACCTCCGCGACATCTGGCCGAGTTCGGCCGAGATCAAGGAGGTCGTCGACGCCAACCTCGAGGCCGACATGTTCACCAAGGGCTATGCCGACGTCTTCACGGGCGACGAGAACTGGCGCGGGATGAGCGTGCCGGAGGGCGACAAGTTCGACTGGAACGAGGACTCCACCTACATCCGGCGGCCACCGTACTTCGACGGCATGTCCGCGGAGCCGGAGCCCATCGGGGACATCACCGGCGCCCGCGTGTTGGCTCTTCTCGGCGACTCGGTGACGACCGACCACATCTCCCCGGCCGGTGCCATCAAGGCCTCCTCGCCCGCCGGGAAGTACCTGCAGGAGCAGGGCGTCGAGCCGGCGGACTTCAACTCGTACGGGTCGCGGCGCGGCAACCACGAGGTGATGATCCGCGGCACCTTCGCCAACGTGCGGCTGCGCAACCAACTGGCGCCCGGCACCGAGGGCGGCGTCACGACCCACTTCCCCAGCGGCGAGCAGACCAGCATCTACGATGCGTCGATCCGCTACGCCGAGGACGGCGTGCCGTTGGTCGTCATCGCCGGCGCCGAATACGGCTCCGGCTCATCGCGCGACTGGGCGGCCAAGGGCACGAAGCTGCTCGGGGTCAGAGCCGTGATCGCGGAATCGTTCGAGCGGATCCACCGGTCGAACCTCATCGGTATGGGCGTGCTGCCCCTGCAGTTCCCCGAGGGCGAGTCCGCTTCGAGCCTCGGGGTGAAGGGCGATGAGGTCTTCTCCATCACCGGACTCGACGGCCAGGATTCTGTTCCGGGCGAGGTCACGGTCCGCGCGGGCGAGGGCGACGACGCGATCGAGTTCACCGCAAAGGTCCGCATCGACACCCCGGCGGAGGAGACGTACTACCAGCACGGCGGCATCCTGCTGTACATGCTGCGGCAGATGCTCTGACCGCTGTCCCACCGTCATTCACACTGGGAGAGGTCTTCCTCGATGAGTGGCTTCCCGACCGGGGTCACGTACGTCACCATGAGGACGACGTCCTCGGTGCCCTGGTTCCGCACTTCATGCGGGTAACCGGCGCCTTCGACGACCGAGTCCCCCGCCCGGAAGGTGCGTGTACCTCCGGGGAAGGTGTCGGAGTGGTGGGTGATTTCGCCCTGTTTGACCACGGCGATGAGCTGACCGTGATGGCAGTGCCTCCCCGTGCCGGTACCGGCGGCGATCGTGATCTCGCGGAACGTCACCGACACGCCCCGGTCGCCGTGGACCTTCACCTCGACGGGCTGTTCCTGGAGGCCCTGCACGATGTCGACCGCGAGGACCGGCTGCGTGCCGGCGATCTGCGATGCGGGCGGCGGCGGGGGCGCGATCGCCGATTCGTCTGCGGACCCGGCCCCGCCGGTGCTGCACGCTGAGCTAGCCAGGGCGATCGAGCCGACCAGAAGGATGATGCCGCGTCTGATCGATGTGCTCCGCATGGAAGGTCCCCCGTGACTTCCCGGATCGACTGGACGACGCCGACCGTGCGAGCAACGCTAGCGCAGCGCCGTTGCTGAGAACAGGCTTTTGTTGACACGCCCCGCGAGAAGGTGGCGCTCAGTCCTCGCCGACCGAGACGTTGACCTCGATGTTGCCCTCGACGGCGCGCGAGTAGGGGCACATCTGGTGGGCGAGTGTGGCCAGCTCGTCGGCCTGCTCTGCCTCGAGGCCGGGGATGATCACCTCGAGCTGCACGGCCAGGTCGATGCTCTCCTCGCCCGAGCGCACCAATGAGATCCGTGCGCCGACGGACGAGCCGTCGATCTTGACCTTCTTCTGCCTGGCCGCGCTCTGCAGGGCGGAGTGGAAGCAGGCGGCGTATCCGGCGGCGAACAGCTGCTCGGGGTTGTTGCCTTCGCCGGAGCCACCGAGCTCCTCGGGCGGGGCCATGGTCAGGTCCACGGCCTTGTCGGCGGTGGCCACGTGGCCGTCGCGGCCGCCGCCGGTCGACAGGGCCTCGACGGTGTAGAGCGCATCGGACATGGGCGATCTCCTCAGGTCGTGTGGTGCGGGCGTGGCCCAACGTACGCCGCGTCCGCGGGTGGCGTCAGGGGCCGCGTCGGTGGTTCCGGCGACCACGGGGGATTCGGAGCGCCGTCCGGGCCGGATGGACGACACCCGGTCCGGCCCACGCGCGGTCACGGCTCAGTGGTCGCTACCGACCGACTTCTTCTCGGCGATCGCCGTCCGCGAGAGTCGGCGCACGCGCTTGACCACGAACCACACGAAGGCTATCGCGATCACCGCCAGCACGGCGTTGGACAGCATGCCGCTCCACTGCTCGAGCGCGGGCTTGATGGCGGGGCCGAAGAGGTATCCGGCGCCGATCCAGATGGCGTTCCACACGCCGGACCCGAGGAGCGTGTAGGCACTGAAGTGCGCGAACGGCATCCGTTCGATGCCCGCGGGGATGGAGATGAACGACCGCACGAGGGGGACGCAGCGCCCCACCAGTACGGCGACGCCGCCCCATTTCTGGAAGAACGCCTCCGACTTGTCGAAGTCGTCGTGGTCCAGCAGCGGGATCCGGCCGACGAGGCGGCGGGTGCGGTCCCGGCCGAGCGCCGCGCCCACGACGTACCAGATCCACGCGCCGAGCAGCGCACCCGCGGTCGCCGCCACCCAGGCCAGCCAGAAGCTCATCCGGCCGTCGTAGGCCAGGAAGCCGGCGCCGGGAAGGACGGCCTCGGACGGGATGGGCGGCAGGAAGGTCTCCAGCAGGATCGCGATACCGACGCCGAGCTCGCCGAGGGTCTCCATGAGTGAGAGGATCCAGCCGATGAACCCGTCGTACCCCGCGGAGGGGTCGGTCGGAGGCGACGCGGCGAGAACCATCATGTGGGGAGTCTAGGGCGCGGCGGTACGTCGGAGCGGCCGCGCGCGGCCGAGCTCACCCCCGGGCCTGCGGCATCACGATCCGGTCGGGCGCGGTCAGACCTCCCCGCCGTCAACAGAAGTCGTGGTCAGACTTCCGCGCCGGTGACGTAGGCCGCGGCCAGTTCGCGGAGCGCGGCGTGGTCCTGACCCAGTAGGTCCATGGGCGCGCGCCGCCCGGGCAGCGAGCTGGTCGGCGTGGTCCACCACACGGTGGCGGCCTCCGGGGCGTGCCCGGCGTCGAGCATCCGGTTGACCACGGCGACGATGTCGTCTGCGCGGCGCGGGTCGAAGTGGTCGAGTTTGACAGGACGCCCCGCCGGATGAGGATCTCGCCCGGCGACGCCGGTGAACGAGCTGCGCCGACGCAGTTCCTTGACGACGAGGTCGGCGAACAGCGGGTCGTCGAGCTCTCGCAGTGCACGCTCCGCGCGATCTCCCGACACGGCCTTCTGCGACATCACCCGATTCTGAACAGTCATCGCGACCACCCGCCTTCTGAGCGGAATTTTACAACCTGTTCAGTCCGTGGGCGAGACCCACTTGCGTGACCCGGGCGACTCGTGCGGGCCCGGCCCCTCGCATCCTCTTCACGTAGACGCCGCCAAGGAGTCCACACCTGACGGCCACCAACAATGTTAGCCGCATTAGCCTTCGCGCACTCGCGGATCCTCAAAGCACCGCGTCGGTGCCATCCGCGCGTGGCGCTGCACGGAGCGGGACGCCTACGCCCGGTCGGTGCGCGGGTTGCCCTTCTGCAGGCGGTCGATGTGCTCGGACGCCTCCGCCTTGGTCAACGTCGCGGGGAGCTCCTCGCCGGCCTCGCGGGCCAGGGTGTCCAGGTAGCTCTTCTGCGCCTCGGTCATGGGCTCGTCGCCGGTGACCCAGTCGTCGGGGTCACGCTGCAGCGACCCACCGCCGGCCGCCCGCCCCTCGGGGACCGGCGCACCGAGGGTCTCGCCGCTGGAATCTCCGCTCCGCTGTCCGTTGTCGCTGCTCGGGATCTGCTGGGAATCGGTCATGCCCGCACGCTACGCCGGGCCGGATGAGCGGACCACCGAGCGCTGCACAGCCGCCTCTGGCCATGGCGTCTCGCGCGCCCCGAAGCGCAGGCCAGACGCCATGGCCAGAGGCGGCTGCGGAATTCGCGCACATCCCCGGGAGCGAGACGCCATCCGCAGGAGCGGCTGCGCGCAGACGCCAGAGTGTGTGCGGCTACGCCGGCGGCCGGAGGGGCCCCGCTGACCGTCGCCCACCCAGCGCCGCGGCCTGCGCCTGGTACTCCCCCAGCTGATCGCGCGCGAGCGCCGCCTGCAGGATCGCGGTCCCTTGCGCGATGGCATCCGCGTCCCACAGGCGTCTGTCCTGCTCGGCGAGGGGGATGAGCTCGTCGTCGTCGCCCCCGAACCGCGCCGCCCGGCGCGCGTGGTGCAGCATCATCAGCGCCAGCAGCCCACGCACCTCGGGGTGGTCGATCGCCGCCGACAGCTGCCGGGTCAGGCGCAGCGCCTCGGCGGCCGGGTCGACCTCGCCGGTGTAGCCCTCGTTGAACACCAGGTAGAGGACGCGCAGGACGGTCGCCACGTCGCCGGGCCGGTCGAGCCGCTGGCCGTCGAGCGTGCGCTTGGCGCGGCTGATGCGCTGCGCCATCGTCGCCTCGGGGACGAGGAACGCCCGCGCGATCTGCCGCGTCGTCAGGCCGCCGACCGCGCGCAGGGTCAGCGCGATCGCCGACGGCATCGGCAGCGCCGGATGCGCGCACAGGAAGTAGAGCCAGAGGGTGTCGTCGCGGTCGGGCCAGTCGCCCTGGCCGCTCGGGTTACCCGCGCCGCCCCGGTCACCCGGGACGAGCGGAGAGTACGACGACGACGACGAGGTCACCGCCTGCTCCGCCGTCGCCAGGTCCTTGCGGCGCCGACGGGCCGACTCCGACCTGGCCGCGTCGAGGAACCTGCGCCACGCCACGGCGATCAGCCAGGCCCGGGGGTCGCGTGGCGGGTCGGCGGGCCAGCTGCACAGGGACTCGACGAGCGCGTCCTGCACGGCGTCCTCGGCCGCGGCGAAGTCGGCTCCGCGGCGGACGAGGACGCCGATCACCTGCGGGATGAGCGCCTACAGGTCCGGGCCGGACGGTGAGCCGGGCCCGGCCACGGCATCGTGCCCGGCCACGATCGGTCAGTCCTCCATCTCCGTGGGCGCCGCGAGCAGGGGCCGCAGTTCGAGCCACTCCCGGATCGGCGCGCCGCCGGGGCCGGGTGCCGCGGACAGCTCGCCGGCCAGCTCGACCGCACGGTCGTAGTCGGCCACGTCGATGATCATCCAGCCGGCGATGAGGTCCTTGGTCTCGGCGAAGGGGCCGTCGGTCAGCGGGGGCTTGCCCTCGCCGTCGTACCGCACCCACGTCCCCGACTCCGACAGTGCGTGGGAGTCCACGTACTCCCCGCTCTCTCGAAGCCGGTTGGCGACATCCTCCATGTACTCGAAGTGCGCGGAGATCTCCTCGGGCGCCCACTCGCCCAGCGGTGGATAGGTGGGCGCCTCCGGCGCCGAGCCGCGATAGTGCTTGAGCAACAGGTACTTGGCCATGATGGTCCTCCTCACGCTGTGCGACCCAGTGTGGTCGCTTCACGAGGGGGACGGAACCGTCCGCCGGATTTCGACATCCGGGGCGGTGCGGGCGCAGCGCAGCCGTGGTCGGGCCCGCGATCGGCCCCATCGTGA
Organism: Dietzia sp. oral taxon 368; assembly: GCF_002999155.1. Classification (NCBI taxonomy): domain Bacteria; kingdom Bacillati; phylum Actinomycetota; class Actinomycetes; order Mycobacteriales; family Dietziaceae; genus Dietzia; species Dietzia sp. oral taxon 368. The sequence goes on from NZ_CP027238.1 coordinate 510,000, forward strand.
ACCCCGTCCGACGCGCTCGAGGACCCCGTCCGGCGCGCTCGGGGACCCCGCGTGGAACCGCTCCACGGCGTGCGCTATTGTTCTTTCTCGCAGCACGGAACGCCCCGGCGGGCCGGAATGCGATGCGGATGTGGCGCAGCTGGTAGCGCATCACCTTGCCAAGGTGAGGGTCGCGAGTTCGAATCTCGTCATCCGCTCAGAGTGAATGTCCCGGATCATCGTTCGTCGATGGCCCGGGACATTCTTCGTTAGCGGGGTCCGCGCGCCCGGTGTGTGGGGGCCGTGCACACGAGATTCGGCGCCCGCGCGCCAGATACGCGAGCCCTTGCCCGTCCGGCGCCCGCTGTTCGTCGAGTGGTCACAGACACTGACTTCTCCGTGACCCGTCCTGGGACAACGTGAGCAGGTGCGACCTATCGACGCGCCTGGCGCGGATCGTGGGCCCAGCGCTCATCTGGTTATCAGTTGTCGGGCCTGATCCGGCGTGATAATCAGCGCACCATCGCCGCACTGATCCGGGGCTTTTCAGGCGCATGCCGCCGTAGCGCGCGACGGTCACTCCACTGGGGGCGGGGGCGGGAGTCTCAGCCGGTCCGCTGCCGCCCGGCCAGCTTGTGCCGGTCGAGTTCGGTCATCCCGCCCCAGACGCCGTAGAGCTCGCCCGCCTCGATCGCGAACTTGCGGCACGTTTCGAGGACCGGGCAGCGGGCGCAGATCTCCTTGGCCGCCTTCTCCTTGCGACGGCGCACGCCCTTTGGCTCGTCCTCGGCACTGTAGAAAAGATCGGGGTCGCCGACGCACGCTCCGTCGTCCCTCCAGGCCCAGAACTCCGATGTGGGTTTCAGATTCCTGAACCGTGGCACTCGTGCTCCTGTCGCAGATGGCGGAAGATCAACGTCGAATTGTCTCCCGGGTCCACCCGGGCACACTTCACCCCTAGGGGTGTATTAGCAGGGCGTGGCCGTTCAGAGCCCGTTGCTAAGATCTGCGGATGCCGATCAAGGTCACAGTGGTCAATGACTACCTCGTCGTCGTCGCCGGCGTCAACGCCTTTCTCGCCCCCTACTCCGACCGGATCGAGATGGTGGAGAAGGACCTGGTCTCCAGCGGATCGGCCACCGTGGACGTGGCCCTATACGACTCCTTCGCCTCGTCCCTGGGCAAGGACGACCGCCTCGAGAAGCTCCTGCAGGATCCGACCATCGCGGCGGTCGCCGTCTACTCGTTCACCTCTGACCCGGCCGCGGTGCGCGACAGCCTCGACGCGGGCGCCCACGGGTTCCTGTCCAAGTCCCTGACCGCTCCCGAGCTGGTGAGTGGCATCGAGCAGATCGCCGCCGGCAAGCGCGTCACCCTGACGGGAGCGGGCCTGCCGATCATGGGTCCCGACAAGTGGCCCGCCAAGGAGGCCGGCCTCTCACACCGAGAAGCCGAGGTGGTCAGCCTGATCGTGCAGGGGCTGTCCAACGAGCAGATCGCCGAGCAGTGCTACCTCTCGCTCAACACGGTGAAAACCTACGTGCGCTCGGCGTACCGGAAGATGGACGTGGCCACGCGCGCGCAGGCGGTCGCGTGGGGCATCGAGAACGGCCTCAAGCCCGACCGGTAGGGCCGGGTACGACTGTCTGCGGCGGGTCAGTCGCCGTCGGTGACGTCAGTTCCTGCTTTCCCACCACTCGATCACCCGCCGGTTCACGTCCCCGGTCGAGCCGTCGCCCCACCGCGGATAGTCGAACCACATCCGCAGTGCGGGCCCTCCGAGCGTGGGCACGTCGATGAACCCCAGGCTGCGTTGCGGCGTGAAGTCGCGCATGTCGAGCGTCGAGCACGAGATCACCGGCTCGAAGCCCGTCGCGCACGCCACCTCGACACCAGGCTCGACCGGGGTGAGGACGCGGGTGCCGTTCACCGCCGGGTTCCAGAACCCGGGGTCCCGGGGGCCGAGCACATCGGTCACCACCTGCGGCATACCCCGCGGGATCGGCGGGGCGGCCGGCTGTGCGGTGGCGGGCGCCGCGCCGATCAGACTTCCCGCAACGCCTGCCGCGATCGCGGCACCGACAGCAGCCATGGACGTGCGCAGTGCGGACATGAATCTCCCAGGGTGAGCGGATGAGGTCCGGTCAGCGTAGCGGTGCGATCAGCTCCGCCTGCGCCGATCGAGCGGCACCACGGTGGGCGTTCCCGTCACCGGGTCGGCGGCGATCAGGCACGGGAGCCCGAAAACCTGCTCCACCAGCTCGGCGGTGAGGACCTCGGCCGGGGCGCCGGTGGCCACCACGCGGCCGTCCTTCATCACGACCAGGTGCGTCGCGTAGCGGGCGGCCTGGTTGAGATCGTGGAGCACGGCGATCACCGCGCGACCGCTCTCGTGCTGGTCTCGGAGCAGGTCCAGCAGGTCGTACTGGTGCGCGATGTCGAGGTAGGTGGTGGGCTCATCCAGCAGGAGGATGGGCGTCTCCTGGGCCAGCAGCATGGCGACCCACACGCGTTGGCGCTGGCCGCCGGAGAGTTCGTCGACGAACCGGGTCGCCAGATCGGACACCCCGGTGGAGGCCATCGCGGCGGTCACGGCGGTGTCGTCGGCGCGGCTCCACTGGCGTAGTGGGCTGTGGTGCGGGTGCCGGCCACGCGCCACCAGGTCGTCGACCCGGATCCCCTCCGGAGTGACGGCGCCCTGCGGCAGGAGCCCGATCCGGCGGGCGACCGCCTTGGTCCGCAGCCGGTGCAGATCGTGTCCGTCCAGCAGGATCCGTCCCTCGCCGGGAGCGATCACGCGAGCCAGGGCCTTGAGCAGCGTGGACTTGCCGCAGGCGTTGGGGCCGACGATCACCGTGAACGCATCCTCGGGCAGTTCCAGGTCGAGGTCGGTGGCCACGACGCGCCGTTCGTACGCGAGCCGCGCCCCCTCCACCGTGAGCCCGCGCCCGCGCTCGAGCTGGGCGCCGGCGCGGGCATCACGGTCGAGGGAGGTGGGGCGCATCAGCCCAGGATCTCCTGGACGTCGTCGAGGATCTCGCCGGCGCCCAGGACGCCGATGCCGACCATCCAGGTCTCGTCCTCGACCTCGTAGGTCTGGCCGGACTTCACGGCGGGCAGGTCGCCCCAGAGCCCGGTCACGGTCGCCATGGTCGTCGCCGACGGGTCGCCGCCGGGGTTGGTGAAGAACACGACGTCGCCGGTGATCTGCTCGTACAGCTCCGGGGAGAGCTCGGCCATGGAGTACTCGTTCCACTCGCGCTCGCCCAGGTCGAAGCCCATCTGGGACAGGATCGAGCCGGAGAACGTCTCGGGTCCGTAGAGGCGGAAGTTGTCCGGGCGGAACCGGACGATCGACAGCGTGGTGCCCTCGGCGCCCACCTGCTCGCCGACCTCGGCGATGTGGGTGTCGAGGTCGTCGATGAGCTGCTCCATCTCCTCGTCCTCACCGACGGCGGCGGCGGTGATCCGCGCCTGCTCCTGCCAGTCGGTGCCGGAGTTCTCGGAGTACACGGTGGGGGCGATGCCGGAGAGCTCGTCGTAGATGGCCTCGTGGCGGACCTTGGCGCCGATGATGAGGTCAGGGGCAAGGGCGGCGATCGCGTCGATGTCGGGCTCGGAGGTCAGGCCCACGATCTCGGCGTCCACGTCACCGAGGTACGGCGGGGCGCCGGAGCCGGCGCCGGACTCGGTGATCCCGACGGGCGTGTGGCCGAGCGCGACGAGCGCGTCGAGGTGCGGAGAGTCGAGGACGACGACCCTCTCGGGCGTCCCGTCGATCACGGTCTCGCCCATCGCGTGGGTGACGGTATAGGCCTCGTCCGAAGGTGCCTCGGCGGTGTCGCTGCTGCCGGAGCACGCGGACAGAGCCACCGCAGAGGCGAGGGCCATGGCGATCAGGGCGGGCACCGAGCGGCGCCGGCGTGAGATTCTGGTCATGACTACAGATCAAACCACACAGGCAAGGCTCACCTAACAATGAGTCTGGTCTAGGGTTCCACCGTGGCCCCACGACCTCTCCCCGACTCCGACGCCGACGCACGGCCCGCGGTGCCGGCCGCCGACCGGGCAGCCGCCCCGGCAGCAAGCGCTGGCCAGCAGCCCCGCCGCGGAGCCGGGTTGTTCCCCGGACTGATCGTGGCCGTCCTGGCCCTGGCGGCCGCGGTCGTGGCCAGCCTCGCTATCGGTGCCCGCCCGATCCCGCCCGCCGAGGTGGTGGGTGCGCTGCTCGGCCAGGGCACGCAGAGCGTGGTGGGGATCGTCGGCGAACTGCGGGCCAACCGGACCGTGCTCGGGCTGGTGTGCGGTGCGGCGCTCGGCGCGTCCGGGGCGCTCATGCAGGCAATGACCCGCAATCCGATCGCCGACCCGGGAATCCTCGGCGTCAATGCCGGCGCCGCGCTGGGGGTGGTCGCCGGAGCGACGCTCACCGGCGGCCTCGGCCTGGCCTCCACGGTGTGGTTCGCACTGGCCGGCGCCGGTGTGGCGTCCGCGATCATCCTCCTGCTCAGCACCTCGGCGCTCGCGGCGTCCTCCCCTGTTCGGCTCACCCTGGCCGGCGTCGCGCTGGCAGCGGTGCTGTCCGGTCTCAGCCAAACGTTCGTCGTGCTGGACGAGACCGTCCTGCAGGCGTACAGCTTCTGGCAAGTCGGCTCGCTCACTGCGCGGTCGATCGACGAGGTCACCGGCGTGATCCCGCTCGTCGTCGCGGGCGCGGTGATCGCCCTGCTGCTCCTGCGCGGCCTGGACGCGCTCGCCCTGGGCGACGACTCGGCGGTGGCGCTGGGCGTGCGCCCCGGGTGGGTGCGGGTGTGGTCGCTCGTCGCCGTCGCACTGCTCGCCGGGACCGCCACGGCGCTGGCCGGCCCCATCAGCTTCGTGGGACTGGTCGTGCCCCACCTCGTCCGCGGTCTCGTCGGCCCGAGCCTGATCCGGGTGGTGCCGCTGTCCATTGTGGTGGCCCCGGCGTTGCTGCTGGTGGCCGACGTGGTCGGCCGCGTGATCGCGAGCGGCTCGGAGACCCCGGCGGGCGTGGTCATGGCGTTCATCGGCGCGCCGCTGCTGGTGGCGTACCTGGCCGCGGGCCGACGGGTGGGTGTCGCATGACGATAACCGCACCGCGCCCCGCAACAGCCCTGCCCAGCGACGAACGCCTCCTCGCCGCCGGCCGATTCTCGGTGCGGCTGCACCTGCGCACTGCGTGGGTCACTGCGATCCTCGCCGTCGTCGTCGTCATACTCGTGGCCGCCTCGCTGGTGATCGGCGAGTTCATCATCTCGGTCCCCGACGCGGTGGCGACCCTGCTCGGCGACGCACCCGACCGCACCACCAACTTCTTCATCCACGAACGCCGCCTGCCCCGGGCGCTGGTCGCGCTGGCGGTGGGCGCGGCTCTGGCGACGTCGGGCGCGCTGTTCTGCGCGCTCACCCGCAATCCGCTGGCCAGCCCGGACATCATCGGCATCACCCAGGGCGCGTCGGCGGGCGGGGCGACGGTGATCCTCGTGCTGGGCGGCGGGATCGCGCAGGTCGCCACGGGCGCACTCGCGGGCGCGGCGCTCACCACCGGGTTCATCCTGGCCCTGACGTGGTGGCGCGGGCTCAGCGGCGCCCGCCTGGTCCTGCTCGGCGTGGCCCTGGGCGCCCTGGCGATGGCGTACGTGGCGCACCTGCTCTCCAGGGGGTTCGTGGCCAGCGCCGTGACCGCCCAGATCTGGCTCACCGGCTCGCTGCAGGGTCGCGGCTGGTCCGAGCTCTGGCCGCTGGCGTGGGTGCTGCTCGTGGCCGCGGTGGTCATCGCGAGTCGGTCCCGGGCCATGCGCGCGCTGGCGCTCGGCGACGACGTCGCGGTGGCCCTGGGCGTGCGACTGCGCTCCACGCGGCTGGTCCTGTTGGCGGCGGCCACGGTCCTGGCCGGGGCGGCCGTGGCGACGGCCGGGCCGATCTCGTTCGTGGCGTTGGTGGCTCCGCACCTGTCGCGGCTGCTCACCCGCAGTGATCGGGTCCTGCCGGCGGCACTGCTGGGCGGGGTGCTGCTGCTGGCCTCCGACCTCGTGGCTCAGCACGCGTTCGCCCAGCCGCTACCGGTGGGCGTGGTGACGGTGGTGCTCGGCGGGCTGTTCTTCCTGGGTCTGTTGTGGCGGGAGGGTCGCCGTGGTTGACCAGACCGGCATGTCCGAGAAACCCGCACGGCGCCCGTCCGACCGCGAGACCCCGCGCCCGCGCAACCCCCACCGGGCGGAGAGCTGGCAGCCGACCGCGCTGCGGCGGGTCCGAGTACGCGCCGTCGAACCCCTCGCTCCCGAGCTGGTGCGCGTGACGCTCGAGGGCGACGAGCTCGGGGAGTTCGCCGCCGCCAGCTCCGCATGCGCCACCGCCTCCGCCGCGGCCGGCGACACCGGCCTCGTGCCCGCCGTGCGCAGCCCGTCCTTCGACGACGTCGTGGTCTTCTGCCTGCCCGATCCCGTGACGGGCGAGGTCACCCTCCCCGTTCCCGCGCCGGGTGGCGGGCTGGGCCACCCACCGGGCAGCGCCGCGCTGGTGCGGGAGTACACCGTGCGGTCCTTGCGAGACGGCGCCCTCGCCGTGGACCTGGTCCGCCACGCCTCGGGCGCGGGCGTGCGCTGGCTCGAGTCGGTCCGGCCGGGTGACGCGCTGACGATCGTCGGCCCGCGGGTGTGCCGGGCCCTTCCCGCGGTGGACCGGATGCTGGCCGTGGGGGACGCCACCGCCCTGCCCGCGCTGGCCCGGCTGATCGAGGAGCGACCGCCGACGTTGGCGCTCGACGTGCTGGCCGCGGTGCCTGACCCGTCCGCCCTCCCCCGCACGGTTCTGCCCGCGGTCTCCCCCGCCGACGCCGACCGCGTCCGGGTTCGGGTGGTGGCGGCGGCGCCCGGCTCGGCGGATGAGCTCATCAACGCGATGGCCGCGGTCGAGCTCCCCGCCGGGTTCGCGTGGGTGGCCGGCGAGTCCGGGATGGTCACGGCCGTCCGCCGGCATCTCCTCGCCCGCGGCCAGGAGCCCGACCGCGTCCAGTTCACCGGCTACTGGCGCCTCGGCGGGCCGCTATAGGCCCCGAGTCGCTCGCCCAGTTCATCACGACGGAGGAGTAACTCCGCGCTACATGGCCACCGGCGGGTGCAACCGCTCCAGCGTCCACACACGATTGCGATGCGCCGCCCATGTACTGATGCCGATCGCACCCACCGTCACCAACGTCAGAACCAACACCGGAATCCACATCTGCGAGGGGCTGCCGCCCATGATGGTCTGCCGTAGCCCCTGCACGGTGTAGGTCATGGGGTTGAACGGGTGGATCCAGCGGAAGAACGCGGGCTCGACCGCGGTCGGATAGATGCCGTCCGCCGAGGTCAGCTGCAGCATCAGCAGTGCCATGGACAGCACTCTGCCGACCGACGGGCCGAACACCACGTTGAGCATCTGGATGAGTGAGATGAACGCCACCGCCGACAGCGCCATGATGGCCAGTGCGCCCATCGGGTGAACCGGCGTCATGCCCAGACCGAAGCGCAGCACCAGCAGAATCACCACCGCCTGCCCGAGCGCCAACAGCAGCGCCGGCTGCAGCGAGGCCATCACGACCCGCAGCGGGTGCAACCGTGTGGCCACGGCGCGCGGCTGGAGTGGCGTGAGCAGCAGCCAGATCATGATCCCGCCCACGAACAGTGCCAGCGGCACGAAGAACGGGGCGAACCCGTAGCCGAACGTCTCCGCCGGGTTGTCATATATCGACGTGAGTGTGATCGGGTCTCCGATCGTGCGCGCCATGTCCTCGCGGTGCTGGTCACTCCACTGCGGGACCCGGTCGGCGCCGGCGGCCAGTTCGCTCGACAACCGGCCGGTGCCGTCTTTGAGGGTGTGTGAGCCGTCGGCGAGCCGGCTGGTGCCGTCGACGAGGCGGCCGGTGCCGTCGGTGAGGTCGCCGGTGCCCGCGGCCAGGGTGGCCGCGCCCTCGTCCAAGCGTGCGGCGCCCTCGTCGAGCTGGCGCACGCCGTCGACGAGGGTGGTGGCGCCCGTGTCGAGTCGTTGCAGTCCGTTGTCGAGTTGCGCCGCGCCGGCGCCCAGGGCGTTGATCCCGGTGAGGAACTCGCCGGAGGGGTCGTTGAGTGCCGACGACAACTCGCGGGCGCCGTCGCGCAGCCGGTGCAGGTCCGACAGTTGCGACGAGCCGGCGCCGAGGCCCTGCGATTCGAGTTGGTCGGCCAGGGTCTCCAACTGCACGGAGACCGGTACCCCGGCCGATCCGGCGGAGCTCCCCGATCCCGCGGACCCCGGAGCGGTGGCCAGGCCGGTGGTGGCCTCGACCTGCCTCATCTGCGCGGCGGCCTGCCGCAGCGGGGCGATCGCGGCGTTCTGTGCCTGCGAGAGCTGATCCAGGACACCGGCGAGCTGGTCGACTCCGCCGCTGACCTGCGCGGCCCCGTTCCCGAGCCGCTGCACTCCGCCGTCGAGGCGCTGGACGCCCTCGTTGAGCTGCGTCGCGCCGTCGGCGGCAGTGCCGATCCCGCCGGCCAGCTGGTCGACTCCGGAGCGGGCCTCGTGGATCTTGGTGGCCAGCTGGTGGTTGCCGTCCGCGAGCGTGGCGGCGCCCTGGTCGAGGGTGCGGGCGCCGGCGTCCAGTTCGGCGGACTTTTCGCTCAGCTCGGTGATGCCGTCGTCGAGTGTGCCCGCGCCGTCGTCGAGCTGCGCGGCACCGTCGGCGGCCTCGCGCAGCCCGGCGCCGGCATCCTGCACACCCACGAGGACTTTGTCGACGGCCTGCGCTGAGATGGCCGAGCCCACCGCGTTGTGCAGTTCGGCTGTGGCGCTGCGTCCGATGAGGCTGGACAGGTAGTTGCCGGATTGGTCGTAGGTGACGGTGATCGCGGCCTGCCGCGGGTCGTCCCCGGTGGGTGAGGCGACGGATTCGCTGAACTCCGGGGTCAGGCGAACCACGAAGTTGTAGTGGTGATCGGACAGTCCGGCTTCGGCCTCGGCGGCGTCGACCAGTCGCCAGTCGAGCTGGTCGTTCTGCAGGAGTTCGTCCACCACCTGGTCGCCGGCGCGTAGTGGTTCGCCGTCGACCTGCGTCCCGGTGTCGTCGTTGACCAACGCGACCGGCAACTGGGAGGTCCGGCCGAACGGGTCCCAGAAGGCGGCGAGGTACAGGGCGCTGTAGAGCAGGGGCATGAGCACCAGCACGACTATCGCCACTCGCGGTAGCCGTCCGCGGCCGAAGCGTTTGAGCTCACTGCCGATGGACAGTCCGGAGATCATGCGAGGCCTTCCTTGGTGGCGGGGACGGTGACCATGTGGTGCTCGGGCGAGCCCGCGGGCAGGGAGTCCACGGAAGACAGGATGACGGTGCTCTGGTCGGCGTCGGCGATCTCGGCCAGGCGCTGCAGCGCTCGTGCGCGTTCCGCGGGAACGCGGACCTGTTCGATGTCGTCCACTACGAGTATCGGCGTGCCCTCGTAGCGGGCCAGCGCTATGCGCAGCAGCAGGCGATCCAGTTCGGTGAGGTCTCCGATGTAGGTGCGCAGCCCGGGCAGGCGGAGGTCCCCGTACACCGGGCCGAGGAGCTCTTCGAGTTGGGCTGGGCCGGTGCGGCCACGCGGGCGCCACCACGGGCTCATCCACGCGCGCTGCTCCGCCACGACCGTGCGGACCGTGACCGCCGGGTCCAGCTCGTCGATGCCCGAGAATCCGGCGATCGCCGACCGGGTGAAGATCTCGCGACTGCCCGTGTGACCGAGCACCTCGAGCCGCCCCTCGGTGGGTGCCATTCGACCGGCCAGGGTGAGCAGGAGGCATGTGCGGCCGTTGCCGGGGTGGCCGCGCAGGACGGTGATTCCGCCGCGGTCGATATCCAGATCCAGGGGGCCGAAGACCCGGCCGTGGTCGCCCACCAGCCCGAGGCCGCGAGCGCGCACCGCTGGTTCCGGGACTTCAGGTGGCTCAGCGTTTTCGGGGGACTCAGCGCTTTCGGGGGGCTCAGCGCTTTCGGCGGGCTCAGCGTTGTCGGGGTTCTCGCGTGCAGTGGTCATGGTGACGTCCCGGGTGGGTGAGGTCTTCATTGTTGGCGGGAGCGACCGGTGGCCGCGGCCGCGCGCTTCGTTGCGTACGCGGCGATCTCCAAAGCGGACTAGACTCCACTTTATACGCCGTTGCCGACTGCACCGAACGGCAGCTGGCCACGCCCCCCATACGGGCGGGTCACCCTCCAGTACCTCAGAACCAGTCGAGCGGTGTGCCGTAGAGCCGGTCGTGCGGGATGCTGCGGGCGATGAGGTCGGCGAGAACCTCGCGGTCGTTCATCAGCGCCGCGCCCCGGCGGGTCGGCCGTAGCTCGCCCTTGTACTTGCGCACCAGCCCCAGCGCCCGGGCCCAGTCCCGCAGCTGCCAGATCGGGAACGTGAGGTCCTCGCGGTTGTTCTTCCCGATCCACTGGCGGTCCCACCCGGTGTCGACCATCAGTTGCTCGACCACCGCCGGCGGCAGGTACCCGGCCGCGGTGAGTCTGACGCCGTCCCCGATCCGCTCGAGCAGGATCTGCAGCTTCTCGGCCTCCTCCAGCTGGATTTCCCGGAGGGTGGCGGGCATCTCCGCGACCCGGGCCACTCGCTGTTGGGCATCGTCGAGGTCGAACGCTTCCGCGTCCCACCCCGCCCAGAACTCGAGGGTGTGCGGGTCCCAGCCGTCCGGGTCGGCGTCCCCGGCTATCCACTCGTTGTAGGACCAGATCCCCCCGCAGTCCTCCGGCGGGCATGCCCGGCGACCGGCCACCACCGTTGCATCCGGGACCTCGTCGTCGTCATGTTCCAGGACCTTCTCCACGGTGACGCGGTGCCACCAACTGTCACCGAAGTCGTACCAGTACAGGAACTTGTCGCCCACGCTGTGGGCCAGCTCGTCGAGCCGCACGTCGGCCTCGTCGAGTTCACCCATCTCCCCGGCGTCGGGGTAGTCCATGGAGCCGAAGTGCTCAGCGTCGCGGTCCTGGCGCGATGCCGAATGGATGAACTCGTGCAGGTGGCTGTTCGTCCAGCCCATGGCCTCCTGCAGGATCAGGTGCAGGCGCGGCAGCATGAGGTCGCTGCGCAGGTCCAGACGTCGCCAGATCGGCGGGGATGAGTCCAGCAGCTCCACCTTGACGCGGTACGTCACCGGTGTCTCGCGCCTCGGGTGCCGGCGGTTGACGGCCGGGCGTTCCCACGGCGACTGGTAGTCCGCCCCAGCCGCCAGCGAGGCCATCAGCTCGGTCTGCGGGACCCCCGCGCTCGCCAGCGCGTCGAGAACGGCCTGTTTCAGTTCATCTGCGGAGAGGTCGCCTGGCCCGTACGGGCGATCTGTCGAGGGCGTCACCTCATCGACGATACGAGACTCGAGCGCCGTACCGGGGCATCCCGGGCCGGAGAAGTAGGCTCACCCGCCATGGACAACGTCGAACCCGGCCTCTTCGACCTACCCGAACCCGAACCCGAGCCCGCGCCGCAGTCCTCGCCTGCGCGTCCCCGTCGCGGGAGGAACCGCGAGACGTGGTCCTGCACTGTCACCGCGGCGGTGTCCGTTGACGACCCGGCGGCGGTGACAGCCGAACTGACGCGGTACCAGGAGGACACCGTGGTGGTTGACGCGTTCTCCGGCGAGGTGATCGAGGATCCTGCGAGCGAGGAGGCGGGCCCCGATCCCGCCCTGCCGCCGCTGGAACAGCTGCCGTGGCTGATCTGGCCGACGCGCGGCCTGGAGGAACTCCTCGAAGAGGGCGCGTTCCGGGTGCTCGACGGCACCAGCACTGTGGTCCCCGAGGCGTCCGACCGCGGCACGCTCACCTGGACGGTCACGGTCAAGCTCACCGACGTCCAACTCCTGCGGCGCCTCGCCACGCGCGCCCACCCCGCCGACGCCGACCTCATCGCGGACAGCCTGGCGGTCGCCTGGCAGCACGCTGCCGACCCGTTCGCTCCCCTGCACTCGATCCCGGGAATCTCGTGGCGCTCGCTGTCCGTCGAGGTTCAGCACCTGCCGGCGCGAAAGGGATGACGACGACGAGCGCCTCCACTGCCCGGTCGGGCCCGCTCCCGCCGGCTGGAGCGGGTCCTGCTGCGACGACGCCGCCGCTGCGCCCCCCTCCGGCCCGCGAGTGGTCACACCCGTCCCCGCACAGTTACCCCGTGCCAGCTGCCCAGTCTTCGTATCCGCCATGCGGTTGGCCTCGGTACCGGGTCCGTGTCACCAGCTCTTTCGGAGGGTGGGCCCCCTCCGCCGCCAGCGCCACGCGCAGCCATCGGTCAGGATCACGTCCTCGCACGGCGCTCGGGTCATCAGCGGCCAGCTGCTCATAGCGGCCCCCGAACACGGTGAGATTGACGCTGCCGGGTAGTGCCGCTGACGGCGCGAGCACCCCACGGTAGCGCTCACCCTGCAGCCATGCCGCCAATTTCTGACACTCGGCGTGGTCATCGGCTACCGCCACCTCGGGGTCCAGACCGCACGCCGTCCAGTCGTCGAACGTCGACAGGTCGGCGACGTCGTCCAGAACCACGTACGCCTGCCACAGCGATCGTCGCTGCTCGACTACCGCCTCTGGAGTCCGCAGGGCGAAGTAGCGGACCAGCTCCGCCCACGCCCCCGCGGGCGACAACGCCAGGTACTGGGCGTAGCCCTCGCCTCTCCGATGCCAGCGACCGCTCGACTGCACGGGCACGCCGCCGAGGCCGGCGTCGTGCCAGAGCGGTGGCTGCGCGTGCCCCACCTGGCGAAACGCGGCCCGTTCCACGTGTATCCGCGGGGGCGCCTTCCTAACGGAGGCCACCGCGCGCGAATTCCAGAAGCTCTGCCTGCGCCCGGAGGTCGCCCTCCTCGAGCACCTCGAGCGGTGACCGTCCGTCGAGCTGCGGCACCGGGTTGTCGAACCACATTCGGACCCCGCGAGCCGTCATGGCCGTCCGCAACTCCACCACGAGCTCGGCCACCATCTGCAACCGCTCGAGCGCGGCTCTACGCGGCACCGCTCCGGCCCGCCAGTTGGCCAGGACCCGCGACTGTGCTCCTACAACCCGCGCGATGTCGTCAGCACTCCACCCATCCAGAGAGGTGTCGAGGAGCGCGAGCGCTTCTTGCGGATCTTCGATCCGGGCGAGGCGCTTCTGACGCTGTATCCGCGACAGGACAGTCCGCATCCCGACGAGGGCGACGAGCAGGTCGTCGGCGTCGTCTTGTTCATGTGCAGTCCGCGCACGGATGAGTAGGGACAACAGACCGTCGATGTGAACTCTCGGCGCTGTAGACGGCCACGAGTGGAGCAGTTCCAACGCGAAATCGGTGAGCTCGGTGATGAACTCGTCGGTCTGACGCCGATCCTCCGAGACCCCTGCCTCGATCGTGGCCGCAAGCGTCTCGGCCGCTGACCGGGCGGTGTCCTCCGCGCCTTCGAGCGTTGCTGCCATCATTCCGTCCTTCTTCCAGTGCTATGGAAGTTTACCCGTAGATGGCCGTGGGCGGGACTTCTCGGAGACCGCGGTTCCAGGTACCTCCTCGACGGCGATGCAAGCCCACAACTGCCCGCAATCCGGACCAAACCAGACCGCAACCACCCCTAGCGTGGAAACCGCACGCAGCAACCTGCACGCGCCAACCCGCGCAAAAGAACGCGCCCGGCAGAAGGGACCCCATGAAGATCGCCATCACGACCCCGCAGGGCAACGTGGGCCGCCACCTCACGCGCATGCTCATCCGCGCCGGGGCCAGGCCGGTCCTGCTCACCCGCCACCCGGACCAGATCCCCGCCGAGCTCGCCGAGCACGCCGAACCGAGGCAGGCCGACTCCCGCGACCCCGACCAGGTCATCGCCGCCACGGCCGACGCCGACGCCGTCTACTGGGTCGACCCACCCGCCGAATCCCCCGATCCGCTGGACGACTACCGCCGCGCGACCGAGTCCATCGTCGCCGCGATCGAGGCGAACGGGATCGGCCGGGTCGTCTTCCAGAGCAGCGTCGGGGCGGAGAAGCGCCACGGCGCGGGCGAGATCGACGGCCTCGCGGAAACAGAAGTCGCCCTCGACCAGACCACCGCTGCCGTCACCCATCTGCGCTGCGGCTACTTCTTCACCAACCTGCTGTTCGAGGTGGAATCACTCCGGGCCGGCCGGCTCCAGACCGTGCTTCCCCTCGACGCGCAAATGAGCTGGGTCGCCCCGCGGGACATCGCGGAGGTCGCGACGCTCACCCTGCTCAACACCGACTGGCGCGGGCGGCGCGTGCAGGCCGTCCACGGCCCCGAGGACCTGTCGTGGGCCCAGGTCGCGAGAATCCTCACGGAGGAGCTGGGTCGCGAGGTCCGCGCCGAGCGCATCACCGACGAGCAGATGCGCGACCAGTACCTCGGCGCGGGCATGCCACCGGCCTGGGCGGACGCACTCCTGGGCATGTCGACCGGCCTACGCGACGACTTCGTACCCGAGCAGGCCCGCTCGATCGTCACCACCACACCGACCCGCCTGCGCAGCTGGGCCCGCGAGGAGCTCGCCCCGATCGTGTAGTCACCGCAGCGCCTCGATCGCCCTGTCCGGCTGGCCCATGATCACCTGCGCCCGCGCGCGGACCAGATCGCACCGCCGACCGAGGTGCCCCGCCGCCGCAGGCGCCATACCGGAGGAGCCCGAGCCGGGGTGCCCGGCCGCCGCAGGCGCCGCGCCACCGGAAACCGCCGCCGCGCCCCCGACCCCCGCGAGCCATCGCTCCACCACCTGCGGGTCGGAGTCGGCGGCGCGCTCGGCGGCGTCGAGGATCACGCTGATCTTCTCCGCGGTGGCCGCGGGCCCGAGCGAGGCCAGGTGGCCGGCCCGGGCGAACGCGTCCTGGCCGGGCAGAGCGGCGGCCGCGCGGTGCAGCGCGGCGCGCTCGGCGGCGGACGCGCGCGAGTAGGCGGTGAACCGCACGAGCGGGTGGAGGGGCTCAGCCGCCCACGTCGAGATGAGACCCCAGTCGCGCAACACGCCCAGGTGCCGGCCCACGTCAGCGACGCCGGCCACCGCCTCCAGCTGCGCGGGGTCGGCGCTGCCCAGCACGGCGATCGCGGTGAGGGTGCGCCGGGCGCCCGGGTCGAGCCGGGCCAGGTCCGCGCCGACCACCGAGCTCAACGCGTCACCGCCCGCCCCGGCCCCCTCGTGCAACACATGCTCGAGCGTGGTGGCGTGCGGGTTCCGCCGAAAGGCGCCGATCAGCGTGCGGGCGAACAGCGGACTGCCGGCGGCGGATTCCACGACGGTCCGGCGTTGCCGGGGATCGAGGTCGGCGGCGAGGGCGGCGACCTCGTCGTCGTCGAGTGGTCCCACGGTGAGGTGCTCGATGGTCGCGCCCACCCGCCGCGCGGCGTCGATGAGGGATGTGGGTGTCATCCCGGTCCGGTAGGCCAGGACGGTGTCGGCGGCGTGCGGGAGGACGGCGGCGAAGAGCCGCAGGGAGGCGGGGTCGATCCACTGTGCGTCGTCGATGATGAGCAGTCGGGGGCTCGCCTCGAGGAACCGGCAGCACTGTCGGTGGATGGCGGCCGGGGAATGGTCGGCCACGACGCGCTCGAGGTCTTGGTCGAACAGCCGCTCCACCAGTTGTCGCGCGGCCGCGAGGGGGGTCTCGGTGTCCGGGTAGGGGTCTCCGCGCAGGAAGAGCGTCGGCCGGTCGAGCTCGGCGAGCGCGCTGAACAGCAGGGCCGTTTTGCCGGAGCCGAGCGGGCCCTTGACGAGCGTCAGCCGCGGCGGGCCGGAGCCACCCGCCTCCAGCTGCTCGGTGAGCCACTCGAGTTCAGTTGTCCGGCCCTGCATCGCTCCCCTGCCCCTGCCCCTGCCCCGGGGTTCTCCGTCATCGCTGACCCGACGCGGCGGACCCCTCGGTGACAGTGAACCCCAGGACAGGCGGCGGGAGTGGCGATTACCGCACTTGTTCGTAGTAGCCGACGCCGACGCATCCGTCGTAGCGCCACGCGCCGCCGGTCCAGGTGAAGCGGTGGATGGTGGGGTCGCCGCCGCCCTGGTAGTAGGCCTACTCGCCCTCGGTCCCCTGATGGGTGGGCTCGGGCGGCAAGTTGTAGGCGTTGGCCGTTCCCGCTCCCGCCAGAGCGATGCCGGTGGCCGTGGCCGCGGCCAGTAGCCCTCCCGCCAGTGCCCGTCGAATCCTGTCGGTCATAGTGCCCTCCTGATGGCTGGTGCTTCCACGCCCCAGTGTCTCGGCGTCGATCGGCCCCGGGTACCCGTAGCGCTACGGGTTTTAAGGAGCGTCGCGCGGCGGCGGAGGGTTGCCGGATAAGAGAGGGATCGCCGTGGGGTGACGGGGGAAGACCGCGGGACGACGACGACAAGGTCATCCCCACCCGCGCCCCGCATCACGCGCGGAGGCGGGACATGCTGGGAGGGCCCTCTGCGGGGAGCCCCGCGATCGAGCGGACGGGCGGCCTGCACGGGCCGCCTGGTCGCGCGGTGGACTTCGCGCGGTCTCACTCCTCGCAGAGGCAGAACGGGTGCCCGACGGGGTCGAGGTACACCACGAATCGCCCGTCTTGGCTGGGCTGGTGATCGTGCCGTCGGGCGACGGCGGCGAGGACGGTCGGCTCTGCGTCCGCGATCGAGTTCACGTGGAAGTCGAGGTGCACCTGCGTGGGGACCGGACCGTCCGGCCAGGTGGGCGCGCGGAAGTCGGGGACGGTCTGGCAGGCGAGCGCGAGCGCGCCCGACTCACCTTCTGGCGGCAGGACGTCGACCCAGTCCGGATTCTCGCCGTCGTGTATCCGCCAGCCGAGCATCGACGCGTAGAACTCGGCGAGCTCGCGCGCGTTGGGACAGTCGAGGGCGACGACCACACGCCGCGCGCTGATACCAGCCATGGCATCACGCTACGACCGGTGCGAGCCCTCCTCAACCCCGGGACACGCGGCCCGAAGGGCTTACCGCACTCGACTGTGCCTGCCTGAGCACTCGCACGGGGCCCGAGCATTGATGCGATCTAACCGACGGACAGATTCATCGCCATGGCCTCCACAATGGGTTGAGCCAGGGGCACCCGGGCTTCTTCGTCAGAGTCCTCGAGACCGCCTTCCGGTCGTGATCCCATGACGAGGTCAAACCACTGTTGCCGGTCGCGGACGACGCGGAACTGCTTCTCGTCGTGCGTGCCCGCAAGGTAGGGGACGTAGACGGTGATCCCGGTGCCGCGGCGTTCGGCCAGAGATCCGATCCGCTCGATCCGGCCGGTCCGCTGCTCGATGATCCCCGGGTTCCAGTCCAGGTCGTGGTGGATCACCACGTCGCATTCGGTGTGCAGGTCGATCCCCTCCCCCATGACCGAACCGGCGACGAGGACCTCCGGGGCGGAGGGGGTGGTGAACACGCTCGCACGTCTGCGCCTGATGTCCGGGTCGGTGCTGCCGTCCGCGAGGCCCACCGCGCCCAGCTCGGAGCCGCGGCCGCTCTCGGCGTTGCGGTCCGGCTCGTCGGCGTCTTCCGTCTGCTCCGCCGGCGCTTCCAGGTCCCGCCCGAGTAGGTCGCGGAACAGTTCGGGGTGCCCGCTGGGGGAATCGACTCGCTCGATGAAGTCGGTCCAGGCGTCGGCGAGGGAGCGCCTCGACGCTCCGGGGGCGAAGACGTCGGCCAGGATGCCGTCCGCGTCGAGGTCGCGGGTGAGACCGCCCACCCGCGCGAGGTGCTGAGGAGTGCGAAAGTTCCGGATGACCGCTTCTGCCGTCCAGGACGCGAGCTCGGGGTGCGCCTCAGGACTGGTCTTGCTCCGGAAATGCTCCTCTAGCTTGTCGTGGATCTTCCGGTAGGCCAGGTTCGTTCGACTGCTGGTGTCCCGCCGGAACAGGCGGTTCGCCAGTCGCAGGTACTCCTTGTCGATCTCCTCGCCGTCGGCAGGGTCCACTCCGAACGCGCGGGCTCCGCGGGCTCTGATTTCGTCGCGGAGGGCGGCCTCGATCGACGAGTGGACCGCGCGGGTGGTCCGCCGGAACCAGCAGAACACGACTATCTTCTCGCGCTTCAACCAGTGGTCCATGACACGCCGGGTGGTGGCCTCGACCTTGGGGTGCCTGGCTGCGACGCCCACGCCGGCACCGACGCCAACGCCGGAGCCGATGCCGATCGCCGCTCGGACTCGCTCGTCGTACCAGCGCATCTCCGCGTCAAGGGCGGAGGGCTCGGACGCCGTCGCCAGGGCCGAGCCGTCCGCGCCCGGGTCGTCCGCGACCGGCTCGTCCGCGCCGGAGCCGTCCCCGGCGCTGAGCCGCAGGTAGGCCTCGAAGGACGAGGCGATGCCGTACGCAAAGTTGGGTGGGTTGGCGCTGCCGCGCGAGGCGAGCGAATGGATGCGGGCGGCCAGGAGGAACGGCAGGGCCAGCTCGTCGTCGATCGGGATCCCGGTGGCCGCATCGACGCCCGGGATGACCCGCGCGCCCTCGATCGCCGTGCGGTTGCGGGGCCTCTCGTGCCGGATGACCCAGGTGCGCACCAGCTCGTTCATGCGCTTTCTCGCGGCCACCGCCCTCTGTGCGTCGCCCCAGGCGGTGCGGACGTCGGCGGGCAGGTCGTCGGGGATCTCGTCGACGGTCCAGGTGTCGAAGTGGCGGACGTCGTCCTCGGTGAGGCGGCCCCAGGAGCGCTCCAGCTGCCTCGAGGTGCGGCGGGCCGAGATGAGTGCGGACCGCAGGTCGTGCTGGGTCTCGTCCGTGAAGGCCTCGGGCAGGTCCTTCGCCCGCGCGGCGGTGAAGCGCCCGAGTATCCGCAGCAGTTCGTCGTGACCGAGCTCGAACGGCGTCGCGGTGAGGAACAGCATCCGGTCGGCCGCCCGGTACAGGATCCCGTCGGGGGTCCCGGGCCTCGGCGGAGCGAACAGCCTGGACAGCTGGGTGCCGTTGTTCTTGGTGTGGTGGGCCTCGTCGAGGATGAGCAGCGACAGGTCACTGTCGACGCCGACCATCGCCTCCTGCCAGCGCCTCCGGCTGAGATCCTTGAGGGCGCCGCCGGTCTCGGCGAGCCGCTCGGCGTCCCTGGCCTCGTCCACCGACCGCCTCTTGGGGCTGCGGTCGAGCAACTCCAGCACCGGCGCCGGGTCGAGCCGCTGCAGTGCCCGCATCACCGCCGCGGGGACGGGGTCCCAGGGCAGGGGCCGTCCGGTCAGCTCCTGCCAGCGGCGTCTCCACTGCTCGGGCGGGGTCTGCAGCAGTTCGCTCACCGTCTCGGGCGAGAAGCCGTCGCGTCCGGTGACCGCCCACTCGCGGCGCCCGGACCACTTGGCGAACTGGCGGCGGTAGGCCCACCCCTCGTCGCCGCAGTCGTCGCCGCCGGTGGCCGCCCAGACCGCGGCGAGCTCGGCGAACTGCCCGATCGCGTTGTTGGACAGCGCCTGGTGAGTGACCACCAGGAGGTGGCGCCGCGTCTCGGGGGGTTCGGCGAGGGCGGAGAAGAACGCGCCCGGACGGGCGATCGGCTCCTGGGGGCCGCGGATCTCGCGGGCCGTGTCGGGGTCGAGGTACGTCTTGGCAAAGCGGTTCCAGTCGTTGATCCACTTGTGCCCCACGGCCTTGGGGACCGAGATCACCACCGGCCGCCCGGGGTCGGCGAGGACCGCCGAGACCGCGACGGCCAGGGCGGTGAAGGTCTTTCCCATGCCCACCTGGTCGGCCAGGATCACGCCGGGCTGGCGGCCGAATCGCCGGAGGATCTCCGCGGCGGCCCGTCGCTGCTTCTCCCAGCCCGCCGCATACTCGGCGGGGGCCTCGGCCTTCACCCGCGGACTCAGCTCCCACATAGCGCCTCCAGACATTCCCGGCTCCGTCCCACCGCGACGCGCACGTAGTCGTCGAGGTCCGCGGGCAGCTCTCCCAGCCCGTCGATCGCCAGCTCGAGGCCGTCGAACGCGGCCGCCAGCTCGTCGGCTCCGGCGCCCCGCACCGGCGCCGCGAGCAGGGCCGCCCAGTCCACCCGCCCCATGGCCAGCGCGATCTCGGCGAGCGTGAACACGGCCTCGGGGGTGTCCATGCGGCCGTCCTCGACGTCGGCGCGGACGTGCTCGGTCAGCCCGAGCGGACCGAGCGGGGTCCGCAGCCGGCTGGACAGGTGGCCCACCGGGTCGACCTGGTTGAGTCTGCGGGCGAGCCGCTGCTCGAGTTGGTCGAGTGCGGCGCCGAGTGCGCGTCCACGGCGGAACAGCAGGGCCGGGTCGTCGTAGCGAGCGAGCACGTCGTCGTCGGACTCCTCCCCCGGCGAGACGAGCCGCCCGGCGAGGATCTCGGCCACCGCCGCGCTCAGGGTGCTGCCCCGGGCCAGCGCGGCGAGCAGCTGGGCCGTGGTCAGGTCCTTCACGCTCGGGCCGGGCGGCAGTTCACCGCGGTCGTCGACGAGCACCGACCATCGCGCGGTGCCGGCGTCCGTGGTGACGGCGAGGGAGGTCGGGATGTCGTCGCCACCCACCTGACTCACCCACTGCGCAGGGCACCCCTCCGCGCGCCACCGCTCCGCACTCATGAGGAGCGTCCCGGTGGGGTCGGTCACCCGCCACGGTCCCAGTGTGGCGAGTCGTTCTGGGTCGACGGTGCACGTGAGGGTCCAGCGCCGGTCGGTGGCGCGGCGGGCGATGATCAGGTGGAAGGCGACCGGGAGCTGGAGCGCGTCGGTCTCGTCCTCGTCGTCCCCGTCCACCCAGTCGAGGTCGGTGGGGACCGGCTCGCCGACGGGGGTGAGGCCCTGGAGCCGGCGTTCCTCTCGTGAGCCGGCGCGGGCGTGGAGCCAGACGTTGAGTTCGCGGTGCTGGCGCTGCCCGTCGAGCCCCAGGCCGTAGCGGGTGTGGTTGGAGCTGCCCATGAGCACGGCGGTGCCGTCGGGTCCGATGATCGTCAGGCACTTGGCGTGCAGTTGGCGCTGTTCACGAGTCGGGTCGTCGAGCAGCCGCACCTCCAGTAGCCCCTGCCGGGCACGGGCGCGCAGCGGTTCGGAGACGGGCAGCGTGCCGCGGAGGGTGGGCAGGGTGAGCACGGTGTGGCGGTGCCGTCCGGCGCCGTTGCGGGCGATGGTAGTCGCACGGATCGCCTCGCCCGCCGCATCGGAGGCGGCGTCGTAGAACGGGGAGACCTGGCGGATCTCGGTGGCTTTGCGGCCCCCGCCCCACACGTCGGCGAACCGATCCAGCGGACGCACCTCGGGCGAGGTGGGCGCCAGGCGGACCCGCAGCGCGCCGCCCCGCTTCTCGGCGGGCACGAGGTCGATCCGGTCGCGGAACGCCGCCAGCGTGCGCCGGGCCCGGTCGACGGCGGCGACCCCCTCGGTCCTGCCGGGGAGCAGACCGAGATACGACTCGAGCTCGCGGGCCAGTTCGCGCAGGTCTGCGCGCGGGAGCAGGCAAGGCGTGTCAGCGCGGACCTCGGCGGCCAGCGCGAGTTCGGCCTGGGTGCGGTATCCGGCGCGGGTGAGGTTGGCCGAGCCGATGATCACCCGGGCGGAGTGCTCCCACAGCAGGACGGTCACCTTGGAGTGCAGGAGCGCGCCGCCCGGCACGGCCACCTGGAGCAGGTCCCACCGGAGGGTGGAGCGGTGCGCGTCGGCGCTGCGGTCGGCGATCACCGTGACGGCCGCGTCCGCGAGTTTCTCCTCCAGTTCCAGCCGGGCAACCACGTCGTCGACGGACCGCGAGGTGGGCCGCCCGCCGCCGACGTCCTCGGCTCCCGGCAGGGACTCCTCCACCGCGTTGACTGAGAGGAATCGGCTGAGGCAGTCGCGATCGACAAAGTCCTCGTCGAGGGCGAACGTGGTGGCCAGCACCGCCACCGGGCGTCCGGCGTCGGCGGGCGGCGCCCAGTGGTCGAGGAGGGGCGTGGTGGTGGCGCTCATCGGACGCGCTCCAGGAAGTCGCGGATGGTGGTGAGCCGGTACGGGTGGAGCCAGCGCCCGTCGCCCGGATCGCCGGCGTCGGCGCGGTGCTGGCCGCGGGGCATCCATCCGTCCTTGAGTTGCTCGAACCACGGGGCCTTGCGTCGGGCGGCCTGCACCCGGTGGTGGGAGACGATGAGCCGATCGAACAGGTCGACCGGTCCGCGCGCCGACTCCAGTTCGCCGGTGAGTTCGGCCAGCCGCTCGGCCAGTTCGGGTCCGTCGCGGTCGATCCGTTCGACGGTGGCCATGGCGGCGTGGCACGCCTCCGCGATCCCGTCGCTCGCCTGCCGCAGCGCGGTGCTCGACTCGAGCCCCGTGTGGGTGACGGCCGTGGAGGAGGTCAGGTGGGTGCGGAACGCGTGGTCGATCCGGCGCGCCAGGGACTCGAAGTGGTCGGCGGCCCGGAGCGTGGCCTGCAGCCCGGATTCCGCGCCGAATCGGGCCGCCGCGGCCAGCTGGTGATCAGCCCAGTCCGTCCCCGAGCCGTCCTCCACCACCGCGGAGATCAGGCCGACGAGCTCGGGCCGCTGGTCGTGGTCCCCGCCGCTGATGAGTTCGCGCAGCACCTGCCGGGTGCGCGGCCCCGCGTTGCTCGCCACGAGGGCTTTCCGGTTCAGCCCGGTGACGGCCCGGGTCTTGTCACAGTGCCCCGCCTTGAGACTGGCCCGGACGCGCCGGTCCAGGCTTCGCCGCGCCCGCCCTCCGGCGGTCTGGGGGTCGTCTCTGAGGAATCCGTCGAGTCCCTGGTCGCGTTCCCAGGCCTCCACCAGCCGTTCGGCGGCGGCGAGGGGCAAACCTTCCGGATCGACGATCCCCAGGTCCTGCGCGAGCGGGCGGTACACGCCGGTGAATCCGAACACCCGCGGGCCACGGAGGTAGGTGGCCGGCGAGAGGGGGGTGCCGGTGGTGATCGCGGCGCGCGTCTTGTCCCGGCCGGGGAATCCGTTGAGGTCCGAGGGATCGCCGGATCCGATGTGCATGAGGAGGACCCACTCGGCGGCGATGTCGGGCTTGGTGGTGCCGTCCGGTCCGGTCTCCTCGCTGAAGGGCTGGCAGACGACTGCCGAGATCGCCGACAGCGTGAGGAAGTGCGGGTGGTTCATGCGGGCGCGGAAGCCGGGCGCCATGCGGTCGGCGATCCGGTCGGCGATCGGCGCCAGTCCCAGCGGGTCGAGTCCGCTCTCACCGGCCACGCCGGGGTCCCACTTTGAAAGCGTGGGCAGCTGGTCGAGAAGGGTCACGCGGTCACCACCCGGACTTCGATCTCCTCAGGCACGTGCCCTCCTTTGCTCGACGGTCTTTCTACCGGGTGGGTACGACACGTGGCCCGGCCTGTGCCGCGAGTCGTGGTGAATACGGCGACGAGGTCGAAGCAATGACCGGCGCCTACTGCCCCGGATGGCTGGACCCGGACGGCTCCTGACTTAAGAATCAGGTGCGCCACACGCTATCGACGCGCCCACCCCTCGACGGACGATCACCTCGTCCTACCCCGCGCGACCCGCCCCTCGATGTGCGGCCGCCGTCCCGAGAGGTGTCCGCCATGAGCCGCCCGACGTCCGTCTCCCCCACCCGTCCCACGCCGCGCAGCGGCCCGATCCGCCGCGAGCCCGCGCCAGGCGACCGCGATCCCGTCCCCACCCGACCACCCACCTCCCGCCCCTGGCAGTTGTGGCTGGTCCTTGGCCTGTCGGCGGCGTTGGTGACGCTGCTCGTGCTCCGCGGCGTCGTGCAGGCCACGGCGATCAACCGCTTCCTCTCCGACTCGTGGCCGGCGGTCGACGAGGCGGCGGGCCTTGCGGCGTCGTCGGCCGGCTGGATCATCGACACCTCGTTCGTGGTCGCCACGGCGTGGGCGACGATCGCGGTGTACGCCTTCAGCGGCTCGCGCGCCGGGCGGGCGATCTTCACCGCACTTCTGGCCGGCAGCACGGTCATCGGACTGTGGAGCGCGGTGGCGCCTCAGGCGGCGGCGCTGGGCAGCGGCGAGCTCATCCTGGCCGCGGCACACCCCACGTTCATGTCGCTCACCTCCCTCGCGGTGGCGCTCGTGGCCATCGCGATCCTGGCGCTGCTCTACCGCCCGGACGTCAACGACTACTTCCGCGCCGACTCCCCCGCCACCACCGGCCAGCGGGATCGCGACTTCCTCGAGCCGGCGCTTTCCCAGACCGGAACCGAGGCACCGCTCACAATGAGCAACCCCGCCCAGCACCGCGCCACCGGCCCCACCGAGCGGACCGACACGACCGCCACCCAGAGCACCGCACTTCCCAGCACCACTCCGTCCCGCGAAGAACCGATCGCACCCGCGATCTAACGGGTGAGCATCAGGAAGGGGCGACGACGACGAACTCCACCTCCCCCGGCCGACCCGCGACCTCAGACGGCCGCGGGTCCGGCGGGGTCAACCCCTGCGGACGCCGGCCGGCGGCTCGTCGGCGTGTGGCGGTCCGACCTGCGCGCCAAGGTCGTGGCCCTCACGCTGATCCCGGAGTTGGTCTACGCCACGTTCCTCAACGTCGTGTTCCTCAAGGGCGTGGTCGACATCCTCCTCGCCCGCCAGGCCAGTTGGGGCCACGTGGTGCGGGACGCCGACGGCGCGACCCGGATGGCCGAGGCGTGAGCGCGCCCGTCAGCGGTGGGGCGCCGCACGAGATGATCCTCGCGGGGCTCCTCCTGCCCGAGTCGGTGCTGTCCTCGGACTGGTTCGCCGTCCTCGCGGCGTTCGTCGCGATCAACACGGTCATGTACGTGACGCTGGCGGTGACCAAGACGCTGCCGAAGATCCACGTCCGCGATCTGCTGCCCCGCACCTACGTCCGGTCGGAGACCCGCAGCATCCACCCGGACGACGCCGAGCCCTGGCCCCGCGAGGCGCGACGCCCGTCCGGGCGGGAGTGACCCCCGGGTGTCCACGTCGTCGCGGAAGAGGATCGTGCGCCTCGAGGTCGGCGCCCTGTGCGCTGTCCTCGTCCTTCTGGTCGTCGTCGCCGGTCTGGCCCGGATGGGCGGCGAGGCCGCGCAGGCGTCCCCGTCCCCTACTCCCCCGTCCGGTCAGGCCGTGGCGATGAAGGCGGCGACCGACCTGACGCCGTGGACCTTCACGATCGACGAGGCGTATGCGTACGGCGTGCGGGCGTGCGAGGACATCCGGGATCCGAACTATGACGGGTTCGGCGGCTTCTACATGGGGGTCCGCAAGACGTGGGTCGCGATGCGGCTGGACGCGCACGGCCTGTCGAGTGAGGAGCAGGTGGAGCACCACAGGCGCCTCTATGCCGAGGCGGTGCGCTCTCTGTGTCCGGAGCTCCTGCCGCACCTCCCGCCCCTGTACCGCTGAGCCCTACGCGCGTCCCGTTCATTACATCGCTTCTCGCCGGGGTATCCGAGCGGCGGCGGTCTGATGGGTGAGCATCGGGAAGGGGCGACGACGACGAGCTCCACCTCCCCCGGCCGACCTGCAACCCCACACGGCCGCGGGTCTGGCGGATGCTCCTATGGATGTCAAGCGGCTTTGGCGAGGTCGGCGGTGGTCGGTGCTTTGGTGGCGGGGTCGCGAGCCTGTAGGTCGTTGATCAGGGCATGGTAGATCTCGCGCGCGATGTGGCGTTTGAGGCAGCGCATGATGTCTTTCTTGGACAGGCCTTGCGCGGTTCGTCGGTCAACGTAGGAGCGGGTGCGTTCGTCCCATCGCATGCGGCTCAGTGCGATGGTATGCAGGGCGTGGTTCGCGGCCCGGTCGCCACCGCGGTTGAGTCGGTGTCGGTCTCGTCGTCCTGAAGAGGCAGGGATCGGGGCCACGCCGCACAGGTGCGCGAACGCCGCTTCGGAGCGCAGCCTGTCTGGGTTGTCGCCCGCGGTGGCCAGAAGCTGCCCGGCGACGTCAGGTCCCACGCCCATGCGGTTCATCAGGGTCGGAGCCGTCTGCGCGGTCAGGGCTTTCAGCTCGACGTCGAGGTCGGCGATCTCCTCACTCAGTGCCAGGATCCGGCGGCTCAGAATGCGTAGTGCCGCCTTGGTCGCGCCGAGGGGACTAGCGAGGTCGCTGGGACGGAACCGGGCGCAGACTGCGGCCAGCTCGCGGGCGGGCAGGCCACGCAACTGGGCTCGCAATTCCTCCGGAGCGGTGATCACCAGCTGCCTGGCCTGGTTGATCGCTTGGGTACGGGCCTTGACCGCGGAGCGCCGAGGCACACGCAAGGCCCGGACGGCCTCCACGATCCCGTCGCGGGTCTTCGGCACGCCAGTGGCACGCCCGGAGGCGACCGCGGTAGCAGCGGCATAGGCGTCTATCGGGTCGGACTTGCCCTTCATCCGCCGGGTCTTGCGGTCGGGTCGGTCGACTTCGACCACCGATAGTCCGGCCCGGGCCAGCACCCGAGACAGCTCGGCGCCGTAGGCACCGGTGCCCTCGACCCCAACGGCCTGCACGGTGCCGTGGCCGCCGAGCCATGAAAGTAGCTGCCGGTACCCGGAACCCGTGGCCGGGAACTCTCGGTCGGCCAGATGCCGCCCGAGGGAGTCGATCACCGCCGCGTGATGGGTCTGGCCATGCGTATCCACTCCGGCGATGACATGCACGTGCTGATCGGACATCATGGTCACTGCTGCCTTTCTCGTTGATCCCGGTGGGGCAGCACGCGCCGGCCAGGCGGGCGGACAAGACAGTGGCGGGGCTTCTGAACCAAGCTCCTATGAGGTCACAAACGCCCGTCCGGTCGCGTGCGTAGCGATCCCCCGAGCGGGCCGACAAATCCGCTTCTAGTCAGCCACCGCGACGGTCAGCCCGTGAGTCAGACCCGCCCGAAGAACCACTACACACATCATCACTGTCAGCCCTCGAGGGAGCTGAGCCAGTCGCTGAGCGCGCTGGCCAGCTCGCCCGGCGCCTCCACGGGCAGCATGTGTCCGGTCTCAGGGATCTCGACGTACGTCACATGCGGCGCCGAATTCGCCTCGGCCCATTCCCGCTGCTCGTCGGTGGGCACCACCTGGTCGTCCGAGGCGCCGACGATCAGCACCGGGCACGACGCCTTGGCGGGGAAGTCCCAGCGGTCGGGCCGCGACCCGATCGCCACCGAGTGGGCGGCGAATCGCTCGGGCCCGTACACCCGCGCGGCCCGCAGCCGTTCGGCGCGGACCTGAGGGTCGTGGCCGCGGTCGCCGTAGTAGACGGCTTCCATGCCGTCGAGGGCGATCTCCTCGTACTCCGCCTGGCTCAGGCCCGCCGCCCGCTCGGCCCGCGCTGTCGCGGACTCCGGGTCCTCGGCCCCCACCGGCGCGGTGACCAGCACGAGCCCGGCCAGCAGCGCCGGATAACGCTCCGCCAGGTGCATGGCCACCACCCCACCGAGCGAATGCCCGACCACCACGCTGCCGGCCGCGACCTGCTCCGCCACCTGGTCGACGAGCGCGTCGAGGTCTGCCACGGCCGGCAAGTCGAGCGCCGTGGCACTTGACCCGTCAGGCAGGGCGTCAATGACCGGGGACCACGTCTGCGCATCGCCGTGCAGGCCGGGGAGAAACACTAAGGTCGTCATGAACTCGACCGTACGCGCGCCAAAGGCGGCCAAACCTGGACCGGCGAACTCGCCACGCGCTCAGCGAGGTGCCCGGGCTTGTCCGCGTCGCGCTGGCGGTGCTGGCCCCGTACCTCCGCCGGATCCGCTAGCAGACGCTCCAGCGCCCGGGTTAGCGCCGCCACGTCACCCGGGGACACCAAAAGCCCCGACTCGCCTTGGCGCACACCCTCGGCTTGGTCGCCCACTCCGTGCTCACTATTGGGCGCGCGTGACTGAAGGCCAGGTGGACGATCCCGCTCTGCCGGGGCCCGCAAATCGACTGGGAGCCCGCGGGCACGCGGACCTCGACGGGACCGGGCGGAGGCGGCGCGATTGGGCCGACGCCGGCACCCCGCGGCACCTGGTGTCGTGCCTGCCGACCACGTGGCGCCACTGTCCGTTCGACGGCGTGGACGGTCCCATCCCGGGCGGCGCGCGACCGCACACCGAGTCAGACGGCGCGATGGTCGTAATGGACGAGGAGGCGCCAGCTCTCGTACGACTTCTGGCAGGCCCGGCGTGAGGGGACCGGCAGGGTGGCCTCGTTCGGCGCGATCGCCCCGCTGGCCAGCAGCAGCTGGCGCGGCTCGCGACCGGGGACGGTCCGCGTGTGCCGCGCGACGCGGCGGGGTCGGCGACATGAGGGGGGATCATGTTTCGCCAACGAGGCCCACTATAGGAACGGCCGCGCCAGTTCACAAGCGTCAGTTATACGGAGCACAGCTAAGTGTTTCATTGTCCGCTGTTCCGACGATCCGAGACGCGGACAGCGACCAGCGGTATCGCCCGGGCGGAACGTTCGCGACCTCGCCCAATTCTTCTCGCCGGGAACGTCCCGGATAGGAACCGCATGAACACCTGGACCACCCGCGCAGAGACCGACGCGGACATCCCCGCGATCCGCGACATCATCCTGCGGGCCTTTCCCACCGCCGCCGAGGCCGACCTCGTCGACGCCCTCCGTGCTGACCCGGCCGCGTGGATCGACGGGCTGTCGATGATCGCCGCGACCGCCGGCGGGCATCCGGTGGGCCACGCGCTGCTCACCCGCTGCCACGTCGGGAACGAGCCCGCCCTCGCGCTGGCGCCGTGCTCAGTGCTGCCCGAGTTCCAGCGCACCGGCGCGGGCTCGGCCGCCATCCGCGCGGCCCTGACCGCGGCACGAGCGATCGGCGAGTCGCTCGTCGTGGTGCTGGGCCATGCCGGCTACTACCCGCGATTCGGCTTCCGCCGCGCCTCCGGCTTCGGTATCCGCGCGTCGTTCGACGTCCCCGACGAGGCGTTGATGGCCCTGCCCCTCGACGACTCCCCTGCCGTCCCGGAGGGCGTCATCCGCTATCCCGCGGCTTTCGGGGCGTGACCGCTCGCGCAGTCGCGGTGACCGCGGGACCGTGAAGGCGGGGTGACCTCGTCGTCGTCGTAGGCTTGACGACCATGTCTGCGACCGCGAACCTACGCCAGGAGCTCGACGCCGCCCGGGACCGGTTCGAGCAGTACCGCGTCTCCGTGAGCGCGGCGTTCGACGATCGGCCCGCGGGCGAGTTATCCCGGGCCGTCGAGGCGGTGCTGCCGGATCTGGCGTTCCATGAGGGGCAGGCGGTTGCGGCGGCAGTGGCTCTGGATCGGTTGGGCGCCGGCGCCGATCTGACCGCGGTGATCCGGGCGCTGGACCTGCTGCTCCTCGAGCAGCAGGCCGCGCGGCGCAGCCGGGACTTCCTGGCCGGCGTGGCCCGGGTTCTCGCCAACGTGAGGCGGCGCGAGGAGGACTAGCCGGGTGGTCCGGCCGGCGCGGGTTGCGGGCACGCATGCGGGGGCGGCCGCGCGCGCCCGGCGAGGGCGCCGGAGACAATGGGTGCATGGCATCCCCGGATCAGCGCGCCCAGTTCGAGCTCCTCGCCCCTCTCCTGGCCCGCGAGGGCGTCGATGTGGGGACCGCGTCCGTCGCCGAGCTCGACGCCGGGATGGAGCGCGCCAAGCAGCGCCACGCTGCTGCGGTCGCCCGGGTCCGCGCTGTCCTGGACGCCCACGCCCGCGACGACATCTCCGCCGCCGGCGCGCTTCTCGAGGAGCTGGAGCTGACCGCCGAGACCACTCCCCCGCCGATCCCCGACGCGTTGACCGTGGCGACGCGCTTCGCCCAGCTCGCCCAGACACTGGCGCCGCAGCTACCGGCGGACGTCATCGGCGCGGTCCGGGACCGGGCCCGGCTGGATGACGCTCCGGAGGGCATGGCCGAGCTGTGCGAGGCGGTGCTGCTCGACTGCAACGCCGCCACCGGCATCCGCACCGTGGTCCGCGAGCACGGGCCGGCGTCCGCCCTCTATGCCGCCGCGGCGATGACCGCCGCGGTCTTCAGCCTGTGGGCCGCGCACACCGGCGACTCGATGGAGGAGGTCATCGCCGCTCACGCCTGAGCGGCGGACGCGGGAGCCTAGTTAGGGTCCATGGTCGGATTGCCGTCTTCATCGAAGTAGCGCGGCGAGGTTTCTCCCGTTTCCTTGTCGAACCAGATCGGATTGCCGTCCTCGTCGTAGTAGCCGCACGTGGCGGCAGGTCCGACGCACCCGTCGGCCCGCGGCGGGTCCGTGTACGGAGCTTGCTCGGGCTCCGAGAGCGGCGGCGCGCAATTGACGGTGTCGGTGACGATGGACCCGTCCGACATCACCGCTGCGTTTCGCTCCCAGCACTGGACGAACCGCGGAGGGCCATAGGGATCGAAGTCCTCCGGCCGCATGAACACGGGTCGGGTCGGCGCTGCCGCTGCCGGTGGCGCGGGCGCGACAGCTGGGGTTTCACTAGTCGCGGGTGCCGCGCTCTCCGCTTCCGTAGTAGACGAGCTGGGCGCGCTGCTGGTCACTGCCGAGGTTGTACTGCTGGTGCTGGCACTCGTGGTGGTGCTCGTTGTCAGCGAGCCGGCCTCCACAGGGTCACCGCTGTCGGATCCGCAGCCGGAGACACCAAGTGTGATAATCGCGGCTGCTGCGGTAGCAATGACCAGTCTCATCTGTGGACCTTCCCCTCAGGACGAGGGGAAGTTTACGCTGTGCGCGCTACCGCGTGCGCCATTCACGCACTTCGACAAGTTCGCCACCGCGGTGACCGCGGGGGCGTGGCGCGGCCGCGTCCTCGTCGTCGTCGTTGTCGTCGTCTTCTATACGGCCCGGCGCTCGGCGCCCAGGTAGGCCAGCGCCGCCACCACCTGGGCGCGCGTCGCCGTGAGCAGCGTCGGCTCCTCCTCCGGCGCGAAGTGCGGCGAGTGGTTGGCCGGGATCTCCTGGGCCACCGCGCCGCGGGCCAGTGCGTCCCGGTAGCGGGCGGGATCGACCGAGCCGACGGT
This sequence comes from Dietzia sp. oral taxon 368, assembly GCF_002999155.1. Taxonomy (NCBI): domain Bacteria; kingdom Bacillati; phylum Actinomycetota; class Actinomycetes; order Mycobacteriales; family Dietziaceae; genus Dietzia; species Dietzia sp. oral taxon 368. The sequence goes on from NZ_CP027238.1 coordinate 540,793, forward strand.
CCAGTATGTTTACGGCATCCCGAGCGCGTCCGGGATCAGCGAGAAGTCCTCCGACGCCGTGACCCGGCCGGCCTAGTACACCCCGCGTGCGCGTCGTGGCCACACGCGTGCATCACGCCCGGGGTTTCGGAGGCGTACTCCAGGCCGGTGCCTTCCTGGAAGGGCAGGGCGTCGATGTCGGCGCTGGCGAGGACGGTGGGGGCTTCTTCGGTGGAGTCCGGGGCGGCGGCGGCCGCGGCGGCACCGGTCGGCCCCGCGCCGGCGAGGCGCGGGTTGCTGACGACCGCCACGACGCTCGTCCCGCCGCTGCGCTGGGGCTCCAGGCCCAGGGCGGTGAGCTCCTGCTCGATCCGGTCCGCCGTCGCGTGCGCCGCCATGCTCAACTCCGGGTGGCGGGTGAAGTGGCCATCGAGGTCGCGGAGCCACGGGAGGTAGTCGGAGACAGCGGTTTCGAGGGCGACGGGGACGGAGAGGGAGGTCATGGTGACCAGCTTGCTCCTCGCGAACGCCGAGGTGCACCGGACGCCGCCCCGTCGCGACTACCCAGTCGGTTCCTCGGAATAGCAGCTCACTTCGCCGGAGCGGCGCTTACGATCTCGAGCAACATCTTTATTCGTGCACGACTGCCGCCAAAAGATCGGATCTGCTTTGACCTCTGCTGTCGCCAACATTGCCGCGTGGACGTTCGTCGCCGAATGCCCGATTCCCGACGATATCGGGCCATTGCTCGTGCAGGGCGAGCAGCCGATCGCCGCATATAAGACGTTCCGCGACTCCGCGATCTTCACCACCAAACGCCTCATCGTGCGGGACGCGCAGGGGCTTACCGGCAAGAAGGTCGAGATCTACTCGCTGCCGTACAACGCGATCAACATGTGGTCGTCCGAGAACGCGGGACGAATGCTCGACTTCAACTCCGAACTCGAACTGTGGACACGGGCCGGCCACATCAAGATCAATCTGAACCGAGGCGTCGATATCCGAAAGCTCGACCACCTCATCGCGCATGTCGTCCTCAACGGCTAGGGCGTGTCTCCCAATCGGCGTAGCCAGGTGAGAATTGCACAGAGGGTGACGGCGGCGCGGTAGGTGATCGCGAGTTTGTCGTAGCGGGTGGCCAGCGCTCGCCATTGCTTGGCCAGAGCGAAGGAACGTTCAACGACGTTTCGGTCTTTGTAGAGGCCAGTGTCGAGTTTCGGGGGTCGGCCACCGCGGCTGCCGCGGCGTTCGCGAGCGGCGATGGTGTCGCTTTTCTCCGGGATGACAGCGGCGATACCGCGACTGCGGAGCTGGCGTCGGATCGTGCCGGACGAGTAGGCCTTGTCTGCGATCACCGCGTCGGGGCGGGTGCGGGGTCGGCCCTTGCCGTGGCGTGGGACGTGGATGTCGGCCAGGACTTCGGCCAGCATCGCGCCGTCGTTTCGTTGCCCACCGGTGATCACGTTCGCCAGCGGTCGGCCGCGGCCATCGACAGCACTGTGAATCTTGGTGGTCAGCCCTCCTCGCGAGCGACCGATGCCGTGACCTGCGGGTTCACAGTCCCGGAAGGGCCGGTTCTTGTGATTCGACCCTGCCCCCTGTGTCCTGCTCAGGGCGCGTTGTATTTGTGCTGTGCTGATGAGCGCTGCAGATGGTGGCGTCGACCGAGACGTTCCAGTCGATCTTTCCGGCTGCGTCGGCATCGGCCAGGATCACGTGCAGGATGCGATCCCAGGTCCCGTCCCGGGCGTAGCGGGCGTGACGCTTCCACACGGTCTGCCACGCACCGAACTCCTCGCGGGGTAGGTCCCGCCAGGGAATACCTGCTCGGTAGCGGTAGATGATCCCCTCGACGACTTTGCGATTGTCGCGAAACGGATGCCCCTGCCGCCCTTCATTGGAGGGCAGCAGGGGCTCTATCCGCTCCCACTGCTCGTCGGTGAACTGGCGAAATCGTGACTTCGTCTGTCCCATACGGCCACGGTCTCGCGGGTCACCGCTCAGCTATGGGAGACACGCCCTAGGAGACTGCTGAACAATCAGGGTGTCCGCCCCGCGGGGTGACCCGGGCCTGAAATACTGCGTGTATGCAGGGTGAGTGGGATCGGCAGCGTGAGTTGCTGGATGTGGAGTCGGTGGCGGGGCATCTGCTCGAGCCCGGCAGCGTGTTCGCGTTGCTGGCCGAGCATCGGGACCGGTTGTTCCCGGCGGAGTTGTTCGCCGACCTGTTCCGGTCGGGTCGGGGCCGGCCGTCGATCCCGGGTGAGGTGATCGCCTCCGTCATCGTCTTGCAAGCCCTGTACGGCCATTCGGACCGTGAGGCCGTGGATGCGTTGACGTTCGATCTGCGGTGGAAGGCTGCCTGCGGGTACGCGGTCGATGCGAAGGGCTTTGACTCGTCGACGTTGACCTATTGGCGGCGCCGGTTGGCGGCCAGCGAGCGTCCGCAGCGGATCTTCGAGGTGGTACGTCAGGTCATCGCCGAGACCGGGGCGGTCAAGTCCAAGACCCGCCGGGCACTGGACTCGACGGTGCTGGACGATGCGGTTGCCCGTCAGGACACGATCACCCAGTTGATCGCCCAGATCCGTCGGGTGGGCCGCGAGGTCCCCGACGCCAAAGACCTCATCGCCAGCGTGTGCACCCGCCTGGCCCAGGTGACCGGCCACGGATACGAGACGGCGGGCAAACCACGTATCGCGTGGGACGACCAGGCCGCCCGCGACGAGCTGGTCTCGGCCCTGGTCGCAGACGCTCTGGCACTGCTTGAGGCTCTGGATGTTGAGGCGATCACCGCCGCTGGTGGCAGGCCGGCCGAGGCGGTCGCCCTCTTGGCGTTGGTGGCCGGTCAGGACGTCGAACCGGCCGAGGATTGAAGATGGCACCGACGGGCGGTGGCGCATCGCGCGCCGTACCGCCCCGGATCGGGTGATCTCCACTGTCGATCCTGATGCCCGGCACGCGCACAAGACCCAGCAGCGTCGCCAGGACGGGTTCAAGGCCCACATCGTGGTCGAACCCGATACCGGGCTGACAGTGATGATGTGTGTAGTGGTTCTTCGGGCGGGTCTGACTCACGGGCTGACCGTCGCGGTGGCTGACTAGAAGCGGATTTGTCGGCCCGCTCGGGGGATCGCTACGCACGCGACCGGACGGGCGTTTGTGACCTCATAGGAGCTTGGTTCAGAAGCCCCGCCACTGTCTTGTCCGCCCGCCTGGCCGGCGCGTGCTGCCCCACCGGGATCAACGAGAAAGGCAGCAGTGACCATGATGTCCGATCAGCACGTGCATGTCATCGCCGGAGTGGATACGCATGGCCAGACCCATCACGCGGCGATGATCGACTCCCTCGGGCGGCATCTGGCCGACCGAGAGTTCCCGGCCACGGGTTCCGGGTACCGGCAGCTACTTTCATGGCTCGGCGGCCACGGCACCGTGCAGGCCGTTGGGGTCGAGGGCACCGGTGCCTACGGCGCCGAGCTGTCTCGGGTGCTGGCCCGGGCCGGACTATCGGTGGTCGAAGTCGACCGACCCGACCGCAAGACCCGGCGGATGAAGGGCAAGTCCGACCCGATAGACGCCTATGCCGCTGCTACCGCGGTCGCCTCCGGGCGTGCCACTGGCGTGCCGAAGACCCGCGACGGGATCGTGGAGGCCGTCCGGGCCTTGCGTGTGCCTCGGCGCTCCGCGGTCAAGGCCCGTACCCAAGCGATCAACCAGGCCAGGCAGCTGGTGATCACCGCTCCGGAGGAATTGCGAGCCCAGTTGCGTGGCCTGCCCGCCCGCGAGCTGGCCGCAGTCTGCGCCCGGTTCCGTCCCAGCGACCTCGCTAGTCCCCTCGGCGCGACCAAGGCGGCACTACGCATTCTGAGCCGCCGGATCCTGGCACTGAGTGAGGAGATCGCCGACCTCGACGTCGAGCTGAAAGCCCTGACCGCGCAGACGGCTCCGACCCTGATGAACCGCATGGGCGTGGGACCTGACGTCGCCGGGCAGCTTCTGGCCACCGCGGGCGACAACCCAGACAGGCTGCGCTCCGAAGCGGCGTTCGCGCACCTGTGCGGCGTGGCCCCGATCCCTGCCTCTTCAGGACGACGAGACCGACACCGACTCAACCGCGGTGGCGACCGGGCCGCGAACCACGCCCTGCATACCATCGCACTGAGCCGCATGCGATGGGACGAACGCACCCGCTCCTACGTTGACCGACGAACCGCGCAAGGCCTGTCCAAGAAAGACATCATGCGCTGCCTCAAACGCCACATCGCGCGCGAGATCTACCATGCCCTGATCAACGACCTACAGGCTCGCGACCCCGCCACCAAAGCACCGACCACCGCCGACCTCGCCAAAGCCGCTTGACATCCATAGGAGCATCCACTGCGGCCCGGCTGACTCGGGCCAGCGGTCCGGACAATTCCGATGCCGCCGTCGGTGCGGACCTGGTGACCACAGATCCCACCACTACAGACGTCGAGAACATTGAGGTGCTGGGCGATTCGGCGTATGCCACCGGAGACATGCTGGCCACCCTCGCCGGAAAGCAGTGGCTGCCGCTGGTCAAACCCTGGCCGACCAGGCCCGCTGTGGAGGGCGGGTTTGGTCTGGATGACTTCACCTTCGATGCCGCGGCAAACACGTTGACCTGCCCGGCTGATGTCATGCGGACAGTGTCGCCGCAGGGCCGGGCGAAGTTCGGTGCGGCCTGCCGGCAGTGTCCGCTGCGCCAGCGGTGCACCACCTCACAATCCGGCCGCTCGGTGCTGCTGGGCGAGCACCATGTGCTGCAACGCCAGCACCGCCAGCGCGCACAGGGCGAGGACTTCCGGGCCACCTACCGGCAGCATCGCCCGATGGTGGAACGCTCCATCGCCTGGCTCACCCGAGGCGCCCGACGAGTGCCCTATCGCGGGGTGGATAAGAACAACAGCTGGCTCCACCACCGCGCCGCCGCCCTCAACCTACGTCGACTGCTAGCCATGGGCCTGACCCACCAGAACGGAGCTTGGGCCCTGGCCTGACCAGCAGTTAGGGGAGCCGCCTCTCGCCGATGGCCGGTGAGACCGCGCATAATCACATCAAGTGGACCGAAGGCCCTCGGTCGTCGCACCCAGAGTGCTCACCTAAAACGCCGCTCGCCATCCCACCGGTGACGCCCGGGCCCGCCGCTCACACGACCGCCAACCCCAATAGCGCCTTGTTCAGCAGTCTCCTAGGTGTTCTGTCGGAGGCGAATGACACACTGCTGGCATGACCACACCGTCCGCCCCATCGGCCGAACCCGCCCAGCCTGACGGCACAGTGTGGGGCTGGTGGCCCTCATTCGAGCACTACTCCAGCCCCGGATCGAAACCGTGGGGCATCTCAACCAGCCGTAAGCGCGTCGAGGCCGCCATCGACCGCCACAATGGAAGGCCCAACAAGGCGTGCACGATTGCGCGCCTTGCCTCGACCGGGTGGGTTCTCGAAGCCAAGCGGAGTAGAGGCCACACCGTCGATATGAAGCCTCGCCAGGCCGACAGGTACATCAACGCTCGCGCAGGCGGCGGCTGGGGCAACCAGGGCGAGGTTCCGCCCGCACACGAACTGACCCGCCCGACCGTCGATCTCGACCAGTAGCCGGAAGTGCGCGATTGCCCGCAGAAAAGTTGACCGGCCGTAGGGTCAAGCCGACTTCTTGGCCGGCGTCTTGCGGGCCGTCGACTTCTTCGCCGGGGCCTTCTTGGCCGTGGACTTTGAGGCTGTCGACTTCTTGGCCGTGTTTGAGCCGGAGCTGCCGGAGTCCGACTTCGAAGACATCGACTTCTTGGCAGTCGACTTCTCGGCCGCGGCCTTTTTGGCCGGCGCCTTCTTGTCCGCAGTCTTCTTGGCCGGGGTCTTCTTTGCCGAGCTGCTCCCGCTCTTCTTGCTGGTGGCCTTCTTGGCGGAGCCGGAGTCCTCGTCGTCGTCGCCCTTGTCGTCGTCCTGGTCGTCGGCGTCGTCCGCCTTACCGCCCCGGTCCTTCACACTCGCCCGCAGCGCCGCGAGCAGATCGGCCACCTCGTCGTCGCCGTCATCGTCCGACGACTCCTTCTCCTCCACCGTGAACGCCTCACCGCCGGCCGCCTTGGCCTCGATCAACTCCTTGAGCTGATTCTGGTAATCGTCCTCGTATTTCTCCGGCTCGAAGTCCGCCGCCATAGTCTCGATGAGCGACGCCGCCATCTTGACCTCCTGCGGCCGGACCTTGGCCTCCTTGTCCAACCCCTCCAGGATCGCCGGGCGGATCTCGTCGGGCCACAGCAGCGTCTGCAGCATGAGCACGTCCTTGTACACCCGCAGGGCGCAGAGGCGAGTGCGGTTGCGCAGCGTGAACGTGCAGATGGCGAGGCGGTCCGTCTGTTGCAGCGCCTCGCGCATCAGCACGTACGCCCGGTTGGAGCGCGACGCCGGCTCCAGGAAGTACGCGTTGTCGAACGCCACCGGGTCCACCTGATCCGCCGGGACGAACTCCGTCACCTCGATCTCGTGGTTCTGCTCCACCGGCAGGCTGGCGAGGTCCTCCTTGGTGAGGATGACCATCTCACCCTCTTCGGACTCGTACGCCTTGGCGATGTCGGAGAACTCGACCTCCTCGCCGTTGTCGTCCCGAACCTTCTTGTAGCGGATGCGGACGCCGTCCTTCTTGTCCACCTGCCGCGCGTGCAGATCGTGGTCCTCGGTCGCCGCGTACACCTTGACCGGCACGTTGACCAGACCGAACGAGACCTCGCCCTTCCAGATGGATCGCATATAGGGAGTATGCGACAGATGTGGGTGCTCGGCAGCCGGACGCGGGGCTGTTGCGTGTGGTGCCGGCGGTCGAACTACCGACGTCGACCGGCATCGGCTCCGTGGCATCCGTCGGCCGGCGAACCCGAATGGGACCAAGAGCCGCTGCGCTTAGCACTCTGCATTGTTTAAACTCAGGCGTCGATTCTACACTTCGCAACGTCTCTTGTGCTTAACTCGGAGTTATGAGTCCAGCAGAGCAGGGTACACGAACTCGCGGTAAGTCTTGGATTTTGGATGTGCGCGATAGCGTCGCCCTCTCGAAGCAGATCTTATCCGGTCTCGAGGCTGAGCTGCTCGACTCTTGGAGTACCGATCCTACGTTCACGGTCTTTTCGAATGACGACCAGTTCCATCGCGTCAGAAATCTGGACGAAACCATATCCGGCCCTTCCGGATTTAGAGTGCGTAGCTGGGGTTCGCCGGTGATGCGGTGAGGCACAAGATGTAGGGGTCCTGGGGCGTGTGAAGATGCAAGTTCCTACACCAGCACTTCGCATCCCCAGGACCCGCTTTGAACGCTACCGCCAGCCTGCTTGCCGACACCATCTGCCGCACCGTCGAGCTCGGGGTGACCATCACTGACGCCGCTGTGGCCGACGAGCTCACGCACCTGTTCTGCGCCCCGGTCACACTCGACCCGATCTGCCCCGGGTGCGGGATGGCGGGGCGCCTGCGAGACCACGTCCAGCGGAAGGTCACGGATCTACCGATCGTCGGGCACCCGACCAGGCTGCATGTGCGGGTACCGCGCTTCACCTGCGACAACGATGACTGCGGCACGAGGATTTTCCAGCAGCGGATGCCGGCGTTGGCTGAGCCGCGGGCCAAGACCACCCGCCGCTGCAGCCGCTGGATCCTGCAGCGCTTGGCGATCGACCGCACCAGCGTGTCCGCGGTGGCCAAGGCCCTCGGGCTGGGCTGGGATCTCGTCAACGACCTGGCGGTCTCGAAGATCCGCTCCATGGTCTACGAGCAGCCCGGACACTTCGACGGCGTCCGCGTTCTCGGAGTCGATGAGCACAAATGGAAGCACGTGCGCGGCGACGGCAGCAGCTCATTCGCCACCGTCTTGGTGGACCTGACCCCGGTCGTGGACGGCACCGGCCCGTCCCGCCTGTTGGACATGGTCCCGGGCCGTTCAGCGAAGGTGCTCGCCGACTGGCTCGACGCCCGTGACCAGGCGTTCCGGGACCGCATCAAGGTGGTCACGATGGACGGGTTCGCCGGCTACCACACCGCCGCCGCCAGCGCGGTGCCCGCTGCCCGGACGGTGATGGACCCGTTCCACGTCGTGCACCTTGCCGCCGACAAGCTCACCGTGTGCCGCCAACGCATCCAGCAGGCCACCACCGGGCACCGGGGCCGCACCGGCGACCCGCTGTACGGCATCCGCCGCACCCTGCGTACCCGCGCTGACCTGCTGACCGACAAGCAGAAGATGCGCCTGTTCCAAGCGTTCACCGCCCATGATGCACACGCGGCGGTGGAGGTCACCTACGGCGTCTACCAGCGACTCATCGCCGCCTACGAGGCCTCGGGCAAGCGGGAGGGCAAGATCGCGATGTACAAGCTCCTGCGCTCCATCCGGGCCGGTGTACCGAAAGAACTCCCCGAGCTGGCCCAACTTGGCCGGTCACTGTGGAAGCGGCACCGCGAGATCCTCGCCTACTTCGACGTGGACGCCTCCAACGGCCCCGTCGAGGCCATCAACGGGCGCCTCGAGCACCTCCGCGGAATCGCCCTGGGCTTCCGAAACCTCAAGCACTACATCTTGCGGTCACTGATCCACTCCGGACAGCTCCAGAATCGGATCAACGCACTCTAAATCCGGAAGGGCCCCATATCCATCGCTAACGGCCGGATAATCTCGATAATTGGGCATTTTCCGCTTAAGTATCGTGAGCGTAGCTTCGGCATTGACCTTTGGTGCTCAAATCACAGTGAACCGAAACTAAAAGTAGAACTAAAACTCTCAGGCCCCAACGATAGCGCTACCGACGAGTTATTTAACCACTTGACTGCAAAGTTAGGTGCAGTTATTCAGCGCCATAGCCTAAGCGGTGCGGAACTACAGAATGAGCAAGTGGGTGTCGGTGGAAGGTCAGCCACCGTGGCTGCAAGCCCCCTGAAGGACGACCCACTCGATGAACTCGATACGCTGCTCAAACTGCGGGGCGAGCGCCGGCAGCGCGTGTTCATTTCGTACTCGCACGATGATGAGGCCCACAAACAATGGACATTCAAACTCGCCTGCGACCTTCAAGCGGTTGGAGTTTGGGTAATCTTCGACCAATTCCTTCCACTAGGGTCCAATCTAGCACTCTTCATGAGCCACAATCTTGTTGACTCCGACCGTGTAATCGCTGTATGCACCCCCGGATACGTCGACAAAGCCAACGCGGGAGTAGGAGGCGCCGGCTATGAAACCACGGTGCTTACCCAGTCGCTAATGGAAAACCAGAACGCCGACCGTGTCATTCCAGTCATTGCACGCCAACACCCCCCATACCGCGTACCTACCTACCTGTTTTCGCGGAAATACATCGACTTCTCAAACAAGGACGAGTACGCCGAGCGATTTGAGGAATTAGCGCGCGACATTCTTGGCGCAGCCAAAACGAGTCGGCCTCCACTCGGTCAGAATCCGTTCCAGAATTAGAGCCGTACTACGGATTGAGAGTGCCCCGCCCAAGTCAGCGCGCGAGTCAGGGGTGCCCCTGCTCGTATACGCCTCAATTGAGCAACGCTAGCGTTCAGCCTGAAGTCGCGCCTCTAACGCCTTACTCGATCGCGGAGCTGAGAGGGCTGATCCCCGACGGCTTGGGTCATTGCTCGGTCGTGACGCCGCTGCTAGTTCGCGTCTGAATAGATGGACGCTCTCGCCATAACGATCGACACCGCGAGCCCGACTCCAAGGCCGACGAACAGTACTGCTGCAGCCACGGCGAGCCCCTGGCCTCCCCGGGTGGTTCCCGCGATCACCAGCTTGACGGCGATAAGTCCAGCAAGGCCCCGCCTCGGCACAGCGCGCGCCGCTTCGGTGACGAACTTGCGTACGTGCATTGCGTCTCCGGACTCGCATCTCTCCTCCCACCCGCTCGCAGAGGTGGTCCTGGCGGTCCCCTTCCCAGAGAAACGGGCGCCGTGGGGCAGTCTCGGCTGTCCGCTCAACCTGTTCGGCCGCGTGCCAGCACTTCCGGAACACCCGGCGAGGAAACTGGGCCAAGGTCGCTCACCTCGTCGTCGTCACATAGTCACGGCGAGCCGCAACTACGCGCCAGGCAGCGCCTCCCCACCGATCGGTCGGCGGCCCCGCCGGAGGCACCTGGAAAGCTGTCCCCATGCCCGCCGACCTCGCGCCTCTGCTCCTGCTCGTGGCGGCGTCGGCCGTCATCCTCGGGACCGTGCTGCAGCGGGTCAGCGGGATGGGGGTCGGGCTCGTGGTCTCGCCGACGCTCGCGCTGCTGCTCGGGCCCGTCACCGGCGTGCTGCTGACCAACATCACGACCGTCGTCTCCGCCGTACTCATCGGCATCACGCTGCGCCCCGACATCGACTGGCAGCGCTACCGCCGCCTCGCGCCCCTCATCGTCGTGGGGTCCGTGCCCGGCGCCCTCCTGGTCGGCGCCGCGGACCGCCACTGGCTCGAGGTCATCATCGGCGTCGCACTGATCGGCACGCTGCTGACGACCGCGTTGGTGCGGATCCCACCCATGAGCGGTCGCCTCCCCGCCGCCGCGGCCGGCACCGCCGGCGGGTTCCTCAACACCGCCGTGGGCGTGGCCGCGCCCGCCATGCTGGTCTACGCGCAGGCGACCAACTGGCAGCAGCGGTCGTTCGCCGCGACCCTCCAGCCGATCTTCGGGACCATGGGCCTCGTCTCGGTCCTGGTCAAGGTCGGGCTCGGGGCGGCCCCGGCGTCTGAGCTGCCGCTGGCGGTGGTCGCGCTGGTCGTGGCGATGGTGCCGATCGGCATCGTCATCGGCGGCCTGGTCGCGCGGCGGGTGCCCGCGGCCGTCGGGCGCAAGGTGGCGATCGTCGTGGTGACCGTCGGCGCGCTCAGCCTGCTCGGGCGGGGGCTGGCGGGCGTGATCAGCTGACCCGTCCCCCGGTCGGTGGGCGGGTGCAGGGGCAACCAGGCTTAAGGCAGAGTCGGTCATCTCGCTGATTCGTCTACTACACACGCGGCGATCCTCCTATTGTCGAGGAACCCCTTAGTTCCCCTCACGAAGGACCGCCATGACCACGCAGACCATCGACATCCCGCACCTCGGCGGCTCGACCATCGGCTACCGGTTCGGGCGTGAGTACGACCCCTCCCTGCCGACCCTGGTGATGATCAACTCCTTCACCACCTCCGTGGAGCTGTACCGGCCGCAGTTCGCCAGCGACGAGCTCGGCTCCCGCATGAACCTGCTCGCGATCGAGCCCTACGGGCACGGCGCCACCCGCTCCCGCTACCGGCACTTCACCTATTGAGACAGCGCGATCGCCGCTCTGCAGGTGATGCAGGCCCTCGACATCGACTCGGCGTTCGCGCTGGGCACCTCGCAGGGCGGCTGGATCGCCACGCGCATGGCACTGCTTGACCCCGACGCCATCCGCGGCATCGTCGTGGTCGGCACCTCCATGGACTACGAGAGCCAGGCCAGCATGGAGCGCGGCTGCTGGGACGGCTCCGGCTTCTGCACACCCGCGATCGACGCCCTCGCCGCCCCCGTCGGGGACGAGTGGGTTGTCGACGACGAGTTCGTCCTCGGCGTCCTGGCCGCCGGCCTCGGAGACGACGTGTCGGACTCCGAGAAGCAGTTCTGGCTGGACACGTACCGCCAGAACTACACCGGCGACGACGGCCGGCACCGCCTCCGCACAGCGTCGGTCAACCTGCGCGACCGCGACGGCCTCGAAGCCCGCCTCGGCGACGTGATCTGCCCGGTCCTCTGGCTGCAGGGCACCGCCGACTCCGTGTACTCCGTGGCCAACGCCGAGGACGGCATCGCCCGCTTCACCGGCTCTCCCTCCGCCGAGCTCCAGATCGTCGAGGGCGGCCAGCACTTCCTCACCGCCTCCGACCCCGAGACCGCCAACGCCGCCACCCTGGCCTTTGTCGAGAAGTGGAGCTAGCGCAGCGGTCTGCGCTGAGCCTCCTCGGGCGGCCGCCCGGCGGCTGCGGCCTCCGGGCGTTCGTCGTCTTTGCTGTTGGCCGTCACCACCGATAGTCGAGGAACTTTCCGTCGAGGGTGATCACCACCCGGTCCCCATCGGGGTCCGGCCGACGCCGAAAGTCGACCTGGAAGTTGATCGCGCTCATGATGCCGTCCCCGAACTCCTCGTGGATGAGTGCTTTGAGCGCCGGCCCGTAGACCGCCAGCGCCTCGGTGAGCCGGTAGATGGTCGGGTCCGCCATCTGCTCGGCCGGCGTACCGCGGCTCGGCTGCAGGGCCAGGCTCTCGGCGACGTCCTCACCCAGGCCGAGCAGCTCGCAGATCGAGGCGGCCTGCTCGGCGGACATCGGATGGTTGCCGAGCAGCGCGGCGGTGGTCCACACCAGCGGGGCGCCCAGGTGCTCGGCCAACTCCGACCACGTGCGGCCCTGGCGGATACGGGCGGAGTCGACGAGGGCGGCGGCATCGCGCTTGGACATGATCGGGTTCACGGGGGATTCCTCCTGGTGGGGTGCGGTCGCGGTGGGGTGCGGTCGCGGTGGGGTGCGGTCGCGGTGGGGGTCGGCCGGGTCGGGCCGGGCGCGCCGGACGGGCGGCGTATCGGTGAGGGTCGATCGGGTCAGGCCGGGGCGCCGGCGGGCTCCACGTCGGCCTGGGCGGACTCGGCCTGCAGCGGCCGCCGCGCCTTGGTACGGGCGTGGGTGACGTAAAGGGTCAGGCCCACGAAGAGCAGGCCACCGGCGAGGTTCCCGAGGACCGTGGGGATCTCGTTCCACACCAGGTAGTCGCTCCAGGAGAAGTCGCCGCCCAACATGAGTCCGGTCGGGAACAGGAACATGTTGACCACCGAGTGCTCGAAGCCCATGTAGAAGAACAGCATCACCGGCATCCACATGGTCAGCGCCTTGCCGCTCACACTGGTCGACATCATCGCCGCCACCACTCCGGTGGAGACCATCCAGTTGCACAGCACGCCACGGAAGAACAGCGACGCCATCCCGGCCGCCCCGTACTCCTTGTAGCCCAGGGTCCGCGCCTCGCCGATCTCCCCGAGGCGCTGGCCCACCTCGTCGGGCGCCACGTTGAACCCGTAGGTGGTGATGAACGCGATGAGGAACGCCACCGTCAGCGCACCGGCGAAGTTGCCGACGAAGACCAAGCCCCAGTTGCGGAACATCCCGCCGACCGTGACCCCTCTGCGCTTGTCGAGCAGGGCCAGCGGCACCAGCGTGAACACGCCGGTCAGCAGGTCGAAGCCGAGCAGGTACAGCAGAATGAACCCGACGGGGAACAGCACCGCCCCGAGCAGGGCACTGCCCGTCTGCACGGTGACCGTCACTGCGAACGCCGCCGCCAACGCCAGGATCGCGCCGGCCATGAAGCCGCGGATCAGCGTGTCGCGGGTGGACATGTGAACCTTCTTGGCCCCGGCGTCGATCATCGCCCGGGTGAAGTCCTCTGGTTGAACGTAGGACACGTCGTCTCCTCCAGCTCTGCGGTAGCCGCGCTAATGAACTGGACCGAGTCTGAACGCGCATTGTGTCGTGGCCGTTTCGCCGCCGCAGCGGTCGGTAACCGCCGGCTCACGAGGAGGCGGGCGGGCGGTGAGGGGTCGGCACGCCACCTCGGATGAGTGGGTGACAGCGAGCGGTGAGCGGCCAGAGTGAACTCGTCGTCGACATCTCCCCAGGCCCGTCGCTCGCGGCGGCACCGCCCTGCCGGCGTGGTTAGGCTGCACGACAGATGTCAATGGCCAACAATCCAGCGGACCGGCCCACCCTCGCCGGTCTGCGGGAAAGAGGAACAATGACCGTCTCAACCGCCTCCGTCCGCGCCGTCGGAGTAACGACCTACGGTGGCCCCGACGCCCTGCAGGTCGTGGAAGTCCCCAAGCAGGAACTCGGCCCGACCGAAGTCCGCGTGCGCGTCACCGCCGCGACCATCAACCCCACCGACACCTACACGCGCAACGGCTCCCGCTCGAAGACCGGAACGCCGCGCGGGGCTGCGGACGTCCCCGGCATGGACATCGCCGGAACGCTCATCGAGATCGGCGAGGACGCCGACACCTCCCTGTCCGTGGGCGACAGGGTCATGGGCATCGTGGTCCCCCGCGACGACCACGGTGCGTACCGCGAGGACATCGTCCTGCCCGCCCGGTCGGTCACCGCCGCGCCCCGCAATGCCGACGACATCGCCGCGTCGACGCTCCCGATGAACGGCCTCACCGCCCGGCGCGCCCTCGACCTGCTGGCGCTGAATCCCGGCCAGGTTCTCGCGGTGACCGGGGCGGCGGGCTCGACCGGCGGATACGTCATCCAGCTGGCCAAGCACGTCGGCCTCATCGTGGTCGCCGACGCGTCCGAGGCGGACGAGGAGCTCGTCCGGTCGCTCGGCGCCGATCAGATCGTGCGGCGCGGCGAGGGCGTCGCCGACCGCATCCTCGAGCTCTACCCCGACGGCGTCGACGGCCTCTTCGACGGATCCGTGCAGGAGTCCGCCGTGCTCCCCGCGGTCAAGACCGGCGGTGGGGTCGCGACGGTGCGGGGGTATCGGGGCGACGGAAAGCAGGACCTGCGGGTTCATGCCGTGAGCGTGGTCGACATGGCGGAGGAACAGGAAAAGCTCGACGAGCTGCGGAAGCTGGCCGAGGACGGCGTGGTCACCCTCCGTGTGGCGGACAGCTACGCGCCCGAGGACGCGTGGCGGGCCCACGAACGACTCGAAGCCGGCGGGACTCGGGGGCGGTTGGTGATTGACTTCACACGGTGATGTTCGGGTGGGGGCACTGACGGTCGGTAGTCGCCGCGACCGCCCGTAGTGCCACCATTCGGACTCCGTCCGACTACTGGACCATGGAGACCTCATGTCTGCACCTCTGCCCTCCCTGGGCCGACTGTCCTCCGTCCCTCCCCGAGAGGTTTGGAAGCACGAGGCGCTGTCCTTCACCCCCTGGCTCAGAGACAACGTCGATGTCCTGAACGAGGTCCTCGGCATGGACCTCGAGCTCGACGCGGCCGAGCATCCGGTCGGCAGCTTCAGTTTGGACCTCATCGGTCGCGACGCCGCCACCGGCACCACGGTCATCGTGGAAAACCAGCTGGAGCAGTCTGACCACTCTCACCTCGGTCAGCTCATCACCTATGCAGCGGGCACTGAGCCCACCACCATCATCTGGATCGCTACTGATTTCCGGCCGGAGCATCGAGCCGCACTCGATTGGCTCAATGAACGGACGGACGAGGAGACACGATTTTTCGGGGTGGTGATCCGAGTCGTTCAGATTGGCGACTCGGACTACGCGCCAGCCTTCGATTTGGTGGCCCAGCCGAACGACTGGGTGAAGCGCGTCAAGCGCGAAACTCGCCCCGCCTCGGCGAGAGAGTCGGTCTACCGAGAGTTCTGGGAGGCAGTCTTAGAACGCATCCGACAGTCGCACCCCCATTGGACGAATGCGCGGACCACTGGCGGCAATTGGTGCGGGACCTCCTCTGGGGTGCCAAAGGTACTCATATCCATGATCTGGTTCGGAAGCCGGCTGACCCTCCAGCTCTATTTTGAGTCACCGGACCCCGAAACGAATCGGGAGCGCTTCAACGCTCTCCGCAATCGAGCTGACGAGTTCGAAGCCGCCTTTGGTGCGCAACTCGAGTGGGATCCAATGGAGGGAAGAAAAGCCGCGAGAATCATTGCCAGTTCGGACTTCAACGACATCCAGGACCGCGACGCCTGGCCTGCGATGACCGACTGGCTCATTGACGCACAGGGCCGACTCCGCCGAGCGATCGAGGCAGTGGGGGAAATCAGCTAGGCGCCGCTCTTCCACCTCCAGGACGGGCGCGAAGACCGGCCGTCGAGCCATTGTGGGAGCCCGTACGCACTGCCCCTGAATGTCGGATCCGCACCTTATGCTCAAGGCGTGGAGCTTCCCAGCAAGACACGCATCCGGAAGTGCGGTGAGCTGATACGTTCCGCACGATTCGACCCCGGCTTCGCCTATGACGTGACCCAGTTGGGCGAAGCCCTCGACGTCGTGAAGCTGTTTCGTCGCGCCCACCAAGAACCGATGGCCAAAGTTCGCAACGGGTTGACGTCCATGGTGAACACCCTCGGGTTCGACCCAGTTATCAGGCTCTTCCGGAATCAGAGTGCATTGATCCGATCCTGAAGCCGGCCGGAGTGAATGAGTGACCGCAAGATGTAGTGCTTGAGGTTGCGGAAGCCCAGGGCGATCCCGCGGAGGTGCTCGAGGCGGCCGTTGATGGCCTCGACGGGTCCGTTGGAGGCACCCACGTCGAAGTAAGCGAGGATCTCGCGATGCCGTTTCCACAGTGAGCGACCGAGCTGGGCGAGCTCGGGCAGCTCCTTGGGCACCCCGGCCCGGATCGAGCGCAGGAGCTTGTACATCGCGATCTTGCCCTCCCGCTTGCCGGCGGCGTCGTAGGCGGCGATGAGTCGCTGGTAGACGCCGTAGGTGACCTCGACCGCCGCGTGCGCATCGTTGGCGGTGAATGCTTTGAACAGGCGCACCTTCTGCTTGTCGGTGAGCAGCTCGGCTCGGGTGTTCAAGGTCCGGCGGATGCCGTACAGCGGATCGCCCGTGCGGCCCCGGTGCCCGGTGGTGGCCTGCTGGATGCGTTGGCGGCACACGGTGAGCTTGTCGGCGGCCAGGCGCACGACGTGGAAGGGGTCCATCACCGTCCGGGCAGCGGGAACGGCTTTGGCGGCGGCGGAGTGGTAGCCGGCGAACCCGTCCATCGTGACCACCTTGACTCGGTCTCGAAACACCTGGTCACGGGCGTCGAGCCACTCGGTGAGCACCTTCGCCGAGCGCCCGGGGACCATGTCCAACAGGCGAGACGGGCCGGTGCCGTCCACGACCGGGGTCAGGTCGACCAGGACGGTGACGAATGAGCTGCTGCCGTCGCCGCGCACGTGCTTCCATTTGTGCTCGTCGACTCCGAGAATGCGGACGCCGTCGAAGTGGCCGGGCTGGTCGTAGACGATCGTGCGAGTCTCCGACAGTGCTAGATCGTTGACCAGATCCCACCCCAGCCCGAGGGCCTTGGCGACCGCGGACACGCTGGTGCGGTCGATCGCCAGACGCTGCAGGATCCAGCGGCTGCAGCGACGCGTGGTCTTGGCCCGCGGCTCGGCCAACGCCGGCATCCGCTGCTGGAAGATGCGCGTCTCGCATTCGATGTTGTCGCAGGTGAAGCGCGGTACCCGCACATGCAGTCTGGTGGGATGACCCACGATCGGCAGATCCGTGACCTTCCGCTGGACGTGGTCCCGCAAACGGCCCGCCATCCCGCACTCGGCGCAGACCGGGTCGAGTGTGACCGGGGCGCAGAACAGGTGCGTGAGCTCGTCAGCCACAGCGGCGTCGGTGATCGTCACCCCGAGCTCGACGGTGCGGCAGATGGTGTCGGCAAGCAGGCTGGCGGTAGCGTTCAAAGCGGGTCCTGGGGTGTTCGATGCGTGGCGTAGGAACCTGCATCTTCACACGCCCCAGGACCCCTACATCTTGTGCCTCACCGCATCACCGGCGAACCCCAGCTACGCACTCCGGATCCGGAAGAGCCAGTTATCACTCAGCGACTCAAGCGATCTGAGAGAATCATTCGAAAGCTCCACCGCTCGGTGGGGTCGCCGCATGGCCGCACGACCCTCGACCGGTTAGAGGATATCGGCGGGGTCCGAGTCATCCTCCCGGATCAGGAGGCGGTCCAGATGCTCGCCGATCGCATCGCACAGCGCTGGGACGTTCACCGGGATCGCGACTACGTCAGCAAGCCTCAAACCACGGGGTACTGGGCTCGTCACATCGTCGTCATCCGGGACTCCCGCTTCGTCGAGATCCAGCTCCGCACACCCTGGGAGCAGTCTTGGGCGGACGCCGTTGAGGCAGCGGACAACAGACTCGGTCTGACTCTCAAAGACGGCATCGGGCCCGAGTCGATGATCACCTACTTCGCCCTCGCAGCCAAGCAGCTGCGTGCCCGCGAGTTGGGGACTAAAGTGGACCAGGCTACCCTTGAGGCCTTTCGCAGAGCCCGCGAGCAGGTCGTTCACGAGGGTTACTACAAGGCATAGGAGGCTACGGTGGCGCAGTCGCTGATTCACTTCCTTCTTGTCTACAGCTTTGATGCCGGGAGACTCATCCGCGAGGAGGAGTTCACCGACACACGGATGGCGGTTACTGCCTACGAGGCTGCTGAGGCTGAGTTCCGCAACAGCGACGAAGTGGCGCGGTTCGAGGTCGTCCTAGTGGGAGCCGACAGCATCGAGACAGTAATGCGGACCCACGGTCATTACTTCAAAGACGCCGACGAAGCGATGTTCGCGGACCTCTTAGCCAGCCACTAACCCCTCTGGAGCACACCGCACCCGGGCGGGGGCTGGCGGGTGCGGCAGAGCACGTCCAATCGACACGCGGAACTCAGGCGGGGAATCGGCGGGCTCGTCGTCGTCACATAGCCACGCCCACACCCACCACGGCGACGGACCGCTCCCGCGGCACCGGCGTGAGTGGTGCGCTCAGGGCGGGTATCCCGCGCCGACGGTGACGCTTTTTCCTAAGAAGGTCCACATAACCGCCGATGGGAGAGTTATCGTGTGACCACGCCGAGGCGTGAGCCGCCCTCGGCAGGCGCGCCCCGAGGCCGGCTCTCGGTAGACGAACCACAGCCGCCCTCGCCCCTCCGGCCGGTCCCGCACACGACGCGCGGGGCCGGTCGGTTGGGTTGCGACCCTTGTCGTCGTCGCCACCCGATCCGCCTGCCGAGCCGGTCGCCAGTGTCCGAGTCGGATGCGAGAGTGGTCCCATGGCGACTAAGGGGCAGAAGGAGTCGGTGAAGGTCGACGGGCGCACCGTGCGCTTCACCCACCCCGACAAGGTGCTCTACGAGGCCACCGGCACCACCAAGGCCGACGTGCTGGAGTACTACACGGCCGTCGCGCCGCTGCTCATCACCTATGCCGGCAACCGGCCCGTCACCCGCAAGCGCTGGCCCGACGGCACCGACGCCGACTCCTTCTTCGAGAAGAACCTGCCCCAGCACGCGCCCGACTGGGTGCCGCGCGTGTCGATCGAGCACTCCTCGCGCACCGTCACCTACCCCGTACTCGACTCCCCCGCGACTCTCGCGTGGTTCGCCCAGCAGGCCGCCCTCGAACTGCACGTGCCGCAGTGGACCCTCACGAATGGCGAGCCGGGGAGAACGCGGCGGATCGTCATCGACCTCGACCCGGGTGAGGGCGTGGAATTGGATACGACGGCGAAGGTCGCCCTCCGCGTCCGAGACCTGCTGTCCGAAGCGGGACTCGAGGCGTTCCCGGTCACCAGCGGCTCCAAGGGCATCCACCTCTACGCCCGGCTGGACAAGGCCGTCACCGCCGCCAGCGCCTCCAAGGTGGCCAAGGAGATCGCGCAGTCCCTCGCCAAGCAGACCCCAGACCTGGTCACCGCCACCATGAAGCGCTCCATCCGCGACGGCAAGGTGTTCGTCGACTGGAGCCAGAACAGCGGCGCCAAGACCACCGTCGCGCCGTACTCCCTGCGCGGGCGGGCCGAGCCGTGGGTGGCCGCGCCCCGCTCGTGGGAGGAACTCGGCGACGGCGGCCTGACGCACCTGCACTGGGACGAGGTGCTCAAGCGACTGGACGCCGACGGCGATCTCCTCGACGGCCTCGAAGGCACGGTCAAGAAGAGCGGCTCCGCCAAGAAGAAGGCGTCCTCGTCCGGCCCGACGTCGCGGGCCAAGAAGTCGTCCGGGGGCAAGAAGAGCTCGTCGTCGTCGGATGACGAGGACCCCGAGCCCGCCGACACCAGCTCGACCGACGTCGAGGGCTGCGACGCCGAGCCCACCAGCGCCGACGCCGTGGTCACGAGTCTCGAGGAGTACCGCCGCAAGCGGGATCGCCGCAAGACGCCCGAGCCGTTCGAGGGTGAGGTGGAGACCGATCGCTCAGGGGGCGACGGGCCCATCTTCGTCATCCAGGAGCACCACGCGCGCCGCCTGCACTACGACCTGCGGCTCGAACACCACGGCGTCCTGGCCTCGTGGGCCGTGCCCAAGAACCTGCCCACCGAGCCCAAGGACCGGCGGCTCGCCGTGCACACCGAGGACCACCCGCTCGGCTACGAGACGTTCGAGGGCACCATCCCCAAGGGCGAATATGGCGCCGGCCACATGACCGTCTGGGACCGCGGCACCTACGAGTGCGAGAAGTGGCGCGAGGACGAGATCATCGTGTGGCTCGACGGCGAGAAGGTCTCCGGCAGGTACGTACTCGTGCGCACGAGCGCCGAGAAGAACCAGTGGATCGTGCAGTACATGAAGGACCAATCGCCCGACTCCTTCTACGGCGGGCGCGACAATCCGAAGTCGTCGTACCCGGACGATGACAAGCGTGCGCGCGGCTCCGGCGACTCCGATAGTTCCGACGGCAAGGCACGTTCGCGTTCCACCGACCGGTCCGACAGCGCCGCGCGCCCCGACGCTCCCCCGCTGCCCATGATCCCCACGGCCGCCGAAGTGACCGAACTGCCCGACGACACGTGGGCGTTCGAGGGCAAGTGGGACGGCTACCGCGTCACCCTCGCGACCGACGGCGCACAGACGCGCCTCGTCAGCCGCAACGGCAACTCCATGGACTGGCTCGCCGACGGCTTCCCCGGGCTGGCCGAAGCGCTCGAGCGGCGGGCGGTTCTCGACGCCGAGTTGGTGATCCTCGACGCCAACGGCGTGCCGGACTTCGCGTCACTGGCCAAGCAGGCCGCCGCCGAGGGCAAGGACTCGTCACTGCCGCCGGTCGAGCTGTTCGTCTTTGACGTGCTCGAGGTCGACGGCGTGGACCTGCAGAAACAGGCGTGGGAGCGCCGCCGTGAGGTGCTGGACCTGCTCGCGCCGGCACTGCGGGAGGTCGATCGAGTGCACGTGCCGGAGGTCCTCGACGGCCCCGGTGACCGCGCCCTGGCCGAGGCCGAGGAATACGGCTGGGAGGGCATCGTCGCCAAGCGCCGCGACTCGAAGTACGAATCCGGCCGCCGTTCCAAGGCCTGGCTCAAGCAGAAGCTGCTCACCACGACCGAGGCCGTCGTCGGCGGATGGCGGCCCGGCAAGGGTGGCCGCTCCGGCTCGCTCGGCTCCCTCCTACTGGGCCTGCCCGCCGAAACCGGCCTCGCCTACATCGGCCGCGTCGGCACCGGGTTCACCGACAAGCAGGCCCGCGCCCTGCTCGACGAGCTCGAGCCGCTGCGCCGCAGGACCAGCCCCTTCGTCGAGCAACTGCCCGCAGACGCCCGCCGCGACGCCGTCTGGGTGACGCCCAAGATCGTCGTGGAAGTTCGCCACCAGGGCTTCACCGACGACGGCAACATGCGCCAACCCTCCTGGCGCGACATCCGCCGCGACAAGCTGCCCGGAGACCTGTAGCACCAGCACTCGACCTCTGTCCGGTGTCCAGGGACAGCGATGTCCGCAGATTGGCACTAGATCGCGACTTTTCAGTCCAGAGTGGCAATGAGTCCCAATCAGTTTCCCAATGTGGGTACAGAGTGCGAAGAGCAATGTTGGTCGGGCTCCCGCCGTCGCCAGGGCCTCGGTTGCCACTATGCATTAGCTCTGACCTGCAGTGCCCTGAACACGGGCCGCAGGGCACCGCAGGTCAAGGCGGGTGGCGGCCTGCCGGGCTACTCCCCCACCCGCGGCCGCGGTCACAGCTCAGCGACATACGGATTCGTCACCGCACCGCGCCGTAGTCGGGCCGGGATCACGAACAGCATCACCACGACGAAGACGGCCATCGCGGCCGCAGCGGTGAGGCCGCCCGCTGTGCCCGTCACCAGAGTGAAGATGAGCGCGACCAGACCGACCATCGCGACCGACAAGATCGCCAACCCGGCGCGGGCCAACGTCGCGGACAAGCGGAGCACGCGGTCCTTGCGGTGCGAGCGGAACACCGCGCGGTGAATCATCACCGGGGCCAGCAGCATCACCGACGAGATCAGGGTGAGCGACAGGACGACGAGATACAGGGCCCTGGCACCCCAGCTGATCTCCGCGAACCGCTCCTGGAACGGCACGACCAGCAGGAAACCGATCAGCACCTGACCGCCGGTCTGGACGATGCGCAGCTCTTGGAGCAGCTCGATCCAGTTGCGGTCGATCCGCTGCGCCTCGGTCTCGTCGCGCTCCCGGGGTCGGTCCACGTCCATGCCGCTCATCTCTCCGCGGAACCCTCATCGTTCCCCGGCCCGCCGGCGTCGAAGGGCGTTTCGCCGGGAATCGGAGTTCCCCGCCGGCCCGCCGGGACCGACTCGACTCGCCGGGTGATGGCGGCGCAGGCGGGTAGGCGGACCTCGTCGTCGTCGACCCTCTCTTCCCTGAAGCGCGGCGCGCGGCGGGGCGGCGGGTCGGGCAGCATGAAGGCATGGTCAAGTCGTCGAGTACCGCCGCCGTCGCCGCCGCCACCGGCCGTTCGTGGGAGGACTGGGTCGAGCTGCTCGACCGAGAGGGCGCCCGCGAGCTCAAGCACACCGCGATCGCGCGACTGACGCTGCAGCACATGCCCGAGTCTGCGGAGCAGCGCGAATGGTGGGCGCAGTCGGCGGCCGTCGCCTACGAACAACACACCGGCCTGCGCGTCCCGGGACAGTCCTGCGACGGCGACTTCCAGCTGTCCACCTCGAAAACCGTGGCCGGCGACAAGGACGCGGCGCTGGAGGCGTGGATGGCGCTCGTCGGTGCGCGCGAGGAGTTCGGCGGGGTCGAGATCGAGGCCGAGCCGTCCACCTCGAGCACCGAGGAGTGGCGCTACTGGCGGGTGCCGCTGGCGGATCGGACCCGCGTGGCCCTGAACTTCAGCGACAAGGCCGGCGGCAAGTGCACCGTCGGCGTGGTGCACTCCAAACTCGACTCCGCCGAGGCCATCGAGTACTGGCGGCCCGTGTGGAAGGAGCTGCTCGGGCAGCTATGAAGCCCACGGGTTGATGCCTTTGACGCCGAGCGGGTGGAAGTGGCGGCGGTCGAGCAGGGCACCCCGCCGGCCAGATCGTGGGCACCGACCTCGCGTACGTCATGCTGCTCGACCCCGAGCGCGGCGACACCTACATGCGCATGGCCGAGGGCGCGACCAGCCCCCGCTTCGACACCATCCGCCTCGGCATGGGACTCGGCCTCGGCGGGCAGGTCGCCGAGGCGATGGCACCTCGCTGGACCCGCAACTACCTCGCCGACGAGCAGTACACCCACGTCATCGACCCGATCATCATCGACGAGGGCGTCAAAGCCATCCTCGGCGTCCCGGTACGCACCTTCGGCCGGCTCACCGGGATGCTGTTCACCTCCGACCGCACCGAACGCGACTTCACCCAGGACGAGATCACCCTCCTCGCCCTGCTCGCCGACCAGGTCTCCGCCGCCCTCACCGCCGCCGAACGCGCCACCCGACGCCGCCGCGAACTCGACGCCACCCTCGACGCCCTCGACGCCGCCCACGCCGAGACCGCCCGCCTCGCCGGAATCGTCGACCTCCACGAACGCCTCACCCGGCTGGTCGTGGCCGGGGCCACCGTCCCCGAGATCGTCGACCTCGTGGTGGACATCGGCGGAGGGTCCGCCGCCGTGTTCGACCTCGCCCACCGGGAGATCGGCTGGGCGTGCCCGCCCGAGGGACCGCCACTCGACCTGCTGCGGCGGGTCGTCGACGACGTCGCCGCGGACACCGAGCGGACCGACGGACCCGTCACCCGGTCGGTGGACGGCCACCTCGTCGTCGTCACCCCGGTCGTCACCGGACCCGACCACCTCGGGTACGTCACCTTCGCCAGCCGCGGACCCGTCCCCGCGATCGGGCGGGCGCTCGGGCGCGTGGCCTCGGTGATCGCGCTGATCCTGCTGGGGCACCGCGCGCGCGACGAGGCCGACAACCGCGTGCGCGGCGAGCTGCTGGCCGAGGTGTTGGCGCCCGGCGAGCACGACCTCGAGGCCATCGGCCGGCGCGCCGCCCTGCTCGGCGTGGACGTCGACACCGACCTCGTCGCGCTGGTCATCACCCCCGCCGAGGAGCGGATGCCGCGCGCGCTGCAGGCCGAGTGCCGCGCGCTCGCCCGCGTCGACGACGGCTTGGTCACCACGTACGGCGACCGCGCCGTCATGCTGCTGCCCGGGTCCGACGCCGGGGCCACCGCCCGCGATGTGGCCGCCCGGCTCGCCGCGCATCAGGCGACCGTCGGCGGCTCCGGGCCGATCGCCGGGGTGGCCGGCCTCGCCGATGTGGGCGATCACGTCGAACGCGCCCGCCGGGCCGCCGGCTGCTCATCGCGCTCGACCGCGCCGGTTCCGGTGCCGCCGCCGAGGAACTCGGGCTGTACGGGCTGCTGTTCAGCGAGGCCGACCGCGAGTTCGTGGGGCAGTTCATCGAGCGCAACCTCGGGCCGGTGCGCGCCGCCGACCGCGCCCGCGGCACCTCCCTGCTCGACACGCTGCAGGCCTGGTTCGCCGCCGACGGCAGCCCGTCCGCGACCGCCGACCGGCTGTTCGTGCACGTCAACACCGTCTACCAGCGGCTCGACCGACTCGACACGATCCTCGGCCCCGGCTGGCGGCGCGGCGACCGGGCGCTCGAACTGCGGCTCGCGCTGCGGATGGCCGAGCTGCGGGGGGTCTGAGCGGGGCGGGGTGGAGCGCCAGGGGCCGCGAGCTCGCCTGGCGCCTGCCGTCTCGCCCCGGCGACACGGGGCGCGGCGGGCGGCGGGCGGCGGGCGCGCTGACCTGCGGCGCCCTGAACATGCCTTCCAGGGCGCCGCAGGTCAGAGGTGGTATCGGCGCGGAGGCCGATGGGCAGACGCTCAGGCGTCTAGGGTCAGACGGCTGTGTGCGGCACGGGCACCGACTCGATGGCGGGGAAGTTGCTCTTCGCGTATCCGGCGATCGATCGGATGCCCGCGATGTTGATCGTGCCGCCCACGGCTGCGCCCGCCACGGGCACGACCTTCACCAGGTTGATGGACCCCGTGGTGCCGAACTTGGTCACCAGCCGGAAGCCCACCGCCTTGTTGATCTTGGTCAGGACAGTGCCCGGCACCCTCTTGAGGGCCGCAATCGCCGTCTTGGTGCCGATCTCGACGCCGGCCTTGGACATCGCCTCGACTCCGGCGGAACCGATCAGCGACACCGCGATGACGCTGCGGACCTCCTCACTGCGAACGTCGTAGCCGCGCAGGTGTGCGACCGCCGCGATCATGCGGGTGGCACGCGTATAGAACACGGTGACATCGGTGGGGAGCGCCACCGCCATCGTGGCCAGGCCCCCGAGCCCGGAGACGAAACCCGATGCGCCCACGACCCTGGTGTGCGTGGCGATGATCCGCTTGATCGCCTTCTCCGCGTCGTTCCCCGAGTGCTTCAGTGCCTCATCGGCAATGGCCTCGGCGCTCTTGACGGGGCCGAAGCCTTTCACTCCCGCGTCGAGGATGAAGTCGATGGTGGCGGTGGCTGCCGCCTCCATATCGCCTTCGGAGATCGACTTGGTGATCTCCTTGACACGCTTGGGTTGGGCGATTGCCATGAGGGGCGCCTTCCTGACAGGCCTGAGGGGACGGTTCTCACGACGGCCGATCCGTGAGTCCGCGGCGCCGGGCGAGGGAGACTCAGCACCGGAAGGAAGGATAAGCACTATTTGGCTCTGATGGTTAACGGTGTCGACTATTAAGCGAGAACCGTTGTGCCAGCCTCTGAGCTTTTACCCGTCTGACCTGGGGATCCCTGAACGGGGCCCGCAGGGAACTGCAGGTCGAGCCCGATGCGGCGGCCTGAGAACGGCATAACACTCTGCCTCCGCCGCTTTGTCGGCGGTCACGCGAGGCAGTGCGGCACCTGGCGGAGAACTGTGGTGTAACCACTGCGAGCCTCTAGCCGATTTTTCGCAATGGTCACACCAAAGTTCAGGCCCCTCCACGGCCAGGGTCCGGCCCCGGGCCTGAAGCGGCATGGCGCACCAGCACGCAAACCCCTGACCTGCGGTGCCCTGAACGGGTGCTCCAGGGCACCGCAGGCCAGAGGCGGTGACAGCGCCCGCCACCGGGCGCGAGACCTCGCCGATCAGATCGCCAGCGCCGCCGAGACGTCGTGGGCGGCGGAATCGTCGGAGGCGCCCGAGTGCGAGATCCGCCCGGACTCCATCACGTAGTAGACGTCCGAGGCGCGCAGCGAGAAGCCGACGTGCTGCTCGACCAGCAGAACGGACAGGTCGCCGCGGGACGCGAGCTCCACGATGATCCGCTCGATCTCGGCCACCACGTTGGGCTGAATGCCCTCGGTGGGCTCGTCCAGGACCAGCATCCGCGGCTCGGTGATCAGCGTCCTCGCGATCGCCAGCTGCTGGCGCTGACCGCCGGAGAGGAGGCCGGCCTTGCGGTCGAGCAGCTCGCGCAGCGCCGGGAACAGGTCCAGCGACTCGTCGATCAGCGCCTTGCCGCGCTTGCGGCCGTCGGCGACCAGCTGGAGGTTCTCGGCGGTGGTGAGCTGCGTGAACGACTGCTGCCCCTGCGGGACGTAGCCGATCCCGCGGGCCACCCGCGCGTGCGGACGCAGGCGGGTGATGTCCTCGCCGTCGAAGGTGATGGTCCCGCCCTTGCACGGCAACAGTCCCACGGCGGTGCGCAGCAGGGTGGTCTTGCCGGCGCCGTTGTGGCCGAGGATCGCGGCCACTCCCCCGGCGGGGACCTCGAGGTCGACACCGTGGACGACCTCCGAGCCGCCGTAGCCCGCGCGGACGCCGGACATGCTCAACAGTGCGCTCATCGCGGGGTCTCCTCGGTGTCGGCGGCGTCGGTGTTGGTGGCGGCGTCGGCGTCGGCGTCGGCGTCGGCCAACTCGGTGCCGGTCGCGGCGGCGGTGCCCAGGTAGACCTGCTGCACCTTGGGGTCGGCCTGGATCTCGGCGACCGTGCCCTCGGCGAGGACCTTGCCCGCGGCCAGGACTGTGACGGAGGTGGCGAACGCGCGCATGAACTCCATGTCGTGCTCCACCACCACGACGGTGCGGTCGGCGGCGATCCGCTGCAGCAGCTCGCCCGTGGCCTGGCGTTCCTCGGCGCCCATGCCGGCGACGGGCTCGTCGAGCAGCATGACGTCGCAGTCCTGCACCAGCAGCATCCCGATCTCGAGCCACTGCTTCTGCCCGTGCGCCAGCACCCCGGCCTTCGTGCCGGCCAGGTGCTCCAGCCCGATCGTGGCCAGCGCCTCGGCGACGCTCTCCTCCCGGCCGTGGCGCCGCCGCAGCAGGGTGAGCGGCCCGCGGTGAGCGCCGGCGGCGATGTCGAGGTTCTGCTCGACCGTCAGGTCCTCGAACACCGACGCTGTCTGGAACGTCCGGCCGATCCCCAGCTTGGCGATCTTGTGCGTCTTGAGCCCCAGCACCGGCTGCCCCGACTTGTCGACGGTGCCGGTCGCGGGCACGAGCCCGGTGATCGCATCCACCACGGTCGTCTTGCCGGCGCCGTTGGGCCCGATGAGGAACCGCAGGTCGCCCTGGATGAGCGTGAGGTCCACGCCGTCCACGGCGCGGAAGCCGTCGAACGTCACGGTCAGGCCGCGGACCTCGAGGTAGGTGCCGGCGCCCTGCTCACGGCCCGCAGGGCGGGATCGGGTGGACGCGGCGCCGGGCGGCCGGAGCTCTGCGCCGGTGAGGGTGCCCGCCGAGAGGGCGGCACCGATGCCGAAGGCGGTGGAACGGGTCATCGGGGCTCCTCGGTGGCGGGGTCAGTGGTGGCGGTCGCGCTGGCGATGGTGGTGTCGGACGGTCCGGCCGCCGCGGTGGTGGCGGGCCGGTCGGGGGTGGTGGAGCTCGTCGTCGTCGTACCCACGGGCGCGTCCACCTGCGCGGTGTCACGCGCCGCGCGCCGGCGCCGCACCGCGAACAGCGACGCCAGGCCGCCGGGCAGGAACCCGACGACGACGATGAACAACACGCCCTGCAGGTAGGTCCACTGCGACGGGTAGGCCTCGGAGAACGCGGTCTGCGCCCACGCCACGCCGATCGCGCCGAGGACCGGGCCGAGCAGGGTCGCGCGGCCGCCGATCGCCACGCCGATGAGGAATGCGATCGACGGCGCGATACCGATCGCCGACGGCGAGATGATCCCGACGATCGGCACGAACAGCGCCCCGGCGATCCCGGCGGCGAACGCGGCCACGGCGTAGGCGAACGACTTGATCAGCGCCGGGTCGTAGCCGAGGAAGCGGGCGCGCTCCTCCTGGTCGCGCACGGCCACCAGCAGCTCGCCGAAGCGGGACTGCATGAGCTGCCGCACCAGCAGCACCACGGCGAGCAGCGCGCCGCCGGCGAGGAAGTACAGCATCCGCCGGTTCGCGGGGTCGGACAGCGCGAAGCCGAAGAACCCGGTGAAGCGGTTGAGCCCGTTGGAGCCGCCCAGCTCGGGACGGCTGACGAGGAAGATCGCGGCCGCGGCGGCCAGGGCCTGCGAGAGGATCGCGAAGTAGGCGCCCTTGACCTTGCGGTGGAACACCAGGTAGCCGAACCCGAACGCCAGCAGCGGCGGGACCAGCAGGATCACCGCGATCGTGAACCCGGGCGAGGCGAACGGCACCCAGTAGCCGGGGAGCTCGCGCGTGCCGGCGATCTGCATGAAGTCCGGCAGGGCGTCGGGACCGCCGCGGTCGCGGGCGTCGGAGAGCTTGAGGAACATGGCCATCGCGTAGGCGCCCACGCCGAAGTACACGCCCTGACCCAGCGTGAGCATGCCGCCTCGCCCCCACGCCAGGCCGATGCCGCTGGCGACGATCGCGTAGCAGAAGAACTTGGCCAGCAGGCCCAGGCGGAAGTCGCTGAGCAGCAGCGGCGCCAGGCCGAAGATGACCAGCGCCGCCACCGCGAGCGCGGCCCAGAACATCCAGCGAGACCGGGGCGGTGGGCCGGCGTCGGCGGGCGGGGTCGCCGGTGGAGTGGTGGTCGGCGTAGTCGGTGACGACGACGAGGTGGTCGTCGCGGCCGCACGGGCAGTGGTGGTGTCGGTCATGCCAGGCTCCTGGTCTTGACGGCGAACAGGCCCTGCGGTCGCACCTGCAGGAAGAAGATGATGGTGACAAAGACGAGGACCTTGGCCACCGAGGCGGTGGTGGAGTATTCGAAGAACGAGTGGAGGACGCCGAGCGCGAACGCTGCGATCACGGCGCCCCGCAACTGGCCGAGGCCGCCCACGACCACCACGAGGAACGCGTCGATGAGGTACGACTGGCCGATCGTGGGGCTGGTCGAGCCGATGAGCGTGAGCGCCACGCCCGCCACCCCGGCGAGACCGGAGCCGATGAAGAACGTCGTGATGTCGGTCCGGCGGGAGCTGATGCCGGACGACTCGGCGAGGTCCCGGTTGAGCGTGACGGCCCGGATGCGGCGGCCCATGGGCGTGAACTTCATGGCGGCCATGACGGCCGCGACACACGCGATGGCCAGGACGAAGATGAACACGCGCGTCAGCGGCACCGACGCGCCGAGCAGCTCGACGCTTCCGCGCAGGAACTCGGGCACCTCGACGTTGACGGCAGGCGCGCCCCAGATGTCGCGGGCGATCTGCTGCAGCACCAGGCCCACGCCGAACGTCACGAGCAGGGTGTCGAGCGGACGGGCGTAGAGGCGGCGGATGAGCGTGACCTCGAGCAGCACGCCCAGCAGGCCGCCCACTACGAACCCCAGCACGAGCGACAGGGCCAGGCCGGCGCCGGAGGCGGCCATGATCTGCTGCACGACGTAGGCGGTGTAGCAGCCGGCCATGATGAACTCGCCGTGCGCCATGTTGATGACGCCCATCTGCCCGAACGTCAGGGATAGTCCGAGGGCGGCGAGCAGGAGGATGGAGCCGATGCTCAATCCGGTCGCGAGTTGTCCGATGAGGATGTCCACACCGGCTCCTTTCTCCGGGTCCCGCCCTCCCCCGCTCCCGGCCTCGGTTCAGGGTCCGGGCGGGAGCGGGGTCGGTCGGGCAGGTCGGGTCGGGCGGTCTTGTCGGGCGTCAGTTACCGGACAGGTCGCCGGCCCAGTCGTAGGTCTCGAGGAACGGGTCGGGCTCGATGGGCTCGCCGGAGGTCCACACCTCGTAGATCAGGCCGTCGGGGCGGATCTCGCCGACGATGGCGGTCTTGGAGATGTGGTTGTTCTCGCCGTTGATGGTGACGGTGCCCTCGGGCGCGTCGAAGGTGACGCCGTCGGCGGCGTCCTGGATGGCGTCGACGGCGAAGGAGTTCGCCTTCTCGACCGTGTTCTTCCACAGGAAGACGGAGGTGTAGGCGGCTTCCATGGGGTCGGAGGTGACGCGGTTCGCGCCGTACTTCGCCTTGAACGCGTCGACGAACGCGGTGTTCTCGGGGCTGGAGTTGGTCTGGTAGTAGTTCCACGAGGTGAGCTGGCCCTCGATGTTGGCGGCGCCGATGCCCTGGACCTCCTCCTCGGCGATCGACACGCTCACCACCGGGGTGTCCTCGGCGGACAGGCCGGCGTTGGAGTACTCGCGGAAGAAGGCCACGTTGGAGTCGCCGTTGAGCGTGTTGAACACGGCGTCCGGGTTGGCGGTGCGCACCTTGTTGACGATGGTCGAGAAGTCGGTCGAGCCGAGCGGGGTGTAGTCCTCGCCGAGGATCTCGACGTCGTTGGCCTCGGCCCACGCCTTGATGACGCGGTTGGCGGTCTGCGGGAAGACGTAGTCCGAGCCCACGAGGTACATGGACTTCGCGCCCTGCTCCTTGAGGTACTCCAGGGCGGGGACGATCTGCTGGTTGGTGGTGGCGCCGGTGTAGAAGATGTTCTCCGAGGCCTCGAGTCCCTCGTACTGCACGGGGTAGTAGAGCAGCGCGTTGGCGTCTTCGACCACCGGCAGCATCGCCTTGCGGGAGGACGAGGTCCAGCCGCCGAAGATCGCCGCGACGCAGTCGCTGGTGATGAGCTTCTGCGCCTTCTCGGCGAACACGGCCGGGTCCGAGGCGCCGTCCTCCACCACGGGGACGATCTGCTTGCCCAGCACGCCGCCGTCGGCGTTGATCTGCTCGATCGCCAGGGCCACCGAGTCGCGCACGGTCTTCTCGGAGATGGCCATGGTCCCGGACAGGGAGTGCAGCGAGCCGACTTTGATCGTGTCCCCGGCGGTGTCCACGCAGGACTCGGCGGCGCCCGCCGTGGCGGTGTCGCTGGTCTTGCTGCCGCACGCGGTGAGCGCGCCGGCGCCGAGCAGGACCAGTCCAGCGGTGGCCAGCGCGCGCCGGGTGCGGCTCGGGCGCCGGGCTCGGCTCGGGCGCTGGCTCTGACCGGAGGAGAGGGAGGTGGAGTTCACGTGATTGACCTGACCTTCACTGACCGGCTGTCGAGGGTGCCCGCGGGATGCGGGGCTCGAAGCGCGATGCGGATAAAGGTATGGACAACATGTGAGTCGGCTGAGTCGCCGATGTTTCGCGACCGTTGCCTCTACCGGCGTTGTGTGAACGCTGCGTGACGCAAGTCAGGCGGCCGTGCGGCGGGTGCGGGATGCCCGCGGCCGGGAGGCGGAGGCAGTTCCCCGGCCGGTCAGCTCTTGCGCAGGTCGGGCACCGCCGCCCCGAGCAGGTGCATGCGGGCCGCGGACCACACCGCTCGCACGGCGGCCTCCACGTTCTCCTGCCCCCGACCCAGCACTCGCAGCCACGCACCGCAGCCGTCGGGCAGGGTGCTCACGCCGCAGCGCACAGCCGATCCCGCCACCGCGCTCGTCGCGCCCCCGAGCCCGTCGGCCGCCTCTCGCATGACCCCGGCGAGCTCCTCGGCCGGGCCGGGCGCGACCACGAACAGCGTCCCGATCGCGTCGGCGTCGCCGGTGACCAGCGGGTGCCCGGCATCGTCGCGGGTGATGCGGGTGGTGTCCACGACGAGCGGGACGCCGCCGGGTCGGGTGATCTCCACCGCCGAGACGTAGGCGTCCACGTCCCAGCTCTCCCCGCGGGCCACGCGTCCGGCGGTGAGGATGTCGGCCGCGATGAGCGTCGCGTCCTCGGGCACCTCGGCCCGCAGTCGCTGTTGGAACCGGCTGCCGCCGTACGGGATGAGCAGGTCGGGCAGCCACTCGCACACCGCGCCGTCGCCGAGCCGCAGGGTGACGTTCTGCGTGGCGTACCCGACGTCCATGCGGTGCACGCGGTTCGCGGCCTGCGTGGTGACCAGCGCATGGGCCCTGTCGCCGAGCCGGACGTCCATGTCGAGCCGGTCGCCGCCGACGATCCCGCCGCCGGTCGACATCACGTACACCACCGGCATCCCCGGCATCGCCGGGTCGAGGTACAGCGGCCGCATCACCTGCAGCGGCGACTTCTGGAAGCGGTCGGCCAGCACGGTCCGGCCGGCGAGGCCGGCAGCACGGGGATCGCGGGCGCGGCGGAAGTCCAGGTCGAGCACGCCCACCTTGCCGGGTGAGCCGACGGGCAACGCCCCGGGCCCGGTCTGCGGTCCGGCGGCGACGACGGGCCAGACGAACCCCGGGTCGGCGGCGCGGGTGAGTCGATCGCTCGCTGTGCCGGTGTCCTGTCCGGTGTCCCGCGGCGCGCTCACCGCGCGGGCAGCAGGTCCGCCCGGCGCGACTCGAGGTAGTCCAGCACCTCGTCGATGCCGGTGCCGGACAGGCAGTCGGTGAGCGCGACGGGCTTGCCCGAGCGGACGCGGTCGGCATCGGAGGACATGACGCCCAAGTCGCAGCGCACGTACTGGGCAATGTCGATCTTGTTGATCACCAGCAGGTCGCACTCGGTGATGCCGGGTCCGCGCTTGCGGGGCATCTTCTCCCCCTCGGCGGTGTCGAGGACGAAGAGGAACAGGTCCACCAGCGCCGGCGAGAAGGTCAACGTGAGGTTGTCGCCGCCGGACTCGAAGATGAGGGTGTCGACGTCGGGGTGGTCCTCGAGCATCTCGGCGCCCACCGCGAGGTTCATGGTGGGGTCGTCGCGCACGGCAGTGTGGGGGCACGAGCCGGTCTCGACGCCCACGACCCGGGCCGGATCCAGCACGCCGGCCAGCGTGCGGCGGACGTGCTCGGCGTCCTCCTGGGTGTAGATGTCGTTGGTGATCACGGCCGGGGTGCGGCCCCGGGCGATCAGCTCGGGGACCAGCGCCTCGATGAGCGCCGTCTTGCCGGAGCCCACCGGCCCGCCGATCCCGATCCGCAACACCTGCTGTGCCTCTGCCATGGACGAGACGCTAATGCAGTCGTGTTTCGATTCTGTTGCGTGCCGAGCCGCTGACCCGCCGGGCCTAGTTCCTGGGCAGAACCACCGCGGCCAGCACGGTCGCCGTGGCGGTCAGGCCCAGGACCATCGCGACGGTCCCCGGCCATCCCGCCAGGTGCAGAAAGATCCCGCCCGCGAACCCGAACAGCGATGAGCCGCCGTAGTAGCCCAGGTTGTACAGCGACGAGGACTGGGAACGCCCTGCCACCGCCGAGGACCCCGCCCAGCCCGAGGCCACGGCATGCGCGGCGAAGAACCCCACGGTGAGGATCACCGTCCCGGCGATGATCGCCCACAAGCTCATGACCAAGGTGAGCGCGGTGCCCGCCATCATCGTCAGGTTGCCGGCGATCAGCACCGGCTTGCGGCCGAACCGAGAGGCCAGCACGCCCGCCCGAGGCGCCGAGAAGGTGCCCGCGAGGTAGGCCAGGAAGATGAAGGACACCAGCCAGATGGGCAACGAGAACGGTGGGTCCGCCAGGCGGAAGCCGAGGAAGTTGTAGACGGCGACGAACCCGCCCATCGTCAGGCAGCCCTGCAGGTAGATCACCCATAGGGCCGGGGAGCGCAGATTCCCCAGCAACGCGGCCATCGCCTCGCGCAACCGGGTGACGCGAGGGGTGAAGTTCTGGGCGCGCGGGGCGGTGCGCAGGAAGATGAGCACGCAGAGCACCGCGAGCCCGGTGACCAAGAGCATCCCGAGTTCCCAACCGATTGCTTGCCCGACGGGCGCGGCGATGATGCGCCCGGCGAGGCCGCCGATGGTCGTGCCGGACACGTACGTGCCCGCCGCGATCGCGGCGACCTTCGGGCTGACCTCCTCGCTGAGGTACGCCACGGCCAGGGCGGGCACCCCGCCCAGCATGAGGCCTTCGACGAACCGCAGGGCGAGCATCCACCAGAACCCGGGCATGATCGTGATCAGCGCCGCGCAGAGGCAGGCCAGGGCGATCGCGGTGAGCATCGCCTGCTTGCGGCCCACCGCGTCGCCGACATACGACCACGGAATCACGCCCAGTGCCACGCCGAGGGTCGCGGCGGAGATCATGAGCGCGGCCCGATCGGGGCTCACGTGGAGATCGTCCGCGATCAGAGGCAACAGTCCCTGGGGCGAGTAGAGCTGGGCGAACGTGGCGACGCCGATGAAGAACAACGCCGCCAGCAGCCGGCGGTACGGCGGGGTCCCCGGCTTCAGGCCCGTGCCGGAACCAGCCCCGTCGTCGTTCACAGGCCCTCCCGGTTCAGTCGCGCGCGTGTCTCAGGACCGCTCCGCGGCCGTGCCCCGGATTGTGCCCGGCGTCCCCGAGCCCGCGTCACTCGCGCCCCCTGACCTCGGCTGCCCTGGACGGGGTGTTCAGGGCACCGCAGGTCAGAGCGCTGCGGCGGGCCGGCGGGCCGGCGGGCGGCGCGGGCCAACGAACCAGCGGGGTCAGGACGCGAACAGTCGCGCCTCGGCCCGCTCGTGGTGGCACGACGCGAGGTCCAGCACCGGCGCGAACCCGCCGAGCTCCTCCAGCGACCGACCCACGGCGGCGTCGGCGACCTCGGCGATCACCGCGGCCGCGCCGCGGACGAGGGCCTGCGCACTGCGGTGATCGGCCAGGCGCAGCCGCAACGCGGCGCCCGAGAGGCTGATCACCAGGGCGGTGAGATCCGCGGCCACGGCCTCGCGCTGGCTCAGCCCGCCGCGGGCGTACACGACGCCCATGACCACCGACTGCGATCCCGGCGACCGGCGGGCCCGGACGTGGTCGTTCCACGCCGAGACCACCGGGTCGTCGAGCAGCTCCGCGGCCAGGTCGAGCACCTGCCTGCCGGTGCGCGTGGCGCCGTCGCGGAACTCGCGGGTCAACCGGGTGGCGTGGAGCCGCTGGTCGATGAGGGTCAGGGCGGCGAGAAGCGGGCCGGGGTCGGGGCCACCGGGCGCGCCGGGAGCAGGGGCCTGCCCGCCGTGCTCCCGCGTCGCCGCCCACGCGAGGGCCAGCGCGGTCGCCTCGGCGGGACCGGCGGAGTGGCGCAGGATGCCGTGCACGGCGTCGGCCACGGTCAGCGGCCCGGCGGGTCCGACAGCACCCGACTCGCGCAACCCCTCCAGCCCATGCGAGAGCGTGTACATGCCCGAGGGGAACGACGAGTCCGTGAACTGCAACGCCAGCAGCAACGTCGACAGGCCCGCGCGACCCGCGCCCTGCTCACCGTTTGCAGGGCGGCGGCCCTCGTCGTCGTCGGTACTCACGCCAGGTAGTGGAGCTGGGCCAACGGCAGCGTCGTGGCGGGGGCGATGGTGGCGGGCTCGCCGTCGACGGTGACGACGTAGGTCTCGGGATCCACCTCGATGGTCGGGCAGCGGTCGTTGCGGACCATGTCCTTCTTGCCGATCCCGCGGCAGCCGCGCACCGGCAGGCACGGCGAGGTCAGGCCCAGCTGCTCGGGCACGCCCGCCTCGATCGCGGCGGCCGACAGGAACGTCACGCGCGTGGACTGCAGCGCCCCGCCGTACGCGCCGAACATCGGGCGGTAGATCACCGGCTGCGGCGTGGGCAGCGAGGCGTTGGGATCGCCCATCGGCGCCCACACGATCATCCCGCCCTTGATCACCAGCGACGGCTTTGCCGCGAACGACTCGACGGGCCACACCACCAGGTCGGCGAGTTTGCCCGGCTCGATCGACCCCAGGTGGTCGGCGATGCCGGCGGCGATCGCGGGGTTGATGGTCGTCTTCGCGACGTAGCGGAGGACGCGTTCGTTGTCGTTGCGCGCGCCGCCGTCCCCGTCGGGCGAGGCCGCGACGTCCTCTGGCAACGGCCCCCGCTCGACGCGGCAGTGGTGGGCGGTCTGGAAGGCCCGCTGCCACGACTCGCCGATGCGGCCCATGGCCTGCGAGTCCGAGGAGAAGATGGAGATGATGCCCTCGTCGTGCAGCACGGTCTCGGCGGCGATAGTCTCCGCGCGCACCCGGGAGTCGGCGAAGCTCACGTCCTCGGGGATGTCGTGCGACAGGTGGTGGCACACCATGACCATGTCGAGCAGCTCGTCGACCGAGTTCACGGTGTACGGCAGAGTGGGGTTGGTCGAGGCGGGCAGCACGTTGGGCTCGCCGCACACGCGCAGGATGTCGGGGGCGTGGCCGCCGCCGGCGCCCTCGGAGTGGAAGGTGTGGATGGTCGAGTCGCCCAGCGCGGCGCGGGTGTCCTCGTAGAAGCCGGACTCGTTGAGGGTGTCGGTGTGGATCGCGACCTGCACGTCATACTGGTCCGCCACCTCCTGCACGCAGCGGATCGCCGCGGGCGTGGTGCCCCAGTCCTCGTGGATCTTCAGCCCCGCGGCGCCGGCCACGATCTGCTCGACCGCCGACTCCGGCTGCGAGGTGTTGCCCTTGCCCAGGATCCCGATGTTCACGGGCAGCCCGTCGGCGGCCTGCAGCATCCGCCCGATGTTCCACGCGCCGGGCGTGCAGGTGGTGCCCTTGGTGCCCTCGGCCGGGCCGGTGCCGCCGCCGAACAACGTGGTCACGCCGTTGCTCAACGCCTCGTCGACCTGCTGCGGCGCGATGTAGTGGATGTGCGTGTCCACGCCGCCGGCGGTGACGATCTTGTGCTCGCCCGCCACGACCTCGGTGCCGGGGCCGATCACCAGGTCCGGGTGCACCCCGTCCTGCAGGTGTGGGTTACCGGCCTTGCCCACGGCCACGATCCGGCCGTCGCGCACCCCGATGTCGCCCTTGACCACGCCCAGCACCGCGTCCACGATGATCGCGCCGGTGATCACCAGGTCGAGCGCGCCCGAGGCCCGCGTGCCGGCCGGGTCCTGCGCCATGCCGTCGCGGATCGCCTTGCCGCCGCCGTACACGGCCTCGTCGCCGTAGCCGCTGCTGCCGTCGGTGGTCACCGCGTTGTGGTCGGTCGTCACCTCGATCGTCAGCACCGTGTCCGCCAACTGCAGACGGTCACCGACGGTGGGTCCGTAGATGTCCGTGTAGGTCGCGCGCGGGAGCACGGTGGGCGGGCCCTCGGCCACGGGCACGGCGTCGCGCGGCGGGCTCACCTCGTCGTCGTCCCCTTCCCGCTCCTCGTGCAGAAAGCCCTGCTCGCGCATCCTCTGCAGCGCACGATGCCACACACGGGGGTCATCGAGCGGACCGTCGACGAGGCCGGAGAAGCCGTGACAGACGCGCGCGCCGGCGAAGTCGACGAGCCGCACCGCCCGCGTCTGGCCGGGCTCGAACCGCACCGCCAGCCCCGCGCCGATCGCCAGGTGCCGCCCGTACGCCGCGAGGCGATCGAAGCGCAGCTCCCGGTTGGCCTCGAAGAAGTGGTAGTGCGAGCCCACCTGCACGGCGCGGTCGCCGGTGTTGGTCACGCGCACCTCGATCGTGCCGCGGCCCGCGCCGAGGGAGATGTCTCCACTGCCGTAGAGGTAGTGCACCGATCCGGACATGGGGCTCCTAAGCTTCTGGTTGCTGGTGCAGGTCAGTGCGCGTGCGTGTAGACGGTGCCGTCGGCGGCGACGTGGGAGTGGGCGTAACCGTGGCCGTCCTCGGCGGCGTGGGCGGCGTCGATGCCGTCGTCGCCGTGGTCGAGCCGGTGGATCGCGTCGGCGACGCGCGTGTCGAGCACGCTGCGGATCGCCGCCGCCCCGAACAGGTGGGCGCCCTCGCCGGGCAGGTCGAGGCCGGTGACGGGCGCGGGCGCGAGCGTCGCCGAGACCAGCGCGGGCCGCCCGCCGCCGAGCGCGCGGACGCGTTCGAGCCCCTCGCCGAGGTCGGGGTCGGGCTCGTCGCCGCCGTGGAACGCCACCTCGACCAGGCCGGGCCGCCCGTACTGCCGCGCGAGCCGGGCGACGCGGTAGAGCTCGGCGTCGGCGAACGGGTCGATCGCGCGGCTCACCACGAGCGCCGAGCGCACCGCGCCGTGCCGCCGGATCACCGCGCGCAGGCGGCTGACCAGCAGGGTCGCATCACCGAACGGCGCGGCCAGAGCGACCCGCGCGCCACCCGGCAGGCGGCCCCGGACGTCGCGGAGGGTCCGCGCCGCGTCGGCGATCACCGTGGGCGCGCGGCCGAACGTCATGGGGACGACGACGACAACGCCGCCCTCCCCCGCCGGCGTGTGCACCAGGCCCGTCACCGCGTCGGCGAGATCACGGCCGGATCGCACCGCCGGGATGCCGAGGTCGGGCATCCCCTCGGACTCCGGTCCCAGGGCCGCGACGATCCGGGCGGTGGCCGGGTCGGTGTGCGCGTGGCTGTGCGCGGGGCCGGTCACGCGCTCTGCTCCACCGGCCCGATGGGGTCGTGCACCGTCACGAGCTTGGTCCCGTCC
This sequence comes from Dietzia sp. oral taxon 368, assembly GCF_002999155.1. Taxonomy (NCBI): domain Bacteria; kingdom Bacillati; phylum Actinomycetota; class Actinomycetes; order Mycobacteriales; family Dietziaceae; genus Dietzia; species Dietzia sp. oral taxon 368. The sequence continues at coordinate 579,333 of NZ_CP027238.1, forward strand.
GGGAAGGTGGCCTCGACCTGGATCATCGCCAGGCGCTCGATCACGCCGTCCATGACCTGGCCCGCGTCGAGGACATGCCGGCCGAGGTTCATGCACTCGGCGACCGTGCGGCCGTCGCGGGCGTGCTCGACGATCTCCCACGAGATGAGCGCGGTGGCCTCGGGGACGTTGAGAAGCACCCCGCGGTCGAGTCTGCGACGCGCGACCTCGGCCGCGGTGAACAGGGTGAGCTTGTCCAGTTCGCGCGGGGTGAGCTTCATGCGTGGTCCTCTCGTTCGCGTCGACCGGTCAGAACGCTAGTGGGGTCGTGTGTCGGCTGTGTTACGCCCTGCGCGTCCGCCTCGATTGCGCCCGTCGCGGCTGTCACGATGAGCCCATGTCCCAGACCTCTGCCGCACGGACGGCGACCGACGACCCCGCGCTGCGCGAGCTCGATTCCGCGCCCGCGGACGATCTGCTGCCCGTCCTCACCGAACTCTCCGGCTCGAGGGCCTGGGCGCGGGCGGTGCTGGCGGGCCGGCCCTACAAGGACCGGGACACACTGCATGCGGCTGCGCGACGGGTGCTCGCCGCGCAGAGTGACGCCGAGGTTCTCGCCGCCGTCGACGCGCATCCGCCGATCGGCGCACGAGGGCCGGTGAGCGAGGCGTCTGCCAGAGAACAGAGCGCGGCCTCCGGGGCGGATGCCGACACGACCCGTCGTCTGGCCGAGGGGCAGCAACGCTACGCCGAGCACTTCGGGTACGGGTTTTTGATCTGTGCGACCGGTCTGAGCGCGGAGCGGGTCCTCGCCGAGCTCGATCGACGGCTGGTGATGACCCCGGAACAGGACCTCGCGGCCACCCGCGAGCACCTGGCCCGCATCAACGCCCTGCGGTTGGACCGCCTCCTCGAGGAAGGGGCCCTCTGATGTCTCTCAGCACTCATGCCCTCGACACCGCCACCGGCACCCCGGCGGTCGGCCTGCCCTACCGGCTCAGTGCCTCGGACGGGGCCGACCTGGCCACAGGAGTCACGGACTCTGATGGGCGCGGGCCCGACCTGGCCGCGGTCGCACTCGCCGCCGGTGTGTACCGCCTGCACTTCGACGTCGGCGCGTACCACCGAGCTGCCGGGGTCAGCGGCTTCTACCCGGAGGCCGTGGTGTGTTTCGAGGTGACGGACCCGGTCGCGCACCACCACGTTCCGCTGATCCTGTCGCCGTTCGGCTACAGCACCTACCGCGGCTCCTGAACTGCGGCGCCCTGCACGGGCCCGGCAGGGCACCGCAGGTCAGCGGCCGATCCCGCGTCGCCCGCACTCACGGCGCAGGTCGCCGGCCAACTCGCGCTCGTCGGCGGTGACCAGTTCGAAGTCCCGCACCACCACGCGGCCGCCGACCACCACGTGCCGGGGTCGGCGCCCCGGGTCGGCCCACAACAGGCCCCGGACCGGATCGGCCACGCCGGCGTCGGCGGCCCCCGAGACGTCCCACACGACGAGGTCCGCGGCCGCACCCGGCGTGAGCCGACCCAGCTCGGATCGCCCGAGCCCGTCGGCACCGCAGACCGTGGCCATGCGGAGCGCCTCGAGCGCGTCGAGGGGCCGCCCGGCGAGCGGCGCGACCTGCATCGCCAGGCGGGCGTCGGCGAGCAGGTGACCGGCGTCGTTGCTCCCGCCGCCCGAGGTCCCCAGCCCCACCGTCACACCGGCGTCGAGCAGCCGGGCCACGGGCGCGACACCCCAGCCCATCGGTAGGTCGCAGGCCGGGGCGTGTGTTGCCGTGACCCCGCTCCGGGCGAGGAGCTCGACCTCGGGACCGGTGATGTCGCACAGGTGCGCGAGCGTCACGTCGGGGGCGATCCAACCCCACTCGTCGAGCAGGTCGATCGGTCGGCGCCCGTACTCCTCGGCCGCGCGGGCCACATCGACCTGCTCGTTGGCCTGCGTGCGCCGCCGCAGCCCCAGCCTGCGCGCGACCTCGCCCAGTGCGGCGAACGTGTCGGCACCGTCCGCGTGCACTCCCGACGGACCCACGGCCAGCTGGCGCATCCCGTCGCCGGTGACGCCGCCGATCGCGCCGGACAGGTGGGCGTCATGGATCTCGTGCACCGACGCCGCGGCCGCGTCCGGATCGTCTCCGGCGGTCCCGCGGACGAACGCCACCCGGGCGCCGAGCGCCTGCGCGGCAGCGAACGCGGCCCCCGCGATGTGCACCGGGTCGACGCCGCCGGGCCACGTGAGGTGGTGGTCGGCCACGGTGGTGACGCCGCACAGCAGCGACTCGGCCAGCGCCACCCGGGCGGCCGCCCCGACCAGCTCCGGGTCGACCCGCGCCGCCGCATAGGCCTCGCGCATCCGGGCCAGCCACACCGCCATCTCGACGCCCCGCGTCCCGGGAAGAGTGCGGAACGCGCTCTGCAACAGGTGATGGTGGGCGTTGACCAGGCCCGGGGTGATCACGCCGCCCTCGGCGTCGAGGGTCTCGACCGGGGCGTCCGTGGTGCCGGCCGCAGCCGTGGCGCGGGTTCCAGGGGCGACGCGTCCGTCCACGCATTCGACCACAGCGGGATCGATCCCGGCGCGGCCCGGCGACCACACAGCCGACGCCCCGGTCACTCTCAGGACGCGGGTGCTCACGCGTGCGCCCCAGCCGTCTCGAGTGCCCCGACCGGCGCGAACGACCGCATCCACACCCGGTCGGGCGTCAGCGGGATGAGGTCCTGGCGCACGCCGGTGGCCCGCCGCACCGCGATCCCCACCGCGGCGGCGACCGGGCAGTACGGCGCCTCGGACATCGACTTGGCGCCCAACACGCCCCGGGCTTCGACGGTGTCGGCGAAGAAGACCTCGGTTCGCGGCACGTCGCCCATCCGCGGCGGGTGGTAGTGCCGCAGGGTCGCATTGGCGACGGCGCCGGTCTCGTCGAGCATGACCTGCTCGTACAGCGCCGCACCCAGGGCCTGGGCGACGCCGCCCTCGACCTGCCCCCGCAGCTGCTGCGGGTTGAGGACCCGCCCCGCGTCGACGGCATGGACACTGTGCAGCACCTTCACCGTCCCGGTGTCAGGGCAGACGGCCACGCGCACCCCCTGCACGGTGAACGCGGCCTGCCGGGCCAGCCCGTCGGCCGAGCCCTCGGCCGAGACCGGCAGGCTCGCGCCGGCACGCAACAGCTCGGCCACCCGGGTCGCCGCCCGGTGCAGAGCGCGCCCGCCCACCACGGTGCCGGCCGAACCGAACGCACCGGTGTCGTGGGTGAGCAGTGCGGTGTCGGAGGCGTGGAGGACGACCTCGTCGGACGGCACGTCCAGGACCTCGGCCACGATCTGCGTGTGCACGGTGGCGGTGCCGTTGCCGAACTCGGCCGTGCCGACGTAGGCGTGGACGGTGCCGGCGGCGTCGACCTCCACGCGCGCGGACCCGCGGTGGCCCCCGGGCGGGTTGGTGGCGATCATGCACAGCGCGACACCGGTGCCCTCGGCCCAACCGTCCGGAGCTACCTCCCCGCGACCAGAGGCCAGGGCCCCTGAGACCAGGTCCAGGCAGTCGTCGAGGCCGTAGGAGGAGAGATCGAGCTCGTCGTCGTCGCCACCCGAACTCACCAACGCCTCACCCGGGCGCACCACGTTGCGCCGCCGCAGTTCCACCGGGTCCAGACCGGCGGCGTCGGCGAGCTCGTCCAGCGCACTCTCGAGCGCGAACCCCACCTCCCCCAGCCCGTACCCGCGGAACGCCCCCGACGGCACGGTGTTCGTGTAGACGGCCTCGGCGGTGACCCGCTTGGCCGGGCAGCGGTACAGCTCCACGGACTCGGTGATGGAGTGGAACATCACGCCCGCCGAGTGCCCCCCGTAGGCCCCGGCGTCGGACAGCACGTCCAGGTCGAGGGCGGTGAGCCGCCCGTCGTCGTCGCAGGCGACGGTGACGGTCGTGCGGTACGGGTGCCGCACGGTCGCCGAGGTGAACTGCTCGGCGCGCGAGTACTCCCACACCACGTCACGCCCCGTGCGCAGGGCGGCCAGCACGGCGAGGTCCTCGACGATCATCTCTTGCTTGGCGCCGAACCCCCCGCCCACGCGGGCGGCGTGGACGCGCAGGTCATCGCGGTCGAGGCCGAAGATCCACGCCAGCTCGTCACGGACGAGGAACGGCACCTGGGTCGACGAGCGCACATCCAGCGTGCCGCCCACCCGCGGTCCGCCGTCCACATGCCGCACGATCACCGCGTGGGTCTCGAGGTGCGTGTGCTGCACCCGCGAGGTCCGCCACGTCCCGGACACCACGTGCGCCGCACGGGCGATCCCGGCGTCGACGTCGCCCACCTCACCGCGCCAGTCGGCCACCACGTTGCGCGCGGGGTCGGCGATCCGGGAGTCCGGTCCCTTGTCCCCGTGGATCGCGGGCGCTCCGGGGGCGCGCGCGGCCCCGGGATCGAGGACCGACGGCAACACCTCGTACCGCACCTCGATGAGTTCACATGCCCGTTGCGCCAGCGCGGCGGTCTCCGCCACGACGGCTGCCACGCGCTGGCCGTGGTACCGCACGATCCGATCGAGGACGCGGGTGTCGTCGGGGTCGTCGGTGCGCCGCTGGTGGCGGGCGGTGGAGAACAGGACGTCGGGGTCGTCGTGGTGGGTGAGCACCGCGACCACACCGTCCAGCGCGAGCGCCCGGGAGGCGTCGATCGACACGATCCGCGCGTGGGCGTGCGGCGACCGCAGGACCGCCAGGTGTGCGCACCCGGTGGTGTCGGTGTCCAGGGTGTACGGCGCGGCGCCGCGGACCACGCGCTCGGTGGCCGGTGCGGCGACCGGGCTTCCGATCCGCCCGGCCGCGCACGTGTTGCTCACCCCGTCGAGGGCGTCGGAGATCGCCCGGTAGCCCGTGCAGCGGCACAGGTTCCCCTTCATCGCGGCGGTCCGCGGCGCCGGCCCGCCGTCGCGGGCGCACGGGGCGTGGCCGAGCCCGGTGACGGTGGTGACCATGCCGGGCGTGCAGTACCCGCACTGGAACCCGGCCGCTCGCGCGAACGCGGCCGGCACGGCGTCGGGGACCCCGGCGGCGGTGCGCACGTCGGCGCCCTCCGCGCGGTGGGCGGGCAGGACGCACGAGTGGGTGGGCACGCCGTCGACCAGCACGGTGCAGGCGCCGCAGTCGCCGGTGTCGCAGCCCTTCTTGACCGCGTGGACGCCGCTCTCGCGCAGCAGCGTGCGCAGGCACTGCCCGGGGCGGGGGTCGGCGTCCAGCGTGCGACCGTCGACGGTGATCAGCATGGTGCCTCCAGGTGGGTGGTGTCGGCGGTGGGGTCGGTGGTCAGATCGGCGACGACGGCGAGGGCCTCGATCCCCGCCACGTGTCGCCGCCAGCTCGGATGCCCCTGGGGATCGTCGTGCCAGAGGGGCAGTCCGCGGACGGCGGCCGCGGCCGCGTCGGCCACCGGGGGCCGGTCCCAGGTGAGCACCTGCGGCGCTGGGACGGCGGCGGTCACGACGAGGGTGCAGCAGCCGGCCGGATCCAGTCGCCCGGTGACCACCGAGCCCGAGCGGCCGCTGGGCACCAGCGAGTGGCGGCGGACCGCGTAGCGGGCGCGGGTGGCCGAGGCGGGGATGAGCAGGGCGCGCAGGATCTCGCCCGGGCCGAGGCAGGTGCGGCCCGGCGCCGACACGAACTGCGCAGCGGGCGTGGTTCGGGTGCCGCCGTCGGGGGTCCAGATCTCGGCGGTCGCGCCGAGGGTGCACGCGGCCGCGGTGCCGGCGCCGGCGGGCAGGGCCGCGCAGAGGTTGCCGCCCCACGTGGCGCGCCCCCAGATCTTCCACGAGGCGAGCAGGCAGGAGAACGCGTCGTGGAGGAACGGGCGCAGGGGTGCGGTGAGCGGGTGGTCGAGCACGGTCCGCAGGGTCGCGGTCGCGGCCACGCGCAGCCCGCCGTCGGGCAGCGGTTCGACGTCGGGCCACCGCAGGTCGAGCAGATCCACGAGCGCGGCCAGCGGCGGGGTCGCCTCGCCCGGTGGGGCGGCCGCGCCGGCGGGGTGCAGGTGCGCCTCCCCGTGCAGGGCGGTGCCGCCGGCCAGTGCCCTGGCGCCGGCGACCAGGGCAGCGTGGGCGTCGGCGCGGGAGGCGGGGCGGTGCAGTTCGGTGACGCTGACCAGGTCCATCGCCGCTCACCCCGCCTTCGAGAGCAGGCGCCTGCGGGCGGCCACCACGTCGCGAGCCACGGCTTCGGAATCCACGGTGAGCACGCGGTCGTCGGCCACCACCCGGCGGCCCTGCACCCACACCCCGCGCAGCGGCGGCCGCGAGCCCAGCACCAGCGCGGCGACGGGGTCGTCGATCCCCGCCAACGCCGGGGTGTCGAGGCGCCACAGCGCGACGTCGGCCAGGTAGCCGGGGGCGAGCCGCCCGATCTCGGACTCACGGCCCAGGACGCAAGCCCCGCCGACGGTCGCCATCCGAAGCGCCGTGCGCACGTCCATCGCCCGCGAGCCGCCGGTGGCGCGGGCCAGCAGCAGCGACGTGTGCATCTCCTCCCACAGCACGCTCGACTCGTTGCTCGCCGCGCCGTCCACCCCGAGCCCGACCGGGATCCCGGCCGCCAGCATGTCCGGCACCCGCGCGATCCCGGCGCCCAGGCGGCCGTTGGAGACCGGACAGTGTGCGACGCCCATCCCGCCCGCGGCCATCGCGGCGATCGCGGCGTCGTCGAGGTGCACGGTGTGCGCGAACCACACGTCGGGACCCACCCACCCCACGGACTCCATGTACTCCATGGGCGTACTGCCGAAGCGCTCGCGGCAGAACACCTCTTCGTCGTCGGTCTCGGCCAGATGGGTGTGCAGCCGAACGCCCTTCTCGCGGGCGAGGTCAGCGCTGGCGCGCAACAGGTCGCCGGTCACCGAGAACGGTGAGCAGGGCGCCACGGCGATGCGGCACATCGACTCCGGCGAGTCGTCGTGGAACCGGTCGATGACGTCGGCCGTGCCGGCGAGGATCGCGTCGGTGCTCTCGACCACCGAGTCCGGGGGCAGGCCACCGTCGCTGCGGCCCAGGTCCATCGAGCCGCGACTCGGGTGGAACCGCAGGCCCACCGCGGCGGCGGCGTCGATCTCGGCGGCGAACACGTCCCCGGCGTCCGCCGGGACCACGTAGTGGTGGTCCGTGGTCGTGGTGCACCCGCCCAGCGCGAGCTGCGCGAGCCCACCGAGTGCCGCGGTGCGCACGTCGTCGGCCGTGATGCCCGCCCACACCGGGTACAGCGTGGTCAGCCACTCGAACAGCGTCGAGTCCGCCGCCAGGCCGCGGGTGAGCCACTGGTAGAGGTGATGGTGGGTGTTGATCAGGCCGGGCGTGGCGACGCAGCCGGTCCCGTCGACCCGCTCGACGTCGGACGGTATGAGCGCCGGGTCGCACGGGCCCTCACCCACCGCGACGATCCGCGAGCCGTCGAGCAGCACGTGCCCGTTCGCGTACTCGGCGCCTGCGGTGCCGGGGCCGTCCATGGTGACGACCGCGCAGTTCTCGATGAGCACGGTGGTCACGACCGCACCAGCCCCGACTCGGACTCCCGCGCGAAGGCGGGCGTGAAGCCCCGCACGCGCGCCGAGCGGATCATGCGGTCGGTGAGCTGCGCGTCGGCCTCGTCGGCCAGGGGGTGCAGGTTGCGCGCGCCCTCGGCGACCAGGCGCCCGCCCACGTAGACGTGGGTGAGGTTGCGCAGTGAGCAGGCCAGGACGTACGTGGCGACCGGGTTCCAGATCGGGCCGGTGGCGGGCCTTGTGGGGTCGACGACGACGAGGTCCGCGTGTTTCCCGACCTCCACACTGCCGATCCTGCCGGACAGGCCGAGGGCCTCCGCCGCCCCGAGGGTGTGCATCCGCAGGACCTCGCGGGCGGCCAGGACCGCGGCATCGGAGTGGACGGCGCGTTGGGTGTACAGGCCGATCCGCATGTTCTGGAACGGGTCGGACACGTCGGTGCACGACTGGTCGTCCAGGCCCATGCCCACGCGGATCCCGGCGTCGCGGTAGCGGGTGATGTCGGCGATACCCGAGCCGAGCCGGCCGTTGGAGGTGGCCTGCCAGATCACTGCCGAGCCGGTCTCGGCCACGCGGTCGACCATGTGGTCGGTGGGGTGGACGAAGTGGCCGAACGCGAAGTCCGGTCCGAGCACCCCGACCCGGTCGTACCAGTCGAACTTGGCCCGCTGCACCTCGAGGTGCTCGGCGGTCTCCACGAAGTGGGCCTGGTTGCCGACGCCGTGGGTCGCCATGGCGTGGCGCTCGCGTTCGGCGGTGACCGGTGACGACGACCACTGCACCGACCCGAACACCGACCCACCCAGGTCCAGCTCGCGCGGCACGGTGCGCAGGCGGTGATCGGAGACGTGGGCGAACGCCTCGAAGCACTCGTCCTCGGGGAGCTGTTCATCGTCGAGCCGCGTCGACGTGATGCAGCGCAGGCCCGAGTCGGCCTGGGCGTCGATCTGCCGGGTGAGGAAGTCGACGTCATGGACCCGCTCGGCCTTCAGGGTGGAGCTGGAGTGGTCGAACACGGCCACCACCCGGCTCTGCGTGAAGTTGTAGGCGCTGGTCACGCCGTTGCGCAGGAAGTCCAGGCAGCCGGCGAGGGTGAACCAGTACAGGTCCTCGGCCTCCGCGCCGACCATCATCTCGCCCATCCGCGAGACCCACCCGTACAGCGTGTCGTCGGGGGCGGTGCCGCGCATGCCGGCCGTGAACAGGTGACTGTGCGCGGAGACGAATCCGGGTGCCAGGATCGCGCCGCCCAGGTCGTGGACGTCTCCCGGCAGGCCGGGCGGCGGGTCGCCGGGGCCGAGTCCGGCGATGAGGCCGCGGTCGTCAACATGGACCCAGCCGTGGAACCAGGCGGGGGCTGCCGGGTCGGCGGACACCGGCAGGACCAGCGCGTCGGTGAAGGTGATCATGAGGGCTCTCGTTCTCTCGTGAATGCTCGCGGGCCGGCGGGAGTGGTGGGGATGCGGCGGGCGATTCAGCCGGGCAGTTCCACGGCCCGCCACCGGGACCCGTCGCGCTCGAACCGACGGCGGTTGGACGGTTCCGCCCGTCCCGCGGCCCAGAAGGTCACCGTCTCGGGGCGGATCCGCATGCCCAACCACGTCTCGGGGGGCAGCACCGGCGACGGGCCCAGTCGGTCGACGGCCGCCGCCCACACCCGGCGACGGCCGGGCGGTCCGAGCTCGGCCGTGGCATCGTCATTGGTCCAGGCCAGGAGCTTGAGGTACTCACAGCGGGCGTCATAGCTCTGCAGTCGCTCGGCCCGGTCCGTCGGCTCGGCGACACCGGTGACGGTGAGCTGGCGGGTCCGGTCCGGGGCGACCACCACGAGCGTCGCCCGCGGATCGGCCGCCAGATCGAGCGACTTCTGCGACCGCGAGTCCGTGTGGAAGGTCGGTCCCTCCGCCGTGGCCCCCGAGACCAGCAGGTGCCGACAGTGCGGGGTGCCGTCGGGGCCGACGGTGGCCAGGACGCCCAGCGGCGGGTCATCGGGATCGATCGCCAACCACGCGACCATCGCCTCGAGCGGGTCGTCGGTGGGCCCGGGCATGGTGACCACGGGCGCGACGTCGGGCGTCATGTCGGAGGCCTCGGCGGCGGTCATCGGGTGCCTCGACCGACAGAGTGAGCAGCGGCCGCGGTCGCGACGGCCGTGACGCCTCGCGCCGGGTCGAACGCGGCGATCTCGCCCAGCGCGCCGACCACGGTCTCCACGTGCCGGGCCACCAACCGCACGCCGGTGTCGGCGTCGGCCCCGGTCGGATCGCCGATCACCCCGGTGTCGGACAGGTCATCGGCCAGCCAGCCGAACTTCACCGGGCCGGTGAACCCGATGTGCTCGCAGCCGGCGATCCCGTCCGGCACCCTCGCCTCAGCCGCGGACATGTCGACCAGCTCGGGATGCAGGTGCAGCATCATCGACGTCTCCGCCCACCCGGCGTGGATACCCATTCCCAGCTCGGTGGGGCCCGGTTCGGCCCGGCCGGCGTAGAGGAAGGTCCGCAAGCCGGAGCGGCGGCGCAGTTCTCGCAGCGCCACCTCGAGTAGCGCCGAGTTGCCGCCGTGGCAGTTGACGAACAACACCCGCCCGAACCCACTGGCCCGCAGCGCCGACCCCAGCTCAACGACCTGCCGGAACAGTGTCTCGCCGCTGATCCACAGGGCCCCGGTGAGGTTGGCGTGCTCGTCGCTCTTGGTGTATCCGAGCGCGGGCATCAGCCAGGCATCCACGCCCGCCTCACCGGCGGCGGCCACCGCGCGGGCGGCCACGTGCTCGGCGACGAGCAGGTCGGTCGCCAGCGGCAGGTGCGGGCCGTGGGGCTCGATCGCGCCGGCGGGGATCACGGCGATCGGATCCTCGACCCCGACGCGAGCGGCCTCGACGGTGGTGAGGTCGGCGTAGCGCCGCTGCCGCCCGATCACGCGTCCCACCGGCCCGGGTTGAGCAGGCCGAACGGGTCAGTACCTGCCGCCAGGGCCCGGACGGCCTCGGTGCCGTGGTCCACCCGGTACTGGTGCGGCGAGTGCACGCGCACCCCGAGGGCCTCGAGCGCGGGCACGCCCTCGTATGCCGCCTCGGCCGTGGTGAAGTGACCGTTGAGCATCCCGAACATCCGCCCGTGGCCGGCCTCGAGGTGGAGGGTGCCGCCCGGGTAGACGGCCTCCACCTCGTCGAGTCGCTCGACCAGTGCGTCGCCCTGGCATTCCATGTGGAACCACGTGTCCGGTTCGGCCTTCTGCAGCCAGTGGGTCGGGTGGTTGTACGACAGGGTGGAGACCTTGATCGACTCGTTGACCCCCTTGCGGACCGCCTCGACCACTCCCCCGGCCTCGACGACGACCGCCTCGACCTGCTCGACCGCGGCGGCGTCGACGATCGCCCGCAGGCTCGCCCGTCCCGCGGGGATCGCGTCGTCGTCGGGCAGGCAGGACGCGACGTGCGCCCCGTCGGCCGAACACAGGCGCGGCGCCGGCTCGACCCGGTGCACCCGCCGCACGGCGTCGAACGCCTCGTGGTGGTCGGCGAAGCTCGCGTACACGCACCGCCAGTCCTGAAGCGGCTCGATCCGGACCGTCGCGCGCACGATGATCCCCGCAACGCCGTAGGTGTGGACGAACGGCTGGGCGTCCGCCCCCTCCAGGTGGACGATCTCGGCGTCCTCGTGGGCGAACACCACGTCGAGCGCCTCGACGAACCCCTCGTGGTTGCGGCCGTGCACGATCGTGCCGGTGCCGGCCGATCCCCCGGCGAGGAAGCCACCCAACGTGGACTGCACGGTCGAGGGGTACATCCACAGCTGACTGCCGTGCTGGGCGGCCAGCCGCTTCTCCAACGTGAGCATCCGAACGCCGGCCTCGGCGGTGACCACACCCGCCTCCGGGTCCACGTGGTCGATGCCGCGCAGCGCGGTCATGTCCAGGACGAGCCCGCCGTGCAGGGGGACGACCTGCCCGTAGTTGCCGGTGCCCTTGCCCCGCGAGGTGATAGGCACGCGGCGGCGCACGGCCGCGCGGACCACGGCGGGCACCTGCTCCGCGGTGGTCGGTCGGCAGACCACCTCGGGGCGGCCGATCGGCCACTGGGCCCGCAGGATCGGGCTGAGGTAGGAGCCGTCCCTGGAGGCCCTGTCCAGGGCATGGTCGTCGGTGAGGACGGCGTCGGGGCCGAGCAGCTCGAGCAGGTCGTCGACCAGGCCGGCGACATCGGCGGTCGCGTGGGTGGTCGCGTCGGTGGCTGTCGCGGTCACGAGGGTCTCCGTTCGGATAGGGCGGCAGGGCTCACTCGAGCACCGGTCACTTGAGCCCGATGGCCGGGTCGATGAAGCGGTTGGTGGCGACGGTCTCGGGCGAGACGTCGGCGGCGATCTCGACGTTCGCGGCCTCGTAGACGCCCTTGACCTTGGAGACCATGTCGGCGAGGCGGTCCTCCTCGAAGTCACCGATCGTGGCGTTGGGGCCGTTGCCAACCAGCTCGCGCTCGAGCATGGCCTCGACCGCGAAGTCGGCGAGCTCGGCGCTGTAGACCCAGCCGGTGTTGAACTGCTCGACGGCGTCGACGATCACCGCGTTGGTGCGCGCCGGGTCCTCGAAGTACTCGACCTCTGCCTGCTGCAGCACGGGCACCAGCTTCTCGAGGCACGCGGCGTCGTCCTCGAGTTCGGCGCTACGGACGGCCATCATCGACTTGTAGATCGGGTAGCCGAGGTCGTGGAGCAGCTGGTAGGCGACCGGTTTTCCCCATTCGGGGACCTCGTTCTCGTAGATGAACGGTTCGGCGCTGGCGAAGCCCTGCTGGGCGACCGCGCCGCCGGAGGCGACGAAGTTCGAGGGCGAGCCGTCGTAGCTGCCGTCGACCTGGGCGGGGTCGAGGACGCCCTCACCGAGGAGGTAGTCCATGTAGGCGTTGCCCTCGAAGTACAGGACCCTGGTGTTCTCGTCCTTGAGGTCGGCGACCGTCTCGACGTCCGGGTAGGTCTCGGGGTCCCACATGATCATCTGCGGGTTGATGTCGAGCGGCGCGAAGACGCCGATGGTGGGGTTGTTCAGCGAGTTCTGGACCGCCTGGTCGGCGTCCACGTAGCCGAGCATGATGTCGGGGTCCTGGTACATCTGTGCGGTGACCTGCTGGAACCCGATGGCCGGGCCGCCGGCTCTGACCTCGATGTCCACGCCGGTGTACTCGCCGGAGGCGAACAGCGGCCCGGAGACCGACTTGGCGCCGGCGTCGATGGTCGGCTCGGGGCCCAGCAGTTCGTAGAGGTGGCCGTGCTCGGCCTCGGGGTTCCAGTCGGTCTGGACCACGATCTTCTCCGCGCACACGTCGCTGAGGTCGACCGCGCCGATCTCGCCGCTGTAGCCGGAGGCCTCTGCGGACTCGGAGCCGCCGCAGGCGGTGAGGGTGACGGCGCCGAGGGCGCACAGCGCGGCCACGGAGACTGCGGACCGGGGCGCGGTGAAACGGGGGGTGTCGGTGCGGGTGACGGTGCGTCGCATGGGAACTCCTGGATCGGATGGCGGGTGAAGGGTGCCGATGGGCGTATTGATGTGATCAATAACGAAGAGTGAACATCGGCCGTGTTTCGGCGGTGTTGCGGGTTCGGTCGTGTGTCGTTACGGCTGGTGACGCACGGTAGCGACTAGCGATCGGTGTCCGGGTTGTACCAACTCCCCACGACCCGGCGCGAGAGCAGGCCGAAGAACAGGAACACGGCCACGCCGAGCAGGGAGGCCAGGATGATCGAGGCGAACAACTCCGGCGCCTGCAGCCGCGCCCGGAAGGTGTCGATGAGGATGCCGATCCCCGGGTCACCCTGCTTGAAGAAGAAGTCGCCGACGATCGCGCCGACCACCGACAGCCCGGCCGCCACCCGCAGACCCTCGAACAGCGCCGGCAGGGCGGCGGGGGCCTCGAGCTTGCGCAGCACCGTGAGGCGCCCGGCGTGGTGCAGCGTGAAGAGCCGGCGCAGGCCCGGGTCGACGGACTTCAGCCCGAACAGGGTGTTGGAGACGATCGGGAACAACGCGATGAGCACGCACACGAACACCCGGGCGGTGAAACCGAAGCCGAACCAGAACCCGATGAGCGGCACCAGCGCGAGGATCGGGATGCACTGCAGCACCACCGCGTACGGGAACAGCGAGCGCTCGGCCCACTTCTCCTGACTCATCACGACCGCCCACACCACTCCGATCACGAACGCGATCGCCAGCCCGGTCAGCGCGACGGTCGCGGTCCGCCCGAGCGCCTCGAGCATGTCCGGCATGTCGGGCCCGAACAGGCCGTCAGTGACCACCACGTGCGGCGCCGGCAGCAGGAACCGCCGCGAAGGTTCGAGCACCGCGTAGCTCACGAAGTACCACAGGCCCAGCACCGCGGCGAGAACCGCGAGCGGCCCACCGTAGCGCACCGCGGGTCCGTCGGCCGACAGCCACTGCCGGCTACGGACCACCGGGGGCGTCTCCGCTCCCCCGGCCGGTCCCGTGACGGGGTCGCTGCCCACGTCGGAGGTGATGACCTCGTCGTCGCCGTCGGTACCCACGGTCGGCCCGGAGGCGCGGGCGGTGATCCCGTTCATCAGTGTGCCTCTCATCAGTGTGCCTCCTCGAGCGCCTGGGAAACCTCGCCGACGAGGTTGATGTAGTCCGCCGTGTAGCGGATCTCGGGGTCGCGCGCCGGGCCGAACGGCACGTCGACCGAGTGGACGATGCGCCCCGGCCGGCCAGACATGACCACCACACGGGTGGACAGGTACACCGCCTCCGCGACCGAGTGGGTGATGAAGAGCCCGGCGAACCGCTTGGCCGCGAACAGCCCCAACAGCTCGTCGCCGAGCCGCTGGCGGGTGATCTCATCGAGCGCCCCGAACGGCTCGTCGAACAGGAACAACTCCGGATCCAACGTCAGGGACCGCGCCAGGGAGACGCGCATCTTCATGCCGCCGGAGAGCTCGCGGGGCAGCGACTGCTCGAACCCGGCGAGGCCCACCAGTTCGATCGCTGCCGCCGCGCGGTCGCGCCGCTCGGCGCGCGGGACACCGTCCAGCTCGGCGAGCATCTCCACGTTCTGCGCGACGGTGCGCCACGGCAGCAGGGTCGCGTCCTGGAAGACGTAGCCGATGCGGTCGGTCCCGGTCTGCATGTAGCCGTCGGTGTGCGTGGCCAGCCCAGAGGCCAGGCTGAGCAGCGTCGACTTGCCGCAGCCGGAGGGGCCCACCACGCTGACGAACTCGCCTGCGCGGATCCGCAGGTCGACGCCGTCGAGCGCGCGGGTGCCGTTGGGGTAGGTCACGCCGACGTCGGAGAAGCCGAGGAGCTCGGAGCCGGGCGGGGTAGTGGGCTGTGGGCTGGACTGTGGGCTGGACTGTGCGGTGGGTTGCGCGGTGGTCATGGGGCCTCCTCTGTGGTGGTGACTGGGGCGAAGGGGTCGACGACGAGGGCTGCCCTCGCGGACACCACGCGGCCTGCTCGCAGGACGATCCGGTCGGCGGGCGCGTCGGCGATCACGTCGTCGATCCCACTGGCGCGGACGAGCAGCAGATCGGCGCGGCGACCGACCTCGGGGCCGGCGGGCGGCAGGCCCATGACCTCGCGGGCGCCGTCGGTGACCAGGTGCCACGCGGTGTCCATGTCGAGGTGGGCTGCCACGACCAGCAACATCGCGGTCTCGGTGGCGTCGGAGCGGCCCACCGGGTTGAAGGGGTCGCGGACGTTGTCGGCACCCGCCGCCACGGTGACGCCGCCGTCGAGGAGTGTGCGGATCGGCGGCAGGCCGCGCGGAGTGGACGTGCACTCGGCACGGCCCTGCAGGTAGAGGTTGGTGATCGGCAGCGTCACCACCCCGACGCCCGCCCCGCTCAGCGCGACGGCCGCGCCCGCCTGCCTGGCGGCGTCCAGGGCGCCGATCCGACAGCAGTGCCCCGCGGTCCGGATCCGACCGGGTTCCCACGCCGCTACCCTGTCGGTGAACGGGCCGAGCATGGCGTGGTCCCCGTCTAGGAACTCGTCGACGTGCAGGTCGACGCCTGTGCCCAGTTCCTCGGCGAGGTCGACGAGCCGGTGGGTCTCGGCGGCGGTGTCCGTGGCCAGATGCGGGGCGCCGCCGATGAGGTCAGCCCCGGCCGCGATCGCGGCTCGGACGCGGGCGCCGCTGTCCTCCTCGCGGACCATCACGGCAATCTGCAGGTCCAGCGCCTCGGCGAGCTCGTCACGGACCCGCACGAGGGCCCGCACGCCGCGGAGCGGGTCGCCGTCGGAGTGCAGATCCACGTGGCTCCGGGCCGCCGTCGTGCCGTTGGCCACCAGGCGCCGCGCGGCGATCAGGGCACGGGCGTGGATCTCCTCGGCGTCCACGGTCACCGCGTGGGCCCGCCACGCCTCGATCGCTTCGCCGAGGTCACACCCCGGTGGGCGGGTCGAGCCCCAGCTCAGCGCCTTGTCGAGGTGGGCGTGCGGCTCGGCCGGCGCCGTCAGAGCGAGAAAGCCGCGGCCGTCGATGATCGCCGGGCCCGGAGCCGCCGCGGCACCGGTGACACTGGCGGCGCAACCGCCGACATCGCCGGCGCCGCCTGGGGCGCGGACCGCCACGACCGTGTCGCCGACGATGTCCAGGTCGACCACCCGACCGTCGACCAGTCGCACCCCGGCGATGCGGTCGACCTGCCGCGGGTGCTCCGTCGTACCGGGGGCGGCGGCGCGCGCCCGTGCCCACTGCGCCGGCGCAGGTGCCTGGGCCAGATCCGGGGCCGGGGTCGTAGGCCCGGCGGCCCCGCGCCGGAGGGTGAGTATGTCCACGGACCCTGTTCTCCTGCTCTGCCGAACGGTCCCGCGGCGGCCGCTGGGGTAACGCTTGTCATTCCGAGCCGGACGCGGGATATTGACCTCGTCAATAGCGCTGAGTCTGGTGGTTCCGTGTTGCCGGGCGATTACCTCGTGGTTCCGGTGTGTAACCGACTCGCCCGTCCACCGCCCGCCAGACCGCAGACCGCCAAACCGTCAAACCGCCAAACCGTCAGGAGGACAGATGAGCACCGCTCGAGGCGACGGCCAGGAACGCCTCGGCGCGCGCATCCGTCACCACCGCCGCCAGCTCGGACTAACGCTCGTCGAGGTAGCGGGTCAAGCCGGGATCTCGCAGCCGTTCCTGAGCCAGATCGAGCGGGGCAAGGCCGCCCCGAGCATGGCCACGCTCGAGGGCTTGGCCCACGCACTCGGCACCACACAGGCCCACTTGTTGGAAGCGGTCAGCTCCACAACTGACCCCGCAGCGGGCCCCTGCTCCCCCGATCGCGGCGTGGACATTCGGCGCGCCACAGAGGGGGCTGTGCTCACCCGCTCGGAAGGCACCGTCGGAGGACACACCCGCCTCCTCCCCGGCGGCCCGAACGGTACCCAGTTCCTCGAGTTCGTCGAAACCAACCACGTCCCCGGCCGGTTCTTCGAGCACCCCGGCGACGAGTGGCTCTACGTCACCCGCGGCACCATCCTGCTCGACGTCGGCGGCGCGACGAGCCGACTCGACGTCGGCGACGTGGCCCGTTACGACGGCACCCTGCCCCACCGCTGGTATGTCCCCCAGGGCGAGCAGGCCTGCCTCATCGTGGCCAGGCCCGGCTGAGGGCACCGGTCCGGCCGCAAGCCTCACCACCCCACGCCCGCACGCCTCAGCACCCCAGACGCTCGGGGTCGCCCGGTCGCCCGAGGCCGCGACCTGGGGTCCCCTGCACACCGCGAGCAGGGCACCCCAGGTCAGACCCTTGGGCAGGGCTGCGGCATGCCCCATCCGCCGACGCACCTGCCGAGTGGTCGCGACACGGCCCTCCCCTGCCGCGCCACCCGCCCGGAAACCTCGGCGACCTTCTGACCTGGGGCGCCCTGCGCGGCGTCCGCAGGTCAGCGCACGCACGCGCCATCTCGGCGGTCCTTCCGACAAGGTCCGGTCGAGCCCGCTCCGGCCGATGCCGCCGGACGATGTCGTACCTCGAACATAGTGTCGAATCATGGCTACGAAAGACACGCGCGCGTCCGAGTCAGAGGGACAGCACCGAGACCGACCGAGCCGAGCCCGCGAGGAGAGCTCCGCAGTCCATCCAGGCCCCGAGGACACCGGGGACCCGCCCTTTCCTCCACCGGGGTTCCGCACCGCGACCGGGCCCGAGTTGGAGGTCATCGTGCCCGACGCCTTCAGCGAGTGGGACGTCAACCAGCGACACGGCTACCTGGCGCAACGAGTCATCAACGCCGCCGAGGGCCGCTCGCTCGCCTTCGCTTATGACTGCGTGCAGCTCGCGGGCGATCGAGACCGGTACCGCGATCCCTGGGAAACGGCGGCCTCCATGCTCGGCGTCTCGATGGGTATGTCGCGCCACCGTGCGGCCCGGCTCGTCACCACTGCCGTCGAGCTCACCGAACGGCTCCCCCGCACCGCGGCGCTGGTGGCGACCGGGTGGATCGGGCTCCTCGCAGCCCACACCATCGCCGAGGAGACGGCGATGGTCGCCGACCACCTGATGCCGGAGCTCGACCGGAGGATTAGCGACGGGCTGGCCCCCACGAGACGCCGCACCCATCCGCCCCGGCCCGGGCCCCTGCGCAAGATGCTCGGAAAGACGGTCCGGGCCTGCGATCCGGTGGGGGCCGACGCCCGGGCCCGCCAGGCGCGGCAGGACGAGGACGTGGAGATGATCCCGCTGGCCGACGACCGGGCACTCATCTCCGCCACTCTCACCGCGGAGTCGGCTGTGGAGATCGCGGACCGTATCGAGGCCATCGCCCGGACCGCCTCGAAGGACGATCCACGGTCGATCGGGCAACTCCGTGCCGCCGGGTTGCTGGCCCTCAGCCGCGGGTGGGCCTGCCTGCCCGATCCCGACGGCGAGCATCCCACCGACCCAGAGGCCCGCACCGCCGCACGTCGCGTGATCATCAACGCCTACGACGACGGCACCCCGGACAACCGCGGCGTGACGCTGGCTGGATACGGCCCCGTCACCGGCCACACCGCCGACGAACTCGAGCGCAGCGCCCGCCGCAGGATCGATTCCCTCGCGGACCTGGCCGACCCCGACTCCGACGCCGCCCTCCGATACACCCCCTCGGAAGCCCTCGCACGCTTCTGTCGCGGGCGCGACGGCACCTGCGTCTTCCCCGGATGTCAGACGCCCGCCGAGAAAGCGGACCTCGATCACATCATCCCGTTCGACCACGACGATCCAGACCGGGGCGGCCACACCACATCTGATGACCTGGGATCACTGTGCCGATGCCATCACCGACTCAAGACCGACGGCATCTGGGCGTACTACCGAGACGTGGACGGCACCTACATCTGGATGCACGGGCCGAACCATCCAGACCCGGACCCCGGCACCCGCGTCGCGAGCCAGCCCACCGGGCCACTGGCGGGTCTCGCCGCGCCGCGACATTCCGAGTCCAGTCACCGACAGCAGGAGGCCGCCGAAGCGGGCCGGACCGGCAGCGGTTCAGCGATCGCGCGGCGGCGGCCGCACCTGCGGCACCGGCGCGCTGCTGACCGCCGCCGGTTCCGCGCGATGGCCGAGACCGAACGACAGCGTCCTCGTCGGGAGCCCGAGAACAGACCACCCGGACCGGTCGACGATGTCCCGCCACCCTTTTAAAGCAATCGCGATGTCAGTACCTCGGCCGGGTCGGATACGGTCCGTCCGCGGGGCCGTGCGGGCCGACCGTGTGCACCTCGCGGAACTCGAAATCGGCGAAGTCGGAGGCCAGGCGACCCCAGTTCTCCCGGGTGATCGCCGTCGTGACGGCCCCCGCGATCCGGCTGATCCCGCCGTAGATCCCCGAGAGTTGGTTGCCGGTGACCCCCATCGAGGTGCGTGCGCCGGTGGAGAAGTGGTGCAGCCGCGTGATCCACGGCGCGGTCCCCGGGTGTCGCTCGGTGAACTCGAAACCCGGCCCGAGGTAGGGGCTGCGGCCCGCGGGGTGGTCCGCGGCGAAGTCGTGGACGTCCGCCCACAGGGCGATGTCGTCGACGAACTCGGACAGTTCCGGGCGACGCCGCAGGTCGACCTCGTATCCGGTGGCGCTGATCACGACGTCGGCACGGACACGGCCGGCGTGGGTGTCGATCGCGAGCTCGCTCCCGCCCGCGCCGTCGTCGACCACCTCGACGCCGTCCCACCCGCAGCCGGTGTGCAGGGCGAAGTCGGGGTGGGCGAAGCAGCGCCACACCGTGTGCTGGGTGGGCGGCTGCGGCAGACCGCCGCTGAGGAGGGTGAAGTCCCACTTGGCCCGGTCGTCCAGGTCGTAGAAGCGTTCCTGCATCCCGGGGAACTCCATCCAACGCAAGGGGTTGGAGCCGGGGAGGGTCTCGCGGCGCAGGAACACGTCCGCGCGCGCGGCACCGTGGTCCAGCGCTGTAGCAGCGTTGTCGAATCCCGAGGCCCCGCCACCGAGGACGGCCACCCGCAGGCCGCGCAGGGCGTCGAAGTCGATCGGATCCTCGGTGTGGAACCACCGCTCGCGTGGCAGCGACCGGACGACACCCGGCACGCGCTGCCCGCCGCTGCCGGCCAACCCGAGCGAGAAGACGATCCGCCGCGCGGTCACCGACGTGCCGGCCGCATTGCCGCCCGTGCCAGCGCCCGTCAGCTCCACGGTGAAGGGGCCGTCCGGGGTCGTGGGCCGGTGTACGGCGGTCACCCGAGTGCGGTGGCGAACCGTGAGGCCGGTGATGTCGCGATACCACCGCAGGTAGTCGTTCCAGTCCAGCCGCGGCACGAGGCCGATCTCCGCCCACGCCTCCTCGCCGTAGACGGCCTCGAACCACCGGCGGACGTGCAGCGACGGGACGTCGAACTCGATGCCGCGCATGTGCTTGGGGCTCCGCAGAGTGTGCATGCGGGCGAAGCGATCCCAGCAGCCCACGCGGTCCGCCGGGCCGTCGTCCACCACCAGGACGCGGTCGATGCGTTGGCGCCCCAGCGCGAACGCGGTTCCCAGCCCGGCCTGACCGCCGCCGATGACGAGGACGTCCAGGTCGGGCGAGCTGTCGTCGCGGGGGATCCAGTCACGGACGTGGCTGGTGGTCTCGATGTCCTCACGCACGCGCGCGGCGAGCCTCGCCAGTCGGGCGTCGGCGTCGGGCAGGCGACGGGACCCGGTCGCGTGGTCGAGCTGGGGGATCTCGGAGATCACGGAGGTCATGGACATCTCCTGTGGCGTCTGGCCCGGGGCTTCCGGGCGTGCCCGGGTCCTGCGCCCGGGCGGACTCCGCGCCGCTGCCTGACTGATGACTCGGCCTCCGGGGCGTCGGTCGCCCGGCGACCGGATCGGCTGGGCCGACCGCACCGTCGCGGTGTCGATCCTCAGTCTGGCAGCGCCGCTTTTCCACGGTGTTACGCCGACGTCAGGCCGGTGTGGCGGGAGAACCGGCCGGTGGTGAGGGGGTGCGGGCCCACTCGCCCGCCCACGCGCCGTGCACCAGCACGACGTCGGTCACCGTGCCCGCGTCGGGGACGCCGCGGCCAGCACCCGTGCGGCCTCGCGGGCCGCCGCGGTATTGGCCCGGCCGTGCCTGGACCCCGCGAGTTTCGCGGCGATGTTCTCCCGGACGGTGATCGGCTCGTAGGCGTCTCCGTCGGCCCCCACGAAGTCGGGCAGGGTCTCGATCACGGCGTCGATGTTGCCATCGTGGAAGAACGCCGCCGAGCGGCGGCGGACGACGGTGCCTTCGACGATCGGCGGCGTGACGCGGTGCAGGGTCGACATCCACCGGTCGTTGGTCAACCGGGCGGTGAGGTCGCCGAGATTGACCAGCAGTCCGCCCTCGACGGGCTGCACGTCGTGCCAGACACCGTCGGCGCCGAGGACCTGCAGCCCGGCCACCCGATCCGCCCACAACACGGTGACCAGCCCGAAATCGGTGTGTTCTCCCATGCCCCGGAGCTCGCCGTCGAGCGTGACCGGCCCCTCCTCGAGCGCGTAGTTCACCATCCGGAGCACGTCGACCGAGTGATCGGTGAGCCGGTCGAAGAAATCGGACGGCTGGCCGAGGGCGTCGGCGAACACACGCGTGAGGGTGCGGGCGACCCGAGAGGCCTCGGCGAAATAGGCGTCGATGCGCTCGCGGAACCCCGCCGTCCCGGCGCCGGGGAGCTCAGGCCAGACGTTGATGCCGTAGTCGGCCTCCGACAGCTCCAAGTCTGGGAACGACCGTGCCTCGATGCCGACGTTGAACGCTTCGAAGAAGTCGTTCATCCGCCCAGCCGACTCCACACCCAGGCTCAGGCTCAGCGACTCGCTCTTCGGCGGGCTGTACCCGCGGTTGGCGCCGGCCACCCGGTAGGACTTCTTGACATCGAGGGGCAGGGCGAAGAAGTCGTCGATCGCGCCGGCCAGGCCGGCGGTCAACTCCGACGGGATCCCGTGGCCGACGACCTGGATGAAGCCGACGGTCGAACAGGCCTCGTCGAGCTCGCGGGCCACACGGGACCGGGCCTCGTCGGCCCCTCCGTCGACGTATGGGGAGATGTCCACCATCGGGACATGGAAACCGGGGGGTGCAGTGGTCATGGATCTACTCCTGTGGCGGAGGTGTCGGCCGAGGTGACGGGGGCCGGTGTGCCGGGCACGGCACCCACCCGGAGGGGCGAGCGTCGGTGCGTCTCCTGTCTACCGAGAGCTCGTTCCGGCCTCGTCACCCGCGTGTGTCGCGCCGGTTACACCCGGTCGCGCAGCGGTGGTACGTCGGTGGATGGCGGAATCGAGCCGCGCGAGGCGGGCACCGGTCCCGCCCCGGCGGTGGACGATCAACTCTGCGGCGATCGACAATGCCGTCTCGGCGGCGGTCCGGGCACCCAGGTCGAGTCCGATCGGAGAGGACAGGTGCCGCAACTCCGCCTCCCCCAACCCAAGCCCCGCGAGCCGCGTGACCCGCTCGGCATGGGTCCGTCTGCTGCCCATCGCGCCCACGTACCCCGCGTCGGTGCGCAGGGCTTCGAGCAGGAGCGGGATGTCGAACTTCGGATCGTGTGTCAGCACGCAGATCGCCGTGGAGACGTCTACCGGGGTCCGCCGCAGGAACTCGTGCGGCCAGCAGCGGACGACCCGATCCGCGGCGGGGAACCGCTCCGCCACCGCGAAAACCGGCCTTGCGTCACACACCGTCACCCGGTACCCGAGCGCCACGCCCAACGGCACCAGCGCCTCGGCGAACGCGTTCGCACCGAACACCAGCAACCGAGGGGCCGCCAACGGGTGCACGAACACGCGACTCGTACACCCCGCGATCTCGGCGGGAACCACCACCGGTTCCGCGGTACCGGAATCCGCCGCCCCCATCGGCCCGCGGGCCCACGGCGGCACCTCGTCCTCGTCGCTCTCGGCGGCACGTACCGACCACTCACCGGCGCGGGGGCCGTCGAGGACGGTCGCCGCCACCACCCGTCGCCCCGCCGCCGCGGCGCGGACGAGGGCATCGGCGGCACGTGGAACAGGTTCGACGAACACCTCCAGGCTCCCGCCGCAGGTGGGGCCGACGCCGAGGAGCTCGTCACCGTCGGGGCCGAACATCGCGGTGACCGGGCGCCCGTCGTCGAGGACCTGCTGGCACAGCGTGAACACGGCACCGTCGACGCAGCCCCCGGACACCCCGCCCGCCACCGCGCCGGTCGCGGAGACGACCATCGCGGTGCCGGGCGCGAGAGGGGCCGAACCGCCCGTGGCCACGACGCGGGCGAGGGCGCACGGCACCCCCTCTGCGCGCCACCTGCTCAGGACCTCGAGGACGCTTCGCACGGCTTCACCGCGTCCCGAGCCGTGCCGCCATCGCCCCGAGTGCGTCCGGGGTGAGCCGGCCGTGCACCCGCAGCCTGGCGATGCCGCCGTCGGGGAAAACGTCGAGGCGGACGAACCGCACGGGGTCCGCGGGCCCTACGAGGAACCGGTGCCGGGTGTCCGGCTGCAGCGGGGTTCGGGGTACGAGCTCGACCCACGCCCCGGGACGCTCGAGGTCCTCGGCCCTGCGGATGCCGTGCAGGGACCCCGAACCGGGGGCGTTACCGATGTAGTAGGAGGTGTCGATCTCCACGTGGTCCACCGTGCCGGCGTCCGCGAGTGCCACCGTCACGTGGTCGTTGCCGTTGTCGCGGCGGCGCGCGTTCTCCCAGCCCTCGCCCATGTGGCGGGACCGGCCGGGCGCGATGATGTTGGCCGGCGACGAGTAGAACAGGTCGGAGCAGTCCACGACCCGGCCGCCGTTCTCCGCCGCCGCGAGGTCCACGGTCCCGGCGAGGAAACGCGGGTCAGGGGTCGGTTCGCCGTGCACGCGGAGCCGGGCGACGCCGCCGTCGG
The DNA here is from genome assembly GCF_002999155.1 of Dietzia sp. oral taxon 368. NCBI lineage: Bacteria > Bacillati > Actinomycetota > Actinomycetes > Mycobacteriales > Dietziaceae > Dietzia > Dietzia sp. oral taxon 368. The sequence continues at coordinate 603,175 of NZ_CP027238.1, forward strand.
GGATCATCCGCAGCCGCACGTGCGTCACGGGGTGCTCGTCGGCCACCACGTACGGGTTCCGGGTGTCGCCCTGCGCGGACGACGGTTCGACCAGCGGCCGCCACGGCGCCGCGGCGAGCTGCCCGGGGTCCGGATAGCCGTCGATCCACGCCCCGTCCAGCGCGACCTGCGGCGGGTAGTTTCCGCGGAAGAAGGCGGTGTCCACCACGACGCCCCGGACCACGCCCGGCACGCCCAGCCGGATGATCGCCGCGTCGTGGCCCGGCGTGCGCCGCCGCCGCGTCTCCCACCCGTCGTAGATCTTGCCCTTGTGCCCGAACAGGGTCGGGTCGAACAGGGGCTCCCCGGGCAGGATCAGGTTCTCCTTCTCGGCGAAGAACTCGTCGTCGGCGTACACGACCGCGCCGGCCAGGGCGCGCGAGGCCAGGTCCGGGAGGGCGAGGAAGGCGGGCGTGGGGGGTGAGGTGGCGGTCATGCGGGGATCTCCGTTCGGGCGGGCGGGGTGGCGGGACTGAGCTCCGCGGCGCCGGGCCTGGTGACGAGTCGACCAGCGGCGGGCTGGTCGAGGTCCACGCGCCGGCCGGCCAGGTAGACCTCGCGCACCACACCGGCGAGGGCGCGGTCGGCGTAGGCGGTGACGGGGTTCTTGTGTTGGAGCCGCTCGGGCAGCACGACAAAAGCGTCGTCGGGCGAGAGGACCACCAGGTCGGCGCGGGTGCCGGGGCGGATCGCACCGCGGTCGGACAGGCCGGCGAACGCGGCCGGCGCCGTGGCCATCCACCGCACCACGTCCGCCAGCCCCATCCCTCGCCGGCGGGCCTCGGACCACATGATCGGCAGCCCCAGCTGCACCGAGGCGATCCCGCCCCACGCCTGCCCGAAGTCGCCGGTGTCGAAGCGCTTGAGCTCGGGCACGCACGGCGAGTGGTCGGAGACGACCAGGTCGATCGTCCCGTCGCGCAGCCCGTCCCAGAGCGCCTCGCGGTTGCCGGCCTCGCGGATCGGCGGGCAACACTTGTAGTGGGTGGCTCCGGGCTGGATCTCCTCGGAGAACAGCGACAGGTAGTGCGGGCACGTCTCCACGGTCAGCGGCAGCCCCTCGGCCTTGGCCTCGCGGATGAGCGGCAACGCCGCGGCGGCCGACAGGTGGAGGATGTGGGCGCGGCATCCGGTGCGGCGGACGCCGTCGATGACCTGCGCGATCGCGCGCACTTCGGCGTCGACGGGCCGCGAGGCGAGGAACCCGGTGTACGCGGGGCCCGACGGCGGCGTCTGCGCTGCGATGGTGCCGGCGTCCTCGGCGTGCACGATGAGCAGCCCACCGAACCCCGCGATCTCGGCCATGGCCGCCTCCATCTGCGCGGGGTCCAGTGGGGGGAACTCGTCGATGCCCGAGTGCAGCAGGAAGCACTTGAACCCGAACACCCCGCGGTCCCACAGTGCGCGAAGTCGACCGAGGTTCTCCGGCACCGCTCCGCCCCAGAATCCGACGTCGACGTGCAGTGTCCCGGGCGTACTGGCGAGCTTGGCCTCGAGCGCGGCGGGGCTGGTGGTGACGGGGCTGGAGTTGAGCGGCATGTCGATGAGGGTGGCCACGCCGCCGCACGCCGCCGCGCGGGTGGCGCTGGCGAATCCCTCCCAGTCGGTGCGGCCGGGTTCGTTGACGTGCACGTGCGTGTCGACCAGGCCGGGCAGGAGGACGGCGTCGCCGGGCAGGGTCACCGTCCGGGCACCGGTGGGTGGCCGGTCGAGGGCGCCCGGCGCGGTGTCGACGGCGGTGATGGTGCCATCGGCGACGACGACGAGGGCGGATCTCTCCGCGCCGTCGACGATCGCCCGGGGCGCCCGGATCACGAGGTCGGGGTGGGTCATCTGCTCTCCTGTGGTCGGGCTCCCGGCCGGGTCAGGGTGACCAGGTCATCCCGACCGAGTCCGGCGCGGGTGGTGATCTCGTCGGCGGTGACGGCACCGCAGTCGAGGGCGCGCAGGCAGAACGCGGCGAGCGCGCGGGCGGTGGCGGGTTCGTCGAGGTAGCCGGCGTCGGGTCCGGTGCCGGAGTACGCGGCGAGCCGCGCGCACGCGCCGGGCACGGAGCGCCGGTAGAACGCGTACGTGGCGACGTAGCGGGAGACCAACTGGGCCGGGTGCAGGTCCCAGCCCTGGTAGAAGCCGCGGCGCAGGGAGCGGTCGATCAGCCCGGCGTGCCGGCGCCACGCCTCGTGGACCGCCTCGGCGGCGCCGACGGGCAGCCGGTTGGTCGACCCGTCCGACAGCACCGCGCCCGTGCCCGCGGCGGCGACCTGCACGACGGCCTTGGCGTGGTCGGCGGCCGGGTGGTCCATTGCCTGGTACTCGGCCGCGATTCCGAGCGAGGCCGAGTAGTCATAGGTGCCGTAGTGCAGTCCGATGCAGCGGCCGTCCGCGGCGTGGACGAGCCTCGCGACCAGCGCCGTGCCGTCGGGGCCGCAGATCGACTGCGGGGTCTCGATCTGGATCTCGAACCGCAGGGCGCGCTCGGCCAGGCCGTACTCGGTCTCGAGTTCGCGGCACAGCGCGACCATCACGCGCACCTGCTCGACGGCGGTGACCTTGGGCAGAGTGGGCCGGAACCCGGCCAGCAGAGAGTCGCGGTCCGGCGCGGCGGCGAGACCCCCGACCACCCGGACGAAGGTCCGGATTCCCCGGCGCCGGGTGGTCGGGTCGAAGGAGCCGAAGCGCAGTCCCCAGAACGGCGGCAGGGCGGCGCCGGGCCGGGTCACCACCTCGGCGAGCACCCGGTCCACGTGGGCGTCCTCGTCGCAGTCGCGCAGCACGGCGGGTATGCCGCGCTGGGTGAAGCCGTCCTCGAAGTCGATGCGCAGGTCCTCGATCGGCTCCCGCTCGAGCTTGGCCCGGACCAGTGCGTGGAGCTCCGAGGACTCTGTCTGGCCCTGCGCACCACCGCTGACCAGGCATGCCCTGAACACCCTCCGCAGGGCACCGGGGTCCGGCAGGTGCTCGTCGAACGCCGCGAGCGCGGCCGCCCCCGTCTCGGCCACCACGCCGGCGCCGACGCGGTCGGCGGGCAGGTACAGGGTGTGCACGGGCTGCCGGGTGGGTGGCGTGTCGGGGAATCGCCGGACCGCCAGGGCGTCGACGGCGGCCAGAGCCAGATCGGCGCGGGTGTACAGGCGGGTGAGCGAGGGCATGGGTTCTCCTGGAGGGCCGGCGATGCGCTCCATGTGTATCCACGCCGGGTTCCGCGGCGGTGACCCGCTCATGTCGCCCGTGTTACGCCGCGCTCAGTCGTGCCGCGCGCCCATGAGGTGCAGGATCCGGTGCACGGTGTCGTCGACCAGGGTGTAGCGCACGATCCGGCCGTCGGTCTCGTCCCGGGTCGCGGACACCCAGCCCTGCTCGCGCAGGATCCGCAGCGCCTGGGACGCGGCGTTGCGGGTGATGCCCACGGCGCCAGCCAGGTCGGACACCGTCGCGACGCCCGGTCCGGCGTGGTGCATGTGCGCGAGGAGCCCGAGCCGGGTGGGGTCGGCGAGCAGGTCGAACCGGGCGGCCCAGTCGTCGACGTCCATCGGTTCCTCCGTAACAGCGGCGACACATTCCGCCTCTACGCTCGCCGCAGTATGTGTCCGGGCGGACACGTATCCCCCGCAGGCAGGAGCTGCTCGTGAGACCGTTCTACGCCGCCGCCGGCGCCGCCGTCGCACTGGGCGTGCTCGCGTCGGGCTGCGCGATGCCCGCGGCCGGCGGGGCGGGTGGGCCGGGCAGCGGGACCGGCGCCGGCGACCGCGTCGTCCTGGCCGACTCCGCGCCGCTGGGCGAGTTCAACCCGGTCTCCGGGTACGGCTCCACCGGAGTCTCCCCGATCTACGAGGGCCTGCTACGCCCCGACGCCGCCGACGACGAACACCTACCCGACCTCGTGCCGGCCCTGGCGGCGGCCGAGCCCGAGGTCAGCACGGACGGCCTGACCTGGACCGTCCGCCTCCGCGAGGGCGTGCGGTTCCACGACGGCAGCGCCCTGGACTCGAGCGACGTCGCCGCTACCTACCGCGCGGTCGCCGACCCCGCCTCGGGCTCGCCCATCGCCTCGGACTACACCTCCATCGCGGGCGTCGAGACCCCGGACCCGCTCACCGTGCGGTTCCGGCTCGACGCCCCCGACCCGGGCATGCCCGCCCGTCTCCTGCTGGGCATCGCTCCCTCCGAGCGGCTCGCGCCCGGGCCGGCGGCGGCGTCGACGCTCAACACCGATCCCGTCGGCACCGGGCCGTACCGGCTGGAGCGCCTGTCCCCGGGCGAGGCCGTCCTCACCGGCAACCCCGACCATCGCGACGGCGCGCCCGAGGTCGACACCCTCGTCCTGAGGTCGGTGCCGGACGAGAACGCCCGCGCCCAGATGGTTCTCACCGGTGAGGTCGACGGCACGGTCCTGCCTCCGACCCTCGCCTCCGGTCTCGCCGGCCGCGACGGCACGGAGCTGGTGTCGATCAACTCGGCCGACTGGCGGGCCGTTGCGCTGCCCATGGCCCACCCGTTCACCGGCGACCCGGCGGTGCGCCGGGCGCTCGCGGCCGCCATCGACCGCCACTCCCTGGTCGAGCACGTCCTCGCCGGCCACGGCCGGCCCACTTCCTCCCCCATCACCGACGCCTACCCCGAGCACGAGCCGGGCACCGACGCCGTCGGCGCTGACTCCGACCCCGCCGCCCGGCGGGCCGAGGCCCGCGAGCTGCTCGCGGCCGCCGGGTGGCGGCCCGGGCCGGACGGGGTGCTCACCCGCCGCGCGGGCGCGCCAAACGGCACCGCGCCAAACGGCACCGCGCCAGCCGGCGCCCCCGCCCGCGCAGAGTTCGTCCTCGCCTACCCCGCCGCCGACTCCCTGCGCCGCGAGCTCGCGTCGGCGGTCGCCGACCAGCTGCGCGGGCTGGGCGTGGCCGTCGAGCTGTGGGGCGCGACGTGGGACGAGATCGAGGCGCGACGCTCCGAGGTCGCGGTCCTGCTCGGCGGCGGCGACAACCCCTTCACCGTCGACACGCAGGTCCACCGCACCCTGCACTCGGCCACCCGCACCTCCGGCCCGCTCGACAACCCCGGCGGCTACGCGAACCAGGACGTCGACCGCGCCCTCGGCGCCGCCCGCCACACCGCCGACCCGGCCGAGCGGACCCGCCTGTACCGCCGCGCCCAGCAGGAATACCTGCGCGACCCCGGCCACCTGTTCCTCGTCACGCTCGAGCACACCTACGTCGTCCGCGACACCGGCCACACCGGTCCCGCACCGATCCTCGAGCCGCACGTCCACGGCGCGACCTGGGGACCGTGGTGGGCGATCCACCGCTGGACGGCCCGCCCGTGATTCGCCGCCTGCGCGAGCGCCGGGCCGAGCTCACCCGCCTCACCGTCCGCCGCGCCCTGGCGGCGCCGGTGGTGGTGCTCGCCGTGACGCTCGCCGCGTTCGCCCTGGCCGGCGCCTCGCCGCTCAACCCGCTGACCGCCCACTTCGGCTCCGGCTACGAGCGGATGACCGCCGCCGACCGCTCCGCCGCCGCCGCCGCCCTGGGCACCGATCTGCCCTGGTGGCAGGCCTGGGGCCGGTGGATCGCGGGACTCGCGACCGGCGACGGCGGCTATTCCCCCACGTACCGCCAACCCGTCGTGGAGGTGCTCGCCGAGCGGATCCCGTGGACCGTGGGACTGTCGGCGGCGGGGGTGGGGATCGCGCTCGTCGTCGTCGTCATCTCCGGCCTCGTCGCGGCGCGGCGCCCCCACGGGACGGTGGACCGCGCCCTGGCCGGGCTCGCGGTGGCGCTGAGCTCGGTGCCGACGTTCGCGCTGGCGCTCGGCTCGGTCGCGGTGTTCGCGGTGGCGCTGCGATGGCTGCCCGTGGCCGGCGCCGCCCCGCCCGGCGAGGCCGCCACCATCGGCGGGGTCGTGCGGTACGGGCTGCTGCCGGCGTGCGTGCTGGCGGCGGGGCAGGTGCCGTGGTTGCTGCTCGCGTTCCGGCGCGCGGTCACCGAGGCCGCCGACTCCCCGCCGGTCGCCGAGGCGCGCGCCCGCGGCCTCGCCGAGTGGACCGTCCTGACCGGGCACGTCGCGCCGGTGGCGTGGGCGCCGCTCATCGCGTTGGTCGGCGCGCGCGTGCCCGAGGTGATGGTGGGCTCGCTCGTCGTGGAAACGGTGTTCGCGTGGCCCGGGCTGGCCGCGGCGACCGTCGACGCCGCGCTCGGGGCGGACTTCGCGCTGCTCGCCGCGGTGACCGTCGCCGCGTCGCTGACCGTGCTCGCGGGCACGTGGATCGCCGACTGCCTGCTGCTGCTCGCCGACCCGAGGGTGCGGATCGATGCGTGAGGGCCCGGCCGCGCGGCGGGTCGCGGGGGCGGCGCTGCTCGCGGCGATCGTCGTGTTCGCGCTGCTCTGGCCGGTGCTCGCGCCCGACGCTATTACCACCTCCGACTACCTCGCCGCCGACCTGCCGCCCTCGCCCGCGCACCCGATGGGGACCGACGCCCTCGGCCGCGACCTGTCCGTGCTGGTCGCGCGGGCGCTGCGGGTGTCGTTGGCGGTGGCCGCCGGGTCCGCGGCGCTGGCCGGGCTGCTCGGGGTGGTCGTGGGGACCGCGGCCGCGGCGGGCGGGCGGCGCGCCGACGCGGCGCTGATGCGGGCCACCGACGCCGTCGCCGCCGTGCCGCACCTGCTCGCGACGGTCGTGGTGGTGGCGTTGTTCCGCGGATCGCTGGCCGCGATCGTGCTCGCCCTGGCGCTCACGCACTGGCCGGGCGTGGCGCGCGTCGTGCGGGCCGAGGCGCAGAAGGTCATGGCCACCGGTTACGTGGCGGCCTCGCGCGCGGCGGGCGCGTCCCCGGCACAGGTCGCGCGGTGGCACGTGGTGCCGGCGGTCGCGGGTCAGGCGGGGCTCGCCGTGGTGCTCATGGTGCCGCACGCCGTGTGGCACGAGTCGACACTGTCGTTCCTGGGGATCGGCCTGTCGCCCGAGCGGGCGAGCCTGGGCACGCTCGTCGCGATGTCGCAGTCCGGCCTGCTGGTGGGCCGGTGGTGGCCGCTGGCGTTCCCGACCGCCGCGCTCATCGCCGTCACCGCGGCCGTGGCCCTGCTCGGGCCAGGACGGGCGGGACGGGGTGCGGGGTCGGCCGCCGGTGGTCGCGGTGGCCGTCTGGCGTCGGTTCCCGTCGACGGTGACGACGACGACGAGACGCGCACCACCCGGGCGGCGCTCCGCGTGGACGATCTCACGGTGAGGCATGCGGGCAGCGGCGCGAACGCCGGGGAGACCGCGGTGGACGGGGTGTCCCTGCGCGTCGAGCCCGGTCGGGTCGTGGCGATCGTCGGCCCGTCGGGCGCCGGCAAGTCGAGCCTGCTGGACGCGTGCGCCGGGCTCGTGGCGCCGGGCTCGGTGGTCGCCGGCCGGATCGAGTTGGGTGGGAGCGGGGTGGGTGGGCACAGCCGCGGCGTGACCGGCCACGTTCCGCAGACCGCCGCCGACGCGTTCACCCCGACCCGGCACATCCGTGGGCAGCTGGAGGAGTCAATCGCGGTCGCGGCAGCCCGCGGCAGCGCGGGCGGCACCGGCAGCAGCTCGGCCGACGTGGACGCGCTGTGCCGACTGGTGGGCGTCGACCCCGCGCTCGCCGACCGCTACCCGCACCAGCTCTCCGGCGGCCAGCTGCGGCGGATGGCCATTGCCGTCGCGCTGGGCACCTGGCCGTCGGTGCTGCTCGCCGACGAACCCACCGCCGGACTCGACCCCGCTCTCGCACTCGCCGTCCTGAGGCAGCTGCGGCGCCTGGCCGACGAGACCGGTGTCGCGGTGCTGCTCGCAACGCATGACCTGGTGGCGCTCGAAGCCAGCGGTGCTGCCGACGAGGTCGTGTCGATGCAGGCAGGGCGCCTGTGCCCTGCGGACCCCTCCCAGGGCATCCTCGGCCACGCAGATACCGCCGCACCCGTCGGGGAGCTGGTGACACCGTGACCCTCGTTGCCGCCGGCGCCGCATTCCGCTACCCCGGCTGTAGCGCGGATGCGTTGCCCCCGACCGACATCACCGTCGCCGCGGGCACGATCACCGCCCTCGCCGGCCCCTCGGGTAGCGGCAAGACCACCCTCGCGCGGTTGCTCGCCGGGCTCCTCACGCCCACCGCCGGATCGGTGATCGTGACCGAGGACGGCACTGCGAGCGAGGTCCGGCCGCGGCGCGGTCGTCTGCCCGGGCACACCGCGCTTCTCGACCAGGACCCGGCAGCCGCGGCGGACCCGCGACTCACGCTCCGGCGGATGATCGCCCTGCCCGGGCGGAGCCGGCGGATCGCCGTGGACGTGGACTCACTCGCTCGGGAGGTCGGGCTGGAGGCGTCGCTGCTCGACCGGCGTCCGGGCGAGGTCTCCGGCGGACAGCTCCAGCGGGCGTGCCTGGCCCGGGCCCTGGCGCAGCAGCCGCGCTACCTCCTCGCCGACGAGGCGACCGCGCACCTCGACCCCGATGCCGCCGCCGTCGTCCTCGAGGTCCTCCGGGCGCGGACCGACCGCGGCCTCGGTGTTCTCGCCATCACCCACGACCGGGACGCGGCCGCCGGGTGGGCGGATCACGTCGTGACGCTTCGATGACTCGCCAGAGGTCAGTTCAGCCCGGCGTAGGAGTGCAGGCCCGAGACCACGATGTTGATGAAGAACAGGTTGAACACCAGGACCGCGAAGCCGGCGATGTTGATCCACGCCGCCTTCTTGGGGCCCCAGCCCGACGTCGCGCGGGCGTGGAGGTAGCCGGCGTAGAGCACCCAGGAGATGAAGGACACCGTCTCCTTGGGGTCCCAGCCCCAGAAGCGGCCCCACGCGCTCTCCGCCCAGACGGCGCCGAGCAGGATGCCCACGCCGAAGATCGGGAAGCCGATCACCGTGGCGCGGTACGCCACCCGGTCGAGGGTCTCGGCGGCGGGCAGCGGGCGCGCCAGACGGGCAGCCCAGCCGGACTCCCGCCCCTGCGGCTGCCACACGCGGATGAGGTACATGATCGACACGACGCCCGGGACGAGCAGGATTCCCGAGCCCAGCGAGATGATCGTGACGTGGATCGGCAGCCAGTACGACCGCAGCGCCGGCACCACGGGCGCGGCCTCCGAGTACAGGTGCGTCCCGCCGAAGAACAGCAGCACCAACACCGGCACCAGCATGAACGGCCACGCCGTCTGCAGCGCCGGCTTACGCAGGAACACCAGCCCGGCGCCCACGGCGAGCAGGGTGGTGCCGAGGATGAACTCGTACATGTTGCCGAACGGGAACCGGTCCGTGGCCAACCCGCGCGTGATCAGCGACCCGGCGTGGAACAGGAACGCCACCACCACGAACAGCTGCGCGATGCGCGCCCACCGCACGTTGCCCTCGGACACCCGGTTCTCGTCACCGGTGTCGGTGAGCGACGTCGACTCCGTCAGGCCTACGTCCGACCCGTCGGCCGCCCCCGGCCCGCCGGCGGCTCCACCCCGCCCGGCCGCCACGAGCTGCTGGTGCGAGACCTTGGGGACGCGGAAGCCCGCGTAGTAGATCATCGACGCGACGAGCGCCAGTGCATAGATTCCGAACGCCGTCCGGAAGGCGAGGTCCGAGTACGTCGACAGGGTCTCGTCGACGGGCAGTCCCTGCGCGAGGGTCCAAGTGATCACCGGGTGTCGTCCTTCCGCACGTCGTCGCCGGCGGTGCCGCGACTAGTTGAAGTGTGGTCCTTGATTGCCTCACCCGGCAACACGGGTGTGACGGCCGTGGCCGCGACCAGCCGATCGCGGAGCGCGTCGAATTCGCTCCCCCAGCCGGACCTGTCCGTCTTGGCGAGGCCTCCCAGATCGACGCGGGTGACCTCGTCGTCGTCGACACTCACCCGCGCCCAGATCCGCCGACGCCGCACCATCAGGCTGAGTACCAGCCCCGCCATCATCACCGCCGACGCCACGCCCACCCACAGCTGGGTGGGATCGGAGGAGACCTGGATGTTGATGAACTCCTCCGCGCCGTCGAAGCGGACCTCGGTGCCGTCGGCGAGCGTGGTGGACTCGCCGGGCCTGAGGTTGACGCGCGCCTCGCGGTTGAGGACACCCGACTCGATGAGGTCCGAGTCCAGGGAGAAGATCGACTGCGGGCGGCCCGTGTCGAGGCCGGCGTCGCCGCGGTGCACGTCGATCGCCACCGCCGGGTCGTCCATCCTGGGGAACCGGGAGCTGAGCAGCGTGCCGTCGAACTGGGCCGTCGGGGCGAACAGGCCCTGGATCGCGATCTGTTGTGTGCGCCGCTCGGCCAGGTCCGGGTACATACCCGCGGGCGGGTCGAAGCGCATGATGCCCGACGACAAGAAGGTCTGCAGCTCGGTCGGCTGCCAGTGCTGCGTGTCCGTGCGGGTCTCACCGTTCGGGAACGTCACCGTGAACGTCGGCGCAAAACCGTGACCCTGCAGGTAGACGCGGACGGACCCGATGCGCAGCGGGTGGTTGACCCGCATCTCGTACGGCTCCCACGTGTCGGGGTCCGTGGCCGTGACCTCTTCGCTGTAGCGCACGTTGGAGGTGAACATCTCGGCCTGGCCGTTGGGCAGGTAGTCGGCGCGGAAGTCCTCGATCTTGATGCAGAACTGTTCGAGGTCCGTGCCGTCGACGAGCAGGCCGGCGCGGAACGAGTCGTAGGCGCTGGGGGTGGTGTTGCAGAACGCCGGCGACTCGGCGTTGGCGACGATGACGCGCATGCCTTCGGCGTAGACGAACTTGCCGGCCGCGAACATGATGAGCAGCGCCAGCAGGCCGAAGTGGAAGACGATGTTGCCGACCTCGCGGGAGTATCCGCGCTCGGAGGACAGCTCGATGGTGCCGGGGACGCGGCCGTCGCCGTCGTTGCGGCGGACCCGGCCTTTGAGTTCGCGGCGGATCTGCTCGGCGGCCTGCTCGGGGGTGGCCGTGGTGCGGTAGGCGGCGTGGTGCGGCAGGCGCGACAGGTTGCGCGGGGTGAGCGGCGGCGGGGTGCGCAGCTGCTTGACCAGGTCGATCGAGCGCGGCGTGAGGCATCCGATCAGCGAGATGAACAGCAGGACGTAGATCGCCGTGAACCACCAGCTGGAGAACACGTCGAACAGTTGCAGGCGGTCGTAGAGCTCGCCGAGCCAGCCGTTTTCGGCGATGTACTCGTTGACGTTGCCCTCGTTGAGGCTGCGCTGCGGCAGCAGTGCGCCCGGGACGGCCGCGACGGCCAACAGGAAGAGCAGGATGAGCGCCGTGCGCATGGCGGTGAGAGTGCGCCAGGCGTTGCGGAGGTAGCTGGTGACGGTGCCCAGCGGTGAGCGGGCAGCGGCAGTTCTGGGCTCTGGCATGGGGTCCATCTGCGGGTCGCGGCGCGCCGAGGCGACTCGGCGCCGGTCGCACCCAGGCTATCCCGGTGATCCTGAGCGGAACCTGGCAGGGTGGGGCCGGGTGTGCTGCCGCCTCCGGGGAGGTCAGGGCCGGTGTGGCGGGGGTCTCTCGGTGCCCCGCCGCGGGAGACCGGGCGTCGATCATCGTGCGGGTGCCGGTGGGTGGGCGTAGGACACGGGTGCCTCCAGGCGTGCTTCGGTGGGTGGTCGTACGGCGTCGAGTCTGGGCGGGCTGTGTGTCCGGACCGTGTCTCTGTTGTGTGGATCGGTGGCTCATTGCTCACCGCGACGCGGCGCGCTGCTGAGGGCGGTTCCGGTCTTCTAGTCTCGTGTCGCGCCTCCGCCGGTGTAGTCGCGGCCGAGGGTGCGTCCGCGGTAGGGGGCGGCGGTGTCGTCTGTGGGCGGTGGGTCTTCGGCTCGCGGGCGGCCGAGTACGGCGGGGGCGACTTTGACGGGGTCGCCGATGATGGCGGTGGTGTTGGTGGCGTTGGTCAGGTAGCTCGCCGGCGTGTGACCGCGCCGGTCACTGTTCTGGCCCGCGTTGGCCGCGCCCATCATCCCGCCGATCGGCATCGCCCCGGCGCGCCCGGCCTGGGCCGTAGTAGTCGACGACGACGAGAGCGCCCCCGCACCCGAGCCCGCCGTCCCTCCGGGCGCGGGACCTGCCCCGGGAGCGCCCGCGGCCGGCCCGCCCCCGCCCGGGCTGGCTGCGCCGCCGGCACCGAACCCGGCCAGTGTCCCGGCACCACCCATCCGGGATGCGCCCACGCCCGCCCCGGTCGCGGCGGCGCCGCCACCGCCGAGCAGGCCACTGGTCGAGCTGAAACCGCGATCACGACCCCGACCGTCCCCGTTCGCCCCGCCCCGGATCCCCCGGATCCCGCCGCCGGCGCCTGCCGCGCCGCGCTGGCCGTTCGCCCCGGTCATCGGCGTCATCGGCGCCCCGGCCGGGGTGGTGGCCGCGTTCACCCCACTGCCGGCAGCCCCTTGCCCCGCGCCCGGCTGCCCGGCCACCGACTGCCCGGCGCCCGCCTGCCCTGCACCGGCGGTGGCCGTCCCACCGCCGTCGGCTGCGCCCGTCCGCGAGGCCAGAAGTGCCTGCTCGGTGGCGGCATCGCGGCCCGCGCCCGGCGAGTTCGTCGTCGTCCCGCCACCTCCGGCCCCGCCCGCCGGGCCGCCGGCCTCCCCGGCGCCCGTGGTGAGCGCGGCGAGCGTGGCCGGGTTCGGCGCGGCCGGCTGCGCCGGACGCGCGATGCCCTCGGTGTTCCAGACCCGCGCCATGTCGATGCCCTCGGGCCCGCCCAGTGCGGTCGTGGAAACCACCCGGTAGGGGGCGGTGAAATCCAGATCGTCGAGGTTGGCGTCCATCACCGCGGGGCTGTACTCAGTGTTGACGATCGCCCGCGCCTGCTCCTCCGCCGCGGCCTGCTGGGCTCGTGACGCGGCGGCCGCCGACAGTCCGGCCGGTCCGAGTTCGCGCCCGGATAGCTGCGCGAGCTGTGCCTGGGCCGCCTGCTCGGCCACGTTCGTGCGCGTGGTGTGGAACCCGTCGTGTGCGCGCCCGGCTTTCTCGGCGACCTTCTCCAACTCGCCAGACAGCGCCACCGCCGAGCGGACGAGGCCCCTCACCGAGTCCTGGGCACTCACCGCGAACTCGCCCTGCCACCCGTGCCCGAGCACATTGTTCAGATCCGCCTGGAGCTGCGTGGCCGCGGAGTGAAGCGCTTCGGAGACCTCTCCGGCCCGCTGCTGGATCTGGCTGAACTGCTCGGGCTGCAGCGCCTGCGCACACTGGGCGATCCGCTCCAACGGCGAATCCGACACGTCCTCCGGACCCACCCGCCCGTAGCCACCCATCACACACGAGTCCTCGAGAATGAGCCCCTCACTCTCCCCGGCACGAATCACACCCAGGCTCTGCAGCCCCGCCGGCTCCTCGGCCGCCTTCGATAGCGCCCCCGCCAATGCCTCATCCTGCGCCTCGATCAACCCGCCGGCAGCGGCGAATAAAAGCGACATCGCGCGCGCCTGACTTATGAATCCATTCAGGAGAGTGTCAAGGTCCTCAGTTGCGAACAAAGAAAAGACGGTTTGAATCTGACGGGCAGTTTCGAATGACCCAGAGGCGGAACGGAATCCATCAAACCGGGACCCCGCAGCTAAATCGCGGATCGAGTCGATGAACCGACTGCATGCGGCATTACATTCGTGTGCCGCACTCGCCTCCAGGTGGGTTATCATACAAAGTCTCCTTCCGGGATGTAATCCAGAATTGGCTCAATGACTTCGTCAAGGACTTCGCAAGCCTCAGCGAACTGGACATCTTGGAAGGTGCCCAACGAATCAATGAGGTTGACATTGAGGACTACCGCGCCCCGCGATGTAAAAAACACTTGGTAACACGTCGTATCGAACTGATCTCCGCGGTCACGAGCGCGGATTCCGGGCCGTCCGGCCACCATCGACTGGTTGTCAATTGCTTCGAAGGCACGATCAGAAAGGAACTCGTGTCTCGCTCGCCACGTTCCGGCTACACCGAAGAGAATCTCGTCGTTCTTCCAACCGCATGAGAACAGCTCGCCTTGGTCATGGTTACGTAGGTTTTCAGCAGAATCGACTGGAGTGCCCACTACCCCCTCTACCGCTTCAACCGGGATCTCAGCACACGGGTCGAAAAGGGCAGGCCTCTGCGCGACCGGCAGATCCCACGGATTGCCGGAATCTTCGGGGGCGGCTGCGCTCGTCGTCGTCGTCGTCGGCGGCGTCTCTTCTTCCCCGTCCGCCGACGCGCACCCGGACAGCACCACGAGGGCCGCAACGAGCGCGCCGCACACAGCTCTACTTCTTCCCACAACCTGTACGACGCCCCGCCCGGCCGAACGGTTCCACCGTCGCCCTGAGATCTCGAACTGGAGGCATTGCGGCGAGTTTTCCGGGCCATGTTTGAATCGATGCGCGGTCACAGCCAGTGATCTTTGCAGCTGGGCGGGGCCTGCGGGTGGGTCATCCGACGCGCGGCCACGTCGCGCCGGTCGGCGTGACCTGCGGTGACGGGTTCGTGTCGTACTCGGATGATCTAATCGAACGCATGAGCGACAGGATGAGTGGTGCGGGCAGCGCCCCCACGGCGAGCGGTGAGCTGACCGCCGTGCTGTCCGCGCTCGATGCGCACCTTGGCCGCGACTGGTCCGAGGCAGGCGCGGCGCAGGTGCACGCCGAACTCGTCGCGCTCGAGCAGGCCCAACGCAGGCTCCGCGCCACCCAGGCGCGCGTCATGGCCGAGGCGCGAAGAACCGGCGCCGCCAGACAGATGGGCTACATCAACGAACGGCAGATGCTCACCGGCGGGCTCGGCCTGGCACCCGGCGAGGCACGCGGCCGCCTCGAGGACTCCACGATCGCCGACACCGCCCGCATGGCCGCCACCGCGGCCGGACGAATCTCGGCCGGACACCTGAAGATCATCAACACCACCCTGGCCGCGCTACCGGACGAAGTCGACGACGACGAGCGCAACCGCCTCGAAACCGAACTGATCGCCCTGGCCGCCGGACAGTGCACCACCCGCCGCCTACAAGAGAACGCCCACCGCCTGCTGGACCAGATCGACCCCGGCCGCACCGAACGCGGCGCCGCCGAACGGGCCAGGCGCCGATCGGTCACCTGCTCCGGACAAGGCCTGGACCTCATGGCCAGGGCGTCGATGACCATGGACCCCCAACTGGCAGCCCTGATGCGCGAAGTCCACGCCCGCTGGGCACAACCCGGACGCCTATGGCCCGACGAGCAGACCCCCGATGAGCGCAGCGACGGTCAGCGCATGCACGACGCCCTCGTCCACGCCCTGACCCTCGCACTGAACACCGACGCGCGCAAGACCGGCGCCGCGGCGGCGATCGTCGTACGCATCGACCTCGACCAACTGGCCACCCTGGCCGGATGCGGCCAGACCGACTCCGGGATCCGCGTGCCCGTCGACCAGGCCATCGCCATGGCAGCCGGCAACCACTGGTTCCTCGCCCTCTGCGACCAGGAAATCGACCTCAAGCTCTACCGCAGTCGCCGCACCGCCTCCCGCTACCAACGCCTGGCACTGTTCGCCGCCTACGGCGGCTGCACCCACCCCGACTGCGACCAGGACGCCAGACACTGCCAAGCCCACCACGCCGGCAAACCCTGGGCCGCCGGCGGGCAGACCAACATCGACGAACTCGCCCTGACCAGCGCCGACTGCCACTCCATGATCCACGACACCGGCTGGACCACCATCCCCGACCGCACCGCACCCCAAGGCGTCAGATGGACCCCACCCACCACAACCCCACGCGCGACCAACCCACCACCACCCAAACCAGGCCCGCCGCCACTCGGGCCCCTCCACGCACCCATCCTGCCGTTCGCGCTCCTACACGACCTCGACCACACCATCGCCCGACACACGGCCAACTCCGAGGCCGCAGCATGACCACACGCGACCGAGGCGCGATGGCGGCCAGCTCAAGTGGGTCAGATGGGCAGAGTGGTGTCCGAGATGGCGAAGTCGCGCAGCCAGTCGATGAACAGCGCCCATCCGCCCGAGAGCAGCAGCAGACCCACGATGATGAGCATGACGCCGCCGAACACCTGGATGGCCCGGGTGTGCTTCTGCAGCCACCCGACCGTGCGCATCGCCCACGTGGAGCCGAACGCCACCACGATGAACGGCAAGCCGAGACCCAGGCAGTAAGCCACGATCAGCAGGACGCCCCGGGCCGCGTCGACGCCCGTACCGGCGGCAACCGACAGCGCCGCGGCGAGCGTGGGACCCAGGCACGGGGTCCAGCCGAGGGCGAAGACGGCGCCGAGCATCGGCGCGCCGAGCCACGTCGAGAGCGCCTTCGGCTGCATGCGGGTGTCCCGCTGCAGGGTGGGCACCAAGCCGATGAAGACCAGACCCATGAGAATGGTCACCACGCCGCCGAGCCGCTGCAGCAACTCCTGCTGCGGGGCCAGGTACTGCACGGTCCCCAGCACCATGGCACTGAGCAGCACGAACACCACGGTGAACCCACCCACGAACAGCAAGGATGCGCCGACTACGCGGGTACGGGAAGCGCGGCGGGTGCGCCGTTCCTCCACGGTCAGTGTGGCGGTGGCGGCGCGCTGCCGTTCAGCGGCGGCCGCGGTGACCGGCGGGCGCTCGGCGCCCACCACGCTGGCCAGGTACGCCATGTAGCCGGGCACCAGCGGGATCACGCAGGGCGAGGCGAACGACACCAGTCCGGCCAGCACGCACGCGCCCAACGCCAGCAGGATCGGGCCGCTGGCCACAGTCTGCTGGAAGGTCTCCCCGACGCTCTGGGCGAGCAGGATCACTTCGGGGGTCACGTCTGCTCGACCTCCTCGGCCAGGATCCTGTCGACGGTCTCACTCAGCTCGTCGTCGGTGATCTCGGCCAGGTACACGGCGGCCACCCGATGCTGCTTGTCCAGGATGATCGTCGCCGGCACGACTGACGTCGGGAAGCCACGTAGGGCGGCGACGGCCGCGTTGCTCGGGTCCCAGATCGACGGGTACGTGATGCCGTTGTCGCGGACGAAGTCGACGGGCTTCTGCCGGTTGGGGTCGCGGAGATTGATGCCGAACACGGTCGCGCCGCGGGGCTCGTACTCCTCCTGCAGGCGCTGCAGGTCGTCGGATTCGGCGCGGCACGGACCACACCACTGGCCCCACAGGTTGAGGATCACCACCTGTCCGGCGAAATCGTCCTGCACGGTGAGCGTGCGGTCGGGGTCGAGCAGGTCGGGCCCGGCGATCGTGGCGACGGGCTTGCGCCCAGCCGGGGGGTCGTAGTGGATCTCGATCTGGCCGTCGGGACTGACGAACTCGAACGTCTCCGGGCCCACCACCACAGCGTCGTTGCCGGTGGCGCAACCGGCGGCGAGCGCGCCGGACAGAAGCAACGCGCCGAGCGCGGCCTTGGTCTTACGCATGGATCATGCTCCAGTCTGCGACGGGTCGGAGGCGCCCGCCGGTTCGGAATAGACGATGTCGCGCAGCGTGGTGCCCTCGAACACCAACGAGGTGACCGACGCCAGGGAGCACTGCCGGGAGCGCGGGTCGTGCCACAGGCGCCGACCCTCGAGGAAGCGCCGCGTGGTGTACACGGGCAGCTGGTGGCTCACCAGGACGGCCTCGTGCCCGCGGGCGGTGTCGAGGGTCGAGTACACGGCGCCGATCATGCGGTGCGCGATCTGCAGGTACGGCTCGCCCCACGACGGCCGCAGCGGGTTGACGAGAATCGGCCAGTACTGCGGGTCGCGGAGCGCACCGCCGGGGCCGCCGACCTTGCGCCCCTCGAAACGGTTCTCCGCCTCGATGATGTCGGCGTCGATCCCCACCGGCAGTCCGAGGGTCTCGGCGAGCGGGGCGGCGGTCTCCTGGGCGCGCTGCAGCGGGGAGGCGACGATCGACACGATGTCGTGCCCCTTCCCGAGGACGCGGGCGACGGTCTCCGCCTGGCTGCGTCCCAGCTCCGACAGCCGGTACCCGGGCAGTCGACCGTAGAGGACGCCCTCGGGGTTGTGGACCTCGCCGTGGCGCACGAGATGCACGATCGTCTGCGTCTCGTTGGCGCGGGCCGACGTGTCACGGGGGGTCGACGACGACGAGGTCGGCTCTCCCGGAACGGCGATCGTCCCCGGCTCGGCGCCATAGGTCGCAGACCCCTCGGGCTGCGTCTCGACGGGCGCCTCCACCGGGGCCGCGGCGGCCGCGGACCCGCCCAACGACGGCGGCGCCGCGGCGGGGGCGGGATGGTCTCCGCGCAAGGGGATCGGCAATGAGGTGGGGCCGGTGGCGGGGACGGCGAGACGTCCCCGGAGCCCGCGGCCGCTGCGGCTCATCGGCCGTCTCCGGGGGCGGTCGCGGCGGCGGCCGCCTCGGCGGCGACGGGCAGGGCGTCGGCGATGTGCTGGAAGTCGTCGTCGGTGAGGGCCGTGGAGACGAACCAGGTCTCGAAGGCGCTCGGCGGGGCGTAGATGCCCCGGTCCAGCAGGGTGTTGAAGAAAGGCGCGTACCGGAAGGTCTCGGCGGCCTTGGCGCCGGCGTAGTCGGTGACCTGCTCCTCGGTGAAGAACACGCTGAGCATCGTGCCCGCCCGCTGGATGGTGTGGGTGACGCCGGCGCCGTGCAGCGCGTTGCCGACGAGGGCCTCGAGCCGGTCGGCGTTGGTCTGCAGGGTGTAGTAGCAGGCGTGGTCTGCCAGACGGAGAGAGGCGAGGCCCGCGGCCACGGCGACGGGGTTTCCGGACAGGGTGCCCGCCTGGTAGACGGGTCCGGCCGGCGCGAGGGCGGCCATGACGTCGGCGCGGCCGCCGAACGCGGCGGCGGGCAGGCCGCCGGACATGACCTTGCCGAAGGTGGTGAGGTCGCCGGCGACGCCGTCGATGCCCCACCAGCCGCGGTCGCCGGCGCGGAAGCCGGTCATGACCTCGTCCATCACCAGGAGCGCGCCGTTGTCCGAGCACAGGGCGCGCAGCTCTTCGTTGAACCCGGGCAGCGGCGGGACGGTGCCCATGTTGCCGGCGGCGGCCTCGGTGATCACACAGGCGATCTCGTCCCCGTGGTTGGCGAACGCCACGCGCACGGCCTCGATGTCGTTGTACGGCAGCACGATCGTGTCGTGTGCGGTCGCGCCGGTCACGCCGGGCGAGTCCGGCAGGGCGAAGGTGGCCAGTCCGGAACCCGCGTCGGCGAGGAGGGCGTCGACGTGGCCGTGGTAGCAGCCGGAGAACTTGATGACCTTGGAGCGGCCGGTGAACCCGCGGGCCAGGCGCACGGCGCTCATGGTGGCCTCGGTGCCGGAGTTGACGAGTCGCACCTCTTCGACGGAGGTGCGGGAGATGATCTCGCGCGCCAGGTCGACCTCGCCCTCGGTGGGGGTGCCGAAGCTGAGGCCGCGGGTCGCGGCGTCGCGGACGGCGTCGACGATCTCGGGGTGGGCGTGCCCGTGGATCATGGGGCCCCACGAGCAGACGAGGTCGATGTAGGTGTTGCCGTCGACGTCCGTCATGCGAGAACCCCGCGCTTCACGGATGAAGCGCGGGGTTCCGCCGACGGAGTTGAAGGCGCGCACCGGGGAGTTCACTCCCCCGGGGATCAGCTCGCGGGCCTCGGCGAAGAGCTCTGCCGATCGGGCGGTCCCGGACATGCCGGACGGGGTCGGGAAGGCATCACTCGCAGACGTCACTCCCCCAGTGTCTCAAAGTCCCGCCACGAGTACCCCCTCGCGGTGTCAGACCTGCGGCTGCGCGGGCGGGGTGGGCGGCGCGAAGGGAGCGAACAGCGACCTGGCGGCAGCGTCGACCTGCCCGGCGAAGTCCTGCACCGCCTTCTCTGCCTGCTGCTGCAGCTGCTGCGGGCTGGGCAGCGGCGCGGGGGCCGGCACCGCAGCGGGTGCGGCGGCAGGCGCGGCAGGGGCGCCGAGGGATCCGGTCGCGGGGGCGGGCGCGTCCACGGGGGTGCCGACGGAGCCGAGACCCGCGGCGTCGGTGACGCCCGCGCCGACGCCGGCGTCGCGGTGGGTCCCGTACCAGTCGTCAGCGCCCGCGACGGGTGCGGACATGCCCTGCTGGGCGGCGGCGATGCGCTCGGCCTCGCCCCAGCGGGGCAGCGGCTCGGGCGACGGCTTGCCGTCGACGTGGCCCGGGGCCGCGACGCCGGTGCGGAGGAAGTCCATCACCAGCTTGTCGACGGCCTCGTTGCCGGTGCGGAAGGTTCCGTGGTCGCCGCCGCCGACGGTGACCAGGGCACCACCGAGCGCCTCGACCACGCGGTGCGCGCCGGCGATGGGCGTGACGGCGTCGTCCTCGGAGTGCAGCACGAGCGGCTTCTCGTCGAGCGCGTCCCCGTTCGGGCTGATGGTCCGCGCGACGGGCGCCCAGCCCACGCAGTCGTCCCCGGCGGCCTCGACGGCGGCGCGGGTGGTGAGTCGGTTGCCGCCGGTGAACTTGTCGACCTTGGCGGACATGACGCCCAGCTGGTCGGCCGGCGCCGCGGTCTCGTTGCACGTGATGATCGAGTTCATCTCGACGTCCGTGCGGTAGACGGGCGAGCGGTTCTCCTGCGCGGCGAGCATCAGGCCCACGGTCTCGTAGTCGACCCGGGCGATGTTCCCGCCGTCGTTGTAGTACTTGAGGATGTGGGCGAGCATCGGCCACGCCTGCTCGGAGTAGGTGGCGCCGACCGTGGCGTCGTAGAGCCCGGTGGTGGCGTTGTTGGTCAGCCCCTGCAGGGCGGCGGCGCGGGCGAAGCCCTCGACGCGGGCGCGGGCGGGGGCGGTGCCGTTGATGACGTCCAGTGCGGGTCGCTCAACCGGGGTGCCGCGCAGTTCGACGGGCAGGTCGCGCGCCTCGGCGGGCGGCGGGGTGAGGTTGGCGGGGCCGCCCACCTCCTGATCGGTGACCCACTTCCAGGAGTGGAACACCTTCAGCGGGGTGTCGCCGAGGCCGTAGTAGTCGTCACGCTCGGCGATCCAGGCGAAGATGTCGTTGATCCGCCGCTCCTGGGCCAGTGCGCCCTGCTCGGCCTGCTTCGACCAGCGCCAGTCGGGGTGTGTGTTGGAGTCCAGCACCATCCGCCCGGTGTGCTCGGGGAACAGGGTGGCGAAGTCGGTGCCGATCGCGGTGCCGTACGAGACGCCCACGTAGTCGATCTCGGCGAGCTCGAGCGCCTCGCGGACCGCGTTCATGTCGCGGGCGGCGTTCTCGGTCGTCATGGACGCCATGTACTCGGGGTCGGTGCCGTAGCAGGCGTCGTGGAGCGCGTTGACGGTGTTCGGGCCCACGAAGTCGGCGTTGCAGACCATCGGGTTGGATCCGAACAGGCCACGCGGCTGGACGGCCACGAGGTCGTGGTTCTCGTAGAGCCCCTCGGGACCGCTGCCGTCGGGGGCCGGGTTCCAGAAGTTCAACGCGTAGACGCCGGGGCCGCCGGGGTTGCCGAACACCGTGGAGCGCGCCTGACCGGAGGAGGCCTTGATGCGCGTGAGCGCGACCTCGGTCTTGGCGGCGTCGGGGGCGTTGTAGTCGACCGGGACCTCGACGGTCCCGCACTCGAGACCGGCGGGCACGTACTCGGCCTCGATCCCGAGCATCTCGGTGCAGTCCCGCCATTCGACCTGCGTGGCCGAGGCCACTCCGGTTCCCAGAAGTGCGATCGCCCCGACGACCGCCGTGGTGCCAACAAAAGTGCTAGACGGCTGCACCGATCCCCGATTCCATGTGCTGTAGGTGTCTCTCCGGCGAATCGGACGCAGGGACTGCTCGCTTCCACGAGCGTCACATGCGTCCGAACCGCGACAAATGTAGCCCGTGACCGCTGCCATGCGGTGGAGCCCCGTGCGGACTCAGGGAACCGTCACACGATCGTTACCGGGGCTTCCGGGCTACTGGGAAAGCCCCAGCTAGAAGTAGATATGTCACGCCCCGCGACGGGGGGAGCGCCGGAGCGTCGAGAGCGTGGCCAGGACCATGGTCAGACCCGCCAGGACGGTGGCGGCGAACAGCAGCCGGGTGTCGGTCCGCACCCGTTCGATCGCCCCCTCGACCGGCGGGTCGACCACCGGCGGCGGGACGGAGACGACGTCCCGGGACAGCCACCACAGCAGCACCGCGAGTGCGGCGGTGACGACGGCGGCCACCGCGAGGCGACGCGAACTCACGACGGGTCCGACCCGCCGCGTCCCGCCCCGCCGTCTGCCGCCGCGACCGCACTGCTGAGGGCGGCGTGCAGGCCCGAGCGGTCGCGGGCCCAGGCGCGGACCTCGGCGCCGGAGTCCAGGCGCAGTCCGACCGCGCCCCGGCGGCGCGGGACCTCCCGCAACTCGCCGAGCGTGCGGGCGGTCTGCCATGAGGCCTCGGGCGCTCCGGCGGCCGGTAGCGGCAGCACCGCGTCGATCCGGTCCAGGCCGAGCTCCTCGGTGCCCTGGATGTACACCTGCGGGGTGAGCCGGACACGGCCGTGGACGCGGGTGGCGGCGATCATCACGCCATGGCAGAGCGCGGACGCGACCGCGCAGACGGTCAGCATGATCCAGTGCACGGGAGCACCGGTGATCAGCTCGAAGGCCGCGGCGGCCGCGCAAAACAGGGGGGCGGCGAGGATCCACGCCCAGCTCCAGCCGTCCTCGGCGTACAGGATGGGGCCTCGGGGCTCTATGCCCGGCCGTGTGGCGGCTGTGTCACTTGCCGGCACGCGCGCCGCCGCCCGGGGTCGTGAATTTCATGGCCTCGGCCGTGTGTTGGCGCCAGACGGCGGTGGCCGCGCACAGACCGGCCAGGATCTGCAGGGCGATGACGATGAAACTGACCACGTCGCCCCGCTCCCCCGCGACCGCGACCCCGCCGAACACCCCGACGATCACGGACACCGCGTCGACGATCAGGAAGACGGCCACGATGTCGAGCATCGTGCGAGCCCAGCCCTTCCCTGCCCGCAGGCGGAAGGCCAGCCACACGGTGACCGCGGCGGCGAGCAGCGCAACCACGGCACCGACCACCAGGGAGATGGAGAACATGCCCTCGACCGAGATGTCGATGGGTCCGGTGTCGGCGACGGCGTCGCGGAACGCGTCCCGGGTCGCGGCCGGCAGGTCGCTGAAGCTCGCGGTCGCGGCGTTGAGGAGCATGCCGACGAGCCCGAACGCGGCGGCGGCCAGCCAGAGCACCCACGCCGTGTGGATCTCCTCCGGCGGCGGCCCCACGGGGTCGGTGGCCGAGGTGGGCGAGCCGGGCCCGGTGGGTTCTGCAGACCCGGCCGGCGCGCCCGACTGCTCTGGCCGGGCGGGCGGTCGCCAGGGACCGCTGGCGCGTGTCACCGCGCGCCCCAGCCCTCGGAGAGCAGGCGGGCGGCGTGAAGGGCCCAGTAGGTCAGGATGATGTCGGCGCCGGCTCGCCGGATCGAGGTCAGGGACTCCATGACGGCCGGGTCGTGGTCGATCCAGCCGCGCTCGGCGGCGGCGGAGATCATCGCGTACTCGCCGGAGACCTGGTACGCCGCCACGGGAACGTCGGAGATCTCGGCGGTCTGACGCAGGATGTCGAGATAGGCCATGGCGGGTTTGACCATCACCATGTCGGCGCCCTCGTCGAGGTCGAGCTGGACCTCACGCAGGGACTCGCGCATGTTGGCGGGATCCTGCTGGTAGGTGCGGCGGTCGCCGCGCAGCGACGAGCCGACGGCCTCGCGGAACGGGCCGTAGAAGGCGCTCGCGTACTTGGCACTGTAGGCCAGGAGGGCCACGTCCTGGTGCTCCTCGCGGTCGAGGGCTTCGCGGATGGCGGCGATCTGGCCGTCCATCATCCCGCTGGGCGCCACGACGTGGGCGCCGGCGGCGGCCTGGGACACGGCGAGGTCGTTGTAGGCGACGAGGGTGGCGTCGTTGTCGACGATCTGCTCACCGCGCGGGTCGGTTCCGAGGACACCGCAGTGCCCGTGGTCGGTGAACTCGTCGAGGCAGGTGTCGGCCATGATCACGAGGTCGTCGCCCACCTCGGCACGGACGGCCGCGAGGCCGCGGTTGAGGATGCCCTCGGGATCGGCGCCACAGCTCCCGGTGGCGTCCTTGTCGGCGTCGAGCGGGACGCCGAACAGCATGATGCCGCCGAGCCCGGCCTCGGCGGCGGCGACTGCCTCGCGGCGCAGCGAGTCGACGGTGTGCTGGACGACCCCGGGCAGCGACGAGATGTCGCGCGGCGCGTCGATCCCGTCGGCGACGAACGCCGGCAACACCAGCTGACGCGGCGCGAGCGTGGTCTCGGCGACGAGCCGACGCATGGCCGGCGTCGAACGCAGTCGACGCGGTCGCACCAGCGGCGCGGGGACGGAAGCGGTGTGGTCAGGCGGTGTCGTCACGGTTCCCACTGTACGAAAGTCGCCAGTGGAGCGGCGCGGCACGGACCCGCGCTACGCTGCGATCCGCTCGCGCAGCGCCGCCGCACCGGGGCCACCCAGACGGTTGAGGTGAACGGTGCGGCCTGTCAGCAGCAGGAACAGGTCCCGCATGGTGCCGTTGACCTCGGGGCCCTCGCCGCTCGCCCAGTCCGCGTCCGTGGCGGTCAGGCGCACGGCTCCGGTCGGCAGGGCGCGGAACACCCTGGCGTTCCCGCGGCCCCCGTAGGACACCACGTGATCCGCTGCGGCGGTGATCTCGGCGGTGGGGACCGGGATCTCGCACCCCAGCGGCAGGGTCATGTCCTGCGTGTGCCCCACAGCGTCGACGAGCGCCTCGCGGCAGGTGAGGCCGGGGAACGGCCGGTGCAGCCCGACCATGTCGCGCAGGGCGCCGACGATCTGCTGGTCGGTCATCCGCCGCGCCAACGCCACCGCGGTGTCGCGGATCAACCGGTTGGTCCCGCCCGGGTGGCGCAGCGCCAGGGCCGCGAGCCGGCGGCGAGGGAGCCCGGCGAGGGTCAGCGCCGGCGGGCGCGGCGACGCGGGGGCGGCAGTTCGCCGGCTGCGCGCAGGTGGTCGGCGTGCGCGGCGAGGGCGTCGACCAGTTCCAGCACCGACGCGTTCTCGGGCTGCACGTCCACGCGCAGGCCGAACTCGGCGGCGGTCTCGGCGGTGCGCGGCCCGATGCAGGCGATGAGCGTCCGGGCGTGCGGCTTGCCGGCGATGCCGACGAGATTGCGCACGGTCGAGGAGCTGGTGAAGCACACGGCGTCGAACCCGCCGGTCTTGATCATCTCGCGGATCTCGGCGGCCGGCGGGGCGGCGCGGACGGTGCGGTAGGCGGTGACGTCCTCGATCTCCCAGCCGCGGGCGGTGAGGCCCTCGGCGAGGGTCTCGGTGGCGATGTCGGCGCGCGGCAGCAGGACACGGTTGACGGGGTCCAGGACGTCGTCGTACGGCGGGAACACCTCGAGCAGGCCGAGGCTGGACTGCTCGCCGCTGGGCAGCAGTTCGGGCTGGATGCCCAGTTCGCGGACGCGGGCGGCGGTGCCCTCGCCGACGCAGGCGATCTTCACGCCGGAGAAGGCGCGGGCGTCGAGGCCGAACTCGACGAACTTCTCCCACACGGCGCGCACGGCGTTGGAGGAGGTGAACACGACCCACTGGTAGCGGCCGTCGACGAGGCCCTTGACGGCGCGCTCCATCTGGGCGGGGCTGCGGGGCGGCTCGACGGCGATGGTCGGCACCTCGACGGGCACGGCGCCGTGCTCGGCGATGCGCTCGCTCATCTCGGCGGACTGCGCCTTGGTGCGGGGCACGAGGACGTTCCAGCCGAACATGGCACGCGACTCCCACCACTGGTGGCGGTGCCGCTCACCGGCGGACTTGCCGATGGTCACCACCAGGTCGCCCTCCATGTCGCGCCCGACCTCGGCCATGGTCGCGAGGGTACCGTCGGCGGACTTCTGGGCGCAGAGCGAGCCGGAGCAGGTCACGGTGACCGGGGTGCCGGCGGCGAGGCCCTGCTCGGCGAGGTGGGAGGCGGCCTCGGCGAGGTGGCGGGTGGTGGTGCGCAGGACGATGGGCCCGGGCGAGCCGACGAGGGCGGCCCAGTCGACCTTGCCGCGGCCGTCGGCGAAGACGTAGCCGGAGCCGAGCGCGATGCCGGCGAAGGCGGGCACGGCGGTGGCCTCGGCGACACCGGGGACGACCTCGAACGGCACGACGGTGCGGCCGACGGCGGCGATCTCGGTGACGGTCGCGTCGGTGGTCATGGGGTCGCCGGTGACGAGGCGGACGACGTCGCGGCCCTTCTTGGCCTCGGCGACGAGCTGCTTGGCCACGGCGGCGGGCTCACCGAGGACGGGCCGCACGTCGGCGGCGGTGGGCGCCGGCAGGGCCTTGAGGCGCTTGACCTCGGCCTTGTCCTCGGCGGCCACGGCGGCGTCCATCTCGGCCTGCCGCGCGTCGAGCAGTTCCTGCGGGACGGGGACCTCGGTGGCGACCAGTGCCAGTACGTCGGCCGACACGTCGGCGTCGGCGAAGACCAGCGCGTTGCCGGCGAGGACCTCGCGGGCCCGGCAGGTGAGCATCCCCGCGTTGCCTGGACCGCCGCCGACGAAGCGGACGGTTCCGGGGCGGGTGGTGCGTGCTCGAGTCATTGTTCGTCTCTCCGTCGGGTGGGTGTCGCGCACTGGCTGCGCGCGAGGTGGGAGTTCGGGGGTCAGGGGTCGGTGACGGTCGGTGGGGCCGTCGTGGATTCCCTGGGCACGAGCGGGGGTCGTTGCTCGGGGGATTCGGCGGACATGAGGTCGCTGGCGCCGCGGTCGAGCAGTTCGGCCGCGAGGCGGCGTCCCAGTTCCTCGGCGGCGGCGACCGGCCCGTCGGGATGCTCGGCGGGGACGGTGGTGCCCGAGGTCCGCAGGACCGTGGTGCCGTCGTGGGCGGCGACGACGGCGTGCAGCGTGAGTACGGCGTCGGCGGCCGGGGTGTCGGCACCCGGGTCGGTGCCGGCGAAGTCGGACCGGGCGGAGTCGGTGCCGCTGAGTTCGGCGCGCGCGCCGACCGGCGCGGTGCACCCGGCCTCGAGGTCGCGCAGGAGGGTGCGCTCGGCGGCGATGCGGACGCGGGAGGGGAGGTGGTCGACGACGGCGAGGGCCTCGATCGCCTCGGTGTCGTCGGCGCGGGCTTCGACGGCGAGAGCGCCCTGGGCGGGGGCCGGCAGCATCTCGTCGATGCCGAATCGGTGGGTGGCGCGCTCTCCGGCCCCGGTGCGGTCGAGTCCGGCGGCCGCGAGGACGACAGCGTCGAGATCGCCGCTGGCGACGTATCCCATCCGCGTGTCGATGTTCCCGCGCAGGGGGTGCAGGTCCAGGTCGGGGCGCAGGGCCGCGAGCTGGGAGCGCCGCCGCGGGGCGGAGGTGCCGACGCGGGCGCCCTGCGGGAGGGTGTCCATCGTGAGCCCGTCGCGGGCGATGAGCACGTCCGACGGGTCGACGCGCGGGGGCACGGCGATCGGGGCGAACCGGTCGTCGCGTGCGGTCGGCAGGTCCTTGTACGAGTGGACGGCGATGTCGCAGTCACCGCGTTCGAGGGCGGCGCGCAGTTCGAGGGTGAACACGCCCACGCCGATGCGCTCGACGGGGGCCATCACCACGTCGCCGCGGGTGCGCACGATCACCAGCTCGGCCGGGTACCCGGCGGCGATGAGGGCGTCGCGGACGTGCCCGGCCTGGGTGGTGGCCAGGGTGCTGCCGCGGGTTCCCACTTTCAGGGTCCTGCTGCTCATGACGCCTCCTCCTCCACGTCGCGGTCCAGGTCGAACAGGGTGCGCACGACCGCCGCGTAGTTCTCCCCGTCGGGTTGGGCGGCGAGTTCCTTGAACCGCACGGTGGGCGGGTGCAGGAGCTTGTCGACCACGCGGCGGACGGTGTTGGCCACCTCGTCGCGGACCTTGTCGTCCATGTCGGGCAGTCGCGACTCGAGCCGGCGCATCTCGGCGGCCACGACCTGTCCGCCGCGGCCCCGCAGCTGGCCGATGAGCGGGCCGACGCCGGCCATGCGCTCGGCCTGCGTGTACGCGGTGAGCTCGGCGTCCACGATCGTGCGGGCGGCGTCCGCCTCGGCCGCGGCGGACGACGTGGCGGGGTCGGCCTTGAGCGCCTCGATGCCCAGCACGGTCACGCCGGGCAATCCGGCGACGGCGGGGTCGACGTCACGAGGCATGCCGAGGTCGCAGATGACCAGGGGCCCGCGGTCGCCGCGGCGGGCCAGCGCGGTGTGGATCTCGCCGAGAGTGACGACCGTGCCGACGGCACCGGTGCAGGTGAAGAGAATGTCGGCGCGGGCGACGGCGGTGGCGAGCTCGTCGAGCGGGAACGCGGTGGCGGGCGTTCCGGAGTCGCGGGCGATCTCGGACAGCCGGTCGGCGCGCTCGGGGGTGCGGTTGGTGATCTCGATGTGCGAGATCCCGCCGCGGCCGAGGTGCGCGACGGCCAGGCCGCCCATGGCGCCGGCGCCGAGCACGACGGCCTGCCGACCGTCGAGGCGGCGGGAGGCCGGGGCGTCGGGGGCGTCGGCGCTCGCGTTGAGGATCTCCGCGGCCCGGTCGAGCGCCACGGAGACGACGGACGCGCCGGCGGAGTCGATGCCGGTCTCGGTGTGGACGCGCTTGCCCACGTGCAGGGCCTGCTGGGCGAGGCGGTGCAGGGTGGTGCCGGCCGCGCCGATCTCGGAGGCGGACTGGTACGCGGTGCGGATCTGGCCGATGATCTGCTGCTCGCCCACCACCATCGAGTCCAGGCCCGAGGCCACGGAGAACAGGTGCTCGGCGGCGGACTCGGAGTACCGGATGTACAGGTGCCGACTGAGCTCGTCGACGGACAGGCCCGAGTGGCGCGACAGGAGGTTGACGACGTCGTCGAGCGCCGGGTGGAACGCGTCCACGGCCGAGTACACCTCGACGCGGTTGCAGGTGGTGACGATCATCGCCTCGTCGACGTTCTCACCGGCGATGAGTTCTTCGGTGAGCGCGTCGCGGTCGACCTCGGACACGGCCACGGCCTCGAGCAGCCCCACCGGCGCACTGTGGTGGGACACACCCACCAGGAGGATGCTCACAACCGACCCCCGGACGTCAGGGCCTGACGGGCCCATGCCAGAATGGATGCCAGCTCGTCAACTCGGGGAGAAACCACTCGGGAGAGGGACGCAGGCCCGCCGGACGAACTCGCGGAACGCTGGTCCACAGTCGGTCGTCTCCTGTCGGTGTTCACGGCTGTGCACAGGGCACTCCCGGATCGGGAACACTCTGCCGGGACGGCCGTGGCCCTCAAGCCTGCGTACGACCCGTAACGGGATCCACCGTAACCCGCATGACACCCCGGGACAAAACCGTCATCGCACGGGATGCTATGTCCGTGCAGCGCCTCACGCCGCCCGTGAACAGCGCGGACCGGAGGCCGACCGCCCGAGTACGGTGACACCGTGCCCCCGCGTCGCAGGTCCTCCGCCACGATGTCCGCCGCCACCCGCGCCCGGTACGCGAAGCGTCGGCAGCGGCGCCTCGCCCGGGTCGACAACGACCTCACCGACCCGCAGTGGGCGCGGATCCTCGACGCGTGGGGCGGTTGCGCCTACTGTCACGCCGTCGGGCCGGCCCTGCAGCGGGACTGCGTCATGCCGATCTCCCGAGGCGGGCGCTACACGCTGGAGAACGTGGTCCCGGCCTGCACGTCCTGCAATGCGAGTAAGCACAATAGCGAGGTCACCGGCTGGATGCGGCGCAAGAAGCTCGACGAGGGCGCGTTTCTACTGCGGCACGCCACCATCCTGCGGGCCCTGCGCACCGACGCCTGAGCCCCGGCGGGGCCCATCACCGGTCGCTCACCGTGCCCGTCCGGCTCTAGTCCCATCCGGCGAACGGGTCGGGCCCGGCGAGCGTGGCGAGCAGCTCGTCGTCGTCGACCTCCCAACACGAATGCTCCGCACCGTCGACCAACACGACCGGCAGGCGGTCCCCGTACTCGGCGGCGAGGTCGGGGTCGTCGGCGCGGTCCACGTCGGTGACCTCGAGGCGCGCGCCGGCCCCCTCGCACAGGGGCAGCAGCTGGCCGTGGACGCGGACGCAGCTGCCGCAGCCCTCGCGGGTCAACAGGGTCACCGTGTGCGCCATACTCCGATAGTGCACCACCCCTCCCGCGCTCCCCTAGGATGGGGTCGCAGCCCCCGAGGAGGTCCCGCCCGGTGAACGACTCCCACCCGGAGAACGACCACGCCCGCGACGAGCACGGCGCCGGCCAGCACAGCGCCGGCCGACACAGCGCCGGCCAGCACCGAGACGACCGGTACGACGACGACCGGTACGACGACGAGGCCCCGCCCGCCGCCGACGCCGAGGGCACCGACGCCTCCGCCGGACCGGCCGAGCACGCCGACTCCCCGCGCCGCCGGCGACTGCCCGGTCGAGCCGATGTGATCACGGCGCTGGGAAGGCTCGTCTGGAGACGCCGCGACGCGCGGGTCCAGCGGGTCGCGGGCGAGGCCTCCGCCGAGCATGCCGTCAAGCTCGAGCCGGGTGCCGAGCCCGGGCCCCCGCTCGCCGGCGCCGACGGTGCCGCTGTCGCTCCCACCGCCCCGCCAGCCGCCGGCACCGTCGAGGAGACCGCGGACACCGGGCCGTTCGTGGCGGACCCGCGTGTCGCCGCGTTCTTCGACGTCGACAACACCCTCATCCAGGGTGCCTCGATCATCCTGCTGGCCCGCGGGCTGGCCAAGCACCGCTTCTTCACCGTGCGCGACATCGCCGGGCTCGCGTGGTCGCAGGCCAAGTTCCGGATCTCGGGCGAGGAGAACGCCGACGACGTCGCCGCCGGCCGCGACAAGGCCCTGAGCTTCGTCAAGGGTCGCACCGTCGCCGAGCTGACCGCGCTGAGCGAGGAGGTCGTCGACACCTCGATGCTCGACCGGGTCTGGCCCGGGACCCGCTCGCTCGTGCAGATGCACCTCGACGCCGGACAGCAGGTCTGGCTGGTCACCGCGACGCCCGTGATGCTGGCGCGCGTGATCGCGACGCGGCTGGGACTGTCGGGCGCGCTGGGTACGGTCGCCGAGGAGCACGACGGCGTCTACACGGGCCGCCTGGTGGGCGACATCCTGCACGGGCCCGGCAAGGCGCACGCGATCGCCAAGCTCGCCGAGGCCGAGGGGTTCGACCTGTCCCGCTGCTACGCGTACTCGGACAGCTTCAACGACATGCCCATGCTGACCATGGTCGGCAACCCGGTGGCCATCAACCCGGATTCGCGGCTGCGCAAGTACGCCTCGGAGAACGGCTGGGACGTCAAGGACTTCCGCACGGTGCGCAAGGCGGCCAAGAAGGCGATGCCGGGCGTGCTGGCGGTCGGCGGGCTGGCGGGTGCGCGGGCGGCGGCGCGGTCGTCGTACGGCTTGCGCGCGACGGGCTCACTGCGCCGGATGTTCTGAGCCCCCTCGCGCGTCAGCCGAAGAACACGCTCCCGCGCCGCGCGAGATTGCGGAACAGCGTGTTCTGGATGGTCTCGCGCACCTGGTCGGTGATCTCGAAGACCACCATCGGGTCGTCGGCGGCGTCGGGTCCCAGGTGGGAGGTCTCGATGGGCTCGCCGAACTCCATCGTCCACTTGGTGGGCAGCGGGATCCCACCGAGGGCGCCCAGCAGCGGGAACGCGGGCGTCACCGGCATGTACGGCAGGCCCAGCAGGCGGGCGAGCGCGGGGATCTCGCCGATCTTGGGGTAGATCTCCTCGGAGCCGACCACCGAGCAGGGGATGATCGGCGCCCCGGCGGCCAGCGCGGTCGCGACGAACCCGCCGCGGCCGAAGCGCTGCAGGCGGTAACGGTCGGCGAACGGCTTGCCGAGACCCTTGAACCCCTCGGGCCACACCGCCACGACGTGACCGGCCTCGAGCAGTCGTTCGGCGTCGGCGGCGCAGGCGAGGGTCGCCCCGGCCCGCCGGGCGAGCGGCGCGGACACCGGCAGGGTCATCGCCAGGTCGGCGGCCAGCAGTCTCGGGGCGCGGTCGGCGTGATCGTGGACCGCGACCGTGGTCATCATCCCGTCGATCGGCAGGACCCCGGCGTGGTTGGACACGATCAGCCCGGCGCCCTCGGCGGGGATGTTCTCTGCGCCGATCACCTCGACGCGGAACCAGTGCTCGAACAACGGCCGCCACAGGGGCAGCCAGACGTGGGTGTGGAAATGCTCGTCGAACCCGAACTCGTCGACCTCGTATCCGCCGGTGATGCGGGCGGCGAGCAGTTCACCGGCGGCGTTGACGGCGTCGGCCAGGCCGGTCAGGGCACTGACATCGCCGGTCGCGAGCATCGTGTCGACGGTGCGGGCGAGGTCCCGCACGGGCGCCAGCACCTCGGCGTCGAGCGGCAGGGCGTCCACGACCTGCCCGATCGAGGACCGCATGGAGGTCAGGAAGCGGTCGACGATCCGACCGATCTCCGTGGCGGCGGCGTCGCTGCCGGTGGTGTCCCCGAGGAAGCCCTCCCCCACCATCCGGTCACTGCGGGCGTCTCGGCGGCCCTCGCCCCAGCGGGGTCCGCCGAGGGGTTGGCTCAGGTCGAATTCCGGGCCCTTCACTGCGCCTCCTCCTCGATGCGGTCGGGCTCGAGTGGTTCTGACAGAGCGCCGATCGCCTCGAGCTCGTCGAGGGTGGTGTCCACTCCCGCGCGCAGCCGTGTCGCCACCGGCCCCGGGAGCAGCGAGGCGACCTTGGCGACTTTGCGTTCGACCGCCTCGCGGGTGACCAGGGGCTCCGCACCGGAGTCCACCAGGTATGCATGTAGCGCCTCCTCGGTGGAGAAGCGCGGGGTGAAACCGAACTCGGTGCGCATGCGGGTGGTGTCCATCGTCCGGCCGTACCGCAGGTAGCGCAGCTGCGACGTGCCGATGTCCCGCAGTCCCTGGCTCGACAGCAGCCTCGCCGCGAGTTTGAACGTCGCCGGCATCACCGGAAGCGGGATGTGCCCGGCGCGCCGGATGGCCTGGGTCAGGGTGAGCACCCCGTCCGCGGCGATGTTGTACGTGCCGGGCGTCGCGCCGAGCGTAGCGTGCAGCAGCGCGTCGAGGGCATCCTGCGGGTGCAGCAGCTGGATGCGCGGGTCATACCCGGCCAACACGGGCGCCACCGACGGCAGCAGCAGCTCGCCGACCACGGTGGGCTCGGGCAGGCCGAGGATCGCGGGGATGCGCAGGATGGTGACGTCGATGTCCGGGCGCTTACGGGACATGCCCCGCACGTAGCCCTCCACCGACAGGTGGTCGACCGGGATGCCGCCGCCGGCGTGGCGGCGCGCGGCCATGTCCTCACTGAACATCGCCGGGTCGACCCCCGAGGAGCCGTATACGGACGTCGAGGAGATGAGCACGAACCGCTTGACCGTGGCGGCCCGGCGACAGGCGGCGATCACGTGCATCGAGCCCATGATGTTGGACTCCTTGACAGCTGCGCGACCGCCGGGGGCGAAGTCGGTGTGGTGCAGGCCGGCGTGGACGACCGTGTCGATGTCCGCCTCGCGCAGGATCCCCTGCAGACGCGGCGACTGGGGGTCGAGGCGCACGAACTCGGCGTCGCGCATGCGCCTGCGGTGTTGCGGCGACGGTTTGACCGAGTCGATCGCCAGCACGCGTTCGACGGAGTCGTTGCGCAACAGCATGCCCACCAGGTGCGCGCCGAGATACCGACTGCCGCCGACGACCGCGATGGCGCGGGCCGATCGACTGGTTGGCGCTTCGGTGTTCACCCAGCTGAGTCTAGCCGCGGGTCCGGTCTCCCATGTGCGCAGTCGCCACGCCGCCGGGTTCGATGCCCGCAGTGACAGCCGCGCGCGACGATGGCGTCTGGCGCGCCCCGCGGGGAGGGCGAGACGCCGTGGCGAGGAGCGGCTGCGGGAATCGCGTGCAGCCGCGCGAGCGAGACGCCATGGCGAGGAGCGGCTGCGGTAGTCGCGCGACCCGGCCCGCAGAACCGACAGCGCCTGCCGACCGCTCCCCCGAAATACACCGATGCCCGCCACCGCTGCTGGTGACGGGCATCCGCTACAGGCGTGAGTCCGGGCGCTATCGGGGCGCCGCGAGACTCACTTACCGAGCTTGCGACGCTGCACGCGGGTCCGCCGGAGCATCTTGCGGTGCTTCTTCTTGGACATCCGCTTGCGGCGCTTCTTGATCACAGAACCCATATCGGGGGTCACCTACCTGTCGACTACTGGTCTGGGGCCGTTGTCACCGGCCGTACTGCCACGGGTCTTACTACGCTCCGGCGTCCGATCGGGGCTCGGAAGCCGGGACGGAACCCGTCCAGACTACCTGCCCGCCCCGGCGCGGAAAAAACGGGCCGGCGGCCCACACCCCGTGCGCGTCAGCCCGCGGAGAAGTACGAGGTGTCGAGGTACTCGTGCACGGCCTTGGAGTGCACGCGGAACGACCGACCCACCCGCACCGCGGGGAGCTCGCCCGAGTGGACGAGTCGGTAGACCGTCATCTTCGACACGCGCATCAGCGCGGCGACCTCCGCAACGGTGAGGAACTGAGAACCCCCCGCCGCCTGCGAGCCGCCATCGGTCTTGTCGGAAGTCGCCATCTCACAACCCTTCGTGGCACGCGTCGTGCCGCAGGCTTCCCCTCCTGCGGTACGGACACGCACGTGCTGGGTATGAGCCTAGCGTGAATGGTGTGATCAATGCGACGGGAGTGGGCGATTTACTTCTACGACACGCCGCCGAATCCCGCCCTCACCCGTTCTGAGCTGGGATTGTGCTAAAAGCGCGACCCGCCGGGTGGCTGAGATCTCAGCCCCGGCGGGTCGGTTCGGTAGGCGCACGCGCGGCCCGTCCGGCCGCACTGGGCGACGGACGGGGCCGCGCGGGGTCAGTCGTTCTCGTCGTCGTCGTCGTCGGAGGTGGCCGCCTGCGCCAGGGACCGCGATCGGGACGCCGCCGCCTCCACCGCGTCCGCCACGGCCGCGCGCAGTCCGCGGGCCTCGAGCGTGCGGATCGCGGCCGCGGTGGTGCCGCCCGGGGAGCTCACGTTATAGCGCAACTCGGCGGGTCCCCCGCCGCCGCCGGTGAGCATCGCGCCCGCGCCGAGTGCCGTGCCGGTGGCGAGTTTGACCGCGACGTCGCGCGGCAGGCCCCGTTCGACGCCGGCGTCGATCATCGCCTCGGTGAGGAGGAAGAAGTAGGCGGGGCCGGAGCCGGAGATGGCGGTGACGGCGTCCATCTGGGCTTCGGAGACGACGACGACGAGGCCCACGCTCTCCATGATCGTGACCACCTGCTCGAGATGCTCGTCGCGCGCGTAGCGGCCCTTGCAGACCGCGGAGACGCCGTGCCCCACGAGCATGGCCGTATTGGGCATGACCCGCAGGACGGGCGAGCCGGCGCTGAGCTTGTTCTCGAGCACCTGCGTGGGTACGCCCGCCGCGAGCGAGACGACGATCGACTCGTGGACGCTGTCGGAGATGGCGTCGCCGATCCGGTCGACCACCGCGGGCACGTCCTGAGGCTTGACGGCCACGACGATCACATCGGCGCCCTCACAACCGATGTCGAGGCTGGTGGCGAGGACGTTGTACTTCTTGGCCAGCTCGTCGGCGCGGGCCTGCACGGCCTCGACCACCACGATGTCCGACGACTCGGTCCCCGACTCGCGAAGCCCCGCGATGAGGGCCTCTCCGATGCGTCCGCCGCCGACTACTGCGATTCTCGTCATGCTCATTACAGTGCCACACTCGGTCGCCCGCTCCCGGCGGCTGGCTGTGTGCTCGTGTGGACCGGCCGGACGCCGACTGCTACTCCCCGGTCGGCTCGCGCCCCGGCCGGCCATGCATGCATTCCGCTCACGATCCGCCCCTCGCATGCCGATCCGCTCCTCGGATTGCGATTCGCCCCAGGAACCCACAGCGCACGTCGTAATCGGAAGCGCGTATCGCGATCCGAGGTGCATGTCGACGCGATCCGGGCGGCCCCTCGCCTCCGACCGTGGGGCGCATGGCTCTCCGCGGGGCATTTCGCGGTCTGAGAGGCGGGCCGACCGCGCCGGGCCCGCCCGACACTCGCGCCACCTATCGGATCCCACTGCACCCGCGGGGGCCCGTAGGTGGCCCGTGATCCGATAGGTGGCGCGCGAGCCGATGGGTGGCGCGCGAGCCGATGGGTGTTCCGCGAGCCGATGGGTGGCCCGCGAGCCGAGAAGTGAGTTGCGGGCTCGCCGGAGAGTCCGCGGGGCGAGGGCCGAGAAACGACTCCGCCCGCACCTCGTTCAGGTGCGGGCGGAGTCGGGCCGGCGGCCGGGCGGGCGGAGGCCCTAGGTGACCAGCCTCAGTAATAGCGGGCCGCAGGTCACTCCGAGGCCAACGATCACCGCCAGCGCGATGCTCACCGTGTCGTTCGAGCGCCGTAGCACGCGGACCATGGCGACGAGCCCGACGATCACCACGATCGCCAGCGCCAGCGCCACCCACGTGAGGTTGTTCCACAGCAGCTGGAACCCGATGAACAGCGCCGCACCTGCGACGGCCGAGGCCAGCACCTGCGCGACGAGGATCAGCCACTGAGACGCCGGCGACCGCTCCGCGTCGGCACCTCCGGGCGTGTACTCGAAGTCGCGGTACTGCGGGTCCTGGTGCTCGCCCGCGCGCTCGTCGGTCCTGGGGCGGGCATCGGCGGTTCCCGCGCCGATAGCGGCCGCGGTCATCCCCGCCACGCCGGCACCGCCCGCGGCAGCAGCGGTCGCCGCGCCGAGGACGCCATCGCGCCCGTCGGAGTCGGTCTTCGCGGAGCCGGTCGCGGCAGCGTCGGTCGTGGCAGCGTCGGTCGTGGCAGCGTCGGTCCCGGCGGCGGGGGCCTCGGGAGCGCGGTGGGCGGTCGAGCCACTGCCCGAGGGCACACCCCACTCGGGGGCCTCCCCCGGAGTGGTCGCCGTGCCCGGGGACGTCGTGGAGGCGGACGAGCCGGCGTCGCCGGGCTTATCGGTCGCGGCCCCACCGCGCTCCGCGTCCGTGGTGGCTGCAGTCTTGTCGGCCGCGGCCTCGCCGGACTCGGCGCCGGACGCCGTGGAGGCAGCGGCGGCCGTAGCACCGGCGGCAGCAGTCTTGTCAGCCGCGGGCTTACCGGCGGCGGGCTCCGCGGGCGTGCCGGCCGCGCGCTTACCGGGGGCGGGAACCGCAGGCTGCGGAGTGGTGACCGCGTCCGCTCGGGCGCCGGGAGTCGTCGACCCGGACGCACCGGTCTCGCCGGGAGCGGGTGCCGCGCCGGCGGCGCCCACCGCCGTGACGCCCGCGCTACCGACCGTGCCGCCGGGGGCGGAGTCGGCGAGCGGGCCGGCGGCGGGAACGGCGGGCTCCGCGGACTCGGCGGCCTGTTCGCGATCGGAACGGCCGGCGGGGGCCGGACGGCCGGCCGGGGCGTCGAACTCGAACTGCTGCGGATCCTTGCGCTTGCGGCCGAACAACCCGCGCAGGCCGCCCTTCTTCTGGGGCTCGCCGGCGTCGGCGACGGCAGACGGAGGCGGGGTCGGGGCCGGAGGCGCCGACGGGGTCGGGGCGGCCGGAGCCTGCGCCGACGGGGTCTGCCCGGCCGGAGCCTGCGCCGACGGGGTCGGGGCGGCCGGAGTCTGCGCCGACGGGGTCTGCGCTTCCCGCGACCGGGGCGCGGCCGGCTTCTGCGTGGTGGGCTGCTGCGGCGCCGACGACGCGCCCTGCCCCTGCCCGGACCGCTCCGTCCGGCCAGCCGACCCGGCGGGCGCGGACGTCGTGGTCCCGCCGCTCGCCGAAGCCGGCCCTGACGCGGGCGCCGCGGACCGCGGGGATCGGGGCGCGGTGGGGCTCGTCGTCGTCGCCCCCGGGGTCTTCCCCGCGCCCGCCGAACCGCCCGCGCCCTCCGGCGCGCCGGCCGGGCCGTCCGCGCCGGTCTTCCCGGCACCAGACCCGGCACCCGCCTCGGCTACGGCCTGACCGGCACCCGATTCGCCACCACCGGCAGCCTCCTCCGCCTCGCGCGCACGACGGCGGGCCGCGCGGCTGCTCAGCACGGTGTCGTCGGTGATGCGCGGGATCCCACCGGTGAGCTCGGAGACGCTGACGCCCCCCTCCTCGGCACGGCGACGTCGACGCCCGCCCGGCGCGGCCTGCTGCTCTGCGCCCATGCGCTTGAGCAGCTCCGCCACGGTGATCTGCTGGCCTTCAGCATCCTCGGCCATCGTCAGCTCCCCTTCCCGTCGCCGCCCACGTCCCGGTCGAGACGCTGCAGGATCAGCCCCTCTCGCAGGGCCCACGGACAGATTTTCACACTTTCCAACCCCAGTGCACGCATGGCGGCCTCCGCCACCAGCGCGCCCGCCACCACCTGATGCGAACGGTCGGAGCTGACGCCCTCCAACTCTGCCCTGTCCGCGGCCGTCATGCGGGAGATGAACGCGATCACCTGCCGCAGACCCGCCGCCGTGAGGATCCGCTCCACGCGCGGCCCCTCCGACGACGGCGCCGCGCCCGTCAACCGGGCCAGGGTCCGGAACGTCTTGGAGGTGGCGCACGCCAGATCGGGCTCGCCGGCGGCCCGGATCGCCCGGGCGGGTCCGTCAAGCTCGGCGTCGATGTAGTCGCGCAGCTGGTTGATGCGCTTGCGCTCGGGCGGATCGGACTTGAACCAGTCGTGCGTGAGGCGGCCCGCGCCGAGCTGCAGGCTGTACGCCTGCTCCGGCAGCTCGTCCTCCCCGCTGGTCATCTCCAGCGATCCGCCGCCGATGTCGAGGTTTACGATCCGCCCGGCGCTCCACCCGTACCAGCGGCGGGCGGCGAGGAACGTCATCCGCGCCTCGTCCTCACCGGACAGCACGCGCAGCTCGATCCCGGTCTCCTCGGCGACCCGCGTGAGCACCTCGTCGGAGTTGGCCGCGTCGCGCACGGCCGAGGTGGCCAGCGCCATGACCTCACGGCACTTGGTGGCGCGCGCGAGCTCGGCGGCCTCGTTGACCGCGTCGATCAGCCGGGCGATGCCGGTGCGGGAGATGTTGTTGTTCTCGTCCAGGTACTCGATCAGCCGCAACCGGGTCTTGGAGTCGTTCATCGGGGTCGGATGACCGCCCCGGTGGGCATCGACCACCACGAAGTGGACCGTGTTACTGCCCACGTCCAGGACACCTAATCTCACACGACCACCCTAAACGGTCTACGGTCGCAGGTTGTGACCGCCACCGACCGCCCCTCGAACCCGGGTACCCCTCTGCCCGAGGTCCCCCTGGACTTCCCCCGCGAGTGGTACACCTTCCCCGACCCGGCGAACGACGAACACCTCATCTCCGCCGACATGACCTGGCTGCTGTCCTCGTGGACGTGCGTCTTCGGCACCCCCGCCTGCCACGGCATCGAGGCGAGCCAGCCCGACTCCGGGTGCTGCACTCACGGCGCGTTCCTCGCCGACGACGCCGACCGTCGCCGCCTGCGCGCCAACGTCGCCCTGCTCCGGCCCGAGGAGTGGCAGCGCCGCGAGGCCGCCGAGCGCGCCGCGTCCGAGGAGGGAACCGTCCTCGAGTCGTGGCTCGAGGAGGACGAACTGACCGGCGACGACGGCGAGATGGAGCCCGCGCTCAGGACACGCCGCCTAGGCGGCCGATGCGTGTTCTTCAACGACGTCGGATGGCCGACCGGGTCGGGCTGCGCCCTGCACCACCTCGCCGCGCGGACGGGGCGTAGCCTCCCCGAATCCAAACCCGACGTGTGTTGGCAGCTGCCGATACGACTCACGCAGGACACCGAGACCCGCGCCGACGAGGTGGAGATCCTCCACACCCGTGTCGGCGAGTACGACCGCCGCGGCTGGGGCCCGGGCGGGCTCGATCTGGACTGGTACTGCACCGGCTCGCCCGAGGCGCACGTCGGCACCGAGCCCGTGTACGTCTCCCTGCGCGACGAGCTGGTCGAACTCCTCGGCGCCGAGGCCTACGAGGTGCTCGCCGCGGCGTGCGGGCGCCGGCGGCAGCTGGGCATCGTGGCCGTGCACCCCGCGACCGAGCGCGCGGCCGGCGGAGGCGCCGAAGGGTGACGCCGGCGGAGGCGCCGAAGGGTGACGCCGGCGGGCGGGGCGGTCAGGCCTCGAACTTGTAGCCCAGCCCGCGGACGGTGACCAGGTGCACGGGCTTGCCCGGGTCCGTCTCGATCTTCGAGCGCAGCCGCTTGACGTGCACGTCGAGGGTCTTGGTGTCGCCGACGTAGTCCGAACCCCACACCCGGTCGATGAGCTGACCGCGCGTGAGCACCCGGCCCGAGTTGCGCAGCAGGTACTCGAGCAGGTCGAACTCCTTGAGCGGCAGCGTGACCGCCGCGCCGCGGACCATCACCGTGTGCCGCTCGATGTCCATCCGCACCGGCCCGGACTCCAGGACGCCGATCTCCTCGACCGGCTCGGCCTCGGACTCCGCGCCGCGCCGCAGCACGGCCCGGATGCGGGCGATGAGTTCGCGGGCCGAGTAGGGCTTGGTCACGTAGTCGTCGGCGCCCAGCTCCAGGCCCACGACCTTGTCGATCTCACTGTCCCGAGCGGTCACCATGATCACCGGCACGCTCGACGTCATCCGCAGGCGCTTGCACACGTCGGTGCCGGACATGCCGGGCAGCATGAGGTCGAGCAGCACGATGTCCGCACCCTCGGACTCGAAGCTCTGCAGCGCGGTCGGGCCGTCCCCCGCCACGTCGACCTCGAAGCCCTCCTTGCGGAGAAGGAACGCCAGCGGATCCGCCAACGAATCCTCGTCCTCCACGATCAGCACCCTGGTCACGGCACCTGGTCCTCTCCTTGTGAGACGTGCTCGGCGGCGGGTGTCGTCCCGTCGCCACCCGGCTCCACGTGGGCCGGGAGTTCGAGTGTGAAGGTCGACCCCGTGCCGGGGCGGCTCCACAGGCTGACAGCTCCGTTGTGGTTCTGCGCGACGTGCTTGACGATCGCGAGCCCCAGGCCCGTCCCGCCGGTCGCCCGCGAGCGCGCCTTGTCCACGCGGAAGAACCGCTCGAAGACGCGGGCCTGGTGCTCGGGGGCGATGCCGATGCCGCGGTCGGTGACGCGCAACATCACGGTGTCCCCGTCGATGCCCCGGGTGATCGACACCGGCGTGCGCTCGGGCGAGTAGTTGACCGCGTTAGAGACGAGGTTGGTCAGCGCCGTGACCAGCAGGGTCCGGTCGCCCTTCACCTCGAGGCCGGACGGAGCGTCGGTGATGAGCTCGATCCCCGCCGCCTCCGCCGTCGACGCGGACCGGCGCAGTGCCTCGTCCACCACGTCGTCCACGTCCACCGGCTCGGGGTCTCGGATCCGCTCGGCGCCCTGCAGTCGCGAGAGCTCGATCAGCTCGGAGACCATCTTGCCCAGCCGCTGGGCCTCGCTCACCACGCGTCCGCCGAAGTACTCGACCGAGTCCGGGTCGTCCTTGGACTCCAGGAGCGCCTCCGCGAGCACGGCCATCGCCCCGACCGGCGTCTTGAGCTCGTGGGAGACGTTGGCGACGAAGTCGCGGCGCGCGGCCTCCATGCGGCGGTGTTCCGAGTCGTCGTCGGCGAACACCACCACGAACTGCTCGTTGTACTCGCCGAGGATCTCGCTGCGCCCGCTCACCGAGGGGATGCGCCGGCGGCCGGTGAGCAACTTGGCGGGCAGGTCGAAGCGCGTGGGCTCCCCGGTCGTGAACGTCGCCTGGGCGGCCAGCCACACCGGCTCCACGAGGAGGCGGTCGTCGACGATCCCCAGCTCCGCCGCGCGACGGTTGTAGAGGACCACGTCCTGATGCCGGTCCACCACGGCCAACGCGTACGGCGCCTGCAGGTAGACCCCCTGCAGCACCTCCAGCCGGCTCGGCCCGGCCTGCTCGGCACGGCGACGCTCGTTGCGCCGGTTGATCAGCGGGACGACGAAGCCGCCCACGATGAAGCCGATGACCCCGGCGACGATCGCGAGGAAGATCCCCAGACTGACCTGCACGGCCCCGATCCTACGGTGCCCCGCCCGCGCGCCCGAATCGGCGAACCCCCGTCCACCGGCGGGAAGTCCGCAGGTGGACGGGGGTTCACGGCCCGTTCACCGG
Source organism: Dietzia sp. oral taxon 368 (assembly GCF_002999155.1). Lineage (NCBI taxonomy): Bacteria > Bacillati > Actinomycetota > Actinomycetes > Mycobacteriales > Dietziaceae > Dietzia > Dietzia sp. oral taxon 368. The sequence goes on from NZ_CP027238.1 coordinate 645,123, forward strand.
GCCTTCACCTGCGACGGGCCGTCCGACCGCACCGGGGCGGGGACGCCGCCGCGCGCGCTACTTGCCGCCCTGGTTGGCGACCGCCGCCGCACCCGCGGCAGCGGCCTCCGGGTCGAGGTAGGTGCCGCCCGGGTTGGCGACCAGACCGGCCTCGTCGAACCGGTACACCAGCGGGATGCCGGTGGGGATGTTCAGGCCCGCGATGTCGTCGTCCGAGATGCCGTCGAGGTGCTTGACCAGTGCGCGCAGCGAGTTGCCGTGCGCGGCGACCATGACCGTCTTGCCCTCCGCGAGCTTCGGCGCGATCTCGGCGGCGTAGTACGGGATGAACCGGTCCACGACGTCCTTGAGGCACTCGGTCAGCGGCACCTCCGGCAGATCGGCGTACCGGACGTCGCTCGTCTGCGAGTACTGGTTGTCCGCGTCGATCGGCGGCGGCGGCGTGTCGTAGCTGCGGCGCCACAGCATGAACTGCTCGTCGCCGAACTCCTCCTTGATCTCCGCCTTGTTCAGCCCCTGGAGCTTGCCGTAGTGCCGCTCGTTGAGCTTCCAGTGGCGGATGACCGGCACCCAGTGGCGGTCGCACGCGTCCAGCGCGATGTTCGCCGTGGTGATCGCACGACGCAGCAGCGAGGTGTAGAGCACGTCGGGCAGGATCCCCGCCTCCGCGAGGAGCTCGCCGCCGCGGACCGCCTCCTCTCGTCCCAGATCGGTGAGGTCGACGTCGACCCAGCCCGTGAACTGGTTGGACGCGTTCCACTGGGACTGCCCGTGACGCAGGAGGACGAGTGTTCCGTAAGCCATACGCTCATTATGACCTGCTACCGGAGGACTACGGTGCAGACATGACCGCACTCGCCGGAGCCGACACCCCCGCACACCCCGACCGGCCGTGGACCGTGCACTACACCCCGGGCACGACGCACGACCTCGACTACGGCACCACCACCCTCATCGACCAGTTCGATGCCGCCGTCACCGCCCACGCCGACCGGCCCGCCACCGAGTTCTTCGGCCGCCTGACCAGCTACTCCGATCTCGGCCGCCGGGTCCGCCGCGCCGCCGAGGGCCTGCGCCGACTCGGCGTCCGGCCCGGCGACCGCGTCGCGGTGCTGCTGCCGAACTGCCCCCAGGGCGTGGCCGTCTTCTACGCGGCCCTGCGCATCGGGGCGATCGTCGTCGAGCACAACCCCCTGTACACCGCCGACGAGCTCGAGGGCCCCTTCACCGACCACGGGGCGAAGGTCGTCGTGACGTGGAACGTCGTCGCCGACGTCGTGCGTGATCTCGCGGACCGCCCCGGCACCCGGATCGAGCACGTCCTCGCCGTCGACCTCCTCGACGCCTTCCCCACCGCCAAGCGACTCGCGCTGCGACACCTCCCCGTGCCTGCGCTGCGCGCCTCCCGCGCCAAGCTCTCCCGACCGGCGCCCGGCACCCTCGACTGGGGCGAGCTCGAGACCGGCCCCGAGCTCGACTTCTCGCACCCGCGGCCCGCCGCCGACGACGCCGCGCTCATCCTCTACACCTCCGGCACCACCGGGACCCCCAAGGGCGCCGTGCTCACCCACGCCAACCTCGTCGCGAACGCCACCCAGGGTCGCGCCTGGGTCCCCGGGCTCGAGCCCGGCCGCGAGCGCTTCCTCGCGACGCTGCCCATGTTCCACGCCTACGGAGTGACGATGTGTGTGGTGTTCGGCATCGCCCAGGGAGCGCGCCTGCAGTTGGTGCCGACGCCCGACATGGACCTCGTCATGCCGATCTTCGCCAAGAACCTGCCCACCTTCATCCCCGCCGTCCCGCCGATCTACACCCGGATCCTCGAGGAGTCCGCCAAGCGCACGATCTCCCTGCAGGGCGTGCGCTTCTCGTTCTCCGGCGCCATGAGCCTGCCCGCCGAGCTCATCGAGAAGTGGGAGGCCGCCACCGGCGGCCTGTTGGTGGAGGGGTACGGGATGACCGAGACCTCGCCGATCATCGTCGGCAACCCCATGTCGACGGCGAGGCGGGCCGGCGCGATCGGCGTGCCCTTCCCCGACACGGACATCCGGATCGTCGATCAGGACGATCCGTCGAAGGACGTCCCTGGCGGCGAGCCCGGTGAGCTCCTGGTCAAGGGGCCACAGATCTTCCGCGGGTACTGGGGCAACGAGGAGGCCACCGCCGCGACGTTCCACGACGGCTGGCTGCGCACCGGCGACGTCGTGGTGCAGGATCCCGACGGCTTCCTGCGCGTGGTCGACCGCATCAAGGAGATGATCGTCACCGGCGGCTTCAACGTCTACCCCTCCGAGGTGGAGGCGGTCCTGCGCACCGCCCCGGGGATCGCGGACTGCGCGGTGGTGGGTCGTCCCGCGGCCGACGGGGGCGAGCAGGTCGTGGCCGCGGTGGTCCTCGAACCGGGGGCGACGCTCGACGTCGACGCGGTCCGCGCGCACTGCCGGGCCTCGCTGACCGGGTACAAGGTGCCGCGCGAGTTCGTGGAGGTCGACGACCTGGCCCGCAACCCGATGGGCAAGGTCCTGCGCAAGAAGGTCGCCGAGCAGATCACCGCCTAACCGCACCGACCAGTCATCGAGAAGACGATTTCGCCCGCATCGGCCGAGTAGAAATGTGCGAAACGCTCTTCTCGACGAGCGCGCCCAGGGCGGGGCCGCCTACTCCGGCTGGGGCAGGTCCTCGGTCAGGTGGCGGAACGCGTCGAGGTTGCGCAGCGGCTCACCGCGCGAGACCCGCCACTCCCATTCGCGGCGGATCGACGTGTGGAAGCCGGTCTCGAGGATGATGTTGAAATCGTGGTCGGCGGCCTCGAGCACCTGACCCAGCACGCGGTCGAGCTCCTCCTCGGTCACCGCGATGAGCGGCAGGCGGCCGACGAGGTAGATGTCGCCGTTGTTGTCCAGCGTGTACGCCACCTGGTACAGCCGACGATTGCGGCGCAGGAGGTACTTGTAGACCTTCTCGAAGTCCTCGTCCGGGTTGCGGCACACGAACGCCTCGATGCGCACGCTCTCCTTGTTCACCGTGAGATGGCAGGCGGTCTTGAGCCGCTTCTCCCCCGGCAACTGCACGACGAAGGTGTGTCCGTCGGCCAGCGTGGACTCGATCTCCCTATCCACGAGGAAGTCGTGGATCCGGTCCACGGTGGGCTGGTCGAAGTCGGGCTCGCGGGTCTCGTCGCTCATGGTGGGGCTCCTTCGGCGGTGGGGGCGTCGTCCCTCGTGTCTACTCGAACTTCTGTCTACGCGAGTGGCGCCCACGAGGGGTTCGGTGCCCGCGCCGCGGCGGATGGTCCAGCGGGCCGGGCACGGTCAGGACGTCAGCATCTCCGCACGCCGGATGCGGTCAGGACGCCGCCGCCTCCGCACGCCGGGTCCGGTAAGCGGCCATCGTGCCCGCGTACGACTCCAGCAGTCCGTCGGCCGTGGAGTCCCAGCTGAACCCGGAGGTGTGCACCGGGGCGGCCCGCGACATGGACAGGCGCAGCTCGTCGTCGTCGAGTAGTCCCGCCAACACGTCCGCCCACCGGCGCGGGTCGTGCCCGTCCACGGTGAGCCCGGTGCGGCCGTCGGCGACGGCCGTCGGCAGCCCGCCCACCGCGGCGGCGACCACGGGCGTCCCGCACGCCTGCGCCTCGAGCGCGACGAGCCCGAACGACTCCGAGTACGACGGCACCGCCACGATGTCCGCGGCGCGGTACACGTCCACCAGCTCCGACGGCGGGCGCGGCGCGAGGAAGCTCACGCGGTCGGCCACGCCCAGCTCGTCGGCGAGCTCCATGAGCGACCGCGGCCGCTCGAGCCCGGACCCGCTCGGCCCGCCCACCACCAGCAGTCGGACGTCGCGGTGGGGCTGCGCGCGTACGATTTCGGCGAGCGCGCGGACGATCACGTCGGGGGCCTTGAGCGGCTGGATCCGGCCGACAAAGGCGATGACCTCGGATTTCTGCGCCAGCCCCAGCGCGCGGCGGGCCCGCTCGGTGCCGCGCTGCGTGCCGGGCGTGTACTGGTCGAGGTCGGCTCCGGGCGAGACGACGTCGATGTCGGCCGGGTCGGCGTCGTAGAAGCGGACGAGTTCGTCGCGCTCGCCGACGGTGTTGACGACCAGGTGGTGCGCGGCGTCGACGATCTGCTGCTCCCCTATGCGCCGCGATTCGGGCTCCGGCGTGTCACCGGCGGCGAGGACCGCGTTCTTGACCTCGGCGAGGGTGTGCGCGGTGTGCACGAGGGGCACGCCCCAGTGCTCGGACGCCACCAGCCCGGCCTGCCCGGACAGCCAGTAGTGGGAGTGGATGAGGTCGTAGTGGCCGGGAGCCTGGCCGGCCTCGGCGCGCATGACGCCGGCGACGAACGGGCACAGCTGCGTGGGCAGGTCCTCCTTGCGCAGGCCCTCGAACGGCCCGGCGACGATGTTGCGGACCAACACGCCGTCGCCGGCCTCCTCGACGGGCGGCTGGGAGGAGTGGGTCGCACGGGTGAAGATCTCGACCTCCACGCCGCGGCGGGCCAGCCGACGGGCGGTCTGCAGGACGTACACGTTGAGGCCGCCGGCGTCGCCCGTGCCCGGTTGGGCGAGCGGGGAGGTGTGGAAGGACAACACCGCGATGCGTCGGGGCAGCGGGTGCGCGACGCCGCGGTCGAGCTCGGAGACGGTCACCCGCTCGATTGTGCCCCCGCCCGCGCCGGGGTGCACGTCGCGCGGGGCGGGGTGCACCTCGCGCGGGGGCGAGTGGGTGCCGCGGGGTACACGTTGCGGGGGCGGGTGGGTGCCACTGAGCCGGGACACAGCGGTGGTGCGCAGCCCTCCCGGGATTTATCGACGACGACGAGGCGGGCATCCACTCCCCCGGCGGGTTGGCATACCCCTCGACGGGTGCGTCGGTATAGCGTCTGGCGCAGCCGTTATCAACAGCCACCACACGCGGAGGAAGTCATGAGCATTCGTCGGCTCGGTATCGCACTCGCCCTGGGGGCCGCCGTCAGCGCGGCATCGTGTTCCTCCGACGCCGGTGAGCAGGCCGAATCGGCCGCCTCGGACGCTGGTGCTTCGGCGGCGTCGGCGGTGGACGAGGCCGGTGACGCGGTGTCCGGGGCCATGGATGACGCAAGCGACGAGCCCACCGACGCTTCGCCGCAGGACCTGCTGCTGACGCCGGAGGAGGCGGGGCCCATGCCGATGCAGGCGGCCGATCCCGCGTTGTTGGCGCAGGCGGGCGCGGGGCTCGAGATGCCCGAGGGCATGGAGCTCGAGGTCGATCCGCCGGAGTGCGCCGACGCCGCCGACATGAACGCCACCCTCGCCGGTGACGTCTCCGACGGTGGTCTGGCTGCGCTCATGGGTGGTGGCGAGGATGGCTCGGCCATGTTCACCGTGCAGGTGCTGCGGACCGGCGTGTCGTTCGACGAGTACAAGACCAACTGGGAGAACTGCGCCGAGGTGCGGTTCTCCGGTCAGGCCGTGGGGATCACCGGCACCTCGGCCGAGGTCGACGCTCCGGAGATCGAGGGCGCCGACGAGGTGCTCGCACGGACCTCGGACACGCAGGTCGAGGCACTCGGTGAGGGTGGGCGCATGACGAACATCGTCTACCTGACCGAGGTCCGCGGCGTGAAGGTCCTCGCCGGCGCCATGACGGCCCCGGACAGCGGGGGCGAAATCGGCCCCGACGCCGAGGCGGAGCTGGCGGACCTCCTGACCAAGCAGGTCGAGAAGGTCAACAACGCCGGCTGACCCGTCCCGGCGTCAGAGTCCGGCGTCAGAGTCATGCGTCAGAGTCCGGCGGTGAAGGAGTCGAGCTCGGCGAGGAACTTCGACGTCTCCTCGAGAAAGGGCGCGTGGGCGGATTCGGCGAAGCCCACGTAACGGCCGCCGGGGATCATCTCGGCGTTGGCCTGACCGGCGGACGGCAGCACCACGCCGTCGTGCTCACCGTGGATCACCAGCGCGGGGATGCCCAGGCCGCGCAGGGTCTCGTCGTTGTCCACACGCCGGGTGAGCAACTTCTGGCGGACCGCCGGCGGGGTGGCGAGCGACAGTCCGAAGATCCGCTGGCCGCTGGTGCCGTCGCCGCCGCGCATCATGGCGCTGCCGAAGCTCGCCAGGGCGGCCACGGCCTTTCGGGGGTCCTCGTCGAACGCGCCGTTCGACGTCACCTCGATCATCGCCGGTCCGATCGCGCCGCCGGCGGAGCGGGAGACCGAGGTCACGGCGCCGCAGAGCACGATCCCGGCAACCCGGTCCTCGCCGCGCGCGGCCAGGTAGTCGGAGACCACGATCCCGCCGTACGACCAGCCCAGCAGGATCGCCCCGGCCCCCTCGCCGATGCCGGCGGCGTCGAGGACCGCCTCCACGTCGTCGGCCCACTGGGCGGCCGAGTCGTAGCCCGCCTCGGCGACGTCGGAGTGTCCGTGGCCGCGCAGGTCCATCGCCACCACCCGGAATCGGGTCGCCAGTTCGGCCAGCAGCTCGGGCCCCCAGCAGGCGCTCGACTGGGCCCAGCCGTGGATCAGCACGAGCGGGCGCGCAGCGGGGTCGCCGAGCACGCGGTAGGCGATGGCGGCGCCGTCCGACGAGACGGTGGAGGCGACGGTCTGGGTGGACGAGGGGGTGCTGGCTGAGGTCATGTCGGTCATCGTGCCAGCAGTTCCGCATCCGCACGGCCGGTCGCGGCCATGCGCCCCCACGCGACCAGTCCCGCCTCGACCCACGCGCCCCGTTTGGCCTGCGCGTGGAATCTGCTCGCTCGGCTTGCTCGCCCCGGCGGGGTTACGCGCCCGGACCGGCTTGCGCGTGGAATCTGCTCGCTCGTGCCTGGGTCACGCGCCCGGAATGGACCAGACCGGACGCGTAAGTCTGGAGCGGGTCCGGAGCAGGTGGGTCGCTGACCGTGCCGTTGCGCGCCCCGGAACCGACGGTTGCGCCTATCGTGGGCCAATGGCTGTCACCACCACGCAAACGGACCCCGACGTCGTCGTCCGGGTGTTCTTCGACGCCCTCGCCTCCGGCTCGACCTCCGCCGCGGCCGAACTGGTCTCCGACGACGTGTGGTGGGCGAACATCGGCCTGCCGACGATGCGGGGAAAGCGGGCCGTCGTCAGCGCGATCGCCGCGATGCACCGCAGCATGCACTTCGGGGTGCAGACCCACCACCTCGCGGTGTCCGCCCCCTCGGACCCCACCGATCCCCGCTCCCCCCACGTCGTTCTGACCGAGCGCACGGACACGCTGGGCGTCGGCCCGTTCCGCTGCGACTTCTGGGTGTGCGGGCGCCTCGAGGTCCGTGGCGGGCTGGTCTGCGGGTGGCAGGACTACTTCTCCAAGGCCGACATGGCCAAGGGCGCGGTGCGCGGGCTCGTCGAGATGGTCACCGGCCGGGGGCGTTAGACCTCGTCGTCGTCGCACGTTTTTCACCCACGATGAACGCATGCCGCGGTCGGTGTCGGACCCGCCGCCTACTCTTGTCGCCATGAGCACCGAGCACTCCGCCGCCCGCGACCGCCTGTCCGCCCTGCCCGCCGAGACCCGCGTCGCCGTGGTGACCGGGGCATCGTCCGGGATTGGCGAGGCGACCGCACGTGAGCTGGCGCGGATGGGCTTCCACGTGGTGATCGGCGCGCGGCGCGTCGACCGTCTGCAGACGCTGGCAGAAAAGATCGGTGGTACCGCGATGCCGCTCGACGTGACCGACGCCGAGTCGTGCGAGGCGTTCTGCGCGGCCCTCCCCCGGCTGCACGTGCTGGTCAACAACGCCGGCGGAGCCAAGGGCACGACCAGCGTGATGGACGCCGACGAGGACCAGTGGCGCTGGATGTGGGAGACCAACGTCCTCGGCACCCTGCGGATGGTGCGCGGGCTCATGCCCGTGCTCGTCGAGACGGGCGACGGGCTGGTCGTCACCGTCACCTCGATCGCCGCGATCGAGGCCTACGACAACGGCTCCGGCTACACGTCCGCCAAGCACGCGCAGGCCGTCCTGCACCGCACCCTCCGCGGCGAGCACCTGGGCCAGCCGGTGCGGTTCACCGAGATCGCGCCCGGCATGGTCGAGACCGAGTTCTCGCGCGTGCGGTTCGACGGCGACGACGACAAGGCGGCCGCCGTCTACCGTGGGCTGACCCCGATGGTCGCGCAGGACGTGGCGGAGATCGTCGGCTTCGTGGCCAGCAGGCCCTCGCACGTCAACCTGGACCAGATCGTGGTGAAGCCCCGCGATCAGCACTCCGCGACGCGCGCGCACCGGAGCTGACTTCGGTAGGTCAGCCTGCCCAACCCAAAGGCAGGTTAGGCTATCTGACCTGGTAAAACGTCGGAAATCGCCATAGTCTGGCCCCCTACTGAAAGGGGCCCGCCATGGCCAGGAACAAGAACACCTTCGTCGATCTCCTCTCCGCTCAGGTCGGTCACGAGTTCGCCGCCAGCCAGCAGTACGTCGCGATCGCAGTGTGGGCGGACGCGCAGGACCTGCCGCAGCTCGCCGGGCGCTTCTACTCGCACAGCCTCGGTGAGCGGAACCACGCGATGATGATGGTCCAGTACATGCTCGACCGCGACATCCCCGTCACGATCCCCGCCGTCCCCGCCCCGGAGGCCCGGTTCAGCGGCCCCGCCGACGCGCTGCGCCTCGCGCTCGAGCAGGAGAAGCAGGTGACGCGGCAGATCGAGGACATGTTCCAGGCCGCCCGCGCCGAGTCCGACCCTCTCGGCGAGCAGTTCATGCTGTGGTTCCTGCGCGAGCAGGTCGAGGAGGTCGCCAACATGAACACGCTCGTCACGATCGCCGAGCGTGCGGCCGACGACTGGTTCCGCATCGAGGAGTACCTCGCCCGCGAGAACGACGCCTCCACCAACACCGGCACCCCGCCGTCGGTGGCCGGCGGCGCGGTCTGACGCACGCCCCACCGCAGTGGGCCGGGACTCAACGCGGGCTGATCACGTCGTCCACCCCCACGCGGTCGCAGAAGCCGTCGTCGTGGCTGACCAGCAGCAACGCGCCCCGCCACCCCGAGAGAGCATCGGCGAGCACCTGCACCCCGTCGAGGTCCAGGTTGTTGGTCGGCTCGTCCAGGATCAGCAGCTGCGGGACCGGCCGGGCGAACAGCCTCGCCGCGAGCGCTGCTCGAAGGCGCTCACCACCCGACAGGTCCCCGAGCCGGCGCAACCCTGCGTCGCCGAGGAACAGCAACCGCGCCGCGTGGGCGTGCGCCTCCTCCGACGGCGCCTCGGGGCGGACCGCCCGGATCGCGTCGACGACCGACCACCCCGGATGCTCGACGCGAAGATCCTGCGGCAGCAGGGCCCACGGGACGTGGACGACCTCGTCGTCGTCGCCACCCCGGCCGGCCCCGCGCGCACCCGGCCCGGCCGCGCCCTCCCCGAACAGGCGCCGCAGCAGCGTGGTCTTGCCGCTACCGTTCGGGCCGGCCAGCCGCACGCGCGCCGGGCCGACGAGGTGGATCCGGCCGGCGACGGGATCGTCGGCGTCCATCACGACCCGACCCGCGGGGAGCCCGGGATCGGGCAGGTCGACGCGCAGCAACTCCTCGCGCCGCACGGCGGCGTCGGCCTCGCGCATCCGCTCCTGCGCCTGCTCCACGCCCTTCGAGTGCGTCGCCCGGTAGCGTGCCGCAGACTCCTGAGCCTGCCGCTTGCGCATCCCCATGATGATCTTCGGCTCGCGCTTGTTCGCCTCCATCTTCCGGCCGTACCGCTCACGCCGCGCCAGCACGACCTGCGCCTCGACCCTGTCCCGCTTCTGCGCGCGCAGATCGTTTCGGGCCCCGGTCAGACTCTGCAGCGCGGCGGCCTGCTCGGACTCGATCACCTCGCGGTAGTGCGAGTACGGCCCGCCGAACACCCGGCATCGGCCGCTCCGCATCTCGACGGTCGTCCCGGCCCGCTCGAGCAGTCCCAGGTCGTGGCTCACCACGAGCGTGATGCGCTGCCCGCCGGCGACGAACCGGTCGATCGACGCGAACAACCGCTCCCGCGCCCGCGAGTCCAGATTGTTGGTGGGCTCGTCGAGCAGGAGCACCCGCGGCCGCTCGAGGAGCCGCCCTGCCAGCGCGGCGAGCGTGCGTTCCCCGCCGGACAGCGCGAGCACCGACCTGCCCGGGTCCGTCGGAAGGCCCAACTCGGCGAGCAGCGCGCCCGTCCGCTCGGCGATCGACCAGTCGTCGGCGAGGCGGGCGAAGTCGTCGTCGTCGCCCTCCCCCGCCTCGATCCGCTCCAACGCCGCCAGCTTCCCGCCCACGCCGAGCTCGTCGGCGAGGGTCCGCTCCGCGGGCGCGTCGGCGAGCAACTGCGGGAGGTGGGCGACAGGGCGGGCTCGCCGGCGATGCTGATCGACCCGCGCGTCGGGCGCAGCTCGCCGGCGATGAGTCGCAGCAGGGTGCTCTTGCCCGCGCCATTGCGGCCGACGAGTGAGGTGAGGCCGGGACCGAGGTTCAGATCGAGGCCGTCGAAGAGTGGGGTGTCGTCGGGAAACGCGTACGCGACGTCCGACAGGACGAGGGATGACATGTGTGCTCCAGGGAGGTGGCGGATGGGCCGGGTCTCACCTGGGGTCGAGCACTGTCCTCGGGTCTCCTCGTCTCGGGCTCTCGGCCGTGCCCCTCGCGGCGCCGGTCTCCCGGGGTCGCGCCGTGCAACTGCCGACGTACGCCGAGCAGACTACACCCCCGGTCCCGCGGGCGGAACTGGTTTGGACGCAACCGTGGCGGTGATCCGGCCGGATCGGCACCAGGGGCGCGTCCAATTCCGCCCTGACTGCGACCATTCGTGGAAGGCCACCCGCGGGGCCACCGTCCTCGCGGGCATCCCCGGTCACACCCCGGGAGCCGCGGGACAGGCAGGGGCCGGCGGGAGCCGCGGGTCGGGCAGGGGCCGGCGGGAGACGCGGACTACATGAAGGCGCTGGGGGGAAGGCCCTCGCGGCTGCTCATGGGCAGCTCCTTCTCCAGCTTCTCCATGAAGATGTGCGACTGCACGGCGGTCCAGATGTTGTTGGTGAGCCAGTAGAGGCCGATCGCAATGGGGAAGTTGAAAAAGTACGCGCCCACGATCGGGAAGAACGGGAACAGGTACATCATGATCTTCATCAACTGGTTCATCGACTCGGTCATCTGCTCGGCCATGGACTGGAAGTCCTGCGGCTTGTCCCCCGGCTTGGCAGCAGCACCCGCCGCGCCGGTGGTCGCGGGGGTGGGGGCGGCGGGCTTCTCGCCGTCGATCTCGAGCACCTCGCCGTCGACGACCGGGCCGCCGGCGCGCTCCTCGGCATCCACGCGGGCCAGGGCGGCCTGCTCGGCGGCCTTGGCGGCCTTCTGCCGGCGGAAGGAGTTCCACATGTTGATGAACGTGGCGATGCCGGCCAGCACGAACAGCGGCACGGCCAGCATGAGGATGTCCTCGCGCACGAGCCCGGGGTGCAGGGAGTCCATGACCTCCTGCGGCATGCGGATGTAGGACGCCAGCGGCACCCCGAAGATCTCGGCGTTGAGGAACGACGACACCTGCTCGGGCCCGAACGCCCCGTTGGTCATCTGCGAGGCCTCCTCGATGGTCTTGCCGGGAGGCGAGAAGTTGAGCAGCACGTAGTACAGGCCCAGGAACACGGGGATCTGCACGAGGAGTGGCAGGCAGCCGGCCAGGGGGTTCACCCCGGCGTCGGCGTACAGGGCCTGCATCTCCTTGGCCTGCTCCTGGCGGTCCTCGGGGGACTTGCGATCCTTGTACTTGTTCTGCAGCTCCTTCATCTTGGGGGCGAGCTGCGCCATCTTGCGCATGGAGTACTGCTGCCGCCACATGGACCGCAGGAGCAGCAGTCGCACGGTCACCACCAGCAGGAGCACGGAGCCCACCCAGGCGACGCCCGAGTCGGGGTCCACCACGAAGCTCAGCGCCCAGTGCCAGAACTTCATGACGAGCGACACCGGATACGCGAACAGGTCCACGGGCGATTCTCCAGGGAAAACGGCGGCGCCGGGCGGGCGCACGGGGGCGTGACGAGCTTAGAAGGCCTGGGTCCAGCGTGCCAGGGAAGACCGGCGCGCCGGGCGGCGGGGTTGTCACGGCGCAGCCCCGCGGGTGCCGGGGCTCACCCGCGCCGGAGCCCACCCCGCGGCTGGCGGCGGCATCCCACGGCCGGGCGGGCCGGTCAGATGTGGCAGCCCACCCACACGGGCTCGGGGTGCAGCTCCACTCCGAACGCCTCCCGCACGCCGTCGCGCACCTCGCGCGCCAGCGCGATGATGTCGTCGGAGGTGGCCGCGCCCCTGTTGGTCAGCGCGAGCGTGTGCTTGGTGGACAGGCGGGCGGGGGACGACGACGAAGGGTGTCCCTTGCCGAATCCGGCCCGCTCTATGAGCCAGCCCGCGGAGAGCTTGACCCCGCCGGGAGCGGAGAAGGCGGGCATCTGCTCGGCCGGGCCAGACCCGAGACGGGCGGCCACCCGGGACCGCACCGTGGGGAGTTCGTCCTCGCGTATCACCGGGTTGGTGAAGAAGGACCCCGCGGACCAGGTGTCCTCGTCGTCGTCGTCGAGCACCATCCCCTTGCCACGCCGCAGCTCCAACACGGTACGCCGCACGACGGCGGGGTCGGTCCGCTCGCCCGGCGCCACGCCGAGGCGGCCGGCGAGCTCGGCGTACCGGATCGGCTCGCTGCGCCCCGCGGGGTCGAGCCGGAACTCCACCTCGAGCACCACGGCGCAGTCGGTGTTCTTCAGGACCGACGTGCGATAGGCGAGTCCCAGAGCCTCCGGGGTGACCCACTCGTCGACGCCGGTCGCGCGGTCGTACCACCGCACGCGGTGCAGGATCTGGGCGACCTCCACGCCGTATGCGCCGACGTTCTGCACGGGCGTCGCACCGACGGATCCGGGGATCCCGGACAGGCACTCCAGGCCCCCGTACCCGCGCCCGACGGTGTCGGCGACAAGGTCGTCCCAGGTCAGCCCGGCGCCAGCGCGAACGACGAGCTGGTCGTCGCGCGCGCCGGTGAGGTACTCGACCTCCCGGTTGCGCACGGCCACCACCACCAGGTCGAGGTCACCGCCGGCGACCACCAGGTTGGACCCGCCGCCCAGCACCAGCACCGGTACCTCGGCGGCGTCGAGGGCGCGCACGGCGGCGACCACCGCCGCGGGCGTCGCGCACTCGAGCAGCGCACGCGGGCGGCCGCCGATGCGCAGGGTCGTCAGGTCGGCCAGCCGCGCGCCGACGGTCGCGGTGATGCCGGCGTTGTGGGTCAGCTCGGCGACGACCGGGTCGGCGGGGTGCGGCGCGGCCGTGAGGTTGGACGGGGGCGGGTTCACACGCCCGAGGGTAACCGGCGCTTGTAGTGTCAGACCCCATGGCGACCCGCTTCTCCCACAACGCCCGCATCGGCGCCCCCATCGAGGCCGTGTACACGGCCTACGGCAGCGAGGAGTACTGGCGCGAGCGACTCCTGGCGGTGGGAACCGACAAGGACAGCCTCGACGACTTCTCCTCCACCACGGACGGCGTCCGCGTGACCATCACGCAGCACATCCCGGAGGACGACATCCCCGACTCCGCCCGCAAGTTCGTGCCGGGCCAGCTGACCATCGTGCGCACCAGCACCTACTCCGGCTTCGACGGCCAGACGTTCACCGGGACCGCGCGCGCCGAGGCTGCGGGTGGGCTGGGGCTCATCAGCGGCGACGCGACCGCAGTGGACCGGGACGGCGCCGCCGAGGAGTCGGTCTCCGGGCAGGTCAAGGTGTCGGTACCGCTGCTCGGCGGCAAGCTCGAGAAGATGGTGGTCTCGCACCTGGACCGGCTGTTCGAGGCCGAGTACCGGCACCTCAACCGCTGGACCGCCGCCCGCTGACCCACCGCCCGCACGCCCCCGCCCGTCGAGGTGGGTGCTGCACGCCGACGCCTTTTCGGTGACAATCGGAAGCGATGCAGCCGCCGAGAGACACCCAGCGACTTCCCGCCTTCGATCACCCGGGCGTGCAGAACGCTCCCACCGAGCAGTTCGCCGCCCGGCCCGCCGACGCGGGCGCGCCCCCTCCGGGTGGCGGGGTGGGAGCGCCCCCTCCGGGCGACGCGGCGGGGGGTGCCCGGGGCGGGAGTCTCACGGGCCGCCGGATCGTCATCGGCGCCGTTCTGCTCATCGTGCTGCTGGGGGCCGGGGCCGTGGGCCTGGAGCTCGGGATGCGCGGCGCCATCAAGGACAACCTCCGCCAGGAGATCAGCGCGACGCTCGGCTCGACGCCCGAGGTGGAGCTGGGGCCCCAGCCGGTCCTGCTGTCGTACGTCACCGGCACGCTCGGCACGATCCGCATCACCACCGACGGGGCCCCGGCCGAGGGCGCGACCGGACCGGTCCCGGCGATCGACATCACCGCCGAGGGCGTGCGGTCCGAGGGTGAGACCTCACGCATCGACTCGCTCACCGGCACCGCGTTCGTGTCCGACGAGACCATGACCGCGGCCGCCCAGTCCGAGGGCGCGGGCGGCGTGGGCGACAGCCTGCTGGGCGGGCTGATCCAGGTGCAGGACATCGTCTCCGATCCCGCGGCGGGCACCCTGCGCGTCTCGATCAGCGGGCTCGCCGAGGCCGTGGTGACGCCGCGGCTCATCGACGGCAACCTCGAGATGGATCCCCAGCAGGCCTCGGTCCTCGGGTTCCAGCTGCCCTCGGAGATCCTGGGCGGGACCGTCTCGATGATGGATTCCGCGCTCGCCGACCTGCCCGAGGGCATCGAGCTCACCGGCGTCCGCGTGGTCGACGGCGGGATGACCGTGGACCTGGCCGGCCGCGACGTGGTGCTGGAGTCGACCCGCTAGGAGTCGACCCGCCGGGACTCGTCCGCCGATCCGCGACGGCCGCCTGTCGTCGCGCCCGGCACACTGGGCCCATGCGCCTGCTCATCATCTCCGACACCCACGTCCCGACCCGTGCCCGCGACCTGCCGGCCAGGGTCTGGGACGAGGCCGACGCGGCCGACGTGGTGATCCACGCCGGGGACTGGATGGACGTCGCCCTCCTCGACGCACTGGAGGAACGCTCCGCACGGCTCATCGCCTGCTGGGGCAACAACGACGGCCCGGAGCTGCGCGAGCGTCTGCCCGAAGTGGCCCGCGCGACGCTCGACGGCGTGCGACTTGCCGTCACCCACGAGGCCGGCGCGTCCGCGGGACGGGAGAAGCGCATGGCCAGGGCCTTCCCCGACACCGACGTCCTGGTCTTCGGTCACTCGCACATCCCGTGGGACACCACCGCGCCGCGAGTGTCCGAGGAGAGCGGGTCCGGTGAGGGCGCCCTGCGTCTGCTCAACCCGGGCTCGCCCACCGACCGTCGACGCCAGCCGCACCACACGTACATGACGGCGGCCATCACCGGAGGCGAGCTCCGCGACGTGGAACTGCACCGGCTGCCGCCACGGCGCTGACCCACACCCGCGGGCCGGGCGGCGGGCGGGACGAGCCGGGCGGCGGGCCCGGGACTCTGCCACCCTGGAGCCATGACCAACGAAGCCACCATGCGTGCCGTGCAGCAGCAGACCCTCGGTGAGCCGGACGTCCTCGCCGTCGTCGACCTCCCCCGCCCCGCGCCGCGGACCAACGAGGTCCTCATCCGCGTCGAGGCCGCCAGCGTCAACCCCACCGACTGGAAACACCGCGCCAACGGCGGGTTCCTCGGCGAGCCGCCGTTCGTCCTCGGCTGGGACCTGTCGGGCGTGGTCGAAGAGGTCGGGATCGGCGTCGCGCGGTTCTCCCCCGGCGACGAGGTGTTCGGCATGCTCTCGTACCCGTTCGGCCACGGCGCCCACGCCGAGTACGTCGCCGCCCCCGCCGCCTGGTTCGCACCCAAGCCGGCCTCGCTCGACCACGTCCAGGCCGCCGCGCTGCCGCTGGTCTCGCTCACCGCGTGGCAGGCGCTCGTCGAGAACGCACGGATCCAGCCCGGCCAGCGCGTCCTGATCCACGCGGCCGCCGGCGGGGTCGGGCACGTGGCCGTGCAGATCGCCAAGGCTCGCGGCGCCCACGTGATCGGCACCGCCAGCTCGGAGAAGCACGACTTCCTGCGGGAGATCGGCGTGGACGAGCCGATCGACTACCGCGAGGTGGACATCGCGGAGGCCGTCTCGGACGTCGACGCCGTGCTCGACACCATCGGCGGCGAGACCTCGCTGGCGTCGCTGCGCACGCTGCGGCCCGGCGGGATCGTCGTGTCGATCCTGCCCGTCGGCTCTGACGACCTATACCGCGAGGCCGAGCGGCTCGGGGTGCGGGCCGTCCGGATGCTGGTCGACGCCTCGCGCCACGACCTGCTCTCGATCACCGACCTCGTCGAGCAGGGCTCGCTGCGGGCGACGATCGCCGACGTGTTCCTGCTCGAGCAGGCCGCCGAGGCGCACCGCCGGGGCGAGACCGGTCGCACCACCGGGAAGATGGTGCTCACCACCGGACGGGACTGACACCCGCCGGGGGCGCGGTGTGCCATGGCCGACGACGGGCCGGTGGCAGACCGGCATCGCAACCGAGTCCGGATGCGCTGCCGGATCGGCATGTGCTGCCTCTCGGGTCCGATCGCCCAGCGCAACCCCGGGGAAAACGGGCAATCCGCCATCGCAGGTCGAGCCGGCAGCGCATCTCGGGGCAGGAATGCTGGCGCTCTGCCACCGGACATCGGACCGGCAGCGGCCGGACGGCAGGTTTACTCGGGGAACCCGTCGAGCACCGCGCGGCTGCCGCTGAGGCCGAGCCGGGTGGCGCCCGCGGCGATCATCGCGCGGGCGGAGTCGGCGTCGCGGATCCCGCCGGACGCCTTGATGCCCACCTTCCCGCCGACCGCGCGGTGCATCGCCTCGACCGCGCGCACGCTCGCGCCGCCGGCGGGGTGGAAGCCGGTGGAGGTCTTGACGAAGTCGGCGCCCGCGCGCGCGACGGCGTGGCACAGGGCCTCGATCCGCTCGTCACCCGCCTCGTCCCCCAGCGCCTTGTGGATGGCGGCGGTCTCGAGGATCACCTTGAGCACCACCGGCGGCGGCACGGCGTCCCGCATCGCCAGCACGTCGGCCATCACCTCGTCGACGAGGCCCGCGATGGCGGCGCCCACATCGATCACCATGTCCACCTCTGCGGCGCCCTGGTCCACCGCGAGCCGGCCCTCCATGGCCTTGACCAGCGAATGATGCTTGCCGGACGGAAAACCCGCGACCGTGGCGACGATCTGCCGGTCCGGTCGCACCGGCAGCATCGCCGGGCTGACACACACGGCCTTGACGTTCAGCTCGCGGGCCTCGTCGAGGCAGGCCTGCACGTCCTCGCGGGACGCGTCGGGCGAGAGCAGGGTGTGGTCGATCATCGCGGCGACGCGGGCACGGGTGAGCTGAGCGGTCGGAGTGGCGTCCATGCCGGCCAGCCTAGCGGGAGCGGCCGATGCGCCTGGTGGCACAATGGACACCCATGTCACGACGCTTCGTCCTCACGCTGGGCTGCCCCGACCGCATCGGTATCGTCGCCCGGATCGCCACGTTCCTCGCCGAACTGGGCGGGACCATCATGGAGGCGGCGTACCACGCGGACGAGGACACCGGCTGGTTCTTCACCCGCCAGTCCGTCGACGCCGAATCGATCGGCATGGAGATCGACGAACTCCGCCGTCGCTTCGAACGGGTGGCCAGCGAGCTGGGACCCGAGGCCGACTGGCAGATCTGCGACTCGTGCGAGCCGAAGGACGTCGTCATCCTGGTGTCCAAGGAGGGCCACTGCCTCCACGACCTGCTGGGTCGGGTCGAGAGCGGTGACTACCCCGCCCGCATCCGTGCGGTGATCGGCAACCACGACACCCTGCGGGGGATGGCCGAGGCGCACGGCGTGCCGTTCCACCACGTTCCGTTCCCGGCCGACCCCGCCGAGCGGGGCCCGGCGTTCGAGCAGGTCGCCGGACTCGTCGACGACATCGACCCGCACGCGATCGTCCTGGCCCGCTTCATGCAGGTCCTGCCGGACGACCTTTGCACCCGGTGGGCCGGTCGCGCGATCAACATCCATCACAGCTTCCTGCCCAGCTTCGTCGGCGCCCGCCCGTATCACCAGGCGCACGTCCGGGGCGTGAAGCTCATCGGCGCGACGTGCCACTACGTGACGGCCGACCTCGACGAGGGGCCTATCATCGAGCAGGACGTCATCCGCGTGGACCACACGGCGACGGTGAAGGACATGGTGCGCCAGGGCCGCGACGCCGAGAAGCTGGTGCTGGCCCGCGGGCTGCGCTGGCACCTGGAGGACCGGGTCCTGGTGCACGGTGCCCGGACCGTGGTGTTCACCTAGACCGTCCGATCGGCGGCCGTCCGGCGCTCACGTCGCTCAACTCTTGGGGAAGCCGTGCCTGTCGGTGAGCAGGGTCTGGGCGGCGGACAGGAAGATGAGCCGGGCGGCGGCGCCGGCCCGCGGAAGGATGCCGGTCACCCGCCTGATGATGGTCGACTGGTCCATCCCGGCGTCCTTCATGGTCTGCACGAGCACGTCGATCGCCTCGGCCGCGGTGCTCTGCCCCTCCATGAACAGGTGGCCGATCTTGTCGATCCCCTCCTCGCCGACCCCCAGCACGATCAGCTCGCGGAACATCTCCAGCATGTAGCGGTCGGCGAAGAAGTGGTCCGCCGCGGCCGAATCGCTGGCGAGGCCGATCGACTCGCCCCGGTCGAGGAGGTGCTCCGGTAGCTCGAACCCGGCGACCGCGTCCACTCCCCCTCGCGGCAGTCGCCGGCGCCCACCGGTGGAGCGGCGCGTCGGCCGGACCGCTTCCAGCTCGAGAAGCTCCGTGAGCGTGAAGCCGTGCCGTTCGGCGATGAACAACTCCTCGATCGTGGCGAACGTGTAGCCGCGGTCGAGGAGACGCAGGATCTGAGCGAGACGCCGCTTGTGGTCCGGCCCGTAGAAGGCGGTGCGTCCTCGGCGGACGGGCGGGGGCAGCAGACCGCGCTCCTGATAGACGCGGATGTTGCGTACGGTGGTGCCGGAGTCCTCGGCCAGTTCCTCGATCCGCTGCAGCGGCCCGGCCTCCGGCGTCCTCACCTGCGTCGACCGCCGACCGCGGGACGCACGTCGGCGAAGAACACGCCCACCGCCACCATCGCGATGATGCTGAGGAAGCCGAGCGGCCGGATCGCGAAGAGCAGGGCGGCGACAGCACAGATGGCGATCCAGGCCGGCTTCGGCCACTTCCCCTCCACGGAGTACGCCGAGGCCGGCGGCAGCGCGGCCAGCACCAGCCCGGCCAGCGCCCATACGACGAGCGCGCCCTGGATGATGAGCTGGACAGTTCCCCACGTGCCGGTAAGCGTGTCAATCACGGATCCCAGTGTAGTGGCCCGGTCGGACACGACCGCGTAATGATGTTCACACCCGTCCGAGACGCGCGCCGCCCCGGCCGGCTCGGAGAGGGAGCAGGCCGGGGCGGCGGTGCCTCACGCGACCGGGCGTCGGTGCCTTTCGCGACCGGGCGCCAATGCCTTTCGGACCGGGCGCGTGTTCCTATCGCGTCAGGGGCGATCGGTGCCGGCGGGCGGCAACGGCGTATCCGCGGTGGTCAGCGCCGGGTCGTTGTCGGCGAGCTCGGCCGGCGAGGGCGCGTCCGAGTCCGAGCTTGCCGCCTTCGAGCCGCTCGCCTCGGCGCCGGTGGGCTTGGCCGCCGACGACGTGGTGGCGGCGGGCTTGCCGCCGGTCGGCTTGGCGGTGGTCTTGGCCACCGCCTTCGCGGCCGCGGCCTCATCGGCCGTGGGCTTGGCGGCCACCGGCTTGTCGGTGGTCGAGGTCGTCGTGGCCGCCGTGGTGGTCGTGGTCTTGGCCGGGGCCTTCTTCGCGGGCGCCTTCTTGGCCGCCGCCTTCTTGGCCGCCGCCTTCTTGGCCGGGGCCTTCTTCGCCGGCGCCTTCTTGGCCGGGGTCGTGCGGGCCTCGACCTCCGCGGTGCTGCGGGCGACCTCGGCGGAGACCGTGGAGGCGGCCTCGTCGACGCGGTCGGCGGCCTTGTCGGCGGTCCGGTCGACCCGGTCGGCCACCTCGTCGACGCGCTCGGCGGCCGTGTCGGCGGCGTCACCGGCGGACTCGGCGGCCTGGCGGGCGGCCTTGGAGACGCGTCCGGCGGCCTTCACGCCGATCGACCGGGTCTGGCGCGCGACCGTGCCGAGGGCCTCCTCGCCCAGCTCGCGCTGCTCCTCGACCGCTCCGGCGGCGCGGGCGACCTGCTCGTTGACGCGGGCGAGTCCGGCCTCGAGCTGCGGGTTCTCCTCACGGAGTCGGCTCACGACGTCCTCGCCGCGGGCGGCGAGTCCGCCGTAGATGCCGGCGGCCACCTGCACATACGCGTCGGCGATCTTGCGCAGCTCCTCGGGGCGGAAGCGGTTGACGAGCTCCTCGACCTCCGCGGGCAGCGACTGGACGCGCTCGGGCACCTCGCTGACGCGCTCCTGGGCACCGGTCACGCGCTCGGTGATGCGGTTCTGGACGTCGGAGACGCGCTCGGTGACCTTGGACTGCGCGTCGGAGACGGCGTCCTCGGCGCGGCGGCGCAGGTCGTTCACGAGCCCGGAGACCGCCTGGATCGCGAGGTCGTTGGCCCCGACGTAGGCGTAGACCGGCGTCCGCACGGCGGCGATCGCCTGGCCGAGCGGGCCGCCGACGGCGGGTTCCCGGGAGGCGTCGGCGCCGGTCTCTTCGGCCTTGGACGTGGACTTCTTGCCGGTGGTCTTCTTGCTCATGTCGACTCCTCGTTCGTGTCGTGCGGTGTTCTCATCTGCGGTGTCACGTGGCCCGGCGGGCCGCCGTCGGCAGGTCCCGGATCAGGGGACGTCGACGACCTGGTCGGCTGCGGTCGCATTGTTCGCCAGGAACGACTCGTAGATCTCCACGAGCACCTCCCTCTGCCGCTCTGTGAGGTCCGGGGCGGTGAGGATCGCGTCCCTCACCGGGCTCCCCTGCTTGAGTTCGAGGATCCCGGCGCGGGCGTAGAGCACCTCCGCGGACAGCCTCAGACCTCGGGCGATCTGACCCAGGACCTCGGCGGACGGCTTCCGCAGCCCGCGTTCGATCTGGCTCAGATACGGGTTGGAGACGCCGGCACGCTCCGCGAGCTGCCGGATGGACACCTGGGCGGCCTCCCGCTGGGCGCGGATGAACGATCCGATGTCCTGCGAGTCGGACGAACGGCGGTCACCGTCGACGAGCGCGGTGACATCCGTGTGGCGCGGCACCTCACCCGTCGGCTTGTTACGGCGGGCGAGGGTTGCTGCTGTCGGCTCGTCTGCCGGTACGCCGGATCCCGTGACGTCGTGCGCGGGTCCGCCGCGTTCAGCACCATCGTGTGCGGCCATGGAGTCACCTCCCTCCGCCGTTGCGGCCAGACCGTTCGTCTCTCCTCGGCTGTCCCCAACGCTAGCAACGAGTGCTAACTCCAGCAAGCGCTATGTGTACGACGATCCTGTGGGATGGGTCACACGACGGGGCGGGCGGGCCGCCGGTAGATCAGAAGAGCAGCTCGGTGGCCGCGTGGATCGCGAGCCCGGCCAGGGCCCCCACGACCGTGCCGTTGATGCGGATGAACTGCAGGTCCTTGCCGGCGAGCAGCTCGATCTTGTCGGAGGCCTCGTCGGCGTCCCAGCGTTCGACGGTGTCGGAGATGATCGAGGTGACCTCGCCGGCGTAGTTCTCCGCGACGTAGCGCGCCGTGCGGGTCATGTAGTCGTCGAGCCGCGAGCGCATCTTCTCGTCACCGACGAGCATCTCGGCGAGGCGGCGCAGGAGGTCGTCGATCTTGACCCGCAACGTCGAGGAGGTGTCCTCGGTGGCCTCGACGATCATCCGCTTGGCGGCCGACCACGCCGACCCGGCGGCGCGGCGCACCTCCTCGCGGTTCATGACCTCGTGCTTGAACGACTCGAGCTTGGCCATGGTGGACGGGTCGTGCTGCAGGTCGCGGGCGAAGTCCTCGACGAACCCGATCAGCGCCAGGCGCACGGCGTGCTGCTTGTCGACCTTGATCTGCCACGTCCACTCGCGCAGCTCGCGGTAGGCGCGGTCGGAGAGCAGTTCGTTGACGAACTGGGGGGCCCAGGTGGGCGCCTTCTCGCGGACCCAGCGGTCGATCGTCTCGGGGTGCGCCTCGACCCATTCGTGGGCCCGGTCGGCCATGAGGTCGAGCAACGGCAGGTGGCGGCCCTCGTCGAGGAGTTCGGCGAGGATGCGGCCGGCGGGCGGACCCCACTCGGGCTCGGCGATCCGGGCCACGATGGTGCGTTCGATGATCGCGACCGCGTCCTCGTCGCGCAGCACCGCCAGGACGGAGCGGATGGCCTTGGCGGCCTGGTCGGAGGCCAGTGCGCGGTTGTCGGTCTCGGCGAGCCACTCGCCGGCGCGCTCGGGGATGCGGGCACCGCGGACCTTCTCGCTGACCATCTCGGGGTCGAGGAAGTTCTCCCCCACGAACCCGCCGAGCGAGGTGCCCAGCTGGTCCTTCTTGCGGCGGATGAGTGCCGTGTGTGGGATGGGGATGCCCAGGGGGTGGCGGAACAGGGCGGTGACGGCGAACCAGTCGGCCAGGCCGCCGACCATCCCGGCCTCGGCGGCGGCGCGGAAGTAACCCACCCAGGAGGGAGCGCCGTTGTGCAGTGCGTATTCGGCGACGAGGTAGATCACCCCGGCCACGACGAGGAACCCCGTCGCGACCATCTTCATGCGACGGAGGGCGGACCTCCGCTCGGCGTCGGTCGCCGGGTCACCCGCCTTGAGCGCGGGTCCCCCGGCGGCGACCACCGGGTCGAGCGTCAGTGGGAGTCCTCGCGGCCGTGCTTACGGAAGCCGTACATGCACACGAACAGGCCGATGAGGAACACGACGGTGGTGGCCACGACCGCGGCGACCGCCATGCCGAGCGAGACGCCGGCGTCCTGCGTGTAGTAGCCGATGGCGGTGATGGGCAGACCCAGCATGCTCATGCTCAGCAGGATGATCGCGGACCCGACGTAGATCTCGGTCGAGTACAGCGGGTAGGTGGGCGCGACCTTCGTCGCGTACTCGGGGTAGTACTCCTCGACGATGGCGGCACCAGTGTGCTCGAGCGTCTGACCGGCCATGATGTCGTCCTCTTTCGTCAACTACCGATCCCGGGCTCGCGTCCCGGGACTTGCTCTGCCCCGATCTTATTAGACCCCGGCCCCTGCCGGGCAACCGCCCGTCGGATCCGACGGGCGGCGGTCACCAGGTTCCGCAGGCTGGGCTCCAACTGCCACGTGTAGCGGCTCTTGAGCCCGCCGTCGGGCACCGCCCACAGCCTCTCCACCCCCACGGCGTCCACCGCGCGCAGCAGCCGCTCGTGCAGCAGGTCGATGTCCGGCACGAACCCCGAGCGCGACTCGTACACGCCGGGCGCGACCTGTCGGGTCAGGGTGTGGTCGGTCAGGGCGTCCAGCACCCACTCGATCGAGCGGGTGGCCACGATGTTGGTGACGTCGGCGTCGAGCTCCTCGATCGCCTCGGTCATCACCTGCAGCGACGAGTACGTCATGTGGGTGTGGATCTGCGTGTCGGGTCGCGCGCCGGCGGAGGCGAGGCGGAAGGTGCCCACCGCCCAGTCGAGGTAGGCGCGTCGGTCGGCACCGCGCCGCGGCAGCAGTTCGCGGATGGCCGGCTCGTCGATCTGGATGATGGCGGTGCCGGCCGCCTCGAGGTCGGCCACCTCGTCGCGCACCGCCAGCGCGAGCTGGGTGGCGACCTCGGGCAGCGCGAGGTCGGTGCGGCAGAACGACCGCGCGAGCATCGTCACGGGCCCGGTGATCATCCCCTTGACCGGCCGGTCCGTCAGGGACTGCGCGTAGCCCGTCCACTCGACGGTCATCGGGGCGGGCCGCGCTACGTCCCCGTAGAGGATGGGCGGCCGCACGCAGCGCGAACCGTACGACTGCACCCAGCCGTTGCGGGTGGCGGCGAACCCGTCGAGCAGTTCGGCGAAGTACTGCACCATGTCGTTGCGCTCGACCTCGCCGTGGACGAGCACGTCCAGCCCGATGTCCTCCTGCAGCCGGATCACCGCGGCGATCTCCGCGCGGAGGTAGTCGCAGTACCGGGCGTAGTCGATCCGCCCCTCCGCCAGGTCGCGGCGGGCCCGCCGGATCTGCACTGTCTGCGGGAACGAGCCGAGGGTGGCGGTCGGGAGCGTCGGCAGACCCAGCCTGCCGGCCTGCCGGGGGGCCCGATCGGCGTAGGGAACCCGAACCTTGTCGTCGTCGTCGACCCGGGCGGTCCTCGCGCGCACATCCTCGCGGCGCGCACTGGGCAGCACGGGCAGCGGACGCCAGCGCGGCGTGGGGCCGTCCTCGAGCGCGTGCGCCAGCGACACCACCTCGGCGACCTTCTGTTCGGCGAAGGCCAGCGAGTCCACGAGCTCGGGCGGCAGGTCGGTCTCGGCGTGCACGTCGTACGGCACGTGCAGCAGCGTGCACGAGGTCGACACCACCACGTCGGCGAACACGGCCCGCAGCTCGCGCAGGTAGTCGAGCGTCGCGAACTTGTCCGTGCGCCACACGTTCTGACCGTCCACGACGCCGGCGTAGAGGCGCTTGGCGGCCAGGCCCGGCACGGCGGCGAGCTCGGCGGCCGTCCGCCGCCCGTGGACCAGGTCCAAGCCGATCGCCTCGATCCCCGTGGCCGCGAGCGCGGGCAGCGCGTCCCCCAGGTCGCCGTACTCGCCGGTGACGAGGATCCGCGGTCTCGCCGGCACCGCGGCGAGCCGGTCATAGGCCCCGCGTAGCCGGTCGATCTCGTCCGGCGCACGCTCCATGGTCATGCAGGGCTCGTCGAACTGCACGCACGTCACGCCCGCCTCGGCCAGCACGCCGAGCAGCGCCTCGTACTGTTGGAGCATCCGGTCCAGCAGGTCGAGCGGCGTGAACCCGGGCGCGGCCTCGGGCGAGGTCTTACCGAGCAGCAGCAGTGAGACCGGGCCGGTCACGACAGGCCGGATCTCGAGCCCCAGCTCCCGCGCGCGGGCGACCTCGGCGAGCAGCTCGCCCGGCCGCAGCCCCAGCTCGGAGGCCTCGTCGAACTCGGGCTGGCGGTACAGGTAGGAGGTCCCCTGCAGCGGGACCAGTTCCAGCGGGGGGACGTCGGCGCGGCCGCGGGCGAGGGCGAAGACCGTGTCGACGGGTGTGAGGTCGCGGGTGAGTTCGCGGAAGCGGGCGGGGATCGCGCCGACGAGCAGGGCGTCGTCGAGGATGTGGTCGTAGAAGCTGAAGGTGTTGCCGGGGATCTGCGTGAGGCCCTTGGCGACCAGGTCGTGCCAGGTGGCCTCGCGGAGGCGACGGCCGGTGGCGAGCAGCTCGGTGCGCGTGCCGTCGCCGTGCCAGTACCGTTCGAGCGCGCGCTTGAGCTCGCGGCGCGGCCCGATACGCGGGTAGCCCAGGACCGACGAGGCGCGCGTGGGTTCGAGGTGAGGCGACGAGGGCGACGACGACGAGGTCATCTCAGCGCGTGGCCCGGGCCATCGCCCGGGGCACGGGATAGCGGTGGAAGCCCTGACCCGTCTTCCGGCCCAGCCGGCCCGTCTCGACCATGTGCACGAGCAGCGGGGGCGGCGCGTACAGCGGCTCACCGAATTCTGCGTGCATCGCCTCGGCTATCACCTTGACCGTGTCCAGCCCCACGTGATCGGCCAGCGCGAGCGGGCCCATGGGGTGCGCGCAGCCGAGGACCATGGCGCGGTCGATGTCCTCGGCGGTGGCGTGGCCGGACTCCGCCATTCGGATGGCGGAGAGCAGGTACGGCACGAGCAGGGCGTTGACCACGGCGCCGGCGCGGTCGGCGGAGTGCACGACCTGCTTGCCGAGGACCTGTTCGGCGAACGTCTCGGCGCGGTCGCGGACGGCGGCGCCGGTCTCGGGGGTGCTCACCAGCTCGACCAGCGGGAGCACGGGGACGGGGTTGAAGAAGTGCATGCCGAGCACGCGCTCCGGACGGGCCGTGCACCCGGCGAGGGTGGCGACCGGGACAGCGGAGGTGTTGGTGGCCAACACGGCTCCCGGGTCGGTGACGATCTCGTCGAGCTGCCGGAAGACGGCCGACTTGGCGGCCTCGTCCTCGGCGACCGCCTCGATCACGAGCTGGCGGTCACAGAAGTCGCCCGGGTCGGTGGTGAGGCGCAGGCGCAGGGCGGCCTGTTCGCGTTCGCGCTCGGTGATCTTGCCCGAGGACACCCCACGGTCGAGGGACTGCAGGATCCGGGAGCGGCCGGCGGTGGTGAGCTCTCGGGTGGACTCCCACACGAGGACGTCCACGTGGGCACGCGCGCAGACCTCGGCGATGCCGGAGCCCATCTGCCCGGCCCCCACCACGCCGACGCGGGTGATCCGTCCCGCGTCCGTCGCGGCGTCGCGGCTGCTGCTCATGGCGTCCTGGGTCCTTCGGGAGGAGGGTCGTGAGGGGGCGCGCCGGCCCGTTCGCCGGTCCGCGGCGGGGTGAGCGGAGAGACGACCGGGGGCCGGGCCGCCTCGTCGAGACGGCCACGGCCCCCGGTTGTCACCTCATGTCGGCGAGCCGACCGTCGATCGGATCGGTTCACCGGTCAGGTCCACTATCTCAGTGGAACTGGCCCTCCTCGGTGGAGCCCTTCAGCGCCGCGGTGGACGTGTTGGGGTCGACCGTGGTGGCGATGAGGTCGAAGTAGCCGGCGCCGACCTCGCGCTGGTGCTTGACCGCGGTGAAGCCACGCTCCTCGGCGGCCTTGAACTCGCGCTCCTGCAGCTCGACGAACGCGCTCATCTGGTTGCGGGCGTAGCCGTAGGCCAGGTCGAACATGCCGTAGTTGAGCGAGTGGAAGCCGGCCAGGGTGATGAACTGGAACTTGAAGCCCATCGCGCCGAGCTCCTTCTGGAACTTGGCGATGGTCTCGTCGTCCAGGTTCGCCTTCCAGTTGAAGGAGGGCGAGCAGTTGTAGGCCAGGAGCTGGTCCGGGAACTCGGCCTTGACGCCCTCGGCGAACTTCTTGGCGTACTCGAGATCCGGGGTGCCGGTCTCCATCCAGATCATGTCGGCGAACGGGGCGTAGGCCTTCGCGCGCTCGATGCACGGCTCGATGCCGTTCTTGACGTGGTAGAAGCCCTCGGCGGTGCGCTCACCGGTGATGAACGGACGGTCGCGCTCGTCGACGTCCGAGGTGATCAGGGTGGCGGCCTCGGCGTCGGTGCGCGCGATGATCACGGACGGCACGTTGGCGACGTCCGAGGCGAGGCGGGCCGAGGTCAGGGTGCGGATGTGCTGGTTGGTCGGGATGAGCACCTTGCCACCGAGGTGGCCGCACTTCTTCTCGGAGGCCAGCTGGTCCTCCCAGTGCACACCGGCGGCACCGGCGTTGATCATGGACTTCTGCAGCTCGTAGGCGTTCAGGGCGCCACCGAAGCCGGCCTCGGCGTCGGCCACGATCGGGGCGAGCCAGTTCTCCACCGATGTGTCGCCCTCGATGCGGGCGATCTCGTCGGCGCGCAGCAGGGCGTTGTTGATGCGACGCACGACGGTCGGCACCGAGTTGGCCGGGTACAGCGACTGGTCCGGGTAGGTGTGGCCCGAGAGGTTCGCGTCGGCGGCGACCTGCCAGCCGGAGAGGTAGACGGCCTCGAGGCCCGCGCGGATCTGCTGCACGGCCTGGTTGCCCGTCAGGGCACCGAGGGAGTTGACGAAGTCCTTGGTGTTGACCTTCTCCCAGAGGATCTCCGCGCCACGACGGGCGAGGGTGTGCTCCTCGACGACGGTGCCCTGCAGCTCGGCGACCTGCTCAGCCGTGTAGTTGCGGGTGATGCCCTTCCAGCGGGGGTTGGTGTCCCAGTCCTTCTGGATCTCTTCAGCGGTACGTGCCTTGCCGACGTTCGACATCGCGACTCTTTTCTGTCTCGGGGACGGGTCCGTATTCGCACTCTTGCGAGTTACGGCCCCTTACGACAGACACAATGCCACACTCGCTACGGCGCGTCTACCTGCGGCAAGTGCGAATGTGGCGAGTTTCTTTGCCTTCTTTGCAAAGTTTGCGAAGATTGTGTGGTGCGCCACGGACGGAGAGGGGGAAGCCGATGACGGCCTCACATATGGGGGCGCGACTGCGTCGACTGCGCGAGGAGAACGGCCTGACCCAGGCGGCGTTCGCGCAATCGCTCGGCTTGTCGTCGTCGTACCTCAATCAACTCGAGAAGGACACCCGCCCCGTCACCTCCCGGGTCCTGGTCAAGATCTCCGAGGTCTACGGCGTCGACTCCACGTTCTTCGCCTCCGACTCGGACACCCGGCTCATCGCCGCGGTGACCGAGGCCCTCACCGACACCCAGTTGTCCGCCGAGGTCCCCGCCGACGAGGTCGTCGACCTCGTCCGGGCGCACCCCGCGCTCGCCCGCGCCTTCATGCTCCTGCACCAGCGCTACCGCAACTCCGCCGACCTGCTCGCCGCGCTCACCGAGACCCGTAACGTGCCCGAGTCCACGGTCGACCGATCCGTGCTGTCCATGCCGCACGAGGAGGTGCGCGACTACTTCTACCAACGGCAGAACTACATCGACTCCCTCGACACCGCCGCCGAGGACCTCACCACCCGCATCCGGCTCAACCGCGGCGACGTGCGCGTCGAGCTCGAGAACCGCCTCGCCGAGGCCCACGGCGTGCGCATCTCCCGCCGCGTCGACCTGCCCGACGGCCTCTGGCACGTGTTCTCCGCCGAGGATCGCCGCCTCGACCTGTCCGCGCACCTCACGCCCGGTCAGCAGGCGTTCCGCGTGGCCTCCGAGCTCGCGTTCCTCGAACACCGCGACCTGCTCGACAGCCTCGTCGAGGAGGGGGCCTTCACCTCCCCTGCCGCCGTCGCGCTCGCCCTTCGCGGACTGGCCAGCTACTTCGCCGCCGCCGTCCTCATGCCCTACCAGCGGTTCCTCGACACCGCCGAGGACTTCCGCTACGACGTCGAGCGGCTCATGGCCTTCCACGCCACCGGCTACGAGACCGTGTGCCACCGCCTGTCCACACTGCAGCGGCCCGGGGCGGCCGGGGTGCCGTTCAGCTTCGTGCGCGTCGACCGCGCCGGCAACATGTCCAAGCGGCAGTCCGCGACCGGGTTCCACTTCACGACCTCCGGTGGCACGTGCCCGCTGTGGAACATCTACGAGTCGTTCTCGTTTCCCGGCAAGATCATGCGGCAGGTCGCACAGATGCCCGACGGCCGGCTGCACCTGTGGGTCTCGCGCACCGTGACGACCCGGCCCATGCGCTTCGGGCAGCCGCGCAAGACGTTCGCGATCGGGCTGGGCTGCGAGGCCCGCCACGCCCACCGGACCGTGTACGCGCAGGGTCTGGACCTCGACGACGTCGACGCCGCCACCAAGATCGGCTCCGGCTGCCGTATGTGCGACCGCCCCGCCTGCCCGCAGCGCGCGTTCCCGCCGCTCAATCACGAGCTGCGCGTGGACGCCCACCGCTCGTCGCTCTCGCCGTACCTCCTCGGCGAACCCGCCTCCGCCGGGTCCGCGCCTGACCTACCCTGACGGCCATGAGCCAGCCCCACGAGAGCAGCGACAGCCACGACGGCACCGCCGCGCAGGTCCCCCGCATCCGTCCCGGCGGGTTCCGCGAGCTCGGCCCGTTCGGCTGGGCGGTCAACCGCATCGGCGCGCGCGTCACCGGCTCACGCGACGTCCACCTGTTCGCCACCCTCGGCCGCGCCCGCCGCCTCTTCCCCGCCTGGCTCGCCTACTCGGGGATGATGATGCCGTTCGGGATCCTCGACCGCCGCACCACCGAACTCGTGATCCTGCGCGTGGCCCACCTGCGGGGCAGCGTGTACGAGCGGGCGCACCACGAGCGCATCGGCGCGCGGGTGGGACTGGACGACGACGAGATCGCCGGCACCACCCGCGACCCCGCCTCCGCGGGTTGGCCGGGCAGGCTGGAGGTGCTGCTCACGGCCGTCGACGAGCTGGTGCAAGCGCAGGACGTGTCCGACGAGACGTGGGCCGCCCTCTCCGAATACCTGACCCCGGGAGAGCTGGTCGCGTTGGTGCAATTGGTCACGCAGTACGACGGCCTGGCCACGTCCCTGCAGACGCTGCGCATCCAGCCGGACCGCCCCCGCTGACACCGCCCCGCCTCCACGATCCGCCCCGCGGATTACACCTCGCTCCTCCGAAATCGATCTGCCCCAGGAACTCCGCGAGCGAATCGCAATGCGACGAGCGAAACGAGATCCGAGGGGCAGATCGCGCGCCGCGCTCCGGATCGCCGGCCCCGCAGCGACCGACCCGCCCCGGCAGCGGATTCACCGATCGGGCCCGCCTCACCCATCTGATCCCACGCCGCCCATCCGCTCGCGCAACGCCCATCGGATCCCTTAGGTGTAGCGCGATCCGATAGGCAGCGTGCGGCGGGGCCTCAAATCGCGAGCTGAGCCGGCGAGACGACCACGCCGATTCAAGCCCGAGGCCCATCCGACCAGCCCCGCCTCGGACGCAGCCGACCAACAGAT
The DNA here is from genome assembly GCF_002999155.1 of Dietzia sp. oral taxon 368. NCBI lineage: Bacteria > Bacillati > Actinomycetota > Actinomycetes > Mycobacteriales > Dietziaceae > Dietzia > Dietzia sp. oral taxon 368. The sequence continues at coordinate 675,642 of NZ_CP027238.1, forward strand.
CCGCCGCCGACGCAGCTCGGGCCCACCGTCCGGGCGACGAATCCGACCGGGTCGGGCCGGGTCGGGACGGGCGGGCCGCCCAGGCGAGCCGCGGGTCAGACCGTTTCCGGGCAGGACAGGCAGACGCGGGCCCGGTCGTCGAGGCCGACCGTCACCGTCTGCCCCGCCGGCACGTGCACATCGCGGCCCTGCACCGTGCACTCGAAGTCGGCGCCGTTGAGGTTCGCGATCGTGAGCTCGTGGTGGTCGCAGCGGACCCGCACGTGCGTGCCCCGCACCGTCATCCGGAACGTCAGCGACCCCCACTGCGCGGGCACCCGCGGGTCGAACGAGATCTCGCCCCGGTAGTCGCGCATGCCGCCGAAGCCGCTGACCAGCGCCGACCAAACCCCGCCGGTGGAGGCCACATGGATGCCGTCGGAAGCGTTGCCGTGCACGTCGGCCAGGTCCACAACCAGGGCCTTTTGGAAGTGCTCGAACGCCTCGTCGCAGTAGCCGATCTCAGCCGCGATGATCGCCTGCACCACGGCCGACAGGGTGGAGTCGCCGGTGGTCAACGGGTCGTAGTACTCGAAGTTCGCCCGCTTCTGCTCCTCGCTGAACTCGTCACCACGCAGGAACATGGCCAGCACGACATCGGCCTGCTTGAGCACCTGATGCCGGTAGATGACCAGCGGATGGAAGTGCAGCAGGAGCGGCCGGCGGGGTTCCTCGAGGTCCTGGTCCCAGACCTCCTTGGCGAGGAAGTCCTGGTCCTGCGGGTGGACGCCCAGTTCCTCGTCGAACGCGATCACCATGTTCTCGGCGGCGCGCTTCCACTCGGCGATCTCCTCGTCGCGGATCTTCAGGCGCCGACAGATCGCCTCCCACTGGCCGTTGCCCAGCCCCGCGATCCGCTTGCAGGCGATCGCCGCGGCCACGAGATTGAACCGCGCCATCGCGTTGGTGAACAGGTTGTTGTCCACGACCGTGGTGTACTCGTCCGGCCCGGTCACACCGTGGATGTGGAACATGCCGTCGCCGTCGAAGAAGCCGAGCGAGACCCACATCCGCGCGGTCTCGACCAGCACGTCCACGCCCTCGCGGATCATGAAGTCCTGGTCCTCGGTGGCCCACATGTACTTGACCATGGCGTGCGCGATGTCGGCGTTGATGTGGTACTGGGCGGTGCCGGCCTCGTAGTAGGCCGACGCCTCCTCACCGTTGATGGTCCGCCACGGGTAGAGGGCGCCCTTGACGGACAGGAACTTCGCGCGCTCCCGCGCCTTGTCGAGCATGTTGTACCGGAAGCGCAGGGCGTTCCGGGCGAACCGCGGCATGGTGTACGTCAGGAACGGCAGGACGTACGTCTCGGTGTCCCAGAAGTAGTGGCCGGAGTAGCCACTACCGGTGACGCCCTTGGCGGCGATGCCGTTGTACTCGGCCCGTGCCGAGGCCTGGGCCAGCTGGAAGAGGTTGAACCGGATGGCCTGCTGCGTCTCCGCGGGGCCCTCCACCTCGACGTCGGCACGATCCCAGAAGTGGTCGTACCAGTCCCGCTGGGTGCGGTGCAGGTCGTCCACGCCGCGCTCGCGGGCCCGGCCGAGGGTGCGTGAGCACCGGTCGGCGAGTTCGCCCGCGGGCACGACCTCGGACGTGTGGTACGCGGCGAGCTTGGTCAGCTTGAGCACGCGCCCCGGCGTGACGTGCGCGTGGTAGACGACCTTCGACGAGTCGTCGTCGATCTCGTGGCTCATGGCCACGTCGTCCTCGGTCTCGAGGAGGTGGTCGACGGCCACGGCGATGGTCATTCCGGAGTGGGCGCAGCGGTAGCCGTGCACCTGGTAACCGCGCTGGCCCTCGCAGAGCTGGGACTCGAGGACGCGGTGGTCCAGTCCCTCGGCGCGGCGCGGGTCGAAGCCCTCGTCGGGGACGTCGTCGGCGGAGCCGTACTCGTCCTCGCCGTCCTGACGGTTGAGGACCTGCGAGGAGATCACCACGGGCGCGGGCTCGTCCGGCAGCTCGATCTCGTAGGTCATCACGGCGAGGTGCTTCTCCACCATGGACACCATCCGGCTGGAGCGGATGACGACCTTTTTGCCGGCCGGCGTGCGCCACACGAGTTCGCGGCGCAGGATCCCGTCGCGGAAGTCGATGCTTCGCTCGTAGTGCTCGAGGTCGGCCACGCCCAGCCGCAGGGGCTCGTCGTCGACGTAGACGCGGATCGTCTTGGTGTCGGGGGCCTGGATCATCGTCTGGCCCTCGCGCGCGAGGCCGTACGCGTCCTCGGCGTGCTGGATGTGCCACGTCTCGTGGAAGCCGTTGACGAAGGTCCCGTGCTGGACCGAGTCGCGACCCTCCTCCGGGTTGCCGCGCATGCCCAGGTAGCCGTTGGCCACCGCGAACTGGGTCTCGGACACCCCCAGCGGGGACGCCTTGGGGCGGGTCTCGACCCATCGCCACGGGTCGGCGGGGTGGGTGGACCGGTTGATCTCCGGCACCTCGAGGTGGCTGCGGAGGTTCACACCGTAGGTGGTGCGGATGTTGCCGGGCACCGACTGGCCGACGGTGTCGTGCACCGGGCCACGGGAGATGGGGACACGTGTCACCGGCGGGCCTCCTGGAGTCCGGGGATGAGCTCGGCCAGGTCGACGACGACGAGGTCGGCACCCTCCGCGAGCAGGGTCTCGCGCCCGGCCCCCCGGTCCACGCCGACCACCCGCGCGAACCCGCCGGCAGCACCGGCCTGCACCCCCGAGACGGCGTCCTCGATCACGACGCAGCGCTCCGCGGGGACGCCGAGCAGCTCGGCACCCCGCAGGTACGTGTCGGGCTTCGGCTTACCGGGGATGCCCTCGGCTGCGGCGACCAGGCCGTCCACGATCACGTCGAACCGGTCCCGCAGCCCGGCCGCGGTGAGCACGGCCTCCGCGTTCTTCGAGCTCGAGACGACGCACGAGGCGATGCCGGCGGCGTCGAGCGCGTCGAGGTAGGCGACCGAGCCGGGGTAGGCCTCGATCCCCTCGTCGAGCAGCTCACGGAAGATCACGTTCTTGCGCGTACCGAGTCCGTGGATCGTGTCCGCGTCCGGCCCGGCCTCGTCGTCGTCGCTCCCCTCGGGCAGGGTGAGGCCCCGCGCGGCGAGCATCGACGCGATGCCCTCGACGCGCGGCTTGCCGTCGATGTACCGGAAGTAGTCCTCGTCCGAGTACGGGTCGATCCCGCGGGCGTCGAAGTACGCGCTGAACATCCGGTTCCACGCCTCCATGTGCTTCTCCGCCGTCGGGGTGATCACCCCGTCGAGGTCGAAGAGCACGGCGTCCACACCGTCATGGTCCATATCGTTGTCCTATATCAGGGGGTCGTCGGCGCCGAGAGGCTCCGCCCGTGCGCGGCCCCAAGGGTAGTCACACCGGGCCCGTTACACCGCTTCCACCCGCGCGGTCACTGCCCCCGACTTCGGGCCCCCGCGGTCGCTTTTGATGTTTCCGGCGTTCCACGGCCGTGCCCGCGGGCTTTTCCGCAGCGCGCCGCACGCGGGGCACGATGCACAGATAGCGGTACGACGGTGGCACTATGTGGGTAACCGAAAACAAAGGAGAGAGATGCGCCTCCGCACCCGCACCACCCGCCGCGTCGCGGCCGCCGGCCTCGCGCTGGTCACCGCGGCAGCTCTCACGGCCTGTTCGTCGGACGACTCCGGCACCGAGGCCGAGCAGTCGGGCGACACGTCGACCTCGGCGCCGGCCTCGCCGACGGTCGACGACTCGGCCCCGCAGGCGCCCGTCGAGGAGCTCGTGCTGGCCGAGGGCGAGGCCCCGGGGGGTGGCATCGTCCAGGTGCTCGACCGGCCGATGCTCCAAGAGGCCGTCGACAAGCTCGTCGCCGACCAGCAGCGCCAGCTCATGGACGACCCGGCCTGCGACAAGGTCTCGCGCCTCGAGACCGTCTCCAACCACGCCACCACGGACGGCGTGACCGCGGCGGTGCGCTACAAGCAGTCCGAGACGGACGAGACGGAGCACCGGTTCGGCATCGGCATGGTGAGCGGCCGGCTCGACGACTTCATGGACCGCTCCCTCTACGAGGCGTGCGACACCGCGCGCAGCACCTCGAACCCCGACGTCGAGCTCGTCATGTCGGTGCAGGACGCGCCGGAGATCGCGGGCGCCGAGGGCTTCCGCGTCACCAGCGACTTCATCACCACGCAGCCGGACGGCACGAAGACCCTGAGCCGGGCCATCGCGATCCACGGGTACGCCCGCGACACCACGGTGAGCGTGGAGTACGCGGCCCGCGGCGACGATCCCGCGGCCGACCCGGTCCTGCCGACCGCCGCCGGCGCCCTCGACGCGATCTACACGGCGCAGATGGAGAAGCTCGTCAACGCCGAGTGACCCCGCGGCCGGCGGGTCCGCGCCATCGAGAAGACCGTTTCGCACACGTCGCCCGAGTGGGTCCGTGCGGAACGGTCTTTTCGTCGGCCGGGGCCCGATCGTTCCGTCAGCTGTGGACGGGTTGGACCCCGCGCCGGGCACACGCCGGAAGGCACTCCGCCCCGCCGCCCGGCCGGACGAACCGGCGAGCAGCGGGGCGGAGCGACGGGCGGACCGTCAGAGGTTGATCATGTGGCCGGCGATGCCCTCGACGGCCTCCTTCATGGCCTCGGACAGCGTCGGGTGCGTGTGCACGTTGCGGGCGACGTCGGCGGCGGTGAGGTCCCACATCTGCGCGAGGGTCAGCTCGGGCAGGAGCTCGGAGACATCGGGACCGATGAGGTGGCCGCCGATCAGCTCTCCGTGGGTGGCGTCGGCGACGATCTTCACGAAGCCGACCGCATGGCCGAGGCCCTGCGCCTTGCCGTTGGCGGAGTACGGGAACTTGGCCACCTTGACGTCGTAGCCCTCGTCCCTCGCCTGGGCCTCGGTGAGCCCGAAGGACGCGACCTGCGGCTGGCAGAACGTGGCGCGCGGCATCATACGGTAGTCGCCCAGGGTCTGGGTCTCGGCGCCGGCCATGGTCTCGGCGGCCACGACGCCCTGCGCCTCGGCCACGTGGGCGAGCTGCAGCTTGCCGGTGACGTCGCCGATGGCGTAGATGCCGTCGACGTTGGTGCGCATGTGGTCGTCGATGTCGATCGCGCCGCGGTCGGTGAGCTCGACGCCGGCGTTCTCCAGGCCGAAGCCCTCGACGCGGGGACCGAAGCCGACGGCCATGAGGACCTTGTCCACGGTGACCGTCTGGGTCTCCCCGCCGTCCTTCTTCTCGATCTCCACGTCCACCGAGTCACCGTTGTCGGTGATCTTGGTGGTCTTGTGCCCGGTGAGGAGCTTGATGCCGAGCTTCTTGTAGTGCTTGGCGATCTCCTTGGAGACCTCCTCGTCCTCGTTCGGCAGCAGGCGGTCCATGAACTCGACGATCGTGACCTCGACGCCGTAGGCGTTCATCACGTACGCGAACTCCATGCCGATCGCGCCCGCGCCCACCACGACGATCGAGTCGGGCAGCTCGCGGGAGAGGATCTGCTCCTCGTAGCTGACCACGTTCTCGCTCAGCTCGATGCCCGGGAGGGTCTTGACCACGGAGCCGGTGGCGATGATGCAGTTGTCGAACGTGTACTCCGTGCCGTCGACCTCGATCGTCTTGGCGTCGGTGAACGTCCCGTAGCCGTTGATCTCGGTGATCTTGTTCTTCTTCATGAGGAAGTGGACGCCCTTGACGATGCCGTCCGAGACCTTGCGGCTGCGGTCGTAGGCGGCGCCGAAGTCGAAGGAGACGTCGCCGGAGATACCGAACAGCTTGCCGTCACGCTGAACCGTGTTGGCCAGCTCCGCATTACGCAGCAGTGCCTTTGAGGGGATACAACCCACGTTGAGGCACACACCGCCCCAGTACTTCTCCTCGACGACGGCCACCTTGAGGCCGAGCTGCGAGGCACGGATTGCGGCGACGTAGCCACCGGGGCCCGCGCCGAGGACGATCAGGTCGAAATGAGTGTCAGCCACGACACACAGACTATGCGCAACGCGTGTCGCAGGCACCCCGAGCCGCCCCCGATCGCACCCGAAATGCCCGACGCCGCCCCCTCCGGGTGGAAGGGGCGGCGTCGGGATGTCTGCGGGCACCGTCAGGACAGGTTGCCCAGGACCTGCCGGAGCGCGGTGGCGACCAGGTCGCCGACGGTCTCGGCGATCTGATCGGTGATGGTCTCGGTGGAGCTGCCGGTGCCTCCGCCGAGGGACTCCGTGACCGATCCGAGCTTGAGGGAACCCATTATGTGTCTCCGTTTATCGAGGGTGCATTCCCGGATCCCCGAGAATGGCCGGGTCAGACGACCCGAACGTGGGGATGATGCTACTGACGGCGCAGCCTCATAACAAGAGTCTGTGAAGATCTGGACCCCCATCCGACATGTCGGCTCGGTCACTCCGACACGACCACGGCATCATCGAGGTCATGACGGTTTCCCCGAGCTCAGATCCGTACCTCCACCTGGAGGACGTGGACGCGCCCCACGCCCTGGAGTGGGTGCGGATGCGCAGCGACCGGACGGTGGCCGATCTCGCGACCGGCGAGCACGCCGAGGCCTCCTACACCCGGGCGCTGGAGATCCTCGACGCCACGGACCGTATCGCCTGGCCCGTCCTGCGCGGCCCCCACGCCTACACGCTGTGGAAGGACGGCGACCACCGACGCGGACTGTGGCGCCGCGTGCCGTGGTCGGTCCTCGCAGAGGGCGCGCCAGGTGTCGACCACCCGGCGTGGGAGACGCTCGTCGACGTCGACGCGCTCGCCGACGAGGAAGGCGTCAACTGGGTGTACTCGGGGACGGTCGTCCGCCGGCCCGCCGACGACCGCGCACTGCTGCGGTTGTCCCGCGGCGGCGCGGACGCCGTCGAGATCCGCGAGTTCGACCTCCTCGCGCGACGCTTCGTCCCCGCCTCGGAGGACGGCTTCCGACTGAGCGAGGCCAAGTGCTCGGTGTCGTGGGTCGACCGCGACACCGTGCTCCTCGCCGCGCCGCTCGACCCGGAGGGATCCGACGCCACCGACTCGGGGTACGCGCGCGTCGTGCGACTGTGGCGGCGCGGTACCGATCCCGCGCAGGCGCCCGTGATCTTCGAGGGACGGACGGACGACGTGGCGGTGGGGGCCTCGCACGACCCGACGACGGGCCGGTTCCTCGCCAGCCGCGCACCGGACTTCCACACCTCGCAGGAGGTCTTCTGGACGCCCGGGACCGACCCCACCGCGACCGGGCCGCGCGCCGTGCCCGTGCCCGAGGACTGCGACGTCACCTCGTGCGGCGACTGGCTCCTCCTGAGGCCCCGGACCGATCTCGAGATCGCGGGCCGGACCCATCCCGGCGGGTCGGTGCTCGTGGTGCCGTGGTCCGTCGTGGACGCCGACCCCGAGCGCCTGCCCGAGCCGGTCGTCCTGTTCTCCCCCACCCCGTCCACGACCGTCGAGGACATCACCTGGGGCCGCGGCCGGATCCTGCTGACGGTCCTCGACGACACCGAGTCGCGGATCGAGGCCTACACCATCCCCGATTCCGTCGACGGCGACTGGACGCCGCGGCCGGTGGAGGGCCTGCCCGAGCACGTGTCGATCGACGTGCTGTCCTGCGACCGGCTGTCCGGGATGCGGGACGGCGAGCAGGAGGATTCCGGGCCGGCGGGAGGAGGGCGGTCCGACGGCGAGCGGCCGCACCCCGACGACGCCGTGCTCGCGGTCTCCGGGCCGGTCGTGCCACCGTCGCTGGTGCTCCTGCGCGCCGACGGCAGCACCACCACCCTCGGCGCGACCCCGCACCGGTTCGACACGGCCGGCATCGAGGTCACCCGCCACACCGCCGTGAGCGACGACGGCACCGAGGTCCCGTACACCGTCATGCGCGGGCCCGGCCCGGACGGCCCCCGACCAACCATCCTGTACGGCTACGGAGGCTTCGAGGTGTCGATGCGGCCCGCGTACGCGGCCCTGCGCGGCGCGCTGTGGCTCGAGGAGGGCGGAGTCTACGTCGTGGCGGGGATCCGCGGCGGCGGCGAGTACGGGCCGTCGTGGCACCGGGCCGCCCTGCGCGAGAAGCGGCCGCGCGCCTACGAGGACTTCGCGGCCGTGGCGCGCGCCCTCGTCGATACGGGGGTGACCACCCGCGACCAGCTGGGCGCGACCGGCGGATCCAACGGCGGGCTGCTCATGGGCGTCATGCTCACCCGCTACCCGGAACTCTTCGGAGCGCTGGCGATCGCTGTACCGCTGCTGGACATGAAGCGTTACCACCTACTGTTGGCCGGCGCGTCGTGGATGGCCGAGTACGGCGACCCGGACTCGTCCGACTGGGACGATTTCCTCGGCGCGTACTCCCCCTACCAGAACATCCGGCCCGCCTCGGAGGTCCGTTACCCGCCCGTGCTCATGACCACCTCGACACGGGATGACCGCGTGCACCCGGGCCACGCGCGGAAGATGACCGCCGCCCTGGAGGCCGCGGGTCACGAGGTCGCCTATTACGAGAACGTCGAGGGCGGCCACGCCGGCGCCGCCGACAACACGCAGGAGGCGCGGAAAGCGGTCCTCACGTACGAGTTCTTCAGGCGTCGACTACCTCGTCGTCGTCCCGCTCGGGCCTGACGACCTCCCGGTCCGTCCACGCGAGCACCCGGGCGACCACCTCGGCGGGTCGGCGCGCCCACGAGTTGTGCCCCAGCGCCTCGGGTTCGAGCTCGAGGGTCGTGCGCGCGGAGGGCAGCATGGCCAGGAGGTTGCGTGCGGCACTCGCGGGGGCGAGCGGGTCGTCGGCGATCACCACCGCCAGCGCCGGCACGGTGACGCGCGACAGGCCCGCCGGGTAGTCGAGATCGGCGCGGGCCGGCTGCATGACGCCCGCCGCGGCGAGCCGGGCCCAGTCCCGGATGCGGTCGGCGGGGATCCGTCCCTTCGCGCCGAAGAACTGTCCCGGCACGTGCCCGGAGAGCCAGCCCAGCGCCGGCAGGATCACCGAGCCCGCGCGCAGCTTGCGACCGACGGGCCCCGGGAAGCCGCGGTGGAACGGTGACTGGGCGGCGACCGCGACGAGCCCGGCGACGCGCGGGTCGTGGCGCGCGAGGTGGTACACACCGATCTGCGCGCCCATGCTGTGCCCCAGGAGGATCACGGGCCGCCGGCCGAGTCGCTGCTCCATCGCGTCGAGCGCGAGCGGGACGTCCTCGGCGGCGCTCTCGTGGTAGCCGGCCGGGGCGCTACGCCGACCGATGCGGTAGGTGCTCTCCCCCTGGCCGCGCAGCTCGGTGATCGCGACGTCGACGCCCTCGGCCGCCAGCGCGCGGGCGAGCGGGAGGTAGTAACGGGCGCCGACGGCGATGCCCGGCAGCACCAGGACCGACGGCCGGCGCTCGTCCCGCTGGTCGGTCTCCACGATCAGCAGCGGGCTGGTGCTGCCGTCCGGGTGGTGCAGTTCGACCCGGGCGGGGTCTTCGATCGTGGTCATGGGTACAGGATGCCGGACTACGCTCCGTTCGCCGCAGCCGGCCCGCGGCGGGGCCGCATACGAGAACGGACCCCGCCCACCTGATGTGAGGTGAGCGGGGTCCGTGGGCTCCGGGCGCGGGTGAGCCGCCGTGGCGCCGGTCGATCAGAGAGCGCCCCAGCGGGCACCCATGGCGTTCGCCATCATGGGCCAGGACTGCTTGAGGTCGTCCTCCCAGTAGCCCCACGAGTGCGTGCCGTTGGGCGCGAAGTCGAAGTGGGCGGGGATGCCGAGCTCGCCGAAGCGGCGGGCCAGATTGGCCGTGCAGTACTGGGTGGCCGCCTCGATGACACCGCCGACGATCGCCTGGTTGGCCAGCGCCGGGATGCTGTTGCGCAGGCGCCAGTTCTCGAGCGACTCGTGCGGTCCGGGCAGACCGTTTCCGGTGGAGATGAACATGGCGGGCAGCTGGCCGCGGTCCATCTGCTCCTTGAAGCGCCAGGCGCCCCAGACCGGGTCGTTGTCGAACCAGCTGTTGGTACCCGCGCGGGGCTCGCCCGGGAAGGGCCCCCACATGTTGTTGAGGTCGGCCCCGCCCCGCATGCCGGTGACGATGTTGATGAACTCGTGGCCGATCGGGGTGGAGGTCTCCGCACAGCCGGAGTAGGAGCCGATGGCGTCGAACCTGCCCGGGTACTTCTGGGCGATGGTCAGGACCGAGGTCGCGGTCATGGAGATCGCGGCGAGACCACGGCCGCGGGCGTCGCCGGTGTTCCCCCCGTAGCGACCCTCGAAGAGATCCGGCAGTTCTTTGGCGAGGTAGGTCTCGAACGCCATCGGACGGTCGGTGTCACGCGCGAAGCGGGTCTGGACATTGGGATCGTGCTTCTGCCAGTCCGTGTAGTACGAGAAGGCGCCGCCGATCGGGGTGACGGTCCAGGCGTCCTTGTCGGACATGAACTGCTTGACGTCGGACTGTGCCTGCCAGGTGGCTGAGTCCTCGCCGCCACCGGCACCGTTGACCAGGTAGAGGACCGGCGCGTGCGGGTTGCCGTCGCGCGGCCGCTGGACGATGTTCGGCACCTCGATGGCCATCTTGTCCGACCACACCGACACGATCAGTCGACCGTCCGGGAGCTCGGTCTCGGCGACCTTGTTAGTGGCCGTGGCCTTGGTGTACTGGATCGTGCCGCCCTGGGCCTGAGCCGTGCCGGTGGCGACGACGGGGACCATGGCCGCGGCCAGGGCCGCCGCAGTCACCTTCGTGCCGAGCCGGCGGCTCTTGACTGATCGCATAATTCCGACGCCTTTACGTTCTCGTAGTTCACCGGCCCCACGGAAGCGGGGCCGGACACCTCTTATCGCCGACGGCCTGGGCAGACCCTCAGGGGAGAGTAAACCCAATCCGTATCGGTCACACAAGCCCCACGGGTCACACACCGTGCAGGCGTGGGACTTCGGGGGCGAGTCACGCGTCCGCCCTCCACGACCCCCTGCGGATTCCCTGGCCGGAAGCCATGGAAACCTCACCAGACGCGGTGGCGGCTCACATGTTCCTTATCGACGGTACCGGCCACACCGTTACCTCGGGACCTCAACCCCGTGAACATGCCGCCGAGACCCTACGCCGAAACCCGGCCGCAGACACGAAAAGGGGCGCCGGGAAGCACTCCCGACGCCCCTTATCGAGACCGAAGGTCAGATCACTTCATGAAGCCGCCGGCGAGGGCCTCCTCGAAGTCACCGCCGGTGAAGTAGTCGAGGCCCGAGAAGAGGTCGCCGAAGGCGCCGAGGAAGTCGTTGACGAAGCCGAGGGTGTCGGACACGGCCGCGAGGGAACCGAGCTCCATGATTGTCTCCTTTGAGGATGGGCCCCGCTCCGCGCGGGACCTCGGTGAGATGCGGGCCGGACCGGCCCGGGGTCAGGTGGGAGGCATTGGGGTCCGGCCGCGTCCCGAGCCGGTGGGCCGCCCCGTCAGCGGCGGCCCGGGGTCATCACTCGCCGCCGGCGCTGATGGAGCCGATGGCACCGAGGAAGCCGTCGACGTTGTTGCCGCCGAGCGAGCCGGTGAAGAACTCCGCGGCACCGAGGATGTCGGTGATGCCACCGATGAGGTCGGCCAGTGCACCAAAGTCAGGCATGAAAGTCTCCCTTGTTGAGAAGTGAACCCCGGAATGCTGAGGCAGAAATTAGGGTAACGGGGCGCACCCCTATGTCAATTGTGATCTGCACCATGTGAAGTACCGCCACAGAGGGGCCCGTCACACCGAACCTAGCCCACCGTGACCCACATTACAATGACTTCCAAGCAACCCGCCTTCCCTCGATCGCCACCGTCGCCGCAGGTAGACCGACCCGGTTACAGGTCAGGGCACCCTTAGTTTCCCTAGCAGCTTCTCGGAGACACCCCCTTGCCGCCGGCCCGACCGGTTGACGAACGCGAACATCGCCCCACCCCCCAGGGAAATCCGCGCCTCACTCGGCCCCGGACAGACGGTTTCCAATAAGGAGAATTTCTCTCTGAGTTTCCCGGGAATTCACCGATCCGGCACGCCGGAGCACGCCCACCGCCGCCCGAGGCGTTCCGGCCCGGCCCCGGGAATGACCCCGTCTTCACGTGCGGCCCGCCTCGTCGTCGCCGCCCCCTCCCCACCACAAATGGGCCGTGGCCCGCACCGGGGGATCGGTGCGGACCACGGCCGCGACAGGCGTGGTGCCAGGGCTACCTCCAGAAAGCCCACTCCGTGGGGCTTCTGCGCCTGCCTCTGTTCCAGGCAGCTCCCTTAGAAGCCCATGCCGCCCATCTCGTCGCCACCCGGCATCGCCGGGGCGGCGGGCTCGGGCTTGTCGGCCACGACGGCCTCGGTGGTGAGGAACAGCGCGGCGATCGACGCGGCGTTCTGCAGCGCCGAGCGGGTCACCTTGACCGGGTCGTTGACGCCGGCCTCCAGGAGGTCCTGGTATTCGCCGGTGGCCGCGTTGAGGCCCTCGGAACCGGGGAGGTTGCGGACCTTCTCGGCCACGACGCCCGGCTCGAGGCCGGCGTTGAGGGCGATCTGCTTGAGCGGGGCGCTCAGGGCGAACTTGACGATGTTCGCGCCGGTGGCCTCCTCGCCCTCGAGGGACAGGCCCTCGATCGCGGCCTCGGACTTCACCAGGGCGACGCCACCGCCGGCGACGATGCCCTCCTCGACGGCCGCCTTGGCGTTACGCACGGCGTCCTCGATGCGGTGCTTGCGCTCCTTGAGCTCGACCTCGGTGGCCGCGCCCGCCTTGATGACGGCCACGCCGCCGGCGAGCTTCGCGAGGCGCTCCTGGAGCTTCTCGCGGTCGTAGTCCGAGTCGGAGTTCTCGATCTCGGCACGGATCTGGTTGACCCGGCCCTCGATCTGGCCCTGGTCGCCGGCGCCCTCGACGATGGTGGTCTCGTCCTTGGTCACGACGACCTTGCGGGCCTTACCGAGCATGGAGATGTCGGCGGTCTCGAGCGAGAGGCCGACCTCCTCGGAGATGACCTGGCCACCGGTGAGGATGGCGATGTCCTGCAGCATGGCCTTGCGGCGGTCGCCGAAGCCCGGGGCTTTGACGGCGACGGACTTGAAGGTGCCGCGGATCTTGTTGACGACCAGGGTCGACAGGGCCTCGCCCTCGACGTCCTCGGCGATGATCAGCAGCGACTTGTTCTCGCCGATGACCTTCTCCAGCAGCGGGAGCAGGTCCTTGACGGTGGAGACCTTGCCCGAGACGAGGAGGATGTACGGATCCTCCATGACCGCCTCCTGGCGCTCCGGGTCCGTCATGAAGTACTGCGAGATGTAGCCCTTGTCGAAGCGCATGCCCTCGGTGAGCTCGAGGTCCAGGCCGAAGGTCTGGGACTCCTCGACCGTGATCACGCCCTCCTTGCCGACCTTGTCCATGGCCTGGGCGATGAGCTCACCGATGGCCGGGTCGGCGGCGGAGATGCCGGCGGTCGCGGCGATCTGCTCCTTGGTCTCGATCTCCTTGGCGGAGTCGATGAGGTGCTTGGTGACGGCCTCGACGGCCTTCTCGATGCCGCGCTTGATGCCCATGGGGTTGGCACCGGCGGCGACGTTGCGCAGGCCCTCGCGCACGAGCGCCTGGGCGAGGACGGTGGCGGTGGTGGTTCCGTCGCCGGCGACGTCGTCGGTCTTCTTGGCGACCTCCTTGACCAGCTCGGCCCCGATCTTCTCGTACGGGTCCTCGAGCTCGATCTCCTTGGCGATGGAGACACCGTCGTTGGTGATGGTGGGGGCGCCCCACTTCTTCTCCAGCACGACGTTGCGACCCTTGGGGCCGAGGGTGACCTTGACGGCGTCGGCGAGCTGATTGAGCCCGCTCTCCAGGCCGCGCCGGGCCTCTTCGTCGAACGCGATCATCTTTGCCATGGGGTGAATCATCCTCCGGGTATGGGGTGACACGCGTGTGGTCAGCGTCGGTGCCCGCGACGGACGGTGCGGACCGTGTCGGATCCGCCCCTCACCTTGCGACCTCAGTTTCAGATCTTGCTGGCACTCAGGGTAACCGAGTGCCAATCGCTTTTCTAGCACTCGCCCCCGACGAGTGCAAAGGATCGATGTCCGGGTCCGCGACCGGCGAACGCCTGACACGAACGTCCCTCACCGACCCGGGCCCTGCCCTACCATCGAGACGCCGTCCCACCCGCCCGTGTCGAAAGGCCCGCCGAATGCCCACCGAACCCGCCGCCTTCGGCGCCATCGAGAGCTCCATCGAGATCGACGCCCCTCCGGCCCGGGTCTGGGAGGTCGTCTCCGAGGTCCGCAACGCCACGGAGTGGAGCAGCCAGGCGTGGAAGATCTTCTCGCCCGGCGGCCGCACCACCAAGGGCACGTGGGCGATCAACCTCAACAAGCGCGGCCCTATCGTCTGGCCCACCACGAGCCGGGTGGTGGAGTTCGAGCCCGGTCGCCGGTTCGCCAACCGCATCAACGAGAACACCACCGTGTGGGTGTTCGAGCTCGAGCCCACGCCGTCCGGTGGCACGCGACTGACCGAGCGCCGCGAGGTGCCGGACGGGCTCACCTTCATCTCCCGGTTCCTCACCGACAAGCTCTTCGGCGGACAGAAGTCGTTCACCGCCGAGATGGACCGCGGCGTGTCCACCTCGCTCCAGCGCATCAAGGCTCTCGCCGAGCGGGGCTGAGAGCGGAATGCCCCGCCCCGCCGCGGCGCTGCTCGCCGGCGCGCTCGTCGCGACGCTCACGGGGTGCACACTGTGGCCCGGCGGCGAGGACGAGCCGTACGAGCCCACCCGGGAGGAGCCCGGGCCCACTCTGGCCGCCGCGCCACCGCCGGCGGACTGGCAGGACGTGCGCAGCCCCACCGGCCTCGTGTACTCGGTTCCGCCGGACTGGGAGGTCGGTGACCCGTTCGGTGTCGACGAGGACGGCCACGACCCGGGGGCGGACTGGGGCTCGGGCTACGTCACCACCGCCAACGCCATCGCGGACAGGGACTACTGCGCGCTCGGGGGTCTGAGCTTCCGGACGCTGGTCGGCATCAGCGCGACGACGCTGCCGGGCGAGGCGCGCGATCAGGCCGAGTCGGCGTCGCGGGCGATGGCAGATTCCATCGACCGGCGCTTCACCGAGGCGGGAGCGGACGTCCCGGTTCCCGAGGCGCGCCGTATCGGGATCTCCGGGGTGCCCGCCTGGTATGTGTCACTGCGCGGTCAGGTGCGCCCGCCGCGCAACGCGTGCACGCCGCCGGTCATCCGCTTCGACACGATCGCGGTCTCCACCCGCACCCCGGACGGCGCGCCGGCGTCCACCGTCTTCGTGCTCATGTCCGACGAGGGCGAGCCCGGGGTTCAGCCGACGGAGACGATCGACGCCGTCGTGGCCTCGCTGCGCTACGACAACTCGGTGTAGACGCGCGGGACCGGTGAGGACTCAGGCCGCCGACGCGGGGCTGCTCGGTTCGGTCATGCGCGCAGCGGCGGGATCGACGTCCGCCGGCGCCTCCCCGGAGCCGGTGCCCGCCTCGAGGAACCGGGCCCAGTCCGCGCCGCACCGCGCCCACGCCCAGCCGGCGTCGGCCGCGGAGGCCGCCACGTCCACGGGGACCATGACGCGTCGGACAGGGACGTCCGGGCCGTCGACGGCCTCGACGACCAGCGCGCCGCCGGAACGCTCGTAGCGAAACCACCGCTCGTCGTCGACCTCCAGCTCCAGCCGGTCACCGTCGATCTCGAGATGGTCCACGAGCTGACCGAGAAGCTCGCGGGTGACCCACGGCAGCGTGCCCCGCGGCCGGCCGCGCACGGAGTGGTCGGCGATCCCCGCCCCGACCATGGTGGGGCGCCGGTTCACATCGATGTCGATGCGCTCGCGCGGATCCGCGGCGAGCCCGAGCTCGGGCGCGGTGACGCGGAGCTGGCGGGGCGCGGCCAGCCGCATGACCGCGTTGACCACGAGTGGGCGGGTGATGACCTCGGGACGGATGACGACGCCGACGCCCTCGATCTCGGGCCGTGCGCACAGCGCGCCGGTCTCGCCGATGGCCTCCGCCCCGGGGAAGCGCTCGGCGACCTCGTCGCGCAGGGCCTCGAGGTCGGCGCGGAGTCGCTGGGGGAGCTCGTCGACGTGCGCGAGCTCGCGGAATTCCTCTTCCGCCGGAGTGACGACGATCACAAAGCTGCTCATGACTCCGAAAATACTTCATTCCGCGTTCACTTGCTGTTCATCTTGCGCAGCCGTGTCGGACCCGGCCTCTATCCTGTTGCCCATGACCGACTCCTCCGCGTTCGCCGATCCCCACGCCGAGCTCGCGCCGCTGGCCGCCGCGGTGGGTGCGCAACTCGACCGCGCCCGCTCGGACCTGGCCGCGCTCGTCTCCGTGCCGTCGGTACACGGGGCCGAGCCGGAGGCCTGCGAGCGGGCGTGCGAGATGGTCCGCGATCTGCTCGCCGAGCTGCCGGTGCCGGGTCTGGGACCGGAGGCGGTGGAGGTGGTCGAGACGTCCGACGGGTCGCGGGCCGTGTTCGCCCACCGCCCGGCCGCGCCGGGTCGGCCCACCGTGCTGCTGTACAGCCATTACGACGTGCAGCCGACGGGCGACGAGGGGGCGTGGACCTCCTCGCCGTGGAAATTGACCGAGCGTGACGGCCGGTGGTACGGCCGCGGCGCGGCCGACTGTAAGGGCAACCTGGTCGTCCACCTCACCGCCCTGCGCGCCCTCGCCGCCGTGGGTGGATCAGAAGAGGACGACGACGACAAGGGCGGCTCGCCCGGGGCGGACCCGCTGGACGGCCTGGGGATCCGGATCGTCGTGGAGGGTTCCGAGGAGACCGGTGGCGGAGGGTTGGACGATCTCGTGGCCGATCGGCCGGACCTGGTGGCGGCGGACGCCATACTCATCGCCGATTCCGGGAACGTCTCGGTGGGCACCCCCACGCTGACGACCAGCCTCCGGGGGATCGCGAACGTCGTCGTCGCCGTCGACACCCTCGAGGCCGGGGTCCACTCCGGCCAGTTCGGCGGCGCGGCGCCCGACGCGCTGGCCGCACTGCTCTCGATTCTCGCTTCCATGCGCGACCCGCAGACCGGGGCGACCACCGTCGACGGACTCGACTTCTCGGGGCGGTGGGACGGACAGGCCTACCCCGAGGAGACGTTCCGCGCCGATGCCGGCGTCCTCGACGGCGTCGATGTCTCCACGGCCGCGCCGGTGGCCGACCTCGTGTGGGCCCGCCCCGCGGTGACGGTGCTGGGCATCGACTGCCCGCCGGTCGAGGGCTCGATCGCGGCCGTGCAGCCCCACGCCCGTGCCCTGATCAACCTGCGCGTCCCACCGGGGATGGACCCGGTCGAGGCGCAGGGGCTGCTCACCGCGCATATCGAGCGCCGCCGCCCCTGGAACGCCCGGGTGACGGTCGAGCCCGAGGCCGTCGGCCACCCGTTCCGCTCCGTGCCCGCGGGCGGGTCCGACCCGGTGCACGACCTGCTCTCGCGGTGCCTCGCGCAGGCCTACGGTGCCGAGGAGGTCGCGGAGGTCGGCTCGGGCGGGTCGATCCCGCTGTGCACGGCGCTGCAGCGCGCGCACCCGGACGCAAGCATCGCCCTGTTCGGCGTCGAGGACCCGGCGGCCGCAATCCACTCCCCCGACGAGAGCGTCGATCCCCGGGAGATCGAGCGCATCGCCCTCGCCGAAGCGGCGTTCCTCCAGCGCTACCGCTGACCGGGGGCGGGGAGCTGAACCGGCTGGACGCTGAACCCACCACGCGCATCTCGGTAACAGTGTGACGGAACAGTGCGATAGTGGATGCAGTGGCGGCTGTCCAGTCCCGGCTGCCCGGAGCAAGGAGCCGCCATGACCGTCCCCGCACCCGTCGCCGCCGTGCCGAGCACGCGGCGGACATCCGCCGCCCGCCGAGCGGGGCGCGCCCTGCTCGCCACCGCCACGGCCGCGGCCCTGAGCGTCGGCCTCGTCCCGGCATCGGCGCAGGCCCAGGGCCTGCCCGGCTCGATCAGCCCCGAGCAGATCGCCAACGACGCCCTCGGCACCATCTCGCCCGAGAGCCTCAGCCAACTCCTCTACTTCGGCAACCTCCCCGGCTCCTCGGGTTCGTCGATGATGAACATCGCCCACCGGCTCGGCTTCTCGCCCAACATGTTCGCCGGCCCGCCGCCGCCGTCGCCGCAGCCCAACCCGAACATCCGCGAGACGAAGTTCGTCGAGGTCCTGGAGAAGGACGGCCGTTACGAGCGCTGGCTCATCGACTCCGCGGACATGCAGCGCGGCATCACCGTCGAGGTCTACCGAGCACCGGGCGGCGGCGCCGGCGCGCCCTTCCTCTACCTCCTCGACGGCGTGGGCTCCGAGCTGCCCAGCGGCTTCATGCAGTGGGGCGCGGCCGAGCAGTTCGCCGATCAGAACGTCAACCTCATCATCCCCACGGGCGGCCAGGGCTCCATGTGGTCCGACTGGAACGCGCCCGACCCCGTGCTGGGCATCAGCAAGTGGGAGACGTTCATCACCCGCGACCTCCCGCGGATCGCCGAACCCCGCCTCAGCGCCAACACCAACCGCGCGATCGGCGGCATCTCGATGGGCGCCGGCGCGGCCGTGACCATCGCGACCCGGCACCCCGGCCTGTACAACGGCGTGTTCGGCGTCTCCGGCTGCTACTCCACCGACGCGCTCGGGCAGATCCTCACCCGCTACACGGTCGAGAGCCGCGGCGCGACGCTCACCAACATGTGGGGCGAGCCCGGCAACGAGCAGTGGGCCGCCCACGACGCCCTCCTGAACGCCGAGAACCTGCGCGGCAAGGCCATCTACCTCTCGTCCAGCACCGGCGTGGCCAACCCCGGTGACTGGGAGGCGTACAACAACGACGCGGCCAACTTCGTCGCCGGCATGGCGCTCGAACAGGCCACCGACCGGTGCACGTGGGACGCCGACCGCCGCCTGCGGCAGCTGGGGATCCCGGCGCGCATCGACCACCTCCCGACGGGCATGCACAACTGGTCCTACTACTCGCGCCAGATCCCCGTCGCGTGGAACGCCATCAAGCACAGCGTCGGCCTCTGACCGCCGGGCCGTGACGGCGCGCCGATAGGCTCGGCGGCGTGAACGCGCGCCCGGATCTGGACCTGACCCTGCGACTGTCCGCCTCCGCGGCCGACTCCCGCCGGGGCATCGTACGCGCGCACCCCGAGGTGATCCTCGCGCTGGGGATGCGGGAGTGGGACGCGATCGAGATCGTCGGCGCCCGGACCACGGGGGCGGTGGTGGCCGCCGCGAAGCCGGGTTCGCCGAGCGGGATCCTCGTGGTGGACGAAGTCGTGGCCGCCAACTGTGGTCTCGGCGAGGACGCACGCGTCACCGTGCGGGCCGCGCAGGTCACGGGTGCGCAGTCGATCGAGGTGCAGGGGCTCCCGCCGGCGGGGCGGGGGGTCGCCGAGCGGGTGCTGCGGTCGGCGCTGCTGGGCAAGGTGGTGCGCGTCGGCGATTCGGTGACGCTGCTGCCCCGCGACCTCGGGCCACAGTTCCCCACCGGGGACACCACCCGCACCCTACGCAACACGATGGGCGCGCAGTGGAGCACGGAGCTGCTCACCGTGACCGCGACCGTTCCCGACGGCATCGTGTCCGTGCAGCCCACCACCGCGGTGGTGACGGGCGCGGCGACGGCGACCGCGCCGCGCACAGCAGCGGCGGCCGGAACGACGGCGGCGGTGACGACGACGAGTTCCCTCTTCCCCGCCGGTCCCGCCGCAGGCGGCGTCCACGCGTCGGGGTCGTCCGGCACCGCGGCCGCCGGGCGGACCGCGGGCGCCGGGAGCGCGGATGGGGCCGACGGTTCGGCGATCTCGGCCGTCGCGCGCGAGGATCTCGTGGGCGTGGGTGACCAGGCCGAGGTGCTGGAGCAGTGGCTCTCGCTCGCGCTGGACCGGTCGGAACTGCTGCGGACGCTGGGCGCGTCGCCGCACCTCGGGGTGCTGGTGGCGGGGCCGCCGGGGGTCGGCAAGGCGACGCTCGTGCGGTCGGTCGCGGGCGACCGGCGTCTCGAGGTGATCGACGGGCCGTCGGTCGGCTCCCTCGACCCGGCGTCACGGTTGGAGGCGGTGCGGGCGGCCGCCGAGCGCACGCGTGAACACGGCGGGATCCTGTTGGTGACCGACGTCGACGCGCTGCTGCCGGCCGAGTCCGAGCCGGTCTCCACCCTGGTCCTGGACCGGTTGAGGTCGGTGGTCGCGGCCCCGGGTGCGGCGCTGGTCGCGACGTGCGTCCGGCCGGAGGACGCCGACCCCCGACTGCGCGATCCCGACGTGTGCGACCGCGTCCTGGACCTACCGCTGCCCGACGCCGCCGACCGCGCCGCCCTGCTGGCCGTCATGCTGCGGGACGTGCCCGCCGCGGACCTCGACCTGTCCGCCGTCGCCGATCGCACGCCCGGCTACGTGGCGGGCGACATGCGGGCGCTGACCCGCGAGGCGGCACTGCGCGCAGCCGCCCGCGCCACCGGCGGCACCGACGGCGGCACCGACGGCGGCACCGACGGCACGGGAGCCGCGGACGACGCCCTCTCCGGCGCCCGCCTCGAGCAGGAGGACCTCCTCGGCGCCATCAGCGTGATCCGGCCGCTCTCCCGCTCGGGGACGGAGGAGCTGAGCCTGGGCTCGATCACGCTCGACGACGTCGGTGACATGGAGGAGGTGCGCCAGGCGCTCACCGAGACGGTGCTGTGGCCGCTGCAGCACCGCGAGTCCTTCGAGCGCCTGGGCGTGCAGCCACCGCGGGGTGTCCTGCTGTACGGCCCGCCCGGCTGCGGCAAGACGTTCGTGGTCCGTGCACTCGCGGCGAGTGGGCGACTGACCGTGCACATGGTCAAGGGCGCCGAGCTCATGGACAAGTGGGTCGGGTCGTCGGAGAAGGCTGTCCGCGACCTGTTCCGCAAGGCCCGCGACTCGGCGCCGTCCCTGGTGTTCCTCGACGAGATCGACGCCCTCGCCCCACGTCGCGGCCAGACCGGCGACTCCGGGGTGGGCGACCGCGTCGTTGCCGCGCTGCTCACCGAGCTCGACGGCGCCGAACCGCTGGGCGACGTCGTCATCCTCGGCGCCACCAACCGGCCCGAGCTCATCGATCCCGCGTTGCTCCGCCCCGGGCGGCTCGAGCGACTGGTGTTCGTCCCGCCGCCGGACGCGGAGGCCCGCGCCGACATCCTGCGCGCCGCCGGCCGTGACGTCCCGCTGGCCGACGACGTCGACCTGGACGAGCTCGCCGCCGACCTCGACGGCTACTCCGCCGCCGACTGCGCGGCCCTGCTGCGTGAATCGGCGTTGACCGCGATGCGCCGGGACATCGACGCGGCCGAGGTCACCGCCGACGACGTGGCCCGCGCGCGCCTCGCCGTGCGGCCGTCGCTCGACCCCGACCAGGTCGAGAACCTGCGGCTCTACGCGGAGCGACGCGCCGACTGAGCCGGCCCGGGAGCTCGAGGCGTCGACCACACGGGCTTGCCGGGTCCGCGGACGGCAGCCTATGGTGGGGATCATGCGGAAGAATCTCGTAGTAACCGGACGTAACGGGGCCTGACAGACCGGCACCCCCGTTGCGTGGTTGCTCTTTCTCCGTCGGTCATCGTCACCGACGTCGAGAAGCGAGAACACCATGAACGCCGCCACGCACCACCTCCCCACCGGCATCAACGGCCGCACCCCCCACGGCAGCATCGCCCGCGACACCGACTCCCGCGGTGCCACCGCCACTCCCTGCCCCTTCGCCGAACGCTTCGGGCGGCGCATGCCCCGCGGATTCGCCGAGGAGGCGGCCGGGATGGACTGGCGGGCCCTCGTCGACACCTACGCCCCCTCGTCCGACCACTTCCACCTGGCCGATTTCTCGCGGCGCCCGCTCGGTCGTGGGATCACCGCCTACGAGGCGATCCTGGCCACCCGCACCGCCGACGACGCGCCCGGAGACTTCCGCGCTCACCGTCTCACCACCGAGTCCTGTGGCGACCTCACGGCGATGTCGGAGATGCTGAGCCGGGTCGGCGCGCCCGCCGAGATCGAGCGGTTCCACCAGTACGAGGGGCGCGGGTTCGACGAGGCGACGTCGTCGTGGTGCACCATCCTGCGAGCGACGAGCGGCAGGCGCGAGACGTGGGCACTCGGCTTCGGCCAGACCGCGGCGGAGGCGTCCATCTCCGCGCTGCTCAGCGCAGCGACCCGTCTTCACCTGCGGTGAAAGCGGCTCGAAACGCTGTTCTGTAAAGTAAGCGCAGTAACCACGCCCCGGTCGACACCGGTCGCCCGCCCCCTCCCGGCGGGTCCATCCGCATGTCGTCGTCCGATCGACGCAAGGGAAGGAGCCGCCGGTGATCGTGATCCTCGCGGCCCATGCCGTGGCCGCCCTGATCGCGCTCCCACTGGTGCTGAGGCTCGGACGCCGCGCTTTCCCGCTGCTGGCGCTCGTCCCCGCCGGCGGCGCGGTATGGGTGGCCGCCAATCTCGACCGTGTGCCCACGGAGACCCTCCAGTGGGCGCCCGGCATCCACCTGACGCTGGACCTGCGGATGGACGCGCTGTCCGCACTGATGTCCCTCATCGCACTGGGCGTCGGCGCGCTCGTCCTGTTCTACTGCACCTGGTACTTCGACGACACCGAGCCCCGCCTGCACCTGTTCGCGGCCGAGATGGTCGCGTTCGCCGGAGTCATGTTCGGCCTGGTCGTGGCCGACAACATGGTGCTGCTCTACACCTTCTGGGAGATCACCTCCGTCCTGAGCTTCCTGCTCGTCGGCCACTACGCGGAGCGGGCGACATCCCGCCGCGCCGCCACACAAGCCCTGCTCGTCACCACACTCGGCGGCCTGGCGATGCTGGTCGGCATGATCATCCTGGCCCAGGAGGCCGGGACCTACCTGCTCAGCGAGATCGTCGCCTCTCCGCCGTCCGGCTCTCTCGTCCACTGGGCTCTCGGCCTGGTGATCGTCGGCGCGACGAGTAAATCCGCCATCGCCCCCCTGCATTTCTGGCTCCCCGGAGCCATGTCCGCACCCACGCCGGTGAGCGCCTACCTGCACTCCGCGGCGATGGTCAAGGCCGGGGTCTTCCTCGTCGCCGCCTTCAGCCCGGGCCTGTCCGGATCGTCGACGTGGCAGCTGCCGCTCATCGTTCTCGGCCTGGTGTCCCTGCTCATGGCCGGCTGGCGCGCCCTGCGGGAAACCGACCTCAAGCTGGTGCTCGCCTTCGGAACCGTGTCCCAGCTGGGGTTCCTGCTGGTCCTGGTCGGCATCGGATCGCGCGACACGATGCTCGCCGGACTCACGATGCTGCTGGCGCACTCGCTGTTCAAGTCCGCGCTGTTCATGGCCGTCGGCGTCATCGACAAGACCACCGGCACCCGGGAGATCCGCGAACTGTCCGGTCTGGGCCGCAAGAGTCCCGCTCTCGCCGTCTTCTTCACCCTCGCCGCCGCGTCGATGGCCGGTCTCCCGCCCTTCCTCGGATTCGTCGGTAAGGAATCCGCGTTCGCCACCACGCTGACCGAGGAGCGGCTCCACGGCATGCCGGCGCTCGTCGTCACCGCCGGGCTGGTCGTCGGCTCGGTCCTCACCTTCTCCTACACCGCCCGCCTCGTCATGGGCGCGTTCCGCTCCAAGCCGTTCTTCCCGGACGGGATCAGCCCCGCGGTCGCCGAGTCGAAGCCGGTCACCCCGCTCTTCCTCTCCGTGCCCGCGCTCCTCTCCGTCGCCGGCCTCGTGCTCGGTGTGTGGTCGGCGCCCGTCGAGGCACTGCTCACCCGGTTCGTCGACGTCGCGTTCCCGCCGGGCAGCCCGTGGGCGGGCGAGGAGGCCTACCACCTCGGGCTGTGGCACGGGTTCGGTGTCCCGCTCGCGCTCACCGCGGTCGTATACGTCCTCGGCACCATGCTCTACGTCGCGCAGCGGACCGTGGAGCGGATGCAGTTCGAGTCGCCCGCCCTGGGTAACGCGGACCGCATCTACGACGCCGTCCTGCGCTTCTTCGACATCTTGTCGCTGCGCCTGACCGCCAGCATCCAGCGCGGCTCCCTCCCGCTGACCCTGGGCATCATCCTGTTCACGCTCGTGGTGTTCCCCTTCGTGTCCCTGCTGGTCGGCACCCGCGAGGGCCTGCGGATGGAACTGTCCGCCAATCCGGTCGTGCTGTTCGTCATGATCCCCATGACCGTCGCCGCGGTCGCCGCCACCGTCCTGCGCAACCGCCTCGCCGCGGTCGTCAGCATGTCCGTGACCGGCTACGGCGTCGCCGTGATCTTCGCCTTCCACGGTGCTCCCGACCTCGCGCTCACCCAGGTGCTGGTCGAGACGCTGATGATGGTCACGTTCGTGCTGGTCCTGCGCACGATGCCCGCCGAGGTGCCCCTGTCCGACGGCTTCCGCCGCCTGCGCGCCTGGCTCGGCATCGGCGTGGGACTCCTCGTCGTCATCGTCGGCGCGTACGCCATCAACGCCCGCCAGGACCCAGCCGTGTCCACGGTCTTCCCGGACATCGCCTACCGGATCGGCAACGGCGCCAACGCCGTCAACGTCACCCTCGTCGACATCCGCGCCTGGGACACCCTCGGCGAGATCACCGTGCTGCTGGTCGCCGCGACCGGTGTGGCCAGCCTCGTCTTCCGCAATCGTCGCTACGGCTCCGGGCCACGCATCGCTGACGCCGACAAGACCCGCTCCGGACGGCGCGGGATGGAGGCGGCCCGGATCGTCATCGAGGCACCGGGGGCTTCGCCCGGCCGGTGGCTGGTCGGCGCGACCGTGCGCGACCCCCGCGCCCGCTCGCTCGTCCTCGAGGTCACCACCCGTCTCATCTTCCCCACGATGATGATCCTGAGCCTGTTCTTCTTCTTCGCCGGCCACAACAACCCCGGCGGCGGTTTCGCCGGGGGGCTGGTCGCGGGTCTCGCGCTCGTTCTGCGCTACCTCGCGGGTGGCCGTTACGAACTCGGCGAGGCCGTCCCGATCGATGCCGGACGGATCCTCGGCGCCGGCCTCCTGCTGGCCGCCGGTACCGCCGCCGCCTCGATGGCCCTCGGTGCGCCGCCGCTGTCCAGCGCCACCTTCGAGTGGACGCTGCCCGTGTTCGGTGAGGTCAAGCTCGTCACCGCGCTGTTCTTCGACGCGGGCGTGTACCTCATCGTCGTCGGCCTGGTCCTCGACATCCTCCGCAGCCTGGGAGCGCGGCTCGACCTCGACGCCGAGGACCTCGAGGAGCTCAGGGCCGTCTACGTCGACGCCACCGACTCGCCCTCCACCGCCGCCCTGCGCCGCGTCCCCGGCGTCGACAGCGAAGCTCCACGGTCCGACCTGGCCGCGCGCCGCGCCGCGCGTCTCGAGGCCGCCGAGAACCAGGGCACCACACCCCAGGGGATGCCATGACCGCCGACTTCGCACTCCTACTCATGGCCGGTGTCCTCAGCGCCACCGGTGTCTACCTGCTTCTCGAGCGCGCGATCATCAAGATCCTGCTCGGCATCATGATCCTGTCCAACGGCGTCAACCTGCTCATCCTCGCGGCCGGTGGAGCCCCGGGGAACCCGCCCATCCGCGGCCGGTCATGGGGCGACAACACCGTCGACTCGGATCCGTTGTCCCAGGCGATGATCCTCACCGCGATCGTCATCACCGCCGGCGTGGGTGCGTTCATCCTGGCCCTGGCCTACCGCTCCTATCAGTTCACCACTGTGGACGAGGTCGCGGACGACGCCGAGGACACCAAGATCGCCCAACGCTCCCCCACCGACGCCTGGTCCGCTCCGGACCGCGACGCCTCGGACGACCAGACCACGGGCCAGCCCACCGAACTCGGCGACCACGTGGATTACGACGACGAGGACCTCGAGGAAGCCGAGGCCGAAGCCGAAGCCCGGGCGGAGGCCCGCGCAGAGGCCAGGGCGAAAGCCGAGGCCGAGGCGCGGGAGGTCGACAGACGAGAGCGGCGGTACAAGAAGGCCGGTAAGGAGGAGGAACTGTGATCTCTCCCGACCTCTTCGGGTACCTCATCCCCTCCGTCGTCCTCCTGCCGCTGCTCGCGGCCGCGCTGTGCCTGGTGGTCTCCCGCCGGCCGCGGGTCCAGAACATCATCACCATCACGACCCTGTCCGCTCTGCTCGTCATCTCCGGGCTCCTGCTGGTGCTCACGGACTCGCACGGCATGCACACGGTGCAGGTGGGCGGGTGGGACGCCCCGGTCGGCATCACCCTGGTCGCCGACCGGCTCAGCGCCCTGATGCTGTGTGTGGCCGCCATCGTGCTGCTGACGGTCATCATCTATGCCGTCGGGCAGGGTGTCCGCGACGGCGACGGCGACCAGCCCACCTCGATCTTCCTGCCCACCTACCTCGCGCTGGCGGCGGGACTCAACGCCGCCTTCATCGCGGGCGACCTGTTCAACCTGTTCGTCGGGTTCGAGATGCTCCTGGCCGCGTCCTACGTCCTGCTCACGCTCGGGGCCAGCCAGGAACGCGTCCGCGCGGGGGTGTCGTACACCGTCGTGTCGATGGTCTCGTCCATGGTCTTCCTGCTGGGGATCGCGCTGACGTACTCGGCCGTCGGCACGCTCAACCTGGCTCAGCTGGCCACGCGGATGGCGGAGGTGCCGGAAGGCCTGCGCAACACGATCTTCGCAGTGTTCCTCGTGGCGTTCGGTATCAAGGCCGCGGTCTTCCCGCTCTCCACCTGGCTGCCCGACTCCTACCCGACCGCTCCCGCCCCGGTCACCGCCGTGTTCGCCGGCCTGCTCACTAAAGTCGGCGTGTACGCGATCATCCGCTTCCACACCCTCGTGTTCCCCGGGGGCGGGATGGACGGGGTACTGCTCGTCGCCGGTCTTCTCACGATGGTCGTGGGCATCCTCGGCGCGATCGCCCAGTCCGACATCAAGCGAATACTGTCGTTCACGCTGGTGAGTCACATCGGCTACATGATCTTCGGCATCGCGCTGTCCAGCGAAGCC
The DNA here is from genome assembly GCF_002999155.1 of Dietzia sp. oral taxon 368. Classification (NCBI taxonomy): domain Bacteria; kingdom Bacillati; phylum Actinomycetota; class Actinomycetes; order Mycobacteriales; family Dietziaceae; genus Dietzia; species Dietzia sp. oral taxon 368. Next base: position 702,583 of record NZ_CP027238.1, read on the forward strand.
GGGCTCAGCGCGGCGATCTACTACGTCGGGCACCACATCATCGTCCAGACGACCCTCTTCCTCGTGGTCGGTCTGATCGAACGCCAGGCGGGGTCGTCGTCCCTGCGTCGGCTCGGATCCCTCGGCGTCGCCAGTCCCGTCCTCGCGGTCACGTTCCTCGTCCCCGCGCTCAACCTCGGAGGCATCCCCCCGTTCTCCGGGTTCATCGGCAAGCTCGCGGTCGTCCAGGCCGGCGCGGAGAAGGGCGGAGCCCTGCTGTGGGTGCTCATCGCGGGCGCCATGGTCACCAGCCTGCTGACGCTCTACGTGGTCGCGCGCGTGTGGTCCAAGGCCTTCTGGCGGCCGCGGGCCGACGCCCCGGAGGGTGCCCTCGCGCTGGCCCGGCCGCTGTCCCTCCTCCCCTCCGACGAGTACGTCGAGTTCGACGAGCGCGAGGAGGTCGGCAAGATGCCCTGGAGCATGCTCGCCCCGACGTGGGCGCTCATCGTGGTCTCGCTGCTCATGACGATCTTCGCCGGACCGCTGCTCCGGGTGGCAGACGGCGCCGCCGCCACCCTGCGCGAGCGCGCCGAGTACCTCTACACGGTCCCCACCGACACCTCACCCGACCGGTACGTCGACTCCGTGACGGGGGTGCGCTGACATGGGACGCAAGCCTTCTCCCGACCTGCGGGTGCTCGGCGCCCGCGTCTTCATGACGTTGTGGCTCACCTTCGCCTGGGTACTGCTGTGGGGCAGCTTCGACATCGGCACCGTCGTCTCCGGACTGCTCGTGGCGATCCTGGTGATGGTGGTCCTGCCCCTGCCGCGGGTGCCGGTCGAGGGTCTGCTCCGGCCGCTGTCCACGGTCTGGCTCGTGCTGGTCGTGGCGTTCTACCTGATCCGGTCGTCGCTGATCGTCTCCTGGCAGTCGATCCGGCCGAAGGCGCCACCCCGGTCCGCGGTGCTGCGCGCGCCGATGCGACTGAAGTCAGACTTCAACCTCGCCCTGGCGGTGAACACCCTCAACCTGCTGCCCGGCGGCATCGTGGTCCGAGTCGACCCGGTGGCCCGCTACGTCTACGTGCACGTCCTGGACGCCGGTACCGACGAGGCCGTGGAGCGGTTCCGCCGCCAGACCGCGCACGTGGAGAAGCTCTACCTCCGCGCCTTCGAGCGAGACGAGGACTGGAGGCCGAGCCCCGGGCACTACTCGGCCCCCGCCGACAGGGCCCCGAGCGCCGCGAGCACCGTGGCGCCCGCGGAGCCGGTGGATCCCGCCGGCGACACGGACCCGGCAGATCCCGACGCCGACCGGGCCGCCGGCCCCGACAACCCCGCAGGCCCCGACGGCGACGAGAAGAAGCCGTTCGATCCCACGACGGAAGAGGAGGGACCCTGGTGAGCGTCGCACTCGTCCTCTGGATCCTGGCGATCATCGCGCTGACTGCCGCGCTGTTCGTGACGATGATCCGTCTGGTCGGCGGACCCAACACCCTCGACCGGCTCATCTCCCTCGACATGATGGTCGCCGTCGCTCAAGGGGGCATCGCCGTCTACATCGCGTGGACGAAGGACACCACCCCCGCAGCGGCGCTCGTCGCGCTGGCACTGGTCGCGTTCCTGGGTTCGGTGTCCGTGGCCCGGTTCCGCGTCAGCGACAACATCGGCACCCCCGAGGAGGCCATTTCATGAGCGACGACCTCATCGAGATCATCGCCGCGCTGTTCGTTCTCGCCGGCGCGCTACTGACCTTGTGCAGCGCGATCGGCCTCGTGCGGTTCCGCGACACCCTCAGCCGAATGCACCCGGCGGCCAAACCTCAGGTGCTCGGGCTGGTCCTCGTCCTCATCGGCGCGGGGATCCGGGTTTTCCCGGACATCGACCTCGGCATGCTCGTCCTCACCGCGATCGTGGCCGTGTGCGCCGCACCCGTGATCGCCAACCGGGTGGGCAATCTCGCCTACCGCGAGAGTGTGGAGGACGGGACGATCACCCACGAGGCGCCCGTGCTGGAGAAGTACACCGGCCCCCGTCTCGACGGCCGCGGACCCCTCTGAGCCGCACCGCGGGCCGCAGAGCCGGGGCTTGAGCGCCGGGCCTGGCGCCGCCTGCGGCCACACACGACGCGAGCCCCGCACCCGTCTGCTCGGGGTGCGGGGCTCGCGGGTCCGGTGGCCGGACCGGAGATCAGGGAGCGGGCTGCGTCGGGACCGCGCTGCCGGCCTGCTGCCCGGCGCCCGGGACCGGGAGTCCGTCGTCGGTGGTGGCCTGGCCGCCGCCCTCGTCTCCACCCTCACCGGGGATGCCGGTCGCGGTGGTGCCGGCCTCGAAGTCCTCGATCGTGTCCGGGTCGTCGGTCTCCTGCGTCTCCGGGATGGAGGAGTGGGGCGCGGACTCCTCGGAGTACGTGGGCAGCGTGTACGGCGCGTCGGGATCGGCCGGCTCCTGGTTGGGGCTGCACGCGGCCACGGCGAACGCGAGGGCGAGTGCGGGAGCCGCGACCAGGATGCGGCGGGCGGTCTGACGCGGGGCCATGGGGGCTCCTTCGATCTCGGGAGGCTGCAAGTCGCTACTGGGCGTGCGTCCCGCGGACGGGCCGGACGCGTGGGCTCATCATATCCTCAGGGGTCAGCGGTCGAGATCCTGGGTGACGATCACGATCACCCCGGGAGCCTCCCCCGCCAGATCCGCCGGACGCGGCTTGGCGGTGATCCCCAGCTGGGCGGCGATCGCCTGCGCGGCCTGCTGCTCACCGGGCCCGGTGCCGTAGAAGGCGGTGGACTCCGCCACCACGCCGCGGTTGGACGGCATGTTGGCCACGTCGCCCACCGCGAAGCCGCTCTCGCGCAGCGCCTCGCCCGTGCGGGCTGCCAGGCCGGTGACGGTGCTGTTGTTGAAGATCTGCACCGGCACGCTGGTCACGTCCGGTCCGGGCGCGCCGGGCTGGGCGGGAGGCTGCCCGGCCGCGGGCGGGTCGGCCGGGGCGGCGGGATCGCCGGGCTGGGCCTCGCCGCCGGCCTCGCCGGACGCTCCCGCCGCGCCGTCCTGACCACCGGGGGCGCCGCCCTGGGCGGGTGCACCCTCAGCCCCGCCGGCCTCACCCTGCGCGGGCTGGCCGTCCGCGTCCTGACCGGCCGAGGCGTCCTGCTCGACCTGGGAGGTGCCCTCGTCGGCGGTGGGGGCCGCCTCGTCGTCGTCGCCCCCGAACAGCTGCACCAGCCCGATGCCCACGGCGAGCACGACCGCCGACAGCAGCACCATCGCGATGGCGCGGTACGGCGGGCCGCTGGGCTCGTCGGGGTCGCCAGCGCCCGGGCCGTAGGGGTCGTCGGCGTCGTACGGGCCACCGTCCCGGGGGTCGCCGTACTGTGCGTCGTCGTACCGGGGATCGCCGTGGTCGGGGTCGCCGGGCTGCGGGGCGTACTGCGGGTTCTCGGACTGGGAGCTCACGCGCCCGAGTCTAGGTCAGTCGAGGCGCATTCCCAGGTTGCGCGCCGCGCGTGCCTTCTGGCGGCTCGAACGCATGCGGCGCAGCCGCTTGACGAGCAGGGGATCGGCGGCCAGCGCCTCGGGGCGGTCGATGAGGTCGTTGAGGATCTGGAAGTAGCGGGTGCCCGACATGTCGAACTGCTGCCGGATCGCCTCCTCCTTGGAACCGGCGAACTTCCACCACTGCCGCTCGAACTCGAGCATCTTCTGATCCCGCTCCGACAGGACGGGGTCGGCGGCGGGCAGCGGACCCTCCCGGTCGCCTCCGGTGGTTGCCTCACGCGTCGCGGCAGCCGATCGACCCATGCGCGCACCTCCTCGTGTACCAACGGGCACCGCACCCGACGCCCAGGCCAGCAACCCGGCCAGCAGTCCGGCCAGATCACACCGTTGTGATTCCCCCGTAGTGAACCACACGCCTCCGACACCCCGCCATCGCCGGCGCACTAGAATCGGCGACCATGGCCGTCCGTCCCATCGTCATCCTCGGCGATCCCGCGCTCCACGCGCCCACCGAACCCGTCACCGAGTCCCCCGAGGAGATCGCGGACCTCGTCCGGGACCTCTACGACACCATGGACGCCGCCAACGGGGTGGGGCTGGCCGCCAACCAGATCGGCGTCCGCAAGCGCGTGTTCGTCTACGACTGCCCCGACCTGGACACCGAGGACGGCGAGGGCGTCTCGCGCGAGGAGGTCGAGGCGCGCGGCGGCTGGCTCAACCGGCGCGGCTGCGTGATCAACCCGGTCCTGGAGACGTCCGAGATCCCCGAGACCATGCCGGACCCCGAGGACGACCTCGAGGGCTGCCTGTCCGTCCCGGGCGTCAACTTCCCGCGCGGGCGTGCGTGGTGGGCGCGGGTGACCGGCACCGACGAGCACGGCGAGCCGGTGTCCGTGGAGGGGTACGGCCTGTTCGCCCGCTGCCTGCAGCACGAGGTCGGCCACCTGGACGGCTTCGTCTACACCGACCATCTCATCGGGCGGAACAAGAAGGCCGCCAAGCGCCACATCCGCGACGCGGGCTGGGGTGTGCCGGGCCTGAGCTGGGATCCGGCCACCGACCCGGACCCGTTCGCCGACGAGGAGGACTGGGACGGCGACGACGACGAGGTCGTCACCGACCATGGCTGAGCAGGACCGGGGTCTGTCGGGTCGGTCCCGGTGGAACTCCGGCCGCCGGGTGGCGGTGGGCGAACGCGTGGTCGTGCGTCGCCATCTGGCTCCCGGTGAGGCCTCGCACCTGTACACGGACGTCATCGGTCACGTGGTGGCGCTCGAGCCGGAGCTGATCGTCCGCCGGGAGTCCGGCGAGGAGCTGCGGATCCCCGACGCGGACGTCGCCGTGCTCAAGGTCCTGCCCCCGCGGCCGGTGCGGGCCCGCGACGTCCGGGCGCACGAGTACGCGGGTGCGCTGGCGTGGCCGTGCCCCGAGTACGAGCTGGTCGACGGCTGGTTCTGTCGGGCCGGCGACGACTGGTCGTATCGCGGGAACTCGGCCGTGCCCGTCCTGCCGTGGGCCAGTTGCGAGGACCTCGACGGGGTGCGCGACTGGTACGCCGCCCGCGGCCTGCCGCTGCGGTTGGTCGACGTCGAGCGGCTCGTGAAGGTCGAGCGCATGATGCTCGACGGCGCGCCGGTGGACTCCGCGCGGATCCGCGCCGACCGTGACCTGTTCCTCTGCACTGCGGACAGCGAGGCGCTGCTCGCCGTGGTCGACGCCGCCTTCCCGGCCGACACCCGGCCCGCCGTCACCCTGGCCGACCGCCCCGACGACGACTGGCTGGCCCTCTACCACGCCACCGCCGACCTGGACCCCGAGCGCGTGCGGCCCGCGATGCTCGCCACGGCCGGCATCCTCACCGACGGTCCGGACAGCGGCGATCCCGGCCCCGGCGGCCACGTCGTGTTCGCCCGCCTCGAAGAGGGCGGCGAGCTGGCCGCCATCGCCCGCGGCGCCGTCACCGCCGGGCCCGACGGGCAGGCGCGCGTCGCCGTGTCCTGCGTGCAGACCGCCGACGCCCACCGCCGCCGCGGCCTCGCGGAGGTCGTCACCGGCGCGCTCGTCGACTGGGGACTCGGCCTGGGCGCGCGGGAGTGTCACCTGCACGTGTTCGCGGACAACACCGCCGGGCGCGGCCTGTGGGCCAAGCTCGGACTCGAACCGCACCATTCGCTGCGGCACCTCGTCGTCGTCGACCAGTCCCCGCCTCCCACGGTGACGCCGCCGCGCGGCGCGCAATAGACTCGCACCCATGCGCCTGGCCACCTGGAATGTGAACTCGATCCGAGCCCGCAAGGACCGCGTGCTCGCCTGGCTCGACCGGTCCGACGTCGACGTCCTGGCGATGCAGGAGACCAAGTGCAAGGACGAGCAGTTCCCCGAGGAGGACTTCCGCGAACTGGGCTACGAGGTCGCCCACCACGGCCTGAGCCAGTGGAACGGCGTCGCCGTGGCCTCCCGCGTCGGGCTCGAGGACGTGCGGCTCGGCTTCGACGGCATGCCCGGCTTCCACAAGGACCCCGAGCAGTCCCAGGACCCGGAGGCGCGCGCGATCTCCGCGGTGTGCGACGGCGTCCGCGTCTACAGCCTCTACGTGCCCAACGGCCGAGAACTCTCCGACCCCCACTACACGTACAAGCTCGAGTGGCTGGCCCGACTGCGTGACCACGCCGCCGCCGAGCTGGTCGCCGACCCCGACGCCCAGGTCGCGCTCGTGGGCGACTGGAACGTCGCGCCGCTCGACGAGGACGTGTGGGACATGGAGGTCTTCGAGGGCAAGACCCACGTCTCCGGCCCCGAGCGGTTCGCCTTCGCCGCCTTCGACGGCGCCGGGTTCCGCGAGGTCACCCGCGAGTACACCCCCGGGCCGGGCGTCTACACCTACTGGGACTACACGGGGCTCAGCTTCCCCAAGCGCAAGGGCATGCGCATCGACTTCCAACTGCACTCCCCCGCGTTGGCCGCGCGGGTGAGCGGGGCGTTCATCGACCGCGAGGAACGCAAGGGAAAGGGCGCCTCGGACCACGCCCCGGTCGTGGTGGACCTCCACTAGACCCCGCCGCTCCCGGGTCATCTGAAACGCTCGACACCACCTCACGCCAGGAGACCGACCACATGTCCACGTTCCAGCTACGTCACTACATCGATCGGCTCCGCGCCGAGGGCTACACGGTTCGCGACGACCACGGCGAGGACCCCGACCTCATCGACATCAATGGCCGGGCCGTGGACACGTGGCGGGAGAACTACCCGTACGACAACCGGATGGACCGGAACCATTACGAAGTCGAGAAGTACCTGCTGCAGATCGAGCTGCTCAAGTTCCAACGGTGGCAGGCCGAGACCGGGCACCGGCAGATCATCGTGTTCGAGGGTCGCGACGCCGCCGGCAAGGGCGGCACGATCAAGCGGTTCACCGAGTACATCAACATCCGGCAGTCTCGCACGGTGGCGCTGATCAAGCCCACCGAGACCGAGATGCACCAGTGGTACTTCCAGCGCTACGTCAGCCACCTGCCCAGCCGCGGTGAGCTCGTCCTGTTCGACCGGTCCTGGTACAACCGGGCCGGCGTTGAACGGGTGATGGGATTCTGCACCGACTCGCAGTACGAGACGTTCATGGAGCAGGCGCCGATGTTCGAGAAGATGCTGGTCGACTCGGGAATCGGGGTCACCAAGTTCTGGTTCTCCGTCACCCGCGAGGAGCAGAAGACCCGGTTCGCGATCCGCCAACTCGACCCGGTGCGGCGCTGGAAACTCTCGCCCATGGACCTGGAGTCGCTCGACAAGTGGGACAAGTACACGGACGCCAAGGAGGAGATGTTCCGGCGCACGGACACCGACCACGCGCCGTGGATCACCATCAAGTCCAACGACAAGAAGCGCGCCCGCATCAACGCGATGCGCTACTTCCTCCACCAGTTCGACTATCCGGAGAAGGACCCCCAGGTCGTGTTCGCGCCGGACCCGAAGATCGTCCGGCGGGGCAAGGACGCCGTCGGGGACTGACTGAGCCTGCGAAGGAAGCGCCCCGCGCGCAGACGCCGTCGGGGACTGATTGCTCGCGCGGGAATGTCTGGGCGCCGTGGGGCCTTGCACGGGGTATGAGCCATTCCAATGATCCGGCCGTCATCGAGCGTCTGCTGTCCGAGAAGGGGCGGTGGGCCGTCGTCGGTCTGTCCTCGAACACCTCGCGCACCGCGTACCGGATCGCCGCGTTCGTCCGGGACCTCGGTCACGAGATCGTGCCCGTCCATCCGAAGGCCGAGACGGTCCACGGTCAGCAGGGGTATCCGGACCTGGCGTCGGTCCCCGGCGAGATCGACGTCGTGGACGTGTTCGTCAACTCCGAGCTCGCCGGGGGCGTGGTCGACGACGCCATCGCCAAGGGCGCGAAGGCCGTCTGGCTGCAGCTGGGCGTGATCGACGAGGCCGCCGCGCAGCGGGCCAAGGAGGCCGGTCTCGACGTGGTCATGGACGCGTGCCCGGCGATCGAGGCACCGCGCCTGGGCCTGTCCTGAGGCGTACGGGCGCGCCGCCGACCCGGCACCGGGTGGGCGGCGCGCGTGCGCCGGCCGAGCGTTAGTAGCCGCTCGAGGCCAGGCCGACCATCGCGAAGATGAAGATCAGGTACAGGATGATGAGGACCGCCACGATCGCGAGCGAGATCATCCCGAGCCGCTTGGCGGTCGCACTGGCGGCCTCGGCCTCGGCGTGCCGCCCGGCGGCCCAGAGCGGGTAGACCTCCAGCGCCCGCGTCATCGCGATGAACGACAGGGGCCAGAAGAACAGGATCGAGGCGACCGCCCACCCCACGTTCGACGGCGGCCCGGGCCGGGCACCGGGAGCCGCGGCGAAGCCGCCCGAACCGGAGTACGCGGGCGTCTGCGAGCCGTAGCCACCCTGCCCGTAGGAGCCCTGCCCGTACGCCTGCTGCCCGTAGGCCTCCTGGCCGTAGCCGCCTGTCCCGTACGAGCCCTGCCCCGCCCCGGACTGGCCGCCGTATCCGGATTGTGCGGAGTAGTCCGTGTACCCGGACGAGGAGGTGTTGTCGGCGTTGTCGGCGTTGTCGCCCTGCGGCGGGTAAATCATGAGGTGTCCTGTTCGCTGGCCGGTCTTCCGCCGCCCACACTACGGATCGGGTCGGACATCCTCCCCGTCGTGGCGAGCATCCTCCCCGCCGTGGCGAGGCCGGCCGTGGTGCGCGCGGCGTGACGCGGCGTGTCAGTTGGCGGCGACGAGCAGCTGGTACTCGGGGAACCGCACGAGGAAGCGGCGCACGTAGCTGCACACCGGGCGGATCTTCAGCCCGTCGAGCCGCAGGCGGGTGAGGACCAGGCTCACCAGCAGTCGGGCGATGCCCTGCTGACCGAACCGCTCCTCGATCACGGTGTGCAGGAGGATGTAGACGTCGCCGTCCTTCTCGTACCCGACCAGTCCCATGAAGGTCTCGCCGTCCCACAGCTCGAAACGGTCTCTATCGGTGTTGTGGACGAGCTTGAGCGAAGTTCCGCCGGTCATCTCGACTCCTTAGGGCCGACCGAGTATCGATTCCGACCCTACCCCTGAAGGGCGGCCCAGTCCGGCGCATCGCGAGCGTGAATCCGCGGGCACCCCGGCGCGGGTCAGAGGTCGCGGCGCGGGTCAGGCGTCGCGGCGCAGGGTCATCACCAGGCCCACGCCCCACAGGACGACGCACACCGCGGCGTAGAGCGCGAACGCCGGCCACTCGCCCCAGGTGATGTAGCCCTTGGCTGCCTCACCCTGGGTCCAGTAGTCACCGTTGGCGAACGGCATCCACCCCGCGAGGTCCTCACCCACCTTCGGGATGAGCGACACCATCCCCTCGAGCGCCAGGATCCACACGAGGAACAGGGAGATCGTCCCGGCGGCGTTGCGCATGATGTACGCCAGTCCCATGACCGCGAGAGTGCCGAGTGCCGCGTAGACGGGGAAACGCCAGAGGTAGGTGAGTCCGTCACCGGAGAACGGCGTCCACGACTCGTTGCCGGACAGCGCCCCCGCCACCAGCAGCGCGACGATCACCGAGACGGCGGTGACGACGATCGACAGGATCGTGAACAGCACGGTCTTGGCGACGATCGCGGGCCAGCGCGACGGCGTCGTCAGGTAGGTCGCCTTGGCGGTGTGGTAGCGGTACTCGCCGGTGACGCCGACGATCGCGGCGATCCACACCAGCAGGACGGTGAACGCGCTGACCCCGAGGATGGCGAACAGCGGGTCGCTGCCGCCGCCGGCCTCGCCGGCGACCGGGTCGGTGGCGGACTGGTCGAACTGGCCGATGATCACGGCCAGCAGGACGGCCAACGCGATACCGATCGCGTACAGCCAGTAGGCGCTCTTGGTGGTGGTGACCTTGATCCACTCGGACTTCAGCAGGTTCATCGGGTGGACTCCTGACCGTGGTACTCGACGTCCTGGTCGGTGAGGGCCATGAAGGCCTCCTCCAGCGACGCCCGCTTCTCGTGCAGCTCGTGGACGGTGATGCCCAGGCTGGCGGCGAGGTCGCCCACCTGGGGGGCCCGCAGGCCGTCGATCAGGAACACGCCCTGCTGGGGGTCGAACGTGGCCTGGACGTTCTCGGAACGCGCGGCCTGGGTGAACTCGTCGACGTGCGGCGTACGCAGGATGACCGAGGACTTGGCGGCCGAGAGGAACTCCTCGACCGAGGTCTGCGCACGCAGCTTGCCGCGACCGATCACCACGAGGTCCTGGGCGGTCTGCGCCATCTCCGACAGCAGGTGGGAGGACACGAGCACCGTGCGGCCCTCGGCGGCGCGGGCGTGCATGAAACGTCGGATCCACAGGATGCCCTCCGGATCGAGCCCGTTGACGGGCTCGTCGAACAGCAGCACCTCGGGGTCACCGAGCATGGCGGTGGCGAGGCCCAGTCGCTGACGCATGCCGAGCGAGTACCCGCCCACCTTGCGGCCGGCGACGTCGCTCAGGCCCACCAGGGCGAGCACCTCGTCGACGCGGGTCGCGGGCAGGCCGGCCGCTGCGGCGATCATCTTCAGGTGCGCGGACGCGGAACGGTTGGCGTGCGTCCAGGAGGCGTCCAGCAGGCAGCCGACCGTGTGCGCGGGCTGCTCGAGTTCGCGGTACGGCCTGCCGTTGACGAGCGCCTCCCCTGACGTCGGATTGTCCAGACCGACGATCATGCGCATCGTCGTGGACTTACCGGCACCGTTCGGGCCGAGGAAGCCGGTGACGACGCCGGGGCGGACGGTGAAGCTGAGGTCGTCGACGGCGAGGGAGCCGCCGTAGCGTTTGGTGAGATTCCGTACCTCGATCATGGCCACCAGTGTGCCTGCCGCAGACCCGGCGTCGTGTGTCCACCTACTCAGCCCGCGTACAGCAAGAGCAGGTCTAGGCTCGTGACCATGGACGATGTCACGCCCGAACCGGACCGCCGGCTGCCGGCGGTCCGCGCCTCGGACGCCGAGCGGGAGGCGACCGCTCAGCTACTACAGGAGTCGTACTCGGAGGGCCGGTTGACCCTCGCCGAGTTCGACGAGCGGACCGCCGCGGCGTACGGCGCCCGGTTCCGGTCCGAACTGCTGGAGCTGACCCACGACCTGCCGGTCGCGCACCATCAGCTCGAGTCGACGTTGGCGGAGCGGCCGCACCGCGCACCCGAACGGCGGGTCACGGGCGGCAGCGGGCCCGCCACCTCCATCGCGGTCATGGGCGGCGTGGAGCGCACCGGGTCGTGGACCCTGCCGGCCGAACACACCGCGGTCGCGCTGATGGGCGGTATCGAGATCGACCTCAGGCGCGCGTCGCTGCAGTCCCGCGAGACCGTGATCCGGGCGTTCGCGATCATGGGCGGTATCGAGATCAACGTCCCGGACGACGTCCACGTGGAAGTCGACGGGATCGGCTTCATGGGCGGTTTCGCGGAGGAGTCGGGCCGATGGAAGCCCGATCCCCGGCCGGTCCGTCAAGCGCCGCCCGGCGCTCCTGTCCTGAGGATCACGGGTCTCGCGCTGATGGGCGGGGTCGAGGTACGCCGAGTACCACGCGTCGAGCAGTGATCCGGCGGGCGGAGCCCCGGGCGTCTCAGTCGATCGGCGGGCTGGAGGCCTGCGCCCAGAAGCGCTTGGGGATGCGCCCGGCGACGCGGGCGGCGTGCCCGGCCCGGACGGCCTCGCGCATCGCCGCGGCCATGAGCGGCGGGTTCTCCGCCCGGGTGACGGCGGTGGCGAGCAGGACACCGTCGCAGCCGAGCTCCATGGCCAGTGCGGCGTCGGAGGCGGTGCCGATCCCCGCGTCGCAGATCACCGGGACCCCGGCGCGCTCGACGATCATCTCCAGGTTGTGCGGGTTGCAGATGCCCAGCCCGGTGCCGATCGGCGCGCCCAGGGGCATCACGGCCGCGCAGCCCACATCCTCCAGTCGGCGGGCCAGGACGGGATCATCGGTGGTGTAGGGGAGGACGACGAATCCGTCGTCGACCAGGTCCTCGGCCGCCTCGACGAGTTCCAGTCCGTCGGGCAGGAGCGTGCGCTCGTCGGCGATCACCTCCAACTTGACCCAGTTGGTGCCGAGCGCCTCGCGGGCCAGGCGGGCCGTCTTGACCGCCTCTGAGGCACTCCGGCACCCGGCGGTGTTGGGCAGCGGGCGGATGCCGAGCTCGCGCAGCAGCCCGAGTAGTCCGAGGCCGTCCGAGCCGAGGCGCAGGTCGACCTTGCGGATCGACACGGTGGTCAGGGCGGTGCCCGAGGCGATCAACGCCTCGCGCAGGACCTCCTGGTTGCCGGCACCGCCGGTGCCGGTGATGAGCCGGGAGCCGATCTCCTCACCGGCGATGACCAGCGGCGAGTCCAGCACCTCGGCGACGCGCGCCCCGTGGTCGGGGGCGGCGGGCGCGTCGACGGGGCCGGGGGCGGCCTCAGCCACCCTGGACCGCCGTGAGGACGTCCACCTCCGCGCCGGCGTCGAGCGGGGTGTCACCCCAGCTCGAGCCGGGCACGACCATGCCGTCGACGGCGATCGCGACGCCCTCGTCGGGCAGGTCCAGTTCGGCGACGAGCGCGCGGACGGTCGCGCCATCGGCCAGGGTGCGGTCCTCACCGTTCACGGTGACGATCATGGGGGCCTCCTGCAGGAAGTCGTGACGTACGGCACCACCGTAGCCGTCGGGCACGACCGGGGTCAGGAGCGGGCGAAGCGGTCGGGTACCGCCGCGCCCGCCGCCCCCGGGACGGCCCGCCCCAGCAGCGTCGCGACGACGGCCGCAGCGGTGACCGGCGTCAGCGCAATCCCGTTGCGGCCGTGCCCGGTGGCGTGGACGATCCGCAGGTCGCGAGGGTCGGCCCCGAGAATCGGCAGATTGTCCGGCGACATCGGCCGCAGCCCGGCGATCGTCTCGGCCAGCTCGTACTCGCCTATGCCGGGGAAGATCGTCTCGGCGTCGGCGAGCAGGTCGCGGACCCCGGCGACGGTGACCTGCCGGTCGTCGCCGTGTTCGTACTGGGTGGCGCCCACGACGAGGCCGCCGGCGCGCGGCACCAGGTACAGCGGCCGGCCCCGGACGAAGGCGCGCACGACGCCGCGGGGCGGGTCTTCACACCCGGGGCGGGACCGCAGGCGGAGCACCTCGCCCTTGACCGGGCGCACGGGCAGGCCCGCCAGGTCGGCGGAGCCGGTGCCCGCGGCGAGGACGACGCGGTCCGCGTCGAGGTCGTCGAGAGAGGCGACGGCGCCGCGCACCCAGGTCACTCCCTCGGCGCGACAGGCACGGGTGAGGGCGGCGAGCAGGACCCGGTTGTCGACGGCGCCCTCGGAGTCCATCCGGTAGGCGGCGCGGGCGACCCGGGCCAGTGACGGCTCGGCCTCCCGGAGCTCGCGGCGGGTCACGCGACGCAGATCGGCCTCGGTGACGCCGCCGTTGGTGCCGGCCGGGTCGGTGCCCCGTGTCGGGTCGGGCTGGCTGGCCGCCCACTCCATGGCCATGTCGAGGTCCCGGGCGTCTGCCTCGTCGACCGCCAGCATGTGCGTGTACCCGGCCGTGCGGACGGGGGGACCGGGTGGGACGTGGGGGGCGAGCGCGTCGAGGAAGCCCGGCCACCTCCGGAGCGAGTCCACGCCGAGCGCGAACACCGCCTCCTCCCCCGGCCACGCCTCGCTGAACGGGGCGAGCATCCCGCCCGCGACCCACGCGGCGCCCGAGGTGGGGACGCCGCCGGGCCCGGAATCGTCGGGCTCGTGGACGACGACCTCATCGGCGGCGCCGGACCGGGCGATCGCCCAGGCGCAGGCCAGGCCGATCACCGAGCCGCCGACCACCACGACCCGCCCCGCACCGATACGGGCGGCGGGCGGGGCGGGGTCGACGGTCATGGCGGCCAGCCTAGTAGGGGCCATCACCTACCGTTAAACCCATGACCGCCCGCGCCGACCGCCTCCGTGCCCGCCTCGCCGACGCCCGCCTCTACCTCTGCATCGACGCCCGCCGGCACCTCGACGACGACGCCCGCGCGCAGGGCTGGACGGGCGACTTCCCCGCCCTGCGCCGCGACGTCACGGCCGCCCTGGCGGGCGGCGTCGACATCGTGCAACTGCGGGACAAGAACTCACCCGGCGACCGCGACCTCGGGCCCCTGGAGGCCGGGCACGAGCTGCGCGCGCTCGCGGTGATGCGGGACGTCTGCGATGCCCACGGCGCGCTGCTCTCGGTCAACGACCGCGCCGACGTGGCGGTGGCCGCCGGCGCCGACGTGCTGCACGTCGGGCAGGACGACCTACCCGTGGAGTGGGCGCGACGGATCGTCGGCGACGACGTGGTGATCGGCCTGTCGTGCCACGCGACGGACGAGGTCGACGCCGCGGCGGCGAACCCGGTGGTGGACTACTTCTGCACCGGCCCCGTGTGGCCGACCCCCACCAAGCCGGGCCGCCACGCCCCGGGGCTCGGGCTCGTGCGGCACGCGGCCGGGCTGGGCGGCGGGCCGGCCGCGGCGCCCAAGCCGTGGTTCGCCATCGGCGGGATCGACCCGGACACCTTGCCCGAGGTGCTGGCCGCCGGGGCGAGCCGCGTGGTCGTCGTCCGCGCGATCACCGCGGTCGCGGACCCCACCGCCGCAGCCCGCGAACTCCGGGCCGCCCTCGACTGAGCGCCCCGCCCCAGCCCGCCGCGGTCAACTCCTTGGTCAGCGTCCTGCGCAGAACCTGCCGGGGCTTGCGGTCGAGCGAATCCCCACCTCGTCGTCGTCCCCCTCCCCCGGCCTGGCCGGTGCGCCCGGCCTGCCCGGTCGGGTCGTCTCCCGGCTTTCGTCCCCACGAGTCGGGCGCCGGCCCCGGCACCAGGGTGAGGGCCTTACCCAGCCCCCACGCCGGCCACTCGACGCGCGCGTGGTCGACCTGCACCCTCGCGCGGCGGCCGCGCAGCACGAGGGTCATCACGCCGTTGTCGAACCACACGCCGTCGGACACCCGCCACCGCACCTCGGGGTCGCGCACGCCCACCGCCCGCGCGAGGCGACGCGTCAACGCCGGCAGGGGCTCGCGCACCGACAGCCGGTTCACCGCGCGGATCGACTTCTGCAGCGGGTTGCGGAACGGCGACATCACCAGCTGGTGCACGCGCGTCGGCGAGTCCGCCACGCGCTGCGCAGTGAGCTCCACCTCCTCGAGATACGAACAGTGCACGTCGCCGCCGAGCAGCAGGATCGACGCGGGCGCCGGACGCCCATCCCCCGCGGCGACCTCGGTGAGCAGCCCCACGAGGTCGTCGAAGCTGTTGCGGAACGCGCCCCAGTGCTCGAGGTCCACCGCGCGCCGCGCCCACTCCCCGAACCTCGCGGACACCGGCATCTCCGGGCGATGGCGCGCCACCGCCTCGTTCCACCCCTCCACGTGGTGCAATGCCGGCAGCATGAACGCGGGCAACGACGAACCGATCACCAGGTGGTCCACGTCCGCGTCCAGGCACGCGTCCCGCGTCCACGCCCACTCGTCGGCGTCCATCACCCGCCGGTCCTCCGGATCCAGGTGCCGCGACGCCCGCACGTCGAGCATCACCACCCGCACCCGACCGAAGTCGCGCTTGTAGCTCCACTGGACCGTGCCGCGCTCGGAGTCCGCGGCCACGGCGAAGTCCTCCAGCAGGCGCACGCGCTCCGCGTCGGAGGCGGCGCCCCGCAGGGCCTGGTACGTCTCGTTCGCCTCGAGCTCGTCCGGCGCGAGGTTGCCGAGGTGCTGGTAGACGAAGTAGCTGGAGAACGCGCCGATCACGCGGTCGCGCCACCACGGCTGGGCGGTCATCTCGCGCCGCCACGCGTACGAGGAGTTCCAGTCGTCGCGCAGGTCGTGGTCGTCGAGGATCATGCAGCTCGGCACGGTCGACAGCAGCCAGCGCACGTCCGGGTCCCGCCACGACTCATGGTAGAGCCAGGAGTACTCCTCGAAGTCGCAGATCTCGTCCGAGACGTCGCGGTCGCCGCCCGCGCCCGCCGAGTCCCGCACCGACTGCGGCCCCAGACCGGCGTCGCGGCGCTCGGCGAGGCGCTCGGTGATCTCGCGGCTGGGGATGTCCGCGTACACCTGGTCGCCGAGGAGCAGCATCGCGTCCGGCCACTCGCGGCGCGGCGCCTGCGCCATCCGGTGCGCCAGCCCCACCAGCGCGTCGGCGCCGATCTCCCGCAGCGCCTCCGGCGTCTGGCTCTCACCACGCCGGCACGAGCCGAACGCCAGCCGCACGGTGTCGTCAGCGCGGGGCGTGCAGATCACACTGGGCCTTCCCGGGTCGACCGGCCAGACCTGCTCGCCGTCGAGCTCCACCGAGTACGGCGTCTCCTCCCCCTCACGCAGGTGGCACAGGTGCAGCACGGCGAAGTGGTGACCGTGCACGCCCCAGGTCCGTTCGGTGGCCACCTCGTCGCCAGCGCGGATCGTCACCTCGCACGGGGCGGAGACCTCGACCCACACCGTCGCGTCGGTGCTGTCGACGTACCGGAGCAGCGGGCCCAGGACGAGCTCGGGTGTGCGGGCGGATGCGGTCATGCGCACCAGTGTGCACCCGCGCGGCGGGTGGGCGGGACCGGTCCGTCGAGCGGAACGCCGAGGGTTACCCGAGGAGGGTCCGGGGCCCGACGACGAGGACGTTCTCCGGCAGCCTGTCCCGCAATCCCCGATCGGCCGTGACCACCACGACCCGTCGGGGCCCGCCATCTAGCTCGGTGGCCAGGTCGACGATCGCGTCGTCACCGGAACCCGGCGCGCGGTGCACCACGAACGGGCCCGAGTGCTCGGCGGCGCGGGCGGCACCCTCGATCACGGCGTGCGCGCGGGCGACCCAGCCGAAGGCGGCCGCCGGGGCGGGCGGCTCGGCCGGGTGCGATCCTCCGGTCTGGGAGGGTCGTCCGGTCGACGCGGACAGTTCGAGGGTGCGGGGCATCCCGGCGCCCAGCTCGTCGAGCAGACGCCCGGTCGCGCCGGCCCGGTCCCGCCACCAGCCGTCGGGGCGCGAGCCGAGAACGTTGGCCACGTCCACCACCAGCTCGACCGGCTCGGACCGCAGCCCGCCCGCCCACGCCTGCGCGAACGCCGGCATGAGCGGCAGGTCCGCCACCCGCGTCTCCGGCACCCAGCGCAGCTCGAGGCTCTCGTTGTTGGGCACCGTCTCCAGCGGGCGCGGCGCGTCGGCGATCACGGTCGTGTACGTCCACTCGACCGAGTCGGGGGACTCTTGGACCAGCGGTGGCAGCGCGCGGGGGCGGCGGTCGGCCCCGGCGGCTACGTCGGCCCCGGCGGCCCCGGCGGCCGCGTCGGCGCCGGACTCGTCGAGCTCCTCGTCATGCCTCTGATCGGGGCGCAGCCGACGCAGCATCTCCGCGGCGTGGCGCATGTCCAGGCCGGGCCGGTGCCAGACCGTGCCGGGCATGCGGGAGGTCACCACCTCGGCGCGGACCACGACGTCGGCGGGCCGGATCTCCGCCTCCTCCTCGGTCTCGCGCAGTGCGGCGCGGGGCGCGTCCTCGTACGAGTCGCGCGCGCCGCCGGGCAACGCCCACGTGTCACCGGAGGCGGTCCACGCCGCGCGGTGCTGCAACAACACCAGGGGGGTGTCGGGATCGGTGGGATCGGCGGCGCGCAGCAACAGCCCGGCGGCGCCGAACCGGCCCCACCGGCGATCACCGCCCGCGGACACCACCCAGCCGTTGCCGTCACCCTCGCTCGCCGTCACCGGACCTCCACCTCCTCCCCGGACGGGCCCACCCCCGTATCGGGCGGATCCTCGAGTCCTCCTCGACCAGTCTGCCCGACTCCGCGCCGTCACTTCACTAACCTGGGACACACTCCCGTCGCGACGTCGGCTCGGCGGGCGAGGACCGGGGAGGTGAGCGACGCGATGCGCGCACGAACCCTCGCACGACGCGGCACTCCCGGATCCTCCGACGGGACCGGCAGCGGTTCCACACCCACGCCGGGCTCCGGGCCCGGAACCGGCGGCCGCTCCGGAGCCGGTGCTCGGCCCGGGCCCGGCGGCCGCAGCGGCGAGTCCGGCACCACCGTCCAGCCCCGCCACCCCGTGCGCCGCCGCGCCGCCCGCTTCTGGAGCGACGTACTCACCACCCCGGGACGCATGTCGGTCTTCGCGCTGATCGCGATCGTGGTGGTGCTCGCGGGCGGCATCGTGGCGTCCTCCACCATCACCCAGCGGCAGAGCTACCACGAGACCCTGCTCGCCGAGGTCGAGCCCGTCGCCAACGCCTCGCAGACGCTCTACAGCTCCCTGACGATCGCGGACTCTGCCGCGAACACCGCCTTCATCACCGGCGGGATAGAACCCGCGGAACTGCGCGAACGCTACCTCCAGGCGATCGCGGACTCGTCGTCGTCGATCATCGCCGCCGCCCAGGGCCTCGACCGCAACGACACCGAGTCCATCGACCAGCTCGCCCACATCAACGCGCAGCTGGCCACCTACACCGGCCTCGTCGAGACCGCGCGCACCAACAACCGCGTCGCCAACCCGGTCGGCTCGGCGTACCTCGCCTCCGCGTCCGCGCTGATGCAGGACACCATCCTGCCCGCGGCCGCCGACCTGTACGACCGGCAGTCCACGTCCGTGGGCCAGTCGGACCGCGAGTGGTCGTCGCCGCCGTGGGGCTCGTTCTTCCTCCTCGGACTGGCGATCGCGGTGCTGGTGCTGCTGCAGCAGTGGCTGTGGCGGCTCACCGGACGGCGCCTCAACCCCGCGCTCGGTGTGGCGTCCCTGCTCATGGTGGCGACGTTCCTGCTCACCATGATCGCCGGGTTCCTCGCCGCCAACGACAACGCCAAGGGCCTGTCCGAGGGCGCGGCGCCGATGAACGAACTGACCCGCCAGCGCATCAACGCCCAGAAGGTGCGCGCGCAGGAGACGCTCAACCTCGTGCGGCGCACCGACCCCGAGGGGTCGGCGGCCGAGCGCGCGGCCGTCCTCGGTGGAGTCCGCGACACCTTGACCGTGTATCTCGACGACGAGGAGAACAGCGGCAGCGACATCAGCCTCGACTCGCACGGCGCGGTGACGGACGCGATCGAGGCGCTCGACGAGTGGATGGCCGCCCAGAACCGCGCCGACTCCCGCTATCAACAGGGCGACTACCAGGGCGCCATCGAGATCTCATCCGGACAGGACGCCGGCGACTCGGGGGCGGCGTTCGACGAGTTCGACGAGTCCATGCAGGCCGCCATCGAGGAGGCCCGCGACACGCTGCGCACCCGCATCGACAACGCCCGCCGCACCTCCTCGAGTGGCCCGGACCTCATCATCGCGCTGTCCACGCTCGCCGCGTTCGGCGTCGTCGTGGGGATCGCGCCCCGGATCAGGGAGTACCTGTGAGTGCGCGGGTCGGCGGGGCGGCACGGGTCGGCGGGCCGGGACGGGCTGGCGGCGCGGCGCGGGTCGGCGGGGCGGCGCGGGCCGCGCTGGGTGGCGTGCTGGTGGCGGCCCTGGCGTTCGGCGCCGCGTGTGGGGTCGGCGACGACGAGGTCCGCCCCGGCGTCGGCGGGCCGGACCAGGGCGCGGCGGCCGAGTCCGCGGACATCGTCGGCGCGGGGATCCCGGAGGTGGAGGCCGTCATGCCGCTGCCCGCCGGCGCGGTGGTCAGCACCGACATCCCCGACAACCTGCCGCGCGAAGACGAGGAAAACTGCGACCCCCTGCCCAGCCTGCGGCCAGACGACGCCCCGCCCGAGGAACGTGTGCCGCGGATCCTGCAGCGCGGCCGGCTGATCGTCGGCCTGGACCAGGGCTCCAACCTGTTCTCCTTCCGCGACCCCGCCAGCGGCCAGCTCACCGGCTTCGACGTGGACCTAGCCCGCGAGATCGCCGCGGACATCTTCGGTGACCCGCGGCAGGTGGAGTTCCGGTCGTTGACATCGGCGAACCGGCTGGAGGCGCTCGAGAACGACCAGGTGGACGTGGTGATCCGGTCGATGTCCATCACGTGCGCCCGGCGCGAGCGGGTGACGTTCTCGGTGCCGTACTACCAGGCCTACCAACGAGTGCTCACCGTGCGGGGTTCGGGTATCACGGAGATCGAGCACCTCGAGGGAAAGCGCGTGTGCGTGGCGGCGGGGACCACCTCGGCGTCGCGACTGTGGGCGGAGTTGGAGCGGATCACCGTGCTGTCGGTCAACACGTGGGCGGACTGCCTGGTCGCCATCCAGCAGAATCAGGTCGACGCCATCACCACCGACGACGCCATCCTGGTGGGCATCACCGCGCAGGACCCGTACCTGCAGATCGTCGGTCCGCAGCTCGACGCCGAGCCGTACGGCGTGGGCATCGCCAAGTCCACCCCGGAGAACAACACCGACGGGCTGGTCCGGCAGGTGAACTCGACGCTCGAGCGGATCCGCGCGGACGGCACGTGGAACCGCATGTACTCCACGTGGCTGTCCGGGCTGGGACCGAACCCCGGCATGCCTGAGCCGCGGTACATCGAGGAGCCGCGATGAGTTACCGGAAGTGGGACGACCCGCCGGAGGACGGAGAACCCACCGTCGGCACCCAGGCCACCGTGCGGACCGAGGCCGTCGCCGTCACCCAGGCCGCGGCGGCCACGGGCGCGATGGCCGAGACGGGCGCCGCGGCGGCGACCGGCGCGACCGAGGCCACCGGCGCGATGGCGGCCACGGGCGCGATGGCGGAGACGGGTGGCTCCGCGTCGACCGGCGGGATGGCCGAGACCGGCGTCGTCGACGTCACCGGCGCGGTGTCCATGACCGGGCTCCTGTCCGACACCGACCCCGACGCCGGCACCACCCCCCGCGCCGCCGGCCGGCCGCGTCACGATCCGGAGTCGCGCACCGAGTCCGTCCCCGGCGCGCGTCCGTCCGTCCGGACCGACGCGGTCACCGGTGACCGCGCCACCTCGGCACCGTTCCGCCTGCGCCACCCCGACAAGCCCGAGGACCGGCCGAGCCAGGCCGCCGAGGGCCTCGTCGATCTGCCGTACATCATCCCCGTTGACCCCACGTCCGCGATGCTCGCGCCGGAGGACATCGAGGCCGAGTGCGCGGCCTCGAACGGCAGGCTGCCCAGGCCCGAACTGCGCCCCGGCGACATCGTCGCCGACCAGTACGAGGTCCGCGGCGCGCTCGCCCACGGCGGGATGGGCTGGATCTACCTCGCCGTGGACCACAACGTCTCCGACCGCTGGGTCGTGCTCAAGGGCCTGCTCCACGCCGACCAGGCCGAAGCGCAGGAGGTCGCAGTCGCGGAGCGGGAGATCCTCGCCGAGCTCTCGCACCCGTCGATCGTGCGTATCTACAACTTCATCCACGACGACTGGGCCACCTCGCCCACCCACGGTGGGTACATCGTCATGGAATACGTCGGCGGCCCCAGCCTCCGCGACGTCCGGCGCGCCGCTCCCGGGCGGGTCCTGCCGGTGGAGAAGGCCATCGCCTACGTCCTCGAGGTCCTCCAGGCGCTGTCCTACCTGCACTCCGTGGGGCTGGTCTACAACGATCTCAAGCCCGAGAACATCATGCTCACCGAGGACCACGTCAAGCTGATCGACATGGGCGCCGTGTCGGGCGTCGGCGACTACGGGCACATCTACGGCACCCCAGGCTTCCAGGCCCCCGAGATCCCCGTGACCGGGCCGACCATCGTCTCGGACCTGTACACCGTCGGCCGGACGCTGGCCTCGCTCATCGTCCGACTGCCCGTCGTCGACGGTCGCTACGCCGACGGGATCCCCTCCCCCATGGAGGAGCCGGTCTTCAGCCGGTACGACTCCCTGTACCGGTTCCTGCTGCGCTCCACCCACGAGGACCCCGACATGCGGTTCCGCAGCGCCTCCGGCATGGCCAACCAGCTCATGGGCGTCCTGCGGGAGGTGCTGGCGCTGCGGACCGGGGTGCCGCACCCCGCGTTCTCGTCCGTGTTCTCCCCACAGCGGTCGACCTTCGGCACCCTGTTCACCGTCGAGCCGACGGACTTCCTCGTCGACGGCCGCGCCCGAGACACCACGCTCACCGGTGCCGAGCTCGTCGACGCGCTCCCGGTGCCCCTCATGGAGTCGTCCGACCCGGCCAGCCGCATCCTCGCCGCGACCTCGTACACCTCGGTCGAACAACGGATCGACACGCTCAGGGAGCTCTACTCGGACACCGGCTCCGAGGCGCACGAGAGCATCGGCGTCATCATGTCGCTCGCACGCGCCTACCTCGAGAGCGGGGACCTCGCCGCCGCCGAGGCGCTCCTGGAGGAGAACGCCCACCGGCGGCGCGCCGAGTGGCGGCTCGTCTGGTACGACGGCATCGTCGCGCTGCTCAAGGGCGACCCGGTCGGCGCCTACCCGAAGTTCCAGCAGGTGCTCTCCGCCATGCCCGGCGAGAACGGACCCAAGCTGGCCCTCGCCGCCACCGCCGAGCTCATCCTCGACGTCTGCCCCGAACGGGACCGCGCCCGCTGGGCCCGCTCGAGCGAGCACTTCTACCGCACCGTGTGGTCGGTCGACCGCTCGGTCATCAGCTCGGCGTTCGGACTGGCCCGCCAGCTCCAGCGGCGCGGCGAGGTCGCGGCCGCCATCGAGGAACTCGACCGCGTCCCACCCAATTCGCGCTACTCCTCGCTGGCCAACCTCACCGCGATCCTCCTCCTGTGCCAGGGACGCCCACTGGAGGAGACCGAGGAGTCCCACCTGCGGGAAGCCGCACGCCGGGTGACCAACCTGTCCGCCGGCGAGCACCGGGCCTTCCAGATCCGGCTCACCGTCCTCACCACCGCGCTGGCGTGGATCCAGCTGCCCGGCAACGAGCCCTCGCCGTCCCCGCTGATGCGGGGAGTGCCGTTCACCGAGTTCGGCCTGCGCTCCGGTGCCGAGACCGTCCTGCGGACGCTCGCCCGGTCCACCGAGACGCGGGCCCAGCGGTTCCGCCTGGTCGACCAGGCCAACAGCATCCGCCCGCGCACGTTGTTCTAGGACCGCGGGCGGGGTGGCTACGTTCCCAGGCCCAGCACGGTGTCGCACGCCCGCGCGATCGCCAGCTCCTCGTCCGTCGGCACCACGAGCACCGCGACCCGGCTGTCCGGCGTCGAGATGACCCGCTCGCCCGTGCCGTTCTCGTTGGCGTCGCGGTCGATCTCGACCCCCCAGCCGCTCATCGTGGACAGCGCGTCGGCCCGCAGGCGAGCGACGTTCTCCCCCACCCCGGCGGTGAACGTGATCGCATCCACCCGGCCGAGGACCGCCCAGTAGCCGCCGATGTAGCGGCGCAGGCGATGGATCACCACCTCGTAGGCGAGCCGCGCGTCCTCGTCGTCGTCGTCGACCCGGGTCAACAGCTCGCGGAAATCACGCGCGCCCGACAGCCCCTCCAGCCCTGACCGGCGGTTGAGCAAGGTGGAGACGTCCTCCGGTGACATCCCGCGATCGCGGATGAGGTGGATGATCAGCCCGGGGTCGAGGTCCCCGGGGCGCGTGCCCATCACGAGACCCTCGAGCGGCGTCAACCCCATGGAGGTGTCCATCGGGCGGCCGCCCGCGATCGCCGAGGCCGACGCCCCGTTCCCGAGGTGCAGGACTATCTGGTTGATCTCGTCGTGGCGTCGGCCGAGGACGTCGGCGACACGGTGGGAGACGAATTCGTGGCTGGTGCCGTGGAAGCCGTACCGACGCAGGTTCCACTCGCGCGCCGTCTCGCGGTCGATGGCGTACGTGTGTGCTGCGGCGGGCAGCGTGTGGAAGAAGCCTGTATCGAACACCGCGACGTGCGGAAGGCCGGGCAGCAGCTCGCGTGCCACCCGGATCCCGCGCAGGTTGGCCGGATTGTGCAGCGGGGCGAGAAGTTCGAGCTTCTCGATGTCGGCCTCCACCTCGGCGGTCACCTCGACCGGCTCTTGGAAGGCCGGCCCTCCGTGGACGACCCGGTGGCCGATCGCCTCGACGCCCAGGTCGGTGGGGTGCACGCGCAGTTCCCCGGCCAGCTCCAGTACGCGGGCCAGCGCGGCGGTGTGGTCGGGGCACTCCGCCTCCGCGGTCCGCTCCGCGGCGGGCGATCCGGTGAGCTCACTGCGGCGCACGGTCAGGGCGCCGACGGGCTCCCCGATCCGCTCGACCAGTGCCCAGGCCAGCTCGGCCTCCGCGGCGATGTCGATGATCTGCAACTTGAGGGAGGACGAACCGGAGTTGATGACGAGTACGCGGGTCATGAATCGCTTTCCTGGGCGTCGCCGGCGCCCTGTGCCTGGACGGCCGTGATGGCGACGGTGTTGACGATGTCCTCGACCAGCGCGCCACGCGACAGGTCGTTGATCGGTTTGCGCAGTCCCTGTAGGACCGGCCCGATCGCGACGGCGCCCGCGGTCCGCTGGACGGCCTTGTATGTGTTGTTGCCGGTGTTGAGGTCGGGGAACACCAGCACGGTGGCGCGTCCGGCAACCTCGGAATCGGGCATCTTCTTCCTGGCGACCGTCGGGTCGATGGCGGCGTCGAACTGCAGGGGCCCGTCTACCACCAGGCCGGCCACCGGGTCGGCGGCGTCGGCGATGCGGGACCGCACGAGCGCGGTGGCCTCGCGCACCTTGTCGACGTCCGCTCCCGAGCCGGAGTCACCGGTGGAGTACGACAGAAGCGCCACCCGCGGATCGATACCGAAGCGCGCGGCGGTCTCGGCGGACGACACGGCGATGTCGGCGAGCTGCTCCGCGGTGGGATCGGGTACCACCGCGCAGTCGCCGAACGCGAGCACGTGGTCGGCCAGGCACATGAGGAACACGCTCGAGACCGTCTTAACGTCCGGCCGCGTGCGGATGATCTCCAGTGCCGGACGGATGGTGTGCGCGGTGGTGTGAGCTGCGCCGGAGACCATGCCGTCGGCGAGGCCCGTGTGCACCATCATCGTGGCGAAGTAGGAGATGTCGAGGATGCGGTCGCGGGCCACGTCCAGGGTCATCCCCTTGTGCTTGCGCAGCTCGGCGTACTCCTCGGCGAACCTGTCGGCGTGTTCGCTCTCCCGCGGGTCGAGCAGCTGCGCCCCGCTGAGGTCGATGCCCAGTTCGTCGGCCCGGCGTCGGATCGCCTCGGGATCCCCGAGGATCGTCAGGTCGGCGACGTCACGTCGCAGCAGACGGCCGGCGGCGTGGAGGATGCGGTCGTCGTCGCCCTCGGGCAGGACGATGTGCCGCTTGTTCGCGCGGGCGCGTTCGAGAAGTTGGTGCTCGAACATCTGCGGCGTCATCACGTCGGGCGTGTCGACGCGCAGCCTGGCGAGCAGTTCCTCGGTGTCGACGTGCTTCTCCATGAGGCTCAGCGCGGTCTCGACCTTGCGTCCGGAGCCGGAGTAGACACGACCGCGGGTCTCGGCGGCGAGCCGCGCGGTGTCGTAGGTCCCGTGCTGGGTGCAGACGATCGGCAGGGTGGACCGCATCCCGCGGACGAGCTTGTCCAGCGCCGGGTGCGGCGTCACCCCGCCGTTCCAGATCATCCCGGCCAGCGACGGGAAGCCTTCGGCCGCGTGCGCGGTGAGGATCGCCAGCACCGCGTCGGTGCGGTCGGCGGGCACGATGACCACCATGCCGTCGACGAGCCGCTCGAGGATCCGGTCGCCGGTCATGCCGCCGACCATCACGGCCATCGCCTCGCGGTCGAGCAGCGCCGGGTCGCCAGAGTACAGAGTGCCGTCGACCGCCTCCTTGAGCTCGCCCATCGTGGGTGCGGTGAGCAGCGCCTGGGCGGGCAGGGTCCAGGCCGGCACGTCGAGCGTGTCGAGTTCGGCCTGGATCGCCTCGAGGGCGCCGGGGTCGCAGCGGTTGGCGACGACACCGACGGGGTGGGCGTGCTCGGCGCGCAGTTCGTCGAGCGTGAGCCGGGCGTTGGTGCCGATCTCTGCCGGAGAGCGGTCGGTACCGCGGAGCACCAGTAGCACGGGGGCGCCCAGGTTCACGGCGATCGTGGCGTTGAAGTCGTACTCCGTGGGACTGGGGACCCCGGTGTAGTCGGTCCCGAGGATCACCACGACGTCGCATTGGCGGGCGACCACCTGGTAGCGGTCGACGATCTCGGCGAGGGCGGCGTCGCGGTCCTCGTGGACGCGCAGGTTCGTCACGCCGATGCAGTCCTCGTAGTCGAGGTCCACGGTCGTGTGCTGCAGCAGCATCTCGAGGATGCGGTCCCGGGCCGACTCGTCGGCGGTCGCCGTGCCGGTAGCCGCGCCGGTGGTCACACCGGGGACCGGCCGCGGGGCGACGGTGACGGGACGGAACACGCCGACCCGCTGGACGGTCCCGGCGAGGATCCTCAGCAGGCCCAGCGCGACGGTCGACTTCCCGGTGTCTCCCTCGGGGGCCGCCACGTAGACGGCTGACGAGGAGAGCGGCTCGTTCCCGCTCTGGGCCGGGATGGTCAGCGCGGCGATGTCGGGTTCGGGCGGCTCGGCCGCGTACGACTCGGACGACTCAGACGACTCGGACGACTCGGGCGTGACGGAATCGGGCGGAAGGGAATCGGGCACGGGGGCATTGTGACAGCGCGGGTGGCGCGGCACATCTGGTACACCCCTGTCGGGCGCGTCCGTCACCCCGGTCGGGGGCTGATCGTCAGGCATCGGTGAGCCTGTCGACGCCGGGTGGCAGCCACGTGCACAGCCCGGGCGAAGCGGGGTTCACGATGGTCGTCCAGCCCGCCGGCCCGTCACCGACGAATCCGTGATGGACGGGACAGCCGAGTGCGCCGTTCGCGACGGTCGTCGGTCCGCCTCTGGACCATTCCCGGACGTGGTGGAACTGACTTCGTCGGGCCGGGGCTGTGCATCCGGGGAAGGTGCACCCTCCGTGGGCGGCGTAGAGGACCAGCCGCTGGATCGCCGTGGCGATGCGCCGTTCGGGGTGGGCGTCCACGTCGACCCTGAGCAGCTCTTCGCGTCCGTCGCGGAGTAGCGAGACGAACCATGGCATGGCTCCGGCCATCGAGACGGCCTGCCTGACACTGAGCTGGGTGCCCGAGTCGGTGCGGACGAGCGCGTGGGGGTCCTCGAGCTGCTCGGGGGTCAGCCGCACCACGATGGTCGCGATCCCCTTGGGCCGTGCCGGGTCGACGGTCGAGCCGAGTGCCCACTGGTGGACCAGTGCGTCGTGGGCACGCTTCTCCGGGGTGCGGTCGTCCGATCCGGGTTCGCACGGCACGGCCCCGCCCGGGCCACCGAAGTCGCACAGCGCCCGCTCCACCAGCGCGCGACCGCGAGGGGTGAGCGTCATGGTCAGCGTGCTCGTCCCGTCGGAGCGCACGGCTCCGAGCCTCGCGGAGCGCTGACGTTCCTGGTGCTCCTCGCGGTCCCGGCCGCGGGCGGGACACAGCTCCGCGATCCGTCGCGCGGCCTCGGCGCGCAGGTCGGCGGGCGCCGCCGACCGGGCGAACCGTGTGAGTTCCTCGGCGAACGCGGTCTTGGCCGTGCCGCCCATCGTCCCGGGTAGTGCCGCGACGGCCTTGGCGATGATCCGCTCGTGCTCACCGGAGATCTCTCCGCTCGCTGCCGCCCGCCCGGCCGGGGTGGCCTGGCGCCCGCCGGCGTCGATCCGGCCGTGCACAGTGCCCTTGGCCAGGCCCAGCCTCTCGGCGAGCATGGCGGCCACGCCTCCGGGGGTCCGGCCCTTCTGCCCGTGCAACGCCGCCAGTTCGGCGGTCGCGCGGCAGCCGCTGGCCTCGAGCCGGCGCGCCAGGACTTCGACGCGGCCCACCGCGTCCGCGAGCGCGTCGGCCTCGACGGCGGACCACTCGACCGCGGACAGTGACTCCACGGACGCCTCGAGGAACACGAGGACATCGGCCAGCGTGGGCGGCTCGACACTGCGACCGCCGTCGCCCTCGGTACCCGATATCCCCTGCTCCATGCCCTGAAGTATAGAACAGGTGTACGACACCGTGGGGTTGCTTCCGGCGGCCGACCGCGCGCGGGCCTCCTCAGTCGCGCTCGGTCAGCAGCCGGAACCTGAGCTCGTCGAGCATGGCGGCGACCTCGGCGCTCACGAGCGCGCGTTCGAGCGTGACGAGCCTGGCGAGGTCCGCTGCGGCCGCGTCGGGGTCACTGTGGTCGAGGTGTCGTGACGCGCGCGTGTAGAGCAGGTCGAACTCTGCGAAGTCGTGCACGCGGTCGCGCGCGAGTTCGCCGATCCACACGCACTCCCGGCCGCGCTCGCCGGCCGCCTCGAGGACACGCCGGGCCGACTCGAGGACCGCCCTCACCTCGCCGCGCCGGGCCTCGCCGTCCCGCGCCGGGCCTCGCGGAGCCCCGCCGTCGAGAACCTCGCCGCGAGGAGCCTCGCCGCCGGAAACCTCGCCGCGAGGAGCCCCGCCGCGAGGAGCCCCGCCGGCCACCGCGTCCCCGCTCGCCGAGCCCACCAGTTCGGCACCGAGCCGATCCGCGGCGGCGGAGAGCACGGCGAGTTCGCCGAGCAGACCGCTGACCCTGTCCCGCTCGGCGGCGACGCGGGCGCCGCTGCGGGCGGCCTCGCGCCGCGTGCCGGCGCGGGCGACGTCCCCGCCGAGACGGAACAGCGTCGCCGCGGCCGTGTCGATGGCCGCCTCGGCGACGCGCGCGTCGTCGAGCAGGTCGCGGGCGCGCGCGGCGAGGTCGGGTCCGTCCGGCGTGGCCATGCTGAGGTGCCTGTCAGTCGACGACGACAAGGGCCAGCCCGAAGTCACCGGCGTCGTCGGTCCACACGGGCCCGCGGAGGAAGCCGTGCCCCGCGAGTTCGTCCATGAGGGCGTACGGCTCGAACTTCCGCGCGATCTCGGTGCGGATGCCCGCCCCGACGTCGAGGGTCCGGGAGCGCCCCAGCGTCGGGAAGTCGATGCGCACGTCGCGGACGGCCCGCAGCCACATCTCGATCCTGCTCTCCTCGGCGTTCCACACCGCCTCGTGCCGAAAATCCCTGCGGTCCAGGCCCCGGGCCTCGACAGTGCGGGAGATGACGTCGAGCATGTTGAGGTTGAACTCCGCGGTGACACCGTCGGCGTCGTCGTAGGCCGCGACCAGGCGCGCGGGGTCCTTGACCAGGTCGAAGCCCAGTCCCAGGCGGTCGCCGGGGTCCATGACGCCGCGCAGCATGTCGAGGAAGTCCGCACGCTGGGCTTCGCTGAAGTTTCCGACCGTCCCGCCGAGGAACAGCACGAGCCGGCCGCCAGGTTCGCCGGGCAGGGGCCCGTCGAGGGCGGTGAGGTCGGCGACGACGGGCTCGACCCGCAGGCCCGGATACTCGGCGGCGAGGGCGCGGGCGGAGTCGAAGAGCATCTCGGTGGAGATGTCGACGGGCACGAAGAGCGGCGACGCCTCGGCCGCCGCGCCGGCGGGAGTGGCAGCGCCGGCGGGAGGGGCAGCGCCGGCGGGAGGGGCAGCGCCGGCGGGAGGGGCAGCGCCGGCGGGAGGGGCAGTGGTGCGGCGACTGAACACGTCGAGCAGTACCCGCGTCTTCTCACAGGTGCCGGCCCCGAGCTCGACCATGGTGCTCGCGTCGCCGACGATGTCCACCGCCCGCGCCCGCAGGATCTCGGCCTCCGCGCGGGTGGGGTAGTACTCGGCCAGCCGGGTGATCCGGTCGAACAGCAGGCTGCCCTTCTCGTCGTAGAACCACCGTGGCGGCACCGTCGGCGGGTCCGAGAAGAACCCCTCGCGCAGGTCCGATTCGAGGGCGGCGGTGTCGGGCGAGGCGGGGCTCGTCGTCGTCGCCGTCGAGCCCCGGGCGCCGTGGACGTCGGTCGGCGCCGCTACGGTGTCACGCGCGGCGGCCACGTGGAGGGAATCCCGGCCTGCGCCGGTCACCGCGCGAGCCTCAGGCCGGCGGCCGCCCACCGCGACGCGGCGGGGAAGAAGTTCCGGTACGTGTGGCGCGTGTGGCCGGCCGGCGTCAGGGCGCTACCACCGCGCAGGACGTGCTGGTCGGACATGAACTTGCCGTTGTACTCGCCGGCCGCGCCCTCCTCGGTGACGAAGCCGGGGTACGGAAGGTAGGCGCTCGAGGTCCACTCCCACACGCCGCCGATCGCGCGCTCGGCGGCGGTCCGCGGGTGGCACCGGTCGGGGTCGAGCTCGTCGCGGATCTCCCAGCCGGTGGTGGCGACCTCCCACTCGAACTCGGTGGGCAGCCGCGCCCCGGCCCAGCGCGCGTAGGCGTCGGCCTCGTAGAACGAGACGTGGAGGACGGGCTCGGCGTCGACGACCGGCCTCCGTCCACTGAGCGTGAAGGTGGTCCACTCGCCGTCGACGGCGCTGCCGGCGTCGGCGCGCGCATCGCCCGTGCCGTCCTCGCGCCGCCAGTACCCGGGCGCGTCCCAGCCCTCGGCCTGCACGGTCGCCCACCCGTCCGACAGCCAGAACTCGGGACGGGAGTATCCGCCGTCGGCCATGAACCGCTTCCACTCGCCGACGGTGACCTGGCGAGTGGCGACCTCGCCGCCCGGGATCCACACGCGGTGGCGGGGCCGTTCGTTGTCGTAGGAGAACCCCGCGGGCGGTGTGTGGGCGCCGGGAGTGTGGGCGCCGGGTGCGTTGGCGCCGGGTGTATTGCCGCACGCGGGATCGGGCGCGCCGATCTGCGCGACCCCCTCGACGACGGCGAGCCAGTCCGTCTCCCCCGGCGTCGCGGCGGCCGGGTCGGCGGGCCTGTCGACGTACACGGGATCGGTCGGGTTGTGGGAGAAGAGGTGCTTGATGTCCATGAGCAGCAGTTCCTGGTGCTGCTGCTCGTGATGACAGCCCAGCTCGAGCAGCTCGAGGCCGCGCTCGTCGATGTCGCCCGCCTCGAGGGCCGCGACCACGGCCTCGTCGACCCGCGCCCGGAAGTCGGAGATCTCGGCGACCGATGGCCGCGTGATGAGCCCGCGCTCGGGGCGCGGCTGCCGGGGCCCGACCGCCTCGTAATACGAGTTGAACAGGAAGCGGAACACCGGCTCCGGCGCCACGTACCCGGGCACCCGGCCCAGGACGAACTCCTCGAAGAACCACGTGGTGTGCGCGCGGTGCCACGCCGCGGGGCTGGCGGCGGTCATGGACTGGGGGATCTGATCCTCGGGACTGAGGCGGGAGGCGAGCAGGTCCGTGAGCCCGCGCCCCCGAAGAAATCTCTCGACGACGCTCCCCGTGCTAGGAGCGGTGCTGACGGAGCCGACTGTCATGGGATCCCCCGTGGTTCGTGGTCGACGGCAGGCGGTCTGGGACGGGGACCCGTCGGACCCCCGGCGTTTCCGCCACCCTAACCACGGCGTACGACACCGCCCACCGAACCGCTACACGAAAGAGATCGGGGCCTGTGGCCGACCGCGCGCGGCGGCGTCGTTGCGCCGCTCGTGCTCGAGCAGCCGCAGTCGGTACTCCGGGCAGTTGCCCATTCCGCCGTCGGCGCGGATCACGCGGTGGACGGGGATGACGAACGGCACCGGCACGATGCTGCACAACCGGCCCACCCGCCGGGCGTTGCGGGGCCGGCCGGCGTCCACGCTGATCTGCCCGTAAGTGGATGTCTCGCCGTACGGGATGCGCTGGATCTCGCGGTAGACCTCGCGCGAGAACTCGTCGTGGACGCCGGCGGCGGCCCAGTCGAGCGGGACGTCGAAGCCGCGTAGCTCCCCGGCCAGGTAGGCCCTCACCTGACCCGCGAGTCGGTTCAGATGCCCACCAGCGCCGCCGGGCCCGCTGTCGGGGTCCTCGTCGTCGTCCCCTCCCCGTCCGTCACCGTGTTTCACGTCGAACCATGCGTCGACCGCGTGGAGTTCGCTCTCGTCGACCTGCTGCAGACGTGACACTCCCACGGCCGTGGCCTCGACGATCATGAGGCCGGCCGCGGTCTCGAGCAGCCGCGCGGCGACGCCGGGCGTCCGGGCCGCGCGCACGCTCACACCACGCTCGGACGGTCCGGGTTGGTGACGTCGGCGTCGGCGGTATCGAGCTTCTCGAACAGGGCGTCGGCACCGTCGCGACCGATCGCGGACATCTCCGCGGTGGTGATGGGCACGGCCTGCAGGCGCGTGAGCAGGGGGCCGGCGCCGTCGGGTCCGCCGGTCTCGTCGACGACCTGCAGTTCCGGCCACAGGAACGGCGGCGTGAGGATGAGGTGCTCGCAGCGACGCCCGGGATCGACCAGGCCGACCGCGTTGGGGATCACCGCGCCGGGCGCCACGTGGATCGAGCCGGTCGCCACTGCCAGCGCGCAGGCGTCCAGGACGTCGGCCATCGCGCGGTGACCCGTGCGGCCGACCGTGACGAACTCACTGCGGATCTGACGCCCTTCGGGCGTGGTGACGTTGGTGGGCAGCTCCCGCGCGCCGATGGTGGCGTAGGTGGAGAAGCCGACGGCGGGGACGTTGTCGACGACGACGATGTCGCAGTGCCATTCGGTGGTCTTCCCCTCCTCGTCCGGCTCGGTCTCGTGCGGGTAGCGCAGGACGCGGACCTTGTCCTTGCCGCCGAGGATGCCCTCGAGGCCGGAGAGATCGGCCGTGTCCGGGCCGGGGAGGGTGTTCTCGTCGCTCATGCCAGTGCTCGCAGACGTGGTTCGAGGTCGGCCTCGAACAGGTCGAGGAAGCGCTTCTGGTCGTGACCGGGCGCGTGGAAGACCAGGTGGTTGAGGCCCGCGTCGACGTACTGCTTGACCTGCTCCACGGCGTCGTCCGGGTCCGAGGCGACGATCCAGCGCTTGGCGACCTGCTCGATCGGCAGCTCGTCGGCCAGGCGCCCCATCTCTCGCGGCGAGTCCACCGAGTGCTTCTGCTCCGGCGTCAGGCTCAGCGGCGCCCAGAAGCGGCAGTTCTCCAGGGCCTTCTCCGGGTCGGGGTCGTAGCTGATCTTGATCTCGATCATCCGGTCGATCGTCGAGGAGTCACGCTCGTTGATCCGCGCGCCCTCCTCGACCGCGGGCAGCAGCTTGTCGGTGTAGAGCTCCATGCCCTTGCCGGAGGTGCAGATGAAGCCGTCACCGACGCGGCCGGCGTACTTGGCCACCACCGGGCCGCCCGCCGCGACGTAGACCGGCACGCCGCCCTCGGGAACGTCGTAGAGGAAGGCGTCCTTGGTGGAGTAGAAGTCGCCGGAGAAGCTGGTGGTCTCGCCCGTCCAGAGCTCGCGCATGAGGCGGACGGACTCCCGCAGTCGCGCGAAGCGCTCCTTGAACTCCGGCCACTCGCCCCGGTGGCCCGTGGCGATCTCGTTGAGCGCCTCACCGGTGCCCACGCCGAGGAAGACGCGCCCCGGATAGAGGCACGCCATGGTGGCGAACGCCTGGGCCAGTACCGCGGGGTTGTAGCGGAACGTCGGGGTGAGCACGGAGGTGCCCAGCTGGATGGTGCTGGTCCGCTCCCCTACGGCCGTGAGCCAGGCCAGGGAGAACGGGGCGTGGCCGCCGTCGTGGCGCCAGGGCTGGAAGTGGTCGGAGACCGTGGCCGAGTCCATGCCCGCCTGCTCCGCCATCACCGCGAACTCCACGAGATCGCGCGGCCCGAACTGCTCGGCCGAGGCCTTGTATCCGAGCTTGAGGGAGGGGGTGTCGGGCATCGGCTTCTCCTACGTCTAGGCGTGTGGCCAGGTGTACGTCGACGTTGTTCACTGGGGCGTTCACAGCGGCGTTCGCGGTGGCGTTCGTTGCGGCGTTCGCTGCGGCGGCACTCCGTCGCGCGGGCCACTGCGCCGAGTATGCCAGTGGCCTGCGACACTCGTAGCGCCCTGTCCCCACCTCGACGCTCCGAGGTCACCTCGGCGCGGAAGGTGGACGGGTAGCCGACGCGTCAGCGCCCCGGCCGCGACATGGCCGCCGGAACATCTGATGAGATCGGCCACACGCCGCGGGTTGCTGTAACGACTACGGCCGCGTCAGCAATATTCTTCGTGAACCGGAAGTCACCGCGCATCGCGTGGCCAGGGTCCCCTCCCCTGAAACGACCTCCGGGCGAGCGCACGTTCGGAGGAGTCATGCGGACCAGGCACGCGGCCACCGCCCTGGTGACCCTCGCCACCTCCTCCGCCTGCGCCCTCGGCACCACGCTGATCCTCCAGGATCGGCAAGAGCAGGCCCGCGAATCCGAGCTCCGCAGTTCCGCCTGGTCCGTCCAGGCGTCCACCGACTTCGGCACCACCTGGACCGCGCCCATCTCCTCCTACGGTGGCCACTTCCCCGTCCGAGTCGACACCGCCGGCCTGCGGGACCGCTCCGCCTACCAGCCGCTCACCCTCCGCACGAGCGTCGACTCGCGCGACGACGCCCACGTGGCGATCGGCGAGGGCGTCCTCGTGGACGGCGACCCGGCCACCGCCGCCGACGTCCGGATCCGGGCGGTCGCCTCCCGCGGAGGCGCATGTGCGGCGCCGGCCTTCCGCCTCGACTCGGACAACGTCCTCGCCGGGGACGGTGAGGAACCGGTGCCCGTCGACGCCCCCACCTCCGACGTCCCGCTGATCCTGCCCGGCGCCACCCGCACCACGCCCGGCGCGGCGGTGACCGTGTGCCTCGAACTGAGCATGGACGCCAACTCCCCGGCGCCCGACTCGGTCCTCACGCTGGCGTGGCCCGTGGATATCGCCCGCAGCGACGCCACCGACTGAATCGCCCGCCCGGTCGGCTACTCAACCGCCGGCGGCCTCGTCGTAGATCCGCGCATGGGTGGCCACGACCGCCGCCGGATCGGCGCCCGCCACCCGCGGCGGCACGGCCCGCGGATCCTCCAACGCCGCCCGCACGGCCACCGCCACCGCCGACGGGTCACGCGGGTCGTACACCTCGCCCGAGTGCTCCCCCGGGTCGCACCGGTCGAACCACTGGTCCCGCAGGAAACCCACCGATGGGAACACCGGCGCGACCCCGAGGTCGCGGCACAGTTCCAACCACGTGGAGTGGGTGGCGAACCGGTACGGCAGGACGCACACGTCGAGCGCGGCGAACTCCGGCAGCACAGACCCCAGATCCAGCGACTCATAACGCACCAACCGCACCGACTCCCAGCCGCCCTCGGCCGCCAGCTCCGCCACCAGATGGTGCCCGCCGGCCTCGCGGTCCTCGCCGCACGCGTCGCGCCACGCCTGCGCCTCCACGACGATCCGCAGGTGCGCGCCCCGCCGCCCGTGGGCGACGGGCGCCAGCTGGTCCAGCAGCTCCGGGCCGTCGATGTTCTCGCCCATCCGCTCCAGCAACACCCCCACCACCACCGGATCGCCGGGACCGCGCAGGTGCTTGCCGGCGCGGATGGCGGAGGAGACCTCGTCCTCGTCCAGCAGCCGCGGGTGCGGCACGACCACCGGTTCGACGCCCCACCGCACCCACAGCTCGTGGGCCGCCACCTCGGTCAGTGTTATCACCGCGGACGCGGCCTCCACCAGCGTGCCGGTGTGATCCCGGTGCGGCAGCTCGTCCTCGTGCGTCGGGTAGACGATGTCGTGGACGGTCAGCACGAACGGCACCCCGGCCGTCTCGAGGTGCTCGACCACGCCGTCCACGCTCTCGGGCTCGAGGTAGTCGTAACCGAAGTGCACGTGCACCAGATCGACATCCCGCAACGGATCGGCGTACCGGTGGATCTCGCCGGAGGCGTCGGAGTCCGGGTCGAGCTCGGCGGGCGTCACCGCCTCGGCCGGGGTGTGCCCCTTGACCACGCCGGGCCGCACGGGCACGAGCTCGACCTGCTCGGCCCCGTCCAGACCGATGATGCGGCGCACGGCCGGATGCGCGGCGGGCAGCACCGCCACCCTCGTCCGCGACCCCCCACCCAGGACGCCCATGGGCGTCAGTCTAGACCGCGGCGCAGGTCCTCGATCAGATCTCCGACATACTCCAGGCCCACCGAGAGGCGGATGACATTGTCGCCGATCCCCACCGCGGCACGGGCCTCGGGCTCCATGGACGCGTGGGTCGTCGTCGCCGGATGGGTCACGAGCGTTTTGGCGTCGCCCAGGTTGTTGGAGATGTCGATGACCTGAAGCGCGTTGAGCAGGGCGAAGCACTCCTTCTTGCCGTGGCCGCCCTCGCCGTCGTCGCCCTGCTCGTACTTCAACCCGAAGGTCACCACGGACCCGCCGCCGGACATCTGCGCGCGCGCCAGCTCGTACTGGGGGTGGGATTCGAGCATCGGGTACGTCACCCGGTCCACCGCGGGGTGCGACTCGAGGAACCGCGCCACCTCGAGGGCGTTGGCGGACATCCGCTCGACGCGCAGGCCCATGGTCTCGAGCCCCTTGACCAGCACCCACGCGTTGAACGCGCTCATACCGAACCCGGCGTGGCGCATGAGGTTCTGCACCGGACCGGTGATGTACTCCTCGGTCCCCAGGACGGCGCCGCCGAGGACGCGGCCCTGACCGTCGATGTGTTTGGTCGTCGAGTACACCACCACGTCCGCGCCCAGCTCGAGCGGCTTCTGGTGCAGCACGGTGGCGAAGACGTTGTCCACCACGACCTGCGCGCCGGCCGCGTGGGCCAGCTCGCACACCGCGCGGACGTCGACCAGCTCCTGCATGGGGTTGGAGGGGGTCTCGAAGAAGACGGCGTCGGTGGGCTCGGACAGCGCCTCGCGCCACTGGTCGAGGTCGGCGCCGTCGACGAACACCGTCTCCACGCCCCACCGCGGCAGGATCTCCGCGCAGATCACGTAGCAGGAGCCGAACAGCGCGCGGGAGGCCACGAGCCGGGACCCGTTGCCGCACAGTGCGGCCAGCGCCACGAACACCGCGGACATGCCGGAGCTGGTGGCGAAGCACGCCTCGGCGCCCTCGATCTGGCGCAGTCGCTCCTGGAACATCGCGACGGTGGGGTTGCCGTAGCGGGAGTAGACAAAGCGCTGCTTCTCGCCGTTGAACGACGCCTCGGCCGCCTCGGCGGACTCGTACACGTAGCCGGAGTTGAGGAACATCGGCTCGGTGGTCTCCTCGAAGGCCGTGCGCATCTGGCCGGCGCGGACCCCCAGGGTGTCGGGGTGGAGACCTTCGGGGAGCTCGTTGTTCTTCATCCGCTGCTTTCTGTGTACTGGTGTGTGTGGGCGGGCCGTGCGTGCGTGTGTGGCGGTGCGGGTCAGGACTGGCGCCAGGCCAGGCCCGCGACCTTCCAACCGTTGACCGTGCCGCGGTGCCCCTCGGCGTCGGGGTCGCCCTCGAAGCCGCCGGCCACGTTGTAGGCGACGCCGTAGCCGGCGGCGGTGGCGACCCGGGCCGCGGCCGCCGACCGGCGCCCGCTGCGGCACAGGAACAGCACGGGCGCGTCGGGCTCGACGCCGGCCTCGCCCAGCTGTTCCACGAACCGGGCGTTGGGCTGGCCGGCCGAGGTCATCCACTCGATGCCCAGCGTGCGCTTGCCGAGCTCCGACAGATCGGCGCCGCCGACCCACTGCCATTCGGCGCTGGTGCGGACGTCCACCAGCACGGCGTCGGAATCTGAGGCGAGCAGTTCCCAGGCCTGGCGGGGCGGTAGGTCCCCGGCGTAGTCGCTCATGGGTGTCGATTATGCTCCCCCGGGTCCGATCGGCGGGGTCGAGGTACCCGGGTGGCCGTTCTGTGCGACGATCCGGATATGACGTCGCTCACGGATCGCCCTTACCGTGTGGCCGTCGTCGGGTCCGGCCCGGCGGGGGTGTACGCGTGCGAGGCCCTGCTGGACTGGAGCGACTCCCGCGATCCATCGGGGCGCGGGATCGTGGTGGACCTGCTCGACCGCCTGCCCGTGCCGTACGGGTTGCTGCGCCACGGGGTGGCCCCGGATCACCCCCGCATCAAGGGCATCGCGCGGACGCTCGAGGGGATCGCCGCGGATCCGCGCATCCGGTTCCTGGGCAACGTGGAGTTCGGCCGCGACCTGACCGTGGAGGACGTGCGGCGCTTCTATCACGCGGTCGTGTTCTCCACCGGCGCACTGGCCGACCGTCGGCTGGGCGTCCCGGGCGAGGATCTGGAGGGCTCGTACGGGGCCGCCGAGTTCGTGACCTGGTATGACGGTCACCCCGATTCGCACCCGGAGTGGGCGCTCACCGCCGAGCGGGCGGCCGTGGTCGGCGTGGGGAACGTCGCCCTGGACGTGGCGCGCATGTTGGTGCGCAGTCCGGAGCAGCTCGAGCCGACGGACATCCCCGCCCACGTGCGGGACGGCTTCGGCACCAACGTGACGCGCGTGGTGTCGGTGATCGGGCGCCGTGGCCCGGCGCACGCCAAGTTCACGCCCCTGGAGCTCCGGGAGATGGCCAAGGTCGAGGGGGTCACCGTGGTGGTGGATCCCGACGACCTGGAATACGACGACGAGGCGCGCGCCCTCCGCGACGGCGATCGCCGGGTCGGGCAGGTGTGCGCGCAACTCGAGAAATGGGTCGGGGCGCAGCGCGAGGCCGGGCTCGACACGGCGGATGAGGCCGAGGCCGCCGCGCTCGCGGCCGGCGGGAAGGTGGTGCGGTTCCGCTTCCACCGGTCCCCCGTCGAGATCCTGGGCGACGACGGCCGGGTCACCGGGTTGCGACTGGAGATCACCGAGCCCGATCCCGCGCCGCCGGCCGGGGCGGCCGGAGCGGCCGGAGCGGGGCCCGCGGTCGCCGTCGGCCGGGTGCGCGGCACGGGGAACGTCGAGGACCTGCCGGTCGAGGCCGTGTACCGAGCGGTCGGTTACCGCTCCGCCGCCCTGGAGGGCGTGCCGTTCGACCACTCGCGGGCGACCATCCCCAACGACGGCGGACGA
Source organism: Dietzia sp. oral taxon 368 (assembly GCF_002999155.1). Lineage (NCBI taxonomy): Bacteria > Bacillati > Actinomycetota > Actinomycetes > Mycobacteriales > Dietziaceae > Dietzia > Dietzia sp. oral taxon 368. Next base: position 741,206 of record NZ_CP027238.1, read on the forward strand.
GTGCTCGACGCGCCGGGCGGGGATCACCTGCCGGGATTGTTCACGGCGGGGTGGGTCAAGCGCGGGCCCTCCGGCGTCATCGGCACCAACCGGTCGTGCGCCGTGGAGACGGTCGGTCATCTGACCACCGAACTCGAGTCCGGCACGCTACCCGAGCCCGCCGACCCCGATCCGTCCGTCGTGCGCGACCTGCTCGCCGACCGAGGAGTGGACGTCGTCGACGGCGACGCCTGGCTGGCGATCGACGCCCACGAGCGTGAGCTCGGCGAGTCGGCCGGCCGCGAGCGCACCAAGCTGCCGGGACGGGCGGAGATGCTCGACATCGCCCGCTCCTCGCGGGCTACTCGATCCCGCTGACGAGCCGGCCGATCTCCGTCAGCGACACCGTCCCCGGGTCGAGATAGCGCGAGTGTGCGGTGCGCACCGCCTCCCGTCCCGCGCCCGGCTCGGTGACGTCCACGGAACGGCCGCCGAACTCGTCGGTCCCCGGCCGCTCGCCGAGCACGCCCGTGATCGACCACCACGGGACGGGATCCCAGCGTGAGGCCACCGCCACCACGTCGTCGTCGACCGCCGGACGGCTGACGCCGGCCTCGTCCACCCACTGCCGGTCGATTGACTCGACACCCGCACCGGGGCTGCCGACGTGGAGCATCAGGTCGGCCGCGAGCCCCTCGGGGTCCGCCGCGGCCGCGCCCAGGACCACCGAGCCGTAGCTGTAACCGATGGCCGCGTGCGGGGCGTCGTCGCCGTCCAGGCCCTCGACCGCGTCCAGCCCGGCCGCGTAGGTCCGGAGGTCGCCCGCGTGCGCCCACGCCGGGCCCGCGGAGGAGCCGGCGGAAACGATGCCGTCCGGCGCGTCATAGCCCTGCCACGACACCGCCACGCACGCCCCGGCCCCGTCCTCGTCCCCCGCGCCGGCCCGCTCCGCCGCACCCGCCGCCTCGCACACCGCGCCGGCCCGCTCGCCGGTGCGCCCGAGGTCGGCCAGCGAGGACCCCGTGCCCGGGACGAGCGTCACCACCCGCTCGGCGGAATCGGGGTCGGCACTGGCGACCACCGCCCGGCCGTCGGGGTGCAGGTCGAGAAGATGCCGCCGGGGGTCCTGCTCGAGATACGCGGCCAGCGCCGCCAGGTCCCGCGCCGCCTCGTCTGATGGCCGCCCACCGGTACCAGCACCGGAGCCGGCCCCCGCCGCGGACCCGGTCGCGTCGAGCAACCGCCGTAGCCGGGTCCGGTTGAGGGCGTCGCGCGTCGCCGACGACAACCCGGCCGCCGAGCCGAGCCCGGGGTGGTCGCGCGCCAGCCTCGCTCGGTCAGCGGGACCGAGCGAGTGCCACAACCGGGCGACCTCGCGAGGGTCGCCGTCGGTCGATCCCGAGAGGTCCAGGCACGGCCGCGTCGCGGGATCAACCCGGCCGGCGAGCCCGTCCGCCGCCTCCCGCAGACGCATGGCGAGGACCCGGTCGGCATCCTGCACCGCGACCGCGTCCCCGGTTCCGGGCTCGGCCGCCTCTGCGGCGGCCCACCCGGTCACCGCGCGGGCGAGCCGACTCCCCTCGACCCTGAGCACATCGGCCACGAAGAGGCAGTTCCCGGAGAGCATCAGCGCCTCGACGGCGGCATCGGCGGCCTCGCCGCGGGCCCGTTCCCCCGCCCGGCCCGACCACTCCCCGTCTGTCGCGCGCCCGCCGAGCCTGCGGGCGACCGAGTCCAGGTCCTCGGCGGAATCCGCGATCCGTCGGCCCACCTCCGCCGCCCGCGCGGCCGCCAGGTCGATCGCCGCGACCAGTCCGTCAGCCCCCTGCGCCGGCGACACGACCGGCCACCTCCTCGTCGGCCGCCGTCAGCAGGCCCGCCGCCCGCGCCATCCCGTCCGCCGACCGCTCCGTCTCCTCCGCGAGGTCGCGGGACCGGCGGGCGAGCAGCGCCGCACACTCGGCGAGCGCGCCGCCGCTGAGTAGTCCGACGCCACCCGCCTGTGCTGCGGACGCCACCGCGGACGCCTCCTCGAGCGCCGCGCTCAGCGACACCGCTCCCTCTGCCAACTCCCGCCCGGCCTCGCGGACTCGCGTGGCCTCCGCCGTCACCGCCACCTGATCGAACGCCAGCACGGCCGTCCCCAGCGGCCCCTGCGCCGCCGCGGCCGTCGTGCCCGCCACCACCGCCGCGGCCGCCGCATCCCCCACGGCCACCGCGCCTGCTCCCCCGTCCTGCCCTGCCATCGACCCCGCTCCCCTCCGGCCCGGCACTCCGCGCCGCTCGTCAGGTCACGCTAGGGGTCGGCACCGACACGAAGCCCTCGCCGCCAGGTGCCTGTGGACGGGGTCGACGACCATCCACAGGGGCATCACTCACTCGAGATCGGGCTGCGCGGCGTACCGGCCGCCGATGAACATCCGGGCCATCACCGCCCCGATCGCCACGAGGAAGACCACCAGCGCGACCGGGAGGATCCATGTCGGCATCGCGTCGCCCCCCGACCTTGCGGCGAGCACGATGCCCACCTGCCCGGCCACCAGCAGGAGCAGCGTGACCGTCGTGATCAGCCACAGGTCCTCGCGCATCAACCGCTCGAATCGCCGCAGCCTCGGACCGGTGGCCGTCCACCACTCCTTGTTGGGCGCGTTGATCTGGCCCGGGGCCCACAACGCCAGCCGGGACAGCAGCGGCATCGGCAGCACCACGAGCAGCGGGATCAGCGCGGAGAACGCGAGCGCCCCGGTCCGACTGGACCAGCCGTCGGCCCGCCCGTCGGCGCCGAAGTGCGTCGGCACCCGCTCGGGCAGGACGGCCACCTGCCAGGCCAGCACGCCCAGCCACAGCAGGACCACACCCCCGGCCAGCACGAGAATCCACGGAGCCGTCGGCTCGGGCGGCAGATCGCGTGCGTCGTCAGCGGCGGACCTCGTCGTCGTCATCGGGCGGAGCCTTCCCACCTACTCGCGGTGACCGGCGGCACCTACCTCACCACCGTCACGCGCGACGCGGCCTCGCGCGCCCGCTGGCGGGCGCCGTCCACGTCCTCGGCGGTCGCCACCGCCACACCCATCCGGCGGAACTCACTGGCCGACGGCTTGCCGAACAACCGCACGTCGACCTCCGGCACGGCCAGCGCCCGCGCCACGCCCTCGAAACCGACCGCGTCCACACTCCCCTCGCCGATCCCCGGGCCGCCGTAGATGACCGCCGACGCGCCCGGGCTGGCCATCGTCGTGACCACCGGCAGGCCGAGCACGGCGCGCGCGTGCATCTCGAACTCGCTGAGGACCTGACTGCGCAGCGTCACCAGGCCGGTGTCATGGGGGCGGGGGCTGACCTCGGAGAAGTAGACGTCGACGCCGTTGACGAACAACTCCACGCCGAACACCCCGACGCCGCCGAGCGCGCCGGTGACCCGCGCGGCCACCGAACGTGCGGAATCGTACGCGTCCTGGGTCATGGCCTGCGGCTGCCACGACTCCACGTAGTCGCCGCGCTCCTGGCGGTGGCCGATCGGCTCGCAGAAGTCGGTGCGGATCCGGCCCGTCTCCGGGTCCACACTGCGGACGGTGAGCAGGGTGATCTCGTACTCGAAGTCCACGAACGACTCCACGATCACGCGCGCCCCCGCGACGCGGGCACCCGACTGCGCGTACTGCCACGCACCCTCGATGTCCTCGGGACCGTGCAGGGTGGACTGGCCTTTACCCGACGACGACATGGTGGGCTTGACCAGGCACGGGAACCCGATGGCCTCGCACGCGTCCTCAAGCTCTTCGAGGGAGGAGGCGAACGCGTAGCGGCTCGTGGGCAGGCCCAGCTCCTCGGCCGCGAGGCGGCGGATGCCCTCCCGGTCCATGGTCAGCCGCACCGCGCGCGCGGTGGGCACGACCCGGGCCAGCCCGTCCTGCTCGATCTGCGCGAGCGCGGCGGTGGCGATGGCCTCGATCTCCGGCAGAATCACCTCGGGCCGCTCGAGTTCCACGACACGGCGCACCTCGTCGGCGTCGGTCATGTCGATGGTGTGGGCCCGGTGAGCGACCTGATGGGCGGGTGCGCCGTCGTAGCGGTCGACCGCGACGACCTCCACACCCAGCCGCTGCAGCGCGATCGTCACCTCCTTGCCCAACTCCCCCGAGCCGAGCAGCATCACGCGGGTCGCGGTCGGCGTGCCCGGCGTGCCGAAGCGGTCCACGGCGGGCGGGGCGAGGGGATCGTGAGCGGCGGTCATGGCACACAGGCTAGTAGCCCTGCGGTGACGATCCTGTCCCGGCCGAACGAACACCAGGGCCCCGGCACCGTGTGGCGCCGGGGTCCGGGCTGGTACGCGGTGAGCTGAGCCGAGGTCACTCCACCGGCTCGAGCGGCGGGAGCTCGCCGGTGTCATCCCCGCCGCTGCCACCTTCACCGGCGCCCGAGCTCGCCGCCGCGCCGCCGGCGTCGGCCTCCTCCCCATCTGCGGGCTCGTCCTCCGAGCTGGCCGCGGCGAGCGAGCCGAGGAGGTTCGCGCCCGTCGCGACGCTGCCGCCGGAGATGGATCCGGCGGAGACGGGCTCGACGGAGCCGCCGGGGATACGACCGTTGATCTGGTCCGCGACGACCTGCGGGTCGATACCGAAGTTGAGGTCGAGCAGGGCCTCGTCCGCGTCCGGAACACACAACGTCACCGCGGCCGCCGGCGTCTGCGGGCCCGTGGCGGCCCAGGTGATCGCCTCGCCGGCCTGCACCGTCACGCCGGCCTCGACCGTGGGCTCGAGTAGGCCCAGGACAGCCTGGATGACACCTCTCGCATCTGGATCAAGGAGGCCCCCGCCTGGTGCGCTGTCATGAGAGCTCGGCTCACCCGCGTCATTCGAGTACAGAATCGAGACGTCGCCGGCAGCTTCGATCGCCGTGATCACAGGCAGTGCTGCGATCACGTCGCCGCCGATCGCGCTCGGATCGATGTCCTCCTCGTCGACCGTGCTGTAAGGCATGGTGAAGCCGACGCATCGCTGCTCGAAGTCGTTCCGGTTGGTATAGGTGACAGTCGGGCCGCCCTCCTCATTCGGCGCGACCGTGACCGGTCCACTGAGGGCCTCGCCCGCGGTCTCGAGATCACCGGCGATCTCTCCGAGATCTATCGAGCTACTGCCCAGCGAGCCCGTCGGCTCCTCGTCGTCCTGGGCGGAGGCGATGCCGGCTCCGGCGAAAGTGGCTCCGGCGGCGAGCGCGACAGCCGAAGCTCCGGCCAGAGTTCGATTTCGAGCGAACATGAATGCTCCTTGCAGAGAGGGAAAGTCACCGGCTCCAGGGCTGCGGTAACACTGACCGGCGTTCTGGGAAACACCTGAGCGGAGTGTTACAGGGGTCACAATCGAGCTTCACGTGAGCGCCGCAAACTTGAGTGATCGTAAAGTGAAGCTAATGCCCATCTGCACCAGTAACCGCATGGGCCTCACCGCCAACACTCACCTGGCACCTCCCAGCCCGACACGAAGCGATAACGTGTGTGCAACGCCACACGAAAGGGCACTTCTGTGACAACTGCCTCCTCCGGTCCTCTCGCGGGCATCCGCGTCGTCGAACTCAACGGCATCGGCCCCGGCCCGCACGCCTGCATGATGCTCGCCGATCTCGGGGCCGACGTTGTGACCGTCATGCGACCCGGCGAGCTCCAAACCCAAGTCGGCGGCTGGGCGCACATCACTCGTCGCGGCCGGACCGTGGTGGAGGCCGACCTCAAGAGCGGTGAGGGCCTGTCGCAGGTGCGCGGGCTCATCGCCAAGGCCGACGTGCTGGTCGAGGGGTTCCGTCCCGGGGTCACCGAGCGGATGGGCCTGGGTCCGGACGAGTGCCTCGAGATCAACCCGAAGCTGGTCTACGCGCGGATGACCGGCTGGGGCCAGCACGGCCCGCTCGCACACACCGCAGGGCACGACCTCAACTACATCTCCCTCACCGGGCACCTCAACGCGACCGCCCGCAAGGGCGAGCGCCCGGTGCCGCCGCTCAACCTGGTCGGCGACTTCGGCGGCGGTTCGATGTTCCTCATCCAGGGCATCCTGGCCGCGATCATCGAGCGCTCCACCTCGGGCGAGGGTCAGGTCATCGACGCCGCCATGACCGACGGCGCCTCGGTGCTCGGCCAGTTCCAGTGGGCGATGCGTGCCCGCGGTCAGTGGTCGGACGTCGCCGGGACCAACATGCTCGACACGGGCTACCCCTTCTATGACGTCTACACCTGTTCCGACGGCAAATACATGGCCGTGGGCTGCCTCGAGCCGCAGTTCTACGCCGAGTTCGCCCGGCTGCTCGGCGTCGACGGCGAGGGCATGCCCGGCCAGTTCGACATGGATCGCTGGGACGAGCTACGCGAGCTGATCGCCGGGAAGTTCGCCGAGAAGACCCGCGACGAGTGGGCCGAGGTGTTCTACGGCACCGACGCGTGCACGACGCCGGTCCTCACCTACACCGAGGCGCTGGACCACCCGCACAACACCGCCCGCGAGACGTTCGTCGAGGTCGCCGGCGACGTGGGCCCGGCACCCGCGCCGCGTTTCTCCCGCACCCCGGCGCCCCGGGTCCCGGCGGCGCCGCCGCGTGAGGTCACCGCGGTCGACCAGGTGTGGGCCTGACCCGTGGGTGATCCGGTCACCGGTCCCGAGGCCGCGGGTGCAGACGCCCGCGGTCCCGGTGGGGCCCGCGTCGCGGGCGTGGTGCTCTCCGTGGACCCCGCCTCCGGCGAGCCTCCCTTCCGTCAGCTCATGTCCCAGATCGTGGAGGCTACCCGACGCGGAGTTCTCACGCCCGGTACGAGGTTGCCCGCGGTTCGCACGCTCGCGGAGGACGTGGGGATCTCCACGGCCACCGCGGCCAAGGTCTACCGCGAGCTCGAGGACGGCGGTGTCCTCGAGGGACGCGGCCGCTCGGGGACCTTCATCGCCGAGACCGACGCGGCGGCCGCCGCCCTCGCCCGCGCGGCGGAGTTGTTCGCCGACCGCGCCGCGGCCGCCGGTGCAGGGGTCGAGGACGCCGTGGACGCCGTCCGCACCGCCTTCGCCCACCGCGCGTGACCCCGCCGGTTCGCTCCCGAACTGGCGCGCCGCCGGTTCTCGCGCCCTACGGCCCGAATGTCGATGCACTCGAGGTAGGGGCGGGTGCGATAGTGGGGACATGAGAACGACCAGAGCTTTCGCAGCCACCCTCGCCCTGACCACGGCGGTCTCCGTCGCCGCGGCACCCGCCCACGCGGCGCCGACCGAAGCTTCGTCGGCCAGCGTGCACTACATCGCCCAGGAATCGGGTTCGCTCGAGGGCGGCTCGCTGGACAACCCGGTCGTCGGCGCGGGACTGGTTCTCCTCGCGGGCCTGGGCGTCTCGGCTGCTCTGGCCGTGAGCGCGGGAATCGCCGGCGGCGCCTTCGAACTCCCGCAGATCCCGGGCCTGCCCTTCTGACCCGAGTGGCAGCTCCCATCGCTCCCCGGGCGCGCCGGGGTCACCCCAGGATGTCGCGCCGCACCACGTTCTGGTCCCGGCCCGGGCCCACGCCGATGTACGACATGTGGCAGCCGGCCAACTCCTCGAGCCGCAGGACATAGTCGCGGGCCTCGGGTGGCAGGTCGCCGAACTCGCGCGCCCCGGTGATGTCCTCTTCCCAGCCGGGCATGGTCTCGTAGATCGGCTGGGCGTGGTGGAAGTCGGTCTGCGTCATGGGCATCTCGTCGTGACGGACGCCGTCCACGTCGTAGGCCACGCAGATCGGGATCTCGCCGATGCCGGTGAGCACGTCGAGCTTGGTGAGGAAGTAGTCGGTGAAGCCGTTGACGCGCGCGGCGTACCGGGCGATCACGGCGTCGTACCACCCACAGCGGCGGGTGCGGCCGGTGTTGACGCCCACCTCACCGCCGGTGACCTGCAGGTACTCGCCCCACTTGTCGAACAGCTCGGTGGGGAACGGCCCGGCGCCCACGCGGGTGGTGTACGCCTTGACGATGCCCAGCGAGTGGGTGATCTTGGTGGGCCCGATCCCGGAGCCGACGCACGCGCCGCCGGCGGTGGGGTTGGACGAGGTGACGAACGGGTAGGTGCCGTGGTCCACGTCGAGCATGGTGGCCTGGCCGCCCTCCATGAGGACGGACTGGCCGCGGTCGAGGGCCTCGTTGAGCATGAGCGTGGTGTCGCAGACCATAGGCCGCAGGCGGTCGGCGTAGGACAGGAAGTACTCGACCATCTCCTCGACCTCGACCGCGCGGCGGTTGTAGATCTTCACGAGGATCTGGTTCTTGAGGTGCAGCGCGCCCTCGATCTTCTGTCGCAGGATCGACTCGTCGAACACGTCCTGCACGCGGATGCCCACGCGGGAGACCTTGTCGGCGTAGGTGGGGCCGATGCCGCGCCCGGTGGTGCCGATGGCCTTCTTGCCGAGGAACCGTTCGGTGACCTTGTCGAGCGCCTGGTGGTACGGCGCGACGAGGTGGGCGTCGGCGGAGATCCGCAGGCGGGAGGTGTCGGCGCCGCGGGCCTGCAGCCCCTCGATCTCGTCGAACAGCGCCTCGAGGTTCACCACCACGCCGTTGCCGATCACGGGTACTGCGGTGGGCGAGAGGATGCCGGCGGGCAGGAGCTTGAGTTCGTACTTCTCGCCGCCCACGACCACGGTGTGGCCGGCGTTGTTGCCACCGTTGGGCTTGACCACGTAGTCCACGCGGCCGCCCAGGATGTCGGTGGCCTTGCCCTTGCCCTCGTCGCCCCACTGGGCGCCGATCAGAACGATCGCTGGCATGGTTCGCTTTCACCTCGAAAAGAGTCGTCTACACGGTGAGGGACGGACACCTTCTCGTGATTCCGCGCACACCAGCACTCCAGATTAGTCTTCTGACCGCTCTCACCCTAGTCGCCGACCCCCCCGCGCCCTGTGCAGTCTCACGGGCGTTCCGGGCAGGAGCTGCGAGATCCGGTCGGCGCTGTGGGAGGTGAGGACGCCGATCACGGGGTAGCCGCCGGTGACGGGGTGGTCGGGGCCGAACACGACGGGGCGGCCGTCGGCGGGGATCTGGACGGCGCCGCGCACCATGCCCTCGCTGGGGATCTCGCCCCTGGACAGTCGCGGTACGGGCCGGGCGGGGTCGATGCGCACGCCCACCCGGTCGGCGTGGCCGCTGACGTGGCCGGTCGCCGCGAGGACGTCCCACGCCTCGGGTGGGAAGAGGTCGTCGCGCGGGCCCGGGATGACATCGAGGTCGACGGGTTGGCGGGCGTCGGTGCCGCCGACGGCCGCCTGCCATCCGTCCGCCCACGGGCCCACGACCGCGTCGCCGACGTCGAGGACGTCCCCGACGGTGACGGGCGGCGGGCCGAGCCCGGACAGGGTGTCACGGGATCGGCTGCCCAGCACCGGCGGCACGTCGATCCCCCCGCGCACGCCCACGTAGCTGCGCACCCCGGCGACGGGCCGGCCGATCTCCAGCGTGGACCCGGTGTCGAGGCGGAGGACGTCGCCGGTGGCGGCGGTGCGTCGGGATCCGTCGGGGGTGACGACGACGACGAGGGCGTCCGCCCCCGTGACCGCCACGATCGCGGGGGCGTCCGTGAGGACGCTGAGCCCGCCGAGCAGCACCTCGAGCACCGCGGCGGCGGGGTCGGTGCCGACGGCCCGGAGAGCGGTGGCGGCGGCGGCGCGGTCGGCGGCCCCGGAGGCGGTCACCCCGAGGTCGGCGTGTCCGGGGCGGCCGAGGTCCTGCAGGAGGACGGCGGGCCCGGCCCGGAGGACCAGCAGGCTCATCGGTCCGCGCCCGGGTGACCGGGGCCGCCGGAGCCGCCGGCGTCGCGGAACCGCACGACCGTTCCGGGCGTCAGCAGGGCCGGGTCGGAGCGGTCGACGTCCCAGAGCCGGGCGTCGGTGGTGCCGATGAGCTGCCACCCGCCGGGCGACGCACCGGGATAGACGGCGCAGAACCGGTCCGCCAGGCCCACCGACCCGGCCGGCACCCGCGCCCGCGGGGACGGAAGCCGTGGAACGGTTGGCAGGGGTCGCGGCTCGGCGTGGACGCGCTGCTCGCCTCCGCGCGCGTCCGGGTTGCGAGCGCCGAGCTCCCGCGCGTCCACGAGGTAGGCGAATCCGGGCGCGAACCCGCCGAACGCGGCCCGCCAGGCGATTGCCGTGTGGGTCCGCACGAACGCCTCGGTCGACAGCCCGGCCAGGTCGGCGACGGCGTGCAGGTCGGGCCCGTCGTAGCGGACGTCGAGGATCACCTCGGCCGCCCCACCCGCGGCCCCGACCCCGCCAGCGTCCCCGACCCCGCCAGCGGCCCCGACCCCGCCCGCGGCCCCAGGATCCGCTACTCCCCCTCCGGATCCGCTACCCGCATAGGGGTAGCGGATCCGGTCCCCGGGTAGCGGATTCTGGGTGGGGGGCGGCTCCTCGGAGAGGAGGGCCTCGACCCGCCGCCGCAGCCCGGGCAGCGCCGAGGCCTCCCGCGCGGTCACCAGCACGGTGCGGGCCGCCGCGACCACGTCGACGGCCTCCGGCCGCAACCCGCGAACCCTCCCGGCGAGCTGCACCGCCTCTGCCAGACCCGCACACTCGAGCAGCAGCGCGGCCTCTCCACAGCGGCGGATACTCGTCGTCGTCATCTCTCCCCCGCCGGCGCGAACGGCGCCAACGACACGCCGGAGGCCACGAGAGCCGACCGCACCCGGCGCGCCAGGTCGACGGCTCCAGGGGTGTCCCCGTGAACGCAGATCGACGCGGCCTCGACGACGACCGGCGAGCCGTCCGAGGCCGTGATCTCCCGCCCCGTGGCCATGGCCACCACCCGGGCGGCGACCTCGTCGGCGTCGGTGATGACGGCTCCCGGCTCGCCGCGCGGCACGAGGGTGCCGTCGGGTCGGTACCCGCGGTCGGCGAACGCCTCGGTCACGGCCCGCACGCCCGCCTTCTCGGCCTCAGTCAGGACCGCCGCACCGGGCAGGCCGAGGATCGGCAGCGGGTCCTCGTCGGCGACCGCGGCGTAGGCCAGGACCGCGTCGACGACACCGGCCGCCTGCTCGCGATCGTGGACGATGCGGTTGTAGAGGGCCCCATGGGGCTTGACGTAACGTACCCGCGAGCCGTGGCGTCGCGCGGCCATGTCGAGCTCGATCAGCTGGAACGCCACGATGCGGGCGACCTCCTCGCGACCGAGGTCGTGATCGACGCGACCGAAGTTCTCCGCGTCGCGGTACGAGGGATGCGCGCCCACGGCCACGCCCCGCCCGGCGGCCGCGACGACCGTCGCGTTCATCGTGGGCCGGTTGCCGGCGTGGAAGCCGCACGCGACGTTGGCGGAGGTCACCACGGCCAGCAGGGCGGCGTCGTCGGGATCGGGCCCCGCGTGGGGCGCGAGCGAGGCCGCCCACCTCGGGGTGCCGCGGCGGGCCTCCCCGAGGTCGCAGTTGAGATCGATGCTGCCGCGATCGATGTCGTGCGCCGGTGCTTGCACACCTCCATCCTGCCCCAGGTTCGCCACCTCCGGCGGCTGCGGTCATGATGGAGGTCATGATCGTCATCCGCTGCGGCTCCGCGCCGGTCCCGACGGTCCTCGGCGAACACCCCCGCATCGAGGTCAGTGCGGTCCCCACCAAGGACGAGGTCGCGCGCGCGCTCTCCGAGGTCGGCACCCGCCGCCGGCTGGTCGTGTGCGGCAGCGACGCCGGACTGGCCGCGCTCCTCACCCGACTCATGCGCACCGAGAATCTCGACATGGAGATCGCGTACGTCGCCGACGAACCGACACCGGCCACCAAGGCGTACGGCCTGCCGACCGGCTCGGAGGCCGCCAAGCTCGGCGTCCGGGGCAGTGCCCGCGAGGTACCCCTCGTGCGCGACGACACCGGGACCGCGCTCGTGGGCGAGGCCACCGTCCGCGGCCCCGAAGGGGGCCACCTGGTGGGCGAGGCCTACGCCGACGACAACCGGGTCTTCTCCGGCGAGATCGACACCCTCACCGTCCGCCCGACGCCGGACCTGCCCGGCGTCGTCGCCACGGCCGCCCGCCCCCGCTGGCTGCGACGACGGCCGTGGCTCGCTGCCCGCGCGGTCCAGCTGGGGACCGAGGCCGGCCTTCTCACCCGCGACGGGGTCACCGGCCGGAGGGCCATCAAGAGGACGACCTTCTACCGTCATACCGAGCCATGGAGGCTCGTGTCGCCCTGAACGGCGGCATCTCCGGCGCGGGCCGGTCCGGCGAATCCGGCCACTCCTCCTTGAGCAGCTCCGGCGACACGGCCGGCGTCCGCACCGTCGGCGGCAGCGTGGCCAGTGCCGAGATCTTGCTCAGGCCCGCCACCTGCATCACGTCCACGAGGATGGACCGGATCTGGGCGAGCATCACCATCTCTGTCATGCCGGAGCCGATCACCAGCTCCCGCTTGGCCCGCGCCGACACCGCGCGCAACTCCCGCAGCACCGTCGCGGCACCGGGTGCGTCGGGGTCGGCGGCCACCCGCTGGGCGAGCAGCTCCACCGCGTCGGCGAGCGCGGCCAGCAGTGAACTGAGCGCGGGCGGGACGTCGACCTGGTCGTCCACGGCCACGATCGCCCGCCGCGCCAGCACGCGGATGTTGCGGATGCCGTTGTCGAGCGGGTTGAGGATCCGGCTCAGCTCCACCTCCTCCGGACGGCGCCGGCGGTAGAACGGCGAGATCCGCACCAGCTCCCGGGCCCCCGCGAGCTGCTCCTCCAACGCGTCGATCGCCGGCTGGGTGTCGCGGGCGTCCTGCAGCGCCTCGCGGATGCGGTCGGAGTCGCGGCGGTCCAGGCCCTCGGCGACCTCCGCCAGGACCGACGAGGCCACGCCGAGCAGCGACGCCGCCTCGCGCCGGGCGCGCCGCAGCGGGTGCACGGGAACGAGCGACATCGCCACCAGTGCGACGACACCGCCGACGGCGGCGTCCGCCATCCGCTCGTAACCACCCGCCGAGCCGGGCGGCAGGATCGTGGCCACGAGTATCGCCGACGACGCCGCCTGCGTCCCCACGAGCGCGCCCCGGTCGAGGAACACGGCCGCCGACATCGCCAGCACCACGACCGCGGCGATCTGCCACGGTCCGGAGCCGATCTGCGCGATGATCAGATCGCCCAGGCCGACGCCCACCACGACGCCGATCACCAGCTCGATACCGCGGCGAACCCGCCGGCCCATCCCGGTGCCCAGAGCGATGGCCGCCGCGATGGGCGCGAAGAACGGGGCGGGGTGGCCCAGCACGTCAAACGCGATGTACCACGCGATCCCGGCGGCCAGGCCGCACTGCAGGATCGGCAGGAACGCGTACGCCAGTCGCCGGGTCCGCGTCCTCAGGGGAACCGGCAGCGCCGCGTAGACGCCCAGCGCGCGGGCGTCCAGGCGGTCACGCCAGGCCGAGAGGCGCGGCGGCGTGCGGGTCCGACTCATTGATCAGGTCCAGGCAACGGATGTACTCGTCTTCCTCGCCGATCGACTGCGCGGCTCGGGCCAGCGCCGCGACCGCGCGGAGGAATCCGCGGTTCGGCTCGTGGTCGTACGGCACCGGGCCGAAGCCCTTCCAGCCGTGGCGGCGCAGCTGATCCAGCCCGCGGTGGTAGCCGGTTCGGGCGAAGGCGTACGCGGTCACGGCGTCGCCGGCGTCGAGTGCGCGCTCGGCGAGCTCGGCCCACGCGATCGACGCCGCCGGATGGTCGGCTGCGACCCTGAGGGGGTCCTCGCCCGCGGCGAGGGCGTCCTCCGCCTCCGGATCGCCGGTCAGACGGGTGGGCGGGGGGCCGAGGAGATCTCCGAACTGGGTCATGCCGACCATTGTCCACGAATTGCCGCCTCCGTTCCCCCGGCGGGCGAACGGGCGCGGGACGGGCGACCGACCGGAGAGCGCACGGCGAGCGTTTGCTATGGTGAGAGCCCTGCGGCGCCCCACGACGGGCGTCGCGGTCGCGTTGCCGCAGGCCGCACTGACCGCCGCCGCGACGCGGGGTCGATGGTCCGGTGTCGAGGCCCGGAGCGCGCGGAGCCCCCTCCGCCGACGCCCCGCCTCCACCGAACGTCTCTGCCCGAGACGAACGAGAGGCCGGTGACGGCCGGAAGGAATGTAGTTGTCTAATCAACGAATCGCCATCTTCGGAGCCGGCCCCAGCGGCATCGCCGCCCTGCGGGCCTTCGAGTCCGCGCAGCGCGCGGGCGCCTCGATCCCCGAGATCGTCTGCTACGAGAAGCAGGACGACTGGGGCGGCCAGTGGAACTACAGCTGGCGCAGCGGGATCGACAAGTACGGCGAGCCGGTGCACTCCTCGATGTACCGCAACCTGTGGTCGAACGGCCCGAAGGAGGCCCTGGAGTTCGCCGAGTACACCTTCGACGAGCACTTCGGCCGGCCGATCCCGTCCTACCCACCGCGCGAAGTGTTGTGGGACTACATCGACGGCCGCGTGCGCCGATCGAAGGTCAAGGACCAGGTGCAGTTCTCCACGGCCGTGCGCTGGGTGGACTACGACCGCGACCAGGACAACTTCACCGTGACCGTGGAGAACCTCCGCTCGGGCCGCACCACCACCTCCGAGTTCGACCGCATCATCGTCGCCACCGGCCACTTCAGCTTCCCCAACGTGCCCGGGTTCGAGGGCATCCACACCTTCCCCGGCTCGGTCCAGCACGCCCACGACTTCCGCGGCGCCGAGAACCTGGCGGACAAGCGGGTCCTGCTCGTCGGCGCCTCCTACTCCGCCGAGGACATCGGCGTGCAGGCGTTCAAGATGGGCGCCCGCTCGGTGACGATGTCCTACCGCACCCGGCCGATCGGCTACGACTGGCCGGACGGCATGGAGGAGCTGCCGCTCATCGACCGCTTCGACGGCAGCACGGTCCACTTCACGGGCGGCGAGACGCGGGAGTTCGACGCGGTGATCCTGTGCACCGGCTACCTGCACAAGTATCCGTTCCTGCCCGCCGACCTCGCACTGCAGTCGCCGAACAACATCTACCCTTCCGGCCTGTACCGGGGCGTGGTGTGGCAGAAGAACCCGCGCGTGTACTACCTCGGCGCCCAGGACCAGTGGTTCACGTTCAACATGTTCGACGCGCAGGCCTGATACGTCCGCGACCTCATCCTCGGGCGTACGCCGCTGCCGTCGGCGCAGGACCGGGCCGCGCACATGCGGGCCTGGCGCGACCGCTTCCAGAAGCTCGACGGTGACGCCGACGAGGTGCGGTTCCAGGCCGACTACATCCGCGACCTCATCGACGCGACCGACTACCCGGAGTTCGACCTCGACGAGGTCGTCCGGATCTTTCTCGCGTGGAAGGACGACAAGGCCGCCAACATCCTCACCTACCGCGACAAGCCGCACCGTTCGGTCATGACCGGCACGATGGCCGCCGAGCATCACACACCGTGGCTGCGCGAACTGGACGACTCGATGGTGCGATACCTGTCGACCCCCACGCGTAGCGAGCTGGAGCAGATGGTCGTGGACGGCGCGCCCGCCGAGTCCACCACGCGCTGACCGCCGGACCCGGGGATGAACACTCGATGACGCCTCGGCGATAACCGGGGCGCGGGGGCGGTCGATCGGTCACGCTGGTCACATGACCGACTCTGTTGCCGATCCCTCCGGGTCCCGCGCGGGCCTCGGCCGGCGCTCCCTCCTGCGGGCGGGGGCGCTGGCCGGGGCGGCGGTCGGCGCCGGGGCCCTCACCGGTCGCGCCGCGTCGGCGTCCGCCGCGGCGGGCGGACCCGCCACCGGGGACGCCGCGGGTGGGCCCGCTTCGACGGTGTTCCGGCACGGCGTCGCGTCCGGCGACCCGATGGCGGACCGCGTCATCCTGTGGACGCGCGTCACGCCGACAGAGCAGGCGGCCCCGGGGTCCGGGATCGGAGACCTCGTCGTCGTCGACTGGGAGGTCTCGACCGACCCGGGCTTCGCCACCATCGTCCGATCGGGCACGGTCACCACCGACGCCGGCCGCGACCACACCGTCAAGCTCGACTGCGCAGGCCTCGCGCCGGACCGGTGGTACCACTTCCGGTTCCACGCACTCGGCCAGACCTCACGCACCGGCCGCACGCGCACCGCCCCAGCCGACGGTGCGATGCCCTCCACCGGCCGCTGGCGCGTCGGCGTGGTGTCGTGCTCCAACTGGGAGGCCGGGTTCTTCGCCGCCTACCGCCACCTCGAGGCGCGTGGCGACCTGGACGCGATCATCGAACTCGGCGACTACATCTACGAGTACGGCCGCGGCGAGTACACGGCCGCCGCCGGCGCGGTCCGCCCGCACGATCCGCCGCACGAGATCGTCACCCTGGCCGACTACCGGATCCGCCTGGCGCAGTACCGCACCGACCCCGACCTGCAGTCCCTGCACGCGCACGTGCCGTGGATCTGCACGTGGGACGACCACGAGGTGGCCAACAACTCGTGGGAGCACGGCGCCGAGAACCATCAGCCGCACGAGGGTCCGTTCGCCGACCGCAAGGCCGCGTCCGCGCAGGCCTACTTCGAGTGGATGCCGGTGCGGCCTGAGTCGTTGCGCGACGGCGGGCACCTCTACCGGCGCCTGCGGTGGGGCGCGTTGGCCGAGCTGAGCATGCTCGACCTGCGCTCGTACCGCTCGGAAGATCCGGGCCGCTTCAACGGCCGCGCGACCGATCAGACGGGCACCATGACGGGCGCCGAGCAGTTCGACTGGCTGGCCCGTGGGCTGGCGTCGTCGACCGCCCGCTGGAGCGTCATCGGGAACTCGGTCATGGTCACCCCTGTGTTGATCCCGCCCCTGGACGTGCGGACAACCGGCGCGCTCACCGAGCTGCTCGGCATTCCGCGCGAGGGCATCACCTACAACTCCGACCAGTGGGACGGCTACGCCGGCGAGCGCCGCCGCCTGTTCGAGGTGATCCGGGCGACCGGCCACCGTAACCACGTCTTCCTCACCGGCGACATCCACACGTCGTGGGCGAACGAGGTTCCGCTCGACGCCGCCGACTATCCGGGCGCCGGCACGGGCGCGGTCGAGTTCGTCACCCCGTCCGTCACGAGCAACAACATCAACGACATGGTGGGCATGCCGGAGGGCAATCCCCTCTCCCAGGCCGCGCAGGGCGCGCTGACCGGTGTGAACCGCCACGTGCGGTGGGCCGACCTCGACCGCCACGGCTTCACGGTGGTCGAGTTCACGACCGGCTACGCGCACGCCGACTTCTGGGCGCTCGTCGCGCGCGAGGACCCGGCGAGCGGCGCGTATCCCATGGCCAGTTGGCGTTCGCCGCACGGCTCGGACCGTCTGGAGCCGGCGGGTCCGCTGCCCTGAGCGTCGGCGGGCGCCCGGGGCCCCTGTCCCTCCCCTGAATTTCAGGTCGGTCGGCTACCGTGGCGGGTCGACGCGGCCCGTCCGGGGCCGCGACGGGTGTCTTTGGAGTAGCGGATGACGACGACGAGCCAGCAGCCCCCCGCCGGAGATCCGGGTCCCGGGGGGCAGCCGGGCGGTGGCCCGGGGGGTGGGGCACGTCCGTCGGATGGCGGGCGGGGCGGTCGCCCGGGTCGGGGTGGTGTGCTCGCGACGGTGGCCGTGGTGGCGCTGGTCGTGGTCGCCGCGGTCGCGTGGGTGTTCCTGGCCGGGCCGTTGTCGTCGTCGGGGCGGGCCGAGCGGGCTGTGGCCGAGACGCTGGAGCAGATGAGCTCGGCGGAATCGTTCGACGAGTTCAACAGTCATATGTGTGCGGAGAACCGGGTCCCGCAGGAGCTGGTGGACACGATCACCGCGTCGAGCGAGGCGACGGGGCCGGATCTCGATTCGATGTTCCGCGAGTCGATCGCGGGCTCGTTCCCGGAGGACCTCGAGGTGACCGGGGTCGAGATCGCGGACGGCGGCGCGGAAGCGATGGCGACGGTCGAATCCGAGTCGGACGGGTCCGGTCCGGAGCAGGTGCGGATGCGCGACGAGGACGGCGCCTGGAAGCTGTGCCAGCCCGGGGTCGGAATGGGCTCGGTGCCCGAGGGCCAGCAGCCGGGCTGATCGGCTCCGCCCGGTCACGCCGGCCGCCCTGGGCGTTCTGGGCGCTCCGGCGACGTCGGCTGCTCCGGCCTGTCGCCGCGGGAGGTGGCGCGCAGGGCGCGTTCGGCGCCGGGTGGGTTGGTGAGGTGGCCGTCGTCGGCGATGAGGCGGTCGAGGTGGTGGTGCCAGCGGTGGTCGAGGATGCGGTCGCGGGCCTGGGCCAGGGGGCCGTGGGGTCGGGTGTGGTGTTCGTGTCCGGTCTCGGTGATGATGGTCAGCTCGCCGAGGGGTCCGGGTCGGTAGGCGCAGTGGCCGAAGGTTTTCTCCCGGTGGTGCTTGCGGCACAGGCACACCAGGTTCCACTCGGCGGTGGGCCCGCCGAGCTCGGGGCGCTGGTGGTCGAAGGCGATGACGTGGTCGATCTCGCAGTCGTGGGCGTCGACGGTGCACCCCGGGTGGCGGCAGGTGCCGTCGCGCAGGCGGATCCGTTCGGCCAGGGCGGGGCTGATGCGGTACTTCAGCGCCGCCTCGGGGGTGTCCTCGGTGCCCGGTTGCGGGTCGAGCAGTTCGAACCGGACCTTGGCGTCGCCGCCGGAGAGCAGTTCCTCGCAGAGCCAGTCGAAGCTGGCGTAGGCGCCGGTGACGAACTCGACGCGGTTGGGCATGCCCCGGGTGATGCTGTTGATCACGGAGATGCGGATCGGTTGGTCGGTGCCCCACGAAGCCCCAGGCCGCGCACGACCCGCGCCAGCGCCAGCGTCGGCGGCGGCGGCGTCGGCGGCGGCGGCGGCCGTGCCGGCGTCGGCGGGGTGGTCGGGTAGGGGGTCGGCGATGTCGGTGGTGTTGGGATCGCCGAGGGCGACCAGGGCGTCGGCGCGTAGTTGGTTGCGGGTGCGGGGATGGCCGGACTCGGCGGCGGCGCGGGCGACGGCGTCGATGCGGCGGCGTAGTTTCTCGGCGTCGCCGGAGGGCAGGTGGGCCCACATGCTGGTCATGCCGTCGCGTTCGGGGCGGAACCGCACGGTGCGCTTGTCGGCGGCCGCGTCGACGGCATCGCCGGCGCCTTGGGGGTCGTGGCGTTCGCGGGAGGCGTCGACGGTGGTGTCCAGGGCGGTGCGGCTCGGTCGGTGACCGCCGGCCAGGTCGCGGGTCAGGCGGGCCACGACATCGGATTCGACACCGCCGATGATGTCGTCGGGAATGCCGGCCAGGCGGCAGGCGGCGTCGATGGCCAACTGCTCGGGCAGCAGCCCCCGCTCGACGGCCTCGCGCAGGCGGGGCAGGCGGGTGTGGATCTGCACGCCGGCGGTGACCAGGTGGCGGGCGTGCCAGCCGGTCAGGGCCATCGCCGCCGTGAGGTGGTGGCGGGCCCGGTCGGCCGGGTCCAGGCGGGCGTGCGCGGGACGGGTATCGGCACCGGGGCCGCCGTGGGTGGCCTCGTCCAGCGCTGTGAAGCTCTCGACCAGCAGATGCGCGGCATGTAGCCGGGTGGCCCCGGCCAGGTTCTGCGCCAGCGTCACCGACCGCGCCACCTCGCTCAGCGCCGAGGCGTCCAACGACTCCAACGGCTCCCCCACCGCGCGCAGCGCGCCGAGACCGAACGCCCTCGTCGTCGTCGTATCCACCCCGGTCACCCCCCGCCCGCGCCGCATCCTCACTCGAACCTGTGATCGATTCTACCGGCGTGCCATTCATCACACAAGGGTTCGATACAGCCGCCACCCGTCATGCCCGCCGACGACAGCGGCGCCCCTCCCACACGGGAGGAGCGCCGCTGTCCGGGCTTACCGGGCCTACCGAACCGAACCGACAGGGCGAGCCGGGCGAGTCAGGGCGTCAGGCGCCCTTGGACTTGCCCGCCGACTTCAGGTCGTTGCACGCCTCGACGACGCGCTCGGACATGGCCTGCTCCGCCTTCTTGAGGTACGAGCGGGGGTCGTAGGTCTTCTTGTTGCCGACGTCGCCGTCGACCTTGAGCACGCCGTCGTAGTTGGTGAACATGTGCGCGGCGACGGGCCGGGTGAAGGCGTACTGCGTGTCGGTGTCGACGTTCATCTTGATGACGCCGTAGCTCAGCGCCTCCTCGATCTCGCTCTTGGCCGAGCCGGAACCACCGTGGAAGACGAAGTCGAACGGCAGGTCACCCTCGTTCAGGCCCAGCTTCTCGACCGCGACCTCCTGGCCCATCTTGAGGACCTCGGGCTTGAGCTTGACGTTGCCCGGCTTGTAGACGCCGTGGACGTTGCCGAAGGTCGCGGCCAGCAGGTAGCGCTGGCCGGTGTTGCCGGCGCCGAGCGCGTCGATGGTCGCCTCGAAGTCCTCACGCGTGGTGTAGAGCTTCTCGTTGATCTCGTTCTCGACGCCGTCCTCCTCGCCGCCGACGACGCCGATCTCGATCTCGAGGATCTGCTTGGCCTTGGCCGTCTTCTCGAGCAGCTCCTTGGCGATCTCGAGGTTGCGGTCGAGCGGGGTGGCCGAGCCGTCCCACATGTGCGACTGGAACAGCGGATTCTCCCCGCGGTCGACGCGCTCCTGCGAGATCTCGATGAGCGGACGGACGAACGTGTCGAGCTTGTCCTCGGGGCAGTGATCGGTGTGCAGAGCCACGAGGATGTCGTACTTGGCCGCCACCACGTGGGCGAACTCGGCGAGGGCCACCGCGCCGGTGACCATGTCCTTGACGTTCAGACCGGAGCCGAACTCGGAGCCACCGGTGGAGAACTGGATGATGCCGTCGGAACCCGCGTCCGCGAAGCCCTTGATGGCGGCGTTGATGGTCTCCGAGGAGGTGCAGTTGATCGCGGGGTAGGCGAAACCCTCCCGGCGGGCTCGGTCGAGCATGTCCTTGTACTGTTCGGGAGTTGCGATGGGCATGGGGTCTCCTCCGGTGGTTCAGTTCTTGGTGCGGATGGCCTCGGCCGGGGCGCCGGCGCCGCCCGTGACGGCGGGCGCACACCTCCCAGCCTAGGCCAGCCCCACCCCGCGCACCCGGGAGCCGCGCGACACCGCCCTCGACAGGGCGGGGGCGGCACCGCCCCTGGGCCGCCCGTATGTCATCCGGGGAGCAGCGCGGCGAACGCCTCGTCGGCCCGCGCGAGCGCGTCCCGGTCGTACGTGGACGTCGACGCCATGATCTAGTCGGCGCCCGTGCGCTCCACGAGTGCGGCGATCTCCCCGGCCACCTTCTCCGCGTCTCCGTGCACGGCGGTGCCCATCCACTCCTCCATCCGCCGTAGTTGCTGGGGCCGGAACTTCCGGTCCAGGATCTCCTCGACCGGCCGAAGCGGTCCGAACGCGCCGGTCTCGCGCGACTCGGCCATCGCCCACGCCTCCGGCAACAGCAACTCACGGGCCGCGTCGGTCGAGTCGGCGATCATCACCTCGAGGCTCATCACCACATAGGGCTCGGAGTCGGCCCCGTCCGGCCGGAACGCCTCCCGGTAGCGCTCCAGCGGCGTCGGGTCGGCCAGCAAGCGCGGACCGCCGACGACGACCGGCAGACCGGCGCGCGCGGCGACCCCCAGGCCGCGGCCGGTGGCCAGGACGAACATCGGTGGCGGGTCCTCCACCACCGGCAGCGCGGTGACCGGGCCGCGGCCGTGGAGGAAGTCCCGCACGGCGGCGATGTCGCGGTCGAACGCGTCGGTGTCGTACTCGCTCACACCGAGCGCCTCGCGGACCGGGGCGGTGAAGCCGAGCGACCGGCCGACGCCGAGGTCGATGCGGCCCGGGTGCATGGCCTCGAGCACGGCGAACTGCTCGGCCACGACCAGCGGGCGGTGATTGGGCAGCATCACCCCGCCGGAACCCAGGCGGATGCGCTCGGTGCGGGCGGCGGCGGCCGCGATGAGCAGCGGCGGGCTGCCGCTCGCGATGCCGGGCACCGCGTGGTGCTCGGCCGTCCAGTACCGGTGCAGACCCAGGCGGTCGGCGTGTTCGGCGCGCCGGAGTGTCGACTCGACCGCCGAGGCGTGGGACTCGCCGTGACGGGTCCGGGACCGATCCAGCAGGGACAACCGGAGGGTGTCCGGCAGATCGGTGGGTGCCACGCCCCCACCGTAGCGCCGGCGCGGGAAACGAGGCGGGCCCGGCGCGGAAACGAGGCGGGACCCAGTCCCGGGACCCGCGCCCTAATCCACCCCTCGCCAGCGCAGCGCGCCGAGCGCGAGCAACGCCAGGACGACGGCCAACGCCAGAACAAACCGCACCGCGCGCCTCATTCCACGTCCTCCACCCATTCCAGCAGGTCACCGGGCTGACACTCGAGCGCACGGCAGATCGCCTCGAGCGTGCTGAACCGCACCGCCTTGGCGCGCCCGTTCTTCAGCACCGACACGTTGGCGGGCGTCAGGCCGACCTTCTCCGCGAACTCGCCGACGCTCATCTTGCGCTTGGCGAGCTCCACGTCGATCCGCACGACGATCGACATCAGACCACCGTGTCCATCTCGGAGCGCAGTCCGGTGGCCTGCCGGAGGAGGGCGCGCAGGACGACCATGAGCAGCGCCGCGACGGTGATGATGACGACGACGACGAAGAGCAGCAGCGGCAGGCCGGGATCATCCGCCGTGAATCCGACCAGCGCGAGCACCACCACGAGCATGGCCCAGGCGGCGGCGATCGCCCCGAGGATCACGTCGACCCACGTCATGGAGGCGTCGGTGAAGATGCGGTCGGATTCGACGAGGGAGAGCAGTTTCCAGGTGGCCACCACCACGACCTGGATACACACCACCCAGTAGATCGACACGGCCGTGAGCGGCCACCGCAGGTGCGCGGACTCGGAGTTCGTCTCTGCCATGTGGGCGAACTGACCCGGCAGCGACATCACCTCCAGCAGGAGGAGCACGGCGAACAGCACCCCGAGGAGGGTTCGGAGCGGCAGGACCGCCCGCCTTTCGATGTTCATGCAATGACCATGGGCCGAAACCTATCGACAATCAATAGGCGGCGTGCTCCCGGATCCAGGCGTGCATGGCGATGCCGGCGGCCACGCCCGCGTTGATCGACCGGGTTGAGCCGAACTGCGCGATCGACACTGTTCGCGCGGCCCGCAGGCGGGCGTCGTCGCTGACGCCGGGCCCCTCCTGCCCGAACAGCAGGACGCACTCGCGCGGCAGGCTCACCGCCTCGAGCGGCTCGGCGCCGGGGAGATTGTCGACGGCGACGACCGGCAACCCCTCGGTCGCGGCCCACTCCATGAGCGCGGTGACGTCATCGTGGTGCCGCAGGTGCTGGTAGCGGTCGGTGACCATGGCACCGCGGCGGTTCCAGCGGCGTCGGCCTACGATGTGCACCTCGGCGGCCAGAAAGGCGTTGGCGGTGCGGACGACGGTGCCGATGTTGGCGTCGTGGCCGAAGTTCTCGATCGCCACATGGAACGGGTGCCGGCGCGTGTCGAGGTCGGCGACGATCGCCTCGCGCCGCCAGTAGCGGTATCGGTCCACGACGTTGCGGCGGTCGCCGGCGTCGAGCAGTTCGGGGTCCCAGGTCTCGCCTGACGGGCGGGGCTCGCCGGGGTGCTCGACCTCCCACGGACCCACGCCGACCGCGCCGTCGCCCCACTCGGTCGGCCCGGGCGCGGGCTCGCCGGGCTCCGCCGACCCGGCCGCGGCCTCCGTCACGAGGTGAGGCGCTTGTTGGTCAGCCGGGTGAGTCGTCCCGGCGCGACCTGCGACGCGAGGTACATCGCGGTGGCCTGGGCGCCGACCGGGCGGTGGACCTCGCGGCCGAACGTTCCGCGGATCCGACCGAGCAGTCCGCGCGGCGTGCGCCGGGTCTGCTCGGCGAGTCCGAGGATCTCACCGGCGACGTCGCCCTCGGTCAGACGCACGCCCATGTTGCGCATGCCCGCGGTGTTGACGCCCGAGAGCATCTCGGTGCCCACGTAGAGGGGCCACACCGAGCACACGCGGATCCCGTGCGCGGCCCACTCCAGGTCGAGGGCCTCCGTGATGCCGCGGACGGCGAACTTGGTGGCCGAGTAGGTGGCCATCTCCGCCTGGCCGTAGATCGCCGACGCCGAGCACAGGTTGACCACCGTCGGCGCGGATGCGGCCCGGAGGTAGGGGAACGCCGCGCGACAGCCGTAGAGCACGCCCTTGACGTTGACGTCGACCAGGGCCGAATCCTTCTCGTAGCTCGCGTCCATGAACGGGCTGCCGTACAGCAGCCCGGCGTTGTTGACGAGCACGTCCAGCGCGCCGCCGCTGCGGGCGGTGAGCTCGGCGAGGGCGGCCTCCCACGCGGCGGGATCGGTGACGTCGAGGGCGCCGGTGACGAACCGGTCGTCGCCCTCGGCCCACGCACACGGCTGCAGGTCGTACGCGCCGACGAGGTACCCCGCGTCGGCGAACCGGCGGGCCGTGGCCTCGCCGATCCCCCGCCCCGCGCCCGTGACGAGGACGGTGCGCACGGCCGCCGTTCCGCCCCCGGGCCCTTGGCCGTTCCCGGCGCCAGGGCCGCTCGCCGCGGCTGCCGCGCTCACGCCCGGCTCCCGGCGTGGCGCGCCGCGGCGGCGGTGCCCGTGAGCAGGAGCAGCGCGGCCGTCGCGTAGGTGTCGATCACGCCGACGTCCAGGGCGCGGGCCGGCACCGTGCCGCCCCTCACCTTGCGGCGCGCGAGAATGAGCGAGTCGCTGAGCAGGAACACCGGGCCGGCCACCGACAGCACCGACGCGGCCGGGCCGTGCGAGCGGTCGACCGAGGTCGCCAGCGCTGACAGCGTCGCGAGCAGCCCGCCGTACGCGGCCAGCGGGGCGTTCTCCCGCCCCTCGGACAGCAGAACCGCGGCGGCAGCCCCGGCGACCACGCCGTGGATGGCCGACGGCACCGGCTTGAACCGCAGGCCAGAACGCAGCATGAGCGCGCCCAGCGCGAGGTGGCCGGTCGCGAACGCCGCCGCCCCCGCGGCCAATCTGCCCACGTCCCGGCTGGCGTGCCCGTCGCCGAGCATGAGGATGACGTCGCCCGTCGTGTACGCCGCCCCGGTGGCCGACAGCAGCGCGGTGTCGACCGCCGAGAGGGCCCGGCCGTCCCGCAGTGCGATCGCCAGCGCCGCCGGCACGATGAGCGGCTTGGACAGCTTCTCCAGCGCACCGACGCCGGTGGCCTTGGCGATCTCCGTACTCGCGGCCGCCGCGAGGAACGCCGGCCCCTCGGGGCGGGTCGTGTCCGTGAGCACGCCCGCGCGCTCTGTCAGCGCCTGCCGCACGCGGCCGAGGGCGGACCTCGTCGTCGTCGTGGTCGTCGTCGTCTTGTTCGTCACCTCAGGTCACTCCAATCCCAGGTCGGTCAGGCCCAGCAGCGCCCGGTACTCCACGCCCTCCGCGCGGATCACGTCGTCGGCCCCGGTCGCGCGGTCCACCACCGTGGCCACGCCCACGACCTCCGCACCCGCCTCGCGCAGGGCGGCGACGGCGGTGAGCGGCGAGTTGCCGGTGGTCGTGGTGTCCTCCACCACCAGCACGCGGCGGCCCACGATGTCGGGGCCCTCGATGCGGCGCTGCATGCCGTGCTTCTTGGCCTCCTTCCGCACGACGAACGCGTCGACCGGGCGGCCGGGCGCGTGCATGATCGCCGTGGCCACCGGATCCGCGCCGAGGGTGAGCCCGCCGACGGCGTCGAAGTCCCAGTCCGCGGTGAGCTCGCGCAGCAGGCGGCCGATCAGCGGCGACGCCTCGTGGTGCAGCGTCGCGCGGCGCAGATCCACGTAGTAGTCGGCCTCGCGCCCCGAGGACAGGGTGACGCGACCGTGGACGACGGCCAACTCCGCGACCAGCTCGGACAGGCGCGCGCGGGACTGGGCGTCGACGGGGGCGGGCTCGGTCATGGGACTCCTCGCGGGCAGGGTGAGTGGACACGGTGGGTCCGGCGGTCGGGCTAGGCGCCGCCGGTGGTGGTCCCGACTCTAGTCGGCCGCGGATCGCACCACGTCACGACCGGTTTGACCGCAACGCCCGGTCGGCCTGTGCCCGGGCCGGGCGCCGCGGCCGGCGTCAGTCCCTGATGTCGGGCGGGAGGTGGAGGCGGGCGGTCTGCTCGACGTCGGGGTCAACGCCCGATCGCTCGCGGCCGCCGGCCTCGCCACCGTCGGCGTGCGCGGGCTGCTCGTCGTCCTCCGCGCGGCGTCGGCGGCGGCGGCCCGTCGAGGGTGTGGCGCCCACCTTCGCGGCGAGCTCAGCGACCGAGAGCCGGCCCGTGTCCTCCGCGCTCTCCGCGGCACCCGCTCCGTGGCGGCCGGCGGGTGCGCGCCCGAGGTCGGAGCCGCCGTCGATGCGGGCGGCGTCGAAGCGCTCGACCTCGTCGCGGATCTCGTCCTCGTCGTCCTCCGAGCCGAGCGGCTTGATGGCCGCCTCGCCGCTGTACGCACCCGCGGCGAGCGGCGGCACCGAGGCGTCCTCCGGGTAGGCCTGCCCGATGCCCCGGCTCGGCCGCGACAGCGGCGGCCGGGGCGCGAGGTGGTCGGCCGCGACGTCGCCGCGCGCGGGGGCCGGGCCTGTGATGTCCATGATCTCGGCGAAGGGGTCCGGCTCCGGGGCGGGCGCCTCGCCGGAGTCCGTGTCGGTCTCGGCAGGCTCGGCGGCGTCGGCGGCGGTCGCCGCGTCGGCGGGCACGTCGCTGTCGGCGGATAGCACCGTGTCGCCGCGGTCGGCCACGACGGGCACGTCGGTCAGGTCGCGCGCGCCCGACCGGTCCGGGACCAGACGGAGGTGGCCGGTGCGGCGCGGTTCCGGCACCGGTGCGACCGGCTCGTCGTCCGCCGGCTCGTCGTCCGCCGGTTCGTCGCCGGTGGGGGTGGCGTCGGTGGTGGTCGCGTCAGAGGTGGGGTTGTCGGTGGGGGCGTCGGCCCGGACGGGCGCGGGGCCACTGCGCGTGGTGTCGCTGCCGGTCTCGCCGCGGTCGTTGTCGACGACGACGAGGTTCTCGGACCCCGGCAGCCCCGCAGCCGCGGGGAGTCCGTGAGTGCCCGTGCCGACCTCGCCGTCCATGCCGACGGTGGGGTCGGCCTCGGGGCCCGCGGCGGCAGCGGGAGCGCCCGGATCGATCTCCGCGGGCAGCGCGCGGGCCCGGCCACCGATCGGCGGGAACGGCGCCAGCACGTCGGCCACCCCGTGCAGGGCCATCACCACGTCATCCCACGACGACGGGTCGTCGACACCGTCGATCGTCGCGGCCGCCCACTCGCCCTCCGCCCAGACGCGGCGCACGTCGGCGGGCACCTCGCGGACGGCTTCCGTCAGGCGGTCGCGGTCGATGAGGTCCAACCGCCCGTAGTCCGACGTCCGCGCCTCCAGCGCACCCACTTCGCCGGCATCGTGGAAGCCCGGCTCGGCGTCGACGTCCGGGCGACTGAGGTCCAGCACCACGTCGGAGGCCGTGTCGCGGCGTAGCGCCAGCACCGTGCGCCCGCCGGTCACGCCCATGATCGCCCGACGCCCGCGGAACACGCCGTGCGAGACCGTGCCGAGCGTAGCCAGTCCGCCCGCGAAGTCGCCGTGCCGGAACTCCGGAGCCGGCGTCGGCGTCGGCTCGAACTCGCGATCCTCGAGCCAACGCACCACCGGCGAATCCGCCAGCGGGTCGGCCGGCACCTGCTCCACCGACACCGGGGCGGCCCCCCGCTGCCGACGCGCCGGAAGGAGCGCACGCACCTTGTCGAGCAACCGCGGCGACGACTCCACCGTCGGCTCGGTCGGATCGAGCGGCGCGAGGCCGGGCCGCAGCTCGGGCTCGGGCTCGGGCTCGGGCTCCAGCTCGGGCTGCAACTCGGGGTCGGGCTCGGGCTCCTCGCGGGTCGTGGCCACCGTGCCCGGGACGTCCGCCCCGTGCGACCGCTGGAACGGCGCGAGAACAGGCTCCCCCGACCGATCCGCGGACCCGGGCTCCCGATCGGCCCCGTCCGCCGGCGCGGCCGTGTGCGGGTCCTCGTCGTCGTCATCGACCCCGGACGTCTCCCCCGCAGCGGCTCCGCCCCCCACCGCGGGCGGAAGGACACCAGCGCCGGAACGCCCCGCGTCGCGTGACACGCCACGCCCGGCGCCACCGCCGCGCTGCTTGGCGTCCAGGCGTAGCAGGGCGATCGCCGCGACGAGCAGCACGAGGGCCACGAGGAACCAGATCCAGACCATGCCCTGAAGGGTAGTCAGCGCGACCGACACGCCCGTCCAGGTGGCGCGGCGCGTGGGCCCCTCCCGGTCCCGTGTGCGGCTGTGAACCGCGCCCGGACCGGCCGGAGGGGGTGACTAGCGGGGGTCCGGGCCGATCGCGACCGGGCGCTTGCGGTCCGCCGACCACGCCGACCAGGAACCCGGGAACAGACGCCCCGCGTCGAGACCCGCGACCTCCATCGCCGCCAACGTGTGGCACGCGTGGATTCCGGACCCGCAGTACACGACCGCGTCGTCGCCCTCGGACACGCCCACCTCGGCGAACATCTCCCGCAACTTCTCCGACGGCAGGAATCGGCCGCGGTCGTCGATGAAGTTCATCGTGGGCAGGTTCACCGCGCCCGGGATGTGTCCGGCGCGCGAGTCCATCGGCTCGGTGCGGCCCTCGTAGCGCTCCGGCGTGCGCGCGTCGATGAGCACGCCCCGCTCCGGCCAGTGGGCGGCCTCCTCGATGCCGACCGTCTGCATGTGATCCAGGTCGAACGTGAAGTTCCCGCGCGAGACCGGGTTGCCGGGCCCCACGGCGAGGTCCTCACCCTCCGCGATCCACGCCTTGAGACCGCCGTCGAGCAGGTGCACGTCCTTCTTGCCGGCCCACCGCATGAGCCACCAGGCGCGGGCGGCCGAGGTGTTGCCGAGGTCGTCGTAGATCACCACGCGACTGTCGTTGTCGATACCGACGCGGCGCATCGCGTCCTCGAAGTCCTCCGGCGAGGGCAAAGGGTGCCGACCCTCGCGGACGTTGCGCTGGCCCGCGAGGTCGCCCGGCAGGTCCAGATACTGCGCGCCGGGGATGTGGCCGGACCAGTAATGCTCGCGCCCGAGCGCGTCACCGAGCTGCCAGCGCACGTCGAGGATGACGGGCGGGACCGGCAGGTTGGAGACGTCGTTGATCAGCTCGCGCGCCGTGACGAGAAGGGGGCTGTCGGGACGAGTGGTCGAGAGGACGGTGTCGCTGGTCACGTGGCCAGGATAGTTCGTACGGCGGCGTGGTGGGCGGCCCGATCCGGCTGCGGTGACAGGCTTCACGCCATCCGGCGCGGCTCGTCGACAAGTACGTTCCGTGCACATCGCCCGGGATCGGCGGGTACGGAACGCGCTTCTCGACGAGACGGGCCCGGTCACCGCGTTCCGGTGACCGGGCCCGTCGGGCGCCGCATCGGCTCAGCTCAGCTGGAGCGTCTCGCCGTCCTCGGCCAGCGAGACGCGCACGGTGTCGCCGTCGCGGACCTCGCCGGCGAGCAGCGCCCGGGCCAGCCGGTCGCCGATCGACTTCTGCACCAGTCGACGCAGCGGGCGCGCGCCGTAGGCCGGGTCGTAGCCGCGCCGGGCCAGCCAGCCCTTGGCGGCCTCGTCGACCTCGAGCACCAGTCGCCGGGCCTTCAGCCGCTCGGCGAGCTGGTCGATCTGGATGTCGACGATCGACTCCAGCTGCTCCTCGCTGAGGGCGTCGAAGACCACCACGTCATCCAGTCGGTTGATGAACTCCGGCTTGAACGCCCGCTTGACCGCGTCCATCATCTGCTCCCGCGTGCCGCCCGCGCCCAGGTTCGAGGTGAGGATGAGGATGGTGTTGCGGAAGTCGACCGTGCGTCCCTGACCATCGGTCAGGCGACCGTCGTCGAGGACCTGCAGGAGGATGTCGAAGACGTCCGGGTGAGCCTTCTCCACCTCGTCGAGAAGGACGACCGTGTACGGCCTGCGGCGCACCGCCTCGGTGAGCTGGCCGCCGGCCTCGTAGCCGACGTAGCCCGGAGGGGCACCGACGAGTCGCGCGACCGAGTGCTTCTCCGAGTACTCGCTCATGTCGATCCGGACCATGGCGCGCTCGTCGTCGAACAGGAACTGGGCCAGTGATTTGGCCAGCTCCGTCTTACCGACGCCCGTCGGGCCGAGGAACAGGAACGAGCCGGTGGGCCGGTTGGGGTCGGCGACCCCGGCCCGGGCGCGGCGGACCGCGTCGGACACGGCCCGCACGGCCTCGTGCTGACCGACGACCCGGCGGCCGAGCTCGTCCTCCATCCGCAGCAGCTTCTCGGTCTCGCCCTCGAGCATCTTGCCCACGGGGATCCCGGTCCAGGCGGAGACGACCTCGGCGACGTCCTCGGGACCGACCTCCTCCTTGAGCATCGCGCCGGCCGCGGCCTCGCTCTCCTCCGCCTGCGCGAGCTGCTTCTCCAGCTCGGGCAGCCGTCCGTAGCGGATCTCGGCCACGCGGGCGTAGTCGCCGTCGCGCTCGGCCTTATCGGACTCGGTGCGCAGGGCGTCGAGCTCCTCCTTGATCCGCTGCACGCCCTCGATGGCGGTCTTCTCGTTCTGCCAGCGGGCGGTCAGCTCGGACAGCTTCTCCTTGGCGTCGGCGAGCTCGGCCTGCAGGGCGACCAGCCGGTCCTTGGACGCGGCGTCGGTCTCCTTCTGCAGAGCGACCTCCTCGATCTCCAGCCTGCGAACGATCCGCTCGGCGGCGTCGATCTCCTCGGGGCGCGAGTCGATCTCCATCTTGAGCCGGCTGGCGGCCTCGTCGACCAGGTCGATCGCCTTGTCGGGCAGGAACCGCTGCGTGATGTAGCGGTCCGAGAGCGTGGCGGCCGAGACCAGGGCGGAGTCGGTGATGCGCACGCCGTGGTGGACCTCGTAGCGCTCCTTGAGCCCGCGCAGGATGCCGACGGTGTCCTCGACGCTGGGCTCACCCACGTACACCTGCTGGAAGCGGCGCTCGAGGGCCGCGTCCTTCTCGATGTACTTGCGGTACTCGTCGAGGGTCGTGGCGCCGACCAGTCGCAGCTCGCCGCGGGCGAGCATCGGCTTGATCATGTTGCCGGCGTCCATCGAGCCCTCGCCGGTCGCGCCGGCGCCGACGATCGTGTGGATCTCGTCGATGAACGTGATGATCTGGCCCTCGGCCGCGGTGATCTCGTCGAGCACGGCCTTGAGCCGCTCCTCGAACTCGCCGCGGTACTTCGCGCCCGCGACCATCGAGCCCAGGTCCAGCGAGAGCAGGGTCTTGCCCTTGAGGGACTCGGGGACGTCCCCGGCGACGATGCGGCGGGCCAGGCCCTCCACGATGGCGGTCTTGCCGACGCCGGGTTCACCGATGAGTACGGGGTTGTTCTTGGTGCGGCGGGACAGGACCTGAACTACGCGGCGGATTTCCGAGTCGCGCCCGATGACCGGGTCGATCTTGCCCTCCCGCGCGCGGGCGGTGAGGTCCGTGGCGTACTTCTCGAGCGCCTGGTACTGGTCCTCGGGATTCTCCGTGGTCACGCGGGTGTTGCCGCGGACTGCGGTGAACGCCTGCTTGAGCGCGTCCTCGGTGGCGCCGAGCTCGTTCAGGAGCTTGGCCGCGTCTGCGTTTGTGGCGCCAGGAGCGCCACCTGCGGCGATGCCGACCAGGACGTGTTCGGTGGAGACGTAGTCGTCGCCCATCTCCGCCGCGAGGGCCTGGGAGTAGTTGACGACGGCGAGGGCGTCGCGATTCAAGTTGGGGGCGGCCATCCCCGAGCCCGACGCCTTGGGGTATCCGCTGACGAGGGCCTTGGCCTGGGTCAGGGCGAGCTGCGGGTCCACCCCGCAGGCCTGGAGGAGGGGGGTGGCGATCCCGTCCTGCTGTTCGAGCAGGGCGACGAGCAGGTGCCCGGGTCGCACATCCGGGTTACCCGCCGCGGACGCGGATTGGACGGCGGCCGAGAGAGCCGCCTGAGTCTTGGTCGTGGGGTTGAACTGGCTCATCGACCGGTCCTTTCTAGGCGTAGTGTTGAGCGTACTGGAATCAATACCGGAGTTGTTCACTGCCGGACACCCTCTACAACGACTGTCGGGTTGAGTCTATTCCACTCAAGTCAGAGATCGCGCCACAAGGACCGCGGACTGATGTGAACGAATGTCCACAACTGAATAGACTCCACTACAGTCCGGTGGCCCGCGCCACCAGGTTCGTCATCTACGTCCTCGCGGTGGTCGTGCCGATCGCGATCGCGCTGGCCGTGGTCGGCACGACCCCCCTCACTGCTGGAAAAGGTCCCCGCCGAGCACCGGGACACCACCATCCCGGGCGCGCCCCGGCCGCTGCGCGGGGAATGGTCGCCGCGACGGCCCGAGGACCACTCGCCGCCGGCCGGGCTCCGGGCCGACCTCGACTACGCCGTGATGACCACCGAAAGCGGACACATCGCCCACTGGCCGTGCGGGCGTGAGATCCCCGTGTCGACCATCGGCGCGCCGCCGGGGGTCATCGGAGACATCGTCTGGGCCGTCGACGTCCTCGCCTGGACGACCGCCGGATGACGCCGACGGGCCGGGCGCCGCAGCGCCCGGCCCGTCGGAGAGGTGGAGAAGAGCTCTGTCAGAGGGTCTCGACGACCTCGTCGTACCCGAGCCGCGGGAGCCGGTCGAACCAGGCACCCTCCTCGGCCGGCTTGCCGATGTTGATGGCCATGAGCACGCGGTGGCGGCCGTCGGGGAAGAACTCGCGGGAGATCGCCTCGGCGTCGAAGCCGGTCATCGGACCCGCCGCGAGGCCGGCGGCACGGATCCCGATGATCGCGTAGCCGATCTGCAGCCCGGCGTTGAGTTCGGCCGTGCTCACGCGGGCGTCCTCGTCACCGGCGAACAGATCGCGCGCACCGGGGAAGTGCGGGAACTGCGTGGGCAGCTCGTCGTGGAAGTCGATGTCGGCCGCGAGCAGCGCGACGGCCGGGGCCGCGGCGGTCTTTGCGCGGTTACCCTCGGCGAGGAGCGGGAGCAGCCGGGCCTTGGCCTCCTCCGATCGGATGACGATGGCGCGCAGAGGCTGGATGTTCATGGAGGTGGGCGCCCACTTCACCAGGTCGAAGATCGCGCGGATCTGCTCGTCGGTGACGGGCTCATCGGTGAAGGCGTTGGCCGTGCGCGCCTCGCGGAATAGGAGGTCCTGCGCCTGCTCGTCGAGGGCGAGCGCGTTCTGGGCGTTGAAAGTAGCGGTCATGTCTACTACTAACGACACGCGGCGACGTCCGATCTCCGGTCTCCGCATGATCTCGGCCACACCCCGGCCGGCGGCCTGTGTGCCGGCCGGCGCGCGGTCACCGGCGGCAAACCCTCCGCGCACCCGCTACGAATAAGTGGTGAGAATGTAGGCACGAAAGAGGGAGGTGCGGCGATGCGCAACGGCGTGGTCGTGGACATCGGCGGCAGCGGGACGCGGATCGGTGCCGTGGTGGACGGCAACGTGGTGGGCGTCCACGGTGCCGAGGTCGCGACCGCCGAGGATCTCGCCACCGCGATCCTCGCCGTCGACCGCTCCCCCGCCGGGGTCGGGGTATCGCTGAACGGCCACGTCGACGCGGACCGCGGGCGGGTCGTCATGTCGCGCGCCGCCGCGTGGGCGGAGTGCGACCTGCGCACCGAGCTGGTGTCGCTGATCGAAGCGCCGGTCTCGGTCATCGGCGACGGTGACGCCCACGCCCTGGCGCTGACGCGGCTCCCGGACGTCGAGTTCGGCGGTATCGCCATCTCCCTCGGCTCGTCCCTGGCGTTCGGCGCACTCAACCACCACGGCGCGCTCATCCACCCGTGCGGCCACACCGGCTGGGACCTCGGGCACTGGCGGATCGTCGGCGACGGTACCAACACCGAGGCGTGGTGGGGACTGGGCGGGCACGGCCTGTACGACCTCGAGCGGGAGCACGGCGACGGCGCCGCCGAGATCTACGCCTACCGGCTCGGATCGTTCCTCGTGGACGCCGTCCAGCTCTTCCGCCCCCGGACGGTCCTACTCGCCGGCGGCATCGTCGTGGGGCTGGGCGAGGCACTGCACGGGCCGGTCGCCGAGCAGCTCCAGTCCCTGCCGATCACCGTGCCCGTCCCGCGCGTGGTCTACTCGCCGTCGCGGGACACGGCGCTGTTCGGGGCGGCCGTGGCAGCGGGGCTGGCGCTGCCGGAGATGCGTTGAGTCGCGCGCCTACCCCAGCAGCCCGCGCAGGTCGTCGGCGGTGAGCGCGGCGGAGAAATGCTCGCCGCTGTCCAGGACGGAGGCGAACAGCTCGGCCTTGCGCTGCTGCAGCTCGACCACGCGTTCCTCGATCGTGTCGCGGGCGACCATCCGGTAGACCAGCACCGGGCGAGTCTGGCCGATGCGGTGCGCGCGGTCCACGGCCTGGGCCTCGGTCGCCGGGTTCCACCACGGGTCCAGCAGGAACACGTAGTCGGCGCCGACCAGGTTGAGCCCCACGCCGCCGGCCTTGAGGCTGAGGCAGAACACCTGCGCGCCGCCCTCGGTGAACTCGCCGACGGCCCCGGCCCGATCCGTCGTGCTCCCGTCGAGGTGGGCCACGGTGATCCCCTCGTCGCGCAAGCGATCCACGACGGTGTCGAGGTAGGTGGTGAACTGGCTGAACACGAGCGCGCGGTGCCCCTCGGCCACCACCTCCCGCAGCGCGGCGATGAGCTCGTCGGTCTTCGCCGACGCGACGCCGAGATGGTCCGGGTCGACCAGGGATGCGTCCAGGCACAGCCGCCGGAGCACGGTGAGCCCGGCGAGGACGCTGATGCGGTTGGACTCGAAGTCGTCGAGCAGCGCCAGCAGCGAGGCCCGCTGCCTCGCGAGCTCCCGTTCGTAGATCCGGCGGTGCGTGGCCGACAACTCGATCTCCATCACCGCGTCCGTGCGCGGGGGCAGGTCGGCGGCCACGAGCTCCTTGCGCCGCCGCAGCAGGAACGGACGCAACCGCCTGCGCAGCCGCTCGAGCGTGGCCCGGTCCCCGTCCTTCTCGATGGGCGTGCGGAAGCGGGTGCGGAAGTCCTTGGCGTCGGGCAGCACGCCCCGGCACGACAGCGCCGCGACCGCCCACAGTTCGGTGAGGTTGTTCTCCATGGGCGTGCCCGTCACGGCGAGCAGGAAGTCCGCCCGCAGCCCGGCCAGCGCGGCGAAGAGCTTGGACCCCGGGTTCTTTGCCTGCTGGGCCTCGTCGAGGATCACGCCCGCCCACTCGACGCCCGCGTACGACTCGGCGTCCAGCCGCAGAACCGCGGCGGAGGTCACCACGATGTCGGACGCGGCCGCGTCCTCGGCGACCGTCGTCGTGGACCGGGCCTCGGTCGCCGATCGCCGCGACACCCGGAGCGAGGGGACGAACCGGCGCGCCTCGGCCTCCCAGTTGGGCACGACCGACGAGGGCGCCACGACGAGGAACGGTCCCGGCGGGCGGTCGCCGGCGGTCTCGTGCGCGTGGGCGATGAGCGCGAGCGACTGGATGGTCTTGCCCAGGCCCATGTCGTCGGCGAGGATCCCGCCGATCCGGTGCCGCCACAGCATGGCCAGCCAGTCCAGGCCCTGCTGCTGGTACGGCCGCAGGTCCGCCTCGAGC
This sequence comes from Dietzia sp. oral taxon 368, assembly GCF_002999155.1. Taxonomy (NCBI): domain Bacteria; kingdom Bacillati; phylum Actinomycetota; class Actinomycetes; order Mycobacteriales; family Dietziaceae; genus Dietzia; species Dietzia sp. oral taxon 368. The sequence goes on from NZ_CP027238.1 coordinate 776,673, forward strand.
GCGGCGGGGGCCGGGACGGGCGCGGGGGTGTCGGCGGCCAGTTCGAGCAGCGCGCGCGCCCGCCCGGACGGTGGCTCGAGATCGTCAGCCAGCTCCGCGAGGTCCGCGAGCACCCCGGCCTGCCCGAGGCCGATCTTCACTCCCGCCCCGTCCGGCTCCCTGCCGACCCGCTCGGCGGAGGCCGCCATCGCCTCGTCGAGCAGCTCGCGCAGCTCGCCGAACCGCTCGAGGTCCACCGGGACGAGCAGCCCGTCCTCGGTGAGGAACTCGTCCTGCCCGGTGACCACCGCCCGGAAGATGGCGGCGAACGGGACGGGGCGGCCTTCGACGGTGACGGTGACCGTCAGTCCCAGCCAGTCGATCCCCGAGCGGTCGTCCTCGGTGGCCACGTGGATGCGCGGCCCCTCCGTGGCCCGGCGGATACTCGGCACCTCGTCGGCCAGCACCACGTGGACGCCGTCGAGTGCGCGGAGCTGCTCGAGCCCGTCGGTCAGCACCAGCCCCGCCTCCCGGCCGGTCACCCGCAGGGTGCCCTCGCCGAGGATCCAGCCCCAGCCGGCGTCGGAGACGGCCGTGGTCAGCGCGATGAGCGCGGGATCCCCGGGCAGCGGGGTGCCGATCCCCATCTCGGCCACGCTGAGGGGCCGACGGCGCGTCACCTCGGTGTCGTCGGACATGCGCATCACGTCGACGCGGTGCCACTGCAGCATCAGTCCCAGCTCGTGGGTCGCACCGCCCGGGCCCGCCCCGGCGGGCGGCCGGATCGTCAGCTCGAGCTCCACGCGATCGAACCGGGGGAGCTCGAGCCGCCCGACGCGGTCGGTCACCGGGAACCTGTCGACGAGGTCGGGCAGGAAGTCCGCACAGAACTCGGGCACCGCCTCGTCGGGGACGGTCAGGGCGCGCCACTGCCGCAGCTGCCCGGCCACGCCGGGCCCCAGCCGCCCGACCGGGGACAGCTCCAGCACCCGGTCACGGACCAGCGCGACCATGTCCCCGTGCTCCCCCACGAGGGCGCCGGGCAGGGGGCGGTCGCGGCCCTCGTCGTCGTCGTCGCCCTCGCCGTCGTCGCCCTCGCCGTCCCCGGCGCCGTAGCCGCCGCCCGCGGTGCCGTCCGGTCCCGGCTCCACCTCCGCCGCGGCGACCACCACCAGCGCCGACCCGTCCGGACTCCACGCGGTGAGGCCGACTCGGCGCGGCGGCCCGGGCACGACCTCGCGCAGGCCGTCGCCGGGCACGATCTCCATCTCGGCCTCCGCGGCCGTGACGATGAGCGGCCACAGGGCGGGGACCTCGGCGTCGCACAGGTCGAGCCACACGCGCGCCTGGCGGTGACTGCGGGCGAGCGCGTCGACCGCCCGCAGCCACGCGGCCTGGGCGAGCGACAGTCCGCCGTCCCAGCCGTAGCGCAGCCGGTCCCACTCGACGCCCGCCGACTTCCAGCGCCCGCCGCTGCCGGGCACCACGATCCGCGCCTTGAGCCGGTTGCCCAGCCCCGGCTGCAGGCCGCCCGCGCCGCCGTCCGGGGCGAGCTCGTCGGGCACCACCGACAGCTGCAGCCCGACGATCGGCGCCTCCTGATACGCCCGCCCCGCGTCGACCGTGCGCAGGGCCTCCTCGGCCTGGCGCCGCCAGTCGGGCACGCCGGCGTCCCGGTCGGCGAGCGTCGCCGCGTACAGCATGACCGCGGCGGCGTGCTTGCAGTTCAGCGCGACGGGGCACGTGCACAGGCTGCGGCGCGGGCGGGAGTACCCGTCCGCGTCGGGCGCCGTGAGGTGGACGGTCGTCGAGTACCAGGCGCGGCCGCCCCGGCCGCCACTGCCCGCGACGTCCGCGTCGAGGCGGTGGGTGGCGGCGTCGTACCGCAGCTCCCGGATGCGCGTGGCGTCGACGTAGCGCCGGGCGCGGCCGAGCGCCGCCGCGCCCACGAAGGAGGCGACGTCGGTCTCGGGAACCCTCGGGAGCGATGCCTGCACGCCGTCAGGCTAGAGGACGACGACGACGAGACGGCCGCTCACCGGGCGGCACCCGCCCGTCCCTGTGGAGACGGAAGCGGGCTGTGGAATCCCGGCGCCCGTTCCGGCGGTGACGGTGTCGGCCCGCCACGGGGTATTGACCCCGGGCGCGGGCAGGCCTAACGTGATACCATATGGTTTCATATCGAACGGATGAGGTGGTCCTCGATGACGACGAGGTGGACCGACTGTTCCGCGCGCTGGCCGACGCCACGCGGCGGGACATCCTCCGGCGGACGCTCGCCGGCGAGTCCACCGTCTCCGAACTGGCGGACCACTACGACATGTCGTTCGCGGCCGTCCGTAAGCACGTCAACGTCCTGGAGGAGGCGGGTCTGATCAGTGACCACCGGATCGGCCGAGAGCGCCGGATCCGGGGCGATGTCGACGCGATCCGACGAGCGCAGAGCCTGCTCGACGGGTTCGAGGACATCTGGCGGGGACGCATCGACCGACTCGACGCCCTCCTCGCCGAGGAGCAGCACCACGCCTAGCACCACGCCCGAGCACCACCCGCGAGGAAGAAGGCCCGTCATGCCGGTGACATCGGTGGACAAAGATCTCGACCAACTGACCCTGACCATCGTCGCCGAGTTCACGGTGCCGGTGCGTCGCCTGCGGGACGCCTACGTCGACCCGCGGCAACTCGAGAAGTTCTGGGGGCCGCCGACGTGGCCCGCCACCTTCACCCGGCACGACGTGTTCCCCGGCGGCCGGACGGACTACTACATGACCGGGCCCGACGGCACCCGCGCCCGCGGCTACTGGGAGTTCCTCGCGGTCGACGAGGGCCGCTCGTTCGAGGTGATCGACGGGTTCACCCGCGACGACGGCACGCCCGACACGGACCTGCCCACCACCCGCATGGTGTTCACCTTCGAGGCGACGGACACCGGCTCCCGCCTGACCACCACCTCCCACTTCGCCAGCCTCTCCGAGCTCGAGCAGCTGATCGCGATGGGCATGGAGGAGGGCACCCGCGAGGCGATGGGTCAGATCGACGCCGTCGTCGCCGACGACACGACCTTCGCGGCCGACGCCGGCAGCGGACGCAGCACCTCGACGACCGGACGGTCCGGTTCACCCGCGTCCTGCGCGGGACCCCGCGGCAGGTCTGGGACGCCCACCACGACCCCGCGGTCCTGGACCGGTGGTTCCACGGGCCGGACGGCTGGGCACTCGTCGGGTGCCGGGTCGCGTCGGAACCCGGCGAGACCACGCGCTTCGAGTGGGCACCCGAGGAGGGCGTCGAGGGCGAGCCGTTCGCGCTGACGGGTGAGCTGCTGGAGACCGACCCGCCGCACCGCGAGGTGTTCACCGAGACGATGGAGGGCGCCGACGCGCCGCCCACCCGCAACGAGCAGACCCTCACCGCCGTGGAGGGCGGGACGCTGCTCACGCTCGTCATCACCTACGCGAATGCCGAGCTGCGCGAGATGATCCTCGGCACCGGGATGGTCGACGGGATGGAGGTCGGCTACCGGCGGTTGGAGTCGGAGGTGCTGTCGGCGGCCTGATCGATCGTGGCGGCCGGTCCGGTGGTGGCGGTCTTCCCCGCGAAGGCCCTCTCCACGGCCAGCACGATCAGCACCACCGCCACGCCGGCCACCACCGCGGCCAGGACGGCGGGCCAGTCCGACCCGGGCGCGAGCACGTCGGCCTCCTCGGTCTGCCACGGCCACAGCGCACGCAACGAGCCCAGCATGAGCCCGGCCATGGCGACGAGGGTGGGCTTGCGAAAGTCCTCGAGGAGCCGGTCGAGGACCTTGACGAACAGCGAGATGCCGACCAACGCGCCGAGCGCGAAGACGCCCAGGTAGGCGAAGTTTCGCTCGTCGACCGCGCCGAGCGTGGGGGCGTACAGACCCATCGCCAGTAGGAGGTACGACCCGGACACCCCGGGCAGGACCAGGGCGCAGATCGCCACGGCCGCCGCGACGAACACCAACAGATAGGACGGATCGCTGATCGACCCGCTCGGCAGCCCCGAGAGCACGAACGCGAACACCGCGCCCAGGACGAACACCAGACCCAGCACCCAGTTCCGTCCGCCCGGGGTCGCGCGCGCCATCCCCAGCGGGACCGCGATGCTCGTGGCCACCATGCCGAGGAACAGGCCGCGGGCGATCTCCGGGCTGCCCTCGACGAACCCCTTCATCACCCCGGCCACGGTGAACACCACTGCGAGCATGCCGACCGCCATCGGCAGCAGCAGCCACCAGTCGACGTGCCGAAACGCGGCGCGCGTGCGGGCCCGACGGTCCGGGCCCAGCGCCGCCGAGCGCAGGCCGTCCACCACGTGCGCGCCGGAGTCCAGCAACCGCGGGTAGACACCGGTCACCAGGGCCACCGTGCCGCCCGAGACGCCGGGGACGAGTTCGGCCATGCCGATGAGCGCGCCGCGGACGGCGTTGCCGACCATCCCGAGCGGACCCGGCCGCGTCGGCACCGGCGAGCGCGGGTCGAGATCGGCGTCGTCGACCGGGTCGTGCCCGGATCCGACCGGGTCGCGGCGGGCGTGAGCGGGAGTCGACGAATCGGCAGCCATTGTCCCAGCATCCCCGACCGAGGCGCCCGGCACCAAGCCACACGCCCGGCCGCGTCCCCACTGTGACCGACCCGCCACCCGCGCGGCCACTAGAATCGCCCTCGATGCCGGACGGGAAGGGGCACCGCACATGCCGATGCACTACCCACCGCTCGCCGACGGCACCTACCGCTACGGCGACCCGCCGCAGCCCCTGCCCTCACCCGTGCCCGGCCCGGACGCCGACTCCCCGCCACCGCAGCCCCCGTTCCCGGCCCATGATGGCGGTTCCGGCGCCGGCCCACCGCCCGACGCGACCCCGCCGGGGTCCCGCGCTCGCGGTGGCCTCGCGACCGCGGCGGTGTTCGGGGCGGCGGCGCTCGTCGTCGTCGTGCTGGGCGTCCTCCTCTCCGGCGTGATCCCCGGCCCGTGGTCGGACACCGGCTCCGACACCGGCCGCGGCACCGACGCCGCGCGCGGACCGATCCCCCAGCTCCTCCCACCCCCCGAACGGGCGCCCGGATCCGCGACGTTCGCCGTCGACGGCTCCTTCACCGTCGTCTCCACGCCCGCCGACCCCGTCTCCGGCGACGACACCGGCTGCGACCTGCCCGTCTCCCTGTCCGACATCGGCGAGGGCACCACCATCACGCTCCTCGAGGGCTCGACGTCCGTCATCACCACCGCCCGGCTCGCCTACTCCGGCGGCGACCTGGCCTCGTGCACGTTCACGTTCGGGTTCCCCGACGTCCCCGCCGGCGGCTCCTATTACGTGGTGGAACTGCCCGGCCGCGGTCAGCTGACCTACACGGAGGACGAGCTGCGCGCGGGCGTCGACATCACCCTGGGCAGGTGAGCGGCGCGGCGCGCGGGCATCGCGTCGGTCGCCGCGGGTGTGTCGGTGAGCGCGGATAGGGTGGGGGACGGCGGCCGCGCGCGGCCGGCATCGGTGCCGACGAACGGTGACGACGACGAGACGGGAGGTGCCCGGAACGTGAGCGACGACCCCGGACCGGAGCCTGCCGACGAGCCGTTCGGTGGCTACGACGTGGAACGCCTCGTCTCGGACATCGACCTCGACCCGTTCCTCGGTCGGCGGCACGACCCGTTGGCCGAACCGCTCGACGAGCCCGTCGAGGTGGGCGCGCAGGCGCCGCCGCTGCTCGCGCTGCGCGACCTGCTCGCCGACGACCGCTTCCCCGACCTGTTCGCCCGCGCGCTCCGCGCCACCGACCCCGACTTCCGCGAACTGTTCCCCCGTGACGCCACGCCCGTGCTCCGCGAGTTCGTCCGCGCCATGACCTGGGCGTTCGAGACCACCGAATACGCCCACGGTGACCGGTCGAAGGTCGAGGAGGTCGTCGAGTTCGCCCGGCACCTCGGCGCCGACCACCGCAAACTCGACCTCGCGCCCCGCCACCACCAGCGCTTCGGCGAGGCGCTGACCCACACACTGCGTCACCTGGCCGGACGCGGCTGGGACGATCGGCTCGAGACCACGCTCGCCACCGCGTACCGGGTGCTGTCGACCGCCCTCCAGCAGGGCGCGGCCGCCGGCGAGGGGCCCGCGCGCGTCGGCGCCACCGTCGTGGAGGTGCTGCGGCCCACCCGCGACGTCGTGGTGGTGCGGCTCCTCAGCGACGTGATGGTCGACTACCACCCGGGCCAGTACCTCAGCGTGCTCACGCCCTACTCCCCCGGCGTGTGGCGGCGGCTCAGCCCGTCGATCCCCGCGAACCCGGCCGGGCAGATCGAGTTCCACATCCGCGACGTGCCCGGCGGCGCCCTCAGCGGCTCGCTCGTCCGCAGCGTCGGCGTGGGCGACCGCTGGGTGCTCGCGCGGCCGCTCGGCCTGCTCGAGGTGGACCGCTCCGAGCCGTTCCGTGACGTGCTCATGATCGGCGGCGGCACCGGCATCGCCCCGCTGCGCTGCCTGCTGCTCGACATGATGCGCCACGGCCACAACCCCCGAGTGCACCTGTTCTACGGGGCCCGCTTCCCCGGCGACCTCTACGACCTCCCCACGCTCGTCGACCTGGCCGCGACCGCCCCGTGGCTGACCATCCAGCCCGTCGCCGAGGAGGACGAGGACCCCTGGTGGGCCGGGCCGCGCCAGGAGTTGCCCCGCACGCTGCACCGTCGGCAGACCGGGACGCTGGTCGAGGCGGTCACGCAGTGGGGGTCGTGGGCCGACCGGCAGGTGATCGTGTCGGGGTCGCCGGAGATGCTGCGCGCGACCGTGCGCGGCCTGGTCGCGGCGGGCACTCCGCGGGAGAACATCAGCTTCGACCGGCCCTGAGCGGCGTGTGGGCGGCGCGGCGTGCCCCGCCCCCGCCGGCACCGCCACCCGCCCCGGTGCCGGTCACCGGGCGCGCCCCCGCCACCGTCGAGAAGACAGTTCGGCACACATCGGCCGAGAGCGGGCGTGCAGAAGTGTCTTCTCGATGAGGGGGCTGAGAGACGCCACCCGGCTCGCGCTCTCGCCCGGGTCAGCGGCCCGCCGTGCCCGCTCACGCCCCGCCCGCCGAGCAGAGGAATTCGCCTGGATCGGCCGAGTAGGCGGTGTGCGAATTCCTCTGCTCGGCGTGGAGGTCCGGTCCTCAGGTCCCGCCAACGTCCCCGGCCGGTTCGCGCTGTCGCCCGGGTCAGCCGGTCGCCGTGCCTGCGACGGTCGTCTCGTCGCCGGACATGTCGTCGCCGGACGTGTCGTCGCCCGCCGCCTCTCTCCCGTCGGTCTCGTCGGTGGTCGAGGTCGACGTCGCGGTGGTCGACGTGGTGACGGTGGTCGTGGCGCCGGTGGTGGTGGTCTGGCTCGTCCTGCTCGTGCTCGTGGGACTCGTCGACGACGTGGTCGAACTCGTCGCGACGTCGCACGGCTGGAACACGCGGCGGAACCGGTCCGGGACGCCGAGCTGCTGCAGCTGTTCACGGCACACGTCGGACGTCGGCTCGGCGAGGAACTGCCACGAGTCGTCTCGCCACGAGAACAACTCCAACTCACCGCTTTCCCGGGTGACCAGCAGGAAGCGCCCGTCGCACTCGCGGACGGTCGTCCCGCGGCCGAGCTCTCCGGCGATGAACTCCGGGGTGCAGCGCTCGGTGGCGCTGGGCGGGCCCGTGGTGGTGGGCGTGGTCGACGTCGTCGTCCGCGACGTCGTCGGGGTGGTGGTCTGCGTCGACGTGGTGGGCACCGCGACCGGCTCCTCGTCCCCGCCGGTCGCGGTGAGCAGCCAGATCACCAGCGCCGCCACCAGGGCGACCGCCAACAGGACGGCGGCGATCATCCAGGGCGTCGACCCGCCGCCGCCGTCGCCGTCGTCCCAGGGATCGCCGTCGTCGGGCGGGACATCGCCGGGCGGGGGCACATCCCCGGTCGGATAGGCGGGAGGCGTCGGGGACCCCGCGGCGTTGGCGGCACCCGCCGCGCCGGCGGCCCCCGCTACACCGGCCGCGCCGGCTGCACCCGCGGCGGGGCCTGCGGGGTACTGCGACCAGGCCGCGCTCGACGTGCCGCCGCCGACGGGCGGGAGGTGTTCGGTGGCCGGGTCCGCGGGCGGGAGCTGCTCCGTCGGCGGGTCGACCGGCGACAACCGCTCGGTGGGCGCCTCGCGGTCGTCCGGGTCCGGAGTCGCGGGATCGTCGCCCCGGCGTGGGCCGCCCGGTCCGCTCACCGCGGGACCTCCCCGCGCGACTCCTCCGTGACACGCCCGTTGGCCAGAACAGGGATGACCTTCCGGATGTCGGTGACCTCGTCGTGGTCGACCTCGACGACCATCAGCCCCGCGCCGGGGCCGGCCTCGGCGCGCACGGTCCCGTCCGGCCCGACGAGCAGCGAATGCCCGACGCCGGTGGGTGCGCCGCGCTTGACCTCGACACCCTCGGCGGCCGGGTCCGCCTGGCCCACGGCGAGCAGGAAGGTCGTCGAGTCGAGCGCGCGCGCCCGGGCGAGCAGCCGCCACTGGTCGACCTTGCCCGGGCCGGCGCCCCACGACGCGCTGCACAGGGTGAGGCGCGCGCCGGCGGACGCGAGCGCTGTGTACTGGCCGGGGAACCGGATGTCGTAGCAGACGCTCAGGCCGACCCCCACGCCGTCGACCGTCACCACGCGCGTCGCGTCGCCGGGCTCGACGGTGTCGGACTCCGCGAATCCGAACGCGTCGAACAGGTGGATCTTGTCGTAGCCCGTGTGGATCTCGCCGCCGCCGGTCGGGCCCGTGACCAGGAGGGTGTTGCGGACGCGGCCGCCCTGGCCGGGCGTGAACATGCCGACGACGACGAGGACATCATGCTCTCGCGCGGATTCGGCCACCGCGGTCGCCCACGGGCCGTCGAGGGGTTCGGCGATCTCGTCGAGTCGACCGGCCCCGAACGCGCGCATGGTGGCCTCGGGGAACACCACGATGCGGGCCGACTGCGCTGCGGCCTCGGCCACCGACTCGCGGACCAGTCGGAGGTTGTCCTGCGGGTCGCGTCCGGTCAGGATCTGGGCGGCGGCGATACGCACGGCGGTCCTCCTCTGGCTAAGGGCTGGCGGTACGAGCACGACGGTACCGGTGGCCTCCGACGCTACCCGCGGCCCGCGGTGCCCCTCGCCCGAGACGGCGACAGGCCGTCGCCGCACGCTCCCACGCCCACCACGCCGCCAGTCCGACCGCGAGCGACGCCGCCCAGGACAGCCACGGGTGCCCCGCGTCCCGGATCGGCGGGTACACCAGGAAGTGGGTGAGATAGATGAACAACGACGCCGCCGCGAGGGGCGTGACCATCCGTGCCACCGGCCGCGGCAACCGGACGGCAGGGATCCAGATCAGGGCGAGGATCCCCGCGATGATCACCAGTTCCCGGGCGGGATGCCCGAACCAGCCCGGCACGCAGACGACCACCACCGCCGCGCAGACCACGCGCGCCCACACCGCCGCGCCGCGCGACCCCCGGGCCGCACCGGCGTGCTCGGCGCGCGCCACGACCCACCCGAGCCCGAACAGCCAGAGCACCGCCGGCGCGGAGTACCACACGTGCGGACCGCCACCCAGGTCGACCACGCCGTAGCGCACGAGCAGACCGAGGGCGATCAGAGCGGCCGGGACGGCGAAGGGGCGGCGGCAGTCGAGACGACTCACCGCGGGCACGGCCATGACCGCGGCCACGAGCAGCAGCAGGTAGACGGAGGCCTCGACGAACCACATCTGCCAGGGATTCCACCACCGGTCGTCGGACCAGGACCGCGGTCCCAGGACGTGCGTGGCCAGCAGCGGCGAGTACCAGTGGTAGCGGCTGGTGAACGGGGTGACGATCAACAGCCACACGACGGCCGGCAGCGCGATCCTCGACGCGGTCCGGAGGACACCGCGGGCCCGCTCCCCCGCGCCGCCCGGGTTCAGACGGAAACGTGCCAGTGAGTATCCGACCAGCGCGATGAGGACGTGCGCGCCGCCGTAGACCTCCATCGCCCGCGTGTGCCCGCCGACGATCGTCAGGATGAACACCGCGCGGAGGACGATCGAGGTGTCCATGCGCGCCCACGACCGCCACGGTCGCCGGCGCGACGGCGGCTCCGGTATTCGTGCGACGGTGATGCCGTCGAGTTCCGCGAGCGGACGCAGATGCCAGTCCCGCGGTAGCCCGGGGACGCGCTGCTCGAGTCGCGCCGAGAGCACCACATAGGTCAGAGAATCGCCCCCGAGGTCCACGAACGTCGCGTCGGGCGGGCATGCGTCCAACCCGAGAGCGTCCGCCACCAGCGCACTCGGGGGTTCGGTCTCGGACCCGCCGGGAGCTCGGGACCGCTGCGCGACGAGCGCGCGCAGGGCCGCCTGGTCGACCTTGCCGGCGGCGGTGCGGGGGTAGTCGGCCACGACGAGGACGTCCACCGCCGACGGGGGGAGCCCCGACGCGGTTGCGGCCGCGGCCGCGACCGGCGCCGCGACCGCCGCCGAGGCGTCCGGCCGCTCGCGGGTGACCACCACCAAGCGGTCCGGCTCACCGACGCACGAGACGTCGAACCCCCGGTCGGCGAGGATCGATTCGACCCGTCCCAGGTCGATGCGGTGACCGAAGATCTTGGTCTCGCGACCCATCCGCCCGACGATCTCCACGAGGCCGTCCTCGGCGATCCGGGCGAGGTCTCCCGTCCGGAGCTCCTCGAGCTCGGGGCCCCGGCCGAGATCGGCGGGCGTCGTGGCATACCCCATCATCACATTGGGTCCGCGGTAGACGAGCTCGCCCGGCTCGTCGATCCCGGCTCCGCGCGGACGGTCCACGCGGAACTCACCGCCGGGGATCGCGATGCCGACCGCCTCCGGGCGCGTCCGCGCGAGGTGGGCGGGCAGGTATCCCATCCGCGCCGTGGCCTCGGTCTGGCCGTACATCACCACGAGCTCGGCGCCCCGGGCCTCCAGATACGAGGCCACCCGACGCACCGCGTCCGGCGCCAGCCGACCGCCGGCCTGGGTGAGATAGCGCAGGCGGGTGAGACCGTCGAGTCGCCCCAGGCCCACCCGTTCCAGGAGCTCCACGGTGTGCGGGACCGCCGCGAACGTCGTCGCCCCGTGGGCGGCCGCGCGCTCCCAGAACGCCGGCCTCGAGACCGAGTCGGTGTTGAGGATCACCCCGGCGCCGGCGAGCAGGTGACTGTGCAGCACGGACAAGCCGTAGCAGTAGTGCGGTGGCAGGGTCGTGATGGCCCGATCCGTCGGCCGGATGCGCAGGTACTCGACGATCGACGCCGCATTGGCCAGCACCGCCGCGCGGGACTGGCGTACCAGCTTGGGCGTGCCGGTCGACCCCGAGGTGCTCATCAGCAGTGCGAGGTCGTCGTGGAGGTCGTACCGCGGCGGCGCGGTGTGCACGCCGCGCGGCACCGGGGCACCGTCCCCCGCCACGAGATCCGGCGGCCACGCGGCGAGGATCGCGTCGGCGGCGGGCCCCTCCGGGGGCAGGAGCATCACCACGTGGCCGGCCTCGTGGGCGGCGAGGTAGTCCACGAGGAAGGCGAGCGTGTTGGCCGCCATCAGGCCGATCAGCCTGCGCCCGCCGGAGACCTGCGGGTAGTCGGCCGCTCGCGCTGCGCACATCCGCGCCAGCGCCGAGTAGGTGATCTCGGTCCCGTCCGCCACCACGGCGACCGCGCTCGCTCGCCGCGCGAACGTGGAGACCACCCCGAGCGGTGCCGGGCGCCGATCCGTCGGTGTGGCCGTCACGACGGGCCCCCGGACACCCGGCCCACCCCGACCACGGCGAGACTCACCTCGTCGCCGATCTCGGGAGCGTCCTGAGGCCGGCACCGCGCGACGATCCGGCGCTCACCGCGCACCTCGACCTCACACCGCACCGCCGACCCGAGGAAGCGTGCATCACTGACCACGCCCTCGACCCCGCTGGCCCCCATCGGCCCCAGGACGACCTGCTCGGTCCGGACCGTCAGCGAGACGAGCCCGTTCACCGTGGGGTCCGGGACACGGACCCCACCCAGTTCCGTGGATACGATGCCCGCCCGGCCGTGACCCGACAGATGGACGACCTCCCCGAAGAACTCGGCCGTCGCGTCATCGGCGGGGCGCAGGTAGACCTCACGGGGTCGGTCGACCTGGACGAACGCACCCTCCCGCATCACTGCGACACGGTCGGCGAAGGACAGCGCCTCCTCATGGTCGTGCGTCACCAGCAGGGTGGTCACCCCGCCCGCCCGGAGGACCTCCGCCACCCCGGTACGGATCGCGGACCGCAGTCCGGCGTCGAGCGCGGAGAAGGACTCGTCGAGCAGCACGACGTCCGGGGACTGCGCCAGCGCCCGCGCCACCGCCACGCGCTGCTGCTGACCCCCCGACAGCTGGTCAGGTCGCAACGACGCCATACCGGGATCGAGGGACACCCGTCGCATCAGGACGGACACCCGCTCCGTGGTCCGTTCACGCCGCTTCAGCCCGAACCCGATGTTCGCGCCCACCGTGAGGTGCGGGAAGAGCGCACCGTCCTGGGGCACGTAGCCGATGCGGCGCCGGTGGGCGGGGACCGACCGCCGCCCTACGAGTTCACGTCCGCCCAACCGGACGGACCCGCTGTCCGGGTGTTCGAAGCCGGCGATCACCCGCAACAGGGTCGTCTTCCCGCACCCGGACGGCCCCACCACCGCCACCGAACCACCTGCGGGGACGTCGAGGTCCAGATCACGGAGAACCCGACGTCCGCCGAACGACTTCGCCACACCGCGCACCGCGAGATCCCCCGGGCTCCCCTGCGTGGTCATCGCCCACCCGCCGTCGCCTGCCTCAGGAGGAGGTACGTGACGGGCGCCGACATCACGATCATGATCGCCGCGAACGGCGCGGCCGCCGCATAGTCAAGATCAAGGCTCAAACTCCAGAAACGGGTCGCGAGGGTGCCGGTTCCCGCCGGCGAGAGCAACAGTGTCGCGGTCAACTCGTTGACGACGGCCAGGAAGACCAACGCGAACGCGGCGAGCATCGAGGGCGCGGCGCGCCGCAGGGTGATCGTGACCACTGCGTTCAGCGGCGGCCGACCGAGAGCCCGGGCGGCCTCCTCGAGTCGCTCCGGAGCCTGGGCGAGCCCCGCCCGCAGTGTCACGAGCGCACGCGGGATGAACAGGACGACGTAGGCCGCCAGCACCAGGGCCACCGTCTGGTACACCTGCGGCAGCACACGGATGACGACCGTCGTCAGCGCGAGCGCGACGACGATGCCGGGTATCGAGCTGGCGACGTAGTTCGCGGCGTCCGCCACACGGGAGAACGCGCCGGGGTGACGTACCGTCAGCCACGCCACGGGCAGAGCGAGGAGGACACATCCGGCGGCGCCGTACACCCCGTACCCGACCGACTGCGCGAGCGCCTCGCCCAGTCCCGCGTCGACCCAGGCCTCGGCCCCGCCCACGAGCAGCCACCGCATCACCACGACGAGCGGCACGCCGAGGGAGGCGCCGACCACCCCCGCGCACGCCGCGAGCGCCAGCGGCGTCCACCACCCGAGTCGGACCCGGTTCCGGCGCCTCGCCGCCCCCGCGCCGACCCGGGCGTAGCGGGCACGGCCGCGGGCACCCGCCTCCGCGGCCAGCAGGAACAGGCACAGGATTACCAGGACACCGGCCAGGGCGCCCCCTGCGGCCGAGGCGTAGGTCGACTGGTACTGCTCCACGATCGCGGTGGTGAAGGTGTCGAACCGGATCATCGAGAACGCGCCGTACTCGGCCAACAGATGCAGCGCGACCAGCAGCGCGCCCCCGAGCACGGCCAGTCTGAGCTGGGGAACGACCACCCGCAGGGCCACCGCCACACCGGACAGGCCCAGCGAGCGCGCCACCTCCTCCTCGGCCGGGTCGATCCATCTCAGGGTGGCCGCGGCCGGGAGGTAGACCAGCGGGAAATACGCGGAGACGGCGATGAGCACGCCTCCTCCCAGGCCGCCGAGCGAAGGGTCCACCCCGAGCCACGCGTAGCTGGTGACGAACGCGGGCACCGCGAGCGGAGCGGCCAGGAGCACACCCCACACGCGACGACCCGGGAGGTCCGTACGTTCGACGACCCATGCCGCGGCGACCCCGATCACCACCGTGAGGGGGACGGTCACCACGACGAGCCCGACGGTCGACCAGAAGAGGCGGGCCACGCGCTCGCGGAGCACCAACTCCGCCAGGCGCGCCGGACCGAGGTCCGCCGCGAGCCACGCGACGTACCCCACCGGCAGGAGCAGGAGAAGTGTCACCGCCCCCGCGACGAGAAGCAGCGGCAGCGGTGGGTGGCGACGCCGGGGCGGGACCGGCCCGGGTGGCCGCGTCCGGGCCGCCGCGGACCCCGACCCGTCATGCGAGCCACCCGCGACGACGCGGGGCGGCGTGATCACGTCCACGGGCTCAGGCCAGTCCGACCGAGGTCAACAGGTCGGTCACCGCCGGCCCGTTCAGTCCTGCCGGGTCCACGACGGGTGCGCCGAGCTCCGCGAGGGGAACCAGGTCCTCGTTCGCCCCGACGCCCGAGGCCACCGGGTACTCGAACGAGGAGTCCCGGATGATCTCCTGCCCCGCCGCGGACGTGATGAAGGCGAGGAACCGCTGTGCGTCCTCCGCGTGAGGGGCGTTCGCGAGCACGCCACCCCCGGAGAGGGAGACGAACGATTCCGGGCCGCCGTTCCGGAAGTAGTGCTGCCCCACGTTCTGCGAGGACTCGCCGGTCCCGGCCCGATCTCCGAAGAAGTAGTAGTGGTAGATCACCCCGCCGTCGATCTCGCCGTTGTTCACCGCGGCGAGGACGGGTTTGTTCCCCTTGTACGTCGAGAAGCCACCGTCCGGACGCCGGAGGGACTCGAGCCACCGACGAGTCTCCTGCTCCCCGGACATCTCGAGGGCGGCGGACACGATCGCCTGGAAGTCCGCTCCCGCCGGAGCGGCCCCCCACCGGCCCGCCCAGCGCGGGCTCGACAGGTCCGAGAACGAGGTGGGCAGCTCGTCCTCGGTGACCGCCGTGGTGTTGTAGACGAACACGGTCGACCGGGCGGCGATACCGACCCAGTCCCCAGTGGACGGCCGATACTCCGGAGGCACCTGGCCGACGGTCTCGTCTGCCACCGGTGCGAGCAGGCCCTCGCGAGCCACCATGGAGATGGCCGGAGAGTTCTCGGTCAGGTACACGTCGGCGCGGGAGGCGTCGCCCTCCGCGACGAGCTGGTTGCCGAGGTCGAAGTCGCTGCCGTTGCGCAGCTCGACCTCGATGCCGGTTTCCCGGGTGAACGCGTCCGCCAGCTCGCGGGAGAGCGACTCGTGCTGCGCGTTGTAGACGATGACCGCGTCATCGCCACTGTCCAGACCGCATGCGGACATCGAGATCGCCATGACGGACACGAGAGCCGCCGCGAGGGATCGGGTGCGAGACGTTCGGGCGCGCAGGGTCACGGGTGGCCTCTCGGAGAGCAGAGTCGATAGTTCCGAGACACTAGCATGTGGTTAGCCTTCCCTCACTTGCCGTGAGGGGCCTAGTTGTACTGACCACGGACGTTGTGTCACTGGTCGGCATGGCGGGCTGACATAAGGAAGACCTCCGTGTGAGGTGTGAAAGCGACAAAGCAACCACACTCACAACGGAGGTCTTCATGTCCCACGGTAACGCCCCGCTGACTCCGACGGGCAGGCTGCGTCTGGCCCGGTGTGTCGTCGAGGACGGCTGGACCCGTGTCCGTGCTGCCGAGCGGTTCAACGTCTCGGTGGGCACCGTGCGCAAGTGGGTCAACCGGTATCGCGAGTACGGCAAGGACGGCATGGTCGATCGCTCCAGCCGGCCCCACCACAGCCCGGGCCGGACACCGCGGCGGCGGGAGCGGCGGGTGATCGGCCTGCGCGTGTCCCGCCGGTGGGGGCCGGCCCGGATTGCCTACCACCTGGGCATGCAGCCCTCGACCGTGCACAAGATCCTGTCCCGCTACGGCTGTCTGCGCCTGTCGTTCACCGACCCGGCCACCGGCGCCCCGGTGCGTGCCGGCAAGCGGCAGGTGCGCCGCTACGAGCACGAGGCACCGGGCGATCTGGTGCACGTGGACATCAAGAAGCTCGGCCGCATCCCCGATGGCGGTGGTCACAAGGTCCTCGGCAGAGCCAAGGGAAAGCGCAACAGCAAGCGTCGAATGGGCTACTGGTACATCCACAACGCTGTCGATGACCACTCGAGGCTGGCTTATAGCGAGCTGCTGGAAGATGAGCGCAAGGAGACCGCGGCCGAGTTCTGGAAGCGGGCCGAGGCCTTCTTCGCCGATGCCGGTATCACCGTGCGCCGGGTCCTGACCGACAACGGCAGCTGCTACCGCTCCCATGCCTTCGCCGACGCCCTCGGAACCGAGGTCACGCACAAGCGCACTCGCCCGTACCGGCCGCAGACCAACGGCAAAGTCGAGCGCTACAACCGCACGATGCTCGAGGAATGGGCCTACGCCGAACCCTATTCCTGCGAAGCCGACCGCGCGGCACGTCTACCGGCCTTCCTGCACCACTACAATTTCCACCGCGGCCACACCGCGCTAAGAGGCGCCTCACCCGCAGACCGCGTACACAACCTGCGTGGACAGTACACCTAGTCCTCGCGGTCGCCGCGCTGGTGGCGCGGGCGCCACACGACGACCGAGGTCGAGCGCGGCACGTGGACCAGCTCGCCGCCGGCCCGGCCGCCCGTGCCGGCGCGGCGACGCAGTTCGGCGTTCTCCTCGACCAGCTCGGACACTCGGCTGCGCAGGGCGTCGACCTGATTGGTCAGCTCCATGATGCGTTTGATGCCGGCGAGGTTGACGCCCTCCTCCTGGCTCAGGCGCTGCACCTCGCGGAGCATGGCCACGTCCCGCAGGGAGTAGCGTCGCCCGCCGCCGCTGGTGCGTTCGGGTGTGACGATGCCCAGGCGGTCGTAGGTGCGCAGGGTCTGGGCGTGCAGGCCGGACAGTTCGGCGGCCACCGAGATCACCAGGACGCTGTCGTCGGGCCCCAGCTCCCCGACGTCCCGCCGGGGGCTCATGTCGCCCCGGCCCAGCCCGACCGGGGATCGAAGCCCGCCGCACGCAACGCGTCGTCGTAGGCGGCCAGCTCGGCTTCGGCCATCCCGGCGGGGGGCGTGGCCACCCGGAGGGTGACCTTGAGGTCACCGGTTCCGGTTTTGCTCGCGATTCCGCGGCCGCGCACGCGCAGAATCTGTCCGTCGCGCGAGCCTGCGGGGATCTTGACGGTCACCCGCCCGGTGAGCGTCGGCACGGACACCTGCGCGCCGCGGACCAACTCGGGGTACGACACGGGCAGGTCCACGAGCAGGTCGGAGCCGTCGCGGTCGAATACCGGGTCCTTCTGGACGGTGACGGTGACGTAGAGGTCGCCGGACGGGGCGCCGCGGAAACCGGCCTCGCCCTGGCCGGAGAGCCGGATGCGCTGACCGTCCTGGACTCCGGCCGGGACCTTGACGTTGATGGTGCGGGTGCGGTTGGTGACGCCGCTGCCCGAGCACTCGGGGCACGGGTCGTCGATCTTCGAGCCGGTGCCTCCGCAGTCGGTGCAGGGCTCGGCGAACCCGAACGCCCCTTGGTTGCGCTGGGTGACGCCCGCGCCGTGGCAGGTGCCGCAGACCCTGGGGCTGGTACCGGGCCGCGCGCCGCTGCCGTGGCAGGTCAGACACGGCGACGGCGAGGACAGCTTGATCTGGACCGTCTCACCGAGAGCGGCCTCGCGGAACGACAGGGTCAGAGCGGTCTCGACGTCCTGGCCGCCGCGCGGGCGCTGCGCTCGGCTCCGGCCGCCTGCGCCGCCGCCCGCTCGGGCCTGGTTGAACAGGCCGCCGAAGAGATCGGAGAATCCGCCGGCGCCGCCGGGCCCTCCCCCTCCGAACAGGTCACCGAGGTCGAAGTCGCTCGTGGTGGTGTAGCTGCCGCCGCCGGGCGTGAAACCACTGAACCCGCCGGAGGAGACCTGCGCACGGAACGCGTCGTACTCCTTGCGTTTCGCGGGGTCGCCGATGACGTCGTTGGCCTCGCTGATCCGCTTGAACTTGTCCTCTGCGGCCGCGTTGCCGGGGTTGGAGTCCGGGTGGTTCTCGCGTGCGAGCTTGCGGTAGGCCCTGCGGATCTCGTCCTGGCTCGCGGTCTTGGAGACGCCCAGTTCGGCGTAGTAGTCCTTCTCGACCCATTCGCGCTGACTCACCAGACGCCTCCTTTCCTCAGATCTCGTATTCTCTCAGGTTCCCCGGCGCGGCCGGGGTCGGGTCGGCGTGCGGGCACGGTCTAAAGACCTGTGGTCGGTCCGCGCCCGCACGCCGGGGTGAGAGCCGGGTGGCTCAGCGGACGATCACCATCGCCGTCCGCAGGGTCCGCTCACCGTGGCGGTAGCCCTTGCGCAGGATCGTGCCGAGGACGGGCTCGGAGCCGTCGGACTCGTCCTGCACGGCCTCGTGGATGGCGGGGTCGAACGCGTCGCCCTCCTCGCCGAAGGCCTCGACCCCCTGCGAGGCCAGCAAGGCGTGGACCTTGTCGGCGAAGACCTTGAGCGGCCCCTCCTCCAGGTCCCCGTGCTCGCGGGCCCGGTCGAGGTCGTCGACGATCGTCAGGAGCTCGGTGAGCACCGAGCCCTTGGCGGTGTCGATGATCGACTGGCGGTCACGCTCGACACGGCGGCGGTAGTTGGCGAACTCCGCCGACACGCGCTGCAGGTCCGCGGTCCGCTCGTCGAGCTGCGCCTGCAGCGCCGACGTCGGATCGTCGTCCCCGCCGTCATCGGCCCGGTCGCCGTCCGCTTCGGTGGCGGTGCCGTCGGCCGCGGTGTCGTCGGCCGCGGCCGGGCCGTCGGCGGGGGCGGTGCCCTCGTCGACGACCTCGGCCTCCACGGTCTCCGCGGCGCGCTGCGTCTCGTCGTCAGCGCCGGCCCACGCGGCGGTCTCGGCGGCGTCGCTCTCCTCGGGGCGGGTCACTTGGACTCACCCTTTGTGTCGTCCTCGTCGACCACCTCGGCGTCGACGACGTCGTCGTCGGCCGCGTCACCGGTCGTGGCGTCGCCGGCCTCTGCACCCTCGGCCGCGGAGGCCTCGTAGATCGCCTGTCCGACGGCCTGGGCCTCGGTGTTGACCTTCTCCACCGCGGACTTGATCGCGTCGACGTCCGAGCCCTCGAGCGCGGTCTTGGCGTCGGCGATCGCGGCCTGGAGGGACTCCTTCTTGTCAGCCGGGATCTTGTCCTCGTTCTCCGAGACGAACTTCTCCGTCTGGTAGATCGTGGACTCCGCCTGGTTGCGGGCGTCCGCCTCCTCGCGACGCTTGGCGTCCTCGGCGGCGTGCTCCTCGGCGTCCTTGATCATCTGGTCGATCTCCTCCTTGGAGAGGCCGGAGCCCTCCTGGATGATGATCGTGTTCTCCTTGCCGGTGCCCTTGTCCTTCGCGGTGACGTGGACGATGCCGTTGGCGTCGATGTCGAAGGTGACCTCGATCTGCGGCACGCCGCGCGGCGCCGGGGCGATGCCGGCGAGCTCGAAGGAGCCGAGCAGCTTGTTCTGCGCGGCCATCTCACGCTCACCCTGGAAGACCTGGATCTGCACGGACGGCTGGTTGTCGTCGGCCGTGGTGAAGGTCTCGGACCGCTTGGTCGGGATGGTGGTGTTGCGCTCGATGAGCTTGGTCATGACGCCACCCTTGGTCTCGATGCCCAGCGACAGCGGGGTCACGTCGAGCAGGAGCACGTCCTTGACCTCACCGCGGAGCACGCCGGCCTGGAGGGCGGCGCCCACGGCGACGACCTCGTCCGGGTTGACACCCTTGTTGGGCTCCTTGCCGCCGGTGAGCTCCTTGACCAGGTCGGACACGGCCGGCATACGGGTCGAGCCGCCGACGAGCACGACGTGGTCTATCTGCGAGACCGAGATGCCGGCGTCCTTGATGACGGCCTGGAACGGCTGGCGGCAGCGGTCGAGCAGGTCTTGCGTGATGCGCTGGAACTCGGCGCGCGAGAGGGTCTCGTCGAGGAACAGCGGGTTCTTGTCCGCGTCCACGGTGATGTACGGCAGGTTGATCGAGGTCGACTGACCCGAGGACAGCTCGATCTTGGCCTTCTCGGCGGCTTCGCGCAGACGCTGCAGCGCCATCTTGTCCTTGGTCAGGTCGATGCCGTTCTGCGCCTTGAACTTGTCGACCAGCCAGTCGACGATCCGCTGGTCCCAGTCGTCGCCACCGAGGTGGTTGTCACCGGAGGTCGCGCGGACCTCGACGACGCCGTCGCCGATGTCGAGCAGGGAGACGTCGAAGGTGCCGCCACCGAGGTCGAAGACCAGGATGGTCTGCTCCTTGTCACCCTTGTCGAGGCCGTAGGCCAGGGCGGCGGCGGTGGGCTCGTTGACGATGCGCAGGACGTTGAGGCCGGCGATCTGGCCGGCGTCCTTGGTGGCCTGACGCTGGGCGTCGTTGAAGTAGGCCGGCACGGTGATGACGGCGTCGGTGACGTCCTCACCGAGGTAGGACTCGGCGTCCCGCTTGATCTTCTGCAGAATACGGGCGCTGATCTCCTGCGGGGTGTAGTTCTTGCCGTCGATGTCGCTGGACTTCCACTCGGTGCCGATGTGACGCTTGACCGAGCGGATGGTGCGGTCGACGTTGGTGACGGCCTGGTTCTTCGCGGGCTGACCCACGAGGACCTCGCCGTTCTTGGCGAACGCGACCACCGAGGGGGTCGTGCGTGACCCCTCGGCGTTGGCGATGACGTTGGCCTCGCCGCCCTCGAGGACGGCGACGCACGAGTTGGTGGTGCCGAGGTCGATACCGACTGCACGTCCCATGGTGATCTCCTTTTCTGCTTCGCGAGCGCGAACTCGTCTTAAGTGGACCCGGCTCAAGGGCCGGGCCGCGTGACTCCACCCTGCCTTCCGGCCACCGGAGGAGTCAACCCGACTTGAGTCCGGTGGGCTGAGGTTTCTCGCCCCGTACAACTGACGGTCTGCGGGATCCATTCCCGGGGTGAGTCAACTCACAGTAGAAGATGAGTCGGTCCGACTCAACGACAAGAGCGTCCCGGCACCCCGCGGTGGGCGGAGGCGTCCGGAACGCTCGGTCTTCGGGGAAAGGACAAGGACGACGACGACGACGAGGTGCGCCGTCCGCCGGCACCGGGCGATCACCCCCTGTGCCGGCGCACTCCCCGGTCTAGATCACGCCCTGGGCGAGCATCGCGTCGGCGACCTTGCGGAACGCGGCGATGTTGGCGCCGGCGACGAGGTCACCCGGGACGCCGTACTCCTCGGCGGTCGCGGCCGCGGTGGCGTGGATGGTGGTCATGATCCGGTCGAGCTCGGAGTCCACGCGCTCGAAGTCCCACTGCAGACGACCGGCGTTCTGCCGCATCTCGAGACCGCTGGTGGCCACACCGCCCGCGTTGGCGGCCTTGGCGGGCCCGAACAGGATGCCCCGCTCGTGGATCACCTCCACGGCCTCCTCGGTGCACGGCATGTTGGCACCCTCCGCGATCACCCGGCACCCGTTGTCCGCCAGCGTCCGGGCCGCGTCGCCGTCGAGCTCGTTCTGGGTGGCGCAGGGCAGCGCGATGTCGCACTCGACCTCCCACACCGACCGCCCCTCGACGTACGTGCAGTTGCCGCGCTCCTCGGCGTACGCCGTGAGGCGTGCGCGACGCACGTCCTTGATGTCGGAGAGCAGGTCCAGATCCAGCCCGTCCTCGTCGAGGATGTAGCCCTGGCTGTCCGAGCAGGCCACGACGGTCGCGCCGAGCTGGGCGGCCTTCTTGGCGGCGTAGATCGCCACGTTGCCGGAACCGGAGACCACCACGCGTGAGCCCTCGAGGCTGTACTCGGTGTCGCGGAGCATCTCGCGCACGAAGTAGACGAGCCCGTAACCGGTCGCCTCGGTGCGGGCCCACGACCCGCCGTACCCGACACCCTTGCCGGTGAGGACGCCCGCCTCGTTGCGGCCGGTGATCCTGCGGTACTGCCCGTACAGGTAGCCGATCTCGCGTCCGCCCACGCCGATGTCGCCCGCCGGCACGTCGAGGTCGGCGCCGATGTGGTGCGCGAGCTCGGCCATGAACGACTGACAGAAGCGCATGACCTCGGCGTCGCTCCTGTCGTGGGGGTCGAAGTCCGACCCGCCCTTGCCGCCACCCAGGCCGAGGCCGGTGAGGGCGTTCTTGAAGACCTGCTCGAAGCCGAGAAACTTCAGGGTGTCCTCGTCCACGGACCGGTGGAAGCGCAGGCCGCCCTTGTACGGGCCGAGGTCGGAGCTGAACTGCACGCGGAAACCGCGGTTGACCTGGACGACCCCGTTGTCGTCGACCCACGGGACACGGAAGGAGATCACGCGCTCGGGCTCGATGATCCGCTTGAGGATCCCGCCCTCGACGTACTCGGGGTGCTGCTTGACCACGGGTGCGAGCGACTCCAGCACCTCGTGGACCGCCTGCCGGAAGAGGTGCTGTCCGGGATTGCGTCGCACCACGGTCTCCAGCGCGTCATGTAGTGCGGCGTCAGCGTCGGACATGGGACCTCCGGTCGATAAGTCTTTGGTGATGACGCATGCGTCGTTGCCGAAGAGGCAGCCTAGCGGCAGGGGCGGCGATTCTCCGACTCCCCTCCCCTCCCGGAAACCGCCAGGCGATTCTCACTAATCACACGTGTCACACTGGACTCACTAATCACAGGTCCGTAATCTCACCGGCATCATCCCGAGCCGCGATCGGTCGACCAGCGGTCGTCCATCTGTGCATCACGGAAGGCCATCATGCGCATCACCTCGAGAATCGCCGCCGTCGCCGCCGCAGCGGCGCTGGTGGTCACCGCGTCGCCCGCCGGCGCGGACCCCTCCGCCACGCCCCCCGCACCCGCTCCCTCCGCCGCGCAGCCCGCCGCGGCGGAGGCGCTCCCCGTCCTGGCCGACGCCCTCGCGCCGCAGCTGACCTCGCTCGTCGAGGCACTGCGCCGCGATCTCGGCCTCACCCCTGAGCAGTTCCTGGCCCAGGCCGGCATCGGCGAGCGCCTCGCCGAGGCGCGACCCCACTGGGAGCAGCGGTTCCGCGACGCCTTCGGCGGCGTCTGGCTGGATGACGAGGGCACCGGCCTGGTCGGCGTCGTCGCCGGCCCGGCCGGCGACCGCCTCCGGTCGGAGGCCACCGAGGCCGGGTTCACCGTGCAGGACGTGGCGCTCACCACAGCTGAGCTCGATGCCCGCGAACGACAGGTCCGCAAGGTCGTCGAGGGCATGCCCGAGGACCTGCAGGAGCTCGTCACCGCCGTGCGCGTCGACCCCACCCGCAACGCCGTGGTCGTCACCACCCGCGGCGGCGAGGCGGCCCAGCTGGGCAACCTCGACGCCCGACTCCGCGATCTCGCCGAGATCGACATGATCGAGGCGCCCGACCCCCGGTGGGACACCGCGCCGTTCGGCAGCGAGGGCGGCGGGCAGTCCGAGGGGACGCCCACCGTCGACGGACTCGAGCCCGCCACCACCCGCACGGGCGCCGCCACCGGCGAGCGGCTCGACGCCCAGTCGGCGCCGGGCAGCGGGGCCGGCGCCTCGGGATCGCTCGGGAGCCTCGGCCTCCTCAACGAGGCCGGCCTCGTCCCCGAGGGGCCGCTGCGCACGGTCGTCGACCTCCTCGCCGGACTCACGCCGGGCACCGGCTCGATCATCGACGGCATGAACGAGACCGTGCCCGCCCAGGCGACCCCGGTGCCGGAGGACCGACGCCGCGCCATCCAGTCCGTGCCCGCCCCCGCGGGTCCGGTCGTGGGCGGTACCGCCTACCAGGTGCGCGTCCCGGACGGGATCCTCGAGTGCTCCACCGGGTTCAACGGGGAGCTCGACGGCAAGCCCGTCGTCGTCACCGCCGCCCACTGCGCCGGTGCCGACGGCACCCGCGCGGCCCTGGCCGACGGCGAGGAGTTCGGCACGATGACCGCTACGCAGCGCGAGGGCGTCGACACCGCCCTGATCGCTGTCGACGAGGACGCCGCGGACCGGTTCCGTACCAACCTCGTCGGCACCGGCGACGACAGCACCCAGGCGATCGTCGGCACGGCGGCGCCGGTCGTGGGCCAGAAGGCCTGCAAGACCGGATTCCGCACCGGCTTCTCCTGCGGCACCATCTCCCAGGTCGGGGCCCAGATCGACGTGGCTGGCACCCGCACGATCGAGGGGGCTTTCACCGTCGACCTGTGCGCCCTGCCCGGCGACAGCGGCGGAGTCGTCTTCTCCGGCGACCGCGCCCTGGGCATCTCGAGCGCGTCCAACGTCGCCGACACCGGCACGTGCGCCAACGCCGACACCGTCGCCCGCGCCGCCGGGTTCACCCCGCGGTTGTCGGCGGTCCCGATCGCGGACGTCCTGGCCGCCCATCCCGGGCTGACGCTGCGCACCAACTGAGCATTAATACGACACGCGGGCCCCGCCTGCGAGTGGAGCCTGCTCCGGTTAGGGCAGCCTCAACTCGGCATGCGGGGCCCGCGTGGCTTACCTTTGACCTCGACACAGTCGACGGGCGCCCACAGGGGTCTATGAGTGCTCGTGCGTCGAGAAGTGCGACGAAAGGCCGCGAACCATGTCAGGCGTGACCATCACTCTCGGGACGATCGGCGTCCTGCTCAGTCTGTTCTGCTGGGCCTCGTTCATCGGCGGCGTCACCCGCATGGTGCGCGGCCTCTTCCTGGGGCAGAAGGACGGATTTGACCGCTTCCGGCCGATCCTTCCCCGGCTGAAGAATGTCATCGTCGAGGTGGGTGCCCACACCCGGATGGCGCGTAAGCGCTCGGTGGGCTTCTTCCACTGGTTCGTCATGGTGGGCTTCATGCTCGGAGCGATCGTCTGGTTCGAGGCCTACATCCAGACGTTCAACCCGCGCGGCGGCTGGCCCTGGCTGTCCCAGCAGTCCTGGTACCACGTCATCGACGAGTTCCTGGGCCTGGGCACCGTCATCGGCATCACCGCACTCATCATCATCCGCCAGGTCAACCAGCGTCGCGGTCTCAACCGCTTCGTCGGCTCGGACCGCAAGTCCGCCTACTTCGTCGAGACCGTCGTGCTCCTCGAGGGCCTGGGCATGATCTTCGTCAAGGCCGGCAAGCTCGCGCTGTACCGCGCCGACGGCCAGGACTTCCACTGGGCCACCGACTGGGTCTCCGGCCCGCTCTCGACCATCCTGCCCGCCAACGAGCTGATGGTCTCGATCTTCGCGCTGGTCAAGCTGCTCACCGGCATGATCTGGCTGTACGTCGTGGGCCGCAACATCACGTGGGGCGTCGCCTGGCACCGCTTCTCCGCGTTCTTCAACATCTACTTCAAGCGCGAGGCCGACGGCCGCACCGCGCTGGGCGCCCTCAAGCCCATGACCATGGACGGCGTCCCGCTGACCATGGAGAAGGTCGAGGAGCTCACCGAGGAGGACGAGGACTTCGAGCCCAAGCTGGGCGCCGGTGCGATCGAGGACTTCTCGTGGAA
Organism: Dietzia sp. oral taxon 368; assembly: GCF_002999155.1. Taxonomy (NCBI): domain Bacteria; kingdom Bacillati; phylum Actinomycetota; class Actinomycetes; order Mycobacteriales; family Dietziaceae; genus Dietzia; species Dietzia sp. oral taxon 368. The sequence continues at coordinate 802,160 of NZ_CP027238.1, forward strand.
GGGCTGGCTGGACTTCACCACCTGCACCGAGTGTGGCCGCTGCCAGGAGCAGTGCCCCGCGTGGAACACCGGCAAGCCCCTGAGCCCGAAGCTCATGATCATGTCGCTGCGCGACCACGCGACGGCGAAGGCCCCCTACCTGCTCGCCGGTGGTCAGACCACCATGGGCGAGGAGACCGGCCTGGTCGACGCCGAGGGCAACCCGGACGAGGCCAAGCTGGCCAAGATCCCCGAGGCCGCCCGCCTCGAGGCCCAGCGTCCCCTGGTCGGCCACACCACCGCCGACGTCTCCGACGACCCGACGGCCGCGGGCATCATCGACCCCGAGGCACTGTGGTCCTGCACCACCTGTGGCGCCTGCGTCGAGCAGTGCCCGGTGGACATCGAGCACGTCGACCACTTCATCGACATGCGCCGCTACCAGGTGCTCATCGAGTCGGAGTTCCCGACCGAGCTCGCCGGCCTGTTCAAGAACCTCGAGAACAAGGGCAACCCCTGGGGCCAGAACAATTCCGGTCGTGACGAGTGGATGAACGCCCTCGACTTCGACATCCCGGTGATCGGCAAGGACGTCGAGGACTTCGGCGACACCGAGTACCTGTTCTGGGTCGGCTGCGCCGGCGCCTTCGAGGACCGCGCCAAGAAGACCACCCAGGCGGTCGCCACCCTGCTGCACACCGCCGGCGTGAAGTTCGCGGTGCTCGGTCAGGGCGAGACCTGTAACGGTGACTCGGCCCGCCGCGCGGGCAACGAGTTCCTGTTCCAGATGCTCGCCGAGCAGAACATCGAGACGCTGAACAACGCGTTCGACGGCGTGCCCACGTCGCACCGCAAGGTCGTCGTGACCTGTGCGCACTGCCTCAACACGCTGAAGAACGAGTACGGACCGCTCGGCGGCGAGTACCAGGTGGTCCACCACACCCAGCTGCTCAACCGCCTCGTGCGGGAGAAGCGCCTCATCCCGGTCGCGCCGATCGACGGCAACGTGACCTACCACGACCCGTGCTACCTCGGCCGCCACAACCAGGTGTACGAGGCCCCGCGTGAGCTCATGGACGGCTCGGGCGTGACCCTCAAGGAGATGCCGCGTCACGGCCAGCGCTCCATGTGCTGTGGCGCCGGTGGCGCGCGCATGTGGATGGAGGAGACGGTCGGCAAGCGCATCAACATCGACCGCGTCGACGAGGCGCTGTCGACCTCGCCCTCCAAGATCGCCACGGGCTGCCCGTTCTGCCGCGTGATGCTCTCCGACGGTGCCACCGCCCAGACCGACGGCACCGATCTCGAGGGGCAGGTCGAGGTCGTGGACGTCTCCCAGCTGCTGCTGGAGTCCATCTCCCGTGACGGCGGTCTGCCCGATCCCCGCGAGCCCCAGTGGCTCGAGCAGCCCAAGCGGGAGAAGACGACCGCGGAGAAGGAGGCCGAGCAGGCCGAGCGCGACGCCGCGGAGGCCGAGCGGGCGTCGGCTGCTGCTCCCGCGGAGGCGAAGACCGCCGAGGCCGCGCCCGACAACACCGTCATCGACGAGGGCGAGGGCGCGGAGGTCGCGGCCGCCGGTTCCGGGGGCGCGGTCAGCGCCGCCGAGGCCGGGCCGTCGGCCGCCGACTCGAAGGGTGCGCCGAAGTCGGGTGGCCTCAAGCTCGGTGGCGGAAAGGCCCCGGGTGGCGCGAAGGCTCCCGGTGGGGCGAAGGCGCCGGGCGGAGCCAAGGCACCCGGTACCGCGACGGCCGGCGCCGCCGCGGTCGAGGAGCAGTCCGCGGTGAAGGACGCCGAGCGCACCGAGGAGACGCGCGAGGCGGCCCAGGGTTCGGCTCCGGCCACCTCGGGCGCGCCCAAGGCGAGCGCCGGCGCTCCCAGGTCGGGCGGGCTCACGCTCGGCGGAGGCAAGGCGAAGGCCCCCGGCGGCGCCAAGGCTCCGGGCGGGGCCAAGGCCCCCGGTGGTGCCAAGGCCGCGGCCGCTGAGCCGTCCGCGGGCGAGTCGGCGGCAGCGCAGACCGCTCCGGCCGAGTCCGCCTCCGCCGAGTCCGCGACGGGCGACACCGCGTCCTCGGTCGAGGCCGGGACGACCGCTCCCGCCAAGCCGACGGTCGGCCTCGGGCTCAAGGGCGGCGCCAAGGCCCCGGGTGCGCCCAAGGCGCCCGGCGCGCCGAAGGCCGCCGCCAAGGCCCCTGCTGACGCGGAGCCCGCTGCCGAGAAGCCGGCCACCGAGAAGCCGGCCACCGAGGAGACGGCTGCCGAGGACGCCCCCGCCGAGGCGACTGAGGCGTCCGCGACCGACGTGTCGGCGACCGACGAGGCCGAGGACCAGGGCACCGACTCCGGTGCCGAGGCGTCGGCGCCCACCAAGGGCGGTGCCATCCCCAAGGCGAAGAAGTCCGGCGGCTACGGCCTGTCCCTGGGCTGACCCAGCCGGAAGCCACCGCGGCCCGTGATCACAGCGCTGATCACGGGCCGCGGTCTATTTCGCCTCGCGCGGAAGAGACCAACTACCGGTCAGCATGTGTGGTACGTCTCCTGGACCCGGTACACCGGAGTGTCGAGGCCCTCCATCCGAGCCTTGAGTTGCAGCGCGAGGTACTTGGAGTAGTGCCGCGACTGGTGCAGGTTGCCACCGTGGATCCACAGTTGGTCGACGTTGGTCGGCTTCCACATGTTGCGGAGCTCGCCCTCCCACGGCCCTGGATCACGGGTGGTGTCAGAGCCGTAGCCCCACACCTTGCCCACCCGATCCGCGACTTCCTGGGACACGAGGTCCACAAGCCACTGGTTCATCGAGCCATACCCGGTGGCGTAGACGATGAGGTCTGCGGGCAGCACGCGCTCGCCGTCGAGTTCGACCCCGTCGGGCAGGATTCGTGACACCTGCCCTCGCTCCAGGGCCACCTCGCCGTCGATCAGCAACTGGCTGGCGCCGACGTCGATGTAGTATCCCGACCCGCGTCGCAGGTACTTCAGGAAAAGCCCTGACCCGTCCTCGCCGAAGTCCAGGTCGAACCCGACAGCGCGAAGCTTGTCGTAGAACTCGGAATCCTGCTCGGCCATCTGCTCGTAGACGGGGATCTGTGCGCCGGGGAGCAGCCGGTACGGCCAGGAGGCAAACAACATGTCCGCCTTTTCAGTGGTCACCCCGGCCTCGAGCGCCTCCTCAGAGTAGAGCGGGCCAAGAGCCAACGACATCAGCGATTCACTCCGGGAAATATGAGTGGACGAGCGCTGCACCATCGTCACCTCGGCGCCGTGATCCCACAGCGCGGCACAGATGTCATGGGCGGAGTTGTTAGAGCCGATCACCACGGCTCGCTTGCCCGCGACATCACCTTCGCCAGTGAACTCCGACGAGTGCCACTGCTCTCCTGTGAAGTCCTCCGCGCCCTCGAAGCGCGGGATGTTGGGGTAGCCGGACACCCCGAGCGCGAAGATGAGCTGGGTTGGCCTGAGCTCGACTTTCTCGCCATTCCGATCGACCCGAACCCGCCAGGTCGACGTCGCCTCATCGAACTCGGCCCCCAGGCACTCCGTGCCCGACCAGTAGTCGAGGTCCATGATCGCGGTGTAGTGCTCGAGCCAGTCCCCGACCTTGTCCTTAGCGGGGAAGACCGGCCAGTCGTCCGCGAACGGGATGTAGGGCAGATGGTCGTACCAGACCGGATCGTGCAGGTGCAGCGACTTGTAGCGCTTGCGCCACGAATCCCCGGCGCGTTCGTTCTTCTCGATGACGATCGTGGGTACGCCCAGCCGCTTGAGTCGGGCCGCAAGCCCGATCCCGCCCTGGCCGCCCCCGATGATCACCGCGTAGGGCTGCTCGGTGTAGCCGAGATTCTCCTGCCGATCGGCCTTCTGCTCGAGCCATGTCCGGCGGCCGCGCGTGATGACGTGCTCGACGCCCTTGTCGCGGTCGCGGCCCTTCTTCTCCTCGTGCCCTTTGAGTTCTTGCAGCGTGGTGAGCAGAGTCCAGGCACGGCCGTTGCGCAGCCTGAGATGGCCCCAGCCGCGACCCGACGCGGTCTCGAAACGGATCCACGCCTCGGCCACATGGTCGGCTGTGGTCGCGGACTCGTCGAGAGTCCAACTCGAGGGCGAGACTGCGGTGAGCTGGGCATCAAGCATCTCGCGGATCTCGTCCCGGCCTTCGAGCGTGCGGATGTTCCAAGTGAAGGACACGAAGTCCCGCCAGCATCCGTCGGCCTCGAACAGCTCGGCCGCTCGCTCCGTGTCACCCGCGCTCAGCGCCGCACCGAACTCGTTCAGCCACGTCTCCACCATCTGGTCTGCGTTCGCATCGCCAGCCTGCGCAGACGTTTCCGCCGTATGGGTCATCTCCACTCCTTCGCTCTGCTGTAGCGTTTTTCATGACGCAGATCACACTTTCTCCCCAAGGGGGTGGCAATGTCGTTGCACTCGGCGTTGCGGTTCTCTGACCCAGGGACCTTTGCGGCCCGTTCGATCGAGGCTCATGAGATAGCGCTGGCCGGCGGCACGACCAGCACGCTGGACTCACGGATCCTGCGCGCATGGCGTCGTAGTGGGGCCGCGGGAATCTCCCCGGACCAGCAGGCGCCCTCCAGCGTTCTGTCCCGCGAGGAGATCGCGGACGCACGAGGTCAGACGCCGCTGCACCGGGTCGCGGCAGATGTCGTGGCGTCGGTAGCGGACACCTCGGCCGCCGGGCGACACCTCGTCGTCGTCTCCGATACGCGAGGTCGTGTGCTGTGGCGCGCGGGCAGCGCGCAGGTGTTACGCCGGGCGGACTCGATCGCCTTCGTGGAGGGCGCGGACTGGTCCGAGAAGAGCATCGGCACCAACGGCATCTCGCTGGCACTGGAAGCCGGCACTCTCGCCCATGCCACGGCCGGTGAGCACTTCGTCCGCGCCCACCATGGATGGACCTGCACGGCAAGCCCAATCCGGAATTCTCGGGGCCGCATCGTCGGAGTCCTCGACGTGTCCCACCCGTTGCGCTACTCGTCCGCTGAGACCGCCGCGCTGGTGCGCTGCGGAACGCGGCTGGCCGAGTCCCTCCTCGCCGCGCTGCCTTCGCCATTCGACTCCGACAGTCGTACCGAGGCGAGCTACGCCGGCACCCCAGGCCGAGACCCGGGCCATGATCGGACCGCTCACGCCAGCGCCGTTACCTCGATCCGGCTTCTGGGGTGGAAACCGGCTGTGATTCGGGCGGACGGAACCTCGATCCCGCTCACGCCGCGCCGGGCGGAACTGCTCGCCCTGTTGGCCTCCCGCGAGGCGTGGTCTGCGCGGGCGCTGTCTGAAGCCCTCTACGAGGACCCGTCCGCCACCACCACGGTGCGAGGCGAGGTTCGTCGGCTACGTCAACTCACCGGGCTGTCGATCGACTCGCAGCCTTACTCACTGTGTCCGCGCGAGCGCGAGTGCGTTGACTTCCTCTCTGTGGAACATCCCGATGACCTTCTTCCGGACTCCGAGATCCCGGCGATCATCGACCTCCGGTACGGGATCTGACCGCAGCGATCCGCCTACGACCGACGACTCCTCCTCCGACAGGGCATGTGGCGCCGGGCACGAGGAGGCGGGTGGCACAATCAGCAGGTATGACTCCTGAGACCACGGGACGCACGCTCCGCCAGCCGCGCACGCTCGACCAGTCCTCCAAGCTCAAGGACGTCCTCTACGAGATCCGCGGGCCGGTGCTCGCCCGGGCCAACCAGCTCGAGGCGGAGGGGCACCGCATCCTCAAGCTCAACATCGGCAACCCCGCGCCGTTCGGGTTCGAGGCGCCGGACGTGATCATGCGAGACATGATCGCCGCGCTCCCCCACGCGCAGGGTTACTCGGAGTCCAAGGGCATCCTCTCGGCCCGCCGCGCGATCTTCACGCGCTACGAGTTGGTCCCCGACTTCCCCCACCTGGACGTCGAGGACATCTACCTCGGCAACGGGGTCTCCGAGCTCATCACGATGACCATGCAGGCGCTTCTCGACGACGGCGACGAGGTCCTCATCCCGGCCCCGGACTACCCGCTGTGGACCGCGATGACCTCGCTCGCGGGCGGCAAGCCGGTCCACTACCTCGCGGACGAGGACAACGACTGGAACCCGTCGCTGGAGGACATCGCCTCCAAGATCACCCCCCGCACCAAGGCCATCGTGGTGATCAACCCCAACAACCCGACCGGCGCGGTCTACTCGCGAGAGGTCCTGCAGGGGATCGTCGACCTCGCGCGGGAGCACAGCCTGCTCATCCTGGCCGACGAGATCTACGACCGGATCGTCTACGACGAGGCCCAGCACACCTCGATCGCCACGCTGGCGCACGACCTGCTGGTGCTCACGTTCAACGGGTTGTCCAAGACGTACCGCGTGGCGGGGTACCGCGCGGGGTGGGTCGCGATCACCGGCCCCAAGGCCCACGCCGCGGGGTTCCTCGAGGGGCTCGAACTCCTGGCCTCGACGCGACTGTGCCCGAACGTGCCCGCACAGCACGCCATCCAGGTCGCGCTAGGCGGCTACCAGTCGATCAACGAGCTGATCGAGCCCGGCGGGCGACTGCACGAGCAGCGCGGCATCGCGTGGGAGAAGCTCAACTCGATCCCCGGCGTGAGCTGTGTCCGGCCGATGGGCGCGCTCTACGTCTTCCCGCGGCTGGACCCCGAGGTACACGAGATCCACGACGACCGGTTGTTCGCCCTCGACCTCCTCGAGCGGGAGCGGATCCTCGTCACGCAGGGCACCGGCTTCAACTGGCCGAACCCGGACCACTTCCGGGTGGTCACCCTGCCCGCGGCGCGGGATCTGGGCGTGGCCATCGAGCGGATCGGCAACTTCCTGGCGTCCTACCGGCAGTAACCCGCAGGGCGACCTCGCCCCCGGGCCTCGTCACCGCCTCGCCGCTGGGCCGCCCTGGCCGCGTGTCCGGCCCGGGCCACCGCCAGTCGGTCAGACGGTCGGTGCGCGGTGTGCGGCGGCCGGGTCGACCGCGAGCCCGACGGGCGGCAGGGCGTCGGTGATGCCACCCGGGCGCGAGGCTGCGCCCCCGGCGGAACCTGCGCCCCCAGCGTGGCCCGCGCCGGCGCCGTATTCGACTCCCGCAGCCCCGGCGGCTCCCGCGGCCCCGCCGAATCCGGCACCGACGACCGTGGGAACGCCACGGCCCAGTGCGCGGTAGGTCCAGCCGGCCTCGCGCCAACGCTCGGCGGGCATGCAGTTGCGCCCGTCCAGCAGGATCCGGCCCCGCGCCACCTCGGCGACCGCGACCGGGTCCAGCTCCACGAACTCGGCCCACTCGGTGGCCACCAACACCACGTCCGCGCCCTCGCACGCCGCCAGGGCGGACTCGGCGTAAGTCAGGGTCGGGAACAGGGCCCGGGCGTTGTCCAGCGCCTGCGGGTCGTACACCACCGCGCTCGCGCCCTTCAGAGACAGCATCCCCGCCACATTCAACGCCGGCGAATCACGCACGTCGTCGGAGTTCGGCTTGAACGCCGCACCCAGCACCGCGACGGTCTTGCCGATGACCGTGCCGCCGCACGCCTCGACGGTCAGGTCCACCATCCGCTCCCGGCGCCGCATGTTGATCGAGTCGACCTCCCGCAGGAACGTCATCGCCTCGTCCGCGCCCAGCTCCCCGGCACGCGCCATGAACGCGCGGATGTCCTTGGGCAGACAGCCCCCGCCGAACCCGAGCCCGGCGTTGAGGAACCGCCTCCCGATCCGCGGATCCATACCGATCGCATCCGCCAGCACAGTCACGTCGGCGCCGGCGGCCTCACACACCTCCGACACGGCGTTGATGAAGCTGATCTTGGTCGCAAGAAACGCGTTCGCGCTCACCTTCACCAGCTCCGAGGTCGCCAGGTCCGTCACGATCACCGGACACGGATCCGACTCGAGGATCGGCGCGTAGGCCTGCTCGACCAGCTCACGGGCGAACCCCTGCTCGTCCGGCCCGCCGGGCAACCCGATCACGATCCGGTCCGGTGTCAGAGTGTCGGCCACCGCGAAACCCTCACGCAGGAACTCCGGGTTCCACACCACCTCCGCGCGCACACCGTCCCGGGCGTGCCAGTCCGCGACCCCCTGCAGCCGCGCCGCCGTACCCACCGGCACCGTCGACTTGCCCACCAGCACCGCGTCAGAGGTGAGCAGCGGCACCAGCCGGGTCACCACGTCCTCGACATAGGTGGTGTCGGCGGCGAACTCGCCCTTGCGCTGGGGCGTACCCACCCCGATGAAGTGCAGGTCCGCGAACTCGGCGGCCTCGGCGTAGTCGGTGGTGAACCGCAACCGACCCGACTCGACGTGCCGCAGCAGGATCTCCGGCAGACCCGGCTCGTAGAACGGCACCTCGCCGCGGCGCAGCCGCTCGATCTTGGCCTCGTCGACGTCCACCCCCAGCACCTCGTGGCCCAGCTCGGCCATGCAGGCGGCGTGGGTGGCGCCGAGGTATCCGGTCCCGAACACGGTCATACGCATGGCGCCGTTCTACCGCGTCAACGCGTCGCGGTGGGAACGCGCTGGTGAACGACGGTGGAGCAGTGCGCGCCGCACGCCCCGGGTGGTGCGCGCCGCACGGCTCGCGGCAGAGCCCGGCTCAGCGGAAGTTGAGGTACGCCTTCGACGCCGTCGGTCCGCGCTGGCCCTGGTACTTGGACCCCACGCTCGCGCTTCCGTACGGGGTCTCGGCGGGACTGGAGAGCCGGAACAGGCACAGCTGGCCGATCTTCATCCCGGGCCACAGCGTGATGGGCAGGTTCGCGACGTTCGACAGCTCGAGGGTGATGTGGCCGTCGAACCCGGGATCGATGAACCCGGCGGTGGAATGGGTGAGCAGGCCGAGGCGACCGAGGGAGGACTTGCCCTCGAGCCGGCCGGCGAGATCGTCGGGCAGGGCGAGCCGCTCGAGGGTCGCGCCGAGCACGAATTCCCCGGGGTGCAGGACGAAGGGGTCACCCTCGGCGACCTCGACCAGTTCGGTGAGCTCGTCCTGCTGCAGCGCCGGGTCGATATGGGTGTAGCGCGAGTTGTTGAAGACACGGAACAGCCGGTCGAGGCGGACATCGATGCTCGACGGCTGGATCAGCGCGGGGTCGAGGGGATCGATGCCCAGTCGCCCGTCGGCGAGCTCGGCGCGGAGGTCACGGTCGGAGAGCAGCACGGTCCTGAGGGTACCGGGCGCCCCCCGCGAGCAGACGGAGCTGGGTGCCGAGCTCGGCGACGCCCGTGCACGCCTCCGCGAACGGCAGTCGCTCGCGGCGGATCCGGCCCTCGCGGTCGACGAGCTCGATGTCCACGCCGGCGCGGTCGATGCCGATGAGCAGGGGCCGCACGGCGGGCAGGCACCGGCAGACGCGCAGCGCGATGCGCGGGACGACCTGGCAGCGAGGGTCGTTGAGGTGGTCGAGCCAGTGGCCCTCGAGGTCGGTGAACGGGTCGGGGCCGGAGGTGGCGAGGTCGTCGGGTGCGATGTCGGTGACGCCCTCGTCGTCGGTGAGGACGATCTTGTCGGCACGGAGCCGGACGAGGGCGGAGTCGGATCCGACGCCCAGGAGGGCGGAGTCGGGGAGGTCGCGCGCGATGTCGGCGGCGGTGATCCGTTGGGCGCGCGTCCCCGTCTGTTCGACGCGTCCCTCGACGACGACGATGCGGCGGCAGCGACCCTGGGCCACTCCCCCGATGATCTCGTCGAGTACCTCGAGTCGGGCGGTGACCCCGCCGAACCCGATGGATGCCGCGTCGGCTATCGGGATCACCAGGCTGAGGTCGGCGGTCCCCGGACTCTGGTGCACGAGGGCGACCGCAGGGGTGGCGGAGCCGAACGTGAGGGTGGCGCGCGGGCACCGGCGTAGCGCTGAACTCGCCCGCTCGGCCGGCTCCGGTACGGGTCCCACCAGTGATCGCATGCCTTCGCCTCTCGTCGTCGCGGTTCCCGTCCCCCGCTCCGGCGCCTCAGGGACGGTGCCGGAGCGGGAAGCGGGTGCGGGGACGTGACTACCCGCAGCGATGAACTTAGGTAAGGCTTACCTCAAAGGGAAGGGTTTTCAGGAAACTTTTGTGTGACAGGTCACCGTGTCAGCTCGGCGAGCGCCCGGTGGACGTCCTCCGAATCGGCGCAGACCTGCGGGAACGGCACCCGGAGGAACTCGCGGACCCCGGAGTGCACCGACCCGATGTTCACGTCGACCCCGTAGCTGTCGACGCCCGCGAGAACCGGTCGGGTGCCGGCGATCTGCCGGCCGGCGCGCAGCGCGAGGCGCGCGGCCAGACCCGGATCGTCGGCCAACCGGCGCAACCACGCCTGCTCGTCGACCGCGATCGGGTCGACGCTCGCGGCGGCGAGATCCGACCGCGGCACCAGGTGCACCCCGTCCGCCGTGACGTAGCTGATCTCCAGCGGCTGCAACTCGCTCAACCGGAGCGATCCGACGTCGCCGCTCCCGTCCGGTCCGCCGCCGTCCGCCGCGACCAACCTGCGCCGTCGTGCCGCCGACGAGGCCGTCACGATTCCTGAGAGCGTGACGATGCCCCGGGCGACCGCGCACTCGTCGTCGTAACCCCGCCCACGTCCCCCGCACGGCGCGGGACGGCCGTCGACGGAGAACGAGGGGCGCGGCGCGGACCCACGACACCGGCCCGTACAGACGGTGTCGACGATCTCGACGGTCGCGGAGGCGCCGGCGGCGGCGACGCGGGCGGCGTCCCCCGTCTCGCGCGACGCCCCGCCGACGTCGACCACGAGCACCACGACGCCGTCGTCACGGACCCGTGCCGACCGAAGTGGACGCCGCAGCATCCCCGTCCCCACGGTTCCCGACGCGCCTCGCGCGAGCACCGTCCGCACGCGTTCCGCGACGGGTCGGTCCGTCACGTCGTCCATCACGCACCTCCTGTCAGCGGTGCCCGTCCGCCGGGCGACCGTCCGCGCAAAACGGACTATCCTCCAGTTCAGCGTCCGGTGGGGCCGCTTCCTTCCCGGATCCGCCCGGAATCGGCGTGAGACCTGCCACATCGCGCGGCCACCCCGGCCGCGACGACCCCCCTCGAGCCGTCGCGGATATGCGCCGACCGCAGCTGACGTGGTGAAATGGGCGCATGGACGAGTTCAGGGAAGAGCCCTCGAAATACATTTGGCGCTGGACCCAGTGGTCGTGGGTGTGCGTCGGCGTGGGCGTGCTCATCGTGCTGATGGGGATCACCAGCGGCGGCTCCGTCACCCCGTGGATCATCGGCGCGATCGCGGTGGCCGTGATCGGCGGCGTGGCGTTCGGGTTCGTCCCCCGCGCCTCCCTCGCCCAGCCCAAGCGGCCCATGACGCCCGGCGCGAAGCGGAAGGCCGCCCGGAAGAAGTGACCCCAGGCGCCCTGCGCCACGCAGGGCTCGTGCTAGTCTGAAAGCCGCCTCGAGCAGGCATCGCCGATGTAGTTCAATGGTAGAACTTCTGCTTCCCAAGCAGACAGCGCGGGTTCGATTCCCGTCATCGGCTCCACAGGACAAGGCCCTCCCTCCGGGGAGGGCCTTCGTCGTTCCCGGCCCGCACTCGGGCCGGGTGCCCCGGATCATCGCTCGTCGATGACCCGGGGAATCGTTCGTTTTCAGGCCCGCCGCCCCACCTTCGGAGACCCTGCTCCTCGACGAGTGGTCACGAACGCTGGTTTCTCCGCGGCCCGGTCTGGGAAAACGTGAGCAGGTGTGACCTTTCGCCGACCCCGGTGCCGGCCCAGCGGCGCCTGCGAGGCAGTTCGAACAAGGCGCGATCAGGCCTTGCCGTTCTCGCCTCCGCGGCGACGCAGGAGTTGGAAGCCCGGGATGCCGGCCACCGCCTCGAGACACTGCTGCGCGACCTCGAGGATCTGGTGGACCTCCGGTGCGACCGTGTCCATCGAGGCGAGCACCGGCATGATGTCGGTCTCCAGACTCTCGCCGAGCGCGGGCAGGTGGTCGATGAACTTCACGACCGCCTTGATCTCCTCCGGGTCGACCGACTCGAGGACCTCGCCGGCGATCGGCTCGATCAGTGAGACGGTCTTGTCCGCCCACACGAGCACCTCGGTGAGGCGCGTCGCGACGCGCTTGGCGACCACCGGGTCGAGCTCGGCGTCGACGAGGAGCGCCTCGACGACCGGCTTGACGGGGGCCAGCGCGGAGTCCGCGAAGTCGAGGAGAGGCACGACCCGCTCGATGAGCGTGCCCGCGTCGAGCACCAGCTCGTCCGCGGTGTCCACGGTCGCGCCGACCCGGGCGACCACGCCTTCCGCGGAGTCGATGGTGCCGTCCACCCGACGCACCACACCCTCAGCCGAGTCGATCGTGGCGTCCACCCGACGCACCACGCCCTCCGCCGAGTCGATCGTGGCGTCCACCCGACGGACCACGCCCTCCGCCGAGTCGATGGTCCCGTCAACCCGACGGACTATCCCCTCCGCGTCGGTCACCGTGCCGGCCACCTGGTCGATCATCCGGTCGGCCCTGGCGACGGTGGTGCGGACGTCGTCGACGGTGGTGGTCGCGGAGGCGACGATCCCGTCGATCGCCCGCACGGTCCGGTTCACCTCGTCGAGCAGGTCCTGGATCCGCTCGACCACCACCTCGACGTCGTCGAGCAGTGCGAGTACCCGAGCGGGCAGGAGGATCAGCTCCCTGGCCAGCCCGAGTTGCCACTCGACCACACGAAACGCCGCCCCCACCACGGAGACGGCGGAGGGCGCCCGCCGCTGGATCTCTGCCATGAGGTGATTCTGCCCCACCGTCTCCCTCACCGTGGGCGCCCCGAAGAGCCCGCCCGGGAACCCGCGGAGGGACGTGGCCTGCGGAATCAGAGCCTTCCCTCACCTTGGACTGTTCGCTGACAACGCATTAGCATCGGCGTTGTTACCGACGAGTAGGTTCCAGTGGCCCCGTGGGCGAGCAGCACCGACTCTTCGGGCGCGACCAATTCCATGACACGCACTCCGATCGGAGAAGACCGTAATGGGTCACTACAAGAGCAACGTCCGGGATCTCGAGTTCAACATGTTCGAGGTCCTTGGCATGAACGAGGCACTCGACGCCGGCGAGTTCGGCGACATGGACACCGAGACCGCCAAGGGCATCCTCGACGAGGTCTCCGCCCTGGCCGAGGGCCCGGTTGCCGAGTCTTTCGCCTCCGCCGACCGCAACCCGCCGGTGTTCGACCCGGAGACCCACTCGGTCTCCATCCCCGAGGACTTCAAGAAGTCGTTCAAGGCGTGGTTCGACGCCGGCTACTGGTCGATGGGTCTGCCCGACGAGATCGGCGGCATGCCGGCTCCCCGCGCGATGGTGTGGGCCGTCGGCGAGATGATGCTCGGTGCCAACGCCCCCGCGTTCATGTACTCGGCCGGCCCGGCCTTCGCCGCCGTCCTCTACGAGAACGGTACCGAGGAACAGAAGAAGTGGGCCGCCACCTGCGCCGAGCGCGGCTGGGGTGCCACCATGGTGCTCACCGAGCCCGACGCCGGTTCGGACGTCGGCGCCGGCCGGACCAAGGCCGTCAAGCAGGACGACGGCTCCTGGCACATCGAGGGCGTCAAGCGGTTCATCACCTCGGCCGACTCGGACGATATGTTCGAGAACATCTTCCACCTGGTCCTGGCGCGCCCCGAGGGCGCCGGGCCGGGCACCAAGGGCCTGTCCCTGTTCTTCGTGCCGAAGTTCCACTTCGACTTCGAGTCCGGCGAGCTGGGTGAGCGCAACGGCGTGTTCGTCACGGGCGTCGAGCACAAGATGGGCATCAAGGCCTCGACCACCTGTGAGCTCACCTTCGGTGGCCACGGTGTCCCCGCCAAGGGCTGGATGGTCGGCGGCGACGAGCTGAACCAGGGCATCCGTCAGATGTTCGACGTCATCGAGCACGCCCGCATGATGGTCGGCACCAAGGCCATTTCGACCCTGTCGACCGGGTACCTCAACGCTCTGGAGTTCGCCAAGGAGCGCGTCCAGGGCGGCGACATGACCGAGATGGCCGACAAGACCGCGCCCCGCGTGACGATCACCCATCACCCGGACGTGCGTCGCGCCCTCATCCGCCAGAAGGCGTTCGCCGAGGGCCTGCGCGCGGTGTACATGTACACCGCCGCCCACCAGGACCCCGAGACGGCCGTGCGCGCGTCGGGCGCGGACGCCGAGCTGGCCCACCGCGTCAACGACCTGCTGCTCCCGATCGTCAAGGGCGTGGGCTCCGAGCGTGCCTACGAGCTGCTGACCGAGTCGCTGCAGACGTTCGGCGGGTCGGGCTTCCTGCAGGACTACCCGATCGAGCAGTACATCCGCGACGCCAAGATCGACTCCCTCTACGAGGGCACGACGGCCATCCAGGCGCAGGACTTCTTCTTCCGCAAGATCGCCCGGGACCGCGGCACCGCCGTCGGCCACATCTCGGCGCAGATCAAGCACTTCTTGGAGAACGACGCCTGCGGCGGGAAGCTGGCCGCCGAGCGCGAGCTGCTGGCTACCGCGCTGGCCGACGTCGAGGCCATGATCGGCACCTGCTTCGAGCACCTCATGGGCTCCCAGGACGAGCCGAAGCGCCTGTACACGATCGGGCTGGCCTCGGTGCGCGTGCTCATGGCGTTCGGTGACCTCATGATGGGCTGGCGTCTGCTCGTCGGCGCCGAGGTCGCCCTGGGCAAGGTAGACGGCGCGTCTGACGACGACAAGGCCTTCTACAACGGCAAGATCGCCGCCGCCCGGTGGTTCGCGAAGAACGAACTGCCCCTCCTCACCGCCACCCGGGGAATCGTCTCGGGGCTCGGCAACGAGCTCATGGAGCTGGACGAGGCCGCCTTCTGACGCACCTCTGACGGGCGGGCCCACCCCGACCGCTAGACGAATCCGCTACTCCGGCTCCGGATCCGCTCCCTCTCCACGGGTAGCGGATCCGGAGGCCGGGTAGCGGATTTCGTATTTGCGCGAACGGTGGTATCGGGAAGGCCCGAGTCCTAGGGTCGGCGCCACGACCAGCCCCCACCGGACGGGCGAAGCCTTCTACCCGAGGAGAATCGCTGTCCGAAAAGCGCAGGCACGACGACCCCATTCTGACCACCCGCCAGGGACACCCGGTCCACGACAACCAGAACACCCGCACCGTCGGGGCCCGCGGGCCGGCGACGCTGGAGAACTACCAGTTCCTGGAGAAGATCAGCCACTTCGACCGCGAGCGGATCCCGGAGCGGGTCGTGCACGCGCGCGGTTTCGTCGCGTACGGCGAGTTCGAGGCGACCGGGAAGTGGGGCGACGAGCCCATCTCGAAGTACACCCGGGCGAAGCTGTTCCAGGAGGCGGGCAAGAAGACCGACGTCGCCATCCGCTTCTCCACCGTGATCGGCGGCCGGGACTCCTCCGAGGTGGCGCGGGACCCGCGCGGCTTCGCGGTGAAGTTCTACACGGAGGACGGCAACTGGGACCTCGTCGGCAACAACCTCGGCGTCTTCTTCATCCGCGACGCCATCAAGTTCCCGGACGTCATCCACTCCCTCAAGCCCGACCCCATCACGTTCCGCCAGGCCCCGCGCGGATCTACGACTTCATGTCGCAGTCGCCGGAGGCGATGCACATGCTGGTCAACCTCTTCAGCCCCCGCGGCATCCCGGCCGACTACCGGCACATGCAGGGCTTCGGCGTGAACACCTACCGCTGGGTCAACGCCGAGGGCGAGAGCCATCTGGTGAAGTACCACTGGCTGCCCCACCAGGGCGTCAAGAGCCTCACCGAGGAGGACGCGGCGAACATCCAGGCCCATGACACGGGCCACGCCTCCAAGGATCTGTACGAGGCCATCGAGAACGGCGACTACCCCAAGTGGGATCTGGTCGTGCAGATGATGTCGGACGACGACCATCCCGAGCTGGACTTCGATCCGCTGGACGACACCAAGACATGGCCCGAGAACGACTTCGAGCCGAAGCTGGTCGGCACCATGACGCTCAACCGCAACATCACCGACCACCACAACGAGAACGAGCAGATCTCGTTCGGTACCGGCGTCCTGGTCGACGGCCTGGAGTTCTCCGACGACAAGATGCTGGTCGGTCGCACGTTCTCCTACAGCGACACCCAGCGCTACCGCGTCGGCGCCAACTACCTGCAGCTGCCGGTCAACAGCGCCAAGAACGCCACGGTCGCCACGAACCAGCGCGGCGGCCAGATGTCGTACGGCGTGGACCTGCAGGGGCAGAACCCGCACGTGAACTACGAGCCGTCCACGATGAACGGCCTGCGCGAGTCCGCGCCGACCGGCGAGGAGGAGGTGGGTCCCGAACTGCGTGGTCGTCTCACGCGCAGTGAGTACCCCCGCACCAACGACTACGTGCAGGCGGGCCAGCGCTTCCGCCTCATGGAGGACTGGGAGCGCGACGACCTGGTGAAGAACTTCATCGACAACATCGGGCAGGCCACGCGCGAGGTGCAGGAGCGCATGGTCTGGCACCTGTTCCTGTGCGAGGACGAGCTCGGCCAGCGGGTCGGCGACGGTCTGGGCATCTCGGCCGACGACGTCCGCCACCTCGAACCGCTGCCCAAGCAGCAGCTGACCGACGAGGAGCGCGATCGCATGGCCAACCTCGGCAAGAACGGCCCCCGCGACGTGGAGGGCCTGACGATGACGCACTGCGTGCCCAACGAGCGGGTCGTCGTCGAGCGCTGACAGCCGCGCACCGGCCCGGCCGGCCCCCACCGGCCGGGCCACCCCACCGAAATCCGCTACCCGGAATCCGGATCCGCGCTACCCCGACAGGAGTAGCGGATCCGGGCGGAGGGTAGCGGATTTTGTTCGTGCGGGCGGCGCCGTGCGTGCGGGCGGCGCCGTGCGTGCGGGGCGCGGCCTGTCAGTTGCCGGGCAGGCCGGGGATGCGGATCTCCGGCAGGCCCGGGATGCGGATCGGTCCCGGGCCGGGCGGCGGCGGGGGAGGTGGCGGTGCGTCGGCGTCAGCGGCGGGCTGTTCGGCCCGGCACTCGATCCGCTCCCGCGGGGGGTAGGTGGACGACACGGTGTCGGTGCTGACGGTGGCGCCGCCACGCTGGACGGTCCGGGTGACCCGTGCCGTGTAGCCGTCCCGCCCCGCGCTCGGGGTACAGCCGGCGGTGGTGACCACCCGGGTCGGCGCCCGCCGGACGTCCGTGCGGGGCGCCGTGGAGATACGGACGGTGTATTCGCGAGTGCCCCACAGTCGGACCGTCACCGAGTTCCCGCTGCCGGAGGCGTCGATCACGAGCCCCGTGTCCTGCGCGTTGCGGAACCCCACGTCGGCCGAGGCCGTGGCATCCCGCCCGGCGGGGAACGCGTCGCCGTCGACACCACGCGACGTGCGCACCGGATCCTGGGCACCGGCCTCGAACGCGGCGTTGAACAGTGCGGTGGCCACGGCGTCGGCGGAGGTGTCCCCGGAGACCGTGCCGGCGAGCTCCTCCATCGAGAAGCTCTCCCCCGCGGGGATGAAGTGCCCGGCGAGCGAGGCGATCATCGACTGGGCCCGCCCGTTCGCGCCGACGGCCACCGTGAACTGACCGACCGGCTCGCGGATGCCGGCCCGTTCCGCCTCCTCGGTGGTGAGCTCGGGATCGCGGCCCACGTAGCTGACCGGCAGCACGCGCGGGCCCGCGGTGTCCGTGAGCTGGCCGGGGAGAGCACCGAGCAGCGGACCCCACTCGACCGTCCGTCCCTGGACCGCGGGCACGACCGTGGCGGTGGTCCCGCTGAACTCGAAGCCGGCGTCCCTGCCCTCCTGTTCGGTCGGCTCCAGGAGCGGCTCGAGGATCCCCTTGGCGGCGTCGGCGTCGAAGCGCGGCTCGAGCACGTCGCCCTCGCGGACGAAGGTCAGGTACTCGCCGATCCGATCGCGGGGGAAGACCACGGGCACGGCGTCGGGGTCGTCCGGGTCGATCATCTCGATCTCCCGCTCGGCGGACTCGGGACGCTCCCGGCCGGCGGGCGGCGGTGGGGCCGGCAGCCGGGTGGTGATGGTCGTGACCGGCGGCTCGGTCCCGTCCTCACGGATCCGGGAGGCCAGCAGCGTCACGTCGCGGGTGGCGGCGGGTTCGGCCACGTCCCGGATCAGTGCGCGGACCTGCTCGGCGTCGGTCTCAGTGGGCGTGTAGTCCACGGGCAGGTCCACGCCGTCGTCGTCGAGCCAGTGCTCGAGCACCGCGTCGCGGGAGTTCTCGATCTGCAGGCGCTGGCCGTCGAGCGGGATGGCCGACCGGACCTGGTCGCGGTCGAACCAGATGGCCCCCTCGCGGGGCTCGAAGTCGGCCTGCAGCGCGAGCCGTTCGAGGAAGTCGGTGAGCCGGGCGTCCGGGATGACGCTGGCGATGCCGACGTCGGTGGACCACACCAGGCTGATCAGCCGGGTGATCGGGTTGAGGGGCTGCTCACCGGCCCGGTCGAGCGTGCCCTGCCAGTCCACCGACAGTCCGACCGCCTGCGGGTCCAGCGTCGTGGACACGGCCCCGGCGCGGAGATCCACCTCGTCGTCGACCCGTGGCCCCAACTCCTCGACCAGGCGCCGCTCGGCGTCGGCCGTGGTCATCCCCCCGACCTCGATCCCGGCGACCTCGGTGCCGCGCGGTACGCGCCCGATGCTGTTGACCAGGTCGAATCCGTACAGCACTGAGAGCGCCATGAACACGCCCACGCCCGTGTGCAGCCAGCGCGAGTGCACGCGGTAGCTGCGCCGCTCGGACGCGGTCGGCCGGGGCCCCGCCCCCTCGATGGCGACGGGCCGGGCCGGGCCGCCGCCGGTGCTGGTGGACTCCTCCACTCGTCACGTCTCCTCACGAAGCGGGGCGGGGTCCCCGGCAGGGTGCCGGTCGTCAGACTCCCGCACTAAGCACTGTGCACACCACTATGACGGACCGGTGCGATGAGTGCAGCCCCCGCGCCGGGCGCGGGGGCTGCAGGTCAGGCGTTCCGGGACCGGGTCAGCGCTCGACGATCGCCGTGACGCCCTGGCCGCCGGCCGCGCAGATGGAGATGAGGGCGCGGCCTCCGCCGTTCTGCTCGAGCAGCTTGGCGGTGGCGGACAGGATGCGGCCGCCGGTCGCGGCGAACGGGTGGCCGGCCGCCAGCGAGGAGCCGTTGACGTTGAGCTTGGACCGGTCGATCGAGCCCAGCGCCTTGTCCAGCCCCAACCGCTCGGTGCAGTACTCCTCGGACTCCCACGCGGCCAGGGTGGCCAGGACCTGCGAGGCGAACGCCTCGTGGATCTCGTAGTAGTCGAAGTCCTGCAGGGTGAGGCCGTTGCGGGCCAGCAGCCGCGGCACGGCGTAGGTGGGGGCCATGAGCAGGCCGTCCGGGTTGCGCCCTTCCTTGCCGTGGATGAAGTCCACGGAGGCGGTCTCGGAGTCCACGAGGTAGGCGCGGACGGGCAGCTTGTGCTCGGCCGCCCACTCCTCGCTGGCCAGCAGCACCGCGGAGGCGCCGTCGGTGAGCGGGGTGGAGTTGCCGGCCGTCATGGTGGCCTCGGTGCCGTGGGCCTCGGCGTCACGCTTGCCGAAGACGGGCTTGAGCTTGCCCAGCTTCTCCTCGGAGGAGTCGGGCCGCATGTTGTCGTCGCGGGCCACGCCCAGGTACGGGGTGACCAGGTCGTCCTGGAAACCCGACTCGTAGGAGGCGGCGAGGTTGCGGTGGCTGGCCGCGGCCAGGGCGTCCTGGTCGGCGCGCGAGACGCCGAACTCGCGGGCGGTGATCGCGGCGTGCTCGCCCATGGACAGCCCGGTGCGCGGCTCGGCGTTCTGCGGCTGCTCGGGCACGAGGCTCTGCGGGCGGATCTCGCCGAGCAGCTTGAGTCGGTCAAGGTTGCTCTTGGCCGCGGTGAGCTTGATGAGGGTCTTGCGCAGGTCGTCGTTGACCGCCAACGGGGCGTCCGAGGTGGTGTCGGTGCCGCCGGCGACGCCGGACTCGATACGGCCGAGCGCGATCGCGTCGGCGACCTGGATGGCGGCGGCCAGGCCGGTACCGCAGGCCTGCTGCACGTCGTAGGCCGGGGTCGACGAGTCGAGGACGGAGCCGATGACGGACTCGCGGGTGAGGTTGAAGTCGCGGGAGTGCTTGAGCACGGCGCCGGCGACGACGGACCCGAGGCGCTTGCCCTGCAGGTTGTAGCGGCTGGCCAGCCCGTCGATCGCCGCGGTGAGCATGTCCTGGTTGGAGGCGTCCGCGTACTTGCCGTTCGAGCGGGCGAAGGGGATTCGGTTGCCGCCGACGATGGCGACCTTGCGGGGGCTTGTGGTCACGTGTGTCACTCCCGTTTGTTCTCGGTGTCCGGTGGCCCGAAACGCGGCCCTGGCAGTATTGTTACTCAGCAGTAAGTTACTTGTCGACCCGCAGTACCGCACCTTTCCCAGGAGATGATCGCCATGGCGCAGGGCAACCTCGACCTCTACTCGCAGTTCGTGACCTCGGCCCCCGGGTCATTCATCGCCGGCAAGGTCGGCCTCCCGCAGCCGGAGCAGCTGCGCCGTCACGAGGCCGGTCAGCCCGCCCTCCACGGTCCGGTCCTCATCGGCGGGGAGGGTCGCCTGGTCGAGCCCGTCCGCGAGATGCTCTCCGGGGACTACGAGCTGGCCGCCGCCGGCGCCGAGGACAAGTTCGCCGGCCTCGTCTTTGACGCCACGTCATTCAAGCGGCCCGAAGACCTGGTCGCGCTGTACGAGTTCTTCAACCCGGTCGTGCGCAGCGTCATGGCCAGCGGCCGCATCGTCGTCCTGGGCACGACGCCCGAGGAGACCGGCTCGGTCGAGGAGCGCATCGCCCAGCGCGCGCTCGAGGGCTTCACGCGCTCGCTCGGCAAGGAGATGAAGCGGGGCTCCACCGTCCAGCTCGTGTACGTCTCCCCCGACGCCCACGCGGGCGCCTCCGGGCTCGAGTCGACCCTGCGGTTCGTCCTGTCGGCCAAGTCGGCGTACGTCGACGCCCAGGTGTTCCGCGTGGGCGCCGGTTCCGCCACCGCCCCGTCGTCGTGGGACCGACCGCTCGAGGGCAAGCTCGCCGTCGTCACCGGGGCCGCGCGCGGCATCGGTGCGGAGATCGCGGCGGTCCTCGCCCGCGACGGTGCACACGTGATCTGCTGTGACATCCCCGCCGCGGGCGAGTCGCTCTCGGCCACCGCCAACAAGGTCGGCGGCACCTCCCTGCCGCTCGACGTCACCGCCGCCGACGCCGCCGAGGTGCTGGCCAAGCACGTCACCGAGCGTCACGACGGCCGCCTCGACATCCTCGTCCACAACGCCGGCATCACCCGCGACAAGACCCTCGCCGGCATGGACGCCGCGAGCTGGGAGTCCGTCATGGCCGTCAACCTCATCGCCCCCGAGCGGATCACGGCCGAGCTCGCCGAGAAGGGCATCCTCGGCGAGGGCTCGCGCGTGGTGGGCGTGTCCTCCATCGCGGGCATCGCCGGCAACCGGGGCCAGACCAACTACGCCACCTCCAAGGCCGGCGTGATCGGCTTCGTCAACGGCGCGTCCGCCGAGCTGGCCTCCAAGAGCATCACCGTCAACGCCGTGGCGCCGGGCTTCATCGAGACCCAGATGACCGCCGCCATCCCGTTCGCCACCCGCGAGGCCGGCCGCCGCATGAACTCCCTGCAGCAGGGCGGCCTGCCGGTCGACGTGGCCGAGACCATCGCCTTCTTCGCCAACCCCGCCTCCTCCGCGGTCACCGACAACGTGATCCGCGTGTGCGGGCAGTCGCTGCTGGGGGCGTGATCGATCGTGGAATACACCCGACTCCCCGGAATCCCCAACCTGCTCGGCCAGTACGGCAAGGCCGCGGTCGGCGCCCTCCCTGTCGTCGGCGGCTCCCGTGACGGAAAGTCGATGCCGTCGAAGGGCGTCGAGGTCACCGGCGTGCGCGTGGACGTGGCGAACCTCGCCGCCTACGCTCGCGTGTGCGGCCTGCGCCTGACCGACGAGCTGCCGCTGACGTACCCGTTCACGCTGGCGTTCCCCTTGAGCATGCAGCTCATGCTGGACCCGGACTACCCGGTGCCGGCCATGGGCTCGGTGCACCTGACCAACGAGATCGAATCGCGCCGCGCGCTGCGCGTCGGCGACGAGCTCAACATCCGCGCGCACGCCGAGAACCTGCGGGAGCATCCGGCGGGGTTGCTGTTGGACGTGGTCACCGAGATCAGGACAGGCGACGACGACGAGCCCGCCTGGGTGCAGCGGTCGGGCCTGCTCTCCAAGCGCAGGACCTCCCTGACCCCGCCGAAGGACGCGCCGCGCCCGCCTAAGCCCGCGCCGCCCACCGCGGCCGAGATCGGCGACCCCACGGTGGTGAAGTCGGTGTCCGAGGCGCAGATCTCGGAGTACGCGGCCGTGTCCGGCGACCGCAACCCGATCCACGTCTCCCGCGTGGGCGCCAAGGCGTTCGGGTTCCCGAACGTCATCGCCCACGGAATGTGGACCGCCGCCACGCTGCTCGGCGTGGTCGAGGGCGAGATCCCCCGGCGCGCCCGCTACTCGGTGGAGTTCGGCAAGCCGGTGATCCTGCCCGCCAAGCTGGGGATCTACGCCCGGCGCGGAGGGGCCGGCGACCCGGCCTGGTCGCTGTCCGTGCGCAACCCCAAGAAGCTGGAGACCGTGCACGCGACGGCGACGATCGAGGAACTCTAGGCCCCGCGGCGCACGCATCGACGAGAGCGTCCCGCACGCACCGCCCGAGAGGCGGCGTGCGGGGCGCTCCTGTCGTCCGGGGGTGTCGTAGGCGTCGGATATCGTCATCTGAGCCCTCGTGACATCCGTCGCCGGGGCCCGTTGCTCGTGACCCCGTTTCCTGTGACCCCGTTTCCTGTGACCCCGTTTCCTGTGACCCCGTTGCCTATCCCCGGAGGCCCCGTGTCCCGCTTGTCCCCTTCGCGTCCCCGCGTCCGCGCTCGAGCCGGCCTGCATGCCGGATCGATCGTCGGTGCGGTGACGGTCGCGGCCGTCACCGCGATGGTGGTTCCGTTGACCGCGAACGCCCAGAGTGCGGCGCCCGGTTCACTGTCCGGGTCGCTGGACGCCGGTTCATCGGGCTCGGCCGGGTCGGGCTCGGCCGGGTCGGCCGGGTCCACGGGTTCGCTGGGCGCGCCGGCCGCCCGCCCCGAGGACCGCTATCCGGACGAGCCCCTGCCCGCCGGGCCGGAGGTCGAGGTGGAGACACTGGTCGGCGGCCTGACCATCCCGTGGGACGTGGTCCGCGATCCGAACGGCGTGGTGGTGACCGGTGAGCGCGGGACAGGCAGGGTTCTCGCGATCCACCCCGACGGGACGACCACCGTCGTCGCGGCCGACTTCGGGGACCTGTTCACCGGCGGCGAGAGCGGCCTGATGGGTGTGGCGTTGGCGCCCGACTTCGCCCAGAGCCGCGAGGTCTACACCTGCCACTCGGAGAACTTCGCCGATGGCACGCCCGGTGACAGCCGCGTCACCGCCTGGCGCGCGGCGGACGACTGGTCGGCGCTCGAGGATCCCGACGTGATCGTCCCCGGCATCGCCCGGCAGAACATCGGCCACCACTCCGGGTGCCGCATTCTCGCCCACCCGGACGGCACGCTCTACATCGGCACCGGTGACACCTTCCACGGCGCGGTCCCCCAGGACCTGCGGTCGCTCGGCGGCAAGGTCCTGCACGTGACCCGCGACGGCTCCCCCACCCAGGACCCGGCCCGCATCCCGGACGCGGACCCGCGCATCTTCACCTTCGGCCACCGCAACGTCCAGGGCCTGGCCCTGCAGCCGGGGACGGGACGCCTCTTCTCGGCCGAGCACGGCACGCACCGCGACGACGAGATCAACCAGCTGCGGGCCGGCCGCAACTACGGGTGGGACCCGCTGCGGCCCGGGATCAACGAGCGCGACCACGACGACGCCTCGCCCATGACCGATCTGGGGAAGTTCCCCGACGCGGTCGAGGCGACGTGGTCGTCCGGCGATCCCACGCTCGCGACGAGCGGGATCGCGTTCCTCGACGATCCGTCGTGGGGCGAGTGGGACGGCGCGCTGGCGGTCGCGATGCTCAAGACCAAGCAGATCGTGCTGATGAGGCTCAACGAGGACGGGACCGGCGTGCTGGAGCTCGGGGCCGTCATCCCCGGCGAGCACGGCCGCATCCGCTCCCTGACCGCCGAGCCCGGCGGCACGCTGCTGGCCACCACCTCGAACGGCGGCGGCCGTGACGAGGTGCTCCGAATCCGGCCCGCCGCCGTTCCGGTGCCGCCGGCGCCGGGGGTCGAATAGGTTCGGACGCACGGAGGTTGATCCCTTCCCCGAGTCGTCCGACCCAGGAGCAGCCGTGCCCAGTTCCGTCTTCCCCCGCACCCTCGCCGGGCTCGCCGCCGCGGCGGCGGTCACCGTCGCCGTCCCCCTCACCGCCTGCGCGCAGAGCAGCCAGCCCGGCGGCTCGTCCGGGTTGATCGACACCAGCCTCATCCCACCGGGCAGCCTCTTCCCCTCCGCCCCGGGCGTCGGCGCCGGCGAGGTCGTCGACGGACCGGCGGTCGAGACCGAGACGGTCATGGACGGGCTGACCATCCCGTGGGACGTGGTCCGCGCACCGGAGGGGACCCTCCTCACCGGCGAGCGCGGCGGACGGATGGTCGTGCAGCGCCCCGGTGAGGAGCATCGCGAGATCGGGATCGACCTGACGGGCCTGTTCCGGCAGTCCGAGAGCGGTCTGATGGGCATGGCCGTCGACGCGGGCTTCGAAGAGAACCGGGAGATCCACGTGTGTTGGTCGCGGGCGGTCGGCGGTGAGCGCGACAACCGGATCACCACATTTGCCGTCGACGACGACTGGACCGCCATGACGAAGGTCCGCGACACCCTCACCGGGATCCCACTCGGCGCGACCGGCATCCACAGCGGGTGCCGCCTGCTCACCGCCCCCGACGGTTCCATCTACGTCGGCACCGGCGATGCGCAGAGCCCCACAGGGCCCCAGTCCCCCACTTCGCTGGCCGGCAAGACCCTACACATCACCCCCGGGGGCGCGCCGGCGGCGGGCGACTCGGTGATCCACACGATCGGCCACCGCAACGTCCAGGGCCTGGCGATCGACCCGGACTCCGGGCGCGTCTACTCCGCCGAGCACGGCCCGGACGTCGACGACGAGGTGAACCTGCTCGAACCCGGCGGGAACTACGGCTGGAACCCCGACGTCGGCGGCCGCTACGACCAGAACGTGCCGATGACCGACACCGCCAGGTTCCCGGACGCGATCGAGGCCGTCTGGTCCTCGGGCGCCCCGACGCTGGCGCCCGCGGACATCGAGTTCCTCGGCCCCGAGTGGGGCGAGTGGGCCGGCGCGCTGGCGATGGCCAACCTCAAGACACAGAAGCTGGTGCTGCTCCGACTGAGCGACGACGGCCGCTCGGTGATCGACGCCTCCGTGCTGCTCGAGGGCGAGTTCGGCCGGCTGCGGTCCCTGGCCCCCGAGCCGGACGGCTCGCTGCTGGTGACGACCTCCGACGGCGACGGTCGCGACTCGGTGTTCCGGGTCAGCCCCGCCGGAGCCTGACGGCGGCCGCCGGGCGACTAGAGCGCCAGCACGCGCCGGGCGGCGTCGGCCAACGCGACCGCGTAGCCGGCGCCGTGCCCGGCCGAGTGGGTGGCGAGCGGGTGCAGCTGGTGCAGCGGCACCCGCTCCCGCCAGCCCTCCCGCAGCGGCCGGACCTCGCCGTAGCCACGCAGGATGTGATCGAGGTGCGGCGCGCCGAACAGGGCGAGCATCGCCAGGTCGGTCTCGCGGTGGCCCCCGTGCGCGGCGGGGTCGATGAGCACGGCCTCAACGCCGCCGTCGCCCGCCGCGCCGGCCCCGCCCCCGGCCGTCCACAGGACGTTTCCCGTCCACAGGTCGCCGTGAATACGGGCGGGAGTGTCGCCGGGGTGGTCGAGCTCGCCGGCGGCCACGCGGTCGCAGGCCCGCTCGACCGCGGCCAGGTCGGCACCGTCGAGGACACCCAGGTCCACCGCGATGCGCACGAACGGCCGGACCCGCTGCTCGGCGTAGAACTCGCCCCACGAGTCGGTTGGCCTGCACTCCTGGGGACGGTTGCCGATGAAGCACCGGCCCGCCCAGCCGTCGGCGGGTGCGCCCCAGGCGGCCGCACCCGCGTCGTGCATCGCCGCGAGTGACCGCCCGAACCGCAGAGCCGCGTCCGCCGTGGCGCGACCCGCGGGGATCTTCTCCAGGGTGATCTCGTCGTCGTCGACCCCCGTCACCTCCACGACGCGGGGCCCGCCGCGGGCCGCGGCGAGCCACGCCAGTCCGGCGGCCTCGTGGCGGAAGAAGTCGGGCCCGTGGTCCGAGCCGCGTTTGACGAACACATCGGCGCTCACGTCATGGTCTCCTTCTCGTGCGCGGGGGCTCGGACTGCGGGATCGGGGTCTGCGGCATCGGGGTCGGCGGACTCGCGGCCGGCGGGCGTGCGGCCGGCGGGCGTGCGGCCGGCGGGCGTGCGATCGGCACGGCCGAGCAGCGGCCCGGCCAGGGCGACGATGAGGACGCCGCCGACGATCATCGGCGTCACGGTCCAGCGCAGGCCCGCGACTTCGGCGATGAACCCGACGAGCGGCGGCGAGGCGAGGAAACCGAGGCGCATCACCCAGTTGAGCACCGCGAGCCCGGCACCGGGGGCCAGGCCGGGCACGGAGTCGGCGCCGACCATCGCGCCCGGGATGACGGTCGCGATTCCCCACCCCGCCAGCACGAACCCGGCGAGCAGGACCACCAGAAGGGTCGACCCGTCGAGCGTGAACGACGCGACGAACGCGGCGCTCGCGCCCACCATCACGAACAATCCGCCCGCGCGGGCGAGTCGGGCGGCGCCGAACCGTTCGACCAGCGCGTCGCCGCTGACGCGGCCGGCCAGCTGCGCGCCCTGCACGGCGATGAAGCCGAGTCCGGCGAGTCCCGCCCCGGCGATGGTGGTCTCGCGCAGGTAGAGCGCCGACCAGGTCTGGGCGAAGTCCTCGACGAGCTCGGCACAGCAAGCGAACAGGCCGAGCGCGATCAACAGCAGGAGCGCGCGGCCGCCGGGGAGGCGGCGGGCGGCCGGGGCGGTGTCATCGGGTACTGCTTCTCCCGGCACCGCGTCGAGGTCACGGCCCCGCTCGTCCTCGGCGGCGGCGGGGCCCAGCCGCATCGGGTACGCGGCCGCGGCGGCCAGCGCGCACACCACGGCGGCCCCGATCATCTGGACCCGGACCGACGCCCCCGCGCCGGCGGCCACCGACCCGCCCGCGGCGCCGAGCACCGCCCCGAGAGACCACAGCGCGTGGAACCGGTTGATCAGCGACCGGCCGTGGCGCAGCTGCACGCGGATCCCGTGGGCGTTCATGGACACGTCGGTGATGGCGTCGCACACGCCGAACGCCAGCAACAGCGCCGCGAACACGGCCACGACGGGCGAGAACCCCACGAGCGCGGCGGCCACGGACGCGCCGACCATCATGGCCACGGCGACGGCCCCGTCGGAGCGACGCCGCATGAGGGCGGGCGTGAGCAGCCCGCCGACCAGTGCGCCGGCCGGGTAGCAGGCCATCGCCAGCCCGAACTCCCCCGCGCCCAGGTCGAGGGCGCTCTTGAGGTCGGGCAGGCGGGGCACGATCGCGCCGAAGATCGCGCCGTTGGCGGCGAAGAGCAGGGCGGTCGCGGCGATCGGCCCCCGGACGCCGCGGGCACGATCGGCATCGTGGGGCGCGCTCGTCGAGGTCACGCCCGCCAGGGTACGGCCCGGGATGCGGCGGTAGCGTTGTGCGCGTGGAGCGGTCGACCGACGGGCGGGAGCGGGACATGTACGACGTGGCGGCGGAGGTCCGGACGGACGACGGCAGCATCCGCGTGGTGTGTAGCGTGCCGCTGCCGGTCGCGCCGGAGATCGTGTGGGACGCGGTCGCCACCGCCGAGGGCATCGCGTCGTGGTTCGTCTCGTGCGCGATGGAACCGCGGGTCGGCGGGCGGATCGTGCAGTTCGCCGACCCGGGCGCGCCCGACCCCACGACCGGCCCGGAGGCCGCGGCCGAGGCCATGCTCACCGCGACCGTCGGGGAGATCACCGAGTACTCGCCGCCCACCGCCGACGCGCCGGGCGTCTTCGCCTACGTGGAACGTGACTGGATGGGCGAGGGCGTGCCCGTGCCGCCGTGGGAGACGTCGTGTGAGGTGGTCGACGACGACGAGGGCGGCAGCGTGCTCACCCTGCGGTCCGGGTTCGGCTCCGGCGGGGAACTGGCGGGACAGTCCGTGTCGGGCAGTGTCGACGGGTGGGCGCAGGCGCTGACCGTGCTTGCCCACCGGCTGACCCATCGCCCGGCCGGCGGGGTGGTGACCGTGGACGCGGCCACCGATCCCGTGCAGCAGACGGTGCCCGAACTGTGGGCCCGCGTGACGTCGCGACTGATCGCCCCTGCGTCGGGGGTCGGCCACAACCCGGCCGGTGGCTCGGGGGGCGGCTCGGGGAACAGCGGCGTCGTGGCGCGCTCGGGCGAGGTCGGCGGCATCGTCGCGACCGAGTCGGAGGCGTCGCGCACGCTCATCCTGTCCGCCCCCGTCGACGGGATGCTCGAGCTGTTCGCCTTCCCGGCGGGCGAGACGCATGAGGACGCGGCCGGTCGGGCGGCCCTGGCGTTGCGGGTTTACGAGTACGTCGACGTGCCCGGCGGCGACGGCCGCCCGCTGGGTGCCGCGGCGGTCGACGTCACGCCCTCCTGGGACGCACCGCGCTGGCGTGCATGGCTCGAAGGGCTGCTGGCGGACTGATCCGCGAGCGGCGGACCTGCGGTTACGCGCGTCGGCGGGTCGGCTCGGGTCGGCCGGGGGTGACGGTGGAAACACGGCGGTACGGTGAGCCGATCTACCCTGTGCCCGCAGTAGGGTGACGGGGAGTACGACACGAGCGCCGGGAGGCGCCGTCCACCGACGAGGAGCGAGATCGCCAATGGCGGATTCCAACGAGACCGTGACCATCGCGACCGGCGAGGGCGCCACAGGCACGACCCTCCTCGGCATCGGGGCGTACCGCCCCGAGCGTGTGGTGAGCAACGAGGAGATCTGCGAGAAGATCGACTCCACCTCCGAGTGGATCTACGAGCGCTCCGGCATCCTCAACCGCCACGTCGCCGGTCCGGACGAGGGCATCGTCTCCATGTCGATCGAGGCGGCCCGCGCGGCCGTCACCTCGGCCGGCATCGACGCCGACCTGATCGATGCCCTGATCGTGTGCACGTCCACCAACTGGACCCAGGTGCCGCACGCGGCCCCACAGGTCGCCACCGCCCTCGGGCGCAACGGCATCGCGGCGTTCGACCTCACCGCCGGCTGCGCGGGCTTCGGCTACGGCCTGGCCGTAGCCACCAACATGATCCGCGGCGGCGGCGCCCGCTACGTGGTGGTCGTGGGCGTGGAGAAGATGACTGACGGCATCGACTTCTCCGACCGCAACACGGCCTTCATCTTCGGTGACGGTGCCGGCGCCGTGGTGGTGGGCCCGTCGGAGACCAACGACATCAGCCCGGTCGTGTGGGGGTCCGACGGAGAGCAGGGCAGCGCCATCCGCCAGACCAAGGATTTCAAGCAGTACGTCGACGAGGTCGACGCCTCCGCCGCCGCAGCGCGCGAGGAGGCCGTGCTCCAGCCCTTCCTGGTCATGGACGGTTCCAAGGTTTTCCGCTGGGCCGCCGTGCAGGTGTCCAAGGTGTGTGCACAGACGTTGGAGGCGGCGGGCGTGACGGCCGAGCAGATCCAGGCGTTCATCCCCCACCAGGCCAACGGCCGCATCAACTCGGCCATGGCCAAGCACCTCGGGCTGCCGGACTCGGTGGCGATCGCCAACGACATCGAGCAGACCGGCAACACCTCCGCCGCCTCGATCCCGCTGGCGATGGAGACCATCCTGCGGGAGGGAGAGGCCGAGCCGGGTCAGATCGCGCTGTGCATCGGCTTCGGGGCGGGACTGTCCTACGCGGGGCAGGTCCTGCGGCTGCCGGCCAAGCCGCCCGCGAGCTGACGCACCGACTCGCTTGACCCCGCGCCCTCCCGGCCCCACGACACGCCTCGTGGCGGGCCGGGAGGGCGCCCAACTAGACACGTGTTCATGGGACGCTGAGGGCGTGCACACGTCCTTTCCCCGCCGCTCCGCGCGCCGTCTGATGTCCGGTGCCGCAGCGGCTGCCGCCGTCCTGTTGTCCCCGCTGCTCGCGGCTCCCGCCGGGGCCGCGCCCGCTCCCACGATCCCGGCGCCGATCACCCCGGAGACGGCGCCGCTCGAGGTGGCCAGCGGCTCGGTGCAGACCCTCGGCGCGAACATCGCCGGGCAGGTCAGCGGGGCCGGGATGGGCCCGTCGGTTCACGCCGGCCCCGGCACCGGCCCGTCGAACTACGTGGCGCTCGGGGACTCCTACGCCGCCGTGGGCCGGATCGCGCCGGGCGCGTGGGGTGCAGGCCCGGTCGCGTGCGTGCGCACCTCCGACGCGTACCCGACCGTGGTGGCCCGCGCGCTCGGCGTGGGTACGTTCGTCAACGCCACCTGCGGGGGCGCAGTGGTCGACGACTTCCGGACCGCCGGACGGACCGGTGCCCCGCCGCAGTTCGACGCGCTCGACTCCGACACCGATCTGGTGTCGATGACGATCGGCGGCAACGACGTGGGATTCGGTGCGGTGATCGTCGCCTGCGCACTGCGTCCCAACACCGCGCCCGAGCTTCTGCCGCTCGTCGACGGCGCGACCGGGAACCTGTCGAAGGGCTTCGACCCCACCACCGGCTGCTCGGACGTGATCGACCGGCAGGCCGCCGAGGCGCTCGAGCACCTCGATGAGCGTTTGGACGGCGTGTACGCCGAGATCGCTCGGCGCGCGCCTCGGGCCCGCGTCGTGACGATCGGGTATCTCGCGGCCGTCCCGGAGGATGACGCGGTCATCCAGCAGTCGCCGTCGTGCGCGCCGTTCATGGCGATCAGCGCCGAGGAGCGGGCCAAGGTCCGCGGGTTCCAGGACAGCATCAACCGCGTGGTCCGCGCCGCCGCCGAGCGCAACGGCGTCACCGTCGTGATCCCGGGTGAGCCCGGTCACTCGATGTGCACCTCGCCCGACACCCGCTGGGTCGACTTCACCGGGCTCGAGACCGGCGCGGTCCCGGTCCATCCGACCTCGGCCGGCCACGCCCACGTCGCCGACCGCGTGCTGGCGGCGCTCGCTGACGGCTGAGGGGCCGAGTGGTCACGCTTGAGGACAACTGTCCAGTTGCGTCGATCGCCGATCGGAACGGTGGTGATGAGGAGACACTGAGATCATGTCGACTCCTCATCGCCGCCGACGCGGCCCTCTCACCACGTCCCTCGCCCTCTCCGCTGCCGCCGTTCTCGTCGCGACGCCCGCCGCTGCCGCCCAGTCCACAGCTCAGCCCGACGGGGCGATCGCCGTCAGCTCGCTGGGCGCGACCAACGAGATCCCGGGCAGCGTCGCCGGGTCTCTGGGCTCTCTCGCCGAGCCCGCCTACCCCGAGTACGTCGCACTCGGTGACTCGTATGCTGCCTTCGGCGATCAGTCAGGCGTGGCGGCGCCCTGCGGCAGGAGTGCGAGCAACTACCCCGGCCTGCTCGATGCGAACCCGGCTGTCGGCGAGCTCACCGATGTCACCTGCGGCGGGGCCGTGACCGAGGACTTGTTCGAGGCGCAGCACCCAGGCGTCGCCCCCCAGCTCGAAGCCCTCGACGAGGACACCGATCTCGTGACGCTGTCCATCGGCGGTAACGACGTGGGTTTCGGTTTGATCGTCCAGTGCATCACCGGTGGCCTGCCGGGCTCCCCCCGCGACTGCGAGAGTGAGCTGGGCACTACGGTGAGCGGTCTCATCGCTGACGTGTACGGCGAAGACGGCGCGGTCGCCGACATCTACGCCGAGATCGCCGAGCGCTCGCCCGATGCGACGGTGATCGCGACCCAGTACCTGCCCCTGATGCCCGCCGATGACGCGGACGGCTGTGCGTTCACCCAGTTCGTCGGGGACGAGAACCTGGAGTGGGCCCGCGAGATCACCCAGGAGATCAACGACGCGGTCGACGAGGCGGCCCGCCGCAACGGCCACGTCTCGGTGCTGCCCGTCGATGACACGGACCGCAGTGGCTGTGCTCCGGCGGACGAGCGGTGGGTCGTGTTCGCCGATGGCTCCGAGAACAATGCGGCGCCGTTCCACCCCACCGCCCTCGGCCAGCAGGCGATGGCGGCCGCGATCGCCGCGGCGCTCTGATCCAGTCTGCCCCGATCCGGTCCGCCGCGGCCAGCACCGCAGCCGCTCCTCGGGATGGCGTCTCGCACACACCGCGGGGCGGGCGAGACGCCATCGGCAGCGGCGGCTGCGGAGAGAACGCGGGCATCAGCCCTCGAACAGCGTCTGTCCCACGTAACCGCCCTCGGGCGCGCCGGGCGGGAGCGCGAACACCGCGGAGCCGATCGGGATGGTCCACGTGTTGAGCGCGTCCTGCTCGGCGAGCCGCCGCTGGACCGGGATGTACGTGCGCACCGGGTCGGCCTGGTAGGCGGTGAACAGCAGACCGCTGTTGCTGATCTCGCCGTCCTCCGGCGGGTCGTCGTAGTTGTACGGCCGCCGCAGCATGGCCTCGCCCCTGTTCCGCTGGCGGGCCCGCGCCATGTGGGATTCCGGCGGGATCACCGGAAGGCCGGTCTCGTCGATCAACTCGAAGTCGGCCGGATCGCGTTCGTTCCGGCCGGTCAGCGGCGCGCCGGTGTCGAGCCGCCGACCCACGCTGAGTTCGCGTGACGTGCGGTCGATCTCCTCCCAGGTGTCCATGGTCATGCGGATGCGCCGGAGCACCAGCGACGATCCGCCCCGCATCCAGCGCTGTTCGCTGCCGTCGGAGAACAGGATCTGGTCGAAGTCCACGTCGTCCGGCCGCGGGTTCTCGGTGCCGTCGATCTGCCCGAACAGGTTGCGTTGCGTCCGCCCGCTGGGGTCGGTGCCGACGGCCTTGCGAAAGCCCCGCTGCGCCCACCGCTGCCGTGCGACACCCCGCACGCCGGATGCGAGGATCCGCGCGGCGTGCGAGACGATCAGCGGATCGTCGGCGCAGATCTGCAGGAGCAGGTCGCCCTCGGACCACCGGTCCTCTAGCTGGTCGATCTGCGGGAACGCGGGCAATTGCGCGAGCCAAGACGGCCGTTTCTCCGGCAGCCCGGCGGCGTCGAAGAAGCCGGGCCCGAGGCCGATCGTCACGGTGAGACGCGCCGGGTCCTCGGCGAGCTCTGGCTCGAGATCGGCCAGGCCGCCCCGCCCCTGGGTGAGGCGGGCGGCGTCCTGGGACCAGGCGCGCAGGACGCCCTGGATCTCGGTGCGTGTAGCTCCGGGGATGATGTCGAACGCCACGAACGCCGCGTGTGACTGCGGTGCCGTGGTGATGCCGGACTGGTGCGGGCCGTGGAACGGTTCCGTGGTGGTCCCCACGACCCGCGAGTCGGCGACCGTCTTCCAGTCGGCGATCGCCTCGTCGTCGTCGACGACACCCCGCCCCGCGTAGCCCGCGGCGCCCCCGACGACGCCGCCGCCCACCACGGCCGCGACGCCGCCGGTGAGCACGGACCGCCGGGACAGGCCGCGCCTGATCAGACCACGTCGGGCCTGGTCAGCCATCGTGAGTCATGCCTCCGTGCGCCTCGTGGCCGGAAGCGGCGTGCCCGCCGCCGACGTACTCCTCCTCGCCGCCTTGGAAGTCGCGCGCGAAGACTGTGACGTCCTGTTCGGCGCCGTCGAATTCGAGGGTCAGCGTGATCTGCTGGCCGGTGGAGATGGGCTCGTCGAGGTCCATGAGCATGATGTGGTTGCCGCCGGGCTCCAGGAGGAGCTCGCCGCCGGCCGGGATGACGAAGCCGTCCTCGCGTTCCTTCATCATCATGCCGCTCGCGCCGGGGCGGTCTCGTGGAGTTCGGTGCTGTCGCCGAGGTCGCCGTCGACGCCGGTGAGGTGCAGGTCGCTGTCACCAGGATTGCGGATGGTGCCGAAGACGCCGGACATCTCGGTGTCGGTGGCTTTGGCCCAGCCGTCGTCGAAGGTCACCAGGGTGGTGGCGGCGCCGGTCTCGGCGGCCGCGTCACCGGTGTCGGCGTCGTCGGTGCCGCAGGCGGCGGTGAGGGCGAGCGCGAGGGCGGTGGCCGCCGCGAAGGCGGCACGGGTGTGGGTACGCATGGGTGTGTGTCCTTGGTGATGTGTGATCGTCCGGCCGCGGGTTGCGCGCCGGTGCGTGAACAGGTGGGATCACACGGTCACGGGCGGCGCCCGGGTTCCCCCGCGGGCCAGGAGGTACCGTCCGCGCGGGGCGTCGGCGTCGTAGGAGGCCAGGAGTCGAGCGACGACGACGAAGTGAGCCGTCACGGGAGTGGGCAACACCCGGGCCGCCAGCCAGGACAGCGTCCCTGTCAGGATCGCCACCAGCGCGAGCGTGAGGACGACCGCGGCCAGGTGGGCGCCCAGCATCGACGGGGCGAACAGCGCCGATGCCGAGGCCGCAGGGTCCAGGTTGACGCCGTCCATCGCGGCACGAACGGCCGCCGGGTTCGTCGCATGGTGGCCGAGCGGGCCGGCCGCGCCGTGCGAGTGCCCGGAGGCCAGCACCAGGTGGACGACCCCCTGACCGGCGACGAGTCCGGCCGCCGAGGTGAGGATCGGTGACCGATGCCGGGCGAGGGCCGCGGTGACCACGCCGACACCGGCGCTGGCGGCCGCGACCATGAGGATCTGCCCCGTAGTGGGCGGACCCGCCGCTGCACCGGCGGCCAGCCCGTGCGCGCTGATGCCGAACACGCCGCTGACCAGTGCGACCACGATTCCCACGACCGCGGTCACCACGGGCGGGACCTCGGCGCGCAAGCGGTCGGCGGACATGACCCGATTCTAGGCTGGACCTACGACAGGGCCCCTATCCGGTGGCTGCGCCTTCTGCGGTGGTGTCCTCCACGGGGGCGCCCTCTGCGCGCGTGCCCTCGGTGGTGGTCGCGAGGCGGGTGCGTTCCTCGTCGGCCAGGCCCGCCTCTATGCGCGCGAGCATATGCGGGCTCATGTCGGGCAGGTCGTCGATCGCGAACCAGCGGGCGTCGGTGTTCTCACCGTCCGCGGGGTGCGGCTCGCCGCCGAGGTAGGTGCAGGCGAAGGTGTGGTCGATGTACTGCGCCCGGTCCCCGTTGGCATACGTGACCATTCGGGAGACGCCGAGGGAGGCGAGTCGGTCGACGCGGATGTCCACGGCAGCTTCTTCGCGCGCTTCGCGCACTGCGGTGTGGGCCGGGTGCTCACCGGGGTCGATGATGCCGGTGACGGGGGTCCACCATCCGTTGTCGCTGCGTCGGACGAGCAGGATCCGCTCACGGTCGGGATGGCGGATGACGGCGGTGGCCCCGGCGAGCCACAGGGGGGCGGTGCCCACGTGCTCACGGAGCTTCAGGACGAAGTCGGGGATGGACATGCCCCGAGGGTATCGGCCCCTACGACACGGGCGACGGCCCCGAGATGCGGCGATCCCCCGCGGACCATATGGTCAGCGGGGGATCGCGTGGAGTCGGATCAGTTCATCGGTCGGTCAGACCGAAATGCGAACCCGAATCAGGAAGGCAGCTGCTGCTCGGGTTCGCACTCGTGCCGCTCCATGGAGCCGTTGTCCTTGAGGAAGTCGATCGCCTCCTGCGGCAGGTTGCAGACCGCCCCGACGTTGATCGCCGGGAGCGGCGGCAGGTTGACGCCACCGGAGATGGCCAGGCCGAGGCCGATGCTGCCCGCGGCGAGCGAGCCCACGGCCAGGATGGCACCGGCTTCGGAGCCAGCGATGTTCGTGACCGAGTCACCGGCCTTGGAGCCGTTTCCGCTGGAACCCGTGGCGAGCTTGTCCAACGAACCCTTCAGCTCAGTCGAACCCGCGTCCTTCGAACCCGAACCGGAACCCGTGGCGAGCTTGTCCAACGAACCCTTCAGCTCAGTCGAACCCGCGTCCTTCGAACCCGAACCGGAACCCGTGGCGAGCTTGTCCAACGAACCCTTCAGCTCAGTCGAACCCGCGTCCTTCGAACCCGAACCGGAACCCGTGGCGATCTTGTCCAACGAACCCTTCAGCTCAGTCGAACCCGAACCGGAACCCGTGGCGATCTTGTCCAACGAACCGGTAAGGGTGCCGAGCGAACCCTTCAGCTCAGTCGAACCCGCGTCCTTCGAACCCGAACCGGAACCCGTGGCGAGCTTGTCCAACGAACCCTTCAGCTCAGTCGAACCCGCGTCCTTCGAACCCGAACCGGAACCCGTGGCGATCTTGTCCAACGAACCGGTAAGGGTGCCGAGCGAACCCTTCAGCTCAGTCGAACCCGCGTCCTTCGAACCCGAACCGGAACCCGTGGCGAGCTTGTCCAACGAACCCTTCAGCTCAGTCGAACCCGCGTCCTTCGAACCCGAACCGGAACCCGTGGCGAGCTTGTCCAACGAACCCTTCAGCTCAGTCGAACCCGCGTCCTTCGAACCCGAACCGGAACCCGTGGCGAGCTTGTCCAACGAACCCTTCAGCTCAGTCGAACCCGCGTCCTTCGAACCCGAACCGGAACCCGTCGTGAGCTTGTCCAGCGACCCCGTCAACTGATCGGAGCCGGTACCGCCGGACGAGTCCACGTCCCCGGTCGAACCGAGCGCAGCGCCGAGCGCGACAGAGCCCACTACGGCGCTGACACCGATGCCGATCTCAACGCTCTGCGCGTTGGCAACACCCGGCATGGAGCCGAGCGCTAGCCCGGAGGCCGCGATGACCGCGATCATCCGCTTCTGGTTCTTCATAGGAGTTGCCTTCCTTAGTGGTTGACGACCCGGCGACGGGCATTAACTCCCCCACGCCACCCGGTCCGGCATGTGGCCTTGGCCACCGCCTTCGGATCGTGTCATCACTCTATCGGGGCATTTCAAAGTCGTGTTACAGGGAATGCTTGGCTGGAACAGTTTGAGGGGCTACGTAACGCAAGGGGCAGCGGCGCAGGTAGGCGGCGTCCGCGAAGTCGCACAACGGTTATCGGCCGACTACCTCGTCTTACGTTTCACCTAACAAGTGAAACGGCGCTTATTTATTTGCCGTGTAACTCGCTCAGTGAGTTTCCTCACTACTTCGCCCCTGAATGCCGGATCCGCCACCTGGAACCGCCCCGCGCGCCCCACGACAGCAAAAGTTGAGGCTAACCTCGTATTGCTATCCCCGAGAACCAGGAGCGTCATGGCACCGAGCACGACCGGAGTCCTCTTCCCCACCGATTCCGACGGAAACCGCTCCACCGGCCGTCTGGCCAAGCAAGTCGTCGCCGACGCACTCGCCACCGTCGACCCCGCCGCGGCCGAGCGCGTCCACCGCATCAAGGACTGGCGCAAGGGCTACATCGAACCCTTCACCGAACTCGTCCGGGTCGGCGTCACCGACCCCGCCGCCTGGGACGGCGTCGCACGCGCCGCCCTCCAGTCGCTGCAGTCCCGGATGGTCGGCGTCCACGAGAAGGACGGCCAACTGGTGGAGACACCGATGACGGACTACCTCGCCGTCGTCACCCCCACCTCCACGCCCGGAACCGAGACGATCCAGGGCACGGCGACCCCCGCCCGCGAACTCTCCATCCCCTACCGCGGCGAAGAACTGACCGGCGACCTCCTCCGCGCCCGCCTCGACAAGTGGGTCGCGGCCGGCGTCATCGAACCCAGCTGCGCCGACGCCCTCAAACTCGTCCAGGACAACCCCGAGTGGCTCTCGCTCCCCGGCCGCGCAATGCTCGTTCTGGGCCTGGGCTCCGAGATGGGCCCCGCCCGACGCCTCCTGCAGTGGGGCGCCGACGTACTGGGCGTCGACCTCCCGTCGAGCCCCGCATGGGACCGCTTCCGCGCCGAGGCCTCCACCTTCGCCGGCCGCCTGCACATCCCCACCGACGCCGACGGCCGCCCCGGCATCGACCTGCTCACCCAGCTCCCCGAGCTGGCCGCGTGGGCCCGGGCCGCCGCCCCCGCACCGCTCACCGTGGGCAGCTACTTCTACGCAGACGGCGGAACCCACGTCCAGCTCTCGTCCGCGGCCGACGCACTCGTCGTCGACCTCCTCGGCGACAACACCGCCACCGCGCTGGCCTACCTCGCCACCCCGATGGACACGTTCGTCGTCCCCGCCGACGTCCGCGAGGCCTCGACGGCAGCCCTCGCCTCCCGGAGGATCACCGACGTCAAGCGAGTCGTCGGCGCGCTGACCCGCCACAAGCTGTTCTGCCGCAACTACCCCGCAGGCCAGGGGCCCGCCGTCCATGACGCGCTCGTCCCCCAGCAGGGCCCCAACTACACCCTCGCCAAGCGCGTCCAGCGCTGGCGCGCCACCAGCGCGTTCGCCGACGGCCACACCGTCTCCGTCAACGTCGCCCCCGCCACCGACACCTACTCGGTCACCAAGAACAAGATCCTCGCCAACACCTACAAGGGCGCCCATGCCTTCGGCATCGAGATCTTCGAGCCCGACACCTCCTCCGCCCTGCTCGCGGCGCTCATGGTCCACGACCTCCACGTGGGGCGCCCGCAGGTCGACGTGCAGTGGCAGCACGAGTCGTCCGGCGCCGCGTCCGGTGGATTGTGGCGTCAGCCCTACCTTCCGCGGACAGCCCTGCCGGTGGCCGCGCTGATCGGTACCGTCAAGAGGTAGAAACGCACCTTCGCCGTCGCCGACAAAAGGACCCCGCCATGCCTAACCCGTTCTCCAAAGGCTGGAACTACCTCAAGGCCTCGCTGGACAAATCGGTCGACGACAACGCGGACCCCAAAGTGCTCGTCCACCAGGCCATGAGCAACGCCCGGCAGCAGCACAAGTCCGTAGCCGACCAGGCCGCCGCGGTGATCGGCAACGCCAAGCAGCTCGAGATCGCCATGGGCACCAAGGCCCGCCAGCTCGACGAGGTGCAGGGCCAGATCCGCCAGACCCTCCAGGTCGCCGAGCAGGCGCGCGCCGAAGGCGACACCGCCCGGGCCCAGCAGTTCGACGCCCAGGCCGAGCAGCTCGCCGGCCGCCTCGTGGCGCTGGAGCAGGACCTGGAGAACACCCGCCAGCTCCACGGCCAGGCCGTCCAGGCCTCCGAACAGGCCAAGCAGGCCGTCAAGGAATCCGAGCACCGGCTGCGCGAGACGCTCGCGCAGGAGGACCAGCTGCTGCTGCAGGCCACCCAGGCCGAGATGCAGCACCGGACCACCGAGTCCATGACCTCCCTGCAGGGCGCCGGCGGCGGCAACTCCCCGACCTTCGACGAGATCCGCGCCAAGATCGAGGGCCGCTACACCACCGCACTGGGCAAGCAGGAGCTCGCCGAGGCGACCGGCGCAACATCGACCGCTCAGCTCGACGCCGCCGCCTTCACGCGCGAGTCCGAGGGCCGGTCCAAGCTCGAGCAGATCCGCGCCTCGATGGGCCTGTCTTCCGGGTCCGACGCCGGCGCGGATCGCCAGCTGACCGACGGCGGCGCGGCCGGCGGGCAGGGCGGCCAGGCCGGCGCGCAAGGTGGTCAGGCCGACGGGCAGGCCGGCCAGGCGGACCGGGCCGAGCCGGCGGGGGCGCCCGACCAGGCGGACCCCGCGGCCCCGCGCGACCCCGACGAGGCCACCGACCAGCCCGGCCCCGAGGACCTGTCGGGCCCCACCCTGCCCCGCGACACCAGAGAGTGAACCTTCCGGGGCCGGGGCCCGCCGTCTATCGTTGAGCGGTGCCCCGACATCGCTCGCCGCTCGCCCTGCCCCTCCTCGTGCCCGCACTGGCCGCGACCCTGATCGCCGGGGCCGTGGCCCCGGCCGGTGCGCAGTCACTGCCCGGGTCCGCGGGTCCGGATATCGGGTCGGTGATGGGCTCGGCGGGAGGCAGCGTCGACCCGTCCAGCGCGGCCGCCGGCTCGGCGACCGTCGGCTCCACGGGCTCCACCGGCACGGATTCGCTGGTGGGGTCGGGAACCCTCCCACCGCTGGGCACGGGCTCACAGAACACCTCCGCCACCCCTCCGATCGGGATGGAGGCCGAGACCGTCACCGAATCCGAGGTGCGCCGGGTCGACATCGGTGACCAGCTGGTCGCCGGCGGCGACCCCCGATTCGAGCGTTGGTGGGTCGCCTCCGAGTCGATGAACCGCGTGCTGCCGGTGGAGATCTGGCGTCCGGCCTCCACTGCGCCTGCTCCCATGCTCTACCTACTCGACGGCGTGGACTCGCCCTCACCCAGCGGGTGGCTCCTGCCGGGCGGCGTCGACCGGGTCTTCGCAGGCGAGCACGTCACGCTCGTCATGCCCGCCCGCGCCGACGGCTCGCTCCACGCCGACTGGCAGCGGGACGACCCGGTCCTCAGCCGCAACAAGTGGCAGACCTTCCTCACCGAGGAACTGCCACCGCTGCTCGAGGCCGGGGACATCCCCTTCAACGGCAAGCGCGGCATGGCCGGACTCTCGATGGGCGCGGCCAGTGCCGTGACCATCGCCGAGCGTCGCCCCGACCTGTACCAGGCCGTGGGTGCGATCGCCGGCTGCTACACCGCGCGCGACGACCTCGGGTTCATCCTCGCCAAGATCGTCGCCGAGACCCGCGGCGGCAACATCGCCAACATGTGGGGCCCGCGCACCGACCCCGACTACCTCGCCAACGACGGCCTCCTCAACGCCGACAAGCTCGAGGGCAAGGCCCTGTACTTCGCCACCGCCACCGGTATGCCCGACGCCTCCGAGTGGGACCGCAACGGCCGCGACCTGCTGCGCTTCACCCAGGGGGCCGGCCTGGAGATCGCCACGCACGCCTGCACCGTGGAGATGGACCGGCGGCTCGACGAGCTCGGCATCGACGCGCGGATCGACTACCTGCCCACCGGCCTGCACAACTGGGACAACTTCGGCCGTTTCGTGGCCCCGATGCGCGATACGCTGATGCCGGCGCTGCGCTGACCGCCGCGGCGCCCCACCGCCGCGAGGAGTCGCCATGCCCACCACCCCGAAGGCCTCCGGATACCTCTCCCCCACCGGGGCGGTCGTGTTCCCTCGCCGGCTGCCGCTGTCCGTCGAGGAGGCGTGGGCGGCGGTCACCGATCCGGCCCGCACCGCGCCGTGGATCGGACCGTGGTTGGGCGATCAGACGAGCGGCACCATCGAGATGACCATGTCCGCCGAGGCGGGCGCGCCCGTCGTCCCGGTGGGGATCGTGCGGCGCGAGGCGCCCGAGCTCCTCGTCCTGAGACTCGGTCCGGACGGGTGGGTGGTCACCGTGAGGATCGAGGGCGACGACGACGAGGTCATCGTCTCCCTGGAACAGGAGATCGCAGACGCCCGGTCCGCGTCGGACATCGGTCCGGGGTGGGATTTCTATCTGGACCGGTTGGTGGAGGCCGAGGCGGGCCGGGATCCGGAGGCGCTCAGCTTCAGCCCCGACTACCACCCCGGCCTAGCCGCGCACTACCGGGCGCTTCTCGGCGGCTAGCCTCGGTCCGAACGTCTCCGTCGCCCCTCGCCGCGATCAGACGAGTTGGGACCCCATCGTGTCGTAGTGGGTTGCTAGTGTTCACTTGATCGAACACACGAGCGATAGTCGTCCGGTCGGGCGGCGATCACACCCACGCACGAAGGGGCGGTCACCGATGAAGCGAGCACCACAGCCGCACCCAGACGGCTCCGTCAACTGTCCCGCCATCGCCGCGGCCGGCGCCGCCGCCGTGCAGGCCCTGTACGCCGAGAACATCGCCGCCGCCGCCCGCCTGCGCGCCTGCTACCACCTTTACACCGTGTGCGAGGACGAGCAGGAACGGCGCGACCTGGCCGCCGGCTACGACCCCGAGATCGACCTGCGGCCCGAGCACGCCGTCATCGACCCCTTCCACATCGCCTGCGCCGAGATCGTCGCCGCCTACGGCGTGCACAACAACCGCGCCCGCACCCTGCTCACCCGGGCCCGCACCCTGATCACCCGCTTCCCCACCCTGGTCGAGGCCATGGAAACCGGCCGCCTCGACGAGGACACCGCCGACCTGCTCGCCCGCCACATGCGCACCGTGGACTCCGCCCACCGCGGCCCCATCCAGCGCGAGATCATCGACTGGCTTATGGCCGCCATCGCCGCCGGCACCCGCCCCGGCCGCGACGCCATCCTGGGCACCCTCGATCGCATCATCACCGACCACGACCCCGCCGGCGTCCGCGCCCGCCGCGCCGCCGCCACCCGCGAACGCCACATCCGCCTACGCCGCGGCACCGACGGCATGGCCGACCTCACCGCCCACCTCACCGCCACCGAGGCCTCCACCCTCTACGAGGTCCTGCACCGCGCCGCCACCGAGCAAGCCACCCGCGACAAAAAGGCCCGCCTCCAGGCCGCCCGCGCCGGCGGCGACACCGTCGACGCCGAGTACGTCCGCAGCATCGACGAACTGCGCGCCGACGCCCTCGTCGCCGCCTTCCTCGACCCCACCGACCCAGACGACCAGACCGGCGGCCAGCCCGGCGACCACACCCGCGGAGACGCCGCGCAGACCGGCGCACGGGCCGGGGCCCGACCCCTGGCCACCCAGGTCCGCCCCACCATCACCGTCCTCGCACCCCTGGGCCCCGACGGCGAACCCGAGGTCTACCTCCCCCGCGGCGGCCCCGCCACCATCGAAGCCCTCATCGAACTACTGGCCCGCAGCGTCGGCGCCACCATCACCGTGCCCCACACCCAACCCGGCACCGCCGATTCCCCCACCGCAGCCCGCCGCTACCGCATCAGCGCCGAACTGGCCCACCGCATCCGCCTACGCGACGGCACCTGCCGCCACCCCGGATGCTCCGTACCCGCCCAGGACTGCGACATCGACCACTGCCGCCCCTTCAACCACACCGACCCCGACAGCGGCGGCCTGACCATCGAAGCCAACCTCGCCAGCATGTGCCGCCAACACCACCGCTTCAAAACCTTCCACGGCTGGCACTACCACCTCGACCCCGACGCCACCCTGACCGTCACCACCGACACCGGCCACACCCTGACCACCCACCCCACCGGCCCCCTGGCCCGCTGGCGCCAACGCGACCCCGACCCAGACCCGAACCCGGACCACACCGACCACGCCCCACCCCGCCGGCCCTGGCTCGACCCCCGCCCACAAGCCACCCACTGGCTCCGCCGCGCCCGACGCCTCGCCGCCGAACGCGCCGCCAACACCACCACACCCCCACCCACAACCAACAACCCCACCACCGACACCGACCTACCGCCCTTCTAGACGACGCAGGCCGTCAGCGGTGCTTGAGAAGCACGGCGCGGATCCCCTCGTGGAATCCGTCGCGCAAACGGACGCGCTGCGCCTCGGTCAGGGTGAACTCGTTGAGCATCTGGCAGGCGAACTGCAGCAACGGACGGTCGATCGCCGGGGGGAGCACCCCACCGGACAGCAGGTGGGCTTCGTCGCGCTGCTGCTCGGTCGCGGCCTGCTCGTACCACCAGGTGGCGTACTGCTGACCCACGTCGAAGGGGGTCTGCTCACCGGAGGAGGTCCACACCTCCTCGGGCAGTGGCACGAACTTTGACCGCAGCGGGCGACGGTGCGGGGCCATCATTGACGGGTTCGGCCGCGAGGACCCGTTCGCCGGCCCGCCCGCGGCCGAGGACTTCTGGACCGACCCGGCGTGCTCGGCGGGCGAAGGCGAAGCCTGCGGCGTCGGGCCCGGCTTGGGTGCCAGGTCAGCCGGCGTGACCACCGCCGGCTCCTCGGGCCGCGGGGCAGGCGTCGCGGCGTCCTCCCCGGGCGACGCGGCCTCCTGC
This sequence comes from Dietzia sp. oral taxon 368, assembly GCF_002999155.1. NCBI lineage: Bacteria > Bacillati > Actinomycetota > Actinomycetes > Mycobacteriales > Dietziaceae > Dietzia > Dietzia sp. oral taxon 368. Next base: position 845,930 of record NZ_CP027238.1, read on the forward strand.
TCGTCACCTTCGCTCTCGATCCGGGTGGCGCATTCCTGCTCGTCGACGGCCAGTTCCTCGGCGTCGGCGGCGCGTTCCTCGTCAGCTATCGTCAGCCGGGTCTCGTCGGCGACGGAGGTGGCGGCGGCGCGGTCGGCCCGCAGGTCCACCTCCATCAGGTCCACCGACTCGTGGGTGTCGGGGTCATGCCCGTCTTCGCCCGGATGGGCGGGCGTCGCCGTCGGTGTGCGGACCTTGGGCGGTATCGGCCCCTCGAGGACGCGGATCTGCATGGCGTCGTGGAAGTCGGTGCGGGGGTCGAGGACCGTCGTCGTGTCGCAGGCGTGACGCAGTGCCGATGAGATGGAGTCCCAGCCGAAGCCCACCAGGTGCATCCGCACGCCGGCGTCCACGGCCACCCGGACCCCGGGGATCATGTCGGCGTCACCGGTGACCAGCACCATGTCCGAGCACTGCCCCTTGTACGCGGCCTGGATCATGTCCGCGACGAGGAGGGTGTCCACGGCCTTCTGGGTACGGCGTTCACCCCACTCGATCAGCTGACCGGCGCGCAATTGGACACCCTCGATAACGCGCAGCGTGCGTTGGTACCGGTGCGGGCCGGAGTCCGGGATGCCGTCGTACCAGTTCTGCCGCTGCACGGGCTGGTCCACGAGGCTATGGGCGACCTGGTCTAACCGGTGCACGACCGTGGCGAGTGATATCTCCAGCTGGCCTCGCGCACCCTCCTCCCAGGAGTTGTAAAAACTTGCCAGTAGATACGACGTATCCACTAGGACGAGTGTCCGTTCGAGCATGATGACCACTACCTGTTCTGTCTGTTTACGTTGACTTCAAGCATGCCGCAGGTCGGCTGGCCCCGCAGGGACCGCCGCCGTTCATCGTCAGGAGCTTCACCTTGTCGCACCCCTCCACTACTTCAACCGATCTGACCGGAAGGGTCGTGCTGGTGACCGGCGCAGCCCGCGGCCAGGGACGAGCTCATTGCGAGGCCTTCGCCGCCGCGGGCTGCGACGTCATCGCGTTGGACCTGTGTCGGGATATCGAGACGGTGCCCTATCCCATGGCCGAGCCGGCGGATCTCGAGGCCACCGCGGAGGCGGTCCGCGCGCTGGGGCGGCGGTGCGTGACGGGGATCGTCGACGTACGTGACCTGCCGGGGATGCAGGAGGCGGTCGACGCCGGGGTTGCCGAGTTCGGCGGACTGGACTTCGTCGTGGCCAACGCCGGTGTCTCGCCACAGCCCATCGCCACCTGGGAGCGGTCCGAGGAGGAGTGGGACAGCACGATGGACATCAACCTCAAGGGCACCTGGATCACCACCAAAGTGGCGATTCCCCACATCCTGGCCACGGGCCGGGGCGGTTCAGTGGTACTCATCAGCTCGATGGTGGGCCTTCGCGGCGGCTCGTTCACCGGTAGCTACGCGACGTCCAAGTGGGGGGTCCGCGGCCTCGCCAAGGCCCTCGCCGGGGAACTCGGCTTCTCCAACGTCCGGTGCAACTCGATCCACCCGGGCAACGTCCGCACGCCGATGATCGAGAACCCGGCGATGATCGAGATGATGTCAGGTGGGAAGGGCACGACACTCGAGGACACCGCGGAGACCTACAGCAACATGACCCAGATGCCCCAACCGTGGGTCGAGCCGTCGGCGATCGCGTCCATGGCCCTCTACCTGTGCAGCGACGCGGGCGCCGGCATCACGGGCGCCTCGATCCCGGTCGACCTGGGCGGCAGCGAGAAGTTCGGACTCTGAGCCCGATCGGTCTCAGATCACGCGAAGGCCCGCCCCTCGACCGGAGGGGCGGGCCTTCGTGTGCGGCCGGGCAGAGCACCCGGCCCGGCGAATCAGGCCGCTTCGGGCGCCGGAGCCGTCGGACGCGGCACGCTGACGGTCGAGCCGGTGGCGCTCCACACCAGGGACCAGAAGATGTCGACGACCGGCTGGATGGCCCGCAGGAAGATGTCGTTGGCGTTGCTCATGGTGTGTCTCCTCGGTTGTCGTGCTGGTGCGTACTGGGTCGTATCGCGGTAGGCGCTGTCGTATCCGTGACCCCTACGCGACGACCTCTATGTCGTCGCGAACCCAACCGACGTTACAAAACCGTGACATCAACTGGGATATCGTCGTCTTCCCTCGCAGGCCAGGGCGTTACCGATGCCCACTAAGCGATCGGAGACGCCGCAGATAACGGGTCACCGAGACCAGTACAACCGACCTCACTTTTGTGACCGACGCAACCAGACGTACCTACGCGACCGTAAGTTACGGTACCGTAGCTTCATGGCAATCACCGACATCCCGGAGTTCGCGCATCTCACCGAGGACGACGTCGAGGCGCTCGGCGCCGAGCTCGAGCAGATCCGTCAGGACATCATCGGTTCCCTGGGCGTGCGTGACGCGGCCTATATCCACAACACGATCCGCTTCCAGCGCGGCCTCGAGGTCGCAGCGCGCGCGTTGCTCCTCGTGGGCTCACGAAACCGCACCGCCTGGGCGGTCGGCGCGGGAGCGCTCGGCGTCGCCAAGATCGTCGAGAACATGGAGCTCGGGCACAACATCATGCACGGCCAGTGGGACTGGATGAACGACCCGGAGATCCACTCCACCACCTGGGAGTGGGACATCGTGGGTACGTCCGAACACTGGAAGCAGACCCACAACTACCTGCACCACAAGTTCACCAACATCGTCGGCATGGACGACGACGTGGGATTCGGTCTGCTGCGCGTGACCCGCGACCAGCGGTGGAGCCCGTTCTTCTACGGCAACGTCGCCTACAACGCGGTGCTGGCCCTGCTGTTCCAGTGGGGCGTGGGCATCCAGCACCTCGAGCTGGGCAAGGTCGCCATGGGACGTGACGACCGCGGGGAGACCAAGCGCAAGCTCAAGCTCTTCGCCAAGAAGGCGTCCGGCCAGCTGCTGAAGGACTACGTCTTGTACCCGGCGCTGTCGGGTAAGGGGTGGAAGTCCACCGCGACCGCGAACCTGCTCGCAAACGGCATCCGCAACGTGTGGACCAACGCGGTGATCTTCTGCGGGCACTTCCCCGACGGGGCGGAGAAGTTCACCAAGAAGAACGTGCAGGAGGAGACGCAGGCCGAGTGGTACCTGCGTCAGATGCTCGGCTCGGCGAACATCACCGGCGGTCCGATCATGGACTTCATGTCCGGCAACCTCTCGTACCAGATCGAGCACCACATCTACCCGGACATGCCGTCCAACCGACTGTCCGAGGCGTCGCTGCGCGTGCGCGCGGTGTGCGACAAGTACGACCTGCCGTATGTGGCCGGCCCGCTGCCGGTCCAGTACGCCAAGACCTGGCGCACCATCGCCAAGCTGTCGCTGCCCAACCACATGCTGCGCGCCACCGCGGACGATGCGCCGGAGACCCATTCCGAGCGGATGTTCGAGAACCTGCCCGCGCCACTACCCGCCACGGAGGGCAGGCGAGCGGGCCTGAAGACCGCGCTGAAGCACCACCGTGCGCGCCGACGGGCGCGCAAGGTCGTCGCCGTGGCCTGACGAGGCCCGCGACCCCGTCACGACCGGCGACGCCCCGGCACCGCGATCCGGTGCCGGGGCGTCCGTGATTTCGACGCCCTGCGGCGCGGGTCGGCTATAGGCTGGCGCTCGAGTCAGCGGGACGGAACGCATACCGACGCCACAGCGGTCGAGCCGGTCACCCGACACAAGACGACGAGGACGGGAGCCCCCATGGAGGACCGGCGGATGCTCATCGCCGATTCCGCGATCGAGGTCGTGGCGAGGGACGGTGTCCGTGCCCTCACCCACCGCGCCGTGGACTCGGAGGCGGGACTGCCCTCCGGCTCCACCTCGTACTACTGCCGCACCCGCGCCCAACTGCTCACCCTCACCGTCGACCGGCTCACCTCGCTGCTTCGCGGGTTCGTCGAGGTCTCCGGCATCCAGGAACTCGCGTCATCGAACGCCGACGAGGTGCTCTCGACACTCGCGCGCATGATGGAAGGGCTGCTGGAGGACTACCGCGGTGAACTCGCGGCCCGGTCGGCGCTCATCGTCGAGCTGGCCGGCAAGGCGGACACCACCGACCTCGTGGCGTCCCTCCTCGACCCCAGCGACCTGGTCGGCGCGCTCGACGCCGCCGGGCTCCGCGATCCCGCCACCGCCGCCCTCGACCTGCTCACGGTGTACGAGGGCCTGCTGTGGGAACGCACGGTAGGACGCCTGGCGGGCGCCGAGGTCGACGCCAAGCACGACGCCGAGCTGCTGGGCGCGGTGCTCGCCCGCCACGAGCACCGCGGCCCCCGCAACCTGTTCGGCCTGCGTCGTTAGCAGGCCCCCCCGCGGCCGGCAGCCCCACCCGCCGGCGGGCCCGGCAGCACCCGTCAGTCGGCGATCGCCTCCAGCGGCCCCGTCTTGGCCGCACGGTGGGCGGGCCACAGCGACGCGAGCACGCCGACCACCGCCGAGGACGCCAGCACCACGACGATGCTGCCCCAGGGGATGGTCGTCTCGGTCAGGCCGCTGTCGGCCAGCACGGTGACGAACGCCCAGCCCAGGTACACGCCCACCGCCGCGCCGATCAGCGCGCCGAACACAGCGATCTGCGTCGACTCGAGGTTGATGGTGCGGCGGATCTGCGACCGCTGCATGCCCACGGCGCGCAGCATCCCGATCTCGGTGCGGCGTTCGATCACCGACAGCGCGAGGGTGTTGACGATGCCCAGGACGGCGATCACCAGTGCCAGTCCCAGCAGGGCGTAGATGATCGAGAGCAGCTGGTCGATACCGCCGGTCTGGACGTCGATGTACTGCTGCTTGCTCTGCACCATGGCGATGGGGATGTCGGTGAGCTCGTCGGTGACGGCGGCGAGCACCTCGTCGGTGCTGACGCCCTCGGCCGCGGAGGCGAGCATGATGGACGTGGTGCGCAGGTTCTCCGGCACCAGGCGCTCGTAGACGTCCATACCGGTGTAGAACGGCCCGAGGATCTGGGAGTCCTCGTACACGCCGGTCACCCGCAGTGTCGACTCGGTGCCGTCGGGCCCGACGAGGGGGACGCTCGCGCCGACGGTCCAGCCGCGATCACGGGCGACGGTGCGGGACACGACGAGCGAGTCGGGCCCGGGCACGAGCGAGCCGTCGACCATGGTCGCGTCGATCATCTCCTCGAGCGGCCCGCCCGCGGCGGCCAGCGCCTGTGGCTCGCCGGCCAGCTGCGCGAAGGAGAACGCCAGCCACGCCACGTCGCCGACCTCGTCGACAGAGGTGACCCTGTCCTGGATGCCCCCGGGGAGCGGGGTCGGCGGCCCCTGGGAGGCTACGCCCTGGATCACGAGTTCGGCGTTGATGTCCTGGTTGATGACGCCGGAGACGCTCTCCTTGGTGGTCGCGCCGAGGGTGCCGAACGCGGCGACGAGGGTGAGCCCCAGGGTCAGGGCGAAGGCGGTCGCGGCCGTGCGGCGGGTGTTGCGGCCTGCGTTGGTGGCGGCGAGCTTGCCGACAGCACCGAAGGGCGCGCCGATGACGCGGCCGATGCCACCGGCGATGGGCTTGGCCAGCGTGGGCATGACGAGGAAGCTGCCGACGATCAGGGCGGCGGCGCCGACGCCGACGGTGATCGCCCCGTCGCGGGTCGTGTCGTGCCACGTACCGATCAGCGCCAACGCCACTCCGCTGACCACGGCGAGGACGCCGATGTAGGTGCGCCACGCGCCGCCGGCCTCGGTGGAGACCGAGCCGACGCGCATGCCCTGCACGGGGGCGACGCGTCCGGCGCGCCGGGCGGGGGCCCAGGCGGAGAACACGGTGACGACGAAGCCCAGCGCCAGTGGGGTGATGACCGACATCGGCGTGAGGGAGAGGGCGCCGGACGGGATGCCCAGATCGAGGGCCTCGAGCACCAGGAAGATGAGCTGCGCGAGCCCGAAGCCCGCCAGCACGCCGATCGCGGAGCCGACGAGCCCGGTGACGGCGGCCTCGGCCATGACGGACCGGGTGAGCTGACGGCGGGACGCACCGATCGCGCGCAGCAGGGCCAGTTCGCGCAGCCGCTGCGCGACGAGCATGGAGAAGGTGTTGTAGATGATGAACGTGCCCACGAGCAGGGCGATCAGCCCGAACGCGACGAAGAAGTAGTTGACGAAGTCGAGGATGGTCGACAGCTGCTCGGAGAGCCGCTCGCGAACCTCGTCGCCGGTGCTGACGGTGTAGTCGGGGAACTCGGCGGCGATGGTGTCGCGGACCTGCTCCTGGCTCACGCCCGGCTCGGCGCGGACGGAGACGCCGGAGGCGTTCTCGCCGTCTGTGAACAGGGCGCGGGCACGGTCCTCGGAGAACCCGACACCCACGTAGCCGCCGACGTCGGTGTCGTTGGCGTAGGAGCCGACGACGGTCACCTCGAGCATGCCCTGACCGGTGGTGTAGACCTCGGCCGTGTCGCCGATGGCCAGCCCGGCGCTCTCGAGGACGGTGGTGGGCAGGACGACCTCGTCGTCGGCTGCGGGGGCACGGCCGTCGACGATCCAGCTGTTGTCGCCGACCGAATGGGCGGGGTCGACCCAGGCCAGGCCCTCCGAGGGCGCGCCGCCGGACTGATACGGCGTGCCGTCGGCGTTGAACAGCACCACGGTGCCGGAGACGCCGGGCGTGGCCGCCTCGACGCCGGGCAGTTCCAGGACCCGTTCGGCCACCTCGAACGGGACGCCGGCGCCGCGCGGGTCCTCGGGCTCGATCATGGCGGACAGGTCGGCGGTGCCCTGTTCGAGCAGGCCGTCGAAGGTGCTCTTGAGGGTCGAGGTGAACACCAGCGAGCCGGTGACGAACGCGGTGCCCAGCACCACGGCCAGCACCGACAGGACCAGTCGGAGTTTGTGCGCGGCGATGTTGCGCAGGGAGACGCGCAGCATGGGCCGCGAGTGGCGGGGCGCGTGTCGCGCCTCGTGCTTTCCGCCGGCCATCACCGCTCCTCGAGGGCGCCCATGGCCGACAGGATCTCGTCGGCGGTGGGGCGCTCGAGCTCGCGGACCACCCGGCCGTCGGCGAGCAGCAGGACGCGGTCGGCGTAGGTGGCGGCGCGGGGGTCGTGGGTGACGATCACGACGGTCTGGCCGAAGTCGTCGGCGGCGCTGCGCAGGATCGACAGCACCTCGGCGGAGGAGGTCGAGTCGAGGTTCCCGGTCGGCTCGTCGCCGAACAGGATGTCGGGGCGGCCGACGAGGGCGCGGGCGCACGCGACGCGCTGCTGCTGCCCGCCGGAGAGCTCGGACGGGCGGTGCGAGAGCCGGTCGGCGATCCCCAGCCGCCCGATCACCTCGTCGAACCAGGCGCGGTCGATGGTGTGGCCGGCGATGTCCTGCGGCAGGGTGATGTTCTCCTCGGCCGTGAGCGTGGGCACGAGGTTGAAGGACTGGAAGACGAAGCCGATCCGGTCGCGGCGCAGCGCGGTGAGGTCCTTGTCCCCGAGCCCGACGATCTCGGTGTCGCCGATGCGCACGGAGCCGGAAGTCGGCCGGTCGAGGCCGGCCATGCAGTGCATGAGGGTGGACTTCCCGGAGCCCGAGGGACCCATGATGGCGGTGAACCGGCCACGTTCGAAGGTCGCGCTGACGTGGTCGAGGGCGCGGACCTCGGTCTCCCCCTCCCCGTACGTCATGACGAGGTCGGTGGCGACGGCGGCGGCGTCCGCCGCGCCCTCCCGGTGGTGGGTCTCGGCCTGGGTGGTCATGTGCTCCCTCGGATCATGGTGGTCGACCTACAGCTTGCAGGAGTTCGGAGCCGGGGCCGATCGGGGATTGCCCGGGTTTCCACCCTGATCCTGCCCGCCGGGCCAGGCGTCGAGGGTGCGTCTGCTGGCGAAGTGGCGCGGCTGCCCGGTGACGGGGTCGGTGAAGGCGATCTCAGAGGCGAGGAGCTGCAGGGGGCGGGTGAAGTCGCCGGGGGTCACGTCGAGGACGTGCGGGTAGAGGTCGTCGCCGAGGATCGGGGTGCCGAGCGCGTTCATGTGGACGCGCAGCTGGTGCGTGCGCCCGGTGGTCGGTTCGAGGCGGTAGAGGCCCAGTCGGTCGGGCCCGGCGCCGCGGGTGTCGAGCAGGGTGATGCGCGTGTGGGCGTCGGGTTCGCCGGCCACCTCGGCGGCCTGGAGGATTCCGCGGGTCTTGAGGATGCGGCTGGATCGTTCGCGCACGGTCGCGACGCCGTCCGGGGCGGGGGCCACGGCCAGGTAGGTCTTGGTGACGCGGCGGGCGGCGAAGAGGTCCTGGTAGGCGCCGCGGTGGGCGGGGTCGGTGGTGAACACGAGGACGCCGGCGGTGAGCCTGTCGAGGCGGTGGGCGGGCGCGAGGTCGTCGAGCCCGAGGTCGCGCCTGAGGCGCACCAACGCGGTCTCGGTGACGTGTCCGGCGCGGGGGGTGGTGGCGAGGAAGTGGGGCTTGTCGACGACGACGAGGTGGTCGTCCCGGTGGAGGACCTCGATCTGATGCGGCACGGGGATCTCCGGGTCCGGCGTCCGGTACATCCACACGTCCATCCCCCGGTGCCGCCGGGTGGCCGGGGTGACGGCCGCCCCGTCGGCGGTGACGACCTGCCCGGCCTCGAGGGCCGCGTCGAGCTCGGCGAGCCGGTCGGGGAAGCGGCGGCGCAGTTCCTCGACGATGCTGCGGGGTCCCTGTCCGGGGTCGGCGAGGCGGATCCGCACCGGGTCGACGCCGTCTCGCAGCGGGAGCGGACGACCGCGTCGCCTGGAACCGGACATGTCCCTCAGCCTAGTCGGTGGGCTACACTCACTCGCGCAACAACTGTCTCGTGCATCACATGCACCACTAGAACCTCGGGAGCGCTCATGATCGACGCCGTCGTCGACTTCTTCCTCTTCGGCCCCGGTCGCGCCGTCCTCCCGGCGTTTCAGGGCAGCTTCAACCTGGCCTACCCCGCGAACGCACCGTTCCCCGACGAGTTCTGACCGGGCCCGCCTCCCCCGGGGTCGGCCGGGCCCGGCGGCGGTCAGCGCCGGAAGGTGACGTGGATCGTCCCGCTGGCCGCCGTCTCCGTGGTGACGGTGCGTCCCCGCTCGAGCCCGCGCAGGTCGTCCCAGAGTCGGACCCCGCGGCCGAGCACGATGGGCGCGATCCCCACGTGCAGCTGGTCGACGAGGTCGGCCTTGAGGAAGTCCCGCACGACGCTCGCGCCGCCGCCGATCCGGATGTCCTGCCCACCGGCGGCCTGTCGTGCCCGCTCGAGCACGTCCTCGGGGGCGGCGTCGACAAAGATGAAGCGGGTGCCGTTCGCCATGTCGATCGGCGGCCTCGGAGAGTGCGTCAGCACGAAGACCGGCACACGGAAGGGCGGTTCGTCGCCCCACCACCCGCGCCAGTCGGGGTCGTCCGGATTGGCGTGCAGGCCGAACATGCCCGCTCCCATGATCTCGGCGCCGATCCCCTCGAAGTAGGCCGCCGCGTACTCGTCGTCCACCTCTGTCGTGCCCTCACCGCTCGGGTCGTGCAGCACGCGCTCGCGGAAGGTGCGGGTGGCGGCGTACGCGGCGGTCAACCGGCCCCAGTCCTCTCCCATCGGGTCGTCCGCGGTCTGGTCGGTGGTGGTCGCGAATCCGTCGAGGGAGATGTTGAGGTCGACGCGGACGGCCATGAGCGCTCCAGAGATCGCGGTAGCGGGATGCGATCACCCTAAGAGGTGAGGACCGCGTCGAGACCGGAATCGGTGGACGGGCCGGCCGATCCGAGGAGGGCCGGTGTGACCGACAGATCTGTTATCAACTGTCGAGAACGGCGGTAGTCTCAGGACATGAGCTCCCTCGAGAACACCGTCGTCGTCGGCGTCGACGGCTCCGCCGCCTCCACCGGCGCGGTCGCCTACGCCGCCAACACCGCCGCCGCCCGGCGCGTCCCGCTCAGGCTCGTGACCACGTACACGATGCCGGCGGCGATGTTCGCCGAGGGGATGATCCCGCCCCAGCCCGTCTACGACGAGCTGGAGCGCGAGTGTCACCCGATCATCGAGAAGGCGCGGGCCACCGCGGAGAAGGTCGCGCCCGGCGTCGAGGTGTCGCACGCGATCGTCGAGGGCAACCCGGCGCAGGTGCTCATCGACTACTCACGCAAGTCCAAGATGATCGTCCTGGGCTCCCGCGGACTGGGCGGCATCAAGGGCATGGTCCTCGGATCCGTCTCGGCGGCCGTCGCCAGCCACGCGTTCTGCCCGGTCGTCGTCACCCGTGAGGACACGGACGACCTCGACCGCACCGGCCCGGTAGTCGTGGGCATCGACGGCTCCGAGGTCAGCGCCAAGGCCACCGAGTGGGCGTTCGCGGAGGCCTCCGCGCGCAACACCCCGCTCGTCGCGGTGCACACCTGGATGGACCCGCAGGTCCAGGCCGCGGCCGCCGGCATCTCGCTCACCGAGGACGACTGGAAGCAGCTCGAGGACCAGCAGCTGCAGACGCTGTCCGAGCGGTTGGCGGGATTCTCGGACCGCTACCCCGATGTCGAGGTGCAGCGGTACGTGACCCGCGATCGCGCGGTACGGGCTCTGGTCGAGCAGTCGGAGAACGCCCAGCTCGTCGTCGTCGGATCCCACGGGCGCGGTGGCTTCGCGGGCATGGTCCTCGGCTCCACCTCGCGGGCGCTGCTGCAGGCGGCGCCCTGCCCGGTCATGGTCGTGCGTCCGGAGTCGCACTCATGAGCGGCTCGGAGGATGTTCAGGTTCGGCGCGACGACGCCGCGGGGCGGTTCGAGATCCTCGTGGACGGTGTCGTGGCGGGCCAGGCCGAGTACAGCGACGGCCCGGACGGCGTCCGCGAGTTCCCGCACACGGTCGTCGCGTCCGAGTTCGGCGGCCGTGGCCTGGCCGGACGCCTGGTCGCCGAGGCCCTGCGGGTGACCCGCGAGGAGGGCCTGCGCGTGCGCCCATCCTGCTCGTTCGTCGCCCGGTACATCGAGAGAAACCCCGACTCGGCGGAGGTCGCCTGAAGGACACGGGCCAGTAACGAGTGAGCGACGTTTGATCACCGAGCGCCTCCGACCGGAAGCGTTCGTGTCGTTGTCGTGTTCTCCTGAGTGAGCGGCCCGTCCCGGGCCGAGAACATCTCTCGGGAAAGGACAATCGCCATGGGCACCATCATCGCCTGGATCATCATCGGCGGACTCGCCGGCTGGGTCGCCTCCAAGATCATGAAGCGTGACGCCGAGATGGGCATCGTCGCCAACGTCCTCGCCGGCGTCATCGGCGCCTTCGTCGTCGGTTGGCTCGTGTCGTTCTTCACCAGCAGTGAGGGCGGCGCCATGCCGGAGGCCTTCTCGATTCCCGGCGTCCTCGCCGCGATCGTCGGTGCATGCCTCCTGATCTGGATCGTCTCCGCGATCCGTGGTCGCGGGCGCTCCAGGGTCTGACACCCCTCGCACGATCGCTATCAGGACGGCCCGGCTCCCACGTGGGGCCGGGCCGTCCGCACACAATCACCACCCTCTTCGCACCAGCACTGGAAGGAGCACGAGATGGGACTGTTCGACAAGGCCAGGGACTTCGCGCGGAAGAATCCCGACAAGGTGGAGGCTGCCCTCGACAAGGCCGGAGACGCGTTCGACCAGCGCACCGGCGGCAAGCACGCCGCGCGTACCGACAGCGTCCAGCAGAAGGCCGGCGAGTTCCTCACCGGGCGGACGGCCGACGCTCCCGGCGTGCCCGACGCGCCGGACGGCACGCCGACCCCCGACCCGGACACGTCGCAGCACAGCCGCGGGCCGGGAGACTGACCGACGCCCGCCCGGCCGAGGTGGTATCGGCTATCTCTGCCGATAGTCTGTTACCCGTGACGAGAACACGGTCGACCAAGCCCGGACCGCGGGAGCGGCTCTTGGCGACGGCGACCCGTCTGTTCTCGACCGACGGGATCCGGGCGGTGGGGATCGACCGGATCCTGCGCGAGGCCGGGGTCGCCAAGGCCAGTCTCTACAACACCTACGGGTCCAAGGACGAGTTGGTGGTGGCGTACCTGCGGTCGGTCGCCGAACGGGACCGCGAACTGTGGCGCCGCCGCGCCGACCTTGCCCCGGACGCCCGGGGACGCGTCCTCGCACTGTTCGACATCGTGCGCGAGCAGGTGGAGCCGGCGATGCCCGGGTCCTGTCACCTCGCGGCCGCGATCGAGTTCCCGAGCCCCGCGACCGACGGCGAGCGCGCGATCCGCGCGGCCGTGGCCGATCAGCGGGCGTGGGTGGCCCAGACCCTGCGCGACGAACTCGCCGCGATGGGACTGGAGGACCCGGACAACATCGCCGACCTCGCCGACCGGCTGGCGCTGCTGCACGACGGCTCGGTCACCGCCGCGATGCTCGGCGAGGTCCGGACCACCGCCATGACCGCGCGGAGCATGGCCGAGCTCATCCTGGGGATGGTCACCGCCTGAGGCCGGCGGGCCCCGGTCCCGCGCCCCGCCCCGCGGCCCGAGCCCCGCGTCCCGCCGAGCCTCAGTTCTCGAGCCGCGGCCCGATGAGCTCGACGACGCTCCGCACCGCGCCGGGCTCCTCGCCGGTCGACTGCACGGCGAGGACGCGGTCGTCGCCGGACAGGACGGCCAGCGCCCCGGCCGGCCCGACGGTGACGCCGCCGCTCCATCCGGCCCCGGCCTCCACCGGCTCGGACTCGCCCGGCGGCGCCGACTCGGCGACGAGTTCCGCCGCGCGTTCGGGCGACGCCACCTCGTAGACGGTGGTCGTCAGGTGCACGGCGCCGTCGGCGTCGTAGAAGAAGCAGGCCGCCGGGTCCACGCCGTCGTCGATCCGGACGTCCGCGGCGGGCACACCGGCCGCCGCCGAAACCTCGTCGGCGGACAGGTACGGGCAGTCGGCCTCCGAGACCGGTTCGACCGGAGGCAGTTCCGGCTCGACCGTCTCGGGCGGGGCGGTCCGGATGGTGCCCATCTCCGCGGCCGGCTCCGAGGAACCGCTGCACCCGGCGAGAACACCGAGCAGGAGCACGGAGGCCGCGCCCAGGGCGACTGTGTCGAGGACCATACCCGCGGGTTTGCGCATAGGGCCAGGATAGAGGCCGGGCCGCTCAGTAGAGTCGGCGGCAGCAGACCGGTCGAAGGAACGGGAGGGTGGCCATGGGTGGCTCCGCGGGCACAGCCTCCGGCACCGACCGCACCGAGGACCGGCGGCGCGAGCTCCGGTCGGTGATCTCCGCCGCGGCGGTCGACCTGGTGATCGAGCGCGGGCTCGACGCGGTGACGGTCGACGAGATCGCCAGCGCCGCCAACGTGTCGAGGCGGACGTTCTTCAACTACTTCCCCTCCAAGGCCGCCGCGTGCATCCCGGACACTCCCCCGGCCGGGCGGGAGCACGTGCAGGAGTTCCTCTACGACCGCAGCGTGTCCACCATGACCGCGCTGGCCCGCCTCATGTGGCACCAGGTGTCCAACGCGCGGCGAAGCAGCGCAGCGTTCGACCGGTTCCACGACATGTGGCGACGCGAGCCGGGGGTCCGGACGCAGGTCCACGAGATCCTGGCGCTCACGGAGAAGGAGCTCGCACAGCTGGTGGCGCGCCGCGAGGGTCGGGCGCCGGACTCGGTCGAGGCGGCGACCGTGGCCGCGGCGTCGATCGCGATCCTGCGGGTCGCGGTGGAGCGGTGGCGGACGGACGAGTCCGGGTCGTTGCTCGAGCACCGCATCCGCGAGGCGTTCGAGGCGGTCGCCGACTCCATGGCGCCCGTGGACGCCCCGGGCTGAGGCGGGCGCCGCGCGGGGCGGTGCGGGGTCGCGCCGCGCGGGGTCACGCCCCGCCCGGGCGGGGCGCACCGAGCGCGCGGAGCAGCCGGTCGGCCATGCGGTCGTAGGCGCGCGCCTCGCGCGCGGTGGCGCCCGGAAGCACGTAGAACGTCCGGGGTCGCCACACCGTGCGGACGGTGGCGGTGACCGCGGAGGTGGCGGGGTGGAGGTCGAGGTGGCAGCGGTGCTCGGCCACCGCGGTGTTGCCCTCGAGGGTGCCGACGACGAGGCCCTGCCGCAGCGACTCGTCGATCCGGTCGACGAGTCGGCAGGGTCCCCGCATGGGCCCGTCCAGGACGACCACGTCCACCGACGGGCCCCGATCGGTCGGGGTGATGCGCAGTCCCGACCGACGGTGGGCGGACAGCGACATCAGATCGTCGGCCAGCGCGTCGAACACGGCGACGCCCTCACCGAGCCCCGCGGTGGCGACGGCCTCCCGCCAGCCTTCGGGCGCGCAGCCGTGGGCGGGCAGGCTCGAGCGCTGGTACCCGAGCGCGGGCCCCGGAAGCGACGCCGGGGGCGGGTCCAGGGGAGGGCCTTGGCGACGATCGCCCTCGGGGACGGCACCGGATATCGACTCCACTCCCGCAGTGTCGCCGGGCCAGGTGAGCGGACGGCGCACGCGCGATGAACGGCGGACGTCGGGGGACCGTACGGCGGGCCGCACCGTAGGATCGGATCATGCGATCCCAGCGACCCCGACCGGCGCGCGGTCGTCGTCTCGCTCGCGGATTCAGCGCCCTCACGGCGATCACCGCCGTCGCCACGGTCGCCGGGTGCACGGCCGGCCCCGACGCGGGCGACTCCGGCCCGCCACGATTGACGCCGAATCCCCGACACGACATCGCGGCCGCGATGGTCGAGGGCCGACCCGCACCCGACGAGCGGCTCAACGCCTGCGAACTGCTGGACCTGACCACCGAGGAGATCATCCAGCTCACCCGCGCGGACATGCCGGAGGTCGACCCCACCGGCTCCGGCGACCTCGGCCTACTGTGCACCTACGGCGGTCCGGGCTCGCCCGAGCGACTCGAGGCCGAGCGCTCCGCCGCCGCGACCGGAACCGGGACCACCGGCACCGAGACCACCGTCACCGGGGCGGACGGGGTCGAGACCACCGTCACCGCCACGGAGGACACGGAGACGACCGAGGCCGAGGACGAGACCGGGGCCGGGGCCGGGGCCGGGGCCGGGGCCGAGCAGACCACGTCCGCGGCGGTGACCACCTCGCCGACCGCGCCGGCGTTCGACCCCGGGATCGTCCCCGACACGTTCGCCGCCGGCGTCGTCACGCCGCGCGCCGGGGCGGAGGCGGCCCTCGCCGGGCAGGCCACGCTCCTCGGGGTGCGCTACGCCTGCTCCGAGGTGCGCGGGAGCGACGCCGCGGCGATCCAGGACGCGGCGCCGGCGGCCCCCGGGGCGCCCGCGCCCGTCCGACCGGACCTGGCCACGGCCTACATCGACTGCGTGGCGGCGCCGACCGGCGGCGGAGTCGAGGTGCACACGATCCTGGTGTCCGGCGACGAGCTGTGGCACATCACCCTGCTCAAGCCGGAGACCCCGCGGTCGCCCGACGCCGAGGCGTCAGCGCTGAGCGGACTCCACCGGGTGGCGCAGCGCATCCTCGCCTGACAGCCGGCGACACGGCCTGCGGAAGACTGGGCCCGCCGACGCCCGTCGGCACAGACGGGAACGGCGCCGGAGCCCCTCAGCATCCGACGCCGTTCCTCTATCCGGCGGATCGAGCACGATCCGGCCTTCCTCGCTGCCTTACACGGCTGCGGGTGGCACCCCCCCAGGTGCCCCGGTCTCTCGACCGGCCCCTCTGAAGTGTGAAGTCGCAGCCCCTCAGCAACCACTTCACCCTCGCCACCGACCCCTCAGGCGGTGACTGCGTCGACCATATGTTGCATCCGAGACCACATCAACCCCATGAGCAGGCGTTCTGTCGCTGACTTACGGTCAATAACGGCCCGCGGCGTGCCTACCAGCAGTTCTCCGATCCCCGTTACCAACGAACGTTGGGACGGTTGCGCGGCGTGGGTCCGCGAGTCGCGCCCGCGGGTTCGCGGCGGCCCGGGAGGCCCTGCGCCCCACGGGATGTACAGACGGGACGAGGCGAGGGTATTGTTGCTCCTGTTACTGATGTGGCGCATGGGACTAGGCCGCTGCCGGCCCGCCCGTGCGCCCGCGTCGCCCCGCCCCGCCGCCTCATCGCGGCGCCGCACCGAGGAGACCGATGTCGCGCCGACCCCGGACCATCGCCCCGCTTCTGGCCACGGCAGGCCTCGCCGTCGTCGGCCTCTCCCCCGCCGCCTCCGCGCAGTCACTCGCCGGCTACACCGGATCCACCGGATCGGTCGGCGCGTTCGGCTCCGAATCCGCCCCGGTCCCCACACCCCCGATACCCGGCGTGTCCGGGGTCCTCACGATCCCCGTCCCCGCACAGGCGCGCGCCGCCGCCGAGGTCGGCGTCGCCTCCGTCTACCCCACCCCGGGCGAGACGGTCGGCGTCGCACAGCCGGTGATGATCCACTTCGACGGCCCCGTCACCGACCGTGCCCGCGCCGAGGCCTCCGTGTCGATCCGGACCGCCCCCGCGGTCGGCGGCAAGTTCTACTGGGTGAGCGACACCGAACTGCGCTGGCGCCCGCACGAGTTCTGGCCCGCCCACACCTCCGTCACCGTGTGGGCGGGCGGACGCGAGCACGCCTTCCGCACCGGCGACGCGATCGTCTCCACCTACGACGACAACACCCACCTCGTCACCGTCACCCGGAACGGCGAGGTCATCCGCACCATGCGCGCCTCCGCCGGCCGCGACACCTTCCCCACCCACAACGGGATCTACTACAACGGCTGGCGCGACCGCCAGGTACGCATGGACTCCTCCACCTGGGGACTGGCGATGGACGCCGGCGGCTACGACACGACCGTCGAGAACGGCGTGCGACTCAGCTACGACGGCATCTTCATCCACTCCGCACCGTGGTCGGTCGCCGACCAGGGCGTCCGGAACGTCTCCCACGGGTGCATCAACGTCAGCCCCGAGGACGCGGCCTGGTACTACGACAACACCGGCAATGGCGACCCGTTCATCGTGGTGAACGGCCCCGGCAGGCAGTTCGGCGCCTTCGACGGTCAGGGCGACTGGAACTACTGACCTCGGGGCTCCCGGGGGCGCGGGACGGACCCCCGGGAAACACTTCGGTTGTGGCACACGACATCTCCTTGTAGAAGTCTGAGCGAGACCGAAGAAGAATCCCGTCCGTCCCCCAGGAGCCCCTCATGCCCCGACACCCCCGCTTCTCGGCAGCCGCCGCGATCCTCGCCGCGGTCGCCCTCGTCCTGGGCGTCCCGGCTGCCACCGGGGCCGCCCCCGCCGCGCAGGCCCAGTCCGTCATGCCGCTGAGCCCGCCCGGCGTCCCCCAGCTCGAGAACGCACCGCTGCCGACCCCCGTCATCCCGGGGGTGCCCGCGCAGCCCGTGCTCACCTACCCGGTCATCGGCCCCGCCCGTCCGGCACCCGAGTACGGCGACGTCACCGTCTTCCCGACCCCCAACGAGGTCGTGGGCGTCGCGCAGCCGGTCATGTTCTTCTTCGACCGACCCATCACCGACCGCGCCCGCGCCGAGGCGACCATCGGCATCCGCACCGAGCCGCCGGTAGCGGGCAAGTTCTACTGGGTGAGCGACCGGGAGGTGCGCTGGCGCCCCCACCAGTTCTGGCCCGTCAACACCTCCGTCACCGTGTGGGCCGGCGGCAAGCGTCAGCAGTCCTTCCGCACCGGCGACGCCGTGATCGCCGAGTTCGACGACCGCACCAAGCTCGTCACCGTCACCCGCAACGGCCAGCACGTCCGCACCATGCGCGCCTCCGCCGGCCGCCCGGGCTGGGACACCTACAACGGCATCTACTACACCGGCCAGCGCGGGCGGCAGGTCCGCATGAACTCCGAGACGTTCGGGCTACGGATCGAGGAGGGCGGCTACAACTCGATCGTCCACGACGCCGTCCGGCTCAGCTACGACGGCATCTACATCCACTCAGCCCCGTGGTCCGTGGCCGACCAGGGCGTTCGCAACGTCTCCCACGGCTGCATCAACGTCAGCCCCGAGGACGCCCGCTGGTACTACGACACCACCCGCAACGGCGACCCGTTCATCGTCAAGAACGGCCCCGGACGACCCTTCGGTGCCTTCGACGGTCAGGGCGACTGGAACTACTGACCCCGACCGACTCCGTCGTGGCCGCAGCGGCCCGTTCGCGCGCCGGGCGGCCAGTCCCCGGCTAGAGCCGCTCCCCGCCATGGCGTCTCGCGTGTGCCCCGGTACGCGGCGTCGGCAGCCGCTCCTTTCCATGGCGTCTCGCCCACCCCGCGGAGTGCGCGAGACGCCATGTCGGGGAGCGGCTGTGTGGAGACGGCCCGACTCAGCGGGGCGGGACCGGCGCGAGCACACCCACGAGCTGGTCCGCGGGCACGCATCGGGGCGGGGGCACGTCGAGGCCCGCGCTCTCTCCCGCGCCGTCGCCCGGCCCACCGGGCCCACTGCGCAGCGGCCCACCCAGCGCATCGACCACCAGATCCACCGCACGCGGGGACGCCAGCACGGTGAGATGCCCTGACCGGTCGGCCTCACACCCGTCCTGCAGCCGGACCACCCGCAGATCGACGAAGTCCGGCACCTGCGGCGCCACCACGGGACCGGTGAGCTCGTCGTAGTCGGACGACACCGCCACGTAGCGCACACCGCGCGCGAACGGTACGCCCTCGTCGCCCAGCCAGGCCAGGGTCGCCTCCGCGTCGCGTTCGGCGGTCTCGGCGGCCAGCACGCCGAGCAGGTCGGTGACGAACTCCGGCGGCCCCTCGCCCGATCGCGCGGGGTCGGCGCCCAGCGTGACGACCGTCCGCACCGAGTCGGCCCGCGCGGTGGCGGCGACGAAGGAGGCGATGATCGCTCCCTGCGAGTGCCCGACCAGGTCGACCTCGGCGGCGCCGGTGAGCGCGCGCACCCGGTCGATCTCCGCGGCGAGCTGCGGCGCTGACGCCCCGGTGAGCGAGTCCAGCCCTCCGGCGGCGCCCAGCCCGGGCAGTGCCCCGACGGTCGGCGCCCACACGCAGAACCCCTCCGCGGCCAGCGCCGCGCCGAAGCTCGCCCACGAGTTGCCGCCGTTGAGCCCGGTGCCGTGGACCAGGATCACCGGCTCTGGCCGCTCGGCGGTCGGTCGGCAGTCGTCGCGGTTGAGGCCCGGCGGGTCGGCGAGGCCGTGCGTGAGTTGGTGGACAGCGCCGTCCCACCAGCGCCACGGGACGCCGGCGGCTGTGGGTGGGGTGGTGGGCGCGGCCGTGGAGGTGGGCGCGGCCGTGGAGGAGGGTGCGGCCGTGGAGGTGGCCGGGGCGGTGGCGACGACGACGAGGGCCGCCACCGCGACAGCGCGCAGGAGCGTCATCTGCTCATTAAGCCACGGCCCGTGATCATCGGCAGGTCCTTGGCGTAGACGAGGCCCGGCTCCGCGGCGACGACCGCCTCGACGGAATTGACCAGCCGCATCGCGGTGACCCGCATGCCGGACTCGTTGTGGTCGCCGTGTTCGGCGTGGTGACCGAACTCGATCCGCATCGCCGGGTCGCCGGAGATCTCGACGCGGTAGCAGCCGTCGCCGTGATCGGGCCGCGGCCAGTCGGGGGCCTGATCGTGGGCCGTGCGGGTGACGTGTTCCAGCACGATGCGGAACTCGCCGTCGACCTGTCCGACCACCTCGAACCGCAGCGCCGCCTGCGTCCCCTCGGGCACCTCGCACGCGAGGAGCGACAGGTCCCGGTCGGCGGGCAGACGCTCGTGCCGCTCGACCAGCGGCTCGTCGAGGGTGACGTCGAGCGCTGCGGCGAGCTGCCGGACCACCGACCCCCAGCCGGCGGCGAGCATCCCGGGCCGCAGCAGCGGCGGCAGGGTGTCCATCGGCTGCCCGAAGCCGAAGAGCCGACGCATGGTCTCGCCCTGGTGGTAGACGGAGTAGTCGGCGATCTCGCCCACCCGGATGTGGTCGATCCGCCGGGAGAGGCTCGTCATGACCAGCGGCAGCACGTCGTTGGCGAAGCCGGGATCGATGCCGTTGACGTGCAGTGTCGCGCCGCCCTCGCGCCCGGCGGCGTCCAGCGCGGTGATCATGTCCTCCGGGATGGTGCCGTGCGGGAACTGCAGCAGCACCGGCCCGGAGGCGATGACGTCGATCCCCGCGCGCAGGAACCGGTGGAAGTCCTCGATGGCCTCCATGAACCGGGTCTCGGTCTCCGCGGTGTAGACGACGGCGTCGGGCTCCAGGGCGAGCAGCGCGGCGGCGTCATCGGTGGCGGCGACGCCCAGGTCGCGGCCCAGCCCGGCCAGGCGGCCCGCGTCCTGTCCGACCTTGGCCGGGTCGGAGACGAACACGCCCACCAGCTCGAGCTCGGGCCGGGCATCGATCCCCTCGACCGCCATCCGCCCGAGGTACCCCGTCGACCACTCCACGACCCGGATCGTCATGGAACGTGACCCTATGCGACGACCCGGGCGCCCCGGCGGGTCACGTGGCGGGCGGGCCAATCACGTGGCGCCGGGGCGTCTTACCTGTCCTGCGGAGACGGTCCCCGCTCCGGCACGTCCTTGGGTGCGTTCGGGTCCTCCGCATTGCGGCTGCCGCCGACATGCGCCTCCTCGCGCATCCGCTCGCTCATGTGCGGGTAGTGCAGTTCGAACGCGGGGCGCTCGGAGCGGATGCGCGGCAGGCTCGCGAAGTTGTGGCGCGGCGGCGGGGACGAGGTGGCCCACTCCAGGGAGTTGCCCGCGCCCCACGGGTCGTCCACCAGGACGAGGTCGCCGTAGCGCCAGCTGGAGATGATGTTCCAGATGAACGGCAGCATCGCGATGCCGAGGATGAACGAGCCGACGGACGAGATCTGGTTGAGGACGGTGAAACCGTCCGAGTCCAGGTAGTCGGCGTAGCGGCGCGGCATCCCCTGGTTCCCCAGCCAGTGCTGGACGAGGAACGTGGTGTGGAAACCGATGAACGTCAGCCAGAAGTGCCACTTGCCCAGCCGCTCGTCCAGCATGCGGCCGGTCATCTTGGGGAACCAGAAGTAGATCCCCGCGAAGGTGGCGAACACGACGGTGCCGAACAGGACGTAGTGGAAGTGCGCCACCACGAAGTACGAGTCGTGCACGTGGAAGTCGATCGGCGGCGCCGCGAGCATGATGCCGGTCAGCCCGCCGAACAGGAACGACACCAGGAAGCCCAGGGCGAAGAGCATCGGCGTCTCGAAGGTAATCTTCCCGCGCCACATGGTGCCGATCCAGTTGAAGTACTTCACACCCGTGGGCACGGCGATGAGGAACGTCATGAACGAGAAGAACGGCAGCAGGACGGCGCCGGTGGCGAACATGTGGTGCGCCCACACGCTCATGGACAGGCCGGCGATGGCCAGGGTCGCGAAGACCAGGCCGGCGTAGCCGAACAGCGGTTTCCGGGAGAACACCGGGAGGATCTCGGTGATGATCCCGAAGAAGGGCAGCGCGAGGACGTACACCTCGGGGTGGCCGAAGAACCAGAACAGGTGCTGCCACAGGATCGCCCCGCCGTTGGCCGGGTCGAAGATCCGGCCGCCGAACGTGCGGTCGTAGAACACGCCCATGCCCGCCGCGGTGAGCAGCGGGAAGATGAGCAGGATCAGCACCGACGTGACGAGGATGTTCCACGTGAAGATCGGCATCCTGAACATCGTCATGCCGGGGGCCCGTAGGCAGATGATGGTGGTGACGAAGTTGACGGCGCCGAGGATCGTGCCGATGCCACCGATCGCCACCCCGAGGATCCACAGGTCCGCGCCCACGCCCGGGGAGTGGATCTTGTCCGAGAGCGGGGCGTACATGGTCCACCCGAACGACGCCGCGCCACCGGGAGTGATGAAGCCGGTGAGCAGGATGATGCCGCCGGAGAGGAACAGCCAGAACCCCATGGCGTTGAGGCGCGGGAACGCCACGTCCGGCGCGCCGATCTGCAGCGGCATGACGTAGTTCCCGAACCCCACGACGATCGGCGTGCCGTAGAACAGCAGCATCACGGTGCCGTGCATGGTGAACAGCTGGTTGTACTGCTCGTTCGACAGGAACTGCATGCCCGGGAAGAACAGCTCCGCCCGGATGAGCAGGGCCATCAGGCCGCCGATCGAGAAGAACACCAGGCACGTGGCGATGTACATCAGGCCGATCTTCTTGTGATCGGTCGTGATGAACAGCTCACGCCAGGAGAGCCCGAACGGCCGCCGGATGGCGGGAGCGTCCGCTGCGGTGACCGCCCGCCCGGGCGGCACGAGAGTGTCTGACATCGGTACCCCGTTCCTCTTCACGGCCGAGGCGGGGCGCGGCGGTCGCCGCGTCCCGCGTTGTGACCAGCGCCAAGATCAGGTGACGACTCTCACCGTACGCGTCCCCCGGCGGAACGGAGCGGGATCGCCCCCGAGAGGGCTTACCAGATGCTCACCCGCTCCTCAGGCGCCAGCCACAGCCCGTCCGCATCGGTCACGCCGAAGGCCTCATGGAAGTCGTCGAGGTTACGCACCACCTGGTTGCAGCGGAACTCCGGCGGCGAGTGCGGGTCCACGGCGAGCCGCCGGGCGGCCTCCTCGGCGCGGGTCTTGGTGCGCCACACGATCGCCCACGAGGTGAGGAGCCGCTGGATCCCGGTCATGCCGTCGATCTCCGGACCCACGTCCGGCCCCTGCGCCGGCTGGCCGTCCGTGCCCTGCGCCAACCGGTAGGCCAGCAGCGCGATCGTGAGGCCGCCCAGATCGCCGATGTTCTCCCCCACCGTGAAGGCCCCGTTGACGTGGTCCTTCTGGGGATCGAGGCCGTCCGGGGTGAGGCCCTGGTACTGGGCGATCAGCGCCTCCACGCGGGTCCCGAACGCCTCGCGGTCGTCATCGGTCCACCAGTCGACCAGGTTGCCGTCGCCGTCGTACTTCGCCCCCTGGTCGTCGAAGCCGTGGCCGATCTCGTGGCCGATGACCGCGCCGATCGCCCCGTAGTTGGCGGCGTCGTCGGCGTCGGCGTCGAAGAACGGCGGCTGCAGGATCGCGGCCGGGAAGACGATCTCGTTCATCACCGGGTTGTAGTAGGCATTGACGGTCTGCGGCGTCATGTGCCACTCGTCGCGGTCGACGGGCCCGCCCAGCTTGCCCAGTTCGTACTCGTGCTCGAACCGAGCGGAGCGACGGACGTTGCCGATGAGGTCGTCGGCGCGGACCTCGAGCGCCGAGTAGTCCCGCCACTTGTCGGGGTAGCCGATCTTCGGCACGAACGCCTCGAGCTTGTCGAGTGCGCGCTCGCGGGTGGCCGGGGTCATCCACGGCAGCCTGCTGATCGAGTAGCGGTACGCGGCGGTGAGGTTGGCGACCAGTTCCTGCATGCGCGCCTTGTGGCCGGGCGGGAAGTGGCGGGCCACGTACTCCTTGCCGACCTCCTCGCCGAGGGCGGCCTCGACCGCGCCGACGCCACGCTTCCAGCGGGCCTTGATCTCCTCGGTCCCGGACATGACGGTGCCGTAGAAACGGAAGTTCTCCTCGACCAGCGCCGTGGGCAGGTACGGCGCGCGGGAGGAGACGATCCGCCAGCGCAGCCACTCCTTCCACGTCTCGAGCGGCTCACCGGCCCAGAGCCCGGCCACCGCGGTGAGGAAGTCGGGCTGCATGGCGACGAGCCGACCGAAGGTCTCCTCGGTGCCGCCGAGCTCGCGGGCCCAGTCGTGCCAGGGGAAGCCGGGGGCCAGCGTCGGCAGCTCGTCCCAGGTCACGGGGTTGTAGGTCTTGTCCGCGTCGCGACGGGCCACGACGTCCCAGTGCGCGGCGGCGATGCGCGTCTCCAGCGCCAGGATCCGCTCGGCGCTCTCGCGGGCCGCGGTGGCGTCCGCGAGCCCGGCCAACTCGAGCATCCGCGCGATGTGTTCCGTGTACTGCTCGCGGATCTGCGCGTACTGGTCCTCACGATAGAAGGACTCGTCGGGCAGTCCGATGCCGTACTGCACCAGGTAGAGGATGTACTCGGTGGAGTTCTTGGCGTCGTTGTTGACGTAGGCGCCGATGAGCCCGCCGACGCCGACCTTCTCGAGCCGCGCCATCGCCAGCGCGAGGGAGTCCGCGTCTCCGGCGCCGTCGACCTCGGCCAGGTCGGGTGCCAGCGCCTCGACGCCCGCCGCCTCCACCGCATCGGTGTCCATGAACGAGGCGTAGAACGCGCCGATCCGGGAGTCGACCGGGGCGTCGGTGATGATGTCGCGCACCCGCTCCTCGGACAGGTCGCGCAGCGCGAGGAACGCGCCGTCGATCGGCCGGTCCGCGGGGATCACGTGGTCACGGATCCACGTGCCGTTGACGTGTTGGTACAAGTCGTCCTGTGGCCGGACGTCCGTGTCGACGTATCGCAGGTCCAGGCCCGAGGGGCGAGGGGCGTCGGTGGTGGGGATCTCGGTCGCTGTCATGCGACCAGGTTACGGAAGGGCGCGGCCCACGCGGGTGGGATGACGACGGCGAGGACCCGCGGCGGCCGGTCCGCGATCAGGGCAGACCGTGGCGCGCGTTGTGATCCTTCGCCCCCTGATAGGCGTCGACCATCCCCCAGACCCAGAACCCGAACATGATCGGCAGCCCGATGAGGACCACCGAGAGCAGTACGCCCACGCCGTAGCCCGCAAGGATGCCGACACCCCTACCGACCCGACCGTTGAGCATCGTGCCCAGCCCGGGGATGAGCAGTGAGGCCACGAGCATCAGCGCCGGGTCCTTGCGAGTGGCCGGTGGGTACTGGCCGTAGGGCTGCATCGCACCGTACGGCTGGGCGTGGGGCTGACCGGGATGGCCGTACTGCGGCATTCCGTACTGCTGCATGTCAGAGGGTCGGGCATAGGGCTGCGCGTACGGCTGGGTCCCGTGACCCGGCTGCGCGCCGTGCTGCGCCGGGTCGAACTGCCCCGCGCCGTACTGCGGGTCGCCGTAGCCCGCGCCGCCGGAGGCCGGGTCACCGAACGCGGTGTCCCCGAACGCCGTGTCGCCGAACGCGGTGTCCCCGAACGCTGAGTCTCTGAACGCCGTGTCGCCGAAGTCGGAGCCGGGATAGCCGCGGATGCCCTCCTGCTGGGCCCACGTGTCGTAGCGCTTCTCGAAGTCGCGGTCGCCGGACCGGTCGTCGGGGCGGTCGGAAGCGGTGCCGTCAGCGGGAGTGCTCATGTGCCCACACTAACGCGGGGCGGCGGCGGCCCGGTCGCGGCGAGGAGACGATCGGGAGCTCGAGCAGACCGCCAGCGCACCCGGCTCCAGACGCGCTGCCCCTCTGCCCTGCGCTGGGAGAGTGCACGCTTGTCGCCGACCCACGCTGCGGCGATGGACCATTCCGCCAGCGCGAGCCGAAGAGGCAGCGCATCTCGGGAGGGTCGCGCTGGGTGTTTGTTCGGCACGCGCGGCCGACGCCGACGTGCGCTGCGGGAGCGTCGCGGATCGCCGCACCGTCGACACCGGACTCCGGTGGGAGAGCCTCAGTTCCGGGCGGCCATCCCGGGCCGGGCCCAGATGTCGGCGCAGTCCGCGCACGCGTCGTCCGAGATGAGGCCGACACGCTGGAGCTGCCCGTACATCCAGCAGCCCAGGCAGAAGCCGAGCGCCGCCTCCGCGAGTGCGGCCAGCACCAGCACGCCGAGCACCACGATCCCTGCCGTGGTCAGTCCGCCGAGGAACAGACCGAAGGCGATCGACGACATCACCAGGCCGATCGTCTGGGCGAACCGCTTGGGCGCGCCGGAGACCAGCTTGGGTTCCGCGCTCACCCGCGGGGCGAGCACGTGCACGGAGAGCCGGCCGAACGGCGAGTACCGCGGGCCACCCGCCACCCGCAGCGCGAAGCCGACGACCAGAGCCCCGGCGAGCCAGGTCCGGGCGGGCGACGGCACGAGGATCGTGACCACAGCGAGGGTCACCACCAGGGCAGCGGTGCAGCGGGCGGCGTAGTCGTTGACGACCTCGGGGAAAGCGAACGCCTCGCGCAAACTCATGGCCTCACCTCTCTGTCAATTCGGATAGACCGATCTGTCTATCTCGTGTCGAGCCTACTCCTGTCGCCCGCGATCCGGGACGCCCGGCCGGCACGGCCCGGACTGACGGCGCGACCGCCGCGGACGGGGCGACCCAGGTGTACTGACCACCTAGGCTGAGGCCGTGGCCCCACCGTTGCGTCGTCGCTCGAGCTCTCCCCGTCCCCCCGCCGCCCCCGCACTCCCCCGGCGTGATCAGCTCGGCCCGCCCCTCTCGGACGTGGAGCCCGACGGCCTGTGGGACGGGGTCCTGGCCACCGCCGAGCACGCACCCGGCCCGGAGGAGGGCGCCGTCGCGATGGGCGGGATGGAGGTCCGCGAATCCGCGCTCGAGGACCTACGGCTCAGCGGCGCCCGCGCTGACGGCCTACGACTCACCGACGTGGTGCTCAGCGGGTGCGACCTGTCCGGACTCGTCGCCGACGGGGCCAACCTCACCCGCGTGCGGTTCGTCGGCTGCCGACTGACCGGCATCGTCCTGTCCGACGCGCGGTTGACCGACGTGACGTTCGAAGACTGTCACGCCGACATGATCAACCTGCGGATGGCGCGCCTACAGCGGGTGCGCCTCGCCGCGACCCGCTGCCGTCAGGCCGACCTGCTCGAGGCGCAGATCGCCGACCTCACCACCGAGGGGGCCGACCTGCGCGGCGCGACCGTCGAGCGGGCGAGCGCCTCAGCCGCGGACCTGCGCGGCGCCGACCTCGCGGACCTGCGCGGGGCCTCGGCGTTGCGGGGCGCGCTCATCTCGCCCGACCAGGTGCTGGGCGTCGGGCTCGCCCTCATCGGCGAGGCGGGGATCCGGGTCGAGTAGTGCAGCCGGGCCGATCGCGCCGCGGCGTCAGGCCAGATGCGACGCGGAGGCCCGCCACTGGTTGACGGCCCGGTTGATGATCGCCTGGAGCTGGAGGATCTGGTCGCGGTCGGTGAGC
The DNA here is from genome assembly GCF_002999155.1 of Dietzia sp. oral taxon 368. NCBI lineage: Bacteria > Bacillati > Actinomycetota > Actinomycetes > Mycobacteriales > Dietziaceae > Dietzia > Dietzia sp. oral taxon 368. The sequence continues at coordinate 872,746 of NZ_CP027238.1, forward strand.
GTGATGCCGTCGGCCCCGGTGCGCAGCCGGAGTTCCGGCACACCGCGGTCCGCGCCGTCCTCGTCCAGCACCACGGTCTCGGCGACGGACACCTCGAGGAACGGGTCGTCGTCCGGACCGTCGACCTCCGTGACCAGGTCCTGCCGGTAACGAGGGGTGGTGAGGTCGATGGCATCGGTCATGAGGGGCACTCCCGACTGTTCGGTGGGGTCGCCTTAAGAGTAGGTGAGAAAACCAGGTCAACGTACGCGTGGGACAGCGTGTTACAGGTTGTTGTGATTCCGTGACCCACGCCACCCCCACCCGCGGTCCGCCCGGCTTCGACGCGCTCGACCGCGGGCCCGCGGGGACGTCGCCGACCACCCGAACTGGACAGTTGTGGAAAAAGATGCGCGAGTTGCTTGTGTGACTGTTGTGGTTGCCACATACTCACCCCATGACCACTGCCGGACCGTCAGCCCGACGCGCCCTCCTTCCCCGACTCCTCGTCGCCCTGGCCTCTGCAGCAGCTCTCTCGGTCGGCCTCCTCGTCGTCGTCATCTCCCCCCGCGCCGACGCCGAGGTGCCGCTCTCACCCGTCTACCACGGCCTCGCGCAGGGCCTCGACGCCTCCAGCTGGCAGCATCCGCACGGCGCCGGGGTCGACTGGCAGGCCGCCGCCGCGGCCGGACAGTCCTTCGCCTTCATCAAGGCCACCGAGGGCACCGGGCCGGCCAACCGGTACTACGAGGCCGACATCGCCGAGGCGCGCGCCGCCGGGATGCTCGTGGGCAGCTACCACAAGGCCCGCCCCGCGATGGACCCCGCGCAGCAGGCCCACGCGTTCGCCGACCGACTGCAGTCGGTGGGCGGCCCGCAGTTGCCGCCCGTGCTGGACCTCGAGACCGACGAGGGGCTCGACGCCCGGCAGCTCGCCGACTGGACGCAGGTCTTCCTCGACACGCTCGCGCACCGCACCGGCCGCACGCCGATCCTCTACACGTACCGCTACTTCTGGATCGACCGCATGGACAACACCCCGCGCTTCGCCGAGTACCCGCTGTGGCTCGCCGAGTACGGCGTGTCCGAACCGACGCTGCCCGTGATCGGCGGCTGGGGCCAGTGGCTGTTCTGGCAGCGCTCGGAGACCGGCGAGGTCCCCGGGTTCGCCGACGACGTGGACCTCAACGTCTTCGCCGGCACCCGCGCGGACCTCGACGCGTGGCTCGGGCCCGTCGAGCCCGCGCCCGAGCCCGCCCCTGCGCCTGAGCCTGCCCCGGCTCCGGCCGCCGAGGCCGCGGCGCCGATCCCGCCCGAGGTCCCCGTGCCCGTCGAGGCCGTGACGATCCCCGTCCCGCGCGATCTCCCGACGCCCGACGGCGTGCGGCTGCCCGAGTCCATCGAGGTCCCGGCGGAGGTCGTGGCGCAGCTGGCGGACGGGCTGCGCTAGCGCCGTCGTCGGACGAGCATCGCGCGCACCGCGCGCCACCCCGCCAGGAACACCCCGGTGACGACACCGGCCACGATCATGAAGCTCCAGTGCGGCACCCGGCCGTCCCCGAGCCCGCGGATCACCATGCCCACCACGAGCGTGGCCAGCCACAGCAGCACGCCCGAGCCGATCGACGAGGGCTCTCGGCGGCCGGCCAGCAGGACGAGCCAGCCCACCGCCAGGCCCACGAGGAACGGCCACGCGGTGCCCCACACCTGCGCCACGCCCAGGCCTTCGGAGTGCGCGCCGCGCCCGAAGGTGGAGAACACCACCACCAGCACGGCGTCGAGCACGATCATGACCGGCACGGCCACGGGTCTCACCTGTCCTTCTCTTCCCGGGCCTCCCGGCCGGTGAACGGGTAGGGGTTCTGCCCCGACTCCTCGTCCGCGGCGCCGTCCTCCCGCACGCGCACGCGGAGCAGCGGGAGCGGGCCGGAGTCATGGGTCACCGTCGGGCGCCACGGGTTCCCGTGCAGCGGCCACATCGCGGTGAGCCCGGCCGGTGGGGCCGCCGCGACGGTCGCGCGGGACTGTGCGGTGCGAGACGACCCGGACGACGAGGACGACGACGAGGACTGCTCGCCCGGGTCGTGTTCGCCCAACGGGTCGGCGTCGGGGTCGACGTCCACGGCACCACGGTAGAAGAGGAAGAAGACCACCCACCCGGCCAGGGCGACCAGCACGAAGCTGACGATGCGGTAGACGAACACGGTCGCGAAGGCCTGATGCGCGCCGAGCCCGCCCGCGGTCAGGGCGGTGATGAGCGCGACCTCGACGGTCCCGAGCCCGCCGGGCGTGATGGGGGCGGTGGCGACGATCTTGCCGGTGACGTAGGCGATGCACAGGCCGCCGATGCTGTGCTGGGCACCGACCGCGTTGGCGGCCGCCCACAGGCAGCCGATGTCGGCGACCCAGTTGAGCAGGGAGAACGCGAACGCCTTGGACAGCTGCCTCTTGCTCAGGTCGACGGCGTCGGCCTGCTCGACGACCTTGCGCACGCCGGCCGCGCCGTGGTCCGCGGGCTTGTGCCGCCGGGCGTTGATCCAGGCCAGGATCGACAGGACCGACCCCTCGATCTTGTCCGGGTGGCGGGCCGCCCACTGGACCACCACGACGATCGCGACCAGACCTAACGCAGAGAGCACCAGCAGGAACGGGTTGGACACGGATCCCACGAGGAAGAAGCCGAGCAGGGCGAGCAGCACGATGCCGACGGTCGACAGGACGCCGGAGATCACGAGCTGCCACGACGCCACGACCCGGGTCGCGCCCCACTGCCGGGTCTTGCGGTACGTCAGGGTGGTGCCGAAGACCTGCCCGCCGGGGATGCAGGTGGAGAAGGCGTTGGCGGAGAACACGAGGCCGACGCTGGCCCAGTAGCCGACGCGGACGCCGGCGGACTGCAGCAGCACCTTCTGCACGGAGCCGTAGCTCGACATGGACAGGTAGGAGAAGACGAGAGCGGCCGCGATCCAGCCCCAGTGCGGGCGGGCGACGGCCTCGAAGCCCTCGGCGAAGAACGGCATCTGGCCGCGGAGCCAGTACAGGATGAACCCCAGGACGGCGAGCGTCGCGCCGGCCTTGAACCACGGGTTGCCCAGGACAGCCCGGATACGGCGCCGCACCTCGGCGCCCCGCGTCCCCGTCATCACCTCACCATAACCAGAGCGTGCCGCCCGTCCCAGGATCCCACACCGGGGGCCCGGGGCGGCGGTCACGTCTCTGGGTCCTGTCGACGTTCCTGCATCAGGCGGGCGATCAGCTCGGAGGCGGGGATCCTGCCGCCGGGGGTGGACTCGGGCTCGTCGTCGTACTCGGTGTCGTAGACGGGCTCGTACTCGGACTCGGGCTCGGTGTCCTGCGCCTGCGGCGCACTCGTGACCTCGGGCTGCCGGTCGAGCACGGCGACCGACGTAGCGGCCCCGGCCGGCGCGTGCGCCGCCCCGGCGGGCCGACCGGCGAGGAGCTCGGGCTCGTCGTCGATCTCCGCCTCGCCCAGGCCGATCCGCTCCTGGACCCGCTTCATCCACGTCGGCGCCCACCAGTTGTCGGTGCCGAGCATCTGCATGACCGCCGGCACCAGCAGCATGCGGATGACGGTGGCGTCGATGATGAGCGCGGCGATCATGCCGAACGCGATGTACTTCATCATCACGATCTCGGAGAAGGCGAACGCGCCCGTCACCACGATGAGGATGAGCGCAGCCGACGTGATGATCCGCCCGGTCTGCGCGACGCCGCTGCGGATCGCCACCGCGGTGCGCGCGCCGCGGGAGCGGGCCTCGACCATCCGCGAGACGAGGAACACCTCGTAGTCCGTGGACAGTCCGTAGATGATCGCCATGAGCAGCACCACGACCGGCGAGGTGAGCGGGCCCGGCGTGAAGCCGAGCAGCCCGGACAGGTGCCCGTCGACGAAGATCCACGTGAGGATGCCCAATGTGGCGCCCAGGCCGAGCATGTTCATGATGGCCGCCTTGATCGGCAGCACCAGCGACCCGAACGCCAGGAACATCAGCAGCGTCGTGGCCACGAGGACGTACAGGACGAACCACGGCAACCCGGCGATCAGGGCATCGACCGAGTCCTTCTCCATGGCAGGGTTTCCGCCCACGAACACCTCGGTACCGGCGGGGATCGGGAAGGACTGCAGGTACTCGACGGTCTCGGTGGCCGCGTTGCGGTCGACCACGCCGGCCTGCAGCACCACGACCTCGCGACCCTGCGAGTCCTGCCCGCCCGAGCGGGCGAACTGGAACGGACCGGTGAGTCCGGGCGCCTCGTTGGCCGCGGAGCGGATCTGCGACAGGGTCGCGCCGTCCGAGCCGAGAACCACGAGCTTCACCGGGTCGGTGCGGGTACCCGGGAAGTTCTGGTCGTACTCCTCCTGCGCGACGCGCGTGGGGTTGTCGGGCGGCAGGTAGGTCTCGTTGATGCCGCCGAACTTCACGCCCGAGAACGGGATGATGAGCGCGACCAGCACCACCACGACCGGGATCGCCACCGCCACCGGGCGCTTCATGGAGAAGTCGGCGACGCGGCCGAACAGGCCGTTCTCGACCTCCTCGCGGGTGCGGTGCCGCTGCATCCGCTTGATGCCGAGCGCGTCGACGCGGTGGCCGAGCAGCATGAGCACGGCCGGCAGCAGGGTCACCGAGAGCGCGGCGGCGAGGATCACCGCGGCGATCGCGCCGTAGGCGACGGACTTGAGGAAGTCCTGCGGGAAGACCAGCAGGCCCGACAGGGTCACGCCGACCATGACCGCCGAGAACACCACGGTCCGGCCGGCGGTGGCCACGGACCGGCGCACTGCGGCGTCCGGTGGATACCCCTCGGCCATCTCCTCGCGGAACCGGCTCACCACGAACAGGCCGTAGTCGATCGCCAGTCCCAGGCCGATGAGGGTCACGACGTTCTGTGCGAAGGAGTTCACGGGCGTGATCAGTGACAGCAGGTGAAGTGCGCCGAGCGAGCCGAGGATCGTCAGCACGCCCACCGCGACCGGCAGGAACGCGGCCACGACGCCGCCGAAGACCACGATGAGCAGGAGGAACACGAGCGGCAGCGCGATGAGTTCCGCGCGCACGAGGTCGGCGTCCATGCCGTCCTGTAGGGCGCCGGCGACGGGCTGCAGGCCGGCGATGTCGGTCTCGATGCCCTCGACCGGGATCTGGTCCTCGATCGCCCGGAAGTTCTGGAGGATCTCCTCGGCCTCGCCGGCGATCTGGATGGAGGCCACCGCGATGCCCGCGTCACGGTTGACGAGGGCCGGTGACTGGTTGAACACGAAACTGGTCACGCCGGTGACCCGGTCGGGGTTCTCGGTCCGGATCGACTCCAGCGACTGCCGGATGGGCTCCTGGAACGCCGGATCGTCGACCGACGTGCCCTCGGGGGCGTGGTAGGACACCACGACGTCGCCGAGCGCGTCGCGTCCGTACGCCTCCTGCTCCAACCGCTCGGCGGTCGCCCATCCGCTGTCGGGGTCCTCGAAGCCGCCCTGGCCGAACGGGTTGCCGAACGCGGAGCCGGCGAGGCTGAGGAAGGCCATGACCAGCACGGAGCAGATCAGGACGAGGACGCGGCGGCGGGCGACGAACCGCCCGAGTGAGTTGAACACCGGGGGAGCTCCTAGCGCGAGGTGAGCAGTGCCGACAGCGGCCGCAGCGGCTGCAGCCAGGCACCCTCGTCGGGCAGGTTGTCGAGGCTGACGCGCGGCAGGGGCTCGCGGAACACCCCGGGGATGTCCTCGAGGTCGAGGAACGTGATGGTGTCGTGCTGGACGGCCCAGGTGGCGTGCTCGCGGAACCCGATCACTGCGACCGGGATGTCCTCGGCCAGCTCCTCGAGGGGCTCGCGGAACGCCTGCCCGTCGGCGGAGGCCACGACGACGCCGGCGAGTCGGCCGGACTCGGCGCGCCGGTCGATGTGCTCGAGCATGTCGTCGTCGACGTCGGAGTCGTCGCTGGTCTTGGGCTTGGCGAAGACGGCGAAGCCGACGTTGCGCAGCGCCTCGACCCACGGGCGGACGTTGTCCGAGGTGCCCGGGACGATGTTGGTGAAGACGGTCGCCTCGGCCTCGAGGGCGTCCTGCGTCCGCACGGACAGGTCGGCGGTGTAGCCGAGCAGCCAGCGGCCGAGCGCGTCGAAGCGCGGGCGGTACACGGCGGTCGGGCGGCCGCCGAGGATCGAGCCGAGCCCCATGTCGACGTTGGGTGCGTCCCACACGAGGAGCACCACCCCCGGTCCGTCGGGCGTGGCCACGTCCGTCGTGTCGTGGTTGCGCATCTCGTCTGGTGGGGTCATCGCGTCGTCCGCCTCGGTTCTCGTCGTACGGGGTTCCTGGGGTGGGGCGTCAGTGCACCCGACGCCAGAGGAACTCGTTGATCACCCGTTCCTCCTGCAGCCCCTTGCCCTCGAACTTCGTCACGGGTCTGTCCAGACTGAACGGTACGTGGCGGAGGTCCGTCGCGGGGTCCAGCCGCTGGAGCGCGGGCTCGGCGTCGCCGGTCTCGGCGATCCACTCGGCGTAGTCGGCGTGGTCGGTGGCCACGTGCAGCACGCCACCCGGTCGCAGCCGCGATGCGATGAGTTCGAAGGTGCCGGACTGCAGGAGCCGCCGCTTGTGGTGGCGGGCCTTGGGCCAGGGGTCGGGGAAGAACACGCGGACACCGTCCAGGTCGGCCGGCGCGAACATGTTGGTGAGCACGTCCACGCCGTCGCCACGGATCATGCGCACGTTCTCCAGGCCCTCGCGCAGGATCATGCCCAGCAGCTGGGCCAGCCCGGGCTGATACACCTCCACGGCGATGACGTCGATGTCCGGCTCGGCCGCGGCCATCGCGGCCGTGGACGTGCCGGTGCCGGAGCCGATCTCCACGATCAGCGGTGCGCGCCGGCCGAAGAGCGCCTCGCGGTCGACGATCTCGTCGGAGACGTTACGCCCGTAGGCCGGCCAGTGCTCCTCCCAGTTGCGCTGCTGCCCGGGCCGCAGGGTGCCGCGGCGGAACCGGTAGGCGGTCACCCGGGGGAAGAGACGGGCACTGTCGTCCGGGGTGCCACCGTCGTTCGGGGTACCACTGTCGTCCGGGGTGCCACCGGCCGCGTGTGCGGGGTTCTCGCTCTGGTTCACCCGGCCATCATCCCGTAATCCGTGGTCGCCTCCGAATCCGGGCGTCGGGGCCCGAGGGGAAGGTCTTGCCGCCCGCAGGCGGTCGGGTCACGATGATCGCGTGCCATCCGTGACCCCCGACACCGAGCCCCCGGCCCCGGCTCGTGCCCCCGACCCTGACCCCGTCGCACGGGTCCGGCGCCTGGTCGCGTCCGCCCGGGAGCGGGACGGGGGCCGGGGTGGGACCGCCCCGGTGGAGGCCGCCGTCGCGCGTGTCGACGCGCCGGCCGATATCCGCATTCGCGGCGGACTGGGCTCGGGTCGCCGCACGCTCGCCGCCGCGCTGCGCGTCCGCCGGGGGTGGCGCGCGCGGGTCGACGACCTGGACGTCGTCGCGGCGCCCGGTTCCGAGCCCGCCGCACCGCCGGACGCGGAGATCGTGTGCCTACGCACCGCCCCGTGCCGCCATGAGGAGGCGTGGGTTCGCCGCGCGCGCCGGCACCCGATGCTCGTGGTGGCCACGGGGGTCGACGACGACGAGGACCCGCCGCACTGGGCCCGTGGACTACCCGCCGTGGACGCGCGCGAGCCCGGGCACCGGTCGGTCGACGGCGTCGTGTCCTTCCTCGAACGCGCCCTGCTCGATCTGTCGACGACCCGGGTGTCCCGTCTCGAGGCCGAGTTGGAGATGCTCGCGGTCCACGACGAGGTGGGCGATCTCGCCGAGGCCGCCCTGTGCGCCCTGGGCGCGGCCGCGCTCCCCGGATCGGCGTCGACGTGACGGCCGCTCCGGCCCCGCCCCGCGAGTTGACGATCGCGGTGCTGGGGGCCCGGGACTCCGCGGCTCCCGCCGTCGCCTCGGCGTTGTCCGCCGCAGCGGGCACAGGGTTGTCCGCCGCAGCGGGCCCGGCCGCCGACGCCGAAGCCCGGATCCGTGTGCTCGTCGACGCCGCACCCGAGGACCGGCCGGACGCGGCGGTCCTCGTCGTCGACGCCGTCTGCCCGGTACGCCCCGACGACGTCGAGGTCGCGCGCGGCGTCGCGGCCCGCCTGCCGATGGCGGTGGCCGTGGCGGGGCGCGCCCGCACGTGCACGGCCGAGCACCTCTCGGAGACGGTCGACGTCACCACCCGCCGCCTGGTAGACGCCGGCGTGAGGTGCCCGGTCCAGGTCGTCGACGAGGGCCACCCCGGCGCCCCCGCCGCCCTGCTGTCGTCGCTGCTCGCCGCGGTGCGTGCGGGCGCCGTGCCCACCGCGCCCGGCGGCCCGGTCCCGCGGCCCGCCGGGCCCGACCCGGCGACCGCCACCGTCGACTGGCTCCTCGCCCGCCGCACCGAGGCCATCACCACGCGCTCCCAGGCGCTGCGCCAGGACGTGCAGGCGCTGCGCATGGAGGTGGTCCAGGACCTGCACCGGTCCGTGCGCGACCTCGGCGGCCGCGCACGCGAGGAGCTCGCCGCCGCGCCGCGCTCCCGCGTCGACGCCCTCGTGCACCGCCTCGCCGCCGACGCCGACGCCGCGGTGGCCGCCACCGTCGCCCGCGCCGACCGCCGCGCCGACGCCCTCGTCGCCCGGCACCTCGGCCCGACCGCCCCGGCCGGACCGCGGATCCCCGCGCCGAAGAGCGGCCTCACGCCGGGACGCCCGCCCCGCAACACCGGCGAAGAAATGCTCGTCATGATCACCGGCGCCGCCGGCGGCACCGGTGTGGGCCGGATGCTGCTGGCCCCGCTCGCCGAAGTGCCGGGCGCCGCGGCGCTCGTCATCCCGCTCGCGCTGCTGTGCGGCGTGGCGCTGGGGTGGGTCACCGTGACCGTGCGCCGGACGCAGACGCTGCGCACCCACACCGTCGCCGCGGTGGGCGACAGGCTCGCGGCGCTGCGCGCGGAGACCGAACAGTCCCTCGGCTCGCGGATCCTCGCCGCCGAGGCCACGATCACCGACGGGTTCGCCCACGATCCCGGGCCCCGGGTCACCGACCTCGACCGGCGCATCCGCCGCAGGCGTTCCGAGCAGGCCGCCCGGTCCCACACCATCGCAGGGGGCACGTCGCCATGACCGATCCACTCGCCGGCCCGGACCCGTTCGACCACCACTACGCGCCCGACGTCTGCGGCCTGGAGGGCGCGCCGCTGGCCGAGCCGTCGTCGCTGGGGCTGCACGTCCCCGTCGGTGACGAGGTCCTCGACCTGGGCTCACCCGAGGCGGACCTCGACGGGGACGGCTTCATGGAGGCGGTCACGCGCGGCGATGACCGCGGCCTGACCGTGTACACGGACGTCGACGGCGACGGCACGGTCGACCACGTCTCGACCGTGCGCTTCGACGGCAGCTACGACTCGTGGCGGCTGGCCAACCCCGCCGAGGGAGTACCCTTCGGGGGCTTCACCAACGAGGCCGGCGACGATCCGGCCTCGCCGCCCCCGCCGCCGGCGCGATGGGAGCGCATCGACCACGGCCACATCTGAGGGATCCCTCACATTTGGGCGCGATCGGGGCTCGGACGCGGCGATCCGCACCGGTTGGCGATACCCTGTGACCAAGACCATGCACCACGCGCGAGGAGCAGTGATGACCACCACCACCATTCCCGGCCTCGAGGGTCAGGCACCAACCGATCACACCGAGATGCTCGCGTGGATCGCGGAGGTCGCCGAGCTCACCCAGCCGGACCGGGTCGTCTTCGCCGACGGCTCCGACGCGGAGTGGGATCGCCTCACCGCCGAGATGGTGGCGGCCGGCACCTTCGTCAAGCTGAACGAGGAGAAGAAGCCCAACTCGTTCCTGGCGCAGTCGGACCCCAAGGACGTCGCCCGCGTCGAGTCGCGCACGTTCATCTGCTCCGAGACCGCCGAGGGTGCCGGCCCGACGAACAACTGGCGCGACCCGGCCGAGATGCGCGCCCAGATGACCGACCTCTACCGGGGTTGCATGCGCGGCCGCACCATGTACGTGGTGCCCTACTGCATGGGCCCGCTGGACGCCGAGGACCCCAAGCTGGGCATCGAGCTCACCGACTCCGCGTACGTGGTCGTGTCCATGAAGATCATGACCCGCATGGGCTCCGCGGCGCTCGAGAAGATCGGTGCCGACGGCGCCTACGTCAAGGGCCTGCACTCGGTGGGCGCCCCGCTCGCCGAGGGGGAGAAGGACGTCCCCTGGCCGTGTAACGAGGAGAAGTACATCACCCACTTCCCGGAGACCCGGGAGATCTGGTCCTTCGGCTCCGGTTACGGCGGCAACGCCCTGCTGGGCAAGAAGTGCTTCGCGCTGCGCATCGCGTCCGCCATGGCCCGCGACGAGGGCTGGTTGGCCGAGCACATGCTCATCCTCAAGCTCATCTCCCCCACCGACGAGGTCCACTACGTCGCGGCCGCCTTCCCGTCCGCGTGCGGCAAGACCAATCTCGCGATGATCCAGCCCACCATCGAGGGCTGGCGCGCCGAGGTGGTCGGCGACGATATCGCCTGGATGCGCTTCGGCGCCGACGGCCGCCTCTACGCTGTCAACCCCGAGTACGGCTTCTTCGGCGTGGCCCCCGGCACCAACTACTCGTCCAACCCCAACGCCATGAAGACGCTGGAGCCGGGCAACGCGATCTACACGAACGTCGCGCTGACCGATGACGGCGACGTGTGGTGGGAGGGTCTCGAGGGCACGCCGGACCACCTCATCGACTGGCTGGGCAACGACTGGACCCCGACCGGCGACGGCGAGGCCGGCAACGCCGCGCACCCCAATTCGCGCTACTGCGTGCCGATCGACCAGTGCCCCGTCACCGCGCCCGAGTTCAACTCCCCCGAGGGCGTGCCGATCTCGGCCATCCTCTTCGGCGGCCGGCGCGCCGACACGGTCCCGCTGGTCAGCGAGGCGTACTCGTGGAACCACGGCGTGTACATCGGCGCGACCCTGTCCTCCGGGCAGACCGCCGCCGCCGAGGGCCAGGTCGGCGCGGTGCGTCGCGACCCGATGGCCATGCTGCCGTTCGTCGGTTACAACGTCGGCGAGTACTTCCAGCACTGGGTCGACATGGGCGCCCGCGGTGGCGACAAGATGCCCAAGATCTTCCTGGTCAACTGGTTCCGCAAGAGTGCCGACGGTCGCTTCCTGTGGCCGGGCTTCGGCGAGAACAGCCGCGTGCTCAAGTGGGTTATCGACCGCATCGAGGGTCGCGTCGAGGGTGATGAGACGGCCGCCGGCCTCACCGCCCGCGCCGCCGACATCGACATGACCGGGCTCGACACCCCGCTCGAGGACGTCGAGGCCGCCCTGGCCGTCGACCCGGAGGAGTGGCGACGCGAGCTGCCGCTCATCACCGAGTGGCTCGAGTTCTGCGGCCCCAAGGTCCCGGCAGAGGTCCACGAGCAGTTCGCCGCCCTCAAGGAGCGCCTGGGCTGACACTCCCTCACAGGATCGATAGCGGACGGGTCACACATTCTACTCGGAGTGACCCGTTCGCTATTACCATATGTTCGACGCTCTTCGCAGTGGCGCCACCGGGTGTCAAGGTGAACGACTGAGCGGAACACCGTGTTCCCGCGGGAGGAAAGGTATGAGAGCCACCGTCGTCGGACTCATCGCCCTCCCTGCGACGGCCGACGGGCTGGTCGTCGCCGCCACGGTCATGGGTTCCGGAAACGAAGACGCCCCTCCTGCCGCGCCCGAGCGCACGACCACCGTCTCGACGGGCGGAGGCTCCGACACCGCGGACGAGACCCGGGTCGCCGCCCCCGAGCCCGTCGGCACCGCCATCGAGGGCGTCCGGCCCCACCTCACCGTGATCGACGGCCTGTCCGCCCTCCCCGTGCCGGCACCGATCCCCTCGATCCTGTCGAGACTGTCCGCGCGGCCGGCCGACCTCGTACCCCTGCCGCCGCCGACCGACGGTCGTACCGAACCCGCGCGCTCCGGATTCGTGGCCGGGGACGGCGCCAATCGTGGCCGGAACCCCGACACCGTGGATCGCAACGAGCCGCTCGGCTCGGCGGGGTCGGGCGCGGGCGACATCCCGCCGGGCGTCACAGATCACCGCGCTCCCCGGCCGGGCCGGGATCACCCCGCGACCCCGTCGCCCATGGACGACGGCCCCGAGGGCACGCCCGATCGTCCGGAGCACCCGACCGGCCGGGACGCGCCGGTCGTGATCGGGCCGGTTCCGGGCGCCCGGATCGTCGTACTCACCACGGGCGCGCCCGCGGAGAACACTCCGGTTGAGGGCACCCCGGCCCCCGCGACGCCGACGGACGGTTCGCCCGCCGACGGCGAGCCGGGAGCGGCGCACCCCGCCGATGACGGCTCCGAGCCGAGGTGAGCCCCTCTCTCGGGAGGTCACAACCGGCCCGCTGGTGGCATTCTGCGCGTCTGCGCATCACCGTCAGCATCACCCTGGTGACCGCGGCCGTGTTCGCCGCGATGGTGATCTTCATGATCCAGATGCTGGACCTGAGCACGGAACGCGTCACCGACTCCCGGCTCAACCGCGAGGCGGCCGACTTCTCGACCTTCATGTCCGCCGGTATCCTGCCGTCGTTCGAGTCGGACGACCCCACCGTGGAACAGCTCATCCGGGCGTACCTGGCTCAGCAGTACCCTTCCTCCGAGATGCTGCTCGTCGGCACGGCCAACGAGTCGGGGACCCAGTTCACCCTCTCCCGGTACGGACCGGACGAGGACCGGCTGTTCCCCCCGGGCATGCGCTCGCAGATCCAGCGGATCGGACTGTCCCCCATGGAGGACTCCGGCGTGATCGACGACTCGGTGCGCTGGCGCAAGGCCACCGTCGAGAGCCCCGCCGGGCCGGCCAACATTGTGGTGGCCATCCACGACCGCGGCACGCATGACGAGACCCGCCGCGTCAAGAGCTTTCTGCGCTGGGCGGCCGCCGGGGGCATGGTCGTGAGCGCACTACTCGCGTGGTGGATCGCCGGCCGGATGCTCGTCCCGGTGAGACGGATCCGCGAAGCGGCGGAAACCATTTCCGCGGCCGATCTGTCACGGCGCGTGCCCTCCGACGGGCCCGACGAGATCGTCTCCCTCGCCGACACCGTCAACGACATGCTCGAGCGGGTCGAGGAGGCCTACCGCACACAGCGGGAGTTCCTGGACGACGCCGGCCACGAGCTGCGGACACCGCTGACCGTGGTCCAGGGCAATCTCGACCTCATGCCCGAGGACCCGGAGGGCCGGACGGAGACCATCCGGCTCATACAGGACGAACTGTCCCGGATGACCCGCATCGTCGAGGACCTGCTCACGCTCGCCCGCGCCGACCGTCCGGACTTCCTCCGCACCGCCGCGACCGACGTCACCGAGCTCGTGCTGGACGTCGAGGCGAAGATCGAGGTGGTGGCCGACCGGAACTGGCGGGTGCTGCCGTACGCCGAGGGCCTGGCCAGGTTGGACCAGCACCGGATCACCCAGGCCCTCATGCAGTTCTGCTCCAACGCGGTCCGGTTCACCGGCCCCGGGGACACCATCGAGATCGGGTGCCGGGTCATCGAGCCCGGTGACCCGACCATCGCCGCGGAGCTCGTGTCCGGGGCCGTCCCGGAGACCCCGGAGCGGGAGTCCTACCGTCGCCGGCTTCTGTGGTGGGTCCGCGACAGGGGACCGGGGATCCCGCCCGGCGAGGAGGAGAGCATCTTCGAGCGGTTCCACACCGCGCGCGGCCAGCTCCGTGACGGACGCGGCGGCACCGGCCTCGGGCTCGCTATCGTCTCGACGATCGCCAAGGCGCACGGAGGCCGCGCGTTCGCGTTCAACGCCGCCGGGGGCGGCGCGACGTTCTGCATCGTCATCCCCTTCGTCGCGCCGCCGCCCGCGAAGGGTTCCGGCTCGCCCGCCGGGACCGACCCGTCCGACGCGAGCGGCTCCGAGACCCGCTGAACCCCCCGGTCCCCGGCCGAGCCGCGGACACGGTCGCCCGCCAGCGTCCAGCAGCGCGGTACCCGTGCGATACTCCCAAGTCGGAGAAGGAGGGATGCATGACGAACGTTCTCGTCGTGGAGGATGATGACCTCATCCGCTCGGTCTTGGTCAAGGCACTCGGTGGTGCCGAGTACACCGCACTCGAGGCGGTGGACGGGGAGAGCGCGCGTGCCATCCTGTCGACCATCTCCGACATCGACCTGATGTTGCTCGACATCGGCCTGCCCGACACCGACGGACTGACGCTGCTGCGCGAGGCCCGCGATCGCGGGTTCGCCGCGCCCGTCATCATCCTCACGGCCCGCGACAGCGTCGCGAACACCGTCGAGGGACTGGAATCCGGCGCCAACGACTACATGGTCAAGCCTTTCCGAGTCCCCGAGCTGCTCGCCCGCATCCGGCTGCGGTTGCGCGAGCACGAGGCGACCGAAGACCCGGGCATCCTCGAGCACGCCGGCATGCGCCTGGATATCCGTACCCGCCGCGTCGAGGTGGACGGCCGCATCCAGGAGCTCACCAACCGCGAGTACTCGCTGCTGGAGATGCTGCTGCGCAACAGGGGCGAGACCATCAGCCGCGAGCAGCTCCTCGAGAGCGTCTGGGGCATGGACTTCGACCCGGGTTCCAACATCGTCAACGTCTACATCCGCTCCCTGCGCCGCAAGATCGGCGAGAACAAGGTGCAGACGGTGCGAGGGGTCGGCTACCGCGTGGAGTGAGCGCGCGGGCCGGGGCGCCCGCAGGCGTCAGGTGCCGGACGGCTCCCAGCCGAACGGCATGAGCACGCTCTGCAGCTCGCAGTACGCGTCCAGCCCCTCGGGCCCGTTCTCGCGGCCGATACCGGAGTTCTTGAACCCGCCGAACGGGGCGGTGGGATCGAAGGCGTACCAGTTGATGCCCATGGTTCCGGTGCGCACCCGCTGGGCCACGGCGAGCGCGGCGTCGGGGTCGGACGAGTAGACGGCGCCGGCGAGGCCGAACTCGGAGTCGTTGGCGATCCGCACGGCGTCGTCGACCGTGTCGTAGGCGATGACCTGCAGGACCGGACCGAAGATCTCCTCCTGGGCGATGGTCATGGAGTTGTCGACGTCGCGGAAGACGGTCGGCTGGACGTAGGCCCCTCCCGACACGTGCTCGGGCAGGCCCTCGACCTCGCCGCCACCGTAGGCGATGGTCGCGCCCTCCTCGACGCCCTTGCGGATGTACCCCTCGACGGACGCCTTCTGCTTGTGGTTGGCCAGCGGGCCGAACACGGTGCCCTCGTCGGCGGGGTCACCGACGGGCATGAGCGAGACGTTCTCGACCAGCGCGTTCACCACCTCGTCGTAGCGCGAACGCGGGGCCAGGATCCGGTTCTGGGACACGCACGCCTGGCCGGAGTTCATCAGGGCGGAGAACACCATGGTGCCGGCGGCGGAGGCCAGGTCGGCGTCCTCGAGGACGATGGCGGCGCTCTTGCCGCCCAGCTCGAGCGAGCAGCGCTTGAGGCCCTGCGCGGCGATCCCGGCGATGTGCCTGCCGACCTCGGTCGAGCCGGTGAACGAGATCTTGTCGACATCCGGGTGGGACACCAGGTGATCACCCACGGAGCTGGGGCCGGTCACCACGGACAGCACCCCCTCCGGCAGGCCCGCCTCGCGGAACAGGTCCGCCAGCCACAGCGCGGACAGCGGGGTGGCCGAGGACGGCTTGAGGATGACCGAGCTGCCGGACAGCAGGGCCGGCGCGAGCTTGGCGGTGTTGAGGTAGAGCGGGACGTTCCACGCGGTGATCGCCGCGACCACGCCGACGGGCTGGCGGGTGACGACGGAGGCGCCGAAGTCGCCCTGACGCACCTCGGACCACGGGAAGGTCTCGGCGAGACGGGAGTAGTAGCGCAGTACGCCGAGGGTGGGGGTCACCTGGATCATCGACGCGGCGCTCGCGGGCGCGCCCATCTCGTCGGACAGGATCTGGCAGACCTCGGCCTGGCGCTCCTCGAGCATGTCGGCCGCGCGGGCGAGCAGTGCGCCGCGCTCGGCGGGCGGCGTGTTCCGCCAGACGCCGGACGCGAACGAGTCGCGGGCCCGGCTGATCATCTCGTCCAGGTCGTCGGTGGTGGTCTCGGCGACACGACCCACGACCGTGTTGGTGGCCGGGGACGTCACCTCGAGGACGCCGGTGGTGACCGGATCGGTCCAGCGGGTGCCGGAGAAGAGCTTGTCATGGACGACGACCACGGGGGACCTCCGTGCGGTGGGGTACAAGAGCGGTGGGAACCGTCCCGTCAACCGGGAGTGAAGCTAACAAGAACGTGTTCCACCTCACTGTAGCGAGGGTCCGGCCCGCCGTGGGGCGCTACTTCGCGCGCAGCACTAACACCAGATTCGACACGAGGACCTCCCGCACGAGCGGGACGTGCACCAGCCACCACGCCCACCGCGGGTGGTAGCGGGGGAACGCGGCGAGGAGCTCGGCGGAGTCGGTGCCGCGCGCCCAGGCCAGGCCGTCGGCGCAGCCCACCTCGAACAGGGACTCGCCGTAGACGTTCTTGGGCGGGTGGCCGTGCCGCCGTTCGTAGAGCCGCCGCGCGCGCTCGCCGCCGAGGTAGTGGGTCAGCCCCATCTCGTGGCCCCCGAAGGGGCCGTACCAGAGGGTGTAGGAGACGACGACGAGGCCGCCCGGTCGCGTCACCCGGCACATCTCCTCGGCCATGCGCCAGGGCTCGGGCACGTGCTCGGCGACATTGCTCGAGATGCACACGTCCACCGCATCGGTCCGCACCGGCAGGGCCATCCCGCTGCCGCGGATCGACCCCGTCTGGTCCAGGCCCGCCGCGGACATCTCACCGACGTCCGGCTCGACGGAGACGTATCGGGCGCCCTCGGCGGCGTACGCGTCGGAGAAGTAGCCGGGCCCGCCGCCCACGTCGAGGACCGTCAGCCCGGGAAGCCTCCCGGCGTCGGGGCCGGGGCCCGGCCGGGCGGGCTGATCGCCGGACTCGGCCCACAGGTCCGCGACCAGCTCGACGGTGTCGCGCGCCAGGCCGGAGTAGAAGGCGTCCGGGTCGGACTGCTCGAGGGGGAACGAGCGCAGCAGCCCGAGCGAGCGGCCGAGGGTGGCGCGGCGGGCCACCGATCGCAGCGCGGGCGAGCGGTGGACGGGATCGGTGAGCACGGCGGGGACGATACCGGCGGTCCGGAACGGCCCGGCCGCCCGCGTACAGTGTCCGGGTGGCTCGAATCCTGCTGCTGTGCTGGCGCGACAGTACTCACCCGCAGGGCGGTGGCAGCGAGCGCTACCTCGAGCACGTCGCGGACGGTCTCGCCACGGCCGGCCACACGGTCGTCTACCGGACCTCCCGCTCGCGGGGCGCGACCCGCTCCGCGACCACCTCCACCGGCGTGCGGTTCAGCCGGGCCGGCGGGCGCTTCACCGTCTATCCCCGCGCACTGCTGGCGATCCTGTCCGGCCGGCTCGGCCTCGGGCCGCTCGGGGTCCTGCGACGGCCCGACGTCGTCGTCGACACCCAGAACGGCGTCCCCTTCTTCGCCCGCCTGATCACCACCGCCCCCGTCGTGGTGCTGGTCCACCACATCCACCGCGAGCAGTGGCCGGTCGCCGGGTGGCTGGTCGCGCGGATCGGGTGGTGGGTCGAGTCGTGGGTCTCGCCGCGCGTCCACGCCCGGTCCCAGTACGTCACCGTGTCGCTGCCGTCGGCCGACGAGCTCGCCGCGCTCGGCGTCGCTCCCGCGCGCATCGCGGTGGTCCGCAACGGCCTCGACCCGCTGCCCGACGGAGTCATCCCGGCCTCGCCGGGCACCCGCGCCACCGGCCCGCGGCTGGTCGTCCTGTCCCGGCTGGTGCCGCACAAACACGTCGAGGACGCGCTGGACGTGCTCGCGACCCTGCGGGCGAGTCGACCCGGGCTCGTGCTGGACGTCATCGGCAGCGGCTGGTGGGCCGACCGGCTCCGCGAGTACGCCGCCGAGCGCGGGCTCACCGCCCCCGCCGGCGAGACCGGCGGCGGTGGTGAGACCCGCGGCGTCGTGTTCCACGGGCACGTCGACGAGGCCACCAAGCACCGCCTGCTCGCCGGCGCCACCGTCCACCTCATGCCCTCGCGCAAGGAGGGGTGGGGGCTCGCCGTCTCCGAGGCCGCGCAGCACGGCGTCCCCACCGTGGGCTACCACCACGCCGCGGGACTGCGGGACTCGATCGACGACGGCGAGACGGGCCTCCTCGTGGACGACGTCGCCGCCATGACCATCGCCGCGGACCGTCTCCTGTCGGACCCCGACCTGCGGGCGCGGATGGGTGAGGCCGCCCGCCGGAAGGCCGCGGGGATGTCGTGGCCCGCCACCGGCGCGGCGATGGAGCGGGTCCTCGCGGCCGTCACCGAGGGCCGGCGGCTCAGCGGCGTGATCGACGGCCGGGCCAACCGCCAGCCAGCGCCGCGCCGACCAGCGTGAGCAGCCACAGCGCGTGCGCCGCCAGCACCGCCGCGCGGGCCCACGCCGGGGCGCCGGGAGGGGTGACCGCGCCCCATCGCGAGTCCGCATCACCCGGCCCGTCCGGCGGGGCGAGCTCGTGCAGGGTCAGTTCGGGGTCGGAGAACCTCGTCGTCGTCGCCATCAGGGTCTCCTCCGCCGCGCCCCGGGGCCCGGCGGACGTGCGCTCGTCGAGCACCCAGCGCACGCCCAGGCCCGCCAGCTCGCGGGGGTCCGCGCCGCGCAGCAGCGCGTCGGTGGCGCGGCGCGCGCGATCCCCCTCGCCCGGCACCGCGGTGGCGTCACCCACCCCGGCTCCGGCCACGAGCAGATCGCCCGCGACGAGGACGCGGGTGTCGAGCAGCCGCGGCGCGGGGTCGAGGACCGGCCGGCCCTCGGCCCACAGCGGCGTCGAGCGGAACGACCCCGCCGGCAGCACCAGCAGGTCCCCTGGCCGACCGTCGACGATGCCCGCCACCTGCTGCCACCCCTGCCCGTACGTCACCGGCCGCAACTGCTGCCACAGGGCGCGCGGGGCGTCCGGGACCGCGGCCACGGCCACCGCCGTGACGAGCACCCCGGCGACGACCGGCCGCACGCGCGCGGAGAGGGCCCGGGCGGCGAAGGCCAGCGCGAGCACGGTCGCCGGCAGCGCCAGAGCCACGAACTTCTGGGTGTCCCGCAGCAACCCCGCGCCCGGTACAGCGGTGACCAGTGCCTCCATCGCCGCGAGACCCGGGCGCGTCGCGGCGGCGGCCACCAGCAGCCATGCGGCGAGGGCCACGGGGACCGTCGCGCGCACCACACGGTCACGTCGCGCCCGCCACAGGCCCCGCGCCGCGAGCACCCACACGAGCAGCAGCGCGAACAGCGCGGCGGCCGCCCACCACGTGGCCCGCGAGGGCGGCACGGCCTGGGAGTTCCATATCCCACCCAGCGCGACGACCGAGCCCAGCGTCCCGATCCCCGGTTCGGCGCGGGCAGCGAACGCGGCCACCCCTACGGCCGCCTCCGCTCCCCCACCGGCAGCGCCACCCGACCCGGCGTCCGGTCCGATCCCGGCCCGGTCACCCGCCGCGGTGAGAGCGGTCGCCAGCCCCCACGGCAGGGCGGTCACAGCAGCCGTAGCCGCCAGCGCTACCGCAGCCCGGCGCCGACGAGCGCCCCCTCCGCCACAGGCCAGCGCCACCACCGCCGCGACGACCGCCAGGACCCACCCCGTCGGCGTGAGCCCGGCGGCGGCCAGCGCAGCACACGCCGCGGCCACCCGGGGCCGGCCCCGGGCGAGCAGAACCGGCATCGACACCACCGCCGCGACCCCCGCCAACAGCGACCAATGACCCTGGAGGAGCCGCTCCACCACGAACGGATTCCACACCGCGCCCACCACCGGCGCTAAGCGCGCCCACACCCCCGTGGCGCTCTCTCCGAGCAACACCCTCCGCACGAGCGCACCCGCCGCGACCGCCAGCCACACGCAGAACACCGCCGTGAGCAGACCCGTCAACGGCCACATCGGGAGCCCGACCGCATCCAACGCCCGGGTCGCCCACGCCACCGCCACGTCCTGCGGAACCGCCCGCGCCGCCGACTCCCCCAACCCGAGCGCCGCGTCCGACAGTGGCGGCGTCGGCGTGGCCACCCAGTCCCGCAACAGCGGGAAGCCCGGCCGCGCCACCCCGGCCAGCAGAACGCCCGAGACGACCACACCCACCGCGGCGTCCGTCACGGCCGGCCGCGCGATCACGCGGTAAAACCCGGCAGCGGAGGACATGTGCACATTCCACCACGCGCCACGGTCGCGCCGATCGCACTGGCGGGGTGGCCGACCCGGCGCCACCGCGTCACCCGACCCGCAGGAGAGACCGCGGGACGGCCCCCTACGATCACCGATGTGGACCATCAGGCGCGCGAGGCGGCACCCGGCTCCGCCACCAGGCGCGTCCTGACCGGCGCGGGCGCGGTCACGGCCGGGTCGATGCTGGCCAACATCGCCGCCTACCTCCTGCATCTCCCGGCCTCCCGGTGGCTCGGCCCGGAGGGCTACGGCGCGTTCGCCGCCTTGCTCTCCGCGCAGTTGCTGGTGGCCGTGCCCTCGCTCGCGCTGCAGGCGGTGGTGGCCCGCGAGCACGTCCGCGGTGTCCCCCGGGACGTCCTGCGCGCGCTCGGCAGACGGGCAGCGCTACTGGTCGCGGTGGTCGCGGCGTCGGTCGTCGTGCCCATGTCCCTGCTGCTCGACACCCCGGTGTGGGCCACGGCCGCAGCGCTGGCCCCTGGCCCGGTGCTGTGCCTGCTCGCCACCGAGCAGGGGCTACTGCAGGGCGCCGAGCGGTTCCGGGCCCTCGGTGTGGTGCTCGCCCTGGCCGGCGCGGGCAAGGTCGCCCCCGCCGTCGCGGTACTCGCCGTCGGCGGCGGTGTCGGACCCGCACTCGCCGCCGGGGCCGTGGGCGTGGGCGCGGCCTGGGTCGTGGCGGCGCGGGTGACGTCCGGGCCCGCGTTGGCCCCGTCCAGCCTGGGGACGGGAGGGGACTCGGCCGGCGGGGGAACGCTCGGCAACTCGGCTGGCGTGGGCCCGCGCGGAGACGGGGCGGCTCTGACCTCCCCCGGCGTGGCCGCCGTGCTCGCCGCCGGCCAGGTGCAGCTGGTGATGATGGCCCTCACCTCGGTCGACCTGCTCCTCGCCCGGGCACTGCTGGCCCCGGAGGACGCAGGCCGCTACGCGCTGGGGGCGGTCGCCGCGAAGGCCGCGTTCTGGCTGCCGCAGGCCGTCGGCACGGTGCTCTATCCGCGGATGGCCGATCCGGCCGGACACCGGGGAGCCGTCCGCTCGGCAGTGACGGTCCTGCTGGGCATCGGCGCGGTCGTCGTGATCGGGGCCGCCGTGGCCGCGCCGCTGGTGCCGGTGGTCGTCGGCGAAGACTACCGGCCGGTCGCCGGGCTCCTCTGGGCGTTCGCCCTGCTCGGTGTGACACTGAGCGTCCTGCAGGCGTTCCTGCTGGCCATCATCGCCTCCGACCGGACCGTTGAGGCCGGGATCGCGTGGTGCGGGCTGGTGCTCACCGCAATCGCCGTGTGGTCCGCTCCCCGCGATGTCGAAGGCGTCCTGGCCGCCGCGCTCGTCACCGTCGTCCTCACCACGGTCACGGCCGGCTGGCGCGCGCTCCGGTCGCGGCCGGCCTGATCCGAGGGCGCTGGGCCGGACCGAGCCCCTCCGGCCGAGCCACGCCACCTATCCACTTGCGACTCGCCTACGGGACCCCGTGGGCGGCGCGTGATCCGATAGGTGACGCGGTTGCCGGCGCGGCTGACCTAGCAGGGTCGTCGCGAACCGCGTCGGGCTCGCGGCGCGCGATCTGCTCCTCGGACCTCGATTCACCCCTCGCGCCGCGATTCGCTCTCGGAGTTCCTGGGGCAAGACGCAATCAGAAGCGCAGCGCGTGATCCGATAGGCGGCGCGGTTGCCGACGCGGCTCGGCGCGGTTGCCGACGCGGTTGCCGGCGCGGCTGACCGAGCAGGGTCGTCGCGAACCGCGTCGGGCTCGCGGCGCGCGATCTGCTCCGGCAACGAGAAGAGCGTCCCGCACACGCCCTCTCAGGTGATGTGTGCGGAACGCTCTCGTCGATGCGCCAGGCGGCGGGGCCGGCTCAGCTCAGGCCGCCACCGGCTCAGCTCAGGCGCGCGCCCGGGCGGCGTGACCGCCCGTGCCGCCACGGCCACCGCGCAGACCGAGCACGATGCCGCCGATCAGCGAGATCAGGCCCAGGATGCCGAGGACGGCGGGCACGACGCGGCCGAACGTGTTGAGCGTGTCCGCGCTCTCCTGCGCACCGGCGAGGGTCACCTGCTGCGTCTCCTCGTTCCAGCCGGACTGGAAGCGGACGGCCGTGCGGGTGGGCTCGGCCCTCTCCTCCTCCATGCGGGCCTTGTCGCCGAAGAACGCGTCGGCCTCGGCCTGGCCCTCGGCGAAGAACTGGAAGATGTCCTCCTTGCCGTTGACGATCTGACCGGTGGTCGGGTTCACCCACACCGTGCGGGTGTTGGTGTAGAAGCGGCGCATGTCGACCGCGCGCTCGGGGTCGCCTCCGAGGCCCCACTGCCCGGCGGTCATGCCCTCGCGACGGTAGCTGGCGAGGATCGACTCGACGGCGGGGTCGTAGCCGTCGGAGATGGAGGCGAAGTGGTCACGGATCGAGGACCACATGTCGATCGGGCCGAGCTCCTGGCGGAACTCGTAAGCGTCGATGCCACCGACGGTGGTCTCGCCGACGAACTCGATCGGGTTGGTGGTGAAGGTGCTGGCGTCGAAGTAGTCGTAGGCCCGCTGCTCGGTGTCGAACGGGAACTTGTACTGCAGCCCCTCGCGCACGAAGCCCGTGGGGGCGTCGTCACCGCCCGAGCCGCCGGCCACGATCTGCAGCGTGCTGGTCGCCTCGTCCACGGGCATCGCCGAGACGCGGTCGACGGTCACGCGGTCGATCGTGGCGTTGATCAGCGCCTCGACGTCGTCGCCGCCCTGCTTGTCCTCACGCAGCAGCGACTGCGCGGCCTGCATGGTGATGACCTCGGCGTCAGACGGCTCGACGGCCTGGACACGACGCTGCGAGTACATCGGGATGTCGTTGTCGATGAAGCACGTGACCGCGAACTGCACGCCGGAGTCGTCGGCCTCGGGCCCGTCGAGGGTCTCGACCGTCTCGCCCTCACCCTCGGCGCCCTCGCCCTCGTCGGCGGGGGCCTCGGGCGCCCGGCACTCGGCGCGGTCGGCGTTCAGCTCGGTGGGCGTGTTGGACGCGAGCGCACTGCCCACGAGGACCGCTCCCGGCACGGTGTCGGTGACGGTGGTGGAGTTGATGTCCAGCGGCGTCTTCTTCTGCGCCGGCACGACGAAGAACACGAGAGCCAGTGCCATAGTGATGAGAAATGCGCCGAGCCCGACGAGGACCAGTGCGGGCACCGACGACCTCCGTCCCGCCGAACTGCTCTGACGTGCCATCGTCTAGTCCTCCTGGTGTCGCGCCCTGGGCCCGCCGGGTTACCACCCGGTAACCACCGGGTTGCCTGCCCGGCCGGACCATCATCAGGAGAAGATTAACAGTGATGAAGAACGCATTCGGCACCCCCGACCCCCGAGTCGGCACTCTGCCGTCCGCGACCGGCTTCGCCCCGGCGCTGGAAGGCCTGCGGGCGGTCGCCGCGTTCGCGGTCCTCACGACGCACGTCGCGTTCCAGACCGGCTCCTCCACGGGCTCGTTCGTCCACCGGGTGTGGGGCCGGTTCGACCTGTCCGTGGCCGTCTTCTTCGCACTGTCCGGGTTCCTGCTGTGGCGGGCGCACGCCCTCCACGCGCGTCGGAACGGCCCGGGCACCGCCCGTCCGGCGGTGGATTATCTGCGCTCCCGCCTGGTCCGGATCCTGCCCGCCTACCTCGGAGTGGTCGCGGCGGTCTTCCTCCTCATCCCGCAGAACGTCCGCGCGTCAGCTGCGACCTGGGCGTCCAACGTGACGCTCACCCAGGTGTTCGTGCCCGATTCGCTGGTCGAGGGCCTGACGCACGCGTGGTCGCTGTCGGTGGAGATGAGCTTCTACCTGGTGCTGCCGCTGTTGTGGTGGGCGCTGTCGCGGCTGCGTGGTCCGGCCGCGCGGTGGCGGATCCCGGCGATCGCGGCGGTGGGGGTGGCGAGCCTCGGCTGGGCGCTCGTGCCGTGGTATGATTTCGGGCTTCCCGAGCGGATCAACGACCAGATCCTGCCCCCGGCGTTCGCGTCGTGGTTCGCGGCCGGGATGATCCTCGCCGAGCTGGTCGCCGCGCCGCCCGGGCGGGTCGCGGCGCTGGCCCGGCACTCGCGCGCGCGGTGGGCGTGGTGGGCGGTCGCGGCCGCCGCGTTCCTCGCCACCACGGTCCCCCGGTGGTTCACCGAGGGCTTCGTCCACCCGTCGGGCCCGGAGTTCGCGGCCCGCACCGCCCTCGGTGCGGTGGTCGCGTTCTGCCTCCTGGCGCCGGTCGCCCTGTCGCCGGACCGGGAGCGGTTCGCCGTTCTGGGCTCGCCGGCCCTCACCACGCTGGGCCGGTGGTCGTACGGCGTGTTCCTGTGGCACGTCCTGGTCCTGCACTTCGCGTTCCAGATCGCGTCGGTGCCCATGTTCTCGGGCCGGATGCTCACGGTCTGGCTGGTCACCGCCGTGATCTCGACGGTGGTGGCGGCGGCGAGTTACGCGCTGGTGGAGGTCCCGTCCCAGCGCTGGCTGGCGCCCCGACGCGCGCCGCGCGGGCGTCCGGCGGACGGCCAGCTCGCGGCGAGCCCCGCGCAGACGAGCCCGGCGACCGTCGCGACCTGAGGCCCGAGGGAGTCCCCGGCGTAGCCGAGCGGGTCCGGCCACGGTGCGCGGGCGAGCAGCGCGGCACCGGCGACGATTCCCACGCCGGCGCCGGCGACGAGCAGCCGCCGCGCCCCTGCCGCGCCGAGGTGGCGGCTGGCCGCCAGCGCGCAGGCGGTGAGCCCGGCGGTCACCGCGAGCCCGACCGGCCCGGCGAGAAGGTAGCCCACCGCGGCGGTCGCCACGACGGTGACGGGACCGCGGCCGCGCCACGGCGTCGCGCGGGTCCCCGCCCGGTCGCGGTGGCCGCGCACGAGGAACAGCAGCAGGACCAGCAGCAATGCGAAGGGTCCGGTGAGCAGCGCCCACCGGTACGGCGCGTCGAGCGGGACGGTGAGCACGAGCGTGGCGCCGGTCGTGGCGGCGGGCAGCACCCAGCCCTGCTTCCACCCGTCGACCGTCACGGCCCGCGGATCGGCCAGGGCGGTGCCGTCGTCGGCGACCAGGCGCGCCCGCCACGCCGGCGAGACCGATTCGGGGACCACCAGCACGCGCTCGCGCGGGGCGGCCGGGACGTGCAGCTCGCGGTGGGCGTCGTCCCACCGGACGGTGGTGACCGCCCGGGTGGGCTGCGGGGCGCCGCCGAGGACGCGCGCGGCGCCGGCCGACGCGCTGCCGGCTCCCTCGCCGCCGGTGGTGGAGCCGGGACCGTCGACGACGACGAGGCCCACGGTGTCCACCGAGAACGCCTCACCGGGATCCACGGAGACCTCCTGCGGCCCGGCGGGGAGCGGGACCGGGGACTCGTCGCAGAGTTCGGCCGGAACGGCGCGGCCCTCGAGCAGGGCCCGGCGGGACGCGGTGATCCGCGTGCCCACGACCCGGTCGCCGATGTGCAGCCGGGGCCCGTCCTGGCAGGTCAGCGTGACGGGGTCGTCGTCGGCGGCGGGCAGCGCGCCGATGCGGGCGCCCGAGGCGTCCTGCACCCAGACCTCGGCGATGCCGGCGGGCACGGGCGCCCCGCCGGGGGTGCGCACGTCGCGGGTGCTGTCGACGCGGACGGTGACGCGGTCGGTGTGGTCGGCGGGGAGGTCGACGACGACGGAGCCGTCCTCCTCGGGTGTGAGCGTGGCGACGTCGACGCGCGTGCGCTGGAGGCCGGTGTCGATCGTGACGACCCTCGGCGCCGCCGGCGCGTCCGAGCGGGGCGCCCACAGGCGCAGTGACCCGACGAGGTGGCGCCCGGGCAGGCGCAGGCCGAGCGACGGCGACGGGGCGTCGGTCGCGTGCCAACTGGTGGAGCGGTCCCCGTCGACGGCCGCCGACGGCGCACCCGCGGGATCGGTGACGAGGGAGTCGCCCTCCGCGCGCACCTGCCGGGCCCGCGAGGCCGGGTCGCCGCGCAGGACGTCGTCAAGGGCGCTGCCCGGGCGCGGGCGCACGAGCAACCGGGGGGCGACGGCGGTGTCGGCGGGGACGTCGAGCAGTCGGGCGAACCGGCCCGGTTCCTCCGGGGCGATCGCGAGGTCGGGGGCGCACCGGGCGGCGCCCGTGGCCTCCTCCGCCCCGGCGAGTCCCTCGACGGGGCTGCCGCCGTGGACGCAGTCGGTGCGGCCGGCGAGCTCTTGCCGCAGCAACCAGCCCGACGGCGCGCGGGTGTCGTCGGCCCGCTCGGGCAGGGCGATGGTCCGCAGCAGCGGGATGTCCTCGCCGCCGGCGGCGAGCCCGATCTCGGAGACCTCGAAGTACGTGCCGCGGCCTCCGTCGGCGACGCCGGTGACCGTGACCCGGACCTGCTCGGTGGGGCCGGGCGGCAGGACGACGGTCGTCTCCTCGTCGGCGCGCGGGTAGACCGTGGTGGTGCCCGTGTCGGTGCGGACCTCGAGCGCGGTGACCTGCGGGCCGACGGCCGGCGCGGGGACCGTCAGCCGCAGGACCGCGCGGTCGACGGGCTCGGTCAGGTCGATGGCGATCCACTCGCCGAAAGCCGAACCGTATCCGCCGGAGCGCCACGCGGTGTCCGGGTCGCCGTCCACGGCCGCGGCCACGGAGTGTGAGGGCCGCACGGGGCCGGTCTGTGCGGAGTCGGCCGCCGAGGACGACACGCTCACCCTGGCGTCCCGCCAGCGGGCCCGGGTGCGCGATGGCTCGTCGCCGGCGACGCTCGCCGAGTAGTCGGGGACCGCGCCACGGCTGCGCCGTGGATCGCCCTCGGCCCGGACGGCGGAGGAGTTGTGGTCGAGCCGGCCGAAGTCGGTCTCGCGGTCGGTCGGCGAGTCCGTGAGCACCGGCGCCGTGGAGGCCAGCGGCCGCGGCCTCGGGAACGGGTCGGACGCGGGGTCGACGCCGGCCGCGAGCGCGTCGGCCTCGAGCAGCCGCGTCACGCGCGGCGGCGAGCCGATGGTGTCCTGCTCGGCGAGCAGGTCGTCCAGCCGGGACAGGGCCTCCGGCCCGCCCGCGACCACGGGCAGGTCGCGAACCTCCACCGTGTACGGGGCGGTCGCCGACCGGGGCGGTCCGGGCGGCGTCGCATCCGAACCCAGGCGGGAATCGACCCGGTAGATCTCGATCGCCGGATACGCCGGCCGGAGCCCGGAATCGTGGACGACCACCTCGTCGTCGTCGCCACCGTCCCCACCGCGAGCCACTCCCGCGCCGCCGTCACCGCCGGTGCCCTCGGCACCGACGTCGTCCCCCCGCGCGGCGACCGGCTCGCCGAACTCGGCGACCTTCACGAGCCCGGGAGAGCCGTCGACGGCCTGGTGGACCAACGCCGGGCGCGGCGCGGCGGAATCCACCGACAGGTCGTTGCGCACCACCAGGTACCCGATGCCCAGCGAGGCGAGCGTGGCGGCCATGCCGGGCGCCGCGCGGCCGTCGGCGAGGCGGCGCTGCACGGCGTCGAGGGCACGGATCGCGGGGGCGGGCTGCAGCGGCACGGAGTCCCGCACCGCCCACGGCGTCTCGGCCAGCGGCTGGAGCGGCTCGTCGCGGGTGACGCCCCAGACCTGACGGCCGAACGACGCGCCGGGGACCACCAGGGCGCGGGTGGTCGCGGCAGGGTCGCGGTCCTCTGTGCCCGGCCCGGCCACCGGCGCGTTCTCCGACAGCCACGCGGCGGCCTGCGGCCAGTGATCGGGCAGCTCCTCGTGCGACCCCACCGGCGCGAGACGCCCGAGCCACGCCGGCGCGACCGACACGCCCGCCGCGAGCACCACGATCATCGCCACGGCAACCGCCCGGTCGCGCTCCGGATGGGCCAGCGCGCCGGGGGCCCGCTCGCGGTCGAGACCGCCGAGCAGACGCGCGAGCAGGTGCGCGACGCCCAGGACGAGCGGCAGACGCAGCAGCGGCTCGAACTTGTGGACGTTGCGCAGCGGAGCGCCCGCGCCGTCGAGGAGGGCGCGGACCATCTCGGCGAACCCGCCACCGGCCGGGCCCACCCACGCCGCCGACATCGCCACCAGGCCCACGGTCGCGATCACCAGCAGTCGGCCGCGCGCGGGCATCCCGCGCATCAGCAGGCCCACGACCCCGGCCGCCGCCAGGACGCCGGTGGCCAGGACGAACGCGGGCTCGCTGGTGAGGTCCGCGCCCGCGATGCGGTCGGTCGACACGAACGGCACCCACGTCGCGGCCCCGCGCAGCACCTCGGTCACCGACGCCCACCTGGTGGTGACCTCGGCGGACTCGATGTAGTCCAGGAACGGCGGCGACACCCGGCCGAGCAGCACCAGCGGAACCGCCCACCACACGCACACCGCCGCGGACAGCGGCACCCACCACGCGGCCAACCGCGCCCACGTCCGGCCCGGCCGGTGCAGCGCCCACCACAGGACCGCGGGCAGGCACGCCACCGCGGTCGCGACGGCGTTGACGGCACCCATCAGCGCCAGCGCGAGCGCGGCGCCGGCCCCGCCGCGACGCGGTGACATCCGGCCCTGCAGCACCCGGATGACCGGCAGCAGCACCCACGGCGCCAGGGCGACCGGCCAGATCTCCGACGAGATCGACCCCAGGTCGCCGAGCATCCGCGGGGCGAGCGCGTAGAGGACACCCGCGACCGGGCGCGTGACGCGGGTGCCGATGCGCAGCGCGGCGGCCACGCGCACCACGCCCACGTACGCGACGGTGAGCACGACCGCCCACCACAGGCGCTGGGTCAGCCACGCGGGCATCCCCGCCAGGTCGAACAGGGCGAAGAACGGCCCCTGCGGGAACAGGTAGCCGTAGGCCTGGTTCTGGACCTGGCCGGCGAAGGACAGGCCGGTCCACAGGTGGGTGGCCTGGGCGAGGAAGCGGCCGGGGGCCGCGACGAGGTCGTACTTGGTGTCCGGGGCGATCAACCCGGGGGACTGCAGACAGGCCAGCAGCAGGAAGGCGAGGAACGCGACGACCGCGTCACGCGCACCGGCGCCGAGACGGGCACCGCGGATCACCTACGCCGGCGTGCAGAGAGTCGAGAGCTGCGGGCGTCAGCGCGCGCCGTACTCGACCTGGCCGAGGAGGGCCTGGTCGGCGGGCGGTTGCGGCACGTCCGGGATGGAGTTCTCGGCCATCGTGGTGTTGACCCCGAACGCGACGATGCCGCCGAGGACGATTCCGCCGACTGCGCTGGCGAGCGCTCCGGTGCCGAAGCTCATCGTGGTCTCCCTGGGGTTCACGTAACGGTGGGTGTCCTGCGGTGTCGTCGAGACACCGATGCCGGAAGCGTAACACCCGTCGGGGCGCCGGATCCGGGGAGCGGCTCCCACGAGTCCTTACCGGCGGGTAAGTTGAGTGTGGCACATGACACCGCGACCCGCCGGGAGGAGACCTGTGACGACGGGGACCAAACGCATCCCACGTGCGATCCGCGAGCAGCAGATGCTCGACTCCGCGATCCGCGTGTTCTCCGATCTCGGCTACCGATCGGCCTCGATGGACACCATCGCCCGCCACGCGCGCATCTCCAAACCGATGCTGTACCTGTACTACGGCTCCAAAGAGGAACTGTTCGCGGCGTGCGTCGTCCGCGAGTCGGGTCGGCTGATCGACCACCTCACCGCCGCCGCCACCGGCAGTGCCGGCCCCCGCCGACGGCTCGAGGACGTCGTCCAGGCGTTCCTCGAGTTCGTCGACGCCCACACCGACTCGTGGAATGTGGTCTACCGTCAGGCATTCGCCGAACCCCAGTTCAGGGAGGAGGTCGAGAAGACCCGGACGGTACTGGTCGACCTCACCACCGATCTGCTCGCGCAGAATTCGGGCGACGAGCGCGGCCGCGAGGTGCTCGAGGTGGTCGCCACCGCCCTGGTCGGTGCAGGCGAGGCGGTCGCGGACCGCGTCGCCCACCGGTCGATCCCCACGTCGGTGGCCGCCGCTGTCGTCGTGGAACTCGCCTGGCGCGGCCTCGCGGGCGATCCGACCAAGTCACTCACCACGCCCACAGAGGAGAAGTCGTGACCGACAAGACCACCGTCACCGGCCGCCGGTCCGGGGCCGCCCGCACACTCAGCCCGGCGGACCTCGCGCGCGGCCTGCCCTCCCTCGCCGCCGACCTGCCGTCCGTCCTCAACGGGCTGCGTATCGTGCGGACCTCCCGCAGCACGGACAAGGTCTCGATCGGGCGCCGTTTCCAGAAGCTGGCCGCCGCCCGGCCCGACGCGCCTTTCATCAAGTTCCTCGGCACGGAGATCAGTTACGGCGAGGCCAACCGCCGCGCCAACCGGTTCGCCGCGGTCCTCAAGGCCCGCGGCGTGACGCGCGGCGACACGGTTGGCATCTGTATGGGCAACCGTACCGAGGTACTGCTCGCGATCCTCGGCGCTGTCAAGGTCGGCGCCTCCGTGGGCCTGCTCAACCACCACCAGCGCGGCGAGGTTCTCGACCACTCGCAGAAGATCCTCGAGTCCACGCTCGTGCTGGTCGGCGCCGAGTGCGCCGAGGCCGTGCAGTCCGTGCCGCGCGAGAACTGGATCGGCGAGCTCCTCGCCGTCAGCTCCGAGGTCGACCTTCCGTTCCGCGACTTCACCGCACGCCACCGCCCTGACGAGCTGGCGGACCTGACGTGGCTCGAGGACGAGCTCGCGACCCTCGGCGACGACGTCGGGGACGTCAACCCGCCGGAGGCCGACGAGACGGTCGGCACGGAGACCGCGTACTACATCTTCACCTCGGGCACGACGGGCCTGCCCAAGGCCTCGACCATGTCCCACTACCGGTGGAACAGGGCGATGGCCGGCTTCGGCCTGTCCGGCGTGCGACTGAAGAAGGACGACGTCCTGCTCAGTCCGCTGCCGATGTATCACAACAACGCACTCACGGTGGCCCTCGGCTGTGTGCTCGCCTCCGGGGCGTGCCTGGCGATCGAGGAGCACTTCTCGGCGTCGAAGTTCTGGGACCAGGCCCGCGCGACCGGGGCGACCGCCGCCATCTACATCGGCGAGATCTGCCGCTACCTGCTCAACCAGGATCCCGGCCCGGGCGACCGCGACCACTCGATCCGCGTGATGACCGGCAACGGGCTGCGGCCCGAGATCTGGGACGAGTTCCAGGAGCGCTTCGGCGTCGGCCGGATCTGCGAGTTCTACGCGGCCAGTGAGTGCAACATCGCGTTCGTCAACGCGTTCAACGTCCCACGGACCACCGGGTACTGCCCGATGGACTTCGCGATCGTCGACTACGACCCCGACACCGGTGAGCCACGCCGCGGCGAGGACGGCCGGTTGACCCGGGTGGGCAAGGGAAGGACCGGCCTGCTGATCAGCGGCATCTCCGACTCGCAGCCGTTCGACGGCTACACGGACGCCGAGGCAACGGAGAAGAAGATCGTCCGCGACGCGTTCAGCGACGGCGACGCCTGGTTCGTCTCCGGCGACCTCATGCTCGACCAGGGGCTCAAGCACGCCTCCTTCGTCGACCGCCTGGGCGACACCTTCCGCTGGAAGGGCGAGAACGTGGCGACCACCGAGGTCGAGGCCGCGATCGGCGCCCGCCCGGAGGTCGACCAGGCCGTGGTCTACGGCGTCGCGGTCCCGGACGCCGACGGCAAGGCCGGCATGGCGGCGATCCGCCTGCACGACAAGTCGGACTTCGACGGCGCGGCGCTCGCCGAGCACCTGCGGGACTCCCTGCCGTCGTACGCGGTCCCGCTGTTCATCCGGCTGTCCAAGGAGCTCGAACACACCTCCACCTACAAGAGCCGCAAGACCGAACTGCGCGCGCAGGCGTTCGACACCTCGACGTTCGACGACCCGCTCTACGTGCTGTCCAAGGAGAAGGGGTACGTCCCGTTCTACGATGGCGCGGAGAACGACGTCGTCGCCGGCACGGTCTGACCCACAGCCCCGTGCCCGGGCCCTTTAGCAGCAGCGCCGCAGGGCCGGCCGGCGTTCCCACCAGGAGGTATCGCCGCCGCATGCCCAGCCGTCCCGCGACCCGCCGTCCCGCGGCCGGCCGTCGCGCACCGGGCCGTCAGGTGCCGGGCCGCCGCATCCCGCGCACCCGGGCAGACCTGTCCCGCCGCTCGCTGCTGATAGGCCTGTCGGCCGCGCTCGGCGGGGCGGCGGGGTGGGCTCTCACGTCGGTGATCGGGCGGGGTGACGACGACGAGGACCTCGATCGCGGCCAGAGCGCCGAGTCCGTGGCCCCGCGCCCGTACGTGCCGCCGGAGGGTGCGGTCCCCGTGCGCGAGCCCCGCCGGTTCCACTACGCCGATCCGGGCGATACGGACGGGCAGTCGTTCGGGGACCTGTACCTGCCCGACTCGGCGAACCCCGCGCTGCCGGTGGTGGTGCTCGTCCACGGCGGGGGCTGGAAGGACTCGCTCGGCCTGACATACATGGAGAACCAGGCCCGCGACCTGGCCTCATTCGACGTGGCGGTGTGGAACGTGGAGTACCGGCGGGTGGACTCCGGCGGCGGCTGGCCCACCACGGTGGCCGACGTGTGCGACGCCGTCGACCACCTCGCCGAGGTCTCCGCGCAGCTCGGCGATCGGCTCGATCTGCGCCGGGTCGTGGTGGTCGGGCACTCCGCGGGCGGGCACCTGGCGCTGTGGGTCGCCGGCCGGGCGCGGCTGCCGTCCTCGCTGCCCGGCTCGAGGCCGGTCGTGCCGGTGTCCGGCTGTGTCTCGCTGGCGGGGGTCGCGGACCTGCTCATGGCCGAACGCGCCGGCGACAGGTACGTCCACGATCTCCTCGGCGGGCGCCCGGGCGACCGCCGGCAGCGGTACGTCGACGCCTCCCCGGTGACGCACCTGCCCGCCGGGGTCCCGGTGGTGTGCGTCCACGGCCGCGAGGACAAGGTCGTGCGTCCCGAGCAGTCCGAGTCCTACGTCCGGGCGGCGCGCCGGGCCGGCGATCCGGCCCGCGTCTCGCTCGTACCCGGTGGCCACGACCCGTGGGGCGACATCACCGGCACCGTCTGGCACGACACCCGCGACACCATCCTCGCGATGGCACGCCGTAGCCCCGACCCCGCGGGCTGAGCGCAGGGGCAGACCCGCGCGTGCAGCGCACCCGCACGAGTCCGACCCGCCTGCTCAGACCCAGCCGGTGTCCACGCGGATCCGCTCGAGCCGGCGGTAGGAGATCAGCCACCGCCCGTCCACGCGGCGGTACCGCTCGTGATAGTGCCCCCAGCCGTGGAGCCGGCGCTCGCGGTCGCCGACGCGCCACCAGAGCCGGTCCTCCATGGCCCAGATCCCGCTCGCAGTGGGTTCGCCGGTCTCCGGGTCGGGGCCGGTGAACTCGAGCAGCGGGGTGTGGCCGTGGTGGACGCTGGTCACCGGGCTGGAGCCGTCGAGGGTCTCGCGAATCGCGGCAGTGAGCGCGTCGCGGCCGCGCACCTCGGCGGCGCCGCCGCTGGCCGCCCACGACTCGCTCACCACGTCCTCGGTGTGGCACGGCCCGTAGGCGTCCCACTGCTTGGTGTCCATGACGTACAGGCGGCGGGCGAACACCGCGCGGATCGCCTCGAGGTCCGCGGCGCCGAACTCGTGCGCGCTCACGTCATCGTGCGCGCTCACGTCGTGTAGTCGGCGTTGATCGAGATGTACTCCCGCGTGAGGTCGCAGCCGTAGACCGTGCAGGAGCCGTCCGCGGCGCCGCCCTCCACGCCCAGGTCGACGGAGATGGTGACCTCCTCGGCCCGCATGATCTCGGTGAGCCGCTCGAGCTCCGCCTCACCGGGGAAGGCGGGATAGGTCTCGAGGTCGCCGAAGACGATCCGCACCCGCTCGGGGTCGATGTCCGTGTCGTCGTGGCACTTGCCGATCGCCATGGCCACGCGGCCCCAGTTGGGGTCGGCCCCGTGGACGGCGGTCTTGACCAGCGGCGAGTTGAGGATCGCCTTGGCCACGCGCTTGGCCTGCGCGCGGTCGCGCGCGCCCGTGACCTCGACGGTGAGCAGTTTGGTGGCGCCCTCGCCGTCGCGGGCCAGCTGCCGGGTGAGGTCCAGGCAGACCGCCTCGAACGCCTCGCGCAGCTCGACCTCGCCGACCGGATCGCCCGCCCCGCTGGCCAGCGCGATGGCCGTGTCGGAGGTCGAGGTGTCGGTGTCCACGGACAGGCAGTTGAAGGTCTCGTCCACCGCGGCCCGGAACGCCGAGTCCAGCACACCCGGCTCCACTGCGGCATCGGTGAACAGCACGGCGATCATCGTTGCCATGTCCGGTTCGATCATCCCGACACCCTTGGCGATGCCCACCACCTGAGCGGTGCCGCCCGTCGTCGTCGTCACCTCCACCCGCGCGGTCTTGGGGTGGGTATCGGTGGTCATCATCGCGGTCGCCAGCGCGACGGCGTCGGCGTCGAACGTCGCGCCCGCCAGGCCGTCGAGGTGCGCGCGCAGCTTGTCCATCGGGTAGCGGCGGCCGATCACGCCGGTCGAGGCGATGAGCAGCTCCCCCGGGGCCACGGCGATGGCGTCGGCGGCGCGCTCGAGCACCTCCCGCGCGTCGGCCATTCCCTGCTCACCGGTGGCGACGTTGGCGTTCTTGGCCACCACGACCACGCCGCGCGCCGTACCGCTGGCGGCGTTCTGTCGGCTGAGCACGACCGACGGCCCCGCGAAGAGGGAGCGGGTGAACACCGCGGACGAGGCCGGGGAGGGGCCGTCATTGACGACGACGAAGACGTCGTCACCGCGCTCGCGCAGTCCCGCGGCCCCTGCGTGCGCGCGGAAGCCTGGCGGGAGCGGGACGGGGTCGTGGGCGGGCTGCGTGGGCGGCGTCATGTGCTCCATTCTTACTGCCGCACCCCGGCGCCCGCCGCCACCCCGCTGGAACTCCCGAGCTCCCTGGCGATGACCGTGCAACACGCAGGCCCACCCAGTGGATGTACTTGTGAGCCACATCACAGTAGAAGCCCTGGGGGCCCGGTTCATCGCGACCGCCTTCGGCTCCTGATTCGACCGACCCCCGGCCAGATCCGGACCGGGGCCACGCACGCCGGACACCGGTCCGGCCCCCACCCGCCGCGCCGGCGCCCGCCATCCACGGGCGCCGGCGCCGCTGATATCCGTGGCGCACCCTACAGCTCCAGTCACTGCGCACGGCATTCGGCGAAATATGCATTAGATCACACCATAAATGTTTGCGGACCTCCGACGTCGGTTGATAAAGATTCTGACGTCGGCGCCAGCGCCCACAGGGCAGGCCTGTCACCGATGTCGGGTAACGACTCGGACCCGGATCCGGATGTACCTCACGAGTCCGCAAGCAGGACTGCACCACGGAAGCGGCGCACCCCGGCGCCGCTCAGAGCGAAAGGATCATCACATGATCGAGCAGATTTTCAACGGCATCCTCGGCTTCTTCAACAGCCTCATCGACACCGGCTCCACCGCGGCCCAGGGCTTCGTCAGCACCGGCTCCACCGCGGCCAAGGGCGTCTACGGCACCGTCACCGGCTCGCTCGGCGACATCGTCGGCTCGCTCTGAGCTGAGTGATCCCGGGCCTTCGGGTCCAGATCTACGCAACGACACCGGCAGCCGCCTCGCGCGGGTGCCGGTGTCGTACATTTCAGCCGGCCCTCCCCCTTTTCGCCGGATCACTCGATACATAGTGCGACGCGTGAAGTGATCTAGATCACATTAACCGAGACCGCGACTTCACCTGCAAAAGTAAACGATTCCCTCGGACCTTGGGCCCTCTTCGGCGTCCGAGCGGATGAAACGGCCCGGCCAGCTACGTAGCGTCTGGTGGTGAGATCTTGAGGGACCAACGGTCCGCAGGATCCTCACGCCAGACCGAGCGGCGCATCCGGCGCCGCCCCTGACGAAAGGACCACATCATGGGTTCCATTGAGCAGTTCCTCCCCGGCCTCGCCGCTGGCTCCAACGCCGTCAACACCGGCTCGCAGGTCGTCGACGGTGGCGCCGGCCTGGCCGCCGACGTCCTCGGCTTCTTCGCCGGGCTCGTCAGCACGGTCACCGACGCCCTCGGCTCCTGAGCCGACGCGCCTCACGGCGCATCGCGCGGGTCGGTGTCAGCTGACCTGAGCACGAGAAACCGGCCTCCGCCTCGGCGGGGGCCGGTTTCCCTATTTCGGCGTCCGCGTGCTTCCTCCGCGACGCTGGACGCCGGTAGCCTCGAGGCCATGGAACTCGACCTGTCCCGCCACGTCGCCGCCGACCCGGACACCGTGTGGTCCGTGCTCACCGACATCCCCGAGGCGCACCGGACGCTCAGCGGGGTAGTGGCGGTCGAGATCCTCACGACCGGCCCCTATGAGCCCGGCCTGCGGTGGCGCGAGACCCGCAAGATGTTCGGGATGAAGGCCACCGAGGAGATGATGGTGATGGCCGCCGAGCCGCCTCACTCCACCACGATCGTCGCCGAGAACGGCGGGACCGAGTACACGACCGTCTTCACCATCACACCCGACGCCGAGGGCGGGTCGACGCTCCGGATGCGCTTCGGAGCCGAGACTGCCCACGCTCCCGCGGTCTCCCGCGTCGTCATGGGGCTCATGGGAAAGTTCGCCGAGAAGTCCACCCGCAAGACCATGGAGCAGGACCTCGCCGACATCGCGGCCGAGGCCGAACGGCGGGCCTCCTCTTCCTAGCCGCCGTGGGCGCGTACCTGATCTACTCGGCCCAGCCCGCCTGCTCGCCCGCGCGGTCCCACAGCTCCGCGACGACCTCCGCGGCCGGCTGGTCGGCGTAGGCGTCGGCGGCCCGCCAGCGCGATCCCGCCCACAGTGGCGGCACCTCGATGTCGCCCGCCCGCGCGGCGGCCTTGCGCATCGGGCCGGTGAGCAGGTGCAGGTGCGGGTACGCCGCCGGCGCGGCCTCGTGGAACTCCGCGACGAACTCGTTGACGAGCGCCCGCGCGTAGCGACCGGTGTAGCAGCGGGTCGGCCGCGACTCGGTG
Organism: Dietzia sp. oral taxon 368; assembly: GCF_002999155.1. Lineage (NCBI taxonomy): Bacteria > Bacillati > Actinomycetota > Actinomycetes > Mycobacteriales > Dietziaceae > Dietzia > Dietzia sp. oral taxon 368. The sequence goes on from NZ_CP027238.1 coordinate 909,901, forward strand.
AACCGGGGGTCGCCGAGCGCGGACCGGTGCAGTGCGCTCGTGCCCGCCTCAGGGGTGCGCAGCAGCACGGTCCCGAGCTGGACGCCGTCCGCGCCCGCTGCGAGCACGGCGGCGACGTCGTGCGGGGTGCTGATCCCGCCGGCGGCGACGAACTGCACCTCCGGCAGTGCCTCGCGCACCGCCCGCACCAGTTCCACCGTCGTGATGTCGTCGGGCTCCTCGCCCACCGTGGTCGTGGAACGGTGCCCGCCGGCCTCCGCGCTCTGGACCGACAGCCAGTCCGCCCCGGCCTCGACGGCCCGCCGCGCGTCGGCGACGCCTGCCACCGTCACGACCACGGCCGTGCCCACGTCCTGTAGAGCACGGACCATGCCGGGCTCCGGGATGCCGAAGGTGAACGAGACCACCGCGACCGGGTCGTCCAGCAGCGCGGCGAGCGTGGCTTCCTGGTCGAAGTCGGTGAATCCCGGCGACTCCGCGAGGGCCACCTCGAGCCGCCTGGCGACCGGCCCGATCGCCTCGGCGTAGCGCTCGACCGCCTCGGGACCGCCCGCCGCCGCCAGCGCGGCGTCGGAGTCGGCGCGATCCAGCAGGAACACGTTGACGCCGAACGGCGCGTCGGTGAGCTCGCGGACGCGCCCGATCTCCGCTCTGGTGTCGGCGGCGTCGAGGTAACCGGAGCCGATCATGCCCAGGCCCCCCGCCTCGCCCACCGCGGCGATGAGTTCGGGCGTCGTGGGGCCGCCGGCCATCGGCGCCCCGATCACGGGCCGGCGCAGATGCGACGGGAGCAGGCGGCGGTGGTTCTGGCCCTGCGGGGCCCGGTCGGACTGTGTCTGGTGCTCGGTCATGCCCGTGACGCTACGCCCGGGGTCACCGCCCTGGGGCGGGTGACGGCGTAGACCACACCGCCGACGACGAAGACGACGAGGCCTCCGACGACCGACTGCCAGGGCAGGCTCCCGGCGACGATCACGCATCCGACCGCGCCGAGCACCGGCACCCAGGCCGGCAGTCCGCGGCGCCGTCGATCAAGACGCAGGGCCGCGGTGTTCGCGACGAGGTAGTAGATCAGGACGGCGAAGGAGGAGAACCCGATCGCCTGCCGTACGTCGGCCGCCAGGACGATCACGGCCACCACCACGCCCACGCAGATCTCGGCGACGTACGGCGTCCGCGTGGTGGGGTGCACTGCCGCCAGCGGAGCGGGCAGGTGCCGGTCCCGCGCCATCGCCAGGGTTGTGCGGGAGACGCCGAGCACTCCGCCCAGCAGGGCCCCGAGCGCGGCGATCCCGGCGGCGATCCGCACCACGGGCGCGAGCACCTCCCCGGCCGGGACCCTCTCAGCGGCGTCCAGCACGGGCGCGGCGCTCGCGGCCACGCCTTGCACCCCGAGCACGTGGACCGTCGCGGCGAGAACGATCGCGTAGACGGCGATCACGACGCTGATGGCGATGACGACCGCTCTCGGGATCGTGCGGCCCGGGTCGCGCACCTCCTCCCCGAGCGTGGCGATGCGGGCGTACCCCGCGAAGGCGAAGAAGCAGAACCCCGCGCCGCCCAACACGCCGAGTATGCGCCCGGGCAACGCCTCTCCGTCGACGGCGGGCACTGCCGCGGGCGCCGCCGCCCCTGGCACTGCCGATGAGCCGGCCGACGAGACGAACGCCGCCACCACGAACACTGCTAGTGCCGCCAGCACCACGCCGACCAGTACCTTCGACGCCGTGGCCGTGCGCTGCACCCCGAGAACCGACAGCACCGTCAGCGCCAGCACGGCCACCGCGGCGACCACCGAGGACTGCTCCGGCCAGAGGTACAGGCCCACGGTCAGGGCCATCGCCGCGCAGGACGCCGTCTTGCCCACCACGAATCCCCAGCCGGCGAGAAACCCCGGCAGCGGGCCGAGCAACTCGCGACCGTAGACGTAGGTCCCGCCCGCCGCGGGGAACTGCGCTGCCAGGCGAGCTGAGGACAGGGCGTTGCACACGGCCACCACGGCGGCCACCGCGAGTGAGGCCCACACCCATGAGCCGGCGCGTGCGGCGGCGGGCGCGAACGCCACGAACACGCCCGCCCCGATCATGGCACCGAGGCCCACCACGACGGCATCGGACGGCCCCAGTCTGCGGTCGAGAGTCGAGTCCATCCACACACCATCGCAGCCGCAGGTGGACGAGACGTGAACTCCTCGACCGTGGTCCCCCGCCGCGATTCAGCCCTGCCCCGGGCGCTGGTCAATTCCGAACACGTCTCCGGCGGCAGGGGCAGCGTCGGGCAGGCGATCGATTTCGGCAGCAGAGCGCTCGAGATGGTCGGACGCTGACCCGATGCCGGGACGCCCGGGCGCCCCTGGGACACCACCCATGGTCGGAGTGCGCGGGACCAGCGCGGTCCCCGAGTCGACCCCGGATACAGTGGGGGCGTGTCCCCCACCCGCCGGCTCCGTGTGGCGGTGGCCGCCCTCGCTGCGGGGTTGACATTGGTCGGGTGCGCCCCCGGGGAGCCCGCCGCGCCCGGCTCGGACCCCACCGCCGCCGCCGCGGCCGCTCCTGCTCCGCAGGCGACTGCCGCCCCGGCCGCTGATCCCGGTGGCCACAGGTCGGCACCCCCGCCCGGATGCGTATCTCCGCTGGACGGGCTGACGCAGCGTCAGCGGATCGCCCAGCTGTTCACCGTCGGCGTGAGTTCCATGGCCGACGCCCGTCGAGCGGTCGAACAGCACTCGATCGGCGGCATCTTCCTCGGCGGTGACGTGGTGGGCGAGGTGGTCTCCGGCGATGGGCTCGCCCGACTGCAGCACGACTCGCCCCTACCCCTGCTCGTGGCGATCGACGAGGAGGGCGGGCGCGTCTCCCGCATCGCGCCGTATGCCGGCCCGCTGCCGTCCGCCCGCGTGATGGCCGCGACCATGAGCCCCGATCAGGTCCGGGCGGCTGCCCGCGCCCGAGGGGAGTTTCTCCGCGGGATGGGCGTGACCGTCGATTTCGCGCCCTCCCTCGACGTGTCCGAGCAGCCGGACGGCGCGGTGATCGGTGACCGCTCCTTCTCCCCCGACCCCGCCCGCGTCGTGTCCTATGCCCGTGCGTTCGCCGCCGGCCTGCGTGACGCTGGCATCGCCCCGGTGTTCAAGCACTTCCCGGGGCACGGACGCTCCTCCGGCGACAGTCACCACCGCTCGGTGACGGTGCCCCCGCTCGACGAGCTCATGACCCACGATCTGCGGCCCTTCGCGGCACTCGCCCGGACCCCCGGCGCGGGCATGATGCTCGGCCACCAGCAGGTCCCCGGCCTGACCGGGGTCGACCGGCCCGCGTCGCTCTCGCCCGCCGCGTACCGGCTGCTGCGAGAGGGCCACGGCTACGGCGCCCCGCCCTTCGATGGCCCGATCTTCACCGACGACCTGTCCGGCATGCGCGCCGTGACCGACGCGTTCGCGCTGCCCACCGCCGTGACCGAATCCCTCATCGCCGGGGCGGACTCCCCGCTGTGGATCACGACGGCCGGGCTCGGTGAGACCCTGGACGCCGTCGAACGCGCCGTGGCCGACGGCACCCTCAGCCGGCGGGCGCTGGACCGGTCGCTCGAACGCATGGCGACCCTGCGGGGAATCCCGGTGTGCGTGGGCGGCCCCGCCACCGGGTTGCTCGAGCATGACGGTTCGCTGGCCCCGCCGTTGCGCGACCTCCCGCCGCGGGCGGGCCTGGCGCCCCTGCCGGCGTGACCCGGGTCGGGGCGCCGCTGCCGGGTCAGCCCGCGCCCGGCAGCGGAGCCCAGACCCCCGACGTGCCGCGGCGGTGCGAGTCCACAAGGTGCGTATCCACCACGCCAATGGCCTCCAGGAGGGCGAAGACCGTCACCGGTCCGACAAAGCTGAACCCCCGTCTCTTGAGCTCCTTGGCGAGCGCCTCCGACTCCGGCGACCGGGTCGGCACCTCGTTCATGGTCCGCGGCTCGGGTGTCGCCTCCGGCCGGTAGGACCACACGAGCTCCACCAGGCCGCCGTCGGATCGCAGCGCGACCACGGCGCGCGCGTTGGCGACGGCGGCGTCGATCTTGCGGCGATTGCGCACGATCCGCGTGTCGGCCATGAGCCGCGCGACGTCCTCTTCGCCGAAGGCCGCCACGGCGTCCGGGGCGAACCCCGCGAACGCCTCGCGGAACGCGGGCCGTTTGCGCAGGATCGTGACCCAGCTCAGCCCGGACTGGAACCCCTCGAGGACCAGCCGCTCGTACAGGCCGGCCTCGTCCCGGACGGGCATGCCCCACTCGGTGTCGTAGTACTCCCGCAGCAGCGGGTCCCGCGCCGCCCACGGGGGCCGCCTCAGCCCGTCCTCGCACAGCACGGAGCCGGAAGGCGCGGTCGTGGTGATCTGCACGTCGTCGATCTGCATGTCGTCTCCCTCGTCGGTCGGACCACCGGCGATGGTGGTCGCCGTCACCCTAGGACCGGACTATGACAGCACCCCGGTGAGCTGGACGATGCGGACGACGGCCAGCACGGTCAGCGCCACGCCCACGACCAGGGTGAGCACCCGCCCGGCCACGCGGCCGTAGGACAGGAACCGGTCGATGCGACGGGACGCCGCACCGATGCTGCCCGACGGCACCCGCGACAGCGCGATGATCAGCCCGGTGCTGGGCAGGATCGCGATGACCGCGAAGAACAGGATCTGCAGCAGCTTGGACCACCACGGACTCTCGGCGAACGAGATGAGCACCATGCCCGCCGCGAACGGCGCGGATGTCCCCGACTGGATGACGCCGAGCGCGATGCCGGTGGCCATGATTCCGAATTTCTGCAGGACGTTCTGGGTGAGCGGGGCCTCGACGCTCTCCTCCTTGGCCTCCGCGGGCCGGCGCAGGCCCATGACGGTGATGACCAGGCCGATCACGCCCAGCGCGATCATCGCCCACAGGTTGTAGAACAGGCTCCGGACGAACTCCTGGTTGTTGCCGATCACCCACACGGAGATCAGCGAGAGCAGCACGATCCCGCAGAACGCGCCCCCGGTGAACCGCGCCGCCCGAGGGGCGAACGCGATGCCGCGGCCGGCCGACGTCAGCCACAGCCCCGCGATGACGGCGAAGGCCAGGAGATTGAGCGAATCGATCGCCGCGAAACCCAGCAGGCTGAGGTAGTACTGCACCGGGTCACCCTACCGGCGGCCGAGCTCGTCGTCGTCGTACTCATCGTCGCGGAGGCCGTCGTCCCTCTCGCCGCGCGGTCGGCCGAACACCGACCGCTCCCGGCGCCGCAACACGTCCAGGTCCCGCACGGTCCAGGTGCGCACGGGCGCCGGCACGCGCCACTGTCGGGCCCACGCGACCATCCGGAAGGCGAACACCAGCACCGACAGCACGGTCGCCGATACCGGCCCCCACACATCGGTGGACACGGCGACGGCCGTGAGCGCGGCGCCGGTCGCCGCGGGGATCACGTACAGGTTCGACCCGCTGAACACGGCCGGGATCTCGTTGGCCACCACGTCGCGCATCAACCCGCCACCGACCGCGGTGACCACGCCGAGCAGCAGCGCCGAGGCCACCGGCATGCCGTGATCCAGCGCGCGCGCCGTGCCGAACGTGCAGAACAGGCCCAGGCCGGCGGCGTCGCACGCCACGATGAGCGTCTGCACCCGGTGGATGACCGAGCCCAGCAGGTACACCACCACGACGGCGACCAGTGGCGGAACGAGGTACACGGGCTTGGCCAGCGCGAGCGGCGTGACGCCCAGCATGACGTCGCGGATGATGCCCCCGCCGAGCCCCGCGAGCAGGCCCAGGATGAACCCACCGGTGATGTCGATGTCCTTGCGCGCGGCCAGCAGGTTGCCCGAGAGGGCGAAGAAGAACACGCCCATCAGGTCGAACCACAGGACCAGCGGCGACGTCTCCACGGTCGGTCCTAGACCACCGCGTTCGCGGTCGAGCGTGCGTGGTGTCGGTTACGCACCGCGCGGAACGTCCAGAGCTTGTTGACGACGAAGTTGATCGGCATCGTGATGAGGATCGTCAGCAGCTGACTCCAGTACTCCCGGGAGTGGATCCCGGCCTCCTCGTGCCACCACGGCTCCGGCAGGTAGAGCGGGCTGGTGGGGTTGGTGAACGCGAGCTTGATGAAGATGCCCGCGGCCGCCGCCACCGACCCCACCACCAGGAACGGCCAGAACTCCTGCCACGCCGGCGCCTTGTGTCCCTTACCGAACGTCCAGTGCCGGTTGAGCAGGAAGTTGTAGAAGTTGGCCACCAGGAACGCCACGATCCACACCAACGTGGTGAACCGGAAGTTGAACTCCGTGCCCGCGATGGGGAACAGGATCTCCTGCGCGTTGGCCGTGCCGCCGTTGGCCTTGTTCATCAAGACCGTGACGATCATGTTGACGACCATGCCCGAGCCGCCCACGATTCCGAACATGACGAACTGCCGGGCGCCGCGACGATAGCGACCGAGTTCGGCGGGGGCTGGGTTCACAGGCGACCAGTCTAGGCCCTCTCCCGGGGACGTCAGGCCGCGCCGTGTCCCTCCGGCACCCTCTCGGACGGATCGGTGATCGGCCCGGGCGCGGTCCCGTCGCCGAACGGGCGACCGCCCAGCTCCTCGCGGTGGTGCGGGGTGAGCAGGCCGGACAGGTCCGGCCCCTTGGGGATGACGCCGGTGGGGTTCACGTCCCGGTGCACGTTGTAGTAGTGCGCCTTGATCTGGGGGAAGTCGCACGTGTCGCCGAAGCCGGGGGTCTGGAACAGGTCGCGGAGGTAACCCCACAGCGCAGGCATCTCGCTGATCTTGGACCGGTTGGCCTTGAAATGGCCGTGGTAGACCGCGTCGAAGCGGACCAGCGTGGTGAACAGGCGGATGTCGGCGACGGTGATGGAGTCGCCGACGAGGTAGCGGCGGGTGGTCAGGCGCTCCTCGAGGCGGTCCAGCGACGCCCACAGCTCGTCGTAGGCCTCCTCGTAGGCCTCCTGGTCGGCGGCGAACCCGCACCGGTACACGCCGTTGTTCACCGTGGGGTAGATCCACGAGTCGAGTTCGTCGATCTCGTCGCGGTGCTCCTCGGGGTACAGATCGGGCGCGCCCTCGCGGTGGAAGGCCGTCCATTCGGAGATGAAGTCGAAGTTGAGCTTCTGGTACGCGTTGGTCACGACGGACTTGGTGGGCAGGTCCACCAGCGCCGGCACCGTGATGCCGCGCGGATAGTCCGGGATGCGGTTGAAGTAGGCCTCCTGCAGGCGGTGCAGGCCGGTGACGGGATCCCGCTCGTCCGGGTCGAGGTCGAAGACCCAGGAGTTGATGTCGTGCGTGGGGCCGGCCAGGCCCAGGGAGATGGCGTCCTCGAGGCCCATGAGGCGGCGGACGATGATGCTCCGGCTGGCCCACGGGCAGGCTCGGGCGGCCATGAGCCGGTAACGGCCGGCCTCGACCGGCCATCGCATCTCGCCGATCTTCTCGCCGACCGGGTCCGAACCCGCGGGCACGTCCGCCACCACGCGATCGTTGATGTACGTCGCGTCGCGGACGAACTCGCCGTCGGTCGAGGCGTTCTGTGCGGGGGTGAAGTCGGTCGCGGTAGACATGCGGGGCTCCCAGGATTGTCTCAGTTTATTGATGCGTCACCAATCATACCTCCTGCCTACGAGTGAGGCCACCGTTCCCGCGTCGACGGCGTGTCCCGCGTCGGTGTGCGACGCTGATGACATGGACTCCGCGCACGTCGACGACGTCCCCTCCCGCTACTCCGACTTCGCCGAGTACGAGGTCCGCGAACGAACGCCCGTATACCTCTCGTGGGCCCGCGGGATCGCCGGAGACCCGGGGACCGGCGACCTCATCGGTACGCTGCCCCGGATCAAGCGCCAGCCCGCCCTGTTCTTCGCCGCCGCCCGGCACGCCGGGGCCCCCGAGACCGAGGACTACGCGACCTTCCGCGGGTTCGTCCACGACCACTGGGCCGAGATCGAGCGGATCGCGCTCACCCACTCCACCCAGACCAACGAGGCCAAGCGCTGCGCGGTTCTACTGCCGTTCCTTTCCCTCCTGCCCGGCCCGCTCTCCCTGGTGGAGATGGGGGCTTCCGCGGGACTGTGCCTGTACCCGGACCGCTACGCCTACCGATACACGGTCGACGGCGGGAGCACCCACGAGCTGCGACCCGACGGTGCCGGTGACGGTGCCGGGGCCCGCACACCGGTCCTCGACTGCGACCTACGCGACGGCGTGCCCCTGCCGCGCTCGCTGCCCGAGGTCGCCCACCGCGGCGGGGTGGACCTGACGCCGATCGACCCCACCGACCCCGACTCCCGCGCCTGGCTGCACAGCCTCATCTGGCCGGGCCAGCACGACCAGCGGGGGCCGCGCCTGGACGCCGCCCTGGACATCGCGGCCGTCGACCCGCCTCGGATCCTCGCCGGTGACCTCGTCGAGCGGTTGGAGGAGTCCGTGGCCGCCTGCCCGGCCGGTACCACCCCGGTGGTGTTCCACACCGCGGTGCTCGGATACCTCGAGCCACCGGCCCGCGCCGAGTTCGTCCGCCGTGTCACCGAGCTGGGCTGCGTCTGGATCTCGGTCGAGGGCGTGACCCTTCTACCCGACGTCGCCGCGCAGGTCCCCGAGTCGATCCGCCGCCACAAGGGCCTCTTCGTCGTCGCCGTCAACGGACGCCCCCTGGCCACCGCGCACGGCCACGGCGACTGGGTCCGCGCCCTCGACATGCCCTGACCCGCCCGGCGCTCAGTCGAACGGCCACGCGCGGCGCATCGGCTGCTCCGCGCCCGGCTCGATGAGGTACTCGGTACCGAAGGCGACCGCGTAGATCTCCGGCGGCAGCGCCAGCATCGTTCCGATGTCGCTGGTCTGGCTGGCGTGACACTGCATCGCGCGGCGCTTGGTCTCGATCACGTCCTGCGGCAGGTCGATCGACCACGCGATCTCGGACTCCGGCATCCCCACTGGCTGACCGTCGTCGCCGGTGAGGATCATCGCCCGCAGCTGGTCCGGGTCCAGCTCCGTGCCGCCGACCGCGAGCATGCGCAGGAACTCGGTGGCCTCGGGACTGTCGAGCATGGCGAGCTGGGCGTCACGGTTCGTGGTGGCCTCCAGCAGCCGCGGTCGCGCGCGGCCAGCTCCACCGCGCGTCGGGCGATGCGGTGGACGGCGATGTGATCGGGGTGACCGTAGTTGCCGTGATCGTCATAGCCGACGAGGACGTCGGCGTCCTCGCGGTCGAGGATCCGCGCCACCCGGGCGGCCGCGTCGTCGATGTCGGCGCGGTGGAGGCAGAGCGGGTCGTCGTTCTGCTCCCAGCCGGTCATCCCCGAATCGCGGTAGCCCAGCCAGTCGATGCGGGCCACGCCCAGCACGGCCGCCGCGGCCCGCGCCTCCTCGCGCCGGTGTTCGACGAGGTCACCGTCGGGGCCGAGGTGCTCGGGGCGCTCCCCGTGGTCGCCGTCGGTGGCGAACACGGTCACCACCCGGTGCCCCCTGCGGGCAGCCAGGGTCATCATCCCGGCGGTCTGCGAGGTCTCGTCATCGGGATGGGCGTGCAGGAACACTATCGTCGACACCCGGATATTCTGCCCTGGTTCAGCCTCGCCGTGTCGACGCCCGCGCCTCGGAGTGCGGTCGAGAGCTCCCCGGCGTCAGCCTCGGCCCGATCGGTTCGACGCGCACGACCTCGGAGTCGCAGCGGAACAGGTCTCGCAGTGCCGGGTGTCGGCCGCGTCGACGTTCCACAGTCCGCCGACGTCTCCGGCGAGCTCGAAGCCCACCCGATCCCGCCCCGATGATCGCTGGTGGACGGGCATCAATACCTGTTGCTCGTTCCAGCTAGTGCCCCGGAACGAGCAACTCCCCGGCCGGTTTCGCTCGGACTGAACGAAACGGGCCGGGGAGTGCGGCGTGGGGCTTACTTCTCGCGCACCACGGTGCCGTCGTCCTGCAGGCGCAGGAGCGGGTAGATGCCGTTCTCGTCGTGGTTCTCGTCGCCCACGACGGGCGGGTTGAAGACGCAGAGCATCTGCATCTCCTCCTCAACGATGACCTGGTGCTTCTCGTTGCCGTCGAGCAGGTACATCGTGCCCGCCTCGAGCGGGTACTCCTTGCCGTTGGTGAGGTCACGCAGAGTGCCCTTGCCGCGGGTCAGCCAGACGGCCTCGACGTGGTTGGCGTAGTGGAAATCGTTGGTCGTACCGGCGGCGATGGTGGTCTCGTGGAACGAGAACCCGACGCGGTCGTCGGCCAGGACGATGCGCTTGGACTCCCAGTTACCGTTGTTGCCCTTGATGTGGCGGTCGGTATCGGTGATCTCTGCGGTGGTGCGAACGATCATGCGGTGCCTCCTCGTCGAGGGGTTGGTGGTCTGCGGTTCTCAGGCGTACTGCTGGCTCAGCCGTACTGCTGGGCGAGGACGTGGTCGACGGCCTCGTAGCAGATCTCGATGCCGCGGTCGCGCTCTTCATCGGTCAGCGTGAGCGGGGCGAGGAACTTGACGACCTCGTCGCTCGGGCCGGCGGTCTCGACGAGCATCTTGTTGTCGAAGCAACGCGCCATGACCTGCGCCGCGAGCTCGGGGTTCTCGAGGAACGCGATCCCGAACGCCATGCCACGGCCACGCAGTTCGAGCTTGCCCTCGTACTTGTAGACCAGCGGGGAGAAGCGCTCGCGGAGGATGCGGCCGTTCTCGAGCGTGCGGTTCTGCAGCTGGTCGTCGGACCAGTACTTGCGCAGTGCCAGCTCGGCGGTGACGAAGGCCATGTTGTTGCCGCGGAATGTACCGTTGTGCTCGCCCGGGGTCCACTCGTCGAGGTCGCGACGGAAGAGCGTCACGGCCAGCGGCAGGCCGTAGCCGCCGATCGACTTGGACAGGGTGACGATGTCCGGCTTGATGCCCGCGAACTCGAACGAGAAGAACTCGCCGGTACGGCCGCAGCCCATCTGGACGTCGTCGACGATAAGCAGGATGTCGTGGCGGACGCACAGCTCGTTGAGCGCGCGCAGCCACTCGGCGCGTGCGGCGTTGATGCCGCCCTCGCCCTGGACGCACTCGACGATGACGGCAGCCGGGCGGTTCATGCCCGAACCGGAGTCGACGAGGACGCGCTCCATCCACTGGAAGTCCTCGGTGACGCCGCCGAAGTAGTTGTCGTACGGCATCGGCGTGGCGTGCACGAGCGGGATGCCGGCGCCGGCGCGCTTCATCGAGTTACCCGTCACGGAGAGCGACCCGAGGGTCATGCCGTGGAACGAGTTGGTGAAGTTGATGATGGCCTCACGGCCGGTGACCTTACGGGCCAGCTTCAGCGCCGACTCGACGGCGTTGGTGCCCGTCGGCCCGGGGAACATCACCTTGTAGTCCAGGCCGCGCGGCTCGAGGATCTTCTCTGAGAAGGTCTCCAGGAAGGCCCGCTTGGCGACGGTGTACTTGTCGAGCGAGTGGGTGACGCCGTCGCGGGAGATGTACTCCAGCAGCGCGGTCTTCATGTCCTCGTCGTTGTGGCCGTAGTTCAGGGCGCCGGCGCCACCGAAGAAGTCGAGGTACTCGTCTCCGTCGACGGTCCGGAGCGTCGCCCCCTTTGCAGTGTCGAACACCACAGGCCAGTTACGCGAGTAACTACGCACCTCGGATTCGCGATCGTCGAAAATCTCCGTGTTGGTGCTGGTGTCGTGGGTGGGCTCGGTCATTGTCCTGATCACTCCAATGGGGAAGGTGCGGGCGGCGGTTGTGGGCCGGGCGGCCCGCGCGCCCTCGTCTAGGAAATCGTGTAGAGGTCTTCTTGCTCGTGACCCTCTCCGAGCAGCTCGGAGCTCAGGTAGTCCTCGCTGGACAGGGTCATCCCCCTGTCGCGGGCCACGGCGCCGAACGTCCGCTGCGACGCCTCGTTATCCGGGCTGATGGTGGTTCGCAGTCGCACGACGCCGCGTTCGGCCAGCCGGTCTAAGAGACTGTGCAGAAGCCGGGCCGCGAGACCCTTGCCGCGCTGGTCGGCGTCGACGCCGACCTGCCACACGAAGATCGTGTCCGGCTCGGAGGGGCGGATGAACCCGGTGACGAAGCCGACGACCCGACCTTCCACCTCCACCACGACCGAACTCTCGGAGAATTCGGCGCCCCACAGAACGTAGGCGTAGGAGGAGTTGAGGTCGAGGACGCCGCTGTCACGGGCGATCTCCCACATGCGGGTTCCGTCAGCCGCCGTGGGCACACGGAACACCGCGTCGGACGAATCAGGGGTACGGGGTACTTCTCGTTCTCCTGGGTTCATAATCGCTCTCTACCGTAGTGACGCAACCCCGTTGTTGCATCTACCTTCCTCGAGTTGTTACCTGAAACGCCGATGAGTGCGCAGGTGGCCGACGTGGAGTGAGGTCAGTCACCCAGCGCCCGTTCTGGGGGACCCCACGAGCCCGCTTCCGGTGGGGCGATGGGGCGATCGACGACAGGCCGATCACCGATCTCGAGGAGGCCCGCTGCCTCCAACTCTTGGCCCCAGATTCCCTCTGCCGACTCGTCACCGTCACCGGGGGCCGCGCTGAGATCTTCCCCGTCAACCACGCGATGTCGAGGGACGGCAAGATCCTCTTCCGCACCGCGGGGGGAGCAAACTCGCCGGCCTGACCGTGCACCCCGAGGTCCTCTTCGAGGTCGATCACGTGGAGGGCCGTCACGCCTGGTCGGTCGTGGCCCGAGGGTGAGCCCGCAGCCTCGAGAGCTTCGATGAGATCAACCGGCCGAGGAACTCGACCTCAAGCCGTGGATCCCCACGCTGAAGTACATCGTCGTCGAAATCACCCCGGAGCATCTCACCGGCCTCAGCTTCGAATTCGGCAAGGAGCCCGAGCGCTACCAGGGCTGACTCGCGAACTCGCCACCTCGCCTCGCCGCGGCCGGGCTCGTCGGCCCTGGCCGCCGGCGCTGACTACGTCCCCGCCTTAGAAGGGTGGTGGTGGTTGGAGGAGTTCGTCGAGGTGCTCGTGGAGGGCGTGGAGGATGGCTTTTTCCAGGGTGCTGTCGGTGGGTTTGTTGCGTTGCCACCAGCGGCTGGCCGCGGCGGGGTTCACTCGCTCACGCGGGGCCGGGCTCGGTGCCCGGCCTGGGGTCGCATCCGGGTCTGGGGCGGTCTGGGGTGGCGGCGAGGTCGCGTCGGCTGCGTTGCGGGCGGTGGCGCGGGCGCGTTCGCGGGCCAGGCGTTGGGCGCGGCGGGCGAAGTAGGTGGCCTCGTCCAGGATCCCGGCCCCGATGTCGGGGTTGGGGTTGCGGCGTTGCTGACGCGCCCAGGCGTCGGCCTCGTCGCGTTGGTGCTCGCGCCGGTATTGGGCCAGCGGCCCGTCGGGGCGGGTGAGCATGGTCGTGCCGTCGGGGGTGGTCACGATCAGGGTGCCGTCGGGCTCGAGCTTGTAGGTCCAGTCGGAGAACGTTTTGAACCGGTGATGGCGCCGGCATTGGGCCACCAGGTTCGCCTCGATGGTCAGGCCACCGGCGGCGGGGTCGGCGTGGTTGAACGGCACCACATGATCCAGGTCACAATCATCAGCGGGGATCGCGCACCCGGGGTGGCGGCAGGTGCCGTCGCGGAGCCGGACCCGGCGCGCCAACTGGGCACTCGGCCGATATCTCAGGGCCGCATCTGTGTCGTCGGCGGCGCCGATGTGCGGGTCGACCTGCTCGAACGAGGCCCCATCCGAGGTGGCGAGCATCTCCAGCAGGGTCTGCAGGGCTGCTTCGCCGGTGCGGGTGAACTCCACCCGCGCGCCGTGTTCGTCGCGGCCGTTGTCTCCGGTGGCGATGACGGTGACCTTCGGCCGCAACACCGGAGCCCGACCGCCCGCGGTGGCGGGCGCGCCCGCGGCGCCGTGAGCGTCATTGGACGTGTCGGCAGCGTCGGGGTGGGTGGGGGTGTCGCCGCAGATCAGGGACATCAGGGCGTCGGCGCGGCGTTCGGCTGTGGAGTAGTTCGGCTCCGGCTCGTCCGGGTCGGTATCGGGGTCGGCGGTCCGCGCGGCAGCAGCGGCGGTGGCGTCGTCGTCGGCGGCCTGGTGTTCGGCGACGCATTGGTCGAGGGCTTCGGCCAACACGGCGGCTTCCTCGGTGGCCAGCAGGGCGGAGACGGTGGACATGCCGTCGACGCCTTTGCCGATGCGCACGCCGCGGCCGCGGTTGGCGTCTTCTTTGCGCAGGCGGATGGCGTCGGGGTCGTGGCGGCCGATGACGGCGTCGATGTCATCGCGTAGGGCTTTGTCGCCCAGGCGGTTGCCGGCGGCGATGCCGTTGAGGTAGTCGTCGACGACCTGGCGTTGGACCTGCTCGAGGACATCGCCGCGGACGGTGGCCATCTGCCGGGCCAGCAGTTCGGCGACGCGTTGTTCCATCAGGCCGGCGGCCATGGCTTCCAGGATCGCCGGGTAGCGGGTGTGCAGTTCCCAGGCAAAGGACAGCATCTTCTCCGCGCGCCTGGCCGAGATGGACATCGCCGCCACCACATACCCGGCCGCCGCGACGAGCCCGTCCACAACGGCGTGGCCGGGACGGGCCTCGTGACTGCCGTCGATACCGTGCCCGTACTCACGCCAACACTCCTGCAGCAGCGCGTAACAAGCGACCAGGCGCTGCGCGGCCGCCCGGTTCTCCGCCGCCCACCCCTCCCGCGCCGCCACCGTCAACCCCGTCAACGCCGCCGGGGCGGATGAGTCGGCGGAACCGGACGAGCCAGCAGCGCCAGACGAGTGGGCAGAACCGGACGAGCCAGTGGAGCCGGCAGGGCCGGAACCGGACGCGGGGCCGCCAGCAGCGCGCTCGGGATCGCCGTCCATGCCCCACCCCCCGTGGTCGCCTACGCGGCCATGCCGCGCCATATCTCGAATACGTGTTCTATCCTACGGCCACGCGTTCGACACCACAAGGGCTTCCCACGAGTCGACCGCCGAGTTCCGTACGACGCACTCCCCCCACGGCCCGCGCCAGCAGAGCGGCTCGTAACCGCCGTCGCGTCCCGCCCGGGCCCGTAGCGACGTTCGGCCCTGCGGCAGCAAACTCCCGGTACACGCACGATCGCGCGCACCCAAAGGCGCGCGCGACCGGTCAAGCGGAACGGCGGACGCCGGTCACCGACGGCGGCCACGGCACCGCGCCCACCCCGGGCAGCCGGCACCGCGCCGACCCCGGGCAGTCGGCGCCGCGCAGCCCACGCGCCGCGCGGACCCCGCCCGCAGGAGGGCTACAGCGCCCGGCCGATGACCTCCTTCATGATCTCGTTCGTGCCGCCGTAGATCCGCATGACGCGGGCGGCGGCGAACTTCTGGGTGATGGGGCACTCCATCATGTAGCCGTAGCCGCCGAACAGTTGGAGGCAGCGGTCCACCACGTCGTCGAGCATGTCGGTGGCCTGCATCTTGGCCATGGAGGCGGTCACGGCGTCGAGTTCACCGGCGATCTCGCGCTGGATGCAGTAGTCGACGAACGTGCGGGTGGCCATCACCTGGCTCTTGCAGTGCGCCAGCTCGAAGCGGGTGTTCTGGAAATCCAGCACCGGCTTGCCGAACGCCTCCCGCTCGCGGGTGTACTCGAGCGTCTCCACGACGGCGGCCTCGGCCATCGCCAGCGCGTCGACCGCGATGGCCAGACGCTCGCGCGGCAGCTGGTTCATCAGCTGGTAGAAGCCCTGCCCCTCCTCGCCGCCGAGCAGGTTGGCGGCGGGCACGCGCATGTCGTTGAAGAACAACTCGGCGGTGTCGGCGCCGTGGCGGCCCATCTTCTCGAGCACGCGCCCCCGCTCGAAGCCGGGCGTCGACGCCTCGACCGCGAACAGGGCCATGCCCTTGTGGCCGGCGTCGAGGTCCGTCTTGGCCGCCACCACCACGAAGTCGGCGGAGCCGCCGTTGGAGATGAAGGTCTTGGAGCCGTTGATGATGTAGTCGTCGCCGTCGCGGCGGGCGGTGGTGCGCACGCCCTGCAGGTCGGAGCCTGCGCCGGGCTCGGTCATGGCGATCGCGGAGATCCACTCGCCGGAGCAGATCTTGGGCAGCCAGGCTTTCTTCTGTTCCTCGGTGGCGTAGTTGGCCACGTAGTGCGGGGTGATGGTGGAGCCGACGCCCATGCCGAACGCGGTGTCGCCGGAGTAGACGAGCTCCTCGGTGACGAGGTACTCCATGCCGGGGTCGCCGCCCTGCCCGCAGTACTCCTCGGGCACGTCGAGGCAGATGAGGCCGGCCTCGCCGGTGCGCACCCAGGTCTCGCGGTCGACGTGCTTCTGCGCGGCCCACTTCTCCTGGTTGGGGGTCATCTCCTTGGCGAAGAACGCGCGGGCGTGTTCGCGCAGCAGCCGGTGGTCGTCGGTTTCCCACGCGGGGCGGTAGTCGGGGAAGAGTGCGGACACGAGAGGCCTCCGGGAGGGGACGACGACGACGAGGAACGCCTCTGAGCTGACGTCCGCCCGTTCCGGAAGAGGGCGCGCGCACGGGCGCGGGAGAGGTCATACTCGTGCCATGAGCGAATCCCCCGACCTGCCGGAGAAGGCGGAACCGACCAGGACGACGCCCGGAGGTGGGGCCGCGGCTCTCCCCGAGCCGTTCCCCTCGGACTGGACCCGCTGCCTGATCCTCGTCGCCCACCCTGATGATCCGGAGTACGGGATGTCCGCGGCCGTGGCGCGGTGGACCGCGGAGGGCCGCAGCGTCGTCTACGTGCTGGCATCGAGCGGTGAGGCGGGCATCGAGGGGATGTCGCCGGCGATCGCCGGGCCGATCCGCGAGGAGGAGCAGCGGCGGTCCTCTGCCGTGGTGGGGGTCGACGAGGTGGAGTTCCTGGGGTTCCCGGACAGCCGGATCGTCAACAACGCGGCGCTGCGTGACGCGATCGCAGACGCGATCCGCCGGCACCGGCCCGACATCGTGGTGTCCCTGTACTCGGGCCCCGAGTTCGGCCCCGGCATGCCCAACCAGAGCGACCGCATGGAGTTCGGCGCGGCCGTGGGCGCGGCGTACGACGACCTCGTGGCTGCGGTCGGCGTGGACGCCGCGGAGGGGCGACCGCAGATGTGGTTCGAGTCCGCGCCCGGGCCCACGCACTACGTGGAGGTCACGGGCTTCGTCGAGCCGGCCGTGGAGGCGGTGGCGCAGCACTCCGAGTACCTCTCGGTCCTCGACCCGGCCACGCCCGTGCGGGAGCAGGCCCGTCGGCAGGTCGAGGCGGTGTGCGCGCCGATCGAGGGGATCGCCGGCGGGAACCCGGTGGTGGGTTTCCGGCGGATGCGGCCGTGACGGGCGGGCGTCAGGCAGGCGCGCCGGGGCCGAGTGGCGCGTAGTAGCCCTCCTCCACGGGCCGCAGGCGCTCGACGATCTCGTCCGCCCACTCCGCGGTCGGTGAGGGCACGGTGCCGTCGCCCGGGCGACCGACGTAGGTGAGCCAGTAGCGCTGCGTGCCCTGACCGACGACCGCCGAGTACACCAACGCCCCCTCCGGGCCGACCACGTCCTGCGGGGCCGAGGGGATGACCCGGAACGAGACCGACCAGCCGTCGCCGACTCGGGTCGACAGCTCCTCGACCCGCTCGTCGACCGCCTGCCCCGGGACCGGGAGGAGGATCGGGCCCATTCCGTTGGCCAGGGTGATCGCCGCCAGCCGGTTGTCGCTCTCGCGGGGGTCGAACAGGTCCTCGGTGAGCCCGCCCACCAGCACGACTCCGTCGGACTGGGCGGGTTCTGCCCGCTCGGGGCTCATCGCGGTGCTGCCGAAGAGCAGTTCGCCCGACTCCGCACGCCAGCCCTCGGGGACGCGGATCACCAGCCCGGCGAAGGGGTCGACGTGATCGGAGCCGGCGGCCACCTGGACCTTCGGACTCAGCTGCCGCGCGGACGGCGCGTGCGTCCGGTCCGAGATCACCCATGTCGCCACGGCCGCGATCAGCGCCACCACCAGGACCAGCGCGATCGCCAGCGCGGCCCGGGCCCGGCCCGCGAGAGGGGACGCGGAGGGCCCGGAGGAACGGCCGGATTCGGACCTCTCTGCGGAACTCATCCGCCCAGCGTAGGTGGCCGGGTCATCCGCAGCGTGATGTTGACCCGCCCCGGCTCGGCGCCCAGCACCTCACGGCACCACGACGGCGCCGTGGAGTCGAAGACCTTGGGCACGCCGTGGAACGCCATCCGCGACGGCCCGCCGAACACCACCAGATCGCCCGACTCCAGGCGGACGTCGGTGTACGGCCGGCCGCGGTGCTCGGGCGTGCCGAAGCGGAACGTGCACGCGTCTCCCAGGCTGAACGACACGACGGGCGCGGGGCTCGCCTCGTCGCGGTCCTGGTGCAGGCCCATCGTCGCGCCACGGCCGTAGAGGTTCACCAGAGCGGCGTCGGGGGTGTAGGCGGGGCCCGGGACCGACTCACGGGCGCCGGGCTCGGCAGTGTGGGTCTGGGCAGTGTGGGTCTGGGCAGGGTGGGTCTGGGCAGGGTGGGTCTGGGCAGGGTGCGGCTCGTGATCGCCGCCGTCGAGGACCGCGGAGCGCGGATCGACCGCCGCAGCCGAGGTCAGCGCGGTTCGCGCGGCCCGCACGAGCCAATCGGGGATCGGCGGGGTGGCGGCGTCGTCGTCGTCATATCTATACGGCGACCAGTGGCGCCCCAGACTGAACGTCCGCACCGACATCCGCCCGCCGCCGGGTAGGACGATCGAGCGCGGCGCCGCCACGGCCGCCCAGTCCGCGCACGCCCGGAGGAGATACTCCTGCTGCTCGCGGCTCATCCAGTCCGGCACGTGCACCGCGCCCGGACCGAGAAGCGACGGCTCGCGGTGGACACCGAACAGTGGCTCAGTCATCGAAGAAGAACCCAGTCATCGAGGAAGAACCCAGTCATCGGAGAAGAACTCAATCATTGAAGATGAACTCAGTATCACCTGGTCGTGTTCTCCTCCCCCGGCTTCTGCGCGGTGATCGGCGCGGCGATGTCCTCGAGGGACTTCCCCTCCGCGTCGACGCCGAGGAAGATCTCGGCGATTCCGCCGATCGCCATGATGCCCGCCGCGAGGAGGAAGCCCAGGCCGACCAGTCCGCGGTCGCCGCTCTCGATGAAGTTACCGAACAGCAGCGGGCCGATTATGCCGCCGACGCCCGTGCCGATCGCGTAGAAGAAGGCGATCGCCAGCGCGCGGGTCTCCATCGGGAAGATCTCGCTGACGGTGAGGTAGGCGGCCGACGCGCCCGCCGTGGCGATGAAGAACGTCAGCGACAGCAGCACGACGAAGCCCCACAATCCACCCGTCTCATTGAGGAATACGAAGTACAGCGGCACCGTCACCAGCGCCGACCCGAGGTACGTGCCGGCGATCATCTTCTTACGTCCGACCTTGTCGAACAGCGGGCCCAGAGTGAGCGCGCCGAGGAAGTTGACGATCGCGAACAGGGCCAGTAGCAGCGGCGCCGAGCCCGCGTCGATGCCGTAGTAGTTCTGGTAGAGCGTGCCGAGGTTGAAGGTGATCCCGTTGTAGAGAAACGCCTGACCGATGAACAACGCGAGGCACAGGATCGCCCGCCTGGGATACTTCCCGAAGGCGGTCCTCGCGATCTCGCTGAAGGGGATCGAGGCCCTCTGGTGGATGGTGATCCGCTCGTCGCGGCCGACCTTCTCCAGCGGTTCGTCGGTCTCCTTCCGGATCTGCTTCTCGATCCTCTCGACGATCTCCTCGGCCTCGTCCTCCCGGCCGTGGATGAACAGCCACCTCGGACTCTCCGGGACATGCCGGCGGACGAAGATGATCACCACGCCCAGCAGCGCGCCCACGCCGAGCGCGAACCGCCAGCCCAGGTTCTCGGCGAACATCGCCGTGTTGAGGAAGAACAGCGAGTAGAACGAGCCGAACGTCGCGCCCAGCCAGTAGGTGCCGTTGATGAGGATGTCCACGCGACCGCGGTAGTGGGCGGGGATCAGCTCGTCGACCGCGGAGTTGATCGCCGCGTACTCACCGCCGATGCCGGCGCCCGTGAAGAACCTGCAGATGAAGAACATCCACGGCTCCACCGCGAAGGCCGTGGCGAACGTGGCGACGCAGTACACCACCAGGGTGAGCATGAACAGCTTCTTGCGGCCCCACTTGTCGGTCAGTCGGCCGAAGAACAGTGCACCCAGACAGGCACCGAAGATGTAGATCGACGCTGCGAGACCGATCTGGCCCTCCGTGATCGGCAGGCCACTGCCGGGCTCCACCAGGCGCGCGGCCAGTGAGCCGATGAGGGTGACCTCGAGGCCGTCGAGGATCCACACGGTCCCGAGGCCCACGATGATCTTCCAGTGGATCCCCGCCCAGGGAAGGCGGTCCATCCGGGCGGGTACGGCCGTCTTGATGGTGCTGAGCCGGCGCTTACGCCTGCGTGTGCCCGACCCTGACCCGGTGTCGGGGGACGCATCACCCCGGGGATGTCGCTCCATGACTAGGTTCTAGCCAACTGTGACCGGGGTCGCATCCGATCCGGGCGTCGGCGCGGCGGGAAGTCCGTGCGCTCTCCTCTACCTCCGGCACGCACTCCGGCACGGTCCCGTCGGCATCACCGACCCGGTAGACGGTGTCGTCGCATTCCTGCCCCCCGGACGCCCCGGAGCCCGACGCCGGGGTCGTGCTGCTCCACGAGCGGTTCGGCTTCACCACGTTTTCGACCCCACCGGGCGGGGCGACGGCCCACCGGCGTGGTGGATGCGAGCGGCCGCAGAGACCAACCTGCGGCGTTAACCCCCCTGACATGGGCAAGAACTTATGTTTGGTAGATTCTTAACGTCCCCAAAGAAACCGAGCCGAACTTCGGACGAAACAAGGAGAATCCTCAATGGGAAATCAAGGACTCGCGGCACTCAGCCTTATGCCCACCCTGTCCCTCACCGCGTTGATCCCCACGGCCGTCGGCCTGGTCACCTCGACCTCGTTCTGGGGCGCCGTCGCGCACAGCATGGGGATGCTTCCCCAGGAAGCCTTCATCCAGGCGGAGCAGCTGGGCATCACGCTGCCTCCCATGCCTCGCTGATTCAGGGGACTCTTAAGTAGTGCCTTCCGCGCCCCTCGACGTTTCTCGTCGGGGGGCGCGTCTGCGTCGTCGTGCCCTACCGGAGGGGCAGCTCCTCCCCTCTCACCGCTCCGGCTGCAGCACCGCCCAGGCCTGTTCGGCCAGCTCTGGCGTCGCCGCCGCCACGACGGTCCCGCCCTCGAGCGGCTGCCGGCCGTCCGGGCCCGTGATCACGCCGCCCGCGGCCTCGATGATCGGGATCAGCGCCACGATGTCGTAGGACTTCAGGTCGGCTTCCACGACCAGATCGACGCGCCCCGCGGCGAGCATGCAGTAGGCGTAGCAGTCCCCGCCGAAGCGCTGGAGGCGGACGCGGCGGCCGAGGTCGTCGTAGCGGCTGCGGACCTCGCCGTCGTCGCCGAACATCGACGGGTGCGTGGTGTACATGATCGCCTCGGACAGCTCCGTGCAGCCCGATACGCGCAGGTCGATGGCCTCCGGTCCGTTGGTGCGGCGCCGCACGGTGGCGCGCCCGTGGACGGCGGAGAACGTCTCGCCCAACACCGGCTGGTCCATCCAGCCCGCGACGGCGCGGCCGCCCTCCACCACGCCGACCAGGGTCCCCCACCCCGTCATCCCGGTGAGGAACGCCTTGGTCCCGTCGATCGGATCCAGGTACCACGTACGGGCGGCGTCGGCGGGACCGGTGAGGCCGTTCTCCTCCCCCACCACCCGGTCGCCCGGGGACATCGACGAGATCCCCGCGCGCAGGAGCTCCTCGATCGCACGGTCGGCCTCGGTCACGGGATCGTAGCGGTGCCCGTTTCCGCCGACGGCCGCGCCGTTCGAGTCCGCGGTGCCCGTGCCCGCGCCGCCCTTGTCCGTGGCGGCCAGCGCCGCGAGGTCACCGTAGAAGTGCCGGCGGGCGATGCGGCCGCTCGCGGCGAGGAGTTCGTCGAGGTGCTCCGTCAGGTCGGGATCCAGGGGACGGGTGGGCCGTGGCGTCATGTCTACATGGTGCACGACCGCACCGCGCCGCCACAGCCGATCCGGGAGTCGGATATCCCGACTCCGCCCTCTACAGGTGCGGACGGGGCTAACGTGGTCGCACCCGTACCGCGCCGACCCGACAGAGCCGAGATGCGATGACCGCCCTGATGGACTTCCTCTCCACGCGCCGCCTCCAGCTGGCCACGGACTCATGGCAGCACGTCAGCGCCACGGTGCAGGCGGTGCTGCTGGCGACGCTGCTGTCGGTGGCGATCGGCGTGGCCGTCTACCGCAGCCGGTCCGGGTCGGCGGTCGCCACCGGCCTCGCCGCCACGGCGCTCACGGTGCCGTCGTTCGCGCTGCTCGGCCTGCTCATCCCGGTGCTGGGTCTGGGCGTGCTGCCCACCATGACCGCGCTGGTCATCTATGCCGTGTTGCCGATCCTGCGCAACACGATCGTCGGCCTGGACGCCGTGCCCGCCGCGACCGTCGACGCCGCGCGCGGGGTGGGTATGAGCCGGATCGGGGTGCTCGCCCGCGTCGAACTACCGCTGGCGTGGCCGTCCATCCTCGCCGGGATCCGGATCTCCACGCAGATGTCGATGGGCATCCTCGCGATCGCCGCGTACGTCAAAGGTCCGGGGCTGGGCAACCTCATCTTCGCGGCGCTGTCGCGGGTCGGCACGCCCACCGCGCTGCCCATGGCGCTGACCGCGACGGTGCTCATCGTCGTCCTCGCGCTCGTCCTCGACGCGCTCCTCGTCCTGCTCGGACGCCTGACCATCAAGGGGAACCAGTGACCAGTACCGGATCGACCACCACCGAGTCCGTCTCCGGCGTCCCGATCGTCCTGGACGACGTCACCAAGATCTACCCCGGCCAGGAGCGGCCGGCGGTGGACAACGTCTCGCTCGAGCTGCCCGCCGGCCGGACCACGGTGTTCGTGGGGCCGTCGGGCTGCGGCAAGACCACCACCATGCGGATGATCAACCGCCTCATCGAGCCGACCTCCGGCACCATCACGATCGACGGTCAGGACAACCGCGGCCTCGACGCCGACACCCTGCGCCGCTCCATCGGCTACGCCATCCAGGCGTCGGGGCTGTTCCCCCACATGACCGTCGCGCAGAACGTCGGCACGGTGCCGCGGCTACTACGGTGGAAGAAGGCCCGGACCCGGGCCCGCGTGGACGAGATGCTCGAGCTGGTCGGCCTGGACCCCGGGGAGTTCCGCGACCGCTACCCCGCGCAGTTGTCGGGCGGCCAGCAGCAGCGGGTCGGGGTGGCCCGGGCGCTGGCCGCGGATCCGCCGGTGCTGCTCATGGACGAGCCGTTCGGGGCGGTCGACCCCATCACGCGGGCGTCGCTGCAGGACGAGTTGGTGCGGCTGCAGGACGAGCTGCGCAAGACCATCGTGTTCGTCACCCACGACTTCAACGAGGCGGTGAAGCTGGGAGACAGGATCGCGGTGCTCGGCCCCGGGTCGTCGGTGCTGCAGTTCGACACCCCGGAGGCCGTCCTCACCAACCCGGCGGACGACACGGTGAGCGGGTTCATCGGTGACGACGCCGCGCTCAAGACCCTCACCCTCCGGCGCGTGGGTGACGTGGACCTGGGAGAGGCGACGACGGCGAGGGCCTCGGACGACCCGGCCGAGTTCGCCACCCGGTTGCGCGGGTCCGGCGACGAGTGGGCGGTCGTGCTCGACGACGCGGGCCGGCCCCTGCGGTGGGTGCGCGGCGACACGGTGGCCCGGATGCCCGATCTGCGGTCGGGCGGACTGCCGGTGGTCGGGTCCGTGACGGTGGACTCGTCCCTCCAGGAGGCGCTCGACGGGCTGCTGTCCACGGCGAGCGCCACCACGGTGGTCGTGGACCGCGACGGGGTGTACCGCGGCACCATCGGCATCGACGACCTGGTCGCCGAGCTGCGGCGCATCAACCACCGGCACAACGACGAGGGCCGGGTCCCCAGCCAGAGCGGTCGGGCATGAGCGCGCCCGCTGCCGTGGCCCGCGGCGGGTCGGCGAGGTTGTGGGTGCAGCCGCTGGTCATCGTGGCCGCGGCGGTCGGGGTGCTGTGGTGGGCGTTCTCCCGCGAGCTCGACGAGACGCAGCGGGCCTCGCTCAACGCGGCGTCCCTCACCCAGCGGACGCTCGAGCACGTGCAGATCACGGTGACGGTGGTGGGGATCGTCGTGGCGGTGGGTGTTCCCCTGGGGATCCTGCTCACCCGCCGGCGGACGCGGTTCCTCGCTCCGGTGGCGGTGGGGTTCGCCAACATCGGGCAGGCTGCGCCGGCGATCGGGCTGATCGTGCTGCTGTTCCTGGCGACCAACCGGACGGGCTTCTGGATCGGGGTGCTGCCGGTGGCGGTCTACTCGCTGCTTCCGGTGCTGCGGAACACCATCGTGGGGATCCGCAACGTCGACCCGGCGCTCATCGACGCCGCGCGCGGTCAGGGGATGACGAGCGCCCGCGTCCTGCGGTCGGTCGAGCTGCCGCTGGCGGTGCCGTTCATCCTCGCGGGGCTGCGCACCACGCTCGTGCTGGCGGTGGGCACGGCCACGCTGAGTTTCCTGGTGGACGCCGGCGGGCTGGGCATCTTCATCGACACCGGGTACCGCCTGCAGGACTACACGACGCTGGCCGTGGGCTCGGTGCTCGCGGTGTGTCTCGCACTGTTCGTCGACTGGCTCGGCGAGGTCGGCGAGCTCCTGTTCAACCCGAAGGGGCTGCGATGACCAGCACGAGAACCTCGCCCGTCAGACGCCTCGCCGCCGCCCTGCTCACCACCGTGCTGCTCGCGACCGGCTGCGGCCTCAACAACGGCGGGTCGGTCCCGCTGCCCGTGTCGCCAGGTCCGGCCGGCACGGTCCCCGAGCTCGAGGGCGTGCGCATCACGGTGGGCGGCAAGGACTTCACCGAGGGCGTCATCGCCAGCTATCTCGTGGAGTTCCTCCTCGCGGCGGCCGGCATGGAGGTGTCCGACATGTCGTCGCTGGCCGGGTCCAACAGCTTCCGGCAGGCGCTGGTGACCGGGCAGGTCGACATCGGTATGGAATACACGGGCACCGCGTGGATGAGCTACCTGGGCAACTCCGAGCCGATCCGCGATCCGCAGGGGCAGTGGGAGGCGGTGCGCGACGCCGACCTGGCCGAGCACGACCTGCGCTGGCTGCCGCCCACGACCGTGGACAACACGTACTCGTTCGCCATGAACCGGGCGACCGCCGAGGAGACCGGGGTGCGGACGTTCTCGGACTACGCCGAGCTCGTCCTCACCGACCCCCAGTCGGCCGTCACGTGCATGGAGACCGAGTTCTCGGTGCGCCGCGACGGCTGGCCGGGGCTCGCCGAGGCGTACGGGTTCGACGCGGCGGCCGTCCCCACGCCGATCATGCAGCCGGGGATCATCTACCAGGCCACCTCGGTCGGCCGGGAGTGCCGATTCGGCGAGGTCTACACGACCGACGGCCGGGTCAAGGGCCTCGACCTGGTGGTCCTCGAGGACGATCAGCGCTTCTTCCCCGTCTACAACCTCGCGACCGTCGTCCGTGGCGAGGTGCTCGACGCGTACCCGCAGATCGAGGACGTCCTCGCGCCGCTGGTGGACCTGCTCACCAACGAGGTGATGGTGGAGATGAACATGCGCGTGGACGTCGACGGCGAGGACCCCGCGCTGGTCGCGCGGGACTTCCTCGAACAGGAGGGATTGGTGTCCGTGGACTGACGCGGATGCACCCGGCCGCCGGGTGCCCCACAATCAGGACACGACCCCAGGAGGTTGCGCGTGACCAGGAGGCCTATCGGATCGCTGCCGCGGGTGGCCACGCGTGTGCCGCGGATGGTGCCGGACCTGTCGCTGCTGCCGCCGGGGCGGATCGTCTCGCTCGCCGACGGGGTCACCACCCGCGTCCACGACACGGGCGAGGAGCACCTCACGCCGGTGATCCTCCTGCACGGCATGGCGGCCACGGGGATGCTCAACTGGTACCAGACGTTCGAGCGGCTCCGCGGCGAGCACCGGCTCATCACCTTCGATCAGCGCTGGCACGGCCACGGCTTCCACGGCGAGTTCACGTTCGAGACCCTCGCCGACGACGTACTCCGGGTCGCCGACCACCTCGAGCTGCCCGCGCCCGTGCTGGGCGGGTACTCGATGGGCGGGATCGTGTCCCAGCTGGCCGCGCGCCGCGACCCGTCTCGCCTCGGCGGGCTGGTGCTGGCCGCGACCGGCACCGGCGCGCGGCGCAACGCGATCGAGAGGATGTCGCTCGGTGGCCTGACGCGCTCCGCCCCGTTGCTCAACGCGGTGCCGGAGGAGGTCGGCG
Source organism: Dietzia sp. oral taxon 368 (assembly GCF_002999155.1). Taxonomy (NCBI): domain Bacteria; kingdom Bacillati; phylum Actinomycetota; class Actinomycetes; order Mycobacteriales; family Dietziaceae; genus Dietzia; species Dietzia sp. oral taxon 368. The sequence continues at coordinate 936,201 of NZ_CP027238.1, forward strand.
AGGTCGTGGAGGAGGAGGTCGACGACGAGGTACTCCGGCCGCACGCGTGGGCCCTGCGCGAGTTGTCCTCGGTGTCGTTCGCGACGCACCGCAACGTCATCGCGCAGGTCGCGGGTTTCAACTCGACGTCGTGGCTGCACGAGCTCACGCTGCCGGTGGCCGTCGTCAAGACCACCCGGGACCTGGCGTTCCCGCAGTGGGTGCAGGACGAGATGGCCGACCTGCTGCCTCACAGCGCGGTGTTCCCGGTCCACGCCGGACATGCCGCGTGCGCGACGCACCCCGGGGAGTTCGCCCGCCGGATGCGCACGGCGATCGGCTGGGTCGTGTCGAACCTCCGCTGATCGCGCCGGCCCCTACAGCGCCGAGTACCGCACCGCGGTCACCACGAACACGACCAGCGCGATCGAGCCCAGCACCTCGCCCCACAGCCCACGCCGCGGGTTGGTGTCCTCGTTGGTCAGCCACCCGGTCGGCCAGCGCGCGAGCAGGCCGAACGCCACGGCCATGAGCCCGGCGAGGAACGCGATGATGTTGAGCAGCGGCACCCAGGACAGGACCAGCGAGCCGACCCCCAGGAGGAGCGCCCGGGTGCCCAGATCCATGTCGCCGGGCGAGCGCTTGCCGCCGGACGAGCGCTTGCGCGGCGAGGCGGCGTCGGAGCGGGGGCGCAGCGGCATGCGGCCAGCCTAGTCGCGCGAGCGACCGCGCTCGTCGTCGAGACTAGCGACCCGCCGGGTTCCCGCGGTCTGCCGGTACGAGGATTCGACGAGCTCGGCGACCTCGTCCCAGTCGGGCCCGGGGCCGCCGCCGTCCGCTCCATCGTCCAGAGGCAGCGCCAGCCACCCGGCCGGCCCGTAGTACGCCGGGACGTGGAACCGCTCGTCCTGCTCCAGCGCCGCGCGCTCCCCCGGATCCGGCAGGAACAGCAGCGCCCGGGACAGGAGCGGGTCCGCGTGGTCGCCCTTGACCGAGCCGCCATACACCGCGAACACCTTGGTCGTGTATCAGTTGGGGCGTCCGTGCGAGATCTTCTCGGCGGCGTCGGGCAGCGCGAGGCACACCTGCCGCAGCCGCGCCAGCAGCGGGTCCGCGGCGTCGAACATGATCGGGTGGCCCACACCGCCGAGGATACGACCGCCGGCGGCCCGGGCCGGGGCGAACGGCGCACAGACCCCGCCGGGCCGGCCGCGCCCGACCCGCGCTCGGCCTCCGAACTGACTCAGCCCATGAGCTGTCCCGAGACGAACCCCGCGAGCAGCACTGCGAACCCGCCGATCTCTCCGAGGATGAGCGCCCCCATTCCGAGGTGCAGCGCGGCCGAGGGCCGCTCGAACTGGTTGGTCGTGTCCTTCAGCGCGCCGTGGAGGATGTAGCTGCCGATCGCCACGAGGAAGAAGAACACCAGCACGCCGGCGGCGGTGAGGTTGACCCAGGTCGGCCAGCCGCTCAGTTCGACGAACACGGCGATGAGCAGAGTCGCGAACGAGTACAGCAACGACGCCCGGTGCGCGATGTCCACGTACGGGTGTGCGACGTGGCCGGGGCTCGTGGCCATCTGGCGGTACTTCCACACGCCGAGGAACAGCGCCAGCAGAAAGACGAGGCCCGCCGCGAGGAGGGTGAGCAGGGTGTCGATGCCGAGTTCCATGGGTCCTTCCGAAGAGCACTTGACAATGCGCGGGGATTTGTATGATGACGACCATAGGGCAGGTCGCTGACCTGCGCGCTCGTTCGCGGTCGGTCCGCGTTCACGCTCGATCCATGTTCGTGCTCACTACAGGAGGTCCGATGTCGGGTCAGGTGGTCCGCGCCGCGGCCGTGCAGCTGGAGGGCGTGCCGGGTCGCGTCGACCTCACGCTCGGCCGGCTGGAAACGATGATCGTCGAGGCCGCCGAGCGGGGCGCGCGCCTCATCGCGGTGCCCGAGTTCTGTACATCGCCGCTGCCGATGCGGGCGGAGGTCCACGACGCGGTCCTGCCGCGCGAGAACGTGGCGGTGGACATGTTCCGTCGCCTCGCCGCGCGCTACCACCTCACCGTCGGTGGGTCGATGGTGGTGGCCGACGACGACGAGGTCTACAACCGCTACCACCTGGTCGAACCCGACGGGACCGTGCACACGCACGACAAGGACCTGCCGACGATGTGGGAGAACTGCTTCTACACCGGCGGCGACTTCTACCGCGACGGCAGTGACGACGGCGCGTTCGAGACAGCACTGGGCGGCGTGGGGGTGGCGAGCTGTTGGGAACTCATCCGCACCGGAACCGTGAGCAGACTCCGGGGACGCGTCGGTGTCGCCGTCACCGGCACGCACTGGTGGACGGTTCCGCGGAACTGGGGCAGGCTCACCGACCGCGCACTGGGCCCGCTCGCGGAGTACAACCGCCGCCTCTCGGAAGGCGCACCGACGGAGTTCGCCCGCCGCCTCGGCGCACCGGTCCTACAGGCCTCGCACTGCGGGTCGTTCCGCACCGATTTCCTCCTCGCTCCCGGGACGACCGTGTCCGTGCCGTACGAGACGGAGTACGTCGGCGCCACGCAGATCGTCGACGCCTCCGGCACGGTGCTCGCCTCCCGGCGGGCCGACGAGGGCCCCGACATCGTCTACGCGGACGTCACTCTCGGGACCCGAGAGCCCGTCCTGCCGCTCGAGGAGCGGTTCTGGATCCCCGAGTTACCACTTCTCCTGCGCGGTTACTGGCACCAGCAGAACGTCGTGGGCCGGAGCTACTACCGGCGTCGCGGCCGCGCGGCGGGCCTGCAGGCGGCGGGGTTGCGGGCAGCGGAGCCGCGGGAGACGGCGGGGTAGCGCCGGACGGCCGACGGGCGGGCCACGCGACGCGCTCTACAGGTGCACGTCGTTGTAGGCCCGCTCGTCCTCGATCGGCTCGAGGTGGGTGGTGATGTGCGAGTTGGGCAGGGCGGCGTGGATCTCCTGCTCCACGGTCTCCACCAGGTCGTGCCCGCGCTCGACGGTCCACCGGCCCGGCACGAGCGCGTGGAACTCGACGAAGCGCCATTTGCCCGACTCGCGGGTCCGCAGCTCGTGGAAGTCGACGCGGCCGGGCTCGCGGTGCCGCTCGAGCACCTCCTCGATCAGCCGGTTGTCCTCGTCGGGCAGGGTCGCGTCCATCAGGCCCATGCCCGACTCGTGCACCAACCGGTAGCCGATGAACAGGATGTTCAGACCCACGCCGATCGCCACGATCGGGTCGAGCACCTGCCAGCCGGTCGCCCACGCGAGCCCGAGACCCAGAACCACGCCGACGGAGGTGATGACGTCGGTGAGCAGGTGCTTGCCGTCCGCCCGCAGAGTCGGTGACCGGTGGCGGGTGCCCGCCCGCACGAGCGCCAGACCGACGACCCCGTTGAGCGCTGCGGCGACCACCGAGATCGCCAGGCCGACGCCGAGCGCCTCCAGCGGGGTCGGATTGATCAGCCGCTCCACACTCACGACCAGGATGAACGCCGCGGCCACGAAGATCATCGCGCCCTCGACACCCGCCGAGAAGTACTCCGCCTTGGAGTGCCCGTACTGGTGGTCGTCGTCGGCCGGCCGCTCCGACACGCTGATCGCGCCGAGCGCGATCACCGCCGCCACCAGGTTGACCACGGACTCGGCGGCATCGGACAGCAGGCCCACCGAGCCGGTGACCCACCACGCCCCGACCTTGAGCGCGATGGTGACGATCGCGGTGGCCACCGAGAGCCAGGCGAACTTCTTCAGAGTCGACACGTTCCCAGAGCGTAGTCGCGTGCCGAGAGTCCACCTGCCGACCGCCCGTTGTCGGTAGGGTCGGTGTCATGCACGTGGGATTCGCCTGGCTGGGGGCAGCGGTTCTTCTCGCCGCCGGAGAGGCGGCGGGCGGAGAGCTGTTCATGCTCATGCTCGCCGGAGGCGCCCTCGGCGGTTCGGCCGCCGCCTTCCTCGGCGCACCGGTGTGGGGTCAGGCGCTGGCGTTCGCGCTCGTCTCGCTCATCCTCGTCGTCGGTGTCCGCCCGCTCGTCCGTCGGCGCCTGCTCAGCACGCTGCCCGAGCACGACACCAACACGGCCGCCCTCACCGGTCGCGGCGGCACGGTCGTCGAGGCGATCGGGCCGTCCGACGGCCTGGTCGAGATCGCCGGGGACACCTGGACGGCGCGACCGCTGATCGAGGGCGAGACGTTCGAGGCCGGAGACAAGGTCCTGGTGCACCAGATCGAGGGGGCCACGGCGATCGTCGTGCGCGGCCTATGAGTTCGAGGCCTCCCAGCAGCAGCCGATACGCACGACTCAACCGGAGGTACCCATGGGTGGCTTGATCTTTCTCGCCGTCATCGTCGTCCTGATCGTCTCGGTGGTGGTGAGCTCGGTCAAGCTCATCCCCCAGGCCGAAGCCGCGGTCATCGAGCGGCTCGGCCGCTACCAGCGCACCGTGAGTGGTCAGCTCACGCTCATCATCCCGTTCATCGACCGCGTGCGCGCCAAGGTCGACCTGCGTGAGCGGGTCGTGACGTTCCCGCCGCAGTCGATGATCACCGAGGACAACCTCACGCTGAGCATCGACACCGTCGTCTACTTCCAGGTCACCGACCCCAAGTCGGCGGTCTACGAGATCAACAACTACATCATCGCCGTCGAGCAGCTCGCGACCACCACCCTGCGCAACGTGGTGGGCGGCCTGACGCTGGAGCAGACGCTCACCAGCCGCGACATGATCAACAAGCAGCTCCGCGGCGTGCTGGACTCGGAGACCGGCCGGTGGGGACTGCGCGTCGCCCGGGTCGAGTTGCGCTCGATCGATCCGCCGCCCTCCATCCAGGACTCGATGGAGAAGCAGATGCGCGCGGACCGCGAGAAGCGCGCCACCATCCTCACCGCCGAGGGGCAGCGCGAGGCCGCCATCACCACCGCGCAGGGCGCCAAGCAGGCCGCGATCCTCGACGCGGAGGGCAACAAGCAGGCGGCCATCCTCGCGGCCGAGGCGGACCGGCAGTCGCGCATGCTGCGCGCGCAGGGTGAGCGGGCCGCCCGCTACCTGGTGGCCGAGGGGCAGGCCGCCGCGATCGCGCGGGTCAACGCCGCCGTCAAGGCCTCCAAGCCGACGCCGGAGATGCTGGCCTACCAGTACGTGCAGAACCTGCCCGAGATGGCCAAGGGCGACGCGGCCACCATGTGGATGATCCCGTCTCAGTTCGGCGACTCCCTGGAGACCTTCGCCAAGGCCGTCGCCAAGAAGGACGACGACGGGGTCTTCCGCTACGAGCCGTCGGACGTCGACACCGACGCGGATCTGCCCTCGGCCCCCGACGAGTGGTTCGACACCCGGACCGATCCGGAGATCGCCCGCTCCGTGGCCGCCGCGGAGGCCGCCGCCAAGGGCGCCACCTCCGTGATGGACGAGGAGCCGCGACGGGACAAGCCCAGGCCCGGCGTGTTCGACATGGTGCCGGAGTCCGAGGGCGGCGCCGCCCCCGACGCCCCGTCGAGCCGGGAGACCCAGGCGATCGACGGCCCGCGGGGCGCCGCGCCCGGTCAGCCCGGCTTCGACCAGAGCGGGCAGGGCGCCCAGGGCTACGACCCGGCCTATCAGCCGGATCCCGACCAGCGGTGGGGCCAGGGCCAGCAGGGCGGCTATCCCGTCGACGGCGGCGATCAGCCTCCGCGATAGCACAACCCCGGCGGGCCCCCGACACCCCGTTACGGGCAGCCGCCGCGGCCTCACGTCCTAACATGAGGGCGTGACTCGTGACAGTGGCCGCGGTGGTGTCCGGACGCCGGAGGCGGAACCGGACGCCGAGGACGTCCGTCTGATCGAGACGGCGTCCGCGGTGTTCGCCGAACGCGGGATCAAAGGGACCAGCACCGACGACATCGCGCGGGCCGCCGGCGTCACGCGGGTGACGCTCTACCGTCGGCTGGGGCCACGGGACGACATCCTGCGGGCGATCTACGCGCACGAGGCGCAGCGGCTCATGATGACCGTCAACGCGCGGTACACGCCGTTCGAATCCCTCGAATGGGACCCGGTCCGGCACGTCGAGGACCTGCTCGTGGGCACCGTCTTCGACATCCGCCAGAACGAGTTGCTGCGTCGGATGATCGAGAGCGACAAGGTCGAGGCCATGGCGATGCTCGCCGGTCAGTCGGATTCGGTGCTCGAGACGATCATCGAGATGCTCGCGCAGTTCGTGCGCAGCACGTGGAACGCCGACGTCCACACGCGCCACATGGAGCCCGACGAGGCCGAGCAGCTCTCGCTCGAGGTCGCCTCCGTGGTCGGCCGCTTCCTGCACTCGCTCGTGGTGATGCCGGACGGCCCGCCCGTCGTGGACTCCGAGGAGCAGATCCGGGCGCTGGCGCGCCGGGTGCTCGTGCCCATGATCCTGCAGCGCTGACGCTACAGCGCGGTCGGCACCTCGCTACAGCGCGGCCGGGACCTCCTCCGCGCCCAGTTCGTGCGCGAACGCCGCGCGCAGCGTGCGATGCCGGAAGTGGTGACCGGCGTCCGTGAGCGTCCGCGGCAGGATCCGCTGATCGGCCAGGGCCAGTTCGTCGGCCCCGCGCTCACCGAGCAGGACGGCCGGCGCCCACCCCGGGACGGGGACGAGAGTGGGGCGGCGCAGGACCGAACCCAGGACGCGGGTGAACTCGGCGTTCGTCACCGGCTCGGGGGCCGTGCCGTTGACCGCCCCCGACATCGTGGGGTCGACGATCGCGCGCAGGTAGATGTCGGTGAGGTCGTCCAACGAGATCCACGACATCCACTGTCGGCCGGAGCCGATACGGCCACCGAGCCCCGCGCGCGTCAGGGCCGCCAGCGGAGGCAGCATCCCGCCGGCCCCGGACAGGGCGATGCCGGTGCGGACGGAGACGACCCGGGCACCGGCCTCGCGGGCGGGGTCGCAGTCGCGTTCCCAGTCGACCACGATGTCGGCGACCGGCCCGGTCCCCGGCGCGGAGTCCTCGGTCAGCTGCTCGTCACCGCGGTCGGGGCCGTAGTAGCCGATGGCCGAGGCACAGACCATGGCGGTGGCCCCGTTGCGGGCGGCGACGAGCTCGGCGAGGCGACGCGTGGGGCCGACGCGGCTGTCGCAGACCCGTGCGACGTGACGATCGGTGAACCGGCCCGCGATGGGTGCGCCCGCCAGGTGGACCAGCACGTCCACGCCGTCGAGCAGATCCGGGGCGGGGGCCTCCGGATCCCAGCTCCGCTCCGACCCGCCACCGCGTCCGTCCCGGGCGACGCCGCCCTCGTCGTCGTTGTCGTCGTCGTTGTCGCCGTCGTTCTCGCCGACCGGTCCGCGCACCAGGCGGATGACGCGGTGGCCGGCCACGCCGAGCAGGGCCGTCAGGGCCGTGCCCACCAGTCCGGAGGCACCGGTCACGGCGACCGTCACCGGCGCGCCGCGGTGGCGGTCGATCGCGGCCAGGTCGGCGGCCATCTGCCGGTACCGGTAGGCGAACACGGGGGCGAGGGCCCCGCCGGGGACGCGGGCCTCGACCCGGTCGCCGAGGAGCGCTTCACCGTCCGGAGCGGCGGTGACGGTGTGCGTGTGGACCCAGCCGGTCGCGGCGGCGTAGGGCTGCGACACGCAGCGGTCGACGAAGCGCTCCCCCTCCACGTAGCCGGCGGGATCGTGCCGGGCGTGCCACCGGGGACCGAAGCGCCTGCCCAGCGGGCCGGGCAGGGCCGTGCGCGGCTCGAGCACCGCGAGGCCGTCCCGCAGGGACGCCGCCTCCCGGACCGGACGCAGCGGCATGAACGGCGGGGACAGTCGGCGGAACGCACCCGGGGAGGCGAAGTAGCGCCACGCCTCCCCGGGCGTCGCGGCGACCGTGCAGGTCAGGTCGATGCTCATCGGTCACTCATCCGTGTCGATGTGGGTCGTCTGCGTCAGGGCAGGAGGCACAGCGGGGAGGCGTCGCCCCGCCCACCGGCCATCGGGACGGTGAGGAACGCGCAGGACCACCAGCCGCGGTCCTCGATGACGTCGCGCACCGTGGCCCACTGCCCGGCGTCGAGCGCGGGCTCGCGGCTGAGGACGAAGCCCGACGAGCGGGTGGGATCGCCGACGATCGCCAGCGAGTAGTCGTCGGCGAGGTAGGTGATCCGGTAGTTGACGGGTCCGGCCTCGTCCTGGAACGGGACCATCGGGAAGTTCACCCGCAGGGAGGCGTTCGTGTCCGTGTCGCGGACCTTCGCCTCGCCCTCGATCACCGAGTCCGAGCTGATCGCCGAGCCGCAGCTGTTGCGGACCGAGACCGTGCCGGGCGCGGTGACCGCGTACTCGGCGCGGGTGTCGTTGGTGCACTGCAGGGTGTACGGCTGCGGGATCGCGGCGACCTGGAACCACTCCCCCGCGTAGCGCTCGAGGTCGACCGACTCGACCTGCGAGAGCTCGGGGCCGCCGAGGGATCCGAGGGCCACGCCGTCGGGCAGCAGCTGCGAGGACCCGCCGCCGAGGCGGCCGCCGTCGGTGAGGTCCTGCGCGCCCGCCGCCGGGGCGGCGCCGAGGCCCGCCGCGAGCAGCGGGGCCACGGCCAGCGCGGTCACGAGCCCACGGAGGCGGGAGGAGGGGCGGGAGACGCGGCGGGAGGCGGGGCGCCGGGTGCGGTCGGCCGGGGCGTGGGCGCCGGCGGCGGGGGCGTGGGTGCGGGCGGTGGTGCTCATGCGCGGATCTCCTCTGTGTGGCGGGGGGTGTCGGAGTCGGGGCCGGCCGGGTCGGGGCCGGTGGTTCCGGTGCCGTCGGCGGTGTGGTCGGCGCCGGCGACGCGGCGGTGCCCGCCGCGCGGATCGCCCGGCCACCAGACCTTGTCCCCGACGAGGGTGAACAGCGCCGGGACGACCAGGGTGCGGACGATGAAGGTGTCGAGCAGCACGCCGAGGGCGACGATCACGCCGACCTGGGTGAGCACGATGAGCGGCAGGACGCCGAGCACCACGAACACCGAGGCGAGCACGATGCCGGCCGAGGTGATGACCCCGCCGGTGAGGGCGACGGCGCGGACCATCGCCTCGCGGGTGGCGTGGGTGCCGGCCTCCTCGCGGGCCCGGATGGTGAGGAAGATCGAGTAGTCCACGCCGAGGGCCACGAGGAACAGGAAGCTGTACAGCGGCACCGCGACGTCGAGGCCCGGGAAGCCCAGGATCTGGGTGGTGACGAACGTGCCGAGCCCGAGCGCGGCGACGGACGACAGCGCGGTCGCGGTGAGGACCAGCAGCGGCGCGACGAACGACCGCAGGACCAGGATGAGGACCAGGAACACCACGAGCAGGATGAGCGGCGCGATGAGGGTCAGGTCGCGAATGTTGCCCTCGGAGGTGTCGACGGCCTCGGCCACCGACCCGCCGACGAGTGCGTCCGAGCCCGACACCGTGTCGACCGCCTCGCGCAGGGCGACCACGCTGTCCTCGGACCGGTCGGTGGCGGGGGCGGCGTCGAGCACGACGGTGACGCGGCTCCACCCGGTTCCCGATTCCCCGGCGGGTCGGGCGGAGACGACGCCCTCGACGCCCCGGGCGGCCTCCGCGACCCCGGCCTCGGTCCCGGTGCGGGTGAGGACGGTGACCGGGTCGGTGACACCGGCCGGGAAGTGCTCGGCCGCGGTCTCCAGACCGGCGGCGGACTCGGACGCGGTGCGGAACTGCTCGGTCTGGCTCAGGCCGACGCGGGTGCCGACCAGGCCCAGCGCGAGGACCGCCAGCAGCAGAACGCAGGACACCAGCACCGTGACCGGGCGCTTCACGACGCGTGCGGCGATGCGGCCCCAGACCCCGGGGGGCACCTCCTCGTCGAAGCCCTCGGGCGTGGCGGGCTCCGAACCCGCCTCGTGGCGACCGTGGTGCCGGCCCGGGCGCGGGATGAACGGCCAGAACAGGCCGCGGCCGCACACCGCGAGGGCGGCGGGCAGCGCGACGAGCGCGTAGACCAGCGCGACGAGAAGGCCGACCGCCGCGGACAGGCCGAGCGAGCGGTAGTTGGGCAGGGTCGCCAGCAGCAGGGTGAGCAGGGCGAGGACGACCGTGATGTTGCTGGCGAGGACGGCCGGGACCGCGCCGCGGTAGGCGTCGCGGAGTGCGGTGCGGCGGTCCCGGGTCCTGCGCAGTTCCTCGCGGTAGCGGGAGACCAGCAGCAGGGCGTAATTGGTGCCCGCGCCGAAGACGAGGACGGAGACGATGCCGGAGGTCGAGGCGTCGACGGTGACGCCCGCGGCCTCGCCGACCGACGAGACGAGCAGAGCCGCGACCCGGTCGGCGACGCCGATGATGAGCAGCGGAACCAGCCACAGGACCGGCGAGCGGTAGGTGATGATGAGCAGCACCGCGACGACCAGAGCGGTGGCGGCCAGGAGCCGGAAGTCGGCGCCCTCGAACGCGGCGGCCGTGTCCGCGGCGAACGCGGGGCCGCCGGTGAGCTGCGCGCTCAGACCGTCGTCGAGCCCCGCGACGACGACGGAGCGCATCTCCGCGACGAGCTCACGCCCCTCGCCGCCGGAGATGAGCGACGCGTCGACGGGCACGAGCACCAGAGCGGCGGCCCCGTCGTCCGACGGGATCGGACCCTGCGGCGGGGTCCCCACGACCTCGGACATGCGCTCACCGGCGCCGACCGCGGCGGCGATGCCCTGCGGGCCGAGCTCCGCGCCGTCCTCGCGGGTCACCACGAGGACCGCGGGCACCGAGCCGGAGTCGGGGAACTCCCGCTGGATCTCGGAGACGAGCGCGGCCTCGGAGTCGTCGGGCAGGGTCCGCGGCGCCTCGGACGAGCTCTCCGACGAGGCGAACGCGAACACCGCCCCGCTCACCAGCAGAACCGCCACCAGCGTCACCCAGGCGGAGACCCGACCGGTGACGACGCCCACCCACCCTCCCGCCGACCCTGACATCTCCGCGGCAGAGCGCCCCGCTCGCATCGATTCCCCTGTCTTCACACGCCGTATTCGGAGAGGAACGCCTCGAGGATGGCGGTGACCTCGTCGGGGCGTTCCAGGGTGGGCGAATGCCCGGCCCCGGGTATCTCGCGGTACCGCGAGTCCGCGATCAGCTCGACCAGCCGGCGGGACTTCTCCGGCGGCGTGGCCGCGTCCTCGGCGCCCACCACGACCAGCGTGGGCGCGATGATCCGGATCGCCTCGTCCTCGCACGGGTCCCGATCGGCGACCGACTCGATCGCCTTGACGAGTCCGGCCCGGTCGGTGCGCTCGAGCATCGCCATCCACTCGTCGACCCAGGGCGCGTCGAGGTTGGCGTCGGCGAGCATGATCGGCGCTACCCGCGACCGGACGGGGCGGATGCCGGCGACGCGGTACACCGCCGACAGGGTCCGGTACTTGCGGCGGTTGGCCGGTTCCTCGGCGGTGGCGGCGGTGTCCATGAGGGTGAGGGTGTGCACGGTCTCGGGATTGCGGGCGGCCAACCGGATGCCCACGAAGCCGCCCATGGACAGCCCCACGAAGTTGACCACCGGGATCTGCAGGTGCCGCAGCAGCTCGGCGACGTCCACCGTGAGGGTGTCCATGTCATACCCGCCGAGGGCGCGCGGCGAGTTGCCCTGCCCGCGGAAGTCGATCGTCACGCAGCGGTAGCGGTCCCGCAGGCGGGCGATCTGGGGGTGGAACATCCAGCCGGAGAACAGCAGACCGTGGGCGAACAACACCACGGGGGCGTCCTCACGACCGGCGGGCGCGCCGGTGTCGGTGTAAGCGATCGTCGTGTGACCGCGTCGGAACGTGGGCATCGGGCGTCTCTCCTGAGGTCGTGTCCCGCTGCGCGCTCACCGGAGGGTGATCAGGCGACGCGGGTCATCCGGTCCGGCCGCCCGTTCGAGGTGCTGGTGCTCGTTGACCGCGATGCAGGTCATTCCGCCCCGACCCACCACGACACGGGCCGTGCCGGTGTTCACCGTCACACGCTGCAGTCGGGTCCACAACCCGACGACGCCCTCCGGGTCGGCCAGCAGGGTCGCCACGGCCAGTGAGATGGTTCCGGCCGACGACACGACGAGGGTCGTCCTTCCGCTGCCGGAGCGGGCGGCGGCGTCGGCGAGGGCGGCCTCGGCGTCGGCGCGGTACCGGGCGAACGCCTCGAGCCCCGACCAGTGACCCAACGCCGCGTCGAGCTCCCGCTGGAAGGCCTGCTTGGCCTCGTCGGAGGAGCCCGCCGAGTCGAGGGTCCCGTGCTCGGCGGACAGGCCGGCCACGCGCGCGGCCTCCAGGACGGCGTCGGCGTCGTACTCCGCCCACCGCTCGTCGACCTCGACGGGGCAGTCGACGGCGCCGTGTGCGCGCAGGCCCTCGAGCAGGCCCTCCGCGGTCTCGCGCTGGCGCCGCATGCCGCCGTGCACGACCACGTCGGGCCGCAGGCCGCGGGCGGCCATGTCCTCGCCGGCCAGGCGCGCCTGCAGGTGCCCGGTCTCGGACAGCCGGTCGTAGTCGCCGCTGCCGAACGACGCCTGCCCGTGGCGGACGAGGTGGATGGCGCCCATCAGCGCTCACCCCCCGCGCCGCGGACCAGACCGCCGATGACGGGGAGTCCGCCGAGGACGCCGGTGACCCTGCCGCGGGCGTCGTGGACGCCGCCGGCGAGAAGCGGCAGCGCCACCCGGGGCACGCCGAGCAACTCCGGGATCACATCCTTCGGTGAGATCCGCGTGGGTGACAGGCGTCCGTCGCCGGTGCGGATGAGGCGCAGGCAGCGCTGCTCGAGGAACGCCACCCCGGGGCGGAACGCGCGGAAGGCCGGGTTGGTGGTCTGCCCGTGGTAGTAGCGGTGGTTGATCTGCTGGGCGATCACCGCGAGCCGGAACAGGCCGAACACCTCGTAGAAGCGCCACTGCTCGTCGGTGATGTCCAGGCCGGCGCGGCGCGCGTAGCGCTCGACGACCTGCCGCCGGGTGAGCATCCCCGGCGCGTTCGTGGGCTGGCGACGGAAGGCCTTGAACAGCGGGCCGTCGTCATCCTGGACCCAGTACGCCAGCGCGCCGCCCAGGTCCATGAGCGGGTCGCCCACGGTGGCCATCTCCCAGTCCAGGACCCCGATCACCCGGGTGACGTCGTCGGGGTCCAGGACGAGATTGTCGAACCGGAAGTCGTTGTGGACGAGGCAGTGGCCGACGTCCTCGGGCTGGTTCGCGTGCAGCCACTTCATGACCGGCGCGAAGTCCGGGACGTCCGGGGTGCGGGCGCGGCGGTAGCGGGCGGACCAGCCCTCAACCTGGCGGCGCACGTATCCCTCGCCGCGGTCGAGGTCCTCCAGTCCGGCGGCGGCGACGTCCACCGCGTGCAGGTCCACCAGCGCGTCCACGGCCGACTCGCTCAGGCGCCGGGTCGTGACCCGGTCGAGGCGCAGGTCGCGGGGCAGGTTCTTGCGCAGGATGGTGCCCGCCATGCGTTCCATGACGTAGAAGTCCGAGCCGATGACCGAGTGGTCGTCGCAGAACCCGACCATGCGCGTGACCAGCGGGTAGACCGGCCGCAGCGCCGACTGGACGCGGTACTCGCGCCTCATGTCGTGCGCGCCCCGGGCCTTGGTCCCCGCCGGCGGTCGCCGCAGGACCAGGTCCGCGCCGGGGTAGCGCAGCAGGTAGGTGAGGTTCGACGCGCCACCGGTGTACTGGCGGACCTCCGGGAGGACCGGCTCGTCGTCGTCGCCCAGGTCCACGCCGGCGAGCACGTCCGGGTCGTCGGGGGTGATCGACCGCAACCACGCGGCGACGGCCTCCACGTCGAAGGCGTCCTCGGCGCGCACCGCGCCGGTGCCGGGGACGCGGCGGCGCAGGGCGGCGTCGTCGTCGGGCATACCGTCCCGCGGGCTCACCGGTCGGACCCGGCGTCGGCGGTGGTCCGGGCCGCGGCGGCGTCACGGTAGGGGGCGAGCATGGCGCGGGCGACGACGGCGAGGTGGACCTCGTCCGGGCCGTCGGCCAGTCGCAGCGACCGCGCGGTGGCGTACGCCCCGGCCAGCGGGAAGTCGTCGCTCATCCCGCCGCCGCCGTGCAGCTGCAGCGACATGTCGATGACCTCCTGCGCCATCTTCGGGACCGCGGCCTTGATCGCGCTGACCTCGACCGCCGCCTGCCCCTCGGCGTCGAGCTTCCAGGCGGCGTGCTGGACGAGCAGGCGGGCCTGGTCGATCGCGATGCGGGCCCCCGCCAGGCGCTCGCGGTTGCCGCCGAGGTTGACGATCGGCTTGCCGAACGCCACCCGCTCGGAGGCGCGGCGGCACGCCAGATCCAGCGCCATCTCGGCCAGCCCGATGAGCCGCATGCAGTGGTGGATGCGGCCCGGGCCCAGGCGGCCCTGCGCGATCTCCGCGGCCCGGCCGGGGCCGGCGATGATGTTCGACACCGGCAGCCGCACACCGGTGAGCGTCACCTCGCCGTGGCCGAGCGGCTCGTCGTGGACGCCCTGCGCGGTGAGCATCCGCTCCACCGTCACGCCGGGGGCGTCCATGGGCACGAGCACCATCGAGTGCCGCAGGTAGCGGTGCGCGTCCGGGTCGGACACGCCCATGAAGATGCCCACCTCGCAGTCGGGATGACCGACGCCCGTGGACCACCACTTGCGACCGTCGAGCACCACCTCGTCCCCCTCTATCCGCGCGGTGGCGGCCATGTTCGAGGCGTCGGAGGAGGCCACTGCGGGCTCGGTCATGAGGAACGCGCTGCGGATCTCCCCGGCCAGAAGCGGGTCCAGCCAGCGGTCCTTCTGCTCCTGCGAACCGTACTTGAGCAGGACCTCCATGTTCCCCGTGTCCGGGGCGTTGCAGTTGAACACCAGCGGGGCCAGGAACGAGCTGCCCATCTCCTCCGCGACCGGGGCGTAGTCCGTGTTGGTCAGGCCCGTGCCGCCGCGGGTGCCGTAGCGCTCCGCGTAGGGACGCTCGTGGCCGGCCGGCAGGAAGAGGTTCCACAGCCCCTGCTCGCGCGCGAGCGCCTGCAACTCCCCGACCCGGGGGTCCACCGCCCACGGGTCCCGCCCGGACAGACGGCGCCGGGCGATGTCGGCGTGGATGTCCGGTTCGACCGGGGCGATGTGGGCGTCGATGAACTCGCGGACCGCGGCGGTGAGCTCGGCGGCGCGCGGCGACGGGGAGAAGTCCATATGTGCATCGTGGCACACCGCTCCCACCCGGGCCCGGCGCTCGAGACCACCACGTCCCCGGCTCTGGCAGGATCGCGGACGTGACCGAGCATTCGCGGACGACCCTCGCCGACCGGGCGGACCCGGTTCGTGCCTGGTCGGCGCGACGAACCTACCGCGCGGCCGACTTCCGCCCCGGCGACCTCGTCGCGGCCAAGGCGGGCCGCCGCATCTCGGTCGTGCTGCCCGCCCGCGACGAGCAGTCGACCGTCGGCGCGATCGTCGCCGCCCTGCATTCCGAGCTCGTGCGGGGCGTGCCGTTGATCGACGAGCTCGTCGTCGTCGACTCCCACTCCACCGACGCCACCGCACAGGTGGCGCGCGCCGCCGGCGCCCGCGTCGTGGCCCAGGGTGAGATCCTCCCCGCCCTGGGCGACGTGCCCGGCAAGGGCGAGGCGCTGTGGAAATCGCTCGCCGCCACCGACGGTGACATCGTCGCGTTCCTCGACTCCGACCTGCGCGACTTCGACCCCGCGTTCGCGACCGGACTGCTGGGGCCGCTGCTCACCGAACCCGGCGTCGTGTTCAGCAAGGGCGCCTACGACCGGCCCCTCGACGACGGCCGCACCGTCCTGCCCGCCGGCGGCGGCCGCGTCACCGAACTCGTCGCCCGGCCCCTCATCGCCACCCACTGGCCCGACCTCGGCGGATTCGTCCAGCCGCTCGCCGGCGAGTACGCGGGGACGCGCGAGGCGCTCGAGTCCATCCCCTTCGCCGGCGCGTACGGCGTCGACCTCGGCATTCTCGTGGACCTCTATGAGGCGTACGGCCTCGACGCACTCGCCCAGGTGGACCTGGGGCGACGGGTGCACCGCAACTCCCCCGACTCCGCGCTGGCCGTGATGGCCATGCACCAGCACCTGGCGATGCTGAGCCGACTGCGGCGACACGGACGCGTGACCGGCGCCGACGCCCCCGGCGACACCCTGACCCTGCACCGGCGCGATCCCGACGACGGGGGCTTCCGCGCCCAGACCGTCCGCGTCGACCCCGGTGAGCGGCCGCCGATGCGCGACGTGCGCGGGTCGTAGTCGCCCTCCCTCCTGTCCGCCCCACCCGACCTCTCCCGTACTCGACCTCTCCCACACTCGACCGAAAGGACCACCGCCCGTGGACGCCTCCGCATGGAACGCCCGTTACCTCGCGCAGCCCGATGCCTGGGGGACCACCCCGGCCGCCCGGATCGTCGCGGAGGTCACGGCCGCGGAGGACGCCGGCCTCGGAGTGGGCACCGCCGTCGACCTCGCGTGCGGTGACGGGCGGCACGCGCGCTGGCTCGCCGCGCACGGCTGGCGGGTGCAGGCCGTGGACTTCTCCGAGGTCGCGATCGAGCAGGCCCGGGCGAAGGACTCCGACGAGGGGCGCAGCGGCAGCGTCGACTGGGTGGTCGGCGACGCGCGGACCTGGTCACCCGCGGAGCCGGTCGACCTCGTCGTGGTGGGCTTCCTCCACCTCGACCTGCCGGAACTCGACGCCGTGCTCCGCGACGCCGGCACCTGGCTGCGGCCCGGCGGGCACCTCGTCTACCTGGGCCACGCCGCCGAGAACCTCCGCCGCGGTGTCGGCGGGCCCCAGGACCCGACTCTCCTGCCCGGAGTCGCCGACCTCGCCCGCGGTGCCGAGGGCCTCGAGGTGATCTCCCTGCGACACGACCTGCGGCCGGCCGGCAAGGCCACCGCGATCGACGTCCTGCTGCACGCGCGGCGCTGGGCCGACTGACGGCGCGCGCGAGTTCGGCGTCCGCGGGGGTCGTTCGCGGCGGGGCCGTCCACGAGGGCCGTCCGCGGGGCCGTTCGCGCTGACAGCGGCGGTGAGCGGCGGTTTGTGACTGCCCCTGCGAACGCCACCTATCTGATCACGCGACACCTATCGGACCCCTTAGGCGGCGTGAAATCGGATAGGTGGCGCGACGTGAAAGGGCGGGCACTCCCGAACCCACGGCCGGAGCGCTGGTGTCGGGCTCGGTGTTCGCGGGGCTCGCGATCCGCACCTCGGGCCACGATCGGCCCCTCGAATTGCGATCGGCCCCTCGAATTACGATCCGCCCGCGGAGTTCCTAGCGCGGAGCGTACTCCGGAGGGCGAATCGTGAATCGGAGGGCAAGTCGCGAATCGGAGGGCGGATCGACGCAGCGGTGCGTACCCGGCAGCGGAACTACGCCCGCTGCGGCTCCGCCAGCGACTCCGTCCTCCCGACGGCCGTGGCCGCCGCCGCTCGCTCCGCCAGGTCGACGCGCCACCACACCACGAACCCCCAGATGACGAACGCCGCGTACACGAGGTACAACGCCGCCGACGGGTAGTAGCCGGCCTTGAGCAGCAGCGGAACGCCCACGACGTCGACCGCGATCCACAACAGCCAGAACTCCGTCCAGCCGCGGGCCATGCCGTAGGTCGCGAGGATCGAGCCGGTGAAGATCCACGCGTCCGCCCACGGGCCCCACGAGCCGAGCTGCGCGAAGATCCAGCCGAACAGCAGCGTGCCGACGAGCATCCCCACCACGAGCCCGGCCCTCTGACGGCCCGTCGCCCAGTGCGGTCGTACCGCGGGCGCGTCAGCGACGGGCCCACCGTGGGCGGCCGCCGCGGCAGCAGCGGTCGCGTTGGCCCGCCGCGTCCGCGACCACTGCCACCAGCCGTACACGCCCACCGCGAGGAACATCACCTGCCGGCCGGCCTGGCCGTAGAGGTCGACGTCCTGCGGGGTGTGGAAGACGCCGCCGAGGAAGACGGTGAGCAGGGTGAGGTTGCCGACGATCCCCACCGGCCACGCCCACACCACGCGGCGCATGCCACCGATCGCGGCGGCCAGGCCGAAGACGTTGCCGATGATCTCGCGCCACAGGATCGGGACTCCGCCGATCACCAGTTGCGCGTCGAGGAAGGAGACGAGGAGGCTCATCGTGTGCCCCTTTCACGGGCTCTACACAGACGGCCCAGGGCTTGTGCCACGACGCCCGCCCGGCCACGACCGTCGCCGGCCGGGTCCGCATCGGGTGACGCGAGGTTCTCTTCCATCCGGACTATGACCGTCGGCCCCGGGATCACACCGGGTCTGCTGACCCCCGCGCGTGCGGGGCGCTCGCGGGCTCGCCGCCGACCATGGGGTCGACGACATCACCGCCGGTGGGGAGTTTCACCCCGCCCTGAGAACGTGTTCCTGTTGTACCCCTGAACGCGGCCGCGCCGCAACCCGCGTCGGGGCCGCGCCGCGCCCCGCCCCGGGATGCACCGCAAGCCGCGGGGTCGTAGGCCGGCGTCGACCGGCTCCAGTCAGCGTCAGCCGAGGGCGAGCTGTCCGCCGGACTCGCTGACCGGCACGACGTCGAGTGGACGCGGCGCGGGGGCGAGCGTGTTGCGGCCGTCGGTGGCGTCGTACTCGGCGCCGTGGAGCGGACAGCGCAGCGTCATGCCCTCGATCACCTGCACGACACCGCCCTGGTGGGTGCAGCGCGCCGAGTAGGCGACGAACTCGCCCTCGGTGGGCTGGGCCACGATGACCGTCGAGTCGCCGGCCTTGAACTGCTTGGCCGTGCCGACGGGGATCTCGGCGGCCGGGATGGTGGTCGCGGCCACCGTGGTGGTCTGCTGCACGGTCGACGGCGGCTGGGCCGGCTCGGTCATCCCGCACGCGGAGGCGATGCCCGGCAGCAGGATGATCCCGGGCAGGGCCGCCAGCACGGCCCGGCGCTGCGTGCACGGGCCGACCGTGGTGGAGCGGGCACCGCTGGCACGGGCGGGGGAGGTACCGATCGGAGCGGGGGCGGCGGAGAAGGGCTCGGACATGCCGCCCATCGTATCGGCCCGGCCCGCGGCCACCGGCGCCGTCAACACACCTAGGCTTCCCCCATGACGGTCCGCAGACTCGCGCCCCACGCCACGACGATCTTCACCGAGGTCTCGCGCCTGGCAACGCAGTTCGACGCGATCAACCTGGGCCAGGGCTTCCCGGACACGGACGGGCCGGAGTCGATGATCGAGGCGGCGGTGCGGGCGCTTCGCGACGGCCACAACCAGTACCCTCCCGGGTCGGGGATCCCCGAGCTGCGTCACGCGATCGTCGCCGACGAGACGGCGCGCACCGGCCTGGTGCACGATCCGGACACCGAGACGTTGGTGACGGTCGGCGCGACGGAGGCCATCGCCGCCGCGGTGGTGGGCCTGGTGGAGTACGACGACGAGGTGGTCGTCATCGAGCCGTATTACGACTCCTACGTGGCCGCGGTGGCGATGGCCGGGGCCACTCGTCGCGCCGCGCGGTTGATCCGCTCGGGCGGCCATATCCGACTCGATGTGGACTCGCTGCGGGACGCGTTCTCGCCGCGGACGCGGGCCGTGCTGGTCAACACGCCGCACAATCCCACGGGCGCCGTGCTGCCGCGTGAGGACCTCGAGGAGATCGCGGCCCTGTGCCGCGAGTTCGACGCGATCGCGATCTCCGACGAGGTGTACTCCCACCTCACCTACGACGGGGTCGAACACGTCTCGATCGCCACGCTGCCCGGGATGGCGGAGCGGACGCTGCGGATCTCCAGCGCGGGGAAGCTGCTCAACTGCACGGGCTGGAAGATCGGGTGGCTCACCGGGCCGGCGCATCTCGTCGAGGGGGCGCGCACCGCGCGTCAGTACATGAGCTTCACCGTCGCCTCGCCGCTACAGCCGGCGGTCGCGCACGCGCTGCGCCACGAGCAGGAATGGATCGCGACGCTCCGGAAGGACATGCAGGACCGGCGGGACGAGCTGGCGGGGATCCTCACGGGAGTCGGGTTCGACCTCGTCGTCGCGCAGGGCACCTACTTCCTGACCGCCGACCCGGGCCCGCTCGGGGTGACCGACGCGGCGGCGTGGTGCCTCGAGCTGCCCGAGAAGGTCGGGGTGGCGGCGGTGCCGTTCGCGCCGTTCACCGACGCGTTCACCGACGACTGGTCGCACCTGGTGCGGTTCGCGTTCTGCAAGCGACCCGAGGTGCTCGCGGAGGCCGGGCGGCGGTTGCGGGCCCTGGCGCGCTGACGCCGCCCGGCGCAGCACCCGGCCGCCGCGACGCGGGCCCGGGTCAGCGGCCGGTGGTCAGGACGATCTTGCCCACCGCGCCGCGGCCGTCCATGAGCTCGAGCGCCTCGGCGGCGTTCTCGAGCGGGAACTCCGCACCGACGAGAGGGTCGAGCCGGCCCGAGGCCAGCAGCGGCTCGACCTCGGCCCACTGCTTCTGCAGGTAGCCGGGGTTGGACATCCAGTACTCGCCCCAGCCGACGCCCACCGCGCTCTTGTTACCCAGCAGCAGGCGGTTGACCTTGACCGTGGGGATCTCGCCTGCCGTGAAGCCGATGACGAGGATCCGCCCCTCCTGGCCCAGCGCGCGGATGGAGTCGGTGAACCGGTCACCGCCTACGGGGTCGACGACGATGTCGACGCCCTGACCGCCCGTGAGCTCCTTCACGGCGTCCTTGAACCCCTCCGGCGCGATGACATCGGTCGCGCCGGCCTTGCGAGCGAGCTCCCGCTTCTCCTCGGTGGAGGCCACCGCGATGACGCGGGCACCCAGGGCGGTGGCGAACTGGGTGGCGGCGATACCGATCCCGCCGCCCGCGCCGTGCACGAGCACCGTCTCGCCCGGCTGCAGCCGACCGCGGTGGGCCAGCGCGAAGTGGACGGTGAGCACGTTCATCGGGATCGACGCGCCCTGGACGAAGCTGAGGTTCTCCGGCAGGTGGAACACCTGGGACGGCTCGGTCGCCACAACCTCGGCGAAGCCACCCAGACCGGGGAACGCGCACACGCGGTCCCCCGCGGCGAATCCCGATCCCTCGGGCGCGGACCGCACCACGCCCGCGACCTCCGAGCCCGGGATGAAGGGCAGAGGCGGCGAGATCTGGTACCTGCCACGGGTCTGGAGCACCTCGGGGAACGTCACGCCGGCGGCGTGGACGTCGATCAGGACCGCGCCGGGCTCCGACTCAGGAAGATCGACCACCTCGAGGGCGGCGGGTCCGTCATGGCTGGAGATGTGGATGGCACGCATGCGATCCATAGTGTCAGCCCACCACTGCGCGCGTGCCCCGCTCGGCTCAGCCGACGCGCGCGCCGGAGGGTTCAGCCGACGCGCGCGCCGGACGTTTCAGCCGACGCCGGCGCCCTCCGCCGCACGGCGATGACGACGCCGGCGGAGCAGGTGCAGGACCAGCCCGAACGCGACCAGCACCTGGCCCACCTGGAACGCCAGCGCCATGACGATGAACTCCCGACCGAATGCGGTGGGCGAGATCAGCAGTGCCGCGCAGATCCCCAGCAGGATGACCGTCACGAGCTGGCCTCCCGCGAGGAACCGCCGCGGCATCGTGGTGAGCTGACGACGGAGGCCCATCAGCAGCGAGTTGAGCGCCACCAACAGGCACACCGGCACGCCGATCTGCGCCGGGAACAAGAACAGCACCACGAACAACGGATGGGAGTTGAGCGTGACGGTGTCTGTGATGATGTACTGCGGGACGCTCCACGACGCGGTGAGCAGTGCGCAGATCACGGTGATCCACGAACCTCCCACCAGGATCCTCATCCGGTGAGGATAACGCGGCGCTAGTCCCTCGTCAGGGCCTCGCCGATCGGGGTGTCCCCGTCGGAGAACTCGATGGTGCGGCGGACGGTGTCGGGCCGGCGCAGGACGGCGGCGACGACCTCGGCGACCGTGTCCCGACTGGTCGCCCGGTCCTCGCGCTTGTCCGCTCCCATCCCGATCGTCTCGCCACCGGGCTCGTCGGTCAGCGCGCCGGGCCCCAGAATGGTCCACTGCAGATCGGACTCGCGCAGGTGGGCGTCGGCCGCCGCCTTGGCCTCGGCGTACGGGAAGAACGCGTTGTCCTCCGGCACGCCGTGATCGGGTCCGGCGCCGTCGTAGGACACCATGACGTAGCGCTCCACGCCCTCGGCGACGCTCGCGTCCATCGAGCGGATCGCCGCGTCGCGGTCTACCGCGTAGGTGCGGTCGGGATTGCCGCCGCCCGCGCCGGCGGACCAGACGACGGAGCCGCTGCCGCGGACGACCTCGCGGAGGCCCTCGACGTCGAGCTTCTCGACGTCCGCCACCACGGGGGTGGCGCCCGCCGCCCGGATGTCGTCGGCGTGGTCCGGGTTGCGGATCACCGAGCGCACCTCCGCGCCCGCGTCCGACAGGATCCGGGCCGTGCGGAGGGCGACCTTGCCGTGGCCGCCGATGATGGTCACTGGTCGATCGATACTCATGGCCTCCGTTGTACCCGTCCGAACGCATCCCCGCCGACCGGCTTCCGCCATCGCGCGGGCCCCACGACGGTCACAACTCCACAACGAGTGGGCGGCCGGCCGTTTCGGATTCGCTCCGTGTCGGACACGGAGTGCATCATGTCGACATAAGCCGTGATTCACCGGCTGCCCCACGCTTGTCGCTTCGGAGTTGATGCATGTCCCTGTCCAGGTCTGAAACCCCCTCTCTTCCGGCGGTGACGGGCCCCCTCGCCCTGCTCGCCGGACTGCTCGCGCTGATCCTCGTCGTCGCCGGGTGCACCATCCCGGTGCCCACGGGCTCCGCCGGGGAGACGACCCCCACCGAGCCCAGTGCGCAGGCGCCCGCCCCGGCGGCACTGGAGGTCGTCCCCGCCGACGGCGCCACTGACGTCGCCGTGGTCGACGGCGTCCGGGCCACCGTCGAGAACGGCACCATCACGAACGCGGTGCTCACCAACGACGCCGGCAAGCAGATCGAGGGCGAAATCTCGCGTGACGGATCGGAGTGGGAGCCGGCCGTCACACTCGGGTTCGGGCGCACCTACACCCTGGAGATCACCTACGAGGGTGCGGTCGGCGGGACCAGGACGGACACACGGACGTTCAGCATGGCCGACCCGGCGGCCGTCGTGACCCCGACCCTGACCACGACCGGAGGCGGGACCCTGCAGTCGGACCGTGAGTACGGCGTCGGAATCGTCATCGTGGCGAAGTTCGACCAGCCCATCGCTGACCGCGAAGAAGCTGAGAAACACATGAAGGTCACCACCTCGCCCGAGGTGGAGGGCAACTGGTTCTGGGCCGACGACTCCTCGGCACACTGGCGTCCGAAGGACTACTACGAGACCGGCACCCGAGTGCGGGTCGAACTCGACACCGAGGGGCGCGACCTCGGTGGCGACCAGTGGGGCGGTGCCGGCGCGGAAGCCGACTTCACTATCGGCGACCGGCGCATCGCGATCGCCGACGACGCGACCAAGACGGTCTCCGTGTACCGCAACGGCGAACTGCTCAAGACCATGCCCACCTCCATGGGCAAGGGCGGCTGGGCCACGTACGGCGGCGTGACCATGCATTTCTGGACCCAGCCGGGGACCTACACCGTCCTGGACAAGTCCAGCTCGGTGTTGATGGACTCCACGACCTACGGCCTGCCCCTGTCCGCCGGCTACCGGGTCACCGTCGACCACGGCGTGCGCATCTCCAACGACGGGATCTACTTCCACGCCCTGGAGTCGTCGATGTGGGCCCAGGGCAACACCAACACCTCGCACGGCTGCCTCAACCTCTCCCCCGCTGACGCGAAGTGGTACTTCGACCAGGCGGTCACCGGGGACGTCGTCGAGGTCCGCGGCACCGGCGGGCCCGAGCTGGAGGTCTGGCAGAACGGCGACTGGTCCGTGCCATGGGAGGTCTGGCAGACCGGCTCGGCCGACTGAACACCGCCGTCCCGGCCGGATCCTGATACGACCGCGGCCACCGAGAATCTCCTCGGTGGCCGCGGTCGTGTCAGGGGATGAGTCAGAGGTGCGTCAGCGCACGCCCATCATGTTCTTGCGGATCCACGGCGACAGCGCGGCGATGATCCCGGCCAGGACGATCGACGCGACGCCGAGCACCAGGAAGTAGTTGCGCTCAGCCCCGGCGTCGTTCGGGTCGTAGTACCCCGCGAGCACGCCGGACAGCGCACTGCCGATGGAGACGCTGAGGAAGAACAGCGCGACCATCTGCGTCTTGAAGGCCTCCGGTGCGAGCTTGGTCGACAGCGACTGCCCGACCGGCGAGAGCAGCAGCTCGGCCATGGTGAACAGGAACAGGATACCGACGATGCCGAGCAGCGGCGTCGCGACGCTGCCGACGAAGAACAGGAACACCAGGTAGGCGATGCCCATGATGAGGTTCGCGAGCGCGAACTTGATCGGGCTCGAGGGCTGACGGCTGCCGAGCTTGACCCACAGGGTCGCGAAGACCGCGGCGAAGATGATGATGAACAGCGGGTTGATGGACTGGACCCAGCTCGCCGGCATCTCCCAGCCACCCAGGTTGCGGTCGAGACGCTGGTCCGAGTAGATCGCGATCACCGTGAACTGCTGCTGGAAGAGCGCCCAGAACGCCACCGACGCGATGAACATGGGGATGAACGAGACGACCCGGCTTCGCTCGTCGGGCTGCGTCTTGGGGCTGGTGATCAGCAGCGCGAACAGTGCGACGGCGCCCACCACGGCGATCGCGGTGACGATGTCCGCCAGGGATTCCAGCGGAATGAGGCCCAGGGCCAGCGCTGTCGCGACGAGCACCACCACGACCACGCCGATGACCAGGGCCCGGACCCGCTGCGGCCGCGGGAGCGGGTCGGGCACGACGGCCCCGACGCCCTTGAGCGTGGCGCCACGCACCGCGACGTACTGGATGAGGCCGATCGCCATTCCCGCCGCCGCGGCGCCGAATCCCCAGTGGAATCCATTGGCGTGCCACAGCACCCCGGTGATCAGCGGGCCGGTGAGGCCACCGATGTTCACCGCCATGTAGTAGATGGAGAACGCGGCGTCACGCCGGTCGTCCGTCCGCCGGTACATGTCGCCGACCACGGTCGAGGTGGTGGCCTTGAGCGTGCCGGCGCCGACGCCCACGAACACGAGGCCGATCCCCAGCCCGACGGGGCCCGGCACGAGGGCCAGGGACAGGTGGCCGAGCATGATGAGCACGGCCGCCCCGAACAGGGTCCGTTCGGCGCCGAACAGGCGATCCGAGATCCAGCCGCCGAGGATCGCGGAGGCGTAGACCAGACCGCCGTAAGCACCGACGATCGACGCCGCGATCTGTTCGGAGTACCCGAGGCCACCGTCCGCGACCGCGTAGTAGATGTAGTACGCCAGCAGGCCCTGCATGCCGTAGAAGCTGAAACGCTCCCACAGTTCGATACCCGACAGGTTCGCCAATCCGAGTGGATGGCCGAAGAACCTGCGGTCCGTATCGGCGAGAGCCACCTCGGCATTCCGAGTTGTCATGACAGACAGTGCTACTCCTGCTTTTCCTGCGGGACAAACTGTGCCGTCGATCTCGCCCCACAGGTGGGAGTCGACATTTCCCACCCGGGACAGGACAATCGGAGAAATCAACCCTCGGGCGACCGGCCCGGGGTGCAACCCGATGAGCGCAGGAGCACCTCCAGTGAGCCGAGCCGACACCCCGGCCCGATCTACCAGCCCCCTTCACGGAAGGGGGCACACCGGATGAGCATCGCGCTCTCACTACTAGTGGGCGTCGTGGTCGTACTGGCGATCACCGCGCTGACGGGCTACTTCGTGGCCCAGGAGTTCGCCTTCATGGCCGTCGACCGCTCCCGCATGGGGGCGGCGGCCGAGAAGGGCGACCCCGTCGCCGAGCGGGTCCTCGGCGTCACCAGACGCACGTCGTTCATGCTCTCGGGCGCACAGCTCGGGATCACCGTCACCACCCTCGTCGTGGGGTACGTCGCCGAGCCGCTCATCGGCCGGGCGATCGGTGACCTCCTCGGCCTGGCCTCGGTGCCGCAGGCCGTCGGCGTCGGTGTGGGCACGATCCTGGCACTGCTGTTCTCGACCGTGGTCCAGATGCTCTTCGGCGAGCTCGTGCCGAAGAACCTCGCGATCGCCAAGCCCGAGCCCGTGGCCCGGTGGCTGGCCCGGTCCACCGCCATCTACCTCGCCGTGTTCGGCTGGATCATCGGCCTGTTCGACAAGGCCTCCGAGGCGCTGCTCAAGGCGGTCGGCATCGAGCCCGTGCACGACAAGGAGCACTCGGCCACCGCTCGCGACCTCGAGCACATCGTCGCCGAGTCGGGCGAGGCCGGCGAACTCTCCCCCGAGCTCAGTCGGCTCCTCGACCGGATGCTCGACTTCCCCGGGCAGCCGGCCGAGCACGCGATGATCCCGCGTTCGCGCACCGACGTGGTCCGCGCCGAGGACTCCGTCGACGAGGTGCTGTCCAAGATGGCGACGGGACACACCCGCTACCCCGTGGTGGGCGAGGACTCCGACGACGTGATCGGCATCGTCGACCTGCACGACCTCCTCGTGCTCTGTGGCGACGACACCGACGGCTCGCTGACCCAGGTGTCGACGGTGATGCGCGCCCCGATCCGGGTGCCCACGTCGCTGCCGCTGCCCGAGGTGGCGGCCCGACTGAGCGCCCAGAACTCCGAGATGGCCGTGGTCGTGGACGAGTACGGCGGGTTCGCCGGCGTCGTGACCATGGAGGACATGGCCGAGGAGATCGTCGGCGAGATCGCGGACGAGCACGACCCGCAGGCCGCGGACGTCCCTGTCAGTGAGGGGCTGGGTTGGATCCTCACCGGCGACACGCACCTCGACGAGGTGGAGCGTCTCCTCGACATCACCCTCCCCGAGGTCGACGCCGAGACACTCGGCGGCCTGGTCATCGAGACGATCGGCGACCTGCCGGACGTCGGCGCCCGCGTCGACATCCCGCTGCCGGACACGGACGTCCTCGAGGAGATCTCCGCCGATCGCGTCCTGCGGACCGAGGTCCGCCGCATCGAACGCCGCGTCCCCGCGGAACTGCACGTCGTGGTCGAGGAGGCCGCACGATGACCCCCACCACCACCCTTCTCGCCGCCGACGCCGACGGTGGGATCATGAGCAACCCCTGGGTCGTCCTGGTGGCGACCGTCCTGCTCATCGCGGCGTCCGCGTTCTTCGTGGCCGTCGAGTTCTCGCTCATCTCCGCCCGCCGGCACCGGCTCGAGGACGACGCCGCGCACAGTGCCGCCGCCCGCGCGGCCCTGAAGAACGCGTCCGAGCTGACGCTCCTGCTCGCCGGCGCCCAGCTCGGCATCACGCTGTGCGCGCTGGCGCTGGGCTCCATCACCAAGCCCGCCGTGCACCACTGGCTCACCCCGGTGTTCGCCGGATGGGGGCTCCCGCTGTGGACCGCCGACGTCATCGCGTTCATCCTCGCGCTGATCATCGTCACGTTCCTGCACCTCGTGGTGGGCGAGATGGCCCCCAAGTCGTGGTCCATCACCCACCCCGAGTACTCGGCCACCCTGCTGGCGATTCCGATGCGGGCGTTCCTCTGGCTCACCCGTCCGCTCCTGGTCGCCCTCAACGCCATGGCGAACAACATCCTGCACCGGCTGGGGGTCGAGTCGAGGGACGAGGTGTCCGCGGGTCAGGACGCCGACTCGCTGCGTGAGCTCGTCCGGCATTCCGGCGAGGCCGGGACGCTCGACGACACCCATCAGCGGCAGCTGCTCAGCGCCCTCGAACTGCAGGAGCTCACCGTGGGCGACCTGCTCGGCGAGCGCGACCTCGATCAGCCCGCCGCGCCCGAGGAGATGTCCTCGGTCGGCGTCGACGCGGGCCCGGAGGAGATTCTCGACACCGCGCGCCGCACCGGCCATCTGCGCCTGCTGGTCCTCGAGGACGACACCGCGGTCGGCGTGGTCCACGCGCGGGACGCGATCAACGTCGACGGCGACGCCACGGCCCGGGAACTCATGCGGCCGAGCCTGTCACTCGAGCACGATCTGACGGTCGCCGAGGCGTTCCGCCGGATGCGTGAGGCGCGCGCCCACCTCGTCGTCGTCGAACAGTCCGGTGGGCACCCGGGCACCCACGTCTCCGAGGTGCGGGGCGTCCTCACGCTCGACGACGTGGTCCGGCGCCTCCTGCCGGTCACCTCGGCCTGACCCACGCACCGCGACGACACGCCCCCGGGAGGACTGGCCTCCCGGGGGCGTTCCCCGTCGGCGCGGCGCGGGTCAGAACACCAGGCCGATGAGCCTGAGCAGTCCCCACAGCGCCAGGCCCACCAGGCCGAGGAGCACCAGCAGGATGAGCCCCACGGCGCCGATCGCCCGCAGCAGGTAGCCGCGGGCGTCGGTGTCCACGCGGCGCCCCTCGGCGATGGCGCGGTCCACCAGCCGAAGGTTCTTGGAGGTGGCCTTGTGCGCGACGTCGGCGACGTCGCCGACGAGGGGCACCACGCCGAGCGCGGCGTCGACCAGGTAGTTCCACCCCATGCGGAACAGCAGGTGGACGGGGATGCGATTGCGCACGGCCTCGGCGAACACGGCCGCGGCGACCACCGTGCCCACCGCGTCACCCACCACCGGCACGAGGCCGATCACCGGGTCCAGCCCCACGCGGTAGTTGGTGCCCGGCACCCGGACGAGGTCGTCGAGGACTCGCGCGAGGCCGGCGGTCACCGGCGAGGCGCCCGGACGGTCGGCGGGTGCCCGCGCGGGGCGGCTGTCGCTCATGTGGCCCGAGGGTACGTGGCGGACCGGCGGCGGCGCCGACCACACGACGGGCGGACGCGGCCGGAATCTGGTTTCGTGGAGAGATGACGACCGCGCCCGCCTTCCGCACGACCCGCCGTCGGCGCGGCCGCACCGCCTCCGGTGTGGTCGCCGCCGTGCTGACCGTGGCCCTCGGGGGAACCGGCTGCGCGGCGCTGACCGGGGACACCGGCTCCGACGAGCTCCAGCAGTTCCTCTCCGCGCTCGAGGCCGGCGACGTCGCCGGGGCGGCCGCGATGACCACCGACCCGGCCGCCGCGGAGGAGACGCTCGCCGCGAACATCGAGTCGATGGGGTTCACGCCGACCCTGACGATCGACACGCCCGAGGGGGACCGGCGCCCCGACAAGGACCCCGTGCCCGTGGAGATTACGTGGGACATGGGCGTCGCCGGAGGCGGCGGGGGTGAGGGTGACGACGACGAGGGCGGCGCCGACCCGGCCGGCGGGGGCGGTGAGCCGTCGCCCGCCCCGCGCGTGGCCACGACCACGGGTGAGGCCGCCACGACCAAGGTGGACGACCAGTGGAAGGTAAAGTGGGCGCCGACTATCCTCGACACCCGTCTCGAACCGGGTGGCTACCTGGCGTTCTCCGAAATCCTCGACTACGACACGTCCGTCCTCGACCGGACGGGCGCGCCGCTGCTGCAATGGACTCCGGTCACGGCGGTGACGCTCGCCCCCGACGCCGCCGGGAGCGCCGACGCGGTCGCGGCCCTGGTGAGCGCGGCCGCCCCGACCATCACCGGGCAGTCGATCCGCGACGGCATGGCGCAGGCCGGCGACCAGCCGTACCAGGTGGTCGCGCTGCGGCCCAGCGACATCGACCCGATCCGCGAGCGACTCGCCGCGGTCCCCGGCGTGAGCCTGCCCGAACAGGGCCAGCTGATCCGCACCGACCGCGAGCTCCGCTCCCCGGTGCTGGACGGACTGCCCGACGCGTGGCTCGCGGCGCTGCAGGCCGAGGGCGGGTGGCGTGCAGAGATCGTCAACCCGGGCGTCGAACCGATCGAGCTCGGCAGCGCGCCGGTCGGGGAGGTCGAGGACCTCGTCTCCACCGTCCAGATATCCGTGCAGCAGGCCGCGGCGGACGCGGTGGCCGGCACCGGGCTGGCGGCGTCGATCGTCGCGATCCAGCCCTCGACCGGCGGGATCCTGGCCGTGGCGCAGAACTCCGCCGCCGACCAGCAGGGACCCGTGTCGCTCGAGGGCCGCTTCCCGCCCGGCTCCACGTTCAAGGTGGTCACCACGGCCGCCGCGTTGCAGTCCGGCGCCGTCGGTCCCGACGAGATCGTGCCGTGCCCGGCCTCGATCACCGTCTCGGGCCGCACGATCCCCAACGACAGCGATTTCGCGCTGGGCGAGGTGCCCATGGAGACCGCGTTCGCCCGCTCCTGCAACACCAGCCAGGCCGTCATCAGCGACCGCCTCGAACCGACCGCCATGAAGGACACGGCCGCGCAGCTGGGCCTGGGGGTCGGCTTCTCCGGGCCGGGGATGAGCCCGTCGTGGTTCACCGGCTCGGTGCCCGTCACCGACCGCGGCCCGGCGCGCGTGGAGGCCGCGATCGGCCAGGGCGAGGTCCTGGCCAGCCCGCTCGGTATGGCGGTGATGACCGCCTCGCTCGCGAACGGCGGACGGATGATCCTGCCGCAGGTGATCGCCGGCATGCCGGCGGTGGCCGCCGCCTCGCCCGAGCCACTGCCCCCGGCCGTCGTGGACACCCTGCGCCGGTACATGGTGCAGACCGTGCAGTCCGGCACCGCGACCGCCGCCCGAGCGGTCCCCGGCCTGGGCGGCAAGACCGGCACCGCCGAGGTCGGCAGCGGCCCGTCGCACGGCTGGTTCGTCGGCTCGACAGGCGACATCGCCGTGGCGGTGCTCATCGAGGGCGCCGACTCCTCGGCCCCGGCGGTGGAGATGGCCGCCGACTTCCTCGGCGCCGCAGGGCAACCGGCCCCGCTGCCGGCGCGCTGAAACGGGTAGTTTCGGCTCATGCGCCTGCCCAAGGTCCCCCTCCCCGCACTCTCCCTGCCCGCGGTCTCCCTGTCCGCTCTGCCGCTGCCCGGGCTGGATCGACTGCCCTTCTCGTCGTCGTCCCCCTCCCCCACCGACACCAACCGTCGCATCCTCGTCACCGGCGGCGCCTCCGGACTCGGACTGGCGCTGGCCACCGCGTTCCTCGAACGCGGTGACCGCGTGATCGTCACCGACGTCGCCCCCACCGACGCCCGGCCCGACACGATCCCCGCCGACGCCCGCTACCTGCGCCTCGACGTGCGCTCGGAGGACGAGTGGCAGGCCGCGCGCGACGAGGTCGAGTCGATCTGGGGCGGCCTCGACGTGCTGGTCAACAACGCCGGCATCGCCCAGGGCGGGCGCATCGAGATGCTCACCGAGGACGACTGGCGGCAGATCGTCGACATCAACCTGCTCGGCGTGGCCCGCGGCTGCCGCACGTTCGTGCCGATGCTCAAGGCGCAGAACAGCGGTCGGATCGTCAACACCGCCTCCCTCGCCGGGCTCGTGCACCCGCCCACCATGTCCTCCTACACCGCCGTCAAGGCCGCCGTCGTGGCGATCTCCGAGAGCCTGCGCTGGGAACTCGAGCCGTTCGGCGTGGACGTGTCCGTGATCTGCCCGTCGTTCTTCCGCACCAACCTCGCCTCGAGCCTCAACTCCTCCGACCCCGCCGCCAGCGGGTTCGCGAGCAAGCTCATCGACCGCTCCGAACGCGGCGCCGCCGAGATCGCCGCCGAGGTCATGAGCGGACTCGACGCCGGGCGGTTCCTCATCCTCCCCGACCCCGAGGCGCGGAAGTCCTACCGAGGCAAGCGGCTCCTGCCCGCCGCCTACGAGAAGACGATGACCGAGATGGGTCGGAAGTTCGCGCGCGCCACCCGCGAGTAACCTGTGGGGCATGACCCCCTCCAGCCTCCTGTCCCGCGCCGACCTCGACTTCCTCCTGCACGACTGGCTGCGGGTGTCCGAGCTGACCGGGCGCGAGCGCTACGCCGACCACTCCCGCGAGACGATCGACGCCGTGCTGGACCTGTCGGCCGAGCTCGCCGAGACCTACTTCGCGCCCCACTTCCGCAAGGCCGACCTCACCGAGCCCCGCCTCGTGGGCGAGGAGGTCGAGCTCATCCCCGAGATCGGCGAGGCGCTGGCGAAGTTCGCCGAGGCCGACCTCGTGGGCGCGGCGATGGACGAGCGGGTCGGCGGCATGCAACTGCCCTACACCGCGTACCTGGCGTGCATGGCCTGGTTCTACGCGGCCAACATCTCCACGGCCGCCTATCCGCTGCTCACCACCGGCAACGCCAACCTGCTGCTCGCACACGGCTCCGACGAGCAGATCCGGACGTACGTCGAGCCGATGATCCAGGGCCGTTTCACGGGGACGATGTGCCTGTCCGAGCCGCACGCCGGCTCCAACCTCGCCGACATCACCACCCGCGCCGAGCCGCAGCCCGACGGTACCTACCGCCTGTTCGGCCAGAAGATGTGGATCTCCGGCGGCGAGCACCAGATGGCCGAGAACATCGTCCACCTCGTCCTGGCCAAGGTGCCCGGCTCCCCCGCTGGCACCCGCGGCATCAGCCTGTTCATCGTGCCCAAGTACCTCGTCGACGACGACGGCTCGCTCGGTGAGCGCAACGACATCGTCATCACCGGCCTCAACCACAAGATGGGCTTCCGCGGCACGGTCAACACCATGCCCACCCTCGGGCAGGGTATACACACCCCCGGCGGGCGGCCGGGCGCGGTCGGGTACCTCGTGGGCGAGGAGAACACCGGCCTCAAGAAGATGTTCACCATGATGAACGAGGCCCGGCTCGGCGTGGGCCTGGGCGCCACCGCGATCGGCTACACCGGCTACCTCAAGTCGCTGGACTACGCACGAAACCGGCCCCAGGGCCGGCCCGCCGGCGCCGATCCGTCGACTCCGCAGGTGATGCTCACCCGTCACACGGACGTGCGGCGGATGCTGCTCGCCCAGAAATCGTACGTGGAGGGCGCGCTGGCGCTGGGCCTGTACTGCGCGAGACTGGTCGACGACGAGAAGACGGGCTCGCCGGAGGAGTCGATGGCCGCGAAGACGCTTCTGGACGTCCTCACCCCGATCGCCAAATCGTGGCCGTCGCAGTGGTGCCTCAAGGCCAACGAGCTGGCGGTGCAGGTGCTCGGCGGGGCCGGGTACACGATCGACTACGACGTCGAACAGCACTACCGCGACAACCGCCTCAACCCGATCCACGAGGGTACCCACGGCATCCAGGGGCAGGACCTGCTCGGCCGGAAGGTCCTCGCCGGCGGCGGCGCCGGACTGACAGCGCTCACCGGGCGGATCACCCAGAGCTGCGATCGGGCGGCCGCGGCCGGCGGGGTCGTCGCCGAGCTGGCCTCGCTGCTGCGCCCGCGCGTCACCCGGCTCATCGAGGTCACCACTTCGCTCGCTGAGGTCGGCGCGACCGACCCGGAGGCGTTCCTCGCCGACGCCACCGAGTACCTCGAGGCGACCGGCCACGTGGTGATCGCGTGGATCTGGATCGAGCAGCTGCTCGCGCTGGGTGACCGGGTGGCGGGCGGTGCCGGCGCCGACGCCTTCGCCGCCGGCAAGCTCAAGGCGGCCGAGTACTTCCTGCGCCGCGAGCTGCCGATCGTCGACGCCAAGTTCGACCTGCTGGCCGCCGGCGACCGCACGACGCTGGACATGCGCGACGACTGGTTCTGACGCGACTGGGCCCGGACCGACGTGGTGTCGGCCCGGGCCCGGGTCGCGTTGCGTGGGAGTTCAGGGCTCCCACTGATGCCCTCGGCGGGGTGTTCAGGGCACCGGACGCCGGTCTGCTCACTCCTCGGGGATGAGGACCTGGTCGATGAGGTAGACGGTGGCGTTCTCGGTCTGGACGCCGCCGCAGACGACGCCCGCGCCGTTGACCATGAGCTCGTCACCGGATCCGGTGACCTCGAGCTGCGCACCGTTGAGGGTGGTGTGCTCGCCGACGACCTGATCGGGCGCGGCCTGACCCTCCACCACGTGGTAGGTCAGGATGCCGGTGAGCAGGTCGGCGTCGGTCTGCAGCGACTGCATAGTGGCCTCATCGATCTGCGCGAAGGCGTCATCGATCGGGGCGAACACGGTGTACTCGCCGCTGTTCAGGGTGTCGACGAGGTCGACCTCCGGGTTCACCCCGCCCGAGACGGCCGAGGTGAGCGTGGTGAGCAACGGGTTGTTGGAGGCGGCGGTGGCGACCGGCTCCATCGCCATCGCCTCGACCGAACCCGGACCCTCCGGGTTGGCCTCGGCGTAGTCCGCGCAGCCCGCGCCGACGAGCATGCCGGCAGGCTCCGACTCCATGGTGGAGGTCTCGCTCGCCGACGTGGTGGTCATGACCGAGGTGGCGGTGCCCTCGGCGGTGTTCTCCGTATCGCTTCCCTCGTCGCTCGAGCAGCCGGCGAGGACGAGACCGGAGACCGCGGCGGCCGCGGCGATCGACGCGACGCGCCGGGAGATCGTGATGCCC
This sequence comes from Dietzia sp. oral taxon 368, assembly GCF_002999155.1. Classification (NCBI taxonomy): domain Bacteria; kingdom Bacillati; phylum Actinomycetota; class Actinomycetes; order Mycobacteriales; family Dietziaceae; genus Dietzia; species Dietzia sp. oral taxon 368. Next base: position 970,422 of record NZ_CP027238.1, read on the forward strand.
ATGGTGCGTTTCCTTTCGGTAGGGCCCCGCCGAGTTGGCGGGACTCTGTGCAGTGGGTCACCAGTGCTTCGGCGGGCCATCCGGTCCGGATGGGTGCCGTAGGGAATTTGTTTCGTACCGGTCCACCGAGACCCCGGCTCCGAACTCCTGGCATGGACAGCACAGAGCAACGACCCAGGGCGGTCGCTCGGGCCGCCTCGGGCCTCCTCGCCACCGGCCTCGCCGTCGCGGTGGGGCACGCCATGGCGGGATTCGTCGCCCCGGGCTCGTCCCCGTTCCTCGCGGTCGCCGACTCCGTGGTCGACCGCGCACCGGCGGCCGTGCGCGAGGTGACGATCGACGCGCTCGGCACCGCGGACAAGCCCGCGCTGATGCTCGGCCTGGCGGCCATCCTCCTCGTCACGGGCGTGGTGGCGGGCCTCGTCGAGCGTCCGCGTCGTCCCGCCGGGAGCGCCGTCCTGGTCGTCTTCGGCCTCGTCGGCATGGTGGCGGCGCTGGCCCGCCCGTCTGCCGGGCCGCTGTGGGCCGTACCGACCCTGCTCGGCGTGGTCGTCGCCGTCGTGGCGCTCCGAGCCCTCATCGGGACCCTGTTCACGGCAGAGGCCGGGTCCCGACCGTCCGCAGCCACCTCCTCGGAGGCGGGGCCGCCCGCGTCGACGCCACCGTCGGCGCCGACGCCGCAGCCCGGAGCGCGGCTGGGCGACCGGCCCGCACCCGACCGCCGACGCTTCCTCGTCCTGGCCGGGTCCGCTGTCGCCGTCATCGCGGCCGCCGGCACCACGGGCATCGCCCTGACCCGCCGCGCCGCCGACGCGGTCGCCGAACGCACCGGTCTGCGACTGCCGCGGGTACTCGCCCGCAACGCGGCCGCCCCGGTTCCGCCGGGCGTCGTGCCCGACGCGCCGGGCGTGACACCGTTCCTCACCGACAACGCCGAGTTCTACCGCATCGACACCGCCCTTCGCGTGCCGTCCCTGAGCACCACGGAGTGGCGGCTGCGGATCCACGGGATGGTCGAGCGGGAGATCGAGCTCGACTGGCAGGCGCTCGTGGACCGCGAGGCACGCGACCGCATCGTCACCTTGACCTGCGTGTCCAACGAGGTCGGCGGGGATCTGGTGGGGACCGCGACCTGGACCGGGTTCCCCATCGCCGACCTGCTCGCCGAGTCGGGGCCCCTGCCCGGCGCAGACATGCTGCTGTCGACGTCGGTCGACGGCTGGACCGCCGGGACGCCACTGGAGGCTCTGACGGACGGCCGCGACGCCCTGCTGGCAGTGAGGATCAACGGCGAGCCGCTGCCGTTCGAGCACGGCTACCCCGTCCGCCAGGTGGTCCCCGGCCTGTACGGGTACGTCTCGGCCACCAAGTGGGTCGTGGACTGGGAGGTCACGCGCTTCGACCGTGCCAGCGCGTACTGGACCGACCGCGGGGCGCAGCGCCGCGGCATCGACCGGGTGGAGGTGAGGGTCGACGACGGGCCGTGGCAGGACGCCCAACTGGCGGACGAGTACTCGGTGGACACGTGGCGCATGTGGTCGTGGGTCTGGGACGCCGAACCGGGCCTGCACACCCTCCACGTCCGGGCCACCGACTCGACCGGTGAGGTCCAGCCTGAGGAGCGCAGGGATCCCGTACCCAGCGGCGCCACCGGCTGGCACAACCGCACGTTCCGGGTGGTGGCGGCATGACCCTCCAGGTCACCCGCAGACCGTCGGCGCGGCCACCGGGTCGACCACCCGCGCCGCCGTCGCGCGGTCACGAGCCGGCTGGCACTAGACTGGTCTCCGTGTCCGAGCCAGCCGCCCCGCCGCTGACCGACCCGGGGAGCCTGCTCGAGCTGGCCGCGTCCGGTGATCTCCAGGCCTTCGGTCGTTTCTACGACCTCATGTCCCCACGCGTCTACGGGCTCGCCCTGCGGGTCCTGCGCGATCCGGGGTACGCCGAGGAGACGGTGCAGGAGGTGTTCCTGCAGGTCTGGAAGCAGGTGGCCGACTACCGGCCCTCGCTGGGGTCCGTCCAGTCCTGGGTGCTGACCATCACGCACCGCCGGGCCGTCGACCGCGTCCGCTCCGAGAGTTCGGCCGCCCGACGTGACGAGGTCGACGCCGCCACCGGCACCATCCACGGAGGCGACGTCGCCGACCAGGTCACGGAGCAGATCTCGCGCGACGAGGAGGCCGCCGAGGTGCGCAGGTGCCTGGAGACGCTGACTGACAACCAGCGCGAGTCCATCGAGATGGCGTACTTCTCCGGCCACACCTACCGCGAGGTCGCCGAGAGACTGGGCGCCGCGTTACCCACCATCAAATCGAGAATCCGCGACGGACTCCGTCGCCTGAAGAACTGCCTGGGAGGTGAGCTGTCATGAGCGTTCGTCACCACGATCACCCGTCGACCCCTGACAGCGTCCGCCCCGAGGACCTCGACCTCTACGCCCTGGACGCACTGCCCGAGCACGAGGCCGACGCCGTCGAGGCCGCGCTGGTGGATGCCGCGCCAGAGGATCGGACGTCGATGCTCGCGCATATCGCCTCGACCCGCGAGGTCATGGCCGGACTCGTGGCCGACGCCGGTCTCGACACCGCGCCGCCCGCGCACCTGCGGGAGCGCATCCTCGAGTTGGCGGCGACCTCCTCGCCGTCCGGCCCCACCGGGCCCGTCGGTCCGGGCGACCGCCGCGGCTCCGGGCGGGACGCCGACGGGGGTGCGGACGTCATCGACCTGAGTCGCGAACGCGAGCGCCGACGGCCCGGTTTACTGACGTTCCTCGCGGTCGCCGCGGCCGCCGTGGTGCTGCTGGTCGGTGGTGTGATGATCGGCCGCCTCACCGACGGGACCGGGTCTGAGAACCTACCCACCGCCGCGCCCCCCTCGGGGACGATGCCGCGTCAGGTCACCTCACTGTTGGCGGCCGAGGATCTCGCGGTGGTCCGCGGCCAGGTCGGCGGGACCGGAACCGCCACCGTGCTGGCGTCGAAGTCGGCGGACATGGCCGTCATCTCGATGACGGACCTCCCCGCCCCGCCGGAGGGCCGCGCCTACCAGCTGTGGCTCATGGGCGATCACGAGCCCATCTCCGCGGGAACCATGGAGTCCGGTGAGGTCGGCCCGTCGCCCTCGGCCCGGATCGACGGCATCCGTGACTCAGAGCAGATCGGCATCACCGAGGAGCCCGCGGGTGGTTCGCCGGCGCCGACCGGTCAGGTCCTGCTCGCGCTCGACCTCCAGTGACCCGGTGGGGTCGGCGGGCCGCATAGGCGGCCCGCCGGCTCACCCTCTCGCCGGGGGTCAGTCGCTCAGGCCTGCCACCATTGCCGCAGCGGCACGTCCCAGGTCTGGCGCTCGTCCAGGCGCACGGCGAGGATCTGGTGCAGCTGGATCTTGTTGTGCTCGAACCCGTACTGGCAGGCCCCCATGTACAGGCCCCACAGCTTGGCCATGGGCTCGCCGACCTCCTCGACCGCCTCGTCCCAGTGCTCGACGAGATTGGTGCACCAGTCGCGGAGGGTGAACGCGTAGTGCTGGCGCAGGTTCTCCTCGTGTACCACCTCGAACCCGGCGTTCTCCGCCTCGAGGTGCACGGTGCCGGCGCCGGCGAGCTCGCCGTCGGGGAAGATGTAGCGGTCGATGAACTGCCCGGCCTTGACCTTGCCGACGTTGTCCGGCCGGGTGATGCAGTGGTTGAGCAGCCGCCCACCCGGCTTGAGATATCCGTGCAACTTGGCGAAGTAGTCGGGGTAGTTCTTCCGGCCGATGTGCTCGGTGATGCCGATCGAGCTCACGGCGTCGAAGTCTCGCTCGGGCACGTCGCGGTAGTCCTGTAGCCGGACCTCGGCCAGGTCGCCCAGCCCCTCGGCCTCGATGGCGGCGCGGCCCCACTCGACCTGCTCCTTGGACAGGGTCACGCCGATCACCTTCACGCCGCGGCGTGCGGCGTAGCGGACCATGCCGCCCCAGCCGCAGCCCACGTCGAGCAGCCGGTCCCCCGCCTTGAGCCCGAGCTTGTCGAACACCAGCCGGTACTTGTTCTCCTGCGCCGCCTCGAGCGACGCGTCGGCGTCCGGGTAGCAGGCGCACGTGTACGTCATGGACGGTCCGAGGATCCACTCGTAGAAGCGGTTCGACACGTCGTAGTGGTAACTGACCACCTCGGAGTCCCGCTCCTTGGAGTGCCGCCGCATCCCGGACAGGACGCGCTTCCACGCGGGCTTGACCTCCATCGGCGGAGTAGGCAGGAACCGGACGTTCTCCGTGCCCACGGACCGGGCGATCCGCGCCAGTGTCCTGGCGTCGGGTGTACGGGTCATGTGCTTGCGGAACACCTCGAGCGCGCCGAACACGTCGTGGGGCGCCCCGGGGTGCACGCCGTCGATCTCCAGCTCGCCCATGAGGTAGGCGCGGGCCAGGCCGAGGTCGCCGGGGGCGGTGACGAAGTACTGCAGCGCCTTCTCACTCTTCAGGCGTAGCACCAGTCGGCTGTCCGCCGGGCCGATCGCGGACCCGTCGTACGCCTCGATCCGCAGCGGCGGCTCACCGGTGGCGAAGGCTGCGATGATCTCGCCGATCGTCATCCTGCCCGCTGCACCCGCTGCGCCCGCCGCGCCCGCGGGCTCCGCGGTCCCCGCGCTCGTCGTGGTCACCGTGCACCCACCGCCTTCTCGTAGAGGGTCGCGAACCGGCCCTCGGGATCGAATTGCGTCTTGAGCCGGCCCGCGTGGTCGCCGCCGTAGAGTTGGGCGAACTCCTCACGGGAGTAGAAGACCTCCGAGTACAGCGACTTGTGACCGCCGAGCCGGGACACCTCCTCCTCGATGCGCCGGTTCCACGCGCCCTCGGCCATCCCGGGCTCGATCGGCGCCGACGACCAGAAACCGATGTTGACGTAGGTGGTGTCGGCGGCCAGAGGGTACAGCGGCCACGGACGGTCGGACGCCGGCTCGCCGTCCAGGCCCGGCGCCGGGGTGGACTCCCGAAGCCGCAGCGGGCAGATCCACAGGGGTTCGATGGGCACCTCGCGCAGGAACCAGTCGAGGAACTCGGCGGTGTGGTCGAGGGTCACCTCGACGTCCTGCACCACGCGCTCGCGCGGCCCCTCGCCCTTGAGGGCGCCGATCTTGTTGCCGAGGTCGTACTTGTGGTCGAGGCCGATGATCTTCCAGTACGCCGAGGAGCGCAGCAGCTGCTGCGGCCAGAACCGGCGGACCCTCGGGTTCTGCACCCCGAACGCGCGGGAGCACCAGAACCAGTCGGTGTCCCAGCGCCACAGGTAGTCCCGGATGGTCAGGCGGTCGCGTTTCACGGAGCCGGCGGGCCCGCCGTGTTGGACGGAGCGGTAGTAGATCGCCTGCTTGTCGGTCACCCCAGAGTAGTCCGAGACGGGCCCGGGCTCATCGGTCCGCCGCCCCAGACACAGGTACGACTCGCCGGCCGAGAAGACGATGCCGTCGAGGAAGTCGACGTCCTCGTCGTCGTACGTCCCCGACTCACTGACCCGCGCCAACGCCGACTCAAGCGCGGTGAGGGAGTCGAACCGCACGTGCCGCAGTTCCACGAACCGGCTGACCGGTTCGAGGGCGATGCGCAGCCGCACCGCGTACCCGAGGGAGCCGTAGGAGTTGGGGAAGCCACGGAAGAGCGCGCGTTCGCGCTCGGTGCCGTCGGGGCGGGCGGTGACGATCTCGCCGGTGCCGGTGAGGACGTCCATCTCGAGCACGGACTCGTGCGGCAGGCCCAGGCGGAACGAGGTGGACTCGATGCCCAGGCCGGTCACGGCACCGCCGAGGGTGATGGTCTTGAGCTGCGGCACGACGTACGGCATGAGGCCGTACGGCAGGGTCGCGTCGACGAGGTCCTCGTAGGTGCACATCCCCTGGACGTCGGCGGTGCGGGCGTCGGGATCCACGGAGACGACGCGCGTGAGGCCGGTGGTGTCGAGACCGGGCGACGACGACGAGGCGCGCGGTCGGAAGAGGTTGGACGTGGACTTGGCCAGCCGGACGGGCTCGTGGGCGGGCACGGCCCGGAAGCTGTCGACGAGTCGCTGCACGCCGCGCGCGTGGCTTTCGGTACCGACGACGAGTGGTTCGGCGAGACTCACGGCGGTTCCCATGAGTCACACCTTAGTAGCGCTCGGTGGCCCCCGCCGACTATCGGGTGGCGGGGGCGGACGGCGCCGGCGAGGCCGCAGGCTTCCACCCGGGCGGGCCTAAGACGCATCCGAGCCGCTCGCGGCAGCCGCCCGCGACTCCCCGAAACCCATCTCGTTCACGTCTCGATTGTGACACCACTCACGGGCGATCGGGCGATCCGGGCCACCCGCCCCCGCGCGGGCCCGTAGCCTCTCGGACACGTCGGCCTCGAGGGCCGTTCGCGCACACCGATTCTGCGCACACCACCGCGTGCGCACACCGTCTCCGGAGGAGGACCCGAGTGTTCACCGCATCCCGATCCGCTCGCCCCACCCGCTCCCGCGCCGCCCGTTCCGGCCCCTCCCGTCCCCGCACCGTCGCCGCCGCGTCGGGCCTCGCCGCCCTGGCGTTGGCGCTCGGCGCCTGCGGCGAGGAGGGCAGCGCCGAGCAGGCGGTCGGCGAGGCCACCAGCGCGGTGGGGTCCGCCGCCGCCGAGGCCACGAGCGCGGTGGGTGACGCCACGCGCGACGACGGCGAGGGCGACCCCGACGCCACGACTGGCGACCAACCGCAGCCCGAGGACTCCACGGGCGGCGAGGGCGGGTCGGGGAACCCGGACGAGGAGTTCCTGCGCGACATCGGGCGGGTGGGCGTGGACGCCGGGAACGAGCAGGACTATCTCGCCCGCGGCCGCGACGCATGCGCCTCGCTCGACGCCGGAACCGGCTACGTCGACGTGCTCCGGCAGTACAACGACGCCCACCCCGACGCCCCGGTCACCGAGGCGCCCGTCGTGGTCACGGCGGCGGTCAAGGCGTTCTGCTCGCACCACCTGCCGCAGGTCGGCGAGGGTGACGGGGGCGGGGGCGGCGAGGTCGGCGAGGCCGGGGGCGGCGCCTGACGCGGGAGACCCGGCCCTGTCTCAGACGCCGGCCCGGTCGAGTTCCTCCGCGGTCAACCGTCGCCCGAGAGCGATGAGCTCGTCTGCCCGGTGGAAGTCGAAGGTCGAGCACGCGTCGGAGGGCACCTCGACCAGCACGTCCGGGCGGTTGCCCGCGAGGCGGTAGGCCGTCACGATGCTCTCCATCGCCTCGATGGATTGCGTGACCACGTCGAAGATGCGCAGCGAAGCGGGAAGCGACTCCTCGTCGCCGTCGGCCACCTCCTCCTCGCCGTGCTCCACGGCCTCCTCGACCTCGTGGGAGAGCTGCCGCGGCGTCTTCGCACCGACCGAGCCGTCGGAAGCGGTGACGGTCGCACCGGCGTCCACCCCGTCGACGGCGGCGACGTCCGGATCGGGTTCGGGGTCCTGACCGAAACGGGCGGCGATGAGCCGGATCAGGTCGGCGTCGCGGACGTCCGCCGCCGCGGTGCGGATCCGGCCGGCCAGCCGTCCCGCCGGCCTCGCCCCGCCGCCGGGGCCCCTGCGGGCGATCCGCGGCTCCGCGTCGGGCGTCGCCTCATCGGGGTCCGAGCTCTCCTCGAACGTCGACCCCCGGATCCCGGTCCGGCGGCCCGTCAGTGACACGGCCAGCAACAGGTCGCTGCTCACCGGCGCGAGCGGTTCCAGCGGGACCGGGTTGGTGACGCCGCCGTCGATGATGAGCCGCCCGCCCACGAGCGCCGGGGTGATCACGCTGGGGATGGCGAACGACGCCCGGACGGCGACGTCGGCTGGCCCGCGGGTGAACCACACCTCGCGCCGGGCCCGAAGGTCGGTGGCGACGGCGGTGAACGGGATGGCCAGGTCCTCGATGCGGACGTCGCCGAGCATCGCGCCGATCACGCCCATGATCTTGTTGGCCCGGATGGCCCCGCCGCCGGCGAAGGACACGTCGAGCAGCCGCAGGACGTCACGCTGCGTCAGCCCGCACACCCAGTCCTCGAAGTCGTCGAGCTTCCCGGCCGCGTAGAGCGCGCCCACGATCGCGCCCATCGACGCGCCGGAGACGCCGACGACCTCGTGCCCACGTGCCTCGAGCTCGCGGATCACCCCGATGTGCGTGTACCCGCGTGCCCCGCCGGATCCCAGTGCCAACGCCACTCTCATCGATGCCCCCTCCTGCCCGGTCTTCGCGCGATCCCCGCGCGGTCGTGACCAGTGTGCACCGGGCGCGTGCCGGCCACGGGCCTCATCGTCACCCGTTCGTGTCGTAGGCGCGATCTACCGTCTGCACCGTATCGAGCACCTGTTCGATATCGGACCCACAGTCCGGACGACTCACCATCAGGAGAAGCCATGTCCCGCACCGCCATCCCGCTCACCTCCCGCTCCGGCCTCGCCGCGACGATCGATCCGACCATGCTCGGGATCGCCTCGGCCATCGACCGTCACGGGATGCACGTCATCCACATCGGCGAGGGGTGTGACTGCGGGGAGTGCACGGCCGCACCACTACCACCGGACCAGAGGTTCGGCTACACGATCGGGTTGACAGGCGTCGGGCACCCGGAACTGATGGTCCGCGGGCTGAGCGCCCGGGAGACCGCCGGACTGCTCTCCCGGTGGGGTGACACCGTCCTGTCCGGGGAGGTCTTCGACGCCGGGCACCTGCTGTGCGAGGGCTCCGGCGGGCCGACCTGGGAACTCGTGCCGGTGCGGCGCCCGTCGCGCACGCTGGTGCTGGCCGCGCGCTACTACCGCACCGCCGGGACCGGCGGCCTCTCCGCGCTCGAGCTGATCCCCGCGCGTCGGCCCTGCCCGTGCGAGGTGTGCGACTGACAGCCGAGGCTACCCGCGGGTCGTCGTAGGGTCTAGGGATGCCCCGCACTCCGCTGCACCTGGACGCGAACTCGCCGTCGATCATCGTGCCGGTCACCGCGCGCGACCGCTCCGAGCTCGGCCGACAGGCCGAGGCACTCGCGCGCGCCCGCGCCGGGGCCGTCGGAGTCGGAGCCGGAGTCGGCGTTGACGCCGGAGCCGGCGAGGACGGCGTGGCGGACATCCGGGCGTACGAGGCGGAGGACGACCAAGACCCCGCGGGCGCCGCCCGGCCGTTCGACCTGATCGAGTGGCGGGTGGACCTCTACGAGCCGTTCACCGCCACCGTCGGGGCGGACGCCGCGGGAGGTCGCGACGCCGCCGGGAGCGGGTTCGATCCCGTCCCGGTGGTGGCCGCCCTCGGCGCCCTGGCCGCCGCGCTGCCGGACACCCCGATCCTCGCGACGTTCCGCACCACCGCCGAGGGCGGCGGCGCGCCCCTGTCCGACGAGCTCTACGTGCGGCTCGTCGACACGCTCGCGGCGAGCGGCCTCGCCGCGGCCGTCGACGTGGAGTACCGGCACCCACTCGCGGCGCGGGCGATCGCCGCCGCGCACGACCACGGTGTCGCCGTGGTGGCGTCCAACCACGACTTCGACGCGACCCCGCCTGTCGAGGAGATCGTCGCGCGCCTGGCCGCCATGGAGGAGGCGGGCGCGGACGTGGCCAAGATCGCCGTGATGCCGCGCTCGGCGGCCGACGTGGTGACGCTGCTGGCCGCCACCGAGCGTCGCTATCGCGAGGCGGAGATCCCGCTGATCACGATGTCGATGGGGGCGCCGGGCGCGGTCACGCGGATCGGCGGCGGTGCGTTCGGCTCGGCCGCGACGTTCGCCACCGTGGGCGAGGCCTCGGCGCCGGGCCAGCTGCCCGCGGCCGGGGTGCGCGCGGCTCTCGGCCTGCTGCACCCGGGTGCGGGTCAGCCGTAGCGGCGCAGGACCTCCTCGCGCAGGCCGGCCGTGGCCACGTCGGCGATGTGCTTCTGGGCCTTCTTGACGACCATGCCCGGCAGCTTGGCCTTGAGCTCCACCTCGAGGTCGAACACGACCCGGGTGGTCCCGTCGCCGTTGTCGGTGAGTGAGTACCGCGCGTTCTGCATCTTCTGGTTGGTCCCGGATTCGAGGGTCCAGCTCACCTCGCCGTCGTACCACTCGTAGCGGACGACCATCTCCTCGGTCATGCCGTACTGGGAGATCTTCTCCCACACCACGATGGGCCAGCCCTCGTCGTCGGCCTCGCGGACCTCCACGGCGCGGTGCGCCTCCGACCAGTCGACGAGGGACTCCACGTCGGCCAGGACGGCCATGATCTCGGGGATCCCGGCCTCGATGGTCGTCACGGACTGCACTGACACTGCCATGGCCGAGAAGTTACCCTCACGCGCGAATACGGTGGGACGATCGATCCATGAACGCCGCCACCGATCGCAAGATCGCCCTCCTGCGGGGGATCAACGTGGGAAAGGCCGCGCGGATCGCCATGGCGGACCTGCGGGAGTGCACCGAAGCCGCCGGCTGCGCGGACGTGAAGACGGTGCTGGCCACCGGCAACGTGGTCGTCACCGACCCTCGCCCCGAGGCAGAGCTACGTGCGGCGCTGGAGGCGGCCTACGCCGACCGCTTCGGCTACGACGCGGTGGTCCAGGTCCTCACGCGCGGCGCCGTCGAGGACGCGGTCGCGGCGTACCCGTTCGCCACCCTCGACGACCATCACGACTACCTGATCTTCTGCGACGACCCGGACGTCACCGTGGCCGTCGCCGGGGCGATGCGCGCTGCGATGGCCGCCGAGGGCACCGAGGAGGTCGCGGCCGGATCGGTGTGCGTCTACTGGCGGGTGGCCAGAGGGCTCACGCTGAGCTCGCCCGCCGCCAAGGTGACCAGCGGGAGGTCACACGGGCGGCATCTGACCATGCGCAACATCAGGACGCTGCGCAAGATCCTCGCCCTGGGCTGAGTCGCCCTGGGCTGAACCGCCCCGGGCCGAGGGCCGTGCCGTCAGGAGATCAGGGGCCCTGGACCGACGCACCGATGGTGTCGACCACGGCTGCCAGGGGCCCGAAGATCGCGGGGAAGATTCCATCCCACATGGCCTGGAGCTGGGAGAGGTCGAACGGGGGCATCTGTCACGCTCCTTCTCTTGCAGAGGGCGGCGTGCGGGCTCTCCGCCGTCGCCGGGCTCCCTCTGTCCCCAGGATCCTCTGCCGTCACACTCGGGCGCAACCCCTCCCTCGTGGCAGACTGCGTGCGATGCGCCACCGACCGCCCCTCCGAGCCACCGCCTTCGCGGCGCTCCTGGCGATCGCTCTCACCGGCGGGTGTGCGGCCGACCCCGACGATCCCGCCGGGCCGGCGACCGCGACCGACGCGACGCCGACCTCGCCAGGAAACTCCTCGTCGTCGCCGACTCCGGGCACGTCGTCGCCGGCCACCTCGCCGTCGGCCCCAGGACCCACCTCGTCCGCCCGGCGGTCGCCGCCGACCCCGCCCGCACCGCCGTTCATCGCCGCCGCGACCTGGGCGGACTCCGACTACGGCGCCACCCTCGAGGTCGCACCGACCGACTCGGGGCGCCGCGCGTGGGCCGAGGGCGACGCCGAGGCCGCCTGGCAGGAGGTGCTGCGGCTCGCCCCCGACGCGGACACCCCGGGCATGTGGGAGCAGTTCGACTGCCACTGGACGTGGGCGCGTCTGCTCGAGCCAGACAAGCCCACGTGGAACGTCGAGCCGTGGCGGCCGGTCGTCTCGCCGGAGCGGATGCTGGCCGAGGGATGCAACCCGGGAGGGCCGGAGGTATGAGCAGGTCAACGGGAAGTGCGAGCAGGTCGGAGAACGGGCCGGTGATCCGTCCGGCCACGATCGGCGACGCCGCCGGATGCCGGGACGTCTACGCGCCGTACGTGCGCGAGACGACCGTGACGTTCGAGGACGAGGTGCCGACCGTCGACGAGTTCGCCGCGCGGATCTCGCGGGCGCTCGACCGCTACGACTGGCTGGTCGCCGAGCTCGACGGGCGCATCGCCGGTTACGCCTACGCCGGGCCGGTCAAGGAGCGCGCCGCGTACGCCTGGTCCTGCGAGGTGAGCGTCTACGTGGACCCCGACGCCCGCGGCAACGGGCTGGGCCGGGCGCTCTACCGCGAATTGTTCACCCGGCTCGAGGGGCTGGGCTTCCGGCGGATGCTCGCGATCATCACCCTGCCCAACGAACCCAGCGTCGGGATGCACCGGGCGCTGGGGTTCCGGGAGGCGGGGCGGCTGGAGCGGATCGGGTTCAAGCACGGGCGGTGGCTGGACGTGACCTGGATGCAGGCCGACCTCGGCCCGGACCCGGCGGCGCCCCCGACAGCGCGTCCGGGTCACCGATCCCCGGGTCACCAGGGGCCCCCGGGGCACCGGCCCCCGCCGGGCTGAGGGCTCCGAGGGCGCGGCGCACCAACCCGGCGCACAACTCGTCGAGCCACCCGCCCACCGAGGCCCGCGCGGCGGGCGTGTCCGGGTAGCGGCAGCGCACGTGCAGTCCCGAGCCGTTGACCACGAACCACACCATCACCCCGTCGGTGCGGATCACCGCCGACACGTGCTGCGGGCGCAGGTCCAGGTCCACGTCGATCGGCAGGCGCCGGTGGTCGAGCCACGAGACCGCGAACATGCCCGGCGTGTGCGGCATCCCGCCGTAAGGGGCGAGGATCGGGGCGAGCGCGTGCGAGCCCAGCTCGATGGCCTCCCGCACCGCCGCCGCGCAGGCCGCCGGGTCGGGGTCGTCGCACTCGATGACCGAGTTGGTGATGAACCAGCCCACCGAGTCGTCCCAGCGGTGCGGCCGATCGGGGTCGTGGCGCGAGTGCACCGGCAGCACCGCCCGCAGCCCCACCCCGGCGCGGCGGCGCAGCACCTCGGTCATCTCGGCCACGGCCAGCGCGATCATCCGCACCCCGCCCGCCGCGGCCGCCGCCTCCAGCGCGGCCACCCCGTCCGGGTCGAGCACGTCGCGCACCTCGACCACCTGCTCGCGGGGCGCCGAGATGTCGCCCAGGTTCAAGGGGAAGACCGGCATCCCGCCCGCGCCGCGGTCCATGATCCCCGCCCACTTCTCGTGCACCCGGGCCGGCGCCGGTGGCCGGGCCGCCAGCTCGGCGGTGTGCTCGGCGAACGGCGCCGCCGGCGGCAGGCGCGCGGCGGGCTCGCGGCCGCGGGCCAGGTCGTCCAGGCCGGAGCAGAGGTCGCGCATCACCACCAGCAGCGACCACGCGTCGACGTGGCTGTGGTCGAACCCGATCACCACCACCGGCCGCTCCCGCGGATCGGTTGGCTGCACCAGGCACAGCGCGTGCGCCGGCCGGGCGAACGGACTGCACGCCTCGTCGAAGACCCGCCGGACCACCGCCCTCGGGTCCTCACCCGGCCCCGTCCGCGGGACCCGCCAGCCGAGCGGCTGCACGGTCACCGGCCGCAGGCGGAGCTCGTCGTCGACCTCGTCGTCGTCACCTCCCCCGTGACCCACGCCGCGCCCGGCCCCGTCCCGGCCGCGGCGACCCCCGCCCTCGAGCACCGTGCGCAGGGTCCCGTGCCGCTCGATGACCCCCAGCCACGCGCGGGCCACCAGGTCGCGGTCGGCCGCCGGCGGCAGGGTGAACGCCAGCGCCATCCACGACCCCGCGCGCGGCCCGAGCGAGGCGTGCCGCGCCTGGTCGAACGACGGCGGCAGATCGGCGTCCTGAGCTGGACTGATCTTCGTCACATACCGGTGGACGACGCCGTCCGGCAGCTCCATCCGGGTTACCGTGGTGAGCCTCATGGCCCGCACGGTAGGGCCGCCGTGTTACGGGGAAAGGCGCGAAGTGTGACGACGACGAGACGGGCGGACACCCCGCCCGGCGGGGACGGACACGCGCTGGCCCGGGACCGCAGGGGCACCGGCCTTCCGGTGGTGCAACTGCACGGGCTCAGCTCGAGCCGGCGCCGCGACGAGGTGTTCGGGCTCGATCTCACGGCGGGCCGCGACGGTCTGCAGGTGGTCCGCTACGACGCCCGCGGACACGGCGAGTCGCCCGGCACCACAGATCCCGACGACTACACGTGGCCCGCGCTGGCCCGCGACCTGCTGGCGCTGCTCGACGAGGAGTTCCCGGGCCGGCGCGTGCACGGGGTGGGGCAGTCGATGGGCTCGGCCACGCTCCTCACCGCCGCGGCCGCCGAGCCGGACCGGTTCGCCTCTCTCACGCTGGGCATCCCGCCGACGGTGTGGGGGTGGCGGCGTGAGCAGTCCCGCCTGTACGACCTCGCCGCGCGGCAGGTGGCCCGGTGGGGCGGCGCGCGGTGGTCTGAGCTGACGAGGACGCTGCCGACCTCGCCGGCGATCGACCCGGACCGGCCACACACCGCCCCAGACGTGCGCGACGAGTGGCTGCCCGCGGCGTTCCGGGGCGCGGCGGCGACCGACCTGCCGCCGGAGGAGCAGATCGGGCGGCTGCGGATGCCGGTGCTGCTGCTGGCGTGGCCGCAGGACGCCTCCCACCCGCTCGAGGTGGCCGAGCACCTGCTGGAGCTGCTGCCGGACGCCCGGCTCGAGGTCGCCCGCTCCCCGGAAGAAGTGGCCGACTGGCCGCGGCTGGTGGGGCGCTTCATCGGTCGGTCCGCCCACTGACCCGAACGGCTCGTCCGGGTCTCACATCCTGCTGACGTCTCACATCGTGTTGACCACCAACCCGATGTGGGAATAGAAGTTCAGGGCCCCGAAGAGCAACCAGATGACCCCGGAGACCGCCCAGCACCACCCGATGATGCCCGCGGCCACACCGCCGTCGAGCCCACGGGCGATCCGCCCGGAGGCGAACGGTGTGAGCAGCGCGCCGACACCGATCACGGCATAGAGGGAGGAGATGAAGATCGCCTCGACCATCGGCCATTGGGCGAAGAAGCCGGCAACGGGCTCCTGCGGCGGTGCCGCGAAGAGCTGGTAGACGACACCGGCGAGGGCGATGGCGAGCATAGCCAGCCCGAGACCCACGACGAAGATCGTCAGCGGCCGCGAGTCGCCCGCCACCTCGCGCGCGGTCACACCGACCACGCGCTTAGACCACAGGTACACCGCCGCGGCCAGCAGGAGTACGCCCAGTGCGAGACTCGGCTCGCCGAAGATGATGTTGTCGAATGCGAACCCACCGGCGGCGAGCGGCCAGGTCAACGACATATGCAGGCCGGTGGTCGTGAGGATCAGGCCCAGGACGCCGAAGTTCAGGGCCCAGCCGGTGACGCTGACGTCCGCGGCGTCCGCGCGGACCGCCCGGAAGAACAGCACCAGCCCCAGCAGGGCCGCGCCGACCGCGACGGCCATCACCGTGTTGTACGTCGGCATGGCCGTCCAGTCGATCATGCCCGGCGTTTCCACACCTCGGAAGAAGTCGCCTACCGAATCCTGCGTTTCCATAGTGCTCCCTTCACGGCCTCGGGGTCCGGGTAGCGTTCACCGAGCCACTATCCATCCACGCTCATCGACGGGCAAGGCTCGTCCGGCCTCCGGTGGCGCGCCGCCGCGGCGCATCCACACAATGGGGCCATGCGTGAACTTCAGAGGACGATCATCGACCACCTCGGGGTGAAGCCCGAGATCGACCCGGCCGCCGAGGTCGACCGTCGGGTGCGGTTCCTCGTGGACTACCTGCGGGCGAGCGGCGCCAAAGGGTACGTGCTGGGACTGTCCGGCGGGGTGGACTCGACACTGGCCGGTCGTCTGGCCCAGCTCGCGGTGGAGCGGATCCGCGCGGAGGGCGGGGACGCGGTGTTCGTCGGGATGCGCCTGCCCTACCGCGTGCAGCACGACGAGGCCGACGCCGTCGCGGCCGTGGAGTTCGTCGACGCAGACGAGGCCGTCACCGTCAACGTGGCGCCCGGCGTCGATGCGCTCAACGGCGAGATCGCCCGGGCCACCGGCGCAGAGCTGACGGACTTCACCAAGGGCAACGCCAAGGCCCGCCACCGCATGGTCGCCCAGTACGCCCTCGCCGGGGACCGCGGGCTGCTCGTGATCGGCGCCGACCACGCCGCCGAGAACGTCACGGGCTTCTTCACCAAGTTCGGCGACGGCGCCGCCGACGTCCTCCCGCTGTCGGGCCTGAACAAGCGGCAGGGGCGCGCGCTGCTGCGACACCTCGGTGCGCCCGAACAGCTGTGGAACAAGGTGCCCACCGCCGACCTCCTCGACGAGAACGAGGGGCGGACCGACGAGGACGAGCTGGGCCTGCGGTACGACGACATCGACGACTACCTCGAGGGCCGCGACGTGCCCGAGCAGGTCGCCGAGACCATCGAGTCGGTGTGGCAGCGCAACCGCCACAAGCGCACCACCCCGGTGGAGGTGTCCGATACCTGGTGGCGTCCGGGCGAGCAGACCGCGCTCGTGGTGATCGACATGCAGAACTCGTACTTCGAGTTCCCCGACCTCGCCTCCGTGCGCGACGAGCTGGTGGCCTCGGTCAACGAGCTCATCGAGGCCGCGCACGAGTCCGGCCGCCCGGTGGTGCTGGTGCGCACCGAGCACGCCCGGGACGGGTCCACGTGGACCCTCAACATGTGCGAGGACGGCCAGGGCTTCGCCTACCCCGGCACCGAGCAGGCGCAGTTCCTCGACGAGCTGGTCACCGGGAACCACATCGAGGTGGTGAAGACCCGCGACAGCGCCTTCTTCCGCACCGACCTCAATGCGCGGCTCGCGCACCTGGGCGTGGACCACCTGCTGGTGTGCGGGGTGTCGACGCACAGCTGCGTGGCGCAGACCGCGATCGACGGGTTCGCCGAGAACCTGCACGTCGCGATCGCCCGTGGCGCGATCTCGTCGGACAACTCGGAGCTGTCCGAGGCGCTACTCGACTTCTGCGCGGACCAGATGCGCCAGCCGATCGTCGACCAGCAGGCGAGCCTGGAGCTGCTGCGGACCGGCGCGTGGCCGGAGTCCGACTCCGACTAGCGCCCGGCCGGGCGGCGCCGCCGGTCAGCCCCGCGCGACGACGCCGGTGATCGGGATGCGCCCGCCCACGGCCTGCCGGAAGTTGAGCACCGCGCGCTTGACGTGGTCGCCGGTGGTCACCACGACCGCGCCCGTGGTGCCGCGGTCGCGGAAGATCCCATCGGTGTACTGGGCGTTCTGCACCGTGGAGTTGGAGTTGCCCTCCTCGGTGATCCGCAGCGGCGAGATGCCGGCGCCGCGGAGCCAGTCGCCCATCGCGCGCGCCTCGGTGCGCCCGTTCTGCGGCACGCCACCGGTGACGATGATGCGGGCCGTCGGGTACTCCTGAGCCAGCCGGTAGCCGGTGCGCAGCCGCTCCTCGAGCACGGGGCGGATGCCGCCGTCGGGGAAGAGGCCGGCGCCCAGGATCACGATGTCGGTCGTGAAGGGGTTGATGGTGAGCATCGCCGGATCGTCGGAGGTGAGCACCTCGAAGTCGCCACACAGCGGCAGCAGCGAGGCGTCGACCTGCTGGCAGCCGAGCGACGTCAGCCCGCTGTACAGCGCGACCGGTGTGGGCATCTCGGCCGATCCGGCGGATGCGGTGCCGGCCCCGGCTCCGAGCGCCAGCGCGCCGGCGGCCGCGATCGCGGCGAGACGCGTGTTTGTTCTACGCACGAGAACGTTCCTCTCCCAAGCAGTGTCGTGACCGAATGGTTATCGCGGATCACGGGGCCGCCGTTACCCATAGCACGGGGTGGTCACGACGTCGCCGCGTACCCTGCACGGCATGCCGGAAGGATACGACAGAGTAACGGCCGCGCGGTACCTCCACGATGCGGATCCGGAGCTCGGTGCGCACATCGCCGTGGTGGGACCGTGCACGCTCACCCCCACCCCGGATGCGGGGCCGCACACGCTGTTCGACCGCCTGGCCTCGTCGATCCTCTCCCAGCAGCTGTCGGTCAAGGCCGCCGCGACGATCGCCGGGCGGCTTCGTGAGCGCGCCACGAGCGCCGGTCAGCTCGACCCCGTCCGGGTGGCCGCCCTGTCGGACGAGGAGCTGCGGGCGTGCGGCGTCTCGCGGCCCAAGGTGGCCGCCCTGCGGGATCTCGCCGATGCGGTGGGCACCGGTCGGGTCCCGTCACTCGCCGCGTTGAGGGAGTACGACGACGATGAGGTCATCGCCTCCCTGACGACCGTCCGCGGGATCGGCCGGTGGACCGCGGAGATGCAGTTGATCTTCCTGTTGGACAGACCCGACGTCTTCCCCGTGGCGGATGTCGGGGTCCGGCGCGGCTTCGAGCGGGTGCTGGGCCTCGACGAGAAGGCCTCCCCCGACCTCATGCTCGAACGGGCGCGGCTGTGGGCCCCGTACCGGTCGGTGGCGTCCTGGTACCTGTGGCGCGCGGTCGACCAGACGGGCGAGTCGGTGCCCGCCACGTCCGCGGCGTCCTAGGCTCGGGCGCATGGCGAACCTCTACTGGGAGCGGACGCGGGCGGCGGCGGCCCGCGCCGCTGCGAGGGCACGATCGCGCGGCTGGCCTGGCGACTGTTCGACGAGCAGCCCACCGCGAGCCGCGAGGTGACCCTCGGCGGTCTACAGGTGTGGCACGCCCTGCGCGAACGCACCGGTCGCACCGGCGTCGGCGCCGAGGTGACGATCGTGTTCACCGACATCGTCGGGTTCTCCGAATGGGCGATGCGCGTCGGGGACGAGGAGTCGCTACTCCTGCTGCGCCGGGGAGGTCCTCGTCAGCGAGGTCACGCGCGCCGGGCTGGACGCGGCCCGGGTCGCGACGCGCCCCAAGCGCGGTTTCCGGTGGGGCGGGGTCAAAGGTGTGCCCGAGGAGATCGCCGTCCACGTCGCGACGCCGCGCTGACCGGCCACCCGTCGGCCGGGGGCGTCCGGTAGAACGGACACATGGCAACCACCGCATTCAAGGGCAATCCCGTCACGACCTCCGGCGAGCTCCCGGCCGTCGGCTCCACCGCTCCGGCGTTCGAACTGGTCGGCACCGACCTCGGCCCGGTCACCTCCGAGTCGCTGGCCGGCAAGAAGCTCATCCTCAACATCTTCCCGAGCGTGGACACCGGCGTGTGCGCGCAGTCGGTGCGCACCTTCCACGAGAAGGCCAGCGGCCTGGACGACACCGTGGTCGTCAACATCTCGGCCGACCTGCCGTTCGCGCACAAGCGCTTCTGCGCCGCCGAGGACATCGAGAACGCCACCGCGGGGTCGACGTTCCGTAGCGACTTCGCCTCCGACTACGGCGTCAAGATGACCGACGGCCCGATGGCCGGACTGTGCGCCCGCTCGGTCGTCGTGGTCGACGCCGAGGGCAAGGTCGTCCACACCCAGCTCGTCGACGAGATCACCACCGAGCCGGACTACGACTCCGCGCTCGCCGCCGTGAACTGACGGCTCCCCGACGCGAACGCCCGCGGCCCGCCCCCGTATCTCTCAGGGGGCGGGCCGCGGTGTCTGCATCAGCGCGGGATCACTCAGGCGCCCGCGTCCACCAGCGCGAATCGCCGCGTGGCCTCCTCGAGCTGGTCGAACAGGGTCGCGATCTCCTCGGTGCGCCGCTCCGCGGGCCGGACGCCCTCGGGGCCGAACTCGGTGAACAGGCTCAGCGAGATCTGCTGACGCACGCCGAACATGCGGAAGTTGGCCACTATCTGCCGCCAGTGCTCGACCGCGCGCACACCACCCTCGGCACCGTAGGAGACGAACGCGACGGGCTTGTCGGCCCACTCGTTCCCGAGCGAGTCGAAGGCGTTCTTCAGACCGCCGGGGACGCTGTGGTTGTACTCGGGGGTCACAAAGACGAAGGCGTCGTAGGAGTCGATGGCCGAGCTCCAGCGCTGGACCCGCTCGTCCTCGTACTGCTTGTTCGCCGCACCCGGCACGGTGGCCGAGGTCAACAGGGGGATGTCGAAGGACTTGAGATCGACGAGCTCATAGGTCGCGTCCTGCCGGTCGCGGGCCTGCTGCGCGACCCACTCCGCCACGGACTTGCCGGTCCGCTCCTCGCGGATGCTGCCCAGGATGATGCCGATCTTCATGCGTCCCCTCTCGTCGTACGGACTGATTCTTACCCGTCCATACTACGTGAGTGACGTGACAACGACTTACCGGCGGCCATAGACCGTGACCGTCGCCACCGCGCACACCCGGCCCCGCTCGTCCCGCGTCGTGACCTGCGAGATCCCCCAGCTCCGACCGTCGTGCAGCACCTCGGCGCGGACCGTCACCGGCTGCACCAGCGGGATCTGCCGCACGTACCGCACGTCCAGCGAGGAGGAGCTGACGTCGCGCTCGTGCGAGAAGACCGCGGCGCCGACGACCTCCGCGGCCGCCGCGAACACGCCCCCGTGCAGATTGCCCAGGGGGTTGGCGAGCGTCGGCTCCGGCGCGATGACGCCCTCCACCACGCGGCCGCCGTCCCCGTCGCCCCGCTCGCTCAACGTCAAACACAGCACCTCGGCCAGCGTCCCCGGCTCGAGCGCGGACGGCCACGGCGGCTCGTCGTCATATCCCTCCGCGTCCACGCCCGCCGCGAACTCCATGGTCTTGACCAGTCCCGAGGCGATCACCTCGCCGTCGTCGTCGACGACCTCACCGCGCGTGGTGAGGCAGTGACCGTCGTGCCCCAGGTGGTCCGCGCGGATCCCCAGGCCGGTCGAGCCCTCCCGCGGCGCGCCGATCAGATCCAGGCGCAGCTCGGTGGTGACGGTCCACTTCCCGCTGGGGCGGCGGCGGTGGTTCTCCGCGCCGAGCCCCGAGTCCACCAGCACGGCCAGGCCGCCGGTGGCGAAGCGGCCGGACGGGTCGACGAACTGGTCCGAGACCGGCTGGTGCCAGCTCACCGTGCCGTCCGGGTTCTCACTGAACGTCAGGCCGAGGCGGGGCTCGGGGCCGTTGTGCTGCGATTCTCTCACCCGGCGACGCTAACACGTGTTCTAGTCAGGCCCCCGGTCCGCGTTCCCGCCCTTCCCAGGCCCCCGGCGCACCGCACAATGGAGGCGTGCCGCTGACCCGCGAGGCCCTGACGACCCCCCGCCGCTGGCCCATCCGCGTCGCCACGACGGTGATCGCCACCGCGATCGTCATGCTGGTGCTGGCCCTCGCGGCGGGCGGTGCCTGGCTGCTGCTGCGCTCGGCGGTGCACGGCGCGATCGACTCGGCGGCGCGCGACCGCGCGGTCGACGTGGCGTCCAGGCTCGCCGCCCGCGGCCCGCAGGCCTCCCTCGAACTGGTCTCCGAACCGCTGTCCGGCGTGGACCTGGTCCGTGTCGTCGCCCCCGACGGCCGCGTCCTGGCCGGCCAGGTCACCCGCGGGCTCGAGACCGTCCCCGCCCTGCCCGTCCCGGCTCCCGGCGAGATCCTCCGCCGCCAGGTCGACGCCCCCGACGGCACCGACCTGCGGGTCACGTCCGTCGGCGTGGACATGCGCGGGGTGACGCTGGCCGTGGACGTGGGCACCGACAGCGACCGGTACGACACCGTCCTGGCCGCCGGCGCGGTGCTCTTCCTGTCGTTCGTGCCCGTCGCCGGACTCGCGACCGCCGGCTTCGTCTACTACGCCATGGGCCGGGTACTGCGGCCCGTCGAGTCGATCCGCTCCCGCGTCGCCGAGATCTCCGTCTCCGGCCGCGGCGAGCGGGTGCCCGTGCCCGAGGCCGAGGACGAGATCGCGCGCCTGGCCCGCACCATGAACGAGATGCTCGCCCGCCTCGACGCGGCCCGCACGGCCCAGGTGGCCTTCGTCGGCGACGCCTCCCACGAGCTGCGCAGCCCACTGTCCACGCTGTCCACCATGCTCGAGCTGGCGTCCACCTCCGGCACCCCGGTGGACGTCGAGACCGTCGACGAGCTGCTCCTGCCGGAGGTGGAGCGGATGCGCGCGATGGTCGAGGACCTGCTCCTGCTCGCCAAGAGCGACGAGCGTGGGATGCCGCTGCGGCGCGACGACGTGGACCTCGACGACGTCGTCCTGTCGGAGGCCGCGCGCCTGCGCGGCCTCGCCGGGCCCGCCGACGCGGCCGGGCTCGAGGTGGCGGTCTCGGTCGAGCCCGCGCGACTGGTGGGCGATCCCGACGCCCTCCAACGCGTCGTGCGCAACCTCGTCGACAACGCGCGGCGGCACGCGCGCGAACGCGTGGCGCTGCGCCTCACCGTCGACCGGTCCGGTACCGGAGCCCCGCGCGCCGTGATCACCGTCGACGACGACGGCGAGGGCGTCCCCCCCGACCAGCGGAAATCGGTGTTCGATCGCTTCGCCCGCCTGGACGCGGACCGCGCGAGGGGCACGGGCGGGTCGGGGCTGGGCCTCGCGATCGTCTCGGAGATCACGCGGACCCACGGCGGCTCGGTGCGGGCGGAGGACGCGCCCGGCGGCGGCGCGCGGTTCGTCGTCGAGCTCCCGGTCGAGCCGCTGGACGAGCCGGGAGACGAACCGGACGGCGAGCCGTACGGCGAGCCGGGCCGTCCGGCCACCGGATAGGCTCACCTCTCGTGTGGGACCGTCTGAACCGCCTGTTCGACGCCGACGACGCGTGGATCCGCCCCCTGCCGGAGCACTACTTCCGCGCCGACGCGGTCCTCGCCCTGGTCGTGTTTGCGTGCTCGGCGGTCGGTGTGGAGATCCTGCGGAGCATGGGCGTCCTGGCCGACGAGAGCGCGCCGGTCTGGGCCCAGTACCTGGCCATGGCCAGCGTGGCGGCCCTGCTTGCGGTCCGCCGCCGCTTCCCGCTCACGACCGGTATGGGCGCGACCGCGCACCTGCTGGTGGTCGGCAGCGTCATGCCGCTGGTGATGGGGCAGGTCTCGCAGCAGGTGCTGTACTTCGTCGGGGTCTACTCCGCGGTCGCCTGGGCCCGCGACCGGCGGGCCCTCATCGGCGTCGCCGCGGGTATCGCCGCCGCCCTGGCGGTGTGGATGGTCTGGTACACCGCCCTGGGCTCGGGGATGCAGCAGATCCTCGACCCCGTGGACGACGTCGACCGCTCGAGCGGCCTCCTCCCGCCGGTCCCCGCCTATCTCCTGTACACCGTGCTCATCAACATCGTCTACTTCGGCGGGGCGGCCGCACTCGGCATCGCCTCGTGGCGCGGCGCCCGCCGCCGACACGACCTCGCGGAGCAGGCCCGGACGATCGAGCAGCAGGCCGATGCCCTGCGAGATCAGGCCGTGGTGGAGGAGCGGCTGCGTATCGCCCGCGAGCTCCACGACGTGATCGCCCACCACGTCGCGGCGATCGGGGTCCAGGCCGCCGCCGCGCGCCGTGTCATGGACCGTGATCCCGACTCCGCCGCGGGCGCTCTGCGCACGATCGAGGACTCCTCGCGCTCGGCTGTCGCGGAGATGCGGGCCCTGCTCGGCGCCCTCCGGTCCGACGACCCGGGGTCCCGCTCCGAGGGCGACGCGTCCCGGCCGACGGCTGAGCCGTCCCGGCCGACGGGCGAGGCGTCCCGGTCCGCCGGTCACGGGCTCGCGGACGTCGCGCGGTTGGCCGCCTCCCACGACACGGCCGGCTTCTCCACCACCGTCTCCGTGGCCGCCGACGCCGGGCATCCGCTCGAGGAGGTCCCGCCCATCATCGGCCTGTCCCTGTACCGGACGGCCCAGGAGGCACTGGCCAACGTCCGGCGCCACTCCACCGCCAACCGTGCCGGTGTCGTGCTGCGTACCGGGGAGGGCCCTGACCGCACCCCGTACGCGGAAGTCGAGGTCCTCGACGACGGGCGGCCGCGCACCGGGACCTCGGGCAGCGGTCTCGGCCTGCTCGGGATGCGGGAACGGGTCCGCTCGCACGGCGGGGAGTGCGAGATCGGCCCGCGGGTGACCGGCGGCTACCGCGTCCGCGTGCGGCTGCCGTACCGGCCGGGCACCGACGGCGGCGAGGAGTGACCGTGCCCGGGACGAACGACCGACCGCGCGCCGGCAGCGAGCACACTCACGAGGCCGCCCGCGCCGGCGTGCTCCGTGTGCTCGTCGTGGACGATCAGTCGCTCATGCGCTCCGGGTTCTCGATGATGCTCGGCGTCGAGCCGGACATCGACGTCGTCGGCGACGCGGCGGACGGTGCGACGGCGATCGAGAAGTGCCGCCGCCTCCGTCCGGACGTCGTGCTGATGGACGTCCAGATGCCGGGAACCGACGGCATCGCCGCCACGGAGATCATCACCGGCGAGCACCTGGCCAAGGTCCTCATCCTCACCACCTTCGACCGGGACGACTACCTGTTCGACGCCCTGCGGGCCGGCGCGAGCGGCTTCCTGCTCAAGAACTCCGACCCCGACGACCTCGTCGACGGTATCCGTGCGGTGGGCCACGGCCACGCCCTGCTCGCGCCCGAGGTCACGCGCCGGGTCATCGAGCGTCTGGCTGCCCCGCCCCCGACCGACGACGCCCCGGATGCCGAGCCGCCAAGGTCGCGCGCGTCCGCGCTCGCCGTGCTCACCGCACGCGAGACCGAGGTACTGCGCCTGGTCGCGCGGGGGCTGTCCAACGCCGAGATCGCCGACGAACTGGTGGTGGGCGAGGCGACGGTCAAGACCCACGTGTCGTCCTGCCTGGCCAAGCTCCACCTGCGCGACCGCGTCCAGGCGGTGGTCCTGGCCTACGAGGTCGGCCTGGTCCACCCCGGCGACTGAGCCCGCCCGGTCCCTTCCCCTCGAGGCCACCCTCTTCCTGACGCCGCCCTCCCCCTCGAGGAGGAGATCTCTCCGCCGCCGTCCGCGTCAGATCATCCCGTGGGCTGATCCGCCGACGTGCGACCCGGGCCTAGGAGCATGGGTCAGTAATGGCTCGAAGCGCGCCGAGAGTACGGCGGAGTGCGTGAGAGCGTTGCGCTCGGGCCGGCGTCACTGGCGGCCAGGTATTCGGTTTGCGAAGCCGCGGTGATGGCGTTCAGTCCGCGGGTCAGCCTGTAGGTCGCCCGGGCCTGCCAGTTCAGGCGATCTGGAGGCCGCCGAGCCCGGTGGCGCCGATATGACCGTGGAGCTTTCGCAGGTTGTGGCAGGCAGCGAGCAGTAGCCATTCACCGCGGGCGGCGTCCAGACCGCGAATCAGGAGTTGCTTGCCGTTCTGCAGGGTGCTCATCTGTCCGAAGACCGGTTCGACGATCGCTTTGCGCCGGGCGTAGACCGCTCGGCCTTTCTTCGTGGCGAGCTTGCGGGCCATGCGCTGCTTGTCCGTGGCGCTGGCCGGGATCGGTCCCCGGGGGGCGATCGGCGCCGGTTCCCCGCTGCGCTGTCGTCCGGTGGCGATGAAGAACTCGGTGCCCTGCTCGCCGGTGACCTCGGCGGAGGCGGCGAGGTTCGCGGCTGAGCAGTACCCGGCATCGGCGAGCATCTGCTTCGGGGCCTGCCCCGTGTTGCTGATGGCCTGCTCGGTCATGGGGATGAGGTTGCCGACGTCGGCGGCACAGTCGTTGACCTCGGCCGCCACGATGATCTGATGGGCGGCATCGACCACGGCCTGGCCGTTGTAGCACTGAGCGAACGACCCGTCCCCGGTGAGCATGATCTTCGACTCCGGGTCGGTGAAGTTGCGCTGGGCCTTCGGCCTGGGCGTGGCGCGCTCGGCGGCCTCAGCGGCCTTCTGCGCGACGGTGTCTTCGTCTTCGCCCTTACCGCGGGCCTTAGCCTCAGCCTTCTCCGCCGCATCGGCGGCGGCGTCGGCTTCCAGAGCAGCTTTGGCCTGGCGCAGCTTGACCAGGCGAGACTCTCGGCGGGCCAGCTCATCGGGCAGCTCGTCCCCGCGCCGGTTCTTGCCGAACTTGGCGTCCTCGGCCTTGTCGATGGCCTCGGCGGCGGCCAGCAGATCGGAGACCTCCTGGGCCAGTACCTTCTCCTTGTCCGTCAGCCGCGCGTACGACATGGCCTTGCGTTTGGAGGCGTTCGCCCGCAGCTTCGTCCCATCCAGCGCGACCTGTCCAAGCGTGACCATCCCGGCGGCCTGGCACAACGCCAACGCCTGCAAGAACAGGTTGCCCAGCGCGGCCAGGTGCCTCTTGCGAAACCTGGCGATCGCGCGGTAGTCCGGGGCCGCCCCGGCCGCCAACCACCGGAAAGCGACGATGTCGGTGCAGGCCTTCTCGATCCCGCGGGAGGAGCGCACCCCCGTGGTGTAGCCGAAGATCAGCAACCGCACCATCAACCGCGGATCGTACGGCGGGGCCCCGCGCCCCTCCTGGTAGGAGACGTAGATCCGCGATAAATCCAGGTGCTCATCGACCAGATCCGCCACGAACCGTGCCAGATGATCGGCCGGAAGCCAGTCATCCAGCGACGGCGGCAGCAACAACCCCTGGCCCGGGTCGAACGCCCGAAATGTCTTGCCTGCGCCCACCGGCTCGACCTCGCCCTGCCGGTCAGCCCGCTCGACGCGGAACTCCTCGGCGGCGAACAACCCTTCCTCGCCCATGACGACAATTATCCCGCCGAACCCGCCCCATCAGCGGACCTGAACTGGCGTGTTACTGACCCACGCTCCTAGCGTGAGCAGTACACCGGCGCCAGGGAGGGCACGATGCTCGGAGTCAACGGACTGACCAGACGATTCGGCGACAACCTCGCCGTCGACGGCGTGACCTTCGAGGTCCCCGCCGGGGCGATGACCGGCTTCGTCGGCGGCAACGGCGCCGGCAAGACCACCACGATGCGCATGATCATGGGCGTCCTCCAGCCCAGCGCGGGAACCGTGACGTGGGCGGGTCGCGAGGTCACGGTCGCCGACCGGCGCACGTTCGGCTACATGCCGGAGGAGCGGGGCCTGTACCCGAAGCAGCCGATCCTCGACCAGCTCGTCTACCTCGGCCGGCTGCAGGGCCGCAGCGCGGCGGGCGCCAAGCACACCGCGCTCGACCTCCTCGACCGGTTCGGCCTGGGCGAGCGCACGGGCGACAAACTCGAGTCGCTCTCACTCGGCAATCAGCAGCGCGTCCAGATCGCGGCCGCCGTCATCGGTGAGCCCGAGTTCCTCGTCCTCGACGAGCCCTTCTCCGGCCTGGACCCGGCCGCGGTGGACTCCATGGTCGACCTCCTGCGCGAGTACACCACCCGGGGCGTGCCCGTCCTGTTCTCCTCCCACCAACTCGATCTCGTCGAGCGGCTCTGCGACCAGCTCGTCGTCCTGGCCCGAGGGCGGGTCGTGTCGACCGGGACCGTGTCCGAGCTCCGCAGCCGGGGCCGGGTGCTGCACCGCCTCGTCGTGGGCGGGGACGCCGGCTGGGTGCGTTCACTGCCCGGCGTGCACGTCGTGGACGTCGACGGCCCGGCCGCACTGCTCGAACTCGAGGGCCCGGGGAGCACGGACCTCGTCCTGCGTGAGGCGATGGCCCGCGGCAGCGTCAGCGAGCTCGCCCGGGTCGTGCCCAGCCTGTCCGATATCTACCGCGAGGTGACCTCATGACCACCACCCCCCTCACACGACGCCCGTCGTCGGCCGACCACGAGGACGCCTCCACCGGGCCCCGCTCCACGGACGCCGCATGGCGGATCGTCGCCGGGCGCGAGATCATGGTCAAACTGCGCGACCGGAACTTCATCATCTCCACCCTCACGACCATCGCGATCTTCATCGTCGCGTTCGGGGTGTCGTTCCTGCTGGGCGGGGACGACGGGGAGAAGCGGATCGCTGTCGTCTCGGGCGACGCGGTGACGATCGTCGAGCAGACGAACGTGCGGGCCGACGCCGCCGACGGCGAGGACACCGACTCCTCGGCGACCGCGGGCGCACCCACCGTGCGACTCGGGATCGAGCAGGTGGCGGATCCGGCGGCGGCCGAACAGGCGGTACGCGACGGCGACGTCGACGCCGCCCTGCTCGGCGAGCCGGGGGCGTGGACGCTCGTCGGCTCCGACGGCGTCGACTCGGACGTCGCCGCCGCGGTCAGCGCGACGGTGGCGGCCGACGCGCTCGAGCGCAACGCCGCGGCCGCCGGGACCACTGTCGCCGATCTCACCGCGGGCTCGGTCGTCGAGGAGCGTCTCCTCGAGGCCGACGGGACGGACGACGAGGGGGTCCAGGTGATCGCCGGGTTCGTGTTCGTCTTCCTCTTCTACATGGCGGCGATCCTCTTCGGATACGCGATCGCCAACAGCGTCGTGGAGGAGAAGCAGTCGCGGATCGTCGAGATCCTCGCCGCCGCCATCCCGCTGCGGCAGCTGCTCGTCGGCAAGGTCGTCGGCGCCACGGCCCTCGCCCTGGGGCAGATGGTGATCTTCGTGGCCATCGGCCTGATCGGCCTCAGCTTCACCGACTACGCCACCCTGCTGCCATCGGTCGCCGGCGCGGCGGTCTGGTACCTGGTGCTCTTCGTCATCGGCTTCGTCGCGCTGGCATGCCTGTTCGCCGTCGCCGGTGCGATGGCCACCCGCGCCGAGGACGTCCAGACCACCACCTCGCCCCTGCTCACGGTCATCATGATCGTGTTCTTCGGAGGCCTCTTCCTCCAGGACACGTGGCAGGTCATCGGTTCCTACGTGCCCATCATGTCCACG
Organism: Dietzia sp. oral taxon 368; assembly: GCF_002999155.1. NCBI lineage: Bacteria > Bacillati > Actinomycetota > Actinomycetes > Mycobacteriales > Dietziaceae > Dietzia > Dietzia sp. oral taxon 368. The sequence goes on from NZ_CP027238.1 coordinate 998,771, forward strand.
GTGACGATGCCGATCCGCCTGGTGGCCGGCACCGCGTCGTGGTGGGAGCCGGCCGTCGCCACCGTGATCACGCTCGTCACCGCCGCGGTGATCATCCGGATCGCCGAGCGGGTCTACCGCCGGTCGATCATGCAGACCGGCCGCAAGCTCACCTACCGCGAGGCGCTGTCCCTGAAGGAGTGACCTCGCTGTCGACCAGCCGGTAGCCCTGGCCGCGGACGGTCTCGATGGCGTGGGCACCGAACGGGGTGTCGATCTTGCGACGCAGGTATCCGACGTAGACCTCGACGATGTTGTCGTCCCCGTCGTAGGCGGAGTCCCACACGGCACGCATGATCTGCGCCTTGGACACCACCTGGTTACGGTTGCGGATGAGGTATTCGAGCACCGCGTACTCCCTGGCGGTCACGCTGATCCGGGTGTCGCCCCGGCGGACCTCCCGCGCGGCGGGGTCCACGACGAGGTCGCCGGCCTCGAACGTGGCGGGTCGTTCGGGTGCGCCGCGGCGCACCAGGGCCCGTAGCCTCGCCTCGAGGACGACGAACGAGAACGGCTTGACCAGGTAGTCGTCGGCTCCCAGGTCGAACGCGTCGGCCTCGTCGTACTCACCGTCCTTGGCGGTGAGCATGAGCACAGGGGTCCAGATGCCGCGTCGCCGCATCTCGCGGACCACCTCGTAGCCGCTGCGGCGCGGCATCATGATGTCCAGCACGACGACGTCGAAGTCGTCGCCGCAGGCCATCTCGAGACCGGCTTCGCCGTCGGGGGCGGTCTCCACGGACCACCCGCCCGCGGCCAGGCCGCGGCGCAGGCTCTCGCGCAGCGCCGGCTCGTCGTCGACCACCAGGACCCGCATCGGCTCGCCGCCCTATCCCTGCGGGTCGATCTCCTGGTCCATCCGCTCGGCGGGGACCAGCGAATCCGCGTGCCGGCGGACGATCTTGGCGGGCACTCCCGCCACGGTGGTGTGGGGCGGGACCTCGTGCAGGACGACCGAACCGGCGGCGACCTTCGAGCAGTCGCCGACGCGGACGTTGCCGAGCACGATCGAGCCCGCCGAGAGCAGGACGCCGGACCCGATCTTGGGATGCCGGTCGCCGTCCTCGTTCCCCGTGCCGCCGAGGGTGACGCCCTGGAGGATCGAGACGCCGTCGCCGATCACGCAGGTCTCCCCCACGACGATGCCGGTGGCGTGGTCGACGAGGATGCCCGAGCCGACCCGCGCGGCCGGGTGGATGTCCATCGCGAAGACCTCGGAGATGCGGCTCTGTAGGAACGACGCGGCCATCACGCGACCGGAGTTCCACGTCTCGTGGGCGACGCGGTGCACCTGGAGCCCGAGGAAACCCTTGGCGAAGAGATAGGGCACCAGATAGTTGGGGTAGGCCGGGTTCCTCTCGTAGCTCACCACGAGGTCCGCGGCCACGGCGTCGAGGACGTGGGGGTGCTCGACCAGCACCGCCCGGATCTCCTTCTCCAGGACGTGGCGGCCGATCTCGGGCGTCGCGATCCGGGACGCGGCGAGCCGCGCCAGGGATTCACCGAGGTCGTCGCACCCGTCGATGAGATCCAGGACCAGACCCGCGATCAGCGGTTCGTTCCGGCTCGAGGTCGCGTCGAGCGACAAGCGGTTCCAGACGGCGCGGACGGAGGAGTCGGCCTCCGCCTGCGGGACGCACGGGTTCTCGATGCTCAGCTCGATGGTCACCTGATACAGGGTAGGCGTGTGCGGCGACGCCGGGCGAGTCACGGCCGAATCGCCCGTGCCGAGCCACGCCTCGACGACCCTCGCCGGGCCCGGCAGGATGGGGACATGATCCTCATCAACGTGCGCTTTGACGTCAAACCCGAGTTCGCCGACTCCTGGCTCGAGATCACCCGCGAGTTCACCGAGGCCACCCGCGCCGAGGCGGGCAACCTGTGGTTCGACTGGTACCGCTCGCCGGAGTCCCCGAACACCTACCTGCTGTGCGAGGCGTTCCGCGAGGGCGACGCGCCGGCCCTGCATGTGCAGTCGGACCACTTCCAGCAGTTCACGGGGTCAGCCGCCCGGTACCTCGAGCGAACGCCGCGCATCATCAACACCCCGGCGGAGGGCGATCAGTGGGGCACGATGGGCGAGATCACCGTCGAGTGACCGTCGCCGGATAGCAGTGCGCCCCGGTGTCGCCGGCCGCGGGATCGCGGACGCGGACGACGCCGGGGCGTGCCGAAGCGTCGCCGGTCGGTCAGATCGAGCTGCCCAGCGCCGACTGCGCGAGCGCGAGCGGGTCGATCGGCCACCACTGGCCGTAGTCCAGCGCGTAGACGCGGTTGAGGTCGGACACCACACCGCCGACGGTGACCTGCTGCGCCACGGGCAGCTGGTGGATCGTCGCGGCCGGGTTGAGCCGCCCACCGGAACCCCAGTCGTGCTGCCAGAAGTACTGCCCGAGGCCGATCTGCCGGCACCAGTCGATCGTCGGCGCGTTGGCGTACACGCCGAGCTTCATGCCCGAGCCGTGCAGGTGGGCGCGCCAGCGCTCGAGGTACGGGCGGATCTGGTTGTCGAACTGCCAGCGGGTGGGGTTGTCGTCGATCGCCACGTACATCGGCACGCCCGACGGCCCGCCGGCCTCCCGGTGGATGCGGATGCCGATGGGCGCGTGGTGATCGCCGGCGCCGGCGCCGCCCTTCCAGTCCGCGGTCTCGGCGCGACCGTACTGGTAGCAGGAGACCATGTTCAGTCCGTGGGCACGAAAGTCGTCGACCTCGCGGCGCAGGAGCGGCTTGCCGGACATCCACTCGGCGCCGGGGCGGCGGTTAGAGCAGTAGCGCACGGCACCCATGTGGCCGGCCGCGCGGACCGACGCCGCCGACGGCGGGCCGGAGGCGTAGTCGAGCAGCGTGCCGACCGGGACCCCGGCTCCCGCGCCCGGCAGGGCACCGATCTCGGCGGGGATGGAGGACTGAGCGCCCACCGCGGGGGTCAGGCCCGCGGCGATGGCGCCGGCCCCGGCCGCGCTGAGGCCTGCGCGACGGAGGAAGGATCGGCGGTCGAACGTCATGGAGGTACTCCGGGATCTCGAACGGTGAGGGAGGCGTGTGGCCTGTGGGACTCACGCACCCCGACGAGTGTGTCACAAAGAGATCGCGGACGATATCCCCGCGTTACCACAGGAGAGCACCACCGCAGGGCAGGCGCGGCTGGTTGACTGATCTTCATGACACGATCCCGCAGATGGTCCGCCGTCGACATCCCCGACCAGACCGGGCGGACGTTCGTGGTGACCGGCGCCAACGGGGGCATCGGGCTGGCCACGACGGCCGCGCTCACGGCGCGGGGGGCCCGGGTCGTGATGGCCTGCCGGAACCTGGAGAAGGCAGAGGCGGCGCGCGCGACCCTTCCTGAGGCTTCGCGCGAGCGAGCGCGTGTGTGCCGGCTGGACATGGCCGATCTGGACTCGGTCGACGAGTTCGTCGCCGCCATGCGGGCGGAGGCCTCGGCGCCCGACGCGGCACGGTCCGGTGGCGGCCGGGTCGACGTCCTCATCAACAACGCCGGCGTGATGAACATCCCGCACGCCCGCACGGCGCAGGGCCACGAGATGCAGTTCGGGGTCAACGTCCTCGGCCACCACGCGCTCACCCTGGGCCTCGAGCCGATCCTGACGGACCGCGTGGTCTGGCTGGGCTCCCTCGCGCATCTGATGGGGCGGGTCGACACCGACGACCTCGGCATGGACGTCCGCGGCTACCGGCCGATGGCCGCGTACGCGAACTCCAAGCTGGCGTGCATCATGCTGGCCTACGAGTGGCAGCGGCACTTCGAGCGGGCCGGCGGCGGCCTCCGCTCGGTCGCCGCGCATCCCGGCTACACCGCGACCGAACTCATCCGGCAGAGCGGCAACCCTGTCGCCGACCGGTTCTTCGCACTCGGCAACTCCCTCACCTGGGCGGGCCTGTCACCGGAGACGGGCGCGCTGTCCGTGCTCTACGCCGCGACGGTGCCCGACGTGCCGGGCGGGGCGTTCGTCGGACCGGACCGCCTCGGTGGTCTGCGGGGGCACCCGCACCTCACCCGGTCGAGCCGCCGTTCGCACGACCGTGCCACCGCCGCCGCGTTGTGGCGGCGGTGCACGGAGGCCGCGGCGTTCCGCTAGGAGCGTGGGTCAGTAACACGCCAGTTCAGGTCCGCTGATGGGGCGGGTTCGGCGGGATAATTGTCGTCATGGGCGAGGAAGGGTTGTTCGCCGCCGAGGAGTTCCGCGTCGAGCGGGCTGACCGGCAGGGCGAGGTCGAGCCGGTGGGCGCAGGCAAGACATTTCGGGCGTTCGACCCGGGCCAGGGGTTGTTGCTGCCGCCGTCGCTGGATGACTGGCTTCCGGCCGATCATCTGGCACGGTTCGTGGCGGATCTGGTCGATGAGCACCTGGATTTATCGCGGATCTACGTCTCCTACCAGGAGGGGCGCGGGGCCCCGCCGTACGATCCGCGGTTGATGGTGCGGTTGCTGATCTTCGGCTACACCACGGGGGTGCGCTCCTCCCGCGGGATCGAGAAGGCCTGCACCGACATCGTCGCTTTCCGGTGGTTGGCGGCCGGGGCGGCCCCGGACTACCGCGCGATCGCCAGGTTTCGCAAGAGGCACCTGGCCGCGCTGGGCAACCTGTTCTTGCAGGCGTTGGCGTTGTGCCAGGCCGCCGGGATGGTCACGCTTGGACAGGTCGCGCTGGATGGGACGAAGCTGCGGGCGAACGCCTCCAAACGCAAGGCCATGTCGTACGCGCGGCTGACGGACAAGGAGAAGGTACTGGCCCAGGAGGTCTCCGATCTGCTGGCCGCCGCCGAGGCCATCGACAAGGCCGAGGACGCCAAGTTCGGCAAGAACCGGCGCGGGGACGAGCTGCCCGATGAGCTGGCCCGCCGAGAGTCTCGCCTGGTCAAGCTGCGCCAGGCCAAAGCTGCTCTGGAAGCCGACGCCGCCGCCGATGCGGCGGAGAAGGCTGAGGCTAAGGCCCGCGGTAAGGGCGAAGACGAAGACACCGTCGCGCAGAAGGCCGCTGAGGCCGCCGAGCGCGCCACGCCCAGGCCGAAGGCCCAGCGCAACTTCACCGACCCGGAGTCGAAGATCATGCTCACCGGGGACGGGTCGTTCGCTCAGTGCTACAACGGCCAGGCCGTGGTCGATGCCGCCCATCAGATCATCGTGGCGGCCGAGGTCAACGACTGTGCCGCCGACGTCGGCAACCTCATCCCCATGACCGAGCAGGCCATCAGCAACACGGGGCAGGCCCCGAAGCAGATGCTCGCCGATGCCGGGTACTGCTCAGCCGCGAACCTCGCCGCCTCCGCCGAGGTCACCGGCGAGCAGGGCACCGAGTTCTTCATCGCCACCGGACGACAGCGCAGCGGGGAACCGGCGCCGATCGCCCCCCGGGGACCGATCCCGGCCAGCGCCACGGACAAGCAGCGCATGGCCCGCAAGCTCGCCACGAAGAAAGGCCGAGCGGTCTACGCCCGGCGCAAAGCGATCGTCGAACCGGTCTTCGGACAGATGAGCACCCTGCAGAACGGCAAGCAACTCCTGATTCGCGGTCTGGACGCCGCCCGCGGTGAATGGCTACTGCTCGCTGCCTGCCACAACCTGCGAAAGCTCCACGGTCATATCGGCGCCACCGGGCTCGGCGGCCTCCAGATCGCCTGAACTGGCAGGCCCGGGCGACCTACAGGCTGACCCGCGGACTGAACGCCATCACCGCGGCTTCGCAAACCGAATACCTGGCCGCCAGTGACGCCGGCCCGAGCGCAACGCTCTCACGCACTCCGCCGTACTCTCGGCGCGCTTCGAGCCATTACTGACCCATGCTCCTAGGAGCGACCCGTCAGGCCAGCCCGGCGGCGGCCAGCCCGTCGCGCAGCTTGGCCTGATGCTCGGGCGGCCCCTGGAGCAGCGGCATGCGCAGGCGGTCCGAGCCGATGAGACCGGCCATCTTCAGCGCGGCCTTGACCTGGATGGCGCCCTGCGAGGTGTGCATGATGGCGTCCACGGCCGGGATGAGGCGCGTGTGGATCTCGCGGGCCCGCGGCAGGTCGCCCGCGTCCACGGCGTCGATCATCGCCCGGTAGTCGTCGCCGGCGACGTGGCCGACCACCGAGACGATCCCCGTGGCGCCGAGGGCCAGGAACGCCAGGTTGAGCACGTCGTCACCCGAGTACCAGAGCAGGTCGGTCTCGGCCATGAGGCGGCTGGCCTCGAACAGGTCCCCCTTGGCGTCCTTGACCGCCCGCACGTGGGGGATCTCCGCGAGCCGACGGATGGTGTCGGTGGCCAGCGCGGTGCCGGTGCGCCCCGGGATGTCGTACGCCATCACCGGCCGGTCGGCGGCCTCGGCGATCATCCGGAAGTGCTCGACGATCCCGTGCTGTGTGGGCTTGTTGTAGTACGGGGTCACCACGAGCAGGCTGTCCGCACCCCTCGCCACCATCTCGCGGGCCGCTCGCATGGAGTGCTCGGTGTCGTTGGTGCCGCATCCGGCCATGACCTGCACGCGGTCGCCGACGGCCTCGACGACCGCGGCGACGCTGTCGTAGTCCTCGTCGTCCGTAGTGGTGGCCGACTCGCCGGTCGTGCCGTTGACCAGCAGACCGTCGTGGCCGTGGTCGGCGAGATGGACCGCGAGTCGCTGCAGCGCGTCGAAGTCGATCGAGCCGTCGTCGTGCATGGGGGTCACCATCGCGGTGATGACCCGACCGAAGGGATTGTCCGACATGGGCACCAGACTAAGGCACACCTGTGACGCCGCGAGAGCCCGACGGGCCGTGGCGGACACGGCTAGGGTCGACACCACAGACCGAGGCACCACACAGCACGACCCACCGACGACCCCCGGAGGCGACCGTGACCGACTCGACCCGACCCGAGAACGACGCCCGCGTGCCCGACGAGTCGCCGGAGGAGCTCGGCAACACCGTCGACGGCTCCGGCGCCGGTGACGGGAGCACCACCCGAGGCACCGACGAGGAGGGTCGCGCCCCGGCGTCCCGGCCCTCGACCGCCGGCGACACCGGGCACGCCGCCGGCGACGCGGCCACCGGCGCGTCCGGTGAGAGCTCAGCCGACCGGGCCGAGCAGTCGAAGGTGTACCGGACCCCCGAGCAGCCGGACCACGCCGTCGGCGGCTCCGACGGCACGGCCGACGGTCAGTAGCCCGGTCGACCGGTGACCGTCGCACTCCTCCTCACGCTGGCGCTGGTCCTGCTCATCGCAGCGAACGCGCTGTTCGTCGGGGTCGAGTTCGGGTTCCTCACCGTCAACCGGGACGACGTCCGCGCCGCCGGCTCGGAGGGCGATCGCGTCGCCGCGGCCCTGGACTCCTCGCTCTCGAAGACCTCGACGAACCTGTCGGGGGCCCAGCTCGGCATCACGGTCAGCAGCCTCGTGGCGGGATACCTCACGGGCCCCTCCGTCGGGGAACTGCTCACCGGCGCGTTGGGCCTGTCCGGAATGCCGGAGGCCGCCGCCCGCGGTATCGCGATGACGGCGGCCTTCGTCGTCGTCACCTTCCTCCAGATGGTCTTCGGCGAGCTCGTCCCCAAGAACTGGGCCATCGCCGCACCCATGCAGGTGGCGAGGCTGGTCGTGCATCCGCAGCGCACGTTCATGACCGTGTTCGGTTGGCTGGTCACCGCCCTCAACGCCTCGGCCAACCAGGTGCTGCGCCTGCTCGGGTTCACCCCGACGGAGGAACCGGGTGACGCCCGCTCCCCCGAGGAGCTGCGGGCGTCGGCGGCGCGGTCGGGACGCGAGGGCGTGATGGACCCGCACACCGCCGAGCTCGTGACCCGGTCGATCTCGTTCGGCGAGCACCGGGCGGCCGACGCGATGGTGCCCAGGCCGCTCGTGACGTTTCTTCGCGACCACACTGCGCAGGACCTGCTGGACACCGTCGCCGCGACCGGCCGGTCCCGCTTCCCCGTCCTCGGCGGCACCGTCGACGAGGTGGTGGGCGTCGTCCACTACCGCCAGGCGCTGGCCGTGGACCCCGATGAGCGGGACCGCACTCCGGTGCGCGACATCGCCGCCGAGCCGACCGTGGTCTCGGAGATGATGACCCTCGATCCCCTGATGCGGCTGCTACGGCAGACCGATCTGCAGATGGCGGTGGTCGTGGACGAGTTCGGCGGTACCGCGGGGATCGTCACGCTCGAGGACCTGGTGGAGGAGATCGTCGGCGAGATCGACGACGAGCAGGACCGCGCGTCCCGCACGCACGAGCGGATCGACGACGACACGGTCCTGGTCGGCGGGATGATGCGGCCCGACGAACTGGGCGCGATCCTGCGGCTGGAGATCCCCCCGGCGGGCGCCGCGTCGACCCTGTCCGGGGTGCTGTCAAAATCGGCGGACCGCCTCCCCGAGGTCGGAGACGAGGTGGAGCTGGAGGCCCACGACCACGAGCACCGCGACCGCGACGACCTCCCCACCCGGGCCCGTGTGCGGCTGCGGGTCGAGACGGTGAGCGACTACCGGGCCGAGCGGGTCCGGGCGACGGTCCTGCGCGGCGAGCCGGACGACTCCGGCGACGCGGGGACGGAGGAGTCCGATGAGTGACGGCGTCGCGATCCTAGTGCTCGCCGCCCTCCTGCTGGGCAACGGCTTCTTCGTGGCCGCCGAGTTCGCGATGGTCTCCGCGCGCCGCGACCACCTCGAGCCCCGCGCGGCCCGGGGCAGCACCCGCGCCCGGTGGTCACTGCGTGCCATGGAGAACGTGTCGCTCTCGCTGGCCGCCACGCAGCTCGGGATCACCGCGTGTTCCCTCCTCATCGGCGCTGTCGGCGAGCCCGCCATCGCGCACCTCATCGAGAGGCCGCTGGAGTGGCTGGGGGTGTCGACCGGGTTCGCGCACCCCATCGCGCTGGTGATCGCCCTGCTCATCGTCACGTTCCTGCACATGGTGCTCGGCGAGATGGTGCCCAAGAACATGGCGATCGCACGGCCCGCCGCCGCCGCGCTGCTGTTGGGTCCGGTCCTGCGGGTGTTCGTCCTGGTGTTCCTGCCCGCCATCTGGCTGATGAACAAGACCGCCGACCTCGTCGTGCGCCACGTCCTACGCGTCGAGCCGAAGTCCGAGGTGGACACCACGGTCACGGTGGACCAGATGCGCGGGATGGTCGCGGCGGCCGGCGAATCGGGCCTGCTGGACGAGGACGAGACCACCCTCCTCGCGGGCGCGCTGGGGTTCGATCACATCACCGCGGCGGATGTGCTCCGACCGCTCGATGAGGTCGACGCGGTGGACGCGGACCTCACGACCGGCGAGATACAACAGCTGTGCGTCCGCACCGGGCATTCTCGGTTCCCCGTGCTCCGCGACGGCCGGTACGTGGGGTAAGTCCACGTCAAGGACGTCCTGGCCGACGACCCGTCCCGCCCGTTGCGCCCCGAGCGGATCCGCCGGCTCGGCTCGGTGTCGCCCGACACGCCACTGGACGACGTGCTGGCCACCATGCAGCGGGCCCGGGCCCACCTGGGGGGCGTCGACCGCGATGACGCCGCGGACGACACCTCCGCAGCCGGCCCGTCGGGTCTCGTGGTTCTGGAGGACGTGCTCGCCCGACTCGTCGGCGAGGTCCGTGATGCCACCCCGGAGGCCGAAACGGGCGCACCTCAGGGGTCGACCGGCGCCTAGCGGACCTTGTCCGGGTTCGTGTCGAGTACGCGGCCGAGCGTGTTGTCCACGAGGAGCTGCGTCACCCCGGCGTAGGTGGCCACACTCACTCGAACCGTGGCGATCAGCGCGTTCTGCAACATCCTCTACCCTCCGTCGATAAATGTGACTCCTGTCACGGTACCTGCGAGCATGGTCGCCCGCGGGTACTTCCACCCAGAAACCTGGACGCCCGTTCTGATGTGCGACTCCGAACGCTAACCATCCCCCTACTCGGATGCCACCGGATCCCGCCCGTCAGCCGGCGGGGTAGCGCCGAACGGTCGAATCCGATCACGTTTGCGCCGGTCGCGACCCCGTCGGCCCTGCGCTTGTGACCACTCGGCGCAGATCGGGGCGACCCCCGGCCCGGGGGTGCGGGCGACCCCGGTGCGGGTGCGGGCGACCCCGGTGCGGGCGACCCCCGGCCCCGGTGCGGGTGCGGGCGACCCCGATGCGGCGCGGGCCATCCCCGGCGCGGCGCGGCCACCCCGCCGCTATAGTTGATGCGTCACCGGAGCCGGCGGCGCTCGCACAGGGCCCGCCATGTCCCGAGGAGGTCACCGTGCCCGCGCTCGTCCCCGGCGTCGAGATCCACCGCTCCCGTGCGCGGTCCCGCGACCGGGGCGGCTGGCTGGACTCGCAGCACTCGTTCTCCTTCGGCCGCTACCAGGACCCGATGAACACGCACTTCGGGCGACTGCTGGTCAACAACGACGACCACATCGCGCCCGGCACCGGCTTCGACACCCACGGGCACCGCGACATGGAGATCGTCACGTGGGTCCTGTCCGGCTCGCTGGTCCACCAGGACTCAGAGGGCCACAGCGGCGTCATCTACCCGGGGCTCGCCCAGCGGATGAGCGCGGGCTCGGGGATCCTGCACTCCGAACGCAACGACGGCTGGCGCGACGGCTCGCTCCGTGCCGACACCCCCGCCGAACCGGTCCACCTCGTCCAGATGTGGGTCGTGCCGGACACGACCGGTGAGCAACCCGGCTACGAACAAATGGAGATCGATCCGCGCGAGCTCGAGAACCACCTCGTCGTCGTCGCCGGGGGCCTACCCACCCACGAGGACCGCGCCGCCATCCGGATCCGCAACCGCACGTCCGCGCTCCACGCCGCCCGGCTCACACCCGGACGCACCGTCGAGCTCCCCGACGCGCCCTTCCTCCACCTCTACGTCCCACTCGGGTCGGTCACCCTGGAAGGCGAGGGCGCCCTGGACACCGGCGACGCCGCGCGCCTCACCGCCACGGGCGGGCGACGCGTCACCGCCGGCGCGCAGGGCGCCGAGATCCTCGTCTGGGAGATGCACGCGGGCATGACCATGCTCGACGTGCGCGGACACTAGCCCTCCCCGCTGGCCGAGCCCTTCCCGCTGGCCTAGCCCTCCTCGGTGGCGGCCGACGGCGCCCCGTCATCCTGCTCGGAGTCCGGGATGTGATGCAGCGGGTGGACAGGTTCGGGCGACGGCGAGTGCTCGTTCCGCTCGAGCGCCTCCGGCGAGTACGCACGGCGCCACTGGCGGGTCACCGTGGGCGGCCGCTCGCCGAGATCGTTGCTGATACCCCGCACGAGGCTGTACATCATCACGAAGCCCACCACGAAGAACGGCAGACCGACGACCGTGATGACCTCCTGAAGGGCGGTCAGACCGCCCTCGCCGGTACCCGCCAGGATCGTGGCACCGACCGCGCCCATGAGCACGCCCCAGATCACGCGCTGATGGGTGGGCGAGACCTGGACGTCGTCGTCCTTCCCGGACGCGATCATGTCCACGACCATCGCCGCGGAATCCACGGACGTGGTGAAGAAGATGACGACGAGGACGACCGCGAGACCGGACAGGAACGTCGCGAGCGGGTAGTTCGACAGGAACGCGAAGAGCGCACCCGGGATGTCACCCTCGTCGACCACCGCCTCGGTCAGCCCGCCCGAGCCGAACAACTCGACATGGAACGAGGCCATACCGAAGATCCCGAACCACAGGACCGAGAAGCCCACCGGCAGGCCGAGGACGCCGAAGACGAACTGACGGATGGTGCGGCCGCGGCTGATCCGGGCGATGAAGATGCCCACGAACGGCGACCACGTAATGGTCCACGCCCAGTAGAAGACGGTCCACGTGTTCTGCCACGATTCCAGGTCGTCACTGGCGGGGAAGACGTTGTTCCACAGGGCCAGCTCCGGCAGCGTGGCGAGATAGACGCCCAGCGACTCGACCGTGCCCTTGAGCAGGAACAGGGTCGGGCCCGTGACGAGGATGAACAGCAGCAGGGCGATCGCCATGGCGATGTTGAGGTTGGACAGCCGCTTGATGCCCTTCTCCAGCCCCAGGGCCACGGAGATGCAGGCCACGGACGTGACGACCGCGATGATGAGCACCTGGACGACCGGCGACATCGCGATGCCGAAGAGTTCCGCCAGGCCCGCGTTGATCTGCAGGGTACCGAGGCCGACCGAGGTGGCCACGCCGAAGACGGTACCCACGAGCGCCACGACGTCGATTGTCTTGCCGATGGGACCGAAGACCTTGTCCCCGAGGATCGGGGCGAAGATCGAGCTGACGCGCGGCGGCATCTTGCGCTTGTAGATGAAGTAGGCGAACGCGAGGGCCGGCAGGGCGAAGATCGTCCACGTGTGCAGACCGAAGTGGTACAGCGTGAACGCCATCGCCTCCTGCGCGGCGTCCGTGCTGCCCGGTTCCACGTTCCCCCGCGGCGGCGTGGCGAAATGAGAGATGGGCTCCGCGACGCCCCAGAACATGAGGATCGTGCCGATGCCCGCGGCGAAGAGCATGCCGAACCACGCCGCGGTGGAGTGCTCCGGGTCCTCGTCGTCGCCGCCCAGACGGACGTGTCCGAACCGGCTGATGGCTATCCAGATGAGAAAGGCCAGGAACGACGTGACCCCGAATACGTAGAACCACCCGAGGTTGGTCATGATCCAACCCGACGCGGTGCCGAAGACCTCGCCCACCCACTCGCCGGCGAAGAAAGTGATGACGACGAAGGCGAGGATCACCCCGACAGTCGAGAAGAACACCCCCGGATCGGTCTTGAGCCTCAGTGCTCGCAGTATCCGTTCGGACATGATCTCTCCCGTCGTCTCGGCCCCCTCAGAGCACCGCTGCCGGATCGAGTAGCTCAGTCAGAGTTCATAGGTCAGATGCGAAGTTGTGTACCACGAAAACTTTGCCGTTGCCGGAGTAGGCGATGCCCATGCCCGCCGAGCGGTAGCCCGGGTCGAGGAGATTCTCGTTGTGGCCGGGCGAGTTCTTCCACAGGTCGACCAGGCAGATCGCCCCACAATGGGTGCCCGCGGCGACAATGTTCTCCCCGTGACCCCGGTTGATCAATGCTGTGTTGTGAATCACCTCATCCCGGGCGGCGAGGCGATCCGCCCACGCCTGGGCCTCGCGGTCAAGGTCGGCGTTGGGCGCAAGGGCTCCGCGGCCGTGGGCGATGCGGTAGGCGTCGATCTCGCGAATGATCCCCTCGCGCAACCCCCCGGTGACCCCGAAGGCGGCGACATCCCCGTACGCCATCTCGCTGGAACCGACCGCCGCCCACGCCTCCGGCGGCAGGGCGGCGCGCACCTGCGAGACGATCCCCTCCACCTGCGGCGCGAGGTGCGCCGGGATCAGGTGCTGGGGGATGAAGGAAGGCAGGGTCTGGGCGGAAGCCGTGGCCGCCCCGCCGCCCACGAGGGTGGCGGCGGTGACGGCGATCGTCGCGAGTGACGCGGTGAGCCTTGTGCGCATGATGGTGATAATGCCGTTTCGGTGCGCCTGACGCGAACCGTTTGATCGATCAGGTAACGAACCGGACTCGGCACCGCGTTACCGCTGTGACCAGTGATTATCAGTGTTGCTTGTGTGGCGAGAGTGGTTACTCCGTCCGGACGGGCGGCCAACTTCGGCGGCCGCGCCGAGTGGGTCCCGGGAGCGGCTAGTGGGCATCTCCGTTAGTTCGTCGGGGGTCGGTGATCCAGGCGGTGGGGTCGCCGAGATAGAGGCCGCAGGCGGTGTCGAGGGCTTCTGCGGGAGTGCCTGAGGGCCATCCGTTTGGCAGGGCGGCTTGCTGGTAGTCGTCGTGGCTGGCGCGGTAGATCGCAAAACCCCACTGGCTGGCTGATCCGGCGTAGCGCAGTCGGCAGAGCTTGACTTCGTCCCCGTCGGTCAAGGTGGCATCGATGTAGGCGAATCCGGCCCGGTAGCGGGTGTGCAGGGCCTGGATCTGGGGCCACCGTTCGGCAGCGCGGGCCAGGAGTTTCTGTCGCAGTGAGGTCTGTGTCGAGTCGGGGATCTTGGCCATGGTCTCCATCATCGCCGCCGCCGTTTCTCGCCCTCGACTTTCGGCTTGTTCCGGCGTGGCGGCTTGGCGGGCGCCGCTGGGTGCGTCAGAAATGAACATGCCTCCCACCAGCGCCGTTATCGTCATCCTGTCCGGCAAAGAACGCGACGTGCTGACCCGCCGCGCGCACGCTGCTCGTTGTGCGCACCGCGATGTACTGCGAGCCCGGATCGTCCTGGCGGCCGCTGCCGGTGATGCCAACGCTGCGATCGCCCGCGAGGTCGGGGTGTGCGAAGACACGGTGCGCCAGTGGCGGCATCGGTTCTGCACCGAGCGCCTGGAGGGTCTCAAAGATCGGCCCCGCTCGGGACGACCGCGAGTGTTCACCCCCGTCGAGGTCGCCCAGGTCAAAGCGTTGGCGTGTACGCGCCCGGCTGACCACGGTCTGCCACTGACCAGATGGTCGGCCGCCGAGTTGAGAGCCCACGCCGTGGCCACAGGGCTGGTGCGCCCCGTGGCGTCGGCGACGATCGGGCGCTGGCTGGCCGCAGATGCGATCAAGCCGTGGCAGCACCGGTCGTGGATTTTTCCCCGCGACCCCGACTTCGCCGTCAAGGCCGCCCGGGTGCTGGACCTGTACCACCGGCGCTGGAACGGCGTTGCTCTCGGCGACGATGAGTACGTCATCAGTGCGGACGAAAAATCACAGCTCCAAGCCCTCAAACGCCGTCACGCCGAGACTCCCGCCAGGCCCGGTCAGCCGCGGCGCGTGGAGTTCGAGTACCGCCGCGGTGGGACGTTGGCCTACTTCGCCGCCTACGACGTCCACCAGGCCCGCGTGATGGGGATGACCGCACCCAAGACAGGGATCGCCCCGTTCACCGAACTGGTCGAGCAGGTGATGACCCAAGAGCCATACGCATCCGCGAAGCGAGTGTTCTGGGTCGTCGACAACGGCTCATCCCACGCAGGTCAGGCCTCGAAAGACCGGATGCGTCATGCGTTTCCCAACGCGGTCCTGGTGCACCTTCCGGTGCACGCCTCGTGGCTCAACCAGGTCGAAATCTACTTCTCGATCCTGCAGCGCAAAGCCATCGCCACCGGCGACTTCGCAGACCTCGACGATCTCGCCGCACGCATCCTCGCGTTCCAGGATCGCTACAACCGAAGCGCCGAACCGTTCGGCTGGAAGTACACCCGCGACGACCTCAACCGCCACCTCGACCGCCTCAACAACGACGGCACCCTCCGCGCAGCATGACCCCCGACGAACTAACGGAGATGCCCACTAGTCGAGCCTCTCGCGGACCAGCTGGAGGAACTCGGCCCCGTAGTCGAGATGCTTCTGCAGATCGCGGTAGCGCGCCTCCGCCTCGCCGTGAATCTCCTCGACGGTCGCCCGCGCCGCGCGCCTCTCCTCCGACCCCGACCCCCCCGCCTGCGGGCGCCGGCCCGCGGCGAGCACGTCCGTGGCCTGCAGGAACTGCTTCATGCGCTCCAGGGAGAAGCCGAGGGGCTTCATCCGACGCACCAGCAGGAGCCGTTCGACGTCGTCATCGGTGTAGAGCCGGAACCCGCCCGCGGTGTGACCGGAGGGGACGACCAGGCCGAGCTCGTCGTAGTGACGCAGAGTCCGGATCGACAGACCGGTGGCCTCGGCGACCTCGCCGATCTTCCGCACCGCGTCCTCCGACATGATCCTCCTTGTGGGCTTGCTCACAGCGGTCGCCGGAGATTCGCCGCATCATCAAACCTACCGTTACGGTAGCTTCAGAATCTCCCGCTACGGGAGAGTGTGTCATGCCCCTGCTCGGTGAGGACAATCCCCATGTCGGCTCCCGCCACCACTCCTGGGGCGCCCTCCCCGGCGCCTGCCGGCGACGATGACGGTCTGGCGCCGGTCGGCGTCCTGGCCTCGTTCCGGTACGCCTTCTCGTCCGTGCGGCGGTTGCGGACCGAGGTCCTGGCCGGCCTGGTCGTCGCCCTCGCACTGATCCCCGAGGCGATCTCCTTCTCGATCCTCGCCGGCGTCGATCCTCGCGTCGGGCTGTTCGCCTCGTTCACCATGGCCGTGACGATCGCCTTCACCGGCGGGCGCCCCGCGATGATCTCGGCGGCGACCGGCGCGATCGCCCTCGTCGTGGCCCCGGTCGCCCGCGACCACGGGATGGACTACCTCGTGGCCACCGTGCTCCTCGCCGGGTTCATCCAGGTGGTACTCAGCCTGATCGGGGTGGGCAAGCTCATGCGCTTCATCCCTCGCAGCGTGATGATCGGTTTCGTCAACGCGCTCGCGATCCTGATCTTCGCCGCCCAGATCCCCCATCTGCTGGGCGTTCCGTGGCTTGTCTACCCGATGGTCGCGGCCGGTATCGCGATCATGGTGTTCTTCCCGCGGTTGACCACCGCGGTGCCGGCCCCGCTGATCGCCATCATCGCGATCACCGCCGTCGTCCTGCTCTTCGGATGGTCGATGCCGAACGTCGGGGACCAGGGCGAGCTTCCCTCATCCCTGCCCGCGCTGTTCTTCCCCGACATCCCGTGGACACTCGAGACGCTACAGATCATCGCCCCCTACGCCCTGGCCACCGCCCTCGTCGGCCTCATGGAATCCCTCATGACGGCCAAGCTGGTCGACGACATCACCGAGGTGCGCACCGACAAGACCCGAGAGGGCTGGGGCCAGGGCGTCGCGAATCTCGTCACCGGGTTCTTCGGCGGCATGGGCGGCTGCGCGATGATCGGCCAGACGATGATCAACGTCAAGCAGTCCGGCGCCCGCACCCGGCTGTCGACACTCCTGGCAGGCGTCTTCCTGCTCATCCTCGTGGTGGCGCTGGGCGACATCGTCGGGCTCATCCCCATGGCCGCCCTCGTCGCCGTGATGATCATGGTGTCGGTGGCCACCCTGGACTGGCATTCGATCCACCCGCGCACCCTGCGCCTGATGCCGCTGAGCGAGACGGTCGTCATGGTCGTCACCGTGGTCGCCACGGTAATCACCGAGAACCTCGCCATCGGCGTCGTTCTCGGTGTCCTCACCGCGATGGTGATGTTCGCCCGGCGCGTGGCCCACATGACGACCCTCGAAAAGATCTCCGAGCGCGACGTCGACGACGACGGCACCATCGACGTCCGCACATACCGGGTGCGCGGCGAGCTGTTCTGGGCGTCCAGCAACGACCTCGTGTACCAGTTCGACTACTCGGGCGACCCCCGGCACGTCGTGATCGACCTGACCGAGGCCGACATCTGGGACGCCTCCACCGTCGCGACCCTGGACGCGATCACCCACAAGTACGCGGCCAAGGGCAAGACCGTGGAGATCATCGGGCTGGACGGCTCCAGTCGGCAGCGACTGGAGAGGCTGTCCGGCAATCTCGGCGAAGGGCACTGAGGGACAGCGCCGGGCGCCGGGCCCCTCAGCCGATCGGCGCCGGCGCCTGGAACTCGGCCTCGAACTTCTCGTAGGAGAACGTGCCGAGCGCGCGGGCCCGGTCCAGTCCCAGCTCGCGGACGGCCTCGACGAACCGGGCCACGTCGCCGCCGGCGTCGTCGGCTCCGGGCGCGATCGTCACGCGGGCCCCGCTGAGCGGCCGCATCCGCCCGCCGGTCGCCGTGGCCTGGGCCCGGACGAGGACGGGCGCACCGTCGAGGACCTGCACGCAGTTCATGGCGAGCGACTGACGGCCGGGGATCGGCAGGCCCACGCGCGTGTCGAGCCGGAGGTCGACGCCTCCCGCTCCGGCCGAGCCCACGGCGCCCAGACGCGCGTCGTCGAGGGCGCCTCCGGCCGTGCCGACCATGTCGCCCTTCCACTTGGGGAAGCCCCACAGCTCGTTGCCCGCCGCCAGGGTGAAGTCCTGGTCGACCGGCAGCTCGTGGATGTGCACCAGCGTCCCCGCGCCGGGCACGGTGAGCTGGAACGCCAGGCCGATCTCGTGATAAGCGCCCAGGACGTTGCCCGGCACGTCGTGGTAGCGGACATGGATCATGATCGCCGGGGTGCGCCCGCCGGGCAGCGAGACGGGCTCGGCGCCCGCGGCCTCGATCACGGCGGACTGCCGCCCGCCGGCGATGAGCCTGCGCACGACGGCGGACCGCGCGAGGAAGGCCGCGCCCGAGACCGAGGCGGACACGACGGGAACCGGGAAGGTGATCTCGCGTCCGGCGACGACGCGCGATGTGGGAGAGGTCATGGGCCGACGGTAGCGGTCCCCGCGCCCGGAATCAGCCCCCTTGCGACCTCAGCCCGTCGGCCCGGTCGTGTCCTGCCCCGGCTGTGCCACGACGTTCTTGACCGAGCGTCCCTTGTACTGCGGGCGCAGGAGGTTGGCCGGGGACAGGATGTCGTCGAGTTCCTCCGCGGACAGCAGGCCCATCTCCAGTACGACCTCGCGCACCCCGCGGCCGGAGCGAGCGCACTCGCGCCCCACGATGTCGCCGTTGTGGTGGCCGATGATGGGGTTGAGGTAGGTGACGATCCCGATCGAGTTCATCACGTTGGCTCGGCAGATCTCGGCGTTGGCGGTGATCCCGCGGACGCACTTCTCGGTGAGCGTCTCCATGGCCTTGGTGAGCAGGGAGATGGACTCGAACATCGCCTGGGCGATCACCGGCTCCATGACGTTGAGCTGGAGCTGCCCGGCCTCGGCTGCCATGGTGACGGTCATGTCGTTGCCGATCACCTTGAAGCACACCTGGTTGACGACCTCGGGGATCACGGGGTTGACCTTGGCTGGCATGATCGACGACCCCGCCTGCAGTTCGGGCAGGTTGATCTCGTTGAGGCCGGCGCGCGGCCCGGAGGACAGCAGCCGCAGGTCGTTGCAGATCTTCGACAGCTTGACCGCGGTCCGCTTGAGGGCGGCGTGGACGTTGACGTAGTCGCCGGTATCGCTCGTCGCCTCGATGAGGTTCATCGCGCCGGTGACCGGGAGGCCGGTGACGGCGCGCAGGTGGTTGATGACCGCGCGGCGGTAGTCGGGCGGGGTGTTGACGCCGGTGCCGATCGCGGTGGCGCCGAGGTTGACGTCGAGCAGCATGCGGGCGGCGGAGCCGAGCACGTGGAGTTCCTCGTCGAGGTTCACGGCGAAGCCGCCGAACTCCTGGCCCAGGGACATGGGCACGGCGTCCTGGAGCTGGGTGCGGCCCATCTTGAGGACCTCGCGGAATTCCTCGGACTTGTCGTAGCAGGCCTCCCGCAGCGCGACGAGCGCCGGTTCGAGCCGCTCGAGCGCGTGCCACAGGGCGATGCGGAACCCGGTGGGATAGGCATCGTTGGTGGACTGGGACCTGTTGACGTCGTCGTTGGGGCTGATGATGTCGTAGGAGCCCTTGGGATGCCCGAGCCGTTCGAGCGCGAGGTTGGCCACCACCTCGTTGGTGTTCATGTTGACCGAGGTGCCGGCGCCGCCCTGGTAGACGCAGGAGGGGAACTGGTCCATGCAGCGTCCGTCCACCAGGATCTCGTCGCACGCCCCGACGATCGCGTCCGCCACCGTCTGGTCAAGGACGCCCATCTCCAGGTTGGCCAGGGCGGCGGCCTTCTTCACCATGACCATGCCACGCACGAAGTCGGGGACGTCGCTGATGGTGGTGGGTGCAATGGGAAAGTTCTCGACAGCCCGGACCGTGTGGATGCCGTAGTACGCGTCCGCCGGGACCTCCTTGGTGCCGAGCAGGTCTTCTTCCACACGGGTTCGGGTCATTCGTCCTCCGCCTCTCGGGTCGACTCCGGCCCACCTTAATCGTGGGGCACCGGGCCTCGTCGCGATCCGCGGGCGGGGACACCGCGGGATTGCCTAGTCTGGGGGGTATGTCGCGCACGACGACCACCCGTGGCGCCCGGGCCCTGTCCTCGGCGCGGGACGTGTTTCGCCGCCTGCATCCGTCGGACGGACTGCTCGGCAGCATCGTCGACCGGCAGGAGGTGCCGCTGCCCCGCGGGACGTGGGCGATCTTCGGGGTGGCGTTCGTGGGGTTCGCGACGCCGGTGATCGGCTTCGTCGAGCTCGCCGAGCGCATCCGCAGCGGTGCCAAGCTGCCCTTCGACCAGCCGGTGATGATGTGGCTGCAGCGCAGGCACTCGCCCCGCAACACGCGGATCGCCCGGGCGGTGACCGAGCTCGGCGGTGTCACGGCGGTGCCGTTGTTCGCATTGGCGACGTCGGCCTACCTGGTGTCGGTGCGGGGCAGCCGCCGCCCGGCCGCGTTGCTCACGGTGTCGCTGGTGGGGTCGACGATCATCAACTCGGTGCTCAAGGCGCTGTACCGCCGCGACCGGCCGACGTTCTTCACGCACATCGTGCAGGAGAAGAGCTTCTCGTTCCCCAGCGGTCACGCCATGGCCAGCGCCGCGCTGGCGGCGTGCACGTGCGTCCTGGCGTGGCCGACGCGGTGGCGGGTCGCGGTGATCGCCGGGTCGGCGGTGTACGTGCCGACCATCGGCGGCACCCGGATGTATCTGGGGGTGCACTTCCCCAGCGACATCCTGGCGGGCTGGTGTGTGAGTCTGGCGTGGGTGGGTGAGGTGGCGACCATCATGTGGCTGATGGACCGCCTCGATCACGCGCCGACGCCGATGATCCGCCGGAGGGAGACGGTATGACGACGACGAGGCGCGCTCGGATAGAGCTGAGCCACGGCGACATCACACGCATGGACGTGGACGCGGTGGTCAACGCGGCCAACAGTTCACTTCTCGGGGGCGGCGGGGTGGACGGGGCCATCCACCGCGCGGGCGGGCCGACCATCCTGGCGGAGTGTCGCGAGCTGAGGTCCGGCCGGTTGCCCGACGGATTGCCGACCGGCCGGGCCGTCGCGACCGGCGCCGGTGATCTGCCCGCGCGCTGGGTGATCCACACGGTCGGCCCGATCCACGGCCGCGATCCGGACGGTGCCCGGCTGCTCGCCGACTGCTACCGGAACTCGCTGGCGGTGGCCGACGAGCTCGGCGCACGAACGGTGGCGTTCCCACTGATCTCCGCGGGGGCCTACGGCTGGCCGCGCGAGGACGCGATCCGCACCGCGCTGGCCACGCTGGCCGCCACCGACACCGGGGTCGGGACCGCGACCCTGGTGCTGTTCGACGCGGCGACCCTGCGCCTGGCCGAGGAATGCCGCGCCGACATCCTCGGCGACTGAACTCTCCCCGCCGCGCCCGCCCGATCCGGCCACCTCCAGCCAGCTCCAGTCACCGCCAGCCGGAATCCGCTACTCTCCCTCCGGGTTCGCTACCCCTGTAGCAGTAGCGGATGCCGAGACGGAGTAGCGGATTCGGGGGGGTGGATGGTGGCTGATGCGGGCGACACGCGGATCGCGGAGGGCGCACCGGATGCGGCGGGGGCGGCGGTGGCTTTCGGTCCGGGCCTGGCCCCGGCAGCTCTGCTGACAGAGGTCTTCGCACCGTGGGTCGTACTCACGATCGGCTCTGTCCACCTGGGCCGGCAGGTGGGGTCGACCCGGTGGGGCGTGGCGGCGGCGGCCGGGTTGGGTGTGGTGCCGCAGGCGGCGATCACGTGGCGGGTCCGGCGCAAGGCGCTGTCGGATCACCACGTCACCCGTCGGGAGGACCGGCCGCTGGTGATCGCCGGGATCGCGGTATCGGTCGCGACCCTGTTGGCGGCCCAGCAGCGCCGCGGAGCGCCGGACGAGCTGCGCCGCATGACGCGGGCCGCGCTCGTGGCGTTGGGCGTCGCCGGGTCCGCGACCCTCAAGGTGAAGGTGTCGTTCCACACGGCGGTGCTGAGCGGGGTGATCGCGGTGCTCGCCCGCGAGCTCTCGCCCCGCTACTGGCGACTGCTGGTGCTGGTGCCGCCGGTGGCGTGGGCGCGCGTGCGGATCAGTCACCACACGCCGATCGAGACGGCCGCGGGCGCGGCGATCGGCCTGGCCTGCGGCCACCTCGCCGGCGGCCGGGCCGGGTCACCCGCGTCCGCCGCGGCCGCGCACCAGCCCTGAGATACGCCGCCGCCCCGCGGTGACCCGGTCGGGGTCCCGCGGGGCGGCGTAGTCGATGGTCGGGACCGGCCCGTCAGATGCGGTCGACCAGCAGCTTGGCGAACGCGGCCGGGTCGGACAGCGTGCCGCCCTCGGCGAGGACGGCGGCACCGGCGATGAGCCGCGCGGTGTCCTTGAGCTCGGGCGCCGAGGGATCCTCGGCGTGCCGGGCGCGCAGGCGCTCGACCAGCGGGTGCGTGGGGTTGAGCTCGAGGATCCGCTTGCTGACGGGCAGTTCCATACCCGAGGCGCGGTACATGGCCTCCAGCTGCGGGGTCATGTCGAACTCGTCACCGACCATGCACGCCGCCGACTCGGTGAGGCGATGCGACAGGCGCACCTGCTTGACCTCGTCGGACAGCTCCTCGCCCAGCCAGGTGAGCAGGTCGGCGTACTCGGCGGCGTCGGGCTCGTCCTTGCCCTGCTCGGCCTCCGCGCCGATGCCGGACAGGTCCACGTCGCCCTTGGCCACAGACCGCAGCCGCTTGCCGTCGACCTCGCCGACCGCGTCCACCCACACCTCGTCCACCGGGTCGGTGAGGATGAGGACCTCGACGCCACGGGCACGGAACGCCTCCAGGTGCGGGGAGTTCTCCACCGCCGCGCGGGACGTGCCGGTGAGGTAGTAGATCTCCTCCTGCCCGTCCGCCATACGGGAGATGTACTCGGCGATGGTGGTGCCAACCTCGTCGTCGTCCCCGGTCTTCTCGCCCTCGCCCTCCGGCGCCTTCTCCGACGCGGTGGCGGGCCGGGTGGACGCGAAGGTGCTCACGGCGAGCAGCTGCTCGCGGGCGTCGACATCGGAGATCAGGCCCTCCTTGAGGACCGCGCCGAAGTTGGCCCAGAAGCTGCGGAACTCCTCCGGCCGGTCGTTGCGGAGCTGCTCGATGGTCTGCAGCACCCGCTTGACCAGACGCTTGCGGATCGCCCGGATCTGACGGTCCTGCTGCAGGATCTCGCGCGAGACGTTGAGCGACAGGTCCTGGGCGTCGACGATGCCCTTGACGAAGCGGAGGAACGGCGGGACCAGCTCCTCGCAGTCGTCCATGATGAAGACCCGGCGGACGTAGAGCTGCACGCCCCGCTTGGTGTCCGGGGAGAACAGGTCGAACGGCACCTGCGTGGGCAGGAACAGCAGCGCCTGGTACTCGAACGTGCCCTCGGCCTTGAGGGTGATGGTCTCCAGCGGCTCGTCCCACGCGTGCGAGATGTGGCGGTAGAACTCGGCGTACTCCTCGTCGGTGACCTCCGACTTCGGCCGGGTCCACAGCGCCTTCTGCGAGTTCAGGGTGACGGTCTCGGTGATCGTGCCGCCGGCCGGGGCGTCGCCGGACTCCCCGTCGGCCGCGCCCTCCTCCGGCTCCGGCGCCGGGCGCTCGACGTCCATCCGGATGGGCCAGGCGATGAAGTCCGAGTAGGTGCGCACCACGCGGCGCAGCGTGTGTTCCTCGGTGTAGTCCGGCAGGGCCGCGTCCCCGCCGGCGGGCTTGAGCTGCAGGATGACCGACGTGCCCTGCGGGGCGTCCGGGGCCTCCTCGATCGTGTAGGTGTCCTCACCGCTCGACGTCCAGCGCGTACCAACGCTCTCCCCGGCCTTACGGGTGATGAGCGTGACCGTGTCGGCCACCATGAACGTGGAGTAGAAGCCGATGCCGAACTGGCCGATGAGGTCCGCGGTGGCCTGCTCCGATACCTCGCCCGACTCCTGCGCGGCGCGGGCGGCGGCGAGCGCCTCCCGCATCTGCCCGGTGCCCGACTTGGCGAGCGTGCCGATCAGGTCCACCACCTCGTCGCGGGACATGCCGATGCCGTTGTCCCGGATGGTCAGCGTGCGGGCCGCCGCGTCCGGGACCAACTCGATGTGCAGGTCCGAGGTGTCGACCCCGAGCGAGGAGTCCTGCAGCGCGGCCAGGCGTAGCTTGTCCAGCGCGTCCGAGGAGTTGGAGATGACCTCGCGAAGGAAGGTGTCCGGATTCGAGTAGATCGAGTGGATCATCAGATCCAGCAGCTGCCGGGTCTCGGCCTGGAACTCCCGGGTCTCGGCGGCACCGGAGGTCTGCGGGCTCATGTCGGGTGTCGGTCCTTTCTCTGTCACGTCGCACGGGGGCGAGAAGCGGGCGCGCTCATCGCAGGCACTCTGTTCTCGCCGTCAGGACCAACCTAGTGTGGAGCTCTGACATTCCCCGAGATGAGGTGCCGCCCGTGACCCCGTCGCCACTGCCCCGCGAGGACCTCGACGTCCTCGACCGGTCGACGAAGGTGTTCGCCCGCGCACTCGCCTCGCCGCTCGACGGCGACTGCGAGTCCTGCCCCGGCTGGTCCCGGCGCGACCTCGCCAACCACGTCCTGGGCGGCGGGCTGCGGTACGCCGCCTACTTCCCGCGGCTACCGGAGTCGGAGATCGGCTGGACCCGGACCGCCGACCACGCCGGCGACAAGCCGGTCCCCGCGCTGTACCGGACCTCGGCCGGCCTGCGTAAGGAACTCGCCCGGTCTCGCGACGCTGACGCCCCCGTCCCGCACCGGTTGGCCGAGATCCCCGTCCGCGATCTCCTCGCGCTTCGCGTGTTCGAACTGCTCGTCCACGCCCACGACCTCGACCCCGCCTCCTGGGGGTCGGAGGACACCGGGGAGCTCGCCGCGTGGACCCTCGCCCACGCACGGGACGTGGTCGAGCTGATGCGGTCCTTCGACGTGCTCGCCGACGCGTTTCCGGTCCCGATCGGGGCCGATGCGCGCACCCGGCTCCTCGCGCTGTCCGGCCGCCGGACCAACGGCGACTCGATTTAACGTGCCGTCGACCACGCCGGAGGTCTAGCGTTATCGCTACCGGGCGGCACCGGCAGGCGGGCGCCCACGACGAGAGACCGCGGTAGATGTCCATGTCCTGCGCCCCGTACATCTCCTTCCCCGGCAACGCCTCCGAGGCGTTCCCGTACTACCACGAGCTCTTCGGCGGGGAGCTCAGCCTGATGACCTACGACCAGTTCCCGTCCACGGACGACTTCCCGTTCGACCCGCCGCACGGCTCGGTCGCCCACGCCACCCTCGAGGCGCCGGGGATCACCCTCACCGGCGGCGACGCCATGGGCGAGTCCCTGCCGCAGCTGAGAAATGACGTCTACTCCTTCCTCCTCGGCTTCGACACCGAGGACGAGGCCCGTGCCTTCCTCGACAAGGTCACCGGCAGCGGGGGTCAGATGGCGATGCCCTTCGAGATCGCGCCGTGGGGTGACCGGTACGGGCAGGTCCACGACCGGTTCGGCATCCGCTGGGACGTCGTGGTCCCCGGCACCGGCGAGTAACCCGGAGGAAGACACCCGTATCCATCGCCCGTGCTTGTTACGGTGCTCGTATGGAGATCTCTGGAGCAAGTGCCATCGTCACGGGCGGTGCGTCGGGAATCGGCGCCGCCGTCGTCCGTCAACTCGCCACCAAGGGCGCCAAGGTGGTCGTCGCCGACCTCAACGCGGAGAAGGGTGAGGCCCTGGCGAACGAGGTCGGCGGCACGTTCGTCGCCGTGGACGTGACCAAGACCGAGGACAACGAGAAGGCCGTCGCCGCCGCGCTCGAGCTGGGCCCGCTGCGCTACCTCGTCAACTCCGCCGGCATCGGGTGGGCACAGCGCACGATCGGTCGCGACGGCGAGTACTCGTCGGCCTTCGATCTCAACGCGTTTCGCAAGGTCATCGACATCAACCTCATCGGCTCGTTCGACATGCTGCGCCTGGCCGCCACCAAGATGAGCACCCAGGAGGCCGACGAGGACGGGCAGCGGGGCGCGATCGTCAACATGGCGTCCGTCGCGGCGTTCGACGGCCAGATAGGCCAGGCCGCGTACTCCGCGTCCAAGGGCGGCATCGTCGGCATGACCCTCCCGGTCGCCCGCGACCTGTCGGCCGCCGGCATCCGCCTCAACACCGTGGCGCCGGGCCTCATCGACACCCCGATCTACGGCGAGGGTCCGGAGTCGGAGGCGTTCAAGGCCAAGCTCGGCGAGAGCGTCCTTCACCCCAAGCGTCTCGGCTCCGGGGACGAGCTGGCGTCCATGGTCATGGAGCTGCTCACCAACCCGTACATGAACGCGGAGACCATCCGCGTCGACGGTGGCATCCGGATGCCACCGAAGTGATCTGACCCGGTCAGCACACGACGAGAGGGGCCCCGCCGGATCGGATCCGGCGGGGCCCCTCTTCGCAGTCCCGGGCCCGTAGGCGGAACGGGAAGTGTCGCGGCGGTCAGGCCCTGGCGCGGCGCTTCTTCATCCGACCCTCGAGGTACACGGCGAGCTTGGTCAGCGAGTAGTTGATGACGATGAACAGGATGCCCGCCACGATGTACGCGGGGACCGTGTTGGCGTACGCCGAGCCGAGCGTCTTGGACCAGTTGAGCAGCTCGAGGTAGGTGATGCCGTAACCCAGCGCGGAGTCCTTGAGGACGACGACGAGTTGGCCGACAAGGGCCGGGAGCATCGCTGTGAGGGCCTGGGGGAGCTGGATCGACCGCAGCACCTGCCCGGAGGTGAGGCCCACCGACAGTCCCGCCTCGGACTGCCCCTTGGGCAGACCGTGGACGCCCGAACGGACGAGCTCGGCGATGACAGCCCCGTTGTAGAGCGTGAGAGCGGTGACGACGGCGGCGAGCGGCGCGTGCTGGTTGGGCACGAGGTCGGACGTGGCGAAGTACCCGAAGTAGGCGAACACCATCATCAGAAGCACCGGCACGGCGCGGAAGAACTCGACGATCACACTGCAGAACCACCGCAGAGGGGCGAACGGCGAGAGTCGGCCCATGCCGAACAGCAGCCCGAACACCACCGCGAGCACGATCGAGATCCCGGCCGCGGTGAACGTGCCCTTGAGCCCGGGGATGAGGTACGACGTCCACACCTCGGGGTCGGTGACGAAGGGCTCCCACATGAAGGCCTTGAGCTGACCGGCCTTCTGGAATTGCAGGAAGACGATGTACGCGATGCCCAGCGCGAGGATCGCGCCCACCACCGTGAGGACACCGTGACGCAGCCTGGCCTTGGGACCGGGCGCGTCGAACAGGACGGCCTGGGTGCTCATCGCTTCACCGCCAGCTTCCGGGAGAGGGAGGTGGTCCACAGCCCGATCGGGAGGGTGAGGATCACGAAGACCATCGCGAAGAAGAAGAACGTCGGCAGGCTCGCGCCCTCGTTCTCCGTGATCACCTGCAGCAGCCCCGCCGAGTCACCGACGCCGATCACGGCCGCGACGGTGGAGTTCTTGATGAGCGCGATGATGACCGAGCCGAGCGGGGCGATCGCGCCGCGGAACGCCTGCGGGAGGATCACCTCGCGCAGGGACTGTCCGAACCCCAGGCCGATCGAGCGGGCCGCCTCCGCCTGCCCCACCGGCACCGTGTTGACGCCCGAGCGCAGGGCCTCACAGATGTAGGCCGCGTGGTAGACGGCCAGCATGATCGCCGCCCACCAGAACGCGTTGCGCGCGAAGTCGTCGGAGACCGACAGTTGCAGGATGAAGGACAGGCCCAGGATGCTGAAGACCATCAGCAGCGTCAGCGGCAGGTTCCGGAACGTGTTGACGTACGAGGTCCCCAGGCCGCGCAGCACCGCCACCGGGGACACGCGCAGGACGGCCACGAGCGTTCCCAGGATCAGGGCGCCGATGCTGCCCAGGATCGAAAGCTGGATGGTCACCCAGACCGCTCCGAGGACGTCATAGTCGGCGAAGATGTCGCCCATGGTCCACCTTCCGTGATGGGGTGCCGGACCTCCGCGCCCCGGTGGGCGGCGGCGCGGAGGTGGCGGGGCCGGCCGGGTCGGGTGTCGACCCGGCCGGCAGGGATCGATTCAGATCAAGCGCAGGCGTCCGGCTCGGGCGGGTTGCCCTCGCCCGGGGTGAAGCCGGCGGCGCCGAGGTTCTCCTCGACCGCGGTGTCCCAGCTACCGTCCGAGATCATCTCGCGGATGGCCTCGTTGATCTGCTCGCACTTCTCCGTGTCGCCCTTGGCGATGCCCACGCCGTAGCGCTCCTCGGTGAACGGCGCGCCGACCACCTTGAGCTGGCCCTGGTACTGGTCCTGGGAAGCGTAGCCCGCGAGGATCGTGTCGTCCGTGGTCAGGGCGTCGACCGCGTTGGACACCAGCGCGGAGACGCACTCGGAGTAGGTGCCGAACTCCTGAAGGTTGACGCCCGGCACTTGCTCCTTGACGGTCTGCGCCGAGGTCGAGCCGGTGACCGAGCACAGGCGCTTGCCGTCGAGGGAGTCCGGCCCGGTGATCGAGTCGTCGTCGGCGCGGACCAGCAGGTCCTGGCCGGCGATGAAGTACGGTCCGGCGAATCCGACCTTCTCCTTGCGGGAGTCGGTGATGGAGTACGTGGCCACGATCATGTCGACCTGGCCGGTCTCCAGCAGCGTCTCGCGCTGGGCGCTCGGCGCCTGGATCCACTCGATGTCGTCCTCGGCGGTGCCGAGCTTCTCGGCGATGTAGCGGGCGACGTCGACGTCGAAGCCGGTGTACTCGTTGCCCTCCTTGAGGCCGAGGCCCGGCTGGTCGAACTTGATGCCGACCTTGAGCTGGTTCCCGCCGTCGCCGCCGTCATCGCTGCCGCACGCGCTCAGCCCGAGCGCCAGGGAGACGGCCGCCGCGGCCGCTCCGATCCGTCGGATGTTCATGAGTACTCCTTGTGGGGTGGGGTGGATGGGTCCTGAACGGGTCCGCGGACGGGCCCTTCTAGTTGGAGAGGATCTTGGACAGGAAGTCCTTGGCCCGGGCGCTCTGCGGATTGGTGAAGAACTCCTCGGGTGTGGCCTGCTCGACCAGCTCGCCGTCCGCCATGAAGATCACGCGGTCGGCGGCCTTGCGCGCGAAGCCCATCTCGTGGGTCACCACGACCATCGTCATGCCGGTCTTGGCTAGGCCGGTCATCACGTCGAGGACCTCGTTGATCATCTCGGGGTCGAGGGCGGAGGTCGGCTCGTCGAAGAGCATGACCTTGGGGTCCATGGCCAGCGACCGGGCGATCGCCACGCGCTGCTGCTGGCCACCCGACAGCTGCGCCGGGTACTTGGCCGCCTGGTGCTCGACCCCGACGCGGGTGAGCAGCTCCATGGCCCGTTTCTCCGCCTCCGCCTTGCTCTGCTTACGGACCTTGATCGGCCCCAGGGTGACGTTCTCCAAGATCGTCTTGTGGGCGAAAAGATTGAAGGACTGGAAGACCATCCCCACGTCGGCGCGCAGCTTGGCGAGCGCCTTACCCTCCTCGGGCAGCGGCTTGCCGTCGATCGTGATGGAGCCGGACTCGAAGGTCTCGAGCCGGTTGATGGTGCGGCACAGCGTCGACTTACCGGAGCCGGACGGCCCGATCACCACGACGACCTCCCCCTGCTCGATGGACAGGTTGATGTCCTTGAGCGCGTGGAAGTCACCGAAGTGCTTATTGACGCCTGAGATCTCGACGAGAGCCATGTGAGGAACTATAGGGCTCCGAAAGGCCTCACCGCCCCAAGACCGCGGACGTGTCCGCTACGCGCACCGCGAACCGGTCGACATGGCGTGCAGCGGTGCGTACCGTCGTTACATGGCGATATCAGCTGTCAGGGAATACGCCCATCTCACCGCCGACGACGTAGAAGCCATCGGCGAGGAACTCGAGGCGATCCGCCAGGACGTCGTGGACTCCCTCGGCGACCGCGACCGCCGATACGTGCAGAACACGATCAGACTGCAGCGCGGCCTCGTGGCCGGCGGCCGAGTCGTCCTGCTCTTCTCCGGGTACCGGCCCGCGTGGGCGCTCGGCACCGGGTTGCTCGCCGCCGGGAAGATCATCGAGAACATGGAGCTCGGGCACAACGTGATGCACGGGCAGTGGGACTGGATGAACGACCCGGTCATCCACTCCAGCTCCTGGGAGTGGGACATCGTCGGCACGTCCGAGCACTGGAAGGCCACGCACAACTACCACCACCACAAGTACACCAACATCGTCGGCATGGACGACGACGTCGGGTACGGCGTGGTGCGGGTGACGCGCGACCAGCCGTGGCACCCGCCCAACTCGCTCAACCTGGTCTGGAACACGATGCTCGCGTTCGCGTTCCAGTGGGGCGTGGGCGTCCAGCACCTCGAGATTGCACCGGGGACCATCAACTCCTCGGGGTGGGACGAGCAGAAGAAGCGGATCGGGCAGTTCCTGCGGAAGGCCCGCCGCCAGGTGGGCAAGGACTACGTGTGGTTCCCGCTGCTGTCGGGCCCCAACTGGAAGACCACCATGACCGCGAACATGACCGCCAACGTCATCCGCAACCTGTGGTCGAACGCCGTGATCTTCTGCGGTCACTTCCCGGACGGGGCCGACAAGTTCACCCTGGAGGACCTGGAGAACGAGACCCAGGCGCAGTGGTACCTGCGCCAGATGCTGGGCTCGGCCAACTTCACCGGCAGCAAGCTCATGCACTTCATGTCCGGCAACCTGTCGTTCCAGATCGAGCACCACCTGTTCCCCACGATCCCGTCCAACCGGTACGCCGAGGTCGCCGAGAAGGTGCAGGACGTCTGCCGCCGCTGGGATCTGCCGTACACCACCGGCCCGCTGTACAAGCAGTACTGGCAGTCGTGGCGCACCATCGCCAAGCTGTCGCTGCCGAACCGGTTCCTCAAGGCCACGGCCGACGACGCGCCGGAGACGCGGTCGGAGAAGATGTTCGCCGGCGAGCCGAGGACGTACGAGACCCGCGACGGTCGGCGTGCGGGCCTGGTCACCGCACTCAAACACCACACGAACCCGCGGCAGCTGCAGCGCATCACCCGGACGGTCTGACGTGGCGGGAGACGACGTGGCATCCGGAGACGACAACCGCACCCCGAGCGTCGACGAGACGCACCGTCGACCCGAGGGCGCGACCGACGCCGAGGTCGAGGCGGCCGGCAGCGTGAGCGAGGCACTGGAGTACATCGAGCGGGCCCGCGGTCGGCTGTACGACCTGCACCAGCTCATCGGGCGAGCGGACATCCTCCTCCAGGAGGCCGCCGACAAGCTCGACGAGATCGGTCGCACGGAACTCGCCGAACGGATCCGATCCGAGGTCGTGGGGGTCAACGTCCTCCACGGCCGGTGGACGTTCCAGATGGTGGAGGAGTTCGACGACGGCTTCTGGTCCACCGCGCGCGAGGTCGACCGCGCGGTGCGCGAGGAGCTCACCGGCGGCCGCCGACACGTCCACGAGGCGGAGATGAAAGAGGCCAACAGGACGAAGGGCCGCCCCGGACACGAGGCGACCCCTGGGGATCCAAATTAGGATCCGCACGATCGCTCGCGCGGATCACGGGGTCAGCCGGTGCGGTGGCGGCCGGCGATCCGATGCCTTTCGGCCTCGGTGAGGCCGCCCCATACGCCGTACAACTCCTTGGTCTCAAGGGCGAACGTCCGGCAGGTGTCGAAGACCGGGCAGGTGGCACACACCGCTTTTGCCTGGTCCTCCTTCTTCCGCCGCGCGCCCTTCGACTCCTCCTCGAGGCTGTAGAACAGGTCCTCGTGGCCGATGCACGCCGCACCGTCGCGCCACGACCAGAAAGCCGCCATGGGTTCGAGGTTCTTGTATCTGGGCATGTGGCCTCCGTTCCCGCCGTTCCGACGTGCCCGTGTCAGGCCCTGAAAGCTCGGTCGGCAGCGCTCTGCACCCATCCTGTCAGTGATCCGCCTCGCCGTGCGCGGAGTGAACTCACATACCGAGAGGTATATGTTCGTGTCAACGGGTTGCGCAGCGCTTTTGCAGCAGAATCCACTACAGGTGAGAAGTTGTCCACGCCTCACATTCCGGCCGTGCGGGCGGCAGCGGTCACCGTCGAGACGCGGTCCTCGTCGTCGTCGACCGGATGACCTCCGCGGCGCGCGACGCCGCGCCGTCCACCCCCCACCACTTCCGGATACCCCCGGCTTCGCCGTCCAGAGCGCGGTCCACCTGCTCGCGCACCGCGTGCGCGACCGCCGTGGGCCCGTCTCCGTACCTCATCACCGACGTGCCGGGGAGCCCGGCCAGCGCCTCGGCGGTGGCGTCGTACTCGCCGTGATCATGCTTTCCCGGGACCACCACGAGCGGGACGTCCGCGCAGGCGGCGTCGGCGACGGACGTCTGGCCCGCCCCGGTGACCACCACATCCGCAGAGCACAGCTCGGACCACGGGTCGTCGTGCCACGCCCCGTCCGGCCCACCCAGCTCCGTCCATTCCGCCACGCCCAGCTCGCCGGCGGTCGTGCGGACCGCGCGCCAGAACCGGTGGTCCCAGACTTCGGTGGATCCGTTGAGGTGGACCACGCGGGGGCGACGGCGCCGATCGCGCGGCTCGGGCTCGCGACGCTCGAAGCGGGAGATCCCGCCGATCTCGTACACCGCACGTCCCGCCTGCGCGACGGCCTCGCGGTGCGCGCCGGGTGGCCACGCCGCGATGAGTTTCTCGGCGGCACGGCAGCGGAGCCGGTGCGGTTCGTCGTCCCGCAGTCCGGGCGGCAGGGTGCTCACCATCGGGACGCCGGCCATCCGCGCGGCCAGCGACATCCCCGGTGACGAGTCGACCCAGAACGCCCGCGGCCGGGCGCGGTCGATCCACGCCACCGCGCTCCGGCGAGCGGCGACCGCGAGACCCTGGGCCGCGACCCCGTCGACGGGCAGGTGCACCACCTCGACCCCGGGCGGGCGGAGGGCGTGGTCGAACGGCCCGGTCACGAGCAGCGTGACCTCCTCGCCCCGCTCCCTCAGAGCCGCGACGACCGGCAGCACCCGGTGCAGATGCCCGCGCCCACGGTTGTGGACGTAGACGCCGATCATCGTCGAAACGTCCTCAGGCGTCTCCGCGAAGTGCCTCGAGGAGCGCGTCGCAGAAGGCGGGCAGGTCGTCGGGCCGGCGGCTGGTCGTGATCCCGCCGTCACTGACGAGTTCCGCGTCGACCCACTCCGCGCCCGCGTTGACCAGATCCGTCCGCAGGCTCGGGTAGGACGTGATCCGGCGGCCGCGGACCACGTCGGCCTCGACGAGCATCCAGGGGGCGTGGCAGATGGCGAACACGGGCTTACCCGCGTCGACCATCTCGCGCACCAGGTTGACGGCGTGGGAGTCCTGCCGCAGCGCGTCCGGGTTGGCGACGCCGCCGGGTAGGACGAGCACGTCGATGTCGGCGGCCGAGGTGTCGGCGCTGATCCGGTCGACGGCGTGCGCGCCGGCCGGGTCGAGGTGGTCGACCAGCCCGACCTCGCCGCTGTCCGTGCTGACGAGGATCGGCGTGTGACCCGCCCCGGAGACGGCGCCCCACGGCTCGGTGAGTTCGACGCGCTCGATGCCCTCGGAGGCCACGAGGAAAGCGACGGTTCGGGTGTCGGTTCGTGCATCCTGTGTCTCGGTCATGCCCCCGATCGTGAGGGCGGACACCTACCCTCGCAACCGGTCCCCGAGACGGTGGACCCCGTAGCGCGGGTCCGGCACCATACCCCCATGGGACGACGAGATCGGATGGCCGCCAACGGACGTCGCGGCGGCGGGCGACGCGGACGCGGGTGCGGGTGCTCGCTGCTCGTACTGCTCCTGCTTCTGGTGGGGCTGGTGGTGGCCGCGGAGTTCGGGGCCCGCTGGTATCTGTCCGACCGGGCCGAGAGCGAGGCGTCCGCCCGGCTCGATGCGCCGGTGTCGGTGGGGTTCGGCAGCACTCCCGTGTTGTGGGATCTGGCCACGACCCAGGCCGTGGGGACGGTCCGGCTGACTTCTCCGGGCAACGCGACCGTCCCGCGCATCGACGTGACCGGCCACTCCGTCCGGCTGGTCGACGGCGGGATCCGCGCCGACACCGCCGACGGCATCGCGGTGCTCAGCGGCGAGCAGCTCGCGGCCGCCGCCTCGCAGGGCAACCCGGCGGAGGGCTCACCCGTGGCGGGTCTGACCGAGGTCCGCTCGGTGCGGCCCGACCCCGCCGCCGGGCTGCTGCGCGCGGACATCGGCGGGATCGCGGAGGTCGGCGTCGTCCCCGGCGTGACCGACGGTCAGCTGACCCTCACGCCACAGCAGACCTCGCTCCTCGGGTTCGACCTGCCGAACGGCCTGTTCTCGGGCATCACGGGCACCGTCGACTCGACCGTCGCCTCGCTGCCCGACGGCGTGGTGATCGAGGGCGCCCGCGTGGTGCCGGAGGGCCTCGAGGTCGCGCTCGGCGGGCAGGATGTCGTCCTGCAGTAGCAGCGGGAGTCCGTCTTAGCGGGAGTCCGCGCCGTCCGCGCCGTCCGCGGTGTCAGCCGCCTCCGGCGTGTCCGCCGCGTCGGCCGGCGCGCACAGCCGGGTCGGTTCGTCCCGCCCCCGCACGACCTGCGAGCCCACCTCGTCCCAGCGGCCACGCTCGACCTCCGCGGCGGCGTCGGTCGCCGCGCCCGAGGCCAGGACGAGCCCGGGCCGGTCCTTGGCCAGCTCGCACAGGCGCGCGGCCTCGTTGACCGCGTCGCCGATCACCGTGTACTCGAAGCGGTCGTCCGAGCCGACGTACCCGGCCACCACGTCGCCGAACGACGCCCCGATGCCGGCGCGGCAGTCGGGCACCCGCTCCTGCAGCCGCCGCCCGAGGACGCGCGCACACGCCAGGGTCGCGGTGGCCGGGTCCGCCATCGACCGCGGCGCCCCGAACACCACGAGCGCGGCGTCGCCCAGGAAGCTGTCCACGATGCCGTCGTACTCCTCCACGGTCTCCACCACCACGGAGAAGAACTGGTTGAGCACGTCCACCACCTCGGAGGCCTCGGACCGCACCGCCATCTCGGTGGAGCCGATGAGGTCCACGAACACGACGCCGACGCGCGAGTCCCGCCCGCCCAGTTCGGGCTCGTGGAGTTCGGCGGCCTCGGCCACGTCGCGGCCCACGTGCCGCCCGAACAGGTCCCGCAGCCGCTCGCGCTCCTGGAGCCCGGAGGCCATCTGGTTGAAGCCGCGTTGCAGCTCGCCGAGCTCGGTGCCGTCGTAGACCACCACCCGCCGGGACAGGGTGCCGGCCGTGATGTCCTCCATCGCCCACCGCACGCTGCGCAGCGGGCCGATCATCGAGGCCGTCGCCAGCGAGATGAGGAGGAACCCGGCCAGCAGTGAGGTGGCACCGAGGACGATGACGACGACGGCGAGGCGTTCCAGTGACAGGGCGCGGCCCGCGAGGGTGTAGATCGCCACGATGATCAGGCCTGTCACGGGGACCCCGCTGCCCAGGGCCCATGCCACCCGGAGCCGCGTCATGGCGCCGAGGAACCGGGCCCGCGGCGCCCTGCCGGTGGACAGCGCGACCGCCGCGACGGGACGCAGTCCGAAGTCGGCCAGCAGGAACGCGACACCGCACACGACCAGGCCGGCGAACACGATCGTGAATCCCACGACCGGGATCGACGACGGGTCCACCACGCCGTACGCGGGGGTCACCACGGCCGCGCCGAGCAGCCACAGGAACGCCTGGATGAGGGTGATGCGCCCCGGCAGCCGAAGGGTACGGATGCGCTGCCGATCAGTGGGTTCGTGTCCCTCCAGGAACCAGCGGACCCGGCGGTAGACGGCGCGGGTCACCCACACCGTGCCCGTGATGACCGCCAACGACACGTAGACGGGCACGACGATCACGGTGGGGACAAGGAACTCCCGCGAGAGCAGCGCCGGGCCGGGCAGCACGAAGAAGATCAACGTCACGGCGACGGCGACGCCCACGAGGTTGGAGCCCAGTAGCGACAGGATCAACAGGATCCGAACGCGCCAGGCGCGGATCCGGGCGGATTCCTTCTCCCGTCCGAGCAGCACCGACCCGAGCTCCGGGCGGCGCAGTAGGGACAGGTCGAGTCGCACGATCTGTATGGTGCCACCCCGCACCGACACTCGTGATGTCCTCGTCACACCTGTCTCGGCGAATGGGGTGCGCGGTCCGTCGGCGAGTAGGATGGTCCGAGGACGGCCCGCACCACTCTTGCCTCGGGCCGCGGCCTGTCGACCATCCCGTGGTCGCGCACCGGACGTACCGCCTGAGGGGCGATGCGATTATCCGTGAGCGCGCCGGGCAAGACGCCATCCTCTATGTTCGGAGCACTTCCTCTTGTCACGTTCTTTCGCCGATCTCGGCGTTCCTTCCCCCCTGCTCGACGTCCTGAACGGCGCGGGCATCACCACGCCGACGCCCATCCAGTCGGCGACGCTGCCCGACGCCCTGTCCGGTCGTGACGTGCTCGGCCGCGGCCGCACCGGCTCGGGCAAGACGTACGCGTTCTGCCTCCCGCTCGTCGCGCGTCTGGCCGCCTCCGGCGGTCGCCGCACCCGCAACGCGCCGCGCGGCCTCATCCTCGCCCCGACCCGCGAGCTCGCCCGCCAGATCGACGAGACCCTCGCGCCGCTCGCCAACGCCCTCGGTATGAAGACCACCGTGATCTTCGGCGGAGTGTCCCAGGGCCGCCAGGTGGACGCGCTGAACCGCGGCGTCGACATCGTCGTGGCCTGCCCCGGTCGCCTCGAGGACCTCATGGGTCAGAAGCACTGCCGCCTGGACGCCGTCGAGATCAGCGTCCTCGACGAGGCCGATCACATGGCCGACCTGGGCTTCCTGCCCGGCGTCACCCGCATCCTGTCGGCGACCCCGGCGGACGCGCAGCGCCTGCTGTTCTCGGCGACCCTCGACTCGGGCGTGCAGAAGCTGGTGACCAGGTTCCTCACCGACCCGGTGGACCACTCGGTGGACGACGGCTCGGCCACGCCCGGTCCGACCGCGCACCACGTGTTCCACGTCGACGCCGACGACCGCGTCCGCGCGCTCGCCGACCTCGCTGGCGCGACCTCGCGGACCGTCATGTTCACCCGCACCAAGCACGGCGCCAAGCGCCTGGCCAAGCAGCTCACCGGCCGTGGCGTGGCGAGCGTGGACCTGCACGGCAACCTGTCGCAGAACGCACGCGTGCGTAACCTCGACGCGTTCTCCTCCGGCGAGGCGACCGTCCTCGTCGCGACCGACATCGCCGCCCGCGGCATCCACGTCGACGACGTCGGGCTCGTCGTCCACGCCGATCCGCCGGCCGAGCACAAGGCCTACGTCCACCGGTCGGGCCGCACCGCCCGCGCCGGCGCCATCGGCACTGTCGTCACCGTGGCCACCGCGGATCAGGTCCGAGAAGTCCGCTCGCTGCTGCGCGCGGCCGGGGTGACCGCCGGCGAGATCGAGCTGCCCGTGGGCGCCGACGCGGCCGCCGCGCTGGCCGACGCCCCCGAGCCGCCGGCCCACGTGCCGTCCGACGACGGCGCGGAGGGCCAGTCGGTCCGCGGTCAGTCACGTCGCGGTCGTGGGCGGGATCGCCAGAGCCAGAACCGCCAGCGCGCGGGCCAGCAGGCTGACGGCCAGGGCCAGCAGGGTCGGGGCCGCCAGGCTGAGGGCGAGCACGGCCGGGGTCGCGGCGGGCAGTCCCGCGGCGACGGCCGGCGCAGCGCCGACCAGGACCGCCAGGTCCGGGCGGGTCGGGATCGCGACGGCTCGGAGTGCGGTGCCCGCGACCAGCAGGGCTCCGGCGGTGGCGGCGCTCGTCGTCGTCGCCCCGAGAGCGGCGGCGCCCCGTCGGCCGCGCCCCAGGGCTCCGCTCGTCAGGGCTCTGCGCGACAGGGTTCGGGCGCTCAGCGTTCCGGCGGCCATGGCTCCGGCGCGCAGCGGTCAGGTGCGCAGGGCTCCGGCGCGCGCAGCACGGGTGCCCGCCAGTCGATCGGGCAGGCCGCCGGCAGCCCGCGTGGCGACCAGCGGCGACGGGCCACCCGCTCCGCCGGCTGAGCAGCTGAAGCGCCGGGATGGCCGGCTGAGCGGCTGAGTCTGCCCGGCCGGTCGGGCGGCGGCTCAGCGGCCGCTCACCGGCGGTCCGGCTGAGTCTGCCCGGCCGGGCGTACGCGCCGCCTATCCGAATGCGCGCCGCCTACGGGATCCGCTAGGTGGCGCGCATTCGATTAGGTGGCGTTTAGGTGGCGTTGCCGTGTGAGGCTCATGCGCTGCGCCGACTCGTGTTTTCGCGCCGGGCAGACGGCTCAGCCGAAGATGGTGATCGTCTGGCGGCTGATCGCGAGCAGCTCGCCGTCGGGCCGCCACACCATCGCGTGAGTGTGCGCGTAGCCGTCCCGGGCGGCATCGGTCGTCGCGGCATACGCCAGGTTCGCATCGGCCGGGACGACGTCCGGGCCCACCTCGGCGACGAGCTCGATGGTCCACGTGAGGCTGCTGCCTGGCGCGAACCCGTCGAGCATCTGGAGCGGCGCCGGCGGCCATGCGTCCGTCAGCAGCACCAGGTGCTCCTCCTCGAGCCGCTCCGGCGCCTCACGCAGTGAGGTCCACCCGGACAGGTCCGC
Source organism: Dietzia sp. oral taxon 368 (assembly GCF_002999155.1). Taxonomy (NCBI): domain Bacteria; kingdom Bacillati; phylum Actinomycetota; class Actinomycetes; order Mycobacteriales; family Dietziaceae; genus Dietzia; species Dietzia sp. oral taxon 368. Next base: position 1,037,116 of record NZ_CP027238.1, read on the forward strand.
CGACTCGGCGCCGCTGAACGGCATCTGCCCGCCCACCTGCCGCAGCTCGACGAACCGGTAGAACTCCGGCGTGAGATCCTTCATGTAGGGGAACGGCTCGATCGCCGACGGGTCGCCCAGCTCGGGCATCGGGTGCGCGGGCGGCACGGAGATCGACGACTCCCGATGCCTGCCGAACGCTGCCAGCGCCGTCGCGACGATCGCGTCGGACTGCCGGACCGTCGCCTGGCACTGGGTGACGTTGGAACCGACACGCAGGATCTCGGCCTCGACCTCGACGGGGCCGGTGGCCGCGGGGCCGACGAACGACACGGTGAGCGACCGCAACGGCGGGACCCCCACCGGGCTACCGGTGCTGCCCGCGAGATCGCGGAGCTTCCCCTTCATGGCGGCCAGCAGCAGGGCCCCGGTGAGCCCACCATAGATGGCCCTTCCCTGCGTCCAGCCCTCTTCGACCTCGACAGTCCCACCGTGCGCGGCGGACTCCAACATGCTCGTCAGCGACATGCGGCATAGTCTGCCACCGCCGCTCAGCGGGCCTTCGGGGAGTGCTCCCCCCGGCTGCGGCGAGCCCGGCCCCGGGCCTTCCGGACCCCGGCCAGCGCGGTGGCCAGCCCGGACATACGCGGGCCGTGGCCGAACATCTTCTCGCTGCGGGTCTCGGGGGCGTCGTCGGCGGTGCGGCGCAGGTAGCGGTCCGGCAGCGACAGCCGCGCGATGGTCCGCCACGACTGGAGGTACTGCTTCCACAGCGGCCCGGAGACGTACGGCAGGTCGTAGCGGGCGCACAGATCGCGGACCTCGAGTGAGATCTCCGAGTACCGGTTGGACGGCAGGTCGGGGAACATGTGGTGCTCGATCTGGAACGACAGGTTGCCCGACATCAGGTTCATGGCCGGTCCGCCGTCGAGGTTGGCACTGCCGAGCATCTGCCGCAGGTACCACTCCGCCTGCGATTCGGTCTCAACATCCGTCATGGTGAACTTCTCCGCGCCGTCCGGGAAGTGGCCGCAGAAGATCACGGCGTTGGTCCACACATTGCGGATGATGTTGGCCGTGACGGTGGCGGTGAGCGCCTGGGGTCCGCTCGGCCCGGCGAGCACGGGGAACAGGACGTAGTCCTTGAGGATCTGCTGGCCGGCCTTGCGCAGGAACGCGCGCGCCTTACGGCGGTCCTCGGGGGCGGCGTCCCGGTCGAACGCGTCGCTGAGGGTGACGGCCTGCAAGCCGATCCCCCACTCGAAGCCCGCCATCAGGGCGGCGTTGACCGCCATGTTGGCGAGGAACCTCGGCTCCCACGGCACGTCGCGGGTCACGCGCAAGACGCCGAACCCCACGTCGTCGTCCATCCCGACGATGTTGGTGAACTTGTGGTGCAGGTGGTTGTGGGTGTGCTTCCAGTCGGCGGAGCTGCCGACGAGGTCCCATTCCCAGTTGGTCGAGTGGATCTCCGGATCGTTCATCCAGTCCCACTGGCCGTGCATGACGTTGTGGCCGATCTCCATGTTCTCGAGGATCTTGGCCACCGCCAGTGTGCCGGTCCCGAGCACCCACACGGTGCGGTTGCGCGCACCGAAGTACAACAGGGCGCGTGCACCCAATTCCAGTCCACGCTGCAACTTTATGACGGAGTGTATGTACCGGTAATCACGCTCCCCGCGCGACTGGATGACCCGGGCGCGGATGGCGTCGAGTTCCCGCCCGAGCTCCTCGATCTGGTCAGGGCTCAGGTGGGCGTATTCGCCGACGTCGGAGATCGCCATGTGCCCACAGTAGGCGCGCCACGGCGCCCGCGGCTACGGCTCGGAGCCGGGTCGGCGCCGTATCGTGATCAAGCGCACGCGACGCGACCACACCAGCCACTCCAGGCGCGTCGTTCAGTGGCCCCGGCCGCGCGCATCAGTCATCCCACGCGCGACGCAACACCTCCAGCGTCCCGTGGATCCGCTCGACCGTCGATCCCACGGGCGCGATCATCAGCTCGTCGGCGCCCGCGCGACGGGCGAAGTCGGTGAGGTAGTCGCGGACCGCCGGGCCGTCGCCGCACGCTGTGTAGGAGATCATGTGCAGGATCTGGCGGCCGCCGGCGGACTCCATGATCATGTCCAGCTCCTCGTCGCTGAACTCGCGACCGCGGCCGGCCATGAGCTTGACCCGCTGGCGGCGGTACCACTGCAGTTCGCGCCCGGCCCGCTCGGCGTCGTCGTCGGCCACCACGTTGACCGCGGCGATCATGTACGGCTCGGCCAGCTGCTCGCTGGGCTGGAACCGCTCGCGGTACACCGCGGACGCCTGCTCCAGGGCGTCGGGCGCGAAGTGGGAGGCGAACGCGTAGGGCAGTCCGTAGGCGGCGGCGAGCTGCGCGCCGAACAGTGACGAGCCGAGGATGTACAGCGGGATCTTGGTTCCGCGCCCGGGGATGGCGGCGATGCCGCGGGTGCGGGCGAAGTCGGACGGCGAATCTCCGAGGAAGGCCTGCAGTTCGCGCACGTCGTCGGGGAAGTTCTCGGCCGCGGACGGCTCGCGGCGCAGCGCGCGCAGCGTCTGCGGGTCGGTGCCCGGGGCGCGTCCCAGTCCGAGGTCGATGCGGCCGGGGTGGAGCTCGGCGAGGGTGCCGAACTGCTCGGCGATCACGATCGGCGCGTGGTTGGGCAGCATCACGCCGCCCGAGCCAAGCCGGATGCGCTCGGTCCGCGCGGCGATGTGCGCCATGAGCACCGCCGGCGCCGACGAGGCGATCGACGGCATGTTGTGGTGTTCGGAGTACCAGACCCGCTCGTACCCCAGCTCCTCCGCCTTGCGCGCCAGTTCGACCGAGTCCTGCAGCGCCTCCCCCACGGTCTGCCCGGGGCGGACGGTCGCGAAGTCGATCACGGACAGGGGCAGGGCGCGGGCGCCGGGGGCACCGGTATCAGGGGACGTCATGCCCCGTACAACCGGCACCGGATGCGCGCTATTCCTGTAGCGGCCGGTCGGGGGCACACTGGGGGCATGCCCACCGCCGCTGACCGCGCCGACGCCGGCGCCGCCGACAGCCCCGCCGACGTCGCCCGCCTGGTGTCCCTCATGCGCGAGACGGGCCCGCTCGTGCACTGCCTGACCAACTCGGTGGTCCGTCAGATCACCGCCGATGTGCTGCTCGCCGCGGGCGCGGCGCCCGCGATGGTCGATCACCCCGACGAGGCCGGCGACTTCGCCGCGATCGCCTCGGGTGTGCTCGTCAACGTCGGCAATCCGACCGCCGAGCAGGTCGAGGGCATGCACGCCGCGATCTCCTCCGCCCGCGAGGCCGGGACCCCGTGGGTGCTGGACCCGGTCGCGGTGGGCGGGCTCGTGCTGCGGACCCGCCTGTCCACGGCGTGGCTGGAGTCGGGTCCGGCCGCGATCCGGGCCAACGCCTCCGAGACCATCGCGCTCGCCGGCACGGGGGCGGGCGGCCGGGGCGTCGACTCGACCGAGGAGGTGGCCGCCGCGGAGCCCGCCGCCCGGGATCTCTCCGCGCGGTCCGGTGCGGTGGTGGCGGTGACGGGGCCGCGGGACCTCGTCGTCACACATCACGACGGCCTCGAGCGCGCGACGTGGGTCGAGTCGGGTCACCCGTTGCTGCAGAAAGTCATCGGCACGGGGTGCGCTCTGGGCGCGCTCACCGCGGCCTACCTCGGGGCGGCGCGCGCGGCCGGTGCCAACGACCACGACGCGGTGGTCGCCGCCCACGCCCACGCCGGGGCCGCGGGGACGGTCGCCGGCCGCACGTCCGCGGGGCCCGGCAGCTTCGCGGTGGCGTGGCTGGACGCGCTCCACACGCTCACCCCCGAGGACATCGCGGGTCTGGTCACGGTGACGACGGAGTGAGCGACGCACGGCCCGACCGGGACGTGGGCGAGGCTCGGCTCGACCGCGGCGCCGGCGTCGACTGGCGGCTCTACCTGGTCACCGATCCGCACCTCGGCGGCGGGCGCGACGCCGTGCCGGGGATCGCGTACGAGGCGGTGCTCGGCGGGGTGGGCGTGGTCCAGGTCCGGGACAAGGAGGGCGACGACGACGAGTTCGCCACCCACGCCGTCGCCGTCGCCGAGGCCGTCGCGAGGGCCTGCACCGAGACGGGCCGGGTCGTCCCGGTGTTCGTCAACGATCGCGCGGACGTCGCGCGCGAGCTGGGGCTGCACCTGCACGTCGGGCAGCGGGACATTCCGTTCGCCCGGGCTCGCGCGGCGATGCCGGACCACCTCATGGTGGGGCTGTCGATCGAGTCGGATTCCCAGCTCGCCGCCGCGCTGGCGGGTCCGGGTCCGGTGCCGGACGTTATCGGGGTGAGCCCGGTGTGGGCCACGGCGACCAAGACCGACACCGCCGCCGCGCTCGGGCCGGAGGGGGCGGACCGTCTCGCCCGCGCCGCGCACGCTCACCGCTCGGCCGGCGGCGGTGTTCGCGAGGCGGACGGTGGAGTCGGCGGCGCGGCCGGCGGTGTCCGCGCGGTCGGGATCGGCGGGATCACGCCGGCGACCGTCGCGCAGCTGGCGGCCACCGAGCTGGACGGGATCTGCGTGGTCTCGGCGATCATGGCCGCCCCGGACCCGCAGGCCGCCGCGGCGGAGCTGCTCGCGCGCTGGGAGGCCGGGAAATCACTCCCGTCCGAACATGAGCCCGCGTAGCGTCTGCACCGTGAAGAAGAGGACGCCGCTCGAGATCACTTCAATCGAGTTCCCCAGCACCTCCATGCCCGCGACCGCCGAGTTCCTGGAGACCGTGTGCGGCTGGTCGCCCACGGTCTACGGGACCTCGTTCACCAGCCTCATGGGAGGCGGCGTGGACGTGGGCATCCAGGGTGACATCGACGAACAGTCCCCTGCCCCGCTGCTCGTGATCCGCGTGGCCGACCTCGACGAGGCGCGGCAGCGGGTCGAGGAGGCCGGCGGCACGGTGACCTTCGGGCCGATCGACTTCCCCGGTGGCTGCCGCTTCCACTTCCGCGAGCCGGGCGGCAACGAGTTGGCCATGTGGGTGCCCCGCTAGCCCGACCGGGTTGTCGGTCGAGCCCTCACCGCTTCTGCTCGGAGTAGTCGGCGAAGCGTTCCAGGTCGCGAACGTGTCCTGAGACGATGATGACGTCGTCTGCGCCGATGATGGTCTCCGGCTGCGCGTACTGGAACGGACCGCCCGGTGTCTTGATGCCGACGATGTTGACCTTGTGCCGTCTGCGGGGATGGCAGTAGTCGATCGAGTGGCCTATGACGTCCCTCGGTGGCCGCATCTTGACGATGGCGAAGCTCTCATCGAACTCGATGAAGTCCATCATCTGATTGGCCACGAGGTGGGCGACCCGGACCCCGGCGTCGTGTTCGGGGAACACGACATGGTGGCAGCCGATACGGGTGAGGATCTTCCCGTGGGCCTGGTTGATCGCCTTGGCCCAGACCTGGTTGATACCGAGGTCGACGAGGTTCACCGCGACCAGCACGGACGACTCGATCGACGTGCCCACTCCCACGACTGCGGTGGAGAAGTCCCGGGCGCCGAGCTGCTGTAGCGCCTCGATGTCCGTGGCGTCCGCCTCGACGACGTGGGTCAGGGCGTCCGCGTATCTCTGTACGAGTCCGTGGTCACGTTCGACGGCGAGGACTTCGCGTCCCTGGCCGACGAGTTGTGTGGCCAGGGAGATGCCGAATCTGCCCAGCCCGACGATGAGAACTGGGGACTGGCGGCGGGTGCGATCAGCCAATGATCGGCCTCTCTACGGGTAGGCGGTACCTGGTCCGCTGGGCCCGCATGGTCAGTGCGGTGGCGAAGGTGATGATGCCGACTCGGCCGGCGAACATCAGCCCGGACAGAACGTACACCCCCGCCGGCTCGAGTTCAGCGCTGAGACCTGAACTCAACCCACAGGTGGCGAAGGCGGAGATGGACTCGAACAGAGGCCGCCCCAGGTCCTCCCCGGTGAGGATCATCAAGGTCAGGGCGGACACGGATACCAGGGTGAGCCCCATCCCGGCCACGGAGACGGCGACCCGGATCGAGGAGGTGGGCAGGGCCCGCCCGTGGGCGGTGGTGTCCTCCCGACCGCGGGCTTCAGCGAGGAACGCGAGGAAGATCACGGCCAGGGTGGTGACCTTGACCCCGCCGGCGGTCGACACCGAACCGCCACCGACGAACATCAACGCGTCGGTGATGAGCATGGTCGACGCCCTGGTGTCGACGGGATCGATGACGGCGAAGCCCCCGGAACGCATCATCACCGAGGCGAACACCGACTGCTGCAGCTTGTCGGCCACGCCGTCTCCGCCGAGGGTCGCACCGTTGCTCCACTCCAACGCGGCGAACCCCAGGGCACCGACGAGCATCAGGAGCACACTGACCTCGACCGTGAGTCGCGTGTGGAGATTCCAGCGTCCGAGGTGCCACTGGTGCTTCCACAGCACCAGGAGAACGGGAAAGCCGAGGCTGCCCAGGAACACAGCACAGATGAGCGCCCAGAACACGACCGGATCGTCCGCCACCGGCGCCAGGCCCCCGGGGTCGAGGACGAACCCGGCGTTGTTGAACGCGGACACGGCATAGAACACGGCGTGCCAGAGCCCGTCCCCGAACGATCCGTGGTGGGCGATGAGACGGGGTGCGAGGACCAGCGCGATGACCAGTTCCACCAGGGCGGAGGACACGACGATCGTCGTGATCAGCGATCGGACCTCCCCCAGTCCGCCCGCCGACATCCCCGTCTGTGCGAGGAGCCGCGTGCGGACGCCGAACTGTCTGGTGACCGACAGGGCCAGCAGAGACGAGATCGTCACGATCCCCAGGCCACCGACCTGGATGCCCGCGAGGATCACCACCTGACCCGCCGGAGACCAGTGCGTCGCGGTGTCCACCGTCGTCAGGCCGGTCACGGACACCGCGGAGGTGGCGGTGAAGACCGCGTCGTGCAGGTACGCCGGGGCGTCGGAGGCGGTGGCCCACGGCATCATCAGCAGCACCGTGAAGACCACGATCGCCGCTGCGAACGCCAGCAGCGCCGAGCGGGCCGGTGAGCTGTACGTGAACGCGCGGACCGCCCGTGCGCCCGAGGACAAGACGCCCGGGATCGTCGAGACCATGTCGAGAGAGTAGACCCGGCACTCTCCGCTCGCCGGAGGCGCCCGGGGACAGGCGGCGGACGACCGGCGATGCGCGGCGGGCGGAGTCAGCCGCCCGCCGCGAATCCCTCGGGAACGGCCAGGCGCGTGAGCTTGTCTGGATTGCAGTGGAAGTACAGGCGGTCCACACGGCCGTCCACCACCCCGGCCTGCACCACGCGCAGGACCCCGCGGGACACCACGGCCAGCGCGACCTCACCGTTGACCTCGACCGGCGCGACCGCTCCCTCGGCGAGCTCCATGGCCTTGACCAGGAAGTACGCACACTTGCGGGCGCCCACGATGTCGCGCCGGGCGGCGTTGACCTTGCCGTTGCTATCCGACAGGACCCGCGCGTCCGAGGTGAGCACGGCGATCGTCTGCTCGAGGTCGCCGGACATCACCGCCTCCACCAGCCGCGTGATCAGCTCATCCGGCGCGGGCTCGGGCGGGCGCAGGTCGGTCTGCAGCCTGTGCCGGGCGCGGCTGACCCACTGGCGCACCGTGGGCGCGGTGGCGTGCAACGCCTCGGCGATCTGGGCGTAGGGCAGTTTGTAGGCCTCGCGCAGGACGAAGGCGGCCCGCTCCTCGGGCCCGAGCTGCTCATACGCCAGCAGCACCGCGATCCGCAGCTCATCCCGCTGCTCGGCCAGCTCGGCCGGCAGCAGCGCGGTGTCGACGGGTTCGGGCAGCCACGCCCCGATGTAGTCCTCGCGCTTCCGTCGACGGAGGCGGTCCAGGCACAGGCGGGTCGCGACGGTGGTCAGCCACGCCTCGGCGTTGCGGGGAGCGTCCGACGGATCGAGCGCCACGAGTCGGGCCAGTGCCTCGTCGGCGGCGTCCTCGGCGTCCGCCCAGGTGCCGGTGATGCGGTAGCCGATCCCGAGCAGTTGCCCGCGGATCCGCTCGAGCGCCGCCCGGTCGGGCAGGACCGCGCCGGGCGGGGCCGCGCCGGGCGGGGCGGCCTGCTCGCCTGTCGACGCGCCCGTTCCGGCGAGGACGCCCGCGGTCATCGCGGGCTCGTCGGCTCGAGGTCGCTCGGGATCAGCCCGCGTAGCGAGCCCGGGTCCTTCCGGGTCGCGATCGCTATGCGGTTCCACGCGTTGATGGTGACGACGTCCATCAGCACCTGTCCAGCCCCGCTCTCACCGCGGTAGCGCGCCACCTCATCCCAGATCTCGTCGGGGACGGACTCCTCGCCGTCGATGCGGGTGACGGCGTCGGCGAACCGCAGCACCGCCTGCTCGTCCGCCGCGAACTCGTCGGCGTGGGCGGTCCAGTCCTCGGCGGCCGCGATCCGGTCGGCGCTCCACCCGTCCTTGCGGGCGTCGCGGCGGTGCATGGCCGCGCAGTAGCGGCAGCCGTTGACCGCCGAGACGCGCAGGCGGATGAGGTGACTGTCGTCCCGTGAGACCCGGGCCCGGGTATAGGCCTCGAGCGCCAGCATCGACGTCATGGCGCCTGCGCTGACCTGCTTGCGCTGGTCGTTCCTGCTCTGTGGTGTGCTCATGTCCTGTCGACGCACGAGCATCCGGAAACGTGACACCCCCGCGGCGAACTCGTCGGAATCCACGACCCCGCCTCCGCGAATCGGGGCGATCCCCTATGGTGCGGGCGCGCCAGCGGTCATAGCCTGGAAGGCATGGCCGAGCCCGACGACCTGCTGCTCTCCGACGCCGAACGGCTGCACGCCCTCACCGTGCTCGGCGACCACTACGCGTCCGGGCGCCTGGACGACTCACAGTTCCACGCCCGGTCCGGCGACGTGGCCGCGGCCCGCACCCTCGCCCAGCTGCGCGACTCGTTCGCCGACCTGCCGGGCGGGACGCCGCTGACGTCGGTGGACGGCATGATCGTGCAGTCGGCCACGGCGGGCGGCGGGGAGGTCGCGCTCTCGTCGTCGTCCCCGTCGTCTCTCGTGCCGGCTCCCACCGGCGCGCGGACGCCGGCCACCCGCGACGCCGACGCCGACCTCGAGGACCTGCGCCGCCGCGGCAAGCTGGTCGAGTCGCTGGACGGCGTGGTGATCGGGCTGACGCTCATCACGTTCCTCGTCCTGCAGATCGTCGTGGACTGGCAGTACGCGTGGATCGTGTGGCCGTCGCTGGTGCTCACGCTGGGGATCCCGCGGCTGGCGCTGCGGTTCACCGATTCCGACGAGAAGACGTACGAGAAGCTCAAGAAGGCCGACGAGAAGGCGCGCGAGGAGAGGCTGCGGGCGGCGTCGGAGCGGATTCGCGAGCTGGGCGACAGGCGCGAGAAGCGCGACTGAACGCCGCGCCGACCCGATGAGCTCGGGCGGCGGCTGGCTTAGCGGAGCGCGCGACGACCATCGAGAAGACAGTTCGGCACAAGGCCACTCGGCCGATACGGGCGAAACTGTCTTCTCGACGACAGCGGGTGACCGCGCGGCGCGCCGTGACCCGGCACGGGGTCAGGTGTCCTCGAGGGCGACGCCCTTGCGCTCGGGGAGGGTGAAGGCGGCCAGGGCGGCGACGACGAAGGCCGCCGCGAACACACCGAAGACCATCACCGTGTCGCCCAGATCGAGCAGGAACGGGACGAGCAGTGGCGCGATGATGGAGGCGATCCGCCCGAACGCCGCCGCGGCGCCGGTGCCGGACCCGCGGGTGGCGGTCGGGTAGAGCTCGGGGCCGATCGCATAGAGGGCGCCCCACGCGCCGAGGTTGAAGAACGACAGCGCCATGCCGGCGGCGATGATCGTGGCCGGGGAGTTCGCCAGGCCGAACAGGCCCGCCGACGCCGCCGAGCCGACGAGGAACACCGCAAGCGTGACCCGCCGCCCCCAGACCTCGATGAGCCAGGCGGCCACTGCGTAACCCGGCAGCTGGGCGAGCGTGATGATGAGCGTGTAGCCGAACGACTTGACCAGGTCGAAGCCCTGCGAGACGAGCAGGCTGGGCAGCCAGATGAAGGCGCCGTAGTAACTGAAGTTGATGCCAAACCACACGATCCACAACGCGGCGGTGCGGCGACGCAGGCGCGGGGACCAGATCGACTCGCCCGACTCGGCAGGCGCGGCGGGTGCGGCCTCCGGCGCGGTCGCGGCGGCCTCGGCGTCAGACCGACCGGTCGTGGGGACGCCAGCCGCGGCGGCGGGCGGGGGCGTGACACCCGCAGAGGCCTCGTACTCGCGGACGATCCGCTCGGCCTCGTCGCCGCGGCCCCGCGACTCGAGGTAGCGCACCGACTCGGGCAGGCCGAAGCGCACGACCAGTGCGTACGCGGCCGGGACCAGGCCCACGGCGAGCGCCCAGCGCCATCCGTCGTCGCCGATGGGCACCACGAAGTAGCCGATGAGCGCGGCCATGATCCAGCCGACCGCCCAGAACCCCTCGAGGATCACCACCACCCGGCCTCGGATCCGACGCGGTGCGAACTCGCTGACCAGCGTCGACGCCACGGGCAGCTCCGCGCCCAGGCCCAGCCCCACGACGAACCGCAGGACGATGAGCATCGCCACGCCTGTCGACAGCGCCGCCGCCCCGGTCGCCAGCCCGTAGACCAGCAGCGTCGCGGCGAAAACCTGCCGGCGGCCGATCCTGTCCGCGAGCAGCCCGCCGAATGCGGCGCCCAGGGCCATGCCGACGAAGCCGATGGACCCGATCCACGACAGCTCGGTGGGCGTGAGCGACCAGTGGACGGCAAGTGCCGCCATGACGAAGGAGATCAACCCCACGTCCATCGCGTCGAGCGCCCAGCCGATGCCCGAACCGAACAGCAGTCTGCGGTGCTTGCGGGTGAACGGCAGACCGTCGAGGCGCTCCGTGCGGGTCGTCATGTCGGCCACGCTACTTGCCACGCCGGGCGTGTCAGAGAGCCTCCCGGACTGAACAATCCCCGGATCCCAGCGGCGGTCGCGACAACGCTCTTAGGCGGCCGGGCGGCCCGGACCGGTGGAGAGCCGGGAGGAAACGCAGCACACTTCTCTGGTATGAGCGCCACGCCCCTGGATGACGATGTCCGCGACCTGCTCCTCGAGCCCAACCCGTGTGTGATGGCGACGCTGCGCAAGGACGGCTCGCCGGTGACGGTGCCCACGTGGTACCGACTGGTCGACGGCGACCGGATCCACCTCAACCTGGACGCCGGCCGGGTTCGGTTGCAGCACATCCGCCGCGATCCGCGGGTGGCGCTCTCGGTCATCGCGTCGGGCGACTGGTACACCCATGCGAGCATCCAGGGGCGGGTCACCGAGATCGCCGACGACCCGGACCTGTCCGGCATCGACGCCCTCGCCCGCCACTACACCGGCGAGTCCTACCCCACCCGCGACCGGCCGCGCGTGGACGCGTGGGTGGAGATCGAGCACGTCCACGTCTGGGGCCGGCTCCTCGACAACTGACGCGCCGGGGGCCCGCGGGGGCAGGACTGCCGCATCGCCCGCGACGAGGGCGTGGCCGTCCTACGCTGAGGCCACTCACGCCCCTCGACCCGGAGGCCCTCATGTCGGATCGCTATCCCCTCGCCGAACTCGCCGATCTGCCCGATGACCTGCGCGAGCGCATCCTCGCCGAGCAGGAGAAAGCGGGATTCGTCCCCGAGGTGTTCCTGATGTTCGGGCGGCGGCCCGCCGAGTCGCGGGCGTTCTTCGCCTATCACGACGCTCTCATGGAGCGCGAGGGCAACCTGTCCAAGGCGGACAAGGAGATGATCGTGGTGACCATCTCCGGGCAGAACAACTGCCTGTTCTGCGTGGTAGCCCACGGGGCAATCCTCCGGATCGTCAAGAAGGCTCCGCAGATCGCCGACCAGCTGGCGGTGAACTACCGCAAGGCTGATCTGACCCCTCGGGAGCGGGCGATCTGCGACTTCGCCACCAAGGTCAACCTGCGCTCGGACGAGCTGTGCGACGCCGACTTCGCCGCCCTGCACGAGCACGGCTTGGACGACGAGGACGCGTGGGACATCGCCGCGATCACCGGGCTGTTCGGGCTGAGCAATCGACTCGCCAACGCCACGGACATGCGTCCGAACCCGGAGTTCTACCTCATGGGCCGGGTGCCGCGGCAGAAGTAGTCGCTCGCCGGGGACCGTGCGCCGGTGACCGCGGGACGGTCGCCGGCGCACGGGCAGCTGAGCTCCAGCCGATCAGTTCTGCTCGCTCACCACGCCGCAGGCGACGCGGCTGCCACCGTCGCCGGCGTTGCGGGTCTCCTCGTCGGGTCCTTCGGGCGCGTAGCGCTCGGGGATGTTGGCGAGATTGTCGGAGTTCTCGTGGATCATCACGGCCGAGCCGTCGTCGTCCAGGAGCAGGTCTCTGTCGAGTCGGTCGGTCAGCGTCATGATGCGGGCCGTCCCGTCCTCGGTCACGAAGAGCGGTGGGAGGTCGCCGGCGTGTTCGGGGTGGCCCGCTTCGCCGTCGGGGCCGGCGAGGTGACCGCCTGCGGACAGGAAGGCTCCGCGCTCGCCCGGCTCGTTGGGGTTCTCACTGTCAGGCTCGCAGAGCCCGATGCCATGGATGTGGAGGCCGTGGAACCCGGGCGTCAGGTCGGTGGCGTCGACGGTGACGAGCGTCCCGCCGCCGGCCTCGGCGAACTCCGCCGTACCGCGGGCCTCGCCCTCAGGGTTGACCAGTTCGGCAACCGCGAAGACCTCGTCACCGCCGGTGCCTCCATCCGCGCCGCCTTCGGTCACGGTTGTCGTCGCGGTCTCTTGGGGCTCGACATCGCCCTGAGCCGCCGGCGAATCCTCCCCGGTGCCGCATGACGCGAGCAGGAGCACGGATGCACCGAGGGCGGCGAGTGGCATTTTCTTGCGCGAAAGTCGGGCAATGGACACGGTGCGTTCGGTCATGGAACCTCCTCGGACGGCGTCGTGTGCATCACGGTACCGAGAGGCACCGTCGCTGCAACCGCCTTGCGCGACAGCGATTCTCGGCCCAGCAACGCAACCGTGACGCGTTAGCACAAAGTAAGCCCGTTCTCGCCTAGCTGACCTGGCGTTTTGTTGATCTGCCAGCGGACGAATCGGACATTCGCCCTGCAGCTTCCGCGGCCGACTCGTCTCGCCCAGTTAGAGACGCTGGCCTGCAACAACTTTGACGATCAGTGCGAAGCGCCCATCCGCCAGTTGTGACCCTGCGTGATGTTCGTTACGCAAACTTGTCGGAAGACTTGCAGAACCTGAGAGGGGGATGCATACTCTTCTCAGTCCCCGCACAGATTCCCTCTGGCCCTCCGCGGGGCGCCCCTCCCCCTCGGGCCCACGGGCTCAATCCCCCTCTAGAAAGGGTTCATCATGAACCAGGCGTTCTACGCTCTCGCCACCCTCCAGGCCTTCTTCTCCGATCGCCTGGACAATCGCAAGGACCGCGGCGCGACCGCCGTCGAGTACGGCCTGATGGTCGGGCTGATCGCCGTGGCAATCATCGCGACGGTGTTCCTCCTCGGCGACAACCTCAGTGACCTATTCAGTGGCGTCGCTGAGGACGTTGGCAATCCGGCTGGCGCCGGCGCTGCCGCTGGCGACGGCCAGGGCTGACCCTTCTAATGCAGTCCGGCGCGGCGCTCCTCGCGAGCGCTGCGCCGGAGTCCGGCGAGTGTTCCTACCCGGACCGAACAGTCCCTTCACTTCCCAACCGTCTCGTCCCTCGCTCGACAGGCGCCGCAATGTTCACGCCCTCACGTGACCGCGGAGCTGCAGCGGTCGAGTTCGCGCTTATTCTGCCGATTCTTCTTCTCCTGGTAATCGGCATTCTCGAATTCGGCCGGGCATACCACGTGCAAACCACCCTCTCCAATGCCGCGCGCGATGGCGTCCGGGTGATGGCATTGCAGGACAGTGCCACAGCTGCACGTACAACGGCCAAAGACTCCGCGCCAGGTCTCCCCCTCACCGACTCGATGATCGACGTCACCCCTACTCGATGCGCATCAGACACCACCGCCCCCGGCCAGGTGTCGGTAACCATCTCCTACCCGTTCACGCTGGTCTCCGGCTTTCTCTCCCTCGATGACTTCACCCTCACCGGCAGGGGGACCATGCGATGCTTCGGCTGAAGGATGACCGGGGCGCGGTCGCCGTCATCGTCGCGATCCTCATGGTGCCCCTCATGGGTTTCGCGGCGATCTCCCTCGATATCGGGCCCTTCCGGATTTAGAGTGCGTTGATCCGATTCTGGAGCTGTCCGGAGTGGATCAGTGACCGCAAGATGTAGTGCTTGAGGTTTCGGAAGCCCAGGGCGATTCCGCGGAGGTGCTCGAGGCGCCCGTTGATGGCCTCGACGGGGCCGTTGGAGGCGTCCACGTCGAAGTAGGCGAGGATCTCGCGGTGCCGCTTCCACAGTGACCGGCCAAGTTGGGCCAGCTCGGGGAGTTCTTTCGGTACACCGGCCCGGATGGAGCGCAGGAGCTTGTACATCGCGATCTTGCCCTCCCGCTTGCCCGAGGCCTCGTAGGCGGCGATGAGTCGCTGGTAGACGCCGTAGGTGACCTCCACCGCCGCGTGTGCATCATGGGCGGTGAACGCTTGGAACAGGCGCATCTTCTGCTTGTCGGTCAGCAGGTCAGCGCGGGTACGCAGGGTGCGGCGGATGCCGTACAGCGGGTCGCCGGTGCGGCCCCGGTGCCCGGTGGTGGCCTGCTGGATGCGTTGGCGGCACACGGTGAGCTTGTCGGCGGCAAGGTGCACGACGTGGAACGGGTCCATCACCGTCCGGGCAGCGGGCACCGCGCTGGCGGCGGCGGTGTGGTAGCCGGCGAACCCGTCCATCGTGACCACCTTGATGCGGTCCCGGAACGCCTGGTCACGGGCGTCGAGCCAGTCGGCGAGCACCTTCGCTGAACGGCCCGGGACCATGTCCAACAGGCGGGACGGGCCGGTGCCGTCCACGACCGGGGTCAGGTCCACCAAGACGGTGGCGAATGAGCTGCTGCCGTCGCCGCGCACGTGCTTCCATTTGTGCTCATCGACTCCGAGAACGCGGACGCCGTCGAAGTGTCCGGGCTGCTCGTAGACCATGGAGCGGATCTTCGAGACCGCCAGGTCGTTGACGAGATCCCAGCCCAGCCCGAGGGCCTTGGCCACCGCGGACACGCTGGTGCGGTCGATCGCCAAGCGCTGCAGGATCCAGCGGCTGCAGCGGCGGGTGGTCTTGGCCCGCGGCTCAGCCAACGCCGGCATCCGCTGCTGGAAAATCCTCGTGCCGCAGTCATCGTTGTCGCAGGTGAAGCGCGGTACCCGCACATGCAGCCTGGTCGGGTGCCCGACGATCGGTAGATCCGTGACCTTCCGCTGGACGTGGTCTCGCAGGCGCCCCGCCATCCCGCACCCGGGGCAGATCGGGTCGAGTGTGACCGGGGCGCAGAACAGGTGCGTGAGCTCGTCGGCCACAGCGGCGTCAGTGATGGTCACCCCGAGCTCGACGGTGCGGCAGATGGTGTCGGCAAGCAGGCTGGCGGTAGCGTTCAAAGCGGGTCCTGGGGATGCGAAGTGCTGGTGTAGGAACTTGCATCTTCACACGCCCCAGGACCCCTACATCTTGTGCCTCACCGCATCACCGGCGAACCCCAGCTACGCACTCTAAATCCGGAAGGGCCCGATATCGCTGCGACACACGCCGTGAAGCAACAGCTTCAGATCGGGGCCGACGCGGCAGCCCTGGCGATAGCCCAGGACTGTGCACGGAAAGCCTGCGGGTCCCCACGTGCCACCGCTCAGGACTTCGCCACGTTGAACAGCAACTCGGGCGAGGCTGTCGCCAC
Source organism: Dietzia sp. oral taxon 368 (assembly GCF_002999155.1). Lineage (NCBI taxonomy): Bacteria > Bacillati > Actinomycetota > Actinomycetes > Mycobacteriales > Dietziaceae > Dietzia > Dietzia sp. oral taxon 368. The sequence goes on from NZ_CP027238.1 coordinate 1,052,948, forward strand.
TGTGCCCGCGGTCCCCTCCGCCTCCACCGGGAGGGTGACCGTCCACAACTCGGCGGTGCGCGAACACTGGTTCGCTCCCGTTCTCGGTGTCGACAGCACCGCGCTCACCACCACATCCAGTGCGGGATGGGGCGGGCCGACAGGCGGCACCGCGGCGCTGCCCCTCATCATCTCGCTCTGCGACTTCAACAAGTTCTCGGTCGGCGGGATCCCGACAGGAGTGGAACAAACGATCGTCACCACGCCCGCCGGCACGTGCTCGGGCGCGGGAGGGAACTCACCGACGATCGTCCCCGGCGGTTTCGGCTGGCTGGAGACCGACGCGAAGAAGAGCTGTTTCACCACCACCAACATCAACACGAAGGCGTACAGCGAACCCGGAAACACCCCGAAGCAATGCGACCTCTCGACGATCCGCGGGAAGACCATCCTCATCCCGCTCTTCGACGAGGCTGACCTCACCAGCTCCGGCGGCAACGGCAGGGGCGCCTGGTACGAGGTCTACGGGTACGCGGCTTTCCACGTCACCGGGTACTACTTCTCCGGCCAGAGCTGGAACCCGCCGTGCGACAAGAACCAACGCTGCATCCGCGGCTACTTCACCTCGATGGTGAACACGGACCCCGACTTCACCTACGGCCCGGACGCCCCAAACCTCGGCACATCCGCCGTCTACCTACTACCTGACTAGTGAGAGACCAATGAACCGACGTCTCGTCTCGGCTATTGCGGCCGGGGTGCTCGCGATCCTCGGCGCGGTGTTGCTCGTCAGCTACGTGAACAACGCCGACAGCCGCGCGATGGCCGACATGGACCCCGTCGAGGTCTTGGTAGTGTCCGCACCCATCGCTCAAGGAACGCCGGCAGAGGAGATCGCCGAATCGGTCACCACCCAACGGCTGCCCCGAGCCGCCGTCGGCCCGAACCCCGTCCAGTCGATCGCGGAAGTTGCGGGCCGGGTAGCCGTCACCAACCTACAGCCGGGCGAGCAGGTCTTGAACGCCCGGTTCGTCACCCGGCAGTCGCTAGAGCGGTTCGGCGGTATCCCGGTCCCCGACGGATACCACCAAGTGACTATCCCGCTCGACGCCGCCCGCGTCGTTGGCGGCACCGTCACACCCGGCGACACCGTGGGCATCTTTGTGACTAACGGCAACGGAGCGACCCGGCTAATCCTACGGAAGATTCTCGTCACTCGAGTCCAGGGTGGGCTCGGCGCCTCCCAGCCGGACGAAGGTGTTGAGGACCCGGACGCGGCTCCCGAGCCCGAGGGGGGCGCGCTAATCACCATGGCACTCACCACCGGCCAGTCTGTTGACGTCGTCAACGCCGCCGAGCACGGGACCATCTGGCTTTCCCTCGAAGATGAAACCGTCCCCCAGGACGGCACCCCGCGGGCCAACTACATGGACTTTTACCGATGAGCCGCATACTGATCGCCTCCGACTCCGCCGACCTACGCGGAAAGGTCGCCACCGCGGCCGGCGCGCCCGTCTCGGTCATCGCCGGCACCGCGCTGCCGGCAGGTCCCCCGCAGCTGTTCCAGCGACTGGGCGCGGGCGCGCCGATCCCGCAGGTCGTGGTGATCGACACCTCCACGGGGCTCGACGACGCGCTTGGGCTCTCGTCGAGACTGTCCGCCGAATGTCCGGGCATGGCGGTGGTGTTGGTGACCGACCAGCCCGACGCCCTCGCCCTATCCGCGCTGCGGGCCGGGGCGTGCGACGTCGTGCACCCCGAGGCCGAGGTCCCCGAGTTCGCCGAGATCCTGCGGCGCGCGACCCAGGTCGCCGCCGCCTCGGCCCCGCAGAACCTCGCCGACGGCGCCGGCAGCGGCAACGGGGACTCCCGCGGCCGCGTCATCAGCGTCGTCTCCCCCAAGGGCGGCGTCGGCAAGACGACGGTCGCCACCAACCTCGCCGTCGGCCTGGCCCGCTCCGCGCCGCACTCGACGGTGCTCGTCGACCTGGACGTGCAGTTCGGCGACGTGGCCAGCGCCCTCAACCTCGATCCCGAGCACACGCTTCTCGACGTGGTCCGCGGCCCGGCCGTGCAGGACTCGATGGTGCTCAAGACCTTCCTCACCCAGCACCAGACCGGCCTCTACACCGTGTGCGCGCCGGCCTCCCCCGCCGAGGCCGACGACGTCACCTCCGCCGACGTGGCCCGCCTGCTGCAGACACTGGCCTCGGAGTTCCGCTACGTCGTGGTGGACACCGCCCCGGGCCTCGACGACCACGCGCTCGCCGCGATCGACCAGGCCGACGAGCTGGTCCTCATGACGAGCCTCGATGTGCCGGGCGTGCGCGGCCTGCGCAAGGAGATGACCGTCCTGCGCGACCTGGCCATCGCCGTCGACAAGCGCCACATCCTGGTCAACTTCGCCGACCCGCGCAGTGGCCTGACCAAGGCCGACGCGGAAGCGACCATCGGCGCGAGCCTCGACCTGGTCCTGCCCCGCAGCAAGGCCGTGCCCGTCTCCGTCAATCAGGGCCTGCCGCTCCTGCAGAGCGACACCCGCGACCCGATGACCAAGCAACTGCGCAAACTCGTCGACCGCTTCACGCCGGCACCCATGCGCCCGGCCCCGACCGCCGCGCCCGTCACCGTGGGTGGCCGCCACCGTCTCCGCAGGAAGCGGGTGAAGGCATGAGCCTGTCCGAACGCCTCCGCGCCGCGCGCGCCACCACCGGCGCCACCCTCGATGCGGCACCTCCGGCCGACACCGCCGCGCCATCCCCCGCCGCGCCGGGCTCGGCGTCGTCCGTGGTGACCCCGACGGCGACGACGACGAAGCCGGCCGCCGCGGGCGGTCCGCAGACTCCCGCGACCGCGGGCGGGCCTCCGGCCGACGACCCCACGGCCGATCCGTTGATCGCCCTCAAAGAACGCGCGGCCACCGCGTTGTTCGAGCGTATCGGTGCGCGTCTGAACAACCCCTCGCTCACCGAGGACCAGCTCCACACCATGGTGCGGGCCGAGCTCAACAAGGTCGTCGAGGACGAGACCGTTCCCCTGACCGGCGACCAGCGGCAGCGCCTCATCTCCGACGTCCAGGCCGACGTCCTCGGCCACGGCCCGCTCGAGAAGCTGCTCGACGACCCGGACATTACCGAGATCATGGTCAACGGGCCGGACATGATCTTCGTCGAGCGCGCCGGTCAGCTCACCCGTCACCCCTCGCGGTTCACCTCCGAGGACCACCTGCGGCAGGTGATCGAGCGGATCGTCTCCCGCATCGGTCGCCGCGTCGACGAGTCGTCCCCGCTGGTCGACGCCCGGCTCGCGGACGGCTCCCGCGTCAACGCGGTGATCCCGCCGCTCGCGGTGAACGGGTCGTCGCTGACCATCCGTAAGTTCTCCAAGGACCCCTTCCAGGTCCACGACCTCATCCGCTTCGGAACGCTTACCCCGGAGATGGCCGAGGTCCTGCAGGCGTGTGTGCAGGCTCGACTCAACATCATCGTCTCCGGCGGCACCGGCTCCGGTAAGACCACCCTGCTCAACGTGCTGTCCTCGTTCATCCCCGAGGGCGAGCGGATCGTCACCATCGAGGACGCCGTCGAGCTGCAGCTACAGCAGGACCACGTGGTCCGGCTCGAGTCCCGGCCCGCGAACATCGAGGGCCGCGGTGAGATCACCATCCGCGAGCTCGTCCGCAACTCGCTGCGTATGCGTCCCGACCGGATCGTGGTGGGCGAGGTCCGCGGCGGCGAGACCCTCGACATGCTCCAGGCGATGAACACCGGCCACGACGGCTCACTCTCCACCGTTCACTCCAATTCGCCACGTGACGCCATCGCCCGCCTCGAGACGCTCGTGCTCATGGCGGGCATGGACCTCCCGCTCCGCGCCATCCGGGAGCAGATCGCCTCCGCCGTCGACGTCATCATCCAGCTCACCCGCCTGCGCGACGGCACCCGCCGCATCACCGCCGTCACCGAGGTCCAGGGCATGGAGGGCCAGACGGTCACCCTGCAGGACGCGTTCCTCTTCGACTACTCCGCCGGCGTGGGACCCGACGGGAAGTTCCTCGGTAAGCCCGTCGCCACCGGGGTCCGCCCGCGGTTCACCGACCGGTTCGCCGAACTCGGCATCACCCTGTCCCCCCGCGTGTTCGGGGCCACCACCGACGGAGCGGGAGCCATCCGATGACCGCGTCGCTGTTCTCCCCCGCCGCGTTCGGGCTCGCGGCCGTCACGGTGGCGATCGCGGTCCTCACCTTCCTGGCGCTCGCCCCCGCCCGCAACCACATTCCCCGCGAGCGTCGGAGGCCCGACCAGGCCCCCGGCCCCGGCCTGCTGAACCGCACGGCCACCGCGCTGACCGAGGCGATCGACTCCCTCCTGCGCCGCCGCGGGACCACGGGAGCCGGCCAGCTCGAACGCGCCGGTGTTCGCATGGGTCTCCAGGACTACGTCTTCCTCGTCGTCGTCGCCACGATCGTCGCCTTCGCGCTGGGCCTCATCGTCATCGGCCCGCTGATGGGCGTGTTCCTCGCCCTCCTCGCCCCTGCGGGCGGATACGTGCTGCTGCAGGTCCTCGCCGCCCGCCGACGCGCGGCGTTCGCCGACCAGCTCGACGACTCGCTGCAGCTCATGGCCTCGAGCCTGCGCGCCGGCCACAGCCTCCTGCAGGCGCTGGCCTCCGTGGCCCGCGAAGCCGAGCAGCCCACCTCCGAGGAGTTCGCGCGGATCATCAACGAGACCCGCGTCGGCCGCGAGCTCGCCCCCGCTCTGGAGGAGACCGCCAACCGGATGGGCAGCCAGGACTTCGTGTGGGTCACCCAGGCCATCGCGATCAACCGCGAGGTCGGCGGCAACCTCGCCGAGGTCCTCGACGGCGTCGGCCACACCATCCGCGAACGCAACCAGATCCGGCGGCAGGTCCAGGCGCTGGCCGCCGAGGGCAAGCTCTCCGCGTATGTCCTCATGGCACTGCCGTTCGGCATCGGCGGCTTCCTGCTCGTCTCCAACCCCTCTTACATCGGTGTCCTCACCCAGAGCCCGCTCGGCTGGGGGATGATCGCCGCCGGCGTCGTCATGCTCACCATCGGCGGCATCTGGCTGAGCAAGGTCGTGCGCATCAGGTTCTGACCAGGGCCGCGGTTCTGACCCGGGGCCCATCCCACCGCCCCTCCCCTCCCCCCCCTCTTGCCCCGTCTCCGCGAAAGGAGGCCCCTGCGATGCCGTTGTCCGCCGCACTGGCCGTGTTCGTCCTGACCGCGTCCATGTTTCTTCTGGCCTTCGCCGTGTTCTCGGGCCGCGACACCGTCCGCGCGCGCACCGTCGCCAACCTCCGCCGCGGCATCGACGACGGGTTCGCCTCCCAGGTCGACCTGACCGGCGTCGACGACGACGATTCCCGCAGCCGCCTGTACGAGGTCGCCCGCCGCCTGACTCCGGTCGGCACCGTCCGCCGGCTGGAGAAGCTGTCCATCCGCGCGGGGCGGCCCCGCGGCTGGTCGATCCAGCGGCTGGTCGTGGCCAAGATCGTGGTGCCGCTCATCGTGGTGCTGCTGGGCCTGGCGCTGCTGAGGACCAACCCGGAGCCGCTGCTGATCCTTCTCACGCTGGGGACCGCGGTCGTCTGCTACTTCCTGCCCGAACTCCTCCTGCAGAGTCGTGGCCAGGAGCGCAACGACGAGATCGCGCTCGAGCTGGCCGACACCCTCGATCAGATGACGATCGCCGTGGAGGCCGGCCTCGGCTTCGACGCCGCCATGGCCCGCGCCGGCCGCAACGGCACCGGTCCGCTCGCGCAGGAGCTCATCCGCACGCTGCAGGAGATCCAGGTGGGGCAGTTGCGGCGCACCGCCTACGAGCAGCTCGCCCTGCGCACCGACGTGCCCGACCTACGCCGGTTCATCCGCGCGATCATCCAGGCCGACGCCTACGGCATCTCCGTGGCCGACGTGCTCCGCACCCAGGCGTCCGAGATGCGGCTCAAGCGTCGGCAGCGGGCGGAGGAGAAGGCCCAGCAGGTGCCGGTGAAGGTGATCTTCCCCCTGCTGGTGTGCATCCTGCCCGTACTGTTCATCGTGCTGCTCGGTCCGACCGTCATCAACATGATGGAGGCGTTTTCCTGACGTGACCACCCCTGTCACCGCCCTGATCTGCGCCCTCCTCTGCGGTGGGGCCGCCGCCGCGCTCACCCGGTGGATGCGCCGCCTCATCGAGTCCGACTCGCGTTGGCTGCGCAGCGGACTGCACATTCTCCTCTCCGCGGCGGGTGGCGTCGGCGCGACGGCGCTCGCGACGAACTGGGCCGAGCTGGTGGCGTTCGCCGCACTCGCGGTGGCGTGCGGCCTGCTCATCGCGATCGATCTGGCGGTGTTCCGGCTCCCCGACGCGATCGTGGGGCCGCTGTACCCCGTCCTGTTCGCCGGGCTCGCGGTGTCCGCCTGGCTCACCGACGACTGGGCAGGCCTCGGACGGGCCGCCGCGGCAGCCCTCGCTCTGCTCGCCTTCTACTTCGTCCTGGCACTGATCAACCCGTCCGGCCTCGGGTTGGGTGACGTCAAGCTGTCGGGCGCGCTCGGGGCGTTCCTCGGCTGGCTCGGCTGGCCCGCCGTACTCGCCGGCACCCTCGCGGCGTTCGCCCTCAACGCCGTCGTCGCCCTCGTGCTTCTCGCGTCCCGGCGGGTCACCGCCAAGAGCGGCATCGCGTTCGGCCCCGCGATGATCCTCGGCGCGGTGCTCGGCGCCGCCTACTGGGTAGCGCGCTCAGCTGCCCTCGCGGGTTAAGCGGGCCGGCGAGCCGCGCGGTCGGCGGCCCCGCGACCGCGTTCCCGGCGCAGCCCCGACAGTCGCCGGCCCAGCGCCACGACCACCACGACCACCGACGCGATCGCCGCGGTCCACACCAGGGCGGCCGACTCGTGCTCGCCCGAGGCGCGGCCGTACGCGACCCAGGCCAGGCCCCATGCGGTGGCCAGCGCCGGCGGGATCCGCCCGCCGCTGATGAGCGCGGTGGCCACCCCGACCCCCGCGGCCACCACGATGCCGACGATGCCGAACGGCACGCTGGTCACCACGTCGACGCCTGCGCTCGCGAGCCACGCGAAGGTGTTGGCGAAGAACGCCACGGACACCCAGCCCAGGTACAGCCCGAAGGTGCCGTCGGTGACCACGGCCTCCGGGATGCCGCCGATGCGCGGCGCGCCGAGGATGTACAGGATGCGCACGAGCACGGCCAGCAGCAGCACGATCACGATGACCGAGCCCAGGATCAGTTCCAGCTGGACCGCCCAGATCCACGCCGCGTTGAGCAGTACGGAGGCCAGCGCCCACGGCCGCAGGGCCGCCTGCCGGGCCGAGCGGCGGGCGGTCGGGGTGAGTTGCCACAGGGCGTACGCGGCGAGGCCGATGTAGATGACGCTCCAGATGCTGAACGCCGACGCGGCGGGGGCGACCGGCGTGGCGTCGGCGGACAAGACTCCGCCGGCGGCCTCGGCGATCGGGGTGCCGCCCATCGCGCCGCTGCCGAAGAACGCGGCCACGATCGCGGCGGCGGTGCCCAGCACGGTGATGATCGGCAGCGCCCAACCGGTCGGGGTGGCGAGGGCGCCCGGGCCGGCGGGATCGAGGGGCCCGCCGGGCTCACCGTGGTGGGCGGCGCGCGCGTCGGCCGCTACGGGGCTATCGGTCGCAGGATTCGTGTGGGACCTCATGTTTCCACCACACCACACACGCGGCCGCCTCGCAGCCGGTCGCGGGCCCGTCGCGCCGCCCGGTCACAGCGCTGATCAGGCGAAAGTCGCCGCGGCCAGCCCGGAGCGATGATGGTGGCGGTTCCTCGCTCGCCAGCCTCGCGGATGTCTCGCGCGGCCTCCTCCACCAGGTCCGACTTCACCCTGAGCCAATCGTCTCCACTCGCGATGTCGGCGGGGGCCCAGGAGAGGTAGGCGTCCACTCCGAGAGTCATTCCCCACAGGCCTCTCCGATGGCCGCCGCGTTGGCGGCATCCGCCTCCTCCACGGTGGCGATCCCGCCGTGGATGTCCGGATAGAGCTGACTCAGCTCGTCGGAGATCTGCCGGATGAGCGGCTCCACGGTCTGTCGGAATCCGATACACCCGTTGATCAGCTGGGCACCGGGCACCGACGCCTCGACGGTGGCCACTCCGTCGAGATCCGCCAGCGCGCCGATGCCCCGGGATTCGAACTCGACGGTGTCCGGAAAGGTCACGAGCAGGCCGGGGACGGTGTCAGTGGAACCTGCCGCCGTCCGATCCGCAACCACGAAATCCGCTACTCCGCGTGGGGATTCGCTAGCTCTGGGGGAGTAGCGGATCCCGACGCGGAGTAGCGGATTCGGGAGGGGGGCTGGGCCGGGAGGGCGCTGGGCCGGGAGCGGGTTGCGTCGGGAGGGCCCGCGCCGAGCCGGTCAGACGGCGGCGCGGAACCTCCGGAGGCGCAGGCTGTTCGCCACCACGAACACCGAGGAGAACGCCATCGCCGCCCCCGCGATCATCGGGTTGAGCAACCCAGCCGCGGCCAACGGCAGCGCCGCGACGTTGTAGGCGAACGCCCAGAACAGGTTGCCCCGGATGGTGCCCAGCGTGCGCCGCGACAGGCGGATCGCGTCGGCCGCCGAGCGCAGATCGCCGCGGACCAGCGTGAGGTCGGAGGCCTCGATCGCCGCGTCCGTGCCGGTGCCGATCGCCAGACCCAGGTCGGCGGTGGCGAGGGCGGCCGCGTCGTTGACGCCGTCGCCCACCATCGCGACGACCCGGCCCTCGGACTGCAGGCGGCGGACCACCTCGACCTTCTCCGCGGGCATGACCTCGGCGATGACGGTCTCCGGGCCGGGATCGATCCCGACCTCGGCGGCCACCGAGGCGGCCACGGCGGCGTTGTCGCCCGTGAGCAGGACGGGCGTGAGCCCGAGCTCGCGGAAGCGACGAATGGCCTCAGCCGAGGTGTCCTTGATCTGATCGGCCACCACGAGAACCCCGCGGGCCTTCCCGCCCCAGCCCACTGCGACCGCCGTGCGGCCGGCCTGCGCGGCCTCGCCGAGGGCCACCTCCAGCTCCTGCGGCAGCGGCATGCCCCGCTCTGCCAGTAGCGCGGGCCGGCCCACGACGACCACCTCATCGTCGTCGACACCCTCCACGGCGTCCGCGCCGACCGCACCGCGGGCACCGGCGCCGCCACCTACCCGGCCCGATACGCCCAGGCCCTCGTGGTTCCGGAAGCCCTCGACCGCCGGAAGCGCGCCGACCGCCTCGCGCGCGCCGGCGGCGATCGCACGGGCGATGGGGTGCTCGGAGGCGTCCTCCACGGCGCCGGCGCGGCGCAGCACCTCGGCGCGGTCCTCGCCGTCCGCGACGGTTGTCGAGACCAGAGCGTGCTGACCGGTGGTGACAGTGCCGGTCTTGTCCAGGACGATGGTGTCGACGCGGCGTGTGGACTCCAGGACCTCGGGGCCCTTGATGAGGATGCCTAGCTGCGCGCCGCGGCCGGTGCCCACCATCAGGGCCATCGGCGTGGCCAGGCCGAGCGCACACGGGCAGGCGATGATGAGCACCGCCACGGCCGCGGTGAACGCCAGGGCGGCGCCGCCTCCGGTGAGCATCCAGAAGGCGAACGTCGCCACGGCCAGCACCAGCACGACGGGGACGAAGATCCCGGAGATGCGGTCGGCGAGGCGCTGCGCGGCGGCCTTGCCGGACTGGGCGTCCTCCACCATCTGCGCCATCTGGGCGAGCTGGGTGTCGGAACCGACGCGGGTGGCGCGCACGGTCAGGCGGCCGCTGGCATTGACGGTGCCGCCCACCACGGCGTCGCCGGGACCGACCTCGGCGGGCACGGACTCGCCGGTGACCATCGAGGTGTCGACCGCGGAGGCGCCGTCGACGATCTCGCCATCGGTGGCGATCTTCTCGCCGGGGCGGACGACGAACTCGTCGTCGACCTGCAGATCCTCCACCGGGATGCGGGTCTCCACACGCCCGCCATCAACACCCCCGCGAAGCACGGCGACGTCCTTGGCGCCCAGCTCGAGCAGCGACCGCAATGCGGCGCCTGCCGTGCGCTTGGACCGCGCCTCGAAGTAGCGGCCCAGCAGGATGAACGTGGTCACCCCGGCCGCGGCCTCGAGGTAGATGTCGCCGGCGCCGTCACTGGGCGAGAGGCTGAACTCGAACCCGTGGGTCATCCCGGGCATGCCCGCGTGGCCGAAGAACAGGGCGTACAGCGACCAGAGGAACGCCGCGGACGTGCCCAGGGACACGAGCGTGTCCATGGTGAACGCACCGTGGCGCAGGTTGATCGCGGCGGCGCGGTGGAACGGCCACGCGCCCCACACGATGACCGGGGCGGCCAGCGTCAGCGACAGCCACTGCCAGTTGGTGAATTGCAGCGCTGGGACCATGGCCATCGCGATCACGGGGATCGACAGGACGGCGGAGATGATCACGCGTTGGCGCAGCTCGTCGACCCGGTCGGGCGCGGCGGTGTCGTCGGTGGCGTTGCCGGCGTGGCCGGTCGACTGCCCGGCGTCGGCCGCGGCACCGGACGCGTCGCCCCCGCCGGGCGCGGACGTGCGGGGCTGAGTGTTCCGGGGCCGCGGCAATTGTGCGTGGTACCCGGCCTGCTCGACGGTGTCGAGCAGCAGCTGCGGCTGCAGGCCCTCGGGGATCCGTACGCGCGCCTTCTCGGTGGCGTAGTTGACCTCGGCGGAGACGTCGTCGAGTTTGTTGAGTTTGCGCTCGATCCGGTTGGCGCACGACGCGCAGGTCATGCCCTCGATCTGCAGCTCGACCAAGGTGGTCCCGGCGGAGGGCGCCGTGTCCCGACTGTCGGTGGTGGTCATGGTGTGCTCACTCCTGCGCTGTGACTGTGTACCCGGCCTCGTCCACGGCGGCGCGGACCGCCGCGGGATCGACCGGATCGGAGGAGACGACGACGAGGCGACCCGACTCCAGATCGACTTCGACCTCGGTGACTCCCGAGATCTCCGAGACCTCCTCCGTCACGGAGGCGACGCAGTGGCCGCAGGTCATGCCGGAGACGGTGTAGGTGGCAGTGGCGGACATGGTGTTCTCCTCGTTCGGGTGGTGGGTGTGCGGTGACTGTCGGGGCCCGCGATCGGTCGGCGCGGTGATCAGGACCTGACCAGGCGGGCGATGGCGGCGTTGGCCTCGGCGAGCTTGGCCTCGGCTTCCTCCGGGCTGCCGCTGGCGATGGAGCCGGCGACGCAGTGTCCGAGGTGCTCGGAGAGCAGGCTCAGCGAGACGGACTGGAGGGCCCGGGTCATGGCGGAGACCTGCGTGAGGATGTCGATGCAGTACTTGTCCTCCTCGACCATCCGTTGCAGCCCGCGGGCCTGTCCCTCGATGCGGCGCAGCCGCTTGAGGTGGTCCTCCTTGTGCGGGGTGTATCCATGCTCGGCCATGGCCCATACGGTACCCCCCTAGGGTAAGTGCCGCAAGAGCGGATCGCGTTCTCCGACGCGCGCTCCGACCCCCGGCACCGGTTTTCAATCCGGCCCCTGCTGTTTATGGTCGGGACAGCGTCACTTCCGATGTCGATCAGTCGAGAAAGGAATGGACTCATGACGGACACGACCCAGACCGCTCGCCCGGCCCGGCACCGCTCCCCCGTCCAGTACGCAGCCCTCGCCTTCGGCGTGGTGTTCCTGCTCGTGGGGATCGCCGGCTTCATCCCCGGGATTACCGCCGCGTACGACACCATGCAGTTCGCCGGCCACGAATCCGAGGCCATGCTGCTGGGCCTGTTCCAGGTGTCGATCCTCCACAACATCGTCCACCTGCTCTACGGCGTCGTCGGGATCCTGATGTCCCGGACCGCCCCACAGGCTCGTATCTACCTACTGGCCGGCGGCATCGTCTACCTGGCCCTGTGGGTCTATGGCCTGGTGATCGGCCACGATTCGGCGGCCAACTTCGTGCCGCTCAACACGGCCGACAACTGGCTGCACCTGATCCTGGGCCTCGCCATGGTCGCCCTGTCCTTCCTCCACCGCGACCGCTTGCGCGAACAGCGTCATCAGGCTGAGCCGCGGCAGCCCTGAGGCGACACGCTCCATTCGACCCCTGTCGACGATCTCGGTCGTCGCCAGGGGTCGTCTGGCACAGCAGGGCCGCAGCGCGGACGGTTGGCCGCGGTGGGTGCCCACCTCGCCTACCCTGTGTCGTCGGCGCGCTCACCGTGACGGGGTCTGAACCAGGACCACACCATCATCGCGGTGGCGACGAGCCACGCGAGGAGGGCGACCCACATCCACGCCGCACCGATCTGCTCCACGATCGGCAGTGAATCGGCCCGCCCCACATACATCCCGGCGACGGCGTACATGCCGAGCGGGAACACGACGCTCCACCAGGACGACTCGTACGCAGCGGAATGTGGTGCACCACGTGTCTCCACACCCCGGCCGAGATGAGAAGCGGGATCAGCCAAGTCGCCCAGGCCCACCACAGCACGGTAAGTCCAGAAATGAGTCCGGCCGTCGCGTCCACCATCGGGGCGGACGTCAGCTCGACGATTTTGGCGCCGCGGCGACCACCGTGATCGCCGCGGCGCCCATCGCCACCCAGTACGGCGGGTCAAGATCCCGTGGCCGCAGCGGATAGAGCATGAGACGCAGGGCCACGAACACCGCACAGGCGGCGTAGAGAACGATCCCCACCGACCATGCCACCACCGCTACGACGGCGAGTTCGCCTCTCCCGGTGGGCACCAGAGGTTCGAGACTGGCCGACGCGGTGGCGATGGACTGGACGGCGACCACCCAGATGAACCAGGTCCCATCGGCCTCGGACAGCACCGGTCGCTCGGTCCGGGACAGGACTGCGGTCCAGGGCACCGCATAGGGCGAGCAGCAGCCCGGTGACGAAGCCGAGAGCGAGCAGCCCCACCGCGAGAAGGCGGTAATCGTCGGCCAGTCGGACGGCGAGCACATTCGTCCCCGCCGCGAGCGTGAAGAACCCGAAGGCGCGGCCGGGGTCATGGATATCGGCCACGACCCGGTCGCGATACCAGAGAAGTCGGCCTGCCGTGAGCATGAGAAGAGCCACCCAGGCGGTGCCGGCCAGGACGAGGCCGATGCGCGACGCCCCCGCCAGTTCCTGCCGGGACAGTCCGACCGAGAGGATCCCCGTCGCCATCACGAAGGCGAAAGCTCCCGGCGGCAGCCCCATGACGGCCTCCCGTATGCGGCTCGTCACCATCGACCTCCTGAAGATCATCGCCGTGGGCGCCGGGGCGGTCCCCGCTACTGCCAGGCGAAGAAAGCGAGCGTCACCCACGGCGGAGCGGTATTCCACAACAACGGCGGGATCTTTATCCCCGCACCCTACGAGCCCGTCCACTCGGGGATAACCGCTCCATCAGCGGTGAGTGATTCTCTCGGTGGTGACGTCCTCGCGGTCGGCGTAGCGTCGTGGACGCCTACGAGCCCGGGAGCGAGGCTGTAGCGCCGTGCTACCGCCGATCACCACCCCGGCCGTCCGATTCGACTAGCCATGCTCCTGCTACTCGGCAGTGAGACGACGAAACGGAGGAACCCATGAGCATCAGCTCGATCATCACCACCCACCCCAATCCGACTGCGGATCTGCAGGTGGACCACCTCGCCGAGGCAATCGACGCCGCCGCCGCGTGCACGGTCACGTGCGCCGCGTGCGCGGATGCGTGTCTCGCCGAGGACTCGGTCGCCGACCTGCGTGACTGCATCCGCACCGATCACGACTGCGCTGACGTGTGCGCGACCACCGCCTCGGTGTTGAGCCGCCGGACCGGCAGCAACTTGGGCACCGTCAAGGAACTGCTCACCGCGTGCCGCGCCGCGTGCGCGAGCTGCGCTGACGAGTGTGAGAGCCACGCGAGCATGCACGAGCACTGCAGGATCTGCGCCGAAGCGTGCCGCCGCTGCGAGAAGGCCTGCACCGACCTACTCGGAGCCATCGGCTGATCTCTCCACCTCCCCCGGAGGTCCACGTCGCACTCCGTCCCGGTGGTCACGCGGCCGCCGGACGCGCCGACTCTCTTCAGAGGTTGCGTTTTCATGAGCACCAACACTCACACCAGCAGCGGACCGTCCCCCGGTTCCTCATCGCTCCGGCTTCTCGTCGGACGCGAGGAAGTGGTCATCAACGACCGCTACGAGACGCTGTCGATCGCCAACGACGTTCTGATAGCCCTGTTCTTCCTCGTGGGCAGCGTCCTGTTCTTCTTCGACTCCACACAGACCATCGGCACCTGGTTGTTCCTGCTCGGCTCTCTGGAGTTCCTCGCACGACCGGCCATCCGTCTCGCCCGTCGGGTCCACCTGAAGCGGATCGGCACGAACTCGGGGAACCACGGCAGCGACTACGACTACTGAGCCGAAACGCCACCGCCCGCGAACCGCTCCGAGAGACACTCCATGGCGTCTCCGGTCCGGGCTCTTCACGCCGTTCCGGTGGTCCGTTCGCCGGGCCGCGCGTACGGTCGGCAAGCAGCCCACAGACCTCGTCGCGAGGAATGTCAATGTCACACGGGAATCAGTCAGCCCCCGATCGAGTGGAACGCCCCTGGGGCGAACGCACCCCCTACGGCCCCGGCGAGCAGTGGCCGGTCCGAGTGGACACCTACCTGGCCGACGGAATGGCCGAGGCGGATGTCGACCGCTGGGTACAGACGGCGTCGATCCTGCACTCCAACGGCGACGGACTGGACATCGCCGTGAAGGACGACCGGATCTGCGGGGTGCGTGGACGTGCCGACGACCGGGTCAATCGCGGACGACTGGGGGTCAAGGACCTCTACGGCTGGCAGGCGAACTCCTCACCGGACCGGCTGACCCGCCCGCTGGTACGCGAGAACGGCGTATTGGTGGAGACCGACTGGGACACGGCGATGGACCGGGTCGTCGGCCGGACCACCGAGTTGCTGGACGAGCAGGGCCCCAGCGCGATCGGTTTCTACACCACCGGGCAACTCTTCGCCGAGGAGTACTACACCCTCGGTGTGATCGCCCACGGTGGCATCGGCACCAACCACGTCGACGGTAACACCCGGCTGTGCACCGCGACGGCCGCCGCGGCGCTCAAGGCGTCCTTCGGATGTGACGGTCAGCCCGGCTCGTACGCCGACATCGACCACGCCGACGTCATCTGCCTCTACGGACACAACATGGCCGAGACGCAGAGCGTGACCTGGATGCGGATCCTGGATCGTCTGGCCGGGGACGACCCGCCCGCGATCCTGTGCGTGGACCCACGCCCCACCCCGGTCGCCGAGCACGCCACCCTCCATCTGACCCCGAGGCCGGGCACCAACCTGGCGCTGATGAATGGTCTGATCCACGAACTGCTCGAGGCCGGCCACATCGACCGCGACTACATCGACCAGCACACGGTCGGATACTCGTCACTGGCCGAGCAGGTCGCCGACTACCCGCCGGAGCGGGTGGCCGAGATCTGTGACGTGCCGGCCGAGCAGATCCGCCGGGCCGCCCGGCTCATCGGGGGCGCCGAGCGGCTGATGTCCACGGTGCTGCAGGGTTTCTACCAGTCCAACCAGGCCACCGCGGCCGCTGTGCAGGTCAACAACATCCACCTGCTGCGCGGGATGCTCGGCCGGCCCGGGTGCGGCGTGCTGCAGATGAACGGCCAGCCCACCGCCCAGAACACCCGTGAGTGTGGCGCCGACGGCGACCTGGCGGCCTTCCGGAACTGGTCCAACACCTCGCACGTGCAGGACCTGGCCCGAGTGTGGAACGTCGACCCGATGGACATCCCGCATTACTCGGCACCCACCCACGCCATGCAGATTATGCGGTATGTGGAGGACGGTTCGATCCGGCTGTTGTGGGTCAGCGGCACCAACCCGGCCGTCTCCCTGCCGGAACTCACACGCATCCGCTCGATCCTGTCCCAGGAGCGACTGACACTGGTGGTGCAGGACATCTTCCTCACCGAGACCGCCAGGCTCGCCGATGTCGTCCTGCCGGCCGCCACATGGGGCGAGAAGACCGGCACGTTCACCAACACCGACCGGACGGTGCACCTGTCGGAGAAGGCCGTCGATCCGCCCGGCCAGGCCAGGGCCGACCTGGACATCTTCATCGACTTCGCCCACCGCCTGGGGCTCAAGGACAAGGACGGCGGGCCGCTGGTCAAGTGGCACGACCCCGAATCGGCGTTCGAGGCGTGGAAGGACTGCACCGCCGGCCGGCCGTGCGACTACACCGGGCTGACCTACGACAGACTGCGCGGCGGCTCCGGTATCCAGTGGCCGTGCAACGACGACAACCCCGACGGCACCGAGCGCCTCTACTCCGACGGCAGATTCTGGGCGGACCCGGACTACTGCGAGAACTACGGTCGCGACCTGGTCACCGGCGCCCCCAAGGACGCCACCGAATACAAGGCGATGAATCCGGAGGGCAAGGCGATGCTCAAGGGCGCGGAATACCTCCCCGCGCACGAACCGCCCGACGAGCACTATCCCCTGCAGCTGATCACGGGCCGGACCATCTACCACTTCCACACCCGCACCAAGACCGGCAGAGCCCCCGAGTTGCAGGCAGCCGCTCCGCAGGTGTGGGTGGAGATCTGCGCCGCCGACGCCGCGGCCGCCGGCATCACCGCGGGAGACCTCACGGAGATCGCCACCCCCCGCGGACGGGTGCGGGCGGCCGCCCGGATCACCGGGATCCGACCGGGAGTGATCTTCCTGCCGTTCCATTACGGCTACTGGGACACCGGCGACAGCGCCGGACCGGAGGGCGACGCCGTGGGGACCGCGGCCAACGAGCTCACCCCCACCGACTGGGACCCCGCCTCCAAACAGCCGATCTTCAAGACCGCCGCCGCACGCATCGCCCGGATCGCCGACCGCGATGAGTCCACCCGACGAGCCGGAGCGGCGACGACGGCCACGGGAGGGCTGACATGAAACTCGGACCCGTTCTCCGCGAACTTCACCGCTCCGAGGTCGAGCTCGCCCACAAACTGCTGCAGGTCTCCGAGCGCCACAAGGTCGATCACGAGATCTACCACGTCGCACGGGACCTGGTGGGCTGGTCCCGCAGCCACCTCGCCGAGATCGCCCGGATCGGTGGCGACTACGGCCAGGACCTCGACCCCGCCCCCCGACTCGAACTCGGACTGGCCGAACGGGCGCGGGAGAAGGGCAGCGAACTACTCGGCAGACACCACACCCCGGAGCTGCTCCTGCTCGAGGACCTACGGACCGTCTACATGGAGGCCTCCGGGGTCGCCATGGACTGGCTCCTCATCGCCCAGGCCGCGCAGGGCCTACGGCACCGCGACCTTCTCGAAGTCGCGGAGAAATGCCAACCCCAGACCACGCGCCAGGCCACATGGGCCCAGGCCAAGCTCAAAGAGACCGCCACCCAGATCCTGGTGAGCTGACAAACGAGAGGAATCGCCATGCCGAAGACAGACAGCGACGGGAACGCGAAGGACAGCGAGCTGCCCTCGACTCTGCAGCGAAGCGACCAGAAGGCCAAGGACACCTTCGCCAAGGCCTACGACTCGGCGGAGGAACAGTACGGCGACGAGTCCCGCGTCGCGCGGACCGCCTGGGGCGCCGTCAAGCACACGCACGAGAAGGTCGGCGACCACTGGGAGCCCAAGGACGGCAAGGGCCCCTCGGATTCACGCTCGGAGAGCGGCGGCCCGAACCCCTCCGGCGAGTCGAAGGACGGCGTGGACGCGAACGCCAGCAAGGATCACCTCTACGAGCAGGCGCAGAAGCTCGGCATCGAGGGCCGCTCCGACATGACCAAGGACGAGCTCGTGGAAGCGCTGCGCAAGGCCGACGACCGGAAGACGGAGGAGAGCCGAGACGACTCGTGAGCCCGACAGGACGGGTCCCGCCCCGGCCCCCTCGCACCGAGGATGAGACCACAGATGGACCACGCCCGTGCCCGGGAATCACTCTCACTCACCGGCTCGGTCGCGCCGGGCACGGGGGGCCATGATCGGAGCCGGCATCCTCGCGCTGGGCGGCCAGGTCGGCGAGCTGGCAGGCGGGTTGATGCCACGGGCGTTGTTCGCCGGGGCGGTGGTCGCGGACTTCAGCGCCTACTCGTACATCCGGAATTCGGCGAGCACCCCGTCGTCCGGTGGTATCGCGATGCTGCTCGAGGCCGCGTACGGCCTCGCAGTGATCGCCGGCTCGTTCTCCCTTCTCATGTACGTGTCGATGATCCTCGCCGAGTCCCTCCTCGGGAGGAACCGCGGCGACCTCGACCCCGACCTGGATCCGGAGACGGTCGTGACCACGCTCGTGGCGCCACTGGTGCTGACGCCGCTCGTTCCCGTCCGATCGCTGCGTCAGGGGGTGCGCCTCGATGGATTCCGGCCTGGCCTCAAGATCGGACTTGGCCGTCCGGACGGACTGATCGACCTTCCACAGGTCGTGGACCGTCCATCACGGCCGGGTAGATATTGCTGACGTACCCCTTGTGGCCGGCCGCCTGGCGCGACCGCTCGCTCGGTGCCTCGTCCGAGGTGACGTTCTGTCCGATGACCTCGACGAACCGTTGCTTCTTCAGTGGTTCGGCCCGGTCGGCCTCCTCGAGGGCATTCAAGTTAGCCGCCGAGAGCATCCCCACATCGGCCACGACTACCATGTCAGCGATCGTGTGCCGCCCCCCGGAAGGCGGTGATGACCGGGATCAACGTCTTGGTCTCTGCCTTGTCAGACCCACCAACCCGGGTCCCGCTCAATTGGTGACCCCCGCGCCACACGCTCAGCCTCATGAATTGCAGCAAACCTAGCGAATCAGCCGGGAACGACGTCAACTTGCGGAACTCAGGTTAGACTCAGCTCAATTTTGTGAGACAGAACACAACCAGCCCCAGGGGGGACCGTGCAACTTCGCCGAACCGGAATGCGCGCAGCCGCATTCGCCACCGCCATCGCCACCGCATTCGCCGGAGGGGCCGTGGTCGCCCCCGCCGCCGGCGCGCAGGGATCGTCCAACGACCCGGCGCCCGCCTTCTACCAGCCGCCCGCGGACCTGCCCGCAGCCTCCGGCGAGCTCATCAAGACCGAGCCGTTCCCCCTCGCCGCCGCGATCCCGCCGATCCCCGGCGCCGACTCGATCTCCGATGCAGCCGGACCGCTGTCCACCGACGCGCAGCGCATCATGTACACCTCCGTCGGATCGCGCGACCAGGCGATCGCCGTGACCGGCGCCTATCTGCAGCCGCGCGCACCGTGGACCGGCCCGGGCACCCGCCCCCTGGCCGTGATGGCGCCCGGAACCCAGGGGCAAGGCGACCACTGCGCGCCGTCCAAGACGTTCCAGAACCTGGCCACCGTCCGCACCGACCCGCCGGGAGTCGGGTTCGGTTACGAGCTGTTCCAGACCTACGCGCTGCTCGCCCGCGGGTACGCCGTCGCGATGACCGACTACGAGGGGCTCGGCACCCCTGGGCTGCACTCGTACGTCAACCGCGAGTCGCAGGCCCGCGCAGTGCTCGACCTCGCGCGCGCCGCGTCGTCGGTACCGGGCGCCGACGTCGAGCCGGACGCCCGCACCGTGTTCGTCGGCTACTCCCAGGGCGGCGGGGCGGTGGCCGCGGCCGCCGAACTCCACCCGCAGTACGCGCCCGAGATCAACTTGGTGGGTACCGCCGCGGGCTCCCCGCCGGCCGACCTGCTCGCCACGCTCGAGCAGATCGACGGCACCGCCATCGCCGGGGCGATCGGCTACGCGATCAACAGCCTGATCGACGCCTACCCGGAGATGGGCCCCCTGATCAACCCGTACTTCAACGACCGGGGCCGGGCCATGCTCGCCGTCACCTCTGACCAGTGCATCGGCGAGACCGCGGTCCAATTCTTCCAGCAGCGCACCACTGACTTCACGATCTCGGGCCTGTCGGCCGGCGACATCGTGCGCAGCGAGCCCGAGATCCTGGCGTTCCTCGAGCGTCAGCGCATCGGCCGCCTTGCCCCGACCACGCCCGTGCGTGTGCTCTCGCCCGTCAACGACGACGTCGTCCCCGGCCACCAGTCGCAGCAGCTCGGCCGAGACTGGTGCGCGCAGGGCGCCGCCGTCGACATGGTCATCGACCCGATGCCTCCCGTCGCACCCGGTCTGGCGATCGGCCACGCCGTGCCCATGCTCACCGGTCTGGAGGGCAACCTCCGGTACCTCGACGACCGCGTCAACGGAGTCCCGGCGTCGAGCAACTGCGGAACCTACTGAGGCCGGGCGGGCCCCACCGCGCACCCCCACCCTTGCGCAAGCAGATTGCGCAATCTGGTTGTAGACTCGCCGGAGTGACACCCGCCGACCCGCCCGCTGGACCACCTGCAGACCCGACCGCTACCCCGTCGCCCGACATCGCCGCCCTGGCCGACGACCTCCGCCACGCGCTGCGCCCCCTGTGGCGACGGTTCAACTCCCATCGGACGTTGTCGATGGGCAAGGTCGGGATCCTGTCCCACCTGGAACAGCGCGGGCCCCTGGCCGCGACCGACCTGGCGGGCCTCGAGCGCATCAGCCACCAGGCCGTCGCCAACGCCGTCCGCGAACTCCGCGACCTGGGCCTGGTCTCGCGCAGCCCGGACCCCGCGGACGGCCGACGCACCCTCGTCACCATCACCGCAGACGGGCGCGAGCAGCTCCGTACCGAGCGCGCCGCGGGCCAGGACTGGCTGGCCCACGCGATCGCCGACCACCTCGATGACGCCGAGCGCGACCGTCTCGCGGCCGCGGTCCCCCTGATCCGCCGCCTCGACTCGGAGGACGCCCGATGACCCCCCACCGTCGACCGGCGCCCCGCTGGTTCGTCCAGGCCCTCGTCTACGCCGCCCTGACCAGCTCGATCGTCAGTTCCCTCGGCATGCTGCTGGTGCCGTCGGTCTCGGCGGAGTTCGGCATCCCGGTGAGCACGGCGCAGTGGATGCTCACGGCCAACCTGCTCGTCGGCGCGGTCGCGACCCCGATCATGGGCCGCCTCGCCGATGGTCCCCATACCCGGAGGCTGCTCCTGACCAGCCTCGGCGTGATCTTCCTCGGGTCCATCATCGCCACCGTCGCGCCGAACTTCACCGTCTTCCTCATCGGCCGCGCGCTGCAGGGACTCCTCTACGGCACGGTGCCCATCACCATCGCCCTGGCCCGCCGCCACCTGACCTTCACCGAATCCCAGCCCATCATCTCGACCCTCTCGGTCACCGTGTCGGTGGGAATAGGACTGGGCTACCCGCTCACCGGGATCCTCGCGGCCACGTTCGACCTGCGGGCCGCGTTCGCCTTCGCGGCACTGTTCGTGGCCACCGCGGCGATCGGCGTCTGGCGCTTCATCCCCGCCGGCCCCGACCCGCTCGCGCCCCGCACGCCGTTCGACATCGGCGGCGCCCTACTGTTGGGCGTCGGGCTGGCGGCGCTGCTGCTGTGGATCTCCGAAGGTCAGACCTGGGGCTGGGGGTCCGCGACGGCGCTCGTCGTCCTCGTGGTCGCACTGAACACGCTGCTCCTCTGGATCGTGCACAGCATCCGCACCCTGCATCCCCTGGTCAACCTCCGCGTGGTCCGCCGGCCCGAGGTCCTGCTGGCCAACGCCACCGCGATCGGCCTGGGCACCGCAATGTACATCGGCCTGTCCATCGCGAGCCTCGTCGCGCAGGCACCCGCCGACACCGGCTTCGGCCTGGCCGTGCCGCTGATGTGGGCGGGCTTCATGATGGCGCCGCTGTCGGCGGGCAGCCTCGTGGCCAACCGCACGGTCCGTGCCCTGTCCCGCCGCTACGACATGGCGGTGTTCCTGCCGGTCGGCGCGGCCGTGATGACGGTGGCGTCGGTGCTGTTGTGGTTGCGGCACGGTGACTTCTGGACGCTAGCGATCGGCATGTTCCTCTTCGGCGCCGGGATCGGCTCGGGCTACGCCGCGATGCCCGCGCTCATCGCCCGCAGCGTGGCGGTGGACCAGCTCGGCAGCGCGGTGAGCTTCAACCAGGTGCTGCGCACGGTCGGTGGTGCGGTCGGCGCGGCCCTGTCGGCCGCCGTCCTCGCCGCGCACCCCTCCGACTCCGCGTACTCGACCGACGAGGGCATCACCATGGCGTTCGGGGTGGGTGTGATCTGCTGCGCGACGGTGATGCTCGCGTTGGTGCTCCACGCCGTCACGGGTCGACGACGACGACGAGCCCATCAGTAGCCCCGGCGTCCCGCATTCTGCGCGCGATCGCACTCGGGCATGCGCGTCGGATTCGACGTGCCTACGGGGGCGGAGTCAGGCCCAGGGGGTCGTGGCCTGAAGCACCGCTTCCTGCAACGCGCGGGTACGCAGTGCCGTGACGGTCTGATATTCGGGGTCGGCGACCATCTCGCTGAACGCGGCGCGGCTGGGGTACCGGACCAGCAGAACGGCATCCCAGTCCTGGCCGGTCTCGGCGACCAGGGCTGTGGAACCGTCACCGGCGTAGAGCACCTCGGCGCCATAGCGGGGAAGGAAGGTCTCGTTCAGCGCCGCGGCGTACTTCGCGTAGTCCTCACGCCCGCCATCGGCGAACCGGAGCAGGTTCAGCATCACCACCGGGCCGCCGGGGTCGTCGGCGAGGTAGCGCTTGAGGTCTCTTCCTCGGGGATCGATAGCCATCAGGCGAGTATCTCCTCCAGTCCCGCCGCTGTGGCGCGAACGGCCATCCTCACTTCTTCTGCCGACGGCTTCCGCCGTGCCAGTCCTCCTGCGTGCCGACCGTGTCCGCGTCGACTCCGAACGCGGCGAGCTGCGGCTTCTCGCGCAGGCTGCGCTTGAGCTCGGCGAAACCCGGGAAGCGGGCGAGCCCCACCACGTGGTCCCAGAGCTCGGCCGCCGAGTCCTCGTGTGGCAGCCGGCTGATCACGGGTCCGAAGAAGGCGACGCCGGTCGGTGGTTCGAAGTGGATGATGGGCGTGCCCACGTCCTTGCCCGTCAGCGAGAGCGCCTCGTCGGTCTCCCGGCGGATCTCGGCGTCCCACGACTCGTCGTCGACGGCGTCCGCCAGTTCGAGCGGCAGATCAGCGTCGGCGAGGACCAGCCTGGCGAACTCGCTCGTGCCGCGCCGCTCACGCTCTTCGCCTTCGCTGCGGTCGTCGCCGGCGTCCGGAGCGGTGTCGAAGATGCGCGCCCCGAAGGCGGCGTACAGCGGCGCCATCGCCTCCCGGCCGTGCTCGGCTCGCGCTCGAGCCGCCACTCTCAGGAGCCGCAGCCCGGCGGTGTGGCCGGCTTCGTACTCAGGGGGGAAGTGCGCGTCGTAGTCGACACCGGCGTTGACCAGGCGCAACGAGATGAACCGCCAATCGACCGTGTAGTCGCGCTGCGCCTGCACCTGGCGCACCCACTTGCTGGTCATCCAGGCGAAGGGGCAGACCGGGTCGAAGTAAAAGTTGATGTCGGCGTCCATGCGCCCACCCTAGCCAGGGAGCCTGTCAAGATAATTGTGTGAGTTTTGGTTAGTGATGTCTGTCACATGTGGGGGTCGAAGCGTTCCGGGTAGGCCAGTGCGAGTTCGGCCAGTGCGGCTCGCCAACCGTGGATGGTGGCGCCTTCGACGAGTCTGGGGATCGATTTCCGGGGGCCTGCGTGGCCGTCTGCTCGGCGTTGAGCGTCCTTGGCGCGTTCTCGGTCTCGTCGGTCCTCGATGTTGCGTATGGCTAGCCATAGCAGCTTGATCGCGGCGGCATCGCTGGGGAAGTGCCCGCGGTTCTTGGTGATCTTGCGCAGCTGGTAGTTCAGCGACTCGATCGAGTTCGTGGTGTAGATCAGCTTGCGTGTGGCTGGGCCGAAGGCCAGGAACGGGATGAACCGCTCCCAGGCGGCCTCCCACGACCTGACGGCGGTGGGGTACTTGGCGCCCAGCGGCGATTCGGCGAAGGCCTCCAGTGCGGCTCTGGCGGCCTCGGTGTTGGCGGCGGTGTAGATCGGCTTGAGTGCCTTGGCCACGTTCTTGCGGTCGCTGTAGGACACGAACCGCATCGAGGCCCGGATCAGGTGCACCACGCAGGTCTGCACCTCGGCGAAAGGCCAGGTCGCGGCAATCGCCTCGGACAGTCCGGTCAGCCCGTCGCAGGCCACGATCAGGACGTCTTTGACGCCGCGATTGGCCAGTTCGGCGCACACGCTGGCCCAGAACGCCGCGCCTTCCTTGGCCTGCACCCAGATGCCGAGCACGTGCTTGACGCCCTCAAGATCGACCCCGACCGCGATGTGGGCAGCGCGGGTCTTCACGTGGGCTCCATCGCGGATCTTGATGTGGATCGCGTCCAGGAACACCACCGGGTAGAACGCCTCCAACGGGCGGTGCTGCCAGGCGGCGACTTCGTCCAGGACCGCGTCGGTGACGTTGGCGATGGACTCGTGTGACAGCTCCACCCCCAGGGTCCGCGCGAGGTGGTGCTCGATCTCCCGGACGGTCATTCCGCCGGCGTACAGCGAGATGATCTGGTCCTCCAGCCCGCCGAGCCGGCGGGCGCCCTTCGGGACGAGCTGGGAGGCGAACGAGCCCTGCCGATCGCGGGGCTGATCCAGCTCCACCGGGCCGACCTCGGTGGCCACGGTCTTGCGCGAAGTGCCGTTGCGGTGGTTTCCGTCCCCGCCACGGGCGTGGGCATCGCGGCCCAGATGCTCGGTCAGCTCGGCGCCCATGCCCCGCTCAAGGACGGCCTTGAGCATCTCGTTCAAAAAGCCGTCCTTGCCAGTCAACTCCAACCCTCGCGAACGGGTCTCGGCGAGTACGTGATCAATCAGCGCATCCGAGAACACCTCCCGGCGAAGCCCAGCAGCATCTGATACATCCGTAGCGTCGTGGTCGTCAACAGCCATAGCGTTCATGATTCCTCCTCCGGATCAACTCACACAGACCATCTGACACGCCCTAGCCAGGTGTTCCGGCCGCGCAGCCCGCTGGCGCATAGCATGGTGCACACCCGGTGACCAGGAGGTCTCTACATGACCGTCACACCCGACCATCGCGAACAAAACCGGGGCGACGGGCGTGGGCTCCGCCGCCCGCAGGTGATCGTGTTCGAAGTCAACGAGACCCTGTCCGACACCACGGCGATGGCGGCCCGGTTCTCCGACGTCGGGGCACCCGGCTCGATGTATCCCCTGTGGTTCGCCGACCTCCTGCGCGACGGCTTCGCCCTCACCGCCGCAGGCGCCGCTCGCCCGTTCGCTGACATTGGCACCGGGCTCCTGCAGGTTATGCTGTCGGAGGTGGAGCTCGACCGACCTCTCGACGAGGCGATCAAGCACATCATGAGCGGGTTCGTCGGACTCGATCCCCATCCCGATGTCGCCGACGGCGTCTCGGCGTTGACGGAGCTGGGGATCCGGTTGGTCACCCTCAGCAACGGTTTGACACAGGTCGCCGAGAAGCTGCTCACGTCAGCCGGTGTGCGACGCGACTTCGACTTGCTGCTGTCAGTCGACTCCGCCGGCGCGTGGAAACCAGCCGCCCCCGCCTATGAGTTCGCACTCGAGCAGTGTGCCGTTGCCCCCTCGGACGCCATGCTCGTGGCCGTCCATCCCTGGGACATCGACGGCGCCCACCGGATCGGTATGCGAACGGCATGGATCAACCGCACCCACGGCATGTACCCGAAGCATTTCACCAGCCCGGACCTCGAGGTCACGGACATCACGGAGCTGGCCCGCCGCCTCAGGTGAGGGCGAGTGGCCGCCCTTCTGAATTGTGCGTCTCGGGCAGCCCCTCGGCGCGGGCCTCAGTGGCCGCCGCGGCCGCGATAGCCAGGAACGTGGCGCCGTCGACGGTCGCACAGTTGCCATCGCTGTCTCCCACCCCGCCGGCAGTCACGCTGACCGCGAGAGACGATGGCGCTACTCGGGCGTGTCCCCTACTCGGGGCCGCCCGGAAGTGGGCGATAGTGACGTATGGCCCGTAGACGAGGATCGGTTGCATTCGCTCTCGGCACCGCAGCACTGCTGTTGGCGGGGTGCTCGATGTCGAGCGAGGATTCGCCGGTCATCACCACGCAGGGCACCGGAATCATCACCGGGGCCCCCGACACCGTCACCATCGTGCTCGGTGTCCAGACCCAGGCAGCCCAGGCCGCCCCGGCGATGGCCGAGAACGCCGAACTCGCCAACACTCTGATCCAGATCAAAGACCAAGGCGTCGACGACCAGGACATCACCACCACGAACCTGTCCGTGCAGCCCAACTACCAGCCCGCCGGCACGATCGACGGATACACCGTCACCAACCAAGTGCAAGCAACCTTGCGAGACATCGCCAGAAGCGGTGACCTCATCGATGCCGCCGCCGGCGCCGCCGGTGACGCCATCCGGGTGCAACAGCTGACGTTCTCCATCGATGATGACAGCGACCTGCGGGCACAAGCCCGAGCCGAGGCAGTCGCTGAGGCACAAGCCCAAGCCCAACAGATCGCCGACGCGGCCGGAACACAACTGGGCGCAGTCCAGTCCATCACCGAAAACCCGGACACCGGCGCGACGCCATTTCCCCAGGCCAGAGCGATGACGGACCGGGCCGCCTCCACCCCGATCGAGCCCGGAAGCCAGGAATTGTCGGTGTCAGTCTCCGTGACCTACAAGATCGGCTGAACGAACCCGACGCCCCCAGGCACGGGAAGGCCGTTGCTCTCGGTCCCAGACCCGGCCACGCTCAACTGGTTGGACGTGCAGCAGCCAGTCCCGCTATCCCACGACAGTCTCCACAACCGCGGTACTCTTGGTGCTCGTCAGCGACGTCCTCGCGGTCGCGCACCTCGTCAAGCACCGGCGCTGCTCATCAGGCTGGGCATGGGCACTGGCGCGTGGTCACGCTGCGGTCCGGAAGGCAGCGCTCTACGCGCCGGTGGGCCCGCGCCCTCCGAATTCCGGGGATCAGCGCGGAGTCAACAGAACGTCGCGGGCCATGCCAGTCACGCCCCGGGGCGTTTCGATGCCATCGCGTTACACTCGGCCGCGCCTCCACGCCCATCCCGATAGCCCCACGGCGGCCAGCGCGAGTATCGGGAGTAACCATGTCCCCACTAAGAACGCCTGTATTTGCCAGTACTGCTCATTGCTCATGATGCGAAGCACGGCGGGCCGGTTCCTCATCGGTAGGTACCTCATCCAGCCTCCGGGCTCGCCGAATGCAGGAAGCCACATGTGAAGCGATCCGGCCACCAAGAACGCCGCCGCCGGGAACAACAGCCAGAACCACGGGAAACCCGCACGGGGCTGCCTGGCTCGCCGAGGCAGGACGGCAGCACCGACCAGCACGACTATCAGCACAGCGCACATCCATACCCACATCACGAAGGCCACACTAACCCCGCGACGCTGGAGACAGCTGGCCCCTCTCGAATGCGAGGCCCGAACAATTAATCGCGTCTAACTGCGCGAACTCGGCAATAAGCGTGAACCGGTAAAGTGCGCGACCCGGCGAGAAGAGCCACCGTTGTCATAGCGCAGGCCCTGTCCGTCGTGTCCATTCTTCTCACCCGCGTCCGGACGTGGGACGAACGCGTCGATCTCATCTTGGAAGAACGGCAGGTAGAGGCACAACATCACTCCGCCATAGATCGACAATTCAAGAAACAGGTTGAATCCATCGGTGACAAATACAACGAGTCCCAGATGGAAACAGAGGCCGCTGATCAGCGCGATCCAGCGAGTGCGCGCACACCACAACCCGGCCGCCAGGAAAGCCTCTATCACGATGGAGGCAAGTGATACCGCCATGAGGAATGTCGGTGCTGGATCGACGCCGATAAGAGTCCGCCACACACCATGCTGGACCATGGACGCATACAATTCCGAACCCGACAGGTAGGTCTCGTTGATCTTCGTGAAAGCGGCAAACGCATAGACGATGGCGAGTTGGATTCTCAACAACTGGGGAACATTGACACCCAGGACAAAGATCGCACAGATAACACTTATCAAGTAGGTGTGATGATTGTAGAAACCCAGTGCAGTGATGAACACGAGGAAACCGATCAGCATCGCCATCGCGGCTCGGCGGACTCCTCTCCCGAGGATGAATAAGACTGCAGCGACCACCATGACCGCGCCCAACGGAAGTGCGACTGCGGCGTGATCCGCGAGGCCGATCCCGTCGTCTGTGGAGATCGACCCCCTCGCCGTCAACTGGAGAGCCTTGACCGCGGCGAGCACGCCGAAGGCAATGCGGAAGACGGTCAACACGTGTAGACCCTCTCGTGTCTCAGCAAGCCATCCTCAACCCCGGATCGAGCAACCGACATCAGGTCGGGATTCTGTTCGCACAGCATCCGGGGCACATCGTCGCTGTAGGCGATGGCCCGGGTGATCCGCGGCAGATCGTCGAGGCTGAGGTCCCGCTCCGAGCCGTCGGTGGCCGACCCGGTGTACCCACCGGGGTCGACGGCGCTGAACATCTGCCAACTGAAGGGCAATTCGACTGTGGGCATCGATCCCTCGCCGGACCATCGCGCCGCCAGAAGCAGCGCGGGCACCGTGATCTGGCTGACCACGAACACCGCCAAGAGCAGCTTCGTCAGCCTGGCTGCAACGGAGAACCGGGGTTCCGCACCTGGCGACGCGCTCACCAGCTGATGCGCTCCGGGCGGGCGTCGGCGAGGATCTCCTCGCGATCGTCGGCCAGCAGGAAGCCCTCCTCGATGAGCCGGTCGGTGGCCTCGGCGTAGGCCCGCAGGTACTCGTCGCGATCCGACCACCGCTGCCGCAACTGCTCGTCGGGAACCACCTCCGTGCGACCGAGCAACATGCAGAAGGGCGCGGACTGCGGATAGGGCGCACCGACCAACTTCTCGACCGGCGCCTCCACGGCCGGGGTCCTCACGCCACCGCGGCCGATGCCCAGGTCGCCGGGGACCACCTCGTCGTCGTCATACTCCACCGGCGGGGCGACCGGCGGGCGCGCTCCCCCGCCGATCCACGTGATGAGGTGGCGCAGCGCGGCCCGGCACACGAACACCTGCTGGCCACTGTTGATCGCGCCGCCGCAGTCGATCATCCCCGCGAGCTCGCCCAGCTGGTAGGCGTCGGCGTGGGCCTGGCCGGCGATCTCCCAGGTGACGATCTTCTCGGAGTCGGGCTGGCGCGCGCGGGCCGAGTCGAGCAGGCCACCGAGGTCGCCCTCGGCCTGCACCACCAGGACGGGCGTGTCGAGGTCGTCGCGCAGGAGCAGGGTCTGCGAGGAGACGGCGGCGGCGATGCCGGCCGCCCGACCGCGGTCGTCGAACGGCAGGGCCCCACCGCCGCGACTGTGCAGCAGGAACCCGTCGAACACGCCGGCAAGCGGGTGGACGCCGTCGATGTAGGAGGTCAGCGCGATGGCCGACTGCGACTCCCCGATCGCGATCACCGTCTCCGGTGCGAGCCCGGCCAGCGGTCCGGCGTCGAGCGGGGCGCCGCCGTCGCGTGACGCGCCCGCCGCGCGGCAATACCTGCCGATCTGCGTGACGATGTCGTAGGCGTACGCGTCGCCGGGGTGGTGCAGGTCGCCGTAGCGGTCCCTGCGCTGCGCCCGCAGGCCACCGGTCTGGCCGCCCATGCCCACGGCGGCGTCGCCACCCTCGACGGCGATGAACTGCGCGGACACCCCGACCCACGCGTGCCCGGCGCGCACGATCTCCTCGGCGAGGTAGGTGTACTCGGGCGCGGCGTCCTGGCCACCGCTGACGTTGAGCCACTCCACCAGCACCACGCCGCTGAACCGCTCGGCGGGCGGGCGTCGGACCAGCACCCGGGTGCAGTAGGGCTGGGAGTCGGCCTCGGCGAGCGTGACCCGGCCGTCGGTGGGCAGCTCGCCGACCGAGTACGACACCGCCTCACCGGACGCTGCCCACTCGGACTCCGTGAACCCCGCCGCGGCGAGGTCGGGGCCCGTGCGGGCGGCCATGGGCGGCACGGGCCGGCCCTCGGTGAGTTCGGTGAACGTCGGGGTCGCGACTGGCTGCATGGCCCCGATTGTCCCCCGGCGCGAGGCGGGGCCGGGCCCCTATCCGGACTTACGGGTCAGAGATCGTCGGCGGCGGACCCAGGATCTCGATGTCGTGTCTGGCGGCCGCCTCCTGCAGCGCGACGGGATCGACGGGCGAGCGCTCCGGGAGCACCCTCTCCCGGGCACGCTCGCCCGCCTCCGCGGTGAACTCCTCGAAACCCGCCGGGACGGTAATCTGGAGGGTCCGCAGCGGCTCCTCCCCCAGCACCACGAAGGTGTGCGCCGACCCCACGGGCAGGAACACCGTGTCGCCGGCGCGGGCCTCGAAGACCTCGCCGTCGCACCGGAACCGGGCCGCGCCCGACGGGACGTAAAAGCACTCGTCCTCCCTGAGATGGCGGTGGACCGGCGGCGAGAATCCCGGCGGGTTGAGGAAGTCGAGCACGGTGAGACGACCACCCGTCTGGCTCCCGGCGACCTTGACCGTGACCAGACTCCCCAGGAACCAGTAGGCGGTCCCCTCCTCGGAGCGCAGAACCGTCCCCGTGACCAGAGGTTTCGCGACCATGACCGCACCTTTCGCCGTGCAGACCGGTGGGGTACCTGCAAGTATTCTCCGGCGACAGCGCATGTCAAGAGTCGATGCGGCTCCCCCTCGCCCGGCGTGAGGCACGCGGCGTGCGCTACTCCCCGTCCGGACCGGGCGCATCATCCGCCGCAGTGGACGGGGTCGACTCATCGGTCGGCGAAGGCGTCGTCGTGACGACACTGGTCGGCGGGGACGTCGGCGTGGCGACACTGGTCTGTCGCGAACTCGTCGCCGGCGCCGCGGCGTCCTCGATCGGGGCCCGGGTCCGCGAACTGGTCCGGGTGGGCGACGCATGGGGCAGAGCCGGGGTCGTAGCCGCCGACATCCGCGCGGGGGTCGGTGTGAGCGTGGGAGCCGGAGGGCTCGGCCGCTCGGAAGGCGCACAGCTGCTCAGGTGCTTCTGCGCCATCCACGTCGGCGCGCCCTTGGCGACCGCTTCGGCCGGGCAGGTCCCCAGGCGGATCGACACGTCCGCGACCCTGCGCCACCTGCCGTCCGAGAACGCCACCCAGTACCGATCACCCGACACGGCGCTGGCCATGACGGCCCAGCCCGCCTGGCAGTCGATGATCCGCGCACCGCTGTTCGGGAACAGCAGGTCGGCGTTGATCACCGCGGAATCGCACTCCGGCCCCGTCACCTCCAGCACCCCGGCGCCCTCGGGACCGGAGGGCCGCGGGACGATCCAGGACATCCGGGGAGAAGCCACTCCCGGCAGCCGAGGGCGAGACCTCGACGGCCGGTGTCTCCGACCCGGACCCACTGCTGCGGACCAGGGCGACCACGCCCACCCCGACCACGAGCACGGCGAGGGCGGCCGCCAGAACAGTGATCAGCGTCCTGGAAGCCGTGAGTTCGGGGCGACCGGTCATCGCGCCTCTCCTGCACGGTCGGAACCACACCCGTTTGTGAGGTCATTTTTATGCTACGGGGCGCGTCAAGTGGGCGATCGGTCGCCGATACCCGCCCCGCGGTCGGCGGTTATCGGAGAGGATCGTGCCCATGACGGACTCCACTCGCACCCTGGCCGGAAAGACCCTGCTGATGTCGGGCGGCAGCCGCGGCATCGGCCTGGCCATCGCCCTGCGCGCCGCCCGCGACGGTGCGAACATCGCGATGCTCGCCAAGACCGACACTCCCCACCCGAAGCTCGAGGGCACCGTGCACACCGCCGCGGCCCAGATCGAGGAGGCGGGAGGGAAGGCCCTGGCCGTGGTGGGCGACGTCCGGAACGAGGACTCGGTGCAGGAGGCCGTCGACAGGACGGTCGAGGCGTTCGGCGGGATCGACATCGTGGTCAACAACGCCAGCGCGATCGACCTGTCACCGACCCCTGACCTGGCCATGAAGAAGTACGACCTCATGCAGGACATCAACTGCCGCGGCTCGTTCCTGCTGTCCAAGACGGCGCTGCCGCACCTGGAGGCCTCGGACGCCGCCCACATCCTCACGCTGTCCCCGCCGCTCAATCTCAATCCCAAGTGGGCGGGCAGCTTCCTCGGCTACACGATCGCCAAGTACGGCATGAGCCTGGTGACGTTGGGCCTGGCCGAGGAGCTCAAGGGACGCGGGATCGCGGCCAACAGCCTGTGGCCGCGCACCACCATCGCCACCGCCGCCGTGGCCAACCTGCTCGGCGGCGAGGAGATGGTCGCGCGCAGCCGCACGCCGGAGATCATGGCCGACGCCGCGCACGCGGTCCTCACGCGCGACCCCCGCGAGTGTACGGGCAACTTCTTCATCGACGACGACGTCCTCACCGAGGAGGGCGTCACCGACTTCTCCGTCTACGGCGGCCCCCTCGAGGAGCTGGAGCTCGACATCTTCCTCGACGCCTGACCTGGGAGACGGTCGCGTAAGCGCGGCTGCGGCGCTATCCGGGCTTCACCCGGTCACGCGCTGCATATCCGGAAGTGTCAGAGTCGGAAGCCGGGCGGCAGCGGGATAGGAGTCGCATCGCCGGTCCCTGCGAACGGGTTCCACACGTAGACCGTCGAGTTGTACGTGGCGGCGGCGTTCGGCTGCCCGGGCGCCGGCTCCTGCTGGATGCGGAGTTCGACGTGAAAGTTGCTGTGCTGACCGAGCAGGACGCGCGGAGTGTTGCCAGGCTGGGTGGCGACGCGCTCACCGCGATGGAACAGCACGACTCTGGTGGGCGACGACCCGGTCCCCCCGGCCGTCTCGAGGAAGAGGAAGCCCAGGTCGCCGCACAGATTGGCATGTGCGCCAACGTCCCAGCCGACGCCGGGGAACGGGCCAGGCGTTTCAGACGCGATCCGCTGGACGTCTACGGAACAGTCCGGTGGAGGCGGGGTCAGTGAATCGGTATTGAGCGCCACCGCCGCGGGTGCCATGGCAACAGCGACGCCCGCGGCGGCAACAGCCGCGGTGACGGTTCTGGTGATCGCGTCCATGGAAATCTCCTACCGTGTCGACGCTGTTTCTGTGACGTCGTTCACATGTTAGAGACGGGCCACAATCGGGTCAACGATTCCAACCTGGCAGGCCCGAGCCGCCGCTACTTCGCGTCGGCGAGCGCGTAGGCCGCGCCCGACGCCGCCGCCGTCACCGTGAGCACCGCCGGCCACGAGCCCATCTTCTTGGCCAGCGGGTGCGACGCGCCGAACGCCGCCACGTACAGCGCCGACAGGCCCACCGTGGTGGGCACGTCGGTCTTGGCCGCCCACGAGCGACCGGCCCAGACGCCGGCCGCCGCCAGCACGACCCCACCGAGCGGACGGATCCCCGTCTCACGGGCGGTCAACCACCCGCCGAGCAGCCCGGTGGCCACGACGGCGGCGGTGGAGACGGACTCATGACTCTTCACATCGATCATCGGCATGACCCGATCCTATGGCCGAAGGCCCACGTGGGCGGGACGGGCGTTCCTCGTCGTCGTCGCCGTATCTCTCGGTACGGTGAGCCCAACGCCGCCCGCACGCGCCCCCGGCGGCGACGCCCCGCCCGCCCCACAGGAGGCCCCGTGACCAGTCAGGACACCGCCACGCACGTGCTCGATGAGGTGGTGGCGCTGGAGCCGCTCGGCGAGAACCTCTACCGCGGCCGCACGCACGAGGCGTACGCCAACATGGTCGGCCCGTTCGGCGGCACCACGGCGGCGACGATGCTGGCCGCGGTCCTGCAGCACCCCGAGCGGCACGGCGACCCGCTCGCGCTGACCCTCAACTACGCCGGGCCCGTCGCCGACGGCGAGTTCCTCATCGAGGCGCGCCCCGCCCGCACCAACCGCTCCAACCAGCACTGGTGGATCGAGATGCGCCAGGGCGACGACGTGGTCACCACCGCCACGGCCATCACCGGGCTGCGGCGGGAGACGTGGTCGGAGACCGAGGCCGCCGCGCCCGCCGTACCCGCTCCGGAGGAGCTGCCCTCCGCCGGCGCCGACCGCGGCGTGAAGTGGGTGGAGAACTACGACATGCGGTTCGTCGAGGGGGGATGGGAGGCCGTCGCGGCGGGCGAGGAGAGCCCGGGGTCGACGACGACGATGTGGATCCGCGACGCCCCGGCCCGCGGTCTCGACCATCTCGCGCTGACGGCCATGTGCGATTCGTTCTTCCCGCGCGCATTCCTGCGGCTCGGTCGGCCGGTCCCCGCGGGCACGGTGACGCTGACGATCCACTTCCTGGCCACCGCCGACGAGATCGCCGCCCAGGGCACCGACTTCCTGCTGGGCAGCGTGCACTCGCACCGCTTCCACGGCAACTACCACGACGAGGCCGCGCGCCTGTGGGGTCGCGACGGGACGCTGCTGGCGACGGGCACGCAGCTTATGTATTTCAAAGGCTGAGTACTTCAGGAGCTCAGTACTTCAAGAGTTAGGACGGCCCATGTCGGCGACCCGAAACCATTCCACCCACGAGGTCCTCAACCAGGCTCCGCCGCGGGTCGACGTGGACGAGTTCGCCCTCAACCCGGCGCTGCAGGACGCGGTGGCGACCTTCTCCCCGCACGCGCGGATCGAGGGGTTCCACGAGATCGGCCGCCACGTCGGCACCGCGCAGTACCAACACGACGCCGAGCTCGCCAACACCCGCCCGCCCGTGCACCACTCGCACGACCGGTGGGGCAACCGCGTCGACGAGATCGAGTTCCACCCCGCCTACCACCGCATCATGGAGTACTCGGTGGCCCACGGACTGCACACCTCGGCGTGGGCCGACCCCGGGCAGGGCGCGAACGTCGAGCGGGCCGCCGGGTTCATGCTGGTCTCGCAGGTCGAGGCCGGGCACGGGTGCCCGCTGTCCATGACCCACGCCGTGGTTCCGTCGTTGCGCCTGAGCCCGGAGCTGGCCGCCGAATGGGAGCCCGCGCTGCTCTCCCGCGTCTACGACCCGGAGCTGCGCGACCCCGCCACCAAGTCGGGCGTGCTGTTCGGGATGGCGATGACCGAGAAGCAGGGCGGCTCGGACGTCCGCGCCAACACCACGACCGCCGAACCCGTCACCGCCGGCGGCTCCGTGGGCGCGGGCGACTCGGGCTGCCATGTCCTGCGGGGCCACAAGTGGTTCTGCTCGGCGCCGCAGTCGGACGCGTTCCTCGTGCTGGCGCAGGCTCCGGAGGGGCTGAGCTGCTTCCTCGTCCCGCGCGTGCTGCCGGGCGGCGAGCGCAACCCGTTCCTCGTGCAGCGGCTCAAGGACAAGCTCGGCAACAAGTCCAACGCCTCCTCCGAGGTGGAGTTCGACGGGACGCTCGGCTGGATGGTCGGCGAGCCCGGTCGCGGCGTGCGCACGATCATCGAGATGGTCGGCCGCACCCGGCTGGACTGTGTGCTCGGCGCCGCGGCGGGAATGCGGCAGGGCGTGGCCGAGGCCGCGTGGCACGCCCGGCACCGGGCGGCGTTCGGCGCGACACTCGTCGACCAGCCCGCGATGGCGGCCGTCCTGGCCGACCTGCAGCTCGAGTCCGAGGCCGCGACGTGGACGGCCTTGAGGTTGGCGTCGGCGTACGACGACGAGGAATTCGCCCCCTACCGTCGGCTGGCCACCGCGGTGGCGAAGTACTGGGTCTGCAAGCGCGGGCCGAACCACGCCTACGAGTCGCTGGAGTGCCTGGGCGGCAACGGCTATACCGAGGCGTTCCCACTCGCACGCCGCTACCGGGAGCAGCCGGTGCTGGCGGTGTGGGAGGGCTCGGGCAACGTCATCGCCCTGGACGTGCTGCGGGCGATGGCCCGGGAACCGGAGTCAGTGGCGGCGTTCGACGCCGAACTGTCCGCGCAGCTGGGCGCCCACGATCTCTACGACCGGCACGTCGAGCGGGTGCGCGGCCTCGTGAGCCGGGCCGCCGCCGACCCGGGCGCGGCGCCCGGGATCGCCCGACGGCTGGTCGAGTCGATGGCGCTGGCCCAGCAGGCCGCCGTGCTGCTCGCCCACGCCCCCGCCCCGGTCGCGGAGGCGTTCTGCCTGGCCCGCCTCGGCGACGACCGCTCGGCCGAGTACGGCGCCCTGCCCGACGGTGTGGACATCCGCGCACTGGTCGAGAGGGCCTGACCCGGCGCGCGGCAGAGAAACGACACCGCCGGTTTCGGAAATCGCGTGACAGCACGTGAGCCGTGTCACACACTGGGGGCATCCCCACAACGAGGTGCTGTATGTCAATTTCCGGTGAGCCGCGCGAGAAGGTCTTCCGTCCCGGGCCCGCGCCGCTGCGCTCCCACCTGCCGGTGCTGGGCAAGACGCTGGAATATGTGCACGACCCACTGTCCGCGATGGCCCGTCGCTATCGCGACCACGGCCCGGTCTCCGATCTCAACCTCCTCGGCCGGACCAGGACCGCGCTCATCGGCCCCGACGCGTGCCAGGCCGCTCTGCAGAACGGCGACAAGGCGTTCGCCAGCGGCCCGGGCTGGGGATACCTGGTGGGGCCGTTCTTCAATCGCGGGCTGATGCTGCTCGACTTCGAGGAGCACAAGCACTACCGGCAGATCATGCAGGAGGCGTTCACCCGCCCCCGGCTCGAGGGCTACACGCGGACGCTCGCGCCGCTCGTCGACGCGGGAATCGCGTCCTGGTCGCCGGACCGGGCGTTCCGGATCTACCCCGCACTCAAGTCGCACACGCTCGACCTGGCGACCGACGTGTTCATGGGCGGCGCCGAGTACGCCGTTCCCGGCGAGATCGACCGTGTGAACACGGCTTTCGTCGACTGCGTGCAGGCGGCCAACGGGTACGTCCGGTCGACGGCCCCGGTGCCGTTCACCAAGTGGGGCCGCGCCACCCGCGGCCGCCGGCTGCTGGAGGAGTTCCTCCGCCGCCATCTTCCGGCCCGCCGCGCGAATCCGGGAGAGGACCTGTTCTCCGCGCTGTGTCAGGTGGCGGACGCCTCCGGCGGGATCGACGACGACGACATCATCAACCAGATGATCTTCCTGCTGATGGCCGCGCATGACACCACGACCAGCACGGTGACGTCCATGGTCTACGAGCTCGGCCGCGACGTGGAATGGCAGGAGCGGCTGCGTCGGCAGTGCCTGGCGCTGGGCCCGAACCCGAGCCTGGCCGAGCTGGAGGAGCTGCCTGACCTCGCGCTGGTGATGAAGGAGACGTTGCGTCTGCACCCGCCGGTTCCGGTGCTGGCCCGCAAGACGGTCAAGGACACCGAGATCCTGGGGGTGGAGATCCCGACCGGCCGGCTCATCTCGGTGATGCCGCTGTACTCGCACCACATGCCCGAGTACTGGACGGATCCGGAGATCTTCGACCCGGAGCGGTTCTCCGAGGAGCGGCGGGAGGACAAGTCGCACCGCTTCGCGTGGGAGCCCTTCGGCGGAGGTGTGCACAAGTGCCTCGGCATGATCTTCGCCAACCTCGAGTCGAAGCTCGTGCTGAGCGCGCTGCTGCGCCACTTCGAGTGGTCGGTGCCGCTGGACTACTCCCCGCCCATGAAGAACGACTCGCTGCCCTACCCCGGCGACGGGCTGCCCGTGTCGCTGCGCCCGCTCTCGCGCGTCCACGCCTGACCCGCCGCCGCCCACCCGCCCGCACCTGCTCCGGGTGCGGGCGCGGGCATATGCGCAGCTAGAGTCGCCCGCGCCGGCGCCACCTATCCGATTCCGCGGCGCCTACCGGATCCGCTAGGTGGCGCAGATCGCGATAGGCGGCGTGGGGATCTGGTAGGTGGCGAGAGATCCGATAGGTGAGCTGAGCGCCGGGCGGGCGGCCGGCAGCCCCGCTGTCCGACGAGAAGACGGTTCCGCCCGCGTCGGCCGAGTGGGCGCGTGCGGAACCGTCTTTTCGATGGGCGAACCGCCGCCCGGCGGCCATGCCCGGCGGACTCGGGCGGCGGGGCGGAGGACCCGGGCGGTGGGGCGGCGGGGCGGCGGTCAGTTCTCGAGGGCGTTGATCACCTCGAGCTCGCCCTCCGAATGCGAGGCGCGGATGCGCTTCTTGTCCAGCTTGCCGACCGAGGTCTTGGGGATCTCGTCGACAAAGGCGAAGCGCTCCGGCACCTGCCACTTGGCCATCCGCTGTGCCAGGTGCGCGCGGAGCTCCTCGACGTCCGGATCGGGGATGCCCTCCTTGACGACGATCGCGGCCAGCGGGCGCTCGTCCCACTTGGGATCCGGCACACCGACAACGGCCGCCTCGGCCACGGCCGGGTGCTCGAGCAGGTAGTTCTCCACCTCGACCGAGGAGATCCACTCGCCGCCGGACTTGATGATGTCCTTGGCGCGGTCGGTCAGCTGGAGGAAGCCCTCGGGCCGCACGTAACCCACGTCGCCGGTGCGCAGCCAGCCGTCATCGAACGAGTCCGAGTTGTCGACCTTGTAGTAGCTTCCGGTGATCCACGGGCCGCGGACCTGCAGCTCGCCCACAGACTCGCCGTCCCACGGCAACTCGTTGCCGGCGTCGTCGACGATCCGCGCCTTGACGCCCGCGAGGAAACGACCCTGGGTGGTCCGCAGCTGGAACTGCTTCTCCTCCGGCAGCTCCGCCTTGGGCCGCGACAGCGTGCCGATGGGCGAGGTCTCGGTCATCCCCCAGGCGTGGATGATGTTGATCCCGTAGCGCTCCTTGAACTTACGGATCAACTCCGGCGGGCAGGAGCTGCCGCCCACCACCACGGCGCGGAAGCTCGACATGTCCACGGGGTGGTCCACGCTGTAGGCATCCAAGGCCATCCAGATGGTCGGCACGGCGGCGGCCAGCGTGGGACGCTCGGAGGCGATCATCGCGGCGAGCGGCTCGGGCTGCAGGAACCGCTCCGGCATGAGCAGCGAGGCGCCCACCATGAACGCGGCGTACGGCAGGCCCCACGACATGGCGTGGAACATCGGGACGATCGCCAGGACGTTGTCATCCACCGAGATGTCCATGCCGTCGGACATGCACACCTGCATCGAGTGCAGGTAGATCGAGCGGTGCGAGTAGACGACGCCCTTCGGGTCGCCGGTCGTGCCCGAGGTGTAGGCCATCGCGGCGGCTGAGTTCTCGTCGACCTCCGGCCACTCGAACTCCGTGGGCTGCGCGGCCAGGAGCGCCTCGTAGTCGTGCACCTGCACGCCCTCGGGAGCCTCCAGGCTCGCGGCGCCACCACCGGTCACGATCACGTGCTCGACCGTCGAGAAGCGGGGCAGGAGCGGCTGCAGCAGCGGGATCAGGCTCGGGTCGACGATGACGACCTTGTCCTCGGCGTGGTTGGCCACGAACTCGAGCTGGTCCGGGAAAAGCCGGATGTTGAGCGGGTGCAGCACCGCGCCCATCGACGGGATGGCCAGGTAGGCCTCCAGGTGCTCGGAGTTGTTCCACTGGAAGGTGGCGACCCGCTGGTCACCGTCGATCCCCAGCGACCGCAGGGCGTGGGCCAGCTGCGCAGCGCGCTTGCCGAGATCGCCGAACGAGAGCTTGCGCGGCCCCTCCGCGGTCCAGGTGGTGACCACGGCATCGGCGTGGACGGTCGAACCGAACTGCAGGATCGTGCTGATGTTCAGCTGCTCCGGCATCATCGTGCTGCGCATGGGCGGGACTCCTTACTCGCGGGGCGTGCGTGACCTGAGGGGACGCGTGGGTATGCCGTAGATCACTCTGAAGGTCGAGACTACTCCCGACCCCTTCCGACCTATCCGCTCAGGGGGGAATCGCCCGCTTCGGCGTCGAGGGCGTCGAACACCTCCTGGACCGTCTTCATCGCCGACAGGGCGGCGGGCGCCCCGCAGTACCCCGAGGCGTGGATGACGGCCTCGGTGATCTCCTCCCGCGTCAGCCCGTTGGTCAGGCCCCCGCGGACGTGGCCGGCCAGCTCGGCGTTCGCGCGCAGCGCCACCAGCATGCCGATGTTGAGCAGACTCCTGTCCCGCCGACCCAGGCCCGGCCGGTCCCAGATGTTGCCCCACACGTTCTCGGTGACCACGTACTGGATGGCCTCCGACGCCGTCCCGGCCGCCCGGTCCATCGCCCGGTCGACGAAGGCGTCCCCCATCACCTCCCGCCTGGTCGCGAATCCCTGCTCGCGCAGGTCCCGGGCCGCTGGCCCGTTGTCGGCGGAACTCGTCGTCGTCATCTGCTGGTCCTTCCACTGGGCGTCATCCGTCAGTGCCTCGTGAGGCACCGACCATCCTCCCCTGTCCCGTCTCCGCCGAAAGCGCCACGCCCGCCCCGCCGGCGGAGCACTCTGGGGACAGGTATCCGGCTCGGGAAGGCGGCCCGCCATGCACTCTCGGACAACCCGACGGATCGCACGCGCGGTCCTCGCGCTCGGACTCGCGCCCGTCCTGGCGCTGTCGGCCTGCTCGACCGAGCCCGGAGGGGCCGAGGAGGACGCGACGGCCACCTCGTCGTCGTCGCCACCGGGTTCCGCACCGGGATGCGGCCCGTCGCCACCGCGTCGTACTCGGTCTC
Source organism: Dietzia sp. oral taxon 368 (assembly GCF_002999155.1). Lineage (NCBI taxonomy): Bacteria > Bacillati > Actinomycetota > Actinomycetes > Mycobacteriales > Dietziaceae > Dietzia > Dietzia sp. oral taxon 368. The sequence goes on from NZ_CP027238.1 coordinate 1,093,296, forward strand.
CACCGCGCACCCGCTGTCGACCCGGGCGGCGTGCGAGGTCCTCGCCGACGGCGGTACCGCCGCCGACGCCCTGGTCACCGCCCAGGCCGTCCTCGGGCTGGTCGAGCCGCAGTCCTCCGGCCTTGGCGGCGGCGGATTCCTCGTGCACTACGACGCCGAGTCCGGGCAGGTCGAAACGTACGACGGCCGGGAGACCGCGCCCGCCGCCGCCACCGTCGACTACCTCCGGCACATCTCGCCCGACGACACCGCCGCACCGCAGCCCGACGCGCGGCGCAGCGGGCGGTCCATCGGCGTGCCCGGCATCCTCCGCCTGCTCGAGACGGCCCACGCCGACCACGGCGAGCGCGAGTGGCGCGACCTGTTCGACCCCGCGGTGCTGCTGGCCGACGACGGCTTCGAGATCAGCCCACGCCTGGCCGAATCCATCGCCGCCTCCGCCGCGGACCTGGCCCGCGACCCCGACGCCGCCGGGTACTTCCTCGACGGCGACACCGGGAAACCCGCCGGGACGCGCCTCACCAACCCCGCCTACGCCAAGACCCTGTCCGCCGTGGCCACCGAGGGCGCCGACGCGTTCTACACCGGCGCGATCGCCGAGGCGATCGTCGACCAGGTCAGCACCGAGCGCGAGGGCATCACCCCCGGCGCCATGACCCTCGACGACCTGGCCGGCTACGAGGCCGTCACGCGCGACCCCGTGTGCAGCCCGTACCGCGACCACGCCGTGTGCGGCATGGCGCCGCCGTCCTCGGGGGGCACCGCCGTCGCCTCGACCCTGGCCATGCTCGCCGAGTCCGACCTCGCCGCGTACCCGCCGACCGACGTCGGACCCGACGGCGGCCTGCCCGCCCCCGAGGCCGTGCACCTGGTCACCGAGGCCGAGCGGCTCGCCTACGCCGACCGCGACGTCTACATCGCCGACCCGCGCTTCGTGCCGCCGCCGCTGGGCTCCGCGATGACCCTGCTGCGCCCCGGCTACCTCGCCGGACGCGCCGGCCTCATCGACACCGAACGGTCCATGGGCGAGGCCGAGCCCGGCGACTTCCCCTTCGACGCCCGCGGCGTGTTCACCGGCCCCGAGCACGGGACCACGCACATCAGCATCGTCGACGCGCAGGGCAACGCCGCCGCGCTCACCACGACCATCGAGTCCGCGTTCGGCTCCTTCCAGATGGTCGAGGGGTTCCTGCTCAACAACCAGCTCACCGACTTCGCCGCCGAGCCGCGCGACGAGGCCGGGGAACTACAGGCCAACCGCGTCCAGCCCGGGAAGCGGCCGCGCTCGTCCATGGCCCCCACGCTGGTGTTCGACGGCACGCCGCTCGCGCGCGGCGAGCTGCGCGCGGTGGTCGGCTCGCCCGGCGGGTCCCGGATCATCCAGTTCGTCGTCAAGACGCTCGTCGGGATGCTCGACTGGGACCTCGACCCGCAGCAGGCCGTGAGCTCGCCATCGTTCGGGGCGATCAACTCGCCCGAGACCGCGATCGGTGGCGAGCACCCGGCGGTGACCGATGACTCCGAGCTGACCCGGTGGCTCACCGAGCGCGGCCACGAGGTCTCCACCGAGGAGCAGTCGTCGGGCCTCTCGTCGATCCTGCGTCAGTCCGACGGCACGCTGATCGGCGGCGCCGACCCGCGGCGCGAGGGGGTCGTGCTGGGCGGGTGACGCGGCGCCGTCGGCCCGGGCGCTCGGCGGCGGGGCGCTGGTCGGCGCGGCGGCGGCTTCTGCCCGCCGCGCCTGCTCGGCTACCCTCGAGAGGTCCGGCCACCTGCGCCGGGCGCCCCGCGGCAACTCGGCGGAAGTCGGTGTGAATCCGGCGCTGTCCCGCAACTGTGATCCCGTCCCCGGACGGGCGAGCCAGGTCGGCCGGTGCCGCGGTAGCCGTACGTACTGACCTCGGACGAAGGACGGTCGCGTGCAGCGGCCCCACCGCCGCGGCCCGAGCTGTTTTCGTCCTCCGAGCCGCGGAGGATGCCATGCCCCACCCACGAGCCCGTTCCCTGCTGATCGCGCCGCTGGCCGCCCTGGCGCTCGTCGCCACCGCGTGCAGCGGCTCCGACGGCGAGGACCCCGCCCCCGCCGATCAGACCGGCGCGGCGGCCGACGAGCCGCAGGCCATCGTCTCCCTGAGCCCCACGACCACCGAGATGCTCTACGCCGTCGGCGCCGGCGACCAGGTAGTGGCGGTGGACGAGCGGTCCGACTTCCCCGAGGAAGCGCCGGTCACCGACCTGTCCGGCTACACGCCCAACCTCGAGGCGATCCTGGGCTACGGCCCCGACCTGGTCGTGCTCACCGACGACAACGCCGACATCGTGGCCGGGCTCGAGCGCTCGGGCGTCGAGGTGCTCCAGCTGCCGGCCGCCCAGACCCTCGACGAGACGTACACCCAGCTCGAGCAGGTCGGCGCGGCCACCGGCAACATCGGCGAGGCCGCCGAGCTGGTGTCGGAGATGCAGACCGAGATCGACGGGATCGTCGCCTCGGTGCCCGAGCGCGAGACGCCGCTGACGTACTTCCACGAACTGGACGACACCTACTACACCGTCACCGACGCCACCTACGTCGGCGAGGTCTACTCCATGCTCGGCCTGACCTCCATCGCCACCGGCGACGACACCTACCCGCAGCTGTCCGAGGAACTCATCCTCGAGGCCGACCCGGACCTCATCTTCCTGGCCGACGGTCAGTGCTGCGGCGTGACCCCGGAGACCGTGGCGCAGCGTCCCGGCTGGGACGGGCTCACCGCCGTGCGCGAGGACCGCGTCCACGTGGTGGACGAGGACCTGGCCAGCCGCTGGGGCCCGCGCATCGTGGACTTCATGCGTGAGGTCGCCGCGATCGTCGCGCAGATCCCCGCCGACCAGCCCGCGACCCAGCCCACCCCGTGACCCGCCCGTCGCCCCGCCACGCCCTCGTGCTGGGCGGGGCGACGCTGCTCTTCGGCGCGGCGATGCTGCTGGGCACCCTCATCGGCCCGGCCGGACTCACCGCCGGCGGGGTGCTGCTCGACCTGCTCGACCGCCTGCCGCTCATCGCGGTGGACTCCGGCCTCACCGAGCGCCAGCAGGTGATCCTGTGGGAGATCCGCATCCCACGCGTGGTGCTGGGCGCGATCGTCGGCGCGATGCTCGCGATCGCCGGGGCCACCTACCAGGGCGTATTCCGCAACCCGCTCGCCGACCCGTACCTGCTGGGGGTGTCCAGCGGGGCGGGGCTGGGCGCCACCCTGGCGATCGTCGCGGGCGGCGCGATGGGCTCGGCGATGGTGCCGCCCGCCGCGTTCGCCGGCGGCATGATCGCAGTGCTGGCCACCTACACGCTGGGCCGCAGTGTCGGCGGCGGACGCAGCGAGGTCGTCATCATCCTCGCCGGCGTCGCGGTGGCCGCGTTCGCGAGCGCCATCCAGACCTTCTTCATGCAGCGTCACGACGACACGCTGCGGCAGGTGTACTCGTGGATGCTCGGTCGCCTCACCACGAGCGGCTGGGCCGACGTGCGGACGGTCCTGCCGTACGTGCTGATCTCGGTGGCGGTGATCGCCCTGTTCCGGCGCATGCTCGACGTGATGGCGGTCGGCGACGTCGAGGCCGCCACGCTGGGCATCGCCCCCGCGCGCGTGCGCCTCATCCTCATCAGCGTCGCGACCCTCGGCACGGCGGCGGTCGTCTCCGTCTCGGGCCTCATCGGGTTCGTCGGCATCGTCATCCCGCACGCCGTGCGCATGCTCATCGGCCCCGGCCACCGGCTGCTGCTGCCCACGTCCCTGCTGGCCGGGGCGACGTTCCTCATCCTCGCCGACGTCGTGGCCCGCACCGCCATGAGCCCGGCCGAGCTGCCGATCGGCGTGGTCACCGCCGCGATCGGCGCCCCGTTCTTCCTCGTGGTCCTGCGCCGCAGTCGGGGGCAGATATGAGCCCGGCCGACCCCGCGCGCCGGGCCCCCTCGAGCCCGGCCGCACCACGCCGCCCCGCCCTGTCCTGCCGGGACCTCCACGTGGCCCGCGACCGCACGCCGGTCCTGCACGGCATCGACCTCTCGGTACCCGCCGGGTCCTGGGTGTCGCTGGTCGGCCCCAACGGCTCTGGCAAGACCACCCTGCTGTTCGCGCTCGCGGGCCTCATCCCCGCGTCGGGGCGAATCGAGGTCGACGGGTTCGCGCCGCGCCGCGCGGGTCGCCGCCGCGTCGCGCGGACGGTGGCGATGATGCCGCAACGCCCAGTGGTGCCGGAGGGCGTCACCGCGCGCGAGCTCATCCGCCTCGGCCGCACGCCGCACATCGCGCGCTTCGGGACGGAGTCGGCCCGCGACCACGAGATCGTCGAGAGCGTCATCGACCGCCTGGACCTGCACGATCTCGCCGCCCGCACCGCGACCACCCTGTCCGGCGGCGAGCTCCAGCGGGTGGTGCTCGGTCGCTCGCTGGCGCAGGAGCCGCGGGTGCTGCTGCTCGACGAGCCCACCAGCGCCCTGGACATCGGTCACCAGCAGCAGGTGTTGGACCTGGTCGACTCGATGCGCCGCGAAAGCGGGCTGACGGTGGTCGCGGCCATGCACGACCTCACTTCGGCCGCGCACTACGGCGAGCGGTTGGTGCTGCTCGACGGCGGGCGCGTCGTGGCTGACGGTCGGCCGGAGGAGGTGCTCACCGCCGAGCGGGTGGCGCAGGTGTACGGCGCGCGCGTCGAGGTCCTGGAGCGTCCCGACGGCCCGGCGGTGCTGCCCCTGCGCGGCGCGGGAGCGGGGCCCGGCGAGGAGGGCGCGCCCGGGCGCCGGACGCCCGGGGAGTGCGCGCCGTGATGGAGGTCGTGCTGCTGGGTACGGGCGCGGCCGACGGCTGGCCCAACCCGTTCTGCCGGTGCGTGTCGTGCGGTGAGGCACGCCGGCTCGGCGTGGTGCGTGGCCAGACCTGCGCGCTTGTCGACGACGAGCTGCTGATCGACTGCGGCCCGGAGGCCCCCGGCGCGGCGGTGCGGCTCGGGCGCACCCTGGCGTCGGTCAGACATCTGCTCATCACCCACGCCCATGCCGACCATCTCGGTCCGCAGGCGTTGCTCTACCGCTCCTGGGTCCCGGGGGCGGGCGGGCTCGAGCTGATCGGTCCCGCCGACGCGCTCGAGGTGTGCCGCCCGTGGGTCGGCCCGGACGACCCGGTGCGGTTCGTCCCGGTCGCGGCTGGGGACCGGCTCACCGTGGGCCGCTACGACGTCCGGGTGCTGCCGGCCCGGCACCGGGTCTTCCGCGACGGCGACGCCGTGCTCTACGACCTCACCGGACCCGACGGCGCGCGGCTGCTGTGGGCCACCGACACCGGTCCGTGGGACGAGGACTGGTTCGCCGCGGTCCGGGACGCCCGCTTCGACGCGGTCTTCCTGGAGGAGACCCTCGGCGACCGCGAGGAGCTCTCCCCCGCACACCTGGGCCTTCCCCGATTCGCCGACATGCTCGCCCGACTCCGCGAGGTGGGCGCGGTGATCGACTCGACCGAGGTGGTGGCCGTGCACCTGGGTCACCACAATCCGCCACCCGACGTCCTCGACGCGCGGTTACGCGAGCTCGGCGCCCGGGCCGGGGTCGACGGCGAGGTGGTCAGCTGCGTCCGCCGCCACCCAGCTCCCGGGGACCGCGAACCGCGCTAGCGGCGCCCGTCGCCCCGCAGCAGGTTGCCCGCGCCGCTCTCCAGGACATCGAACGCCTCGTCCAGGTAGGCCGCGCGGCTCTTCAGCGCCTCCTGTTCGCCGTTGCCGTGCAGCTGGTCGCTGCCGATCTGCTCGGCGTCGTCGGGCGCCTGACCGCCGCGCGGGCGGTGGCGCAGCACCGACGCACCGACGGCCAGGCTCAAGTCCACCAGCACGCGGACCCGGAAGTCGCTGAGCTGCGGCTCCCGGCGGCTGATCGCCTCGTACAACGGGTCGAGGATCTGCTCGGCGATGCACGACCGGGCGTCGCTGGAGAGCATGAGACCGATCTGTTCCCCGGCGACGAGCAGGTTGTCGGCGGCCTCGATATCGTCCGACGAGCGCCCGTAGAGCTCCCGGAACATCGTGCGGAAGATGTCCACGGGGGTGAGGTCCGCGTCCGCCCGGTCCACCTGCCGCACGAACTCGGCGATCTGCTCGCTCAGGAAGTGCACGAACGCGTCCTCGCGGTGGGCGAAGTAGTTGTGGAACGTCCGGGTGGAGACCCCCGCCCGCCCGGCGATCGCCGACACGGTCGCGCCCTCCACCCCCTCGGCGACCAGGAGTTCCACGGCGGCCGCCGAGAGACGGGTGCGGGTGTCGGCCTTCTTCCGCTCGCGCAGGCTAGTGGGCATCTCCGTTAGTTCGTCGGGGGTCATGCTGCGCGGAGGGTGCCGTCGTTGTTGAGGCGGTCGAGGTGGCGGTTGAGGTCGTCGCGGGTGTACTTCCAGCCGAACGGTTCGGCGCTTCGGTTGTAGCGATCCTGGAACGCGAGGATGCGTGCGGCGAGATCGTCGAGGTCTGCGAAGTCGCCGGTGGCGATGGCTTTGCGCTGCAGGATCGAGAAGTAGATTTCGACCTGGTTGAGCCACGAGGCGTGCACCGGAAGGTGCACCAGGACCGCGTTGGGAAACGCATGACGCATCCGGTCTTTCGAGGCCTGACCTGCGTGGGATGAGCCGTTGTCGACGACCCAGAACACTCGCTTCGCGGATGCGTATGGCTCTTGGGTCATCACCTGCTCGACCAGTTCGGTGAACGGGGCGATCCCTGTCTTGGGTGCGGTCATCCCCATCACGCGGGCCTGGTGGACGTCGTAGGCGGCGAAGTAGGCCAACGTCCCACCGCGGCGGTACTCGAACTCCACGCGCCGCGGCTGACCGGGCCTGGCGGGAGTCTCGGCGTGACGGCGTTTGAGGGCTTGGAGCTGTGATTTTTCGTCCGCACTGATGACGTACTCATCGTCGCCGAGAGCAACGCCGTTCCAGCGCCGGTGGTACAGGTCCAGCACCCGGGCGGCCTTGACGGCGAAGTCGGGGTCGCGGGGAAAAATCCACGACCGGTGCTGCCACGGCTTGATCGCATCTGCGGCCAGCCAGCGCCCGATCGTCGCCGACGCCACGGGGCGCACCAGCCCTGTGGCCACGGCGTGGGCTCTCAACTCGGCGGCCGACCATCTGGTCAGTGGCAGACCGTGGTCAGCCGGGCGCGTACACGCCAACGCTTTGACCTGGGCGACCTCGACGGGGGTGAACACTCGCGGTCGTCCCGAGCGGGGCCGATCTTTGAGACCCTCCAGGCGCTCGGTGCAGAACCGATGCCGCCACTGGCGCACCGTGTCTTCGCACACCCCGACCTCGCGGGCGATCGCAGCGTTGGCATCACCGGCAGCGGCCGCCAGGACGATCCGGGCTCGCAGTACATCGCGGTGCGCACAACGAGCAGCGTGCGCGCGGCGGGTCAGCACGTCGCGTTCTTTGCCGGACAGGATGACGATAACGGCGCTGGTGGGAGGCATGTTCATTTCTGACGCACCCAGCGGCGCCCGCCAAGCCGCCACGCCGGAACAAGCCGAAAGTCGAGGGCGAGAAACGGCGGCGGCGATGATGGAGACCATGGCCAAGATCCCCGACTCGACACAGACCTCACTGCGACAGAAACTCCTGGCCCGCGCTGCCGAACGGTGGCCCCAGATCCAGGCCCTGCACACCCGCTACCGGGCCGGATTCGCCTACATCGATGCCACCTTGACCGACGGGGACGAAGTCAAGCTCTGCCGACTGCGCTACGCCGGATCAGCCAGCCAGTGGGGTTTTGCGATCTACCGCGCCAGCCACGACGACTACCAGCAAGCCGCCCTGCCAAACGGATGGCCCTCAGGCACTCCCGCAGAAGCCCTCGACACCGCCTGCGGCCTCTATCTCGGCGACCCCACCGCCTGGATCACCGACCCCCGACGAACTAACGGAGATGCCCACTAGCCATCGGCCCGCGTCCCGACGCCACCCCCACCGTCAGCGCCGCTGTCGAGCTCGTGCCTACCGGCGCCCGGGGACTGGGCGGCAACGGTCTCGGCGGAATGCCGGCCCTCTGCCAACGCGTCGGGATCGACCACCTCGTCGTCGTCACCGATTCCGGCCCGGTCCCTGGCCCCGCGGGGACCGTCCGCACCGACGTCCTCCAACGCGGACCCCTCGACGTCCACGGGCGGCAGGATCCGGTCGAGCCAGCGCGGGATCTTCCACGCGCGCTCGCCGAGCAGGAACATCACCGCGGGGATGATCGTCATGCGGACGACGAAGGCGTCGAACAGCACGGCCACGGCCAGCGCGAAGCCCATCACCTTGATGAACTGCTCGTCGATCGTCATGAACGCGGCGAAGACGCTGGTCATGATGAGCGCGGCCGCGGTGACGACGCGGGCGCCGTGCTTGAACCCGTTGGCCACGGCGTTCTGCGCGGTCTTGCCGTGGACCCAGCCCTCGCGCATGCGGGTGACGAGGAAGACCTGGTAGTCCATCGCCAGACCGAACACGATGCCGATGAGGATGATCGGCAGGAAGCTGATGATCGGCTGCGGATCGGAGATGATGCCGCCCCAGCCCTCCTGCCAGAGCGCGACGGTGAGGCCGAAGGTGGCGGCCACCGACAGGCCGAAGCCCAGCGCCGCGATGAGCGGCACCCAGATGGAGCGGAACACCAGCATTAGCAGGATGAACGCGAGCGCCAGGACGATGCCGATGTACGGCAGGAGCACCTCGGACAGACGCTCGGAGATGTCCTCGTAGATCGGGGTGACGCCGGTGACGGAGTAGGTGCCGCCGGTCTGCTCCTCGAACTCGCCGATGCCCGCGCGGATGTTGTCCAGCACCGTCGCGGCCTGCTCGTCGGTCGCCCCGTACTCGGGCGTGATGAGCACCTGCGCGGCGTCGCCGGCCTCGTTGGACTCGACGATCTGCGCGTTACGGACGCCGTCCACCGCCTGGATGTCCTCGACCGCGGTGGCCCACGCGGCCGGACGCTCCTCCGCCGGGACCTCGAGGGTGTCGACGAGGGCGATCATCGGGGCGTTGCGACCCGGGCCGAACGCCTCGGCCGTGAGGTCGTAGGCGGTGCGGTTGGGCGTGCCGGGCGACATCGTGCCGTCGGACGGCATGGCGAGCCGCAGCTGCGCGGCCGGGATCGCGAGCAGGCCCAGGAGCACCACGCCGACGACCGCGTGCAGGATCGGGTGCTTGCGGACGCGGCGGACCCAGGTCAGGCCCATCGTCGGCTTCTCGTCCTCCGGGTCCGGCGCCTTGACCACCGGGACGCGGGCGCCGAAGACCTTGGTGCCGACGGCGCCGAGGACGGCCGGCAGCAGGGTGATCGCGACGAAGACGGCGACCGCGACGGTCGCGGCGGCGGACAGCGCCATCGCCGTGAGGAACGGGATGTTGATGATCGACAGCGCGGCGAGCGCGATGAGCACGGTCAGGCCGGCGAACACCACGGCGGAGCCTGCCTTGCCCACCGCGAGCCCGGCGAGGTGGGCGCGCTCGCGGAACGGGATGGTCTTGAGTTGCTGCGCCAGCTCCCTGGGCTCGAGATCGTTGCCGCCGATGTGCTTGACGAGCTCGGTGCGGAAACGGGAGACGATGAACAGGGCGTAGTCGATGCCCACGGCGAGGCCGATCATCGACGCCAGGGTCGGCGTGAAGTTGCTGATCGTGTCCGTGAAGGAGGTGGCGGCGAAGATGCCGGCGATGCCGATGCCCACACCCACCACGCCGACGAGCAGGGGCAGGCCCGCCGCGATGAGCGAGCCGAACGTGATGGTGAGGATGACGGCGGCCACGGCGATACCGATGATCTCGCCGGTCGCGCTGATCTCGGAGGTCTGGAACGCGTTACCCGAGTAGGCGATCGTCAGGCCGTCCTGATGCTCCGCGACGAGGTCGGCGAAGGCCTCGCGGTCCTCGGCCTCGACGTTCATCGTGGTCTCGGCGTCGAACTGCACCTGGAGCGTGCCGGTCGTCCCGTCCTCGCTCAGCGGGCTGAGCGCGGCGAGGTCGGCGTCGATCTTCTCCTGCGGGATGCCCTGCGCGGCCTTGGCCTCGGTCATCTGCTGACGCATGCCCTCAGCGGCCATCACCGGGCTGACGATCGCCTCGGTACCCGTGAGGAAGTCGAGCTCGCGCACCTCCGCGAGGAAGGCGTCGACGTCGTCCGCCACGGCCGGGTCGGTGAGGGTGCTGCCCTCGGGCGCCCGGATGACGACGGTGCCCGTCGGCGCGTCGAGCTGGCTGGGCGAGCCGGGGAACCGCTCCTGGATCTCCTCCTGCGTCTCGATCGACTCGAGGCCGGGGATCTCGAAGCTGCTCGTGGTCTGCTGCGACAGGGTGGCGGCGGCCGTGCCCATGCCCGCGATGATGAGCAACCACGCGACGATGAACCTCCACCTGTGCAGGTAGGCCGATCGGCCGATCCGGTAGAGAAATGACGCCATGCGCTTGGCTCCTCGGGGCGTGGGTGCGACTCGCGAACCCCCGCAGTTTTGCACGGACACTGCACGATTGCACAGCCCGTGCAAGGTTGTGTGGCGGACGACACGCGCGCGGTTGTCCCCCGGCCCCGCGGGGGGGCGATTCTCTGGGAGCATAGGGTTACCTAACCCCCTGCCGAAGGAGTATGAGTGGCCCGCGATCGCCAGCCCCCCGCCCCGACCGTCCTGACGGTGTTGCGCACCGAGACGGTGACCGCCCACCTCGTCCGGGTGGTCCTGGGTGGCGAGGGCTTCGAATCGTTCGCCGCCCGCGCCGACACGGACAGCTACGTCAAGATCGAACTGCCGCACGCCGACGGGACGGTCGTGCGGACGTACACCGTGCGGCGATGCGACCCGGTCGCCCGGGAGATCTGGATCGACTTCGTCGTGCACGGTGACGCCGGAGTGGCCGGCCCGTGGGCGCGCGCGGTCACCCCGGGCACGCAGGTCGCGCTGCGCGGTCCGGGCGGCGGCTACCGTCCGGACCCGGAGGCCGACTTCCACCTGTTGGCCGGGGACGAGACGGCGGTGCCGGCCGTCGCCGCGGCGTTGGAGTCGCTGCCGGAGGACGCCGTGGGCGCGGTGTTCCTGGAGGTCGGGGGCGACGACGACGAGGTCGACCTCGTCGCGCCGGCGGGTGTGGAGGTCACCTGGATCCACCGCGGGACCCCCTCGACGGACGGCGGCCCGGGACTGATCGACGGCGACGCGCCGCTGGTCGGCGCGGTGCGTGACCTGCCGTGGCCGGGCGGCGACGTGCAGGTCTTCGTCCACGGCGAGGCCGAGACGGTCATGAAGCACCTGCGGCCGTACCTGCGACGCGAGCGCGGCGTGCCCGCCGCCCGGGCGTCGATCTCCGGCTACTGGCGGCGCGGCCGGACCGAGGAGGGCTTCCGCACCTGGAAGCGCGAACTGGTCGAGTCGGAGGAGGGCCCGCAGCCCGTCAGGTGAGTCCGGGCTCATCGTGTCGGGGCGACCCGGTACCCTCATGTGCCAGCACCGTTCACGCATCCGGCCCCTCGCGTACCCACCCGGGAGGCCCAGACGGCACAGACAAGGCATGGCACATGGCATTCACACGCGCGAAGCTGTTCACCGGACTGGTCGCCACCTCGGCTCTCGTCCTCGCAGGTTGCTCGGGCGGCGGTGACGACGCCTCCGGCGATGGTGGCGAGTCCTACCGCATCGGCATCAACCAGCTCGTCCAGCACCCGGCTCTGGACTCGGCCACGGCCGGGTTCAAGGAGGCATTCTCCGAGGCCGGCGTCGAGGTGGAGTTCGACGAGCAGAACGCCAACGGCGAGCAGGCCACCGCGCTGACCATCGCCCAGCAGTTCGCCGCCGACGACCTCGACCTCACCCTCGCGGTGGCCACTCCGGCCGCGCAGGCGATGGCCCAGAACATCATCAACATCCCGCTGCTGTTCACCGCGGTCACCGACCCGGTCTCGGCCGAACTGGTCGACTCGATGGAGGAGCCGGGCTCCAACGTCACCGGCACCTCGGACGCCGCTCCCATCGAAGAGCAGCTCGAGCTGCTCAAGCAGCTCGTCCCGGACGCCGAGCGTGTCGGCGTCGTCTACGCCTCCGGCGAGGTCAACTCGCAGGTCCAGGTGGACCAGGCCGAGGAGGCCGCCGGTCCGCTGGGGCTGGAGATCGTCACCCAGACCGTCACCACCGTCAACGAGATCCAGCAGGCCGTCGAGGCGCTCGGTGACGTCGACGCGATCTACGTGCCGACCGACAACATGGTCGTGGCCGGCATCGCCTCGCTCGTCCAGGTCGCCGAGGACAAGCAGATCCCGGTGATCGCCGCGGAGGAGGGCACCGTCGAGGGCGGCGCCGTCGCCACCCTGGGCATCGACTACACCGAGCTGGGCCGCCAGACCGGTGAGATGGCGCTGCGCATCCTGCGCGACGGCGAGGACCCGGCCACCATGCCGGTCGAGACCGCGACCGAGTTCACCTACGTGGTCAACGAGGCCGCGGCCGAGCGTCAGGGCGTGACCATCCCCGAGGACATCCTCGCCGAGGCTGATCGCAAGTGATCGGGGCCGTCGAGGTAGGCCTCATCTACGGGGTCATGGCGTTGGGGGTCTTCCTGACCTTCCGCGTCCTCAACTTCCCCGACCTCACCGTCGACGGCAGTTTCACCACCGGCGCCGCCACCGCGGCGATGGGGCTCCTCGCCGGCTGGAACCCGGTGCTCGCGACCCTCGCGGGCTTCGGCACCGGGTTCCTGGCCGGCACGGTCACCGGCCTGCTGCACACCAAGGGTCGGATCGACGGACTACTCGCCGGCATCCTCACCATGATCGCCCTGTGGTCCGTCAACCTGCGGATCATGGACGGGGCCAACGTCCCGCTGCTGCGGCAGGACACGGCGTTCACGCCGCTGCGTGAGGCCGGCATCCTCGGCACCTGGGGCGGCGTCGCCGTCCTCGCGGTGGCCGTCATCCTGCTCGGCCTGGTCGTGTTGTGGTTCCTCACCACCGACCTCGGCCTGTCCATCCGGGCGACCGGTGACAACGGCCCGATGATCGCCTCCTTCGGCGTCTCCACCGACTTCACCAAGACCCTCACGCTGGCCCTGTCCAACGGGTTCGTGGGCATGTGCGGCGCGCTCATCGCGCAGTACTCGGGCTTCGCCGATATCTCGATGGGCATCGGCCTCATCCTCGTCGGCCTGGCGTCGGTCATCCTGGGTCAGGCGATCCTCGGCCAGCGTCGCCTGTGGCTGGCCGTGTTCGCCGTGGTCGTGGGTGCGATCCTGTACCGCCTCATCATCTTCGCGGCGCTCGAGGTGGGCCTGAACCCCAACGACATGAAGGCCATCACCGCCCTGCTCGTGGTCGTCGCGCTGCTGCTGCCCCGCTGGAAGTCCGTGGGCGGCCGGTTCGGTCGCAAGCCGACCACCCCGGTCGCCGCCAACGAGCGGGCCGTGGCCGGGGTCGGTGCCGCGGTCGACCCGGGTCCCGGCGCGGCTGCCGACGCCGCCGCCACCGGGTCCGCCGGGCCCGACTCCACCGCCCCCGGCACCAAGGAGGTCTGACGATGCTGTCCGTCACCGGAGTGTCCAAGACCTTCTTCCCGGGCACCGCGAACGAGCGCCGGGCGCTCAACGACCTCACACTGACGCTCGGCGAGGGCGACTTCGTCACCGTGATCGGCTCCAACGGCGCGGGCAAGTCGACGCTGCTCAACGCCGTGTCGGGCAAGCTTCCGGTCGACACCGGCGCGATCGACATCGACGGCGTGCGCGTCAACCGTCTGCCCGACCACAAGCGCGCCAAGTACATCGGCCGCGTGTTCCAGGACCCGCTCGCCGGGACCGCCCCGAACCTCACCATCGAGGAGAACCTGTCGCTGGCGCTGCTCCGCGGTCAGCGTCGCGGTCTCGGGCGTGGGCTGAGCAAGAAGCGGCGCGGGCGGTTCGGCGAGCAGCTCGCCATGCTCGAACTGGGCCTCGAGGACCGTCTCACCGCCAAGGTGGGGCTGCTGTCGGGCGGTCAGCGGCAGGCACTGTCGCTGCTCATGGCGGGCTTCACGCAGCCGCGCATCATGCTGCTCGACGAGCACACCGCGGCCCTCGACCCGCAGCGCGCGGAGCTGGTCACGTCGATCACCGAGCGCATCGTCCGCGAGGGCGGCCTCACCACGCTCATGGTCACGCACAACATGGAGCAGGCCATCCGCCTGGGCAACCGGCTCATCATGATGCACGAGGGTCGGATCGTGTACGAGGCCGATGACGCGACCAAATCCAAGCTCACGGTGCAGGACCTGCTGCGCGAGTTCACCAACATCAAGGGCGCGACCCTGTCGGATCAGGCCTTCCTCGGCTGACCGCCGGGCGACGCGCCGGGCACGGCCTCCCAGCCGTCGCCGCTCCTGCGCACCAGACCCATCCGCTCGAACTTCTCGAACCAGCCCGGCGCGGGCCACTCCCCCCACCGCTCGGCGTAGCGCGCCCCGTTGCGCAGCAGGTCGGCCAGGTGATCGACCGGCGGATCGGTCACCGGGTGCCAGCGGTGGTATGCGTGCGCCCCGGCCACCAGGACAACCGGCACGCGTCGGTAGAGCAGTCTGCGGCCGAAGTCGGTGTCCTCGGCGCCGTACCCGGTGAAGGTCTCGTCGAACCCGCCGAAGTCCACCCGTATCCGGCGCCAGAGGTCCGGCCGCACGGCGAACGACAGCGACCAGAACATCCCGAACTCGTCGGGCTCCAGTCGCCGCGTGCCGCGGGAGGGGAACGGTCGGGCCGGGTGCGGGTCCGTGAACGCGGGCAGGTCGGCCGGATCGGGCGCTCCGGCGGACTCCGGAAGGTAGGTCACCGGCCCGAGTCCCACGGCGCCGTCGGGGATCTCGGAGTACCGCCGACCCAGCTCCGGGCCGGGCATGCAGTCCACGTCGAGGAAGACGATCAGGTCGGCTCCCAGTTCGGCCGCCCGGTCGCCACCGAGGTTGCGGCTGCGGGCGATCGGCAGGTCGGGCCCGGCCGGAACCTCCACGATCTCGACGTCCTCGGCGGAGAGCTCGGCGGCCAGCTCCCGACTGCCGGGCCTGTCGGGCAGCACTACCACGTGCCGGGCACCGGGCAGGTGCGCGGCCATCGCGCGGCGCTGGGACCTCAGGTGTTCGGCGCGGCCCGGCGTGCAGACCGTCACCACGGCGATCGACGCCGCGGTGGTCATCGCGCCGCTCCGACCGTCGGCTCCGCGGGCCGCTCGACCGGCCGGCGCCCGGAGGCCTCCCGCCCGCGCTCGCGCCCTGCGAACTCCGGACCGCGCCGCTCGACTCCGTTTTCCCGCCCCTCGGCCACCGCCTCGAGGACGCCGGCCAGCCGCTCGGCGGCGCCGTCGACCTCCCACGTCTCGCGCAGCCCGGACCCCGCGCCCGACGAGGAGCGGGCGACCTCGAGGGTGCGCCGGACGGCTCCCACCAGCTGGTCGACCGGGTCATCGCGGCCCACGACCTCGGCCAGGCCCAGCCGGGCGAGGGTCGCGGCGGTGGCGTCCTGCTCGCCGAAGGGCCGTTCCTCCGGTGCCACGACGACGTGCGCGTCGGCGGCGGCGAGGTCGGCGATCGAGCTCTGCCCGGCCGCGCTGATCACCACGTCGGCGCGGCACAGCTCGTCCCACGGGTCGGCCACCCAGCGGCCGCCGGGACCGCCGAGGGAGATCCAGTCGACCTCACCGAGCTCGTCGCGCACGGCGTCCCACCGTCGATCGTGGCCGCCTCCGCCGGAACCGCGCAGGTGCAGTACGCGGGGCCGCTCCCCGTGGCGCTCGCCCGGACGCGGACCGGCGCCCGGGTCCCGACCGGCGAACCGTGAGACGCCGCCGACGGGCACGAGCGGACGCGTGGCCCCGGCGGGCACGGGTGCGCCGGCCGCGCGGGGCCACCCGGCGACCAACGCCGAGCAGACCCCGTGGGCGAGCAGGTGCGGGGCGTCGTCGCGGCGGCCCGGCAGCACGGTGGAGACCACTGGCGTACCGGTGAGCCGGGCGCCGACCGTCACCTCGACGGAGATGTCCGACCAGAACACGGTCGGCGCGTGGCGGTCGATCCACTCGGCGAGCACGGCCATCCGGCGGCGCAACCCGTCGTGGCGCAGCGGGACCCAGTGCAACCGCCCCCCGGCGGTCGGGTCCGGCCCCGCGCCGTCTCCTGACCCGCCGACGTCCAACGGCAGCGAGACGACCCGGACGCGCCCGGGATCGGGAACAGCATCGTCGCGAACGCGGGCGGAGGTGAGGATGGTGACCTCGTCGTCGAGCGCGGCGGCCACCGACAGCGCCCGCTGCACGTGCCCACTGCCGTGGTGGTGGGCGTAGATCCCGATCACGACGCCACGCCCATCAGTAGTGCCCGGAGTCGCTCCTCGAGGGCGTCGATGCGGGCGTCGTGGGAGAACGCGGCGGCAGCGGCGCGGGCGGTCGCGGCCCGGTCGAGGGTGAGCGCGGCCGGGATGCCGGCGGCCAGCGCGGACGCCGGGTCGTCACCGGGGTCGACGAGGATCACGCCGGGTTGCCCGCGCAGGATCTCGCGGATGCCGCCGCGCGCCAGGGCGACGACCGGGGTGCCGCACGCCAGTGCCTCCACGGCGGTCAGTCCGAACGGCTCCTCCCAGCAGGGGGTCACCAGGGCGACGGCCGCGCTCGCGACCAGCGGCACCAGCGCGTCGCGGCCCAGCGGACCGTGGTAGCGCACGAGGTCACCGGCCTCGCTCAGCCGGGGTCCGAGGACGCGCCGCATGTACCGGTCGTCACCGACGCGGCCGGCGAGGTCGAGGGGCATCCCCGCGAGCCGCGCTGCCTCGATTGCCAGGTGCGGGCCCTTCTCGGGCACGATCCGGCCGGTCCACACCGCGCGGGGCGCCGCACCCCGCCGCGAGTCGGACCCGGTCTCCCGGGGCCGCCAGGTCACGAGCTCGACGCCGTTCGGCAGGACGTCGGCCCCCTGCGGGACCCGCCAGGTGCCGAGGACGGATCGGCTCACGGCGAGCACGTGGCCGGTGGCCTCACCGAGCTGGTCGAACGCCTCCTGCATGGGCTCGAGCCGCGGGCAGTGCAGCGTGGTGATCATGGGCGTGCCCATCTCGGCGGCGCGTACGAGCGGGACGTGGCTGAGACTGTGGTTGAGCACCACGTCGTAGCCGGCCACGGCGACGTGGTCCATGAGTCGTTCGAACTCGAGGGAGTCCGCCTCGTAGCCGCCGGGCGGGTAGTAGCTGTCGCCGCGGCCGGCCGCGGTGGCCATGGCGGTGAACTCGAACCGCGGGTCGTGCCCGTCGCTGTCGGCGGCGGCGTACAGGGTCACCCGGTGACCGCGGGCGCGCAGGGCCAGGACCTCCTTGGCCACGACCACTTCGAGCCCACCGGCGTACGGCTCCCGTATGGGGAACCGGGACGGCCCGATCACGGCGATGTCCAGACGCTGCTCGCTACGGTCGTCCACAGCCCCCCTCGTCCTCTCGTGGCACCCGACCGGTCCGGGCGCTGCCAGAACATTAAATAGTGTCCTGTCGGGGGCCCCCGCGCCACCGCTGCGGCACCGGCGGGTCACCCCCGTCGCACCATCCGACCGTCACCAGCCCGCGATGATCCGCTCGAGCCGCACACCGTCGCCGTCGCCTCCCAGGCTGCGGACCCCGACGCCCGCCGCGGTGATCGATTGCGCCACGGGAGGACGCTCGCCCCACTCCTGCTCGCGCGCCAGGGCCCGGGAGCTGCGGATCCGCGCGAGGGTGCGCCCCTCGTCGTCGTCCAGGGTCACGCTCCCCTCGGGTGGGCACAGGGCGCGCAGCCGCCGCGCGTCGAGCGCCCCGAGCGCGCAGGGACGGTGGATGTCGACGAGGACGGGGGGACGACGACGAGGACCCGCCCCCGGCGTCCCGGGGAGCCACCACGGGCTGCGCGGGCGGAGGTCCACGCGTGGGTCGTCGGCGAAGAGTTCGGCGATCACGGCGGCGTCGGATGTGGCGGGGTCGACGGTCACCGCGACATCACCCCAGGTGAGCAGGGATGCGCAGGTGGCGGCGGCCGTGCCGGTCCCGCCGAACGCCGGATCGGCGGCGTGGACGTGGACGGCGATCGAGGGCAGCGCGTAGATCCCGCCGGCCGGTCGGGTGAGCGTCGACGCGATGAGCGGGGCCAGGCGAGCGGTCTCGGCGTTCTTCTGGGCGAGGTGGGCTGAGCCGTCGTGGCGGCGGCCGGCGTCGGCGCGGTCGTCCCCGGGTCGCTCGGCCGTGTCGGCGCGGCCGGACCAGTCGAGGCCGTCGTGCCAGGCCACGGCGTCGGGGACGTACAGCAGGTGGCCGCCGGCCTGCTGGCAGCGCCAGGCGAGGTCCCAGTCCTCGCCGCCGTAGCCGACGATGTCTGGATCGAAACCGCCGGCCAGGTCGTAGAGGCGGCGGTGCAGGCCGCACACGGCGGACAGCACGCCGCGCCACAGGTCCTCGCCCCGGGTGAGGTTCGCGGTCTCGGCGTAGTAGGCGGCCGGCCACTCGGGGTCCGGGAGGATCTCGGCGGGCTCCACTTCTTCTGTGGGGTGCGGAAAGCGCCCGTACCGACGCCGCCCCACCACCAGCAGATCGGGTCGGCCCTCCAGCGCCTCGCACATCGCGGCGACGTAACCGGGCCCGGGGACCGTGTCCCCGTCGAGGAAGAGCAGGAGCTCACCGTCGCCGGCCTCCGCACCCAGGTGGCGTGCGGCGGAGGCACGGAAACCGCGATCGTCCTGCCGCACGACGGTGACGTCGGGCGGGACCGTCGGCGGGGTGGGCGAGCCGTCGTCGGCGACGATCACCCGCAGCGTGCCCCGGTGGTCGAGTCCGGTCTGGCCGCGGAGGGCGGCGAGGATCCGGTCGAGCATGCGCTGGTCGCGGTAGTACGGGATGACCACGTCGATGCCGCCGCGCACGGGGACGCTCCGTGTCATGCGAGCCCCCCCGGGTCCCGTCGGCCACTGCGCCCACGCCGCGCGGTACGCGCGTCCGAGTTCCTCGATCCCCGGCGGCGGGGGCGGGATGCGTGTGGGCGAGGGATCGCCGAGCAGTCGCCGGAGGTCGCCGGCGAGGTCGGTGCCGTCAGTGATGAGCAGGGAGCCGGGGCGGTCGTGTTCCATCTCGCGGATGTAGTCCGAGTCCCAGACCAGGGGGCGCCGGCCGGCCGCGGCCCACGTGCCGAGCGACCCGGACGCCGACACGTTGCGGAACAGGGCGACGGGCACCGTCACCTCGCCGAGCACGCGGGCGAGGTCCTCGTCGTCGACCCGTCCCGTCACCTCGGCGCGCCCACCGGCGGCGCGGACGGTCTGCAGCGCGGCGTCGACGTAGTCGTCGTGCCCGTCAGCGGGGGCGCCCAACAGCCGTAGAGTTATGTCGGCGTCACCCCCAGCGGCCAGGGCGGCGACGGCCTCGGCGACCACGTCGACGGCCTTGCCCGGGTGCAGGAACCCGAACACCCCGACCGACCGCGCGTCAGGGCTGAGGTCGGCGGGCGGCCCGAGGGCCGGGACCGGCAGCGGGATGACGGCGTCGACGGCGATGCCGGCGTCCGCGCAGAGGCGCCGCTCGTGCTCGGAACTCACCACGACCAGCCCGGCGGCCCGCGCGATGCACTGGTAGGCCCGGGTGCGGCGGCGGCACCGCTCGGCACCCTCCGCGAGCTGGGGCACGTCGTGGAGGGTCACGCTGACGGGCCGGTCCGCGGCGAGTGCCTCCACAGCCGCAGCGGCCTCGTCGGGCGTGCGGCCGAACAGCGGGTCGGTGATGTGCAGGTGCACTGGTCCGCGCCCCCGCCCCGCCAGCGCGGCGGGCAGCGCGGCCACCTCCCGGACCTCGAGGACCGGCGTGCCCGCGGCGCGCGCGCTGTCCACGGCGAAGCGGGTCACCCCGTGCTCGGGCGGGCCGAGGGCGACGGTCAGCGGCACGCCGGGGCGCGCGGCGGCGGGGTCGGCGGCGTTGTTCGTGGCGGTGGCGGGGTCCGCGGCCGTCATCGCAGCCCCAGCAGGTCGATGCGGTCGGCGTGGCGGCGCAGGCCCTCCTCGACGACGCCCGGCGTGGCCGCGTACCAGGCCAGATGCGCGTCGATGATGTCCTGGGTGCGCACCGGCGCGCCGTCGACGAGCCAGTCGCCCGGCGCGGTGACGTCGAGCCCGGTCACGGTGAGGGCGCGGGCGACGGCCGGCTCCACGGGCGCGCGGGTGGCGCCGAGGGGCTCTCGGTCTCCGATCCGCGGCGGGTCGGTCAGCATCCCCGCGGGCAGCCGCTCGAGGATGCGCTCGAACACCGTGGCCAGCGTGTGCCGGTCGGGGTGGTTGATCGTGTGCCAGCGCGGGAATACGTCGAGCAGGTCGGAGGCGGTCAGCGTGCCGTGCGCCTGCTCCCGGACCCGCAGGGCCTCGACCGACTCGCGGGCGGCGGCCCGGGCCTGCTCGGCGGTCGGTGCGGCCTCGAGCACGCTGCGGTCGCCGGTCGCGGCGGCGAGGATCGTGCGCAGGTCGTGGTACGGCGCGAGGGGCGGGGTCAGCGACCGGTCGCGGGGCGGCCGGACCAGCACCTGGTACGGGTGCAGACCGGCGTAGCGCAGGACGGGGACGAGGACGACCGCCGCCGAGGGCGGCAGATGCGCGGCGAGCTGGCGATGCCCGAGCGGCAGGTCGCGGTAGTCGTCGCGGACGGGCTGGACGATCAGCACGTCCGTGCGCGCGAGGTCGGCGTGCAGGGCGGGCAGGTCCGCGGCGGTCATCTCGTACACCGGCCGCACGTCCACGACGCGGACCTCGTCCGAGGCGCGCAGCAGGTCGCGGTAGACGTCGGCCTGGCAGTTGCCGATCACCATCACGGTCGGCCGGTCGGGGGTACTCACCGCGTCGACAATAGTAGGCCCGGGGCCGACGCCCCGGGGGCGCGTGGCACGGTGACGAGGTGAACTCTGGCGCCTCCCCCGTCCCGACGATGCGGGTCCGCTCGGTGCCCGCCGGGCACGACTACGTCCGCCACGCCCTCGAACCCGCCGCCGATGTCGCCGTGCTCGGCGACCCGGTGCTGGACCCGGCCGACCCCGCCCGGTGGTGGCCACATCCGGCGCTGGAGGCGGCCGAGCGGCCCGAGGTCCTCGACGACGCCGACCTCGTGCACGTGCACTTCGGGTACGAGCACCGCTCGCCCGAGCAGATCGCCGAGTTCGTCGCGACACTGCGGGCTCGGGCGATGCCGCTGGTGGTGACCGTCCACGACCTGACCAACCCCCACGAACCGGACCCCGCCGCCCATCTCGAGCGCACCGGTCATCTCGTCCGCGGGGCCTCCGCAGTCCTCACACTGACCGCCGGCGCCGCCGCGGAGATCCGGGAGCGGTGGGGCGTCGACGCCCGGGTCATCCCGCATCCACGCCTCGTACCGGCCGGGGTCACCGAGCCGCTGCGCCGGGAACGGGGCGGCGGGCGGTCCCGCCGCACCGTGGGGGTAGTGCTCGGCACCCTGCGGGCGGGCGTCGCGGCCGAGGAACTGCTGCCCGCGCTGGCCGAGGCGCTGCCGCCGGGCACCCGGCTGGTCGTGATGATCCGCGACGACGCCCTCGCCGCGGCCCGTGAGTCCGACCACCCCCGGCACCGGGTCGCGCTGGTGCTGGACCGCCTCGCGGCCCGCCCCGAGGTGGAGGTGCGGCCGCACGGCCACCTGCCGGAGTCCGAGCTGTGCGCCGCGCTCGCCGGGTTCGACGCCCTGGTGCTCCCGCACCGGCACGGGACGCATTCGGGGTGGCTGGAGCTCTGCCGCGACCTGGGCCTGCCGCCCGTCGTCCCCCGCATCGGATGCCTGGTCGAGCAGTGGGGGCACGACGTCGCCTCGTACGACCCCGCCTCACCCGACGCCGCCGAGCTCCGCCCGCCCCTGGCCGCCGCGCTCGGAGGCCCGCCCGTCCCCGAGCGGGCGCCCGACGCCGAGGACGCCGCCGTCGCGGCCACCCACGCAGCGATCTACCGCGCAGCGCTGGCCAGCGCCGAGCTTCCCGCTCACCCCGCTCACCCCGCTCACCCCGCTCACCCCGCTCCGCGAATGGTCACACCCGGTCACATTCGCCCTGGTCGCTGACGCCGGACATCGTCATTTGTGACCACTCGCCGGGAGGTGAGAGCGGGCGAAGCGGACGCGCGCGGCGTCAGCCCTCCTGCCGGCGGACCATCTCGCCGATCCACTCGGGCACGTACGGCGAGGTGCAGCCGCGCGGCGTCGGGTAGTCCCGCAGCACCCCCAGCCGCTCACCGATCTCCAGCGCCCGCCCGCGCAGCTCCGGGTGGTGGATGCCGATCTGGGCCAGGCAGGTGTTCATCTCCCACTGCAGCCGCTCGTGGGCGTCGGCCATCTCCGCCTCGATCACGTCCATCAGCCCGGGCAGGTCCAGCCCCTCCGGCTTCTTGACCACGCGGTCGGCGGTGAGCGCCCAGCCGGCGGAGGCCACGACCGGGTCGGGATCGTCGAGCCACGCGACGCGCAGGTCCTCGGCGTGCGGGCCCTTCATCACCACGTAGCCCACCAGCCAGTCGTGGACCTTCCGGGTGCGGGCCTGGCGCAGCATGGCGTCGAGCTCGTCGGCGGAGAACTCCTTCGGCCGACACGCGAGAATCGCCAGCAGCCGCGCGGCCGAGTCGCCGGTCGCCCACAGCTCGACCGCCAGGGGCTGGTTCTTCTTCACCCGCTTGGCCACCGCCCGCAGCGCCGTCAGGTTGACCCCGTGGTCGTCCCCGTGCCGGGCATTGACCTCCCGGATCCGGGCGTCCTCGAGCCCGGCGAGCTCGGTCATCACCTCGTCGAGCGTCGTCGTCGTCGTCATCGTCGTCCTCTCCCTCCCGGGCGCGCCCGCCGGCACGCGCGCCGGCCCCCGCCACGCGGCGCGTCCCTATACTCGCCGGGGTGCGCCTGTGGAGCATCCATCCCGACCTGCTCGACCGCGCCGCGCTCGTCGCCGGCTGGCGCGAGGGGCTCCTGGCCCAGAAGGTACTCCGCGGGATGACGAAGGGCTATCGCGCGCATCCCCAGCTCGAGCGGTTCCGCACGCTCGCCGACCCGGTCGCGGGGATCGCCACATGGCTGCACGGTCTCGCCGACGCCGCCGACGCGCGCGGCTACCGCTTCGACCGCACGCGCGTCGTCCTGCCGCCCGGGCCCGAGCGCCTGCCGCTCACCGACGGCCAGCTCGCGCTGGAGTGGGCGCACCTGCGGGCCAAGGTGATCGAGCGTGACCCGCCGTGGCTGGACCGGCTCGTCGCCCCGCGGCCGCACCCGATGTTCGACCTGATCCCGGGCCCGGTCGCGGCCTGGGAACGCGCTGGCCTGCCCGAGGAGTGACCGTGCCACGACCCATCCGCGTCCCGCTGCCCGCGCTCGTCGCGCCCGCCGCGGTGTCCACGGCGCTGGCCCTGCGCCCGATCCGTCGGCCGTTCGCCGCCGCCACCGCAGGGTGGGTGGTGAGCCTGCCGGCGCTCGAGGTGCCGCTGCACATCGGCGCGCTCGTCGGCGCGGCCACCGCCACCGCGCTGAGCCGCCGAGAGCGCCGACCGTCCGACGGGGTGGGCGCGGGGATGGCCGCGCTGACCTGCGCGGGGCTCGGGCTTGTGCTCGCGCGCCACCTCGCCGCGCGGCCCGCCCTGGACCGGGCGCTGCGGGAGGGGGCGCCGCGGAACGGCTCGGAGGGCCGCGAGACGGCGACGACGACGAGCTCCACCCCACCCCACCGCACGCCCTGGCCGACGGTGCTGGCCCGTCCGTGGCCGCTGCCTCCGCACGGGGTGCGGGCCCGCCGGGGCATGGTCTACGGTCCGGACCCCGTGGCGAACCGATTCGATCTCTACACCCGTGCAGACCTCCGCCCTGGTGGCGACGGCGGGGCCGGGTCCCGTGCGGGTGAGTTCGGCGCGGGTGTGGGCGGGGTCCGCGGCGTGCTCGTCCACATCCACGGCGGTCACTTCCGCGCGGGCGCACCGAGCCGCGAGTCCCGCGCGATGCTGTTCGACCACGCGCGTCGCGGTTGGGCCGCCATCAGCGCGACCTACACCCTGTCGCCCACCCCCGAGGCGGGCTTCCCGCAGCACCTGGTGGACATCAAGCGGCTGCTCTACTGGATCCGCGTCGAGGGGCCGTCGCACGGCATCCCGGCCGATGCGCCGATCGTCGTCGCGGGCAGTTCGGCAGGCGCCCACATCGCGATGATGACCGCGCTGACCGCGAACGATCCCCGGTTCCAGCCCGGGTTCGAGCACGTCGACACCACGCTGGCCGCGGCGGTCGGGCTCTACGGGTACTACGGCCGGCTGGGCAGTGCGACCAGGGACGTCTCGGACCCGGTGCGGCATCCGGCGTCCGGGGCGCCGCCGGTGGCGATCATCCACGGCACGCTGGATACGTACACGCCGGTCAAGGGCTCGCGGCGGCTCGTACGGCACCTGCGCGCGGGGTCGCCGAACCCGGTGATCTACGCCGAACTGCCGGGCGCGCAGCACGGCTTCGACGTGGTGTGCTCGCCGCGGTACCTCGCGGTGGTCGACGCGGTCGCCCGGTTCACGGACCGTTACGCCTGAGTGCTCCGGCCGCGTAAGGTTCCACTCACGGTCAGGACATCGCCGATCCGAGGAGACTCCATGCCGCTGACGGGACGATACGAACCCCCGCGGGTCGGCGACTACACCGCGCGCGAGGTCACCGGCGCCGAGCGCGACGAATGGTGGGCGCGGACGTGAGTCGCAGACCTCAGGAGTCCGACGCATGAGCAGGACGGCGATCGTGCTCGGCTGCGGCGGCACCATCGGGGCCGCCTGGGCGATCGCGGCCATGCACGCCCTGGGCGAGCAGACCGGTTTCGACCCGCGTGAGGCCGACGTCATGCTCGGCACCTCCGCGGGCGCCGAACTCGTCACCATGCTCGCCGGCGGCGTCTCCGTCTCCGAACTGGTCGACATGCAGTACGGCCGGGCCACCGACCCGAGGCTGCGGGACCACATCGCCTCCACTCCGCCCAGCGTGCCGCCGCTGCCGCGGCTTCCGTTGCTCAACCCGGGCCTCCTGCGCAAGCGCACCGGGCTGGCGGGCCTCACCGGCATCGCCCCCACGGGACGCGCGGACGCGCGGTGGCTGCAGCGACTCGCCGAGCAGTTCGAGGTCGGCGCCTGGCTCCCCCACCCCGCGGCCCGGATGGTGGCCTACGACGTCCGCGCCGGGGAGCGGGTCGTGTTCGGCGCACCCGGGTCGCCTCACGCGACCGTCGGCGAGGCGCTGCGCGCGTCCTGGGCGACACCCGGCTGGATGCCGCCGGTGCCGATCGGGGACCGCATCTTCGTCGACGGCGGGATGGGCTCGACCGCCTCGGTCGACCTCATCGGTCCGGAGGAGGTGGACCTCATCTACGTCATCGCCCCGATGGCGTCGGCACCGGGCGTCCGCATCCCCGGCCCCGGTGGCTCGCTCGAGTACCGGATGATCCGCCGCCCGATGTCGACCGTCCTGCACGCCGAGATCGACACGGTCCGCGCCCGCGGCACGACCGTCGTGCCGATCCTGCCGACCCCCGCCGATCTCGCCGGCCTGAGCGCGCATTTCATGAACGGCGCGCGCCGCACGCAGGCGTTCGAGCACTCCATGACCACCGCTCCCGCGACAGTCCGGTCGGCGCTCGCCGCCAACGGGGCCGGGGTGTGACTGAGCCGACTCAGCGATATGCGACTGGACCTCTCGACGTCGGCTGTCACCCTCTATCCCCCGACCGCGTCCGCGTCACGACCCCCTGGTGATCGCTAGTCGCTACGGGACGTTGGAACATCGCGCGCCGGCGGCGAGGGGCACGAGTTCGCCCCGGTCAGCGGGCTCAACGGCGGGTGAGCACCACGGGGACAGTCAGCGCGCCGCGCGGCGCGTGACCGGGCGGGTCCCGTCGCCGAGGTCCGGCTCCGGCAGGCGCCGGCTCGGGTCGGCCAGGCCCACGGTGTGCCCGTCATCGGCCAACCGCCGCATCGCCTCGAGCAACATCCGCCGGGCGCTCGCGTTGACCGAGGACACGCGGCTGAGGTCGAGCGTCACCTCCTCCGGCCCCTCGGGGATCTCGGCCAGGCGCCGCAGCACCTGCTCGGCACTGGCGAAGGTCATGGGGCCCTGCAGGCGGAACGTCCGGCGCCCGGAGATCTCGTCGAACCGCACGGATCGCACGGCCTCGACCTCGGTGACCGTGGTGTTCATCAGATGGAGCTCGAGCTCCCGCGACAGCCGCTCAAAGGCGCGTACGCCCTCGACGCTGTGCCCGTGCTCGTCGAGCCGCGGCGAGAACACCCCCAGCCCCACCTGACCGGGCAGCGCGCCGAGGATCCCTCCGGACACCCCGCTCTTGGCCGGAATCCCCACCGTGGACATCCAGTCGCCGGCGGCGTCGTACATCCCGCACGTCGTCATCACCGCGAGGACCTGCCGCACGACCGGTGCCGACACCACCCGCTCGCGCGTGACCGGGTTGACGCCGCCGGTGGCCAGCGTGACGGCCATGACGGCGAGGTCCCGCACCGTAACCCGGTAGGCGCACTGCCGCGTGTATCCGCGCAAGGCCTCGTCGGGATCGCCGTCGATGATCCCGCCGGCGCGGACCAGGTTGGCCATCGCGCGGTTGCGGAACGCGGTGCGCAGCTCGGACTCGCACACGGCGCCGTCGACCTCGAGCCGCCGACCCGCGAATGCCGACAACCCGTCCGCGATGACCGTGTTGCGCTCGTCCTCCGAGGCGCCGGGCGGGCCGACGAGCGTGTGCGTGGCGATCGCCCCGATGTTGATCATCGGGTTGCGCGGCCGGCCGGTGCCCCGGTTGAGGGAGATCTGGTTGAACGCGTCGCCGGACGGCTCCACCTCGACCTTCTCCAGGACAGCCTCGATCCCGCGGTCGCGCAGGGCCAGCGCGTAGACGAACGGCTTGCTCATCGACTGGATCGTGAACTCCGCGTCGGCGTCGCCGGCTGTGTAGACGACCCCGTCTATCATGCAGGCGGCCACCGCGAACCGGTCCGGGTCCACGGCCGCGAGTTCGGGGATGTAGTCCGCGAGCCGGCCCTCCCCGCCGTCCGAGCAGGCGTCGCGGATCTCGAGCAGATAATCAGGTACCGGTGTCTTCACGCCACCAGAGTGTCATGACCGTCCGCGCGGGGGCCGATCAGTCCCGGGCGCGGGGCCTGCGATGCCCGTCAGGCGGCGGACCGCGCGGTCACGACGGCGTGCGGCGCACCCGGCTGCGTACGCCGGCCCGTCACCCTGAAGCCCGCGCGCTCCAGAGCGGTGACCATGCAGTCCATCGGCCAGAGGTAGGCCGTGGCCGCCGGGTGGGCGAACGGACCGTGACAGGGTCCGGTGAAGAACGACAGGAGCAGCTGCCCGCCCGCCTCGAGAACCCGGTGGAGGGTCGCCAGCGCCACGGGGAGCTCCTGTCCATCCATGTGGATGAGCGAGTACCAGGCCAACAGGCCGGCCCAGCGCTCCTGCGTCCCGTCCAGATCAGAGATCGCGCCGTGCCGGAACGCCACGGTCGGAAAGCTCTCCCGGGCCATGTCGACGAACGGGCCGGAGGGTTCGATCCCGTCCACCGTGTGCCCCAGCGCCGCCAGGTGCCCGGCCCACCGTCCCGTGCCCGAGCCGACGTCGAGGATGCGCCCGGGGACACCACCCGCCCACGCCTCGATGACCTCGCGGTCGGGATCGTCCGGGGCGACCTCCCTGCCCAGCACGCCCGCCAGCACCTCCGCCCGCGCCACGTACGCGCTCGGGATGTCCTCATATGTCATGTTCCTGATCCCCCCTTTTCCTTTGATCTCATGTCGATCAACGCGGACCACGCCTCGAAATAGTCCGCGCGACACGACCGGAAAGAATTGTGCGGATAAGTGATCCGCGTCAATGTTCCGGCAGCGGCCCGTCTCTATCGTGGGAATTACTCGGCAGCGGGTGTCGACCGGGACCGAGAGGAAAGGACAACGTCATGGCCGTAAAGAATGTCATTCACAGCATCCTGCGCGCGGAGGGGTTCTCCTGCCCGTCCTGTGTGGCCAAGATCGAGAAGCAGGTCGGTCGACTCGAGGGTGTCGAGAAGGTGGAGGTGCACTTCGCCTCCTCGCGGATCGAGGTCGACCACGACCCGGGGGTGTCCAGCGTCGATGACCTCGTGGCCGCCGTGGCGAAGGCCGGTTACAGGGCACGTCCCAGCGCCTTCTGACCGGACCGGTGACCCTTCACCTGCCCTCCGCCGTCCCGCGCGCCGATTCGCCCGGGACGGCGGAGCCGCGTTTTCCGGACATTCCCCCACCGCCGGGCCTGCCGTATCCGATCGTGCGGTTAATTGGCTCTTCCGGATCCGGAGTGCGTAGCTGGGGTTCGCCGGTGATGCGGTGAGACACAAGATGTAGGGGTCCTGGGGCGTGTGAAGATGCAGGTTCTCACGCCACGCATCGAACACCCCAGGACCCGCTTTGAACGCTACCGCCAGCCTGCTTGCCGACACCATCTGCCGCACCGTCGAGCTCGGGGTGACGATCACCGACGCCGCTGTGGCTGACGAGTTCACGCACCTGTTCTGCTCCCCGGTCACACTCGACCCGATCTGCGCCGAGTGCGGGATGGCGGGGCGCCTGCGAGACCACGTCCAGCGGAAGGTCACGGATCTACCGATCGTCGGGCACCCGACCAGACTGCACGTGCGGGTACCGCGCTTCACCTGCGACAACATCGAATGCGAGACGCGCATCTTCCAGCAGCGGATGCGGGATCTGGCTGAGCCGAGGGCCAAGACCACTCGTCGCTGCAGCCGCTGGATCCTGCAGCGTCTGGCGATCGACCGCACCAGCGTGTCCGCGGTGGCCAAGGCCCTCGGGCTGGGGTGGGATTTGGTCAATGACCTGGCGGTCTCGGAGGTTCGCACGATGGTCTACGAGCAGCCCGGACACTTCGATGGCGTCCGCGTTCTCGGTGTCGATGAGCACAAGTGGAAGCACGTGCGCGGCGATGGCAGCAGTTCGTTCGTCACTGTCCTGGTCGACCTGACCCCGGTCGTGGACGGCACCGGCCCGTCTCGCCTGTTGGACATGGTCCCGGGGCGTTCGGCGAAGGTGCTCACCGAGTGGCTCGACGCCCGTGACCAGGTGTTTCGAGACCGAGTCAAGGTTGTCACGATGGATGGGTTCGCCGGCTATCACTCGGCCGCAGCCAAAGCCGTCCCCGAAGCACGCACCGTGATGGACCCCTTCCACGTCGTGCACCTGGCCGCCGACAAGCTCACCGTGTGCCGCCAACGCATCCAGCAGGCCACCACCGGGCACCGGGGCCGCACGGGAGATCCGCTGTACGGCATCCGCCGCACCCTGCGCACCCGCGCTGAGCTGCTGACCGACAAGCAGAAGGTCCGCCTGTTCAAGGCGTTCACCGCCGACGATGCACACGCGGCGGTGGAGGTCACCTACAGCGTCTACCAGCGGCTCATCGCCGCCTACGAGGCCTCGGGCAAGCGGGAGGGCAAGGTCGCGATGTACAAGCTTCTGCGTTCCATCCGGGCCGGGGTGCCCACCGAACTCCCGGAGCTCGCGCAGCTCGGCCGCTCATTGTGGAAGCGGCACCGCGAGATCCTTGCCTACTTCGACGTGGGCGCCTCCAACGGCCCCGTCGAGGCCATCAACGGACGCCTCGAGCACCTCCGCGGAATCGCCCTAGGTTTCCGCAACCTCAAGCACTACATCTTGCGGTCACTGATCCACTCCGGACAGCTCCAGGACCGGATCAACGCACTCTAAATCCGGAAGGGCCGGTTAATTGATCACCGTCATGGTCGCTTCACCGGAACGCTCTTATGGTAATTCCGACGGGTCGAGGAGATGTGTCGGAAACACCGCACCGAAATTTGGACCCGGATATCGAGGAGTAGGTCATGAATACCATCCGTAAATGGATATACGGGCGTTGGTTCGTCCCGATCCTGTCGGGGCTGCTCATCATCGGATCCTTCATCGCATCCGGTGTGGCCGGCTCGGACT
Source organism: Dietzia sp. oral taxon 368 (assembly GCF_002999155.1). Taxonomy (NCBI): domain Bacteria; kingdom Bacillati; phylum Actinomycetota; class Actinomycetes; order Mycobacteriales; family Dietziaceae; genus Dietzia; species Dietzia sp. oral taxon 368. The sequence goes on from NZ_CP027238.1 coordinate 1,123,330, forward strand.
TCCGCGGGCTCGAGGACAACGCGGTCCTCGCCGACGTGTTGATGCTCGCCGCCGCTGTCGTCGCGGGAGCCCCCATCGTCAAGAAGGCGGTCGATGCCCTGCTCATCCGCCACATCGGCATCGATCTGCTGGTGTCGGTCGCGGGGATCGGCGCGATCATCATCGGCAACTACTGGGAGGCGGCCGCGGTCACCTTCCTGTTCGCGATCGGTCACGCCCTCGAGTCGGCCACCCTCAACAAGACCCGCTCCGCGCTGGCCGAGCTGGTTGCCGTGGCACCGGACGTCGCGGTGGTGATGCGTGACGGCGAACAGGTGGAGGTCCCGGCCGGCCAGGTCCGCGAGGGTGAGATCGTACTGGTCAAGAACGGCGCCAAGGTCCCCGTCGACGGCCAGGTCGTGGCCGGTTCCGGTGCGCTCGACGAGGCCTCGATCACCGGCGAGTCGATTCCCGTGGAGAAGTCCGAGGGCGACCAGGTGTTCGCCGGCACCGTGTCGCGCGGGGGATTCCTCCACGTCCTGGCGACCGGCATCGGTGCCGACACCACCCTGGCGCGGATCATCCACCGCGTCGAGGAGGCGCAGGACGCCAAGGCGCGTACCCAGAGTTTCATCGACCGCTTCTCCGCGTGGTACACCCCGGGCATCATGGTCCTGGCGCTGGTCGCCGGCCTGATCAGCGGCGATGTGGTGCTGGCGCTGACCCTGCTGGTGATCGGCTGCCCCGGTGCGCTGGTCATCTCGATCCCGGTCGCGATCGTCGCCGGCATCGGCAGGGCGGCCCGCAACGGCATCCTCATCAAGGGCGGGGAGTACCTGGAGACCTCCGCGAAGATCGACGTCGTCGCGGTGGACAAGACCGGAACCCTCACCGAGGGACGACCCGAACTGACCGACGTCCTCGTGCTGGCCCCTGACAGGTCCCGCGCCGACGTGCTGGCCCTGGCGGCAGGCGGCGAGGCGGGCTCCGAACACCCGCTGGCCCGGCCGATCCTCGAGGCGGCCTCGGCCGAGGGGGTCGCCTACGACACTCCCGAATCGGTCCGGCCTATCGCGGGCAAGGGTCTGACCGCGCAGGTGGACGGGCATCGCGTCCTGATCGGCAACCAGGCGCTGCTGGACGAGTTCGGGATCGCCGACGACGGCGGCGCGGCACGGGCGGCCGACGACTTCGCCCGCGACGGCAAGACCCCCATGATCATCGCCGTCGACGACGAGGTGGCCGGCGTCATCGCGGTGGCCGACACCGTCCGTGCCGATGCGGCCGAGATGATCGCCCGGCTCCACGGTTCCGGTGTCGAGAAGGTCATCATGCTCACCGGTGACGTCCCGCTGGTCGCGGAGGCGGTCGGCGCGGCCACCGGGGTGGACGAGGTCCGGGCGGGGCTGCTGCCGGAGGACAAGCTGCACGCGGTCACCGAGCTGCAGCGGGCGGGCCACACCGTGGCCATGGTCGGCGACGGTGTCAACGACGCTCCCGCGCTGGCCACCGCGGACATCGGTGTCGCGATGGGCGCCGCCGGGTCAGCCGTGGCGGTGGAGACCGCGGATATCGCACTCATGGGTGACGACCTGCTCAAGCTGCCGGAGGCCGTCGGTCTGGCGAAGCGCACCGTGTCGGTGATGCGTCAGAACATCGCGGTCGCGATGATCACCGTGGCCGCGCTGCTGGCAGGTGTCTTCGCCGGAGGGGTCACCATGTCGATCGGAATGCTCGTTCACGAGGCGTCCGTCCTGGTGGTCATCGTCAACGCGATGCGTCTCCTGCGTCGGCGGGTCGACGTCCACCGCACCGTCGCCGACCCGGATCGCCGGGGGCGGCACCGCGAGGCGGTCTCGGCCTGACCTGACACCACATCGCGGGCCCGCACCGGAAGATCGACCGGACCGGGCCCGCGGTGTCTCGTCAGATCAGTGGTCGTCGTCCGCCTTGGTCTGATGAACGGTGCCGTGCTCGTGCTCGGGCGGGCCGTACAGCGAGTACACCTTGAGGTCGTCATCACCGATGTTGGTGACGTTGTGCCAGCTCCCGGCGGGCACGAGGATGACCCAGTCGTCGGAGACCTCGCGGACGAAGTCGAGCTGGTCCTTCGCCGGCCCCATCTCGACCCGACCCGTGCCGGCCTCGACGCGGAGGAACTGGTCGTGGTCGTCGTGGACCTCGAGACCGATGTCGTCCCCGGGGCGGATGCTCATCACGGTGAGCTGCATGTGCGATCCCGTCCACAGGGTGGTCCGGTAGTTGTCGTTGGCGAGGGTGGCCTCCTCGATGTCGACGACGAACGGGTTCGGACCCTGGTCAGTGGGGCTCATCGATATTCCTGCTTCCGTAGGCGGGTACACACTGTGGCCGGCGGCCGATGTTGTCCTCCCGAGTTTCGGTCACTCCCGGGCCACTTTCAACCAAGGACAGGCTGTGCAACGCCCCGCGAACGCTCGCGGGCGCTCAGCGCGGCTTGGCGATCTCGGCCAGTCGCTCGCGGTCGAGCACGGCGGTCCAGCGGCGACCGGAATCGATGATCCCCTCCCGCCGGAGCCTGCTCATCACCCGTGACACCGACTCGGGTGTGGACCCGGTCATCCCTGCCAGGTCGGATCGCGTCAGCGGTAGCTCCAGCAGCGTTCCCGCCGCGCGGCCGTCGCCGAACCCGGAGCGGGCCTCACCGAACTTGTCGGCGACACGCAGGAGTGTCCCGGCCACCCGCTGCGACACGGTACGGGTGGCGTGGTGCGTCACCGTGGTCCGCGCGTCCTCGAGCAGCCCCGTGAGGTGGTCGACGACGCGCAGCGCCACCTGCGGGAATCGGGTGAGGAGGTCGCGGAAGTCCTCGGCGCTGATCCGCAGCGCGCACAGTGTGTCGATCGCCTCGACCGTCTCGCCGTACCGCGGCGTGCCGAGCGAGTCGACACCACCGGCGAAATCACCCGGTGCGAGCAGGTCGACGACGACGGTCCTGCCGTCCTCGGAGTTCCGGTACGCTTTGGCGCGACCGTGGGCGATGACGTAGAGGTAGCCGGAGCGCTCGCCCTCGGTATACACGGCGTCGCCGGAGCCCCACGACAGGGACACCGCCCGCCGGTCCACCTCAGCGATCCCGTCGGCGTCGAGGTCGGCGAAAAACGGAGTGCGGTGCAGGACCGCGAGCCGCACGTCGATCGAGCAGGCGTGAGGTTGTGCGCAGGTCGGTCGCAGCGGTGTCCGGCGGCGTCCGGGGATCGCCGTCACGTCGTATCGTGGCGCTTCAGGTTGCTCGTGGCGGGGCCCTCGATGAGCTCACCACATGCCGAGAAGCGGGACCCGTGCCAGGGGCAGTCCCACGAGCGCTCGACGTCGTTCCAGCTGAGCACGGCGCCCATGTGCGGGCACAGCAGGCCGACAGTGCACCTCTCGCCGTCGTCGGCCGTCGCCTCGCCCCTCGGTCGGACGCTCGGCCGCGGGCGCCGGACCACCGACTTCGCCGCGGCGGCGGCCATGTGGACGGGCAGGTCGGCGTACATCGACGGCGCGGTCTTGATCACGCCGGTCAGCGTCGGCTTGCCGAACGACACGCGTGGGTCGAGCCCTTCCAGCCGGTCGACCATGATCCCGGCCGCCGCGGCGGACCCGCTGACCCCCCACTTGCTGTAGCCACCGGCGTAGTGCACGCGGCCCCTCCCCCACGGGAGCGGTCCCGACCTGGGGACCATCTCGACCGGGTGGAAGTCCTGCGCGGACCACCCGTGGGTCATCCGCGCACCGGGGAAGTACTTCTCCGCGTATTCCCGCAGTGACTCGATCTTGGATCCGGTCGGGGCGACGGTTCCGGTGCGGTGGCCGTTGCCGCCCACGAAGAGTACCTCCCCGTTCTCGGTCGGCACGGTCCGCAGCGAGCGCACCGGCGTCTCCACCGAGCCGTACATGCCCTCCGGCAGTCCGCCGTCGTACTCGAAAGCGCATAGGTACGAGCGTTCGGCCTCCATGGTCGCCACCGTCGGGCCGCGGTCCAGTGACGGCCCGGACGTCGCCAGGAGCACGTCACGCGCGGTGAGGATCCCGCGGTCACTGCGTACCTCGGCATGGGCGTCGGCGCCGTCGCCGCGCGGGGTCACCTTGGTGACGCGGGACTGCTCGACGATGCGCACCCCGAGCGCGTCCACGGCCTCGACGAGCGCGGCCAGCGCCTGGACGGGATCGATCTGCAGCTGGTCGGGCAGTTCCACCGCCGATCGAGCGGGGAACGGGACATCCAGTCGATCGTACCACCGGGCGGGAATACCGAGGTCGTCCATCGTCTGCTTCTCTTTGCGCAACGATGCCGTCCCCAGGGCGCCGCGCGAGTAGCTGAGCGCGGGCCTGCGCTGGGCGGGCACACCGTGCGTCTCGCAGAACTCCGCCCACCAGTCCAGCCCGTACTGATGGGCCTCGGCGTAATGACGGGCGGTCTCGAGCCCGTGCCTCGACCGCAGCGTCGACAGTCGCGTGCCCTGCAGGACCGAGACCTTGGCCGTGGTCGCGCCGCTCGCCCCGGCGCCGACGGTGTGCGCCTCCAGGACCACGACGGACTTGCCTCGCGCGGCCGCCATGAGGGCGGTGATGAGGCCGGTGAACCCCGCGCCGGCGATCACCAGGTCCACGTGCTCGTCCTCGGGGAACTCCGTCGCCGGGGGGTCGATCGTCGTGCGTCGCCAGAATGATGTGCCCATGGTGCGTCTCCTCTGAGCTCTCGCCGCGGATGTCGCTGGCGCTCACTGTAAGACAGGCCGTATGTACCCGCACCCGCTCGGTGGGCGCGGGTACGGGCCTCAGGAGTAACCGGAACCGAGCCTCTCGAGCACCCGCCGCAGGTCCGACGCGAACTCGGCCGCGTCCCGCGCAGCGAGCCTCGAGTAGCTCAGCACCAGCCCCGCCACCGCGTGGCTCTCCGCCTGCCCGCTGAGCGAGCGGGTGCGCCACCCCGTCTCCTCGAGGGCACGGACCACCTCGTCGTCGTCATATCCGGGCAGCACCACGCACAGGTGCAGGCCCGCCTCGACACCCGTCACTTCCGGGCCCGGACACTCGCGCGCGAGCGCCGCCACCAGGCGGCTCCGGCGGTCGGCGTAGACCCGCGCGGCGCGGGCCAGGTGCCGGTCCATCGCCCCCGACTCCAGGAACGCCGCGAGCGCCTCGGCCGGCAACGACGACGGGCCCCGGCGGTGGACCACCAGCCATCGCTCGACCTCACGCCACAACGACGCGGGCGGCAGACACCACGCCACACGCAGATCCGGCGCCACCGACTTGGACGAGGTGCCCACGTACGCCACGTGATCCGCCGCGCCGGGCAGCGTGACCAGCGCCGGCAGGGGGGCGACGCCGTAGCGGAACTCGCCGTCGTAGTCGTCCTCGATCACCAGCGACCCTGTCCTGCGCGCCCACTCCACCAGCGCGACCCGCCGGTCCACGCTCATGCGGTGCCCGAGGGGGAACTGGTGCGCGGGCGTGGTGAACACGATCGCGCGCTCGGCGCCCAGACGCGCGGCGTCGAGGCCGCCCGGCTCGGCGGGGTGCAGGCGCGCCTCGAGGCCCTGCTCGCGGGCCATCAGTCGCGCGCCGCGGTAACCGGGGTCCTCCATATGGAACACCGCGGGTGGCCGGTCGGGGCCCGCGGCGGTGAACGCCGCGCACAGGGCCGCGATCGCCGAGCGCGAGCTGTCGAACAGCAGGGGCTCCGCGCCCGCGATGCCGCGGTGACGACGCAGGTGCCCGGCGAGCGCGGCCCGCAGGGACGGGCTCGGTTCCTCCCACGGGTTGAGGCCGGCCAGCCCCTGCGCGGCGGCCGCCCGCACCGCGGCCCGCCACGCGCGCTGATCCACGAGGGTGGCGTCCGGGATGCCGGGCCGGAGGTCCCGCGGCGAGCGGCCCCGGCGGGGCTCGGGGGCCGACGACGCGACGGGGTCGGCGTGCCCCCGGGTGCGCGCGCCCGCCCGCGCGGCCAGCCCGGCACCGGCGCTGACACGGGTCCCCGACCCGTGCGCGGACTCGACGAAACCGGCCGCCGCGAGCTCGTCGAACGCCCGGACCACCGTGCCGCGCGAGAGCCCGGTCTGCTCGGCGAGCGCGCGGGTCGAGGGCAGGCGGTCGCCGTCGGCCAGCGCCCCCTCCGCGATCCGGTCGATGATCCCGTCCACGAGGTCGGCCGCGCCGACCACCTCGCCCACGACGAGCGAGACGGGGCGGGTGGGACGGGCCATGCGCTTCAGCCTAGGCGAGGCAGGCGAGAAGTGGTCCCGCGGAAATGTGCTAAGTGGATCTTCTGCCCGCGCCACTTCCGGGCTGGAATGGGGGCTATGCAGACCTACCGCCAGTCCCGCCGACTCCGCGACGTCCGGTACGACGTGCGCGGCCCCATCCTCACCGAGGCGATGCGCCTCGAGGCCGAGGGGCACGACGTCCTCCGGCTCAACCTCGGCAACATGCGCCCGTTCGGCCTGGACGCCCGGCCCGAGCTGGTGGACGCCGTCGCCCGAGGCCTCGAGGACGGGCAGGCGTACTCCGACTCGCGCGGCATCCCGGCGGCCCGCGAGGCCGTCGCGGACTACTACCGCCGCTGCGGCGTCCGCGGGGTCTCGCCGGCGGACGTGTTCTGCGGTAACGGAGTCAGCGAGCTCATCACCCTCGTCCTGCAGGCGATGGTCGACCCCGGCGACGAGATCCTCGTCCCCGCACCCGACTACCCCACCTGGACCGGCGCGGTGAACCTCACCGGCGGGATGCCCGTGCACTACCTCGCCGACGAGGCGAACGGCTGGAACCCGTCCCTCGAGGACATCGAGTCCCGCATCACCCCGCGCACCACCGCGCTGGTGATGATCAACCCCAACAACCCGACCGGCGCGGTGTACAGCGAAGAGACCGTCCGCGGGATGGCCGACATCGCCCGCCGGCACGGACTGGTGCTGCTGTCCGACGAGATCTACGAGAAGCTGGTCTTCGGTGATGCCGTGCACCACCACGCCGCGCTCGCGGCCGGCGACGACGTGCTGTGCCTGACTTTCGGCGGACTGTCCAAGGCGTACCGGGTGTGCGGGTACCGCGCCGGCTGGGTGGTGGCGACCGGGCCGCTCGACCGCGCCACCGACCTACTCGAGGGGCTGACGCTGCTGTCGAACATGCGGGTCTGCCCCGGCGTGCCCGGCCAGTTCGCGATCCCTGTCGCCCTGGCCGAGGACTCCCCGTGGGGACCGGAGGTCGTGGACCCCGACGGCCGGATCGAGCGGCAGCTGGCCCTCACCGCGGAGAGGCTCAACGCGATCCCCGGCGTGAGCTGCGTGGCGCCGCGCGGAGCGTTGTACTGCTTCCCGCGGATCGACCGGGAGATGTACGGGATCGACGACGACGAGGAGTTCGTTCTCGACCTGTTGCGCTCGGAACACGTCCTCGTGACACACGGCACGGGCTTCAACTGGCCGGACCCCGATCACTTCCGGATCGTCTGTCTGCCCGAAGCCGGTGTGCTGGAGCGCGCGGTCGGCGCGATCGCCCGCCATCTGGAGAGCAGGCTGACGGTCGCGGTGTCGTGAGGGGCCGGGTTCAGCGCCGCCCACCGCCGCGGCCGCACGGCCCCGCCCTCATCGAGAAGACAGTTCAGCGCGTATCGGCCGAGAGGCGGTGTGCGGAACTGTCTTCTCGATGGGTTACACGCCCGGGGTTACACGCCCGGGGTTACACGCGCGCGGAAGCGGTCGGTCAGGAACCGGACGAGCTCGACGAGCCCGACGACCCGGCCGAGCCCACGGAACCGGAGGTACCCGGGGTCCCCGTTCCGGACTCGACATCACCGCCGTACAGGGCGGGCTTGATGTGGTCCCAACCGGAGTCGAAGTTCTTGAGGAAGTTCGGCCAGTTGTGCAGGCCCGTGTCGGAGAAGTCCACTCTGTGCTCGACGCCGGCGCGATCGAGGGCCTTCTCGAACGCCTTGGAGTTCTCGTACACGCCCTTCTCCAGCACCAGGCCGATGAGCAGGCTCTGGTAGTTCGCGCCGTACTGCTTGAGGTCGGCCTCACCGATCTCGGCGTTGCCGGCCGAGAAGTAGACGGCCTTGCCGCGCAGGCCCTCCGGGTGGGAGATGGTGTCATTCTCCGCCCACCGCTTGCTGCGGTGCGGGCCCCACATGTTCTCGACATCGCCGCCGCGGGTCTCCACGCTCAGACGCACGGTCTGGTATCCGAGCTGGTCCATCGTGGAGTAGAAGCCGCTGAAGGACATCACGGCGTCGTAGACATCGGGGTGCGCGGCGGCGAGGTGCATCGCGGCCTGGCCGCCCATCGAGATGCCCCCGACGGCGGCCTTGGCGGTCGTGTCGAGCTGCTGCTCGACGACGGCGGGGAGCTCCTCGGTGAGGAACGTCTCCCACTTGTTGTGGCCGAGCGTCGGGTCCGTCTCCTCCCAGTCGGTGTAGTACGACGCGTAGGCGCCCGCCGGGTTCACCACGTGCACGTTCTCGTCTCTGAGACGGTCGGCGATCTCCGCCTGGTGAGCCCACCCGGTGCTGGCGATCGGCGCCCCGACCCCGTCGAGCATGTAGAGGACCGGCGCGGCGCCCTCACCACGCGACGGGACGACCTCGACGGTGATCTCGCGCTGCATGGCCTTCGAGGCGACGGTCCAGTACTCGTAGGCCCGCGCGTTGCCCGCCTCGTCCTTCCGGTACCGCTCGACGCCGCGGAACTCGGTCTTCGTGATCGAGGGGTCGACCGGGGTCGGCGTCCCCACCTTCTCGGTCGATCCCGCGTCGAGCGGGATGTCGGCAGAGCCGACCGAGCCGATGAGTCCGGCGGTGGAGCCGAGCGGCACCGAGCCGACGGCGTCGATGATCGACTCGAGATCGTCCTGGCCGAGCGTGGAGGGATCGATACTCGCGGTCTGGGCGAGAGCGGGAGAGGCCGACCCGATGGTCAGCGCGACGGCGAGTGCGCCGGCTGTGACAGCGGCGACGCGACGGAGTCCGGAAGACATGTGGCTCCAAAGAGTGATGAGAAGTGTCTGAGGAACCTTAATCCCGACTGAGTTCGGGGTGTTAACCGCGCACCGCTCCGTTCACCCCCGCAGTGCGTCGGCTACGGCGTCTCGCAGGTCCTCGGGCTTGCGGGCGGGCCCGAACCGGTCGATCACCCGACCGGTTCGGCCAACGAGGAACTTGGTGAAGTTCCACTTGATCCGCCCGCCCAACACACCGGACTTCTCGGACTTCAGCCAGTCGTAGAGCGGGTGCGCGCCCGACCCGTTGACCTCGATCTTGGAGAACAGCGGGAACTCCACGCCGAAGTTGCGCTCGCAGAACGCGCCGATCTCCTCGTCCGTGCCCGGCTCCTGGTGCGCGAACTGGTCACACGGGAACCCCAGTACCACGAAGCCGCGGTCGCGGAACTCCTCGAAGAGCGCCTGCAGCCCCTTGTACTGCGGCGTGAACCCGCACTTGCTCGCGGTGTTGACCACCAGGACGACCTGCCCCAGGTAGTCGGACAGGTCCTTCTCGCTCCCGTCCAGCAGGCTGGCTTCGAAGTCCGCGAGGGTGGTCTGGTCGTCGGGCATGAGAACTCCTCGTCGTCGTACTCGTCGTCGTACACGCCGCTGTCATACGGGACCGGCGGCACCGCGGTGACACCCGCCGCTGCCATTGTCACTGTTCCCAGGCCGCACGTGCGGGCGTACTCTGGCACACCCGTGTGAGGAGGCCGCCGTGAGCCAGCTGATCTACACCGCGTTCGTCTCGCTCGACGGCGTGGTCGAGGCCCCCCGGCGGCGAGCCCGGGTACCGCAACACCGGCTGGACGTTCGCGGTGGACTTCCTCGAGGAGGCGTACGGCCTCAAGGCCCGCGAGCAGGACGAGGCCGGCTCGATGCTGCTCGGCCGCGTCAGCTACCAGGCGTTCTCCGCCGTGTGGCCGCAGATGGTCGACGAGTTCCCGAAGTACAACGCCATGCCGAAGTACGTCGTGTCGACGTACGTCGTGTCGACGACCCTCGCCGAGGGCGACCTGGTGGAGGGATGGGGGACGACGACGATCTTGCGCGACCTCGACGAGGTGGCGGCCCTGAAGCAGGCGGAGGGCGCGCCGATCCTCGTGCACGGATCGGCGACGCTGGCCCGGAACCTGTCCGACGCGGGCCTCATCGACCGCTACCACCTGTTGGTGTTCCCGTGGATCCTCGGCGCCGGCAAACGCATGTGGAGTGACATCGACAAGCCGCGGCAGAAGCTCGAGCTGGTCGAGAGCGAGGCCTACGGCAACGGCGTGCAGAAGCTCATCTACGACGTGGTCGGGTTCGACCCCGAGGCCTGAGCGCCGCGGGAGACCTCGGGCATCGAGACCGCCGACGCCGCCCCGATGAGGCCGAGCACCGCCAGGAACACCAGCGCCCAGTCCACGCTCACCGCCGCCAGCGCCGAGCTGACGCCTCCCACCACGAGCAGGATGACGCCCATCATCGTGTTGCCGACCGCGACGTACGCGGTGCGGGTGTCGCCCTCCGCCACGTCGACCACGTAGGTCTTGCGGCCCACGCGGACGCCCGAGTGCAGCAGCGTGAGCAGGAAGTACGCGCCGACGAACACCGCGGCGCCGAGCAGTGAACCGCCGTCGAAGCCCGGGATCGACTCGATCAGCACCAGGGCCACCGCCACGATCGACGCCGCCGTCGCCGCGCCCGCCATGAGCAGACGAGAAGACCGGTCGGCCATCCGGCCGAAGATGCGCCCGCCGATCAGCGACGCCACGCCGGAGGCGAGGATGAAGCCGCCGAGTCCGGCCAGCGCGCCCGTTCCGGAGGCGATCGACATCGTCACGATGAACGGCGGGCTCAGCGACGACACCAGCAGCAGACCGCGCACGGAGATGAACTTCCGGAACGTGGCGTCCTCGCGGAAGAGCCGCGCCGCGTCCGCGAACCAGGAGGGCGACGACTCGTCGGACGCGGGGGCCTCCGCCACGGATTCCGGTTCGTCGGCGTCGCGGGCCTCGCCGGCCGGCTCGCGCACCCGCGAGTACACCGACGCCGACAGCGCCCACAGCAGCGCGCCCACGGCCAGCAGGATCGCCAGCGCGGTGTGGTCGAGATCCTCGCCGCCCAGCATCCGGATGAGCACGCCGAGGGTGATGGCGACCAGCCCGGCCGCCGACGTCGCCAGACCGACGATCTGCCCGCGCTCCCCAGACGGGATGGTGCGGCCCTGCACGTCCTTCGACGCGATCGAACACAGACACCGGCCCAGCGAGAACACCACGAGCGCGGCCAGGATCCCGACGCCCGCCGCCGTCCCGTGTCCGAGCGCGGCGATCGCGGCCATCACCGCCACCGACACCGCCTGCACGGCCGCGCCGGTGACGAAGACCCACTTCCGGCGGCGCACCCGCACCACGAGCGGCGTGAGGAACGCCTGCGGCAGCATCGACCCGGACTCGCGGATCGGCACCAGCAGGCCCACGAGCGCCGCGGGCACCCCGAGGACGTGGAACAGCCACGTCAGCACCGTGGAGGCGTTGACGGTCTGGTCCCCCGACGACTGCAGTGTGTTGGCGGCGACGAGGCGCAGGCCGTTGCGCGGAAGGTCGCGTCGGACGGGCTCGGGGAGTTCGTGTTCCGCGTCGTCGGACCGGGTGACGAGACGGGAGTAGACACGATCGGCGGTGGTCACCGTTCAAAAGACTAGCCGCCTCCGCCGTCTCCCACTCCGCCACCCGCCCGAACAGGCCGCCGGCGGAGAGACGTCAGACCGGCGCCGGAGGATCGCCCCGGCTAGACGGAAGACCGGCGCCGGAGGATCGCCCCGGCGCCGGTCATGCGCATATTCATGTGCGGCGCTCGGATCAGGCGAGCGGCCCACCGCAGTTCGGCCAGGCGCCCGCGCCCTGACCCGCGAGCACCCGCTCGCCGATGTCGATCTGTTGTTCACGCGTGGCCTGGTCGGCCGTAGCGGCGTACTCGCCACCGCCGTACCCGCTCCACGTCTGGGCCGCGAACTGCAACCCGCCGTAGTAGCCGTTTCCGGTGTTGATCTGCCAGTTGCCGCCGGACTCGCACTGAGCGACCTGGTCCCAGGCGCTCGCGGGGGCCGCGTTCGCCGCGGGCGTGGCCAGTGACGCACCGGCCGCGGCGATGCCGCCGGCCATCATCGCACCCGTCAGGGTTCGGACAAGCTTCTTCTGCATCCCTCGTGACCTCCTGGAGTCTCGCGTCGTGCTCTTCGACTGGTTCGTCTGCTTCTGGTTTGTCTGCTTCGACGTCGTTTGTCGGACGGCCGCCGACACTACGAAGAGGCGGGAGGGGCCCCGCAACCCCCGGAGCGGGATCCGGGGCCCGGCCGACCGGTGCACGGGACGACCGCTGACGTGCGGGCGTGCAGGTCACGGCGCAGGTCCGGCAGATCCGACGGCGGGCGGGATCGAGTGCGTGAGATGGCTCACCTTGTCGTCGTCCGGCCCCCATACTGGCGTCATGAGCGACTTCAAGAAGGGCGACCATGTCGAGTGGAACTCCGAGGCCGGGATGGTGCGCGGAGTGATCCGCGATGTCCACACCGAGGACGTCGAGTTCAAGGGGCGCATGCGGAGGTGCAGCAAGGACGAGCCGCAGTACGAGATCGAGAGCGACAAGACCGGCCACATGGCCATGCACAAGGGCTCGGCGCTGAAGAAGATCGACTAGGGCGGGCGGAGCCGGAGGCGAAGACGGGGTCCGATAGTTGCGCGGCGGGGGCAGGCGCGGCGATCCGCCCCTCCGAATGCGATCCGCCCCCGGGGTTCCGGGGGCGGATCGAGATCCGAGGGGCGGATCGTTGGTCGGGCAGGGGGGCGAGCCGGGGTGGGCGGCTCGCTCAGCCGGCGACGGCCGCGGCGAGGTTGCCCAGCGAGTCCTCGAGCTGCTTCTCCGACACCAGCGGGAACGACACCTTCTTGAGCAGGTCCTTGTCGGTGACCTTGGACCAGTCGTAGGTGTGGCGGACCAGCGTGGAATCCGGGCCCTGGGCCTCGAGCTCCCAGACCCACTCCCAGCCCTTGGGCTCGGTGCCCGCGGGCGCGGTCTGCCAGGCCAGCAGCTTGTCCTTGGCGTAACCGGTGACGTGGTTCTCGGTGCGGTACTCGCCGCCCATGTGCTCGCCCTCCATGTCCATGGCGAACACGTCACCGACCTGCTGGATGCGGTCGGTCTTGTAGTCGCCGCGCACGAAGCCCGAGCCGTCCAGGCGGACGTGGTTCTCCGGGTTGGACAGGAATTCGAAGATCTCAGCCGCCGAGTGGTCGATCACGCGCTCGACGGTGATGGCGTTGGAATCAGTCATGACTCCACCGTGCCCGCCGAGGCGCCGGTTCGCATCCGGTCACGGTTCTCATCCGGCCGGCCTTCGGCGCCGAATTCACCGTGGGTTCACCCCGTACTCCCGAGCCGGACCGACGAGGGTGCCAGGATGGAGTGTCCGTTTCATGGTGCAGATGGGAAGTGGTCGCGTGTCGCGGTCTGTTGGTCGTCGGGCGGTACTGGCGTCGGTGGCGGTCTTCGCCGCCGGAGCGCTCGGGCTCGCGGGGTGTTCCGAGCCCGCGGCCCCGGAATCCGGTGAGGGCGCCGCGTCCTCGGAGGCGTCCGGCGAGGTGACCCTCTACACCTCGGAGCCGCAGGCCAAGATCGACGAGATCATCGCCGCGTTCAACGAGGAGCAGCCCGACATCGAGGTGAAGGTCTTCCGCGCCGGCACCGGCGACCTCAAGGCGCGCATCGAGGCCGAGAGGTCCACCGGCGCGGTCGCCGCGGACATCCTGCTCGCCGCCGACGTGCCCACCTTCGAGGACTACAAGGACCAGAACCTCTTCCAGGAGTTCGAGCCCAGCGAGGCCGACGCCCTGTCCGACGTGGCGATCGACCCCGACGGCTTCTACGTCGGCACCCGCATCATCCCCACCGTGATCGCCTACAACACCACCGAGATCACCGAGCCGCCGACCTCGTGGGCCGAGCTCACCGAGCCCGAGTACGCCGACCGGATCATCCTGCCCAACCCGGACGTCTCCGGCGCCGCCGCCTTCAACGCCGCGGCGTGGAGCCTGCAGCCGGACCTGGGCGAGGAGTGGATCGAGCAGCTCGGCGCCAACAACCCGCAGGTCGCCGAGTCCAACGGTCCCGTCTCGCAGGCCGTCGCCGAGGGTTCCCGCCCGGTCGGGATCGTGGTGGACTACCTCGTCCGCGACCTCGCCGCCCAGGGCTCGCCCATCGCCGTGAGCTATCCCGATGAGGGCGTCCCCTACATCACCCAGCCCGGTGCCGTGTTCGCCGACGCGCCCAACCCCGAGGCCGCCAAGCTCTTCCTCGACTTCCTCGTCTCCAAGAAGGGCCAGGAGATCGCCGTCGACCAGAGCTACCTCCCCGTGCGCGAGGACGCCGGAAGCCCCGAGGGCGCCCCCGCACTGGCCGACATCGCCCTCTTCGACCAGGACCTCGAGGCGATCGCCGCCTCCCGCGACGACGCCGTGGCCACCTTCAACGAGGCCGTCAGGTAGGTGACGCTCCCCCTCAGGCTGGCCCTGTGGGCGTCCCTCGCGGGCGTCATGGTGCTGCCCCTGGCCCTGGTCGTCTCGCTGGGGCTGGGAGCCAACCACCTCCCCGAGCTCATCGACCAGGGCCTGCTCACGGCCACCGCCAACAGCCTCGTCAGCTCCCTGCTCTCGGCGGTGGGGGCCGTCATCATCGGCACGCTGATGGCGTTCCTGCTCGACCGCACCGACCTGCCGGGCCGCGGAGCGCTGCGCCTGCTGCTGCTCACCCCGCTGTTCATCCCGCCCTTCATCGGGGCCATCGCGTGGAGCGGACTGCTCACCGACGGCGGGCTCCTCGACCGACTGTTCGGGTTCGCACCGTGGAACTTCTACGGCGGGCCGGGCGTCGTCTTCCTGCTCACCCTGCACGCCTACCCCATGGCGTACTTCGTCGTCGCGGCAGCGCTCCGACGGATCCCCGCAGAGCTCGAGGAGGCCTCCCGCCTCTCCGGTGCCCGCCCGACGCGCACCCACCTCGACGTCACCCTGCCCCTCATCCGGCCCGCCATGGCTGCGGCGTTCACCCTGACCTTCGTCAGCGGGATCGGTGACTTCGGCATCCCCGTGATCGTGGGTCTGCCCGCCGGGTACGAGACGCTGTCGACGATGGTCTACCGGTTCCTCGAATCCGGATCCGCGGCCTCACCGCTGCAGACCGTCTCCCAGATCGGAGTGGTGCTGCTGCTCATCGGTGTCCTCGGAACGCTGCTCGACCGGCAGGTCACCAAGGGGTCAGTCGAGTTCGGCGGCACCGGACGGCCCGCCGCGCCCCAGTCCCTCGGCCGATCCCGGCTGCCCCTGGCGGTGGTCGCGTGGACCGTCAGCGTCCTGGTCACCCTCGCCCCGCTCGTCGGCCTGGCGGTCCGGGCCCTCCTCCCCGCACCGGGCGTGCCCCTCACCCTGGAGACCGCGACCCTGGACAACTTCCGGCGGGCGCTGACCGCCTCCACCACGATCGACGGCGTCACCAACTCCGTCGTCCTCGCGCTCGGAGCGGCGCTCATCTGCGGCGTCCTCGGACTGCTCGTCGGACTGTTCACCACCCGCCTGGCCGGACGCGACCGCGAACCGCTCCTCATGTCCGTCCTGCTGCCGCAGGCCGTCCCCGGCCTCGTCATCGCCACGGGGTGGCTCATCCTCGGCCGCTACACCGGACTGTTCAACACCCGCTGGGTCATCCTCGGCGCGTACGTCACCGCCTTCACCGCGATCGTGGTCCAGACCGTCCGCGGCCCACTGGCGGGTATCCACTCGTCGATGGAGGAGGCCGCCCGGATCGGCGGGGCGACCGCGCTGCGTTCGCGGATCGACACGAGCGTGCGCATGGCCCTACCCGCCGCCGGGATCGGCTCGGTCATGGTCGCCGTGACCGCGGTGCGGGAACTCACGCTCTCCGTCCTGCTGGTCGCCCCGGGCACACAGACGCTCGGCGTGGTGATCTTCCAGTACCAGCGGGCCGGGGACTACAACGCCTCCTCCGCCCTGTCCGTGGTGCTCATGGCGGTGGGCCTGCTCGTCCTGGCCGCCTTCGGCGCCCGCTACACCCGACCCGGCACCGGGTCCGACGCCGCATCCGGGAGGATCCGTGCCTGAACTCGACGCCCGCGGCGTCAGCGTCCGCTTCGGCGAGACCGTCGCCCTCGAGAACCTCGATGTCCACGTGGACTCCGGGCGGATCCTCGCCCTCGTGGGCCCGTCCGGTTCCGGCAAGTCCACCTTCCTCCGCGCCGTCGCCGGGTTCGAACGCCCCTCGGCGGGCACGATCCGGGTCGGCGACCGCACCCTCGTCGGCGACGGGATACACCTCCCGCCCGAGGAACGCGGGCTCGGCATGGTCTTCCAGCACCACGCCGTGTGGCCCCACCTCAGCGTGGCGGACAACGTCGCCTACCCGCTGCGCCGTGCGAAGGTGCCGGCCGCACGCCGACGCGCGCTCGTCGCCGAGGCGCTCGAGACCGTCGAGTTGGGCGAACTCGCCCGGCGCCGGCCCGACACCCTGTCCGGTGGACAGCGTCAGCGGGTCTCGCTCGCCCGGGCCATCGTCGCGCGACCGGGCGTCCTGCTACTTGACGAGGCCCTCTCCGCGCTCGACGAGCCGCTGCGCGCCTCACTCCGCCTGGTCCTGCGCCGGCTCGCCGCCGAACACGGCCTCACGATGGTCCACGTCACCCACGATCGGGGCGAGGCCCTCGCCCTCGGCGACGAGGTCGCCGTCCTGCACCGGGGAAGACTCGTGCAGTGCGACGTGCCCGACCGGTTGGACGCCGCGCCGAACAGCGCCTTCGTCGCCGGGTTCCTGCACGACGCCACTCTCGTCGACGGGACGGTCGACGGCGACGGCTTCCGCTCCGACGACGGGGGCATCACGATCGGTGCCGACGTCCTCACCGGGCCCGCCGGCACGGTGACGGGTCCCGCCACCCTCGCCCTGCTCCCCGGCGGACTCGACCTCGCCACCCCCGACGTGGCGGAGGGTCGCATCGGCGCCGAGTTCATCACCTCCCTCTACGGTCGTAGCGGGAGAACCGTCATCTGCCGCCGCGGCGACACCGAGCTGAGGATTCTCACCCCCGCCGGGACCGCGGCGCCCGGCCGGGTCGGCGAAGCCGTGGGCGTCGACGTCCGGCGCGGCTTCGTCTACCCGCGGGACTGACCGGGGCGCGGGCGGGGCCACCGCCGCGCCCGCACCCGCCTCTCTAGCCACCGCCGGGCGAGCTGGCGCCTGCCGGAGGGGTTCATCAGCCCGTGCGCGCCACCACCCGGCCGATAATGCGCGTCGAGCCGAGGAACGGCACGCGGAAGAAGCGCTTCGAGTACCAGAAAATAGTGGCCAGGGCGTCGGGCGTGACGACCACCCGGCGGGCCTCGACGCCGCGCACCGACCGTCGCGCGATGATCTCCGACGTCAGCGGCGTCCTCGTGAGCAGCCTCCTCGCCATCTCGTCCGCCTTCGGGTCGTCGCCGGAGAGCGACTCCGCCAGACCCGACCGGAAGAACAGCGGGCAGATCACCGACGTGGAGACCCCGCGCGGCCGCAGCTCGGCGTCGAGGGTCTCCCCCAGCGCGACCGCGGCGGCCTTGGTCGCGTTGTAGGCCCCCATCTTGGGCGCATGGACCAGACCCGCCGCCGAGGCGGTGATGACCAGCCGGCCGCCGCGTCCGAGCTTCGGCGCGAGCGCGCGACAACCCCGCACGACGCCGAGCAGGTTGATGTCCACGATCCGCCGCCACGACTCCATGGACGTGGTATCCAGGGACCCGCCGACCGCGATTCCGGCGTTGTTGACGAAGATGTCCAGTGAGTCGACGTCCTCGGCGGCGGCCGCCCAGTCGGCGTCGGACGTGACGTCCAGACGGCGGTACGACCACCGCCCGGGCAGCCCCCGTACCGCCGCGGGCGGATCGGCGTGGACGTCGGTGAGGATCACCTCGTCGCCGAGCTCCAGATACTCCCGGGCCAGCGCCAGGCCCAGCCCCGAGGCCGCCCCGGTGATGAGCACGCGCCTGCCCGGACCGTCGGAGGCGGCCCGCCCGGACCGTCCGGCGCTCCGGCGCGGAAGGAAACGGGTCATGATCGCGCCACCTCGTCGTCGTCGCTCATCTCGGTCACCTCACGCACGGCGACACCACCGGCGCCCGGCGCGCGGCGGGCGCCGGTCAGGACCACGTCCTGACCGAACGCCATCTCCCGGCGCTGGTCACCGAAGGCGAGCTCGGGGATCTCGACCAGGAAGTTCTGCACGTAGCGCCACGGCCGCGAGGCGCCCTGCTTGGGGAACAGGTGACCGTCACGCCGGATGTAGCCGGCGTCGAAGTCCAGCAGGAGTTGATCGGCCGGGCCGTCGGGCAGTCGCGGCGCGTAGACCTCCTCGCCGGACCCCCACAGGCGGACCATGTAGCGCGAGACCAGGTCCGCGCGCAGGGTCCACGACGAGTTGATGTAGCCCACCGTGAAACTGACGTTGGGCACGCCCGCCAGCATCATGCCGCGGTACGTGGCCAGCGACGGGACGTCGAGCGGCTCGCCGTCGATGCTCAGCGTGCCGCCCCCGAAGACCTGCAGCTGCAGGCCCGTCGCGGTGATGATGACGTCCGCGTCGACGTGCTCGCCCGTGGTGAGGCGGATGCCGCTCTCGGTGAACCGGTCGATGTGCCCGGTCACCACCCGCGCGGCGCCACGGCGCATGACGCGGAAGATGTCACCGTCCGGGGCCTTGCACACGCGCTGGTCCCACGGCCGGTACGGCGGCGTGAAATGCCGGTCGATCTCCTCCGCCGGCAGGTAGCGTCGCTGCATCGCCCGCAGCGCCGCCTTGAACAACCACGGCAGGCGCTGCGCGATCACGAACTGGGCGGTGTCGCGCGCGCCGTGGTTGAGCCGCGCCACCCGGTGGTCCCACGGCGCCGGCAGCAACCGCCTCCACACCGCGCTGATGACGTCTTTCTCCGGCAGCGGGCCGATGTAGCTCGGGGTGCGCTGCAGCATCGTCACGTCAGCGCCGAGCTCCGCCAGCGCTGGCACCAGCGTCACGGCGGTCGCGCCCGAGCCGATCACCACGAACCGTCGGCCGGCGTAGTCGAGGTCCTCCGGCCACTGCTGCGGGTGGATGATCTGCCCTCGGAAGTCCTCCTCGCCGGGGAACTCCGGGCGGAAACCCTCGGAGTGCGAGTAGTAGCCGGAGCCGAAGTGCACGCGGCGGGCCCACACGACTCGCTCGCCGTCGGCATTCCGGCAGGTCACCCGGTGTAGCTGCACGTCGCTCCGCCAGTCGGCGTCCGCGACCCAGGAGCCCAGGTGGAGACGGTCGAGCGCGCCGGCCTCGCGGGCGGTGTCGCGGATGTACTCCTTGATGTCCTCGCCGTTTCCGAGCGTCGAGTCGTGGGGCCAGGGCCGGAAGGGGAAGCCGAAGGTCGCCATGTCCGAGTCCGAGCGGATGCCCGGGTAGCGGAAGGTGTGCCAGGTCCCGCCGAGGTCGTCGTGGACGTCGTGGATCTCCCAGCGCCAGTCCGGGAAGGCGCGGTGGACGTGGTGGGCCAGGTCTATGCCCGACATCCCCGCCCCGACGATGAGCAGGTCCAGCGGGTCGGCGGGCTCGGTGCCCGGCCCGTCCGAGAGGTGGGTGCTACCAGTCATGACCCGAACCGTAACCGCGCGCGGTGACCGATGGTTTCCGTAATGCGCCAACAAGTTGCTCTTTCGCGCCACGTCGCCCAGAGTGCTCCCATGGCGTTCATCCGATCCGCAGGACTGCGGGGCGTCCGCGCCGTCGTGGCCGGGCTCGGCGGCGACGCCGACGACCTCGCGCGGCGATCCGGCCTGCCCCACGGCGCCCTGGACAGCGACGAGATGCTGGTCGAGGACCTGGCGATCGCACTCCTGCTGGAGACCGCGGCCGCCGAACTCCAATGCCCCGACCTCGGGCTACGAGTGGCCGAACACCAGGACCTCGACATGCTCGGACCCGTCGCGATGGTCGTGAAGAACGCGCGCACCACCACCGCGGCGCTCGAGATGACCTCCAAGTACCTGTTCTTCCACTCGAGGTCGATAGAGATCACCGTCGTCCCCGATTCGCGCGGTGAGCCGGACGTGGTGGGCGTGCGGTTCGGCTACCGGGACCCCGCCCAGCTCATCCCGCCCCAGGCCGTCGACCTCGTGCTGCTCTTCCTGCACCGGGCCATGCGCACCGTGCTCGGCGGCGACTACGGGCTGCTCTCCGTCGAGCTACCGGGCCCGCTCAACACCGATGCCGCACAGTACAAGGCGCTCTTCGGCGCGCCGGTCACGCCGTCGACCCCGTCCGCCGTCCTGCGCGTGCCGTCCGACCTTCTGGGCCGGGAGATCTCGGGCGGCGACGACGCCGTGCAACAGCTGGCGCTGCGGTACCTCGAGCAGCACGTGCCCACCGACCGCCGGAGCCTGACCGACCGGACCCGCGCGGCGCTCCAGCAGTCCCTCGACGCCGGCGCCTCGTCCCTGGCGCGGATCGCCGGGCTGCTGTCCATGTCACCCCGCTCGCTGCAGCGCGGCCTGGCGGGCGAGGGCACGAGCTTCTCCGCGGTCCGCGACGAGGTCCGTCGTGAGGTCGCCGCGCGGCTGCTCACCACCACGGAGATCCCGCTGTACCAGATCGCCTCGGCCCTCGACCTCGGCGACGCGACCACTTTCAGCCAGTACGCGCGCCGGTGGTGGGGCATGACCGCGCGCGAGGTCCGGCACGGCTACGGCGGGGTGGGACAATCGACCCCATGAGCGAGAACCCGTCGTCCGACCCCCTGGCGATGCTCCGTTCCGGACGCGGACTGCCGGACGCCGTCGAGGTCGACGACCCGATCCGCGAACAGCTCCTCGACGCGGCCGCCGCGCAGTTCGAGAGTGTCGGGATCGCCCGGTCGACGATGAACGACATCACCCGGCGGGCGGGCCTGGCGCGGATGACCCTGTACCGCAGGTTCGCCAACAAGCAGGAACTCGTCGAGGCGACGCTGCTGCGCGAGGCGTCGTGGTTCCTCGCGGACCTGCAGAAGGAACTCGACGCGCACGAATCCATCGAGGACAAACTCACCGAGGGCTTCGCGTTCACGGTGCAGACGCTCCGCGACCATGACCTGCTCAACCGCCTCCTCGAGACCGAGCCCGAGGCGACGGTCCCCCACTTCACCGTCCAGGGCGCGCCGCTCATCACCGCCGCCGCTCACTTCCTCGCCGCGGAGATCAGCCGCGCCGCCCCCGAGCCGCGCAGCGACGAAGAGGTGCTGGTCGTGGCCGAACTGACCGCCCGACTGGTCGTCTCCTTCGTCCTCACGCCGTCGACGACCATCGACCTCGACGACCCCACCGTCGCGCGGGGCTTCGCCCGGAACCACCTCGGCCCCCTCCTCGGTGCGCACCCGCAGCGCTGACCCGCGCGGTGCGCGCCGGCAGAGCTGACAATCCCCCCATGACTGCTTGACGAATCGACGGCCTGTGTCTAGCGTCAGGGACAAATAGATCGCGGATGTCTCTCTGTCTCATCCGCTGGATTCCACGCCTCCCGACCCGCCGGGTCGGTGACCGGAAGGAAGATCATGTCCGCAGCCGCACCCGCACCCGCCCCCACGACGAGCACAGACGAGTACGAGGACACGCTCCGCCGCCTGTCGCACGCCTCCGTGCACCGCAGCTTCGACCCGTTCAAGGACATCGCCTGGGACCACCCTGACTTCTCCGTGGACCCCACGGACGAGCGCTGGGTCCTGCCCGCCGGGCTCGATCCGCTCGGCGGTCACCCCTGGTACAAGTCCCAGCCGCTGGAGAAGCAGATCGAGATCGGGCTGTGGCGTCAGGCCAACATCATGAAGGTGGGCCTGCAGTTCGAGAACATCCTCATCCGCGGGATCATGCAGTACGTCTTCACGGCCGAGAACGGCTCCGCGGAATTCCGGTACCTCACCCACGAGGCCACCGAGGAATGCCACCACACGCAGATGTTCCAGCAGGGCGTCAACCAGATCGGGGCGGACGTCCCTGGCATGCCGCGCTGGCTGCGGCGACTCTCACCGCTCCTCCCGCTGGCCGCCGGTCGCTTCCCGGTCGCCTTCTTCATCGCCGTACTGGCCGGCGAGGAGCCGATCGACCACACGCAGAAGCAGGTCCTGCGCAACTCGGACTCGCTGCCGCCGGTGCTGTCGCGGATCATGGAGATCCACATCGCCGAGGAGGCGCGCCACATCTCGTTCGCGCACACCTACGTCGCGCGCAACGCCCCCAAGCTGTCCCGCCGGGACGCGTACCTCGTCTCCCTGGCGTTCCCGGTGATCATGCGGGTGCTGTGCGACGCGATCCTCAAGCCGACCCGCGAGTTCCGGGAGACCTTCGACATCCCCGACGAGGTGGTCCGCGAACTCTACTGGGACAACCCCGAGTCGCGGCGGTTCCTGTCCGACCTCTTCGGTGACGTCCGGATGCTGGCCGAGGAGTCTGGACTGATGAACCGGACGTCCCGCCGGCTGTGGAAGGCCCTGAAGATCGACGGACGACCCTCGCGGTACCGGGGCGAACCACCCGTGGCGTTCCGCGACTGACCACACCCCCTCCCGGACAGGCGCCCACCCATGCCCCACGTCATCACCCAGGCCTGCTGTGCCGACGCCTCCTGCGTCCACGCGTGCCCGGTCAACTGCATCCACCCGACGCCCGACGAGCCGGATTTCGCCACGGCGGAGATGCTCTACATCGACCCGGTGTCCTGCGTGGACTGCGGGGCGTGCGTGGGGGCGTGCCCGGTCGGGGCGATCGTGCCGCACACCGAGCTGGCCCCGGAGCAGCGCGCCTTCCTGCAGATCAACGCCGACCTGACCGGTGACGACCGCCCTTCCCGGCCGCAGGCGCGCGTCCCCACGCTCGTGCGCCTCGGCCCCACGCGCACGGCCGTGCGGGTGGCCGTGGTGGGTGCCGGCCCGGCCGCGCTGTACGCCGCCGACGAGCTGCTCCGCCAGCCCGGGGTGGAGGTGACGGTGTTCGAGCGCCTGCCCGTGCCGCACGGCCTGGCCCGGCACGGGGTGGCGCCCGACCACACCAGCACGCGCGCGGTCGCCGACCTGTTCCGGGCGATCGAAGACCAGCCCGGGTTCGGGTACCGCCTCGGGGTGCACGTCGGCGAGGACGTCACGGCCGCGGAACTGGCGGCCCATCATCACGCGGTGGTGTACGCGACCGGCGCCGGCACGGACCGCCCGCTGGACATCCCCGGCACCGATCTGCCCGGGAGCACGTCGGCCACGGAAGTGGTGGCCTGGTACAACGACCACCCCGACCACGCGGACGCCCACGTCCCGCTGGACCACGAGCGCGCGGTGATCGTCGGCAACGGCAACGTGGCCCTCGACGTCGCGCGCATCCTCGCCACCGACCCGGAGCGGCTCGCCGACACCTCCATCGCCCGCCACGCCCTCGAGGCGCTGCGAAACAGCCGGGTCCGCGAGGTCGTGGTGCTCGGCCGCCGCGGCCCGGAGCACGCCGCGTTCACGCTGCCCGAGCTGGTCGGACTCGCCGCGCGGGACGACATCGACCTGCGCGTCGACGCCCCGGACGGCATCGACCCCGACGCCGCGACCACCCGCCAGGGTCGGCTGAAGGCGGAGTACCTGGCCCGCATCGCGGCCCGCCCCGCCGGAGAGGCCGTGCCCGCGGACGGCACCAGCGGCCCCGGCGTCACCGCCGCCACCGGCGACACCGGCGACACCGAGCGCCGCCGGATCGTCCTGCGATTCCAGACCGCCCCGGTCGAGGTCGTGGGCACGGAGCGGGCCGAGGGCCTGCGCGTGGTGCGCACGGACCTCGTCGGCGGCGAGACGGGCCGGGTCCGCGCCGTGCCCCGGCCCGGTTCGGAGGAGACGATCCCGGCGGGTCTCGTGCTGGGTTCGGTCGGCTACCGCGGGGTCGAGGTGCCGGGCGTGCCGTTCGACCCGGACACCGCGACGATCCCCAGCCGCGAGGGCCGCGTCCTCGACGCCGTCGGCGGCAGCGTCGTCCCCGGCCTGTACGTCGTGGGCTGGATCAAGCGCGGCCCGCGCGGGTTCCTCGGCACCAACAAGACGTGCGCGCGGGAGACCGTGAACTCACTGCTCGCCGACGCCAACGGGGGGCTGCTCCCCACGCCCCGGTCCGCGGCGGCGTTCGAGGAATTGCTCCGCGACCGCGGGCGGAGCCCGGCAGGCGCCGCGGGCCGCAGCCGGCCGTTCGCTACGCCATCCCGGGTGAGTACCCGCTGAGCTGCGGCCGCGCACCGTGGGACCAGCCGCCGCCCTCGCGGACGTGCGCCTCGACGCGGTCGACAATGGCCGCGCCGAGCCGCGCCAGCGGGGACGCCCCGCCCTCACCGGACTCGTACAGAGCCGCGTACTCACGTTCCCGATAGGTCGCCAGGACGGCCACGGCGGCGTCGAGTCTGCGCAGGAGCTGCGGCGACCACTGCGCGGGCTGCTGCGCCAGCTTGAGTCGGGCGGCCAGGCGCGGCCGGGTGTCCGGCAGGTCCTCGAGCAGCTCGTCGTAGACCTGGTCGGGGGCCAGGGTGGAGGCGCGGACGACGCCCTTCAGGAGGCGGTCCGGGAGCACGCCGCTCAGCGGGTCCCCCGGCACGGACACCCACAGGGTGCGGTCGGGGATCGGGCCGCGTCGTGGGCCGGCCACGCCCTGCCCGCCGGGGTCCGGGGTGCCGTCGAGCCAGCGGTCACACGGCCGGTGAGGGTCGCCGATCATCCCGACGGCCACCACGCGGTCGAGGTCTTCCGGGTGGGCGTCCATCCAGTCGTAGATGACGCGCGTTCCGCTGCAGACCCCGATGAGCACGAGGGGGTCCGACGGATGCAGGCGCACGAGCCGGCTGACGTCGGCCACGCCGGCGGCGGCCGCGGATTCCCAGGTGTGGGACCGTCGCGGGTTCACCTTCCCAGGGGTGGGCCACTGCACCCTGACGGCTTCCCGGGCACCTGCCCACTCCGCCAGGTTGTCGACGAACTGTCCGAGTATCCTCGAGGGCTACCGGTAGCCGCCGTCGCTGTCCGCGATGAATATCCGCACTGTATGACCCCCAGGGTGCCCCACCGGCGCTCCACGAGATTGATGAACCGACCTCAGTGTCGTACGGAAGGCTGACCAACGGCAGGGTCACGAAGTAAATGTTTCCTGTCAAGACGCCTGTACGGTAATGAGATCCGGCTCAGGTTCCGCAGTAGGTGACGTGCTTCGCGGCGTCCGGAGGGGCCGGTTGTGCGTAGCGCTCGCGCCCCGGGCGCTCGGTGTAGGGATCGGTGACGACGACGAGGAGTTCCTCGAACGGTCCCATGTCCCCTGCCGTGGCCGCGTCGAGGGCCTCTTCGACGAGGTGGTTGCGCGGGATGTACAGCGGATTGGCACGAGCCATCGATCCCTGGTCGGGTCCGAGGGCCCGCCACGTCGAGAGCCAGCCCTCCGCCAAGGTGCCGACGTGCTCTCGGACCGGCGCGCTGTCCCCGGCCGCGGCCGCACCGAGGGCGCGGAAGAAGCCGGTGTGGTCGGGCCGGGTGGCGTTGAGGAGCCGGGACAGCTCCTCGATCAGGTCGTCCGCCTCGGCGTCCGGGACCTCGGCCGACAGCCCCAGCTTGTCCCGCATCCCGGCCGTCCACGCCTGCTGGTACCGCTCCGGGAAGGTGTTGAGGACCTCCGTGAGCAGGCGGACCGCCTCCTCCGTGTCCGGATCGACGAGCGGCACGAGGGTCTCGGCGAAGCGGGCGAGGTTCCACTGCAGCACCGGCGGCTGGTTGGCGTAGGCGTAACGCCCGCCGGTGTCGATCGAGCTGAACACGGTCGCCGGGTCGAAGGTGTCCATGAACGCGCACGGCCCGTAGTCGATGGTCTCGCCGGAGATGGTCGTGTTGTCGGTGTTCATGACGCCGTGGATGAACCCGAGCAGCATCCAGCGCGCCACGAGGTCGGCCTGGGTGCCGACGACGGAGGTGAACAGCTCCAGGTACGGGTTTTCCGCGTCCGCGGCGTGCGGGTGGTGCCGGGCGATGGCGTGGTCGGCCAGCCGACGCAACAGCTCGCCGTCGTCGGTCGACCGCGCGAACTGGAACGTCCCCACCCTCAGGTGGCTCGCGGCGACCCGCGCCAGCACCGCGCCGGGCAACGGCGTCTCGCGGTACACGGTGTTGCCCGTCGCCACCACGGCGAGTGAGCGGGTGGTGGGCACGCCGAGGGCGTGCATCGCCTCGCTGATGAGGTACTCGCGCAGCATGGGTCCCACAGCGGCCAGGCCGTCGCCACCGCGCGCGAAGGGGGTCCTGCCCGAGCCCTTGAGGTGCAGGTCGCGACCGTCGGGCAGCTCGCCGAGCAGCAGCGCGCGGCCGTCGCCCAAACGCGGCGAGTATCCGCCGAACTGGTGGCCCGCGTACGCCTGGGCGAAGGGCGTGGCGCCGTCCGGCACGTGGTTACCGGTGAACAGGCGCACCCCTTCCTCACCGCGCAGGTACTCCGAGTCCAGTCCCAGCTCGGCGGCCAGCGGCTCGTTGAGTGCGAGGAGTCGCGGATCCGGCGCCTCGGCCGCCTTCCACGGCACCCCGAGCTCGGGGAACTCGGTGGCGTACCGGGAACCGAGGGAGACGGGCGATGCTGCCTGCGGGGTCATACCCCGACGGTACGTCCGTGTGCGGTTCCGCGTCAGGCCAGAAGGACTGGGAGCCGCCGTCGATGGCTGAGCGGGACCGGGCTCGGCGGCGACGGACCCCACACACGCCGGGCTCCCCGAGCACGCCGGCCCGCTCGCCGACGCCGCCCGTCACGACGTCACCTGTCGACTGCTGCCCGGAAACCCTGCCGTCGGGCGCCGCCATCAGGGGATCGACACGTCCCGCGACCCTCTAGAGTCAGGTCACCACAACGACGAAGGAGGCCCGGCATGGGACCTGCTCGGTGCGCTCAACCAGACCGTCGCCGAGTGCTGCGACGAGGTGCACCCAGTGGTGTGCGGACGGGTGCTGAGGCTGTGACCGCCGACCGGGCCGGGGCGGCGCGCGCGGCCGCGGAGGCGGTCGGCGCGGGCGTGACCACCGGCCTGAGCGCGTTCCCCCTCACCCCGCTGCGCGACGACCGTGTCGACGAGCACGCATACGCGGGGATCGTCGAGCGGCTGGCGCGCGCCGGGATCGACTCGATCGGCGCCCTGGGCTCGACCGGCTCGTACGCCTACCTCGACCGGGCCGAGCGGCGCCGCGTGGCCGAGCTGACCGTTCGGCACGCGGGCGGAACCCCGGTGATCGTCGGCATCAGCGCGCTGCGCACCTCCCACGCGCGGGCGCTCGCCCACGACGCGCAGGCGGCCGGCGCCGCCGCGGTCATGCTCGCCCCCATGAGCTACCAGCCGCTCACCGCCGACGACGTGGTGGGCTTGTACACCGACGTCGCGACCGAGCTGTCCGTCCCGATGGTGGTCTACGACAACCCCGGCACCACCCGGTTCGACTTCACGCCCGAGCTCTACGCTCGTCTGACTGAGCTTCCCGCGGTCGCGTCGATCAAGATCCCACCGCCCCCGCCCGCCGCCGAGGCCGCGCGCGACCACATCGCGCGGCTCCGGGAGGCCGTGCCCGCGCGCGTCGGGTTGGGGGTCTCCGGCGATCCCTCGGCCGCCGCGGCGCTCCTCGGTGGCTGCGACTGCTGGTACTCCGTCCTCGCCGGCACCCTGCCCGGACCTGCCCTCCAGATCGCCCGCTCGGCGCTGGCGGGCGACAGCGGGGAGGCCTTCGCCGCGTCGGACCGGCTCGCCTTACTGTGGGACCTGTTCGTCCGGCACGGGAGCCTGCGGGTGGTGGCGGCGGTCGCCGAACTGCTCGGACTGGCTCCGGGGCATTGCCTGCCCCGGCCACTTCTGGGTCTGCGGGGACGTGACCGGGCCGAGGTGGAGACCGTCCTCACCGCACTGTCGCTCGCGAAATAACGACAGGTTCACCCCGGCGGGCTCATACTTGAGCCGTCCCCTCGCCGGAGGTCGCCTGGGTCCGGCGCCGGGCCCTCGTCCTCATCGAGAAGACGGTTTCGCACGTCGCCTCTCGGGCGATACGGGCGGAACCGTCTTCTCGACGCTCAGCGCCGGGCGGGCGCAGCGCCGACTCAGTCGGCGTCGAGGTCCTGCTCGATGAGGGCGGCGATCTCGGCGACGGCGTCGGCGTCGTCGCCGCTCACCGTGACCTCGGCGCCCTTCTCCGCGCCGAGCGCCATGATGAGCATCGCGGAAGCGGCGTCGGCCTCCTCGCCGTCGAAGGTGATCTCGATGTCCGTGTCGTACTTCTCGGCGGCCTCGGCGATGATGCCGGCCGGGCGGGCGTGCAGGCCCTCGGCCGATCCGACGATGACGGTGGTACTGGCCATGGTGTCTCCTCCTGTGGGGTGGGTGGCGGGGGCGCGGGGGTCGGGCCTTGCCGCCATCGTGCAGGGTGGGCGGTCAGGCCGCGACCGGCTCGGCCGCGGCGGCCGGCGCCACTGCCGGGGTGCGTCGCGCGGACTTGGCGGTGACCACGGCCGCGCAGGCGACGAGCGTGCCGGCGAGGATCGCCACCAGGTAGCCCCACACCGGGCTGATCGCGAACACCACGAACAGTCCGCCGTGCGGTGCGTACGACTCCACCGAGAACGCCATGATGAGTGCTCCGGTGACGGCGCCGCCGGCCATCATGGACGGGATCACGCGCAGCGGGTCGGCGGCTGCGAACGGGATCGCGCCCTCGGTGATGAAGCTGGCGCCCAGTAGGAACGCGGCGCGGCCGTTCTCCTGCTCGGCCGGGCTGAACAGCCGCTTGCGCACGACGGTGGCCAGGCCCATCGCCAGCGGCGGCACCATGCCGGCGGCCATCACGGCGGCCATGATCCGCAGGGTCGCCGGGTTGTCGGCGACGAGGCCCGCGGTGGCGAACGTGTACGCGGCCTTGTTGACGGGCCCGCCGAGGTCGAAGCACATCATGAGGCCCAGGATCACGCCGAGCAGGATCACGGACGAGCCGGTCATGCCGCCGAGCCACGACTCCATGGCCGAGGTCAGCGAGGCGAGCGGGCGCCCGAGCAGCAGGAACATGAGCAGGCCGATGGCCAGCGAACCGATGAGCGGGATGAGCACGACGGGCATGAGGCCGGACAGCCAGCGCGGGGTCTTCCACGTGGTCATCCAGCGCACGAGGTAGCCGGCGAGGATGCCGGTGACCAGGGCGCCGATGAAGCCGGCACCGAGGGTCGCGGACAGCGCACCGCCGACGAAGCCCGGGGCGATGCCGGGGCGGTCCGCCAGGCCGTAGGCGATGTACCCCGACAGCACGGCGATCATGAAGCCCATCGCCGCCTGGCCGATCGCGAACAGCACTGCGCCGATGTAGAGGCGCAGGCCCGCGTGGGTGAGGGCCTCGGCGCCAGCGGTGCCGGCGGAGACGATCTCGCCGTCGAGATACCAGACCTCGCCGGGCAGGTCGGTGAGCGTGAACGAGGTGGACAGTTCTTGCCACACGAACGCGACGTCGTAGCCTGCGAAGAGGAAGCCGAGCGCGAGGAGCAGGCCGCCGGCAGCGACGAACGGGATCATGTAGGACACGCCGGTCATCACCGCGCGCTGCAGTCCGCGGGCCCAGTGCTCGTCGGCGCCGGACGCGCCCGACGCGGCGGTCCCCGAGCCGTCGCCGGAGTCGGCCGACACGCGACGGGCGCGGGGGTCGCGCGCGGCGGCCAGCGCCTCGTCGAGGACCCGGTCGGGGGCGTCGATGGCCTTCTTCACGCCGTACTCGACGACGGGCTTGCCGGCGAAGCGGCCGCGGTCGCGGACGCCGACGTCGGTGGCGAACACGACCGCGTCGGCCGCCTCGATCACGCCCGGGTCGAGGGCGGTGGCGCCCGCCGAGCCCTGGGTCTCCACCTGCAGATCGACGCCACGCGCCTGCGCGGCCTGGGCCAGGGAGTCGGCGGCCATGTAGGTGTGGGCGATGCCGGTGGGGCAGGCGGTCACCGCGACCAGGCGCAGCGGCGCGTCGCCACCACCGTCGGTTGTGGTCGCCGCCCCGCCGCCGGACGCCGTGGGGGCGGGCGCCGACGAGGACGACGACGAGGCCTTCTGCTCCTGCGCGGCGAGCACCTTCTCGATGGCCGCGACCGCGTCCTCGGCCGTGGCGGCCGCCCGGAGGGAGTCCACGAACTCGGCCCGCACGAGGTTCCGCGCGAGCGTGGCGAGCAGCTTGAGGTGTTCCTTGCCGCCGCCGGCGGGGGCGCCGATCATCAGTACGAGGTCGGCGGGTCCGTCCTTGGCGCCGAAGTCGACGGGCGGGTCGAGTCGGGCGAACGCGAGGCTCGGTGAGGTCACGGCCTCGGACTTGCAGTGCGGGATCGCGATCCCGCCCTTCATGCCGGTGGCCGCTTTGTCCTCTCGGGCGAGGAGGTCGCGCACCAGGGTGTCGTGGTCATCGGCGCGGCCGGCGTCGACGAGGGTCCGGGCCAGCGCCCGGATCACCTCCTGCTTGGTGCCGCCGAGGTCGGCGTCGAGCCGCACGGTGGCGGTCTCGATGATGGGCTGGTTCATGGCCGTGCTCCGTGTCGTGGTGAGAAGGGGTTCGCGGTGAGAAGGGGTGGGGCGGGGACGGGGACCTCAGTCGAGGCGCCTGAGCGTGGCGCGGAAGGTGGCGGGGTCGAGGCCCAGCGGTAGTCCGGTGCCGGGCAGGGAGGCGGCCACGCTGCCGTGACCGACGGCCCATGCGAGACGGTCCCGCGGCGGGAGTCCGCGGGCCCCGGCGAGCAGATATCCCGCGAGCGCGGAGTCGCCGGCCCCGACCGTGGACCTGACCCGGACGGCGGGGGCGTTCGCGAACCACGTCTCGTCGTCGTCGACCAGGACTGCTCCGGCACCGCCCAGGGTGACCAGGACCGCGCCGACGCCGCGCTCGCGCAGGGCGCGTGCGGCAGCGACCACGGGTCCGGTGTCACCGTCGACGGCGCGTCGTTCCAGCTCCGCGCCGTCGACGCCGGCGAGCTGGCCGAGCTCCTCGCCGTTGGGTTTGACCAGGTCCGGCGCGGCGTCCGGGAGGCGTGCGGCGAGGGCGGCCAGGGGCGCGTCGGAGGTGTCGACGGCGAGGCGCGCCCCCGCCGGACGCAGGGCGGTGACCAGGTCGGCGTAGAAGCCGTCCTCCACGCCGCGCGGCAGGGATCCGCTCAGCACCACCCACTGCGCTTCACGGGCGAGGTCCGCGATCGTGGACCGGACCCGGTCGAGCGTGGCGGCATCGAGCTCGGGGCCAGGGGAGTTGATCTTGGTGGTGGTGCCCTCGGGGTCGGCGAGGGTGAGGTTGATCCGCACGGCCCCGGTCGTCGGCATCACGGATGTCGCGACGCCGGTCGCGGCGCACATCGTCACGAACGGGTCCTCGGGAGGCGCGGGGAACACCGCGCGCGCCTCCACCCCGCCGGCGGCCACCACACGTGCGACGTTGACGCCCTTGCCGCCGGGTGAGTCGTCGACGGCCGCTATGCGATTGACCCCGCCCACGGCGAGCGGCGCCGGCAGCTGCGCGGTGCGGTCCACCGACGGGTTCATGGTGAGCGTGACGATCATGGCAGCACGACCTCGATTCCGTGGGTGTCCAGCGCGGCGGCGAGCGGGCCGGGCGGGGGCGAGTCGGTGACCAGCACATCGATCTGGTCGAGGCGGGCGAACGAGACGAGGAACTCGTGGCCGAACTTGCTCGAGTCGGCGAGCACCGCCACCCGCCGCGCGGCGCCGCACATGGCGTTCTTCACCGCCGCCTCGTCCGGGTCCTGGGTGGTGAGGCCGCGGTCGGGGTGGAGGCCGTTGGCGCCGACGAACGCCACGTCCACGCGGATCGCCTCCAGCGCCCGAAGCACCGACGCGCCCACACACCCGCCGGTGAGGCCGCGGACCGTCCCGCCGAGCACGTGCAGGTCGTCGGTCGCCGCGCGGTGCAGGCCGTCGGCGACGGGGACCGAGTTGGTGATGACCGTCAGCCCGTGGTCGGCGGGCAGCGCCTCGGCGAGGGCCGCGGTGGTGGAGCCGGCGTCGACCAGCACGGTCCCGCAGGCGGCGGGCAGCAGGCGAAGCGCGGCCCGGCCGATCGCGGTCTTGGCCTCGACGTTCTCCGACCGGCGCGCGGCGAGGGTCCGCTCCACACGACCACCCGGGACCGCGCACACCGCGCCGCCGTGCGTGCGCTCGAGGTGGCCCTCTGATTCCAGGACCGACAGGTCGCGGCGGATGGTCTCGGCGCTCACGTCGAGGTCGGCGGCGAGTTCGGCCACGGTGACCCGCCCGGACGCGGCGAGGGTCTCCGTGATGCGCCGTCGTCGCTCGCTGCCGTACATGGTGAGCCTTTCGCCTGTGACCGAGTGTGTTGGATTCTGCCCGAAACGGTTGGAAAGTCAAGCGGTCTTAGTTATTCTCGTCACATAACCACTCGATCGGCCGGGCGCGGGTGCCCGGTCCGCTAGGAGCTCCCAATGACGCAGCAGTCGAAGGCCGGGGCGGTCATCCGCGGCACCGGCGTGGTCGCCGGACTCGCCCACGGGCCCGCCCGATGGGTGGTCCGGCCCGACGCACTTGACGTCCCCGCCCCGGCCGCCGCCCCGGACACGCCGGGCGCGGTGGACCAGGAGGCCGTCGAGCGCGGTCGCGAGCGCTTCGCTGCCGCGGCCGCCACCGTCGCCGACCGCCTCGACCAGCGGGCCGCCCTGGCGACCGGCGTCAGCGCCGAGGTGCTCACCGCCAACGCCGTACTCGCCCGCGACCGCGGCTGGGCCAAGGAGGTCACCAAGGAGCTGAAGAAGGGCGCGGCGGTCGAGGCCGCGGCGGTCGCCGCCACCGAGAGCTTCGCCGCGAAGTTCGCCAAGATCGGCGGCCGGCAGGCCGAACGCATCACCGACCTGCGCGACCTCTGCGCCCGGGTGGTCGCCGAACTGCGCGGCCTGCCCGAGCCCGGGATCCCCGCCTTCGACGAACCCGGCATCCTCCTGGCCGACGACCTGGCCCCCGCCGATACCGCCGGCCTCGACCCGGCCCTCGTGCTGGGGATCGTGTGCGAACAGGGCGGCCCCACCTCACACACCGCGATCAT
The DNA here is from genome assembly GCF_002999155.1 of Dietzia sp. oral taxon 368. Classification (NCBI taxonomy): domain Bacteria; kingdom Bacillati; phylum Actinomycetota; class Actinomycetes; order Mycobacteriales; family Dietziaceae; genus Dietzia; species Dietzia sp. oral taxon 368. The sequence goes on from NZ_CP027238.1 coordinate 1,156,482, forward strand.
CGCCCGGCAGCTGGGCATCCCCTGCATGGTCGCCGCGGGAGGCCTGTCCGCCGTCGCCGACGGCACCCGCGTGCTCGTCGACGCCGCCGCGGGCACCGTCACGGTCGAGCCCGAGGAGGGCCCGGCCGCCGCGGCGGCCGAGGCGGACCGGCGCAGCCGCGCCGCGGCGGCGACCTGGACCGGACCCGCCGCCCTCGCCGACGGCCACGCGGTCTCCCTGCTCGCCAACGTCCAGGACGGCGACGGCGCGGAGGCGGCCGCCGCCGGCCCGGCCGCGGGGATCGGCCTGTTCCGCACCGAGCTGGCGTTCCTCGACCGGGCCGACGAGCCGACCCACGACGAGCAGGTCGCGCTCTACGCCCGAGTGCTCGGCGCCTTCTCCGACGCGCGCGTCGTCACCCGGACCCTCGACGCCGGCTCGGACAAGCCGCTCGCGTTCGCCGGGATGACCGAGGAGGACAACCCCGCCCTCGGCGTGCGCGGGATCCGCGTGGACCTGCTCGACCGCGGGCTATTGGACCGCCAGCTCGACGCCCTCGCGGCGGCCGGCCGGCAGGTCGGCGGAGCGCAGTCCTCACCGTGGGTGATGGCGCCGATGGTGGCCACCGTCCACGAGGCCCGCGACTTCGCCGACCGCTGCCGCGGCCGGGGCCTCACGCCCGGGATCATGGTCGAGGTGCCGTCCGTCGCCGTGGCGGTGGACCGCTTCCTCCCGCACGTGGACTTCCTGTCCGTCGGCACCAACGACCTCACCCAGTACGTCATGGCAGCCGACCGGATGTCCCCCGACCTGGCCGCCCTCACCGATCCCTGGCAGCCCGCGGTGCTGCGACTCATCCGCACGGTCGCCGACGCCGCCGGCCGTTCCCCCGACGGCCGGTCGATCCCGGTGGGCGTGTGCGGCGAAGCGGCGGCCGACCCGGACCTCGCCTGCGTCCTGCTGGGGCTCGGCGTCACCTCGCTGTCGGTGGCCACCGCCGCCCTCCCCCACGTCGGCGCCGCGCTGGCCGGGGTCACGCTCCAGCAGTGCCGCGAGTTCGCCCGGATCGCGCTCGACAGCGACACGGCCCGCGACGCCCGGGACGCGGTCCGCGCCGCCCGCGGCTGAGGGGGCGCCGGGCACGCGGGCGGCGTCGGCGGAGCGCCACTTCGAGGACCTCCGCGAACACCATTGGCTGGTCTACACTTGACGCCTGTCAACGACGAGAGTGTCCAGATCAGGACTCCGCCTTCGTCGCCACACCGAGAATCACGAGGTCTCACATCATGAATCCGCTGGTCGCCCCCGGTCGTGAAACCCTGTTCCGGTCGCTCGACGTCCGCTCACTGCACCTGGCCAACCGCCTGGTCATGTCGCCGATGACGCGGATGGGCTGCCCGGGCGGACTGCCCGACGAGATCAACCGGGACTACTACGCGGCCCGCGCCGCAGGCGGTACCGGGCTGGTCGTCACCGAGGGCATCGGCGTGGACCACCCCACGTCGGTCGACCACTCCGCGATCCCGCGCCTCGACGGTCCGGAGTCCGTGGCGGCGTGGCGCGTGGTGACGGACGCCGTGCACGCCGCGGGCGGCCGGATCATGGCGCAGCTGTGGCACGTCGGTCCGCTGTGGGGCGCCAACGCCCGCTTCGATCGCGGGAGCCGCGACCGCCTCATGGCGATGCACCCCATGCGTCCGTCGGGCCTGTGGGGTACGCCGGGCGTCACCACGTACTCGGATCGGAGTATCGAGCGCTGGTCGCCGGCGGTGGAGCCGATGACCGAGTCGGACATCGCCGACGTGATCGGCGCCTTCGCCCGGTCGGCACGGTATGCCCTCGAGGCCGGGTTCGACGGGGTCACCCTGCACGGCGGCCACGGCTACCTGCTGGATGCGTTCGTCTGGGCCGATACCAACCGACGCACCGACGAGTGGGGCGGCGACCTGGCGGCGCGGAGCCGCTTCCCCGCAGCAGTCGTGGCGGCGGTCCGTGAGGCCATCGGCGCGGAGGCGCCGCTGTTCTACCGCTTCTCGCAGCACACGCAGCAGGACTACACGGTGCTCAAGGCCACCAGCCCCGACGAGCTCGGCGTCTACCTCGGCGCACTCGCCGAGGCGGGCGTCGACCTGTTCGACGCGTCGACCAGGCGGTTCAGCGATCCGGCGTTCCCCGACCTGGAGGGTGACGACGGCAAGGTCACCCTCGCCGGGTGGGCCCGCAGACTCACGGGTAAGCCGGCGGGCGCCGTGGGCGGCGTGGGGATCGGGACGTCCCTGCGCGAGCAGAAGTTGGGCAAGGCGGCCGTGGCGGCGGACAACATCGATTCGGTCGTGGAGTGCATGGAGCGCGGCGAGTTCGATCTCATCTCCATCGGCCGGATGCACCTGGCTGATCCGGCGATTGCCCGGGTCCTGCGCGAGGCCGAGCCGCTTCCGGAGTTCGACCGCGAGGTGCATGAGGCGCCGCTCCGCGCCCCGGCCTGACAACGGTTCCCGCCGTCGCGAGCCGAACCCTGGCGGGCCCGGCCGGCCGGGGCTAGCCTGCGGCCATGACCGTCACCGATGAACTGCTCGAGGCCGCCAAGGCCTATCAGTCCGACTTCGACAAGGGCGACCTGCCCATGCCGCCCGGCAGGAAGGTCGCCGTCGTGGCCTGCATGGACGCTCGCCTCAACCCGTACGGCCTGCTGGGCCTGACAGAGGGCGACGCCCACGTCATCCGCAACGCGGGAGGGGTCGTCACCGACGATGTCCTGCGATCGCTCACCATCAGCCAGCGGCTGCTCGGGACCGAGGAGATCGTCCTCGTCCACCACACGGACTGCGGGATGCTCACCTTCCGGGACGACGACTTCAAGGATCAGATCCAGTCCGACACCGGCTTGCGGCCGCGCTGGGCGCCCGAGTCGTTCCCGGAGCCGGAGGCCGACGTCCGCCAGTCGATCGCCCGCGTGGAATCCGACCCCTTCCTGCTGCACAGCACCGCGGTGCGCGGTTTCGTCTACGACGTGTCCACCGGCGAACTGCGTGAGGTCCAGCGCGAAGAGTAGCCCGCCCGGCACGGCCGTCGACGACTCCGGCGTCATCCCACCGTTGAGGCGGCGCTGGCCGCCGACGCAGGTGGCTGGGTGGGAGACGACTACCTCCGCGCGGCGCGGTGTGCCTATGCTCGACATGAACTACCGACTTCCGGACGCAGGGAAAGACCGGTGAGAATCCGGCGCTGACCCGCAACGGTGTGCCGCTACCACAAGTGGCGGCGAGCCCGATCGCCTGCCCGGAGGCCTGACTCCACCAGTCATCGCCGAGGTCTGCGATCCGGGGTCCTGTCAGGTGACGTGGCGTCCTCGACGCCAGCCGTCCTGCGGGTCTGCCGTGGTCGTCGACCACACGACACGATCCGAGGTCTGATCATGTTCCGTCACCACCCCAGAACCGCGCTGGCCGCGCTGCTCGTGAGCGGCCTGGCGCTCGCCGGCTGCTCCCGGGGCGAGGCGCTCGAGAGCGGTGGCGCGGCCGAGCCCTTCGCCAACCCGGTCACCATCGCCAACTGCGAGCGCGAGGCCACCTACACCGAGCCGCCGCAGCGCATCATCTCGATGAACGACCACGTCACCGAGACCCTCATCCAGCTGGGTGCGGGCGACCGGATCGTCGGGATGGGTTACGGCGATCAGAACGACGTGCTGCCGGAGGTCGCCGACCAGTTCCACGCCATCCCGTCGCTTGCCGAGGAGTACCCCACCTGGGAGCAGATCGTCGACCTCGAGCCCGACCTGGTGGTCGCGGGCATGCGCAGCGCGTTCGACGAGAAGGAGGGCCGCAGCCGCGACGCCCTCGAGTCCGCCGGTATCAACACGTTCCTGTTCTCGGAGTACTGCGGCGAGGGCTTCCCCGACCTGTCGATGCTCGAGACGGACTTCTCCCAGCTCGGTCGTGTCCTCGGCGTCGAGCAGGGGGCACGCGACCTCACGGATCGGATCCGTGGGCGGGTCGAAGACGTCCGCTCCACGCTCGACGCGGCGGGCGTGACCGGCATCCCCACCTTTTTCTACGACAGCGGCGAGGCCGAACCCATGACGATCGGCGGTGTGGGCATCGGCCAGCTCATCGGCGAGTACGCGGGCGCGGACAACATCTTCTCCGAGGGTGACAAGCCGTACCCCAAGACCACCTGGGAGGTCCTCGGCGAGCGTCAGCCGGAGGCGATCGTCGTGCTGGACTACGGCCCGACCAGCGCGGAGGACAAGATCGCCTACCTGCGCGCGCAGCCCGTCATGGCCACCACCCCGGCCATCCGGGAGGACCGGATCGTGGTGGTGCCGCTGGCGGACTTCTTCGAGAGCTCGCGGATGGCGACCTCGGTGGAGACCATCGCCCGCGAGCTGCACCCGCACGCGTTCGGGCAGTGACATGACGTCGGTAGCCGAGAAGCCCGATCGCCGCGAGGGCCGCCGCCCGCCGGCCCGGGCAGGGGCCGACCCCGCCGTCGTGTCCTCCTCCGACATAACGGACCCCGCCGGCACCGCACCCAGCGGCCGCCGGCCCCTCGCGCTGATCTGTCTGCCGCTGCTGGCCGTACTCGTGGTCGCGATCGCGGCGGGCGTCTCGCTGGGCTCGGTGTCCATCCCGTTCGGGGACGTGTGGGCGATCGTGGCGCACCGCCTCGCCCCGGGGTTGTTCGAGCCGTGGTGGACCGACGCCCGGGAGGCGATCGTCCTCGAGTCGCGGCTGCCCCGCGCGCTCATGGCGGCGGCCGTGGGCGCGTCCCTGGCGGTGGCGGGCGGCGTCGCGCAGGCGGTGACCCGCAACCCGCTCGCGGACCCGTACCTGCTTGGGGTTTCCTCCGGGGCGGGCTTCGGCGTCGTCGCCCTCACCGTCCTCGGCGTGGGCGCCGGGGTGTGGGGCGTCTTCACCCTGCCCATGGCCGCGTTCGTCGGCGCGCTGCTCCCGCTGGCCGGGGTGGTGTTGGTGGCCCGCCGCGCCCACGACACCACCGCGATCGTGTTGGTGGGGGCGGCCATGACGATGGTTTTCGGCGCGCTCAACACCTTCACGCTGCTGGTACTGGGTGACGACCACCAACTCGGCACGGTCATGCGGTGGCTCGCCGGCGGATTCGGCGACGCCGGGTGGACGATGGTCTGGGCGCCGATCGCGATCCTTGCCGTCGCCGGCACGGTGGTGATGCTGTGCAGTCGCCACCTGGACCTGCTCCTCACCGGCGACGACGGCGCCACCGCCATGGGCGTCAACGTGCCGCGGTTCCGGATCCTCATGCTGCTGCTCGTCTCGCTGCTCACCGCGGGCGCCGTGGCGGTGTCGGGGACCATCGGGTTCATCGGCCTGCTCATCCCGCACCTCGCGGGCTTCCTCACGGGCCGGACGTCCGCGCGCCTGCTGCCCACCGCGGCGCTGCTCGGCGCCCTCGCCCTGGTCCTGGCCGACATCGCCGCCCGCTCAGTGCGCGAGGGCACAGAGCTGCCGGTCGGCGTCATCACGGGCGTCGTGGGCGGGCCCGTGTTCCTGGTGATGCTGTGGCGCCGCTACGGGAGGGCGTCGATATGACCACCCTCAGCGCGGACCGTGTCTCCGCCCGCCTGGGCGGCCGGCAGATCCTCGACGGCGTCGACCTCACCGTCACTCCCGGTCTGGTCACGGCCCTGGTCGGGCCGAACGGCAGTGGGAAGACGACCTTGCTGCGCGCGTGTTACCGAGCGCTGCCCACCACGGCGGGTCACGTCACCATCGACGGCGCGGACATCACCTCGCTGCGCCGCCGCGCGCTCGCCCGCGCGGTGGGGGCCAGCACGCAGGAGCCGGTCTCGCTCGGCGGCATCACGGTCCGCGAGTCGGTACGCCTGGGCCGGACGGTCACCCGCGGGTTGTTCGAGCCGCTGGACACCGACGACTCCGCGGTCGTCGAGACCGTCCTCGCGCGGGTCGGGCTGACCGAACTCGCCGACCGCGATGTGCTCGCCCTGTCCGGCGGGGAGCGGCAGCGGGTGTCGATCGCGCGCACCCTGGCCCAGCAGCCCGACGTCCTCCTGCTGGACGAGCCGACCAACCACCTCGACCTCCACCAGCAACTGTCGGTCCTGGCGCTGCTGCGCGAGCTCGCGGCCGGCGGCCTGGCGGTGCTGCTCACGCTCCACGACCTGCGCATGGCCGTCGAGTACTGCGATGCCGTCGCCGTTCTACACCGCGGTCGGCTCGTCGCGACGGGCGCGCCGGAGGAGGTCCTGGACGCCGCGGTGCTGCGGGAGGTGTTCGGCGTGCGCGGCCAGGTGCGGGCGGGGTCGGACGGTCGCCGCACCCTCGACGTGGTGGGGCTGGCCAATGCGTGACGAGGCGGTGGGTGGCGCGAGCGTGGGTGGCGGGCCGGGGGGTGACGACGGCGACGACGACGAGCTCCGCGCCCCCGGGGCCGTGGCGGCAGCGTACGCGGGCGCCTCGACCCTCCTCGGGGACTTCGCCCGCACCATCGAGCACGGCTCGACCGTCCTGCCCGGCGTGGTGCTGACGGACCCGCGGTGGCTGGCCCGGCGGGTGGAGGACACCGGCCGGCGCTGGACGCATGACGATCCGCGGGTGAACGGGACGTTGTGGTGGTATTCGGCCAGCTCGACGCTGGTCGCCGCGCCGCTGGCGATGCTGCTCGCCACCGGACGCGCGCCCGATCCCCGCCCGGGGCGGCTCAGCGTCTCGCTGCAGCCGAACGGCTATCTCCGGTCGGCGCGGTCTGATCGACTCCTTCCGTCGGTCGCGGCCTTCGCCGACGCGCTGGTGGAGGCCCACTCGGGGGTGATCGACGCCCTCGCGGAGGTCTCGGGCGCGGCCCGGCGGGCGTTGTGGGCGATCGCGACGGATTCCATCGCCAACCGGGCGCTCGAGGCGGGCCGCGCTGCGGGCGACGAGGACCGCGGCGGCGAGCTCGCTCGCGCCGTGTGTCGGCCGCCGCTGCTGCCGGCCCGCTACGTGGACGTGGAGGGCTCGGAGCGGACACGGCGGTTCGTCCGCCGCGGCTCGTGCTGCCTCATCTATGTGGCGACCGACGGCGGCAAGTGCGCGAGCTGCCCCCGCCGCGCCCCGGACGACCGCCGGGCCGAGCTCATCCGGCGGGCCTAGCTTCTCGACCGTCGATCACCCCGGGCCGATCGGAGCACCTGTCGAACTCCGGAGCCGGGTGCGACCCCAGACTCAGGCGAGAGGCAATCCGGGCACCAGATCCCCCGCCAGCCCGGCGACCGCGCCGATCACCGTGATCGCGGGTGGCGCGACCTGCGCCTCCGCGGCTTGTCGCGCGATCGTCGCCAGCGTGCCGTGCAGGATGCGCTGGGCCGGGGTCGAGCCGTTCTCGATCAGCACCGCCGGGGTGTCCGCGGGCATCGTCTCGGCCAGCAGTTCCGCGGTGATCGCGGGGAGGGTCGTCACCGCCATGAGTAGCACCAGGGTCGTGCCGGAGCGAGCCAGCGCCGCATAGTCGAGCGTCGACTGCGGGTGCCCGGGCGGGACGTGTCCGGAGATCACCGACACTCCCTGCGAGAGCCCACGGTGCGTGGCCGGGACCCCGACGAGCGCGGGCACTGAGAACGCTGAAGTCACGCCCGGGATCACCGTGACGGGCACTCCTGCGGCCGTGCACGCGAGATGCTCCTCGGCGCCGCGACCGAACAGGAAGCTGTCGCCGCCTTTGAGTCGCACCACCGTGCGGCCGCGCCGGGCCTGCTCGACGAGGATCCGGTTGATCTCCTCCTGCGGGGTCGCGGGACCGAACGGCACCTTGCCCACACCGATCACCTCGATGCCTGGGTCGAGCTCGACGAGGATCGACACAGGTCCCAGGCGGTCGGTCACCACCACGTCGGCGGTGCGCACGGCCTCGAGCCCGGCCACGGTCATCAACCCCGGGTCACCCGGCCCGCCTCCGACCAGCACCACCCGGCCCGGGCACTGCCCGCCGCCGACGGCCCGGTCGACGCGATCCTCGCCGGCCGCCGCATTCTCCGCCGCCATCAGGCCGTCGTCCCTTCTCCGCGTCGCAACAGGTACACATCCATCACCCAGCCGTGCTCGGCGCGCAGCCGCTCGCGGTGCCCCCGCAGCTCGGCCAGCACGTCGCCGACGCGGCCGGCCACCAGCGTCTCGCCGGCATCGCCGAGGTTGCCGCCCCACCAGATCCGCCAGTCGGCGAACCCGTCGAGCGGCAGGTCCGCGTTGAGCATCACCACCACGTTGTCCGCGCCGGCGGCCACGGCCTCGCGCAGCCGCCGCCCGGTGGTGACGGTGACGGTGCCGCCGATCTCGTGCAGCACGATCCGGTGCCGCGCGGCCAGGACCTGCAGCGCCGAGATCCCCGGCAGCACCTCCACGTCCAGGGCCAGTCGGCCGCGCTCGGCTATCCGGTCGAGAATCCGCACCGTGGAGTCGTAGAACGCCGGGTCGCCCCACACCGGGATCGCCACGTCGCCGGGCCGCGCGGCCATCGCGCGCTCCCACGCCAGTGAGCGCGCCTCGTGCCAGTCCAGGACCACGCCGCGGTAGTCGCCGTGGGTCGAGGTCGACGACGACGAGCGCTCCCTCTCCGGATCGGGCACGCCCACCAGCTCCAGGTTCGGTGCGTGCCGGGCGAGCAGCCGCGCCCGGAGATCGACCAGCGGGTCGGCCGGGCCCTTCACAGCGGCGAGGGCGTAGTCGCTGGCACGAAGGGCGTCGATTGATTCGACGGTGATCTGGTCGAGGCCGCCGGAGCCGATGCCCACCACGCGAACACGCCGCTTCTCAGTCGCCATGGGAGTCCTCGAGGTCGCCCTCGACGTCCAGGTACACCTGCCGCATCCGATCCATGACCTCCGCGTCCGGCTCGGCCCACATGCCGCGGTCGGCGGCCTCCGAGAGCCGCTCGATCATCCCGCGCAGCGCCCACGGGTTGGACTGGCGCAGGAAGTCCTGCGTCTTCTCGTCGAGGACGTACTCCCGGGCCAGGGCGTCGTACATCCAGTCCTGGACCACGCCGGCGGTGGCGTCGAACCCGAACAGGTAGTCCACGGTCGCGGCGAGTTCGAACGCGCCCTTGTAGCCGTGGCGCTGCATCGCGGCGATCCAGCGCGGGTTGACCACGCGGGCCCGGAACACCCGCCGGGTCTCCTCGGCCAGGGTCCTGGTACGGATCGCGTCCGGGGTGGTGGAGTCGCCCACGTACGCGCGCGGCTCGGCGCCGGTGAGCGCGCGCACGGTGGCGATCATCCCGCCGTGGTACTGGAAGTAGTCGTCCGAGTCGGCGATGTCGTGCTCGCGGGTGTCGATGTTCTTGGCCGCCACCGCGATGCGCCGGTAGTTGGTGCGCATGTCGTCGGCGGCGGGCACGCCGGCGAGGTCGCGACCATAGGCGTACCCGCCCCAGCGGGTGTACACCTCGGCCAGGTCGCGGTCGTCGCGCCAGTTGCCCGCCTCGATGGTCTGCAGGATCCCCGCGCCGTACGACCCGGGTGCCGAGCCGAAGATGCGGGTGGTGGCCCGTCGCTCGTCGTGGTGCTCGGCCAGGTCGGCGCGGGTGTGGGCGGCCACGTAGTTGAGCTCGTCCGGCTCGTCGAGCTCGGCGACCATCCGCACGGCGTCGTCGAGCATCGCGATGACGTGCGGGAACGCGTCGCGGAAGAACCCCGAGATCCGCACGGTCACGTCCACGCGGGGGCGGCCCAGCTCCTCGACCGGGACCACCTCCAAGCCGGTGACGCGGCGGGAGGCCTCGTCCCACTCGGGGCGCACGCCCAGCAGGGCCAGCACCTCGGCGATGTCGTCGCCCGAGGTGCGCATGGCCGAGGTGCCCCAGATCGACAGTCCCACCGAGGCCGGGTAGGAGCCGGTCTCCTCCAGGTGCCGCTCGAGCAGCGAGTCGGCCATGGCCTGACCCGTATCCCAGGCCAGTCGAGACGGGATCGCCCGCGGGTCCACGGTGTAGAAGTTCCGTCCCGTGGGCAGCACGTTGACCAGGCCCCGCAGCGGGGATCCCGAGGGGCCGGCCGGGATGAACCCGCCGTCCAGGGCGTGCATGACCGCGTCCAGCTCGTCGACCGTGCCGGCCAACCTCGGTACGACCTCGCGGGCGGCGAAGCCGAGCACCTGAGCCACCTCATCGTCGTCGCCCCCAACCACGTCGGGCACCGCGGCCACGTCCCAGCCTCGCGCCTCCATGGCCTCCACCAGCGCGCGCGCCCGCGCCTCGACGCGGTCGACCTCCTCGGTCGGCGCGCCCTCGGCCAGGCCGAGCGCGCGGCGCAGGCCCGGCACCGCGCCGGACTGCCCGCCCCACACCTGGGACGCGCGCAGGATGGCCAGCACCAGGTTGACCCGCGCCTCGCCGTCGGGCGCCTGGCCCAGGACGTGCAGGCCGTCGCGGATCTGGACGTCCTTGATCTCACACAGCCAGCCGTCCACGTGGAGGAGGAAGTCGTCGAACTCCTCGTCATCGGGACGCTGCTCCAGGCCCAGGTCCTCGTGCATGTGCGCGGCCTGCATGAGGGTCCAGATCTGCGCGCGAATGGACGGCAGCTTGGCCGGGTCCATCGCGGCGATGTTGCCGTACTCGTCGAGCAGCTGCTCGAGCCGCGCGATGTCGCCGTACGACTCCGCGCGGGCCATGGGCGGCACCAGGTGGTCGACGATCGTGGCGTGCGCGCGGCGCTTGGCCTGCGCGCCCTCGCCCGGGTCGTTGACCAGGAACGGATAGATCAGCGGCAGGTTCGCGATGGCCGCGTCCGTGGCGCAGTCCGCCGAGAGCGCGGCGTTCTTGCCCGGCAGCCACTCCAGGGAGCCGTGCTTGCCGATGTGCACCAGCGCGTGCGCGCCGAAGCCGTGGGCCAGCCAGCGGTAGGCGGCCAGGTAGTGGTGGGACGGCGCGAGCTCGGGGTCGTGGTAGATCGCCACCGGGTTCTCGCCGAACCCGCGGGGTGGCTGGATGAGCAGCACCACGTTGCCGGCCTGCAGGGTGGCCAGGACGAGCTCGCCGGCGTCGTTGACGAACAGGGTCCCCGGCGCCTCGCCCCACGCCTCGACCATCTCGTCTCGAAGGGTCGCGGGCAGGTCGGCGGTCCAGCGGAGGTAGTCCTCGGTGGAGATCCGGACGTGGCCGTCGGTGAGCTGCGCGGTCGTGAGCCACTCCTCGTCCTGGCCGCCCGCGTCGATGAGCGCGTGGATGAGGGCGTCTCCGGCCTCGGTGTCGGTGGCGTAGGCCTGCTCGTCGAGGAACTTCGCGATCGGCCCGTCCGCCGGGCCCAGATCGTAACCCTCGTCGCGCATGCGGCGCAGCAGGCGGATCGTGGATACCGGGGTGTCCAGGCCGACGGCGTTGCCGATGCGGGAGTGCTTGGTCGGGTACGCCGACAGGACCAGCGCGATCTTGCGGTCCGCGGGCGCGACGTGGCGCAGCCGGGCGTGGGCCACGGCGATCCCGGCCACGCGCGCGCACCGCTCGGGGTCGGCGACGTAGCGGGGCAGGCCGTCGGCGTCGATCTTCTTGAACGAGAACGGGGCGGTGATGATGCGACCGTCGAACTCGGGGATCGCGATCTGGTTGGCAGAGTCCAGCGGGTTGACGCCGTCGTCCGACTCCGACCAGTCGTCGCGGCCCCAGGTCAGGCACAGGCCCTGCAGCACGGGGATGTCCAGGGCGGCGATGCGCTCGACGTCCCACGCCTCGTCGTCGCCACCCGCGCTGGCGGCCCCGGGCGTGGTGCCGCCGGCCGCCAGTACGGTCACGACCAGCGCGTCCAGCGTGCCGAGCGCGTCGAACAGCTCGTCGGGCGCCGAGCGCAGGGAGCCGGCGAAGATCGGCACGCCCACCCCGCCGGCGGCGTCGATCGCGTCGGCCAGCGCGTGCGCGAATCCGGAGTTCCCGCTCACCTCGTGGGCGCGGTAGTAGAGCACGCCCACGCGGGGGCCGCCCGGCGACTGGTCAGACCCGCCCGCGTTCTCCCAGGTCGCGTCGCGGGAATCGCGGCGTTTGTGACCACTCGCCGGGGAGTCGGCGCCCGGCCGCTCCGGCATCCCCCACACCGGCACGCTCACCGGCGGCTCGAAACCGGCGCCGGTGAGCAGCACCGTGTCGGAGAGGAAGGCGTGCAGCTGCGCGAGGTTGGTCGGCCCGCCCTCGGCGAGATAGCGGTGGGCCTCGGCGGCGGTCCCGATGGGGACGGTCGACAGTTCCATGAGGTCGGCGTCCGGGGTCTGCTCACCGCCCAGCACCACCACGGGCACGCCCGCGCCCAGGACGGCGGCGAACCCGTCATCCCACGAGCGACGCGAGCCGAGAATGCGGACCACCACCAGGTCGGCGCCGGTGATCAGGGCGGGCAGGTCGGACTCGACGTGCAGGCGCGACGGGTTGCCGAGTGTGAACTCGGCGCCGGATTCGCGCGCGGAGAGCAGGTCCGTGTCGGAGGTGGACAGTAGTGCGATGCGGGGCACGTCGGAGCGTGCCGGGGCGTCGTCAGGGGACGCCGAACGCCGGTCGGGGCGCATGTTCTTCTCCAAACCCTCGTGGAACATGTCGCCGTGGCCGGTCTCCTGGCTTCCGCATCAGCACCGCGCGACCGACCTTCCCGGGCTCTCGCCCAGTGGCCCCCGCCCCCACGTGTGGGGCGGACGAGGGTCGCGTGGCTCCGCGACTACAGTGGCGAGGGCCGCGCCGGCTTCTCCTCCGGCTTCCCGAGCACCACGGCACGGGCGAGCCTATCCGCCGTCCCGCCCGGACCACCCTTCGCCCTCGGAAGCCACCCCGGCTCGGCTGCCGGCGCTCTCACCGCCCGCGCTGACCTTCCTACCCCGTGCTCGCCGTGCTTAGACTCGGCGTGTGCCAGCTGATCGGGCGAGGACCGAGCTCCCCCCGGTCATGACCACGATCGTGGGCGTGACCGTGGCGCTGGTCAGTGGCATCTTCGGCATCAGCGCGCACGGGCTCGCGGCGGACATGGGCCCGGTCTCGTTCGCCCAGGCGCTCACCGTGGCAATCACCAGCGCCGGGATCGGCGCCGCCACCGCCGCCGCAGCCCGCTACCGGTTCCCGATCCTCGCCTCGGCGTCAGGACTGATCACCGGGCAGGGCGCCGTCCACATCGCGATGTCCGGCGGGCACTCGCACCACGGGTCCGGCTCGCACCCGCCGGGCCACCACGGCACCGACCCCGCGGCGCTCCGGGCCGCGATGGACACCGCCGCCCACGATGCGCTGGCCTCCGCAACAGCGTTGATGACGCCCGTCATGCTCGCCGCGCACATCGCCGCGATCGGCTCTGCACTACTGGTCATCGCTGCTCTCGCCGGCGCTCTGGCCTGGGTGTCCGCCCGGTCGATGCCGCCGATATCGACAGCGCACCTCGTCGCCGTCGTCGCCGTCGTCCCGGTCCCGCGCGGCGCCGACGCGCCGCTCAAGCGCTACCTGGTCTCCCGCGGTGGGACCAGAGCGCCGCCCGCTGCCGCATAGTCGCAGGTCCCGCACCCGCCGACGCGCGCCACGCCGCGCTCGGGCGGTGCGGTGACATGTCCGGGAGCGGCGCGCGGTGGATCCACCGTCCCCGCCTCCCGTGTCTCACCCGCAGCGGCCGTCAGATCGTCCCGCTGCGCCCACTCGGGCACCGATTCCTTCCCGCCCCGCTCGGCCAGCCAGCGCCGCGCGCAGCCGGGTCTCCGGGTGCCCGCACTCACCGACCTCGCGGCCGCGCACGCCGCTCTCCGCAGACCAGCTCCGTGCTGCCCGGCGGGTAGTACCGACCCGCTCGCGGACCGCCTGATCCCGAAGGGATTCGCCTCTCATGACCGCCACCCATCCGGCCGAGCGCCACACCCGCGACCCCGGTGCTGCCGAACCGGCCCCGCCCGCGCGGCCCCTCTCCGCGCAGCTGGGCGCGATCCTCACCCGCGTCCACTTCTATGCGGGCCTGTTCGTCGCACCGTTCCTCGTCATCGCCGCTCTGTCCGGGGCCCTGTACGCGCTGTCCCCGACACTGGAGCGGCTCGTCTACGCCGAACAACTGACCGCGCCACCCGCGTCCACCGCACTCAGTCTGGAGCAGCAGATCGACGCCGCGCAGGCGCAGTTCCCGGAGCTCGCCGTGGTCCAGATCTGGCCTTCCGACGAGCCCGGCACCACCACCCGGATCCTGTTCGCCGACCCCGCGCTGGACGACGGTCTCAACCGCGCGGTGTTCGTGGACCCCGCCACCGGTGACGTGCGCGGCGACCTGAGCAGCCATTCGGGACTGGGCGAGCTCCCGCTGCGGAGCTGGATCTCCAGCCTGCACCGGGATCTCCACCTCGGCCCGCCCGGCGAGCTCTACTCGGAACTCGCCGCATCCTGGCTGCTGGTCCTGGGGCTCAGCGGAATTGTGCTGTGGTGGCGGAAGGTCCGGTCGACCCGTCACGGGAGGGCCGCAACCACCCGAACACTGCTGCGGGGCTTCCCGGCCCGTCCCGGCTCCCGCCAGAAGGCCATGAGCCTGCACGCCGCGCTCGGCACCTGGTTCGCGATCGCGATCCTCGGCATCGCGGTGACCGGCCTGACCTGGTCGGCGTTCGCCGGAGCCAACGTGGACACGGTCGTGGAGAAGATGAACTGGCGCTCGGATCCGCTGCAGACCTCCCTGGTCGCCGGCGCCGCGACGGACGGGGACGAGCACGCCGGGCACCTGGGGCACGGTTCGGCGGTTTCCGCCTTCGAGGTGCCGGTCGATCAGGTGCCGGTGGTCCTGGCCGCGGCGCACCAGGCCGGTCTCGAGGGCCCGGTGCAGATGGTCCCGCCGGCTGATCCGCACACGGCGTGGTCGGTGAGCGAGCGGTGGGTGCCGTGGACGTTCAGCTCCGATGCTGTGGCTGTGGACGGAGCCACCGGGCAGGTCGTCGACCGTCTCGACTTCCGCGACCTCTCGCTGTACTCGAAGCTGTCCTCGTGGGGCATCTACCTGCACATGGGCATGCTGTTCGGCCTACCGTTGCAGATCGCCCTCGCCGCAACCGCCCTGACGATCGTCGCGCTGACCGTCCTGGGGTATCGGATGTGGTGGACGCGTCGCCCGACGCGCGGGGGCCTGCCCGCCGGTCTGGGCGGGGTCACCGGCCATCGCTGGCCGGCGTATCTCATCGCCGGGGTTCTTGCCGTGGCCGTGGGGCTGTTCCTGCCGTTGCTCGGCGCGTCTCTCGCGCTGTTCGTCGTCGCTGACCTGCTGATATCGCTGCGGCGGTCCGTCGCCGCGAAGCGGCACGCCGAGATCGGGTCCACCACGTAGCGCTCGCCCCTGCCTGCCGGCGCGGAAGCAACGGCAGGCCGGGGCGGAAGCAACGGCAGGCCGGGGCGGCCCTCTCTCCCGGGCCGGGATGCCCTACCCCCGGGTGAGATTGCCCCTCAGAGCCAGTCGTTGCCCCCGAGCTGCAGCTCAGTGACGTCAAGCTGCGGCGTCAGGCCCGTCTCGGGGGCGAGCCCGTGCTTCTCCAAGACGGCGCGGATCGTCTCGGCGGCGTCGATGTTGAGGGGGCTGGAGACCCACATGCCGTAGGGCAGGTTGACGAAGCGGTTCTCGCGGACCGCCTTGAGGTCTCGGCTGGCGGGGTGCGCCTTGAGTGCGGCGATCTTGTCGTCGACGGTCTGCTCGCCGTAGTCGACGAACGCGATCATGTCCGGGTCCTCGGCGGCCAGGCGCTCCCAGCTGACACTTGTCCAGGTGTCGGCCACGTCCTCGGTCGCGCTGCGTGCGCCCGCCGCGTCGATGATCCCCTGAGGCCCGCCGAAGGAGCCGGACGACAGGATGGTGTCGCTGGTGCTGTCGACCAGGAAGATGGTGGGCCTGCCCTCGGGCGCGGGCAGAGCCCGGAGCGCTTCGAGCCGTTCAGCCACGTCGTCGGCGGCCGCGGCACCGGTCTCCGCGTTCCCGGTGATGATCCCGATGTTGCGCAGGTCGGTATCCAGAGCCTCCCACGGATCCATGGTGCCGCGCTGCACCTCGCCCTCGGCCTGGCGGCACGCCTCCGAGAGCTGGTAAACGCCGATGCCGTGCCCGGCGAGGATGTCCGGCGTCAGGCCCCGGGAGTCGGAGAATCCGTAGTTCCAGCCGGCGAACATGACGTCCGGCTCCGCGGCCACGACGTTCTCCAGGGTCGGGCCCTTGCCCGTCACCTCATTGAGCTGGTCGTACTGGTCACCGTACGCCAGACGCAGCAGGTCCTCGTCCTCCGAGGCGGCGGCCACGGCCGTGAGCTGATCGATAGCTCCCGCGGACAGGGCGATGGAGATGATCCCCGAGTCGTAGGCGAACAATTCGTCGACAGTCTCGGGGTAGGTCACCTCCTCGCCGCAGTTGACCACGGTGACCTCTCCCCCGGTGCCGCCGTCGGCGGAGTTCGTGGCATCGGAACCGCATGCGGAGGCCAGGGCCAGGGTGATCGCCAGGGCGGGGCCTGCCGTGATGACTGAACGCTTCATTGCTGGTCTCTACTTTCTGTGGTGACCGCGTCCCCGATGAGCAAGTGGGGTCGGCCGGTTCGTGGGTGGGCGACGATGTCGCCGTTGACGCCGAAGACCCCGTCCAGGAGGTCGGCGGTGAATATCTCGACGGGTGGCCCGTAGGCGACGATCCGCCCGTCATCGACCACGGCGACCGCATCGAAGTGACGGAGCACCAGGTCGAGGTCGTGGATCGCGGCCACCACCGTGGAGTGCAGGCTGTCCAGCGCGTCCATGAGCCGGAGTCGCCAGGCGGCGTCGAGGTGGTTGGTGGGTTCGTCGAGCATGAGCAGCGGGGTCTGCTGGGCGAGGGTTCGGGCCAGGACGACCCGGTGGCGCTCGCCTCCGGAGAGCCGGGTGCAGGACTGGTCGCCGCGGCCGGCCAGGCCGACGGTGTGGAGTGCCCGGTCGACGATCTCCTTCTCGCCCTCCTCGCCGAGTGCCCACGGGGTGCGGTGTGGGGTCCTGCCGAGCGCCACCGCTTCGGCGAGGGTGAGTTCCGCCGAGGGGGCTTCTTCCTGCCCCTGGACCGCGATGAGCAGCGCGCGCTGCCGGGACCGCATCCGGTGCACATCGAGACCGTCCACGGTCACCGATCCCTGCACCGGGGCATCCAGGCCGGCCAGGACCCGCAGCAGGGTCGACTTGCCCGCGCCGTTCGGCCCGACCAGGGCGAGGCGGGAGCCGGCGGGGACGTTGAGGTCGACCCCGGAGACGATGACTCTCTTCCCTCTGGCGCAGGACACGTTCTGCGCGACCAGGTGCGCGCTGGCGGCCTGCGTCATGACGCGTTCCCGAAGGTGTAGGCGCGGCGGCCCATGAGCAGCAGGAATACGGGGGCGCCGATGATCCCGGTGACGATGCCCAGCGGCATCTCCTGCGGGGCGGCGACGACCCGGGAGATCACGTCCACCCAGACCAGGAAGAGCGCACCTGCCGCGGCGGCCACGGGGAGCATGGCGCGGTGGGTCGCCCCCACGACGAGCCGGGCGGCGTGGGGGATGATGAGCCCCACGAACCCGACGCCGCCAGCCACGGCGACGAGCACCCCCACCAGTAGTCCCTGGGACACGAAGAGCCCGATCCGCAGGGCCCGCACGGGCACGCCGAGCGAGGCGGCGGTGTCCGATCCGGTTGCATAGGCGTCCAGCCAGGAGTGCACTGCGAGCCCGACGGCCAGCGCGAGCGCCACGACCACCGCGGCGAGCGGGATCTTGGCCCAGGTCGCTCCGGCCACGCTGCCGAGCATCCAGTGCATGACAGTCTCCGCCGAGCGCGAATCGGTGGCGATGAAGACCAGGAACGAGGAGATGGCGGTGAACGCCGAGGAGAGCACCACGCCGGCCAGGATGAGCCGCAGCGCGGTGAGCCCGCCGGTGGCGGTGGCCACCGCGTAGACCAGCAGGGTGGCACCAAGCGCGCCGACGAGTGCGCCGCCGGAGAGGGCCCAGATGCCGAGCCCGCCCAGGAAGCCCATGGTGATCACCGCGGTGGCTCCCACTGCGGCGCCCGCCGAGACGCCGAGGAGATACGGGTCGGCGAGCGGGTTGCGCACGAGGGTCTGCATCGCTGCGCCGGCGAGCGCGAGACCGGCCCCCACCAGCGCCCCGAGCACAGCTCGGGGGAGCCGTAGGTCGAGGATGATGATGAAGTGCGCGCGCTGGGCCTCGCCTCCGGTCATCGCCGCCCACACCGTCCGCCACACATCACCGACCGGGATGTGCTCGGCGCCGAAGGCCACCGAGGTCACGACGCTGATCGCCGTGAGGATCGTGAGCACGATCGCCAACGGGACGGGCGGGATCCTGCGGGCGGAGCGGACCGAGGCCGCGGGTGGTCCGGCGCGTCGGGCGGCCCCCGCCCTCACCACTCTCACCGGGTGCTGCTCCCCGCTCGGGCCCGGGCGGGTGTGTGGCGGAGGCGCTGTCGCACGCGCCGCTCTCCCTCGCTGAGCCGTGGGCATGACGCGCATTCGGTCTTGTCCGACCCCAGCCGGATGAGGCAGCAGGTGTGTCGGTCGTGAACCAGTGCGGGCGGGTTGTCCAGCCGCACCAGCGTCACCAGTGGCCGCTCGCTCAGGGACTTGGCGACGACGCGGGCGCCGTTCTCGACCGCGGCCCGTCGGGAGGTGGGAACGGTCCGGAAGCCGACCCCGAAGGCGCCGGCGCACGACGCCGCCACGCCCCCGAGGGCGGCGCGACGGGTCACGGTCCCGGCGGCCACGCATGCCTCCACCAGCGGAGTCACGTGGTGACGGAGCACGTCGACCAGCGCGGTGGGGTCCGGGCCGCATCCCACCACCGGCGTACCGGGGATCGACACCTCGACGGTGGCACCGGCTGCGTCGAGGTGGGCCCACCAGCGCTCGTGCGCCGGGTCGAGGAGGGTGCCGTCTGCACACCAGGCCGCCACCATGAGGCCAAGGGCCCGGCCCGTGTAGTGCTGGAGTGAGCACAACAGTCCGGGCGCCAGGTGGGAAGTGCCCAGGTGCGTGGAGTAGCGCTGCCCGATCTCGCGCCACGAAGCCGGGTCACGAAGCTCGACGGCGCTCCGCCACGCCGGGTCGTCGTGATCGGGTCTGGATCGGTGGGGCACGGGGTATGCCGCGAGTGCCCGTTCGGCTTCAGCACTGATGCCTGTGCCTACGGGCTCATACGTGGGGTACACGTGTGGCCTTATCTCTTCAAAACCTGTGCGCGAGGTTCGCTCGGATGTCGCGGAACCGACAGGTATTCGGACTCGGGATCGACCCTCCCCGGCGCCTTCCCGGAAATCGCTTCCAGTGGCCTCGTGCCGGTTCGGTACCCCACACCGCTGCGCGCCAGTCCCGGATTCTCACCGGGTTCCCTGGCATCCGTCGGTCTCTGTCGAGATCGGCCGGATGCGGTCAGTTCCGCGCTCAGGGTAGCAGTGTGATCGCCGCGAGCCCGGGGGGCACCGTGCCAGGGGCGCCGCCGGTGCCACACTGTCTGCCGTGAGCACCCCCGATCCGATCCGCCGCACGCGCGGCGACCTGTGCCCCGGCGTCCTGCGTCCGTGGCCGGCCGCCGATGGCGCCCTTGTGCGCCTGCGCGTCCCGGGCGGCCGCGTGTCCCCTGCGTCCCTCGCCGTGCTGGGCGAGGTGGCGAGACGATACGGCGACGACGACGGCAACGTGCACCTCACCACCCGAGCGAACCTGCAGCTTCGCGCGCTGCCCCAGGACTCTGACGGGCAGTTGCCTGCAGAGGTGGTGGCGGCGATCGCGGGGACCGAACTCCTGCCTTCGCCGGGGCATGAGCTAGTGCGGAACATCCTCGTGTCGCCGCTGACGGGGCTCGACCCCGACCAGGCTGCGGGCCGCGCCGACCTCCGGCCGGTGACCGACGCCCTGGATGCCGGACTGCTGGCCGACCCCGCGCTCGGTACGCTGCCGGGCCGGTTCCTGTTCGTGCTGGACGACGGCCGCGGTGACCTGGTGGACCGCTCGTGTGACCTGGGGCTGGTGGTCGTGGGACCCGAGCTGGCGCAGCTGCGGATCGGCGAGGGCTGGGGCGAGGTGGTGCCGCTGTCCGAGGCCGCCGCCCGGTTGGTTGCGCTGGCCTGGGCGTTCGCCGATGCCCGCGGCACCGGACCCGAGGCGCCGTGGCATGTCCGCGAGCTGCTCGCGCAGGCCAGCCCCCCTGCCCCGCCTGCCGCGCTCGCTCCGACCGCCGCCCCCGACCCGCGCCTGCCCGAGCCCACCGGCCCGCTACCCTTCGGCCCGGTCCCCGGCTCGGCGGGCCGGATCGAGCACGTCGCGGCGCCCGGGGGCGTCCTCACGCCCGCCCTGCTCGAGCGTCTCACGGCGCCGGGGGTCACCGAGCTCGTCGTCACCCCGTGGCGTGGGGTTGTGGCCGTGCACGCGTAGGCTGCCTGCTGTCCCACGGCGAGGAACCCGGTGTGAATCCGGGGCGGTTCCGCCACTGTGAGGCGCGCCCAGCGGGTGTGCCCAGCCAGATACTCGCCGGGGATCAGCGCGCTCCGCCCGGGCGCCGCTGCGCTTTCTCACGCCGGGGCGAGAACCCCGAGGAGGACCTGTCGTGTCTGGAGCTGTCCGGCCGCCGCGTCGCTACGAGTATGTCGATAGCGGCCCCGCCATCTACGTCGACTCCTTTGCCACCATCCGCCGCGAATCCGACCTGTCGCGTGTCCCGGTGGACGCCGAGCGTCTCGCGGTGCGGATGATCCACGGCACGGGTCAGACCGATCTCACCGACGACCTGCAGGTTCACCCTCGGCTCGTCTCCGCCGCCCGGGCCGCTCTCAACGCCGGGGCGCCGATCCTCTGCGACGCCCGCATGGTCGCCTCGGGCGTCACCCGCGCCCGGCTGCCCCGCGACAACGACGTGGTGTGCACTCTGTCCGAGCCGGGCGTCCGCGAGCTGGCCGCCCAGATGGGCACCACCCGCTCCGCGGCGGCGCTCTCGCTGTGGGGTGACCGCCTCGACGGCGCGGTGGTGGCGATCGGCAATGCCCCGACCGCCCTGTTCCACCTGCTGGAGATGCTGCTCGACGGCGCTCCCCGCCCCGCGGCGATCGTCGGCTGCCCGGTGGGCTTCATCGGCGCCGCCGAGTCCAAGGCCGCGCTCGCCTCGTTCGCCGGCGACCATGGCATCGACATCCCGTTCGTCACCGTCCACGGCCGCCGCGGCGGGTCGGCGATGACGGCCTCCGCGCTCAACGCCCTGGCCCAGGAGCAGGAGTGAGCGGCCGCCTGTACGGCGTGGGCGTGGGCCCCGGTGATCCCGAATTGCTCACCCTCAAAGCCGCCCGGCTCATCGGTACCGCCGACGTGGTGGCATTCCATGCCGGTCGCGGTAAGGAATCCAACGCCCGCCGCATCGCCGCCGATCTCATCCCCGCGACCGCGATCGAGGAGCGACTCGAATACCCGGTCACGACGGGCACCACCGACCACCCCGGCGGCTACGCGGGCGCGATCGCCGACTTTTACGAGCGCAGCGCAGAGCGGCTTGCCTCTCATCTGGCCGCCGGCCGCGACGTCGTTCTGCTGTCCGAGGGTGACCCGCTGTTCTACGGCTCCTTCATGTACATGCACGACCGGCTCTCGCCCCATTTCGAGACCGAGATCGTCCCCGGGGTGCCGGCCTTCGCCGCCGCGACGGCCACCGCCGCCACTCCCCTGGTCCGGCAGACCGACGTGCTGACTGTTCTGCCCGGCACACTGCCCGAGCCCGAGCTCGCCCGCCGCCTGGCCGACACCGACGGTGCGATCATCATGAAGCTCGGTCGCAACTTCCCTGCCGTCCGACGCGCTCTCGAGGCCGCGGGCCGTCTCGATGGAGCGGTGTACGTCGAGCGGGCCTCGATGAGCGCCGAGCAGTTCCACGCCGTGGCCGACGTCGACCCTGCTTCGGTTCCCTACTTCTCTCTCATCGTGGTCCCCGGCGACTCGCGGCACGAGGACCCGACAGGACGTCGCGGTGCTCCCTTGTCCGATGTTTCTGCGGCTGCCGTCGCTCCCGCTACGCCGCCCTCCCTGACCGTTGCCGGTCGCCCCGTCGTCCACGTACTCGGCCTCGGACCCGGCCCGGACTGCTGGCTCACTCCCGAGGTCACCGACGTGCTGTCACAGGTCGATCACGTCGTCGGCTACGCCCCGTACGTCAACCGCGTGCCGCAGCGGGCCGGCCTGACCCGGCACGCCTCCGGCAACACTGTGGAGGTGGACCGGGCGCGTTTCGCCCTCGACCTGGCGCTGGCCGGTGAGCGGGTCGCGGTCGTCTCCGGCGGCGATGCGGGTGTGTTCGGCATGGCCTCGGCCGTGTTCGAGGCCGCTGAGGATCCCGCCTACGCCGAGGTCGACATCCGGGTGGCGCCTGGCGTCTCCGCCGTCCAGGCGGTTGCCGCCCGTGCCGGCGCCCCGATCGGCGCCGACTTCGCCGTGGTGAGCCTGTCTGACCGGCTCAAGCCGTGGTCGGTGGTCGAGCGCCGCCTGGAGGCGATCGCCGCCGCCGACCTGGTGCTCGCCATCTACAACCCGGCTTCTCGCTCACGCACCCACCAGGTGGCCGACGCCCGCGAGGTGCTGCTGCGCCACCGCGATCCCGCCACCCCGGTCGTGGTGGGCCGCGACGTCGGCCGGGCCGAGGAGTCGCTCACGGTCACCACGCTCGGGGAGCTCGACTGCGCGTCAATCGACATGAAGTGCCTTCTCATCGTGGGGGCGTCCGGTACCCGGGTCACCGCCTCGGGTCGGGCGTGGAGCCCGAGGTTCGTTCAGGCGTGATTTAGCCACACGATAACGACGACAGGTGCGAAAACCGCCTCCTGCCTGGCAGCATATCAACGCCAATTACCAGACGTTACGTCATCTGCGCTGATCACCGTGCTCCCCTCTGGGGAGCGCCTCACGACGGGCCGCCTAACCTCGCCTTTTCGCCTCCCGCTCCGGGCTCGACGCGTACAGCCACGACTCCGCCTCCCCCGGCCGCACCAAAGCGCGCCCGACGAGAATCACCGCAGCCTGCCGCAGGCCAGCCGCCTCCACCGCATCCGCGACATCAGCCAGGGTCCCTCGCAGTTCCACCCGATGCGGGCGACTCGCGTTGGCCACTACCGCCACCGGGCAGTCCGCGCCGTGGGTCGGGATCAGCCGCTCGGCCAGCTCGCGAATGCGGGTAATCGCGAGATGCAGCACCAGAGTGGCACCGGTGGCGGCGAAGTTCTCCAGCGCCTCGGCAGAGGGCATCGCCGTGGACCGGGCTTGCGTCCGGGTGAGCACCACCGACTGCACCACCTCGGGAACCGTCAGTTCCACACCCAGCTCAGCGGCCGCAGCTGCATAAGCGGGCACACCCGGGACCACGGCCCACGGCACCCCGGCCGCGTCCAACCGGCGGGTCTGCTCGGCCAGCGCTGAGTAGATCGACGGATCGCCTGAGCACAACCGAACCACCTCGAGCCCGTCTGCGTGAGCAGCGACGATCTCGCCGATGATCCCGTCCAGATCCAGATTCTGCGTATCGACCAGTCGGGCCTCGGGACGGCAGTGCTCCAGAACGCCCTCGTCGAGGTACGTCCCCGCGTACAAGCACACGTCCGCAGACCGGAGCAGAGTAACCGCGCGCAGTGTGAGCAGGTCCGCCGCGCCCGGCCCGGCACCCACGAAGTGAACGGTCACGAGGTTCCCTCCATCGCATCGCCACGCGGCTTCACGGCCGCCCACTGCACCACGGCCCGCGCCGGCGCCCAGCCGGTGAACGAGCCGATCTGATCACTGCGTTCCACGAAAAACCGCGTCAGCTCGCCACCGAACTCGGCGCGGGCGTCGATCATCACGCGTTCAGTCTCCAGCGTCACCGCATGAGCTACCAGTCGTCCGCCGGGCGCGAGCGCGTCCCAACACCGTCTGAGCAGGCCAGGGGCGGTACCGCCCCCGCCGATGAACACCGCATCCGGTCGGGGCAAGCCCTCCAGCGCGCCCGGGGCGCGGCCCTCCACGATCTCCAGCGAGGGCACCCCCAGCGCCGCGGCGTTGCGCCCGATCCGGGCCGCACGCTCGGGATCGGCCTCCACGGCGATCGCCCGGCACGCGGGGTGCATCCGCATCCACTCGATGCCCACCGACCCGGCGCCGGCCCCCACGTCCCAGAGCAGCTCTCCGGCCGAGGGCGCGAGCCGGGACAGCGCCGAGGCCCGCAGGTCACGCCGGGTGAGTTGGCCGTCGTTCTCAAAGGCGTCATCGGGCAGCCCGGGCGCCAGGCCGAGGGGCCGGGCGGAGGCATCGGCCACGCACTCGATTGCCAGGACGTGAAGCTGCGGCGCTTCGCGGCCCGGTTCCCAGTCTCGCGCCGTGCACCGCACACACGACTCCGCGGGGCTGCCGAGTTCCGCGAGGACGATCATCTCGCTCCCCCCGAACCCGGTGTCGCGGAGCACCGCGGCGACAGCCGACGGGGTGTGCCGGTCGGCGGACAGCACCAGCAGGCGCCGGCCCGGGGCGAGCTCGCGAGACAGCGTCCGGTGGTCACGCAGCACCGCCACCGACTCGGCCGGCCAACGCATCCGGGCCCGCGCCAACGCCACCGAGGACACCGCCGGCAGCACCTCCACCGCCTCGGCGCCGAGCAGCTCGACGAACGTCGTTCCCGCTCCGGCGACAAGCGGATCACCCGAGGCCAGGGCCACAATTCGCCGGTCCGCGAACCGGGCTAGCGCCTCTGCCACACCCTCGCGGAAGGGCCTCGTCCACGGCACCTGCTCAGCGGAGACCTCAGCTGGGAGCATCGTCAGATGGCGATCGCCGCCGAGCACCACCTCGGCACCGAGGACGGCGCTACGGCGGGCCGCGTCGAGACCCGCCCAGCCGTCACCGCCGATCCCCACCACCGTCACCCGCGCTGTCATGACGCGGAACCCTACAGCCTCCGCCGAGCTGCCTCAGCGCCCAGTCAGACGACCGAGCCTCCCCGCGGCTGCCGATCCCGCCCGGTCGAGGTCGTCACGGCTCCGTCGACCAGACGGAGCTGGGAATCGCACCGCGCCGCCATCGATGGGTCATGAGTGACCAGCATCAGTGCCACCCCGAGATCCCGGGCGGTACCCAGGAGGAGATCCATCACGACCCCACCGGATTCGGAATCGAGCGCGCTGGTGGGCTCGTCGGCGAGCACCATCACCGGCTGGTTCATGAGGGCGCGCGCCACCGCCACCCGCTGCCGCTGCCCCCCGGACAGCGCCCCGACCGCCCGCTCTCCAGCGTCACCCAGGCCGACCACACCGAGGAGTTCGTCCGCTCGTCCGCGCACGTCGCGGCGCCGCGCCCGTGACGGTCGTGATCCGAGCCAGGCCATGGCCTCGAGTTGTTCGCGTGCCGTGAGCGACTCGATGAGGTTGGACTGCTGGAACACGATCCCGATGTCCTTCCTGCGCAACGCCGCACCCTCCGCAGGGCTCACCGTGGCCAGGTCCACCATGCCGTCCCTGGTCTGCAGCCACACCTGCCCGGAGTCGGGCGTGGTCAGGGTCGCCGCCACCGCCAACAGGCTGGACTTTCCCGAGCCTGAAGGTCCCGTCACGGCGAGGCTGCGCCCACGATCGATCGAGAGTGAGACGTGGTCGACGGCGGTGACCCTGCCCTCGCCGTCGGGGAAGGTCAGGAGGACGTCCTTCATCCTCAGCGCGGTGGTCGACGGTGCCTCGAGCAGAGCGGTGTCGGACATGAGATTCCTTCCGGAGGTTGAGGGTTGCCGCGAGTGGACGGAGGGCGGCGTCATCAGCGAAGGACCGCTGCGATCGGGGCTGCTCATCGGGCGGCCCCGAGCGCGGAGTTGGGGTCGGCGTTCAGGACCGGCCCCAGCGAGGCGGCGGCGCCGGCCAGACCGAGCACCGCGAGCAGAGATGCCGGCAGAAGCGTGGTCCCGGTCGAGACGACAACCGGCACGGTGCCTGCCGCCGCCAGCCCGAGAAGCGCGACGATCCCCACTCCGCCCCCGATGCCCACGGCCAGTACGATCGCCGCCTGTCCTATCGAATCGCGGACGACCATCGCCGTGGACGCACCGAGCGCCTTGAGCACGGCGAC
This sequence comes from Dietzia sp. oral taxon 368, assembly GCF_002999155.1. NCBI lineage: Bacteria > Bacillati > Actinomycetota > Actinomycetes > Mycobacteriales > Dietziaceae > Dietzia > Dietzia sp. oral taxon 368. Next base: position 1,182,521 of record NZ_CP027238.1, read on the forward strand.
ATCACGGCGGCGCTGCATCCCCCAGACGGTGAAGAACGCACCCACGACCAGCGCCGTCACAGCCAGCAGCATGTAGGTCATGGTCCTCAGCGAGGTGTTCTCCGCCCGGTGCGAGGGCAACGCACCCACGAGTCCCGCGGAGTCGACCAGGCCGAGGCCCTGATCCAGTACGGCGAAATCAGCGAGTGCTTCCGACGACACCGCGATGGTGGTGGCCGCCCCGCCGCGGGGGGCGAGTTCTCTCCACGTGTCGAGGTCGGTCACCACCACAGGTGTGTGCGAGTGCCAGAGATCGCCGGCGTTTCCGGCGACCGCCAGGGTGTCGCCACCGATTCCGATCTCATCCACGCCGCCGCTCACCTCGTCGTCGACCCCGGTGGACACCAGGACCTCCCCCCTTGACGGCGGGGCCACTGAGCCCACCGGTGCCGCCAGACCCACGGCGACGGCGGACACGCCTGTTTCCGTGCCGTCGTCCACGGTGAGCCGGGCGAGTCCTACCGGCACGGCGGAGGGGTCCAGCGCCGAGATCTCCTCCACCTGCCTGTCGGTGAGGGCCGCTCGATCGAGGTCGACGACGCCTTTGTCGTCAGTGGGCAGGACAAAGCTCGAGCCGCCCGATCCGAGCGCCCGGAGAGCGGACACGCTCTGGTTCGCCAGACCGGCGGTCAGACCGAGCAGGCCCGCCACCAGAACCGACAGCAGCAGCACGACCCCGGTGATGAGGGCGAAACGCCACCTCGCGGTACGGAGGTCACGAAGTGCGAAGAACATGGTTTTCCCTTTCCGACGGCATACCTCAAGGCTCGACTCACAGGCCCCACACCGGATCGACCGCGAGGTTGGTTCTCCGGCACCGAAAGGCGGGTCCCGCCTCCACCTTTCGATGGATGCCGGACCCGGTTCGCGGCGACTAGCGTCGAGCGGGTGACCCCTGCACCAGCCAGCGCCGCGGAGCTCCCGCCCGAGTCCGCGGGCGTGCGTGTGGTGTTCACGCAGCTCCAGATCGCGCTGCACACGCTGGTGGCGGCGCTGCTCGTGCTCACCCTGATCGGCGCGCACAGCAGCACCCCCGGCGTCCTCAACGTCCCTGCAGTGGTGACCGCCGCGGGATTCGCCGCGGTGTATTGCATCGGGACCGTGTGGGAGCGCCGTCGCGAGGCGACCCGCACCATCCGTCTGGGGTGGCTGGGCGTCGTCGTCGGGCTGTGGGCGGCTCTCGTGGTCCAGGTGCCCGAGGCCGCCTACCTCGTGTTCCCACTGTTCTTCCTGGCCCAGTTTCTCCTCGGCGTGTTAACGGGCGCGGCGGCGGTGGCATTTCTTGCCGCAGTCGCGGTGCTGGCCCTGGGACTTCACGAGGGCTTCACCGCCGCCGGGATCATCGGGCCGGTGGTGGGAGCACTCGTGGCGCTCGGCCTGGGGGCCGGCGTGCGCGCGCTACACCGCGAGTCGCAGGCCCGGCGCGCGGTGATCGCCGAGCTCATGGCCACGCGCTCCGAGCTCGCCGCCCGGGAGCGGGAGGTGGGACGAGAGGCCGAGCGGGCCCGGCTGGCAGGCGAGATCCACGACACCGTGGCGCAGGGGTTGTCGAGCATCGGAATGCTGTTGCACGCCGCCGAGCGCTCGGATCCCTCGCATCCCGCGGTGGACCAGATCCGTCTCGCCCGCGAGGTGGCGGGCGAGAACCTCACCGAGACGCGCAGGCTCATCGCCGCGCTGCGCCCGGCACCACTCGACGGTGTCTCGCTGGCCGGGGCCCTGCGCCGCGTCGCCGAGCAGGTGGGGACCGAGAACCCCGGACTCGCCGTGTCGGTGGGTGGCGATCTGACCGCCGACCCACCCGCGGAACTCTCGGCGGTACTCGTCAGGGTGACGCAGGAGGCCCTGACCAACGCGGTCAAGCACGGGTCGCCCGACCAGATCAGGATCACCCTCGACCACCGCCCCACCTCGGTGCAGCTGGAGGTCCACGACGACGGATGCGGGTTCGACACCACCGCCCCTCGCACCGCGGCCTCGTTCGGGCTGGCCGGGATGGCCCGTCGGGTCGACGACCTGGGAGGGACACTCGAGGTGGAGTCGGAGGTGGGCGGCGGTACGTCGGTCCGTGCGGTGCTGCCGACGGGGACGACGGAGAAGGAGCTGTGACGAGAGTGCGGGTGCTGATCGCGGACGACCACGGGGTGGTGCGGACGGGGCTGCGGGCGCTACTCGCTTCCGATCCGTCAATCGAGGTGATCGCAGACGTTGCCGATGCCGGCGCCGCCGTGGAGCGTTGCAGGATCGGGGACGTGGACGTGGTGCTCATGGACCTGCGCTTCTCCGGTGATGCCACCGCGGGGGTCCGGGCCACGGCCAGGATCCAGGAGCTCGCCGACCCGCCCCAGGTCCTGGTTCTCACCAGTCACGACACGGACTCGGACATCCTCGGCGCGATCGAGGCCGGCGCCTGCGGCTACCTCCTCAAGGACGCCGGCCCCGACGAACTCCTGGGCGCGGTCCGCGCCGCCGCAGCGGGCGAGAGTGCGCTCTCCCCCACCGTCGCCGGCAAGCTCATGGGCCGACTACGCGACCCGCGTCCACTACTCACCGATCGCGAAACGGAGGTCCTCCGGGCGGTGGCAGACGGTGCCACCAACAGGCAGGCCGCCGCCTCGCTGAACGTGTCGGAGGCGACCGTCAAAACCCACCTGGTGCACATCTTCGACAAGCTCGGCGTCACCACGCGGACCGCAGCCGTGGCCCGGGCCCGCGAACTCGGAGCCGTCTAGCCGGGCGGGTCCGCTGCTCCCCTGTGCCGCTGGTGACCGGTGCTTGGACTACCCTCAGCACCACAACCGAACACGACCCACAGCACGAGGTGCCCCACGGCCGCGAGAGCGGGCGGAGGGGAGAATCAGGGAAGCCGGTGAGAATCCGGCACAGGGCCCGCTACGGTGACCCGGCCTCTCGCGACACCGCGCCCAGCGCGCGAGCCGCGAGATGAGCCTGGAAGTCCGGAGACCGGCCTCGCGCTGACCAGCCTGGCAGACGAGAGCGGGAGCCCCCATGCCATTGCACTACCCCTTCAGCGCGGTTGTCGGTTCCGACGACATGGCGCTGGCCCTCACCCTCACCGCGGTGTCGCCGCAGGTCGGCGGCGTCCTCATCCGTGGTGAGAAGGGCACGGCCAAGTCCACGATGGTCCGCGCCCTCGCCGGAGTCCTCCCGGAGATCGAGGTGGTCACCGGCGACCGCTTCTCCTCCGCGCCCGACGACCGCGGCTCCGAGACCCCCGACGGCCGCATCCCCACCGACGCTCCCACCGAGCGGCGGCCGGTCCGCCTGGTCGAGCTTCCGGTCGGGGTGTCCGAGGACCGGATCACCGGGTCGCTGCACCTGGAGAGCGCGCTGTCCGACGGCGTGACCGTGTTCCAGCCCGGCCTGCTCGCTCGCGCCCACCGCGGGATCCTCTACGTGGACGAGGTCAACCTGCTCCACGACCACGTGGTGGACCAGCTCCTCGACGCCGCCGCGATGGGCCGCGTCACCGTCGAGCGCGATGGCCTGTCGGTCGAGTACGCCGCCCGGTTCGTGCTGGTCGGCACCATGAATCCCGAGGAGGGCGAGCTCCGCCCGCAGCTGATGGACCGTTTCGGTCTCACCGTGGAGGTGGCCGCGCCGCGCGACCCCGAGCTGCGGGCCGAGGTGGTGCGCCGCCGCATCGCGTTCGAGGCCGACCCCGCCGGGTTCGCCGCCGCGTACGCCGACGACGAGCGCGCCCTGCGTGAGCGGGTCGCCGCCGCCCGGCGCGTCCTCGGCGGGGTCAGGCTCACCGAGTGGGCACTGGCCACCATCGCGCGGGTCTGCGCGGGCTTCGACGTGGACGGAATGCGCGCCGACATCGTCACCGCCCGCGCGGCCGCAGCCCACGCCGCGTGGCACGGCCGCACGCGTATCGGCCGCGAGGACATCCGGGTCGCCGCGCGCATGGCGCTGCCCCACCGCCGCCGCCGCGCACCGTTCGACGCGCCGGGCCTCGACGAGGAGCTGCTGGACCGGCTGTTGGGCGACGACGAGCCCGATCCCGACCCCCACGACGAGGAGCCACAGGCCGAGGACACCGGTCCGTCCGAGTCCGCCGACGACTCGAGCAGTGCGGACACCCCGTCCACCGACCAAACCCCGGCCGAGGCCTCGGCCGGCGGGCCCGGCAGCGACGCGACCGAGGGCGGCGGGCACGCTCAGCGGGACAGCCCGGCTGACGCCGACGGCAGCCCGGACCCCGACACCACCCCGGACCCCGACACCGCCCCGGGCTCCGCACCCGGTCCCGCCGCCCCGCAGCCCGGCACCGTGGCCTCCGCGTCGGAGCCGTACCGGACGCGGCTGTTCAGCGTCGCCGGCACCGGCGAGGGTGCGGCGGGTCGTCGGTCCCGGGCCCGCACGAGCAGCGGTCGGCGGGTCGGCGCCGGTGAGTTCACCGGCGCGGACCTGCACTTTCCCGCCACCATCCGCTCGGCCGCGCCGCACCAGGCTGCCCGCGGCCGCGCGGCCGGCAGCGACGCGGCCGCGAACAACCGCCTCCTGCTCGCCCCCGAGGACCTGCGCTCTGCCGTGCGCGAGGGCCGCGAATCCAACCTCGTCCTCTTCTGCGTGGACGCCTCGGGCTCCATGGCCGCCCGCACCCGGATGGAGCAGGTCAAGACCGCCATCCTGTCCCTCCTGCTAGACGCCTACCGCCGCCGCGACAAGGTCGGCCTGGTGACGTTCCGCGGGTCCGCCGCGCAGGTCACTCTCCCGCCCACCTCCTCGGTCGACGTCGCGGCCACCCGCCTCGCCGACCTCCCCGCGGGCGGCCGGACCCCACTGGCGGAGGGACTGCTCACCACCGCCGAGGTCCTGCGCATCGAGAGCATCCGCGATCGGCGGCGGCGACCTCTTGTCGTCGTCGTCACCGACGGCCGCGCCACCCATGGCCGGCACGCCCTCGCCCGGTCCCGCACCGCGGCGGCCGGGCTGGCCTCTCTCGGCGTGGCGTCCGTGGTGGTGGACTGCGAGACCGGCCGGTTCCGCATGGGCCTGGCCGCCGAGCTCGCCGCGCACCTCGGCGCCGAGCACGTGCCGTTGGGCGAGGTCACCGCCGACGGCCTCACCCGCACCGTTCGAGAACACACCACCGCACCGACCCCCACGACGCGAAACGAGGTCGCCTGATGCCTCAGGGACAACCCACCACCGTCCCCGACGACGGCCTCAGCACCCGCCAGCGCCGAAACCGCCCGCTCGTCATGGTCCACACCGGGCCCGGCAAGGGAAAATCCACCGCCGCGTTCGGCCTGGCCATGCGCGCGTGGAACCAGGGCTGGGACATCGGCGTGTTCCAGTTCGTCAAGTCCGCCAAGTGGCGCATCGGCGAGCAGACCGTCATGGAACGCCTCGGCCAGCTGCATACTGAGACCGGCGAGGGCGGCCCGGTGGAGTGGCACAAGATGGGCTCGGGATGGTCGTGGTCGCGCAAGGAAGGCACCGAAGCCGACCACGCCGCCGATGCCGCCGAGGGCTGGGCCGAGATCAAGCGCCGCCTCGCCACCGAGCGGCACGACCTGTACCTGCTCGACGAGTTCACCTACCCCATGAAGTGGGGCTGGGTGGACGTCGACGACGTGGTGGCCACCCTCGCCGCGCGGCCCGGGCGGCAGCACGTCGTGATCACGGGCCGCGACGCCGACCCGCGGCTGCTCGAGGTGGCCGACCTCGTCACCGAGATGGGCAAGGTCAAGCACCCCATGGACGCCGGGCAGAAGGGGCAGCGGGGGATCGAGTGGTAAGCGAACTCCCGCGCCTGGTCGTGGCCGCGCCGGCGTCGGGGCACGGCAAGACCACCGTCGCCACCGGCCTCATGGCCGCGCTGCGCCGTACCGGGCTGGAGGTCTCGGGGCACAAGGTGGGCCCCGACTACATCGACCCCGGCTACCACGCCCTCGCCACCGGGCGGCCCGGGCGCAACCTCGACCCGCACCTCGTGGGCGAGGATCGGATCGTGCCGCTGCTGCTGAACGGTGCGCGGTTCGGCGGGACTCGCGGCGGGCGGCCGGCCGACATCGCGGTGATCGAGGGCGTCATGGGCCTGTACGACGGCCACATCGGCCGCGAAGGGTTCGCCTCCACCGCGCACGTCGCCCGCCTCACCGATTCCCCCGTCGTGCTGGTGGTCGACATCTCGCACGCCTCGCGCACCATCGCCGCCACGGTCCTCGGCATGGCCACGTTCGACCCGGACGTCCGGATCGCCGGGGTGGTGCTCAACAAGGCGGGGTCCGTACGCCACTCCGACGAGGTCCGCCGCGCCCTCGCGCCCCTGGGCATCCCCGTGCTGGGCGTGCTCCAGCGCGACGACGACGTCACCGCCCCCTCCCGCCACCTCGGCCTCGTCCCCGCCGCCGAGCGCCCCGAGGCCGCGCGGTCGCTGGACCACCTCGCCGGCAAGGTCGCCGCATCCATCGACCTCGAGGCCGTCATGCGCATCGCGCGGTCCGCGCCGCCGCTGCGCGGGCAGGCGTGGTCGGCGCAGGAGGCGGTGGCAGGTGGCGGGCGCGGATCCGGCGGCGACGACGACAAGGGCCGCCCGCTCATCGCCGTGGCCGGCGGCCGGGCCTTCACGTTCCGCTACGCCGAGACGGTCGAACTGCTCGAGGCGGCCGGCTGCTCGGTCGCACCGTTCGACCCGCTGGCCGACGAGGCGCTGCCCGACGGGACCGCGGGGATCTACCTGGGAGGCGGGTTCCCCGAGGTGCACGCCGCGGACCTCGCCGCCAACGAGCCCATGCTGCGGGCGCTCCTCGCGGCCACCTCCGCTGGGGTCCCGACGGTCGCCGAATGCGCGGGCCTGCTGTATCTCTGCCGGAGCCTGGACGGCGTGCCGATGGTGGGCGCGATCGACGCCGACGCCGCCATGGCCCCGCGGCTCACGCTGGCCTACCGGCGCTCGACGGCCGTCGCCGACAGCGTCCTCGCCGCCGCCGGCACCGAGGTCACCGGGCACGAGTTCCATCGCACGGCGGTCACGCCTGCGGCGGGTGCGGACACGGAGCCGCGGCCGACGTGGCAGGGCTCAGGCGCGGGCCCGGGCCCGGGCTTGAGCGCGAGCCCGGCGTGGACGAGCAGTGCGGGGCCGGAGGGCTTTGTCACCGGCTCGATCCACGCCTCGTACCTGCACACGCACTGGGCGGGGCATCCTGCGCTGGCGGTACGGTTCGCGGAGCTGGTCCGGGCGTTCGCCGGAGCGCCCCAACCGCCCCGCCGAGCGTCGGATCGCCGGCCAGCCCAACTCGCCCGGCCCTGACCCCGGTTTGGTCGTAGCCATCGCGGGGATGCGGCCGGAATCGCTCGATGGCTACGACCAGTTCCGCGATGATGACGACCGAACAAGATTGGGCTGGGCATCGACCGGACCAGCGCCCCGGCCGACCGCGGCAAGCGAGGAGACCATGAGAGCGTCCACGACGTCATCACAGCCCACTTCGAGGCCTACAACAGCGAGGACCCGCACCAGCTGGCGGCCGTGCTGCACGAGGACGCGGTCCTGCACTCCGCCGCCGGGACGCAGCTCGGGCTCTCCGCCTACCTCGACACCTACCGCGCGATGACCAGCACATTCGTCGACCGCATGACGCCCGAAGAGATCGAGGTCGACGGCGACACGGCCACCGTCACCATCGTGAACACGCTCACCGCGCGCGCTGACGTGAAGGACTTCATGGGGATGTCGCTCGACGAGGGGCAGGCCATGACGTTGAACCTGAAGGGCCGGTACACCGTGGACGGCGACCGGATCCGCGAGATCAACCTCGAATTGCTCTAGCGGGAGTCGGCCGGGCGCTCCACGACGGGCCAGACGGTCCGCGACTGCCACGACGCGAAACTCTGGTGTAGCTACTGCGATGAACCGGCCGGATTTTCGCAGTAGCTACACCAAAGTTCGTCTAGGAAAGTGAGGGAAAGGCGCGCGCCCAGTCCGCGGCGGCCGCGGCGTCGCCGACCATCTGCACTCCGGGCGCGGGGCCGGGTCGGCGCACCACCACGACCGGCACGCCGAGCTCGTCGGCCACAGCCATCTTCGACCAGGTGTGGTCGCCGCCCGAGTCCTTGGTGACCAGCACGTCCACGCCGTGCTCGGCGAAGAGATCGCGCTCGGCGTCGACAGAGTAGGGGCCCCGGCTCAGCAGCAGCTGCCACGGCTCGGGCAGCGCCACCTCGGGCGGGTCCACCACCCTGACCAGCGCCTGATGCTCGGCGAGGGGGCTCACGAACCTGTCCAGCGACTGCCGCCCGATCGTGAGGAACGGCCGACGGCCCAGTCGGGAGGTGGTCGCCGCGGCCTCGTCGTGATCGCCCACCCAGTGCCAGCGGTCGGCCCCCGGAGCGGCAGCCCAGCCGGGTCGCTCGAGGCGCAGCAGCGGAACCCGCGCGGCCGCGCACGCGGCGGCGGCGTTGGACGAGATGCCCGCGGCGAACGGGTGGGTGGCGTCGACGACCGCTGTCACGCCGGCCTCGATCAGGTATTGCTGCAGTCCGTCGACGCCGCCGAACCCGCCGATCCGCACCTCGCCCACCGGCAGTCGAGGCCGCGCCACCCGCCCCGCGAGCGATGACATCACCGGCACCCCGCGCTCGACCAGCAGGGCGGCGAGCTCGCGGGCCTCGGCGGTGCCGCCCAGGATGAGCACGCTCACCGGTCCGCCCCCGGCGGCAGGATCGGCAGCGGCGGCGGGCCCGAGCGCGCCAACTCCAGCAGCGCGTCCAGGTCGAGGTGCTCCTCGGCGAGGTCGCCCAGCAGGTCGAGGCGGCGCTCCCGCGCGGCCGCGAAGCTCACGTCCGAGCGCTCGCGGGTCCGCCCCAGCCCTGCCGCGACCTCGCCCAGGAAGGCGCCCCGGAAACCGTCCGACTCGAGACTCCCGTGCCACATCGTGCCGAACACCCGCCCCCGCCGGGCTCCGCCGGGGAACACCTCGTCGTCGTCGCCCGTCTCTCCCCCGCCGCCGACGCTCACCCGGCCGTGATGGATCTCGTACCCGCTCACCGGCTGCCCCAGCGCGGTCCCGGTCGGCAGGCGCAGCACCTTCTCCGCGCCGAAGCGGGTGGTCACGTCGAGCAGCCCGAGGCCGGTCGTGCGCGCGCCGGGAGAGCCCTCGATGCCGGCGGGGTCGGCGATCTCGCCGCCGAGCATCTGGAGGCCGCCGCAGATCCCCAGCACCGCGCCGCCCCGCTCGACATGTGTAGTGACCGCGCGGTCGAGGCCCCGCGCGCGGAGCCAGGCGAGGTCGTCGAGGGTCGCCCTGGTTCCGGGGACGACGACGAGGTCGGCGCCCGCGAGGTCGCGGGGCTCCGTGACATAGGCGACCTCGACGTCGGCTTCCAGGCCGAGCGCGTCGACGTCGGTGAAGTTGCTGATGCGTGGCAGACGGATCACGGCCACGCGCAGGGCCGCCGTGGCGTCGGCGGCGCGGGGGCTAACCGCGAGGGCGTCCTCGGAGTCCAGCCACAGATCGGGGTGCCAGGGCAGGACCCCGTGGACCGGGCGGCCGGTGAGCGCGGTGAGCTGGTCCAGTCCGGGCGCGAGGAGCGTGGGGTCGCCGCGGAACTTGTTGATGACGAACCCCGCGACCAGCCGCTGGTCGGCAGGCTCGAGCAGCGCGACCGTCCCGAACAGCGCCGCGAAGACGCCGCCGCGGTCGATGTCGCCCACCACCACCACGGGCATGTCGGCGTGGCGGGCCAGGCCCATGTTGACGTAGTCGCTCGAGCGCAGGTTGATCTCGGCCGGGCTGCCGGCGCCCTCGCAAATGAGGAGGTCGTAGCGGGAGGCGAGATCGTCATAGGCCGCGAACGCCGCCTGCGCCAGGTGTGCGCGTCCGTGGACGAAGTCCCGCGAGGACACCGTGCCGGACGGCTGGCCCATCACCACCACGTGGCTGCGCCGGTCGCCGCCCGGCTTGAGCAGCACCGGGTTCATGGCGGGCTCGGGATCGGCACGCGCGGCGAGGGCCTGGATCCACTGGGCGCGGCCGATCTCGGCGGTGGCGTCGGGGCCACCGACGACCATCGAGTTGTTGGACATGTTCTGAGCCTTGAACGGCGCCACCCTCAGGCCGCGGCGGGCGAACGCCCGACAGAGCGCGGTGGTGACGATGCTCTTGCCGGCATCGGACGTCGTCCCGGCGACGAGTAGGGAGGCCGCCGGGGCGTGCGGGGCGACCCGCTCCCCGCGCGGAGGGCGCGAGATATTCATGTGCTGGGGGCTCCTCGGCCGGCATGCGCCGACCACGGACGCGGGCGGCGGTCGGCAGGTATCGGGCTCGACCTCGCCCGCGGGGGCGCCGCGGCGCCGAGGGGCGAAAAGGTCACACCGTTGCGGGACAGCCCCGGACTCTCACCGGGTTCCCTGGACCAACGCACAGAATGCTACCGACAGACGCCAGGGCCCGCCTCCCGGGCTGGGAGGCGGGCCCTGTCAGCGGCGCGCGGCGCGGGGTGCGCTGCGGCGTGGTGGCGCGCGGTGCGTTGCGGCGCGCGTCAGACGGACGGGCCCCCGGAGCGGGCGGTCCGGCCGATCTCGGCGTCCTCGGTGTACATCGAGGCCTTGCTGGTCTCCGGCGCGAGGATCAGCGAGATGATCGTCAGCACGGACAGGCCCACGAGGTAGTAGCCGACGTAGGCGACCGAGTAGTTCTGCACGAGCCACACCGCGACGAACGGGGTGAGCGCCGCGCCGAGGATCGCGGAGAAGTTGTACGCCACGCCCGAGCCCGTGTAGCGGGTGTTGGTGGGGAACAGCTCCGGCAGGACCGCCGACATCGGGCCGAAGGTCAGGCCCATGAGCATCATGCCCACGCTGAGGAACAGCAGCATGCGGGTCACGTCGAGGTCGTCGCCGGTGCCCATGGCCTCGGGCTCGAGCCACCAGCCGAAGCTCAGGCCGAAGACGATGATCGCGGCCGTGACGCCGATGAGCATCCGACGGCGTCCGAGCACGTCGGCCAGCCAGCCGGCGATCGGGACGAACGCCGCGAACAGCAGGATCGCGATGACCTGGATGATGAGGAACGACTGGTAGCCGTAGCCGAGCCCGCCGGTCTCCTCGCTACCGATCGCGAACGACAGGATCCACGTGGTCATGAGGTAGAATAGGCCGTAGGTGGCCAGCATGATGAACGTGCCGAGAATGATCTCCCACCAGTTGCGGCGGAACACCTCGGACACCGGGGTCTTGACGCGCTCGTTGTTGGCGACCGCGCGGGCGAAGACCGGCGTCTCCTCGATGCGCAGCCGCACGTACAGGCCCACGCCGACCATGACGATCGACAGCAGGAACGGCAGGCGCCAGCCCCACACGAGGAACGGCTCGTCGAGGTCGGCGGCGGTGGAGTCGTACGCGAACCAGACGGTCAGCAGCAGGAAGATGCCGTTGGCCAGGATGAAGCCGAACGGTGCGCCGAGCTGCGGCCACATCGCGGCGAACCCGCGCTTCCCGGGCTGCGCGGTCTCCGACGCCAGCAGCGCGGCGCCCGACCACTCCCCGCCCAGGCCGATGCCCTGGAAGAAGCGCAGGATCGTCAGCATCGCCGGGGCCCACAGGCCGATCTGGTGGATGGTCGGCAACAGTCCGATGAGGAACGTCGCGATACCCATCGTGAGCAGCGCGCCGACCAGGGTGACCTTGCGGCCGAGGCGGTCGCCGTAGTGCCCGAAGACGATGGACCCGAGCGGGCGGGCGATGAACGCCGTGCCGAACGTGGCCATCGACGCCAGCAGCGCGGTGCTCGCGTCGCCGCCGGCGAAGAACAGCAGCGGGAAGACCGACACCGCGGCGGTGGCGAAGATGTAGAAGTCGTAGAACTCGATCGTGGTACCGATGAGCGAGGCGAGGATGATCCGGTGACGGGGCACCGGCTCGGCCGAGATCGTCTCGGCGACCGCGGCCGTGCTCCCGTGGGGATCGGTGTTCCCGTCCGGCGTTGCCATGTTCCTCCTAGGTCCGGGTAGCGGGGTGGCTACCGACGACCGCGACAAGGCTAGGCGGCGCGGTGATCTCGGTCACCCCGCCCAGCGGTGGATGTGCACGTGGCACAGTGTGGATCGTCATTTTTCTCGCCCGCTGGGCACCGTGTCCAATCCCGGACACGCCGTCGGGTGTACGGGCGGGGGTGTGACGACGACGACCTGGCAACAGCGCACGGCCTGCGCTACACCGCCCACGCGCTCTGTTGCGGGTTCACCGGCTCCGGTAGTGCAGGAGCACCGTCCCGCCTCCGAAGACGCGCTGCTCGGCGAGCTCCAGATCCAGGCGCGCATCCGGCGGCAGGGCGCGAAGGCCCCCGCCGACCACCTTCGGGACGACGAAGAACAGGAAGTCGCTGACCATCCCCGCCCGGATTGCCTCCGCCGCGGTGGTCGGACCGAAGATCTCCACCTCACCGTCGGCCTCGTCGACGATGCGGCGCAGGGTGCCCGGGTCGAGACGCGGCACCAGGCGGTCGGTGTCCGAGGCGAGGTCGTCGGCCGTCATGGTGGACGAGACCAGGGTGCGGGGGATGGCCTGCCAGCGGCGAGCGAACTCCTGCTCGTCGGGTCCCCACTCCTCGCCCTCGGGTGGGTTCTGCCAGTACTCCATCAGCGCGTAGGTGTGGCGCCCCAGCACCTCGTGGGCGACGGCCTCCATGCGGTCCACGTGGAACCGGAAGACCTCGGCGTCCGGCGCGGACCACTGGAAGTCCCCGTCCGCGTCCGCGACGTACCCGTCGAGCGAGACGGTCGCGGTGTAACTCAGCGTGCCCATGATCGACCTTCCGAGGGTGGCGCGGGGACGATGGGGGCAGCGTATCGCCGGATCCCGCTCCTAGGCTGAGCGTTGACCAGGGTTCTCCGCCGAGGACTCGAGGATCGCCTGCAACAGACGGGCACGGTCGTCGAAGTCGTCCCGGCGGGACCCGTAGCGTCGGGACACCTCGCTGCCCCGGCCGGCGACCACCACCACGTCCCCCGGCCCGGCCACCGCCACGGCGAGGGCCAGAGCCCGTCCCCTGTCCGGCTCCTCCACGACCTCGACCCCCGCGGCCTCACGCGCGCGGGCCACCGCGGCCTCACCCGCGCCGGCGAGGACCTCGGCGCGGAGGGCGGCCGGGTCCTCGTCCTCGGGGCTCTCGTCGGTGACGATCACCAGGTCGGCGAACGACGCCGCGGTGCGCCCGAGCGGGCGCCTCTTGGTGCGGTCGCGTCCGCCGGTCGCCCCGATCACCAGGATCAACCGCCCGGTGGCCATCGACCTCAGGTGCGGCAGCAGCGCGCGCTGGCCGGGTTCGTTGTGCATGTAGTCGACGAGCGCGGTGAACGACTGCCCGGCGTGCACCGGCTCGCAGCGCCCCGGGACCCGGGACAGTCGGGAGATGCCCTCGGCCGCCGCGGCCGGGTCGATGCCGTCGGCGAGGAGGCCGGTCAGCGCGACGAGGGCGTTGGGCACCTGGTGCGGCCCCAGGACCCGCAGCCGGACCGGGACGGCACCGTACGGCGTCCGGGCGGTGAAGCGCGAACCCGTCCCGTCATAGACGACGTCCCCGGCGTAGACGTCCGCCCCCACGTCGCGGACCGAGCACGTCCACGTGGGCGGTTCCGATTCCGCGGCGAGCCGACGACCGTGGGGGTCATCGATGGAGACGACCGCCGTGTCGGCGCGCGCGGCCGTGAACAGTGACGCCTTGACGCTCGCGACCACGGCGCCGGCCTCGGCGGCCCGGTCCTCGAAGTCCAGGCCGTGGTGGTGGCTGCCCGGCAGGGCGAGGTAGGCGTGGCCGGTGGAGACGCTGCGGGAGTCGTCGGTGATGTCGACGACGACGACGAGGTCGGCCACCGCCCGGGCTGTCGCCCGCGACCCGCCCACCAGCGGAGTTCCGAGGAACCGGGAGAGGTCTCCGACCGTGATCGGTGCTCGCTGGGGCACGTCAGGGCTGGTGCGTACGGAACGGGCGCGTCTCGCGGACTCATCGGCTGATCGGGTCACCGCACCCCTTCCGCCCGGGCTCACGTCGTCGTCGTCGACCGCCACGGTCCCACCCCGGACGGTCGGCCGCGACCGCTGAGCCCTCCGGGCGCGGAGTCAGTCGGCCGGTGCGCGGTCGGTGTCGCGCTCGGCGACCTGCTCCGCGCGGGCGAGAGCCTGTCGCCCGTACGCCCACCGGGCCGTGGAGTTGAGGTGCGAGCGATGGTCGCCCATGTGCAGTCCCCAGGACAGCAGGGTGATGACCCGGTTCCGGAAACCGATGAGGAACGCCAGGTGCACGACCAGCCACAGGACCCAGGCGATGAACCCCTGCAGCTGGAACGGGCCGATCTTGGCGACCGCGCTGTAGCGGGACACGGTCGCCATGGATCCCTTGTCGAAGTACTTGAACGGGCGGCGTGCGGCCGGCGACCGTCCCGTCGCTACCTCGCGGGCGATCTGCTTGGCGACGTACTTGCCGCCCTGGATCGCGACCGGCGAGACGCCGGGTAGGTCGTCGAGGTTGATCATGTCGCCGATCACGAAGATCTCCGGCCGGCCCGGCAGGGAGAGGTCCTTGTTCACCAGCACGCGCCCCGCGCGATCCACCTCGGCGCCGGTCTGCTCGGCGAGCATCCGGCCCAGCGGGCTCGCCTGGACGCCGGCCGACCAGATCTTGCACGTGGCGTCGATGCGCCGCAGCGATCCGTCCTGGTCCTTGACCTCGATCCCGTAGTAGTCCACGTCGGTGACCATGGCGTTGAGCTGGATCTCCACCCCGATCTCCTCGAGGCGCGCCCGGGCAGCGTTGCCGAGCCTGTTGCCGAACGGCGGAAGCACGGCCGGGGCGGCGTCGAGGAGGATGACGCGGGCCCGGCGCGGGTCGATCCGCCGGAAGCTGTTCTTGAGGGTCCGCCGCGCCAGTTCGGCGATCTGCCCGGCCATCTCCACCCCGGTCGGGCCGGCGCCGACAACGACAAAGGTGAGCAGCCTGCGACGCTCCTCCTCGTCGTCCGTCACCTCGGCCTGCTCGAAGCAGCCCATGATGCGGCTCCGCAGCTCCAGCGCGTCGTCGATGGACTTCATGCCCGGCGCCCAGTGCTCGAAGTGATCGTTGCCGAAGTAGGACTGGTTGGCCCCGGCGGCGACGATGAGGCTGTCGTACTCGAGCTCGAAGTCGACGTGCCCGGCCGTCGCGTGCACCCTCCGGGCGGTGACGTCGATCTGGTCCACCTCCCCCAGCGCGACCGTGACGTTCTTCTGGTCCCTCAACACGAGCCGGGTCGAGGGCGCGATCTCGCCGACGGACAGGATGCCCGTCGCGACCTGGTACAGCAGCGGCTGGAAGAGGTGGTGGCCGGTCCGGGCGACGAGCGTGACGTCCACGTCGGCCTTCTCCAGCGCCCGGGCCGCGGCGAGCCCGCCGAATCCCGACCCGATGATGACCACCCGATGGCGGTTCTCCTTCGACGGCCCACTGTTCATCGGCGAGTGCGAGTATCCGGTCATGGCGCCTCCTCGAACTGACTGTGCCGTTCCCATGAGCCCGTCGACGGGCTCCGTTGCGGCCGACCCTAGTCGTGTTCGTCGGGTGCGTCGTCCGGTTCCGGATCGCCGTCCTCGTACATCTCCGCATCCATCAGGTATGACGAGTCACCCTCCCCGACCCAGAACCCGTTCGTGTACGCGCCGGTGACGGACGGGCACTCGTGCGCGATCGCGTAGACCTGCGCGACGAGGTCCGCGGCGTCGAGCTCGCCGTCGGCGTCCCGGTGCGGACTGACGATGCCGACCCGGTCCGGCACGGCTCCCGGTTGCCCCAGCAGCGTGACGCGGCGGGCGCGGTGGTCCCCGTCCCGTGCCAGGCGCAGCACCCGGCGGATGACGGTGCCGCGATGGGTGTCCGAGATCGGTTCTGCGATATCCATGCCCGGCACCCTCACACGCCCGCGGGGGTGCGCGTCCCGCGACGGGCGCAGTGAGCGCCGGAGCTGTGGAGGCAGTGCCGGGCCTGTGAATACCGCGTCTCCGCAGCTCTACGCGCCCGACCGGAACACGGTGCCGCGACGCGGGCGATCCCCAGGAAAAAATCAGTCCGCGAGCGGTTCGGAAGGGCGAGAGTCACTGTTACTCTCGGCCAAGTGAGCGGAGATCACTCTCTGCTCGCGCCTCATGCCCGTCGAAAGGAGACACATCCATGGGTTCTGAAGCTCTCGGATCGCTCGGTTCGCTCGCCGCGGGGTCGCTCGCGGCACCCATCCTCGGCTCGCTCGGCCTCGGCTCGCTGCTCGGGGGACCCGGTAGCGGCGCCGGCAGCGCGACCGACTCGCTGACCGGCCTCCTGCCGACCGACCTGCTCGGCGGACTGTCCTAGCCTCGACTTCTCGGCGACCCGGGGGCTCCCGCCCCGGACATCTCGGTGTCCGGCGGGCGGAGCCCCCGGGTCGCTGCGTCTGTGCGGCCGGTGAGCCACGCGCACCGGCCCGCGCCCGCGCTGGCGAGGCCCGCGCTCGCGCCGCGCTGCGCCGCGCTCGGCCCGCGCTCGTCGCTCGAAGTTTTTCCTGATTTTCTCAGCGATTCTTTCTAGGCTGATGCCGTGAACACCGATGACGACGGCCGGCGCCGCTGGCGATCCACGGTGACGACCACGCGCCTCGGTCCCGGCTCGGCCGCCGCCCTGATCCTCATCCCGCTTCTGATCTTCGGTGTCCTGGCCGTGGAAGTCGCCCGGCAGGGTTCCTTCGCGTTCGACCGGACCGTGATGTTGTGGGTGCACGGCGCGACGACGCCCTGGCTGACCGACGCCGCGACGTTCGCCTCGCTACTCGGCGGGAAGGTGGTGCCGGTCGCCGCCGCCCTCACCGCCCTCGTGCTGTGCGTCAGACGCCGATGGGTGGATGCCGGCTTCGTGCTGGTGGCCTACTTCGCCGCCTCGCGGATCAACGTCGCGCTCAAGGCCCTCTTCGAGAGAACGCGCCCCGACTTCTGGGAGCACCTCTCCGCGGAGAACACCTTCTCGTTCCCCAGCGGGCACGCGATGGGGTCGATGTCGATCGCGGCGCCACTCGTCGTTCTCGCCTGGGGCACCCGGTATCGCTGGCCGGCACTCGTGGCGGCGGCGTTCTACGTGCTGGCGGTGGGCGCGTCCCGCGTCTACCTGGGGGTCCACTTTCCCAGCGACGTCATCGCGGGGTGGTGCATGACCGTGGGCGTGGTGGCGGTGTTCGTCGTGATCCTGCAGGTGACCTCTCAGCGGATCCGCCGCCACTCTCCGGCCCTCTCGACCTGAGGGGCCGAGCGCCATCAGCTCAGCGCTGCAGGTCGGTCCTGGGCGCTGGTCCGCCGATGAGCCGGACGGCCTCATCGAGATGCGTCGACTCGACGAGCACGTCGTAGGAGTCGGCTTCCATCGTCTGCACCGACGAGAAGTCGCGGCGTCCGCCCGTCGAGGCGTGGCCGATTGCGCCGAAGAGCGCGCCCCACAGTGCGCCGAAGCCGAGGGACCAGACGAGGATCCACAGGAAGCTCGCCAGCGGGGCGAGGATGAGGAAGAGGATCGCGAGTAGGAGGCCGAACCACAGTCCCGCCAGCGCTCCTCGACCCGCGGCCTTACCCGTGGTCATCCGACCCGTCACCTGCTCGATCGAGCGGAGGCCGCTGCCGACGATCCGAACCCGCTCGACGGGGAAACCGCGATCAGACAGCCGATCGACGATCTCCTGCGCGACCGAGTAGTCCGGCGCGCTCTGCAGAACCCGGTAGTCGGTCACGTTCGTCCCGTACGCGGTCTCCGGGTAGTCGTTACGAGCTGTCGTCAACGTGGTGTCCTCCTTCTCTGCGACGCCCTCTGCAGGCGCCGCCTCGGTGAAAGTTATCGATGCATACACCATCGTACCGATGTGAGGAGAGGGTCCGGGCCCACGAACGGGGGTCCGCATGTCGAGTGGCTGTCGGTTCTCACCCAACTTGTCAGCTTCGTGCCGATCCAGCAGCACGTTGTCAGCAAGTTGTCAGGGGCCGATTGTCACGAAGTTGGCAGAATCCTCGCTCCTGACAGTTTTCCAGCGTCTCCGAGAGGGCTGCACTTCGTTCGGCTCGACCGACTCCAGAGCCTTCTTTCACAAGGGGCTGGTCCCACCCACCTTCGATCCCGAGGTCAAAGGGTTAGCGGTAAACCACCTCGAAGGACCTTGGTACTCATATCGAAATGTCTTGTAACAGCGCCCCAGTCTCAGTCGAACTGAGTACGGTCTGCGTAATGAGTGACCAGCGACGCGGCACGCTTATATGGATCAACGGTGCCCATGGCAGTGGCAAGACTCATGTTGCCGCTGATCTGGTCCGTCGTGTGCCGCACTCCCACCTCGCCGATCCGGAACATGTTGGTTTCGGCTTACGCCGGATGTACCCGCGTAGCGAGAGGCCTGACTACCGAACCCTCGACGCCTGGACCTCTGCCGTCTCATCCACTTTGATCGACATCCTCGATCGCACAGGGGCGACGATCATTGCTCCCCAAACTGTCGCCGACAGTCTTCTCCTATCTCACGTACTCGATCCCGTACGGGCATCGCAGCACCGGGTTTTTCACGTCACGCTGTCACTGCAACTCCACGAACTGCGTAGGCGTCTCCGATCTCGTGGCGACGTGATCGCCTCCTACGCCCAGCACCAAGCTGGCGCCACACTCGATGCGTTATCCGCGCCGGAGTTCGGGGTTCATATCGACACAGGCAACCGGACCGTGCAGCAGGTCGCCGACGAAATCGCGAAGGTCGCTGGCTTGGACATTCGCCCGGACCGCTCGTTCCGTGCGGCCAGGGCTATCCGTACGGCAGCGCTGCGAGTCTCGGCTATCCGTTCACCTTTGGCCTGAGCAGATCGGGTGCGACTACCAGTCAGCGGCTCGACTAGATTGCGTGCAACAGGCGCTCACCTTCGAGCCTCTCGGCCTATCAGAAATGTGCCGCCGTATGAAGCTGAGAAATCCCTCTAAACGAAGTTGAAGGTCACGCCATCACGGCCACGGTGGCGTTCTTCCGAGAGCGTGTCCACCTTAGGAGATCTGGATGCACCGAATCATCAGCTACGCCCCAGAGCACCGGTCTGCGCTACTAGACCTCTCACTCCGAGCTTGGGAACCAGTCTTCCCGATAGTGAGAAACGAAGTGCCGGGTTTCGTGTACAGCGCGTTCTACCCAAATGGGTGGCGTGAAAGGCAGCTCAAGGACCTGTCAGAAGTGCTTGACAACGAACCTGAGAACGTCGATGTCGCGGTTGATGAGGGGCGGCCAATCGGATGGGTGTGCACTCGCTTGCACCCTGACGACAAGATGGGCGAGGTGTTTGTCATCGCCGTTGATCCCGACTATCAGCAACGGGGGGTCGGGCGTCATCTCCTGGAGCACGCGTTCGCTCGAGTTCGCGCGGCGGGCATGGCAATGGTGATAGTCGAGACGGGTGGCGATAGCGGGCACGCGCCTGCGCGAAGAGTGTACGAGTCGATCGGCTTCGAGCCGTGGCCCGTAGCGCGATACTTCAAGCAGCTTGATCAGTAGGAGGCGCTCAGGGGCGCACATCCATCTCAACTGCCGAGAGGTTTGTAGCCGCCCCTCGGCTCCGATCTCTAAATGGGCCATCGGGGCTGATGCATGAGTAGGTGACATCTGATCTGGCTTGCCCTGCGGGGCGGGCCTGGAAGGATGTTGCTGTGCCCAAGCCCTACCCCCAGGAGTTCCGCGACGACGTCGTCCGGGTGGCTCAGTCCCGCGAGGACGGTGTCTCCCTGGACCAGATCGCCCGGGACTTCGGTGTCCATCCAGTGACGTTGCAGAAGTGGATGCGCAAGGCCGACGTGGAGGCCGGGATCAAACCCGGCACCACGTCGGCCGAGTCGCGTGAGCTGCGCGAGGCCAAGCGCCGAGTACGTCTGCTGGAGCAGGAGAACGAGGTCCTGCGCCGCGCTGCTGCCTACCTGTCCCAGGCGAATCTGCCGGGAAAAGGTGGTACCCGCTCGTGAACGAGCTCGCCGCTGACGGCATCGCTGTCACGGTGACGTGCCGGGTACTCGGAATTGCTCGTCAGCCCTACTACCGGTGGCTCAAAAAGCCCGTGACCGACGCCGAACTGGCCGAGGCGTACCGGGCCAACGCCCTGTTCGATGCCCACCGCGAAGACCCGGAGTTCGGGTACCGCTACCTGGCCGACGAGGCCGAGGCCGCGGGCGAGAAGATGTGCCGGCGAACCGCTTGGCGGATCTGCTCGTCCGGTGGCTGGACCAGCGCCATCAGCCGAAAGGGCCGCGGCAAGCACCGCAAGGCCGGCGAGCCCGTACACGACGATTTGGTCGAGCGGGACTTCACCGCCTACGGTCCGAACGAGCTGTGGCTGACCGACATCACCGAGCACCGCACCGGCCAGGGCAAGCTCTACCTGTGTGCGATCAAGGACGTCTACTCGGGACGGATCGTCGGGTATTCGATCGATGCGCGAATGAAGTCCCGCCTGGCGGTCAACGCTCTGAACAGCGCTGTCGCCAGGCGGGGCGAGGTGACCGGTTGCATCCTGCACAGCGATAGAGGATCTCAATTTCGCTCGAAGAAGATGCAGAAGGCCATCCGGCGACACGGCATGCTCGGGTCGATGGGCAGAGTCGGCGCGTGCGGTGACAACGCGGCCATGGAGAGCTTCTTTTCGCTGCTGCAGAACAACGTCCTTGACCGCCGATCCTGGGCCACCAGAGACGAGCTCCGGGCTGCCATCGTGCACTGGATCGAACGCACCTACCACCGCCGCAGACGGCAGGACCGCCTCGGCAGATTGACCCCGATCGAATACGAGACCATCATCAACCATGAGGCCCCTCAGGCCACTCAGGCCGCGTGACTAACCCTGTCACCTAACCGTGCACCACCCCCATCTTTCCAGGGCGGCGTCACATTCCAGGGGACTGCTGCACGAACAAGTGACATCTGATCTGTGGTGCCGAACGTTGCCGCTGGAAATATGTGTACCGTGCCAAAGCCGTACCCCAGGGAGTTCCGCGACGACGTCGTTCGCGTCGCAGGGGTCTTGCGTGAACCGCAGCTTGCCCACTACGTCGTGGGCTGGCCGCGTTACGGGGACCTTGGCGTGGTCGCGCTGTACGAGGTAGCGCCCGTGGGGGCAGCGTGGGTGCGACTGCTCCCAGAGAGCGATCCCAGCTACGGCTACGTCGATGCCGCCACGCCCGAGCTGGCCATGGGGGTCGTGCGGAGTTGGCGCGGACACGGAATTGGGTCCCGACTCCTTGACGCGCTGATCGGGGCCGCACGACAGCGGGGGCTGGCATCGTTGAGCTTGAGCGTTGAAACGGACCTGGGCGGCAGTGCCTGCTGGGAGCGTGGTGGCCACTCTGGCAGGGCTGATCGCTGCGCTGGCTTCCGCCGTCCTCGTTGGCTGTCCCGTGCCGGGCAGAGAGCCGGGACGCGTTGCCGATGTCTCACCGCGAAGATGGACTCATCGACACTCGGCCGGCTGCCTTCGCTGACAAGCTAGTGGCACGCTACTGACACGCAGTTGGCAAACTGACAAACTGTTTGGCAACCGATGTCGCCATGCGGTCCAGATTGACAAGAAACACCGACGCAGATTGGCAGGTCTCTGACTTACCGTTGGGGTGCGTCAATCTATCTGCCCACCGTTCCAGGAATCCGGCGAAAGAGGTGGGATCACCTCTCACGCGTTAGCTGACATCGCCAACACCCTTGAGCCACCCCGGCCAAGGCGGCGGCGGTGTAAATCCATGCTCGTCGACTAAGTTACTCGTGTGCCGACCGAGATGCCTGACCCTGAAGACAGCAGCGAGAATGTTGAGCTGACACCCGATCAGCGAGAGGCGGTACGGCGCGCACGGAGGTCCTTCGAGGAGGCGAGTAGAGCGATGTCGCCCAAGGTCAACTTCGATGCTCCAGCGCTAGCGGGCCTGCGCCAGCTTCAGCAAAGCATGGCCCAAGTCGCCATGGTGCCGGAGGCAGTAAGAAAGAAGCTCAGGGAGGGGCTCAATCCACTCAGAGCTGGTGAGGCTGAGTGGGCGAAGCAGATGCCTGCCATCAATTCGGACGCCCTCGAACAGCTGAATGCGATGCCGAGGATGGACTCTATCTTCGAGCAGATCGCTCGGAAGGCCGAGTTCGCTGACTCTATCTCGAGCTCGGTCACTCAGATCGCAAAATTGCACCAAGCGCAATTCCGGTCCCTCGCAGAGAGCGCAAGCAGGCTGCGCTCCACCTTCTACCCGCCGAACCTACTAGCTATCGAGGAACGCTTCGACTTCACCACGATTGAACAGATTGTGCTAGAAGACGGGATTGCACTGTACGGAGTGCCCCGGTCTTCCATCGCCAAAGCGCTGGTTCGCGCTGAAGGTACGGCGGCCAGATTTGCCGTTATCGATTCCGAATGGAGAGCGGTTGTCGACGATTGCCGCGCCTTGCTCGACGGGTGCGCGAACAACCATGTTTCAGAATGGGTGGTCGCTGGCTACGCCGCGATAGAGGCTCTCGTTGAGGGGCACGAAATCGCCGCCCAAGCCTTGGTGGGGTCGATAACCGGCTCTTCCGGATCCGGAGTGCGTAGCTGGGGTTCGCCGGTGATGCGGTGAGACACAAGATGTAGGGGTCCTGGGGCGTGTGAAGATGCAGGTTCTCACGCCACGCATCGAACACCCCAGGACCCGCTTTGAACGCTACCGCCAGCCTGCTTGCCGACACCATCTGCCGCACCGTCGAGCTCGGGGTGACGATCACCGACGCCGCTGTGGCTGACGAGTTCACGCACCTGTTCTGCTCCCCGGTCACACTCGACCCGATCTGCGCCGAGTGCGGGATGGCGGGGCGCCTGCGAGACCACGTCCAGCGGAAGGTCACGGATCTACCGATCGTCGGGCACCCGACCAGACTGCACGTGCGGGTACCGCGCTTCACCTGCGACAACATCGAATGCGAGACGCGCATCTTCCAGCAGCGGATGCGGGATCTGGCTGAGCCGAGGGCCAAGACCACTCGTCGCTGCAGCCGCTGGATCCTGCAGCGTCTGGCGATCGACCGCACCAGCGTGTCCGCGGTGGCCAAGGCCCTCGGGCTGGGGTGGGATTTGGTCAATGACCTGGCGGTCTCGGAGGTTCGCACGATGGTCTACGAGCAGCCCGGACACTTCGATGGCGTCCGCGTTCTCGGTGTCGATGAGCACAAGTGGAAGCACGTGCGCGGCGATGGCAGCAGTTCGTTCGTCACTGTCCTGGTCGACCTGACCCCGGTCGTGGACGGCACCGGCCCGTCTCGCCTGTTGGACATGGTCCCGGGGCGTTCGGCGAAGGTGCTCACCGAGTGGCTCGACGCCCGTGACCAGGTGTTTCGAGACCGAGTCAAGGTTGTCACGATGGATGGGTTCGCCGGCTATCACTCGGCCGCAGCCAAAGCCGTCCCCGAAGCACGCACCGTGATGGACCCCTTCCACGTCGTGCACCTGGCCGCCGACAAGCTCACCGTGTGCCGCCAACGCATCCAGCAGGCCACCACCGGGCACCGGGGCCGCACGGGAGATCCGCTGTACGGCATCCGCCGCACCCTGCGCACCCGCGCTGAGCTGCTGACCGACAAGCAGAAGGTCCGCCTGTTCAAGGCGTTCACCGCCGACGATGCACACGCGGCGGTGGAGGTCACCTACAGCGTCTACCAGCGGCTCATCGCCGCCTACGAGGCCTCGGGCAAGCGGGAGGGCAAGGTCGCGATGTACAAGCTTCTGCGTTCCATCCGGGCCGGGGTGCCCACCGAACTCCCGGAGCTCGCGCAGCTCGGCCGCTCATTGTGGAAGCGGCACCGCGAGATCCTTGCCTACTTCGACGTGGGCGCCTCCAACGGCCCCGTCGAGGCCATCAACGGACGCCTCGAGCACCTCCGCGGAATCGCCCTAGGTTTCCGCAACCTCAAGCACTACATCTTGCGGTCACTGATCCACTCCGGACAGCTCCAGGACCGGATCAACGCACTCTAAATCCGGAAGGGCCCGATAACCGACACCATTGTGACATCTTATATGGGCGATCGCCAAACTCGGGCCCAGTTCACCCCGGACAGGCGTGGCAATCGCACCAACGACGCATACCGCAAGCTGGGCCTCCGATCGCTGATCGCGCTCGGCCCGATCTTGCAGGCGCACCAGCAATTCCACGCCGAAGACGGCGATGAGATTCCACCGACCTTTAATCGCCATGCGACCGCTCACACCGTAAGCGCAGTGCAATACACACGTCGGAACGTCGTCCAGGGCTTAATGCTGGTATGCAGCTTGATCTTCTACATTGACGAGCGGGGGACTTCTGAGGAAGCGGCGTGATTGGGAAGACCCTCCCGCCGAAAGCTCAGAGCTTCCGATCCAAAGACTTTGACGACGTCGCCCAGTCCCATCCTGGTTGTCGCTTCCGTCCGCTCCACCCAGCAGGCGCCGCTAACCCTATCTAGCCCTTAGCTCCGATAGCAGCACGGGCTCGTCAAACACAGCGCTCCAGTAGTCCCAACCGTCGACATCGTCCGCTCCATCGGCGTAGGCAGCCAGGTCCGGCGTGCGGTACTCGATCTCTTCTAGCAGGATCGTCCCATTTTCAGTCACCTCGGCCAACGAGTCCTTTTCTCCGTCGGCTGGGGCGAGGTAAGTTCCAACGGGGATCGTTCCAGCCTGAACTAGCTCATCGAACGAGGGCAACTCCGGCTCGGACGCAGACGGGACTGGCTTGGCTGCTGGCTTCGGCGAGTAGTTCGGGTCGGAGAGTTTGCGAAAGCCCTCGCGGGTGACCTCCGCCATCAGCTTGCGTCGGGCTGCCAAGAAGTCCTGGTAACTCAAGGCCGTCCAGCCTTCGGGCAGCGCGTGCCACCACATCTGCTTGGCCAGTCGTTCATCGCCAATGGTCTTGTCCGCCACCTCCTGGGGCCAGTAGTCCCCGGGGGCCTTGTCGGAGATATCGATGTTGTCTGACCACTCCACCAACGCTTGATTGGCCACCTGGTTAATCTGCCGCGTCGTGGAGACGTGGAGCTGCTCCTTGAGGTACCCCTTCGGAAACAAGTGGTGTTTCTCGACTCCCTTCACAGGTCGGCGGGAGGGGTCGATCCAGTCCTTGACTGTAAGCGTCGACAGCAACACCTCAGCATCGAGAATCGTAAGCGCTGCCAGGTACGCCGTGAAAGCCGGGCTCGTCGTACCAGAGGTGTACAGGTCGTCTGGCAGTGTGACGCTCCACCAGTCCTCTGTCAGGGTGGTGTCTACCTGAGAAGTGATCACCTCCTTGAACGCCGCTGGAGTGCGATCTAAGCCGTCCAGTCGATTCAAGTCTTCTTGAGCTCGCGTTTCCGGGCTGCCCGAGAAACGGCCAGTGATCTGGGCCATGAAATACCAGCGCGCCATGACCTCCCGCAATTCATCAACCGGCACGTGAAACTCAGTACGACCAATCAGCCAAAGGGCGTACCCGTAGATGACAGTGTTCTTGGAGGTCACCATGGCCCTTGTCCGGATCCCAGCCCTCTCAAGAGCCTTCAGATATTCGTCCCAATTCTTGGGATCCAAAGCTCGGGACTGCCCATTCTTGAGCTTTTCCAGTTCCTTCTCTCGGTCGGCCGGGACGATCTCGCGTGTCCTGGGATTCCGGCCGCGGAGGGCGTTATACGCATCGCCCAAGGGTGCACGACGGTTGCCGATTGCCACCACCACCCGCAGCAGGTGGTTAGGATCCAAGGTCAAGTAGGGATTCTTGGGCGTCCACTTGACCTGTTTACCGGTCAAGCGGGTAATTTCTTGGGGCGTAAACCGTGATCGTCGCGCAAAGTCTTCAATTGCTTGTCGACCCTCTTCCCAGAACACTGAGAGCCAAGTCAGGATGAAGTCTGCTGACGACAACGTGGCTCCCTGAGAGTTAATCCTCACGAAGATGTCAGCCACGGTCTCGCGAGAGACATGCTCTTTGAGCTGGACAACCTCGAAGACGAACTTGAGAACGTCGGCGAGCTTGTTGATCGCGACCTCCGCGGCTCGCTCGGTCTCCCTATCCAGCCTGTCGACTCCGCGAGCCTTCTCGAGCCCTTCAAGGTACTTTGACCTTGCGTCGATCGGCGACTCAAACACCTCGCGGATGTCCTGGATCCACTCCGATGACCGTTTGGTCGCGCCGTCCGGCACAGAAAACCGTTCGGTCAGCGGATTGAAGGAAACAACTATTAGTTCCTCGGAGTAGTCTTCGCGCAGTACGCGCTGTCCATGCACGACTGCATACAGTGACGTCAAC
The DNA here is from genome assembly GCF_002999155.1 of Dietzia sp. oral taxon 368. Taxonomy (NCBI): domain Bacteria; kingdom Bacillati; phylum Actinomycetota; class Actinomycetes; order Mycobacteriales; family Dietziaceae; genus Dietzia; species Dietzia sp. oral taxon 368. The sequence continues at coordinate 1,208,851 of NZ_CP027238.1, forward strand.
CGTTGCTGACCGTCGACGACCTGCATCGAACTGGCCTGAGACTTCGAGTCAAGCCCAATCGCTTTGGTGTGCTCAGCGGCCGTGTTTTCCCAGAACATCAGCTGCCCAACTGGGAAACCGCGGTACATCGAGTCGACCAAGTCTCGGACTTTCGAATTGCCCCATACGAAAGGTCGCTGGATATCAGGAAGCCTTACACGCCCGGAAGACACTCCGGCGACCAGGTCCTGGACGGTCCACGGATGGTGACCGAAGGTTTCAGCCATTGACAACTCCTCGCTCTGGCGACGCCATCTCATAGCTTCAGCAGCCGGTTGACTAGCAGACCTGCTGTGTTGAATCGCATCTTTCGGGCTCGCGGCCGCGGTCAGTGCGCGAACGCAGGACTAGGGGTCATCTAGCCTGTACATCGGCCCTGGACACACTCTTGCACCTGAGTACGACACCGGTCGGCGATCCGGCTCCTGCGGTGCACTCAAGTGTCTCCCCTAACTGGACAGATTGCCCACGGACTGGCCGGCCGCGTCGTTGTCCCAATGCTGGTGCGTAGTCCCTAACTTGCCCGCCTGTGTTGCTGGACGCCAGTTTCGCAGCTCAGGAATCCGCTCAATGCGGTTCAGTCGACCGGGATGCTGCGCCACCACTGAGGGTCTACCACTGAATACCTAAGAGACCACCCCTCGTCATGCCTCCAGACCCATTCGGCCCGCCACCGCTACCACTTCTTCGCGGTCGCCGGGGTTACTGCGGGCTGTACCGGATCAGGGACAGCCGCCGATTTTCGTCATCTTCCTCGCACCAAAATGTAAATGCGTCACTTTGCGAATACGCCGACTCAAACTCTTGCTCGGCAGCCGCTGTTGTAAGTTCTGCGTGCTGATGCTGTTCTGACAGTCGGGCAACCTCAGGCTCATTACCAGCATCAAACGCCGTGTCCATCTCGCGTTCAAGCGATTCTGCGAGTTCGAGGGCGCCCTCCCTGAGAGAATCAGTCCTGTTTGCGTCGCGAGCTCAACATCCTCGTCGGTCTTCCACGGCCGTCCCTCGGCCTCCGGGCCACTCCCAGCTGTGGTCAGGGAGTGGTGCTCATCGACAGGGGGTTTGCCTAACACCTCATGCGCTCTTTCGGTAGGTCGCATCGAAGACGGCCCCGGCGAGCCAATTCTTAAAGCTGCTGTTGTCCTGGAACTCCTTGAATAGCTGAGTGTCATCGGAGATGAGGCGCAACATGACCTGGCTGAGGGCACGGTCACTCTCCACACGGGCGTTCACAGGGTCGTCGTTGGCCTGCGCGTTCTTGTAGGCCTCGTCCTCGGACACCAGCCGCGGGATCTCTTCGGTGATGAACCGCTGCACACGATCAGCGTCGTTCCACTCGATGTTGCCGAAGTGATCGTTGAAGCTGCGCACAATCGCTGAGAGCCTCTCGAGCTCTGGGTCTGAGCGGTGCCCACCGCCGGCGGCTGGCACCGGATCGAGAGTGCCATCCTCATCGTCGAGGACGATCTTCATGGCGCTGAGCTTCTCGGCCCGGTACGACTCCAGATCGATATTCTCCAGGATGCCAGCCGAGAGGTCCTCCTCCTTCGGCGCGGGCAGCTTCGGCACCAGGTGGTCGAGGAAGATTGAGCGCTTCTCCCACTCGCTGCTCCCGTACGGCAGCACAGTCGAGAGGAAGTTGTAGGTGCGCAGGAACGCCTTTGCGCCGCCCTTGAACGCCACCTGATCGTCCTCGTCGGGCATCTCGATGTACTCTGCGACACTCACATCGAGCAGCGGGTCGAGCTGGTCACGGCTCTCGCCAGCCAGGTAGCGGCTCACGAACTCATCGATCTGTTCGATGGTGTAGACCGCGAAGGTGTCGAGATCGTTGACCAGGTCATGAAGCTTGTTGGCGTCGGTCTCCTCGGCCAGCACGGTCGTGCGGTAGTACGGCTCGAACGCACGCTGGATCTCGTCGGCGTCGTTGGCGAAGTCGAGGACGAACGTGTCGTGCTTCGCGGGATGGGCGCGGTTGAGGCGCGACAGTGTCTGCACCGCCAGCACTCCGGAGAGTGCCTTGTCGACGTACATCGTGTGCAGTAGCGGTTCGTCGTATCCCGTCTGGAACTTATTGGCGACGACCAAGATCCGGTACGGATCGGTCTTCACCTGCTCAGCGATGGCGTTGGAGGGGAAGCCATTCAGACTGGCCTCGGTCACCTTCATACCCTTGTACTCGTGCTCACCAGAGAAGGCGACGACCGCCCTGTACGGGCTCTTGCGGGCCGCCAGCGCGTCACGAATCGCATGGAAGTACTCAATGCACCGTGCGATCGACGAGGTTACGACCATTGCCCGAGCCTGGCCGCCGATCTTCCGCTTCGCGACCACCTGAGCAAGGAAGTGTTCGACCATGATGTCGGTCTTCTGCGCGATGGCGTGCTCGTTGCCTTCGACGTATGCGCGGAGCTTTTTCGAGGCGCGCTTTGCATCGAACTCGGGGTCGTCTTCCACGGTCTTCATCAGCTTGTAGTAGCTGCCGACCGGGGTGTAGTTAGAGAGGACGTCGACGATGAAGCCTTCTTGGATCGCCTGCTTCATCGTGTAGGAGTGGAATGGCCGGAAGCTCGTGCCTCCTTCGCCGTTGGGCACCGGTTCGCCGAACATCTCGAGCGTCTTGTTCTTCGGCGTCGCGGTGAAGGCAAAGTAGCTCGCGTTCGTCAACAGCTTCTTTCCCTCGATGATCCGGTTGATCCGGTCTTCGACGGTGTCTTCCTCATCGGCTTCGACACCTGCAAGCGCACGAGAGACGGCCGCGGAAGTCTTCGACCCCTGGGACGAATGCGCCTCGTCGATGATGATCGCGAATGTACGATCTCGATGGTCCGCGCCGATGTCATCCAAGATGTAGGGAAACTTCTGCACCGTCGTGACAATGATCTTTTTGCCCGCAGTGATCGCGCGGCGCAGATCTCCGGAACGGTCGGCATGCACCACGGTCGACCCCACCTGCAGGAACGACTTGATCGTCTGTGTGAGCTGATTATCGAGAATAATGCGGTCGGTCACGACGATGATCGAATCGAAGGCGATCTTGCTGTCATGTGCGGCCTCGGCGAGCTGATGAGTCAACCAAGCGATCGAGTTCGACTTCCCGCTGCCAGCTGAGTGCTGAACCAAGTATCGCCGGCCCGCACCGCGAGCCTCGACGTCCCCGAGAAGCTTTCGAACCACGTCGAGCTGGTGGTACCGAGGGAAAATGGCCTTCGACACCTTCTTGCCCGACTTCTGGCTCTTCTCGACCACGATCTGCGCGTAGTTCTCGATGATCCCGGCAAGGCTCTGTGGTGCGAGAACCCGCCGCCACAGGTAGTCCGTCATGACCCCGTCGGGGTTCGGCGGGTTGCCCGCGCCGTCGTTGAACCCCTGATCGAACGGCAGGAACCACGAAGAAGCGCCTTTGAGATCCGTACAGAATCGTGCGCGCTGGTCGTCCAGCGCGAAGTGCGCGATCGTCCGTCCGAACGAGAACAGTGGCTCACGGGGATCGCGGTCACGCTGATACTGCTGCACCGCGTCTTCCACTGTCTGGTTGGTGATGTTGTTCTTCAACTCGAACGTAAAGATCGGCAGACCATTAATGAACGCCGCCAGATCAACCGCGTCACCTGGATTACTGACGCTGTAGTGCACCTGCCGTGTGATGACGAATCGGTTCGCAGCGAAATGCTCAGCCGCCCTCGGGTTCCCGGCCGCAGGCGTCGGGTAGTACAGGTCAACGTGCAGACCAAGATGGTCGATGCCGTTGCGCAGCACATGGACAACACCCCGCCGGGTGATCTCACCTTGCAGCCGCGCGAGAAACTTATGACGCGTCGGGGTCTCTGTTGCCAGTCCGAGCTGCTCAACGAGTGCTGGCTGGGTCGACTCGATGAACGTTGTGAAGTGCACTAGATCAATCGCGTAGGACGCGACGTAGTCGGAGGGTGTGCCCTCCGTCCAACCGCCACCGCTCATCTGAGCGACGATGAGCGTTTCCAAGCTCTCCTCGTTGAGACGCTGCATCATCAGTTCTCCCCTTCGCTCAGTACTTCCTGAAACTCATCATCGATTGTCAAGACCGCATTTTCGAACGACTCTGGTGCGTCCGGCAAGGTCGCTGCGATCCCGCGAACATCAACCTGGCCGGTTACTACGTCGGCGACGAGTCGAGCTCGGAACTCCTGCAACAGGGTTATCTCACGCGATGCGCGAGATCGTATTGGCAGTGTTTCGGTGTGCTGCCCCTGAATGTCCTGAACAACCCGCCGCTGCTCTTCTATGGGCGGTAGCGGCAATGCGATGGGGCCAAAATCTTCGTAATACAAGCGCATAAATCCCGATGACCCGGTGCCCAAGCCGTTCGATCGCCGGCGAAACTCTGCCATCGCCAGGTCAGTTTTAAAGAGATGTAAGTAGAAGTGCGGATCAACGCCGTCCGCTACGGTCATCGTTGAGTAATCAGGACTCACTAATCCTGTTGTCTTCGCTACCCCGAAAAGACCGATGGATGCGCGCATCCTATTCATGACAAGCTCACCAGGATGAACGATCTTGTAGCCGACAAGATCTTCTGGAGGAATAGGGGTCTCTGTGAATTCGTTGGCGTCGACCAAACCTTCGCGCATCCGTAGCGAGAGGAGACCCTCGCGCCCAGTCTTACTTCTCCGATCGACCTCCTTCAACAGCCGCTTGGCCGGCACAACCAACCACGTATACGGCAACGCACCCAACCAGGAAATCTCGCGACCGCCCGAGGCCATCGAGCTAATTGAACCTGCAAGACCGTTCTCAACCGACCGATCAAGCTCATCAAGCAAGGAGATGAGGCGGCACTTGGCGGCGATAGCCTTGTCGATACGCGCGTTCGCGTGGGCGAGATACCTCACGATCGCCGCCTGCTCCTCCGCCTGCGGTAGCGACACTTGGATGTTTCGCATGCGAGGGATGTCGAGATCCCACTGCCCGATCCGAACGCCGTCCGACGCCGCAGCGAACTTAGCCACATAGGGCTTGCTTCGCAAAAGATACTCGCCAAAACGCGGTACGTCGAAGTCGGCTTCGAATACGAAGTAGGCAGGACTAACTATGCCGTCTACTGGGGCGAGCCCCAATGAGCCCTGCCACGCCTTCATCTTGTTTACGACTAGGTCACCCGACCGGGCAACTTTATATTTGCCAAGATCTTCGGGAATCGAATTCTGATTTGCGTCCTCATTGGAACGGACGAACACGCCGCGTTCACGAGCTACGGTAAGGAGTGGAAGATCGGGGCGGTTTCTCTCGCTGCGAGGGGTCAGGATCGATCGCAGAGATCGAGCTTCCCACGCATCCGCCGACCTATCCACCCGCGGAAGATTAAAGAATGACACTGTCATTACCCCTCACCCGCGATCTCGGCGATCAGGTCATCGGTCTCTGCTTCTAGAGCGCGGATGTCCGCTTGGATCTCAGCGAGAGTGCGCATCGGAGCAGGCTTGTAGAAGTGGCGAGTAAAAGAGATCTCGTAGCCAATCTTGGTCTTCGATTCGTCGATCCAGGCGTCCGGCGCATAGGGCGTCACCTCACGTCGAAAGAAGGCTTCGATCCCACTCGTGTGTTCGCCAGCTGGCTCCGTCAGCGGCACCTGCTCGGTGTCGCGAAGCTCGGTGTCAGGTTCGTACTCGACAACGCGGGTACGACCAGCGATGACGGCCTCGTACCGTCCGTGTAGCGGGTCAGGTACAGCCGTGTAGGGGAGAGCCTTCTTGATGACTGGCGGCGCACTTTCATCGCGCACGCCATCTTCTTTGAGCTGCTTGATCTCCTTCGCGGTGTAGATGCGGTTCGGGTCCACGCCGGCAATGCGCAGCGGACGCTCGACAACGATCTTGTTGTAGCCGAAGTCGATACCGTCGAACACCTTGGAGCGATCAGAATCTTCGAACTTGTCGAACGCAGTGAATGCCTCAAGCACCTTGTCGGCGTCGGTAACGCCAACCTCGACACCTTTCTCGCCGAGATTCTTGCGGAGCGGCGTGTACCAGCTGGTCGCGTCGATGAGCTGCACCTTGCCTTTGCGGCGTTCTTCCTTTCGGTTGGAGAGAACCCACACGTAGGTCGCAATACCAGTGTTGTAGAACATCTTGAGCGGCAGTGCGACGATTGCCTCGAGCCAGTCGTTCTCAATAATCCACCGGCGGATGTTGCTCTCGCCCTGGCCCGCGTCGCCCGTGAACAGCGACGATCCGTTATGTACCGATGCGATGCGGGAGCCCAGCTCGGTCTCCTGTTTCATCTTCGAGATCAAGTTCGCGAGGAACATGAGCTGCCCGTCGCTACTGCGCGTGACAAGCGAGTACTCGCTGTCGCCGTTGTGGGTCACGACGAACCGAGGGTCGATGATCTTCTTCGCGCCCCCGAGTCTCTCCTGGTCGGTCTTCCAACTCTTGCCGTACGGCGGGTTCGAAAGCATGAAGTCGAATTCCTGGCCCGCGAACGCGTCGTTTGACAACGTCGAGTACTCCGGCCCGCCGACGATGTTGTCTGCAGCCTTGCCATCGCCCTTGAGAATCAGGTCGGCCTTCGCGATCGCATACGTCTCGGCATTGATCTCCTGCCCGTACAAGTGGGTCGAGACCTTTTTGCCGGACGACTCCGTCAGGTGATGCAGTGTCTCCTCAGCAACGGTCAGCATGCCACCGGTACCCATAGCGCCGTCGTACAGGCGGTACGTGCCCGACGGGACGGCGTCAGCAATCGGTTCGAACATAAGCCGGGTCATGAGTCGGACGGCGTCGCGCGGCGTCCAGTGCTCGCCGGCCTCTTCGTTGTTCTCCTCGTTGAAGCGGCGCACAAGCTCTTCGAAGACCGTGCCCATCCCGTGGTTGTCCATCCCCGCTGGGGAGAGATCGAGATCTGGAGCGAGGAACTTCTCAATCAACGCACCGAGCGCGTCAGCCTTCGTGAGACGAGGTAGCTGGTTACGGAACTCGAAATTGTCGATGATCTCCTGCACGTTGGGCGAGAACCCGTCCAGGTACGCCTCGAAGTTCTGCCTAAGGCGAGTCGAGTTCGCCACGTGGCGAAGGTCCTGAAGCGAGAACCCCGAGGTGTTGTAGAAATCCTGCTTGGCCGCATCCCGCAGCGGTGCGTCTTGGTCGGCGACGCCCGCCTCATCCAGCATCTTCTTCATCGCCATCACTGCGTCGCGCGTCGGGCCAAGGACGCTGTCCAGGCGACGCAGGACCGTGAAAGGAAGGATAACGTCACGGTACTTGCCCCGGACATAAAGGTCGCGGAGGACATCGTCAGCGATGTTCCAGATGAGCGCCACGATTCGAGAGTGGTTGATGGAGCTGTGTGGCACGGGGATCCTTCATTCTTGATTAGACTTCTTGCCTACCGACTTGCTACAGGCAGTACCGCCTCACCAGGAAAAAGAGGGTAGACGGCACCACTGATATGGTCCCAGACCGCATAGCGGTATCTCGACCCGGTGCCGTGTTCCAGGTATTGGCGCCCAGCTTCAGCGGTCGGGCGCTCAGTTGTTGAGACTACTTGCGCGCATCCATTGGTTTACTGTGCCCAGCGGGAAGCAATGTGTCCCGCAAACATCTCGGCCATGTCTGCCGGCTGCCCACTTTCGGCCCACTGCAGCGGGGACTGGTCATCCAGGTCAGGGTGCGGGGCGCATATCCAGAGCAAAGCGGTCCACGCATCGGTGCTCTTGACCAGCGACCTCCGCAGGGCTACGAGCTCGGGACATACCGAATTGTTGGTGAGCTGCCATGTCGGACAAACCCACGCGCCATTCAGGGGACATCGAGGGTGACCATGTCCTAGCTAGTGATGTCAACTTTAGCCCCTGTCGGCGGGTTCAACGAGGCACACTAGGGCCACTATGGATGCCTACGTCCTGGGTACAGGCCCCAGTGAATTGCATGCTCTCATTGACCTCGACCGCCGCGTGGCGAGCTGCGCCCCCGGTGAACGTTCGTTCGTGGAGGTCGTCGGTGCGTCCGAGTGCGACGGACACTGGTCCGTCGTCGCTACGGTCCGGCGCGCAACGGAGGATAGTCAGTGACTCCCGACGAGGCCCGATCACTGGGTCGAGCCATCCGCGCCGCCCGCACCGAACGCGGTGTCAGCCAACTCAAACTCGCCCATGCCGTTGGGGTAAGCAATGGGCAACTCAGTATTTGGGAACGCGGCAGAGTTCCTACCGCCCGCGGCCGCACTGAGCGTACGGCTGAGGTCAGTCGAACCCAGCTGGAGGAGATCGCGTCCGCGCTGGGCTGCACTGCTGCTGAGATAGCCGATCGTGCGGCGCTAACGGCCACCACGCGGCTTCTTTTCGGCCTCGAGCCGCTTGGCCCAGCTCGCACGGTCATCGGTGGACGAGAATTTGACCTCACTGATGAGGAGGCCGACCGCGTCGCCGACTTCGCTGCCGGGCTGCTGGCGAGCCGCGACCTTCGGCACCAGACCGTGTCAGGCAGCGTCACCTAGGAGACTGCTGAACAAAGTGCGTGTCCGGCCCGCGGAGTTGGGGTGGCCCTGAAATGATGTGGGTCATGCAGGGCGAGTCGGATCGGCAGCGTGAGTTGTTGGATGTGGAGTCGGTGGCGGGGCATCTGCTCGAGGAGGGCAGCGTGTTCGCGTTGCTGGCCGAGCACCGTGATCGGCTGTTCCCGGACGAGTTGTTCGCCGACCTGTTTCCCTCGGGTCGGGGCCGACCGTCGATCCCGGGTGAGGTGATCGCCTCGGTCATCGTGCTCCAGGCACTGTTCGGTCACTCAGACCGGGAGGCAGTCGACGCGCTGACGTTCGATCTGCGGTGGAAGGCCGCCTGCGGGTATCCGGTCGATGCGAAGGGTTTCAACTCGTCGACGTTGACCTATTGGCGGCGCCGCCTGGCGGCCAGTGACCGACCGCAGCGGATCTTCGAGGTGGTGCGCCAGGTCATCGCCGAGACCGGTGCGGTCAAGGCCAAGACCCGCCGGGCGCTGGATTCAACGGTCCTGGATGACGCGGTCGCCCGCCAGGACACGATCACCCAGCTCATCGCCCAGATCCGCCGGGTCGGCCGCGAGGTGCCCGGGGCGAAGGACCTGATCGCCACCGAGTGCACCCGGCTGGCGGCGGTGTGCGGGCAGGACTACTCCGAGGCCGGTAAGCCGCGCATCGCCTGGGACGACCAGGCCGCCCGAGACGAGCTGGTCTCCGCGCTGGTCGCAGACGCGTTGGCGCTGTTGGCGGCACTCGATGTTCAGGCGATCACCGCCGCCGGCGGCAAGCCGGCCGAAGCGGTCGCCCTGTTGGCGCTGGTGGCCGGCCAGGATGTCGAGCCGGCTGAGGATTCAGATGGCACTGACGGGCGGTGGCGCATCTCCCGCCGCACCGCCCCTGATCGGGTGATCTCCACCGTGGACCCCGATGCCCGCCACGCCCACAAGACCCGGCAGCGCCGCCAGGACGGGTTCAAGGCCCACATCGTGGTCGAGCCCGATACCGGCCTGACCACGATGTGCGCCCTGACCAAACCCAACGGACCCAGCAATTCCGATGCCGCGGTCGGTGCGGGGCTGGTCACCGCCGATCCCACCGTCGATGACGGTGAGCAGGTCGAGGTGCTCGGCGATTCCGCCTATGCCAGCGGCGACATGCTGCACACCCTGGCGGGCAAGCAGTGGCTGCCCCTGGTCAAGCCGTGGCCGCTGCGGCCCGCGGTCGAGGGCGGGTTCACCCTGGATGACTTCACCTTCGACGCCGTGGCGGGCACCCTGACCTGCCCCGGCAACATCACCCGTGGCCTCTCTGCCAAGGGCAATGCCACCTTCGGGGCGGCGTGTCGTGGCTGCCCGCTGCGTCAGCGGTGCACCACCTCAGCCACGGGGCGCAAAGTGGTGCTCGGCGAGCACCACCTGCTGCAACGCCAGCACCGCCAGCGGGCCGGCGATGAGGACTTCAAGACCGTGTACCGCCAGCACCGACCGATGGTGGAACGCTCGATCGCCTGGCTGACCCGAGGCGCTCGGCGTGTGCCGTACCGCGGGGTCGAGAAGAACAACACCTGGCTCCACCACCGCGTTGCCGCCCTCAACCTGCGCCGACTACTCGCCATGGGACTGACCAACCAGAACGGAACCTGGGCCCTGGCCTGATCAGCGGGCCGGGGCCAGGCATTCCCGCCCCAGCAGAGGCTCGAACAACCCGCGGTGGGCGCCACGAACCTTTCGCCGAACCCAGAAATCTCAAGCCCCACACTCCGCGCGACGGCCAACCGGACCTTCACGCACACCGGGCGTGCCAGGATCGCAGCTTGTTCAGCAGTCTCCTAGCCCGGGTGATTCATGGGAATCTGCGGATCGCTGGGCGAAAATAGACCGAAGTGCTTCCTGAACAGGGGAAACTGGGACTTGTCTAGAGCTCCAGGTCCTCAAGCAGAAAGCACTCGGTAGGTGAAGCGTACTTCGTGGTCGGCTGGTCTGTCCGTTACTGCCGATGGTGTCGGGGTGATCTCTCACGCCGGCGCCATCGCTCCACGCCTTCTGGCTGATCAGGTCGGTCTGACCACCGAGCTGTCAGGGGCCATGGCTCGCCGACAATTCATCCCCATCCATGACCGCGGCCGGGTGTTGACCGATGTCGCGGTGATGCTCGCCGATGGCGGCGAAGCCATCTCCGACATCGACGTCCTGCGCCACCAATCCGGGGCCCTGGGCCCGGTGGCCTCAGCACCGACGGTGTGGCGGACCCTGGACGAGATCACTGCCGGCAAGCGTAAGAAGATCCAAGTCGCGCGGGCCCGTACCCGGCGTCACGTGTGGTCCCACCTGCCCGGCGGGGTTCCCGCATCCAAATGTGCAGGTCGGGACCTCGGATCGACGATCGTGCTCGATGTGGACGCCACCATCGTGGTCACCCACAGCGAGAAAGAGAACGCCGCGCCGACGTACAAGCGCACCTTCGGCTACCACCCGATCGGCGTGTGGTGCGACAACACAGAAGAGTTCCTCGCCGCGAGCCTGCGCCCGGGCAACGCCGGGTCGAACACCGCCGCCGACCACATCGACGTCCTGGGCCAAGCAATCGCCCAGATCCCCGCCGCTCACCGGCGCGACCTGCTGATCCGCTCCGACGGCGCCGGTGCCTCCCATGACCTTCTGGATTGGATCACCGAACAGAACGGCATCCGCGGTCGACGGGTGGAGTACTCGGTCGGGTTCTCGGTCACCGCCCCGTTGCGCCGGGCCATTGCGATCGCTCCCGAGGCTGCGTGGGGGCCAGCGTTGAATCCCTCCGGCGACATCCGCGACGGGGCTGAAGTTGCTGAGCTGACCGGGTTGCTCGCCTCCAGGATGCTCGCGAAGTGGCCGGACGGGATGCGGGTCATCGTGCGCCGCGAACGGCCCCACCCCGGCGCCCAGTTGTCGATGTTCGAGGAGATCGACGGGTGGCGCTACCAGGCGTTCGTGACCAACACCATCACTGGTCAGCTGCAGTTCCTCGAGGCCAGGCATCGGGCTCACGCCCGGGTTGAGGACCGGATCCGCCACGCGAAAGACACCGGGCTCGGCCGGCTTCCCTCACGGGAATTCGCTCTCAATCAGGCATGGCTGGTGGCGGTGATGATCGCCGCGGATCTCGTGGCCTGGACGCGGATGCTGGCCTGCACCGGCGCGGCCGCAGTTCTGGCCTTGTGCGAGCCCAAAGCGTTGCGCTACCGCTTCCTCCACGCCGCGGCCCGACTGGTCCACAGCGGCCGCAGGCGGCGGGTGAAGATCCCCGAAACCTGGCCGTGGGCCGCCGCCATCGTCGCCGTATTCAACACAATCGCCGCCATCCCCAAACCAGCCTGACCCCGCCTGCCCGCCCACGACAGCACCACCCGGAGACCCGCCCACCGGCAGCGCCAGCCGGCACCCCCGCACGCCCACACGCGAAAACAAGCCCGCCGTCACCCGACATCAGCAGTTACACCGGCCCGTGAATCAGCGGGGCTAGGCGCTCGAGCGGTCGCATCCGCCAGGCTGCGGCCGGCGGTTAGGCCAGCAGGCCGGCCCGAGTGAGGAACTGTTTGGTCGAGTCGAGGCTATCGGTGCCGGTCAGGGTGAGGTTCAGGCCGGTGACTTGGTTCGCGTACTGAGCATGAAACCAGCTGTCCTCGTCTCCACTGATGTGCGCTGCAGCGGTGCGAGCGGGATTTTCGACGATCTCATTGGTTACCACGGCCGAGTCGTCGTATACGCGCTTGCGGATGCTGATGAGCTTTCTCTGGGCCTCGGCCGGGTCGATAGCGAAGGACATGCTGACGGCGCCGCTGGCGGAAAGGCCGTCGACCACGGTGGACTGCGCGGACAATTGGCAGGCGACCTCAAGGGCTCCGCTGTCGGTTCGCCCGTCGGGCTCACAGGAGTCGATGGCGGAGCGAAGCGGAGTCGGTAGAGCTGACAATGACTTCCCGCCCGGCCGGCACCTACAGGACATCGAGGACGGTGAAACTACAGATAGGGCTGCCGACTACATAGTCCCACCGCCCCTGCGTCTCGAAAGCGGGCCTGCCGACGTTTCGCGCGGGCCGGATATCATGAAGCCAGGGTTCCGATTCGACCTCAATCGAGAGATTGGAACCGAGCACTAGGCGTCCGAAAATTCGACAGGCGGAGATCGGTCAATATGGCATTTGTAGGTAAACCTAGGCGGACTAGCCAGCAGTTTTCTTCGCCTGAAGAGTTGTATCTCAGCGGAGCTCTGCCGCGCACCACCTCGGCTGTCGATTCTCTATGGCTGCACCAGGGCGACGTGATTAGAGCCTATGCCGAGAATCATCGGGAGACACCGGATCTGGCGCTCGAGTTGCCCACAGGGACTGGCAAGACGCTGCCAGGGTTGCTCATAGGAGAGTGGGTGCGAAGAGAAGACGAAGGGCCCGTCATTTATGCCACACCCACAAAGCAGTTGGCCCGCCAGGTCGCGGCGACGGCCGCTCGGGAGGGGGTTCCGGCCGCGCTTCTGATCGGAACCGCGAGGGACTGGGCACCGGCAGACGAGGCATTCGTCGAAGGCGGCGAGGCCATCGGAATTACGACCTATAGCTCAATCTTCAACAGTAGGCCGAAGTTGCCCGAGGCTCGGCTACTGATTTTCGACGACGCTCACGCTGGTGAGCAGTTTGTCGGGAATGAGTACGCCATCACTATCCGTCGCCACGACGATGAGGGTGCTTACCTTCATGTCTTAGATGCGTTGAAACCGTTTTTGAGTCCACTCCTAATTCAGCGACTCGAGGGCGAACCCGACCCAGGTGCTCACCACCAAGTGCGCCTAATTTTACCGGGAGTCAACCAGCCAGCCCTAGCTGGCCTCGATGCAGCGCTAGCTGGCCTGCCCCAACCTCACTCGTACAAGCTGGCCATGGTCCGCTCGGGGTTAGGAGCCTGCGCCGTCTACCTCTCGTACGGTGGCATCCAAATTCGGCCGATGGTTCCACCGACCTATGACAATCGCGTTTTCGCTCGGTCCAGGCAGCGCGTTTACTTGTCAGCGACTCTCGGCTCGGGTGGTGAGCTGGAAAGGGCCTTCGGGAGGCAGACAATTCTGCGGATGCCTCTTCCGACCAAGACACCCCCTCGCTCTGGGCGGCGGCTCTTTGTGTTTCCGGACTTGGTCGAGGGGGGTGATGCTGTGGGGCTGACAAAGAGAATTATTGGCCTCACCGACAAGGCGTTAGTGCTCAGTCAGCAAACTGTCGCTAACGCGGAGGCACTTGCAGTTGAATTGGCGGGCGAGGGCGTTCCCGTTATGGGAAAGCGCGACCTGGAGCAATCTGGCTTGGAGTCTTTCGCCGAGGCGCCGACTGGCGTACTCGGACTAGCCAATCGTTACGACGGCCTCGATCTACCAGGAGACTCTTGCCGGATAGTCGTTCTTAGCGGGAAGCCGGATGCTGTCGGTCTCCAAGAGCAGTTTCTGAGTGAGCGGGCAGACTCTAATGCAGCGCTGGCGGAACGTGTGAGAACCCGCATCGTGCAGGGCGCCGGCCGATGCACTCGGGGGCCGAACGACTTCGCTGTGGTAATCGTTCTCGGGCCCGATATTATGAAGTACTTTTCGAGAACCGAGAATCTCAAGGCGCTCGAACCGGAATTGCAAGCTGAAGTCGAGTTCGGTTGGGTAAACAGTAAGGCGGCTGAACCCGACGAGGTAGTCGAAAACGTCGAGATGTTCCTCGAGCACGCATCTGACTGGCGAAAGCTGGGCGAGCCGATGGTGGCCGAGTTCCGCCAGGACGCCATCAAAGTCGAGGCCCCAGGGGCAGACGCTCTCGGTAAAGCTGCTGCGCCGGAAGTTGAGGCTTGGCAGCTCGCCTTCGGCGGCGACTGGATTGGAGCCAGTGAAAAACTACAGCAGGCCGTGCCCCTTGTCGGCCCAGAGGCGACTCGCGGTTACCGTGGTCTGCTGCTGTACCTTGCGGGCGTTTGGCTTCACCTTGGTGCACAGGACGAGACTCAGCGATCACGCGCGCGAGAGCTAGTCCGGCAAGCGGCTCTCGCGGCCAAGCGGGGTACGTGGCTGAAAGAGATGCCAGAGCTTCCTGGGGCCGACGAGGCTCCGCCCGCTCCAGAGGACATCGCAGCTGTTAACAGCGTAGTCGCTAGGCTCCGTGGGCAGTTAAGGGTGAAGCAGATTAAGAGTGACCTTAGTGAGATGCAAGACGCTCTAAATCAGGATGAGGCTTCGAGGTACGAACGTGGGTTGACGGCCCTAGGGTCCTTTCTCGGAGCCGAAGCCTCTAAACCAAAGGGTCAAGGCAGGTGCGACTCCGCATGGTGTTGGGGCGTTGCTATGTGGATGACTATTGAGGCAAAGTCCGAGGAGGACAGTAACGGCCTCCTACCGCTTAAGGACGTGCGTCAGGCCAACACCCAGCTGGACCAGCTGGCGGCGGACCGAGGATCGGACCACCCTCCGGCAGGCAGCCCGGCGGTCATTCTGGCGGACAAGTCGTCGGTGGATCCGCAGCATGCACCTGTGGCGAATTCGAACGTCTACCTCGCATCGACGGTAGTTGTAAGGGAGATCGCTAGTGACGTCGCAGCAGTTTGGACTGACCTGCTTTCGACCGCCGCTGGAATCGCCTCAGAAAGTGACCAGAAGCAACACGTCCGGTCTGTTATGGCTGACAACGGTTGTTTGCCCAGTCAAGTAATCGATCGATTGACACAACACCGGATCAGGCCCGTCAGTTGAGCGGGATCAATTTGGTTGAGTCGGTATCCCCAACCGGGCAAATTTTAGAGACACGTATTGAGATGTCGTCAAGCCTTGTCCTTACGTGCCCGGCCGAGGCATACCGTCTCGAACTACTTACCGTCACCGCGGCGCGGGAACGACGATGTGATGCCGTAGGGAAGCTCGCCGGACCGGTATACACGGCTGTCCAGCCACCGAAATGTCGCTGTCCCGGTCCAGGTCGGCTGGCCTGCGTGGGGCGTCCCCAATTCCTTGAATGCGATTGCTACTTCCGTACTAGTCGACGCGTTGTCGAGCAACTGCACTCCGGGGATGGCTTGGTCCGTTGCAGTTCCGAGAAACTTTCCCCGGTGGAAAAGTAGAACATGGATTGGGGACGAGATGGTGGCGCCCTCCAGCGTGACCAACGCAGCAGACAGCTCGGAATCGGATGACACGTTGTCCTCGATCGGATCGGTAGACCACTTCACTTCCGGAAGCGACGGGAAAGGGGCCAGAGTGGCAACTGCATCGGCGATCATGCAATGCACTATAGGGTTTGCTCTACGTTGAGGGGGGCCTGCGCGCATATTCAGATTCGGATCTAAACCTCAACACTTCATGCGACAGAGGCCTGGAGCCCCCGTGACGAGAGAAGGTCACGGGCTTCGCGCGCGATGTGGTACGCCATGTATGCCGTTCGAGTCTATCCAAAGCCATTCCCCCCTGACGAACGTCACGCGGCCGGCGAGGGTCGCGGGTAAGCGTAGGCGGGCGATGGCGCGTCCGTAGTCCTGTCGGACCTGCTCGATACAATTCCTGGCAAGATCGGGCGGTCGCCCGCGCGATAGGTGCCGGCGGAGTCACTTGCCTCCGTTGCTGGTCTCTGAGCAGCCGCGGAGTCTCGGCTGTCACTGACGAGGATGATGTCAGCTGAGTGAGAATCGACGGATGACAGGCTCGTGATAACGCGCAGGTCGATCGATTTGGGACGGACACTCTGGCTGGGAACCGACAAGTGGCTACAGCCCGCGCGCCATGTCCACGAAGCGCGAGTAGTGGAGCTGGTGCGCGACCGTGATCGTGGACGTGGGACCGCCACGGTGCTTACCAAGGATCAGGTCGGCCTCGCCGGCGCGCGGGTCGTCGCGCTCGGAGGCGTCCGGGCGGTGCAGCAGCATGACGATGTCCGCGTCCTGCTCCAGCGAGCCCGACTCACGAAGGTCGGAGACCTGCGGCCGCTTGTCGGTACGCTGCTCCGGCCCACGGTTCAGCTGCGAGATCGCGATCAAGGGCACGTCGATCTCCTTGGCCAGCAGCTTGAGCTGACGGGAGAACTCCGAGACCTCCTGCTGACGAGACTCGACCTTCTTGCCCGAGGACATCAGCTGGAGGTAGTCCACCACGATCAGGCGCAGGTCGTGCTTCTGCTTGAGCCGACGGGCCTTGGCGCGGATCTCCATCATCGTCATGTTGGGAGAGTCGTCGATGAACAGGGGCGCCTCGGAGATCTCGCCCATCCGCCGGGCCAGCCGCGTCCAGTCCTCGTCGCTCATCTTGCCCGACTTCATGTCGGACAGCTTGACCCGCGCCTCGGCGCTCATCAGACGCATGACGATCTCGGTGCGGCTCATCTCCAGCGAGAACACCACGGAAGTGAGCCCGTGCTTGATGGAGCAGGACCGCATGATGTCCAGGCCGATGGTGGAGTTGTGCGTCGGGATCGCGGTGGGACCCGCCAGGTAGAGGTGGTCGTCGGCGGCCACCTCGATGCACTTGACCGGCACGCTCGCGGCGCCACGCACGTCGGTGATGAGCCGAGCCGCGCGTCCGGAGTCCGGGTGCTCGGGGACGACGATGCCGAAGTCGCAGACCAGCATGAGCGTGTCCAGCGACTTGGTGGTGACGATCTGCTCGGTGCCGCCCATCTCGATGCGCCACTCGTGCTCGGCGTCGGCGACCAGCTCGGTGCCGTCGTTGAACCGCACGGTGAAGCAAGGACGGTCCTCCCACACCTCGGTCTCGGCCACGACCTCGGTGGGCTGCCCGTCGGCGCCGAGCACGCGGTCACCCACCGCGACCTCGCCCATGGTGGTCTGACCGTCCGGGGTGGGCAGGACGGTGTCCAGGCCGAGGGCCTTACCGACGCCGGGGCGGGCGGCGATGATGATCATCTGCCCGCCGTGCAGGCCGTTCGTCACGGCGTCGAGGTCCGCGAACCCCGTGGGAACACCCTGTGCGAGACCGCCCGCGGTATGGATGTTGTCGATCTCGTCCATCGTGGGCTGCAGCAGCTCCTCGATGATGACGTAGTCCTCGGTGGTGCGGCGCTCGGTGACCTCGAAGATCTCCGCCTGCGCCCGGTCCACGACCTCGGCGACGTCCGAGCCCTCGGACCCCGAGTAGCCGTACTGCACGATGCGGGTGCCCGCGTCGACCAGACGACGCAGTACCGCCTTCTCCGCGACGATCTGGGCGTAGTACCCCGCGTTGGCGGCGGTGGGCACGGTCGAGATGAGCGTGTGGAGATAGGGAGCGCCACCAGCGCGGCGGAGATCCCCGCGGCGATCCAGCTCGGCGGCCACGGTCACCGCATCGGCCGGCTCCCCGCGCGCGTACAGGTCGAGGATGACGTCATAGATGGCCTGATGCGCCGGCTTGTAGAAGTCACCCGGCTGGATCTCCTCCACCACGTCCGCGATGGCGTCCTTGCTCAGCAGCATGCCGCCCAGCACGGACTGCTCGGCGGTGAGATCCTGCGGCGGGGTACGGCCGAACTCGCCGCCGCCACCCTCGTCGGGCGGAGGGGGCAGCTCGCCGGGACCGTCGTATCCCGCCTGCGCCATGACCGCTCCTCTTTCACTGTCGAACTCGGCCGCCCGCCCGGTCCCGACTGGGAACCGGCGAGCGACCCCTTCACTGTAGGGCACCGACACGAGACACCCGGAGTCGCGCCCCCGCAGTTATCCACAGGCTTCTCCACATTTGCGAGAGGGCGTCTGTGGAGAACTGTGAATGGTTGGGGGTTACGCAGGGCCGATGGGCGTATCACTGTGGAGAACCGGTGGAAAGACCAGGTCAGTTCGCGCAAAACCGCAGGTCACCGGTATCAATGCAGGTCGGAGGCCTCGTGGAGAACCACGTGTATCACGTCACAAACCGGGACACAATAGATAACGAAAGATGAACGCGACGGATTTGAGAACCCACCGGACCCTAGCCTTTCCAACTAGTTATCCACAGGCCGTCCACAATGGCGAGGGCCCCGGCCGTCACTGTGACGACCGGGGCCCTGCGCGGCGTATCAGGCGGGGACGACCTCGACCGCGACGCGCGCGGTGGTGTCGTGACCCAGGTCGACGACGACGTTGTGGCTGCCGGTCGCCTTGATGTGCTCCTTGGGCATCTCCACGGAGCGCTTGTCGAGCGTGGGGCCGCCGGCGGCCTTGATGGCCGAAGCGACGTCACCTGCGGTGACGGAGCCGAACAGCTTGCCCGTGTCGGAGGTCTTGACCGCGACCTTGACGTCGGTCATCGACTCGAGCTTCTGCTTGAGCTCGTTGGCGTGATCCGAGTCGCGGACCTCGCGGGCCTCGCGGGCACGCTTGATGGACTCGATCTGGCGCTCGGCACCCGGGGTGGCCACGATGGCCATCCCGCGCGGGAGCAGGAAGTTACGACCGTATCCGCCCTTGACCTCGACGATGTCGCCCGGCGCACCGAGCTTGTCGACGTCGGCGGTGAGGATCAGCTTCATGATCCGTCTACCTTTCTTTCCTCCGACGGACCCGACCTGGGCCGGATTGTCGCGAGGTCATGTCTCATGCTTGTGGGGTGGGACGCCGGCAGCGCCCCGGGGAATCGACCCGATCTAGAACGGGGGCTCGTCGTCCATGCCGCCGAAGCCACCGGAACCGCCGGCCTGCGGGGCGCTGCCCCACGGGTCGTCGTTCTGCTGGCCGCGGCCCTGGCCGCCGCCGTAGCCGCCCTGCGACTGACCGCCGCCGTAGCCACCCTGCTGGCCGCCGCCCTGGAAACCGCCGCCCCCGCCGCCTTCGCGGTTGGTGCGGGTCACCTTGGCGGTGGCGTACTTGAGGGACGGGCCGACCTCGTCGACCTCCACCTCGTACACCGTGCGCTTCTCGCCCTCACGGGTCTCGTACGACCGCTGCCGGAGCCGGCCGTTGACGATGACGCGCATGCCCTTCTGCAGCGACTCGGCGACGTTCTCCGCCGCCTGCCGCCAGACGTTGCAGGTGAGGAACAGGCCTTCGCCGTCCTCCCACTGGTTGGTCTGCGAGTTGAAGCGACGCGGCGTGGAGGCGATCCGGAAGTTCGCCACCGCGGCACCCGACGGCGTGAACCGCAGCTCGGGGTCCGCGACGATGTTCCCGACCACCGTGATGGGGGTGTCGCCCTGTGCCATTCGCTTGTCCTCCGTGTTTCAGGCCTGGTGTGGATGGTGATCGGAGGCCGACCGACCGCGCCCAGAGTACCGGGGTGGTCGGACAGTCCGGGTCACTTGTCGGCGCGCAGCACCTTGGTGCGGAGAACGTTCTCGTTCAGACCGAGCTGACGATCCAGCTCCTTGACCGCGTCCGGCTCGGACTTGAGCTGGACGACGGCGTAGATGCCCTCGTTGAGCTTGTTGATCTCGTAGGCGAAGCGGCGCTTCCCCCAGACATCGACCTTGTCGACCGACCCACCCTCTTGCCGGATCACGTTGAGGAACGTGTCCAGCGACGGCGCCACGGTGCGCTCGTCGAGACTGGGATCGAGGATGACCATCACTTCGTATTGACGCATGGGACCTCATCACCTCCTGTGGACTACAGATTCGGCCACGGTGTCTCCGTGGCAGGAGGGTCGTTGCGTCAGCAACCGCTCAAGGCTACCCCGCCCGAACTCGGCTGACGAAATCCCCGTCGGTCTCGGACCGTGCCGCGAGCAGCCCGCGCCCTCACAGATCGTCGAGCCGGACGTACCCGTCCTCCACGGCGCGCAGGAGTAGACGCACCTTGGTCCGCGCGGGCCTGCCCACCGCGTCGTACTTGGACCGCACACGCTGGATGTACGTACTGACCGTCGAGTCGGCCAGGAACAGCCGCTCGGTGACCTCCCGCTTGCTGTCCGAGGCGAGCCAGGCGATGAGGACCTCGACCTCGCGGTCGCTGAGGTCCGGCCGGTTCGCGGCGGATGGAAAAGGAAGTGTTGCCGTCATGATGCCCCCGATGAGATGAATGTGAGTTCATCCTGAGGACTCGCACGACCACCGTCGACTCGGGGCGAGATGTCCGGACGAGTCCGTACGGTCGCGTCGTACGTTCGCATGAAACGCCTGGTTTTCCTGCGCCTTCTCGCCCCGCACAGGCGGCGGTCGGCCGTACTATGTTGACCGTGGAGACAACCCGCGGGCCCGGCGATCACGCCGACGGTCGATCAGCACCCTCTCAGGTTCGGACACGGGAGGAGCTCGGGGCCGCCCTCACCGCGCTCCGGGCGGGGGCCGGTCTGTCGGTCCGGGACGTCGTCCGCCTGGTGCCCTCACTGTCCCTGGGAACCGCCTCGGGATGGTTTTCCGGCCAGCACGTACCGACCCGCGCCAGCGAGTCGACGCTCGTCGAGATGCTCCGGCTCTTAGGCGTGGACGACGCCGGGTCCATGGCGGAATGGCGTGCCGCCGTCGAACGGGTCCGGTCCCGACCGGGGCCGCGACGTCCCGCCCGCCGGTCCACGGGGGCGGCCGCGCCGGGTGGCCGGGCCACGACGGCGGACCGGGACCGTCCCGGGGGAGGGATCACCGAGCCGACCCGGCCGGTGCACCGCACACCGGTGCCCCAGCCCGACGACACCGGCAGCCCGTACGTCGGACTGCGTCCCTATCTGGCGGGTGACGCGCCGCTGTTCCACGGCCGCGAGGCGGAGGTCGGACAGATCCTCGGCCGGCTGGCCTCGCCGCGGGTCCGCCCGTTGATGCTGGTGGGGGCGTCCGGGTCGGGCAAGTCCTCGCTGCTCGCCGCGGGCCTGGCCCCGCGCTGGATCGCCGGCGGCGCGGGCGGCGGCGTCCCCGGTGACGCATCCGTGGTGATCGTCCGGCCGACCGACGTCACCGCGGAGTCCGCCGACGGCGCGAGCCTCCTGGTGGTGGACCAGCTCGAGGAGATCTGGGCGGACGACCTCGACGCCGGCCGCCGCTCTGCGATCCTCGACCAGCTGGGCCGACGCGCCGCGGCCGGCCGCCCGACCGTCCTGGCCCTGCGCGCCGACTTCTTCCAGTCCGCCCTCGCCGAACCGCTCCTCCGCGACGCGCTCGACGACCCGGTGGTGCTCGGCCCGCCGAGCCGCGAACAGCTGGCCGAGATCATCGTCGAGCCCGCCCGGTCCCTCGGCTACACGGTCGAGCCGTCGCTGGTGAACCTCCTGCTCGACACGGTCGCCCCCACCCACGCCGGCGCCGACGAGCGCTCGCTGCTGCCGTTGCTGTCCCACGTGCTGCTCGTGTGCTGGGAGCGCAGCCGGCGGCGCCGGATCACCGTGGACGACTACTACTCCTCGGGCGGGGTCGAAGGCGCCGTCCGCGCGTCGGCGGAGTCCGTCTACCAGGAACTCGACCGGGCGGGACGGGCGAACTGCCGGGCCCTCTTCCTCCGGCTCGTCGACGTCCGCTCCGCCCGACCCGTCCGTCGCCACGCCCCACTCGCCGAGCTGTCCGAGGACCTCCTCGTCGTCGCCACCCCCTTCGCCCACGCCGGCCTCCTCACCGTGGACGGTGACTCGGTCACCCCCACCCACGAGGTCCTCTTCTCCTCCTGGCCGCGCCTGGTCGACTGGATCGACGCGGACCGCGAGGGCCTGCGCGTCCTCGCCCGCGTGCGCGCCGCCGCCGCCGACTGGGAGGACTCCGGCCGCGCCGACGCCGCCCTGCCCCCTGCCTCGGCCACCGCGGACTACGTGAGATGGAGGGACGACGACGAGGTCGCCAGCTCCCACCTGGCGGAATCGGAGCGGCAGTTCCTCGCCGCCGCGGAATCCCATCACCGCTCCGTGGCCCGGCGGGACCGCCGACGCATCCGCGCGCTGACAGGGCTCGCGGCGTCGTTGGCGGTGGTGACCGTACTGGCCCTGGTCGCCAGTGTGCTCGCGCTCCGGGCCGGCGCGGACGCCCGCCACACCCGCGACGTCGCCCTGTCGCGCTCGGGATCGGTGTCCTCGACCACCGCGTTCAGCCGCGACCCCGGGCTCGGCCGCGCGCTCGCGCTGGCCGCCTACCGGATCCATCCCACCACCGAGGCACGATCGGCCCTGCTCAACACCAGCCGCGCCGACGTGCCGCTACGGTTCGAGGCCGCCGCCGGCTCCGGGCGAGTCGTGGCCCTGCCCGACGGTGCGGGCGTCGCCGCCATCAGCTCCGACGGCGTGTTGCGGCTCTTCCGCCCGGGAGACACGGCCGCCTACGCCTCCCTCGCGCTGGGTGCCGGTCCGAGGCACGAGCTGTACGCCGCCGACCTCTCGCCGGACGGCTCGGTCCTCGCGGCCGCCGGGCAGGGCGGGGTGCACCTGGTCGACCTCCGCGACCCCGCCGTGCCCACCGCCCTGTCCGTCCTCGAGGCCGACACCGGCCCGTTCCACTCCGTCGCCTTCTCCCCCGACGGCGCCACCCTCGCCGCCGGCACCGGCGACGGCCGCGTCCTGCGCTGGCCGCTCGCCACGCGGGGCGGCGCCCCCGCCGTCACCGACCAGCGGGCCCGCGTGGCGGTCCCGGACCCCGGCGCCGAGGTCGCCAAGCCCGTCGAATCGCTGGCCTGGCTCCCCGATTCGCGGACCCTGCTCGCGGCCAACCGGACCGCCGGGATCAAGACACTGGTCGACGCCCACGCCGAGGGGCCCGCCCGCCGCGGACCCGCCCTCGACACCGGGCCCGTCGCGCTGCCGCTGGCATTGGCGGTGAGCCCGGACGGCCGCCGCATCGCCGCCGGTACCACCGGCCGGACCGTGCAGATGTGGCAGCTCCCGGGCAGCGGCGCGGGGGGCTCCGGCGCTGACGGGTCGGGCATCGCGGAGCTCGCCGGCGCGCGGGAGCTGCCGAAGCTGACCGGATGGAACGCCTACGTCAACGACGTGGCCTTCGACGATCGGGGCCGACTCGCCGCCGCCGGGTCCGACGAGCGGGTCCGCGTCTACGACCCCGCCGGGCGCGTGCTCACCGAGCTACCCGCCTCGCAGGTCGCGACCGGCGTCCGGTTCACCGACTCCGACCACCTGGTGACGTACTCGGTCGACGGCCTCGTCCGGCTCTGGCCGCTGGGACGCCTCGGGGCCGCGTCGGAGTCCAACTCGATCTTCCAGACCGCCTCCTCGCAGGACCGGACCTCCGGGGTGCTCGGCGTCACCGCCGCGGAGATGCACCACACCGTCGTCGACACCACCGGCCCCGTCCCACGCGAGACCGGCCGCGTCATCCCCGGCGACGACACCCGGTTCTCCGGGTCCGTGGCGATGTCGCCCGACGGGCGGGTCGTCTACGCGGGCCTGGCGGACGGCGGCGTGGAGGTGTTCACCGCGCCCTACGGTCCGGCCACCCGGTCGGTCGCGAGCCTGCCCGTCACCTCCGGCGTCGTGGTGGCCAGCCCGCTCAGCCCCGACGGCCGCACGCTCGCCGTGTGCAGCGACACCAGCCCCGACCTCGGCCTGGTCGACGTCACCGATCCCGGCCGCCCCGCACTGCGGGTGACCGTCCCGCTGCCCGACCCGTGTGTGGTCGCCGAGTTCTCCTCCGACTCCCGGCAGCTCGTCGTCCCGACCCTCGGCCCGGAGACCGTCATCCTCGACACCACCGATCCCGACCGCCCGTCGGTCGCGCACCGGCTCACCACCGGGATCGGCGCCTCGCCGTCCGCGGGGTACGCCCACCACTCCCCGCTGCTCGCCACCTCAGGCGGCGACAAGACCGTCCGGCTGTGGGACGTCTCCGACGCGGCCGCGCCCGCCGAGCTCGCCTCGTTCACGGCGCCACCCGGTGAGATCTACTGGACCGCGTTCTCCGCCGACGACGACCTGCTCCTGCTCACCTCCAGCACCGGGCAGGTGACGGTGATCGACGTCGCCGACCCGTCCGACCCGCGACCGTGGGCGGTGCTCGGCTCGACCACCGACCCGCTGCTCTACCAGGGCCGGAGCGCCTCCCCGGCGGGCGGACTGCTCGCGGTGGGCGCGGAGGGCGCCATGTGGATGTGGCAGCTCGACCCCGACCGCGTGGTGAGCGAGGCCTGCGCGGGCGGCGTCCAGCTCACCGGCGAGGAGTGGGAGCGGTACTTCCCGGACACCGAGCCGTTCGACCTGTGCGGCTGACCCCTCGGGCTGTCGCCGCGGCGGGGCCGCACGCGGCGGGGATGCACGCGGCGGGATGCGTCAGCCGTGCTGCAGCCCGATCGTCAGTGCCTGCGCCACCGGGATCACGGTGAGGAACAGGAAGGCCGCGACGGTCCAGCCGATCCACACGGGTTGACGCCACCCCGCGCGGTAGCCGCCGGCGGCGGTCACCATGCAGATGAATCCGACCAGGATGCACAGGAACATCCAGATCATGGCGCTGGTAGTCATCGGATCGGGTCCTTCGTCTCGGGGTCGGCGGGCTGTGTCCCACCGGAGTCTGAGGGGGTCGCACGGGTGACCGGTCGTTCCCCGGGATCGGCGAGGACCCCGGCGAGTGGGTCGGGTCCCTCGGGCGTGCCCTGATGCGTCATGCGGACGCGGTCGAGGTGGGGCCGGTAGATCTCGAGGATCACGACCGCGCACACGGCGAGGACGAGCAGGTCGCGCACCAGCACGAGCGGGTGGAAGAGCTCGGGGCCGATCCCCTTGTTGGCCACACCGTGGAAGTACGACATGTGCGCCACCCACAGCAGCGCGTCGAACGCCATCCACGTCAGCAGCAGGCGCACGCGTGGCACGGCGAGCACCGCGAGCGGGACCAGCCACAGCGAATACTGCGGGCTCCACACCTTGTTGGTGAGCAGGAAGAACGCCACGATGAGGAACGCCAACTGCGCCACGCGCGGGGTCACGGGCGCGGTCAGACCGATCACCAGCACCGCCAGGCAGGCGAGCGCGAACAACACCAACGAGACGGTGTTCAGCGTCGCGGGGGCCTCCCCGGCGGCGCGACCCGCGTCGAAGCCCTGCCAGCCGGTGAGCGTCTGGATGACGACGTAGATGCTCTCGGGGTTGGCGGGCCGATCGGAGTTGAGTCGGAAGAACTCCCGCCACCCGTCAGGGAACAGGACCATGATCGGCAGGTTGACGGCCAACCACGCCACGACGGCGGCGGCCGCGGCCTTCCCTAGCTCGACGAACCGCCTGCGGCGGATCGCCACCACCAGCAGCGCGCCGAACAGGAACAGCGGGTACAGCTTGGCCGCCACGCCCAGCCCCAGCACGACGCCGGCCCAGACCGGGCGGCGGCGGGCCCACAGCAGCAACGCGACGGAGGCGAACATCACCGCCATGAGGTCGTAGTTGGTGAAGGCCTGGAAGATCACGAGCGGGCTGGCCGCCATGAGCAGCGTGTCCCAGGGCCGCCGGCCGGCCGACCGGTAGGTGGCCCACACGGCGACCATCCACATGAACGCCAGCAGGACACAACCCAGCGCGAAGTACGTGACCACCTCGAGCGGCCCGCCGGGGAAGATCTCGTGCAGCGCCTGGGCGGCCTGCGCCGTGACGTACTGGAACATCCCGGACAGCACCGGGTACTCCATGTAGCGGACCTCGCCGCCCTCGGCGATCCACGAGTACTTGTAGGGCAGCGCCCCGGTGTCCAGGCCCTCGGCCGAGTACAGCGGCAGCGGGTCCGCATAGCAGGCCTTGTAGTACTGCCGACCGTCCCAGTTGAGGCCGGGCTGCGACCCGTCGGTGGGATGGGTGGTCTCCAGGCAGGCGGCCTTGGAGAAGAAGCCGAACGCCAGGAAGATCCCGGCGAACAGCATGATCACGCGCAGCGGCGTCCAGAAGCGCTGGCGGCCGACCACGGCGTGCCGGCCGAGGGGGCCGCCCCACGCGGCGAGCGCGCCCGCACCGGCTCCGTCGCCGGGTCGGACCCGCTCGTGCGGCTCGAGCGATCGCAGGTCGTCGTCGAGCGGCAGCGGGGAGAGGTGGCCGTCGTTCTGCACGGTCACACCGGGTCAGGCCCCGCCGTCGTCGTCGCCGCCGGTTCGGCCGGTGCCGCCGCCGGTTCCGGCCTCGGCCCCGCCGCCTCCCGCGTTGCCACCGCCCGCGTTGCCACCACC
The DNA here is from genome assembly GCF_002999155.1 of Dietzia sp. oral taxon 368. Classification (NCBI taxonomy): domain Bacteria; kingdom Bacillati; phylum Actinomycetota; class Actinomycetes; order Mycobacteriales; family Dietziaceae; genus Dietzia; species Dietzia sp. oral taxon 368. The sequence continues at coordinate 1,235,373 of NZ_CP027238.1, forward strand.
CGCGGCACCACCACCCGCGCCGCCACCGGGCACGGCCGGCTGGGGGGCGGGGGCGGGCTGGGCCGGGGCGGGCGCGCCGGCGCCGGGGATGACGATCTCCGGTAGGCCGGGCACCTGAATGGTCAGCGGGCCGGGGGCCTGCGGGGCGGGGGCGGGCTGGACGGGTGCGGGCGCGACGCTCGGCTGGGGAGCCGTGTCGCCGGTCCCGGTACCGCCCGTGGTGCCCGAGCCGGTTCCGGAGGACTCCCACGACGAGCGGCCGGCCTGACCGCCGATGTAGCCGGGCTCGGGGAAGGACTCCCAGTCGGTGCCCGACAGCGCGCCGTCCATGGCCGACTTCCAGATGTCGGCGGGCACGGAGGCCCCGTACATCGTGCCGCCCCAGGCGTTGAGCAACGGCTTGTTCTCGTCGGTGCCGACCCAGACGGCGGTGGCGATCGACGGGGTGTAGCCGACGAACCAGGCGTCCTTGTTGTAGCCGGTGTCGCCGAGCTGGGTGGTGCCGGACTTGGACGCCGATGGGCGGCCCCCGGCCAGCGAGTGGCCGTTCGAGTAGGCGGCGATGGGCTGCATAGCGGACGTGAGGTTATTGGCGACGTCGGCCTCGACGACCTCCTCGCCCTCGATCGACGAGTTGTCCAGAAGGACCTCGCCGTCGGCGGTCTCGACGCGCTCGATGAAGTGCGTGGGTCGGTGGACGCCCTCGGCGGCGAAGGTCGCCAGGCCGGTCGCCATGTCACGGACGCGGATGGGGTACTGGCCCAGGATGAGGCCGTCGTACGGGTCCTCGCCCTGCTCGCTCAGGGTCTCCCACGGCAGGCCCGGGATCTGCTTGGGGATGCCGGTGCGGTGGGCCATGTCGCGCACGTCGTTGGCTCCGTTGTCGAGCATCCGCTGCAGGCGGATGAACGAGGTGTTGAGCGACATCAGCAGCGCCTGGGAGATCGAGCAGGAGCCACAGGACTTACCGCCGACGTTGGTGACGGTGACGTTGCCGGTCGTGACCGGGGCGGAGGAGATCTGGGTGCCGAGGCCGATGCCCTGCTCGAGGGCGGCGGCGACGCCGAAGATCTTGAACGTCGAACCGGTCTGCAGCGGGGCGTTGGCGTAGTCCCAGCCCTCGGCCTCCTCGCCGCCGTAGTAGCCGATCACGCCGCCGGTGCGCGGGTTGATCGACACCACCGCGGTCCGGTTGTCCGGGCTCTCGCCCCGCATGTTGGAGCGCGACGCGTTGACGACCGCGTCCTGGGTTTTGGGGTCGATCGTGGTGATGATCTTGAGACCGCGGGTGTTGAGCATCTGCTCGTCGATTCCGGACTGGGCGAGCTCGGCGAGCACCTGGCGCCGGATCGGGCCGTTGGTGGGGTCGCCGACGTTCTGCTCGACGGCCTGTGGATCCTCGACGACCTGCGGGAACACGGCGTTGCCGCGCTGCTGCGCGTCGATGGCACCCATGTCGCGCATGCCGTCCATGACGTAGTTCCAGCGTCGCTCGGAGGCCTCGCGGTTGTTGAGCGGGTCCAGAGCGGAGGGCGACTGGATGACGCCGGCCAGCAGCGCGCCCTCCTCCACCGTCAGCGCCTCGACGGGCTTGTTGAAGTAGGCGGTGGACGCGGCGGCGATCCCGTAGGCGCCGCGGCCGAAGTAGATGGTGTTGAGGTAGGCCTCGAGTATCTGGTCCTTGGACCACTCGTTCGTCATCTTGGCTGCGATGATGATCTCTTTGGCCTTGCGCTCGTAGGTGGGCGCGTCCCCGACCATCGTGTTCTTGACGTACTGCTGCGTGATGGTGGAGCCGCCGCCCGCGCTGGACTCGCCGGTGATCTGCCCGATCACCGCACGGCCGATGCCGGTGGGGTCATAACCCTCGTTGGTGTAGAAGGAGCGGTCCTCGGCGGCGATGACCGCGTTGCGCACGTGGACGGGCACCGTGTCGAGTTCGATGAGGGTGCGGTTCCCCTCGGGCGGGACGATGCGGCCGATCATCGTGGTGCCGTCGCTCTGGTAGATCTCCGAGATCTGCTCCGTGCGGACACTGCCGGGATCGGGGATCTCCGTGCGGTTGTAGGTCACGACCGCCACCGTGAGGGGGACGACCAGGAAGACGACGGCGAGGAGGATCACCGTCGTCCAGACCGGATGGCGGCGGACCCACCCGGCCTGCTCCGAGGCCCTGCCCCGGTCCTCGCCGGCGGCCTTACCCGTCGTGCCGTTCTGCGCCATGCTCTACCCTCCCGCGAGCCGATCCGACCGACCCGGAAGGCCCCCGGCGGCGGTGCTCTGGCGACCATTGTGTACGAAAAGGGCGCCGACTCTGTACTCCGGAGGCGGTGTCGGGCACCCGGCGGGGTGTTCAGCGGTGGCGTCGGAGCTCTCTGACCGCCCGTCGTACGCGCTTTCCGGTCCCCGGCGTGAGCCCCACCTCGTAGGACTCGACGAGGTGGTTCCACGAGCAGCTGCGGCACACCTCGACGACGTGGACGGTGAACTCGTCGTGGGACAGGGCGAGCTGCTCGATCTCGTCGGCCCCGCGGGCGGAGCCGGACGCCGGGCCCAGGTCGTCGCCGAACACCCAGGACACCTCGGTGAGGTTCTCCTTGCGGCAGACCGGACACACGGTGTCGGTGACCACGCCGTGGAAGCCGGCCGCGCGCAGGAGGTAGACGTCCGCGTCGCAGACCTCGCGCAAGGACAGGCCGCCCTCGCGCAGGGACGCCAGGACGCCGCGACGGCGCAGCGCGAAGTCCACCACCCGGCGACGCCGCAGCGCCGCCCGGCCGGTGGGGTCCTCCGGCCCCGGCGGGGGGCCGGGTCGCGGGAAGCGGGAGTCGGCCTGGTCCACGACCCCAGCCTACGGCTCCCGCCGGGACCCCGGGCCGGGTAGCGCTCACCGGTATATCGCTCCGATACATCAGCGGGTGTACGATCGGTGACCGTGGCATGACATCCGCAGGCACGACCGACGTGGGAAGGGGGGTTGGAGTGCTGGAACTGGCCATCCTGGGGCTGCTCGACGAGCGGCCGATGCACGGGTACGAGTTGCGCAAGCGGCTGTCCGAGATGCTCGGGACGGTCCGGACGGTGTCCTTCGGCTCCCTCTATCCGACGCTGCGTCGCCTCCGACACCAGGGCGACATCGTCGAGGACTCCTCGGCCGCCACCGCTACCCGGCCACCCGCTACGGCGCGGCGCGGGCGCAAGACCTACCGCATCACCACGCGCGGCAAGGAGACGCTGGCGACCCTGCTCGACGAACCCGGGGCGTCGTCGTTCACCGACGACGGCTTCGGCGTCCACCTGGTCTTCTTCGACCGCACGCCCGGCCCCGCCCGGGTGCGGTTGCTCGAGGGCCGGCGTCGGGTCCTGGAGGAGCGACGCGAGGGTCAACGCGATGCCGCCGCACGCACCGGCCCCACCGAACTGCGGTACGCCCGGCAGCTCACCCTGCTCGGGCTCGAGACCAGCGAGCGCGAGTTGCGGTGGATCAACGAGCTCATCCGGACAGAGAACCCATCACAAGGAGAACCCCAATGACCGACCAGAAGGTGCGCGTCGCGATCGTCGGCGTCGGCAACTGTGCGTCCTCGCTCGTGCAGGGCGTGGAGTACTACAAGGACGCGGCGATCGACTCGACCGTCCCCGGCCTCATGCACGTGAAGTTCGGTGATTACCACGTCAACGACGTGCAGTTCGTCGCCGCGTTCGACGTCGACGGCAAGAAGGTCGGCATGGATCTCGCCGAGGCCATCCGCGCCTCCGAGAACAACACCATCACCCTCTGCGACGTCCCGCCCACCGGCGTGACCGTGCAGCGCGGCCCCACCCTCGACGGCCTCGGCAAGTACTACCGCGAGACCATCGAGGAGTCCGCCGCCGAGCCCGTCGACGTCGTGCAGGCCCTGCGCGACGCCGAGGTCGACGTGCTGGTGAGCTACCTGCCCGTCGGCTCGGAGGAGGCCGACAAGTTCTACGCGCAGTGTGCGATCGACGCCGGCGTCGCGTTCGTCAACGCCCTGCCCGTGTTCATCGCCTCCGACCCCGAGTGGGCCGAGAAGTTCCGCTCCGCCGGCGTCCCGATCGTCGGCGACGACATCAAGAGCCAGGTCGGCGCCACCATCACCCACCGCGTGATGGCCAAGCTCTTCGAGGACCGCGGCGTCGCGCTGGACCGCACGTACCAGCTCAACGTCGGCGGCAACATGGACTTCAAGAACATGCTCGAGCGGGACCGCCTCGAGTCCAAGAAGGTCTCCAAGACCCAGGCCGTGACCTCCAACCTCGAGGGCTCGCTCAAGAACAAGGTCCACGACCGCAACGTGCACATCGGCCCCTCGGACTACGTGGAGTGGCTCGACGACCGCAAGTGGGCGTACGTTCGTCTCGAGGGACGTGCGTTCGGTGACGCCCCCATCAACCTCGAGTACAAGCTCGAGGTGTGGGACTCGCCCAACTCGGCGGGCATCATCATCGACGCCGTCCGCGCGGCCAAGATCGCCAAGGACCGCGGCATCGGCGGACCCATCCTGCCGGCCTCGGCGTACCTCATGAAGTCCCCGCCGGAGCAGATGGCGGACGACAAGGCCCGCGCCGAGCTCGAGGCCTTCATCATCGGGGCCTGACCAGCGCACCACAGAGGATCGAATGAACCCCACAGCGACGAACCACCGGCCCACCACCTCGGGACGTCGCCGTGTCCCGGCCGTCATCGCACTCGCGATGGCGGCCGGGGTCGCACTCTCGGCCTGTTCCGCCGACCCGGACGGCGAACCGGTCGCCCCGCCGGCGGCGACGTCGAGCACCTCGTCGTCGTCGACCCCCACGTCCCCCACGCCGACCCGCGACACCGCCGAACCGGTGTCCGCGCCCGCCACCACCACTGCGCCCGTCACGCCCCCACCCCCGCCGCAGCTGCCCGCCAACGTCGTGGGCGCCGGCGGGCCGTGCCAGATGCTCGGCGAGGTCGCCCAGGCCGAGGACGGATCCGCGCTGTTCTGCACCGAGGACCCCCGCGGCGCCGGCCCGTTGTGGCTGCCCCGCGCCGGCTCCGTGCCCGACGCCGGCGAGGGCGGGGGCGGGGGCGGGCTCGCCGAGGCCGTCGGCCAGCCACGCCCCGGCGGGCCGTGCGCGCAGGAGGGCCTCGCCGTGACCGGCGCCGACGACACCGTCCTGACCTGCCGACTCACCGGCGGCGCGGACGTGCCCGGCGGCCTCTACTGGCAGTAGCAGCTCCGTCTCGCGCGGTCACATCGGTTGCAGGCGCCGGCCTTCACAGATTGACTGGGCAACATCCGACCCCCTGCTCAACCGGAGGCCCCGATGACCCAGACCCGGTTCGCCCATATCGAGGTCGACGACGGCGTGTACGCGCCGCAAGACGATTCCTGGCTGCTCTGCGACGCACTCGAGGACTGCGACGTGGTCGCCGGTAAGCGCGTGCTCGACATCTGTACGGGCAGTGGCATCCTCGCCATCGAGGCCGCGCTCAAGGGCGCCCGCGAGGCGGTCGCCTACGACATCTCCCCCGCCGCCGTCGCCTGCGCGTCCAGCAACGCGGAGCGGGCGGGCGTCGACGTCGACGTCCGCCTCGGCACACTGGCCGACGCCCGCTACGCCGGGCCCTTCGACGTGGTGGTGTCCAACCCGCCGTACGTCCCCTCCGACGCCCCTCTCGAGGGCACCGGCCCCAACCGCGCGTGGGACGCGGGTGCCAACGGGCGGGTCGTGCTCGACGAGCTGTGCGCGCTCGCCCCCGACCTGCTCGTGCCGGGCGGGACCATGCTCATCGTGCACTCGGAGTTCTCCGACCCGCCGCAGACCATCAGCAAGATGGAGCAGTTCGGGTTCACCGCGCGCGTCATCGCCACCCGCACCGTCGACTTCGGCCCCGTCATGACCTCGTACGCCGAGCGCCTCGAGGCCGCCGGTCTGCTCGAGCCCGGACGGCGCGAGGAGGAGTTGGCGGTGATCCGCGTTGACCGCAGCTGAGCGCGGGACGCGCGACGCCCGCGGGACCGGCGGCTCGGCTGGTGGCGGAAGCGGCGCGTCGCGCGACGCCCGCCGCGTACGGATCGTGCCGGGCGGTCCTATTCTGGTCGAGGGCCCGGTCGACATGACCACGCCCGACGGGCACCGGGTGTGCTCGGACCGCTTCATGGTGGCGGTGTGCGCGTGTCGGCGCAGCAAGAACTACCCGCTGTGCGACACCAGCCACCGCCGCAAGGTGCGCCCCACTGACACGGACGACGCGCAGAGCTGACCGCCCAACCAGGAATCCGCTACTCCGAGTGGGGATCCGCTACCCCTGTGGGAGTAGCGGATCAGGAGCGGGAGTAGCGGATTCCGGGCTTGGCTGAGCGGGAGTAGCGGATTCCGGGCGGGGGCCGCGTCGGCCCCGCGCTCCGCAGGGGTCGTCGGGCGTCAGGGCAGGAGCGAGGACTCCCCGCGCTTCCACGCCGCGAGCATCTTCTCGGCCGCGAGGTCGTCGAGGTAGTCGAGCGCCCGCATCCCGAACACGATGTCGGCGGCGAGCTCGGGCTCGCGTCCGACCAGGTCGCCCACCACGTCGTGGCGCATGACCTGCTCGTGGACCGCGTCGGCCTCGACGTGCTCGGCGTAGAAGTGCACGCACTCCTCGGGAGCGTCCATCCGTCGCAGGCCCGCCACCAGGCGCGCGGACCCCGGCGAGGAGGTGATCTCGATCGCCGCGAAGTGCCCGATCGCGGCGCCGCGCAGCGACCGGTGCAGGCCGAACATCGACATGAGGTTGACCGTCGACAGCGTCTCGGCGCTGACCCGGTCGATATAGCCGAGGTACGACGGGTCCAACCCGGCCGCGCTCATGAGGTCCGCCCACAACTGCTGGTGGACGCGATCTCCGCGGCCACCACCGAACTCGTCGAACTCGACGGCCACGAACGACGCCTTGGCCTGACCCTGCAGCCGCGGGATCGCGAACGCGTGCGGATCCCCCTCCTTGAGGTGGTACAGCGAGCGGTGGGCGAAGTACTCGCGGATCTGATCCCAGGTGCCCTCGTCCTTGAAGTACCACGACGGGCCGGTGCCGGAGGTGGCCTCGACCGACATCGCGTCCATCTCGGCCACCGGGTCGTCGCCCGGCTCGACCGCGCCGCGCAGGTGCTCGAGGAACACCCGCTCGAGGTCTCGACGCATCCGCAGGAGCTCCGGATCCCACTCGAGTTCGGCATCGACGCCATCGAAGCCCCGGTAGTGCAACTCGTACAACGTGTAGAGCGTCAGCTGCAGGTCGCGGCCCAGCGGCTCGACGTCGGCCGACACCGCCGGCAGGCCGCCCGTGCGCCCGGTCGATAGCGCCCCGATCACCGCGTCGGACAGCGGCCCACACGCGCGGGGCAGCGGCGGCGCGGTCGTGGTGGCGTCGTTCACGGGGGCGAGGTCGGCGGGTGCGGCGGTCATGCCCCTTGTCTACCCTCTCGACCGGTCATCCTCCACCTGCCGAGAGGACTCGGAGTCGCCGTCCGCGATGACGCCCCCGCGGTCCGGGGCCCCGTCGTCGTCGACCTCTCCGCGGCTTTCGCCGCCGGCGGCCGTGTCGACACCCGGATGCTCCCCGTGCCCCTGTTCGCCGTGGCCCTGTTCGCCGCGGCTCCGCTCGCCGTAGCTCCGCTCGCCGTGATGCTGCGTGTCATGGCCGCGGGCGTCGTCGTTGTCGTCGTCGTTGTCGTCGTCGTTGTCGTCGTCATGCTCGCGCTCGATCCGCTGCTGTTCCTGCTGCTCGTCGGGGTCGCCCTCACGGCTCTGGTAGCTGTCGAACATCTTGCGGCGCTCGTGCCACCGCAGGCTGTAGGTGGACTCGCGGACCACGTTCTCGTCGTCGAAGTTCGATCCCAGGGCGCCGGCGAAGGCACCCAGGCAGCTGGACAGCCACGCCAGATGGACGTAGTCGAGCAGGACCGCGGGTCGGTCGAGCTGCGTCGCGAGGTAGTCCGCGTCCATCACGGTGAGCGCCAGGACGAACATCGCCGCGAACAGACCGACGAACATGATGCCCACACCCGCCCCGACCGTGAGGACCGTGGCCGCGTTGTCCATCCGTCGGTTGCCGGGCGTGAAAGCGTCGTTCCGACGGGTCCAGAGTCCGTTGCGCAGGATGAGCCACAAAACGAGGGTGAGCACACCCATCATGCTGATGAGCAGCAGTCGGAGCGCGTGCAGCTCCACCGCGAGAGAAGCGATGCTGCCGTAGAAGATGCCGAAGGCACCGGAGCCCGCCCCGGCGGCCACGACACCGGACAGCGTCGTCACCATCCGGGTGGGTCGGTTGTTGTGCACCATGCCCGTGAGCAGGCGGGCCCGGTTGGCGAACCCGCGCCGGTGCGCCGGGGGCAGGTCGTCGGTGCCGGGCACGCCCAGTCCGTCGCGGCGGGTCCCCGAACGCACCAGCCGGAGCGCCAGCTCGCGGACCTTCGACCGCACGCGGAAGACCCCCAGCACCGGCACACACACCAGGGCGGCCGCGGTCGAGCCGCTGACGTCGTACAACACCGGCACGCCGTCGGGGTGGGTCGCCAGGTCCGTCAGATAGAGCACGAAGTCCCACCCGTGCTGCTGCAGCAGGCGGGGGGCGTGCTCGGTGAGCCGGATCTCCCCCTCCGGTCCGAGCGGGAGGGTCTCCTGGTCGACCTCCACCCGCCAGCGTCCGCCCAGTTCGCGGCCCAGGTCCTCGGCGAGATCGTCGGCGATCGCCACGGCGATCCGGCGCGGCACGCCGGGGTCGGCCATGAGCCCGACGGTCGCGAACGCTCCGGAATCGGTCTGAGTCTGCTCGTCCACCCCACCATGATGCGGATCGGAGGCGCCCGCGGGACGGATCGGTCACCGCCCGCCCGCGACCGGGCGGGTCCGACGGCGATTCGGTTGCGGGGCCCGGGGGGCTCGCGTTACATGGGGCACGTACGCGAGTACGGGAGGTGGCATGTCGGAGACGGAGAACCAGCAGTCCGGGCCGGATCGGCCCCGGGGGTCCAGGCCCGAGCTGGCGAGGTACGGCTCGCCGCTCAACTGGCCCGTGTTACGCCAGCTGGCCGGGTCCGACCTGCTCGGCCGCGGCAGCGCCACCCGTTCGCGCCGCTCGCTAGAGATCACCCCTCGTACGAAGACGGCCGACAAGGTGGTCAAGAGCGTCTGCCCGTTCTGCGCGGTCGGGTGCGCCCAGGACGTCTACGTCTCCGACGGCAAGGTCGTCCAGATCGAGGGGGATGACGACAGCCCCATCTCGCGTGGTCGCCTGTGCCCCAAGGGATCCGCGAGCAAGCAGCTCGTGACCAACCCCGAGCGCATCACCACGGTCCTGCACCGCAAGCCGTACGCCACCGAGTGGGAGGAACTGGACCTCGAGACGGCGATGGACATGGTCGCCGAGCGCGTCCTGGCCTCGCGGGAAGAGTTCTGGGAGGACACGGACGACAAGGGCGACACTGTCCGGCGCACCCGCGGCTTCGCCAGCCTCGGTGGGGCGACGCTGGACAATGAGGAGAACTACCTCATGAAGAAGCTCTACACGGCGCTCGGCGCCATCGAGGTGGAGAACCAGGCCAGAATTTGACACTCCTCCACCGTTCCCGGTCTGGGAACCTCATTCGGGCGTGGTGGTGCCACGAACTACCAGCAGGATCTGGCCAACGCTGACTGCATCGTCATCCAGGGCTCCAACATGGCCGAGGCCCACCCCGTGGGATTCCAGTGGGTCATCGAGGCCAAGCGGCGCGGCGCGACCATCATCCACGTGGACCCGCGGTTCACGCGCACCAGCGCCCTCGCGGACCTGCACGTGCCGATCCGGGCCGGCTCGGACATCGCGTTCCTCGGCGGGCTGATCAACCACATCCTGACCACCGACTCCTACTTCCACGAGTACGTGCGTGCCTACACCAACGCGTCGACGATCATCGGCGAGGAGTTCCTCGACACCGAGGATCTTGCGGGCCTGTTCTCCGGTTTCGACATCGAGGACCGGACGTACGACTTCGAGTCGTGGCAGTACGAGGGTCGCAGCAACGACATGCCGGACGAGAGCGGCTCGGGTCAGGACGACTCGGACGACGAGCCCGCGGAGGTCCCCGGCGCCGCCGGAGCCCGCGCCTCGGCGACCACAACCGACCCGAACGTGGACGAGACCCTCCAGCACCCGCGGTGCGTCTTCCAGGTCCTCAAGCGGCACTTCAGCCGCTACACCCCCGAGATGGTCGAACGGACCTGCGGCATCGCCACGGAGGATTTCCACCGCGTCGCGCGGGCGCTGACCGAGAACTCGGGGCGGGAACGCACGTCGGCGTTCTGCTACGCGGTCGGTTGGACCCAGCACACCGTGGGCGTGCAGTACATCCGCACGGCCGCGATCCTGCAGTTGCTGCTCGGCAACATCGGCCGGCCCGGCGGCGGCATCATGGCGCTGCGCGGGCACGCGAGCATCCAGGGCTCGACCGACATCCCGACCCTGTTCGACCTGCTGCCCGGCTACCTGCCCACTCCGGACGCGCACAGCCAGCCGGATCTGGACAGCTACATCGGCACCGACGACGAGGCGCAGGGCTTCTGGGGCAACATGCGCTCGTACACGGTCAGCCTGCTCAAGGCGTGGTGGGGCGACGCGGCCACCGAGGACAACGACTTCGCCTACGGCTATCTGCCCAAGCTCACGGGCAAGGCCGACTCGACCGCAACCGTGCAGCGTCAGGTCAACGAGGGCGGCGGCGGGTACTTCCTGGTGGGCGAGAACCCGGCGGTGGGCACCGCGAACGGGCGGATGCAGCGCGCCGGGTTGGCCAATCTCGATTGGCTGGTCGTCCGCGACCTGGTCATGATCGAGTCGGCCGACTTCTGGAAGAACGGGCCGGAGATCGAGACCGGCGAGATGCGCACCGAGGACATCGGCACCGAGGTGTTCTTCTTCCCGGCCGCCAATCACGTGGAGAAGAAGGGCACGTTCACCAACACGCAGCGGCTCCTGCAGTGGCGGCACCAGGCCGTCGAGCCGCCGGGCGACGCGCGCAGCGAGCTGTGGTTCTACTACCACCTCGGGCGTCGCCTGAAGGAGAGGTTGGCCGGCTCCACCGATCCGCGCGACCGTCCGCTGCTGGACCTGACGTGGGACTACCCCATGGAGCCGGGGACGGTGGACGAGCCGGACGCCGAGGCCGTGCTCGCCGAGATCAACGGCCGCGGCCCCGACGGCGAGCCGCTGTCCGCGTTCACGCAGCTCAAGCCGGACGGGTCGACCGCGTGCGGCTGCTGGATCTACTGCGGCGTCTACGCCGACGGCGTGAACCAGGCCGCGCGGCGCAAGTCGCGGCACGAGCAGGGCCCGGTCGCGTCGGAGTGGGGCTGGGCCTGGCCCGCCAACCGGCGCATCCTCTACAACCGTGCCTCGGCGGACCCGGAGGGCCGGCCGTGGAGTGAGCGCAAGTCACTGATCCGCTGGGACCCGGATGCGAACGACGGCGCCGGCCGGTGGGTGGGTGACGACGTGCCCGACTTCGAGGCCGACAAGTCACCCGACTACACCCCGCCCGAGGGAGCGGTGGGTCCGGAGGCGATCGGCGGCGCGCAGCCGTTCATCATGCAGGACGACGGCATGGGCTGGCTCTATGCTCCCCGCGGGCTCGCCGACGGCCCGCTGCCCGCACACTACGAGCCGCCGGAGTCGCCCGTGGCCAACCCGATCTACCCGGATCGGGACGCCAACCCCGCCCGGTCGATCCGGCCGGGCCGGTACAACGAGACGCAGCCGGGTCACGGGGATCCGGGGACGGACGTGTTCCCGTTCGTCTTCACCACCTACCGCCTGACCGAGCACCACACGGCGGGGGCCATGAGCCGGACGCTGCCGTACCTGTCCGAGCTGCAGCCGGAGTTCTTCTGCGAGATCTCCCCGGAGCTCGCGCGGGAGCGGGGACTGGTCAACGGCGGGTGGGCCACGATCGTGACCGCCCGTTCCGCGATCGAGGCCCGCGTCCTGGTGACCCGCCGGATGACGCCGCTGCAGGTCGACGGCCGCACCCTCCACCAGATCGGGCTGCCCTACCACTGGGGCGGCAACGGCGTGAGCATCGGCGACCCGGCCAACGACCTGTTGCCGCAGCAACTCGACCCCAACGTGTCCATCCCCGCGACCAAGGCGACGAGCTGTGACATCGTCGCGGGACGTCGCCCGCGTGGCCCCGCGCTACTCGAGTTCGTCGAGGAGTACCGTCGCCGCGCCGGCGTGCCCACCGAACCGGGAACGGAGAGCTGAATCATGTCCGCCTTCCTGTCCGACCTCGGACGGTCCTTCTTCGGTGACATCGACCCGGCCGAGGACAACGGCTACTCGGATCCGCCGCCGCGCAAGGGCTTCTTCACCGACACGAGCGTGTGCATCGGGTGCAAGGCCTGCGAGGTGGCGTGCAAGGAGTGGAACCTCATCCCCGAGGACGGCATCGAGCTGTCGGGGATGAGTTATGACAACACGCAGGCGCTGGGGGCGTCGACGTGGCGGCACGTCGCGTTCATCGAGCAGGAGGTGCCCGCGCGGGTGGCGAACGCGTCGGTCGCGCCGGCGCCGAGCGCGCCCGTCGACCTGGGCATGCCGGCGCCGACCCTGCCCGGTGACTCCCCCGACGCCGGCGAGCCCACCGACTTCCGCTGGCTCATGGAGTCGGACGTGTGCAAGCACTGCACCCACGCGGCGTGCGTGGACGTGTGCCCGACCGGCGCGCTCATGTACACCGAGTTCGGCACGGTCGTGGTGCAGAGCGACATCTGCAACGGGTGCGGGTACTGCGTGAGCGCGTGCCCGTACGGCGTGATCGAGCGGCGCTCGGGTCCGGCTGGCGATCCGGCGGTGGGCATCGCGCAGAAGTGCACGCTCTGCTACGACCGGCTCACCGAGGGGCAGACCCCGGCGTGCGCGAAGGCGTGCCCCACCGACTCGATCCAGTTCGGCGATCTCGACGAGCTCCGCGAGCGCGCGGCCGGTCGACTGGACCAGCTGGTCGAGGCCGGCGAGCCCAACGCCCAGCTGTACGGCCACGACTCCCGCAACGGCGTCGGCGGCACGGGCGCGTTCTTCCTCCTGCTCGACGACCCCGAGGTCTACGGGCTGCCGCCGGATCCCGTGGTGACCACGCGGCACGTGGGGGCGATGTGGCGCCAGGCCGCGCTCGCCGCGGTGACCCTGCTGGGCGGGGCCGTGGCGGCGTTCGCCGCGGGGGGACGGTCCTGATGGGCGACGACGACAAGGCGGGCCTCCCCGCAGGGCCGGGGCAGCGTGCCCGGACCCGCCGGAAGGGCCGCGGGGGCCGCGAGCAACTCGTGGTGCCCCCCGCGGAGTTCCGTTCGTATTACGGCAAGCCGATCGTCAAGGCTCCGCCGTGGAAGTACGACATCGCGGCGTATCTCTTCCTCGGCGGGCTGGCCGGTGGCTCGTCGCTCCTCGCGGCCGGTGCGGACCTGGCCGGGCTGCCCAATCAGCGTCGCTCGGCGCGGATCGTCGCACTCGGCGGGATCACCGGCAGTCTGTACTACCTGGTCCACGACCTGGGACGTCCGGAGCGGTTCCACCACATGCTGCGGGTCCTCAAGCCCACCTCGCCGATGAGCGTGGGCACTTGGATCCTCTCCGCGTACGGGCCGTTCGCGGGCCTGGCGCTGGGTGAGGAGATCGTGCCGCTGCTGCCGGCGAAGCTCGCCCGGCGGCTGCCCACCGAGCTCATCAGCCGGGCGTCGCGGCCGGCCGGCCTCGTCGCGGCGCTCGTGGCCCCGGCGGTCGCGTCGTACACGGCGGTGCTGCTCAACGACACGTCCCTGCCGAGTTGGAGCGCGGCGCGCCGAGAGCTGCCGTTCGTCTTCGTCGGCAGTGCCGCGGCCGCGTCCGGCGGGGCGGGCCTGTTGCTCACTCCGCTCGAGGAGACCGGTCCCGCCCGTCGGCTGGCGGTGGGCGGTGCCGCTCTCGAACTGACCGCCGACCAGATCATGCAGCGGTCCATGGGCATCACCGCCGAGCCCCTGCACGAGGGCCGGGCCGGGAAGTACCACCGGGCGGCGCAGGTCCTCACCGGAGCCGGCGCGGTGGGCGCGGTCCTCGGTCGGCGTAGTCGGCTGCTGTCCGCGGTGTCCGGACTGGCGATGGCGGCCGGGTCGGCGTGCACGCGGTGGGCGGTGTTCCACGCCGGCATGGCCTCGGCGGAGGACCCGAAGTACGTGGTGGTCCCCCAGCGTGAGCGCCGCGACGCCCGCGGCGGCGGCGAGGCCTACGCGGAGCAGGTGGGCGACGACCGGGCCCGCTGACGACCGGATCAGGTGACGACGTGGCCGTCGTCGCCCTCGCGGCGGGTGAGCCCGCGCGCGGCGAGCGCCTCGAGCAGCGGCATCACCACACGCCGCGACGAGCCCAGGTGGGTCCGGGCCGTGCTCGGGGTGAACGGCTGCCGCAGCTGGCGTAGCCGGCGCACCGCCTCGTCGTAGACGTCCGGGCCCAGCCACACGCCGGGACCCAGCGCGGTCAGCAGTCCGGCGCGCTCGCACGCGGCCAGCTCGCGCGGCCCGAGGCCCAGCTCGGCGAGCTCGTCGGCGGTCGGCGCGTCGAACGGGGCGGCCCGCAGCCGCTCGGTCACCTGCTCCGCGGCGGACCGAACCTTCTCCGGTAGCGCAGCCGCGCCGGCCGTCACCCGCCCGCCCTCCGTCCGCAGCGAGGCGGCGGCGGGCTGCGCGAGCACCGCCTCCAGAAGAGCGGCATTCGGCAGGTCGAGGGCGCGACGCGCGGCCTCCGTGGGCAGTCCGGGATCGAGGGGGTCGTCGCGATCGTGCACGCGGACGGCCTCGACCAGGCGTCCGGCCAGCGCGGCCGCCCACTCCGGGTCGATGAGCCACCCGCGGTACGCCTCACCGACGCGTGGGGCGGACACGCCCCACGCCCGCAGGTCGTCGACGTGCGCGACACCCCGACGACGCAGCTCCGACTCCAACTCCGGCGACTCGGGCGCCTGCGCGAGCTCGTCCGCCCGCCGACGGGCGGCGCCGCGGCGACGCAGCTCCGGCGGCGCGGGGTCGAGGACGACGGCACCCGAGGGGATCCGGTCCGCGCCCGGTTCGCGCAGGATCAGGCGGTCCCCGATCCGCATCGGCAGCGGCGCGGAGATCGCCAGCCGCGCGTGGCGCTCGTCGAGGGGCCGGACGCGGGCGGCCACCGCCGCGGAGCCGAGATGCACCATGATCTGCTCGGGCAGCGCGTCGGTTCGCCCGTCGACCCGCACGTCGACCGTGTCGGCCGCGCGCCAGCGGCCCGGCGCGACCAGGGTGCTGCCCCGCGGGACGTCGTCGGCGGCGACCCCGCGGAGGTTCACGGCCACCCGCGCCACCGCGGACACCTCGTCCCGCGTGTGCCCGAGCGACTGCAGGCCACGCACGGTGACGCGCGGGCCCGACGGACCGAGCTCGAGCGAGTCGCCCACGCGGATCGTGCCGGCGGGCAGGGTCCCGGTGACGACCGTGCCGGCGCCGCCGATCGTGAACGAGCGGTCCACCCACAGGCGCACGTCGGCGTCGGGAGCGGGCCGGGGCAAGAGCGAGCCGAGCCTGGCCAGTTCGGCGCGCAGTCGGTCCATGCCCTCGCCGGTGACCGCGGAGACGCACACGGCCGGGATGTCGGCGAGCGGGGTCCCGGCGAGGGCCTCGCGGGCCTCCGCCAACGCGAGCTCCGGCTCCAGCAGGTCACTGCGGGTGATCACCAGGATCCCGTGCCGCACCCGCAGGGCCGCGAGCGCGTCGAGGTGCTCGGCGGACTGCGGCATCCAGCCGTCGTCGGCCGCCACGACGAACATCACCGCCGGCACCGGCCCCACCCCGGCGAGCATGTTCGGGACGAATCGCCGGTGCCCGGGCACGTCGACGAACGCGACGGTCCGGCCGTCGTCGAGGGTGGTGGAGGCGTAGCCGAGATCGATCGTCAGTCCGCGGCGCCGTTCCTCGTCCCACCGGTCGGGCTCATCGCCCGTCAGCGCGCGGACGAGCGTCGACTTGCCGTGATCGACGTGCCCGGCGGTAGCCACGACGAACATCAGGCGAGCGCCCCCACGCGGAGCACGAGCGCCGCGAGCTCGTCGTCGTCACCCGGAGGCAACGCCCGCAGATCCAGGAGGCACCGGCCCTCGGTGACCCGCCCCAGGACGGCTGGGCGGCCGGCGCGCAGCGCGTCGGCGAAGGACTCCGGCAGGGACACCGCGGCGCTGGGGAGTTCGACGCCCGGTGCACCGCCGCCGCCGACGGCCGCCACCGACCGCACGGCCCGCGCGTCGACCCCGGCCTCGCGCAGACGGCCGGCGATGCGCTCGGCGCGCGTCATGAGCTCGACGGGATCCGCCTCGAGTCCCACCACGACGGGCGGGCGAGGCCCCCGCAGCGTCGCCTCGAGCGCGGCGAGCGTGAGCTTGTCGACCCGCAACGCGCGGGCGAGCGGGTGGCGGCGCAGGCGGTGGACGAGCTCGGCGTCGCCGGCCAGAATCCCGGCCTGCGGTCCGCCGAGCAGCTTGTCGCCGCTCGAGGTGACGAGGTCCGCACCCGCCGCGAGCGTGGTCGTCATGTCCGGCTCCTCGGGGAGGGCGGGGTGGGGCGTGAGCAGGCCCGAGCCGATGTCGACGACCAGCGGCACGCCGAGGTCGCGGAGGTCGGCGGGCGGGACGGACGAGGTGAAGCCGCTCACCACGAAGTTCGACGGGTGCACCTTGAGGACGAACGCGGTGGTGTCGTCGACGGCGCGGGCGTAGTCGTCGGCGTTCACGCGGTTGGTCGTGCCGACCTCGCGCAGGCGCGTGCCCGTGGACTCGAGCAGCTCGGGCAGGCGGAAACCGTCGCCGATCTCGACCATCTCGCCGCGCGCGATGACGACCGTGCGGCCCGGGCCGCCCAGTGCCGTCACGGCCAGCGCGAGGGCGGCCGCGCCGTTGTTCACCACGTGTACGTCACCGGCCGTAGGCACCGCGGCACGCAGGGCGTCCAGCGCTCCGCGACCCCGCCTGCCGCGGCGTCCCGTCGCCAGGTCCAGTTCCACGTCGTTGGTCCCCGCCGCCTCGGCGAGCGCCCGCACCGCGGCCTCGGACAGAGGCGCGCGGCCGAGGTTGGTGTGCAGCAGCACGCCGCTGGCGTTGAGGACGCGGGTGAGCGAGACCGGCGCCGCCGGCAGCCCTGACAGCACGGCGTCGACGATGCTCGCCGGGTCGAGGTCGCCCGAGCGGGCCCGCTGCTGCGCGCGCTGGATCTCGGCCTTGACCAGCTCGCGCCCCAGCTCGGCGACGGCGGCCGCGAGCCGGGGATCGCGGAGAAGGACGTCGGTGGACGGGATGCGTCGGCGCGGATCGTCGGAAGCGGGCCGGGGCGGCACCGAGCGTGGATCGTCGGCGGCGGTCCGCGTGGGCCCCGCGGGCGGCTGCTCGGCGATCGTCGCTCCCCTTACGGACGGTTGTGGCGGAGGCGGACGGGAATCGAACCCGCCTGACCGAGATACTCGGCCACGTCGGTTTTGAAGACCGCGGGGACCACCAGGTGCCCGGACGCCTCCCTGCCACCACGAGGGTAGGCGTTCGTCGCCGGACGCGCCCGGTGATCCTCGCGCGTGGGTGCCCACCAGCCGCTCTCGTGGTCACCCGCCCGGCCGCTCTCGTGGTCACCCGCCCGGCCGCTCGCGTGGCTAGGGTCGGGGCATGGCCACCGACACCACTTCGTCCCCCGCCCGGTTGACCTCGTACGCCCACGGTGGCGGTTGCGCCTGCAAGATCCCGCCCGGCGCGCTGGAGAACGTCGTCTCCGGACTCGTCGGGGCCCCGGTCCGCGATCCGGCCGCGGAACTCATCGTGGGCCTCGACGACGGCGACGACGCGGCGGCGGTGCGGATCACCGGTGGCCGGGCCGTCATCAGCACCGCCGACTTCTTCACCCCCGTCGTCGACGACCCGTACGACTGGGGGCGCATCGCCGCGGCCAACGCGCTGTCCGACGTCTACGCGATGGGCGGGACGCCGATCATGGCGATCAACCTGCTGTGCTGGCCGATGGACGTCCTGCCGTACGAGATGGCCGGAGAGGTGCTGCGTGGCGCCCAGGAGGTGGCCGGCGCCGCCGGATGCCACGTGGCCGGCGGGCACAGCGTCGACGACCCCGAGCCCAAGTACGGCATGGCCGTCACCGGGCTGGCGGACCCGGACCGGCTGCTGCGCAATGACGCGGGCCGGGCCGGGATGCCGCTGTCGCTCACCAAGCCGCTGGGGATCGGGATGCTCAACTGTCGGCACAAGAACACCGGGGAGGTGAGCCGCGAGGCGATCGAGACGATGACCACCCTCAACGACGTCGCCTCCCGGGACGCCCTGGCCGCCGGGGTCGAGTGCGCCACGGACGTCACCGGGTTCGGCCTGCTCGGCCACCTGTACAAGATGGCCCGGGCCAGCGGCGTCTCGGCCGTGATCGACCCCGCCGCGGTGCCCTACCTCGAGGGCGCCCGTCAGGCGCTCGCCGACGGATACGTCAGCGGCGGGACGCGCCGCAACCTCGACTGGGTACGTCCGCACCTCGCGGCCGACGTGGACGAGGACGAGCTGCTCCTGCTCGCCGACGCCCAGACCTCCGGCGGGCTGCTCGTGGCCGGGGAGATCCCGGGGGGCACCGTGATCGGCGAACTCGTCCCCGCCGGAGACGCGGCGATCACCGTGCGCTGACGGGGCCGGTTTCCCCGCGCCTCGCCGAGCAGAGGGTTTCGCACACCCGCTCTCGGGCGATACCGGCGAAATCCTCTGCTCGGCGGGAGAGTGAGCGCCCAAAGGCGGGAGGGTGAGCGCACGAGGGCGGGAGAGTGAGCGCGCGCGGCCGGGATCCGCCCCGCCAGCTCAGGCGGGGCGGTCGAGGCGGGCGAACGCGTCGAAGATGCGGGCACCGTGGGCCAGCGCCCGCTCGTCCAGCACGAAGCCCGGATGGTGGAGATCCGTCTCCTCGGACTCGCCGTCCCACACCCCCAACCGCAGGTAGACGCCGGGGATCTCCTCGGTGTACCAGGCGAAGTCCTCGCCGCCGCTGGACTGGTCGGCGGTGCCCACCCCGTCGGTTCCGAGTACCGATTCGACGGCCTTCGCCGCGAGGTCGGCGCACTCGTCGTCGTTCACCACGGGCGGCACACCCTGGATGTACTCGACCTCAGTGCGCGCCCCGTACAGGGCACCGATCCGCTCGACCGTCTCGCGGACCAGCGGCTCGACGGTCGCCCACACATCCCGGTCCGCACTGCGCAGCGTGCCCCAGATCTCGCCCGAGTCGGGGATGACGTTGGGCGCGGACCCGCCGGCCTTGAACGAGGCCCACGTGAGCACGGTGCCGGACCGCGGGTCGATCCGCCGGTCGATCACGCCCGTGACGCCCGTGACGATCTGGGCGAGGGTGAAGACGGTGTCCTGGGTCTCGTGCGGACGCGCGGTGTGCCCGCCGTCCGAGTGGACGGTGATGCCGATCTTGGCGTTGGACGAGGTGATGGCCCCGCCGGTCACGCCCACCTCGCCGACCGGGCGGTGCGGGTCGCAGTGCAGCGCGAGGATGCGGTCGACGCCCTTGACCACGCCCTCCTCGACGCAGTCCTTGGCACCGCCGGGCATCGTCTCCTCGGCCGGCTGGAAAATCAGGCGCACCGGGCGGGGCGGCGGGTCGGCGACCAGCATCTCGGCGGCGCCCAGCAGCATCGCCGTGTGGCCGTCGTGCCCGCAGGAGTGGCTGACGCCCTCGACCTCGGAGGAGAAGGACTCGCCGGACTCCTCGCTCATGGCCAGCGCGTCGATGTCCGCGCGCAGCGCCACCACGTCGGTCGACGTGGCCCCGTCGGCGGCCGCGATGTCGCACCACAGCCCGGTGCCCACCTCGAACCGCTCGGGCTTGAGCCCCATCGAGCGGAGCTCGCCCTCGATGTACTCGGTCGTCTCCCGCTCCTCGTAGGACAGCTCGGGGTGGGCGTGGATGTGCCGCCGCCACCCGACGAGCCGGCCCTCGAACCCGGTCGGGTCGGGGGTCTCATTCTTCTTGCGTCCGAACATCGAACACCTCCTGGCAGAACTGGACCACCCGGTCGCCGAGACGCTGCCGGTTGGCCAATTTCACGAATTCATGACCTTCGTCCTCGAACAGCAGGACGTCCACCGGTACGCCGCGCCGGCGCAGGAACTCCACGGCCTGATCGGTCTCGCTGAGCGGCACATTGGTGTCGTGCGCGCCGTGGACGAAGAGCATCGGGACGTCCACGTGGTGGTACCGCCGTAGGGGCGAGACCTCCCGCAGTAGCTCACGTTCCTGGAGCGGGTTGCCGTACTTGGGGTAGGCGGCCGCGGCGATCCACGGCTCGGTGGTGCGGTAGAAGGTCTGCAGGTCGCTCATCCCGCACGCGGCGATTCCGCCTCGCCACCTGCCGGGGTGGCGGACCAGGGTGGCGTTGACCAGGTAGCCGCCGTAGGACCGGCCCGAGACCACCGCCCGGCCTGGATCGGCGATGCCCTCGTCGATCAGGTGCAGCAACGCGTCCTCGACATCGTCGATGCCGGAGAAGCGACCGTAGCGGTCGTCGGCGTGACTGAAGAAACGCCCCGAGCCGGTGGAGCCGCGCACGTTGGGCAGGAAGTAGTTCACGCCGATGTCGAGGTAGCGGCGGGCGATGTCGTTGTACCCGGGGCGCGACTGCCCCTCGGGACCGCCGTGGAGGTGGACCACGGTCGGGCCCGGTTCGTCGCCGATGTCGGGACGGTAGAGCCAGCCGCTGAGCTGGAGCCCGTCACGGGCGGTGAACTCGACCAACGTCGGCGCGGGGTCGGGTTGCTCGGGCGGCCGCCCGGTCCACCTGCGGTTGTCCACGTCGTACATCACCACGCGCGGCGGCTGGTCGAGGCTCTCGATGGTGAGCGCGAGCAACCGGCCGTCTGCGGTGAGCGTGGGTGAGGTCGCCACGACCTCGGGCAGCGGTGGCCGAACGATCACGCGGGGGCGCTCCGGCCGTAGGTCGAGGACCTCGATCTCCGACAGACCACCGCGCACGTTCCACAGCAGCACCGCGGTCGAGCGGTCCAGGCTCACCTCGACGCGGTCGAGATCGGCGTCGGTGCGGAACGCCACCGGCCAGGACTCGGTGGAGTCCTCGTCCGCCTCGACCGCGAGCAGGCCCATCCGGTCCGCCGAATGGTCGCTGCGGACGACCATCCGCATGGGACGGTCGTCGTCCCCCGCGTCGAGGATGACCCCGGCGTCCGTGGTGGAGCCGGTGTCGACGGGTAGCAGTGGCCACCACCGGCCGTCGGGGACGATGCGCAGCAACTCGCGGTTACCGCGGGCACCCACCCGGAACAGCGCGGCTCCGTCCCACGCGTGGACCAGTGCACCGCCCATCCGTCGATCGACGACGGTGTGCTCCCCGGTCTCGGGGTCCACGAGGCGGCCCTCGGCCAGGCCCTCGGAGTCGAACGCCGTCACCGCGAGCAGGTCGCCGTCCCAGCCGACGATCTGGACGGTGGCGTCGCCCACGGTGTCGACGGGGTAGACGTCGTGATCGTCGGGGTCGGTGGTGACCAGCCAGATCCGTTCGCGCTCGCCGCCGTCCGGGGCGACCTCGCAGGCGAGCCACCTGCCGTTGGGCGAGTAGGCCACGCGGCGCACGGGGCCGTCGACGGGCAGCACGACGTCGCGCTCCGGCCCGGCCCCGTCCAGCCCACCCGGCCCCAACGGCCGCTGCACGGCGCGCGGGTAGCCGGTGCGCTCGGTGACCACACACGCCAACATCGACCCGTCGGGCGACAGGTTGGGGGACGTGGTGTGGCGGATCTGGGTGGCCCCCCCGGCGGCGTCGTCGGGTGGTCCCGCGACGTCGCGGGACTCGGCCTCCTCGGTGACCTCGACGTCGACCTCGGTGGTGTCAGGCACGGTGAATCCAGGTGTCCTTTCCGCCGCCTCCGCTCGAGGCGTTGACGACCATGGTGCCCGCCGGGGCCACGCGCGTCAGTGCGACAGGCGGGGCCGTGGCGGCGATCTCTCCCCCCTCACCGTGCCGCAACATGACGAACGCCCGCATGTCCACGTGGCGACGCTGCAGTTCGCGGCCGTCGAACGTCGGCAGGGTGGACAGCGACTGCACCTCTTGCGCGACGAACCGGTCCCCGTGGCGGCGCAGCTCGTCCCGACGCTCGTCGAGCTCCCGGGGCGAGCATTCCGGGCCCACGGTGATGTCGGACCCGCCGTAGCCGTCGATCGGCTTGACGACCAGCTCGCCGAGCCGGTCGAGGACCTGTCGACGCTGGTCCGGGTCGGCGCACAGGTACGTGTCGACCTGGCCGATGAGAGGCTTCTCGCCCAGGTAGAAGTCGATGATCTTGGGGACCATGGCGTAGATCGCCTTGTCGTCGGCGGCACCGTTGCCGGGCGCGTTGACCACGGCGACGCCGTGCTCCGCCATCGCGTTCAGAAGCCCACTGCGCAGCGCGGTGCCATCTGCGCCCGTAGAGGACAGGAGCATCTCCTCGTCCATACGGACGTAGAGCACGTCGATCTTCTGCCGCTCCCCGCCCTCGACCCGCCACAGGGCGGAGTCCTCGCACACCAGGTCCGAGGGCGTCACCAGGGTGCCACCGACCGCCTCCGTGACACTCTTGAGGTCGTACGCCTCGAGTTCGTCCTCGGCGACCACCACGCCGATGGCGGGATCGTCGACCCCCTCGGGCGCGGCCGCCCGCAGGGTGTCGGTCAGCATCGCCAGCGCCTCGCGGGGGTCGTGGACCTCCGACCGCGCACCGAACTCGGGGAAACCCTCGGCGATCCGGTCGCGCAGTGCGACCGCCATCGCCATCCCCCCGGGCATCCGCAGGTTGTCCTCGAGCACGATCCACTCGCCCGGCGCCGTGGAGACCAGGTCCACGCCACACACCGGGGCGTGGAGGACGCCCTCGGGCACCGCGCGTCCGGTGGGACGGAACCCCGGTGCGCGCTGGAGCGCCTCGGCGGGGACCACGCCGGCCCGGCTGATCTCGCCCGCCCCGTAGATGTCGCGCAGGAACATCTCCATCGCGCGCGCCCGCTGCTCGATGCCCGCAGAGATCCGCGCCCATTGGTCAGCCGGGACGATCCGCGGGACGGAGTCCAGCGGGAAGACCTGCGGCTCGTCCTTGCCGTACACCTTGAGCGTGATGCCCATGGAGCGCAGCGTGTCGTCCACCTGCTCCTTACGCTCGCACAGGACCTCGGGGCCCATGTCGGACACGGACTTGAGCAGGTCCACGTACTCGGGCCGCGGGGTGCCGTCCTCGGAGATGGCCTCGTCGTGCACCTCCTCGGTGACCGCCTCCCCGAGCGGCGAGTAGGAGGCGAGCATGTGTCGCATCCCGCGGTCGTCGGCGGTGTCCCGGGGGCGGATCCGCTCGACGGTCTCGGCCAGCAGGACGGCGATCACGTCGCTGCGGCGTCCCCGTCGGCGGTGCGCCGCGCGTTGGCGGGTGGCCGAGGTCGCGGAACCGCGGACCCCGTCGAGCAGGTTCAGCACCAGGTCGAGTTCGCCTCCGGCCCGGAGGTGGTCGACGTGGTCGTCGACCAGTCCGGTGAGCACCTCGGTGGCGGGGCGGGGGCGCCCGGTCGCCACGTCCACGAGGTCCCCCTCGAGTCCGGAGCGTGCGGCGCGCCAGAACGCCGCGGCCAGCACGGCGTCGGAGGGTCCGTCCCACCCACCGGATCCGGAGTCCTGACCGGCGTCCCGTTCGGCGAGGACGCGGTCGACCGCCGCGCGGAACAGGGCGGCGACGACGACGAGGGTGTCGATCGTGCTGCAGGAATCGCAGGCCACGAGTTCGATCCCGTCCCCGTCCCGGGCGGGGCGGACGTCGACCGCGATCCCCTCCCGTCCCGCGACCACGCCGGTGGCGACGATCTCGTCCTCGCAGGCGAGCGCCTCGTCGGCGGTGTCGGCGGCATAGGCGGGCAGGTGTGCGGGCGACCACTGGCTCTCGAAGTAGCGGGTGGAGGCGTACCCGGAATCGGTGCCGTCGGCCCAGTAGGGGGAACTCGCCGACAGTGCCAGCAGCACCGGCGCGAGGGCGGCGACCCGTCGGGCCGCGTACTGGGCCTCGTCGGCGTCGGCGGTCTCGACCACCACCCGGAAGCCGGCCGAGGCGCGGGTCTGCGACTCGCGGCCCGGCGCGGGGTGGGGGTCCTGCGGGGCGGGGTCGAACTCCACGCCGGGCGAGGCCAGCGACCCTGCCGCGACCACCCCGGTCCGCAGTCCGTTGGCGGCCTCCGCCAGGCGGGTCCGGTTGCGGCGGAGGGTGTCCCCGAGCTCGCCGAGCCCGGTGTGGGCGCCCGCGTCCGCGACCACGATCGCGCCGTGTTGCTCCGGCCGGACGTGGCCCTCCTGTCCCCGTTGCCCGGTGTCGCCGAGAGCGGCGAGCACCTCCGTTGCCCGCCGAACCGGTCGCCGGGTCCTCGTGTCGACGAGGTGGAGTTCCTCTTCGACTCTGATCCATCGCTGTGCGTCGGTCATCATTCCCACGCTAAGCGAACCCGGGCGAGCCCGCACCCGCAGCAGCTCTCCGGGCCCGGCGCGGGGGTCACCGCATGATCCACGTGTCCTTGCCGCCGCCGCCCCGCGAGGAGTTGACGATCATCGATCCCGCCGGCGCGACCCGGGTGAGCCCGGCCGGGACCGCGTGTGCGGTGGTCCTGCCCCCCTCGCGTCGGACGTGGGCGAACGCGCGGAGGTCCACGTGTCGGCGCTGCATCCGGGTGCCGTCGAAGGTCGGCAACGTGGACAGGGGCACGACCTCCTGGGCGATGAACCCCTCCGGCCGGGTGAGCAGGTCCTCCCGGCGGGCGGCCAGCTCCGCCTCCGAGCACTCCGGCCCGATGGTGATCCCGAGTCCGCCGTACCCGTCGATCGGCTTGACCACCAGCTCGCCGAGGCGGTCCAACACGAGGTCCCGCTGCGTCCGGTCGGCACACAGGTAGGTGGGGACCTGCTCGAGGATCGGGGTCTCCCCCAGGTAGAAGTCGATCATGGCGGGGACGGAGGCGTAGACGGCCTTGTCGTCGGCCACCCCGTTGCCGAGGGCGTTGGCGATGGTCAGCCGACCGGCGCCGAGCGCGTCCAGCAGCCCGTCGCGCAGCGGGATGCCGTCGTCGCCCGGCGAGCTGAGGAGCATGTCCTCGTCTATCCGGGCGTACATGACATCCACCCGGTGCAGGTCGCGGCCCGCGCGATGGTGCAGCACCCCGTCCCGGAAGGTGAGCCGGTCTGGCGTGACCAGCGGCAGTCCGGTGCGCTGCGCGATGAGTCGGTGCTCGAACCAGGCCGAATCTGCCGACCCGGAGGAGACGACCGCGAGCTGCGGCTCGTCCCCGGCGGCCGGCGGGGCGGCCGCCTCGAGCGTCTCGCGGATCATGCCGAACGCCTCGTCCGGCGCGTGGAGATCGAACCCGCCCGTGAGGTCGCCGAACAGGGAGGTGGTCATCTGTCGCAGGGCGTGGGAGAAGGCGATCCCGGAGGGCACCCGGACGTTGTCCTCCAGCACGAACCACGTGCCGTCGTCCCCGCACACCAGGTCGATCCCGCAGATGTGCGCCCGCGTCCGACCCGGCCGCTGTACGCGTCCCGTGCTGCGGTGACCGGGGGCGCGGTCCAGGGACTCGGGCGTCATGTGCCCCGCGCGCACGAACTCGCGCTGGCCGTAGATGTCGTCGAGGAAGGCGTCCAGGGCGCGGGCGCGCTGCTCCGTGCCGGCGGCCAGCACCCGCCACACTTCGGGCGAGATGATGCGGGGTACGAAGTCCATGGGGAACGCCTGGGGCCGCTCCTGTCCGGTGACCCGGAACGTCACCCCGGCCACCGAGGCCTCCTTCTCCGCCGTCACCTGTCGCGACCGGAGCCGCACGGTGCCCGCCCGGTCCAGGGCCGACATCACGGGAGCGTAGGCCTCACGGGGGGCACCCCCCTCCTCGACCGCCTCGTCCCAGCTCGGGTCGGCGTCGAGGCCCTCGATCGGTTCGTAGACGCCGAACAGTCGGGAGTGGGCGTCGGGGACCGCCGACCGGGGACCGCTGATCCCGGCGGTCTCCGCCGCGAGCAGGTCGACCACGTCGTGGGGGTGTCCCCGCCGACGGAGGGCCTGGCGCTGCCGGAACGCACTGCTGCCGTTGTAGAGCGCGTTGTCGAGGAGGGTGCGCACGGTGTCGAGGTCGCCCGAGCGGCTCAACTCGCCGGTCAGGGACTCCACCAGATCCGAGACGACGTCGGTGGCGGGCCGGGCCCGGAAGGTGACGGGGTCCACGAGATCACCCTCGAGGCCCGACCGGGCCGCGCGCCACAGGGCTGCCCGCAGCCTCGTCTCGGCGGGGGCCGCCGACCCGGCGCCGTCGGCGACGGCGGTCGCCTCGCGTTCGACGAGGGCCCGGAACAGGGCGGCGGCCAGAACGGTGGCGTCGGCGGAGGGACAGGCGTCGCCCACCTGCAGCTCCACGGACCGCCGGTCGGCCCCGGGCTGCACACCGAAGTCCACCATCGACGCATCGACGACCACCCCGCTGGCCACGAGGTCGGCCACCAGCTCGTCGTACTCGGCGGCCGAGCACACGCCCGCCACGGGCGCCGCCGTGGGCCACTGCGAGGCCGCCACCGAGCGGCAACTCGCGTAGCCGGAGTCCGACCCGTCCCTCAGGAAGGGCGAGCTCGCCGTGAGCGCGAGGAACACCGGCAGGTACGGAGCGATCCGGCAGGACACCGCGACCGCCTCGTCTGCGCCATGGGCCTCCACCCGGATCCGGACGCCACAGTAGATCTGATCCCGGGCCAGGTACTCGTAGTCGGCCAGGAGTCGACGAGTCCTCGGCGTCTCGTCGACGAGGGCGGACCCGGGGGGCACGAGCGGGACGGCCCCGGCGGCGACCACCGCCAGCCCGAGCTCGGCCCCCGCCCCGTTGAGCCCCGCCCGCTCCGCGCGGAGGGCCGACCGCAGCTCCGTCGCGGACCCGGCAGGGGCGGTCGCGGCGCGGATGACGCAGTTGCGCAGTTCCTCTCCCGCGCCACCTCCACCCCGCAGGGCCAGCAGCTCCGCCGCCCGGGGCGTCAACTCCCTGCTCGCGGTGTCGAGGACGTGCAGGTCCTCTTCGACGACCATCGACCTCAACACTGCTTCCATAAAGGAAGTGTAGGGCCGGGGGGGCGGAGTTCACATCCGGTCGGATTGTGGGATGGGTCTCATCGGATCCGGGTTCAGCGCGCCTTCCATACCGGGGCACGCTTCTCCGCGAACGCCCTCGGGCCCTCCGCCGCGTCCTCGGAGGTCATGACGGTGATCATCTCCGTGTCATTGACCTTCCACTGGTCGACCTCCGCCGGACGCCCGCCGTCGGTGATACCGAGCGCGACCCGCTTGGTCCCCTGGACCGCCAGCGGCGCGTTGGCGGCGATGGTCCCGGCGAGCTCGAGCGCGGTGTCGAGCAGCCGGTCGGCCGGGACGACGTGGTTGATCAGGTGCAGGTCGAGCGCCCGCCCGGCGGTGATCGGCTCGCCGGTGAGCATCATCTCCATGGCCACCCGGTGGGGCAGCTGGGCCGGCAGCCGGAACGCGCCACCGGCGGCGGCGATGAGCCCACGCCGCACCTCCGGCAGACCGAACACCGCGTGGTCGGCGGCCACCACGAGGTCGCAGGCCAGGGCGATCTCGCAGCCCCCACCCAGTGCGGTGCCGTTGACCGCGCCGATCACGGGGACCGAGACGTACTGCTGCATCATCCCCGCGAATCCCCACCACCGGTTCTCGACCGGGAAGATGTCCTCACCCCGGGAGATGGCCTTGAGGTCGGCGCCCGCACAGAACGACCGCTCTCCCGCGCCGGTGATCACCACGACCCGGATCTCGGGATCGGTGTCCGCCTCGTGCAGCGCGTTGCCCAGCAGCGTGCTGACCTCGCCGTTGACGGCGTTGCGGGCCTCCGGGCGGTCGAGGGTGACGAGTAGGACGTGGTCCCGGCGCTCGGTACGGACGGCGGGACGGTTCTCGGTTGACGTCATGGGCCCAGTCTCGCCCGGCGGTGGCTGCCACGCAGCCCCTCCGCGCTATTCGGCCCTCTCCGCAGGAAGGTTCGTGCGGATGTCCGCGCATCGCACGCTCGAGTGGCACGGCCGACGTCGCTGCGCGTAAACGCATCCTTCCCCTCGGCCGGTCCCGGTGCGGGCGGGCCCAGGCGCCCCGCCGGTCGGGCACCGTGCCCCGCCGGTCGGGCTCCATGTCGCGGGTCGGGGGCGCCACTCGCGGGTCGCCGACGGTCGCCGCGGGGCCACCGCCGAACTGTCGCCGATTCCGACCCGCGCTGCAGCGCCCCGAGGAGACGGGCCGGTCGAGGGTTGTCATAACCGAAACGAAGGCGAGCGAGAGATGTTTCACGTGAACCCTTCTCGGCGGTGGGTGGATGCCCCGCCCCCGGCGAGGTAGTGTGAGCCACTACAGATATATTTGATTTAGATCATCGGTCTCGGCGCTCCGGGTGGGTGCCCTTCTCTCGTGGAATGAGGTGGCGGACGTGGCCCCCACACGACTCGGCCAGCGCCCGCAGCTCTCCGAGGAGGTCGCCGACCACGTGCGGACTCGGATCATGAGCGGCGATGTCCGCCCGGGGTCCTTCATCCGGCTCGACGAGACCGCCTCCGCACTCGGGGTGAGCGTGACCCCGGTCCGGGAGGCACTACTCACCCTGCGCGGCGAGGGCCTCGTCGATCTGGTGCCGCGGCGCGGCTACCTGGTCTCGCCGATGAGCCGCCAGGACATCGAGGACATCTTCTGGCTCCAAGCGGAACTCTCCAAGCGCATCGTCGACCGGGCCATCACCCGCTACGACGCGGAAACTCTCGAGTTCCACGGTCGTCTGATCGACGAATTCGAGAAGGCATCCGCGTCAGATGACACCGACGGCGTGGTGCACGCCCAGTACGCGATCCACCGGTGCCTCAACCGGGCTTCCCGCTCGGACAAGCTGTCCCGGTTCCTGTCCAACGCCGCCCGCTACATGCCCTACCGGCTGTACGCGGACGACCCCGAGTGGCGTGCGGGCGCACTGACGGACAACCGCCGCATGCTCGAGGCGCTGCGTGACGGCGACGTCGAGACGGCCCACGAAGTGGTGGACGCCGAGTTCACCGGTGGCGCGAGTCTGCTCATCGCCCATCTCGAGCGAGCGGGCGTGTGGGACGACGAGCGCGCACCGGAACTCGACCCCGAGCACTGAGTCCCACTTCAGTGATCGGTCCGTCCGCACTCTCCACCTCAGATCGGTTTGAACAGGATGCGGTGGGTGGCCGTCCGAACCGTCCGGGGGAGTTCGTCGGGCCGCGTGCGAACTCCACGGGATTCCGAGTTCATCCCGGAACGGTCGCTGCAGGAAGCCGGTGGTCGCGCACCTGTGGATCCGGCCCGACGATAGAGCTGGTGAGCACTTCCCTGCTCTCCCGGAGTGGTCGGACGGGAGCCGGGACACCAGCTCAGACGCCCACGGTGCCGTGCTCGGAACGCAGTGTGCCCTTGACGACCTTGCCGCTGGCGTTGCGGGGGAGTTCGTCGACGTGGACCAGATGCTTGGGGAGCTTGAAGCCGGTGAGCTTGTCCCGCAGCCACTCGCTGAGCTCCTCGAGGGTGAGATCGGCAACGCCGTCCTCCACGTTCTGGGCGACCACTGCGACGGGGACCTCGCCCCACCTGTCGTCCTTGCGGCCGATCACCGCGACCTCGCGGATCCTCGGGTGCCCGGCGATGATGTTCTCCACCTCGGCGCAGTAGATGTTCTCGCCGCCGGAGATGATCATGTCCTTCTTGCGGTCCACCACGTAGACGAAGCCCTCGTCGTCCATGCGGACCAGGTCGCCGGAGTGGAACCACCCGCCCTCGAAGGCCTCCGCCGTCTCCTTGGGCTTGTTCCAGTAGCCGGACATGGTGGTGGGACCGCGGTAGACGATCTCACCCGGGCCGACGAGCTCGCCGAAGGCGTCGACGACGCGGGCCTGGAGGGTGGGGATGACCTTGCCGACGGAGCCGATCTTGCGGATCGCGTCATCGCCGTCGAGGGCACAGGTGATGGGGCTCATCTCGGTCTGGCCGAACACCGCGCAGTTCAGGGCGTCCGGGAAGGTCTCGGCCATGGCGCGCAGGATCGTGTCGGTGGACGGGGCCGCGCCCCAGGAGATGGTGCGCAGCACCAGGCTGCGCGGGCGGGCCTGCTGCTCGGCACAGACGGCCTGCCACTGCACGGGGACGAGGAAGATGCTGGTGATGTGCTCGGCCTCGAGGGTGTCCAGGACCGCTGCGGGGTCGAAGGCCTGCAGCGGGTGGACCACCGTGACGCCGCCGAGTTGGAGGCTCGGCGCGATCGAGCCGAGCGCCGCGATGTGGAACATCGGGGCGGCGCACAGTGCGCGCCCGTCCTCCTCGAACAGTCGGAACACCCGGATGCAGGTCAGGGACTGCGCCGTGAGGTTCTCGTAGGAGAGCATCGCGCCCTTGGGGCGACCCGTGGTGCCCGAGGTGTACATGATGAGCGCGGTGGAGTCCTCGGGGACGTCGACGGGCTCGTGCGGCTGGCCCTCCTCCGCGATCGCGTCCGCGTACGTGGTCTGGTCGGGCGTCCCCGGTTCACCGCCGATGACGATGTGGTGGCCCGGCTCCTCGCCCTGGGCGCGGATCGCGCCGACGAGCGGGGCGAGCATCGCGTCGGTGATGACGCCCTTCGGCGTGCAATCGCTGACCAGGTAGGCGAGCTCGCCGGGGGTGAGACGGAAGTTCACCGGGACCGCGATGGCACCCAGCTCGTTGATGCCCAGGACCGCCTCGACGAACTCCGGGTTGTTGAGCGTGATGAGCATGACCCGGTCGCCCCTGCCCACACCGCGGCGGGCCAACGCGTCGGCGAAGCGGTTGCTGCGGTCGTGCAGCTGGGACCACGTGGAGGTCTGGCCGAGGAACCGCAGCGCCTCGGCGTCGGGCTGCATCTCGGCGTGGGTGGCGACCCACGTGTTCCAGTTGTTGCGACGTGCCGCGTGGAGTTCGGCGATGGGATCCGTGGCGGTGGTCATGATCTCGGCCTTTCGTAGGGCGGTGGGTGACGGGAGGGGCAGGTGACAGGAGGGACGGTTCAGGAGAAGTTCGGGCGCCGTTTCTCGAGGATCGAGGACACGCCCTCGGCGAAGTCGGGGGAGATCAGCAGCTCGCACTGGCCCTCGTGTTCCCTGGCCAGGGCCGCGTCCAGCTCGGCGAGCGTGGCCCCGGTGACGGCCCTCTTGGTCAGTTCCAGGGCGCGGCGCGGACCCCGGGCCAGTCGGCGGGCGAGCTTCGCGGCGGCGGGCTCGAGGTCCGCGGTCGGGTGGACCTCCATGGCCAGTCCGACGTCGTGGGCCTCCGCGGCGGAGACGGCGTCGCCACGCAGCAGCATGCGCGAGGCGATCGATCGTCCGACGGCCGCGGGCAGCAGCACGCTGGCGCCGCCGTCGGGCATGAGTCCGATGTTGGTGAACGCGAACAGTAGGTAGGCGTCCTCCGACATGAGGACGAGGTCGGAGGCCAGCGCGAGCGAGACGCCCACCCCGGCCGCCGGGCCGGTGACGGCGGCGATTACCGGGACCGGGGCCGTGAGGACCGCGCGGACCAGTGCGGCGGCCCCGGCCATGGTCGCGTCGGGGCTGGGCGCGTCCGCGCCGGCGTCCTTGATCGCCTGCAAGTCAGCTCCGGTGGTGAACGCCCCGCCCTCCCCTGAAAGCACGATGACCCGGGTGCCCGGATCGCTGCCGTGTTCGATGATGAGCTCGGTCAGCGCGGTGACGGTGGGGTGGTCGAGCGCGTTCATCCGGTCGGGCCGGTTGATACTGATCGTGGTCACGCCCAGGTCGTCATGGTCGACCTTGATGGCGTCACGTCCGGTCGCGGTCATCGGACCGTCTCCCCCGCCTCGACCATCCCGGCCAGCCTGCCGGTGATGATCTCCTCAGCCTCGGCCATCATCCGGTCGACGAGCTCCGCCGCGGTGGGTACGTCGTGGATCAGACCCTGACACTGGCCGGCGCTCCAGATGCCCGCGTCCAGGTCGCCGTCCTCGAAGACCTTGCGTCCGCGGGCTCCGGCGACGAGGTGCTGGATGTCGGAGAACTCGGCACCCTCGGCCTCTTTCGACACGACCTCGGCGGAGACGGCGTTGGCGGCCACCCGCGCGGTGTTGTGCAGTGTCCGGAAGATCAGCTTCGTGTCGAGCTCGGTGTTGGCCACGATCTGTTGTTTGACCTGCTCGGCCACCGGCGACTCGGCCGTGCACATGAAGCGGGTGCCCATGTTGGCGCCGTCGGCTCCCAGCGCCAGTGCTGCCACCATGCCGCGGGCGTCGGCGATCCCGCCGGAGGCGAGGATCGGGATGGACAGCCTCGCCGCCGCGGCAGGGATGAGCACCAGGCCGGGGACGTCGTCCTCCCCCGGGTGGCCCGCGCACTCGAAGCCGTCGATCGACACCGCGTCCACACCGAGCTGCTCGGCCTTGATCGCGTGGCGGACCGAGGTGCACTTGTGGATCACCTTGATGCCGGCCTCGTGGAACACCGGTAGGTGGTCCTTGGGATTGGACCCGGCCGTCTCGACGATCTTCACGCCCGACTCGACGATCGCCTGCCGGTACTCGGCGTACGGGGGCGGAGAGATCGCGGGAAGGATCGTGAGGTTGACGCCGAACGGCTGGTCGGTCATCTCCCGGCAGCGCGCGATCTCCTTGACCAGGTCCTCGGGCGTGGGTTGGGTGAGTCCGGTGATGATCCCCAGCGCGCCGGCCTCGGACACGGCGGCGGCGAGTTCGGCGCGGCCGACCCACATCATGCCGCCCTGGACGATGGGATGACGGACGCCGAACTCCTCGGTGAATCGGGTGCGGATCACGGCTGGACCTCCTCGTAGGTGCCACCGGAGGTGGCCTCAGGACTTGGCACGGGCGACTGATCCCTTCTGCAACCGACCGCGATGACGTCGTCCCTCCAGAACGACCATGGATCCGATCACATATATGTGTAAGTGTCGCTACGCGATGCCCACTGTAGCCGGTGTTGTCAAGATCACACCGTGTTCCACCTAACCCGGAAAGCGCACCCATGTGCCCCTCACGCCCTCGTGGGTCACGCACCCTCTCCGGGCATCGGGTTCGGCGTCCCGACGTGCGGAAATCGCGGGGCGCGGCGGCAGTTCCGCCGGGTTAGGCGGCTCCGGTGGAGCCGGCGGCTGGAGCGTGCACGACCGGGCAGGCGACCACCCGGTCGCGCGGCTGGATGGGGCAGGCCCCCAGGTCGGCGGGACGGTAACCCTCCGGGTATCCCGGGTACGTCCGGTTCTCGGTCCGACGGGACCCGAGCTCGCGGCGGCGGACCGGCAGCCACCGCACAGCCTTCGACCGCATCCGCAGCGCCGCGTAGGCGGCCTCGCGGAACGCCGGAGGAGGCCACGGGAAGCCGAAGGCGCGGGTCATGTCGTCGTCGATCAGCGCCTGCACGACCTTGCGGACCACCGGCCGGGCCGGCTCCGGGTACCAGGAACACATGAGATCGAGCGTGTACGTCCCGATGAGCTCGTTGGTCCGGGCGTAGCGCATGGTGCGCGCCTCGTAGTCGTCCCGCCAGCGCCGGAACTCCCCGATGTCCTGCGGGATCCCCTTGATCTTCATCCGCTCCCCGACTGCGCGGTAGAAGTGGAACGCCGCGAGCCGTTCGTTCGGATGCAGACGCCGCCAGCCGTTCGCATCGATCCACTCGAGCGGTTCGTAGATGAACGTCGACAACACATAGAGCATGTCGTCATTGGTGATCTCGTACATCGCGTGTTGGCGGTTGATCACCCGCAGCGCCTCCTTGCCGCGGGGCGAGTCGTACCCGTGCTCGACCAGCTCCACCATGAGCAGCGCGGTGTCGTCGTACCGCTTCTGCGGGTGATCGCGGAAGTTGCCCGCCTGCTCCAGGACCGCCGACACCGAAGGGATGCAGTAGGTCCGGTACAGCGCCAGCTCGAGCGCCCGCTGATAGTCCCACGGGAACTCGTACGCGGAGGTGATGCGGTGGATCTCCGCCGCGTCCGCCACCGGATCGAGAGTCGCGATGAGATCACGCCAGTACCAGCGCCCGGGCCTGAACGGGACCCCTGCCGTGAGCGGGTGGTCGACGGCGGAGTCGGCGACGAGGTCGGCCGGGATCGGTCCGAACACCCCGGGCACGGCGGACCGCTCGGTGGCCGCGGCCCTCGTCGTCGTCGTCATCTCCTCGGTTCTCTCGGAGGTGGCGGTCATCTCACCTCACATCCTTCCCTGGACGTTCGCGAGCATCCACTTGACGATCTTGATGTCACGCGGCTTGCGGGTCATGGTCATGAGGTTCAGCGGGGCCGCGAACTTCTGCGCGGTGATGGCCTTGGGGCGGGCGAACTCGCGCAACCCGTCGGCGCCGTGGATACGGCCGAAGCCCGAGTCACCCGAACCGCCGAACGGCAACGCCGGGATACCGGCGAACGCGAGGAACGAGTTGACCGACACCATGCCCACGTCCAACTTCTCCGCGAGGGCCAGCCCCCGCTTCTTGTTGCCGGTGAAGATCGAACCGCCGAGGCCGTAGCTGCTGGCGTTCGCCTTCTCGATCGCCTCCTCCAGGTCCGCGACAGGGTTGATCACGACGGTGGGGCCGAAGGTCTCCTCGGTGATCGCGGACGAGTTCTCGGGGACGTCGACCAGGACGACCGGCTCGATGATCTTCTCGCCGACGGAGTCCTCGCCGCCGAGTACGGCCCTGCCCCCCTTCGCGAGTGCGTCCTTGACGTGCCTGCGGACGATGTCGACCTGTGCCGGCAGCGTCATGGGCCCGTAGCTGGAGGAGATGGAGTTGCCCGGGGTGAGCGCGCGGACCTTGGCCGTGAACTTCTGGACGAACGCGTCGTGGACGTCCGAGTGGACGTAGATCCGCTCCACGCCCGCGCAGGTCTGGCCCGCGTTGCCCATGGCGCCGAAGACCGCCTGGTCGGCGGCCGCGTCGAGATCCGCGTCCGAGTCGACGAGCAGGGCGTCCTTGCCACCGCCCTCGATGACGACCGGCGTGAGCGTCTCCGCGCAGGCGGCCATGACCTTGCGGCCCGTCGCGGCGGAGCCGGTGAACGCGAGCTTGTCCACGCCCGCCCGGCACAACGCCGCACCCGTCGAGCCGTCACCGGTGATCGTCTGGATGAGCGGCTGGGAGGCGCCCAGGGAATCCCACACCTCCGCCAGCCACACGCCAACACCCGGCGTGAGCTCGCTGGGCTTGAACACCACCGCGTTGCCCGCGGCCATGGCGTAGGACAGCGTGCCCATCGGGGTGAACGCGGGGTAGTTCCACGGGCCGATCGCGCCGACCACGCCGTAGGGCTGATATTCCACGTAGGCGGCCTGGTTGCTCATGAGCAGCCCGGCCGAGACGGAGCGCCGTCGCAGGACCTTGTCCGCGTTCTTGGCCGCCCACTCCAGATGGCTGACGGTGAGCATGACCTCGAGGGTCGCGTCCTCGTCCGGCTTCCCGGTCTCGGCGGAGATCAGGGACGCCAACTCCTCGGCCCTGGACGAGATCGCCCGCTTGTACTCCAGCAGCCACTCACGGCGACCCCGCGGACCCTGGTTCGCCCACCAGCGGGCCGCGGCACGCGCACGCTCCACGGCGAGGGCGACCTCCTCGGGACCGGCGACGGGGTACTCCGCGAGGACGGTGCCGTCGCGGGGGTCCAGGCTCGCGAACGTGGGGCCGGTCTTGCTGGGCTCGGTTGTCGTCATCTGAGGTCCTCTCGCTTCCGATCACATATATTTGATGTAGCGTGCCGTGATACGGGCCACAGTAGTCCAGTGTGCACCCAACCGACACCCCGTGACAGATACCGGGGCAGCCACACAGAAAAACGAGGCGAGAAGTGTTCGACATCCTCACCGAAGAGCAGCGTGACTTCGCCAAGTCGATCGATGACTTCTGCGCGCGCGAGGTCGGCGGCGTCGAGAAGCGACGCGAGCTCACCACCGAGGGCGGCACCCACTCGCCGCACATCTACTCCAAGATGGCCGAGCTCGGATGGTTGGGGCTGACCGTCCCCGAGGAGTACGGCGGCTCCGACGTCGGTGCCGTCGAACTGTGCCTCCTGCTCGAGCACTCCCTGCGCGGCCTCGCCCCGATCGGCGGCATCGGCCCCACCCTCATCACGGCCGCCGCGTACCAGAAGTTCGGGACCGAGGAGCAGCGCAGGCGCGCCCTCGAGCTGGTCGTGAACGGCGGGACCCTGTCCATCTCGATGTCCGAGCCCGGCGCCGGGTCCGACGTCGCCGCCCTGCGCTGCAAGGCCGAGCGCGACGGCGACGACTGGGTGATCAACGGGCAGAAGACCTGGTGTTCCAACGCCCACTTCGCCGACCGCATCCTGCTCGTCGCCCGCACCGACTCGTCGGGCAAGAAGCACGAGGGCATCACGATGTTCGACGTGCCCGCGGACATCGAGGGCCTGCAGATCACCGGGATCGAGACCATGGGCGGCAAGGAGGTCAACGACCTCTACTTCACCGACGTCCGCCTGCCCGCCGACTCCGTGATCGGAGAGGTCGGCGGCGGCTGGGCGCAGCTCATGACCGGGCTCAACACCGAGCGCCTCATCCTCGCCGCCATGCAGCTCGGCGTGGCCCAGCGGGCGTTCGACGACTGCCTGACCTTCATCAAGGAGCGCGAGCAGTTCGGCCGCCCCGTCGGCTCCTTCCAGGTGCTCCGCCACCGTATGGCCGACCTCGCCACCGAGATCGAGGCCACGCGCCTGCTCGTCTACGCGGTCGCCAGGAAGGTCGACGAGGCCGACCCCACGGCCCTGTTCCCGCGTGAGGCCTCCATGGCCAAGCTCAAGGCGTCCGAGCTGAGCAAGCGGGTCACGCTCGAGTGCATGCAGTCCATGGGCGGGTACGGGTACGCCACCGAGTACGGGATGGAACGTCTGGTCCGCCAGGCGGTGGTCTCCACCATCTACGGCGGCACCAACGAGGTCCAGCGGGACATCATCGGCAAGACGCTCGGCCTGTGAGCACCGCCGGTACAGCCGGGGCGGCCGGGACCGCAGGGACCGCGGGTGTCGCCGCGCGACGACATCGCGGGCAGCCGCTGGAAGGGCATCGGCCTGGACACCGGGCACCCCATGTTCGGCATGCTCGGGCAGATGCGCTGGTGGGGCAAGGACTTCACCGAGGCCCGCAAGGTGGACCCGATCCTCGTCACCGACGACTCCGGTGAGGTCGTGCCGGACACCTCGGCGACCGGCGGGGGCGGGGCGTCCCTGTGGGAGGTCTCCTTCCGCGGCCGCCCGACCGCCTCCATGGTGTACGACCGCCTGCCGGTGATCGACCACTTCGCCGTCGTCGGACCCGACACCCTCCTCGCGGTGATGAACGGGCGCCGCACCGTGCACGAGGGCGAGCACTTCTGGTTCGTCCTGGAGCGCGAGCGCTGAGACGCACGGGCCGGGTGCGCGGGGCGGCGCCACGCCCCACAATGGGGCGCATGACCCCGAACCCCACGCGCCCGGTCCGCATCGCCG
This sequence comes from Dietzia sp. oral taxon 368, assembly GCF_002999155.1. Taxonomy (NCBI): domain Bacteria; kingdom Bacillati; phylum Actinomycetota; class Actinomycetes; order Mycobacteriales; family Dietziaceae; genus Dietzia; species Dietzia sp. oral taxon 368. The sequence continues at coordinate 1,273,007 of NZ_CP027238.1, forward strand.
TCCAGCTCCAGCCGCAGCACTCGCCGGACTACGGACTGATCCGGGACGCCGTCCGACGCTCCGAAGACGCGGGCGTGGACGTGGTCTTCAACTGGGACCACTTCTTCCCGCTCTACGGTGATCCCGACGGCGCCCACTTCGAGTGTTGGACGATGCTGGCCGCGTGGGCCGAGCAGACCGAACGCGTCGAGATCGGCGCCCTGGTCACCTGCAACACCTATCGCAACCCCGACCTGCTCGCCGACATGGCCCGGACCGTCGACCACATCTCCGGCGGCCGCCTCATCCTGGGCCTGGGCAGCGGATGGTTCGAGCGGGACTATGCCGAGTACGGCTACGAGTTCGGCACCAAGGGCTCGCGGCTCGACGACCTCGGGCACTCCCTCGAGCGGATCGAGCAGCGCTTCGCCACGCTCACCCCCGCCCCGACGAGGGACATCCCCGTGCTGCTCGGTGGCGGCGGTGAGAAGAAGACCCTGCGACACGTGGCCCGCCACGCCGACATCTGGCACTCGTTCGTGGACGTGGAGACCTACCGCCACAAGTCGGAGGTGCTCGCCGGGCACTGCGCGGACGTGGGGCGCGATCCGGGCGAGATCGAGCGGTCGACGGAGATCGGCGGGGCCAGCTCACCCGACGAGGCGAAGCGGCTCGCCGAGGACCTGCACGCCGAGGGCGTCACCCTCTTCACGGTCGGGCTCAACGGCCCCGACTACCCGCTGGACCTGGTCGAGTCGCTGGTGGCCTGGCGCGACGGCCGCTGACTCGGCGCTGACCCTGCCCGTCGGCGCCGAGCCTGCCCGTTGGCGCTGGAAATCCGCTACTTGGATTCCGAATCCGCTATCCCGATCGGCGTAGCGAATCCGCATTCCGAGTAGCGGATTTCGGGTTGGGAGGGAACCGGGCGGGCCGGGCGGGCTGGGGCGGGCGCGTGTCGGCGCAGACCGCGGCGGGTCAGCCCCGCTTGACCGCCCGGTCGACCCGGCGCCACGTCCGGTAGGTGTACCACGACGCCACCAGCATGAGCACCAGCACGAGCGAGGCGAAGATCGACGGTCGCCCGGTGAGGATCAAGCCCACCGCGTTGACCAACGCCAGCACGGTGAAGAACCCGACGAACCCGCCGATGACCTCCAGCCGCTGCCGGGCGCCCAGGGCGTCACCGCCGCTCCGAGCCACCGCCGATCAGCTCTTCAGGCCGCCGGCGGTGAGGCCGGAGATGATCCGTCGCTGGAAGATCAGCACCATGATCACCAGCGGCACGGTGACGAGCGCGCCGGCGGCCATGATCGCCGCGTGCGGCGGCAGGTACGGGTTGACCCCGGAGAACCGGGCGATCGCCACCGTCACGGGCTCGGTCGCGGTCGTGGACAGCTGCTGCGAGAGCACGAACTCGTTCCACGTGATGATGAACGCCAGGATCGCGGTGGTGAACAGGGCCGGCGCGGCGAGCGGAAGGATGATCTTGATGAACGCCTGGCCGCGGGTCGCACCATCGACGCGGGCAGCCTCCTCCAGCTCCCACGGCAGGTCGTTGAAGAACGACGTGAGCGTGTAGATGGTCAGCGGGAGCGCGAACGAGATGTTGGGGATGATGAGCGCCTGGTAGGTGCCGATCCAGCCGATGTCCGTGAACAGCTGGAACAGCGGCGTGACCAGGGCGACGCCGGGGAACATCGACGCGGCGAGGATGAGGCCGGTGACGAAGAATTTGCCGCGGAAGTCGACCCGGGCGAGCGCGTAGGCGGTGAACACGCCGAACGTCAGGGCGAGCGCGGTGGTGACGGAGCTGATGATCACCGAGTTGATGATCGCGCCCAGGAAGTTGTTGCCGCCGTCCGTGGACAGTGCCTCACGGAAGTTGTCCAGCGTGACGTTCGACGGCAGCGGGCTGGCGGAGAACACGAACCTGTTGTCGCGGAACGCCGTGACGAGCATCCAGTAGAACGGCGCGAGCCCCCAGATGAGGATGAGCAGGGCGCCGACGTAGGTGCCCGCGGTGCGGCCGAGGGGCTTGCGCGGGGGCTTGAGGTCCCGGTCGTCGGGACGTCGGTGGGGGCCGGAGGTCGACGACGACGAGGTGGTCGTCGGCGTGGCCGGCGAGGTGCTGTGGTCAGGCACTCGGTGGCTCACCGGATCTCCTCCTTCTTGCCTGTGCGATCTTCCACGACGTTCGCGCCGAGGAACTTCACCATGATGTACGCGACGGCGAAGACCAGCAGGAACACGAGTGTCGAGATCGCGGAGGCGCTGTTGAAGTTGCCCATCCTCATCTCGTTGACCACGAGCATGGACACGGTCGCGGTGGGCGAGTTGGAGTTCGCCGAGACCAGGATGACGGGCAGGTCGTACATGCGCAGCGCGTCGAGCGTGCGGAACAGGATCGCGACCATGAGCGCGGGCCGGACCAGCGGCAGGGTGATGCGGACGAACTGCTGCCACCGGGAGGCGCCGTCGACGCGGGCCGCTTCATAGACGTCACCGGGGATCATCTGCAGTCCGGCCAGGATGAGCAGGGCCATGAACGGCGCGGTCTTCCACACGTCGGCGACGATGATGGCCACACGGGCGTAGAAGGGGTCGGTGGTCCAGGCGATGTTCGTGCCGAGGATCGTGTTGGCGATGCCGTTGGGATCGAAGATGAACGCCCACAGCTTGGCGGTGACGGCGGTGGGGATCGCCCAGGGGACGAGCACCGCGGCCCGCAGGAGGGAGCGGCCCCAGATGCTCTTGCCCATGATGACGGCCATCGCGAAGCCGAGCACGGTCTCGAGCGAGACCGTGGTGACCGTGAAGAACAGGGTGTTGCCCATGGCGGGCCAGAAGTCGGTGGCCGAGACGCCGTCGGGGCAGGTGACGGTGCCGCCGCCGGGGGCCGGGCACGCCTGCGTGAGCCAGTAGAGGTAGTGCTGGAAGCCGGCGAACCCGCCGGAGGTGAACATCCCGGTGGCGGGGTCGAGCCCGCGGTCGGCCATGAAGGACAGGTACACCGCGCGGACGATCGGGTAGCCGATCACCACCGCGAGGATGATCAGGGCGGGGCCCACCATCCACACCGGTCGCCAGTCGAATCTCTTCGCCACCAGCGGAGCCTGGGACTTCTCGCTCGTCGTCATCTCGCCGCTTCCTCGCCGGGTGCGCCACACCCTGTCAGGGAGACCGCTGGGCCCCGGGCTCGCACCCGGGGCCCATCGGCCGTTGTTCAGAGAGGGCCCGTCACTGAGCCTGTTCGATCGCGGCGCTCATGTCGGTGAGCGCCTGCTCGACGGTCTTCTCGCCCTTCAGGGCCGCGAAGGTGTTGTCCTGGATGGCCTTCGACAGAGCCGGGTAGAACGGCGAGACCGGGCGCGGCTCGGCGTTGTCCAGGGCGGCCTTGAGGGCCTCCATGTACGGGAACTGCTCCTGCAGCGCGGCGTCGTCGTAGATCGAGGACAGCACCGGCGGGAAGGACTCCTGCGCGAAGCCCATCTGGACGTCCTCGGAGATGAGGAACTCGAGGAACGCCTTGGCCGTGGCCTTGTTCTCGGAGTAGACGTTGATGCCGTTGTTGTAGCCGCCGAGCACGGACTTGCCCGGACCGTCCGGGCCGAGGATCGGCGCGACGTCGAACTTGTCCACGACCTCCGAGGTCGGGTCGGTCTGGCCCGAGTCGTACATGTACGGCCAGTTGTAGGCGTACATGGTGCGGCCGCCCAGGAAGGCCTGCGCGGTCTGCTCCTCCGTGAAGCTGTCGGACTTCATGGCGACGACGTCGTTCTTGTACGCGTCGACCAGGGCCGTGAGGCCGGCGCGGGTCTCCTCGCTGTCCAGCTCGGGGGTCTGGCCGTCGTCGCCGACGATCCTGCCGCCCCAGCTGTGGATGAACTGCGTGGCCGCGACGGTCAGGCCCTCGTACTGCTTGAGCTGCAGGTTGACGCAGTCGATGGCGGCCTCGACGGCAGCGCCGCAGGACTCGACGAGCTCGCCCCAGTTGGCGGGGGCCTCCGGCTGCAGGTCGGTGCGGTAGTAGAGCAGCTGCGCGTTGGTGTTCTGCGGCACCGCGTAGAGGGTGTCGTTGTAGGTCGCCGAGTCGACGGCGGCCTCGATCAGCCCGCTGGTGTCGACCTCGGTCTCACCCTCGATCGGCTGGAGCCAGCCGTTGGCCGCGAAGTACGCGGTGTCGGTGACGTCGAGCGCGAACACGTCGTACTCGCCGCTCTCCGTCTGCAGCGACTGCACGAGGGTGTCGCGCTGACCGTCCTGCTCGGCGGGGAGCTCGTGGAGGGTGACCTCCTGGTCGGGGTTCTCCGCGTTCCACTGTTCGATGACGGGGCGCAGCTTGTCCGTGTCGTTGCTGCCCATCGCGAAGGTGATGGGGCCGACGCCGGAGGTGCCGGAGCTCGCCTGTTCGCTGTCCTCCCCGCCCCCGGAGGAACAACCCGCGGCGACCACCGCGACGATGGAGGCGGCCGTCGCCGCCTTGAGGAACCTGCCGTGAACGGCCATGCGCTCTCTCCTACTGTCGTGTCTCGACTCCCGTCGGCGCGCGCCGAGGGGCAGCTGATCGACGTCGACTGTGACGCGGATCTCACTGAGGACCTGCTGAGCGTAACCCACACGACGGCGGCGGCGCGGGACCACGGCGATCATCGGCCGCGTCGCTCGCTCCCGCCGTCACGTGGGGTTCACGCAGGCGAGGTCACAGCGTTAACTGTAACAACAACAGATGTTGCGCCGCTTGACGGTTCAGCGGAGGCGGTCGCCGGTCTCCACGTCGAAGAAGCGCACCTCGCCGTCGAGCGCCTCGAGGTACACGGTGTCGCCCTTGCGCGCGTGCTCGCCGGACCCGGCGCGGTACACCACGGGGTGGCCGTCGGCGGTCGAGCAGTGCAGGTAGCTGTCCGCGCCGAGCTCCTCCACCAGCACGACCGTCACCTGCAACCCGTGACCGTCCTCGGCGATCCGCAGGTGCTCGGGCCGCACGCCCACCGTGACCCGCGGACCCGACCCGGCCGGCACCGGCTCGCGGAAGCCCTCGAGGTCCACCGCCCCGTCGGCCACGGGCGCCTCGAAGAGGTTCATCGACGGCGAGCCGATGAACCCGGCGACGAACGCGTTGACCGGGTTGTTGTACAGCTCCCGCGGGGTGTCGACCTGCTGGAGCACCCCGTCCTTGAGCACCGCGACGCGGTCGCCCATCGTCATGGCCTCGACCTGGTCGTGGGTCACGTAGATCATCGTGGTGCGCAGGTCCCGCTGCAGCTTGGCGATCTGCGCACGCGTCGCTACGCGGAGCTTGGCGTCGAGGTTGGACAGCGGCTCGTCCATGAGGAAGACCTGCGGGTTGCGCACGATCGCCCGGCCCATCGCCACACGCTGCCGCTGACCACCGGAGAGTTCCTTGGGCTTGCGGTCCAGGTACGGCACCAGGTCGAGCATCTCCGCGGCGGTCTGGACCCGCTCGGCGATCTCCTGCTTGCTCGCCTTGGCCAGCTTGAGCGCGAAGCCCATGTTCTCGCGGACCGTGTAGTGCGGGTACAGCGCGTAGTTCTGGAACACCATCGCGATGTCCCGGTCCTTGGGTTCCGTGCCGGTGACGTCCTTGTCGCCGATGAGGATGCGGCCGGCGGCCACGTCCTCGAGACCGGCGAGCGCGCGCAGGGTGGTCGACTTGCCGCAGCCGGAGGGCCCGACCAGGACGAGGAACTCGCCGTCGGCGATCTCCAGGTCCAGCCGGTCCACGCTGCGCCGCGCGGCCCCGGGATAGACGATGGACACGTTCTCGAAGGTCACCGAGGCCATGAGCGGGTCTTTCCCTTCACCGGCAGGAACGTGCCGGACGATCCGAGATAGAGGGTGGACACGACGACTGTAGCGGCCCGCGCCGGAGTTCACCGGCACTGCGCCCACAGTTCATCCGGACGTTCACCGGGCGCGTCCGTCCGGTGGTTCTGCGCACCTAGCGTCACAGCGTCCGTTGAGCCGTAGATGTCTTCAGGGAGACTCGAATGTCCGTCCGCCGCCTGCTTCCGATCGCCACTCCGGGGATCTCCAACCGCCAGCACGTGACCTGTGTGTACAAGTGTGGAGACCAGTGCGCCGCCCCGGTGCCGAACACCTCCGACAACGCCTACTTCGGCGACATCGCCACCGAGATCAGCCGCCGCGGGGCGCTCAAGGCCGCGGGCGTCGTGGCGCTGGCGGTGGGAGCCGCGCAGGCCCTGCCCGCGACCGCCGCCGCGCAGGGTTCCGCGGCCACCGGCTCGCTCGGGGCCACCGGCTCGACCGGCGGCGCCGCGATCGACACCGGATTCACCCCGGTCGCGCCCAACAAGGCCGACGCTGTGACCGTCCCCGAGGGCTACTCCAGTGACGTCGTGATCCGCTGGGGCGACCCCGTGCTGCCCGGCGCCCCGGAGTTCGACTTCGAGAACCAGACCGCGGCCGCCCAGGCCATGCAGTACGGCTACAACTGCGACCTCGCCGTGATGTTCCCGATGGACGACCGCGACGGCCGCTACCTGCTCACCGTCAACCACGAGTACACCACCGAGCCCACGATGTTCCGTGGCTACGACTCCGCGAACCCCACCCGCGAGCAGGTCGAGATCGCATGGGCCGCACACGGGCTGACCGTCGTCGAGCTGGCCACCCGCTCCTCCGACGGCGGCCTCGACCCCGTCATGGGCTCCTACAACCGTCGCATCACCGCCACCACCCCGTTCGAGCTGCGCGGTCCCGCCGTCGGCCCGCTCACCCGGACCACCGCCGACCCGACCGGCACGCGCGTCCTGGGCACGCTGAACAACTGCGCGGGCGGGCACACCCCGTGGGGCACCGTGCTCTCCGGCGAGGAGAACTTCAACCAGTACTTCGGCACCTCCGGTTCGGTCACCGACACCGAGCGCCGCGCGCAGCTGAGCCGCTACGGCATCAGCGTCTCCCCCTCCGGCCGGCTGTGGGAGCGGTTCGACGACCGCTTCGACCTGGCGAAGGAGCCCAACGAGGTCAACCGCTTCGGCTACGTCGTCGAGGTCGATCCCTGGGATCCCGACTCGACGCCGGTCAAGCACTCGGCCATGGGCCGCTTCAAGCACGAGGGCGCGAGCATCCACGTGACCGCCAACGGGACCGTCGTGGCCTACTCCGGTGACGACGAGCGCTTCGACTACCTCTACAAGTTCGTGTCCAGCCGCCGCATCGTCCCCGGTAACACCCGGGCCGCGCGGGCCCAGAACATGCGGATCCTCGACGAGGGCACCCTCTACGTGGCCACCTTCTCCGGCAACTCGCCCGCGTCCGAGATCGACGGCTCGGGCACGCTTCCGTCCGACGGCGCGTTCGACGGTTCCGGCACCTGGATCCCGCTCATGACCGTCAACGCCGACGGCAAGGCCGTCTCTCACGTCGAGGGCATGACGCCCGAGCAGGTCGCCGTGCACACGCGTATGGCGGGCGACCGCGTCGGCGCCACCAAGATGGACCGGCCCGAGGACGTGGAGCCCAGCCCGACCACCGGCAAGGTGTACATGGCGCTGACCAACAACTCCCAGCGCGGCGGCACCGGCCGGGCCGCGGCCGACGAGGCCAACCCCCGGCACAACAACAAGCACGGTCAGGTCGTCGAGATCACCGACGACCACGAAGGCACCACCTTCGGCTGGAACCTGCTGCTCGTGTGTGGTGATCCCGCCGAGGCCGATTCCTACTTCGGCGGCTTCGACAAGTCCAAGGTCAGCCCGATCTCGTGCCCGGACAACGTCGCGTTCGACCCCGCCGGCGGACTGTGGGTGTCGACGGACGGCAACGCGCTCGGCTTCAACGACGGCCTCTACTCGGTGGCCACCGAGGGGTCGAACCGCGGCGAGACCAAGCTGTTCCTCACCGTCCCGATCGGGGCGGAGACCTGCGGTCCGCTGGTGTTCAAGGATCGCGCGATCGTCAACGTCCAGCACCCGGGCGAGATGGACGGCGCGTCGATCGAGAACCCGGCCTCGCACTGGCCCGATGGCGGCGACTCCCAGCCGCGCCCGTCGACGGTCGTGGCCTGGCGCGACGGCTTCTCCGGCGGCACGGGCTCGCTCGGCTCGGGTTCCCTGGGCGGGGGTTCCCTGGGCTCGGGGTCGCTGCCGACGGGCTCGCTCGGCCGCTGACCCCACTCGGCCGCTGACCCCGCCGCGCCCCGGAGCGTAGGCCTCTGACCCTGCGCACCGGGGCGTAGGCCGCCGTCGAGAAGACCGTTTCGCACATTTCCACTCGGACAATGCGGGGCAAACGCTCTTCTCGACGGGCCGGCGGACAGGCGGGCAGGCGGGCGGCGCGGCTTACCGCCCGGCGGGTGCGCCCGCGTTCGCGACCGCCGGTGCCGCGCCCGTGTACGCCAGTCCGCGCTCGGCGCAGGCCGCGATCGACGCGGCCACGCCCTCGGGGTCGTCGGACATCGGCACGTGCCCGTCGGCGGTGATCTCCACCTTCGCCTGCGGGAACAGCCGCGTGGCGAGCTTGATCTGACCGACCGGTAGGACCATGTCGAACCGGCCCCAGCGGATGGTGATGGGGAGGTTCTCGTCGACGGGCGCGGAGAACAGGAAGGTCCGGCGGTCGGCCCGGTCCAGCACGGTGTTGGACACGATCGCCTCGCTGTCTATCGCGGCGGCCTCGGCGGGGTACCGCCACGGGCGGGCGCAGAACACCGCCATCATCACCGCGCGTCCGGCGGCCCGCTCGGTGAGGGCGGGGATGTGCCGGCCGAGTCTGCCGGCCGCGCGTCGGAGGCTGCGGAAGACGGTGATCGTGTAGCGCCACTCGGCGTGCGAGCGGAAGAACCCGGCGGGCGAGAGCGCGGTGACGCTGCTGGCCAGCCCGCGCGCGCCGAGTTCCAGCGCGAGGAAGCCGCCGAGGGAGTTGCCGGCGATGTGCGGCCGCTCGCCGGCCGGGACGACCGCCTCGATCAGGTCGACGAGCTCACCGACGAAGTGGTCGAGCACGTCCCCATCGTCCGGCAGGTCGGCGGAGCGTCCGTGTCCGGGCAGGTCGACGACGACCACGCGGAACCGGTCGGCGAGCAGCGGCACCACGGCGTCCCAGGCGTGCGCGCGGTGGCAGACGCCGTGGATGAGGACGATGGTCGGTCCGGATCCGGTGATCTGGTGATACAAACCCATGCCTTCAGTGTCCACCACCACACGCCCCCCCACCAGTGCCTCGACGTGACGCCCCACGGCGGGAGAGGAAGGGCTTACATTCGGTGCCGCGAGGCTCCCGGGGGGGAGCCGGTCTCGAGGGGGCTGGGGTCATGGTGACGACGACGAGGGAACCGGACACCGGTGAGGTCGGGCCCGCTCTGGGTCTCGCCGAACAGTTCCGGCCCATCCTCCTCCGGCTGGACCTGCTGGTCCGCCGGCAGAGCACCCAGTACGCGCTGAGTAGAGCGCAGACGTCGATACTGCACACCCTGGCCTGCCACGGGCGGCTGCGCATGACGGACCTCGCCCGTCTCGAGAACGTGCGGGTGCCGACCACCAGCAACTCGGTGAGCGTCATCGAGGCCATGGGGTACGTCGAGCGCGAGCCCGACGAGTCGGACCGGCGTGGTGTCTGCGTTCGTCTGACGGACCTGGGCCGTGCGCGCATCGAGCAGGTGCTGGCAGACCGCGACCGCGACTTCGCCGAACACCTGGGGCGGCTGACCGGCGAGCAGCGTGAGCTGCTGTCGGCGGCGGTGCCCGCCTTCAACGCCCTCCTCGACGCCTTCGACGCCGACTCCGCCGGACCCGCCTGAACCCACCTGGCCCCCGCCCGACGCACGGCCCCCGCCTGGACCCGCGCGGCCCACTCCCCCGCCTTGCCCGACTAGCCTCGGCGGGCATGAGCACAGTCGTCATCACCGGCGCCTCCCACGGGATCGGGGCGGCGACCGCCCGCGCCCTGGCCGGCAGCCACGACCTGGTCCTGGTGGGCCGCGACGCCGACGCGCTGCGGGCCGTCGCCGCCGACTGCCGCTCCGCACACCCGGGCGACCGCCGGGCCGTGGAGATCGTCGAGGCAGACCTCACGACCGCCGACGGGGTCGCCCGCGTCGCCGACGGCGTCAGCACGCTCGACGGGCTCGTCCACTGTGCCGGGGTCGCCGATCTCGGCCGGATCGAACACACCGACGCCGAGCAGTGGCGCCGGGCGTTCGAGGTCAACGTGCTGGCCGTGGTCGAGCTGACCCGGTCACTGCTCCCGGCGCTGCGCGCGGCACGAGGACACCTCGTCGTCGTCAACTCCGGCGCGGGGACCACCGCCAAGCCCGGCTGGGGCTCCTACAGCGCCTCCAAGTTCGCGCTGCGCGCCGTCACCGACACCCTCCGCGGCGAGGAGCCCGACCTGCGCGTCACCTCCATCCACCCCGGCCGCGTCGACACGGACATGCAGCGCGCGATCGTCGCGCACGAGGGCGGCACCTACGACCCCGGCGCCTACCTCAGCGCCGACTCCGTGGCCACCGCCGTCCGGCACGCGTTGGAGTCGACCCCCGACGCCCACCCCACCGAGGTCGTCCTGCGACCCCGGCCCCGCTGACGCCCGCCGGCCACCCCCTTACGCGCCGCGCCCACCCCCTCGCGCTCTTTCCGCACGCCCGCGTGCCGCGAACGCCTGCCGCGCGGCCGTGCGTGTCGTAACGTCTGCACCACCATGACCAGCCCCGATTCCCCTCTGCGGATCACCGTGATCGGCGCGGGCGTGGTCGGTTGCTACCTCGGCGGCCGGCTCGCCCGCCACGCCGACGTGACCCTCGTCGGGCGACCCCACGTCCTCGACCCCATCCGTGAACTGGGCCTCACCGTGGAGGCGGGCGGCAACGAGGGCGGCCGCCTGCACGTCCCCGCCGACATGCTCACCCTGGCCACCACGCCGGACTCGGTCCGCCGCGCCGACGTCGTGCTGGTGTGCACCAAGGCCGGTCAGACCGCCGCCGCCACCGCGGAGTTCGCGCCGCTCCTGCGCCCCACCACCCTCGTGGTCGGGCTGCAGAACGGGCTGCACTCCGCCGACCTCATCCGCGAAGGCGTGGACTCCGCGCCGGTGATCGCCGGGGTCGTGCCGTTCAACGTCGCGCGCACCGGGCCCGCCACCTACCGCCGCACGTCCACCGGTGAGATCCGGATCGCCGAGCACCCGAGGCTCACCCCACTGCTGCGCACGGCCGCCGAGGCCGGCCTGCCGCTGCGTCCCACCGACGACATCCAGGCCGTCCTGCACGGCAAGATCCTCATGAACCTCAACAGCGCCGTCCAGGCCCTCTCCGGCCTGCCGCTGCGCACCGAGCTGCTCGACCGCGACCTGCGGTGTTGCGTCGCACTGTGCCAGGCCGAGGCGAACCGGGTGTTCACCGCGGCCGGCGTGGTGCCCCGGGTGCCGCTCGCCGTGCCCGCGGGCGCCCTCCCGATCGTGATGCGCCTGCCCACCCCGCTGTTCCGCCGACTCGGTCGGGCCGTGATGCGGGTCGACGCCGACGGCACCTCGTCCATGAACGACGACCTGCTGCGCGGCCGGCCCACCGAGATCGACGTCCTGCAGGGCAAGGTCGTGAAGATGGCCCGTCAGCTCGGACTATCGGCGCCGGCCTGCGAGCGGATGGTGGAGCTGGTGCGCGAGGCGGAAGCCGACGGCGAGAACCGCCGTCGGTGGGGTGGCCCCGACCTGCTCGCCGAGTTGCAGCGCGCGCGGCGCCGGGCACGCCGGCTCGCCCGTTCCAGCAGATGAGCGGTCAGTCCTCGTAACCGATCGAGAACGCGGCCTCGAGGTCATGCTTGGACTGGGTGCGGAACGCGATGTGCGTCTCGGTGTCCAGCACGCCGGGGACCTTGTTGAGGCGGTCGGAGACGATGTCGGCGATCTCCTCGTTGCGCCGCGCCCGGACCAACACGATGAGGTCGATGGTGCCGGTGACGGAGTACACCTCTGACACGCCGTCGATCTCGGCGATGGCGGAGGCGACCTCGGGGATCCGCGCCGTCTCGGCGTGGACGAAGACGATTGCGGTGATCATGGGCCCAAGGCTAGTGCAGTCGAGCGGCCAAGGGGCGGCGGTGTCCGGTGCGAAAACCTCCGGATGGTGGAGCGGCGAACCGCACGGGCCCACTCCTCCGACCGGAGGCCTTCGCTCAGCCGGGGTCAGCTTCTCGAGCCGCGAACGACCCTCCCGTGGATCAGATCTCGCCTGCCTCATCGAGCACCGCATGAGCGCAGGCGACGAGTTCATCGACCGCCTCCGCCGGGATCTGACCCATCGCCGTGAGGTTGCGCGGATCGTCGAGCTGGCGCCGTCGCACCCCCTCGAGGATGATCGCGAGCTTCCACAGTCCGAGGCCATGCCAGAAGGGCAAGTCCGAAACGTCACGTCCTGACACCTCGGCGTAGTGCTCGACCAGCTCGGTCCGTGTTGCGAAGCCCGGCAGGGTCGAGGCGTCGAAGCGCATCGTCGGCGGGTCTCCCTCTTGGGGCCAGTAGGCCAGCAAGGTGCCGAGGTCGGCGAGCGGGTCGCCGAGGGTGGCAAGCTCCCAGTCGAGGATCGCCCGCACCTGCGCGTCATCCGGGTCGATGATGATGTTGCGGAGGTGACTGTCGCCGTGGACGAGGGCGACTTCGCCAGGCGCCGGCTCCAGCGCGTGCAAACGGGTCGTCAACCGATCCAGTTCGCCCAGCTCGCGGGTGCGGGACAGCTCCCATTGACCAGCCCACCGACGCAGCTGCCGCGCGGCGTAGGGCTTGCGGCTCGCGAGGTCGGCGAGACCGACTTCCTCCAGATCGACAGCGTGAATGCGTGCCAGGGTCTCCGCCAGAGACAGCCCCACGGCGTGCCGAGCAGCCGCGGAGAGCCGCTCCGCATCCGCTCGATCATCGAGCACGAGCCCGTCGACGAAGGACACGACGAGTACCGGACGGTCGGCGACCGCCGGGTCCTCGCACAATCCGTGGACGACAGGCAAGGGTACCCGCGTGTCCTGGAGAGCCGAGAGAATCCGGTGCTCCCGCGCGACATCATGCGCGGAGGCGAGGATCTCGCCCATCGGTGGACGGCGTAACACCAACCGGCGGCCCCTGACGTCTGTCGCCAGGTAGGTCAGGTTGGACTGACCCAAACCCACACGTTCGTAGGTCAACGGCTGCTCGACCTCCACTCGCTCGGCGAGCCACTCCGTCATCGCCTCCGTGTCGATGCCCTCGATCACTTCTTCCGCCCCCACTCGGGATCGCGGCGACGGTACTCGCGACGCGCGATGGTCATCTTGTGCACCTCGTCCGGACCATCGGCGAGACGCAGGGTGCGCATATTGGCGTACCAGAGCGCGAGAGGGAAGTCGTCGCTCACGCCGCCACCGCCATGCACCTGGATGGCGCGGTCGATGACCTTCAACGCGACAGCTGGGGCCGCGACCTTGATCGCGGCGATCTCCGTGCGCGCCACCTTGTTGCCGACGGTGTCCATCATGTGTGCCGCCTTCAGGGTGAGCAGGCGGGCCATCTCGATCTCGATGCGCGATTCGGCCACCCAATCCATGATGTTGGCCCGGTTGGCCACCGGCTCGCCGAACGTCACCCGCGACTGTGCGCGGTCGATCATCAGGTCGAGAGCACGCTCGGCCACACCGATCGCTCGCATGCAGTGATGGATACGACCCGGGCCGAGTCGTGCCTGGGAGATCATGAAGCCATCCCCCTCGCCGGCGAGAAGAGCGGAGCGGGGCACGCGCACATCGGTGAACGTCACCTCCGCATGACCTTCCCGATCCATGTACCCGAAGACCGGGAGACCGCGTTCGATCTTCACTCCCGGGGTGTCGAGGGGGACCACCATCATCGACTGCTGCCGGTGAATGGGGGCGTCTGGGTCGGTTTTGCCCATGACGATCATGACCTTGCAGTTCTTGTGCAAGGCGTTGGAGGTCCACCACTTGCGGCCGTTGATGACGTACTCGTCACCATCGCGCTCCATGCGGGTCTCGATGTTGGTCGCGTCGGAGCTCGCGACGGCGGGCTCGGTCATCGCGAAGGCGGAGGCCATCTCGCCGGCGAGCAGCGGCTTGAGGTACTTCTCCTTGTGCTCGTCGGTGCCGAAGAGGGTGAGCACCTCCATGTTGCCGGTGTCCGGGGCGTTGCAGTTGATGGCCTCGGGGGCGATCTCGAGGCTGCGGCCGGTGATCTCGGCGAGGTGCGCGTACTCGAGGTTGGTCAGGCCCGGCCCCCACTCCGGATGCGGGTGGAAGAGGTTCCACAGACCCTGGCTACGAGCCTCGGCCTTGAGGTCCTCGAGCACCTGCGGCTGGTGGTTCGCATCGTTTGATGCACGCATCTGCTCGTGGTAGACGCTTTCCGCGGGATAGACGTGCTCTTCCATGAAGGTGAGGAGACGGTCGCGGTAGTCCTGTCCGCGATCGCTGAGTTCAAACATCGTGGTGGTCCTTTTCTGATGGCGTGCCGGCTACTCGCCGGCGACGGATGGGGCAGGAAGGTGCAAGAGGTCGTGAACGACGCCGATCGTCTCTTCGGCGGTTCGGTGGAGAATGCCGGTGATCCCCAAACGGGCAGCACCGACGAGGTTGTGCTCGAGGTCGTCGACGAGGAGGCACTCATCTGGTGCCACACCGAGCCGAGCACACGCGATGCGGTAGATCTCGCGTGATGGTTTACGTACACCCACCTGAGCGGAGATCACACTGACATCGAAGAGTTCGTCGAGGTCGATGCGGGAATAACAATCCCGACCGAGGGAGTTGGAGACGAGCGCCACCGGTACGCCAGCGGCACGAATCCGGCGGACCATGTCGATCATCGGCAGGTCCAGCTCGAGGTGGGCGCCCAGGCTGGCCAGCAGCCCCCGCGCCTCGACCTTTCCCCCTGCCTCGACAAGGGCTGCCGCGAACGCATCCTCGAAACCCTCATCATCCAGCTGTCCCACCTCGTGCTGCACCAGCGCACAGCGTGCCCCTTCATGGGTGCCGAGCACACCAAGCGCCTGACTCGGTTCGAGTCCGGCGTCTTCGGCGATTCCACGGAAGGCTGAACCCAGCGGGACCGTGAGCACTCCCCCGTAGTCGATCAGAAGTGCCCGCACATGGCGCTCGGCGGACGGGACTGGCTCCGGAGACATTGACGTCATAGCGTGGCTCCTTCACGTTTCATGTGGCTACAGGTATACTTGAACCCTGATTCGCCTTCAAGTCTTTGGCGACCTTTGCCTGAGGAGTGACCATCTCCAGCGCCAGCCCGCCACCGGCTCCGCACCGCGGGACGCTCGCCTGGGCCATCGCCGTGCTCTTCGGCGTGACCGGCCTCGGCAGCGCGGCGGTCGCTGTCGCCCTGCCGGCGATCGCGAACGATCTCAACCTCACAGCTGGTCGTGCCGCTCTCGTCGTCAGCTGCTACTCGCTGGCCCTTGCGGTGGGCAGCGCGATCTTCGGGCGCCTGGGCGACTTTTTCGGCATCCGGCTGCCCCTTCTCGTGGGAGTGTCGGTCATGGTGACCGCGGCCTGTGCGGGGGCGCTCGTCGATTCCCTGCCCGCCCTCATCGCTACACGGACCCTGCAGGGACTGGGTGCTGCAGCCGTCCCGGCGTTGACCATCGCCGCAGTCCAAGCGCTATTCGCGGGCGACTCGAGAGCGCGCGCCATGGCGACGTACTCAGGCATCGGAGCGACGATCAATGCACTCGGTCCGGTGGCCGGGGCCCTGCTCGTCGACCCCTTCGGCTGGCGGCCGGTCGTCGCTATTCCGGTGCTCACCCTTCTCATCGTTCCCCTCGTCTGGCGCGACCTGCCGACAGATCGCCAGCAGGGCGCGACGCTGGACCCCGCCGGAGTGTCCCTCATTGGGGGCGCGGCTGTCGGCGCCGTGATGTCCCTGCAGGCAGCGACGCTGGGCCCGATCGTGGCGGCCGCAGGTGGCGCGCTCCTACTCGTCTGCGGACCCACCGCGGTCCTGCGTTCGCGCTGGCGGCCGCACGGGGTCGTGCCCGCCGGCCTCGTCAGCGACCGAATAGCCCGCCGGAGCCTGCTCACCGCGGTGAGCCTTCCAGCGGCGGCGAACCGGTGGTCCCTGAGGTGTAGAGCAGCACTGCGGCGTCCTCGGACTGTGGCTGCTCGAGCCCGGTTGACGATGTGGAACGCCATGCTCCACGCCGACACCGACGTCACCGCCGAGGATCTGAGCAACCTGCGGTCGCCGAGGCGGTGGAGACGAAGTACCCGCTCCCCCGCTCGACCCACCCCGGTACGAGCTGCCGAGCCGCGCGCACGTGGGCGAGCAGGTTGACGTCCAGTGCGAGCTGCCATTGTTCGTCCGTGGCAGCCAGGCCGGAGCCGTCGCCGACCCCGGCGTTGGCGAAGAAGAGATCGACCGGGCCGTAGTGATTCTGCGCTGCGGTGATCATCTCGCTGATCGTCTCCTCGCGGGAGGCGTCCCCCGCGACCGCGATCGCGCCGAGACGCTCAGCGGTAGCGGTCAGCCGGTTCTCGTCGAGGTCGGAGACGACCACCCGCGCGCCGGCCTCGAGGAGCGCTTCCGCGAGGGCGGCACCGATGCCACCGGCAGCGCCGGTGACCACGGCCACCTTGTCGTGTACCTGCATCGGGACGCCCATCAGTCGCACGGCCCGCCCGCAACGTAGAGAACCTGGCCCGTGGTGAAGCCGGCGCCCTCGCTCGCGAAGAAGGAGACGGCATGCGCGATGTCGTGGGGCGTGCCCGTGCGACCGACGGCCGCCTGGTCGCGCGCCATATTCTTCAGGTCGTCGAACGAGATCCCGATGCGCTCGGCGGTTTCCGCGGTCATCTCGGTCTCGATGAATCCGGGGGCGATCGCGTTGGCGGTGACGCCGAACTTCCCGAGTTCGATGGCGAGGGTCTTGGTCAGACCTTGCATGCCGGCCTTCGCGGCAGAGTAGTTGACCTGGCCCCGGTTCCCCTGCGCCGATGTCGAGGAGAGGTTGACGATACGACCGAAGCGTTCCTGCGTCATGTACGCCTGGCAGGCCTTGGTCATGAGAAAGGCACCGCGCAGGTGGACCGCCATGACGGAGTCCCAGTCCTCGACCGACATCCTGAAGATCAGGTTGTCGCGGATGATGCCGGCATTGTTGACCAGCACCGTGCCTCGACCTGGTCGGGATCCGACACGTCGGCGCCGACCGCGAGCGCCCGGCCCCCGTTGGCGACGATGTCCTCGACGACGTCCGCACAGGTGGATTCGTCCAGGTCCAGTACTGCCACCGCCATTCCGTCGCCGGCCAGTCGCCGGGCGACGTCCGCGCCGATACCCCGCGCGGCGCCGGTCACGACGGCGACACGCTGATGATCAGTGGTCATGTGAGCTCTCCTGTATCCGTATTTGCGATCTATCTCACACGTTAGTTGAATCCGGTTTCAGGTTCAACTATGGTTGAAATCACAACGTTCATGACCCAAGGAGTTCCGCGTGACCCAGACCGCCCGACACCGCCCGACTTCTGTGCAGGACCTGAAAGACCTCTCGGGCCGAGAGCTCGGCCCCACCGCGTGGCACACCGTTGACCAGTCCCGAATCGACGGATTCGCCGAGCTCACCGGCGACCATCAGTGGATCCACGTCGACCCCGCGCGAGCGGCGGACTCGCCGTTCGGCTCGACCATCGCGCACGGTCTCTACAGCCTGTCGCGCACGCCCGCCTTTCTCGAAGAGCTGATGGCCTTCGACGGGTTCGCCCACAGCCTCAACTACGGCTACGACAAGGTCCGCTTCATCCACCCACTGCCGGTGGACTCTCGGATCCGGATGCGCGCCACGTTGACCTCGGTCGAGGAGACAGCCCCGGGCGCGGTGAAAGTCGTCACCACGCTCACCGTCGAGGCCGACGGCATCGACAAGCCGATCCTGGTCGCCGAGTCGATCGGCCGCTTCACGGTCTGACCCGTAACTCGCACGAAAAGGGACCGCATCTGCAGTGCAGGTGCGGTCCCTTTCTGTTTCCCGGTCCGGGTTCGACCTAGTGGCGCACGGCCATAGCCCCCGAGAGGGGGAGCTGCCACCCGAGACCTCGGTGGGCGGCTACCTGCTCATCGATCCGCTGCGCGACGCCGGCGGGGAAGGGCGCCGTCCGTCGCGCGGTGAGGTCGACGTGGCCCTCAATCATCTCGAGCGTGTTGGCGATCCGCCCGGTAGTACGGTTGACGATCACCGAGATGCCGTGAAACACCTTGTCCCCGCGGTCGAGCCACCGGACGTGGACCGAGATCTCCTCACCGATCCGCACTTCGTCGAAGAACTTGAGGTGCTGCTCCATACTGAAGACCCCCATCCGCCGGCTGGCACGGTAGGCCTCGTCGATTCCCACTCGACGTAACTCCTCCTCAGCCCCTCGGATGTGGAAGCCGTAGAAGTGAGCGACGTTGACGTGGCCGTTGCCGTCCTCCCACTCGCCTCCGGCGACCGTACTGCACGCCGCCGGGATCTGGTCGACCTCCTCCACGGAGGGCAGGTTCTGTTTCACGGCACCAGCACGACCTTGCCGGTGACCGAACGCCCCTCGAGGGAGCGCAGTGCAACGGAGGCGTCCTCTAGTGGATGAGTGGCGCCGACGACGGGCCGCAGAGCCCCGCTTCTTAGGTGCGGCAGCATCGCCTCCCACTCCCTGCCGACATGGCCGGGGCGGGATAACGCGTAGGCACCCCATCCGACTCCCACGACGGAGACGTTGTTCAGCAGGAGCCGGTTGACCTTCACCTCGGGGATGGATCCGGCGGTGAAGCCGATGACGAGAAGACGGCCGTGCTCCCGCAGGGAGCGCAGCGAGTCGGTGAACCGTTCACCACCGACGGGATCGACGACGATGTCGACGCTCGCTTTGCCGACCGCCTCGAGGAAGCCGTCGGCCGGGACCACCTCGTCCGCGCCCGCAGCGCGGGCAATCTCGCCCTTCTCCGGCGTGGAGACCACTCCGATGACCTTGCCCGCCCCGAACGCCTTCGCCATCTGGACGGCCGCGGTCCCGATCCCGCCCGCGGCGCCGTGGACGAGGACGGTCTCACCCTCGGCGAGGTGACCGCGCTCGACGAGGGCGAAGTAGACCGTCGCGTAGTTGAAGGTGAAGGATGCCGCCTCCTCGAAGCCGACCTCGTCCGGCAGTGCGAAGGTGAGGTCGGGGCGCGCCAGGGCCTGCTCCGCGAAGCCACCGAGCAGCGTCAGGGCCGCCACGCGGTCACCGACAGCCAGGCCGCTGCCCTCGGGCGCAGCGGTGACGACACCGGCGACCTCCGCCCCCGGGACGAAGGGGAGCTCGGGCTTGAGCTGGTACAGGCCTCGGGTCTGGAGCAACTCGGGGAAGGCGACCCCGGCCGCTTTGACCTCTATGGTCACGAGCTCGTTGTCGCGGAGGTCGGGGAGCTCGACGACCTCGACGGCGTCCGGGCCATCGAGAGAGGAGATGTGGATGGCGCGCATGGTCAGCCCTTTCGGATTCTCAGCAGAAGCTTGCCGGTGTTGACCCCGTCGAAGAGGCCGAGCAGGGCGTCCGGGAAAGCAGGCACCCCGCCCTCGAGGATCGTTTCGGTCGCGACGAGGCGCCCCTCGGCGATGAGTTCCGAGATCTCGGCGACGGCCTCGGCGTAGCGGTCCGCGTAGTCGGACACGACGAACCCCTGCATCGTGGCGCGGAAGACCAGAAGGGACATGTACCGCCGCGGGCCGTCGGCGAGGGTCTCGTCGTTGTACGTCGACACAGCCCCGCACAGCACGACCCGGGCGCCGCGGCGCAGGTTGGCCAGTGCCGCGTCGAGGAGCTCGCCCCCGACGTTATCGAAGTAGATGTCGATTCCGTCGGGGGCGGCGTTGCGGACCTGGCGCAGGAGGTCGCCCTCCCGCCGGTCGATGACCTCGTCGAGTCCGAGCTCGCGGAGCCAGGACACCTTGTCCGGACCACCGGCGACGCCGATGACGCGGGCCCCTTTCGCCTTGGCCAGCTGCGCGACGGTGCTCCCGACCGCCCCGGCCGCCGCGGAGACCAGGACTGTGTCACCGGCCCGGAGTCGGCCGACGTCGTGGAGGCCGAAGTACGCGGTCATGCCGGGCATGCCGAGCGCGCCTAGCCAGGTGCCCATCGGGGCGATGTCGGTGTCGATACGGTCCACCCCCTTGCCGTCTGACAGCGCGTACTCGCACACGCCGAAACTGCCGGTGACCCGGTCGCCGACGGCGAAGTCCGGGTGCTCCGAGGCGATCACCTCGCCGGCGCCCAGTGCCCGCATGACGTCTCCGATCCCGACCGGGGGAATGTAGGACCGCACGTCGTTCAGCCATCCGCGCATCGCCGGGTCGAGGGAGATCAGATCGACGCGTACGAGGATCTGACCGGGACCCGGGTCCGGGATTTCGGTGCTGGTGAGATCCCAGGTACTGGAGTCTGGGCGGCCTTGCGGGCGGGCGGCGAGACGGATCTCCTGCGAGGTCCGGGACATAGGTCGACTCCTGTGTTCGGTGCGGGGTTTGTTCGTCAGCCTCCCACAATCTGAATCTAGGTTCAACTAGTATGAATCGGGATTCAATCGAATCTCGAGTCGACCCACTGCACCCGAACGAAGGACAACAATGGACATTCCCGCCCTCTTCTCTCTCGATGGACGCGTCGCCCTCGTCACCGGCGGGTCCCGCGGCATCGGCCGCATGATCGCCGAAGGCCTGCTCGCCCAGGGCGCGACCGTCTACATCACCGCGCGCAAGTCAGAGGCCTGCCTGACCACCGCCGACGAGCTGTCCGCGACCTACGGCGAGGGGCGGTGCGTCGCCCTGCCGTACGACATCTCCACGACCGCTGGCATCGCCGCCCTGCTCAACGCATTCCGCGAGAACGAGGACCATCTCGACATCCTCGTCAACAACGCCGGTGCAGCGTGGGGAGAGGCCTTCGACGACTTCCCCGAAAGCGGTTGGGACAAGGTGATGGACCTCAACGTCAAGGCGCCCTTCTTCCTCACCCAGGCCGCCAAGCAACTGCTGCTGGCAGGACGCGAGAGCACGGGCCACCTCGCCAAGGTCATCAACATCGCTTCGATCGACGGGCTCTCCCTCAACCCGATGGAGACGTACTCCTACCACGCGAGCAAGGCCGGCATCGTCCACCTGACCAAGCGCATGGCGGTGCGCCTGGCTCCCGAGGGCATCATCGTCAGCGCGATCGCCCCTGGCGCATTCGCGTCCGCGATGAACAAGGGGGCCCGCGACCACGCCGAGGAGATCGCCGGCGAGATCCCCTCCGGCCGTATCGGCCGTCCCGAGGACATGGCGGCCGCGGCGATCTACCTGGCCTCGGACGCCGGCGACTACGTCGTCGGCAGCACTCTCGCCGTCGACGGCGGGGTCAACATCGCCCGCTGACCGCGCGGAGTTGCGCGCTGGACGCCTCAGTCCGCGCGCAACTCCGGCGTCGTCAGGCCCAGGGCATTGGTCCACAACCGGGTCGCTGTTTCGACGAGTTCGTCGATGGACTCGACCACCGCGCCCCCGGTAAAGGATTCGAAGGCCAATCGGGCCACCATGCCGGACAGCGCCATCGCCGCCATCGAGGCGTCGACACCACGATCTGCCAGGCCCCGTTCCTGCAGATCCGCTATGGCACGCGCGTTACGCGTGACGAAGGCCATCGTGCGGGCGTTGCGCAGCTCGCGGAATCGGGGATTGAGCGCCGCCACCTGCTGCAGGAGCACGTTCAGCTGGGCGTTGCGCCGATAGGCTTCGAAGTAGGCGCGGTTGCTGGCGGCGATGATCGCGACCGGGTCATCGCTCGCCTCGATACGGCCCGTCCCCGGATGGAGCATGTCGCTTTGCGCTTGGTACAGGACAGCAGCAAGAACCTCGTCCTTGCTGTCGAACCACGTGTAGAAGCTGCCAATCGAACATTTGGCCTCGGCGGCAATGTCTACGAGCCGGGAATCAACGTAACCATCGCGCTCGAACACCGTGCGCGCGGCCGCGATCAGAGCGTCACGGGTGCGCCGGCCACGCTCCGTCTGCGGCTGCGGCTGGGCACCCAGCCGTGCAGCATCGACGAGGTCGGGGGCCGCCGTGCTGTTATCGCGGTCGCTGGACATACCGGTTATGCTAGCGGCCGCTTATCCGGGAGCGACAATGGTGAAACCGCCAGGGCTTGTGTACTACATGGCGTAGCCAGGTCGGTATGGCGCAGAGGTGACGCCGGGGCGGCAGGTGGTCGGAGCTCGTCATGGCGGGTAGCGAGGGCTCGCCATTGCGTGGCCAGGCTTCGGCGAGCACCGCGCCGTCGTTGCGTTAGCCTCCGGTGGTTGCGCCCGGTGCGAAACGGGTGTCGAACATGCAGGTCAGTACCCACTTGTCGACGCGCACCATGTTGGTATGCGAGCGGCCGCGATTAGCTCATGTTCTCCGGGGTCCAGTAGGCGCGCATCGAGGCGACCTTGCCCTGGTCGTTGTGCACCATGAGGTCCCACACGTTGATGGTCGCCTTGGAGCCGCCGTCGAAGTGGGTGGTGATCTCGAAGTTGAACAGCAGGTCGTTGCCGCACACGCGGGTCTCGAGGACCTTCGCCTCGATCTTCAGCGCGGTGACGGTGGAGTAGAAGGCGCGGATCGCGTCCGCACCCTCGTGCACGGTGCCGCCGCCGACGGGGTCCTCGACGGTGGCGTCGTCGGCGTAGAGGGCCATGACGGCCTCGAGGTCGCCGGCGACGAGCGCGTCGACGTAGGACTGCGCGGTGGCGCGGATCTGCTCGGGTGCTGTGACTGCGGCGCTCATGGTGGGTGGCCTTTCGGTACGACGACGAGGTGACCCGAGCCTAGAACGTGTTCTCGCACTGCGGCCGCGCACCGGCGTATTTCCCGGTGGGCCCTCCTTCGGTGGCGCCTCTCCCGCCCCAGCCCTACCCTCCTCTCACCACTGTCACAGGGCCGGCGGGCCCGGGGAGCGGGGTACGCATGTCCACACAGCAGACGTCCCGACAGCCGTCCGACGAGGAGTCGTTCCACACGGGCCGGGTGGTGATCATCTCCCTGGTCGCCGCGCTCGGCGGGTTCCTGTTCGGCTTCGACACCGCGGTCATCAACGGCGCGGTCGACGCGGTGCAGCAGGACTTCGGGATCGGTGCCGGGCTGATCGGGTTCACGGTGTCCTCGGCGTTGCTCGGATGCATCCTCGGCGCCTACCTGGCCGGGCGACTGGCCGACCGGTGGGGCCGCACCCGCGTCATGGTCCTGGCGGCGGTGTTGTTTCTCGCGAGCGCCCTGGGATCGGGGCTCGCGTTCGGCCCGTGGGACCTCATCGCCTGGCGTGTCCTCGGCGGGCTCGGGGTGGGCGCCGCGTCGGTCATCGCGCCGGCGTACATCGCGGAGGTCGCGCCGCCGGCCGTCCGAGGTCGCCTCGGTTCGCTACAGCAGCTCGCGATCGTCTCGGGCATCTTCGTGGCACTGCTCTCGGACGCGTGGCTGGCGGGAGTGGCCGGCGGCGCGATCGAGGAGTTGTGGTTCGGGGCGGCGGCCTGGCGGTGGATGTTCTGGGCGGAGGTGATCCCCGCGGTGGCCTACGGCGTGCTGGCGCTGATGATCCCCGAATCGCCGCGCTACCTGGTGGGCCGCGGGATGGTCGACGAGGCCAAACGCGTGCTGCGGTCGATCCAGGAGGGCGGCATCGACTCCCGCATCCGCGAGATCCGGGCGACCGTCCGCGAGGACCGCCGGCAGTCGTGGCGGGACCTGATCCGCCCGGGCGGATGGAACTTCCTGCCCATCGTGTGGATCGGCATCATCCTGTCGGTGTTCCAGCAGGCCGTCGGCATCAACGTGATCTTCTACTACTCCACCACGTTGTGGCAGTCGGTGGGCTTCGCCGAGGAGGACGCGTTCACGCAGTCGGTCATCACCTCCGTGACGAACATCGTGGTCACGGTCGTGGCGATCGCGCTCATCGACAAGATCGGGCGTCGCAGACTGCTCATGATCGGCTCCGTCGGCATGACGGTCTGCCTGGCGGTGATGGCGGCGATGTTCAGTCAGGCCACGATGGTCGCCGGCCCGGACGGCGCGCTCGCCCCACAGCTCGGCGACACCTCCGGGCTGGTCGCGCTGATCGCGGCCAACGGGTTCGTCGTGTTCTTCGGGATGTCGTGGGGCCCGGCGGTGTGGGTCCTGCTGGGCGAGATGTTCAACAACCGGATCCGCTCCACCGCGCTGGGACTGGCGGCGGCCGCGCAGTGGCTGGCGAACTTCGCCGTGTCGACCGCCTTTCCGCCGATGGCCGAGTTCAGCCTGCCGTTCACCTACGGCTTCTACGCGGTCGCGGCGCTACTCTCGCTGCTGTTCGTGGCGCGGTTCATCCCCGAGACGACCGGCCGCTCGCTGGAGGAGATGGAGTAGCCACCCGCGCCCCCACCCGCCGCCCCGCGACCCGCCCCGCGGACCCTCACCGTGACTGGACTCCGCCAGCCGTCACTTCGGCCCGCGTTCGCCCAGGTCGCCTCCCGGTGGAACGTACACAAGCGACGGCTGACGCGCGAAACCCTCTCGGGAGGCGCCGGGGCGGGTCAGGCCGCGTCGTCGGGCGTGCCCACCGCGCAGAACAGGTCGGTGCGCAGCGTGGCCGGGTCCATGTCGGGCGACGGCTCGGTGACGTAGGACTCCCAGAACGGCAGCCCGGGCGCGCGTCCCGTCCCCGCGATCTCGCCCATGAAGTCGCCCCAGGCCCGCCCGAGGTCGTCGTACGAGCCCACGTGGCTGATCACGGCGATCTCGCCGGCCGGCAGCTCGGAGGCGACGAGCTGTCGACCGTCGGCCTCGATCGGCTCCGTGCCCACCTGCTCGGCCAGCTGGGCGCGGAGCGGGAAGCCGATCTCCAGGTCCACCACCGAGTCGGGCCCCTCGACCGCGGCGGTGTAGAGCGCGATGGGCGGGCCCGCGGGAGCCAGGCCGACCTCGAACGCGCGCGGCAGCACGGTCCCGAAGACGGAGTCGAACACCCCGGTCAGCTCCGACATCGGCACGCCCGTCACGCGGACCACCGCGGTGGGCACGGCAGGCGCGCGCAGCACCCGCATCCCGTCGATCGGGTCCGCACCGAGGTCGGGGTAACCGGACGGGGGGTCGGCCGGCGCCGTCGGCGCCTGATCGTGTGACGAAGAGGATGACGACGACATGGTGTGCCCTTCCGACGACGAGGTGCCTCCTCCCAGTGTGCGCCGTGGTCGGGATGAGGGGAAGACCCGCCGAGCAGCAGTGTGGACCGTCCCGCGCCGACGGGTGCGCCCGGCGCCCGGGGGAGGCGGCCGACGACGGGTGCGCCCGGCGCCCGGGGTATGCGCCCGGCGAGGGATGCGGCCGGCGCCCGGCGGGGGGACACTGGGGGCATGCCCCACTACCGCCTCCGCACCCCCGACCAGACGATCGATCTCGGCGAGCACGAGACCGCCCAGCAGGCCCTCGAGTCCGCCGTGTCCGGTCATCGCGAGACCCGGTCCGCCGACGGGTCCCTCGAGGTTCAGGTGGGCGAGTCGTGGCACCCCGTCGATATCGAGGGGGACATGCCGTGAGCGCGGCGCGCGGTGCCGGGGCCGATGGCGGACCGGGCGGGGCGGAACCGGGTTCGGTGACCCAGTGCGCGACGTGCGGGGTCGAGCGGGCGGAGCCCCTGCCCGAGGTGTGCCCGATCTGCGCGGACGAACGCCAGTACGTGCCCGTCGCCGGGCAGCGCTGGACCACCCCCGAGCAGTCGCGGGCGGCGGGTGCGTCCATCGAGTTCACCGAGCGCGAGACCGACGTGATCGGTCTGGAGCAGAAGAACTGCCCCGGGATCGGCCAGCGGCCGTCGCTCATCCGGACCGACCACGGGAACGTCCTGGTCGAGGTCCCGAACTACATCAGCGACGAGGCGGTCGCGGCGATCCGCGGGTGGGGCGGGTTGTCGGCGATCATCGCCTCGCATCCGCACATGTACGGGCTGCAGTCGCTGTGGTCGGCGGCGTTCGACGACTGCCCGGTGTACGTCTCCGCCCCGGACGAGGAGTGGTTGGGCCTGCGACCGCGCAACACGATCGTGTGGGGCGGGGGCCACGCGGCGGACCCGTCCGACGGCGGCGAGATAGAGATCCTGCCCGGCGTGCGGGCGTCGCAGCCGGGCGGCCACTTCCCCGGCAGCGTGGTCGTGCACTGGACCGCCCCCGACGGCCGCGGCGTGCTGTTCAGCGGCGACACGATCGGCACGGTCGCCGACCCGGAGTGGGTGACGTTCATGCGGTCGTTCCCCAACTGGATGCCGCTGTCCGGGGCGGTGGTGCGCCGGATCGCCGACCACGTCTCGCGGTACGACTTCGACCGGCTCTACAGCAACTTCGGCGGGTGCGTCCCCCGGGACGCGCGGGCCGCCGTGCAGCGGTCGGCCGAGCGCTACGCGGCGTGGGTCGACGGCGAGTACGACCACCTCACCTAGGGGCGCCCGGGCCCGACCCGCGTTCGGCGGACTCGGCGACGTCGCCGCGCTCGTCGGACGCGGCACCCTCCCCGCGCTCGGCCGCCTCGGCCCGATCCAGGCGCTCGGCGCGCTCCCTGACCTGCGCGAGCCGACGATCCCATCCCCGCGACACCGCGCCGAGGAGGTCGGAGATCTCCCGGATACGGTCCGGCCGCACGGCGTGTACCTGTCGACGGTGATGCGGTCGCGCGTGCACGAGCCCTGAGTCGGTGAGGATGCGCAGGTGCTTGGCGACCGCCTGGCGGCTCACGCCGAGATCGCGGGCCACGGCGCCGGCGTCGTCGGGCCGATCGGCGAGTCGGACGAGGACCCGGCGACGCGTCCGGTCCGCGAGGGCGCCGAACACACCGTCCGCCTCCTCGCTGAGCAGCCGGTCGTGCGGGACCTCTCCCCTCGGGCTGCTCATCCGCCGCCCTCGGCACGCACCCGCGCGAGCTCCAGCTCGGACACCCAGCCCTCGGAGTTCTCCTCGAACCGCCGGCGCCGGACGGCCGCGTCGTCGTGCAGCCCCGCGAAGCCGGTCTCGCGGACCGTCAGGACGACGCCCGATCCGTGGTCCTCGATCGTGAACTCGACCAGATTGGCCTGCGCCTCGTCGATCTCTCCGGCCATGCCGCCGAGCCACCGGAACACCGCGCGACGCGGCGGGTCGAGCTCGACGGTGCCGATCGTGAACTCGCCGTGCACGGGGTCGACGACGCGCGACACGTCGCCGTCGGTGGTGATCTCGTGCTCGGTCCATGTGCCGTCGTTGATGAACCATCCCGGTTCCGACACGATGGCCCAGACCGTCTGCGCCTCGGCTTCGATGTGGATACTGCGGACGATCTCGTCGGGCACGTCATCGCTGGTCACTCCCGCTCCGGGCGCGCTATCGCCGTCGACGGGCACGGTGTTCTCGCTCATCGGGCTCTCCTCTCCCCCGCGGTGCCTCCCGCTCGGTGAGGTGGTGTCGCGGCTGCACCTGCCCTCCCACGATGACACGCCGCGCGCCCGGGTGCAACCATTCAGTTGCAGTTAAGCGCTGTCTCGGCCGCGGCGAACTCCCAGAACCGCGCGGCCGCCGCGGGGTCGGAGGCCTCGGCGCTCCGACCGATGAGCGTGGGCATGCCGCGCAGGTGCCTCATCGCGTCGGGACCGGTGTAACTGCACGGCGGCAGCGGTCGAGTCGCGGCGCTCATCGTCGTCAGCGCCGCCTGCGCCGCGGGCTGGGCGAACAGGGAACAGACGCCGGTGACGATCCTGTCCAGCGTCGCGTTACCCGTCGCGTTGGAGATCCCGGTGGCCGCCCACCCGGGGTGCGTGAGCTGGACGTCGACCCCGACCCTGCCGGCCTCGGCACGTCCGTCGCGCAGCCGCCGCTCGAGCTCGAGCCCCCACAGCATGTCCCCGAGTTTGGACTGCGCGTACGCCGCCGCGGACGTCCACCGCCGACGCCGGAAATGCGGGTCGTCGCCGTCGAAGGTGCCCGCGTGGTGGGCGTTGGACGCGACGATCACCACGCGCCGACGCACCACGGGCAGCAGCAGGTTGGTGAGCAGGAACGGGCCCAGCACGTTGACGCCGAGCAGCATCTCGAACCCGTCCACGGTCTCCCGCCGACGAGGCGTGATGGCTCCCGCGTTGTTGACCAGCACGTCGATCTCCTCGCGGCCGCGGCCGTCCTCGCCGGTCAGTTCGCCGGCCGCGCGTCGCACGCTCGCGAGGGAGGCCAGATCCGTCTCCACGACCCGCGCGTCGCCGGGCAGTTCGGACGCCACCTGACGACCGCGGGCGGTGTCGCGGACCGCGAGGATCACCCGCGCCCCGTGCCCGGACGCCGACCGAACCGTCTCGAGCCCGACCCCGCTGGTCGATCCGGTGACAAGCCACGTCTGGCCGGTGAGGTCGGGGATATCGATCTGCTTTCGCGCCACGGCCGAAGCGTACGACCCGGATCCGCGCGCCCGCGCCACTTCGCAGCGGAGCCGGCAGCGCGAACCAGCCCCATGAGACGCCGCGCGTGGGGCTGCGGCCGGCGATCCGGTCGTAACCACCGCAGAAAAGGTCGTAGTCATGTGGGCAAAACGCCGCCGGGGCCACGATGGCGACGTCCAAGAAATCGATGATGACGACCAGCTGCGCGATGGACCGGCGAGTGTGTGGTCACGTGTCGAAACGGCGGGCCAGTTGACCTAGCGACGACGGGCACGGGCACCCTACTGCGGGGCT
The DNA here is from genome assembly GCF_002999155.1 of Dietzia sp. oral taxon 368. Taxonomy (NCBI): domain Bacteria; kingdom Bacillati; phylum Actinomycetota; class Actinomycetes; order Mycobacteriales; family Dietziaceae; genus Dietzia; species Dietzia sp. oral taxon 368. Next base: position 1,301,700 of record NZ_CP027238.1, read on the forward strand.
CGGGAAGAGAACCGGCTCGCCGCTTGCGGGGCTGGGTGAAGCCGGGACGAACGCGGCCCGCCGATTGCGGGACCGGACGAACCCGCCTGGAGAGGCGCGGGCGGCGGACTACCCTCCGGGTATGAACTCCCTCACCTCCCCGAAAATCGGGCGGACGCTCTGCGCGGCGGCTGCGGCCCTCGTCGTCGTCGCCCCTCTCACCGTCCCCACCGCCGGCGCGGCGCCCACCGCGGCGACCAACCCGGCACCCACCTGGTCCGGACTCGACACCCGCGAATGGGCTCGGCCGATCCCCGCGCCGGGGGCCGCGGCGGAGACCGTCCCGCTCGACCCGTCACTCTCCCTGCCGCAGGCCGGACGGGCCGTGCGGCAGGTCTACGGCACCCTCGACCAGCACGGCCGGCCCGCGATCTCCGGGTCCGCGGTCTTCCTGCCCCACGGCGCCGCGCCGGAGGGCGGCTGGCCGGTCATCGCGTGGGCGCACGGCACCACCGGCCTGGGCGACGACTGCGCACCGTCCACCCAACCCCGCTCCGAGCGTGACGCCGAGTACCTCGGCCACTGGCTCGACCGGGGCTACGCCGTGGTCGCCTCCGACTACGTGGGCCTGGGCACGCCCGGGCTGCTCAGCTACCTCAACGGGCCCGCCACCGGCCAGGCGATCGTCGACTCGGTCATCGCCGCACGCTCCGCCGGCCTGCCCCTCTCCCCCACCTGGGCACTGGTCGGCCAGTCGCAGGGCGCCGGGGCCGCGCTCAACACCGCGGTCCGCGCCACCGAACTCGGCGCGCCCGCCGGGCTCGACTACCGCGGCGTCGTGGCCACCGGGGCCCCGGCGAACATCGAGCACATCTTCCAGTGGGGCGCGCCCGGCTTCCCGCCCGTACAGCTACCGACCGGACTCAACGTCTACGCGATGTACATCCTCGCCGGGTTCCGCGACCAGCACCCCGAGCTCGACATCAACGGCTACCTCACGCCGGCCGGGCGCGAGATGGTCGACGCCGCCGAGACCCTCTGCTACGCGGCGATGCGCGAGAAGGTGGGCGGATTCCAGATCTCGCAGGCGCTCTCGCGGCCCCTCCAGGAGATCCCCGACGTGTTCGGCCACCTGCGCCGCTACATGGGCACGCCCGCCACCGGGTACGACCGACCCGTGTTCCTCGGCCAGGGGTTGCTCGACCTCGACGTGCCCGCGCCGTCGGCCCTGTCGCTCGCCGCGGAGATGACGCTCAACCGGCAGCCGCTCGAGCTGCGCGTCTACCCGGACAGGGACCACAGCGGGACCGTGTACGCCGCGACCCCGGATGCGACCGCGTTCCTGGCGCGGGTGATGGGATGACCGGGTGATGGGGTGGTTCAGATCACCCCGAACACCCCGTTCGGTGCGGTCGTCCACTTAGCACCGCGCATTCCTGCACGTCAGGGCGCGCGCTCGAGTGCTCACAGTGTGACCTGCACAATAATCGTTACAGACTTGTCACATCGCGCTGTCACGGGTTAGAGTCTCGCCATCGCCGCGCGGGGATGTTTCAGGGACTCCCCGCGCGGCTGACATCATTTCGAGGCGACGCCGGGTTCGCCGGGCCGCTAGATTGCCGGGACAGCGCGATTCCTAGAACGCGTTCTAGTACCGTTGAGGCCATGAGCGCCCTCGACTTCGAGTCCACCAGCAAGACCATCACCGCCGGCCGTTTCGAGCTGCACTACCACGAGGCAGGGCGGGCCACGAGCGCAGCGGGCACGGCCGAGCCCGAGAGCGCGGTGCCCGTCCTGTTCCTCCACGGATCCGGTCCGGGCGTCACCGCCTGGTCCAACTTCTCGGGCAACTTCCCGGTCTTCGCCGAGCGGTTCCACACCATCCTGCTCGACATGCCGGGCTTCGGGAAGAGCTCCGACCTCGAGTGGGAGAAGGCCTACCCGATGATCGCCGCCGAGGCGATCGACGCGTTCTGCGAGGCCAAGGGCATCGAGAAGGTCGACATCATCGGCAACTCCATGGGCGGCAACGTCGCGTGCGAGACCGCCCTCGCCTACCCGGACCGCGTCCGCAAGATGGCCCTCATGGGCCCCGGCGGCCTCGCCGCGCCGCTGTTCGCGCCCGACCCCAGCGAGGGCTCGCGCCGCCTGTTCGAGTTCCTCGCCGATCCGACCGACGAGAAGATGAGCGCCTGGGTCGACACGATGGTGGGCAACAAGAAGGTCGTCTCCCCCGAGCTGATCCGCGCCCGCACCGAGGCCGCGACCGCGCCGGGCGCCGTCGAGCGCATGTACTCGATCTTCGGCTCGATCCTCAAGCCCGAGAACGCCTACACCCCGCTGTACACCCGCGCCTCCCAGATCCGCCAGGAGACGCTCCTCATCTGGGGCCGCGACGACCGCATGCTCCCCTACGAGCAGGCGCACTTCGCGTTCCGCCAGCTCCCCAAGGCCGAGCTGCACGCCTTCTCCCGCTGCGGGCACTGGGCCATGATCGAGCAGAAGGACAAGTTCGAGCGCCTGGTGATCGACTTCCTGCTCAACTGAGCGCCCGCCGGGCGGCCGGGCATGTGGCGGCCGGGCGCGTGGCGTCCGGTCGCGTCGTGGGCCGGACGTGTCGCGGCCGCCGGGACGCGGGTTAGCCTGTCGTGCATGACCGACTCCCCGCAGCCCGGCCAGCCCGAGCAGCCGCAGGACCAGCCGCCCGCCGTCGACCCGCGGACCGGCGAGGACCTGTCGTGGAAGCAGACGCCCGTGGCGATCGTGCTGCTCGACCGGCCCGCCCCCGGCTACGACGAGATCGGTGAACTGCTCGCCGAGATCTTCGAGGGCTCCTACGAGGTCGAGCGCGGCACCGAGGACGACCCCGCCACGGCGGTGTACATCGAGGACGCGACGGTCATCGTCTCCTCGATCGACGCCCCCGTGGCGGAGGCCGCCCAGTACACGCGCGACCTGGCCGCGTGGAACGGCGGCGAGGCCGTGGTGGAGACGCACCGGTCCCAGGTCGTGGTGGCGGCGTTCCGGTGGGGACCGGTCGGCGACGACGGCGAGCCCACCGATCCCGAGTACCTGGACCCGCGGCTCGATACGCTCCGTTGCGAGTTGGCGGTCGCGAACGTCACGGCAGCACTGACCGCGCTACCCGGCGCGGTGGCCGTCACCGTGGGCGGCGCCGCGATGACCCTGCCGGCCGGCCCGTACCGCGATCTCGTCACGGGCAACCCGGTGCCGGCGCCGGCGCTCGTCGGGGTGCGGGCGGGGATGCAGTCCGAGTCCACGTCGTGCGTCTACACCACGGGGATGGGCCGGTTCGGCCGGATGGACCTCGAGCGCCTGGACGTGGACGCGCCGCCGGCGGCCGTGTACTCCGAGATGTGCAATCTCGTCGCCTACTCGCTGGCCACCGACACCGTGCTCGTGCCCGGCCAGACGATCGAGGTGGGCGGGCCGCAACCGCTGGTCGCCAGCGCCGAGGTCTCCCCCTTCACCGGCCAGGAGATCCTCCGGCTCGCGCCCGGCCCGAGGGGCTGACCGGCACGCGCCGGGCCCGGGCGCCGCGGCGCGGACCCGGCCCGAGGGGCTGACGGTCAGGGCCGCTGGCGGTTCATCCGCTCCACCACCAGCCGCGTCGTGGCCGCCAGCTGGAACGGCCGGATGACCGGCTCGATCCGGCTGGCCAGCCGCTCCTTCTTGAGCCGGGCGATCACGCTGCGGACCAGCTCCGGCAGCGGGTTGCCGAGGTGGTCGACCAGTGGGTAGATCCGCACCTCCGGCGCGATCCGCGCCATCTCGACGATCGCGTCGACGTGGTCGGACAGATCCATCCGGTCGGCGTACGTGAACAACAGGTGCGAGCACAGCACGAGGTCGGACGAGTCGCTGGCCAACGGCAGCGACGGCAGCGCACCGGCGATGTACCGCTCGGGCGAGGCCTCCAGGTCCGTGAGCATGCGGTCCGCCGCCGTGCGCCGGATCGCCTCGTGTCCCACGACGCCGCCGCGGACGTCCCAGTCGAAGTCCACCTCGCGCGCCTGCTTCTGCGCCACCGAGCGGTCGACGTCCGCGAGGATCCGGCCGCGGAGGTCGTCCGCACCCCGGGCGTACTGGGGGTCCACCGCGATCGCGTCCCCGCCGGCCGCGCAGATCTCCGCCACCGCGCTGGCCGCGCCGCCCGGGCAGTCCACGATCCGGCCCTCCAGGTCAGCCCCGTTCAAACCGAACATGTCCGTGTACTCGGCCAACGATCGCGCGCTCACGAGGACATCGGTGTCCTCCAGCGCGTGGAACGTGGTGTCGGGACTTACGGTCACCTGGAAACTCTCCTGAAGTGAGCCGGCGCGGATCTGATTTCCGCCGCCGTGGGGTCATGAGCATGGACCCGGGTTCCGGCGCGGACCGCCGCTGATACCGACCGCGGCCCGCCCTTCTCCGGTGGGCCCGCGCGTCGTCCGTGCTACGCCATGACGGCGTGGGCGACGCGGGACCTCTCCGGTACGCGTCGCCAGCACATCAGCACATCTTTCGGCACGGACTCACCGTAACAGCGGCGTACGACAGTGGCCACCGTGAAGTTCACGGTGATCAGAATCGACTCCTGAGGTGCACCACCGGCCGAACATGACACACGCTAGGGTTTTGTCCAGTTCACGGTCCTCGCGGACCACCTACCGTCTCGACCCCCGGGGAGCACTTGTGAGATCACCGACCAGCCGCCGCAGGAGAACGCCCGGACTGTCCGCCGCCGCGGGTGCGCTCGCCCTGGGCGTCGCGATGGCGCTGGCCCCCGCCGTCTCGCCCGCCGCCCCGGAGGCCGCCGCGCAGGGCTCGTCCAACACGCCCGACCGCAGCGCGTTCTACACGCCGCCGGCCGACCTGCCCGCCGAGCCGGGCACGGTCATCCGCACCGAGCCCATGACCATCACGCCCAGCTTCCCCGATCTGGCGAACGGCGGCGCACTGCCCGCCGACGCGCAGCGGATCATGTACCGCTCCACCGGTGCGGCGGGCGGGCCGATCGCCGTCACCGGCACGTATCTCCAGCCCAAGGCCCCGTGGACCGGGCCGGGCCCGCGGCCGCTCGCCGTGGTCACGCCCGGTACCCAGGGCCAGGGCGACCAGTGCGCGCCGTCCAAGTCCATGGAGGTCGGGCTCGGCGTGCAGACCGCACCGCTGTCGGCGGCCGCCGGCTACGCGGTGATCGACGCCCTGACGATGGTCCAAGAGGGCTTCGCCGTGGTCGTCACCGACTACGAGGGCCTCGGCACTCCCGGCCACCACCCGTACGTCAACCGCGACTCGCAGGGCCGCTCCGCGTTGGACGCCGCACGCGCCGCGCTGCGCCTCCCGGGCACGGATCTCGCTCCCGACTCCAAGACCGTGATCAGCGGCTACTCCCAGGGCGGTGGCGCCGCCGCGGCGGCCGGTGAGATGCAGCCGACCTACGCGCCGGACGTCACCCTCGTGGGCATCGCCGCGGGCGCACCGCCGTCGGACATGATCGGCACGCTCGAGCGCGTTGACGGCGGCCTGCTCACGGGCGCCGTGGGCTACGCGATCAACGGGATCCTGCAAGTCCACCCCGAGCTGCGAGAGGCGTTCGACCGCCAGCTCAACGACGAGGGCCGTCGGATGCTCGAGGTGACCGCCGGGCAGTGCGTCGCCGAGACCGGCTTCGCCTACGGCCTGCGCCGGACCACCGAGTTCACCCGGGACGGCCGCTCCCTCGCCGACGCGGCCCGGTCCGAGCCGGAGATCATGCGTGTCCTCGAGGGCTACAACCTGGGCGACGAGGCGCCGGCGGTCCCGTCGCTCGTGCTGATCGGGCGGAACGACGACGTGGTCCCGCACGACACCGCCGTCGACCTCGTCCGGGACTGGTGCGCACAGGGCACCACCGTCGAGCTGCGGACCGCCGAGGCGCCCGCCCTGGCCCCAGGCCTGGTGATCGACCACGCGATCCCGATGCTGTCCGAGCGCGCGACCAACGCCCGCTACCTCATGGACCGGGTGCACGACCGTCCCGCGCCGAACTCCTGCGGGACCGTCTGACCGACCGCGCGCCGCGGCGGTCTCAGGGCAGATTGTGGTGGTACGCCTGCTGCTGCGTCAGCCGCGAGATCCGCCAGCCGGCGTCCGCGCGGACGAACTCGAGGACGTACCAGAGCCCGTAGAAGAACACCTGCTGGTCCTTCTCCTCCACGGGCCGCAGCGCCATGGGGTTGAAGCACATGCACCGGCCCGTCGCCGAGTCCCCGTCCAGACTCACCTCGAGGTTGGCCATGAGGTGCTGCGTGGCCGTGAAGACCGGCAGCATCTCGGCCAGCCACGCACGGATCGCCGGGTAGGCGTCGTCGGGCCCACCGGAGGCCTCGTAGCTCACCCGCGCGTCCGGCGTGAAGACCCGGTCCAGGCCCTCGAAGTCGCGGGCGTCGATGCAGGTTGCGTACCTGGTCACGAGGTCCTGCAGGTCCCAGCGGTCGGATAACTCGACCAGTGTTCGGCTCATGATCCCTACGCTAACGTGGCCGTATGCAGTACGAGGAGGAAAGGCGCGCCCGCGAGGCTATCGAGCAGCTGAAGTACCGCTACTGGCGGGCATGCGACGCCAAGGACCCCGACGGCTTCCGCTCGTGCTTCGTGGCGACCGGCGGAGTACTCGACTTCGGCCCCCTCGGCCGGACCGACCCCGACACCATGGTCGGCATCTTCCGGCAGATCGCCCTGGCCACCGCCGCCGACGGCGGGCCCCGCATCCTCGACATGCACCACGGCTTCATGCCCTCCATCACCATCGAATCCGGCGGACCGAGCAGCCCGCCGAACCGCGCCACCGGCACGTGGACCCTGCAGTTCCGTCAGATCGACCGGGACAAGGGCACGGAGACCCTCTCCACCGGCGAGTACTCGGACGTTTACGTCCTGGAGGGTGACGGCGAGGACGAGCGCTGGGTCATGGCCGAGTGCCTGTTCACGCCCGGCTGGTCCATCACCCGCACCCTCGACGAGGCCACCGTGACCTACCCGGAGGTCAGCGTCGTCCCGGGTGCGGCCACCGAGGGAGCCGACTCGTGAGCGCCCGGGTCGCACTGGTGACAGGTGGCAGCCGTGGGGTCGGCCGCGGGGTGGCCACCGCGCTCGCCGACGCGGGGTGGGATGTCTACGTCACCGGACGGTCCGCCGAGCGACTGCAGAGCACGGTCGACGCAGCCGACGGCGCCCCGGGCCGGATCCGTCCACTCGAGTGCGAGCACTCCCGGGACGAGGAGATCCTCGCCGTCGTCGCCCGGATCGCCGACGAGACCGGCCGCCTGGACCTCCTGGTCAACAACGTGTGGACCAACCCCAAGGGCTTCATGGGGTTCAACGGCCGGTTCTGGGAGCGGCCCGCCACCGACTGGGACGCGCTCATGGGTGTCGGCCTGCGCGCGCACTACGTCGCGAGCTGCGAGGCCGCCAAGGTCATGGTGCCGCAGGGGTCGGGGCTGATGGTCAACATCTCGTCGTTCGGTTCGCGCGCGCCGTTCCACACCGTCCTCTACGGCATGAGCAAGACCGCCCTGGACAAGATGGCCTCCGACATGGCGCATGAGCTCGCCGGCACCGGCGTGTCCACCCTGTCCCTGTGGTTGGGCCTCATCCGCACCGAGCTGCTGCTGTCCACCGGCATGGAGGACTTCAACGGCTTCCCGCTGGCCCGCGCCGAGGACCCGACGTTCGTCGGTCGCGTCATCGCCGCCCTCGCCGACGACCCCGATCTCGCGGGTATGAGCGGCTCGACCGTCATCACGGCCGAGTACGGTCGCGAGAAGGGGATAAGGAACGACGACGGCGAGGTGCCGCTGTCGCACCGGGGTGCCTTCGGCGGGGGCCCGCTCTTCCCGCCCGTGACGGATGAGCATCTCGGGATCGAGACAGTGGACGAGGTGGCCGCGGCGGGCGGACACAACGGATTCACCAAGGAGGGCTGAATGACATCCGCCGAGTTCGGGGAGCTCAACGACCCGCTCGAGCGACTGGAGCGAAACGAGCGTCAGGGCAACCAGGCGTTCCGGTTCGTATTGCTGTCCACGCTCGCGGTCGTGGCGCTGGCCGTGGTGATCGTGCTGATCCGCGGCGGCGTCGGGGACGAGTGCGCCGACCAGGGCGCGCTGTGCCTGACCTCTGACCGCGTCGAGGTGGTCATCATCCCGCTGCTGCTGTCGATCGTGCTGGCCATCACGTCCGCCGTGAAGACGTACCGGCGGTGGCAGGCGCGGATCCGCTGGCGGCCGTGGCTGTACGCGACCTACGCGATGTGGATGGTCACCACCGCGTACCTGCTCATCTCGTCGTCGGCGGTGTTCGTCCAGCGCGGCTGAGCCGCGCACGGCCCCGGTGCCCGGGCACCCCGCCCGGCACGCGCCCGCCAACCCGAAATCCGCTACCCTCCCTCCGGATCCGCTACTCCCATACGAGTAGCGGATCCCGAGTCCGGGTAGCGGATTTCGGCGCGCGTCAGCAGTAGCACCAGGGTCAGGGCACGATATTGACCATCTTGCCCGGCACCACGATCACCTTCTTGGGCGCGGCGCCGCCCAGGTTCTCCTGCACCTTGGCGTCGGCCAGGGCGGCGGCCTCGACGTCGACCGGCGAGGCGTCGGCGGGCACGGTGATGCGCGAGCGCACCTTGCCCTTGATCTGAACCGGGTACTCGACCGAGTCCTCGACCAGGTACGACTCGTCGAAGGTCGGGAACGGGCCGTGGGCCAGCGAGCCGGTGTGCCCGAGTCGGGCCCACAGCTCCTCGGCGAGGTGCGGGGCGACCGGCGCGACCATGAGGACCAGCGGCTCGACGACCGAGCGAGGGGCGCCCGGCCCCTCGGTGGGGTACGCCTTGGTCAGGGTGTTGACGTACTCGATGAGCTTGGCGATCGCGGTGTTGTCCCGCAGGCCGGCGTAGTCGTCGCGGACACCGGCGATGGTGCGGTGCAGCGCCTTGAGCACGTCCTCGCCGGGTGCGCTGTCGGTCGAATCCGTGTCGGTCACACGGACCTCGCCGGTGGACTCGTCGATCACCACGCGCCACAGCCGCTGCAGGAACCGGTGCGCGCCCACGACGTCCTTGGTGGCCCAGGGACGCGAGGTGTCGAGCGGGCCCATGGACATCTCGTACACGCGCAGCGTGTCGGCGCCGTAGGAGTCGCAGATCTCGTCCGGGGAGACGGAGTTCTTGAGCGACTTGCCCATCTTCCCGTACTCCTGGAACACCTCGATCTCGGTGGCGTCCGCGCCGGCGGAGGCGTCAGTCCAGTAGAACTTCCCGTCCCGCTCGGTCACCTCGGCCGCGGGTACGTAGACGCCGCGGGAGTCGGTGTAGGCGAAGGCCTGGATGTACCCCTGGTTGAACAGGCGCCGGTAGGGCTCCTCGCTGGTGACGTGGCCGAGGTCGAACAGGACCTTGTGCCAGAACCGCGAGTACAGCAGGTGCAGCACGGCGTGCTCGACGCCGCCCACGTAGAGGTCCACGCCGCCCGGGTCGCCGGCACCGTGGATCTCGGGGCGCGGGCCGGTCCAGTAGCGCTCGTTCTCGATCGCGCAGAGCTGCTCGGAGTTGGTGGGGTCGATGTAGCGCAGCTGGTACCAGCTGGAACCGGCCCAGTTGGGCATGACGTTGGCGTCGCGGGTGTAGGTCTTGAGCCCGTCACCGAGGTCCAGCTCGACCGTCATCCACTCGGTGGCCTTGGCCAGCGGCGGGGACGGCACCGAGTCGGCGTCGTCGGAGTCGAACGAGACGGGCTTGTAGTCCTCGACCTCGGGCAGCTCGACGGGCAGCATCTCCTCGGGCAGCGCGTGGGGCACGCCGTCGGAGTCGTAGACCACGGGGAACGGCTCGCCCCAGTAGCGCTGGCGGGCGAACAGCCAGTCGCGCAGCTTGTACTGGACGGTGCCCTCGCCGGTGCCCTCCCCCTCGAGCCAGGCGATGGTGGCGGCCTTGGCCTCGTCCACGCCCAGGCCGTCGAGGGACAGCCCCTCGTCGTTGGTGGAGTTCACGGCCACGCCGTCGCCGGCGTAGGCCTCGGCCTGCACGTCGAGCTCGCGCCCGTCGGCGGGCGCCACGACCTGCCGGATGGGCAGCCCGAACGCCAGGGCGAACTCGTGGTCGCGCGCGTCGTGGCCGGGCACGGCCATGATGGCGCCGGTGCCGTAGCCCATGAGGACGTAGTCGGCGACGAACACCGGGACCTGTTCGCCGTTGACCGGGTTGACGGCGTAGGCGCCGGTGAAGACGCCGGTCTTGTCCTTGTTCTCCTGGCGCTCGAGCTCGGACTTCATGGACGCGGCGCGCCGGTAGGCGAACACGGCCTCGGCGGGCGAGGAGTGTCCGCCGGTCCAGCGCGGGTCGAGGGCACCGGGGGTCGACTCGCCGGGGGCCGAGCCGGGCGCGCCGGCCGGGACCTCGGGCCAGAACGGTCCGGCGAGCTCGTCGACCAGCGGGTGCTCGGGCGACAGGACCATGTAGGTGGCGCCGAACAGGGTGTCGGGGCGGGTGGTGAACACCTCGATGGACTGGTCGGCCACGGCGAACCGGACGCGGGCGCCCTGCGAGCGACCGATCCAGTTGCGCTGCATGGACTTGACCTTGTCGGTCCAGTCGAGCCGGTCGAGGTCGTCGACGAGCCGGTCGGCGTAGGCGGTGATCCGCATCATCCACTGGCTGAGGTTCTTGCGGAAGACGGGGAAGTTGCCGCGCTCGGAGCGGCCCTCGGCGGTGACCTCCTCGTTGGCCAGGACTGTGCCCAGGCCGGGGCACCAGTTGACCGTGGAGTCCGAGAGGTAGACGAGCCGGTGCGCGTCGAGGACCTTCTCCTGCTCGGCGCGGGTCAGCTCGCCCCAGGTGCGGCCGGCGAGGTCGGCGGCGAGATCGGCGGGCAGTCCGGCGGCCAGCGGGCGGGCGCCGGAGGCGAACTGCTCGACGAGCTCGGCGATGGGCCGGGCGCGGCCGGTGCGGGTGGGGTGGTCGCCGCCGTCGATCGTCCGGGCGGGGGCGTCGGGGTCGTACCAGGAGCCGTGGATCTGCAGGAAGATCCACTGGGTCCAGCGGTAGAAGTCGGTGTCGGTGGTGGCGAAGACGCGGCGGCGGTCGTGGCCCAGGCCGAGGCGGCCGAGCTGGCGCTCCATGTTGGCGATGTTGGACTCGGTGGTCACGCGCGGGTGCTGTCCGGTCTGGACGGCGTACTGCTCGGCGGGCAGGCCGAACGCGTCGTAGCCGAGGGTGTGCAGCACGTTGGTGCCGAGCATCCGGTTGTAGCGGGCGAACACGTCGGTCGCGATGTAGCCCAGCGGGTGGCCGACGTGCAGCCCGGCGCCGGACGGGTAGGGGAACATGTCCTGGACGAAGAGCTTGTCCGCGGGCAGCTCGCCATCGGGCGCGGCCAGTGGGCCGACGGGGTTGGGCGCCTCGAACGTGCCGCGCTCGGACCATTCGCGCTGCCAGCGGGACTCGATCTCGCCGGCGAGCGCCGCGCCGTAGCGGTGGGCGGGCCCGGTCTCGGGCTGGGTCCCGCTCCCGGACGCCCCCGCGGTCTCGGGCTGCACGCCGGTGGCGCTCTGGTCGCTGCTGCTCACGTCGTCTGCTCTCCCCTGGTCTCGCCGGTGCCCACACGCAGGCCGTGTCCAGCCTAAACCCTGCCCGAGGTGGGGCCGCGCCAGCGTGGGGACCGCGCGGCCGGACGGGTGGTCACGTCCGGCCGCGCGGGGCCGTGGGCGCCGGGCCGCGGCGGGGTCCGGGTCAGACCGTGCGAGGTCGGACCGCGCGCCTGGGGGCTCGGTCAGGTGCCGCGCCGGGTCGGGTCAGGCGCGGGCCGCGCGCCGGCGGGCGAGGACCGCGTCGACGCTGTAGCGGCCGGGGCCGACCAGACCGAAGACCGCGGCGGCGAGCCCGACCACGGCGACGAGCTCCCAGCCGTTGTTGGAGACGTAGACGCCGGAGCCGGCGTGGACGGTGAAGAACGCGCCGATCATGACGACGACGAGGACGGCGACCAGGGGGGTGAGCAGTCCCAGGATGAGCAGGATGCCTCCCACGAGCTCGATCACGCCGACGACGGCGGCGGCGGCCGTGGCCCCGGGGATGCCGACCGAGTCGAAGAAGGCGCCGGTTCCCTCGATGCCGTTGATGGCGAACTTCTCCCAGCCGTGGGCGATGAGCACGACGCCCAGGATGACGCGCGTGATGAGCAGGCCCGCGTCGCGGACGGCCGCGGGGACGGGGAGGAGCCGGCTGTCGGCGGCCTCGGGACGGGTGGCGGTGGTGGTCATGGGAGTCCTCTCGGTAAGTGATACGGCACATACTTTCACCCACCCGCTACGTGTCGTGTCAACTACGCCGCTATAGTGGAGCTATGGCAGACCAGGCTCGGAATCACCAGGTGCGCTGGCTGGACAGCGAGGAGAAGGCCCTGTGGCGGGACTACCTCGCCGTCCAGGGCCGCCTCCACCTCGAGATCCAGCGGGACCTCAAGGCGTCCTCCGACCTGACCGAGCCCGAGTTCGAGGTCCTCGTGTACCTCAGCGAGGCGGACGGCCCGCAGCGCATGACCGCCCTCGCCGACGTCCTCATGTGGGAGCGCAGCCGTCTCTCTCACCAGGTGAGCCGCATGATCAAACGCGGCCTCGTGCAGCGGACCGCCTGCCCCGAGGACGGCCGGGGGGCGTTCGTCTCCGCGACCGACGAGGGGATGCGCGCCATCGAGCAGGCCGCCCCGGACCACGTCGCCACCGTGCGTCGGGTGTTCCTCGACCGCCTCGGCGAGGAGGACAAGCGGGAGCTCGCCCGACTTCTCGCCAAGGTACGGGGCGCGGACGGGGCTGAGGCGACTCGGCGATCCGCCGTCGCGGGCGTACCCTCAGGGGCGTGAACGCAGTGCTCGTGGTGGTCATGGTGCTCCTCGTGGGGCTCGCGGTCGTGGTCGGCGGCACCGGGCTGGCGGGCCTCCTCGGCCGACTCCCCGGCAACGGCGTCCTCGGCGTTCGCACGCCCGAGACCCGCCGCTCCCCCGAGGCGTGGGAGCTCGCCAACCGGGCCGCCGGACCCGCGTTCCTCGGCTCCGGTCTCGTGCTCCTGCTCGGTGCGCTCGCCCTGGGACTGATCGGCGGATGGGTGGGCGGCCTCGTCGTCGTCGTCTCCCTCGTCGGCTCCCTCGCCCTGCTCAGCGTCGCCGGCCTCGCCGGGGCACGCGCGGCGGCGATCTGGGCCGCCAGCGAAGACGGCGACCAGGGCGGATGCGGTTGCGGCCCCGACGGTTGCGGCGGCCACTCCGGCATCGACACCGCCGACACCGGGTGCGCGGGCGGCTCGTCCGGCGACTCCCCCGCCGGCACCTGCTCCCCCGCCGACGCAGGGTCCGGCGCCCCCGGCGACCCCGCCGCCGACTGCGGTGTCACCGGCGGATGCGGCTCGTGCGCCCTCCGGGGCATGTGCGAGACGGAGAGCGCCACCCGCTGAGCGGACCGGTGGATCGGCCCCACGGTCGCCCCTACGGTGTGGGACACATCAGTCACCACCGTGGAAGGAGACCGACATGGCCGCCACAGACACGACCCGGGACGTCACCGAGATCCTCACCGCCGATCACCGCGAGATGATCGAGCTCCTCGACCAGATCGAGACCTCCACCGACCCCTCCGACCGCCGCGCCCTCGCCGACGCCGTCACCGCCGAGGTGATGCGTCACTCCGTGGCCGAGGAGATGTTCGTCTACCCCGTCATGGAACGCGACATCCCCGGCGGCAAGGACGAGGTCGAGCACGACAAGGAGGAGCACGACGAGATCGTCGTGGTGATGAAGAAGCTCGAGAACGTCGACGCCGCGGACGCCGAGTTCATGGGCCTCGTGCGCGAGCTCAAGGAACTGCTCGACCACCACGCCGACGACGAGGAATCCGACCAGTTCCCCAAGCTGCGCGAGCACCTGTCGAAGGACACACTGCTGGACATGGGCCGCAAGGTCGAGGCCGCCAAGCAGGTCGCCCCCACGCGGCCGCACCCCAGCGCCCCCCACTCCGAGCTGTTCCATAAGACGGTCGGCGCGGGCGTCGGCATGGTCGACCGGCTGCGTGACGCCCTGAGCGGGCGCATGAAGAACACCTGAGGCGAGGGGCGACGCGGCTGCGGCGATGCTCGGCTCGGCGCCGCGCGGCGCCGCGCGGCGCGGCGCCGCGCGGCGCGGCGCGGCGCGGCTCGGCGCGGCGCGGCGCGGGCACGGATTTGGACGTAACCATGTTGGTCTGGAGGCCATTTCGCCGACATGGTTACGTCCATTCCCTCCATGACTACGTCCACACCCGCGGAGGCCTGTTCCCAGGGCGCCCGGGAGGGTGATCGGCGGGGCGCGACGCCCGGACGGGTCACCGCAGGGACGTCACCACGATCGCGACGAGCCCGCAGGCGGCGATCACGATCACCAGGGCCACCAGCCCGATGTTGTGACGGGTCTGCGTCTGCTCGACCTCGTCCGCGCGGACAAACCGGTCCACCCGCTGCTCGTGCCGACGCTGCACCCGCAACAGGGCCAGCAGCGGGGCCACCACGAGCGCCGAGAACGCGGCCGCCCACGCCCACGACAACTCCCCGACCAGCTTGGCGACGAGGATGATGTTCACCGCCACCACGGCCCAGGTGCGGGCCCACGACAGGCTGGTCCGCTCGGATTGGAGCCCGGCGTCGGGCGGAACCGCAGCGGGCTCCACGCCGATGCGGCGCGGGCGCGGAGAGGTCACCCGAAGGTCCCGCTGAGGATCGCCACGATGAGCACCACCGCACCCGCCGCGATGCCCAGGACCAGCAGGATCGACGCCTGCGGCATGGGCAGCGGCCGCTGGTGTCGCATGGCCGACTCGATCCGGATCCAGCGCCGGAACGCCACGATCGCCAGCAACCCGGCCAGCACCAACAGGATGCACGCGAGCGGGGTGCGGATGATCTCCGGGATCTCGTCGCCCGCGAACGCCTCCAGCGCCACCGCCCCGGCCGTCAGCCCGAGGCTCGTGCGGATCCAGGCCAGGAACGTGCGCTCGTTGGCGAGCGTGAAGCGCGGGTCCGGCTCCTCGCCGTCCCGCAGCGCCCTGGGCCGCCATCCCTGCTCCGTCATCCGGCCTGCTCCGTCATGACCCGAGCCTATCGGGCGCCCCGCGCGGCGGGAGTGATGCAATAGGGGGATGGGCCTTCTGCGTCGTCTCCGGATCGAGCCGTTCATCCTGGCGATCCTGGCCGCGGTGGTCGTCGCCGCGTTCCTGCCCGCCACCGGCGGTGCGGCCGACGCCCTCGACTGGGTGACGACCATCGGCATCGCCGTGCTGTTCTTCCTCTACGGCGCGCGACTCGAGCCGCGCGAGCTGCTGGTCGGCCTCACGCACTGGCGGCTGCACTCGGTGGTGCTCGTGGCGACATTCCTGCTGTTCCCGCTGCTCGGCCTGCTCGGGCAGTGGATCCTCACGCCCGTGCTCGGCCCGGCGCTCGCCGCGGGGGTCCTGTTCCTCACGCTGGTCCCGTCGACCGTGCAGTCCTCCATCACGTTCGTGGCGATCGCGCGCGGGCACGTCAGCGCCGCCGTGGTGTCGGCGTCGGTGTCCAACCTGCTGGGCGTGTTCGTCACTCCCCTGCTGGTCTTCGCCCTCATGACCACGGACGGGTCGGTGGTCATCACGTGGGACTCGGTGGGGTCGATCGCGTTGCAGCTGCTGCTGCCGTTCGTGGTGGGTCAGTTGCTGCGGCGGTGGGTCCTGCCCGTCATCCGCAGGATCCCGAGGATCGCGCTGTTCGACAAGACCGTCATCGTGCTGGTGGTCTACGCGGCGTTCTCCGAGGGGGTCGCCGACGGGATCTGGTCGACGATCGGAGCGGCCGAGCTCGCGTGGCTGCTCGTGGCGTGCTGCGTCCTGCTCGCGGTGGTGCTGGGCCTGACCGAGCTCGCCTCCCGCGCCCTGCGCTTCGAGGACCGCGACAAGCGCGTGGTGCAGTTCTGTGGTTCCAAGAAGTCGCTGGCCACCGGGCTACCGATGGCGGCCGTGCTGTTCGTCGGGCAGCCGATCGGCCTCATGGTGCTGCCGCTCATGCTGTTCCACCAGATCCAGTTGATCGTGTGCGCGTGGCTGGCCGGTCGCTACGGCCGCGCAGAAGACGCCCGGGCCGAACCCGCGGCCTGAGCGACGGGCTGCCGCGGGCTTGCGCGCCGGGCCGCCGCGTCGGACTGTAACGCCGGCCCGCGCCGGCTCACACTCGCCCGGATACCCTCCGGAGAAAGTCGACGATCCCCTCGGCCACCTCGGCCGGCCGCTCTTCGGGCGCGAAGTGCCCGCACCGCTCGATGAGTCGCAGGCCGCTGCCCGGGATCGCGGCCTGCAGCCGGCGCGCCCAGTCGGTGACCTGCCAGGTATCGTCGGCGCCCCACAGCAGTTGCACCGGCACCTGACCCAGCCGGTCCAGCTGATCGCTGATCTCGAGCGTGTGCCGCGGGTCGTAGTGGGCGACCTGGTGCCGGAAGAAGCTGGGTTGGCCGATCGGCCCGCTGATGAAGTCGAGGTACACGTCGAGCGCGTCCGGGTCGAAGTTGCGATCCCGCCGCCGATGTCGTGGGCGACCAGGTGGAACGTGTCCAGCCCCCACTCCTCCAGCAGGCCGTCCAGCACGGCGACCTGCCCGGTGATCGAGGTGTCGACCTCCGGGTCCGCCGGTCGCTCGGACAGCCCGTAGCCCAGCAGGTCGAAGACGTGGGTGCGGTACCCGGCCTCGGTGAGACCGGGTACCATGCCCCGCCAGATGTACGACGACGAGGGCGTTCAATGGATGAGGACGACGGGTTCGCCCTCGCCGTGTATGCCGAACCGGATCCGGTGGCCATCGATGACGGTGTCGCGGTCGGCGATGTGGTTCATCGGCATCGGATCAGCCGAGGTCGGCCACGATCCGCTTGGCAAGTTCCTCAGAGGACTGCGGGTTCTGGCCGGTGTAGACGTTGCGGTCAACCACGACGTGCGATCCCCAGGGCTCGGTGGCCTTGGAGTAGTCGGCGCCCAGCTCGACCAGCTTGTCCTCGAGCAACCAGGGCGCGTTGGCGGCCAGGCCGACCTGCTCCTCCTCGTCGTTGGAGAACCCCGTCATCTTGTAGCCCGCGAACGGCGAGGAGGCCGGATCGTCGGATGCGGCGAGCACGGCGGCCGGCGCGTGGCACAGGAGCGCGACGTGCTTACCTTCGCTCACGCGGTCCCGGAGGATCGCGCCGGAGGTCGTGTCCACGGCGAGGTCCTCCAGCGGGCCGTGCCCGCCGGGGTAGAACACCACGTCGAAGTCGTTGTGGTCGACGCTGGCCAGGTCGGTCGGCGCCTCGAGGACCTGCGCGAGACGGTCGAGGGAGGCCCGGACGTGCTGCAGGGTCTCCGGGTCGCCGGCGCCCTCGTCGAGGCTCGCCTGGTCGACGGAGGGGGTGCGGCCGCCCGGCGTGGCCACGGTGACGGACCACCCGGCGTCGGTGAACACCTCGTAGGGGGCTACGAACTCCTCGGCCCAGAAGCCCGTCGGGTGCTGGGAACCGTCCTTGAGAGTCCAGTGGTCGGCTGCGGACAGGATCATCAGTACGTTCGCCATGGGCGCGACCCTACGGATCTCACGCGGCCTCGCAACTGGTCTCACCGAGGTTCCTCCCGCGTGACCTCGCCCACAGATAACTGTATTTTCCCTCGCCCGGATGTGACGGAAGGTGACATGCGCGATCCCACTACCAGCAGCTTTTCTGTTGTACGCGAGGTAGGCGACATATCAGCAGGTCAGGACGGGTGCAATCCGAACGGCTGCTTAGGGAGCAAAACGTTGAAGAGCGGTGGGGCGACCCTTAGCGTTCACGCCGCATGAGCTGAGCGGCTCACGCGAGTCGAGGGGTGACCCAGGCCCCTTTCGGTGCACTGAAGGAGTTCACGTTGGCCACAAAGCCCGCCCTGCTCCGTCGCATCGCTCCACTCATCGTCCTGCCCGGCCTCGCACTGCTGGGGTTCTCGGCAGGGGCGGGAACCGCATGGATGACTGAAGCTACCGCCTCAGCATCCACGAACCACCGCGCAGATCCTTCCGTCGCGCAAGCGGGTTTGGTCTCTCCGACGACGGCCGACCCGACGTCCACAGCGCCCACATCGACTCCGGCGACGTCGACGGCCCGCGTAGATGCCAAGCCACCGGAGTCTTCGACATCCGAGGAGCCCTCGACCGGGCCGGCGCCTGCACCCGCGCCCGCCGTCCGCGTGCCAGTGGCGCCCGCACAACCACCCGTGCGGCCGCGGTACACGCCGGCTCCCGCGCCGCAGCCTGTGCCACCACCAGCGCCGGCGCCCGCACCGGCACCGGCACCGGCGCCGCCCGAGACGATCACCATCGATCTCGGCGGCCGCGGGGGGATTATCCCGCAGGCGCCGATTCCGCCAAAGCAACTCCATATCGGCTAGCGGCCAACCGGCCGCGAGCTAATCACAAAAATCGAAGGAGAACTAGCATGGACCCGATCTCGATCCTCATTGCCACGATGATCGCCAACACCGCCGTGCCCGCCGGGGCCGCGTCCGCCGCGCCCGCTTTGGCAGGTGCGGCTGCGGCAGTGGCCGCAGCTCCCGCTTGGGCCGTCCCTGCGGGCATCGTCGGTACCGGCGCCGCGGCTGGCGGATCGGCTGCCCTCGGGGCAGGGGCGGGCGTCGTAGCGAACAACCCGCACGCTGCCACCGGCATTGAGAATGCCTTTCATGAGGCGATGAATAACGCCAAGGACGCTGCTGCGGGGTCGATCAACAACATGAACATCCCGGGTGTCCCTTACATCACCTTCAACTGACCTAAGTTGAACGCCGCGCCAAGCCTAGATGGTCACTGAGCCTCAGAGCTGATCGCCGTGCCGCCCTCTCCCCCGCAACAGCCGGGTAGGAGAGGGCGGCACTGTTCTAATAGGGCGGTGACCAGCGTGACCTACCTTCAGCAGACCACCGCGGACCAGCTTCGCCCGGCCAATCGCGCAGATCTCACGATCTCCCGCGTCTTTCCCGCCGAGCCCGCCTTCAACGAGCGGATGTACCGCGTGATCGGCAGCGACTGGAACTGGGTCGACCGCCTCGACTGGTCACAGGGCCGCTGGGTCTCCTATTGCTCCGACCCGTGCGTCAGCACCCTCCGCGCGAGACTGGGCGACGAGGTCGTCGGCTACGCGGAACTGCGCATGAGTCCCTGCGACAGCGCAGCCGACGCGGCCACTGCGGGCGGGACCGGGTCCGACGATGACGGAGTCGACGTGGAGATCGTCTACTTCGGCATCCTGCCCGCCTTCGCTGGCCGCGGCCTGGGCGGCTGGTTCCTCTCCGAGGTCTGCCGCATCGCCTGGAACGTCCCGGGCTGCCGCCGCGTGTGGCTGCACACGTGCGCCGACGACTCCCCCGCCGCTGTCCCCAACTACCTCGCCCGCGGGTTCGTCGAATACGACCGGGCGGACACCGGCTGCGACGCCTGCACTGCGTGATCCAACGAGCGGGCCCGGCTCACTGCTCGGGAAGCCGACTCAGCGCCCGCCCGCTCATCCGCGAGATCAACTTTTCTGCGACCGCCCCGAACGCCTGCAGCTCGTCGTCGTCACATCCCTCGAACAACCAGTCGGCGAGGCCGACGCGCGCCGTCACCACCTCATCCACAATCCGGCGCGACTTCTCCGTCAGGCTCACCAATCGCACCCGCCGGTCATCCGGCGGCATCGTCCGCTCCACGTGACCACTGGCCACCAGGCCGTCCACCAGCGCCGTCACCTGGCGCGGTGAGCAATCGAGGTACGTCGCCAGCTCCACCTGCTTGCACTCACCCTGCAGGCCCAGCACGAACAGCAGCTCCAACCGCGGCACGGTGAGACCGTAGTTCGCCGCCGCACGCTCGATGTGCCCGGCCATCTGCTCGGAGAGCATCAACGCGCGATCGAGAATTTCCCTCGAAGATAGTGCCACCTGTTTATAGTTACCACTATTCACGGTTTCATCCCCACCGGGGGCCGGTGGGCGACCAGTCTCAGGAGACATCATGGACGTGACCATCCCGGCGGGCTTCGACTTCACCGACCCGGACCTGTTCGAGAAGCGGCTCCCACACGACGAGTGGCGCCAGCTCCGGCGGACGCAGCCCATCCACCGCGTCGACAAGCGCCCCGGCTCCGACGGTTTCGACGACGACCACTACTGGCTCGTCACCAAGCACGCTGACGTCAAGGAGATCTCCCGCCTGACCGGCGAGATCTTCTCCGCGGGGGAGAACACGATGATCCCGCGCTTCGCCGAGGGCACGCCGCGCGAGATCATCGAGGCCCAGCGCGCGATGCTCGTCAACGAGGACGGCGAGATCCACAAGAAGCACCGCCGCATCATCTCCCGCGGCTTCACGCCGCGCGGCGTCGCCGGCATGCGCGACGAGCTCGCGGACCGCGCGCGGAAGATCGTCACCGCCGCCGCCGAGAACAACGCCGACGACTTCGTCACCGCCGTGGCCTCCGAGCTGCCGCTGCAGGCGATCGCCGAACTGCTGGGCGTACCGCAAGAGGACCGGCACAAGATCTTCGAGTGGTCCAACATCATGACCAGTTACGACGCCGGCGTCGACCCGGACGCGCCCGCCATCGCGTCCATGGAGCTCATCGGCTACGCCAACGCCATGGCCGAGGACCGCGCCGCCAATCCGCAGGACGACATCGTGACCAAGCTCGTCCAGGCCGACGTCGACGGCGAGCACCTCTCCGCCGACGAGTTCGGCTGGTTCGTGACCCTCCTCGCCGTCGCCGGCAACGAGACCACCCGCAACGCCACCACCCACGGCATGGTCGCCATGCTCGAGCACCCCGACCAGTGGGAGCTGTTCAAGCGCGAGCGGCCCGAGACCGCCTACGACGAGATCCTGCGCTGGGCCTCGCCCATCACCCAGTTCCAGCGCACCGCCATGGAGGACACCGAGATCGGCGGGGTGTCCATCGCCAAGGGCGATCGGGTGCTGATCTGCTACGGGTCGGCGAACTTCGACGAGGAGGTCTTCGACGACCCGTTCACGTTCAACATCCTCCGCGACCCGAACCCGCACGTGACCTTCGGCGGCCAGGGCCCGCACTACTGCCTGGGCGCGAACCTCGCGAAAATGCAGCTCGAGCTGATCTTCAACGCCGTCGCCGACCACCTGCCGGATCTCACCGCGCTCGGCGACCCCAAGCGCCTGCGCTCCGGGTGGCTCAACGGACTCACCGAGTGGAAGGTCGACCTCGGCGTGTGCCCCGTGGCGAGTTGATCCGCCCGCGTGCTCAGCCCAGCCAGGCCTGCAGCACCATGTACGTCGCCGTGCCCAGCACGATGCTCGCGGCGGCGCGGCGGAACGCCAGGTGCACGCCCAAGGTGAGCGCGAGCGCGACGGTCGCCGGCACCCACGAGCCGAGCGCCGTGGTGGTGTCGCGCAGCGTGTAGACCACCAGGACCACCATCACGCCGGCCGGCATGGTGCGGCCGAGATAGCGGACCACGCCCGAGTCGCGGAGGCGGGTGAGCGCGACAAACGGGGCGGCCCGCAGCGCCACGGTGACGAGGAACATCACGCCCAACCCGGCAAGCAGGTAGGCGGTCCCGGGGACGGCGGTCACGCGACATCACCCCCGGTGCGCTGCGTCTGTTCGGCGTGCTTCGCCCGCCCGGTCCGCTGCAGCCACGCGTACCGCACCAACAGCACGCCCACGAACGCGCACAGACCCACGATGAGCATCTGGTCGGGAGCCACCACGGCGGCGACCAGCCCGCACACCAGGCCGATCACCGGCGCGGGCAGGTCGCCGGACGACCGCCACGCGTCCACGGCCAGCACGGCGAACAGCCCGGTCAGCGCGAACTGCAGTCCGTCCAGCCCCTCGGGGAGGGCGGTGCCGACGAGCGCTCCGATCACGCCCGGGATCACCCACAGGGACTGGCAGGTGATCGCGATGGTCAGCGTCCGCGGACCGCTCATCTCCGCGCGCCGCTTGGTCGACGTGATCGCGTAGACCTCGTCGGTGAGCGCGTACACGGCGTACAGCCGACCCAGCCGTGAACGGATAGCCTCGAGCGGGAAGCTCAGGCCGTAGAAGACGTGGCGGAAGTTCACCAGGAACGCCGCGGCGGCCAGCGAATACAGGGGGGTGACGGCAGTGAGCAGGCCGATCGCCAGGAACTCCATCGACCCGGCGTAGATCACCAGGGAGAACACGGGCGCCCACCACCAGTCGAACCCCGCCTGGGTCATCAGCACCCCGAACGCCAGTCCGAGCGGCACCAGTCCGAGCCCGACCGTCGAGCAGTCGGCCAGACCCTTGCGGATCTCTGCGCGGATCTCTGCGCTGGCGGAGGGGCTGGTCGACACGCCGGGCAGTCTAGCCAGCCACGATTTCGCATCACCCCCGACAGAGGCCTACCGCCGCCCGGCCGGCCGGCGCAGACTCGACCCATGGACGCACATCAGACGGGCACGCCACCCGCGCCGACGGTGTGGCACTGTTTCCGGTGCTCCGACGCCCGGACGGTGATCGACTGGCTGGTCGCGACCCTGGGGTTCGTGGAAACGGCGTGTTACTCCGAGGACGGCGTGGTGACCCACGCGGAGCTGCTGTGGCCCGAGGGCGGGGGCGTGATGCTGGGCGAGGGCGGGCGCGGGGCGGACGATCCGCACGCCTCGCCACCCGGCACCGGTCTGGCCTACGTCGTGACCGCCGACTCGGAGGCGGTGTACCGCAGGGCCGTGGACGCAGGGGCCGAGGTGGTGCTGGAGCTGCAGGACACCGACTACGGGGATCGCTCCTTCTCCGTGCGCGACCCGGAGGGCAACGTGTGGTCGGTGGGGCAGTACCGGGGCGCTCCTGCACCCTGACGATCGCGCGATGCGGGGCGGTCAGGCGCGACGCGGATCGGTCAGGCCCGGCGCTGGTCGGCGGCGGGTACGAGCGGAATCGCCAGCGCCGCGATCACGGCCGCGCCGGCGAACACCGGCCAGTAGCCGACGGCGTCGATCACCGCGGCGACCAGGGGAGTGGACGCCGAGATCGCCACGAACTGAGTGGTGTTCTGCACCCCGAGCGCCCGGCCGCTCCACCGGGGCCCGGCGAACTCGGCGACAGCGGTGAACGCCAGGCCGTTGTCGGACACCGAGAGCACGGTCGCGATCACGCCGAGCGTCACCGCGATGACCCCGGGCGCGCCCAGAGCTTCCGCGGCCGCCAGCGCGGCCAGTCCGGCGGTCACCGAGATCGCCACGCCGCGAATGGGCGTCATGCGGGACCCCACCCGGTCCGAGACCGCGCCCGCCACGATCCGCGCGACCGCGCCGAGCACCTGACTCACCGTCACCACGACGCCCGCGGACACCGCCGACCAGCCGTGCCCCAGCACCAGCCACGTCAGCAGGAACGCCTGCAGCATCCCCTGCGGCAGCACGAGCAGCACCGACACCCCGTGGACGCGGTACAGGTAGCCGGACCCGCGGTACGGCGAGCCGTCCGTCGCCGCGCCACTCACCGCCTCACCGTCGGCGCCTGTCGCCGCGCCACTCATCGCCTCGGCGCCCGCGTCGCGCGTGGCCTCGGGTGGAGGCGGATCGGTGACGACGACGAGGGCCGCCACCGCCGAGACAGCGGCCATCGCCAGGGGGAGCGCGAACGCCGCGCCCAGACCGTACGACTGCGCGAGCAGCGGCATGGTCATGGCCGCGACCGCGGAACCGGCCGGCTGCGACATCTGGCGGACACCCATGGCGAGCCCGCGGCGGTGCGCGGGGAACCAGCTCACGACCAGTCGCCCGCTCGCCGAGTTACCCGAGGCGGTGAAGGCGCCCGTGACCAGCAGCAATACCGCCAGCAACACGAACGACTCCACGAACAGTGCCGCGGTGAGGGTGACGGCGGCACCGACCGACCCGGCGACCAGGACGACCTTCTCCCCGGCACGGTCGACGAGCCAGCCCCACGCGATCAACGCCGCGGCCATGCCGACCAGCGGCATCGCGACCAGGATCCCGCCCTGCGAGAGGGACAGTCCCATGACGCTCGTGAGATGAGGGAGCAGGAAGCCGACGCCGATCACGAACGCCGATCCGGACGCGGCGACGAACGTGGCCACGGCCAGCACCAGCCAGTGCCGGGCCGTCACCGTCGTCGACTCGCCGCCTACCGTCTCCACCTGCAGGAGCATATGTCACTGCCCAGAATACGGAAACATCGTACCACATTGTGAGACAGCGCGAGGCGGCGATGTCAGTTGAGGTCGCCGTCCTGCAGGTACGTGGCGTACAGGGGCAGGGGCATCTCCTGGCGGCGCAGCACCGCGCCCCATACGTCGACGCGGGCGGGCGCGAGCAGATCGCTGGGCAGGCTGGGCGCGACGTACCAGTCGCCGCGGTCGAGCTCGTCCTGCAGCTGACCGGGCGCCCAGCCGGTGTACCCGACGAACACCCGCATGCCGTCGATGTGCTCCCGCAGGAGGTCGGGATCGCTGTCCAGGTCCACGACGTGCACGCGGCCCTCAATCTGCTGGAGCCCGCTGAACCGGTGGCCGTCGACGCCGGCGCTCAGCACGACCAGGGCGATGCCGGTGTCGGGTTTGACGGGTCCTCCGATGTGGAACACGGACGGGGGAGCGCACAACTCGGACCAGGCGGGCAGGATCTCCTCGACATCGGTCTCGCTGCGCCGGGTGATCACCACGCCCAGCGACCCGGAGTGGTCGTGTTCGATCATGTAGATGATCGCGCGCCGGAAGTTCGGGTCGGGCATGTCGGGCGCGGCGATGAGCAGTGAACCGGCGACGGGATCCCGCTTGTCCATGGCGTCGTAGAGGCGGTCGCCGAACAGGCCTCCGCCGCTCAGATCATCCGGTCCCGTGTCCATGTATCCATGATGCCCCCGTCGTCGCCGGGCCACACGCGCGTCCCCTCGATCGGGTCTCGCCGCGGTGATCGGCGGCCCGGCCGCGAGCGCTACCGTGACTCCCGTGACCTCACCGCCCACCGACCCGGCCGTTCCCACACGGGGCCGCCTGGCAGCCGCACTGCGCGAGTCCGAAGGTCTGGGTCGGCTGTCGACGGCACGGCTGGCGGCGTTGCTCAGCGAGGGCATCCATCAGGCCGCCCTCGGCGGGATCGTGCTGTTCAGCCCCGAGTCGGGCACCACTCCGGCGGCGATCGTGGGCGGGTTCGCAGTGATGCTGCTGCCCTATTCGATCGTCGGGCCCTTCGCCGCGGCCGCGCTGGACCGGTGGGACCGCCGGGTCGTGGTGGCCGTCGCCGCCCTGGTGCGGACCCTCGCGATCGTCGCGACCATCGCGCTCATCGCCGCCGGCGCCGTCCACTCGGGCGCGGGTCTGACGGCGCTGTTCGTCCTGTCCCTCGTGGCGATCGGCCTGGGCCGGCTCATCAACACCGGGATGACCGCGGCCATGCCCAAGGTGGTGCCCGACCGCCTCCTCGCGGCCACCAACTCGGTGCTGGTCACGGTCGGTTCGGTCATCACCGCGGTGGGCGCGGTCGCGGCGTTCGCGGTGCTCGCCGTCCTGGGCGCGGGCGACACCGCGGTCTCGTGGACCCTCGTGCCGTCCGTGGTCACCGCGTTGGCGGGGGTGTGGGCGATCCTCGCCCTGCCGCGGCGCCACCTGGGACCCGACGACGACGAGGTCCGCTCCCACCCGGTCGAGGCCGTCACCCGCCGTGCCGCCCGGGCGTTCGCCGGGGGACTCGCCGAGGGCGTCCGGGCCGCCCGTTCCTCGGCCCTGGTGTGGGTGTCGTTGACCGGCGTGACGCTCGGGCGGGCCGCGTTCGGGATCACGACGATGCTGGCGATCCTGCTCCTGCGCGATGCCGAGTCCGGCGGGTCGGGCGGCCCGGTCGTCGCCGGGATGGGCGGATTCGGCTTGATGTCGGCGGCCGTGGCCGCGGGCATGGGTCTGGCCGCGGTCGTCACACCGTGGGCCATCGCCCGAGCCCGACGCGTCCTCGTCGTCGCCGCCGGGGCCGGTGTGTCCGCGCTCGCCCAGCTCGTCGTCGGACCGACCCTCGACCCGACGGCCCTGGTGGTCGGCGCGGTGGCGATCGGCCTGGGGGCGCAGGTGGTCAAACTCGTCGCCGACAACGCCATGCAGACCGACGTCCCCGATGTCCGCCGGGGCGGGGTGTTCGCCCTCCAGGACGCGCTGTTCAACTCGGCGTTCGTCGTGGGCATGCTCGTAGTGCTTCCGCTCGTGCCCGCGGACGGCCGGTCGGTGTCGCTGATGGTGGTCCCGGCGGTGCTGTACGCCGCCGCGGCCGTGATCGCGCTGGTGGTGGGCACGCGATCAGGAGCCCAGACCGAGCGAGCCCGCGGCGATCGAGCCGCCACCCACTGAGCCCCCACCAACAGAGCCCCCACCCACCGAACCCGCACCGACCGACCCGGCGCCGATGCTTCCGGCACCGACCGAGCCGCCGGCCGCAGAGCCGCCCCCGACGCTGCCCGCGCCGGCCGACCCGGTCGCGGCGGACCCTGCGGCGGCCGAACCCGCGGCCGCGGAGCCGGCTCCGAGCGCGCCCGCGTCGATGGCCCCGACGTCCACCGAGCCGGCCACCGACCCCGCGTCGACGTGCGGCAGTTCGACATGCGGGAGCTCGATGGTGGGGAGCTCGATGCGGGGCGGTTCGAAGTGCGGCAGCTCGATGCGCGGGGGTTCGAACGGCAGGGCGGTGTCGAGGCGACCGTTGCCGTCGACGTCCGCGACCGACAGCCACCCGCCGCCCGTGTCGACCGTGATCGATCCGTCCTCCTCGACGACCGGGGCCGCGGGCTCGGGGACCGTGCCACCCTGTACCGGCGGGGGCGGGGCCGGGGCTGGCTCGGTGACCGGGGGAGTCGACCATCTGGACGAGTCCGCAGCCGCGGCGGAGCCGTGATGGATCGCGCCGATCGCATCGGACAGCAGCGAACCCCAGTCCGGCAGCGCCCCCAACGACTGCGAGCCCGCGGCGATCGCGTCCGACCCTGCGGCCAACGCACCGTCGACGAGGCCGTCCGACCCGTGCACCCCTGCCGCGATCGACCCGGCCGCCAGGGAGCCGGCGCCGACGGAGCCGAGACCGACCGAACCACCGCCGACCGAGCCCGCACCCACCGAGCCACCGCCGACGCTGCCTGCGCCGACCGAGCCACCACCGACGCTGCCCGCGCCGACCGAGCCGGCGCCCGCGGCTCCCGCGCCGAGAGAACCCGCCGCGAGCGCCCCCACGCCACCCGCGTGCACGTTCCACACGCCGCGGTTGCCGTCGTCGGCGTAGGCGACCTGACCGGCGGCGCCGACGTCGGTCACCACACGGTCCGCGGTGCCGTCGACGTCCGAGTCCCAGAGGGCGTCATCGGCGTACCCGTCGCCGTCGAAGTCCAGCCACAGCGCGTCCGGCGCGCCGATTCCGAGGGTGAGGTCGGGCTCGCCCTGCCACTGCGTCGGTTCACCGACGCCGTCTCCGAAGAAGTAGTCCATGCGCCGATCGTGTCGCTCACGAACCGCACCGACCAGAGCCACCGGCCGATCTGTGGAGAGCCCACCGAGTTGTCCACAGGCCACGCGGAGCGCTTGACGCCTTTCCGCTCGTCGCGCGGCAGTTGCCGCCCGATCGTGGGGCCACGCCGTCCCGAGGAGCGGCGCTGCGGAGGCTCGCTCGGGCCCTACGGCATCGCGGTCAACCGTCGAGTGGTCAAGAACGGCAACAATTCCCCAGGTCACCGCCGCCGAAAACCGGCATTTGCGACCACTCGGCGAGCGGGGCGCTCCGAGCGGCGCTCGTGCGGTGAGGTGCGCGCTGCCGAAGCGGGCCGACTGGAGCCCGAGTGGGCGAGCTGGCTCGGTGGGGCGCCACGGGGGCCCCGGCGAGCTGGGCGGCTCGCCGCGGCGCACACCCGCCATCGAGTGGTCAAGAGCGCCCACGCTTCTCCAGGTAAGTGCGGCCGACGACCGGCATTTGCGACCACTCGGCGAGCGGGGCGCCCCGAGCGGCGTGCAGCGGGGCGGAGTCGGCAGCGTGCCGCCGGGCCAGGCGGGCGCGGCGGCGGGCGGACCGGGGGCCGGCGCGGCGAGCAGCGGCCGGCCGGGCCAGGCCAGCGGCGCGCAGCCGGCGGAACCGGCCGGGCCGCGCAGCCCGGGGGAGGCGCGGTCAGCGGGCTAGCGCGCGGTCCAGCACCACGGGCTGGCGGGGGTCGCCGCCCAGATCGGGCCGGCCCAGGCGGGCCGCCCGCAGCCCGAGCACCACCAGGAACACCAGCGCCCAGATGAGGTAGGCGTTGCCGACGAGGTGCTCGACCGGGCTCCAGCCCAGCTCGCGGCCCTCGCTGTTCGGCACCCACCACTGGGGAGTCGCCAGGAAGATCACCACGCCGCTGGCGGCGAGGCCCAGCCAGAGGCGCTCGTCGCGGTCGCCCCGCCGCCCCGCACGGTCGGCCCACACCAGCGCGAGCACGACCGCCGGCACCGCCCACACCCAGTGGTGGCCCCACGACACGGGCGAGCAGAACAGCGCGACGTGACCCACCGCCACCGCAGCGGCGACCTCCTGACCAGACCGCAGCAGACGCCACGCGACCCACGCGATCCCCAACCCGATCGTCGCGGCCACGAGGAACCACACGATCGACGCGGCGGTGTCCTCGAGGCCGAGCCGGTAGACGACGCCGTTCACCGACTGGTTGGAGGTGAACGCGAGGCCGCCGATCCGCTCGGGATCACGGATGGCGAAGCTCCAGTAGCGGGCGGAGTCGTCAGGCGCGAGCAGGTGGCCGAGGCCGGTGAACGCCAGCGCGGACACCACCGCCGTGGCCAGCCCACGCCAGTCCCGCCGCAGGAAGAAGTACAGCAGGAACACCGCGGGCGTGAGCTTGATGGCCATCGCCAGCCCGGTGAGCGTCCCGCCCCACCACCGCCCGCGGCCGAGGATGACATCGACCAGCACGAGCGCCATGAGGAACACGTTGACCTGTCCGAACCCGATCGTCTCGCGGACCGGGCCGAACCATAGCGCCACCACCATGACGGCGGCCGTGAGCCACCACAGCTCGCGCGCCGGCCGCTCGCACGTGCGCGTGAGCACCAGCTGCACGACGAGCGCCAGCACCGCGATGGTCGCCAGCGTGACGAGCGCGGACGCCACCGGCAGCGGCACCAGCGTGAGCAGCGAGAAGATCTGCGCGGACAGCGGGGGATAGGTGAACGGCAGGTGCGCGCCCTGCGCGAGCTGCGGCAGTTCGCCGTACAGCTCGCCGCCGTCGCGGAACACCTGTCCGCCGACGCGGTAGACGTCGAGGTCGATGCGGTACGGCGGGATCTGTTGCAGGCCCGGGACGCCGACGGTGTGCAGCAGCGTGCCGACGGCGGCGAGGACGACGACGACGAGGCGACCGACCGCCGACGAGAGGTAGCGGTCGACCGCTCCGCCGGTCACGCCGGGTCGCCGTTCTGCCGGTCCGTGTCCGGTCCCCCGGCCGGCTGGTCCCCGCCGTTCTGCTCGGCCCACCACCGGAGGAGTTCGGCCTCGGCCTCGTCCCGGTCGAGCGGGCCGCGGTCCAGACGCAGTTCCTTGAGGAACGCCCACGCTCGGCCGACCTCGGGCCCGGGCTTGAGGCCGAGCAGACTCATGATCTCGTTGCCGTCGAGGTCGGGGCGGACCCGCGCGAGGTCCTCCTTCTCCTCGATCTCGGCGATCCGCCTCTCCAGCGAGTCGTAGTTGGCCTGCAGCTTGGCCGCGCGGCGCCTGTTGCGGGTGGTGCAGTCGGCGCGCACGAGCCGGTGCAGGCGGGGGAGCAGGTGACCGGCGTCGGAGACGTAGCGGCGCACGGCCGAGTCGGTCCACTGGCGCTCGCCGTACCCGTGGAAGCGCAGATGCAGGAACACCAGTCCCGAGACGTCCTCGATCATCTGCTTGGGGTACTTCAGGGCGCGCATGCGCTTGCGGACCATCTTGGCGCCCACCACCTCGTGGTGGTGGAACGTCACGCCGCCGCCGGGCTTGGGCGCGCGGGTGGCCGGCTTGCCGATGTCGTGCAGCAGCGCCGCCCAGCGCAGGACGAGGTCGGGACCCTCCGGCTCGAGGTCGATGGCCTGCTTGAGCACGGTCAGCGAGTGCCAGTAGACGTCCTTGTGCTGCATGTGCTCGTCCCGCTCGAGCTTCATGCCGGGCACCTCGGGCAGCACGTGGTCGGCCAGGCCGGTCTCGCACAGCATGTTGATGCCGTCGATCGGGTAGTCGCCGAGAATCGTCTTGTCGAGCTCGGCCCGGACCCGCTCCGCGGTGATGCGGTCGATCTCCGCGGTCATCTCCGTCATCGCCCGGAACACGCGTGGCGCGAGGGTGAAGCCCAGCTGGGAGACGAAGCGGCACGCCCGCAGCATGCGCAGCGGGTCGTCGGCGAAGGACTGCTCGGGCGCGGCCGGGGTGTCGAGCACGCCGGCCAGAAGCGCGTCCATCCCGTTCAGCGGGTCGACGAACTCGTGCCGGCCGTCGGGGTGGAGACGCACCGCCATGGCGTTGACGGTGAAGTCGCGCCGCACGAGGTCCCCGTCGAGGGTGTCCCCGTAGACGACCTCGGGGTTGCGGGTGACCCCGTCGTAGGAGTCCGCGCGGAAGGTCGTGATCTCGATCTGCTGCTCGATCCCATCGCGGTCCCGCTTGACGGCGGACAGCGTGCCGAACTCGATCCCCGTGTCCCACACCGCGTCCGCGTAGCGGTCGAGGATCCCCCGGACCGCCTCCGGGCGGGCGTCGGTCGTGAAGTCCAGGTCCGTGCCGAGCCGCCCGAGCACGGCGTCGCGGACGCTGCCGCCCACCAGATACAGCTCGTGCCCGGCCTCACCGAACGCCGCCGCCAGCGGGGACAGCACGTCGGCGAGCTGGTTGAGGGTGGTCTGGGCACCGGCCAACAGCCGGACCCTGCGGGCCTCGACCTCCGCCGGATCGGGCCTGGCGCCGGGGCCGTCCTGCAGACCCGAGAACACCGCGGCATCGTGTCGGTCGGAGGCGGCACGATCGCCGGCGGCGCTGCGATCGGAGGTCGGTCTGCGGGCTGTCACGGCGCTGACTTTACCGAGTGGGCCCGACATCCCCCGGCCGGGCGGAGAACCGGCGCTGGCGACCCGCCGCGGGTCTCAGTCGTCCGCCACGGCCGTCTTGGACCACAGCGGCTCGACCGCCTCGACCTCCGGCGGCCCGCTCAGCAGGTCCCCCGACTCCTCGAGATACCGCAGGTAGGCCGGGTTGCCGAGGAACTCCTGCGCGGCGGCCGCGTCCCGGTAGTGCTGGAACACCACCATCACGTCCGGGTCCACGTACGAGGCGCACAGGACGTAGGCGCGATGCCCGTCGTTGGCCTGTACCGCCCCGGGCATGTGCCGACGCCACGCCTCGATCAGATCCTCGCGACGGCCCGGCTTGGCCCGGTGTCGCAGGACCAGGGCGTGCGCGGGCGGGCCAGAGCTCATACAGCGGACTCTAGCCGCGCCCGGGTCGCCGGTCCCGCCTCACGTGGCGCCCACCCCGACACCCTGTGCCCTGTGACAGGAGTGACTTAGAGTGACGGGCGTGTCTCGTCGTCGCCGCCCCTGTCCACGCCTGTCACCCACCCGTCGGACCGGCGCCCCGGCCGCCGTCACCCTCGCGGCGGTGGCGGCCCTGACCGGCGCGGCGGCCACCCTGACCGCGGTCGTCCCCGGGACCGTCCCCACGGCGGCCGCACAGTCCGCCGGCGGCGTCGACACCTCCACCGCCCTGGGCTTCACCACCGCCCCGCGACCCACGGCCCCGCCGCCCGCCGACCCCGCACGCCCGCAGGTCCTGCGCGTCCAGCCCGTGGAGGGCCGCAAGGTCCTCGCCGACGTGTGGTCGCCGGCCATGAACAAGGCGGTGCCGACGTTCGTCCTCCTCCCGCCGAGCGCGCGCCCGGCGCCGCTGCTGCTGCTGCTCAACGGCGTCGGCGGCGGCGAGGACCACGTCGGCTGGGCCTACCACACCGACTACCAGGACTTCTTCGCCGACAAGCACGTCCTCGTCGCCAGCCCCGAGGGCGGCCGGTTCAGCCTCTACACCGACTGGCAGCGACCCGACCCCGTCCTCGGCGTCAACCGCTGGCACACCTTCCTCGACTCCGAGCTGCCCGCCGCGCTCGCCGAGCGACTCCGCGGCACCGCCCTCTATCTCGCCTCCGCACCGGGCAACCCCGGCCCCGACGACGCCGCGGAGTTCGGTTCGGCGACCCTCGCGATCGGCGCCCCCACCGAGCTCGCCGCCGACCTGGGGACCCGCCACATGGCCGCCGCGCTGCGGGCCGGCGGCGTGCCGTTCACCTACGACCGCTATCCCAGCGGCGCGCACACCTTCGGCCTGTTCTCCCGCGAGCTGCGCGACTCGTGGCGGGTCGTCGGGCCGGCGCTCGGGGCCTGACCGCGCGCGGCCCGGCGACGGCACGCCGTGGATTCCGGTCAAGTCACCCCCGGCCGGTAGCATCGATGGGTGTCCGAAGCCGATCGTCCCGCCGACCCGCGCGCCAACGCGCCGCGGCGTCGTCGTGCGCGTCGGCCGGCCGGACCCGGCACCCCTGGACGTGAATCCGCAGGTCATCGGTCGGATCGGACCGGAGCGAAGGGCTCCGACGGGCAGCGGTCCGGGCAGGGCGACGCCCAGAAATCAGCCCCGCAGAAGCCCTCCGGCGGTGCCGGCGGCGCGTCGGGCCCGAAGGCCGCCCACGGGGGACAGTCCGGGGCCCCCGACGACGGCCAGCACCGCCAGGGCCGGCGACGCCGTCGCGGGGGCCGCGGACGACGCGGCGGCCGGGGGCAGGGCCGCGCGGCCGAGGCCCAGAAGCAGCAGAGCGCCGACACCACCCACACGGTGAAGTCCGGCGACGGCACCGCCGGCGCGACCTCACGCCAGGCGCCCCGCCACCCACGCGCCTCCACCCGGTCCCGATCCGGTGGGGGACAGGCGGCCTCGGCCAACACCACCCGCACGTCGCCGCCCGCGAAGGCCGGCGGCAAGGGCGGGTCCAAGACCGGCGGTAAGACGGCCGCCAAGAACGCGCCCAAGACCGGCGCCAAGCCGGGCGCCCAGGGCGGCAAGGGCGGCGCCAAGAACGCCCGCGGCGGCCGCGGGGGAGCGCGCCATCCCCGCGGGGGCCAGCGCCTCAAGACCGTGCTGGAGACCTCGGCCGGCGGGCTGGTCGTGCGCGGTCTCGAGCGCGCCGCGAGCGGGCCCGAGCCGGACCTGTCCCGGCTCGAGGTGGCGCTCATCGGTCGCCTCGACCGGCGCGGGCGCATGCTGTGGTCCATGCCCAAGGGGCACATCGAGCCGGGCGAGACCGTCGAGGAGACGGCCCGGCGCGAGGTGCTCGAGGAGACCGGCGTCGACGGCACGGTCCTGGCGGCGCTGGGCACCATCGACTACTGGTTCGTGGCCGAGGGCCGACGCATCCACAAGACCGTCCACCACCACCTCATCCGCTACGACCACGGCGACCTGTGCGACGAGGACCCCGAGATCACCGAGGTCGCGTGGGTGCCGTTCGACGACCTGCCCCGCCGCCTGGCCTATCCGGACGAGCGGCGGCTGGTCGAGGCCGCCCGCACCCTGTTGCCGCAGCTCGCCCGCGCCGAGGCCGCAGGCGACAACCCTCCGCCCGCCGACGCGCAGGTGGTGGACCCGTCCCGCCGGGCCGACGGTCCGGAGCCGGTCCGCCGCAGTCACGCCCCGGGTTCCGCAGCCGCGCCCCGCGACGACTCCCCGGAGGAGTCAGGGCCGTGATCGGGCGGCCGGTTGGGCGTGCAGTCCGGGCGGTCGTCCCGACGGCGTTGTGCGCGGCACTGGCGATCGGACCGGGCTGGGGCGTCGGCACCGCGTGGGGCCCGGCCGCGGCCCGCGCGATCACCCCCGAGCAGGCCTCGGCCGCCGGCTACATCCCCGATCCGGCCCCCGCACTGGCCAGGATCAGCATCGACGAGCTCACCCCTCGGGTCCTCGACGGCGCGAACGACCCGGCGGGCGCCGGGGGCGGGGGAGGGGCCGCCGTCGGCACCGAGGCCGGCGTCCCGGTCGTCACGGTGTCGGGGACCATCACCAACGTCGGCGACACCCCGCTCGAGGCGGTCGACGTGCGCCTGCAGCGCGGGCCGCGGTCCGCCGACGCCGAGTCGGTGCGCGAACCGCTGGTGTGGTCGGAACCGTCGTTCGGGGTGCGCGGCGAGTTCGTCCGCGTGGCGGAGGCCGTGCCGCCGGGCGCGTCGGTGACGTACCGGGTCTCCATGCCCGCGCGCGCCGTGCCCGGTGATCCGGGTCCCGACCTGCAGCTCACCGAGCCCGGCGTCTACCCGCTGCTCGTCAACGTCAACGGCACGCCCGCGGGCGGATCCCCCGCGCGCCTCGACGACGCCCGCACCCTGTTGCCCGTGCTGGAGGCGCCGCGGCCGGCGACCGTGCCGGGGGTCGACGACGACGAGGTGGTCGACCCCTCGCCGGCGGACGAGCAGCGTCCGGCGCCGGTCCCGCTGACGGTGCTGTGGCCGCTGGCCTCGTCACCGACGCGGGTCGCGGCGGTGCCCGGTGTCGAGGGTCCCGATCCCGTGGTGATGCTGACCGACGATTCCCTCCTGCGGGAGCTGTCGGACTCCGGTCGCCTCACCGGTCTGGTCCGCGCGGCCGACGAGGCGTTCGACGGACCCGGGGGTCAGGAGCTGCGGCGTTCGATGTGTCTGGCGGTGGATCCGTCGCTCCTGGGGACCGTGTCCGAGATCGCGGGCGGCCGCCCCATCGTGATCTCCGACGACGCCGGATCCGATCGCACGGGTGACTCCTCCGCGCGTGGCGCCAGGGTCCGCGGCGGTGGCGATGACGACTCCGGGTCCGGCGGCGCCACGACGCGCCCGGCCGATCCGGAGGCCGTCGCCGCGGACGCCACGCGCTGGTTGGACGAGCTGCGCGCCTTGGCCGACGGCGCGTGCGTGGTGAGCCTCCCGGCCGCGCAGGCGGGTCTCGAGTCCGTCGCGGCGGTCGGGTCCACCGACCTCACGCGTGCGGCACTCGACAACGCGGGCTCCGTCGAGCGGATCCTCGGGGTGGCGCCCGTCCCCGACGTCGTCGTGCCCGCCTCGGGCACCCTGGCGCCGGGCACCGCCGAGGCCCTCGCCCCGCAGGGCGGTGGCGCGGGCAGCGCCGTGGTGGCCGCGCCGTCCACCCGCACCGACACCGGCCTCGTGCCGCCCCCCGGGGTCGTGGGCCTGGCCGGCACGGCGGCCGGGCGCGCGCTGACCTACTCCGCGACGATCGGCTCGGCCCTGGCCGCGACCGGCGACGTGCCGGAGAACCCGCGCTACTCGGACCCGGCCACCCGGTACTGGCTCACGGCCGACTCGCCGGCAGCCCGGCTCCAGGACGCCCGCGCGGCCCTCCTCGCGCCGGTGGTGGACGCGATCGACGCGGCGGGTGGCCCGGGGGACACCACGGCGGACGCTCAGGGCGTCCTCGCCGTGCCGCCCCAGGTGTGGACCGTCGACGGGGAATCGGCCGGCTCCCTGCTCGAGTCGCTCGGCGCCCAGCTGGCGGCCGGCCGCATGCGGGCGCTCCCGCTCACCGAACGCCTCACCGGCCCCGTGACCGTCCCCGACGGGACCCTCGCCCCGGATCCGACGGGCGCGGTCGACCCCGGCGCGCCCGACCCTGCCGACGCGGACCGGCGCATCGCCACCGCCCTCGAGGCCGTCGGCACGCTCCGCTCGTTGGTCGACACCTCCGATCCGACCTCCGCGGGCGCCCAGGATCACCTCGACCCGATGGTCACCGACGCGCTGCGGGTCCTCTCGGAGACCGGGCGGCGGGCCGGCGGCGACGGTGTGGACCCCGGATCCGGGACCGGCGAGGACGCACTGGCCCGGTCCGCCGCGCGACTCGACCGGCTCGAGGAGACGGTGAGCGCCTCCCTCGACCGCGTCGACCTCCTGCCGCCGGGCAGCGTCTTCACGATGGCCAGCCCCAACAGCCCGCTCCTGCTCGTGACGCGCAACGCCCTGCCGTTCCCGGTCCGCGTCGGCGTGACGGTGACCGCCCCGGAGGACATCCGGGTGGACCCGGTGGGGGTCGTCCAGATCCCGGCGAGCGGATCGCGCACCCTGCAGGTGCCCACCCAGTCCGACGCCGAGGGCGGCACCCGGCACGCCGTGACCTTCATGCTCACCGGTCCCGACGGCCGACCGCTGTCGGAGCCGGTGGAACTGTCCGTCCAGACCGGCGGGTACCCGGTCGCGCAGGCGTTCGCGTTGGCCGCGGCGGCGCTCGCCCTCGTCCTCGGGGGTCGGCGCTACCTGCGCTACCGTCGGGGCATCCTCGACCCCGCGGACGAAGGGCACCGACCGTGAACGACGAGCAGGGGTCCACCGGACCCGAACTGCGCAGACCGGATCCCGGCCTCAGGGCCAGGCGGCGTGAGTCGGGCAGCTGCGTGCTGCCCGGCCCGGCGTCGCCGCCGCCGGTCGCCGACTCGTTCGTCCCCGACGCGATCCCGACCCCCGCGATGACGGCCGCCTCCGTGAGCGCGGCGACCCCGGCTGCCGGCGCGTCCACGGACGGGTCCTCCGAGTCCCGCTCCGGGGGCGGGACCGGGGGCCGCACGCGCGACTCGTCCGACGCGTCCGTGATGCGGTCGACGGGCTCGATGGCCGTGGCCAACCTCGCGAGCCGTATCACCGGCTTCGTCCGGATGATCCTCATCCTCACCGTGCTGGGCCCCGCGGTCGCGTCGGCGTTCAACACCGCCAACACGCTGCCCAACATGATCACCGAGCTCGTGCTGGGTTCGGTGCTCACGGCCATGTTCATGCCGCTGCTGGCCAAGGCGGCGCAGGAGGACGCGGACGGGGGAGTGTCCTTCATCCGCCGCCTGCTCACCGTCACCTCGGCGCTCGCGCTCGGCGCGACGGTGCTCGCCGTGGCGTGCGCGCCGCTGCTCACCGAACTCAACCTCGGCGACGGCGAGGTCAACACCGACCTGGCCACCGCGTTCGCGTTCCTGCTGCTTCCGCAGATCTTCTTCTACGGCGTGTTCTCCGTGATGCTGGCGGTGCTCAACTACAACGGCGTCTTCCGGCCCGGCGCGTGGGCGCCGGTGTGGAACAACGTCGTCGCGATCGCCACGCTCGCCCTGTTCGCGGTGGTGGGCAGCGGTATCGACCCTGCGGCGCCGGTCAACCTGCTCAGCGGCCCGATCCTGCTGCTCGGTCTGGGCACGACGCTCGGCGTGGTCGTCCAGGCCGCCGTCCTCGTCCCCGCGCTGCGCCGCGCCGGTGTCGACCTGCGCCCGCAGTGGGGGCTCGACCCGCGGATCAAGCAGTTCGGCGGGCACGCGCTGGCCGGCGTGACGTACGTGCTCATCTCGCAGGTCGGTCTGGTCATGACCAACCGCATCGGCGCCGCCGCCGACGAGGCCGCCATCGCGATCTACCAGACCTATTGGCTGCTGCTGCAGGTCCCGTACGGGATCATCGGCGTCACGCTGCTCACGGCGATCAACCCCCGCCTCGCGGACAACGGCGTCGCCGGCCGGAACGACGCGGTCGTGCGCGACATCTCGCTGGGGACCCGGCTGTCCCTGTTCGGCCTCCTGCCGATCATCGCCTTCATGACGGCGTTCGGACCGACCATCGCCACGGGCCTGTTCCGCTACGGCAACTTCGACGCCGAAAGCGCCCGGGTCCTCGGCCTCACCGTGGCCGCCGGCGCGTTCACCCTGGTGCCCTACGCGATCGTGCTCCTGCAGCAGCGCGTCTTCTACGCCCGTGAGGACTACTGGACGCCCACGGTGATGATCCTCGCGATCACCGTCGTCCGGGTCGTCCTCTCGCTCCTCGTCCCCGCGGTCGCGGACGAGCGCTCGCACGTGGTGATCGGCCTCGCCCTGGCCAACGGCATCGGCTGGGTCGTCGGCGCGGTGGCCGGGTACGTCCTGCTCCGCTCGAAGCTCGGGTCGTTGCGCGGCCGGGAAACCCTCCGGTCCGCCGCGTGGACGCTCGGCGCCTCGGTCGCCGGCGCCCTGGTGGCCCTCGCGGTGGACACGGTGCTGCCGATGGACGCGCTCACCGACGCCGTCGGCAGCATCGGCTACGTGCTCCGCGCGGCGCTCGCCGGTGTCCTCACCCTCGCGGTCACCGGGCTGGTCCTGTCGAGATCCCGTCTGCCGGAACTGGACTCCATCACCCCCGTTCTCCGCGGCCTCGTGGGGCGTCTGAGGCGATAGTCGATTCCCCGGGCGGGCGGTACGTACACTCGAGGGGTCACGAGCGGCCGACGGGAGGCCGGGCGCACCAGGCGAGGAGGACAGCGGGTGGGCGATCAGACCGGGGCCCCCGTGGGGTCCGCTTCCCCCACTCCTCCTCGTCTGACCGTCGGCGGCCTCGTCTCCGGTGGCCGGTACGAGCTGCTCGAGCCGTGCGGCGGCGTCGCCGGGCAGGCGTTCTGGAAGGCCCGCGACCGGCGCCTCGACAGGTTCGTCGCCCTCACCTTCGTCGACCCCCTGCCCGGCGAGCAGCCCCCGGGCTCGGCCACCGGGGTCCTCGACCGGACCGTCGCCCTGACGTCCGTCTACTCCGACGGCCTCGCGCGCGTGCTCGACGTCATCCGCGGCCGCGCGGGCGGCATCGTCGTCACCGAGTGGATCCCGGGCCGCAGTCTCGCCGCCGCCGTCTCGGAGCCCGACCCGGATTCCGCCGTGGGCGCGGTGTGGGGCCTGTCCGACGCCGCGACCCGCGCCGAGGAGGCCGGCCTCGCCCTCGGGTTGGACTCGCCGGACCGGGTCCGCCTCACCGAGGACGGGCGCGCCGTACTGTCCTTCCCCGGAGTGCGCGAGGGCGCGGACGCCCGCGCCGACGTGCGGGGTCTGGGCGCGGTCCTCTACGCGCTGCTCACCGGGACGTGGCCGCTGCCCCTTCCCGACGGGTCCGACCGGCACGATCCGGCCGACGGGCGCCCGGGGGAGGCCCCGAGGGGCGACGACGACGAGGTCCTCGATCCCACGGTGGTCGGCGCCGGGGTCTCGCCCGAGTCCGCCGTGCTGGCGATGCGGACGCTCGACGGGTCGTCGGTGAGCTCGGCGGCCACCGTGAGGTCCATGGTTGCCGACCGCGTCGGCGGGCCGGTGCGCGCCGCGCGTGTCACCCGCCCGGTGGACCCGGACCCGGCGGGCGGGGCGTACGACGG
Organism: Dietzia sp. oral taxon 368; assembly: GCF_002999155.1. Lineage (NCBI taxonomy): Bacteria > Bacillati > Actinomycetota > Actinomycetes > Mycobacteriales > Dietziaceae > Dietzia > Dietzia sp. oral taxon 368. The sequence goes on from NZ_CP027238.1 coordinate 1,340,953, forward strand.
GGCGTACGCGGGCGGGACCGCTGAGCCGTACTCCGAGCCGTACTCCGATCCGGACCCGGAGACGCAGAAGCGCCGGTGGCAGATCATGGCCGGCACCTCCGCCGCGGCGGTCGTGGTGATCGTCCTGGTCCTCACGTGGTTGCTCGGCGGCTTCGGCGGCACGAGCAACAACACGCCGTTGTCGCAACAGCTCGACGCGATCGAGCGGGCCGCCCAGGCCAGCCGGGCGTCCCAGACCACCGAACCCGCGCCGGAGGACCAGGCGGACGCCGACGCGGACACCGAGGAGACCGAGTGGGACACCCCGGACACGCCGGTCGAGGTCTCGACCGTGACGACCTGGCAGCCGGCGTCCTCGGCCGGCACGGCGGAGAACTCGGCGAGCGCGCCGAACGTGGCCGACGGTGACCGGTCCACCTCGTGGTCGAGCGACACCTACCGCGCGCAGATCGGCGACTCGCCGTCCGCCTACAAGCCGGGCATCGGGCTGATGTTCACCCTCGACGGCGAGCAGGAGGTCCGGCGGGTGGTCCTGCACTCCGAGGACGACGACGTGCGCTTCGAGGTGCGCTCGGCGACCAGCGCGACGCCGAGCTCCCTCGACGAGACCACCCGGCTCGGGACGGGCACCGTCCGCGACGGCGAGGCGACCGTGACGATCGACGAGCCCGAGGAGTCGCGGTACCTCCTCGTGTGGATCACCCGGCTCGGCACGTCCGGTGCCCAGGCCTACGACGCCGAGATCACCGAGGTCGAGCTCACCCGCTGACCCGCCCGGCGCCGAGGTGGCACCCCCACCGGCCGAGGCACCGGGTTACCGTGACGCCCGTGAACACCGGTGCCACCGTCACCCCCGCCCCGGCGACGACGCGTGCGTCCCTGCGGGCGGAGTCCCCGCTGACGGACGCGGAGTTGATCGACGCGCACGTCGCCGGCGATCCGGACGCGTTCTCCGCGCTCGTCCGCCGTCACTACGACTACCTGTGGCGGCTGGCCATCCGGACGTCGTTCAACCGCGATGACGCCGCGGAGGCCCTCCAGGAGGCCCTCGTCTCGGCGTACCGCAAGGCGGACACGTTCAAGCACGCCTGCCCCGTCCAGGGATGGCTCTACCGGATCGTGGTCAACGCGTGCCTGGACAAGATGCGCGCCCAACGCCTGCGCACCCATACGCAGCTCACCCCGTCACTGCACGAACAGGTCACCCTGCGCGATCACTTCCACCAGGATCCCGCCTACGCGATCATCGTCGCCGAGGCGCTCGCGGGCCTGCCCGACGATCAGCGCGACGCCGTCGTCGTCGTCGACATGTTGCGGTGCACCGTGGCCGAGGCCAGCCACCTGCTCAACGTCCCCCCGGGCACCATCAAGAGCCGGTGCGCCCGCGGCCGCGCCAAGCTCGCCGTCCTCCTCGAGGGGGTCACCCTCACCGCGTGAGGGGGAGACCGGGGACACTGAGGGAACAAGCCGCCCCACCCGCGTGTTGAGCCCTGGTGAGTAGGCCTGACACGGTGGTGCAGGTCCGCCACCCTCCCCATCGACCGCCCACCCCGAGGAGCCCCGAGAACTCATGAGCGACACCGTCCACGACGTCATCATCGTCGGATCCGGCCCGGCCGGCTACACCGCCGCCATCTACTCCGCGCGGGCCGAGCTCAAGCCGGTGGTCTTCGAGGGGTCGCAGTTCGGTGGTGCGCTCATGACCACCACCGACGTGGAGAACTTCCCGGGCTTCGCCGAGGGCATGATGGGCCCCGACCTCATGATGCAGATGCGCGAGCAGGCCGAGCGGTTCGGCGCCGACCTCCGGATGGAGGACGTCACGTCGATGGACCTGGCCGGCGACGTGAAGATCGTCCGCGTCGGCGAGGAGGAGCACCGTGCCCGCGCCGTCATCCTCGCGATGGGCGCCGCCGCCCGCTACCTCGGCGTCCCGGGGGAACAGGAGTACCTCGGCCGCGGCGTCAGCTCGTGCGCCACCTGCGACGGCTTCTTCTTCCGCGACAAGCCCATCGTGGTGGTGGGCGGCGGCGACTCGGCCATGGAGGAGGCGACCTTCCTCACCAAGTTCGGCTCCTCGGTGACCATCGTTCATCGCCGCGAGGAGTTCCGCGCGTCGAAGATCATGCTCGAGCGGGCCCGCGAGAACGAGAAGATCTCCTTCATCCTCAACACGACCGTCGACCGGGTCGTCGCCGGCAGCACCGGCTCGGTCGAGAAGCTGTGCCTGCGCAACACGGTCACCGGCGAGACGAGTGAGCTCGAGACCGCCGCGATGTTCGTGGCGATCGGCCACGACCCGCGGTCGGAGCTCGTACGCGACCAGGTCGAGGTGGACGAGGACGGCTACGTCCTCACCGGCCAGACCACCGCCACCTCCATCCCCGGGGTCTTCGCCTGCGGCGATCTCGTCGACAAGCGCTACCGCCAGGCCATCACCGCCGCCGGTTCCGGCTGCTCGGCGTCGATCGACGCCGAGCGCTGGCTCGCCGAGCAGGCCTGACCCCAGCCACCCGAACCTCCACCGAAAGGACCGCCATCATGGCCGACACCCCCAACATCGTCGACGTCACCGAGGCCGACTTCGCCGACGCCGTCCTCGCCGCCAGCGCCTCCAAGCCGGTGCTCGTGGACTTCTGGGCCACCTGGTGCCGCCCGTGCACCATGATGGCGCCGGTCCTCAACGAACTCGCGGGCGCCGAGGCCGACAAGCTCACCGTCGCCAAGGTGGACGTCGAGGCCAACCAGGAGCTGGCCGCCGAGTACCAGATCACCGCGATCCCCGCGCTCCTGCTGTTCTCCGAGGGACAGCCCGTGAAGCGCCTCACCGGCGCGAAGTCCAAGTCGGCCCTGCGCTCGGAGCTCAGCGACGTCCTGGGTTCCTGAGGGTCCCGCAAGAAGCTGCTGAGAGACCCCCTGAGCCGTCCCCCGCCGCGCGGCGCGGAAACGGCACTCGGGTGGGTGAGGCGGTAAGTTCATTCGAGTACGTAACTCGAGAGAGCGGGAGGAACCCATGGCGTGGAGGCGTGGTGACCGCGGGCCCGAGGTGGCCGCGATCCGGGCCACCCTCGCTGGGATGGGCCTGCTTCACAACATCGATTCGGTCGGGGTCACCGAGCCGGAGACCGGTTCGGTCCTCGCCCGGACCGACGCGGTGTTCGACGCCGATCTCGAGACGGCCGTTCTGGCCTTCCAGCAGGCCCGTGGGCTGATCTCCGACGGGATCGTGGGTCCGGCGACCCAGGCCGCCCTCGACGACGCCAGCCACGTCCTGGGGACGCGGGATCTGAGCTACATCGTCTCCAAGCCCATGGCCGGGGACGACGTCGCCCAGCTCCAGCGCCGGCTCGGGGAGCTCGGTTTCTACGCCGGTCTCGTCGACGGGACCTTCGGCGCCCTCACCCACGCTGCGGTCACCGATTTCCAGCGGGACTGCGCCCTCGAGGCGGACGGCGTCGTGGGCGCCGAGACCCTCGACACCATCAACCGCTTCTCGACCCTCTTCAAGGGCGGCGACGTGGCGTCCCTCGTCGAGAAGGAGCGCGCCCGTACCTCCGGTCCGATGCTCGCCGGCAAGCGCATCGTGCTCGACCCCGGGCCCAGCGGTTCCGAGAACCCGATCCGCATCGACACGCCCTACGGGACGATCACGGACGCCGAACTCCTGTGGGACATCACGCGACGCCTCTCCGAGCGGATGAACCAGGCCGGCGTGGAGGTCTTCCTCTCGCGGCCCGAGGCGATGATCCCCACCGATCCTGAACGCGCGGAGATCGCCAACGCGTTCAACGCCGACCTCGTGATCTCCCTGCGGCTCGACCGGCATCCCAATCCCGTGGGCAACGGGGTCGCGACCTTCTACTTCGGTAACTCGCTGGGCGCGGAGTCCATGCTCGGTGAGGCTCTGTCGGGATTCATCCAGCGGGAGATCGTCAGCCGCACCGAGCTGCGGGACTGCCGCACCCACGGCCGCAGCTGGCCACTGCTGCGGATGACCCGTATGCCGTCCGTGCAGATCTACCTCGGGTACGCACACAACGCCGGCGACCTCGCCATCCTGGGGGACCGCGACGCGCAGGACACGATCATCGATTCGATCCTCGTGGGCGTCAAGCGCCTCTATCTACTCGACGAGGACGACCATCCCACCGGGTCGATGTCCGTCGACGACCTCATCGACTACGAGCAGCGCCAGCGTAGCTGAGTCCGGCGGGCCGGGCCCGCACACGCGTCACCCGGCCCGGCCGGGCATCACGCCCGGCCGGGCATCACGCCCGAGCCGACGCCCCCGACAGGACACCGACCCGGCGGGTGGCGAAGCCGTGTTCCGCGAACAGTTGATCGAGCGCGCGCTCGACATCCGCCTTCCACAGGTGCTCGCTCTGGATATCGAGGCGGAGCCTCGGATGGGTCTCGTGCGGCGCGATGATGGTGAACCCATGCTCGATGAGGAAGCTCGTCGCCGGCACACACGAGTCCGCGCCGCACGTGTCACGTGACGCTATCTCGCCCGTGTCCTCGGACGTGACCCCGAACGCCTCGATGGCCTTGATCCCGCGACTCCGCAGGTCCACCACGACGGCGTCGAGGAGCGAGGTGAGGACTCCGGCGGGCGCGCTGTCCTCGACGCTCATCCCCGCCAGGAGGATCGCGTCGGCGCCGACCGGTGAGGTCGGGAAGCAGGACGCCCGGGGGATCATCCCCGGGGGCGCGTAGAACGCCGCGGCCGCTGGCCGGTCGGCGGCCCGGGCGATCTGTCCGCACACGCCCCACTCGAGCGAGACGTGGGAGATCCACGCCTCCTTCTCGAACTCCGGATCCCCGGGGGATCCACTCGTCGACTCGCCGTCCGTCTGCCAATAGACGCAACGCCGGGCCCGCGGACCGAGATGGTCCACGGCGGACAGGTCCAACGAACGGATCGAGATCATCGTGTCGTACCGGTCGACCCGCCCTCGAGTAGAGAGAGGACACGGGCCATATCGTCTGCGTCCCCGACATCGATCGTGATGCGGCCCTTCCGGCGACCCATCGTCACCGACACCGAGGTCTCGAAGCGGTCGGACAGCCGACCGGCCACCGCCTCGAGTTCGGGGTCCTTCCGACGACCGCGGGGGGCGGGCTTCGGTTTCTCCTCGGCATCGCCGGCGTCACGGTTGGCCAGAGTGACGATCTCTTCCGTGGCTCGGACCGACAAGCCCTCGGCGACGATCCTCGCGGCGAGCTCGTCCTGTGCGGCCGCACCCGCCTCCAGCCCGAGAAGAGCGCGGGCGTGCCCTGCGGACAGGACGCCTGCGGCCACCCTGCGCTGAACCGCCGTGGGGAGCTGGAGGAGACGGATGCTGTTGGTGATGGCGGGCCTGGACCGCCCGATCCGGTTGGCCAGCTCGGACTGTGTCACGTTGAACTCGTCGAGCAGCTGCTGGTACGCGGCCGCCTCCTCCAGGGGATTGAGCTGTACCCGGTGGATGTTCTCGAGCAGGGCGTCGCGGAGAAGGTCCTCGTCCTCGGTCTGACGGACGATCGCGGGGATCGTCGCCAGTTCGGCCCGCTGGCTCGCGCGCCAGCGGCGCTCGCCCATGATGAGCTGATACCGCCCACCGGTCATCTCCCGGACGACGATGGGTTGCAGCAGACCGAACTCCTTCACGGAGTGCGCGAGCTCGGCGAGCGCCTCCTCGTCGAAGTAGGTCCGCGGCTGCTTGGGGTTGGGGTCGATGTCGCTCGGCGAGATCTCCCGATACACCGCGCCCGGATCGACCAGGTCCGCGGTTTCACGTGAAACGTCGTCCGGGCGGTCGCTTGCATCGGCGGGGGGCGTTTCACGTGAAACAGCGCCCCGCCCGCGACCCGCTCCTGCGGACGCCGACGACCCGTCGCGGCCCGCACCGGCAGGCGCCCCGCCGACGCCCGGGGCCTCTGCCGGCGCCGCGGTATCCACCGACGCCCGACGGGGGCGCGGGGGAGAGGTGCGCGGGCCGCCGGCGCGGGGGCCCAGGATCACGTCGGCCGCGTCGCTACCGAGCCGTGGGCCGTCGTCGGGTCCGGTCGGGATGAGGGCCGCCAGGCCGCGTCCGAGCCCACCCTTGCGTTGCTGACTCATCGACTCTCCTCCGGACGCGTCTCGTCCGCGCTAGTGCCGGGGGCGGGGGTGCCCACCAACTCGTCTGCCGTCGTACCGCCACCGGGCCCGTTGGCCCCCCGACCGCTCGGGCCACTGCTGGCGCCGCCCCGGCCGTTGAGCTCGCGGGCGGCGTCGAGGTACGCCAGGGCACCTCGTGATCCCGCGTCGTACTGGAGGATGGTCATGCCGAAGCCCGGGGCCTCCGACACCTTCACGCTCCGAGGAATGACCGTCCGCAGCACCTTATCGCCGAAGTGGCTGCGTACCTCGCCAGCGACCTGCTCGGCCAGCTTCGTCCGGCCGTCGTACATCGTGAGCATGATCGTCGAGATCTCGAGTTCGGTGTTGAGGTGCTGCTGGATCAACTCGACGTTGCGCAGCAGTTGCCCCACGCCCTCGAGGGCGTAGTACTCGCACTGAATGGGGATGAGCACCTCGCTCGCCGCCACCATCGCGTTGACGGTGAGCAGGCCCAGAGAAGGCGGGCAGTCGAGGAAGACGTAGTCGATCCCGAGCAGTTGGAGATCATCCGGATGGAGGACCTCGGCCAGCCGCCGCTCCCTGTGAGGCAGGCCGACGAGTTCGATCTCCGACCCGGCGAGATCAATGGTCGCAGGGATGCAGTACAACCGCTCGGCGTGCGGGCTCTTCTGCATGAGGTCCTCGATCGAGGCCTCCCACATCAGCAGCTCGTAGCTCGACGGCGTCCCCTCGCGGTGGTCCACACCGAGAGCCGTGCTCGCATTCCCCTGAGGGTCCATGTCGATGACGAGGACCCCCAGTCCGCCGAGAGCCAGTGCTGCGGCGAGATTCACGGTGGACGTCGTTTTCCCGACGCCGCCCTTCTGGTTGGCGATCGTGATGATGCGCGGCGTCTCGGGCCGGGGGAGCGCGGGGGCATCCCCGTGGAGCACCTCGTTCGCCTGCCTCGCAGCCGCGAATATCGGGGTCTCGTCGTCGGACATCCGTCACCTTTCGACTTCCATCATGGACACCGGCGGTGCAGCATCTGCTGCCCGTGGAGTCAGTGTTTCACGTGAAACCGACACGATCCCGAGCCGGATGCCCGGGCCGTTCACCGACCGCGTCGTCCTCCCCCGCGAGATCGCGAGCCACGATGTCCCATCCTAGTCGCCAGGCTGCCGATCACCAGCCTCGTCGGCTCGGCATCGGGGGCGGCCACGGTCTCGACGCGAAGCCCCTCGAAACCGAGCTTGGCGAGTGCCCCACGATCCCGTTCGACCTCGTCTGCCGCGGACTCACCCTTCAGCGCGACCATCCGGCCGCCGACACGGAGCAGGGGAGCGGACCACCCCGCGAGCTTGGCCAGCGGCGCCACCGCGCGGGAAGCGACGACGTCGGCGTCCCCCGCCGTCGAGATGATGTGCTTCTCCTCCGCGCGGCCCCGAACCACCCGCACGTCGATCCCGAGCTCGTCGATGATCTCCTCGAGGAACGTGACACGACGCAGCAGGGGCTCCACGAGCGTGACGCGGAGATCCGGGCGGGCGAGGGCCAGCGGTATCCCCGGGAGGCCGGCGCCGCTGCCGATGTCCACGACGGCCTCCCCGTCCTCGAGCGCAGACGCTGCCGCTGCGGAGTTGAGGACGTGCCGGTCCCACAGACGAGGTCGCTCGCGTGGCCCCATCAGACCCCGCTCCAGTCCCGCGGAACCGAGAAACTCGACGTAGCGGATCGCCAGCGGGAGGCGCTCGCCGAACACGTCTGCGGCGCCGGCCGGCACATCGAGGGAGGCGGTATCGCCGCCGTCACGTGTCGTTTCGTCAGCGGTGTCGTCGGTCATGGCTTTGAGCTACCTCCATCGGGCCCCCGCCCGGTTTCACGTGAAACATCGAACTACATTGTTGTCATTCTCCCCGGACACGCGACAGGGGTGCGAGCCGCTCGACTCGCACCCCTGCCCGCGTCCTCATGGCCTCACTCCGGCACGACAACCACCCGGCGGTTCGGCTCGACGCCGGTCGAGTCCGACGTGACCCCGTCGATCTCCGTGATCGCGTCGTGGATGATCTTCCGCTCGAACGGGGTCATCGGCTCCAGTTCCTCCGACTCTCCGGACTCGAGCACCCGCTGGGCGGCGACACGACCGGCATCGGTCAACGCCTCCCGCTTGGCCTCGCGCCATCCGGCGATGTCGAGCATCAGCCGACTCCGGTCACCCAACTCCTGCTGGACGGCCAGACGGGTCAGCTCCTGGATCGCATCGAGCACCGCGCCGTCCGGACCCACGAGCGTGTCGAGATCGTCGCCCCCGACGATGCTCACGACCGCGCGGTCGCCCTCGACATCCAGGTCGATGTCCCCGTCGAAGTCCAGGATGTCGAGGAACTGCTCGAGATAGTCACCGGCAACCTCGCCCTCCTCGACCAATCGTTCCTCGGACACCTCGATGCTCCTTCTGGACATGGACCCGCCTCCGTCGTGACCGCCGATCGCCGTACCCACACGAGCCGACGAGTATCTACCCCAAGTATGGGACAAGGTCCCCGACGCCGGCGCATCGGGGACCTTGTCCAGTTGCGTGCCCTACCGGGTCACCGCTTCTTTTTCTTCTTCTTGTTCTTGGGCCGCGATCCGGAGGCCTTCTGAGCCGGCCTACTCCGCTGTCCGCCCGGCGCCTGTGGGCGCTGCCCCGGGCGGGGCCCGCTCGGCGAGGGAGAGGCGGGAGCGGCCTTCGGCGGGACCACCTCGTCGTCGTCCCCATTCACCTCATCCGCGCCCACGGTGGGCGCGGTGGCCACGGCGGTACCCGACGCGGCGGCCGACACGCTCCCACGGCCCTTCTTGGGGTTGACCGGCTTCACCCCGACGCGCGGGGCGAGGGCCTTCTGCTCCTCACGGCGCGCCAGCGCGGCGGCGTCGTCCTCCTTGGCCATCCGCTCGTACAGGAAGTACTGCTGGCCCAGGGTCCACAGGTTGTTGGTGACCATGTAGACGAGGATCGCCATCGGCCAGAACGCACCGGTCACCAGGATGCCGATGGGGAACGCCCACAGCATCAGCTGGTTCATAATCTTCGCCTGCGGATTCGCCGCCGCCTCCGGCGACTGGCGCGACAGCGACACGCGGGCGTTGAAGTGGGTCGTGACCGCCGAGATGATCATCAGCGGGACGGCGACCAGGATGATGTTCCAGCGGGCGAAGTCCAGCGCGGCACCCGGTTCGACGAAGGCCTGGAACTGCTCGACCGGCTGGGAGATGAACGACGACAGCGGGGCGCCGAACAGACGGGCGTCGAGGAAGCTCTGGACCTCGTCCGCGTTGAACACGTAGTTTCCCGTGTTGCGCGTCTCCTCGGCCGTCATCCCCAGCGCGCCGAACTGCTCACCCATCCGGTTGAACGAGCGCAGCACGTGGAACAGACCCAGGAACACAGGGATCTGGATGAGCATGGGCAGACAGCCCAGCAGAGGGTTGAAGCCCTCCTGCTTCTGCAGCTTGCGCGTCTCGACGGCGAGCTTCTCGCGGTCGTTCTTGTACCGCTTCTGCAACTCCTTCATCTTGGGCTGCAGCTCCTGCATCTTGCGGGAGAAGCGGATCTGCTTGGCCGCCGGCCAGAACAGCAACGCGCGCAGCGTGACGACTAGGAAGATCACCGACAGCGCCCAGATGACGCCGTTGGAGTCCGGCGCCTCGACCCACGGGAGGAGCCCCCCGAGGAAGGCGAAGATCTTGTGCCAGAACCAGAGGATCCCGGAGATCGGGTAATAGACCAGCGGGTTGGTGATGAACGACATGGGTGTGTGAGTCCTAGCTACGTTCGTGAATTGTGGTCGTGCGCGTCATGCTCGTCCGGGGGATCGGGCGCGCGTGGCTCCGGGACCGGGTCCCACCCGCCCGGCGTCCACGGGCCGCAGCGCAGCAGGCGCCACACAGACAGCCAGGTGCCGTACCAGGCGCCGTGGACACGCACGGCCTCGACGGCGTACGCGCTGCACGTCGGCTCAAACCGGCAGCTCGGCGGGGTGAGCGGCGAGATGCCCTTCTGATAGAAGTCCAGCATCCACAACAGGACCCGGGCCACGAGTCCCGGACGCCCCCGGGTCATGAGGACCCCCGAGCCCGTGCCGCCGCCGCGGCCAACCCGGTTCTCATGTCCCGCACCAGATCCGCGTGAGGGGCCGTCGCCGACGCCGGGTTCGCGCGCACGACGACCATGAGGTCCGGGTCGACGTCCGCCAGCACCTCGGCGGCGATATGACGAAGCCGCCGGCTGACCCGGTGGCGTGTCACCGAGTCCCCGACGGCTTTGCTCACGACGAGCCCGAAACGCGGACCGCCCACGCGGACATCCGAGGAGTCCACGTGGGCGTGTACGACCATGGTGCGGCGGCCCTTCCTGGCACCCTTGCGCACCACCGTCGCGAAATCAGCGGAACGGTGGAGCCGGTGCGACCTGGGAAGCACGCGCCACCCCGGCCGGGATCAGGCCGTCAGCGAGGCGCGGCCCTTGCGACGACGGGCGCCGACGATGCCACGGCCGGCGCGCGTGCGCATCCGGAGACGGAAACCGTGCACCTTGGCACGACGACGGTTGTTCGGCTGGAAAGTCCGCTTGCCCTTGGCCATGGTTGGCTCCTCACGTGAAGTCGGCGCCGTGACCGGCGCCTGTTCGAGTACGAGACGTCGTCGAATCACCGGGGTCGGCGGCACCACGACGCGCCGTACGCCCGCGGGCGCACGGCAGACTGTTCAAGATTACGCGCACCACGCGCCGGCCACCAAACCGTGTAATCCCATTCGTCCCACGGTCACCACTTCGCAGGCCAACTCGACACGCCCACGGCCGCGATGCTTGACTTCCGGCCTCCAGTCGATCTTGAGGGTTGCCCCTGGCTGGGACGTGTTGTTACGGTCATTCACCAACAAGCCCCCCGGGCTGTACATAACCTCAGATCCGAACCAGTACCACCGATCCCTCGCCGCTGATCCTTCACCTGCGAACCGTCCACGGGAGAAGTCTGTCTTCTCACAGCTGTGGACAACCATGTGGATACCTCAGTGGACCTGGGTCGGAGCCTGTGGATAGAGTGTGGTGTCCGGCCTGGCCGGCCCCCCGGCCCGCCGGGATCGCCCGACACGCTGACGAGAGGAGACCGCCCACCGTGTCTCCTGAGCTCGAACACGTGTGGAGTGCCGTCCTCGACAGGCTCACCGATCCCGAGTTGGCCAGTGACGACAACCCGGCCCTGTCCCGCCAGCAGCAGGCGTGGCTCCGGCTCGTCCAGCCGATCGCCGTGGTCAACGGATTCGCGATGCTCGCCGCGCCGTCGGCCTTCGCCCGCGACAACATCGAATCCGTCCTGCGCGGACCCATCACCCGCGCCCTGAGCGCGCAGCTCGGCGAGCCCGTCGACCTCGCCGTCAAGGTCGACACCTCCCTGGCCGGCGGGCAACCGCCCACCGACGACCAGGACGACCAGGTCATCGACGCCGACGAGATCCATCGCCCGGCCGCCGAGGAGGAGCCCCCGCCGGCCACCACACGGCCCCGGCGGATGACCGAGGAACAGATCGCCGCCGAGCGACTCCTCCACGGCAGCGACCGCGACGAGGCGCTGTCCGCTGCGACGGCCCCCGGCCTCAACGAGCGCTACACCTTCAGCGCGTTCGTCCAGGGCAACTCCAACAGGTTCGCCAGGGCCGCCGCACTCGCCGTGGCCGAGGCGCCCGCCCGTGCGTACAACCCCCTGTTCATCTGGGGAGAATCCGGACTCGGCAAGACCCACCTGCTCCATGCCATCGGGCACTATTCGTTGCGCATGTACTCCGAACAGAAGGTCAAGTACGTCTCGACCGAGGAGTTCACCAACGACTTCATCAACTCCGTCCGCGACGGGCGCCAGAACATGTTCAAGAAGCGGTACCGCGAGGCGGACATCCTGCTGGTGGACGATATCCAGTTCCTGATCGGCAAGGAGCAGGTCCAGGAGGAGTTCTTCCACACCTTCAACACGATCCACAACGCGCAGAAGCAGATCGTGATCTCCTCAGACCGACCGCCCAAGCAACTGCAGCCCCTCGAGGACCGACTTCGCACGCGCTTCGAGTGGGGGCTGATCACCGACATCCAGCCGCCCGAGCTCGAGACACGCATCGCGATCCTGGACAAGAAGGCGAAGTCCGAGAACTACGTCGTCCCCCGGGACGTCCTCGAGCTCATCGCCACCCGCGTCCAGCGGAATATCCGCGAACTCGAGGGCGCGCTCATCCGTGTGGTGGCGTTCGCGTCGCTCAACGGTCACGAGATCGACGTGCCGCTCGCCGAGATCGTCCTGCGCGACGTGGTCTCCGACGACGATTCGCTACAGATCTCCGCGGCGACCATCATGGCGGTGACCGCGGAGTTCTTCTCGACGAGCATCGACGAACTGTGCGGCACGTCCAAGACGCGGTCGCTCTCCCGGGCACGGCAGATCGCCATGTACCTGTGCCGCGAACTCACCGACCTCTCCCTCCCCAAGATCGGCGTCACCTTCGGCGGCAAGGACCACACCACGGTCATGTACGCCCAGCGCAAGATCCTCAAGGAGATCAAGGACGACCGGCGTACCTACGACCAGATCCAGGAGCTCACCGCCCGGATCAAGGAGCGCTCCCGCTCGCTCTGAGGGCCACTCGTACCGTCCCCCTTCCCGCCATACGGGCTGATTCGTCGTGCGCGCGGGTCGCCGCGTCGCCGCGCCCCCTGTCATCCGGCCGGAGCCGTCGTGTCACGGCGCCTGCGACCGTCATGTCACGGCGCCTGCGACCGCATCGCGACACAACTGAGACCCCCCGCGACCCCCTTCGTCACATCGTTCACAGCTGTGGACAAAGCTGTGGGATCTTGTGGACCGACGGTGGACAGAGGGTGGACGGGATCTTGTGATTCCACCGGGGCGCTCGACCAAATCACAAGAATCGACAGACGCGTTCACACGACGAAATCGGCGGAGACCTGTGGTTACAGGTCTCGGCTCACAATTTCACAGGACCTACTACTACTACCTCTTATCTCTCTTGAGAGTTCTTGTAAGAAGTAGGGATGTGGAACGGCGAGCCTGCTTGACCGGTTACGCCGACTCCGTGTGCCCACTGTCGGTGCGAGCGGTTACCCTCATGGAGACGTTCCGCCGACCGCGGCGGGCACGTACGGCACGACCCCCCGAAACAGACCGCTCGTCCAGATACCGGCAGCCGGTATCCGCCCCGCCTGAAAGAGGTCATCGATGGAGATCACGGATCCGACGTTCCGCGTCACCCGCGAGGACTTCGCGGAATCCGTGGCCTGGGTCGCCCGCACGCTGCCCTCGCGGCCGTCGGTGCCGATCCTCGGCGGCGTCCTGCTCGAGGCGGACTCGGGTCTGACGATCTCGGGGTTCGACTACGAGACGTCAGCGCAGGTCTCGGTACCCGCGGAGGTATCCGAGCCGGGCAGCACGCTGGTGTCCGGGCGGCTGTTGGCCGACATCGCCCGCGCCCTGCCCGACCGCCCGGTCGAGGTGGTGGTCACCGCGCAGAAGATGTACATCACCTGCGGCTCCGCGAAGTTCACCCTCCCGACCATGCCGGTCGAGGACTACCCGCAGCTTCCGGCCATGCCGGAGGTCACCGGCTCCGCCGAGGTCGACGCGTTCTCGGAGGCCGTGGGCCAGGTCGTCGTCGCGGCCGGCAAGGACGACACCCTCCCGATGCTCACCGGCATCCGTATGGAGATCGAGGGCACCCGGGTCACGCTCATCGCGACCGACCGGTTCCGCCTGGCCATCCGGGAGTTCGACTGGGAGCCGGCTCGCGAGGACGTCACCGTCGAGGTGCTCATCCCGGCCAAGGCGCTGTCCGAGGTCACCCGCTCGGCCGGACACGGTGGTCGAGTCGACCTCAGCCTCGGGGCGGGTTCCAACGTCGGGGCCGAGGGCATCCTCGGTGTGCTGGTCTCCGGTCAGCGCACCACCACCCGCCTGCTCGACGCAGAGTTCCCCAAGGTCCGGCAGCTGCTGCCGTCCCAGCACACGTCCGTCGCGATCGTCGAGGTCGACGCCCTCGTGCAGGCGATCAAGCGTGTCGCGCTCGTCGCCGACCGCGGCGTCCAGGTCCGCATGGCGTTCAGCGAGGGCGAACTCGCGCTCTCGGCCGGCGGGGACGACGCCGCGCAGGCCAACGAGTCGCTCCCGGTGGACTTCGTCGGCGAGCCGCTGACCATCGCCTTCAACCCCGGCTACCTGCTCGACGGCCTGGGCAGCATCCACTCGGCCCGCGTCGCGTTCGGGTTCACGCAGCCCAGCCGCCCCGCCGTCCTGCGACCCGCACCCGAGGCCCTCCCCGAGCCGGGCGCCGACGGCGCCATCGCGCCCGTCGAGTCGGACCACACCTACCTGCTCATGCCCGTGCGCCTGCCGGGCTGAGCCCGCGACCCGGGACCGTTCCGGTATGCACCTGCGTCACCTCACGCTCCTGGACTTCCGCTCCTGGCCGCTGCTCGAACTGGATCTCGAGCCGGGGGTCACCACGCTGATCGGCCGCAACGGCCACGGGAAGACCAACGTCCTCGAGGCGATCGGCGTGCTGGCCAGCCTCCGATCCCACCGCGTCGCGGGCGACGCGCCGATGATCCGGACGGGTGCCGGGACCGCGCTCGTCGGCGCACTCGCCCACAACGCCGGGCGGGAACTCACCGTCGAACTCGCGCTGAACACCGGCAAGGCCAACCGCGCGAGACTCAACACCTCACCGTGCCGCCGACTCTCCGACATCCTCGGGGTCGTCCAGTCCGTCCTCTTCGCGCCCGAGGACCTCGCCCTCGTGCGCGGCGAGCCAGCCGAGCGGCGTCGGCTGCTCGACGAGCTCATGGTCCAACGCCGTCCCTCGCTCGGTGGCGACCTGGCCGAGTACTCGTCCGTGCTGCGTCAGCGCACCGCGCTGCTCAAGTCCGCGTCAGGTGCGCTGCGGCGCGGCCGGCCCGAGGAATCCGCCGCGGTGCTGGACACCCTCGACGTGTGGGACGGCCGGCTGGCCGAACTCGGGGCCAGACTCGTGGCCGGTCGGATCGACCTCCTCCGGCAGCTGCGCCCCCTCGTCGTCGACGCCTATCGCGGGCTGGCACCCGAGTCCCGCCCGGCCGATCTCGCCTACCGGTTCCGCGTCGCCGACACCCCCGATGAGTCCGAGCTGACCGATCCCGAACTCGTCGAGGCGGTGCTCCTCGCGGAGCTCGGTCGGCGGCGACGCGACGAGATCGACCGCGGCATGTCGCTCGTCGGGCCGCACCGCGACGACCTCCTCCTGACCCTCGGCGACGAACCGGCGAAGGGGTTCGCCAGCCACGGTGAGACGTGGTCGTTCGCGCTCGCGTTGCGCCTCGGCTCCCTCGAGTTGTTCCGCGCCGACGGTGCCGAGCCGGTGCTCCTCCTCGACGATGTGTTCGCCGAACTCGACCGCCACCGCCGCGCCGCGCTCGCCGATGTCGCGGCCGGGGTCGAGCAGGTCCTCATCACCGCGGCGGTCGGGGAGGACGTCCCAGCCGGACTGCGGGGCGTGCGTCATGACGTCGTGATGACGGGCGAGGGGCGGGACCGTCACTCCGCGATGACACTGTCACGACCCCGGGACGACGAGGGTGACGACGACGAGAACACCGATACGGAAAGTGGGGACCCGACATGACGGGCGGGACCGGCGCGGACGGCATAACCCCGTCTGACCAGCCACAACGTGGTTATGACATCGCCAAAAAGGCGCTCGAGGAGGCCAGGGCGAAGGCACGTGCGGAAGGCAAACAGGTCGGTCGCGGACGGACCGGCCCGGTCGGCGCGGGACGTCGGCTGCGCAAGCGCGGGTGGACGGGCGCCGGCGCCGACCCGTGGGATCCCCAGCCGCTCGGGCGGCTCGTCGGCCAGGTCGCCAAGAAGCGCGGATGGGACGACAAGGTCGCCACCGGCCGGCTGTTCGCCGAGTGGGGACGGATCGTCGGCGAGGACGTCTCGAGCCACGCGACGCCGGAGCGTCTGGAGGAGGGGATCCTCCACGTGCGGGCCTCGAGTACCGCGTGGGCCACGCAGCTGCGGTTGATGTCCGCGGACATCCTCCGCAAGATCGCCGCCGCCATGGGACCGGGTCACGTCCGTCGGCTCAAGGTGGAGGGGCCGGAGAAACCGAGTTGGCGGAAGGGCCCCCTCCACGTGTCGGGTCGCGGCCCGCGGGACACCTACGGGTGAGGGCCGGGCGTGCCCGCGGCCCGCGCGGCGGTTCCCGCAGGTAGACTGGGCCGGTCCCAGACCCCCGAGACGCGAGGAGATCGCACGTGGCGGACGCCAGGAGCACGGCCGACAACGGCGGAGCCAAGGAATACGGCGCTTCATCGATCACTGTCCTCGAAGGGCTCGAGGCCGTCCGGATGCGGCCGGGTATGTACATCGGCTCCACCGGACCGCGGGGTCTGCACCACCTGATCTGGGAGGTCGTCGACAACTCCGTCGACGAGGCGATGGCGGGGCACGCGACCGGCGTCAAGGTCACTCTGCTCGAGGACGGCGGCGTCGAGGTCATCGACGACGGCCGAGGCATCCCGGTGGAGATGCACGAGTCGGGCATGCCCACCGTGCAGGTGGTCATGACCCAGCTCCACGCGGGCGGCAAGTTCGACTCGGATTCCTACGCGGTCTCCGGTGGTCTCCACGGCGTCGGCATCTCGGTGGTCAACGCGCTGTCGACCCGCGTCGAGGTCCAGATCAAGCGCGACGGCCGCCTGTGGAAGCAGGACTTCGACATGGCCGTGCCGGCGGAGCTGGTCGACGCCGGGCCCGCCGAGGGCACCGGGACCAAGGTCCGGTTCTGGGCCGATCCGTCGATCTTCGAGACCACCGAGTACGACTTCGACATCGTCGCCCGCCGCCTGCAGGAGATGGCGTTCCTCAACAAGGGACTGACCATCACGCTGACCGACCGTCGGCCGCGCGCCGAGAAGGCGGCGGAGCTCGACGCCATCGCGGACAGCGAAGGCGTCGGACCGGACTCCGCACCGGGCTCGGACGAGGGCTCCGACCTGGCCAGCGCCGTGGACGCCGAGCAGGTCTTCGTCGAGGGCGCCGGTGACGGAGCCGAGGCGGCCGAGCCCGAGAAGATCCGCGAGCGCAAGCGGACCTTCCACTACCCGGACGGCCTCAAGGACTACGTCAAGGCGATCAACAAGTCCAAGACCGCGATCCACCCGACGATCCTGTACTTCGAGGGCAAGGGCACCGGCCACGAGGTCGAGGTCGCCATGCAGTGGAACTCCGGGTACTCGGAGTCCGTCCACACCTTCGCCAACACGATCAACACCCACGAGGGCGGCACCCACGAGGAGGGCTTCCGTGCGGCGTTGACCTCGCTGGTCAACAAGTACGCCCGGGACAAGAAGCTCATCAAGGAGAAGGACCCCAACCTCACGGGTGACGACATCCGCGAGGGTCTCGCGGCCGTCATCTCCGCCAAGATCGCGGACCCGCAGTTCGAGGGGCAGACCAAGACCAAGCTCGGCAACACCGAGGTCAAGGGCTTCGTCCAGCGGCAGGTGGCCGAACACATCGGTCACTGGTTCGAAGCCAACCCCGCCGAGGCCAAGGTGATCGTCAACAAGGCCATCGCCTCCAGTCAGGCACGCGTCGCCGCCCGCAAGGCCCGCGAGATGGTGCGCCGGAAGTCGGCGACCGACATCGGCGGCCTGCCCGGCAAGCTCGCGGACTGCCGGTCCAAGGACCCGTCGAAGTCCGAGCTCTACATCGTGGAGGGTGACTCGGCCGGTGGTTCGGCCAAGTCCGGTCGCGACTCGATGTTCCAGGCGATCCTGCCGCTGCGCGGAAAGATCATCAACGTCGAGAAGTCGCGGATCGACAAGGTCCTCAAGAACGCCGAGGTCCAGGCCATCATCACGGCGCTGGGCACCGGCATCCACGAGGAATTCGACATCGACAAGCTGCGGTACCACAAGATCGTGCTGATGGCCGACGCCGACGTCGACGGCCAGCACATCGCGACGCTGCTGCTGACGCTCATCTTCCGCTTCATGAAGCCGCTCGTGGAGAACGGGTACGTCTACCTCGCGCAGCCCCCGCTGTACAAGCTCAAGTGGAGCAAGGGCGAGCCGGACTTCGCGTACTCGGACCGCGAGCGCGACGAACTCCTCAAGATCGGCCTGGAGAACAAGCGCAAGATCAACGTCGACGACGGCATCCAGCGCTACAAGGGCCTCGGCGAGATGAACCCGAAGGAGCTGTGGGAGACCACGATGGACCCGTCGGTCCGCACGCTTCGGCAGGTCACCCTCGAGGACGCCGCGGCGGCCGACGAGTTGTTCTCGATCCTCATGGGTGAGGACGTGGACGCGCGCCGCAACTTCATCACCCGCAACGCCCGCGACGTCCGCTTCCTGGACGTCTGACCCCCGAAATCGGCGACTCCGCCGCTGTCTCCGCGACCCCCACAGGGGCTGCCGATCCGGCGGCGGAGTCGCCGATTTCGGGGCAGGGCTAGAGGCGCCCGCAGTCCTGACTTCCACAAGTTTTAGTGTCACCCTGAGTTGATCGCGTCGATGACGGCTCGCGCGGCGTCCGAGATTGTGGGTTCGACGAGCATTTCGTGGTCGCCGATGGCAACGGTGACGGTGCGCAGGGGCCGCAGGGTGGTGACGATCTTCTTGATCGACATGCCGGTGACGTCCTGCAGGTGCCGGGCCACTGCCAGGGCCGCGAACACGACGGTCAGATGAGCTTCGATCGCATCGCGGGTGCGGTGGAAGATCGGGCGGGCCCTCAGGTCAGCCTTGGCCATACGGAAGGACTGCTCGACTTTCCAGAGGTCGTGATAGGCCGCCACGACGGCATGGCCGTCCATGACCTCCGACGCGATGTTGGTGACGTACCCCTTGTAACCTGCAGATTCTCGGGCCCGCTGGATCGAGACCTCGTCCAGGATCACCTTCTGGTCGGTGATTTTGACGAACCGCTGCTTCTTGAGTGGCTCTGCCCGGTCGGCGACGCGCCTGGCGCGGTCAATCTGCGCGTTTAGCGTCCGCCGGTCTCGTTTGGCCCGCTCCCATTTGTAGTGCCACACCACCCGCCGGTCGCGCCGGTCCCGGCCCTGTCCTATGGGGCGGATCAGCTCCACGACGCCGTCGTCGGCGATTGCGTTGCCGCGGCGGCCGAAGTGGTCCTCGAGCTCTTTGGGCGCCTTGGAAGTGCGGGAGCCGACGATGAACGACAGGCCCGCGTCCTCCAGCGCATTGAGGTTGGCCGCCGACAGCATTCCCGCATCGGCCACCACGACCATGTCGCTGATCTGGTGGCGCTCTTGGAAGGCCGTGATGACCGGGATTAGCGTCTTGGTCTCTGCCTTGTTGCCCTCGAAGACGTGCACGTCCAGCGGGAACCCATCCCGGGCCGCCAGCAGGCCCACGGTGATCTGCGGGTCGACCTTGCGCTCTTTACTCATGCCGACTTTACGCAGGTCATCTTCTTTCTCGGCCTCGAAGTACAAGGTGGTCAAGTCGTAGAGCACCAACGCCACGCCAGGGCCGCCGGTGCGGGTGACGTGGGCCCAACATGCGGTGGCGATCAGGCTGCGGTAGTCCCGGCCGACCACTCGCTGTAGACAGTTGTAGAGCGTATTGACGTGCGGCGGCTTGGTCCCCAACTCGGCCAGGACCCGAACCGAGTCCAACTTGCTGGTCGGCTCCACCACACGGCACAGCACCAGGTCGCGGAACACCGGATCGCCCACCACGTCGAAGCCCAGCCTGGCGTACGTGCCAGTCAATCCTTGCCACAGGATCCGCGCCGTGGACTGCTGGATCCGCGCGGCTGTCGCTGCCGGCACGTCGATCACCGCGCCGCTGTGCTCGCTCAGCTCCAGGTCTAACGCCTGCTGATCGCCCTGGATGCGCTGCTTGGCGACCTCGATCAACGCCGCCAACTCGCCGGGGGTGTGAGCCGAACCCAGGTGCTCGCGCACCACCAAGCGGCCGTTGGTCCATTCGACCAACTGCACGCCCGTGGCCCCCGACCCCGTCGGCACCTTCCGAAATTTCAGCCCCACAGGCCTACCGGCCCGTTTAGTGTCACAAACGCCAGCACCGAACTAGCTCTACCAGCGCAAACCACAAACCCGAATGCTAGAACAGCGTCAACTTGTGGAAGTCAGGGCAGTCGTTGCGCGGGGGCACGCCGGCGAGGCGGTCGTGGACGAACTGCACGGCCAGCGGGAAGTTGGTCACGGCGGCCGCGGCGTGGGTGACGCCGCGCACCGGCGGGGTGGTCTCGTGGTGGAACTGCACGTCGACGCCCTGGCCGCACCAGTCGCGGCCGAGCTGCTCGACCTGGCCGAGCGGGATGATGTCGTCGTGGATCCCGCCCGCGAGCAGCACGGGGACGTGGGGCCGTCGGGCACCGATGCGCTGGTGGTCGAGGACCGCGAGGGCGTCCGGCTCGGAGACGATGACGTCCCCCAGACGCTCGCCGCTGCGGGTCCACTCGGCGGTGGTGTGACCGCCGTACCGGCTGCGCAGGTCGAGGGTGCACAGCTTCGCGGTGTTGGCCAGGGCCGCCCGCCCGGCGTCGTTGATGTTGCGCTCGATGACCCCGGCCAGCGAGGGGTAGCGCAGGAGCATGCCGTTGATGGAGTAGCCGATGGCGCCGGTGAGGGTGCTGCCGTCGATGTGGCGGAGCACGGCGAGCAGGTTGGCCGGCGGGGCGGAGGCGTAGGCGCCGCGCAGGTCCAGCTCGGGCGCGTACTCCGGGGCGAGCTCGGCCGCGGCCGCGGAGGCGCCGCCGCCCTGCGAGTGGCCCCAGAAGACCATGGGGGCGACGCCGCCGGTGAGCGCGTTGGCGGCGCGGGCGCCGTCGAGCATGGCGTGGGCCTGCTCGACGCGGTCGGCGTAGGTGTGCATGCCCGGGGTGCCGAGGCCGATGTAGTCCACCACCATGACGCGGTGCCCCTGGCCGGCGAGCGCCAGCGCGAAGGCCTGCTCGTACGAGGGCGCGGGCCCGCCGGTGTGCGGGTTGATCCCCACGCCGGACTCCAGGTTGCGCGAGGGGGCGCACGGATCGCCCTGGCCCTGGGTGCCGGGCCCGAGCACGATCGTCGGCCGTGGGCCGGGGCCGTGCCACGGGGCGGTGGAGTCGTACAGCGCGCCGGAGGTGGCGACGGGCGCGCCGTGCACGTCGGCGGACTGGTAGACGACGCGCTGGGCGCGGGCGGGGAGCGGTGACGGCACCTCGGGCAGCCCGGACACGGTGACGGCGAGGGGCAGGCCCGCCGGCTCCGCGCGCAGGACCTCGCCGGGCGCCCCGTCGGGCAGGTCGCGGGTGTCGTAGAAGCTCCCGGGCAGGTCGAACACCTCGGTGTCCGCCGCGGCCGCGGAGGGCGGGGCCGGCTGGGCGCCGGCGGGGGCCGGTAGGCCCAGCCCCAGGGCCAGGGCCGCGGCGAGGGCGAGGAGGGGACGACGACGAGGGGTTCGCGTGGACACCATGTCGGGATGTTATCCAGGTCACACATGCGTCGACCGGGAAATCACCGTCCGGGTCGGTTGCGCAGCGACGAGACGTACCCGGGGTCCTTGAGGTGCATCCGGCCCACGGCGAGCAGGTCGAACTCGCCGCGGCCCACCGCGGCGGCGTGGCCACCACCCTGCGCGAGGCCCGCGAGGGACGCAGGGCCGCCGTCTTCATCACCACTTCGACGTTCTCCGCCGGTGCGATCGCGGAGGCGGAGCGGATCAACGCCCGGATCGAACTCATCGACGGTCCACGTCTGGCCGAACTGCTGGTGGCCTACGGAGTCGGAGTGCAGGCTGAGCAAACCGTCACGCTCTACCGGCTCGACGAGGATTTCTTCGAGAGCTTGTAAGCGATTCGATGACGCATACGTGCAGGTGAGAGTGATTTTCCTTCAAGATTGTCGCTGTCGTCATCTATACTTCCCGTAACACTGACACCATCGGCCACAGTCGCGAAGGGGGTCGATTCTGATGCGTCACTACGGCATTCGACTGATCGACATGGACGCCCCCGACGGCGAGATCGATACCGACGACCTCGTCGCGATCGTCGCCGCGATGAAAAGACTGACCCGCCGCCTGACCAGAGAAGTCTTGGAGCAGCCGGGACAGGGCCGTCCTTCGGGAATGGTGGAGAGCCTGAGTCGGTCGCGGGTGGCAATGGGTACGGGTTCGACGACACTAGCCTTTACCGTTGGTGACCCGGCGGCGCTCGAAATCGACCCCATCGCCGAGGCCGTGGACGCCCGTTTCCGGGAACTCGTGTCCGACTTCGAGTCGGAGGACGGACCACAGAACGCATCGGAGTCAATCCTGGGTGCCGCAGCGGAACTCGCGAGAGCGGTGACTGCCGCAGCACCGGTAGCGGAGTTCTCCACCGGAGACGAGTCGTCGACGATCCCCGTCCGCCGAAGTGAGGTCCACCTCGATCGCTGGGTCGGCCGTATTCCGGCACCGGAGGTGATGCGGTCGCTGACGGGACGCCTCGAAATGGGCGATCTGCACTCGTCGGCGTTCAGGATCAGAGACGCGGTCGGCAACACTGTGGACCTCGTCGACGTTCCGGAACCGGAGACCGTCATTCCCTTCCTGGGAATGAACGTGACCGTG
Organism: Dietzia sp. oral taxon 368; assembly: GCF_002999155.1. Classification (NCBI taxonomy): domain Bacteria; kingdom Bacillati; phylum Actinomycetota; class Actinomycetes; order Mycobacteriales; family Dietziaceae; genus Dietzia; species Dietzia sp. oral taxon 368. Next base: position 1,363,719 of record NZ_CP027238.1, read on the forward strand.
ACCGGACTCCTCACCCCGGCGGTTGGCGCCACCAAGAACAGGATGCGGGCTCCGGAGATCACGCTGGCCGTCGGAGTGCTGGAACGACTCGGACTGGCCGAGCTGCCATCTATGGAGACGCTCCGCGAACAAGCCCGATCGGCACCCGAACCGCAACCACTGGACCTCACCGACGACGAGATCGACAGCTTCATGGCAGCGATCCGTGAGTGAACCAGCAGTCCTGGTCGACACCAATGTGTGGAGTACTGTCATCCTCCCGGCCGGGAAGCACAATCAGACGCCTGAGCTCCTCAAGTGGCGAGGACTCCTCTTGGGTAGAGAGGTGGTGATCGCCGCGCAGACCGAGGCCGAGCTCCTATACGGCGCCTACAAGGCCTCATGGGGTGCCACTCGCCTGCTGGGCCTTCGGCAGGCGATCGCCACGACACCGACGATCCCGGTGACGGCCGACGTCATCGAGGCCTTCGCGCGACTCAGGACAGAATGCAGGTTCGCCGGACACGCCCTTCAAGCAAAGGACCACATGGGCGACGCCTGGATCGCGGCCACTGGCATCGCTCATGGCTTTCCGTTGCTTACCGGTGACTCGATCTTCGGGGATACCCCGGACTGACTCTCTTGGAGGACGCTTCGTGGCCGACGCCCGCAGGCTCGTCGACAAGCTGTGGTCGTACTGCAACGTGCTACGCGACGACGGCGTGGGCGTAATCGAATACACCGAGCAGCTCACCTACCTGCTGTTCCTCAAGATGGCCCATGAGCGGGCGACCCGGCCCCTCAAGCCACAGCAGATCGTCCCCGAGGAGTACTCGTGGCAAAGGCTGGTCGACGCGCAAGGCGATGAGCTCGAGTTCGAGTACACGCGGATGCTCACCGGCCTGGCCAAGGAGCGCGGAGTCGTCGGCACCATCTTCCGCAAGGCGCAGAACCGCATTCAGGACCCGGCAAAGCTCCGCCGCATCGTCGTGGACCTCATCGACAAGGAGAACTGGTCGCAGTCCGGCGCGGACATCCAGGGCGACGCCTACGAGTCGTTGCTGGCCAAGGGTGCGCAGGACAAGGGGTCGGGCGCTGGCCAGTACTTCACCCCACGCCCGCTGATCCAAGCGATCGTCGACGTGATCCAGCCGACCATCGAGGACACGGTCGTCGACCCGGCGTGTGGCACCGGTGGCTTCCTCCTCGTGGCACATGAGCACGCCGCTGGCACCGCCTCGTCTATGACCCCTACCCAGCGGCACAAGCTCCAGGAGAAGTTCGCCACCGGCTTCGAGCTGGTCGACGGCACCGCGCGGCTCGCCGCGATGAACGTGCTCCTCCACGGAATGGGCACGTCCGGGACGCGCTCGTCGCCGACCCGGGTCACCGGTGGTCCGTCGTCCTCACCAACCCGCCGTTCGGCCGGGAGTCCTCGGTGACGATGGTCGCCGCCGACGGCAGCCAGACCAGGGAGGACCGCGAGATCGAGCGCCAGGACTTCGTGGCCACCACCAGCAACAAGCAGCTCAACTTTGTCCAACACATCATGACGATCCTCGACACGAACGGTCGGGCCGCCGTGGTGTTGCCGGACAACGTGCTCTTCGAGGGCGGCGCCGGCGAGACCATCCGCCGCAAGCTGCTGGACGACTTCGACCTGCACACCATGCTCCGGCTGCCCACCGGCATCTTCTACGCACAGGGCGTCAAGGCCAACGTCCTCTTCTTTGACAAAAAGGTCGCCCGCCCGGGCACCCCGTGGACCGAGAAGCTCTGGGTGTACGACCTGCGGACCAACAAGCACTTCACGCTCAAGCAGAATCCGCTGCGTCGATCCGATCTTGACGAGTTCGTCGAGGCCTACCTTCCCGGCCGCCACCACGAGCGGACCGAGTCAGAGCGGTGGAAGCCGTTCACCTACGACGAGTTGGTCGCCCGCGACAAGGCGAACCTGGACATCACGTGGCTGCGGGACTCCTCGCTCGACGACCTCGACTCGCTGCCCTCGCCGGAGATCCTCGCCCGCGAGATCGTGGAGGCCCTGAGCGCGGCGTTGGCGGAATTCGAGGCGGTCGCGTCCTCCCTGGAGGAGCAGCTCTCGTCGTCGTCGCCCGGGACCTCAGCCCCCGACACCCTGGAGTAACACGGCCCCCGCGTGCCCGGCGGTCCCGTTTCCGCAGGACCTATAGACTGTCCGGGTCGGACCGCTGCCCACTGCATCCGTGCGCCGCACTGGTCCGCGCCGACAGAAGAGGAGCCCATGACGGACACGACGTTGCCGCCCGAGGCCGGGGGCCACGACCGGATCGAGCCGGTCGACATCCAGGCCGAGATGCAGAGAAGCTACATCGACTACTCGATGAGCGTCATCGTCGGGCGAGCACTCCCGGATGTGCGGGACGGGCTCAAGCCCGTGCACCGTCGCATCCTGTACGCGATGTGGGACAACGGCTACCGCCCCGAGCGTAGTTACGTGAAGTCGGCCAAGCCGGTCGCCGACACGATGGGTAACTACCACCCGCACGGTGACTCGGCGATCTACGACACCCTCGTGCGTCTCGCCCAGCCGTGGGCCATGCGGTACCCGATGGTCGACGGGCAGGGGAACTTCGGCTCGCGGGGCAACGACGGCGCCGCGGCCATGCGCTACACCGAGTGCAAGATGACCCCGCTGGCCATGGAGATGGTCCGGGACATCGACAAGAACACCGTCGATTTCCAGCCGAACTACGACGGCAAGACGTCCGAGCCGGTCGTCCTGCCCTCGCGTATCCCGAACCTACTGGTCAACGGCTCGAGCGGTATCGCCGTCGGTATGGCCACCAAGATGCCGCCGCACAACCTGCGCGAGGTCGCCGAGGCGATCTACTGGTGCCTGGACAACCCGGATGCCAGCGAGGAGGAGACCCTCGCGGCGTGCATGGAGCGGATCAAGGGCCCGGACTTCCCGACGCACGGCTACATCGTCGGCGACCAGGGGATCAAGGACGCCTACTCCACGGGTCGAGGCTCGATCCGCATGCGGGGCAAGACCTCCATCGAGGAGGAGGGCAACCGGACGGTCATCGTCATCACGGAGCTGCCCTACGAGGTCAACCCGGACAACATGATCCTGTCGATCGCCGAGCAGCTGCGCGACGGCAAGATCGCCGGCATCTCGAAGATCGACGACGAGTCCTCGGACCGCGTCGGCCTGCGCATCGTCGTCACGCTCAAGCGTGACGCCGTGGCCAAGGTGGTGCTGAACAACCTCTACAAGCACTCGCAGCTGCAGACGTCGTTCGGCGCCAACATGTTGTCCATCGTGGACGGTGTCCCGCGGACGCTGGCGCTGAACCATCTCGTGCGTCTGTACGTCGCGCACCAGGTCGAGGTCATCGTCCGGCGCACCCAGTACCTGCTCGACGAGGCCGAGAAGCGCGCCCACATTCTTCGTGGTCTGGTCAAGGCACTCGATGCGCTCGACGAGGTCATCGCCCTGATCCGTCGGTCGGAGACCGTCGAGATCGCCCGAGAGGGCCTCAAGGACCTCCTCGAGATCGACGACGACCAGGCGCAGGCGATCCTCGACATGCAGCTGCGCCGCCTGGCGGCCCTGGAGCGCCAGAAGATCATCGATCAGCTCGCCGCGATCGAGCTCGAGATCGCCGACTACAAGGACATCCTGGCCAAGCCGGAGCGTCAGCGCGCGATCGTCGGTGACGAGCTGCGCGAGATCGTCGAGAAGTACGGCGACGACCGTCGGACCCGCATCATCCCCGCGGACGGAGACGTCACCGACGAGGACCTCATCGCCCGCGAGGACGTCGTCGTCACGATCACGGAGACCGGGTACGCCAAGCGCACCCGGACGGACCTGTACCGCGCCCAGAAGCGCGGCGGCAAGGGCGTCCGGGGAGCGGAGCTCAAGCAGGACGACATCGTCCGCCACTTCTTCGTCTCCTCGACGCACGACTGGCTGCTGTTCTTCACCACGAAGGGCCGGGTCTACAGGATCAAGGCCTACGAGCTCCCGGAGGCCAACCGCACGGCCCGCGGCCAGCACGTGGCCAACCTCCTGGCGTTCCAGCCGGAGGAGCGGATCGCCGGCGTCATCCGGATCAAGAGCTACCAGGACGCGCCGTACCTCGTCCTGGCCACCCGCAACGGACTGGTCAAGAAGTCGCGGCTCGAGGACTACGACTCCCCGCGTTCCGGCGGCCTCATCGCCGTCAACCTGCGCGACGGGGACGAGCTGGTCGGCGCCGCGCTGGCCGGACCGGACGACGACCTGCTGCTGGTGTCGGAGAAGGGCCAGTCGATCCGCTTCCACGCCAACGACGACACGCTCCGCCCGATGGGGCGCGCGACGTCCGGCGTGATGGGTATGCGGTTCAACGACGGCGACGCGCTGCTGAGCATGTCCGTGGTCCGTGCGGACACGTCGGACCAGGAGAAGTACTTCCTGCTGGTGGCCACCGAGCGCGGGTACTCCAAGCGCACCGCGCTGAGCGAGTACACGGCCCAGGGGCGCGGCGGCAAGGGCGTACTCACGCTTATGTTCGATCCCAAGCGCGGCAAGCTCGTCGGTGCGACGATCGTGGAGCTGCAGGACGAGCTGTACGCGATCACGTCCAGTGGCGGCGTCATCCGCACGTTCGCCAAGCAGGTCCGCAAGGCCGGCCGGCAGACCAAGGGCGTGCGTCTGATGAACCTCGCCGAGGGCGACTCGCTCCTGGCCATCGCCCGCAACGCGGACGAGCCCGACGACGAGGACAAGGCCGAGGCCGAGTCCATCACGGAGGAGTAGGCGATGACCGACCCGACCGATCCGGCCGCCGCGCGTCCCGAGACCGCGGGTTCTGGGACCGCGGGTTCCGGTACCGAAGGTCCCGGCGCCGGGGCGACCGCCCCGGCGCCCGGGTACGGCGGGTCCGGACCCGGCGCGAGCGAGGCGGCCACCACCGCGTTCCCGGCGGCGCCCCAGCACCGGGCCGAGGGCGTGAGCGGCGGACTGTCCAAGGCCCACTCGGGTGGGGCCGCCGGTCGGGCCGCACCGGTGGTATCGCCCACCGAGCGCCGCGGGCCGCTCGAGTCCGTCCTCGTACTGCGCAGGATCGACCCGTGGTCGGCGTTCACCACCGTCCTGGGGCTCATGTTCGCCCTCTACCTCGTGTGGATGGTCGCGATCGGCGTGACCTACCTGCTGCTCTCCGGCATGGGCGTGTGGGACCGGCTCGGCGGGTTGCTCTCCGGGGTGGCCGGCGACGAGTCCGCGTCCGTGATCGGGCCGTCGACGATCTTCCTCTACAGCGGCGGCGTCGGTCTGCTCAACGTCCTGCTGCTGTCGATCCTGGCCACGCTCGCGGTGTTCATCTACAACCTCGCGGCAGACCTGACCGGCGGCGGAGTGCAGGTGACGCTCAGTGACCGCCGCAACTGACGCGGCACCGGGGGACGGCCCAGCGGCCGCCCGGCGCGCTGTCCGTGACCGCCTCCGAGGTGCCGATTTGGGTCCGGGGGAGTGCGTCGGGTAGATTCATCCATCGGTACGAGGGCCTATAGCTCAGGTGGTTAGAGCGCCAAACTGATAATTTGGAGGTCGGAGGTTCAAGTCCTCCTAGGCCCACTCCGCAAGGCAGACGCCGGATCCGCACCCTGCGGTCCGGCGTTTATGCTTGGCGGTGACGGGGCCTTAGCTCAGTTGGTAGAGCGCTGCCTTTGCAAGGCAGATGTCAGGGGTTCGAATCCCCTAGGCTCCACTCATCGGCGCCCGCCGCGCGGACCGCGCCGCAGCCCGCCGCGGCACAGGACGCCACCCCGACCGACGCCGGACCCGGCGGATAGGGAGACCGTGCAGACCACCCCCCGCTCGTCATGGGTCCCGTTCGTCCTCATGGCCCTGGTGGTGACCGTGGCACTGGCGTCCAGCGCCACACCCTCCCCCCTCTACGTCGATTACCAGCAGTCGTGGGAGGTCGGCGACACCACCATCACGGTCGTCTACGCCGTGTACGCCCTCGCGGTCCTCGTGCCCCTGCTGTTCCTCGGGCGGCTCTCCGACGCCATCGGTCGCCGACCGGTGATCCTGGCCGGGCTGGCGCTGCTGGCGGCGAGCATGGGAATGCTCGCGGCCGCCCCGTCGGTCGCGTGGCTGATCGCGGGCCGCATCATCCAGGGACTGGCGGTGGGGCTGATCACCGGCTCTGCCTCCGCCGCGCTGATCGAGCTCCATCCGACCCGCGATTCACGGGTCGGCGCACTCACCAGCAGTTCCACCACCAACTTCGGTATAGCGGTGGGAGTGCTCCTCGCGGGCGCCGTGGCCACCTCGTCGTCGTCACCCCTCGTGCACCCCTACCTCGTGATCGGTGCGGCCACCGTCGCGCTCCTCGTCGGCGTGGCCACCGTCGTCCCGGAGACGGCGGGCGGCTCCTCGACGGCGCGCGACGCCCTGCGGGTCCGGCCTCCCACGGTCCCGGCGGAGATCTGGTCCACGTTCGCCCTCGCGGCGGTGTGCGTGATCGTCTCGTGGTCCGTCGGCGGCGTCTTCCTGGGGCTGGGCGGGGCGATCGCGCGCGACCTCATGGGCCGGTCGGACTACATGGTCACCGGGCTCGTGGTGGCCAGCCTGCAGGGTGCGGCGGGGATCGCCCAGCTCGTGTGGAACCTGCGATCCGGGCCGGAGCGGTGGCGGCTCGGGGTGGCCGTCGGGGTGGGGGCCCTGGTCTCCGGGCTGGTCGTCGCATCCCTGTCGCTGGAGGCCGGCGAGGTGGCGGGCTTCATCGCCGCGGCCGCGCTCACCGGGCTGGGCATGGGGCTGCTGTTCCTCATGGGCAACACGCTGGTGGCGCAGAGCGCGCCCCCGGCGGTACGCGGGCAGGTCTTCTCCGCGTTGTTCGTGGTGGCCTACACCTCGCTCGGTGTCCCGGCGGTGGTGGCGGCGGTCATCGCCGAGGGCATCGGGCTCATCCCGGCCTACCACGTGCTGGCGCTCGTCGTGGGAGCGGTCGCCCTCGGGGCGCTGGTCGCCGTGACCCGGGCGCGGCGGCCCTAGCCTCTGCTCAACGCCTGCGCGGCGGCCACGACACCCAGCGCGGCCAGCCCGGTGCGGATGCGGTCCGACGCCAGGAGTGCGGCGATACGGGGTCGGTTGACCTGTTCGCGGGCGATGCCCACGTGGAGCGGAACGACACCGGCGGTGATCGCCGGCGCCGCGACGCCCGCCGCGCAGGCGACGAGCGTGGCGGTCAACCCGGTCCGCTCGCGCGAGCGGATGGACCCGTAGGCCGTCCACGCGGTCGCCCCCAGGCCCGCCGCGTACAGCGTCAGCGCCACGGGGGCGATGCGGCGGGCGTGATCGGCCTGCCGTTCGGCGATCCCGTGGGTGGGCCCGTCGAACAGCTCGGGGTACATCACCGAGGTGACCACCGACTGGAAACCCAGGTGGACCGCGGACGTCGTGAGCAGCGCGAGGCGGCCCGCTCGGAGCGTCGGATCGGCGGACGCACGGCGTCGGCGGTTCATGCCCGCCACGCTACCTCTCGCGGGAGCGTCCCAGCAGGGCGCGGCCCTCGCCGTCGTCGGTCATCGCGCGGGCGGTGCGGAGCACGACGCGCCACCCCCGGTCGGGCGCGTCCACCGACCCGCGCCGTTCGAGCTCCCACCGGCTGGCCGTCACCCGCACGACGGTGTACCGACCCGGCTTGGAGGAGCGGACGACGAGCTGGGTGTAGCCGGTCGCCACGGCGCGGTCCCCGTCGAGCAGGACCACCGGCAGGCTCGGGACGTGACCGCACCCGTGCGCGATGAGGCCCTGGTGCGCGTCACCGGTCACCATCTCCACCAGACCGTCGTGGCCCTCGAGGCGGCCGGTGTCGACGTCGTAGACGCCGTCTTCGGTCCACAGCTCGGCCACGCCCTCGGCGTCGCCGGAGTCCACGCGCGGGGAGTAGGCGGCGAGGATTCGGAGGATCGCCAGCTCGTCCTCGGCGGCGGCGAGGCGGTCGTGCGTGTCGGTGAGGCGCGCCTCGAGGGCGGCCAGTCGGGCGTCGAGGGAATCGAGGCTCACGGCCTCGGAGGAGGAAGTCATGGCCTCCACATTAATGCGCCGCCTGAGTGGGTGAACACGTTATAGTTCCGGTATGGCGGACACTACATCGGACACCGGTCCATCGGTCTTCACGGCCGGCGTCCTGGTCGTGGGGATGGGCATCGCGGGAGCGTGCGCGTCGATCGAGGCCGCCGAGGCCGGCGCCACGGTCATCGCGCTCGAGGGCGCCTCCGGGCCCGGTGGCTCGTCCGCGCAGTCCGGCGGGGAGGTCTACCTGGGCGGCGGAACGGCCACCCAGCGGGCGCTCGGCATCTCCGACACGGTCGAGGACATGCGCGCGTTCCTCACCGCCGCCCTCGGACCCAACGCCGATCAGGCCAAGATCGACGAGTACTGCGCCGGCGCGGTAGAGCACCACGACTGGTTGGTCGACCACGGCGCGGTGTTCAATCACAAGCTGTGGGACACCCCCACGTGGATGCCGGGCGACGATTCGGGGCTCATGTGGATGGGGGAGCGCGCCGAGCCCTACGCCTCGCTGGCGAAGCCCGCCGCCCGCGGTCACCGCCCGCCCGGCCCGAACTTCGCGGGCAACCTCCTCATGGACTCGCTGGTCGCCACCGCCGAGAAGGCCGGCGTCGACCTGCACTGTGACGTCAAGGCGCGGTCGCTGATCGTCGAGGACGGCCGTGTGGTGGGCGTGCGCGCAACGCAGTTCGGTGAGGAGCGCGAGTACCGCGCGACCGGCGGTGTCGTGCTGGCGACCGGCGGGTTCGTGGACAACGACCGCATGCTCGAGCAGTGGGCGCCCCAGCAGCTGGGCAAGGACAAGGTCTCCGACGGCCGCGACGACGGCTCGGGGATCGAGATGGGCATGGAGGCCGGCGCCGCGGTGCGTCGCATGCACCAGACCGAGACCGCGATGCTCATCATCCCGCGCCTGGTCGTGGGCTCGATGCTCGTCGACGGTGACGGCCACCGCTTCATCAACGAGGAGGTGTACCCGGGCCTGTACTGCCACGCCGCCGTGCACCACCGCCGCCCGCCGGTGTGGGTGATCATCGACGAGAAGGGCATCGAGGACGTGCCGGAGAACGAGCTGTGGGGCATGCAGCCCATGCACGCGGCCGAGACCATCGAGGAGCTGGCGGCCGACTGCGGTCTGCCCGCCGACGCGCTGGCCGACCAGCTGCGCCGCTACAACGAGGGCGCCGCTCGGGGCGAGGACCCGCAGTTCGGGAAGAGCGCGCAGTGGGTGCGCCCGCTCGAGCCGCCGTTCGGTGCGTACCCCACGGGGGCCGGCGGACCGGACACCTTCAACGGCCTCCCGCTCAAGGCGCAGGGATTCACCCTCGGTGGCCTGCACACCGACCTCGACTCCCGCGTGCTGAGCCGCGCCGGCGAGCCCATCCCCGGCCTGTTCGCCGCGGGCCGCTGCACGCACGGTCTCCACGGTGACGGCTACATCTCCGGCACCTCGCTGGGCGACGGATCGTTCTTCGGCCGTCGCGCGGGCCGGGGCGCGGCGGGGGCTACCGGTGCGGCCGGTACCGACGGCGCGTCGGCCGCCGCGGACGCCGTCGGGTCGGTGCAGGCGTGAGCGGGCAGGTCGCCGTCGTACGACGGGACCGGCCGGAGATCGACCTGGGTCCGTTGGACCCCGCGCGCGGCGGTGGTCGCGCTGTCGATCGGATGGACGACGACGAGGCGGGCCTCTTCGCCCTGGTCGAGCAGGTCCGCCGGATCCGCGCGCTGACGACCGGCGGGATCTTCGACACCGACCTGGGCCCGCTGACCGCCCGGCTCCGCGAGGTGGCGGACACGCTCGAGGCCGCGTCGGGCGGCGCCCGACCGCGGAGTAACGTCACACGGCGTGACCGAACAGCCAGAATCCGGGGAAGCGGTCTCCGCTCAGACCTTCCTCGACCAGCCCGACCACGCCTCCGGTGCCACCGAACTCGCCCGCCAGCTGAGGCGCATCCGCGGCCTCGTCTCCGGCGCGGAATTCGAGGACCTGTCCGCGGAGATCGAGCTGGCCCGCGAGCTGGCCGACCGCATCGAGAACGCCGCGACCCCCCACCCGCCGGCCGAGTACGCTTCATGGGGCGTGCCCGAGCACATCGCCTCCAACCCGGTGATCGGCTCGCGCAACCCGGCCGCCCCGCCGCTGGAGGCCGCCGTATTCCCGGACGGCACCGTCCGCGCGGACCTGACGCTGGGCGTGGAGTTCCAGGGCCCGCCCGGATGTGTGCACGGCGGCGTGGTGGCGATGCTGTTCGACGAGATGCTCGGCCTGGCCAACGCCGCGGCGGAGCGCATCGGGATGACGGTGGACCTGCAGGTCACCTACGTCGCCCCCACCCCGCTGGACACGCCCCTGCGGTTCGAGGCCCGCCAGGACCGGGTGGACGGGCGCAAACTGTGGTGCACGGGCACGCTGCACGCCGGTGACACCCTGTGCGCGTCGGTCACGGGCATGTTCGTCACGCCGCGCTGGATGCTCGACGGGGATCAGAGCAAGCCCATCGAGGGCTGACAGTGATGATGTGTGTAGTGGTTCTTCGGGCGGGTCTGACTCACGGGCTGACCGTCGCGGTGGCTGACTAGTGGGCATCTCCGTTAGTTCGTCGGGGGTCGGTGATCCAGGCGGTGGGGTCGCCGAGATAGAGGCCGCAGGCGGTGTCGAGGGCTTCTGCGGGAGTGCCTGAGGGCCATCCGTTTGGCAGGGCGGCTTGCTGGTAGTCGTCGTGGCTGGCGCGGTAGATCGCAAAACCCCACTGGCTGGCTGATCCGGCGTAGCGCAGTCGGCAGAGCTTGACTTCGTCCCCGTCGGTCAAGGTGGCATCGATGTAGGCGAATCCGGCCCGGTAGCGGGTGTGCAGGGCCTGGATCTGGGGCCACCGTTCGGCAGCGCGGGCCAGGAGTTTCTGTCGCAGTGAGGTCTGTGTCGAGTCGGGGATCTTGGCCATGGTCTCCATCATCGCCGCCGCCGTTTCTCGCCCTCGACTTTCGGCTTGTTCCGGCGTGGCGGCTTGGCGGGCGCCGCTGGGTGCGTCAGAAATGAACATGCCTCCCACCAGCGCCGTTATCGTCATCCTGTCCGGCAAAGAACGCGACGTGCTGACCCGCCGCGCGCACGCTGCTCGTTGTGCGCACCGCGATGTACTGCGAGCCCGGATCGTCCTGGCGGCCGCTGCCGGTGATGCCAACGCTGCGATCGCCCGCGAGGTCGGGGTGTGCGAAGACACGGTGCGCCAGTGGCGGCATCGGTTCTGCACCGAGCGCCTGGAGGGTCTCAAAGATCGGCCCCGCTCGGGACGACCGCGAGTGTTCACCCCCGTCGAGGTCGCCCAGGTCAAAGCGTTGGCGTGTACGCGCCCGGCTGACCACGGTCTGCCACTGACCAGATGGTCGGCCGCCGAGTTGAGAGCCCACGCCGTGGCCACAGGGCTGGTGCGCCCCGTGGCGTCGGCGACGATCGGGCGCTGGCTGGCCGCAGATGCGATCAAGCCGTGGCAGCACCGGTCGTGGATTTTTCCCCGCGACCCCGACTTCGCCGTCAAGGCCGCCCGGGTGCTGGACCTGTACCACCGGCGCTGGAACGGCGTTGCTCTCGGCGACGATGAGTACGTCATCAGTGCGGACGAAAAATCACAGCTCCAAGCCCTCAAACGCCGTCACGCCGAGACTCCCGCCAGGCCCGGTCAGCCGCGGCGCGTGGAGTTCGAGTACCGCCGCGGTGGGACGTTGGCCTACTTCGCCGCCTACGACGTCCACCAGGCCCGCGTGATGGGGATGACCGCACCCAAGACAGGGATCGCCCCGTTCACCGAACTGGTCGAGCAGGTGATGACCCAAGAGCCATACGCATCCGCGAAGCGAGTGTTCTGGGTCGTCGACAACGGCTCATCCCACGCAGGTCAGGCCTCGAAAGACCGGATGCGTCATGCGTTTCCCAACGCGGTCCTGGTGCACCTTCCGGTGCACGCCTCGTGGCTCAACCAGGTCGAAATCTACTTCTCGATCCTGCAGCGCAAAGCCATCGCCACCGGCGACTTCGCAGACCTCGACGATCTCGCCGCACGCATCCTCGCGTTCCAGGATCGCTACAACCGAAGCGCCGAACCGTTCGGCTGGAAGTACACCCGCGACGACCTCAACCGCCACCTCGACCGCCTCAACAACGACGGCACCCTCCGCGCAGCATGACCCCCGACGAACTAACGGAGATGCCCACTAGAAGCGGATTTGTCGGCCCGCTCGGGGGATCGCTACGCACGCGACCGGACGGGCGTTTGTGACCTCATAGGAGCTTGGTTCAGAAGCCCCGCCACTGTCTTGTCCGCCCGCCTGGCCGGCGCGTGCTGCCCCACCGGGATCAACGAGAAAGGCAGCAGTGACCATGATGTCCGATCAGCACGTGCATGTCATCGCCGGAGTGGATACGCATGGCCAGACCCATCACGCGGCGGTGATCGACTCCCTCGGGCGGCATCTGGCCGACCGAGAGTTCCCGGCCACGGGTTCCGGGTACCGGCAGCTACTTTCATGGCTCGGCGGCCACGGCACCGTGCAGGCCGTTGGGGTCGAGGGCACCGGAGCCTACGGCGCCGAGCTGTCTCGGGTGCTGGCCCGGGCCGGACTACCGGTGGTCGAAGTCGACCGACCCGACCGCAAGACCCGGCGGATGAAGGGCAAGTCCGACCCGATAGACGCCTATGCCGCTGCTACCGCGGTCGCCTCCGGGCGTGCCACTGGCGTGCCGAAGACCCGCGACGGGATCGTGGAGGCCGTCCGGGCCTTGCGTGTGCCTCGGCGCTCCGCGGTCAAGGCCCGCACCCAAGCGATCAACCAGGCCAGGCAGCTGGTGATCACCGCTCCAGAGGAATTGCGAGCCCAGTTGCGTGGCCTGCCCGCCCGCGAGCTGGCCGCAGTCTGCGCCCGGTTCCGTCCCGGCGACCTCGCTAGTCCCCTCGGCGCGACCAAGGCGGCACTACGCATTCTGAGCCGCCGGATCCTGGCACTGAGTGAGGAGATCGCCGACCTCGACGTCGAGCTGAAAGCCCTGACCGCGCAGACGGCTCCGACCCTGATGAACCGCATGGGCGTGGGACCTGACGTCGCCGGGCAGCTTCTGGCCACCGCGGGCGACAACCCAGACAGGCTGCGCTCTGAAGCGGCGTTCGCGCACCTGTGCGGCGTGGCCCCGATCCCTGCCTCTTCAGGACGACGAGACCGACACAGACTCAACCGCGGTGGCGACCGGGCCGCGAACCACGCCCTGCATACCATCGCACTGAGCCGCATGCGCTGGGACGAACGCACCCGCTCCTACGTTGACCGACGAACCGCGCAAGGCCTGTCCAAGAAAGACATCATGCGCTGCCTCAAACGCCACATCGCGCGCGAGATCTACCATGCCCTGATCAACGACCTACAGGCTCGCGACCCCGCCACCCAAGCACCGACCACCGCCGACCTCGCCAAAGCCGCTTGACATCCATAGGAGCATCCGCGCCCGCGACCCGGAGGTCAGTTCCCGCGGAGGGCCTTCATCCGCTTGTGGGAGCCGGCCACGATCCGGCCGCGGTCGACGCCGGACGAGAACTCGACGCCCTTGCGGTTGTTCTCGCCGCCGCAGACGTGGATCGGCCCGTTGCCGATGGACGCCAGGACCTCCTCGGCGACCTCTTCGGGCTCGCTGACGGTGAAGCCGGGCAGATCCATGTCCAGGCCGGCGCGCACCATTGCGGGGGTGCGGACGACGCCGAGGATGACCTCGACGACGTCGACGCCGTACTCACGCATCTCCAGCCACAGGCCCTCGACGAAGACGCGGCTGAACGCCTTCGCCGCGGAGTAGACGCTCATGTCGGCGTGACCGAGGTAGCCGGCCATCGAGCCCATCACCACGATGCCGCCGCGACCGCGGGCCTTGAGGCCGGGGCCGAACTGACGGATGATCTGCATCGGCGAGGTGATGTTGAGGTCGATGACCTTCTGGACCTTGTCCATATCCGACTCGACGAACTCGGAGCCGTAGGTGTTGGCGCCGGCGTTGAGCACGATGAGGCCGAGGTCGAGACCCTCGCAGGCCGCGGCGATGCCCTCGGTGGCACCGGGCTCGGTGAGGTCGACGGACAGGGTCCGGCACCCGACTCCCTTGGCGCGGACGGCCTCCGCGGTCTCCTCGAGGGGCCCGGTCTTGCGGGCGACGAGGACCGTGGACACCCCCTGATCGGCGAGGCGGAAGGCGATCTCGGCGCCCACGCCCTCACTTCCGCCCACGACGAGGGCCCAGGGACCATAGGTAGCAGGATCGATCGGCTTCGGATTGACAGGTGTCGACATACCCTTAGAGTATGACTAAACAGAGCGATAGTCCCGGATTCGGCGGCGTACCCCTGCCGAAGCTGGGTCCGGACGAGGACTTCTCCCTCGAGGCGGCGCGCAAGCGACTGGGCACAAGGTTCGAACCGATCCCCACCCCGGAGTTGCCGCCGGCGGATCCCGAGCTCGACCGCGTAGTGGCCGAGCTGCGTCGACTCCGTGAGGCGACCGCGGCGTTGGCGCACTCGGAGGTCGAGCTGGGGGACATCGCCGACCGCCTGGCCGCGGTGGCCGACCTGATCGAACCGCGCGTCCCGTCGCCGGCGAAGCGGCTTGAGATCATGTGGACGGGTGCGGGCACCCGCCGGTCGAACCCGGTCGCCGGGCCGGAGAACCCACTCGCCCCGCCGGTGCAGTTCTACGGGTGCGATGACGGCTCGGTGCGTGCCGAGGTGACGCTGGGCCCCGTCTACCAGGGCCCTCCCGGCTGTGTCCACGGGGGTATCAGCGCGCTGATCATCGACCACATGATGGGGTTCGCCAACCACTGGGGCGGCCGCTTCGGGATGACCGCGCACTACGAGATCGACTACCGGTCGCCCACCCCGCTGCTCGAGCCGCTGTCGTTCCGCGCGTGGGTTCAGGAGCGCGAGGGCCGCAAGACGTGGACGCACGCGACGATCCACGCCGGCGATCGTCTGTGCGTGGAGGCGCGGGGGCTGTTCCTGGAGGCGAGTGTGCCGGTGCCGGGCCAGCCGGGCACCAAGTCGATGCTCGGCGACGGGGGATAGGGGCTCAGCCGGGGAGGTCGACCTGGACGACCTTCTGCAGGTAGGGCGCGATGACCTCGGTCAGGCCGGAGGCCAGCTGGTCGGGATCCTCGGGCGGCAGCGAGATGAAGCTGATGCCGATGCGGGCGATGATGGAGGCCGCCAGCCTGGCCTGCGACTCCTCGATCCGCATCCAGCTCTCGGCGAGTGCGGGGGTGAGTACCTCGGTGGCCCGCTCGATCAGTGGGCCGGCCTCGGTGGTGATGAGCCGGAGTAACTCGGGCTTGATGTCCCCGGTGAGCAGGGCCCGGACGAGCGGGTCGCGCTGGCTGGAGAGAAGAAAGCCGTTGATGCCCTCGCGCAGCGCGGTCTCGATCTGTCCGGGATACCGGATGATGGAGTCGCTGATCTCACCGGCGAACGTCTCGGACAGTTGCAGCGCGTACGCCTGCGCCAGACCCTGCCGGTTGCCGAATGTGCTGTAGAGGGTCTGCCGACTCAGTCCGGCGGCTTTGGCGACGTCGGACATCGTGACGGCGGACCAGTCGCGCGAGCCGAGGAGCTCGTGCATGGCCTCGAACACGGTACTACGGAGCGGCCGACGCTCCCCGCGGGCGTCCCCGGGGGAGGGTCGGTCACTGGTCTGGCGGTGACGGGGCATGGTGCCCATTGTTGCGGATACCCGGCTCCGGGCGGGGGAGGGGCGGGTTCGCACCCCGTACGCGGGGGTCACTTCACCGGCAGGAAGTCGACCTTGTCGCGGACGCCGCAGTCCGAGCACTGCCAGGAGTCGGGGATGGCCGACCACGGGGTGCCGGGCGGGAAGCCCTCGCGCGGGAGGCCGGCGGCCTCGGAGTAGTGGTTCCCGCAGTTGGGGCACACGTACTCACCGGTGGGCGAGGTCTGGTCGGTCGCGATATCCGTATCGGCGATGATCTTCTCCGCCACCGCGGTCGAGCCGGCCGCGTAGCGGGCGAGGATCTTCTCCCGCTTGGAGGGCTGGATGTTCGCGCGGGTGATGTCGCCGTCGTAGTGGTCGAGGACGCGCTTGTCCATGACCTTCCGCCACAGCGGCGGGATGTAGGCGATGACCATCATCGTCGCGTACCCGGACGGCAGCTGCGGGGCCTGCTCGAAGCTGCGGAGCATCTGGTAGCGGCGCATCGGGTTGGCGTGGTGGTCCGAGTGGCGCTGTAGGTGGTACAGGAAGATGTTGGTCACCAGGTGGTCGGAGTTCCAGGAGTGCTCGGGGCGGCAGCGCTGGTACCGACCGGCCGAGGTCTTCTGGCGGAGCAGTCCGTAGTGCTCGAGGTAGTTGACGACCTCGAGGAGGGAGAACCCGAAGATCGCCTGCACGATCAGCCAGGGGGCGACCTCCCAGCCGAAGATCGCGATGAGCGCGCCGAACAGCACGACGGTCATGAGCCAGGCGTTGAGGTTGTCGTTGCGGAGGGTCCACGGGCTCTTGCCCAGGCGGCCGAGACGCTCGGACTCGAGCGACCACGCCGAGCGGAGCGAGCCGACGACACTGCGCGGCAGGAACGCCCAGAAGGACTCTCCGAAGCGGGAGCTGGCGGGGTCCTCCGGAGTGGCGACGCGCGCGTGGTGGCCACGGTTGTGCTCGATGAAGAAGTGGCCGTAACCGGTGGTGGCGAGCGCGACCTTGGACAGCCACTTCTCGCTGCCCGCGATCTTGTGGCCGAGCTCGTGAGCGGTGTTGATGCCGATGCCGCCGGTGATGGCCACGGTCCAGGCGACGCCGATGGAGGCGGCGACGCCCAGGCCGCCGTCGTAGCCGAGCCAGGACAGGTCGTCGGCGGTCCAGAGGTAGCAGGCGGCGATGAGCGAGGCGTACTGCAGCGGGATGTACAGGTAGGTGCACCACCGGTAGAACGGATCGGCCTCGAGCTTGTCCATGACCTCGTCCGGCGGGTTCTCCCCGTCGGCGCCGATCGCCAGGTCGCCGAGCGGGATGGCGACGTAGACGAGGAACGGCAGCAGGAACCACGCGATGGTCGCGGGGATCTCCCAGCCGAGGGCGTTGAAGCCGGCGACGAACGGCATGGACAGGAACAGGCCCATCGCCGGGATCACTCCGAGGAGCCACAGGTAGCGCTTGGCGTCGGTCCACGCGTACGGCTCGACGTCCGCGTGGTCGTGTTCGTGATGGTCGTGTCCGTGATGGTCATGGTGCGCGTGAGGCGCCTCGTGCTCATCGGCCCCGTCAGTGGGGCGGATGTACTCGGTGCTGGACATCGCTGACGACCTCCGAATCGACGTTGTGTGGCATATGCCACTGTGTTGCACCCAACATTAGACAAAATGCGGGGCTATGTCTAGACATACCGTCGGCCTTTGTCCAGAAGGGCGAGAGGGTGGCGACGACGAGGACCCGCGTCGACCGACCCGGGCCGGAATAGGTCGGGCACCGGCCGGGTTGTACGGAGGTGTCGTCGGTACACCCCTCGACCGGCGTGAGAGGAGTGGCCCGGCTTGTCCATGCACATGGCCGCCATGCGGACGCTGTACCGGGCCGAGAACAACGACATCTCGCTCGACCGGAGCGTCTTCACACGCGAGAACTTCCGCCGGATCGGGCAGTTCGCGCGCCCCCACACCCGGCGGATCGTCGTCTTCCTCATCCTCTCCGTCTTCGGGGCGTCGCTGGCGGTCCTGACCCCCGTGCTCGCGGGCCGGGTCGTGACCGCGATCGTCGAGGCCTCGCCGGTTCGGGTGGTCGTCGGGCTCGCGGTACTGATCGCCGCGATCGGCGTCGTCGAGGCGGTCGCGGCCGTGTTCACCCGGCTGTGGTCGGCGCGCATCGGCGAGGGCTTGATCCTCGACCTGCGTCGCGCGGTGTTCGACCACGTACAGACGATGCCGGTGGCATTCTTCATGCGCACCCGCACCGGCGCCCTGGTCAGTCGCCTCAACAACGACGTCATGGGTGCCCAGCGGGCCTTCTCCGACACCCTCTCCGGGGTCGTGTCCAACCTGGTGCAGCTGGTCCTCACCCTGGCGGTGATGGCCGGCATCAACTGGCAGATCACCGTGCTGTCGGTCCTCCTGCTGCCGATCTTCCTGTTCCCCGCCCGGTACGTCGGCAGGCGTCTGGCACGACTCCGACGCGAGGCCTCGGACCTCAACGCGTCGATGAACGACCAGATGACCGAGCGGTTCAACGCCGGTGGGGCGACCCTGGTCAAGCTGTTCGGTCGGCCCTCCGCGGAGTCGGCGGAATTCGCGGCCCGTGCCGGGCGGGTCCGCGGCATCGGGGTGCGCACCGCGCTGCTCATGAGCGTGTTCATGAACTCGCTGACGCTCGTGTCCACCCTGGCGCTGGCACTGGTCTACGGACTGGGCGGGTGGTTCGCCCTCAACGGCGGGTTGGACGCCGGGTCGGTCGTCGCGCTGGCGCTGCTGCTCACCCGCCTCTACGGCCCGCTCACGGCGCTGGCCAACGCCCCGATGGACATCGTCACGGCCATCGTCAGCTTCGAGCGGGTCTTCGAGGTCCTCGACCTGGAGCCCCTGATCGCCGACGCCCCCGACGCCGTCGACATCCCCGAGGGCCCGGCGACCATCGAGTTCGACGACGTCCACTTCTCCTACCCCGCGGCGGACAAGATCTCGCTGGCCTCCCTGGAGGAGGTCGCGGTCCTCGACACCCGCGGCGGGCAGGAGGTGCTACACGGGATCTCGTTCCGCGCCGCGCCGGGCGAGATGGTCGCGCTCGTCGGGTCGTCGGGCGCCGGCAAGTCGACCATCGCCTCACTCCTGCCCCGCCTCTACGACGTCGACTCGGGCGCGGTGCGGGTCGCGGGACTGGACGTCCGTGACGTCACGTCGTCGTCGCTCCGTCGCACGGTCGGCATGGTCACCCAGGACGGCCACCTCTTCCACGACACCATCCGGGCGAACCTCACCTTCGCGCGCCCGGAGGTCACCGACGATCTCGTGTGGGACGCCCTGCGCCGGTCCCGGCTCGAAGGCCTGGTCGCCTCGCTGCCCGACGGTCTCGACACGGTCATCGGTGACCGCGGATACCGGCTGTCGGGTGGAGAACGTCAGCGCCTGACCATCGCGCGACTGCTCATCGCCGAGCCGTCGGTCGTGGTGTTGGACGAGGCGACGAGTGCGCTGGACTCGACCAACGAGTCCGCGGTCCAGGAGGCACTGACCGAGGCGATGTCCGACCGGACGTCCCTGGTGATCGCGCACCGGCTGTCGACCGTCCGGGCCGCGGATCGGATCCTCGTCCTCGAGGCGGGGCACGTGGTGGAGTCGGGTACCCACGCCGAGCTGCTCGCGGGCGGCGGACGGTACGCGGAACTGTACGAGACGCAGTTCGCCGACCAGGAGTGACCCGCGGCCGGCCGCCGGCGTCATCCGTGCCGCCCGGCCGCCTACCGACCGACGAGAAGAGCGTCTCGCACGGCCCTACTCGGGCGATGTGTGCGGGACGCTCTTCTCGATGTGCCGGCCGCGGGCGAGGGCCGCGGCCGGTCAGCTCTCCAGGTGCAGGCCGAGCTCGCGGGCGGCCAGGGCGGCGTACTTGGAGGTCTGCTCGAAGGCGCCCTCGAGGGGGTTGGCGTCGGTGACGTCGGCGATCTCGGCCCAGCGTTCGGCCACCACCTCGGGGGTCCGCGCACCCTCGGGCAGGTAGACGCCCCGGCTCTCGACCATCTGCGACACCGCGAACACGCCGGCGCCGGCACCGAGGATCGTCTTGGTGGGGGCGTCCTCGCTGACCATGAACAGGGCGCCCGGCGCGATGGTCTCGGGGCCCATGATGTCCAGCACCCGCTGGGGCAGCAGGTCCTCGGTCATGCGGGTCGCCGCGGTGGGCGCGATGGAGTTGACCTTGATGTTCTTCTTCTCGCCCTCGATGGCCAGGACGTTCATCAGGCCGACCAGCCCCGACTTGGCCGCGGCGTAGTTGGCCTGGCCGAAGTTGCCGTAGATGCCGGAGGAGGACGTGGTCATGAGGATACGGCCGTAGCCGGCCTCGGCCATGTGCGGCCAGACCGCCTTGGTGCAGTTCACCGAGCCCATGAGGTGGACCTCGACGACCTTGCGGAAGTCCGCCGGCTCCATCTTGGCGAAGGACTTGTCGCGCAGGATGCCGGCGTTGTTGATGAGGATGTCGATCCGGCCCCACTTCTCCATGACCGTCGACACCATGGCCTCGACCGCCGCCTCGTCGGTGATGTCGCTGCCGTCCACGATCGCCTCGCCGCCGGCCGCGGTGATCTCCTCGACGACCTGCTGCGCCAGCGACGGCGACCCGCCCTCACCGCGGACATCGCCGCCGAGGTCGTTGACGACGACCTTGGCACCACGCTCGGCCAGCGCGAGGGCGTACGCGCGGCCCAGGCCGCCGGCCGCACCGGTGACGATCGCGACCCGATCGGTGAACTCGATGGACTTGGTCAATTGGGGGCTCCTTTATCGAGGGTAGGGAACGTGATTGGTGGTCTGGTGGGGGGCGCGGGCCCCGTCCGGCGCGTCAGCCCAGCTCGCCGCGGACGAACGACTCGTACGCGGGCAGGTCGAGGAAGCCGTGACCGGACAGGCCGATCACGATCGACGGACCGGTGCCGGCCTCGCCGGTGTGCTCGCGGGCCTTCGCCATGGCGCCGGCCAGCGCGTGGGTCGACTCGGGGGCGGGCACGATGCCCTCCGCCTTGGCGAACTCGACGCCGGCCGCGAACGCGACGTTCTGCTCCACCGCCATCGAGTCGAGCAGGCCGAGGTGTTTGACGTGGCTGACCAGCGGCGCCATACCGTGGTAGCGCAGGCCGCCGGAGTGGATGGGATCCGGGACGAAGTCCTGGCCGAGGGTGTACATCTTCATCAGCGGGGTCAGACCCGCGACGTCACCGTGGTCGTAGCGGAACTCACCCTCCGTCAGCGACGGGCAGGCCGTGGGCTCGACCGCGACGATCCGGGTCCCGGCGCCGGCGAGGTTCTCCCGGATGAACGGGAACGCCAGCCCGGCGAGGTTGGAGCCACCGCCGGCGCACCCGTACACGTAGTCCGGCGCGCCCTCGCCGAACATCGCCAGCTGCGTGATGGCCTCCTCGCCGATCACGGTCTGGTGCAGGCACACGTGGTTGAGCACCGAGCCCAGGGAGTAACGGGTCTCGGGATCCGCGGCGGCCACCTCCACGGCCTCGGACACGGCCATGCCGAGAGATCCCGGGGTGTCGGGGTCCTTGGCGAGGAGCGCGCGACCGGCCTCGGTGAGGTCGGACGGGCTCGGGTGCACGGACGCCCCGAAGGTCTCCATGAGCATGCGCCGGTACGGCTTGGAGTGGAAGGAGGCCTTGACCTGCCACACCTCGACCTCGATCCCGAAGGCCTGCCCGGCGAACGCCAGCGACGCACCCCACTGGCCGGCGCCGGTCTCGGTGGTCAGCTTGGTGATGCCCTCGGCGGCGTTGTAGTACGCCTGCGCGACCGCGGTGTTCGGCTTGTGTGAACCGACGGGGCTGGTGCCCTCGTACTTGTAGTAGACGCGGGCGGAGGTGCCCAGCGCCTTCTCGAGACGCCGTGCACGGATGAGCGGCGACGGCCGCCACAGCCGGTAGATCTCCCGGACCGCTTCCGGGATCTCGATGTACCGTTCCGGGGTCACCTCCTGCTCGATGAGCGCCATCGGGAACAGGGGCGCCAGGTCCTCGGGACCGAGCGGCTCCTTGGTTCCGGGGTGCAGGTGGGGCGCCATCGCCTCGGGCAGGTCGGCCTGGATGTTGTACCAGTGCGTCGGCATCTCGTTCTCGGGCAGGAGAGCCTTGACCAGCGGGACGGAGGGGGCGGCAGACGTCATGTGTGTCCTCGGAGGCGATCGAAGGGTGAGCCTGGTCTCATCCTAGGAGGTCGCGTCGCATGGGCAGATGGGGGATCCGTCCGTCGAGGTAGTCCGGCCCGCACCGGACGAATCCGAACTGCTCGTACCACCGCTCGAGGTGGGCCTGGGCCCCGATCTCGACCGGCCGGTCACCGCACAGTTCCAACGCCCGGCGGATCAGCTCGGCCGCGATACCCCGGCCCCGCCACGACGGTGCCGTACACACGCGCCCGACGTGCATGAGTCCGTCGGCGGCGTCGTCTGCGAAGACGCGCAGTGTCGCCACGAGTTCACCGCCCGACCCCCGCGCGAGGAGATGTGTGGTGCCGGGGTCGGCGTCGACGTCGTCGATCTCGGCGTACGGGCAGTCCTGCTCGGCCACGAAGACGTCCACGCGCAGTCGGTACAGCGCGTGGACGTCCAGTGGGCCCAGTTCCTCGAGGGCCGATGCGGATATCTCAAGCGCCGGGTCGGGGGCCGGCGCGTCGGTTCGGCTCATGCGTTGGTGGTGTCGCCGTCCGTGGTCTGACCACCCGTCGCGGCGTCGTCCGCCGCGGCGTCATCGGAGGGCTGCGGCGCGGAACCGGCAGCGGGGCCGGGCACGCCGCTTCCCGCGGCCGGCGACGACTCGGCGGACTGGTCGGCAGGGCCCTCGGGATCCGGGGACTCGATGGTCAGGTCCTCGCCCGTCTCAGAGGCCTCGGACGCACCGGCGTCCGGGCCCGCGGATCCGGTCGCGGCACCCCGGGAGTCGGCGGCCGCCTCGGCCGGGGTCGGCGTCCGCGGGGGTGCCGGGGTGGGCTTGGGCGCCGGCGGGGCGGAGGGAGCGGGCGAACCCTGGTCACGCAGGAAGTACGCGGTGGCACCCACGACGGCGGCACCGCCGACGAGCCCCACGATCCACAGCGGCGCGAAGCGACGCAGCGGTCCGTGCTTCTTCTGCGGTGTGGCGAGGGCGGTGGTCTTCTCGCTCAGGGCGTCGGCGTGCTGGCGGGCGTCGGCGGCGAGGTCACCGAGGATCTCCGCCTGCTCCGCGCGGCGCTCACGGATCACCTGGATGCCGCGGCTTGCTCCGAAGAGGGCGAGCCCGACGGGGCCCCGGGTGGCGGCGACGGCGGCCTCGCCGAGGAACCGCGGGTCCTTGAGGTCGAACGCCTTGCGCGCGGCGGTCCCGGCCTTGTTCAGGTCCTTGCCCGCCTGCTTGACGGCCTTGCGGTGGGCGGCGCGATCGCTTCGTGTGCTCATGTGACGATGGTGGCACAGCGCTCGGACACCGACCACCACCTCGCCGACATCGGTTCGACCATCGTGGCAGGATGGGACGCGTGAGCATCGCAACGCAGAAGGCAACCATCCACACCAACCGGGGCGACATCGTCGTCGAGCTGTACGGCAACCACGCCCCGGAGACCGTGCAGAACTTCGTCGGGCTGGCCGACGGCTCCAAGGAGTACGCCCAGTCCAACGCCAAGGGGGAGAAGACCGGCCCGTTCTACGACGGCTCCATCTTCCACCGCGTCATCTCCGGCTTCATGATCCAGGGCGGCGACCCCACGGGCACCGGCCGTGGCGGCCCGGGTTACCAGTTCAAGGACGAGTTCCACCCCGAGCTGCAGTTCTCCGAGCCCTACCTGCTTGCCATGGCCAACGCCGGACCGGGCACCAACGGTTCGCAGTTCTTCATCACGGTCGGCCCCACGCCGCACCTGAACAACCGCCACACCATCTTCGGCAAGGTCGCCGACGAGGACTCCCGCAAGGTCGTCGACGCTATCGCCACCACCCGTACCGGTGCGATGGACCGCCCGACCGAGGACGTCGTGATCGAGTCGATCGAGATCTCCTGACCGACCTCCCCGGCCGGTCGGCGGCGCGGGTCCCGGGACACCCGGACCCGCGCCGCACGTCTATCCGCAGCACGACGAACCGGGAGCCATGAGCATCCAGACCCACCGCGGTGGCGCGGTCTCGCGTTTCTTCCGCCTCCAGCCGGTCACGGCGTGGCTCATCACCGCCAATCTCGCCGTCTACGTCGCCACCGCGGCGCAGGCGCGCAGCATCATGGCGAACAGCGCCTCGGCCCTGTTCGAGGCCACGGCCCTGTTCCCGCCGATGGTGGCGGTCCGCGACGAGTGGTGGCGGCTGCTCACCTCGGCGTTCCAGCATTTCGGCCCGATGCACCTGCTGCTCAACATGTACATGCTGTGGATCCTCGGTCTGGGGATCGAGCGCAGCATCGGGCACGCCCGGTTCCTCGGTCTCTACCTCGTCTCCGCCCTCGGTGGGTCCGTGGCGGTGATGTTCACCAGCCAGAACGCGCTCACCGCCGGCGCCTCCGGGGCCATCTTCGGGCTGATGGGGGCATACGCCATCGTCGCGATGTCCCTGCGCCTCGACGTCAAGGGCATCGGGTTGCTGCTCGTACTCAACATCGGCGTCAGCTTCCTCGTCCCCGGGGTTTCGCTGGGCGCGCATCTCGGCGGGCTCGCGGTGGGTGCGGTCGCCGCCGTCGCGCTGGTGGTGCTGCCGCGGCGCCTGCCCCCCCGTGTGGGTCGCGGGGGGCGGGAGGTCGTGTCGTGGACCGCGTACCTCGTCGTCGTCGTCCTCGTCGGGCTCGCCGCGTGGTACGCGGCGGAGTCCATGACCGCGGGGCTCGTCTTCCTCCGCTGAGCCCCGCCGGCCGCCGTCCGCGCCCCGCCGCCGTCCCGCTGGTGGTGCTGCCGGGCCGCCCGCGCCGCCTCGCCGTCCGCGACCCGCCGCCCGTGGCTACGTGTCCCCGCGCCGGCCGCCGAACCCCAGCCGCGTCAGCGTCTCCACGACGTCGCGGGGATCGGTGCCCAGATCGAGCCGGGTGAATACGTCGAGCTGCTCGCGGCCGCGCTCGTCCGTGTACTCCAGTCTCATCATGTGCTGCCGCACGCCCCACCGGGCCGAGCCGAGGGCGCGCACCTCCACCACCTCCGACCGGGGCACGAACAACACCCGTCCGAGCTTGGCGATCGCCAGCTGACCGTCGACGACCTCGATCCGTGGCCGCCGCAGCAGCTGCGACACCCCGGACGGGATGAGGAACAGCGCCGCCAGGCCCGTGAGCAGCATCGCGAGCGGTTCCTGGCGCTGCAGTCCGAGCATCACCAGCACGACTCCCGCGGCGATCTGCACGCCCGGCCACACCATGCCGGGCGACCACGACACGGCCCCGGGCCCCGCTCCGGAGACCGCCTCACCACTCACACGCCCATCCTCCCTTATCCACAGGCGTTATCCACACTGTGGAGGAATAACACGGGTGGAGTTCGAAAGTCGTTCGAGTCGGAGCGGGCTCGACCTGCGGCGTCGACTTCGTCGTCGTCCCACAGGCTTTATCCCCAGTGTGGAGGGAATTGTCCACAGTGTGTGAGGGGTGTGTAAGAGCGGAGTCACGGTCGTCGGTGGTCTTGCAATCGTGCTGTTGACCTGCATGAATGAGGGAGAGCCAGAGAAAATGCAGGTCACCCCCCGCGTTGTGCGGGGGGTGACCTGTGGAAAAGACTGTGGAAAGCGCGGGAGCACCTCGTGGAGGGGCCCTGTGGAGAACCCTCAGCGCCACCGCATCGTCATGAGCAGCCCGACGACGGCCAGCCCGAAGCCGATCGCGAAATTCTGCCACGTCTCCAGATCGCGCATGAACGGGATCCTCTCCCCGGCGATGTAGTACGTGACCAGCCACAGCAGGCCGAGAATCATGAAGCCCAGCATGAGTACGACGTACCAGCGCGCCGTCGGGGTCCCCTTGACCTTGACGGGGGTGCGGCTGACGGCCGCGTCGGTGTACTCGGTCTTGGACCGGACCTTTGACTTGGGCATTACAGTCCTCGTGGTGGGGGATGTCGGGGCGAGTCTACCAAGCCCACCGGAGACGCTCCCCGGCCCGAGCGCAGTACCCTGCGTCTATGCGCATTCTCGTCGTCGACAACTACGACAGCTTCGTCTACAACCTGGTCCAGTACCTGGGCCAGTTGGGCGCGACGTGCGACGTGTGGAGGAACGACGACTCCAGGCTCGCCGGCCCGGACGGTCGCTACGACCCGGCCGGTCTGGAACGCGCCATCGGCGGGTACGACGGCGTCCTGCTGAGCCCGGGGCCCGGAACGCCTGACCGGGCGGGTGCCACGATCCCGCTCATCGGGGCCTGTGGACGCGCGGGCGTGCCGGTGCTGGGCGTGTGCCTGGGACATCAGGCGATCGGTGAGGCGTTCGGCGCGACCGTCGACCGTGCCGCCGAGCTCATGCACGGCAAGACGAGCCGGGTCACTCACGACGACTCCGGTGTCCTCGCCGGCATCCCCAGCCCGTTCACGGCCACGCGCTACCACTCGCTGACCGTGCTGCCCGAGACGATCCCGGACACGCTCGTACCGACGGCGTGGACGGAGTCAGGGCTGATCATGGCGATGCGTCACCGCGACATGCCCGTCCACGGCGTGCAGTTCCACCCCGAGTCGGTCATGAGCGACGGCGGGCACCGCATGCTCGCCAACTGGCTGGGGATGTGCGGGGAGCGTCCGTCCGAGACCCTGGTGACGCGGCTGGAGTCGGAGCTCGACCGGACCCGCGGCGCCGCCCTCGCCTGACCGCCGTCGAGCAGACGGTTCGGCACGCATCGCCCGCGAGGGGGCGTGCCGAACTGTCTTCTCGATGAGGACGGCGGCGGGTCAGCCGGGTCCGGGAACCAGGCCGAAGCGGATCACCCGGACCACGACCTGGTCGTTGACGCCCGCCTCGCCCACCGGCGGCTGCTGCGAGTAGATCCGGCCGACGCGGGACAGGTCCGGGTCGTTCTGCGGGAGCTCGACGAGCTGGCCGCGGCCGCCACGCCAGCCCGCCTGCTCGAGCTTGGCCAACGCCTCCTCGACGGTGTCGCCGACGATGTTGGGCATCTCGAAGCGGTTCCCCGCCGAGACCTGCAGCGTGATCGTCGCGCCCTTGAGCTGGGACTGACCGGCGGGCGTCGACTGGCCGACCACCTGGCCCTCCGGCGCCGTGCCGTCGACCCGCAGGGTGTCGACCCGGAAGCCCGCGGCCTCGAGCGTCGCGCGCGCGGACTCGGCGCCCTGGCCGATCACCCCGGGCACCGCGACCTGCTCGGGCCCGGACCCCACGGTCAGTCGGACCGGCCGGTCGGAGGGCACCTGCGCGCCCGGCGCGGGATCGGTGTCGACGACCTTGTCCTGGTCCTCCGGCGTCGACGGCCGGGCCTCGTTATCCGGGACGACCTGGAACCCGGCCTCCTCCAGCGCCAGACGGGCGTCGGCGGGCGACATCCCCATGACGTTGGGCACCGACAGGATCGGCTTACCCGTGGACACGACCAGGGTGATCTCCGAGCCCACCGCGAGGCGCTTGCCGGCGATCGGGTCCGACGAGATGACGTGACCCTCCGGGATCTCCGGGTGCGGCGCCGGGGCCTGCACCGGCTCCAGGCCGAGCGCGGTGAGCTCCTCGACCACCTCGGCCACCGGACGCTGCGCCACCTCCGGGATCGTCACCTCCTGCGGCCGCGAGATACCGCCGCCCCCGCCGTTCGAGGTCGCCCACAGGGACACGGCGGTGACGCCGCCCAGGACGAGGAGCACCGCCAACGCGATCGCCACCCCCCGGGGCCTGCGGCGGTCGTCATCCCGGGCCGCCGGCTGGCGACCGCCCGCGGAGTGGGACGCGGGACGGGACCCCGCCGCCGCGCCCGCGGCTCCGCCGGCCGCGCCACCGGTCACGCCCGCCAGATCGTGGGCCTCGGTGAGGGCATCCGACGGAGACTGCTGGGGCCGGCCGGTCCCGTACCCCGCGCCGGTGAACCCGTGTGGCGCGTCGGGCCGCTCGTCGTCGTCGAGGTCGTCGTCGGACAACACCAACGGCGCCGCCGGACGTCCGCCGGTGAGCACCGTGATGAGGTCGGTGCGCATCTCCCCGGCCGAGGTGTAGCGGTTCTCCGGGTTCTTGGCCATGGCCTGCATGACCACCGCGTCGACGTACCGCGTCACCTCCGGGTTGACCGCCGACGGCGGCCGCGGGGACTCGCGGACGTGCTGGTACGCCACCGCGACCGGCGACTCGCCCGTGAACGGCGGCACCCCGGCGACCATCTCGTAGAGCACGCAACCGGCGGAGTACAGGTCCGACCGGGCGTCGACGGTCTCGCCGCGCGCCTGCTCCGGGCTCAGGTACTGCGCGGTGCCGAGGACCGACGAGGTGGTGGTGAGCGTCGACGAGGAGTCGCTGACCGCGCGCGCGATGCCGAAGTCCATGACCTTGACCGCGCCGTCGCGGGAGATCATGACGTTGGCCGGCTTGACGTCGCGGTGGATGATGCCCTTCTTGTGCGAGAAGTCGAGCGCCCCGCACACGTCGGCCATCACGCCGAGCGCGCGGTCGAGCGGCATCGGGCCGTCCATCCGGATGATGTCGCGCAGGGTGTCGCCCTCGACGAGCTCCATGACGATGTACGGCAGGGAGCCCTCGTCGGTGTGCTCCTCGCCCTGGTCGTATATCGCGACGATCGACGGGTGGTTGAGCGATGCCGAGTTCTGCGCTTCACGACGGAAGCGCTGGTAGAAGGTCTCGTCGCGGGCCAGCTCGGGCCGCATGATCTTCACGGCGACGTCGCGGCCGAGAACCGTGTCCCGACCCCGGTGGACCTCCGACATGCCGCCGAAGCCGAGGGTCTCGCCGATCTCGTACCGGCCCGCGAGGACGGATGGTGTGGTCATGCGCCCTCACCCCCGCCGCGCGCCGGCACGGGCACGACGTCACCGTCGGTCCGCCCGCTGGCCTGGGGACCGTCGCCGCGGCCCTCGCCGCCCCTGCCGTCGCCGCCCTGACCCTGACCCTGGCCCTGTGCGCCCTGTTGGCCCTCGCCCTGCTGCGGCAGGAGCGAGCTGAACTCGGAGGTGAGCGAGTCGAGCATGTCCTGCAGGTCGGAGGTGGTCGGGGCCCCGGTCGGCGACGGTGAGGGCTCCGGCGTCGGCGTGGGGGACGGGGTGGGGCTCGGCCGCGGCGTGGGTGCCGGGGCGGGGGCCTGGGTGGTCACGGTGGTGACGGGCGTGGTGGCCGGCGTCCGCGGAGTGGTGGTGCCGCCGCCGAACAGCCCGCCCGGGCCGAAGACACCGAGGTTGGACAGCGCGACCGCCGCGGCGACCGCCAGGGCGGCGACCAGGACGAACACCACGAGGAACCACCCGGCGCAGCCGCCCCCGCGGCGCCGCCGGGGAGGTCGTGTGGTGACCGGCGGGGCGGGCTGTCGGCCGGTGGCCGGCGGCCGGCCCGGTGCCTGCGCGGCCGGCAGCCCCTGCGTGCGTGCGGGACCCTGTGTGCGGGCGGGTCCCTGTGTGCGGGGCGCGCCCTGGGTGCGGGGTCGACCCGCGGTGCCCGGGTGCATGCTCGTGTAGGCGCGCGTCGGATCCGCGCCGGCCGACGAGGCGCGGTACACGCCCGAGCCGTCGTCAGGGAGGACGGTGGTCGCCGCGGTGGCTGCCGCCGCACCCGCGGCCGCCCCGGCGGCGGCCCCGCCCGCGGCGGCGAGGAACGCACTCGGCGGGCGTGGATCGCGGCCGGCGCGGATGTCGGCGACGGCCTCGGCGAAGGCCTCGCCGTCGGGGTAGCGCCGCTCGGGATCCTTGGACATCGCCTCGGCGATGACGCGCCGGACCGGGCCGGGCACGGACTCGGGCAGCGGCGCCGGGATGTCGCGCACGTGCATCATCGCGACGCTCACGGGTGAGTCGGAGACGAACGGTCGCCGCCCGGCCAGGCACTCGTAACCCACCACGCCGAGGGAGTAGACGTCGCCGGCCGGGGTCGTGTCGTGGCCCATCGCCTGCTCGGGCGCGATGTACTGGGCGGTGCCCACGACCATCCCCGTCTGGGTGACGGCGGACGCGCCCATGGACTTGGCGATCCCGAAGTCGGTGAGCTTGACCTGCCCCGTCGGCGTAATGAGGATGTTGCCCGGCTTGACGTCGCGGTGCACGAGCCCGATCGCGTGGGCGGCGTTGAGGGCGCGGCCGGTCTGCTCGAGCATGTCCAGCGTGTGGCGCAGGGGCAGCGTGCCCTCGCGCGCGAGGACGTCCGACAGCGGCTCGCCCACCACGAGTTCCATGACGAGGTAGGACAGCGGGCTGCCGGAGGCGGGGTCGGTGATCTGGCCGTAGTCGTAGACGGTGGCGATGCCGGGATGGGAGATCCGCGCGGTGACCTTGGCCTCGGACCGGAACCGCTCGACGAACTCGGGGTCGGACGAGTACTCGGCTTTGAGGACCTTGACCGCGACGTGCCGGTCGAGGACGGAGTCGTCGGCCTCCCAGACCTGACCCATCCCGCCCGTGGCGATGAGCCGCAGCAGGCGGTAGCGCTGGGACAGCAGAGCCCCGGAGTTCAGGCTCACGGCGCGCCCCCGAGGAGGGCGCCCAGGACCTCGCGCCCGATGGGGGCGGCGTAGGTGGCGCCGACGGTGTCGCGGGTGATGCCGGGGCCGGACTCGATCGCCACGGCCACCGCTACGTCGCGGCCGGGGACGAACGCGATGTACCAGGTGTAGGGGATCGACGTGGAGGCGTCGACGCCGTGCTCGGCGGTGCCGGTCTTGGAGGCGATGGTCACCCCGGGCAGGCTGCCGCCGGCGTTGGCCTCGGCGCCGATCATCATGTCGGTGAGGGTGGCGGCCTGGTCGTCGGTGAGGGCGCGGGCCGCGTCGCGAGGGGTGAAACCCTCGACGACGGAGAGGTCGGGCGCCGTCAGGGACTTGATCAGCTGCGGCTCCATGCGGACGCCGCCGTTGGAGACGGTCGCGGCGACCATGGCGCTCTGCAGGGTGGTCATGCGGACGTCGCTCTGGCCGATCGCGCTCATGGCGAGCTGGGCCGCGTCCTCCATCTGCCCGAGCCCCGACGGCGCGACGGGCACCCCGAACTCCTCCGGGGCGGACCCGTCCACGCCGAACTTCTCGGCCATCTCGGTGAACGCCTCCGGGCCGATCTCCTGGCTCAGCTCCACGAACGGGACGTTGCAGGACAGCTCGAGCGCCGTGCGGAGGGTGACCGTGCCGCCGCCACAGGTCTGACCCGCGTAGTTCTGCAGGTAGGTGGCTGTGCCGGGCAGGAGGGTGCGGTCGGCGCCGGAGACGGGGGTGTCCGGGCCCATGCCCTGCTCGAGGGCCGCGGCCGTGGTGATGACCTTCATCGTCGAGCCGGGCGGCAGGGCCTGCTGGGTGGCGTGGTTGAGCAGGGGCCGGTCGGGACTCTGCTCGATGCGGGTCATCTCCGCCTCGCGCACGTCGGGGTCGGTGCTCGACAGGGCGCCCGGGTCGAACGAGGGGCTGGAGGCCAGCGCGAGCACCTCGCCGGTCGAGGGACGCACGGCGGCGACGGACCCGACGAACGGGCCCTGGCCGGCGCCGCGGCGGAGGGCGTCGTAGGCGACGCGCTGGCCGACCGGGTCGAGGGTCAGCTCGACGGAGCCGCCCTGGGGGGTGCGGCCGGAGATGAGGCCGGTGATGCGCTGCGACAGCAGGCGCGGATCGGAGCCGTTGAGGAAAGCGTCCTGGGACTGCTCGATCCCGGCGGTGGCGAACTGCAGCGAGTAGTAGCCGACGGTGGGGCCGAACACCTCGGGGTCGGTGGGGTAGGTGCGCTCGAACTCGAAGCGGCCCTCCGACGGTAGGGACATGGCCAGCACGCGCCCGCCGGCGGTGATCTGTCCGCGCTGGCGGGAGTACTCGTCGAGGAGCATGCGGGTGTTGCGCGGGTCGGCGCGCAGTTCGTCGGCGCGGAAGACCTGCACCCAGGTGAGCTGGAGGAGGAGGGCCACCACCATGACCATGGCGGCCACGGCGACCCTGCGGATGGCGACGTTCACGCGGCGCTCACCCGTTCCTCCGCCCCGGCAGCAGCCGCGGCGCGCGCATCAGGCCGGTGGCGGCCTCGGCGAGCGCCGGTGCCTGGCGGGGGGTGGGCATGGGCCGGCGCGCGTCGTTGGACAGGCGCAGCAGGATGGCCATGAGGGCGTAGTTGGCGAGCAGGCTGGACCCGCCGTACGCCATGAACGGCAGGGTGAGGCCGGTCAGCGGGATGAGCGTGGACACGCCGCCCACCACGACGAACATCTGGATGGCCACGGTGAACGCCAGGCCCACGGCGACGAGCTTGCCGAAGCTGTCGCGGATCGTCAGCCCGACGCGGATGCCGCGCAGCACGAGGATCGCGTAGACCATCAGCACGGCGGCCAGGCCGATGAGGCCCAGTTCCTCGCCGATGGTGGAGGTGATGAAGTCGGTGTTGGCGAACGGTACCTGGTCGGGCCGGCCGTTGCCGAGCCCGGTGCCACCCATTCCGCCGGACGCCAGCCCGAACAGGGCCTGCGAGCTCTGGTAACCGCCGGTGTCGAAGAACGCGAACGGGTCCCGCCAGATCTGGAACCGCACGCGGACGTGCCCGAACAGCGCGTAGGCGAGCACACCGCCGACCGCCACCAGCACCACGCCGATGAGCAACCAGCTCACCCGCTCGGTGGCCACGTACAGCATGGTCAGCACGGTGGCGAACAGCAGCAGGCACATGCCGAGGTCGGTGTTGAACACCAGCACGCCCAGCGACAGGAACCACGCCACGATGATGGGCCCGAGGTCGCGGGCGCGCGGCAGGTCCACCCCCAGCACGCGCTTACCGGCGGTGGTGAACAGTTCGCGCTTCTCCACGAGGATCGAGGCGAAGAAGATGATGAGCAGGATCTTGGCGAACTCACCGGGCTGGATGGTGAACCCGGGCAGGATGATCCAGTTCTTGGCGCCGTTGATCTCGGAGAACCGCGCGGGCAGCACGGCGGGGATCGCCAGCAGGACGAGCCCGGCGAACCCCATCGTGTAGCCGTAGCGGGCCATCACCCGATGGTCGCGCAGGAGGAACAGGACCGCGCCCATGACGCCGAGCCCGATGAACGTCCACAGCAACTGCCGGGTCACGTCCATGCCGGGCGGGTCGTTGCCGGCGGCCGCCGCGTTGGCGGCGTACGCCAGGTCGAGCCGGTAGATGAGCACGAGTCCGAGGCCGTTGAGCAGCGCGACGCCCGGCAGGAGCACGGGGTCGGCGTAGGGGGCGAGCCAGCGGATGAGCAGGTGGGCGCCGCCGGACAGGCCGAGGAACGCCAGCGTGATCCACAGCAGGGCCGGTGACAGTTCCTGCTCCTGGGCCAGCTGGACGAGCAGGAGCGCGAACCCGACGATCACCGACGCGGCGATGAGCAGGACGAGTTCCTTGCCCCGGCGCGGGTGGTCGGGGACCGCCTGCCCCCGGGGGTCGGACGCGGGCGAGGTCGATGCGGCGCTGGTCACGCTCAGCTCACCGCCCGACAGGTCTCACCGGGCACCGGCGCCGGGCCGGTGGGGGAGGAGGGCGACGACGGCGAGGTGCGCCCGTCGCGGTCCGGGTCCCGTGGTTCGGGTTCGCACACCGGCAGGAGATTGTCCTGCGCGAGGCGGGAGACCTGGGCGGTCGCCTCGGCCAGGCTGCCTGACGGCATCCCGGCGCGCACCGTCTCCCGGGCGGGTTCGCGCAGGTCGCCCAGGGTGAACACGTCGCAGCCGGTGGGGATGGCGTCGGGGGAGTGCATCGTCAGGTCACCGTCGGTGGCCAGGCAGGCGACCTGGCTGACCGAGGCCAACGAGATGCCGAAGACCTCCCCGGAGATGCCCCTCTTCACCACGACCTGGTTGTCCTCCTCGGTGACGAAGTAGTTGCTGCGGACGAGCAGCGCCGACACGCCGACGATCCCGGCCAGCAGTGCGAGGACCCCGACGACGCTCAACGCGAAACGCCATCTGCTGCCCCGCGGCGGAGCGGGATCGCCCTCGTCGTCGTCGACCCCCGGCCCCGACCCGGCGGCCCCACGGCCCACACCGGACCCACCGACCTCCCCGGCGCGCGACGCGACCTGGGCGCGGGAGAACGCGGCGGCCTTCCCGGCCGCGGTGTCCGAGTACGGATCGGCGGCCGGGTCGATCTGTCCGGGCTCGTCGCCGGACGCCGCGCCGACCACCACGGGGACCACGGACGCCTCGCGGGGCGAGTCCACGACGTCCGCCAGCACGACCGTGATGTTGTCCGGCCCGCCCGACCGCAGGGCCAGCTGCACCAGCCGGTCCGCCGCCTCCTCGACCGTGCCCGTGGCCAGGGTCTCGGCGATGGTCTCCGTGCTCACGGGGTCCGACAGGCCGTCCGAGCACAGCAGGTACCGGTCGCCGACCCGGGCCTCGCGGATGACGGCGGTCGGCTCCACCGGCTCGCCGGTCAGCGCCTTGAGGATGAGCGAGCGCCGCGGATGGCTGTGCGCCTCGTCGGCGGAGAGCTCCCCGCGGTCGACGAGGGACTGCACGAACGTGTCGTCCTTGGTGATCTGGCTCAGCGTGCCGTCGCGCAGCAGGTACGCGCGTGAGTCACCCACGTGGATCAGCCCCATGCGGCGGCCGTCGAACAGCAGGGCCGTGGCCGTGCAGCCCATCCCCTCGGTCTCCGGGTGCGCCTCCACGTGGGCGGCGATCGCCTCGTTGCCGACGGTGAGCGCGCGGGCGAGGGCGGCGGTGAGGTCCTGCCCCGGCTCGTCCTCGTCGAGCCGGGCCAGCGCGGCCACGACGAACTGGCTGGCGATCTCCCCCGCCGCGTGGCCGCCCATCCCGTCGGCGAGCGCGAGCAGGCGCGGGCCGGCGTACGCCGAGTCCTCGTTGTTCTCCCGCACCATCCCCAGGTGGGACCGGGCGGTGTAGACGAGCGCCGGGGTCACGCGCGCAGCTCGATCACGGTCTTGCCGATCCGGATCGGCGTGCCGGCGGCCACCTTGACCGGGGTCGTCACCCGCGTCCTGTCCAGATAGGTGCCGTTGGTCGAACCCAGATCCTCGAGGAACCAGTCGGGGCCGTGCGGCGACAGTCGGGCGTGCTGGTTGGACGCGTAGTCGTCGTCGATCACCAACGTGCACGAGTCCGCCCGGCCCAGCAGGACGGGTTGCTCGGACAGCGTGATGCGGGTGCCGGCCAGCGCACCCTGCGTGACGACGAGATGGCGGATGGCCCTGGCGCCGCGACCGAACACGCCACCGCGCCGCTCGGTGCGGCCGCCGGAACGCATGCCCACGTTGCCGAAGACGTCGGTCTTCAGCGCCCGCAGCGTGAGGTAGATGAAGAGCCACAGCAGCACCAGCAACAGGCCGCGCGACAGCTGCAGAACGAGTCCCTGCACTGGTGCCGTCCTCCCCTCGCCGGTCGGGTCACCTTTACCAACGTGTCACCGCCCCCGGTGGTTCCGGGGGTCATTCGTGTCGAGGCTAGTCGAACCGGACGGTGATCTCCGAGTGTCCGACCCGGATCACGTCGCCGTCGGCCAGCTGCCAGTCCTGGACCGGGCCGCCGTTGACGGTGGTGCCGTTGGTCGAGCCGAGGTCGGTGAGAACCGCTTCCCGGCCGTCGAAGTGGATGTCCGCGTGCTGCCGCGAGACGCCGGTGTCGGGAAGCCGGAACGCGGCGTCTTGACCCCGTCCGAGCAGGTTGGAGCCCCGCTGGAGGCGGAAGGTGCGGCCCGAGCCGTCCTCGAGGTGCAGCGTGACCGCCAGGGACGAGCGCCCCTGCGTGATCTGGGTGGGCGCGTCGGACGGGCCGCCCCAGCCGGAGCTGCGGGGACCGGTCTCGGCCGCGACGGGGTAATTGGAGGCGGGTGCCTGCATGTCGATGTTCTCCTTGCTCGCACTCGGTTCGCGGCGCGACGGCGACGACGGCGCGGGATGACCCGGTCGCGGTGCCGGCGCGGCGGCCGAGATGTGGAACGGGACGGCGTCGGGGTCCACGACCCCGTCGATACGCATCTGTCCGGTGTGGAGGTCGTCGCGCTCCACGAAGGTCACGGTGACCGGACCGTAGGTCTCCCAGCCCTGCTCGCTGATGTGATCCGACAGGTGGCGGGAGAAGGTCTTCACGGCCAGTGCCTCGTCCTCCGTGAACGACGCGTAGTCGGAGCGCGCGAGGGTGATGGTGTAGCTGTTAGAGACCAGCAGGTGGCCGTCGACCACCTTGAGGGAGGCCTCCGCCTGCTTGCGCAGCTGGGCCTCCACCTCCGCCGCGACGACCCGGCCGCCGAAGAGGCGGGCGAACGCGTCACCCACGGCGCCCTGCAGGGTGCGCTCGAATTTGCCGACGATCCCCATGGCCGCCTCCTCTCTGTGCGTACTGTGGTCCTTGTCCGGTCCTTGTCCGGCCTGGCCCGGTTCTGCCGGGCAGTGCGGTGCCAGCCGCCAGGCGGCGGCATCCGATCGATCATAGAGCCGCGACGGGCCGTAAGGCACGCGCCGAACCGCCCCGACCTCCGACCGGACGCACGCCCAGCCGCTCACCAGCCGATTAGTGTGCCACGTTCGGGTCGTGTTAACGTATCCGTGCGTTACTCGGGCGAGTGGCGGAATGGCAGACGCGCTGGCTTCAGGTGCCAGTGTCCTTCGGGACGTGGGGGTTCAAGTCCCCCTTCGCCCACCACGAGCAGTTGAGCAGTTGGAGCGTGAGCCAACTGCGAGCGGAGCCGGCCCGGAGGCCGGCTTTAGCGCATTTGAGGCCTGTTTCGGTGGCGAACCGAATGGGCTGCCCCCGCCTGACCGGCATCCGCTCCCGCTCCTGGCGCCTCGCTCGCGCGCCTGTACGCCCCCATTGCAGGCTGTTCCGGATCCGGAGTGCATAGCTGGGGTTCGCCGGTGATGCGGTGAGGCACAAGATGTAGGGGTCCTGGGGCGTGTGAAGATGCAAGTTCCTACACCAGCACTTCGCATCCCCAGGACCCGCTTTGAACGCTACCGCCAGCCTGCTTGCCGACACCATCTGCCGCACCGTCGAGCTCGGGGTGACGATCACCGACGCCGCCGTGGCTGACGAGTTCACGCACCTGTTCTGCTCCCCGGTCACGCTGGACCCGGTGTGCGCCGACTGCGGGACGGAGGGGAGGCTGCGTGACCACGTCCAGCGGAAGGTGACCGATCTGCCGATCGTCGGCCATCCCACCACACTGCACGTACGCGTACCACGCTTCACCTGCGACAACACCGAGTGCGCTACGAGGATTTTCCAGCAGCGGATGCCGGCGTTGGCTGAGCCGCGGGCCAAGACCACCCGCCGGTGCAGCCGCTGGATTCTGCAGCGTCTGGCGATCGACCGCACCAGCGTGGCCGCCGTCGCGAAGGCCCTCGGGCTGGGCTGGGATCTGGTCAACGACCTGGCGGTCTCGGAGGTTCGCGCGATGGTCTACGACCAGCCCGGACACTTCGATGGCGTCCGCGTTCTCGGGGTCGATGAGCACAAGTGGAAGCACGTCCGCGGCGACGGCAGCAGCTCGTTCGTCACCGTCTTGGTGGACCTGACCCCGGTCGTGGACGGCACCGGCCCGTCTCGTCTGTTGGACATGGGCCCGGGCCGTTCGGCGAAGGTGCTCACCGAGTGGCTCGACGCCCGCGACCAGGTGTTTCGAGACCGAGTCAAGGTGGTCACGATGGACGGGTTCGCCGGCTACCACTCCGCCGCCGCCAAAGCCGTTCCCGCTGCCCGCACGGTGATGGACCCCTTCCACGTCGTGCACCTGGCCGCCGACAAGCTCACCGTGTGCCGCCAACGCATCCAGCAAGCCACCACCGGACACCGGGGCCGCACCGGCGATCCGCTGTACGGCATCCGCCGCACCCTGCGCACCCGCGCTGAGCTGCTTACCGACAAGCAGAAGGTCCGCCTGTTCAAAGCATTCACTGTTAGGGACGTGCTTCGGAAAGCAGGGTTCTGATGATCGGGTAGCGCGAGTATGAGCATCGGATAGCGGTGCCGGTCATCGTGTGCTCGTGTCGGTTCTACGCGTGGCAACCAGGCTGCGCGTGATTCCGAACAGGAGGCACGGTGACTGATTACCGATTGGTGATGTCGCTACTGCTGCAGGACAGGTCCTACCGGGACATCGAGGCGATCGCGGGTTGCTCGCACCGCACGGTCGCGAAGGCGAAGAAGGTCTGCCACGAGCACGGGTTGACCGCCACGAGCCAGGTCGAGGCGCTCAGCGGCGAGGAGATCGACGTCTTGTTCGCCGATGGGCGCAAGACGCCGTCGGCGGAGTTCGTGGCCTTCGACGTGGCGGCGACCGTGAAGAAGCGCACGGGCAAGAACAAGCTGCCGCTGCGGGTGCTGTGGGCCAACTACCTCGACACTGACGGCACGCCGGGGCAGCGGCACTACAGCTACCAGCGGTTCTGCCAGATCATCGGCGAGTACGTCGAGGTCAACGAGCTGACGATGCGGATCACGCACGTGCCCGGGCACACGATGCAAGTCGACTGGGCGGGCACGAAGATGGCCATCTTCGACCCCGTCATCGGTACCAAGACCACAGTGTCGGTGTTCGTGGCGTCGCTGCCGTACTCGGGGATGGTCTTCGCCTGCGGCTGCCTGGACGAGAAGATGCCGAACTGGCTCGACGCGCACTTACAGGCGTTCGAGTACTTCGGCGGCGCGGCGCAGGTGATCGTCCCGGACAACGCCTCGACGGCGTCGAACCAGATCGCCCGCGGTGACCGGGCCCGCGAGGTCAACCGTGAGTACCGGGACTTCCTCGAGTACCACCAGACCGCCGCCGTGCCCACTCGGCCGGTGCGCCCGACAGACAAGGGACACGTCGAGGCCGGGGTGAAGGTGGTGACGAACTGGGTGATCGGACGGCTGGCCGATCGGCGGTTCGCGAGCCTGGACGATCTGAACGAGGCGATCGCCGCCGAGGTGGAGGCGATCAACGACCGGATCCCGTTCCGCGGCCAGAAGACGAGCCGCCGCGAGCTGTTCACCGAGCATGAGCAGTCCGAGTTGATCGCTCTGCCCGAGGTCCGCTGGCAGCCGGTCATCTGGAAGAAGTCCAAGGTCAACAGGGATTACCACGTGGAGATCGCCACGGTGAAGTACTCGGTGCCGTACACCTTCGCCGGCCAGCACGTCGATGTGAAGATCACCGGCCCCACACTCACGGTCATGGCTGGCGGTGAGGTCATCGCCTCCCACGTCGTCTCCGGTAGGCGGCACGCGTTCGTCACCGACCCTGACCACGTGCCCGCCCAGCACCTGCAGTCATCGGACCTGTGGTCGCGGGCCTACTTCGTGCGCCAGGCCCACAAGATCGGGCCGCATACCGTCGCCGCGATCAGCGAGGTCCTGGATCGCCAGCGGATCGAGGCGCAGGGCTACCGTTCGTGCCAGAACATCCTCGCCCTGGCCCGCGGCGACAACAAGATGCTGCTCGAGCGGGCCTGCGGGCAACTCGTCTCCGAGACCGCACGCCGGGCTATCAGCTACACCGCCGTCAAACAGCAACTGGCGGCCCTGCGGGCCCAGGCCGCCGCCCGGCCCACCACCACGCAGCCGGCGGTGGCGGCTACGACGGTCCGGGTGGAGCCGCCGCCGGGTCGGCGGGATACAACGGGGGCGCATCTGGCCGGGCCTGAGCAGTTCAGTCTCGCCGCCCTCACCGGACGCCCGAGTACGAGCACCGGCATCGCGGGGAAGGAGGAGCTGCAGTGACTGATCGTCATCTCACCGACGCTGACATGCCGCTGTTCACGCAGTTGCGGATGACCGCGTTCGGCCAGACCGTCATTGACCTGGCCAACGATCCCGCCTGCGACGAGTGGACCTTCTCCGAGAAGATCTTCCACGCTCTGGACAAAGAGATCACGGCCAGGCAGGAACGCCGGACCCAGAAACTACTCAAGGCCTCCAGATCGCCAAACCCTGACGCCTGCGTAGAAGAGATCCGCTACCTGCCTGACCGCAACGTCAACCGCGAGCTAATCGCACGACTTTCCAGCTGTCAATGGATCGACGCCACTCGTAATCTCGTCGTGCTCGGCCAGTCCAGCGTGGGCAAGACCTACCTCGCCCAAGCGCTTCTCAATGCCGCGTGCCGAAAGTACTACACCGCGAGATTCTTCCGGCTCGACGACCTGGCCAACCGGCTCGCCGTTCTAGAACCGACCTCGCAGCGCCGGCTGGACTTCCTCACCGACCTGCACAACTGTGACCTGCTGGTTCTGGACGACTTCCTGACCACCCCGGTGGCCCCGCACACCGCGGCCGAGCTGCTCAACATCCTGGCCGCCCGCGAAGGGCGAGGATCGACTCTGGTGACCTCCCAGTTCGACCCGCCCGATTGGTACAAGTCGCTCCAAGACGCGGTCATCGCCGAATCAATACTCAACCGCATCGTCGCCGGCGCCGAGATCATCGCACTCGACGGACCCAACATGAGACGACACCTCGCCACGACAACGCCATAGCGGCCCAGCGGTCGGACGGGTGCACTCCGCTATCCGATACCCGTCCGACCGCTACCCGATCATCAGAACCGCGCTTTCCGAAAGGCGTCCCAAACAATTCACCGCCAATGACGCGCACGCGGCGGTCGAGGTCACCTACGGCGTCTACCAGCGACTCATCGCCGCCTACGACGCCTCGGGCAGGCGGGAGGGCAAGATCGCGATGTACAAGCTCCTGCGCTCGATCCGGGCCGGGGTGCCCACCGAACTGCCCGAGCTCGCCCAGCTGGGCCGGTCGCTATGGAAGCGCCGCCGCGAGATCCTCGCCTACTTCGACGTGGGCGCCTCCAACGGACCCGTCGAGGCCATCAACGGACGCCTCGAGCACCTCCGCGGAATCGCCCTAGGTTTCCGCAACCTCAAGCACTACATCTTGCGGTCGCTCATTCACTCCGGACAGCTCCAGAACCGGATCAACGCACTCTAAATCCGGAAGGGCCCCATTGCAGCCGCTCCTGAACATGGCGTCTCGCGCGCGCTTCAGTGAACGCGAGACGCCATGTCGGCGTGCGGCTGTGGTCCGCCCCTGAGCGCTGGCTGGCTTGCGCGGCCACCGCGGTCCATTCCGCCAGCGCAGCCCCTAGCCCCGGTGATTCACGGGGATCTGCGAATTTCTGGGTGCTGATACACCGAAGTGCTTCCTGAACAGGGGAAACTGGTTCTTGTCTAAGGATCCGGTTCCTCAAGCAGAAAGCACTCGGTAGGTGAAGCGTACTTCGTGGTCGTTTGGTCTGTCCTTCTCCGCTGACGGTGTCGGCGTGATTTCTCACGCTGGGGCCATCGCACCTCGTCTTCTGGCGGACCGTGTCGGGCTCACCGCCGAGTTGTCGGGGGCCATGGCGCGTCGGCGGTTCATCCCGGTCCATGATCGCGGCCGGGTGCTGATCGACGTCGCGGTGATGCTCGCCGGCGGTGGCGAGTCCATCTCCGACATCGGCGTCCTGCGCCACCAATCCGGGGCGCTGGGCCCGGTGGCGTCTGCACCAACGGTGTGGCGCACTCTTGATGAGGTCACCGCCGGAAAGCGCAAGAAGATCCAGGTGGCGCGGGCTCGGGCCCGCCGTCGCGTGTGGTCCCAGCTGCCCGGCGGGGTCCCAGCATCCAAGTGTGCCGGTCGGGACCTGGGAGCCACGGTCGTGCTCGATGTGGACGCCACGATCGTGGTCACGCACAGCGAGAAAGAGCACGCCGCGCCGACGTACAAGCGCACGTTCGGTTACCACCCGATCGGCGTGTGGTGCGACAACACAGGCGAGTTCCTCGCGGCGAGCCTGCGGCCGGGCAATGCCGGGTCGAACACCGCCGCCGATCACATCGCGGTCCTGGGCCAGGCGATCGCCCAGATCCCCGCCGCTCACCGGCGTGATGTGCTGATCCGCTCCGACGGTGCCGGCGCCTCCCATGACCTGTTGGACTGGATCACAGAGCTGAACCGCGTCCGTGGTCGACGTGTGGAGTACTCGGTCGGCTTCGCCATCACCGCCCCGCTACGCCGGGCCATCGCGGCCTGCCCAGAGGCTGCGTGGGGGCCGGCATTGACCCCCTCCGGTGATATCCGCGACGGGGCTGAGGTTGCCGAGCTGACCGGGTTCCTCGCCCCCGGGCTGCTGGCCAAGTGGCCGGATGGGATGCGAGTCATCGTCCGCCGCGAACGGCCCCACCCCGGCGCCCAACTATCGATGTTCGAGGAGATCGACGGGTGGCGCTACCAGGCGTTCGTCACCAACACCGCTACCGGTCAGCTGCAGTTTCTCGAGGCCAGGCACCGGGCTCACGCCCGGGTCGAGGACCGCATCCGCCACGCCAAAGACACCGGGCTCGGACGGCTACCTTCGCGGGAGTTCGCGCTCAACCAGGCCTGGCTCGTGGCGGTGATGATCGCCGCGGACCTCGTGGCCTGGACGCGGGTGCTGGCCTGCACGGGCGACGCCGCAGTCCTGGCCTTGTGCGAGCCCAAGGCACTGCGCTACCGCTTCCTTCACGTGGCAGCCCGACTGGTCCACAGCGGCCGACGACGACGCGTGAAGATCCCAGAAACCTGGCCGTGGGCCGCCGCCATCGTCGCCGTGTTCAACACGATTGCCGCGATTCCCAAACCCGCCTGACCCCGCCTGCCCGCCCTCGACATCACCACCGGAGATCCGCCCACCGGCAGCGCCAGCCGGCACCCCCGCACGCCCACACGAGAAATCAACCCCGCCGTCACCCAACAGGAGCAGCCCTCACGGCCCATGAATCACCGGGGCTAGTGACGCGTGCGTCCTGGATGCATGAAACAAAGAGGCCGCGCAACCAGAAGTGGTTGCGCGGCCAGATTGCTCGGCGATCGGTACCTGAAGCTCCAACCTTCCCGGAGTCCCGAGCCCGGCAGCCCGGCTCATCGGCCGGGCTGCCTTGCGGGGTCGAACCGGGGTCAGAAGAAGTTGATCCCCGAGGAGATGAGGGCCGGCCCGTCGCTCACGACGCTGCCCATGGGGTTGACGGCGTCTCCGGTGGCGATGGTGTTGATCACCGGGACGTAGTCACCCGCGCAGTAGGTGATGAGCGAGTGCACGCCGGTCGGGACGTTGTCCGCGGACACGGTGACCGGACGGAACAGGACAGGGAGGGCGACGGGGCTACCCGAGTCGGTGCGCAGGATCGTGGTCCGCTCACCAGACAGCGTGCCGACGATGTTGTTCAGGTTGATGTTCTTGATCATGCCCGCGATGTCGTCCGCGGCGTCCCGCTCGGCGATCACGGCGACGCAGCCTCCGATGGGCTCGGTGACCCCGGCCTTGAACGTTGCCGAGACGGTGTTGCCGTCGACGTTGTGGCTGGCGGTGGCAGCGGAGGCGATGCCGGCCGCGCCGACGGTCAGGGCCGCGGAGGCGGCGATGGTCGCGGCCACCCGGCTGGCGATGCGGGAAATGGTCATTGGGACTCCTAGTGAGGGGTTGTAACAGATGAACATGATGTCACGGATGGTGGAAACCGTAGGTCGCGAAGTTTTTCCGGGGCGGCGCTAAGGCCTCACCGTCCTTCTCGTTCAGGTATCTCGCAGGTTGCGCGAGCGGCTACTCCGCCCGCCCCCGCCCCCGCCGCTGCCGGCGGGGGCGGAGGCGGGCCGCG
Source organism: Dietzia sp. oral taxon 368 (assembly GCF_002999155.1). Lineage (NCBI taxonomy): Bacteria > Bacillati > Actinomycetota > Actinomycetes > Mycobacteriales > Dietziaceae > Dietzia > Dietzia sp. oral taxon 368. The sequence continues at coordinate 1,407,190 of NZ_CP027238.1, forward strand.
GTCTTTCAGCGGGCACGCAGGGGCACCGCGTGGAGGTCAGCTACCCAGCGACCCGAGCGACCCGGAGCTGTGCAGGGCCAGTCCGAGCGAACCGAACAGGCCGATGATGCTCAGCGAACCGGTCGAGGGCTCCTGCGGGTCGGTTCCCGGGTCGGCGTCCTCGTCCACGATGAGCGTCTCCGTGGCCTCACCGGGGGCGTAGGCGCCGGGATCCGCGGGCAGGAACTCGGCCAGGACCGTGTACTCGCCCTGCTCACCGGCCACGTGAACCAGCGTGGCCACACCGTTGACAACCGGGACGGTGCGAGCCACGCCGTTCACGGTGAAGCGCACCTGGCCCTGGGCGTCAGCGGGAGTGACCCGCGCGGTGATGGTGACTTCCCGGCCCGGCTCCGCCGTGCCGGCGTCGAGCTCCACGGTCGTGGGTACGGCCTCGACGTCGCTCTCCACCTGGACGGTCCGGGTGTCGCTGCTGCCGTTGTAGCGGCCCGCATCGGTCGGGATGAACGTCGCCGTGACGGTCAGCTCGCCCGCCGCGGTGGCCGGGAGCTCGGCCGTGGCGACGCCCTCGGCATTCACGGGGACGCTGATCGGGGTTCCACCAGCGACGAACTCGACGTTGCCCGCGACACCGGCGGGCGTGACGCTCGCGGTGGCGGTGACGGTCTCACCGACGGTCACCTCCGTGGCATCGAGTGAGAGCTCGGTCTGAGTGGCCACGGCATCGGCCGTCACGCTCCGGGTGTCACTGCTGCCGCTGTAGCGATCGGCTTCGCTCGGGATGAACGTTGCCGTCACCGTGTTGTTCCCGGCGGTCGCAACGGTGAACTCCGCGGTGGCGACCCCGTCGGCCACGCCGACGGTGTCCGACTGGCCGGCGTACTCGAAGCGGACCTGCCCGGCCGCCTCGGCAGGGGTGACCTGCGCGGTGGCCGTGATCGTGCCGCCGACCGTGACCTCGGCAGGGGCCAGGGTGAGTGTGGTCTGGGTCTGTTCGACCTGGACGTTGACGGTCTCCGTGTCGGAGCTGGTGGTGTACCGCTGGTCGTCGGCGGGGATGAACGTGGCGGTGACGGTGGCCTCGCCGGCGGTGTCGAGGGTGAACTCGGCCGTGGCGGTGCCGTTCGCCAGGGTGACGGTGTCGGTCTGGCCGCCGACGGTGAACTGGACCTGTCCCTCGGCGTCGGCCGGGGTGACGCTCGCGGTGGCGACGATGGTGCCGCCCGCGGTGACCTCGACGGGGTCGAGGGTCAGGTCCGTGGCGGTGGTCTCGGCCTCGACGTTGACCGTGGCCTGGTCGGAGCTGCCGCTGTAGCGGTCGGTGTTGGTCGGGGCGAAGTCGGCGGTGACCGGGTACTCGCCCTGTGCGGTGAACGTGTGGGTCGCGGTGGCGACGCCGTCGATCACGGTGGCGGGGTATTCGGTGCCGTCGACGGTGAACGTGACGGTGCCTTCTGCGCCAGCCGGGCTGACGGTTGCGGTGAGCGTGGTCTCCTGGCCGACCCGCACGGGGTCGGTGTCCACGGTGAGTGTGGTCTGGGTCTGTTCGACCTGGACGTTGACGGTCTCCGTGTCGGAGCTGGTGGTGTACCGCTGGTCGTCGGCGGGGATGAACGTGGCGGTGACGGTGGCCTCGCCGGCGGTGTCGAGGGTGAACTCGGCCGTGGCGGTGCCGTTCGCCAGGGTGACGGTGTCGGTCTGGCCGCCGACGGTGAACTGGACCTGTCCCTCGGCGTCGGCCGGGGTGACGCTCGCGGTGGCGACGATGGTGCCGCCCGCGGTGACCTCGATCGGGTCGAGGGTCAGGTCCGTGGCGGTGGTCTCGGCCTCGACGTTGACCGTGGCCTGGTCGGAGCTGCCGCTGTAGCGGTCGGTGTTGGTCGGGGCGAAGTCGGCGGTGACCGGGTACTCGCCCTGTGCGGTGAACGTGTGGGTCGCGGTGGCGACGCCGTCGATCACGGTGGCGGGGTATTCGGTGCCGTCGACGGTGAACGTGACGGTGCCTTCTGCGCCAGCCGGGCTGACGGTTGCGGTGAGCGTGGTCTCCTGGCCGACCCGCACGGGGTCGGTGTCCACGGTGAGTGTGGTCTGGGTCTGTTCGACCTGGACGTTGACGGTCTCCGTGTCGGAGCTGGTGGTGTACCGCTGGTCGTCGGCGGGGATGAACGTGGCGGTGACGGTGGCCTCGCCGGCGGTGTCGAGGGTGAACTCGGCCGTGGCGGTGCCGTTCGCCAGGGTGACGGTGTCGGTCTGGCCGCCGACGGTGAACTGGACCTGTCCCTCGGCGTCGGCCGGGGTGACGCTCGCGGTGGCGACGATGGTGCCGCCCGCGGTGACCTCGATCGGGTCGAGGGTCAGGTCCGTGGCGGTGGTCTCGGCCTCGACGTTGACCGTGGCCTGGTCGGAGCTGCCGCTGTAGCGGTCGGTGTTGGTCGGGGCGAAGTCGGCGGTGACCGGGTACTCGCCCTGTGCGGTGAACGTGTGGGTCGCGGTGGCGACGCCGTCGATCACGGTGGCGGGGTATTCGGTGCCGTCGACGGTGAACGTGACGGTTCCGGCGGCGTTGGCCGGGCTCACCCGTGCAGTGAGAGTCGCGGCTTCGTCGACGCGGGGGTTGGCGGAGATCTCGACGGTGGTGTTCGTGGAGATCTGCTCCGAGACCGTGACGGTGGCAGTGTCCTCGCTCGTCGTGAACCGATCGGGATTGGCCGGGATGAACGTCGCGGTGACGGTGGCCTCGCCGGCGGTGTCGAGGGTGAACTCGGCCGTGGCGGTGCCGTCGGCCAGGGTGACGGTGTCGGTCTGGCCGCCGACGGTGAACTCGACCTGTCCCTCGGCGGTGGCCGGGGTGACGCTCGCGGTGGCGACGATGGTGTCGCCAGCGATGACCTGCGTGGCGTCGAGGGTGAGGTCGGTCTGGGTGGCCTCGGACTCGACCTGCGCCGTCCCGGTGGCGGTGCTGGTCGCGTAGCGAACCGAATCGGTCGGGGTGAACGTCGCTTCGACGGAGAAGTCGCCCTGTTCGGTGAACGTGTGGGTCGCGACGGCCACGCCGTTCTCCACCTCCACGGGATACTCCGCGCCATCGACGGCGAACGTCACGGTGCCGGGTACGTCGGTCGGGGTGACGGTGGCGGTGAGCGTGGCCTGTTCGCCGACCCTGGCGACCGTCGGCGCGACGTCGAGATCGGTGTCAGTAGCGATGTTGCCGACGGTGACGGTCTCCGTGTCCGAACTGGTGGTGTAACGCTGATTGTCGGCCGGGACGAACTGCGCGTTCACTGTCGCGCGGCCGAGGTCGGTGAGCGTCAGCTCCGTGGTCGCGGTGCCGCCGACGACCGGGACCGTCTCGGTCTGGTCCCCTACGGTGAACACGACATCTCCCGTTGCATCGGCCGGGGTGACATTGGCGGTGGCGCGGACGGTGTCTCCGGCGATGATTTCAACGTCGCTGAGGTCGAGGTTCGTCTGGGTTGCCTCGCTCTGGATGGAAACCGTCCCACTGCGTGAGGAGCCGTTCCACTGGCTGGAGTTGGCGGGGATGTAGGTAGCCGTGACGGACTTGGAGCCCGTCGTCGAGAAGGAGGTCGTGGTGGTCGCGACCCCGTTGACGACGTTCGCCGTGAGAGTCTGACCGTCGACGTTGAAACGCACCGTGCCCGTCGGGGTGTTGGTGCCGTGGTTGGCGCTCACTCGCGTGGACAGGGTGACGTTCTCGCCCACCCGCCCGGTCGACGGGGTGACGCTGATGGCCTGGGTCGTGGTGGCGACGGCGGGGAGGGTGAAGCGGACGACATTGTGTGCAGTCGGGAACCAATCACCGTTCGTCTCGAGGTGTGCTCGAACTCCGAACTGGTGGACGCTCCCGCCTTGGGCATTGGCGGGAATGTTAAACGACAACCAGCCAGAGCGGGAGCTGTCCTTCTGCACGGTCCGCATCGCAACGCTGCTCGGCTGACCGCCGAAGTAATCGGTTTGTCCGTGAGCGCCGACGTTCGTCATGTGGTCACCCCCGCTGCCGCGCAGTGTGTATCCGGACGGAACGGTGAAACCGTAAGTATTGAGTACGCGGTTACTAAGTAGCCAGGCGCCGGAGCCGTGTGTGTTTGTCGCCGTGATGTCAAGTCGAATGTGACCGCCCGGCCGGAGATCACTGCCCCCGGCGTTGACAGAGGTACTGAACGTGAAGTCCCCGATCCGAGTGGAACCGGTCTGCGCATTTGCGGCTGGCGCGAGACCCAGTACGAGGGCGAGGGTCGACAGCACGACGACAGCGGCGCGGGGGATCCAGGCGGCCGGTGGTGCGGAACGAGGCGTTGGGGGGCGGCAAACAGCTGACATCAAGGGACTCCGAGAAGACGGTGGAGGGTGGAGGGTGAGATGCGAACGATCGAGAACGTTGATCCCGCCCGGGCTCGGGCAGGCACCGTGGTTCATCGACCGCGGTGACCGGACCCATCTTAGCGGGACTATTATTTTAGTAAACCCTTACTTCTCAGATCTCGGCCCAAGGGCTGACTGCTCCCAGCCGCCACACGAGAAGCTACGCGCGGTCGAGCAGTAGGGCCGAGAATCCAGCAGACGACCACCACTCGACCGGCCGGTTAACAACTGGCCAACACAGTTCGATCCTGAGGCGGCCATACCGCGGCGGAGTATGCAGGTTAGGGCGGGCGCAGAAAACCAGTGTGCTAAGCCCCTTGCGCGCCTGAGAATGGTCTATATAGTTCATGAAGGTAACCTGCCGCGCGCCCAACCCCCTCGGGCGTCCCCTTCCAGCTCTGAAGGAAACTCATGCGCCGCGCACTCGCGTGGTTGTCCGCCGTCGTCGTCACACTCGGGGTTGCCACCGTTCCGTCGGTTGCCACCGCTCAGACGACCCGCACAACCACTTCATTCGGCACCACTTGTTCCATCAATGCGCCGATTGTCGGGCAGATGGATATGTCACCCCAGAACCCGGTGCAGATCCACGTGACCTCACCGGAATCTGTCGAAATCGGTGAGCGGTTCGATGTGACGTTCGAAATCGACCCGATCAGCGTGTCACTGGACTCGATACCCGGTGGAATCAGTCTGCAGCAGGCGTCGCGCCTCAAGCTCGATCTTCAGCGTCCTGCTGGCACCCGTCTCGTCGGTCACCGGTTCACCGGCGGAAACATAGACATCTCGAACGCCCAGGTCATTACGGTCAACGAAAACGGCGCACCGGACGTGAACGGAAACGTGCTGCGACTCACCGACAACGGCCACCACACCGTCGGCAACGGCGGCAACGTCGCGACGAACAACCACAGAGGCCTCGGAATGGACCTCCGTGGTGCCACCTCGCTGGATTTCGAGTTCCCGCGGGTCACACTTACCTTCGAGGCCGAGCGGGCGGGCCGGGCCGACATCGGGGTCCGGACCCAGGGCCAGGCGGCCAGCTACGGCTCCAATCCGGCCAGCTTCCTGACAGCCCTCGCGTCCGCGTCGGTCCCGCTTCTCGGTGCGCAGTGGGTCCCGGCGTACTGCAGTCCGCGGGTGTCGGCCTCGGCGCCGATCAGTCCCGCAGCTGCGGCAATGAAATCGGTTACCATTCGGGGACTTCCCACGTCGGCGACCCTGGAGGGGCCCGATACCGTCTTCCTGCGGACGCCGGCCGAGTTCGTCGCCACTGTCGATCCTCGGATCGCGGGCGAGGTCACCTTCGTCAACGGTGCCGAGCGGGTGACCGCTCCGGTGAACACCGGGACGGGCGAGGCTCGCGCCGAGCTGACGTTTAACAACCCCCAGCCGGCTCATGTCATCGCGACGTTTACACCCACCAACGCGCGCTACGCGCCCGCGCGCACCGAACTCCTGGTGACACCGGAACGTCTGGCCGCGGTGATGACCATGGAGGCCCCCGGGGTGACGAACGCGTTCACCCGCACGTCGGTCTCTGTCGACCTGCCCGCCGAGGCACGCGGAACGGTGACGTTCAGCGGCGGTGGCCAGGAGCGGACCGTCGACGTACGTGACGGCCGGGCCGCCACGAGCCTGACGTTCACCAACCCAGGGGAGACCGAAGTGACGGCGGTGTACGCCCCGTCCGCCGCGTCCCCGTACGGGACCGCAACGGCTACGTCGATGATCCTCGTGGAGGAGAGCACAGCTACCACCCTCGTTCTGAACGGGCTGGACGAGCCGGGATATGTCGCCGAACCCGTGATACTCGAGGCGGTCGTCAACCCGGCCGAGGGCACGGAGAACCCGCGCGGCCGTGTGGAGTTCTCCGCCGGGCAACAGTCGAGCGTCGTTGACGTGGTCGATGGACGGGCCGTCGCCGAGTTCACCTTCGGCCGGGAGGGTGCCGTCGAGGTAACCGCTACCTACCATCCCTCAGGCAGCGGTCAGAACCTGGCCAGCGACGCCGGGACCCTGCAGATCGTCGACGCGGTTGCGACCGATTCCCAGCTCGTCGGTCTGACGTCGGCGGAGCCTGGCCGCGCCACCCCATACACGATCGTCGTGAACCCGGCGGGCGCTTCCGGTACGGCCACCGTGCGTATCGACGGCCGCGTCGTGGGCACCGACATCCCGGTCATCGATGGTGAAGGGCAGGTCAGTCTGACGTTCCCGCCGTCGACGAACTCCGATCGCACCGTCACGGTGGACTTCACCCCGACCGACGCTCGAGTCCTGCGCCCGCACACGTCCCAGCACGTCGTGCAGGTCGCGGCGGCCCCGGTCAACGAGGACGCGCTCACGATGACCATCGCCGGCCCCGAGTCGGTGGTGCCGGGCGAGACGAACCGGATCCGCGTCGAGGTGAGCCCCGAGAACCCGGAGCTGGCCGCCACGACACTCAACGGCTACCTGACCGCCACCAACAACGGTGTCGCGGTGGTGGGTGCGGACGAGCAGCCGGTCCGGATCCCCGTGGTCCGGGGCATCGCCGACATGGACGTGGTCTGGACGAGCGGCTACCCGGCCTCCAAGTTCCTGCAGTTCACCTACCACTCGGCGGACGGTGCCGAACGACTCAGTGAAGCGATCACCGTCACCGTCGTCGGCGCTGGGGACGGCACCGACACCGTGGTGCTGAGAACGGCCGCAGCCGGAGGTCCCGGCGCACCAGCCGAAAGCGGCGAACTCAGCCTCGGCTCCCTCTCCGGTGGCGGCGGCAGCCTTTCCACCACCTTCGGTAGCTGACGGCTAGAAAAGGACTCAAGAGATCATGTTTCGCAAACTCATCGTCGCCCTCGCGGCGCTAGCCCTGGTGGTGGGCCTGGCGCCTGTCGCGTCAGCTCAGACTGGAACCACAAACATCGATGACTTCCGGTTCGATGTCTCACTGGACTCCGGGCAGAGCGCGCTTCGTCCCGGGGGACACGTCCGCTTCAACATCTCGGCCACTAATACCCGATCGGGCCTGCCGCTAATCGACAACCGTGTCATCAATACGTATGGATTGACCGTGCCCGACGGGTTTACCCTGCACGGTAGCGGCGGCACTGACTTCATCGAGGTCGGTAACCACGATCAAGGTCCTAACTACTGGGGCGGGAAACCGAGAAACTTCGCGTATCAGACGGTGCAGCCGGGAGCTTCCCGCTCTGGCTGGCTGACACTCAACATCCCTGCGAACGCGCAAGGCGGCACCGAATTCCGGTTCGGGGTTCGAGCTCATCTCGGCACCGGCGGTAGCTGGAAACCCACCCGGGACAACGTCGTTAGATTCACGCTGCCCGCGGTGGGAACCCGCACGACCGTGATGGCTGATCCGGTCAATGTCCAGGAGGGTGGTTCCACCACTCTGACCGCCGCCGTCTCGCCGGTCCACGGCACCAACACCGTCGACAGTGGCGAGGTCGAATTCCGCGTGAACGGAACGGCGCTCGGCCGGGTCCCGCTCGAGGCGGACGGCCGGGCGAGTATTCCCCACACCGTGCCGTTGCTTGCAGACCGCACTCCCGTGCCTCAGCAGGTGACCGCGCACTTCCTTGGTCTGAGCCCACGATTCGCCTCGTCGCAGTCGCCGGTTACCACCATCACGGTGCAGCCGGAACCGAAGACCGAGATCACCAGCACGATCGGCGTCGAGCTCACTCGGGGGCTGATCGAAGACGGACGGTTGCCGGTCAACCTGGGGATCACCGTTAATACCAGCGACGGACTCGACCTACCTGCAGGCGCCCGGGTCGAGGTGCTACGCAACGGCACCGTCATCGGCACGGCAGAGGTCGACGGGGTCACCGCCACGTTCACTGACATGGTCGATGCCGTCGTCACCGAAGCGACCGCCTACACGTACACCGTCCGGATGCCTGAGATCGACGGGTACGACACCATCCACCGCGGGACGACGTCCGACCCGGTGCGGGTGACGCTCGCTCCCGAGTTCGTACCGGCCCTCACGGTCTCGGTCGACCCGACGACAGTGCTCATCGGTCGCCCGGTCGACATCACCGCCACGATGGACATCGACGACGCCCCCGTGCCGGCCGGCGCGGACGTGATCATCCGGGTCAACGGTCGCGACATCGGAACGGTCCAGACGGACGCCAACGGCAACGCACTTCTCCCCGATCACGTCTTCACCACCGCCGGCGAGAAGTCGATCGTCGCGGTGTTCGAGGGCGGCGAGGTCGACGGCACGGCGTATGAGCCGAGCACGTCCGCCCCGGTTCTGCTCACCGTCGACGCGCTGCCGGAGGTCGACAGCGGCACGGTCATCGAGCTGCAGACCGAGGCGACGGCCGGCGACGAGGTGGCCCTCACCGCATTCGTCTCGCGGGCCGACGGAGCGGATCTGTCCGACGAGGCGGTCGCCGATCTCGGCTCGGTGTGGTTCTTCCAGGACGGCCAGGCCGTCGGGTCCGCGCCGGTCACGGTCGATCCCGACACCGGCATCGCAACGGCGGTGTTCACACACCGCTTCGCCGAGCGTGGCGAGTACCGGATGACCGCTGAGTACTCGGGCGTCACGGTGGGCGAGGAGATCATCTCCCCGTCAGAGACGACCGCGGCCACGATCATCACGGTCTCCCCGACCGAGCTCGTCATCGAGGAGCCCGGGCCACCTCCGACTGACGGCGGCGGAGAGGGGGCCCTGGGCTCCCTGGACCTGGGCAGCGTGATGGACCTCATGGGAGACTCCGGCAGCCTGGGTTCGCTCAGCGCGGCCAGCTGACAGCCCGCTCGGCGAAAGCGGCCCGTCCCCGATGGGGCGGGCCGCTTCCGCGTCCGCGGCCGCCATTGCGCGAAGAGCCAGAAATCCTGATCACATCATTTCTACGCGGTGCACGGCGTGAAGTAAGCTTTCGCAAAGTCTTCTCGACCGTTGAGGCACCACCCCGCCCCGGTGTGAAGGCGTTGCCGTAGCGGCGGGCGAAGCAGGGGCCACAAACTCTTCGCGGTGCTTCGTGAACTCGATTCCGGATCGTTGTCGAGGGACCCACTGCCCTGACCGGGCGGGGCTACACGGAGAATGACCAGAACTCTGGTGCCCACCACCCGAACCGCCGCCCGGCGCACATGCGTCGGCTCGAACACAACGTTGTAAAAGGATGCCCTATGGCCTCGAGTCTTGAAGAGATCCCTGAGATGACCCCGGAGACCGAAGTCGGAGAAACCGTGGAGGCGTCGTCGGTGATCGGTGTCGTCGCGGAGTCCGACCCGGCAGAGAACCGTGTCGCCGCGACGCCCGCCACCGTGGCCAAGCTGATCGGCCTCGGTTACCGGGTCGTCGTGGAGCGCGGTGCCGGAACCCGCGCCGAGTTCGCCGATGCCGCCTATGTCGAGTCCGGCGCGGAGCTGGTCGACGGTGACAGGGCGTGGTCGGCCGACGTGGTGATGAAGGTGGCCGTGCCCACCGAGGCCGAGGTCGCCAGACTGCGGTCCGGGGCCACGCTGGTGGGTCTGCTGGCGCCGGCGCAGAACGAACGACTGCTGACCGTGCTGGCCGAGCGCGGAGTCACCGCGCTGGCCATGGACGCGGTGCCTCGAATCTCTCGCGCCCAGTCCATGGACGTGCTGTCCTCGATGGCCAACATCGCCGGATACCGCGCCGTGATCGAGGCCGCCCACCACTTCGGCCGGTTCTTCACCGGGCAGGTCACGGCTGCGGGCAAGGTCCCGCCGGCCAAGGTCCTGGTGGCCGGTGCCGGGGTGGCCGGACTGGCCGCGATCGGTGCGGCCTCGAGCCTGGGCGCGATCGTGCGCGCGACCGATCCGCGGCCCGAGGTCGCCGACCAGGTGGCGTCGATCGGTGGCGAGTACCTGCCGGTCGAGGTGCCCGACGAGGAGAAGGTCGTCTCGACCGACGGCTACGCCAAGGCCACGAGCGAGGCCTACGACCGCGCGGCCGCCAAGCTTTACACCGATCAGGCCGCTGAGGTCGACATCATCATCACCACCGCGCTGATCCCGGGCCGTAAGGCGCCGCGGCTCATCACCGCCGCGGACATCGCGGCCATGAAGCGCGGTTCGGTCATCGTCGACATGGCCGCGGCGCAGGGCGGCAACGTCGAGGGAAGCGTGGCCGACGAGGTCGTCGTCACTGACAACGGCGTGACTATCATCGGCTACACCGACCTGGCCGGCCGTCTGCCCGCGCAGGCCTCGCAGCTGTACGGCACGAACCTGGTCAACCTCACCAAGCTCGTCACCCCGGACAAGGACGGCGGTTGGGCGCTGGACATGGACGACGTCGTCCAGCGGGGCGTCACCGTCACCAAGGGCGGCGAGATCATGTGGCCCCCGCCGCCGGTGCAGGTCAGTGCCGCACCCGCCGCTGCGGCGGCCTCCGCGCCGGCCGAGCCCGCGCAGGAGAAGAAGAAGCTCTCGCCCGCCGCGAAGCTGGGCATGATCGCCGTGGGCATGGCGCTGCTCCTGCTCCTGACGGCAGCCGCGCCGGGTGACATCGCCCGGCACATCACGGTGTTCGTGTTGGCGATCGTCATCGGCTACTACGTCATCGGCAACGTCCACCACGCACTGCACACCCCGCTGATGTCGGTCACCAACGCGATCTCGGGCGTGATCGTGGTCGGCGCGCTGCTGCAGATCGGGATCGACAACACCCTCGGCCTGATCCTGGCCGTGGTGGCGATCCTGTTCGCCTCCATCAACGTCTTCGGCGGCTTCGCCGTGACCCGTCGCATGCTCGCGATGTTCTCGAAGGGAGCCTGAGAAGATGTCGATCGACTCCGCCGCCAATGCGGCCTACCTGATCGCGGCGCTGCTGTTCATCCTGTCGCTGGCGGGACTGTCCAAGCACGAGACCGCCCGCCGGGGGCTGACCTTCGGCATCTCCGGCATGGCGTTGGCGCTCATCGCCACCGTCGCCCTGGTCCTGGACCACCAGCCCCCGACCCTGGGCATCGTCCTCATGGTCGGTGCGGTGGCCATCGGTGCCGCCGTCGGGCTGTGGCGTTCGCGCAGTGTGCAGATGACCGAGATGCCCGAGCTCATCGCGCTGCTGCACTCGTTCGTCGGTCTGGCCGCCGTCCTGGTCGGCTGGAACGGCTACCTCGAGCCCGACCTGCACGGTGAGCTCACCGGCTCGCTGCTGGGTATCCACCACGCCGAGGTGTTCATCGGCGTGTTCATCGGCGCCGTCACCTTCACCGGTTCGATCGTGGCCTACCTCAAGCTGTCGGCCAAGATGAAGTCCGCGCCGCTGGTGCTGCCCGGCAAGAACCTCATCAACCTCGGCATCCTCGTGGCGTTCGTCGTCCTCACCGTGTGGTTCGTCATCAGCCCCGCCCTGTGGATGCTCATCGTCGTCACCGTCCTGGCCCTGGCGCTGGGCTGGCACCTCGTCGCCTCCATCGGCGGCGGCGACATGCCCGTGGTGGTGTCGATGCTCAACTCGTACTCGGGCTGGGCCGCTGCGGCGACCGGCTTCCTGCTGGGCAACGACCTGCTCATCGTCACCGGTGCGCTCGTCGGCTCCTCGGGTGCCTACCTGTCGTACATCATGTGCAAGGCCATGAACCGCTCGTTCTTCTCCGTCATCATGGGCGGCTTCGGCATCGAGGCCGCCTCCGGCGAGGGCAAGGACCACGGGGAGCACACCGAGATCGACGTCGCCGGCGTGGCCGAGATGCTCGCCGGCGCCTCCTCGGTCATCATCGCCCCGGGCTACGGCATGGCCGTCGCCCAGGCCCAGTACCCGGTCGCCGACCTGACCCGCACGCTGCGCGAGCGTGGCGTCGACGTGCGCTTCGCCGTTCACCCGGTGGCCGGTCGCCTGCCCGGGCACATGAACGTGCTGCTGGCCGAGGCCAAGGTGCCGTACGACATCGTGCTCGAGCTCGACGAGATCAACGACGACTTCGCCGACACCGACGTCGTCCTGGTCATCGGTGCCAACGACACCGTCAACCCGGACGCCGCCGAGGATCCGGGCAGCCCGATCGCCGGGATGCCCGTGCTCCACGTGTGGGAGGCCGAGAACGTCATCGTGTTCAAGCGGTCCATGGCCGCCGGGTACGCCGGCGTGCAGAACCCGCTGTTCTTCCGCGAGAACACCCAGATGCTGTTCGGCGACGCCAAGGACCGCGTCGGCGACATCCTGAACGCGGTCAAGGACCAGCAGGGCGCAGGCGTCTGAGTCCGCACCTCGCAGGTCCCGCTCGGGCCCGGAACCGGTGGAATTCCCGCCGGTTCCGGGCCCGTGCCCGTTCGGGCGGGTAGAAGTGGGACCATGAGCGCCGCACCCGATACCGCGTACCCGGACACCCGCCTGTTCATCGACGACCAGTGGACCGACGCCGCCGACGGTCGCACCATCGACGTGCTCAATCCGGCCGACGGCCAGGTGATCGGCACGGTCGCCCACGCCTCCGTCACCGACCTCGACCGGGCCCTCGCGGCCGCCGAGCGCGGCTTCGAGGTGTGGCGTGACACGACCCCCGCCAAGCGGAGCACGATCATGCGCGCCGCCGCGCAGCTGGTGCGCGACCGGGTCGAGGCGATCGCCCGCAACCTGACCCTCGAGCAGGGCAAGCCGCTCCGCGAGGCCAGGGGCGAGATCCTCGCGGCCGCCGACATCATCGACTGGTTCGCCGAAGAGGGGTTCCGCGTCTACGGGCGTCTCGTGCCCCACCGCACGGACATCACGATCCGTCAGATGGTCGTCAAGGACCCGGTCGGCCCGGTGGCGGCGTTCACCCCGTGGAACTTCCCGGTCAACCAGGTGGTCCGCAAGATCGCGGCCGGTCTGGCGGCCGGGTGTTCGCTGATCGTCAAGGCCCCCGAGGAGACGCCGGCCAGCCCGGCGGAGCTCATCCGCGCGTTCGCCGACGCGGGGCTGCCGGCCGGGGTGCTGGGCCTGGTCTACGGCGACCCCGCCGAGATCTCCGGCTACCTCATCCCGCACCCGGTGATCCGCAAGGTCACCTTCACCGGATCCACCGCGGTCGGCAAGCAGTTGGCGGCCCTGGCCGGGCAGCACATGAAGCGCAGTTCCATGGAACTCGGCGGCCACGCCCCGGTGATCGTGTGCGACGACGCCGACCTCGAGCTCGTGCTCAAGACGATGGGGCCGATGACGTTCCGCAACGCCGGCCAGGTGTGCATCTCCCCGACACGGTTCCTCGTGCAGAACGGCGTCCGCGACGAGTTCGCCCGCGCGCTGGTCGGGCATGCCGACGCGATCCGGGTGGGCAGCGGGTTGGAGGACGACACGACCATGGGCCCGCTGGCCAACGACCGCCGGCTCGCGGCGATGGGTGAGTTCCACGCTGACGCCGTGGACCGCGGCGCGCAGGTGCTCACCGGTGGCCACAGGATCGGCGAGGCGGGCAACTACTGGGCGCCCACCGTGTTCGACGAGGTGCCGACCGAGGCCCGCCTCTTCAACGACGAGCCGTTCGGTCCCGTGGCGGGGATCCGGGGGTTCGACCGGCTCGACGAGGCCATCGCCGAGGCGAACCGGCTGCCGTATGGCCTGGCCGGCTACGCGTTCACCGGCTCGCTGGCGAACGCGGACCTGCTGACCCGGCGGGTCGAGGTGGGGATGCTGTGGGTCAACATGCCGTCCATGCCGTCCGCCGAGCTCCCGTTCGGCGGGATCAAGGACTCGGGGTACGGCTCGGAGGGTGGGTCCGAGGCCATGGAGTGCTACCTCAACACCCGCGCGGTCGCGATCCGCAACGTCTAGAGAGCGACCGGAACCGCGCCGCCGGCGCGCCGGTGGTGGGCGGGTCCCCTGGTCGCGTGGGAAAGGGGACGACGACGAGGCGTTCAGTCGCCCGACGGCAGTGCGTCTGCGGGTTTCACGTGGAACTGTGGAGGGCGGGCAGGAGTTCCCGCTCGGCGAGCTCGAGGAACGGCGCCTGGTCCCGCGCGACGTGATGGAGGTAGATCCGCTCGAAGCCCAGCTCCTCGAATTCGCGAAGCCGCCCGACGAGGTCGTCGACGGAGTCGGTGACGATCACGGCCTCGGAGATCTTCTCGTCGGGCAGGTACCGCCCGGCGAGGTCGAGCTCCTCCGGAGTGGCCAGGTCGGCGTCGAGGGGCGCGTCGATCGCGTTGTTGCGCCACTGATCGCGGGCGAGGTCGCGGGCCTGACCGATCGTGTCGGCGATCGAGATGTGGACCTGCAGGGCGAGCGGCCCCCGCCCGCCGGCACCGCGGTAGGCGCGCACGATCCCGGCCACGGTCTCGAGGTCGGCGTTGACGGTGATGAGACCGTCCGCCCAGGCGGCGGCCCGCTCGGCGGTGGCCGGGGTGAGCGCAGGCCCGAGGAGGGGTGGCGGGGTGTCGGGCAGGGAGTGGACGCGCGCCCGGTCGACCTCTACGAGTCCACGGTGGGTGACCTCCTCGCCGGCGTGCAGACGGCGGACCACGTCCACGCACTCCTCGAGCCGCGCCTGACGGAGGTCCTTGGCGGGCCACGCATCGCCCGTGATGTGCTCGTTCATGTTCTGGCCGCTGCCCAGGGCCAGCCAGAAGCGCCCGGGGAACATCTGCGCCAGGGTCGCCGACGCCTGCGCGACCACCGCGGGGTGGTAGCGCTGCCCGGGCGCGCACACGGTGCCCAACTCGAGGTCGGTGGTGGCCAGCGCGGCGCCCAGCCAGGACCAGGCGAAGCCCGAATGGCCCTGACGGACCGACCACGGCGCGAAGTGGTCGGAGCACATCGCCATGCGGAACCCCGCCCGCTCGGCCCGCTGCACGTCGGCGAGGAGTCGACCGGGCGAGATCTGTTCGTGCGAGGCGTGGAATCCGTAGTCGGGCATCGCTCAGTCCTCCTTCTGCTCGGCTCCGGGTGCGGAGCGGGCGCCGCGTGCGGCGTCGATCGCGTCCGCGGCGCGGATCAGTCCCATGTGGCTGAACGCCTGGGGGAAGTTACCCGCCTGACGTCCGGTGTCCGGGTCGTACTCCTCGGCGAACAGGCCGAGGTCGCTCGCGCGGGCCAGCACCTCGCCCATGAGCTTCTCGGCGTCGGCGAGCCGCCCGCTGCAGGCGTACTGCTCGACCAGCCAGAACGTGCACATCACGAACGGGTACTCGGTGCCGCCGACCCCGTCCATGCCGCTGGCGGTCCGGTAGCGGTTGACCAGACCGAACCCGCTGACCAGGTCCTTCTCGATCTTGGCGACCGTGCCCAGCATGCGGGGGTCGTCGAAGGCCAGATAACCCGTGTGGGGAAGCTGGAGCAGGGACGCGTCGACCTCGTCGTTGTCATAGGTCTGGGTGTAGCTGCCCAGCTCCGGATCGAACCCGTGGGCCTCGATCTCCTCGGCCAGCCGGGCGCGCAGTTCCCGCCAGCGTCCGACGTCACCGTCGAGGCCGAACTCCTCGACCGCCTTGATCCCGCGGTCGAAGGCGGCCCACATCATGACGCGGCCGTGCGTGAAGTGGTGGGTGTCGCCGCGCATCTCCCAGATGCCGTGGTCCTCGCGGTCGAAGTTCGCCTCGGCGTAGTCCAGCAGGCTCCTCTGCAGCCCCCAGGTGTACTCGTTCTCGTCCACACCCGCCGCGCGCAGCTCGTGCAGGGCGATCATCACCTCGCCCACGACGTCCGCCTGGTACTGATCGGCGGCCCCGTTGCCGATGCGCACCGGGCGCGAGTCCTCGTACCCGGACAGGTGGCCGAGCTCCTCTTCGCGCAGTTGCCGTTCGCCCGAGAGCCCGTACATGATCCGGACGTCCTGGGCGTCACCGGCGACCGCGCGCAGGAGCCAGTCGCGCCACAGGGTCGCGCCCCGGGTGAGCCCGTGCGCCACCACGACCTCGATGGTGAACGCGGCGTCGCGCAGCCAGGTGTAGCGGTAGTCCCAGTTGCGGCCGCCGCCGAACTCCTCCGGAAGCGACGTGGTGGGGGCGGCCACGATGCCGCCGGTGTCGAGGTTCGTCAGTGCGCGCAACACCAGCAGGGACTGGACGACCTCCTCCCGGTAGGGGCCGTCCACTGACAGCTGGTCGGCCCACTCGCGCCACATGCCGACCGTCGCGTCGAGGGCCTGCTCGGTGTCCGGCGGGGCGGGCGGGTCCTGGTGCGAGGGGAACCACGTCAGGTCCCATGCGGCGATCTCGCCGGCGGTCAGGGCGAATCTGCCCTCCAGTCGAGTGGCCCGTTGTCCGCCGGTGGCGGTGCCGACCTCGGCGTCCGGGCACGTCAGCATCGGGCCGCTCACGAGGATGGCGTCCGGGCCGGCCAGGGCGAGCAGCGCCCGCTCGCCGCCGTCGAGCGTGACCTCCCGGGTCCACGGCGTCGCGCGGGCGTAGTCGAATCGCAGCCGCAGGTCGTGCTCCACCTCGATCTCACCCTCGAGGCACTCGACGCGGCGGACGAGGTCACCCTGATCGGTGCTGCGCGGCAGGAAGTCGGTCACCCGGGCGATGCCGCGCGGACCGCGCCACGTCGTCTCCACGACGAAGGTCAGCGGCAGGTAGCGCCGCTCGATCACCTCGGCGTCGACGGCCGACAGCCGCCACCGGCCGTCCTCGGGCCCGCCGAGCAGCGCGGTGAACATGGCCGGGGAGTCGAACCGGGGCAGGCAGAGCCAGTCGATGCTGCCGTCGCGCGAGACGAGCGCGCCGGTCCGGAGGTCGGACAGAAGGGCGTACTCCTCGAGGGGGGTCGACATGTCAGAAGATGGGCTTGCCGCCCGTCACCCCCAGTACCGTCCCGGAGACGAAGCTGGCGTCGGAGGGTGACGCGAGGAAGACGTACGCGCCCGCGCACTCGCCGGGCTGACCGGCGCGGCCGAGCGGTGTGTCGCCGCCGAACTCCTCGATTTTCTCCGGGTCCTGGGTCGCCGGCTGTAGGGGCGTCCAGATGGGCCCGGGAGCGACGGCGTTGACACGGATCCCGCGTTCGCCCAGCTCAATGGCCAGGTTGACGGTGAGGTTGTTGAGCGCGGCCTTGGTCGCGGCGTAGTCCACCAGCGGCGGCGCCGGCTGGTAGGCCTGGATGGACGTCGTGTTGATGATCGACGACCCGCGGCCGAGGAACTGCAGCGCCTCCTGGCTGGCCCAGATGGTCGCGTAGAGGTTGGTCTTCATCACCCGGTCGAGATTCTCCGAGTCGATGGTCTCCAGCCCGTCGCCGCGGGCGTGCTGGTAGGCGGCGTTGTTGACGAGGACGTCGAGTCCACCCAGCTGTTCGGCGGCGTCACGCACGACCTTCCGGCACTGCGCCTCGTCCTGCAGGTCCGCCGGCAGCAGGACCGCGCGGCGTCCGGCCTTCTCGATCCACTCGGCGGTCTCCTCGGCGTCCGGCTGCTCGACGGGCAGGTAGGAGATCGCCACGTCGGCACCCTCGCGGGCGAAGGCGATCGCGGCGGCCCGCCCGATCCCCGAGTCCCCGCCGGTGATGAGCGTCTTGAGACCCTCGAGTCGGCCGGACCCGCGATAGCTGTGCTCGCCGTGGTCGGGCCGTGGGTCCATCCGGGACGTCAGCCCGGGCGGCTCCTGCTCCTGGGCGGGGAACCCGCCGGAGTCGTTGACCATCTGCTGCGCATTGTCTGCGATGTGGCTCGTGGTACCCATGTCCCGAACGTAACGAAGTCCGCGCGGCCTGCACACCGGTCGAACCGCCAGGGCGGTCGGTGCGGGCGGCCGGCTCCCGCGGCGCGTCTAGTTCTGCTTGAGTACGCCGGTGCACTTCACGCGCAGTTCCTCCAACTCGCGGGCGTGCTGCTCGGCCCGGTCGAAGAGGTTCTGCAGCGTCGGCCTCGGCAGGCGTGGGTCCTCGATCTCCAGCAGTGCCCGGAAGCCCATCTTTTTGCCGGTCACCGCCAGGGTGAGCGCCTCGAGTTCGACCAGGTCGCTGAGCGGCGACCGGTCGGCGATGCGGCGGTTGGGCTTGAGCTGGCCGAGCTTCTCGGATGTCTTGGCGGGCAGGTCCTTGAGGAGCGACGGCGACGTTCCCGCCAGCGTCATGAGCTCCTCGAGGGCCTTGAGATCCTCGACGGTCTCGTCGCCGATCCGGCTCACGACCTCTCGGACGTGGGGGTCGTTGTGGTCCTCGGCGACGCGCCGGAACAGGTCGATCCCGGCGGCGGCACCGGCGTGGTGGTCCTGCATGTAGGTGTGCAACATCTCGGTGGCCATGATATGACGGTACGAGTCCGGGCGCGCACGGCAACCGGAACGACACGGCTCTCAGCGCGCGAGCAGCCCCTTGGCTATATGCGTCACCTGGATCTCGTTGCTGCCGGCGTAGATCATGAGCGACTTGGCATCACGCGCGAGTTGCTCGACCCGGTACTCGGCCATGTAGCCGTTGCCGCCGAACAACTGCACGGCCTCCATGGCGACCTCGGTGGCGGCCTCGGAGGAGTACAGCTTCATCGCCGACGCCTCGGCGAGCGACAGCGGCTTGCCGGCGCGGGCGCGTTCGATGGAGGTGAAGACCATGTTCTGCACGTTCATCCGCGCGACCTCCATCTTCGCCAGCTTGAGCTGGATGAGCTGGAACCGGCCGATCTCCTGGCCCCATAGCGTCCGCTCCCGCGAGTAGTCGATGCACAGCCGGCGGCACTCCTCGATGATCCCGAGCGCCATGGTCGCCACCCCGATCCGCTCGGCGGTGAAGCTCGACCGCGCGGACTCCTTCCCGTCGCCGCCGCGACCGGTCTCGGACCCGCCGAGCAGGCGGTCCCGGCCGAGGCGCACGTCGTCGAAGAACAGCTCGCCGGTGGGGGAGCTGTGCAGGCCCATTTTCTTGAACGGCGGGCCCTGGGTGAGCCCGTCCATGCCCTTGTCGAGGACGAACGTGAGGACCTTGCGGTCGCGCGGGCCCACCGCCGGATCGCCCTCGTCGAGCTTGGCGTAGACGATCATCACGTCGGCGTACGGGCCGTTGGTGATGAACGTCTTGCGGCCGTTGAGGATGTAGTCGTCGCCGTCGCGCCGCACGTAGGTGCGCATCCCGCCGAAGGCGTCCGAGCCCGAGTCCGGCTCGGTGATGGCCCAGGACGCCACCTTCTCCATGGTCATGATCCCCGGCAGCCAGCGCTCCTTCTGCGCGAGCGTGCCGCGGGACGCGATCGTGGTGGCGCCCAACCCGAGGCTCACGCCGAGCGCCGAGACGAGCCCCATGCAGGCCCCGGCCAGTTCGCTGATCACCACCGCCATCATGGAATCGCGGCCACTGAGGGCGTCGCCGGAGCCGCCCTCCTCGTCGTCGTCGTCGTCCTTCCCGCCGTCTCCACGCGGCGCGTCACCGGACGCCCGCGCCCGCTCCTTCGCGAGCATCTTCTCCACGCTGTCGCGCGACATGGCGTCGATCCCGAACTCGGCGAAGAGCTTCCGGATGATCGGGTACGGCGTGATCTCACCGCTCTCCAGGGCGTCCAGGTTCGGACGGATCTCCTTGGCGATGAAGCCGCGCACGGCGTCGCGGATCATCAGGTCGGTCTCGGACCACTCGAACATCGGCGTCTCATCTCCTCGGTCTCGGGCGCGCCGCGCGTGCGCTGCAACACGTTGCAGCTCAGTGTGTCGTGGAACGGTCTCGGCGATGCGGGTCTGCGGAGAACGGCCGCCGGCGTCGGGCACACTCGTGCCATGACTCCTCTCCGGGACAGCGCATCCCACCCCGCAGGCCGCGAGCAGCTCGGGCGGGTCGGTCTGTGGACCGGCTCGCTCGAGGGTGTCCCGGTCGCGCGGATCCCCGACGTGCTCGGCGAGGTCGAAGACCAGGGGTGGGGCACGCTGTGGTTCGGCGAGGCCGTCGGACGCGAGGCGTTCACTGCGGCCCAGCTGTACCTCGGTTCCTCGCGAAGACTGGTGTTCGGCACCGGCATAGCCAACATCTACGGCCGAGACGCCTCCGCCGCGGGTGCGGCGGCCCGCACGATCGAGGCGCTGCACCCGGGGCGCTTCGTGCTGGGGCTCGGCGTCTCGCACGCGCCGCTGGTCGAGCGGTACCGCGGCCACAACTACGGTCGGCCGCTGGCGGCGATGCGTGAGTACCTCGACGCCCTCGACCGGACCCGGCCGCTCGCGGCGGGCGAGGAGGCCATGCCGCCGGTCGTGCTCGCCGCCCTCGGGCCGAAGATGCTGGGGCTGTCGCGCGACCGGACCGCCGGCGCGCATCCCTACCTCACGCTGCCCGAGCACACCGCGCAGGCGCGGGAGATCCTCGGCGGGACCGGTGAGGAGGGGCCGGCGCTGATCGTGGAACACGCCGCGGTGCTCGCCGAGGGAGTGGAGGACGACGACGAGGTGTGGCGGTCGCGCGCGCACGAGCACCTCAACGTCTATACAGGCCTGCCCAACTACCGGAACTCCTGGACCCGCCAGGGCTTCGACGAGTCCGACTACGTGCGCGGGGGCAGCGACCGCCTCAAGCAGGCCCTTGTCACCCGCGGGCTGGAGGCCACGCGGGCGCGCGTGCAGGAGCACCTCGACGCCGGCGCCTCCACGGTGCTGGTCCAGGTGCTGGGGGAGAACATGCTGGTCCCGCCGGTGGCGGACTGGCGGATCGCCGCCGGGGGCCTGCTGGGTTGAGGTCGCGGGTCGGTGGCTGAGCTCCTCGTCGTCGTCGTCCTTCTCCTACCGGTGACCCCTACCGGTGACCCCTGCCGGTGACTCCTGCCGGTCACCCGGGCCAGGCCGCGGTCTCCACGACGACGGGCCCGGCCACCGCGCCGCCGGTGGTGGTGAGCCGGTACTCGACGGGCCCGGACCCGGTGCTGATGATCGCCTCGTACGGGTGGGCGATCGGGTCGGGCACGCCGGTGGAGATGCGCGGGTGCGGGATGTGCGCGACCTTCTGCCCGCTTTCGCCGGACCTGAGATTGCGCCACGAGAGGGTGGCGGTCAGATCGCACGGGCCGACCCCGACCACGGCGAACGCCCAGCTCACGCTCGACGAACCCGGATAACCGTTGCCGTTGAGGGTCGTCGACACAGCACCGGCACATAAGCCCGTGGGGCTGCCGCCGACCGCGACGAGACGGTTGGCGGCGGGGAGGACCTGCGGGACGGCATCGGCGGACCCGGGGCCGAGTGAGCCCAGGGTGACGGGACCGGGTGCGGCGGACGCCTGGGCGCCCGCGATCGCCGGTGCGGAGACGGTGGCGGTCACCGCGAGGGCGGTGGCGGCGAGTGCGGTGGTCGCGGAGACGACGGACCGGCGGGCGACCCGCCGGGAGATGCCGGTGGTGTTCATCTTCTGATGGTGTCACCGGGCGGGCGGGTGGACAAGAGTGACGCGGGGCCGGGCGGCACGAGAACGTGTTCACACCTGTCTGTAATGTCCGGACGGAGGGTTGAGGAAGGACACGGGATGACTGCACCAGCGCGCGGCGGGGACGCCGGCCGGTCGGACGAGAACGGCCTCATCGCGGTCCTGGCGTTCGCCGGGATCGTCATGTCGCTCAGTCAGACGCTGGTGATCCCGCTGCTGGGGATGCTGCCGGCGATCCTCAACACGTCAGCGGTCAACGCGTCCTGGGTCGTCACCATCACGCTGCTCGCCGGCGCGGTGGCGGGGCCGGTCATGGGCCGGCTGGGCGATCTCTACCCCAAGAAGTTCGTCCTCATCGGCTGCACCGCCGTCATGGTCGTCGGCTCGGTGCTGTGCGCGCTGGCCGGGTCGCTGTGGCCGATGCTCATCGGGCGCGCGCTCCAGGGCGTGGGCATCGGTGTCATCCCGATCGGCATCGCGACCATGCGTGAGGTCCTGCCCGCCGGCCGGCTCGCGCCGGCGATCAGCCTGATGAGTTCCTCGCTCGGTGTGGGCGGTGCGCTGGGCCTGCCTGCGGCTGCAGCGCTGGCGCAGTACGGCTCGTGGCAGTGGATGTTCTGGGGCTCCGGAGCCCTGGGCGTGGCGATCATGGCGCTGATGGCGGTCAGGCTCCGCGTCATGCCGGCCGCCAAACCCGACGGCACGCTCGACCTCATCGGTGCGCTGGGGCTGGCGACCGCTCTGATCTGCCTGCTGCTCGCGGTGTCCAAGGGCGCTGACTGGGGCTGGGGCTCTCCGCTCACTCTGGGACTGTTCGCCGCGGCGATCGTGGCCCTGCTCGCGTGGGCGGTGTGGGTCCTGCGGCACCCGTCGCCGATCGTCAACCTGCGCGTCGCCGCACGACGACCCGTGCTGATGACCAACATCGCGTCGGTGACAGTAGGCATGGGCCTGTACGCGCAGCTGCTGATCATGCCGCAGATCCTGCAGTTGCCGGCGGCGACCGGTCACGGGCTCGGCCAGTCCATGGTGGCGATGGGCCTGTGGAGCGCGCCGGGTGGCCTGGCGATGATGGCGGTGTCCCCGCTCAGCGGACGGCTCATCAGCACCCGCGGACCCAAGATCACGCTCATCCTCGGATCCCTGGTGATCGCGGCCGGCTACGCGTCGGGACTGTTCCTCATGGGATCCACCTGGGGCGTGATGATCGTCGGCATCATCGTCTCGGGTGGTGTGGGGCTCGCCTACGGCGCGATGCCCGCGTTGATCATGGCGTCCGTACCGACCTCGGAGATGGGCTCGGCCAACAGCGTGAACACGCTCATGCGGTCGATCGGGACCACGACCTCGGCCGCCGTGCTCGGCGTGCTTCTCACGCAGATGTCCTACGACTTCGAGGGTCTGTTCGTCCCCACGGAGACCGGCTTCCGGGTCGGGTTGATGTTCGGCTGCGGTGTGACCTTGCTGGCCGCAGCCGTCGCCGCCACGATCCCGCCGCCGTGGGAGGACGAGGATGCGCCATCGAACGACTCCACGCGGGAGAAGACGGTCTGACGACCCGGCCCGCGCTGGCCTGGAGTGGGCCGGACGCCGTCGGCCCGCGCCGCTAGCTGTACTGACCACGGACGTTGTGTCACTGGTCGGCATGGCGGGCTGACATAAGGAAGACCTCCGTGTGAGGTGTGAAAGCGACAAAGCAACCACACTCACAACGGAGGTCTTCATGTCCCACGGTAACGCCCCGCTGACTCCGACGGGCAGGCTGCGTCTGGCCCGGTGTGTCGTCGAGGACGGCTGGACCCGTGTCCGTGCTGCCGAGCGGTTCAACGTCTCGGTGGGCACCGTGCGCAAGTGGGTCAACCGGTATCGCGAGTACGGCAAGGACGGCATGGTCGATCGCTCCAGCCGGCCCCACCACAGCCCGGGCCGGACACCGCGGCGGCGGGAGCGGCGGGTGATCGGCCTGCGCGTGTCCCGCCGGTGGGGGCCGGCCCGGATTGCCTACCACCTGGGCATGCAGCCCTCGACCGTGCACAAGATCCTGTCCCGCTACGGCTGTCTGCGCCTGTCGTTCACCGACCCGGCCACCGGCGCCCCGGTGCGTGCCGGCAAGCGGCAGGTGCGCCGCTACGAGCACGAGGCACCGGGCGATCTGGTGCACGTGGACATCAAGAAGCTCGGCCGCATCCCCGATGGCGGTGGTCACAAGGTCCTCGGCAGAGCCAAGGGAAAGCGCAACAGCAAGCGTCGAATGGGCTACTGGTACATCCACAACGCTGTCGATGACCACTCGAGGCTGGCTTATAGCGAGCTGCTGGAAGATGAGCGCAAGGAGACCGCGGCCGAGTTCTGGAAGCGGGCCGAGGCCTTCTTCGCCGATGCCGGTATCACCGTGCGCCGGGTCCTGACCGACAACGGCAGCTGCTACCGCTCCCATGCCTTCGCCGACGCCCTCGGAACCGAGGTCACGCACAAGCGCACTCGCCCGTACCGGCCGCAGACCAACGGCAAAGTCGAGCGCTACAACCGCACGATGCTCGAGGAATGGGCCTACGCCGAACCCTATTCCTGCGAAGCCGACCGCGCGGCACGTCTACCGGCCTTCCTGCACCACTACAATTTCCACCGCGGCCACACCGCGCTAAGAGGCGCCTCACCCGCAGACCGCGTACACAACCTGCGTGGACAGTACAGCTAGCCGTCGGCACCCGGCCCGGAGGCGGACCGGACGCGATCCACGATCGCGTCGGCCAGCTCCGCCGGCCGCTCGTCCGGGATCCAGTGGCTGACGCCGTTCATCTCGACGAACCGATAGTCGGCGTCCACGTGCTCGTCGGTCCGCTCGGCGCCACCGCGGCCCAGCGCCGGATCACGGTCGCTCCACACGAACGTCGTGGGGACGCGGACCTTCGCGGTGGCGGCGCCGGGTGCGGCGAACGGCAGGGCCCGGTACCAACCCAGGCCGCCGGGGATCGCGCCGGTGGCGACCATCTCGTCGCGATAGCGCTGGATCATCTCCGGCGTCATGCCCATCCCGGCGAGTGCCTTCTCGGGCCGCGGCCCGGGGGAGCCGAGCACGAGTTCCGGGATCAGCGGCAGCTGGAAGAACCCGATGTACCAGGAGCGCAGCAGCTGGTCGGACCTGACCATCGCCGTGAGGAACGCCGCGGGGTGAGGAACCGAGACGGCGATGAGGCTGCGGACCCGGTCGGGGTGGGCGCCGGCCACACCCCACGCGACCGCAGCGCCCCAGTCGTGGCCCACCACGTGGGCGTCGGCGAGCCCGGCGGCGTCGAGCAGGGCGATCACGTCGCCGACCAGCTCGGGCAGACGGTAAGCGCGCCGAGCGCGGGGCCTGGCGGATTCGCAGTACCCGCGCTGGTCCAGCGCGAGCGTGCGGTAGCCGGCGGCGTGGAGCAGCGGTGTCACGAGGTCCCAGCTGGACGTGCGCTGGGGGAACCCGTGGAGCAGGACGATCGCCTCACCGTCTG
This sequence comes from Dietzia sp. oral taxon 368, assembly GCF_002999155.1. NCBI lineage: Bacteria > Bacillati > Actinomycetota > Actinomycetes > Mycobacteriales > Dietziaceae > Dietzia > Dietzia sp. oral taxon 368. Next base: position 1,432,303 of record NZ_CP027238.1, read on the forward strand.
CAGGGCCGGAGTCGACGGCACGCAATTCCATGCCGTCGCGGGCGAACCACACGTCCGGTCGTGGGTTGTTCGGATCAGCTGCGGACATATCCCCTCCTGACCGCCCGGTCGAGGATCCCGAGCGTCGCCTTGAGCGCCGATGCGTCCAGCACCGGCAGCACCCCCGAGTCACGCCAGTCCGGGTGCGCGTCGGCCCAGTCGTAGTAGCTCACGACCTCGGTCCGGTCCCCGCCGTCGAGCGGGATGAGGCGGTAGCCGTAGGTGTGGCCGATCGGGGGTTTGATGGTGCCGTCGATGGTCCAGGCGATCTCGGCGTCCGGCTCGAACCGGGTGATGATCACCGTGACGTCGTATTCGCCCATGTCATAGTCACCCAGCGACTCGCGATCCATGTGGACCACGAACCTGTCGCCCTCGGCGGTGACCACCGGCCCCTCCGCCGACTGCAGCATGCCGGAGGAGTCGATGGCCACGTGGCCGTCGGGATCACAGAGCACGGCGAACACCCGGTCCGGGGCCGCCGCGATCACTCGCCGCGCCTCGAGGCGGTACCCGGCGGCCGCACCACCGGCACCTGCACTGGCATCGGTACCTGCCCCAGCACCCGCAATGGCACTCGCACTGGCACCCTCGCTGGCGGCGGCACCCTCGCTGGTGGCGGCCCCGCTTGCGGCGGCGTCCCGAGAGGAGGCGTTGTCGCTCATGGCGGCGACGCTACCCGTGCCCGCCGGGACCCGGGGACGCTTGCACACCGGCCGAGGAGCCTCACGAGGAATCCGCCCCTCGGATTGCGGTACGCCCGCGGAGTTCCGCGAGCGGATCGACTTCCGAGGCGCGAGGCGGGATCGGAGGGGCAGATCGTGCGGCGGAAGCCCGAAATCGTCCGCCGCAGGGCCCCACCTCGCCCGCAACGGAGGCCCGAGAACACCGCGTCGACTGCGGCCGAGCCGCCTCCGCAGCATCGCCGCCTATCGAAGCACGCGCCACCCAAGGGGCCCCATAGGCGGCGCGCAGTCCGATAGGCGGCGTGCGCTTCGATGGGCGGCGTGCGCGCCCGCGGGCCCCGGGCGGCGTGCGAGCCCGTGGGCGCCTGGGCGGCGTGCGAGCCCGCGGGCCCCTACTCGCCGCCCAGCCCCGCGCCACCGGAGCGGGCCGGACTCAGACCCGCGCCGGGTCGGGCCGCTCCCACACGCGGTGGTTCGCCAGCAGCGGCTTGAGCGCGGGCACCACGCCGGCCGCGGAGTCCACCTGCACGACGCCCGGGGTGTCGGTGGTGATCCCGAAGTCGGCGTACCGGTCGACCGGCGCCATCGTCGCGATGGCCTTCTTGTGCCGGTACATCTCGCTGATGAGGATGTCCGTGCGCGGATTGGCCGGGAGGTCCACCACCACGAGGGCGTCGAACTCGATGGACCGCTGCGTCTGATAGGTCCGAGACACCGACACTGCCGAGCCGGCCTCCGGATCGCCGAGCATCCCGCCCGTCGGGGCGATCACCAGCGGCACCATGTCGTCGTCGAACACCGCCTGGACGAGGTCCGAGACCGCGTCGACGTCGGAGTCCTCGGTGACGAGGATGCCGATCTGGCGGCCGTCGGACGGCCACTCCTTGCCGATCTGCGAGAGCGCCGGGCTGGTGACGACCTCGGCGACGGGCACCTTCGCCGGCGCGGGCAGCCCCAGGCCGGCGGCCACGGTGACGGCCAGGTCGTGGTCGATGTGCGCGAGCTGCTCGACCTGCCGGATCTTGATGGCCTGCTCGTAGCACTTGCCCAGCTCGAACGTGTACGCCTCGGCGACGTGCTCCTTCTCGACGTCGGTGAGGCTGTTGTAGAACAGCGTGGCCTGCGAGAAGTGGTCGTCGAACGTCGCGGGAGACCGGCGCTCGATCTGCGCGTCGGCGATCTCCTGCGCCACCTCGACCAGAGCGCCATCGGTGGTGCCCGCCATGAACGGGCAGCCTCCGTCGAGGGAGTTGGGCTGATACGGGGCCACCCCTACGTGATCGGCCTGCTGGTGGAAGCCGTCCCGGAGCATGTCATTGACCGGGGCGTGCGGGCGGTTGATGGGGATCTGCCCGAAGTTCGGCCCGCCCAGGCGGGTGAGCTGGGTGTCCAGGTAGGAGAACAGCCGGCCCTGCAGGAGCGGGTCGTTGGTGACGTCGATGCCCGGCACGAGGTGGCCCGGGTGGAACGCGACCTGCTCGGTCTCGGCGAAGAAGTTCTTGACGTTGGCGTTGAGCTCCATCGTGCCGATGACCTGCACCGGGGCCAGTTCCTCGGGCACGATCTTGGTCGGGTCCAGCAGGTCGATGCCGTGGAACATCTCGCTGACACCGTTCTCGTCGACCGTGTCGGGGAAGACCTGGATGCCGAGGTCCCACTTAGGGAAGGCGCCGGACTCGATGGCGTCGGTCAGGTCGCGGCGGTGGAAGTCCGGGTCCATTCCGCCGGTGATCTGGGCTTCTTCCCACACCTGCGAGTGGACGCCGAGGTGGGGCTTCCAGTGGAACTTCACCAGGCTCGTCTCGCCGGCGTCGTTGATGAGCCGGAAGGTGTGGACGCCGAAGCCCTCCATCATCCGGTACGAGCGCGGGATGCCGCGGTCGGACATGTTCCACAGGGTGTGGTGCTGCGCCTCGGTGTGTAGGGAGACGAAGTCCCAGAACGTGTCGTGCGCGCTCTGGGCCTGGGGGATCTCACGGTCCGGGTGCGGCTTGGCGGCGTGGACGACGTCGGGGAACTTGATGGCGTCCTGGATGAAGAACACGGGGATGTTGTTGCCGACCAGGTCCCAGGTGCCCTCGTCGGTGTAGAACTTGGTCGCGAATCCGCGGGTGTCCCGGACGGTGTCGGCGGAGCCGCGGTTGCCGAGAACGGTGGAAAAGCGGACGAAGACCTCGGTCTCCTTGCCCTCGGCGAACACGCCGGCTTTGCAGACGCTGGCGGCGGCGCCGTTGGCGCGGAAGACGCCGTGCGCGCCGGCGCCGCGGGCGTGGACCACGCGCTCGGGGATGCGCTCGTGGTCGAAGTGCATGATCTTCTCGCGCAGGTGGTGGTCCTGCAGCAGCACGGGGCCGCGGCGGCCGGCCTTCTGCGAGTGGTCGGTGTCCGACAGGCGGGCGCCCTGCGCGGTGGTGAGGAAGGCGCCCTGCTGCCGCATGACCTCCTCGCGGGCCGTGACGGAGCCGGGCGGCTCGGCGCCGGTCGGGCCGTACGGGGTGGCGCCCTTCTGGTCCGCCTTGGGCGGCAGCGGGCTCGTTGGCTCGGTGGGCTCGTCCACGGTCGGCGGGCGGGAACCGGGGGTGCCGGGGACGACGTCGGCGCCGCCGACCAGGTCGTCGGCGAGTTCCCCGGCCTTGTCCACGATCTTCTCGGCGGCGGACCGGGCGGCGGACTTGGATTCTGACCTCTTATCGGGCATCGGTGCTCCTTCGCGGGGTGGGACCTGTCCGTGGCCGAGATTCTGCCCAGACCTGACCGGTCCGCAACCGCTCGATGTCGCTGGGAAACGTTCACCCACGCCTATTCTCATGACATGGCATCACCGCCGGTCGCCCGCGAGCACCTCCCGTACCCGCTCCTGCTGGCGGCGCGTGGTCCGCGTGTCTGCTCCTCATCACCGGTGGTGGCTGGCTGCTCGGGCAGGCGATCGGTCGGCTGTCCGTGATCATCGCGCCCGTCGCGATCGCGGTCCTGCTCGCCGTCATGCTCCGGCCGCTCGTCGACCGGATCCCGCAGCGGGTCCCGCGAGCGGCGGCGGCCCTCGTCGTCGTCGGGGTCCTGGCCGGCACGTACCTGTTCGGCATCGTCGGCGCACTGTTCGCGGTGCCGGTTACCGCGATGGCCGACACGATCGTGCGGTACCTCGCCGCGCGGGGGGGGCGGCGAGCGTGGTGCGCGCGCCGCGCGAGCGGGTGTCGGCGCGCATCGTCACGCCCAGCGGCGTCGCCCAGGAGTTCGGGCCCCTGCTGACCATGCGGTTCCCGGCCGCCCTCGCCGGCACGTTCATCGCGGAGCTAGAACCAGTCGCCCGGGACGTAGCCCGCGAGCGCCCCGACCGGTTCGCGGTATGCACCGTCGACGGCGGCGGCAGCGGCCGCGGACGCGATCCCCGGCGTGGCCGCGTGCGTGACGGCGGTCGGGACGGTCGGCATCGGGCGGGCCATCTGCTCGTAGCGGCCCCGGAAGAACAACAGCGGATCACCGGAACAGTCCTGCGGGCCGGCGCCGTTCACCTCGGCGAGGATCACCACGTGGTCACCGCCGTCGACGACCCGCGTGACCGAGCAGTCGAACCACGCGAGCGACCCGGCGATGACCGGCGTGCCGCGGCCCGTCCATGCGAGAGGCACGCGCGAGAATTTGTCGGGATCGCGACCACCCACCGTCGCGGAGACCTCCGCGGCGTCGGAACCCAACACGCTCACCGCGAAGTCGCCGCGCTCCAGCAGGACGGGCAGCGTCCGGGACCGCCGCATGACCGAGATCAGCACCATCGGCGGATCCAGCGACAGGGCGGAGAACGACTGGCAGGCGAAGCCGACCACCCCTGCGGGCCCCTCGGTCGCCACAACGGTGATGCCTGAGCAGAACCGGCCGAGCAGCTCCCGCAGCGCCACGGGGTCGTGGTGGTCGATCTCTGAGTCCACGGCGATGTCCATGCAGATACTGGTACCGCCTGTCGCCGGGTCGGGACCGCCGACTCCCGGTGAGCGGGATCCGGGCGCGTGAGAATCGGTGCGGAGGGAAAGCTGTGGCCATGACTGATCGCGCCGTCACCACCTCCACCGTCTCGGCCCCCGGCACGTCCGCTGCCGCGCCCTCCGCCATGTACTCCGCCGAGCCCCCGCTGCTCGAGCTGGCCACGGACCGGGGGATGTTGCGTTACCGCGAGGCCGGTGACGGCCCGCCGCTTCTCCTGCTGCACGGCTCAGGTCCGGGCGTGACCGGATGGCGCAACTTCTCCGGCAACGTGCCGGTGTTCGCCGAGCACTTCCGGACCATCGTGCTGGAGCTGCCCGGCTTCGGGGTGAGCGACCCGGCGGGCGATCTCCACCCCGTGGCCTCCGCTCAGACGGCGGTCCAGGACTTCGTCGACGGCCTGGGCCTGGAGAGGCTGAGCCTGATCGGCAACTCGATGGGCGGGTTCATCGCCACCGCGTTCGCGTTGGAGCGTCCCGAGCAGGTGGAGAGGCTGGTCACCGTGGGCGGCGCGGGCGTCTCGATCTTCTCCCCGGGACCGGGCGAGGGCATCATCCGGTTATCCGCGTTTGTCGAGGACCCCACGCGCGAGCGGCTGATCGAGTGGCTGCACTCGATGGTCTACGACAAGTCCCTGGTGACCGAGGAGATGATCGAGCAACGCTGGGCGCAGGCCACCGATCCCGAGACGCTGGCCTCCTCGCGTCGGATGTACGGGCGCGAGGCGCTGGCGGCGATGGCTGCAGCCCCCCGTGACGCGGCGGTCATACCGGCGTGGGCAAGGCTAGGTCAGGTGCAGGCGCCGACCCTCATCACCTGGGGTCGGGACGACCGGGTCAGTCCGGTGGACATGGCCCTGCTGCCCCTACGGATGCTGCCGCACGGCGAGATCCACGTGTTCCCGAACTGCGGACACTGGGTGATGATCGAGCAGAAGGCGGCGTTCGAGTCCGTCGTGCTGGGTTTCCTCACCCGTCCGTGACGAACGCGGCCCCGGCTTCCCATGAGGGACAGGGGCCGCGTCGCGGGGGCCTGATGGTCAGGCCGTCACAGGTCAACCTTCAGGGTCAATCTCAGGCGACGGCCGTGGTGACGGGCTCATCGTCGCCCTCGGGCGCGACGTTCTCGCCCTCGACGGGCTCCTCGGTGTCGACATCGTCCTCGGCGTCATCCTCCTCCGGGACCTCGGCCTCGATGCCCTGGAGGATGTCGATCGCGCCCTGGATGTCGCCGGAGAAGGCGGCGTCCACGGCGAGCTGGGCGTTGGCGGCGCAGTCCTCGCCGCTCAGGCCCGGCACCACGCCCTCGGCCGAGCCGAGGAAGTCGTAGGCGTCGATGGTGCCGCAGATCTGTTCGGCGATGGCGGAGACCTCGGCGGGGGTCTCGACGGTCTCACCCGCGCCGAGCGAACCGGCGTCGACACCGGGGACGGCGCTCTGAGCCGAGGCGAGCCCGGCACCGGCGAAGGACAGGGCGGCGGCGGAACCGATGACAGCGATGGTCTTCTTCATATGCGTCACACCTTCCTATCGGGATTCCGGAGGATGTCCCCGGAGATATGGGGCTCACCGTAACGGTCGACAGACGACCTCGCTGTGACGACGGCCACACATACGAGGCTTTCGGCCGGGCGTGCAGGGCCGCTGCCCAGGGAGAACGCCGCGAGTACGAATTCTTCTTCATTCCCACGCCCGGAGCTCCGATCGTTTGCCGGACCGGGTGTTTTCGGGGAGTCTTAGCGCATGAGTGGAACCGCCGAGATCTATGACGCCGTCCTCGACCCGGGCAAGCTGGACTTGCTGCGTGGGTGGGTCCGTCGCCAGGATTGGTTCGACGGTGATCCCGAGAGCCTCGAGCAGGTGACGGCCTACCGGTTCGTCGATCCGGACGGCGAGGTGGGGATGGAGTCGTTCCTGCTCTCCGACGGCTCACAGACCTATCACGTCCCCGTGACCTACCGGGGCGCCGAGCTGTCCGACGCCGCCGACGCGCTGGTCGGGACAACGGAGCATTCGGTCCTCGGTCGGCGCTGGGTGTACGACGCCCCCGCCGACCCCGTCTACGTGACCGAGGTCTGCCGCGTTATCAGCCACCGCGACACCGCCGCCGACCACTTGCTGGTCGAGGAGGATGCGGTCACGCCGTCCCCGGTCAACATCCGCGGCGGCGGCGACGGGCTCGGGCAGTCCCCCGAGGCGAGCCCGCGGGTCGTCCGCGTCGTCAACGAGGAGAACGACGCCGAGACCGACCGTCCGTTGATCGGCTCCCCGGGCACGCTCAGCGGGACCTGGGAGGACGGAGACGGCACGCACACGGCGGTCCTCGTCGTCGTCACCTAGGCCGTCGGGTCCGGCGCCCCCTCTCACGCCATACCAACGCCCGCCCCGGTCGATGCCGGGGCGGGCGTTGCGGGCGTAGTGGCGTCCGGCTCCGACGCCGGGCGGATCAGGCGTTCTTGATGGCCGAGATCTCCAGCTCGAGGGTGACCTTCTCCGAGACCAGCACGCCGCCGGTCTCGAGCGCGGCGTTCCAGGTCAGGCCGAAGTCGGTGCGGTTGAGGGTGGTGATTCCCTCGAAGCCCGCGCGCTGGTTGCCGAACGGGTCGGTGGCGGTGCCCTCGTACTCGAACGGGATGGTCACGGACTTGGTGGTGCCCTTGATGGTGAGGTCGCCGGTCACGTCGACGCCACCCGAACCGTTGGGGGCGATCTTCGTCGAGGTGAAGGTGATCTCGGGGTGGTTCTCCATGTCGAAGAAGTCATTGGACTTCAGGTGGCCGTCGCGGTCGGCGTTGCGGGTGTCGATCGACGAGGCGTTGATGGTGACCTCGGCCTTCGCGCCCTCGATGCCCTCCGCCGGCACGGTGACGGTGCCCGTGAAGTCGTTGAAGGCGCCGCGCACCTTGGTGATCATCGCGTGACGCGTGACGAACCCGAGACGCGTGTGCGTGGGGTCGAGGGTCCAGGTGCCGGTCAGGTCGGTGAGGTTCGCGGTCATGGTGACTCCTTGTGGGATCGGCCCGGTCGACGCCGGACGTTCTCTTGTTGTTGTGTCACCAACGATAGGGCGGTCCCTGTGACGTGTCAACTACCCAGCCGTGTGAGTCAGCCCACACTTAAGGTGGCCCGGTCAGCCCACCCGCCGCCGGAGGAAGTGCACCGCGTGCTCGACCGCGCCGGCGTGGCACGGCCGGCCGGCGAACAGGTCGAAGTGGTCACCGGGATAGTGGCGGACCTCCGCGCGCGCGGCGACCGCCGCCGTGGCCGCGGCGTGGGGCGGGGCGCTGCGGTCCAGGTCGGCGATCTGGAACAGGACGGGGACGACGGCGAGGTCGTCCGCGTGCCGGCCGGGCCGGAACGTGCCCAGCTCCGCGCCGATCGAGGCGCCCACCTCGTTCCGCCACGAGGGTCCGGCGACGGAGGTGTACGCCTCCTCGTACCCGTCCAGGGAGAGCAGTGCGGACGAGCCGGGCGGGCCGACGAGGGGCAGCTTCGGCTCCTCCCGTCCCGCCGCGGCCGCGGCCTTCGCGACGATCGCCGTGCCCGTGGCGCGGAGCAGGGAGGTCGGCTTGTGCTGGCGGGCGGCGGCCGTCGCGGCGGCCCGGCCGTCGACCAGGGGGATCATCGCGATGACGGCGGCGATGTCGTCGCGCCCGCGGGCGACCTCGAGCACGTGGCCGCCGGCCAGCGAGCAGCCCCACAGGATGATCCGCTCGGGGTCGACACCGGGCTGGGCGGCGGCGGCCGCGATGGCCGCGCGGTAGTCGTCCTGCTGACGCGCCGGGGAGACGACCTGACGGGGCCTGCCGTCGGAGCGGCCGAACCCGCGGTAGTCGAAGGCCAGCGCCGCGTACCCGGCGTCCGCGAACGCCTCGGCGAAGGGCATCAGGCCCGAGTCCACCGTGCCGCCCAGCCCGTGGGCGAGCACGACGGCCGGACGCCCGGCGGCGTCGTCGCTCCCGGCGCCGGGCCCGGAGTCACCCGTGTCGGCGGCGGGCAGGAAGGTCCCGCGGCACTCGGCGGCGTCCGCCCCGGTGCCCGAGCGGAAGGCGACGTCGACGGTCGTGGTCATGTGGTTCTCCCTGGATCGGCCGCGGGGTCCACCGCGGGGTCGGGGCGGCCGTACACCGTGCGGACCCACATGTCCGCGGCGACGGTGAGCAGCGGTTCCCGCGGGCGGCCCGGGTCGTAGGCCAGCTGCTCGAGGACGGTCTCGTTGATGTGGATGAGCCCCACGGCGAGCGCGTCGGCGTCGACGCCCTCGGGGGCCCGGCCGGCCGCGCGCTCGGCGCGGAGGAACTCGGCGATCTGCACGGCGAGGGCGCGGCGGCCGTCATCCCACAGGTCACGGGTCTGGGCGTGCTTGCTGCGCGCGGTGAGCAGGGCCCGGTAAATGTGGGCCTTGTCGAGGACCCGGTCGGTCAGCCGCTCGAGCGCGGCGGTGACCCGGGTGCGGAAGTCTCCCTCTCCGCGCACCGCGGTCTCGACGGCGGCGGTGGCCTCGTCCTGCACCATCGCCAGCAGCACGCCCACCGCGGCGGCCTTGGAGTCGAAGTAGAAGTAGAACGCCGACCGGGTGATGCCGGCGGACTCGGTGAGGTCGGCCACCGAGATGTCGTCCAGCGCGGTGGTCCTGAGGCGGTCGTCGAGCGCGGCGAGCAGGGCCTCGCGCCGCCGGTCGCCGCGCGGGGAGGTGGTGCCGGACGGTGCAGCGGGCGTCATGTCGTCACCTTGGGCCGGAGGGCGGGGCCGTGGGCGCGGGCGCGGTCGAGTCCTCGGGGTATCTCACGGGTACGCATGTCGTGTTCATACAGGAAGTAGTCGACCTGCTGCTGATGCCGGGGCGTGTCGAGCATGTGGCCGATGTACTTCTTCTCGTCCTCCACGATCACCCGCTTCATCTCCTCGACGGGCGGCGTGCGGTAGAGCCCGGCCGCCCATGCGGCCACGAGCCGGGCCTGCGCCTCGACGAACGGGAAGAGGGTGGGCGTGGCCTGGGCGAACCCGACGAAGGCCAGGTCCTCGACGCCCGGGGTGAACATGCGCTTGTACAGCGGTACGTGGTTGTGCTCGTCGGCGCTGAGGAAGTCCCGGTCGAAGAACGGGAACGTCGTGTTGTACCCGGTGGCCTGGATGATGACGTCGAACTCGGCGCTGGTGCCGTCGGCGAAGTGCACGGTCCGACCGTCGAGGCGGTCGATGTCGCCCTTGGCGGTGACGTCGCCCGAGCCCAGACGCAGCGGCAGCTCGACCGACTGTGTGGGGTGGGCCTCGAAGAACTTGTGGTTGGGCTTGGGCAGCCCGTACGACTCCGGGCGCCCGGCCGACATCGGCTGGAACGTCTGGATGACCTTGCGCTGCCACGAGTACGGCAGGTACGGGAACGTCGCGAAGTACTTGTCGGCCGGCTTGCCCGCGATGTACTTGGGCACGATCCACGCGCTCGACCGGGTCGAGAGCGTGACCTCGTTGCGCATCACCTTGGACGAGAGCTCCACCGCGATGTCGGCGGCGCTGTTGCCCAGGCCCACCACGAGGATCCTCTTGTCCATGAGGTGGAGCGGGGTCCACGGGTCGATGTAGGCGTGGGAGTGGATCATCTCGCCGGTGAACTCGCCGGGGAAGTCGGCGAACCGCGGGTCCCAGTGGTGCCCGTTGCCCACCACGAGGGCGTCGAACAGGTGCGACTCGGTGGGGCCGGTGCCGTCCGCGCCCGCGGTGGTGAGCTCCCACCCGCCCTCCGGCAGCCGCTCGGCGTGCATGACGCGGGTCTCGAACTCGATCGATCCGAGCAGGTCGAAGGCCTCGGCGTAGTCGTCGAGGTACTGCTTGATCTGCGAGTGGTGGGGGAAGTCCGGGAACTCCTCCGGCATGGGGAAGTCGCGGAAGCTCAGCTGGTGCTTGGAGGTGTCGATGTGCAGCGAGCGGTACGCGCTCGAGCTGCCGTTGGGGTTGTCGAACGCCCAGTTGCCGCCGATCCGGTCCGACGCCTCGAAGCAGACCACGTCAATCCCGTAGTCGCGCAACATCTTCACCGTGGTCAAGCCGCTGATGCCCGCGCCGATCACGGCGATCCTGCAGGTCGAAGTCATACGAACCCCTTCGGCGCGGTCCTCGGCGAGGCACACTCACCAGGACAGAGAGCTATGGCGCGCATCACACTATGGTTCGTGTTGACGGCCGTCAACGGCTTCCTCTGCCGGGGCGTCGCGCACGGTCGGCGCCCACTGTCGACCCGAGGGGAGGCCGCATGGCCGATAGCGATGCCGATGCCGATGCGCAGGTCCGCGACGGGGGCGGCGACGTGGCCACCGGCCGTGGGGAAGTGACCGGCCCCGCCCGCGCGGCGGTCGTCGTGGGCGGCGCCTCGGGCATCGGGTGGGCGACCGCCCGCGCCCTCGCGGCGGCCGGGTGGCGGGTGACGATCGCCGATCTCGACGCCGACGTCGCCGCGGCGCGTGCCGCCGAGCTCCCGCCCGCCGCCGGCCCCGCCCACGAGGGCCCCGCGCACGAGGGCCGCCGCGTCGACGTGACCGACGAGGCGTCGGTCGAGGCGCTGTTCGCCGACACCGCGCCGGACCTCGTGGTCACGACGGCGGGCGTGAGCACGCTCGGCCTGGTCACCGACCACGACACCGACGAGTTCCGCCGCGTCGTCGACGTGTGCCTGACCGGCGCGTTCCTCGTGTTCAAGCACGGCGGGCGGGCGGTCCGCGACGGCGGCGCGATGGTCGCGATCGCCTCGCTCAACGCCCGCCAGCCCGGGCGGGGGATGGCGGCGTACTGCGCGGCCAAGGCGGGCCTGGTGATGCTCGCGCAGGTCGCGGCGCTCGAGCTCGGCGAGCGCGGCGTGCGGGTCAACACCGTCTCGCCGGGCTTCCTCGTCACCCCGCTCACCGAGCCGGTGCTGCAGATCCCGGGCCTGGCCGAGGAGTACGCGGAGAACGCCGCGATCGCCCACCGCGGCACCGCCGAGGACGTCGCGCGCGCGGTGCTGCACCTCGCCGACGCGGAGTGGATGACGGGCGAGGACGTGGCGATCGACGGCGGCGCCCAGCTGCGCCGCTACCCGGACGTCCTCGGCCTGGCCATCAAGGCCTTCTCATGAGGGCGCGCTCGTGACCGCGGTCCGGCCGCCGAACCCGGCCGGCGCGACCGCGATCGTTACCGGCGGCGGGTCGGGTATCGGCGCCGCGCTGTGCCGGGCGCTCGTCGCCGCGGGCGCGCACGTGGTGGTGGCCGACATCGACTTCGCCGCCGCGCGCCGGGTCGCCGAGGAGGTGACGGCGCCGGCGCCAACTGGGACGACGACGAGGTCCGCCCGGGCCGGTGCTCCCGCAGTGGCGGGGACCGCGGAGCCTGCACGCCTCGACGTCACCGACGCCGAGGCGGTCTCCGCCCTGGTCGAGCAGGTCATCTCCTCCCGCGGCGGGCTGGACATGATGTTCGCGAACGCCGGTATCACGTGGGGCGGGGACACCGAGCTGCTGAGCCTCGACCAGTGGAACGCGATCATCGACGTCAACGTCCGCGGGGTCGTGCATTGCGTGCACGCGGCGTACCCGCACATGATCGCCCGCGGCTCCGGGGCGCTCGTGCTCACCGCGTCCATGGGCGGGCTCTGCCCGGCGGGCCTCATCACGAGCTACGCGATGACCAAGCACGCGGTGGTCGGCCTGGGCCTGTCGCTGCGGGCGGAGGCGGCCGATCGCGGGGTCGGGGTGACGGTGGTGTGTCCGGCGGCCGTGGACACGGCGATCCTCGACAAGGGCCAGCACGACGGCTTTGACGGGCGGCGGTTCTACCTCGAGGGGCAGGGCGTGCGGCGACCGCTCGACCCGGACCGTCTGGCGGCGTCGGTGCTCGCGGGAGTGGCGGGCAACCGCGCTCTCGTCGTCGAACCCGTCCGCGCCCGCGCCACGTGGCGCCTCCAGCGCCTCGCCCCGGGCCTCATGGACCGCATGATCGCCCGCTACGTCCGCGCGTCGCGCGCCTCCGCCGCTAGGTGACGGATCAACTATGCTGGGCGCATGAGCACCGCAGCCCCCGGACCACAGCCCCGCGTCGCCTTCGGCCTCGACACGTTCGGCGACACCACCGTCGATTCGGGCGGCCGGCCCGTCCACCACGCGCAGGTCCTGCGCGACGTCGTGGAACAGGCCGTCCTCGCCGATCAGGTGGGCGTCGACGCGATCGGGATCGGCGAGCACCACCGCCCCGACTTCGCCGTCTCCGCCCCCGACGTGGTCCTGGCCGGCATCGCCACGCGCACCGAGCGCATCCTCCTCGGCTCGGCGGTGACGGTGCTGTCCAGCGACGACCCGATCCGCGTCTTCCAGCGCTTCGCCACGATCGACGCGCTGTCGAACGGGCGCGCGGAGGTCGTGCTGGGCCGCGGTTCGTTCACCGAGTCGTTCCCGCTGTTCGGCTTCGACCTGTCCCAGTACGAGCAGCTGTTCAGCGAGAAGCTGGACCTGTTCGCCGCGCTGCTGCCCGAGGGGCCGGTGACGTGGTCGGGCGAGCTGCGGCCGCCGCTCGTCGACCAGCACGTCTACCCCAAGACGGAGAAGGGACTGAGCGCCTGGATCGCGGTGGGCGGCAGCCCGGAGTCCGTGGTCCGCGCGGCCCGCTACCGGATGCCGCTCATGCTGGCGATCATCGGCGGGCCCGCCGGCCGGTTCGCGCCGTTCGCCGACCTGTACCGCGAGGCCAACGCGCAGCTCGCGGGGACCGACGCGCCGCGCCTGCCGATCGCCGTGCACTCGCCCGGCTTCGTCGCCGAGACCGACGGACGCGCCGCCGAACTGTCCGCGCGCCACTGGATCGTCAACCGCAACCAGATCGGCCGCGAGCGCGGCTGGGGCGACGCGACCGAGGCCGACTTCCACCGCGAGGTCCGCTCGGGCGCCATGTACGTCGGCTCGCCGGAGACGGTCGCGCAGAAGATCGCCACCACGGTCCGCACGCTGGGCCTGGACCGCTTCGACCTCAAGTACGCCAGCGGCCCCACCCCGCACGAGGACCTCATGACCTGCATCGACCTGTACGGCCGCAAGGTCATCCCGCGCGTGCGCGAGCTGCTCGCGGAGGCCGGGTACACGCCGGGTGTGCCGCAGACGGTCTCGCGTCTGTGACGTAGGTATCGCCGGGCGTCCGGAATCTGCACGATCGGGCGCGGCGGGTCTACGGTGATCCCATGTTGTTCGCTTTCTCCGTCGCCCCCACGTCCACCGCGGACGAGTCGGCGTCCATGAGCAAGGCGGTCGCCGAGGCGGTCCGGGTGGTCCGCGAGTCCGGTCTGCCGCACGAGACGACCTCGATGTTCACGACCATCGAGGGCGAGTGGGACGAGGTCATGCCCGTCATCCGCGCCGCGACCGACGCCGTGCTGGCCGTGTCGCCGCGGGTGTCGCTGGTGCTCAAGGCGGATCTGCGGCCTGGCCGCTCTGGTGAGCTGCGCGGAAAGGTGGACCGGGTGGAGCGCCACCTGGCGGGTGGGGACGCCGCGTCCGGCGGCGGCGCCGCGCTCGGCGGGGGAGTGTCCGACGACGACGAGGAGTTCCGCTCGTGACCTCACCCCGCCCGTTGGATCCGACGGCGGAGCCTGCCGACAGGGTGTTCGAGCATCTGAGCCGTCCGCGGGGTGGGGCGATGATCGCGTACGTGGTCGCCACGGCGGCCGGCGGCGTCGGAGCGCTGGTGATCGCGGCGGTCCTGCTGCTCTCGGGGTCGGCGAGCGCGGTGGACGTGCTGCTGTGGGCCGCGATGGCGGTTCTGCTGCTGGGCGCGGCCGCGCACCGCTGGTGGCTGGGCGGACGCAACGAGGAGCGCTCGCGGCGCATCGCCGCGGCCATCCGGCCGGAGCAGGTCGCCGCCGCGATCCGCGGATCGTCGGGCGAGATCGACGCCGTGCGCCGCCTGCGCGTCTCCCACCCGGGCCTCGGGCTGCGGCACGCGTACGACCTGTACCAGCACTACGCGCGCGAGCACCGCTGACCGCTCAGCGCGCCCGCACTCTCAGCAGGCCCCGGCCCCGCCGAGCGCCCCGGCGACGAGCGCGTGCGTCCGCCCGTCGACGACCATCCCGCCGTGCGAGTTCGGCCCGCCACCGCACGCGTCCTCGGTGACCACCCAGCGCACGCCCGGGCCGGGCACGAAGCTGCGCTCGGGCGGCAGCAGGTGATCGCCGCGTGTGGCGATGAGCGTGTAGCCGACGCCGGGTAGGAACGGGGTGCGGTCGAGGCCGTACCAGGCGGTGATCATGGGGCTGCCCGGTGACAGCTCGGCCAGTCCCCGCAGGTTGGCGGCCCACAGGCCGAGGCCGGCGATCTCGCGCGGCAGTTGATGCGGGATGAGTCCGCTGTTGTCGGCTCCCCAGTAGCCGCCCACCGAGACGACGTTCGCCACGGCGCCGGGCCGCAGCACCTTGGTGGTGTAGCCGGCGATCGCGGCGCCCTGCGAGTAGCCCACCAGGTCGACCTGTGGCGCCCCGGTCACGGCGCGGACGTGGTCGATCACCCCGGCGAGCTGCGGGCCCGACGCGGCGACGATCGAGTCGAGGCCGCCGCGGGCCGGGTTGCCGGCGTAGGCGCCGAGGGTCGGGGCGACCACGCAGAAGCTCTGCCGACGCAGCGGATCGCCGAGCCGCGGCATCGTGTTGGCGCCGTTGTCGAAGGTGCCGTGTACGAGGATCACGGGCCGCGGCCGCGCGGGCGTGGGCCGGCACGTCACGGGCGCGTCGACGGCGGCGGGCGGCCCGGGCGCGCCGATCGGCCCGTTGATGCCGCCCAGGGCCTCGGTGACGTACGGCCCCAGCTCCCCGGCGGGGTCGAGGTCACGCAGCTGATCGGCGAGCGGACCGAGCTGGCCCGCCAGGGGGCCCAGCTGACCTGCCAGGGGGCCGAGCTGGTCGAGCGGGGACTGCCCGTGCGCCCGCGGCGCGAGGTCTCCCGCGGCCTGTACCGACCCCACCGCGGCGGCGAGCGGCACCGCCAGCGCGAGCGCTGCCAGCGCCCCGACCAGTCGCGACCGCGCTGTTCGGCGTGTGGATCCGCGCGCGGGGCGGCGGCCGGAGGAGCGTGCGGGTGTGCGGGAACCGAGCATGGGATCTCCCCCGGGATGCGGGCGGTGAGCACCAGTATGCGAGCCCTGCGCCGGATTGGGAACACTATGACCTCACGAATCCGTGGCGCCGGGCGACTACTCATCGACGCGCGCCGCCCGTGCGTTCTGCCGAGGGCGGGCCGCGCGGGACGGCGATCACCGACGAGGGCAGGATCTACACACATGAGGGCAGCGTTCGACGCCGCGGTCGACCGGCACGGGGCCACCGTGCTGCGGGTCTGCCGCGCGGTCCTGGGCCCCGGCCCGGACGCCGACGACGCGTGGTCGGAGACGTTCCTCTCGGCGCTGCGGGCGTGGCCGGAGCTGCCCGAGGACACTGATGTCGAGGCGTGGCTCGTCCGCGTCGCGCACCGCCGCGCGGTCGACGTGGTGCGCCGCGCGTCCCGGGCCGCGGTTCCGACCGGCGCCGCCGACGACATCGCCGTCTTCGACGCCCGCGCACCGGGGCCGGGCGGGGTGCACGAGGGTGGCTCGGGTGGAGCCCCCGGGGCCGACGACGACGAGGACGACCGCTGGATTTGGGACGCGGTCGCCGCCCTGCCCACACGGCAGCGCCTCTGTGTGGCGTACCGGTACCTGGGCGGTCTCCGCTATGCCGAGATCGCCGAGCTCACGGGTGGCGCCGAGGCCGCGGCCCGGCGCGCTGCCGCCGACGGGATCGCCGCCCTGCGCAGAACGCTCACCCAGACCCAGACCCAGGCTCGGACTCACGCCCAGTCGCAGTCCCCATCGCAGTCACAGGAGGTCGCGCCATGACCGAACACGCTACGACCGACCCCGCGATCGCCACGCTGCGGGCCGCGCCCGCCGACACCGGCCGGCTCCGCGACCGCCTCGCCCGCGACGCCGAGCGCGAGGGCCTGGTCGACGTCTTCTACCGGACCGTCTACTCGCCCATCGGGGGGCTGCTGCTGGCCGCGACCCCGGTCGGCCTGGTGTACGTGGCGTTCGAGGTGGAGGACGCCGACGCGGTCCTGGCGACCCTCGCCACCCGCATCGGGCCGCGCGTCCTGCGGGCGGAAGGAGACTCGCCGGTCCTCGACGCGGCCGCCGCCCAGATCGGGCAGTACCTCGCCGGCGACCGCCGCGACTTCGACCTGCCCCTCGACACCCGCCTCGCGACGGGCTTCCGCGGCGAGGTCCAGCAACATCTGGCCCGCGTGGGCTACGGACGCACCGCGACCTACCGGGAGATCGCCGCCGCCCTCGACCGACCTGGCGCGGTCCGCGCGGTGGGCACGGCCTGCGCCACGAACCCGCTCCCGCTGGTGTGGCCGTGTCACCGGATCCTCCGATCCGACGGTGGGCTCGGCGGGTACCGCGGCGGGCTCGCGGCCAAGCAGCGGCTCCTCGCGATGGAATCGGCGGCGTGACCGCGGCGCAGCTCCTCGGACTGTTCGGGGTGTGGGCGATCGCGGTCGTCTCGCCGGGACCCGACGTCGTCGTCGTCCTCCAACGCGCCCTCGCCGGGCGGCGGCACGGCGTTGCCACCGCGCTGGGGATCGTCGCCGGCCTCACGGTGTGGCTCGGGGCCGCGTTCGCCGGCGTCGCCACGCTCGTGCGCGTGTACCCGCAGGTCATGACGGTTCTCCAGGTCGCCGGCGGGCTCCTGCTCGCCAGCCTCGGCGTTCTCGGCCTGCGCGCGTGGTGGCGCTCCCGCAGCGCACCCCCCGCCCCGCCCGCCCGCACCGCTCCCGCCCCGCAGAATCCGCTACCCGGAGCCCGGATCCGCTACCGCGATAGGAGTAGCGGATCCCGACTCGGAGTAGCGGATCTGGTGCGGCGGGACGTCGCGCGCGGCCTGGCCACGAACCTCGCCAACCCCAAGGCCCTGGTGTTCTTCGGCGCCGTGCTCACCCCGTTCCTACACGACGAGGTCTCGGTGGCGTGGTCGGTGGCGCTCGTGGCGGGGATGCTCGCGGTGGCACTTGCGTGGTTCGCCGGGCTCGCGATGGTCGCCTCGCACCGGGCGGTCAACGAGCGGGTCGGGCGGCTGCTGCCGTGGGTCGACCTCGTGGCCAGCGCACTGTTCGTGGCGGTGGGGGTGGCGTTCGTCATCGCCGCGCTCGTCTGAGACCCGCGGGTTAGGTTGCTGCTCATGGATTCTCCGGTCGACCGCCGCAGCTGGGTGCCCGCCGCCCTCGCGGTGTTCGCGGTGGGCTGGGGTGCCAACCAGTTCGCGCCGCTGCTGCACCTCTACCGCGCGGAGCAGGGTCTGTCGCAGTCCGGCGTCACCGCGATCTTCAGCGTCTACATCGTGGGCTTGCTGCCCACCCTGCTGGTCGCCGGCCGGTGGTCCGACCGCAACGGCCGACGGGTCCTCATGCGGCCCGTCCTCGTGCTCTCGCTGCTCGCGACCGTGGCCATGCTCCTCGGCCCGCAGCATGAGCTGTGGCTGTACCTCGGCCGGTTCCTCGCCGGCCTGGCGTCGGGCGCGGCGTTCGGCGCCGGCAGCGCGTGGGTGCGCGAACTGTCCGCCGGCGCCCCGCCAGGCACCGGCGCCCGCCGCGCCGCCATCGCCCTGACCGGCGGGTTCGGGCTCAGCGGCCTCGCGGCCGGCGTGGTCGGCGAGTTCGCCCCCGCGCCGCTGCTCTCGGCGTATCTGCCGCACCTCGTACTGGGCGCGGTCGCGCTGGTCGCGGCCTGGAACGCCGTCGACCCGTATGTGCCACGTCCCCGCGGCGGCACCGAATCCACGCCGCTCATCCCCGCCACCGCGGTGTCGCGCAGGTTCCTGTTGGGGGTCGCGCCGTGGGCGCCGCTCGTGTTCGGCTGCGCGAGCATGTCGTTCGCGGTGCTCGCCGACCTCCTCGGCGGGGACGCCGGCGGCCGGCCCACCCTGTACGCGGGCGTCATGGTGGGCGTGACTCTGGGCTCTGGCGTGCTCATCCAGCCGGCGATCCGGCGGCTCGCCGCGAACTCCGTGCCGTCCCGGCCGCCGATCGCGGGCCTCGCGGCGGCGTGCGCGGGCATGGCGGCCGGCGCGATCCTGGTGGCCTCCCCGGACTTGCCCGGCCGGGCGCTGTGGCTCGTGCCCGTCGCGGTCCTGCTGGGCATCGGCTACGGCACGCTGCTCGTGGCGGGCCTGGTCGAGGTGGAGTTCCAGTCGGGTCCCCGCGACCACGCCGGGCTCGTCGCCGTGTTCTACGTCCTGGCGTACCTCGGCATGGGCACGCCGTACTTCCTCGCCGAGCTATCCCGGTTCGGCGGGCCGGTCCTGTGGATCGCGGGGCTCGCGGTGGTGTGCGCCCTGCTCATCCCGGTCACGGCCCGCCGCCTCCGCTAGCCGCCGCCTCCGCTAGCCCGAGTTGCGCAGGGCCGTGGCCAGGCCGTTCATCGTCAGCTGGATGCCGGTGCGCACGGCCGGGTCCTCGTCGCCCGCCCGGTAGCGGCGCAGCAGCTCGACCTGCAGCACGTTGAGCGGCTCGAGGTACGGGAAGCGGTTGCGCACCGAGCGGGCGAGCGCGGGGTTATCGTCGAGCAGCGTCTCCTGCCCGGTGATCGCCAGCAGCATCTCGCGGGTGAGCTCGAACTCGTCGGCGATCACCCCGTGGATCCGCCGACCCACCTCCGCGTCGGGCACGAGTTCGGCGTAGCGGCCGGCCAGGCCCATGTCCGCCTTGGCCATCACCTGCGCCATGTTGGACAGGGTCGAGCGCAGGAACGGCCAGTCGTCGTACAGCCGCCGCAGCGTGGCCAGTCGCTCGTCGGCCGCGTCCTCGCCGCGCTCGTGGATCCACGTCCGCAGGGCGGTGCCCACGCCGAACCAGCCCGGCAGCATGACCCGAGACTGCGACCACGACAGCACCCACGGGATCGCCCGCAGGTCCTCGACCGACGATGTCTGCTTCCGCGAGGACGGCCGCGAGCCGATGTTGAGCTCGCCGATCTCGGCGACCGGCGTGGAGGTGGTGAAGTACTCGATGAACCCCGGATCGGAGTGCACGAGCGACGCGTACGCCTCCCGGCCGAGCGTCGCGAGCTCGGCCATCACCCCGTAGGCCTCTTCCGCGCGGTCGCCGAGACCCTCGACGTCGAGCAGGGACGCCTCGAGCGTCGCCGCGACCAGCGCCTCGAGATTGCGGCGCGCCCGCCGCGGCTCGGAGTACTTGGCGGAGATGACCTCACCCTGCTCGGTGATCCGCAGCGCCCCCTGCACCGCGCCCGGTGGCTGGGCCAGGATCGCCTCGTAGGAGTTCCCGCCACCGCGGCCGACCGCGCCACCGCGACCGTGGAAGTACCGCAGGTGCACGCCCGCGCGGTTCGCTGCCTCGACCAGATCGCGTTCGGCCTGGTAGAGCGCCCAGTTCGCGGCCAGGTACCCGCCGTCCTTGTTGGAGTCCGAGTACCCGAGCATCACCTCGAGCACGTCGCCCTGCGCCCGGATGAGCGCGCGGAACTGCGGGATCGCCAGGGCGGCGTCGAGGATGCCCGGCCCGGCGGCGAGATCGTCGATGGTCTCCAGCAGCGGGATGAGCCGCACGCTCGACCGCGGCTCGTCCGGGTCGCCGGAGAACAGCCCCACCTCGCGCAGCAGCACGGCCGGCTCGAGCAGGTCGGACACGGACCCGCACATCGACACGATGTAGTGCGGCACCACGTCCGCGCCCAGCAGGTCCACGGCCGCGGCGGCCGCCCGCATCACCCCGAGTTCCTTTTCCGCCAGCTCGGACAGCTCCGCGCGCGGCCCGAGCAGCGGCCGGTCGTGCGAGAGCTCGCGCAGCAGCAGCTCCACGCGCGCGTCCTCGTCGAGCGCCGAGTAGTCCTCGCTCACGCCGGCCTTCGCGAACAGTTCGGTGAGCACCTCCTCGTGCGATTCCGAGTTCTGCCGCATGTCCAGGGCCTGCAGGTGGAATCCGAACGTGCGCACCGCCCACCGCAGGTCACGCAATCTCGGCGCCCGAAGCATCTCGGCCCCGCACTCCCCGAGAGCCGCGTCGATGACCTCCAGATCGGCGAGCATCTCTCCGGGGGAGGCGTACGGCTCGGCGGTGGCGACCTCGTCGTCGTCACCGCCGCCGTGTCGCCCCGCCCGGGGCGACGACGACGAGGTGGTCCCGCGCGCGGCGAGGCGGCGTCGGACCACTCTCACGGCGCGGCGGAAGGGCACGTCCTTCCGCGCGGCGCTGAGCTCGCCCTCCTCCTCCCCGAGGGAGTCCGCGAGGTCGCGCAGCTCGGTGGGCACGCCCACGACACGCCGCGACAGGGGCAGTTCGCGCTCGAGCATCCGCAGTTGGTGGGCGTAGTGCTGGTGCAGCAGCGCGGCGGCCTGCTCGGTGGCGAATCGGACGACGTCGCCGGTGACGTACGGGTTGCCGTCACGGTCGCCGCCGATCCAGGAGCCGGGGCGGACGACGGGCCGTTCTCCGCCGCCCAGGCGCTCGGCGATCTCGGCGTTGAGCGGCGGGATCACGTCCATGAGCGTGGCCTCGTGATACTGCAGGCCGCCCAGGACCTCGTCCTCGATGCGGGGGCGCTGGCTGCGGATGATCGCGGTCTGCCACAGGGTGAGCACCTGGCGGCGGATGTCGGTCTCGACCTCGGCGAGTTCGGCCTCGGTGACGCGGTCCTGTGGCCCGGTCCGCAGCGCGTCGCGGCGGCGCATGAGGTCGAGCACGCGGCGGGTGATCTCGAAGACCGACCGGCGGCGCGTCTCGGTGGGGTGTGCGGTGAGGACGGGAACCACCCGGGCGGTGGTCCGGACAGTCTCGAGTTTGTCGGCGTCCGGCTCGGTCTTCGCGAGGCGGGCCCAGGTGGCCTCGAGATCCCCGTCTGGCGGCGGCGAACCGGCGGCCGTGTGGAGACGGCGACGCCGCTCCTGGTGGAGGTCCTCGGCCACGTTGGCCAGCAGGGCGAACAGCGAGAACGCCCGGATGACGGGGATGACCTCGGCGGCGGGCACATCGGTGAACAGGGCGGCGACCTCGTCACGGTCGGCCTCCGAGCGGCGGACGGCGAACGCGGTGCGCCGCGCGGTCTCCACGAGGTCGAAGATCCGCTGGCCCGCCTGCTCCCGTACGGTGTCCCCGAGCAGGGCGCCGAGGAACCGGACGTCGTCGCGCAGGGGGCGGACGGCGTCCTCGAGCGGATCGACGCCGTCGGACGCGAACTGATCGACGTCGGGCTGGTCCGTGCTCGGCTGCTCGGTGGGGCGCTGGTCGGACTGGGTGATGTCGGCCATGCCCGCCACAGTAGGCGCGGCATATGACAAGTGCGTGAAACCTGGCCCGCTCCCACATCCGCAGGCGCGCCGGGGCGGGAGAACCGGGGAGAACCCGGATGCGCCGCCGCACCGCGACGGGGAGACTGGGGCCATGACCCAGCAGCCCGGTTTCTCCCAGTACGGCGACCCCCGGCACGGCGACCCGAGGTACGGCCAGCCGCCCGTGGCCGCGCCCGACGACCGCACGCCCGCGGCCCTGGCCCACGCGTCGAGCCTCATCGCGATGGCGCTGTCGGCCGGGTGGCTGTCGTTCGTCGGCCCGCTGGTGATGTGGCTGATCTACAGGGACCGCAGCCCGTTCGTCCGTCAGGCCGCCGCGGGCTCGTTCAACTTCAACCTCGGCCTGTGGCTCATGAGCATCGTGGGCTGGATCTGCATCATCACGGTGATCGGCATCCCGCTCGGCCTCATCCTCCTGGCGGTGTCGTTCCTCGCGCAGATCATCGGCCACGTCATCGGCACCCTCCGTGCGCTCAAGGGCCGGACGATCAACTACCCGTTCCAGCTCAAGGTGCTGCGCTAGAGCCGCTGGTCTGCTTTCAGCGCCGCATCGACGCTGGCCGGGGCGCTGCCGGAGGATGTCGAGAATGAGTTTGAGTGCTTGGGCGGTGGAGCATTCGCGTGGTTGGACCCTCACTATGATCGTGAACCAGCGTGGGGATGGGGTCACTTGTAGACGTCGCCGCGGTGGCCGATACGTAGTACGAGTACAGCGAGGGCATCGTCTTCGATGTCATAGATGATGCGATGGTCACCGACGCGGATGCGGAGTTCGCCGTCACCTACGGCGAGTTGGATCGCTCCGGGCGGTCGCGGTGTCCCGGCCAGCGCCTCGATCGCCCGGACGATTCGCTTCTGCTCGGTGGGATGAAGTTTGCGCAGGGCTTTGGCAGCCGAGGGCTTATAGGAGATCGAATAGGGCATCAGACAAGCGGGGGCGCTGGTCTACAGGCCCAGTTCCGCCATGAGGTCTTCGTGGGAGATGCTGTCGTCCTCGCGGCGAGCGGCAGCCGCGGCTTTCACGTCGGCCTGATCTTCCAGGGCCTGTAGGGCGCGGTCGAAGAACTCCGGCGAGACGACAACGGCGCGACGACGGCTGCCCCGGCTGAGGATCTCTACCGGCGCCCGCTGCGCGGCATCGAGTAACTCGCTCTGATGAGCGCGGAAGTAGCTCAGCGTCGTGGTGACCATGCCAGCAATAGTACATCTTGTACAACTAGTGGCCCGGTTGCCTGCATGATCTCGAGTGGGGTGGTGAGCTCCCTCGTCGTCGCCCCCGGACGGTCCGACGGCACCTCCAACACCACGGTGCGCGTGGTCGATTGGGTGACGGACGCGGTGTCGCCCTCGATCGCGATGCCGTTGGACACGCCGACCTGCGCGCGGCGCGACCACTCGTCGTCGATCTCGCGGGCCGCGGTGACCCGCGTCAGCCGGCCCGTCTGGCCGGTGACGATTACGTGTGCGGTCACATCCAGTTGACGCCGTCGTGTTCGTGTTCGCGCACTCGGTACTCGATCATTCTGGTGAGGAGTGGGCGAGGCGGTGGGGTGCCGTATGGCAGGGCGACGGTGCTTTTGCCGGTGCGGTACCGGGTGAGCTCGGCTTCGAAAGCAGCTTTGGTGGATGGGGTGAAGGCCATGCTGGCATGGGCCTTGCGACCGCTGAACATGAACAAGATGACGCCGTACTCGGTTATGAACATCACAGCCGGGCGGACCTCCGTTTCTACTCCGCAGGAACCGGCGGTGCAGATGCCCCCGGTCAGCGCCTTCTCTCCGCTCGGCCGGGGTGGTGGCGGTTGTCGTGGGCTGTTAACGTCGGGTCTGTCCACACGGGAGCCCTAATGCAGGGGCTGAGATCGGGCTGAAGCAGCCTGCGACCGTCGAACCTGCCCGGGTAATGCCGGCGAAGGAAGTAGGAGCACCTCACATGAGTGCATCGAAATCGCGCGCACTGACGTATGTCCACGACACCGAACATGATCTCCGAGTGCCGGTCACCGAGATCGCCCTGGGGGATTCCCCGGGCGGGGCGCCGAACGCCCCGGTGCGGGTCTACCGCACAGCCGGCCCGGGCAGTGACCCGGTGGTCGGGCTCCCGCCGCTGCGGGCCGCGTGGATCCGGGGCCGCGAGGACGTCGAGGAGTACGAGGGTCGGGAGCGGAATCTGCTCGACGACGGCCGCTCGGCGATCCGGCGGGGTGAGGCCTCCCAGGAGTGGAAAGGCGCGACTCCGGTGCTTCTCCGGGGCAGAGTGGGCCGGACGGTCACGCAGATGCACTACGCCCGCGCGGGGATCATCACCGAGGAGATGCGCTTCGTGGCCTTGCGCGAGGACTGCGACGTCGAGCTGGTGAGGTCCGAACTGGCGGCAGGGCGGGCGATCATCCCGGCCAACGTCAACCACCCCGAAGCCGAGCCGATGATCATCGGCAGGGCCTTCCTGGTGAAGATCAACGCCAACATCGGCAACTCAGCCGTCACCAGCTCGATCGCCGAGGAGGTGGACAAGATGCAATGGGCCACCAAGTGGGGAGCTGACACGGTGATGGATCTATCCACTGGCGATGACATTCACACCACCCGCGAGTGGATCATCCGCAACTCGCCGGTGCCGATCGGCACCGTGCCGATCTACCAGGCTCTAGAAAAGGTCAACGGGCAGGCCAACGAGCTGACCTGGGAGATTTTTCGAGACACCGTGATCGAGCAGTGCGAACAGGGTGTGGACTACATGACGATTCACGCCGGAGTATTGCTGCGCTACGTGCCGCTCACAGCCGATAGGGTCACCGGAATCGTCTCCCGGGGCGGGTCGATCATGGCCGGTTGGTGTCTAGCCCACCACCAGGAGAACTTCCTCTACACCCACTTCGACGAGCTCTGCGAGATCTTCGCCCGCTACGACGTCGCCTTCTCCCTAGGCGACGGGCTACGCCCGGGGTCGATCGCCGACGCCAACGACGCCGCCCAGTTCGCCGAACTCGACACCCTGGCCGAGCTCACCGCCCGGGCCTGGGAGTACGACGTGCAGGTCATGGTCGAGGGCCCCGGGCACATCCCGCTGCATCTGGTGCGGGAGAACGTCGAGCGACAGCAGGAACTGTGCCACGGAGCCCCGTTCTACACCCTGGGCCCGCTGGTCACCGACATCGCGCCGGGCTATGACCACATCACCTCCGCGATCGGGGCCACGGAGATCGCTCGCTATGGCACGGCCATGCTGTGCTACGTCACCCCCAAGGAGCATCTCGGGCTGCCGAACAAAGAGGACGTAAAGACCGGGGTCATCACCTACAAGATCGCCGCTCACGCCGCGGACCTGGCCAAGAACCACCCCGGAGCGGCCGAGCGAGATCATGCGCTGTCGAAGGCGCGGTTCGAGTTCCGGTGGCGAGACCAGTTCGCATTGTCTTTGGACCCCGACACCGCCGAGGCGTTCCACGACGAGACGCTGCCGGCCGAACCGGCCAAGACCGCACACTTCTGCTCAATGTGCGGGCCGAAGTTCTGCTCCATGCGCATCTCACAAGACATCCGCAACCAGTTCGGTGGCGCCGAAGAGCAAGAAGCAATCGCCGGGATGCAGCAGAAGTCCGCCCAGTTCCGGGCCGCCGGATCCACTGTCTACCTGGACGCCCCCACAGTCCCCACGAACTAAGGGCCCCTGCACCGGGGCGCGGCCCGCGGTGGACCGAGGGAACCCCCCTGGCTGCCTTCCCTGACGGGTCGGCGGACAGGGGGCCGTGACCCTGGATCGTGGACACGCTGATTCCAGCACGGTACTGGGGGAAGCGGGAATCCATGACATAGCACGGAAGAACTACACGGACGAGGTTCGTCGGCGGGCGGTGGACTTGTACGAATCGCCGCCTGGCGCCACGCGCGAGGGCATCGCGGCTCACCTCGGGGTCTCCCGCGGTTTGCGTCGAAGGGATGGGTGGACAAGCGCGGCTCCGGGACGACCACCGCTGGAAGGCCGACGGCGTCGATACCGGGTCGGCCCGAGCCGCAGGCGCCATCTGGCGGGGCAATGTGAGTCGGCGATATGTCTCAGGAGAATCTCAGGCCAGGCAGCATCGCCGATGCCGCCAGCCGGTCCCGCTCTGCGGGAGATGTGGATCACATTCGTTTCCGTGCGCCCTACGTTCGATGCACCAATTGCACAGGTACGCAGCGGCTGGAATCGATACAAGGAGAGCAATGGGATCACTAGATGGGCGCGTCGTCTTTGTCACCGGAGCCGCGCGCGGTCAAGGCCGAAGCCATGCTGTCACGCTCGCCGCAGAGGGCGCTGACGTCATCGCGATCGACCTCTGCTCGCAGATCGACACCGTCGAGTACGACATGTCGACGCCCGACGATCTCGAGACCACCGTCCGAGAGGTCGAGGCGCTCGGGCGGCGGATCCATGCCGTACACGCGGACGTCCGCGATCCGGAAGCAGTGGTCTCGGCCCTCGAGGGAGCCTGTCAAGATTTCTGTGTATGCGGGTGGTCAGAGGTAGGGGTTGATGCGGTCTGGATAGGCTGCCGCCAGCTGGGCGAGGGCTTGCTTCCAGTTGGTGGTCACCTGGCCTTCGACGAGGCGGCCTGAGGCCCTCCGTTGTCCGGCGGGTTTACCCTTCTCGGCGGCGCGGTCGCGGGCTCGGCGGTCTTCGATGTTGCAGATCGCCAGCCATAGCAGCTTGACGGCCGATTCGGTGCTCGGGAAGTGGCCGCGGTTCTTGGTGACCTTGCGCAGCTGGAAGTTCAGCGACTCGATCGAGTTGGTGGTGTAGATGACCCGCCGGAGCATTGGCGGGAACTGCAGGAACGGTGTGAATCGCTCCCACGCCGCGGTCCAGGTCGCCACGGTCTGCGGGTACTTGGCGCCCCAGGCCGAGGCCTCGAACTCGGCCAGCGCCGCCAGGGCGGTCTCCTCGTTCGGGGCGGTGTAGATCTTCTTCAGCTCGGCGGCGACCTTCTTGCGATCGCTGTAGGACACGAACCGCATCGAGGCCCGGATCAGGTGCACTACGCAGGTCTGGACCATCGAGTCGGGCCAGGTCGCCTCGATCGCCTCCGGCAACCCTTGCAGGCCGTCGCAGCACACGATGAGTACGTCCCGGACGCCGCGGTTGGCCAGGTCAGCGCACACGTGGGCCCAGAAGGAGGCGCCCTCGGTGTCTTGGACCCAGATTCCCAGCACGTGCTTGACGCCCTCGAGGTCGACGCCGACGGCGATGTAGGCCGAGCGGCCCACCACGCGGTGGTCTTGGCGGACCTTGATGCGGATCGCGTCGAGGTAGATGACCGGGTAGAACTCCTCCAGCGGCCGGTTCTGCCACTCGAGGACGGCGTCGGCCACGGCGTCGGTGATCGCCGAGATCGTGCCCGCCGACAGCTCCACGCCGATCGTCGTGGCCAGGTGGTGTTCGATTTCGCGGACGGACATGCCGCCGGCGTAGAGGCTGATGATCATGTCGTCGAGCCCGTCCAGACGGCGCTGGCCCTTGCGGATCAACCGCGGGGTAAACGTGCCGGCCCGATCGCGGGGGACGTCGATGGTGAACGAGCCGACCTCGGACTCGATGGTCTTCGAGGTGGTGCCGTTGCGGGCGTTCGGGCGCTTGGCCGGTGCCGGCTCGCCCTTCTCGTAGCCCAGGTGGCCGGTCAGCTCCGCCTGCAGACCCCGCTCCAGGGTGGTCTTGAGTAACGCCGGCAGCAGCCCGTCCGAGCCGGTGATCTCGACCTCGCCGGAGTCGATCTTGGCGAACAGCTCGTCCAGCGCACCGCTGGCCTGAAGCTGAGCGACGAGCTCGTTACCCGTCGTCGAGGAAGCGCCCTTCTCATCGGTCATCGTCATCTCTTGCTGCGTGTCCTTTCAGCACGGCTTACACAGAAAATTAATCACGCCCTGACGAGACGGCCTCGGGCATGACTCGAGACAGCCGCCGTCAGCCCCCCGCCAGCCGCACGTGCCGAATTGGCCCGTGCAGCGAGGTGACGAGCAGGTTGCGCTCGGTGAACTCCCCGAACCCGTCGGCCACGACTACGGCCGTGGCGCGGGGGATGCCGCTGACCAGGACGCACGCGTCGCCGGTGCCGCGGTCGACCCGGAACACCTCGCCGGTGGTCCACGACGTCACGTAGAGGGCCTGCGGGGTCACGGCCAGATCGTCGAGCCCGCGGGCGATCTCGGGCGGGGTGGTCAGCTCCCTCGTCGTCGTCGCCTCCGGTCGGTCCAACGGCACCTCCAGCACCACGGTGCGCGTGGTCGACTGGGTGACGTACGCGGTGTCGCCCTCGATCGCGATCCCGTTGGACACGCCGACCTGCGCGCGGCGCGACCACTCGTCGTCGACCTCGCCGGCCGCGGTGACCCGCGTCAGCCGGTCCGTCTCCAGGCTGGTCAGGTACCGGTTTCCGTCGGCGTCCACGGCCAGGCCGTTCATGCGGGCGTCCAGGCGCGCCTCGATCCGCGCCTCGGGGCGCTCGGCGGCCGGGTCGAACGTCACCACGTCGGACCGGTCGGCAAGGTACCCGGTACCGGCGGCGACGTGCATGCGCCCGTCGGGGCCGAGCGCGATCCCGCCCGGCGCGCGGACGGCGACCGACGCCACCACGCGGCCGTCGGGATCGTAGGCGTCGACCCGGTTCAGGAACGTCTTGGACACCCACAGGCGGCCGTCGGCATCCAAGGCGAGGTTCTCGGTCCAGCCCACCACCGGCACGGGGGCGTCGCCGAAAGTCGACACGCGCGGCGCGGGGCCGGGGCAGGGCGCGATCGGCGCGCCGACCGAGCCCGGCGTCCCGACCGAGCCCGGCGCGCTGACCAGCCCCGACCCGGCGTCGAGCGCGGCGGCCGAGCCGCCGTGGGGACCGACCGACCCCAGCGCGCCCTCGATCGGCACCGCCGCCGAGCCGACCGACCCGGCCGCGCCCTCGACGGAACCGGGCGGCACCGCCGCGGCAGCAGGCACGAGGGCCGCCGGCGCAAGAACCACGGCGAGCCCGACGGACACCGCGCGCACGGACGCCGCGCGCAGGTTCCGCCGGGCTCCCATCGTCAGACCCCGGCCGGCCGGCGTCCGTGGAGCTGGTACTCGGCGAGCAGCGCCTCGCGGTCGGCGTCGGTGAGGGGCCGGTACACGTCATCCGACTTGTCGGCGCCGCCGCGCAGGTAGACCTCGCCCGGCTCGATCCACGACTCGCGTCGCAGGCTGGGCTTGGAGATCTTGCGTGTGGCGGTGACGGGCATCTCCTTCATGATACGAACGAACCGCGGCGCCCACTTGGTCCCCATGTCGGGCTGGGTGCGGCAGAACTCCGTGAAGGCGTCGGCGTCGAACTCCACGCCGGGCTCCAGCTGGATCGCGGCCATGACCTGGTCGCCGGTGCGCGGGTCGGGCACCGGGTAGACCGCCACGACGAGCACGCCGGGGAAGCGGTCGAGGATCCGCTCGACGGGGCCGGCGGAGAAGTTCTCGCTGTCCACGCGGATCTTGTCGCCGGAGCGGCCGGCGAAGTAGAAGTAGCCGTCGGCGTCCTTGTAGCCCAGGTCGCCGGAGTGGTAGACCTCGCCGATGTTGCGCTCGGCGGTGGCCTCCGGGTTGCGGTAGTAGCCCTCGAACAGCGTGGCGCCGGTGAGGTTGCAGATCTCGCCGATCGCCTCGCCCGCGTTGAGCAGCCCGCCTTCGGCGTCGAACTCGGCGATCGGGCACTCGTTGCCCTCCTCGTCGAGGATCGCGACGTCCATGTAGGCGCCGGCCACGCCGAGCGCGCCGGGCGGAGTGTCCTCGGTGTGGCTGATGACCACGCCGCCCTCGCTCGAACCGTACGACTCGAGGGGGGTCACGCCGAAGCGGCGCTCGAACTCCACGCGGTCGTGGACGGAGGCCTCGGTGCCGAAGACGACCCGCAGGCGCGTCTGCTTCTCCTCGGGCACCTCGGGCTGGGCGAGGATGTAGGACAGGGACCGGCCGACGTAGTTGAAGTACGTCGCGTCGAACTTCAGCACGTCGGGCAGGAAGCCGGAGGCCGAGAACTTGCGGCGCATCGCGAACGTGCAGCCCACGTACGCGGCGGGCGCGAAGGCGGCGAACAGGGCGTTGCCGTGGAACAGGGGCATCGCGCTGTAGGCCACGTCGTCGCGAACGAGGCCGCGGTAGTTGATCGTGCCGAGCATCGCCATGCGGCCGGTCGAGCACATGACGGCCTTGGGTGCGCCCGTGGAGCCCGAGGTGAACAGCAGCGCGAGCAGGGTGTGGGGGTCGCGCGCGTCCTCGGGGTGCAGGCGGGGCTCGGCGCCGGCGTGGTCGGCGAGCAGGCCGCGCCACTGCTCGGAGTCGATGTCGAACGAGGCGACGGCGCCCGTGTCGAGGCCGTCGAGCAGCGCGCTGCCGTCGGCGTCGGTGAGGATCACGTCGCAGTCCACGCCGCGGATGTCGGAGGCGAGCTCGGCGCCGCGGCGGGTGGGGTTGATGCCGATGATCGTGACGCCCGCGAGCGCCGCACCGGACAGCGTGAACAGGTACTCCGGCACGTTCTCCAGGAGGATGCCCACGTGGAGGCGCTTGTAGGGGTCGGGGCGCTCGGCGTAGGAGGCGGAGTACTCGTCGGACCAGCCGCGCAGGATCTCCGCGCGGACGGCGGCCTCGGCCACGAACTCCCGCCAGGTCCACGAGGAGTCCTCGAACAGCAGTCCCGGGTGATCGTCGGTCGACCGCTCCAGCAGGATGTCGCCGAACGTCTCGTGCTGCATGGCGTGGCCGGGATTGAAATCTGTTCTACTCATGAGATCGCACAATAGGCGATGGGAACCCGTTCCACGCCGGGAACGGGCGGCAACATTGACACGTGTCAGCAGCGCTTTTCCGGCCGCCCGGCCTGCCGCCGTCTGGTCACCGTCGCGGAGCCCGATCGGGTAGGAACGAGGCGTGGCGCGCCGCGCGGGCGCGCCGGGATCGCGAGGGGCGTGGGATGGTGGCGGAAACGGGCGGAAACCGCAGCGCGGCACCGGGTGTCGGGGTTGGTGGCGGCATCGGTGCCGGCGGCGGTGTTGGTGTTGACGGCGACGACGACGAGGTCGGCCTCCGCCCCGACGGGCTCGGGGTCGGGGAGATCCGGCTGAGCAGCGTGCACAACTTCCGGGACGTGGCCGGCCCCGGGTACGCCCTCCGGCCGTCCGGCTCGATGACCCGCGGTGTCGTCTTCCGGTCCACCGCGCTGTCCGTGGGCGAGGCGGACCTCGGGATCCTCGAGCGGCTCGGCGTGACCGCGGTGGTCGATCTACGCACCGGCGCGGAGATCGAGAGACAGCCCGACGTCGTCCCCGCCGGCGCCGAGTACGTGCCGATCGACGTGCTGGGCGGACACACGTCCGCGGCGACCCTCACCACGACCGGCCTGGTCGGCGTCGAGGAGGCCCGCCGCGAGATGGCCGAGACCTACGAGCGGTTCGTCCTCGGCGACCACGAGCGGCGGTCGTTCGGCCGCGCGGTGAGCGTCCTGGCCGAGTCGCCCGGCCCGGCGATCGTGCACTGCACGGCCGGCAAGGACCGCACCGGCTGGGTGTCGGCCCTGCTGCAGCTGCTGGTGGGGGTGCGGGAAGAGGACGTCCTCGCCGACTACCTGCTCACCCGCGAGATGTCCGCCGACTTCGTCTCGGCGATCCGCGCCCACGTGCAGTCCGAGATGCCCGAGCAGCTCGAGGCCGTCGAGGTCCTCATCGGCGTGGAGGAGGCCAATCTGCGCCGCTCGCTGGACGCCCTGGCCCGCGAGTTCGGCGACGCCCGGCGGTACCTCGTGGAGGGCGCGGGCGTGGACGCCGAGGTCGTCGACGAGCTGACGGCCCGGCTCCGATCCAGCTGAGTCTCAGGTCAGGATGAGCAGTGCGCCGAGGACGCCGCCGAAGCCGACGGACTGCAGCACCACCGCGACGGTGCGCCCCACCTCGGTCCGGGCGCCGGCGTGGACGCGCGGCCCGGCCAGCGTGACGGCGAAGATCATCACCACGGCGGCGACGCCGGCCAGCGTGTCCGCCAGTCGCTCGGCCACCCCGTAGACGGCCGCGAGGCCCAGGAACCCACCGACGAGCGCGGCGGCGATGGTCGTCAGCGGCGCGGGGAACACCGTGGCATGGCCGCTCCCGCCGGCGCTGTCGCTCCCGCCGGCGCCGACGCTGTCCCCAGCACTCGCGCCGGCCCTGCCGCTCGCGCCGCCGGCGAGCCCGTCGTCCGGGCGAGCGGGCTCCGCTCGGCGCTCATCCGGGAAGGCCTCGCGGTCCCGGATCATCAGGCGTTCGCTCATGTCCTCGACCGTACGCACCGGCGTTCGCACCGGGCTACCGTCCTCGCGCGCGATCGTCGGGCGGCCCCGTCCCCGCTGGTACACGGCGTTTTCCGCACGCGGAGAGGTCCGTCACAGCGGTGTCACTCGCGTCTCTCCGGCCCCTCTGGGCGCGCCCTGTCTCCGACCCACCACCGGCCTATGGCTGGGCGTAGGATGCCCGGGGATCCGAGGGGGCTCGGGTCCGGATCGTGTGACTGCCTGGGGGGTTTGACGTGGGCGCTGCCGGTGCCATCGGTGGGTGGTTCGAGCCATCCGACGAGGTCGGACGGGCGTGGGACGAGGCCGAGGCGATCCTCCGCGCCTGCGATGACCTGAACGCGGTGATGGCCGTCATCCACGACGCCGACTCTCCCGTCGAGGCGCGCCGTGCCCTCAAACGCGACTTCGGCTTCACGGGACGCCAGGCCGCGCTCTTGCTCACGTTGCCGGTGATGTCGTTCACCCGCTCGGAACGCGAGCGGCTGGCCGGCGGACGCCGCGCCCGGCTGGAGCTCCTGGCCGACGTCACCGGGGTGCTGCCCGCGGTCCCCGCGGACGGCGGTGTCCAGGAGTCGGCGCCCGGCGACGGGCAATCCGCCGCCTCGGGCCTCGCCCACGCGGAACCCGCCCATGCAGCACCGCCTCCCGCAGATGTTGACTCCGATTCTCCTGCCCCCGCAGGGCCCGATGACGAGTGGAGCGCCGAATTCGACGGCGCACTCGCCCGGATCAGTGGCGCGATGGCCGCGTCGTGGGGCGACGTGGTCCCCGATCCGGCTCCCACAGACGATCTCGCCGCGCCGCGCGATCCGGCGCCCATCGCCGCCGCCCCGGCGGGGCCCTCCCGCCCGGGGCGCCGGTCAGTGGCCGTCGAGCAGGAGGCGTCGGCGGTCTTGGACGAGCAGATCGGCGAGCTGTGTGACGCGCTCGCCGAGCTCCTCCGGGTGCCCGCTCCGGCGCCGGCGGTGGTGGCGGTGGACGATCCGCGCAGCTCGGAAAGCCCGAGCGGGGTCCTGCTGGACGGGTCCGGCGTGGATGACGAGACCGGCATCCGCACCCTGCTGTGGCATCTGCGGCGCACGGGACTGGACTCGGTGGAGGGCCTGTTGCCGTTCGCGGAGCCCCTGACCACTGAGCGCGGCTTCGACGTGCAGGCGGCCCGGTATGAGGACGCGATGGGTGCGGGCGTCCTCGGGTTCGAGCCGGGAGGCGACGCGATCTGGGCTGGTCGGTTGTGGCCGATCGCCGAGCGGAGCGGGTTCGGCTACGCGGTGTCGTACCGGGGCGGCCCCGTCGCCGGCTCGGTGTGGGCGTACGGCGGTGGGCAACCCCTGCACCGGCTGTGGGATTCCGTCGTCGACCTGCTGGTGGAGCTGTACCAGGCGTTCACGGCGGGATTACCGTGTGACTCCGCGCTGGCGGCGGTCGCCGGCGGACGGGTGGTGTGGAGCAACCTCGGCTGAGGCCCTGCCGCACGGCCGCCCCAGGCGAGGCGCCGCACTTCCACCGAGGCCCCGCACGACTCAGCCGAGGTCGCGCGCCACGACCGTCGGCCGGGTTCCTCGGCAGAAGACCAACTCGATCCGCGAGACGGCCCTGCCGGTGGAGCCACCCAGGAGGTCGGCGTACGCGCACAACTGCAGCAGGTACTCGTCGACGGTGCCGGTGGTGACGGCGACGTCGGTCTTGTAGTCGATGATCGACAGCGATCCGTCGTCCTCCTGCACCACGAGGTCGACGACACCGTCCACCGCCACCCGCGCCCCGTCCGCCGTGGACAGGGCTCCGGCAGCGGGCAACTCGGCCCAGTGCGTCCTGCTCGCCGCTCGCCTGACGGGCTCGGAGGTCAGCGCGGTGCGCGCGACCGAGACCATCTCGGCGACCGCCTCGGGATTGCGGCTGCCCTGCAGGCCACCGCCCAGTCCGAGGGCGACCAGCTGGTCGGCCGCCCACCGATCCCAGTCCGCCATCGCGGAGTCCGGGTCGGCAGCCGGTCCGAGCAGGCGACCGAGATCGGTGTGCTCCGCCAGGTGGTGCACGGCGGTGCCAACGTCGGGCCCGGAGGCGATCGGTGTGTACCTCGGCCTGGGCGGCAGTTCCTCCGGCCGGGCCGGGGCCGGTGCGAACCGCTCCCGCAGCGCGGCGGCCAGCTGCTGGGGGAGGGACGGCTGGCGCTCGACGTCCTCATCTACTGGTGTGGCGTCCACCGCGTCGGGATGCACGATGCGGGTCGCCGACCAGCCCGCACGCTCGGCGGACCGGGCCGCGATCTGGCGGGTGCGCTCGGTCCACCCGGCCTCATCGGGGACGTCGACCTCCGGCGCGGCCGCCGCCTCGAGCAGGTTCTCGCCGTACTCCACCAGCGCGGGCGCGTCAGGCTCCTCGATGACAGATCCCAGCAGAGAAGCCCATACGTCGCTTCTCGGTTTGCCCTTTTGGGTGGCCGCGTATTGACCGGAGACCGCGAGGCGGCTCTCAGCGCGGGTCGTGGCCACATACAGCAGCCGGATGCGTTCCGCGCGAGCATGCAGCTTTTCCAGACCGGCAGCTGAGTCGAAGGCGGGATCGCGGACGGCGGCGGAGAACGAGACGGCCGGCCGTGGAGGATCGTCTTCGGTCCACAGGAGCCGCTCATTACTGTTGGGCCAGCCTCTACTCATTCCGGCCACGATGACCATCGGGTACTCGAGACCCTTGGAGGCGTGAATGGTGGTGATGCGCACCGCGTCGACGCCGATCTCGGGGATCGCAGCCTCGGGCACGCGGGCGTCCTCGGCGGTCAGGGCCATCGCCCAGTCGGCGTACTCCCGCAGGTCGGCGCGGGCCGGATCGGAGGCGGACTCCTCCCACTGCCACGCGTGCTCGATCACGAACCGGATCCGCCGCCACAGGTCGCGCCGCCTGGGGGACTCGGCGACGGACTCGAAGACCATCCGGTCGTGGACGAGCCTCTCGAGGAGTTCGCCCGGCCGCCTGGTGGACCGGCCGAGGGCCGAGAGGTACCGCATGCCCTCGGCGACCGGCGAGGACGCGAGGTCGTCAGGGGCGGGCGCGGTGAGTACCCAGCCGCCGCCACCGGCACGCCAGCGCAACAGGTCGTCGTCCCCGCAACCGAACAGGGGTGAGCGCAGCGCGCCCACGAGTGACGCCTCGTCGGCGGAGTTCGCCACGGCGCGGACGGCCAGCAGGAGATCTCGGATCTCCGGCGTCCCGTAGACGATCGAAGACGCCTCGGTCCGGAAGCAGATCCCGGCGTGATCGAGGCACGTCTCGAGCATGGGCAGCGCTCCGCGAGACGGCAGGAGGATCGCGATGTCACCGAGGCGCAGGGGCGTGTGCTCACCGTTCTTCGACTCGTGAGTCCATCCTTCCCGGATGGCGGTGGCGATCACCCGCGCCACATCTGAAGCCTCGGCCCAGTGAC
The DNA here is from genome assembly GCF_002999155.1 of Dietzia sp. oral taxon 368. Lineage (NCBI taxonomy): Bacteria > Bacillati > Actinomycetota > Actinomycetes > Mycobacteriales > Dietziaceae > Dietzia > Dietzia sp. oral taxon 368. Next base: position 1,468,091 of record NZ_CP027238.1, read on the forward strand.
GACGAGTGGTCTCGTTCGCCTCGGGAGGGCAGTGCTCGGGAACCTCCTCTGAGCGGAAGACGAACGGACGGGGTCCGTGCGACGGATCGTGGGGTGGGCGATCGGGCGCCGGTTCGAGAGCGCGGTACTCGGGTTGGATCCCGTCGGCCGCCGTGAGGACTTCGGAGAATACGTCGTTGACCCACTCGAGTACCGGGCGCGAACACCGGAAGTTGGTACTAAGGCGTTCGACATCAGGACCCTGGGTTCCCGTGGCCGATCCGCCCCGGGCGCGTAGATATGTGGTGATGTCGGCGCGACGGAAGCGGTAGATGGACTGCTTGGGATCGCCGACGGTGAACAGGCGCCCGGGCTCCGTCCCCGATCCTCCCGGCCCGGAGGTGAGCAGTTCTGCCAGGTCCAGCTGGATGGGGTCGGTGTCCTGGAACTCGTCGATGAGAATCCGCAGGTAACGTGCCCGAACGCGTGCACGGACTTCGGAATCGCGCAGTAGCTCACGCGCCAGGACCAGCTGGTCGTGGAACTGGAGCGTGCCGTGCCGTCGCCGCTCGTCGGCATGCCTGCGGACGACGGGGATCAACGCGTCGAGGACGAGGGTGATCCGCGGGAGCCAGTGGTCGACGAGGATCTTCTCGCATACTGACGAGAGGTCTCTGATCTCCGCCCTGATGTCCTTGACGACCTCGGCCCCACCCCAGTTCGTGCTTTTGCCGATGTTGCCGGCCTTGAGCGGGCTTCCCAGTAGATCCGTCCAAGACGGCGTCACGGTCGGATCGTCTACAGCATGCTGAAGGTCTGCCAGCCAGCCTTCGTAGGCATCGAGGACCGCGTAGAGCTTGTCCGTCTCGTCCTGACAGGAATCCCTCCAGCCGACGATCGATCCGACTCCGGCAATGACCTCGGCCAGGTCCGGTGACGCGGACAGCTCGGAGGGGCCCGCATAGAGCGGTTCTGTGGGCAGGCGGTCCCAGTCGCGGTGCAGCGCCTCGACCACCCCACGAAATGCCCGCGCACCGACGCCGGCGTCGAGCATGTCGTCGACGGCCCGTGCCAGGTTCCCGGATCGCTCGGCCGTCGGGCCGCTGCCGAACAGGACGGTCGCGCACTCCTGCCACAGCGCCTCGACGGCCGCGGCCTCGGCGGTGTCCTGCTGGGCGGTCACCTTGGGCGGGATCCCGGCCTCGAGCGGGTTCTCGGAGAGCAGGCGCAGCGCGAAGGAGTGCAGTGTCCCGATCGCGGCCGTGTCGAGCCCGGCCAGGGCGTCGTCCGCGCGGGTATCACCCTCCGCGCGCCGCTCCACCAGGTGGACGCGCAGCCGGTCGCGCAGCTCGGCGGCCGCCTTCTCGGTGAACGTGATGGCGGCGATCCGGTCGATCGGCACCGCGTCGTCCAGCAGGAGCGTGCTGAGACGGCGGACGAGGGCGTACGTCTTGCCGGTCCCGGCCCCCGCCTCGACGAACAGGGTGGCGGCGGTGTCCGTTTCGACGCGGTCGCGGGCGGCCTGGTCGGGGAGCTGGCTCATGAGGTCGTCTCCGATTCGGATTCGGTGGTCACCGCGGCGACCAGGCCCGCGAACGCGGGTTGGGACGAGATCGGCTCCTGGCCCGACAGCTTCTCCCATGCGCGGTCCAGCTCGTCGCCGCCGAGCAGGTTCGCCAGATCGCGCGAGGAGCCCCGGCCGCCCTTGAGCGGGAACCACCCGCGCTGGAGGGCGTCGATCAGGTGGCCGACGTCCTCGCGGACGCGGTCCAAGACGTCCTCGGTGATGTCGAGCGAGATCTGCTCGAACTCCCCGCGCTCGGTGCAGTACCAGTACCGGGCCCCGCTCACCGGTGCCCGCCCGGCGGACTGGGCGGCCGCGGCGTAGAGGGGCAGCTGGAAACGGGTGCCGTGGAGGGTGGGATCGTCCACGGTCGGGCGGGCCTCCGCCTCGGGAGGCCTACCGGTCTTGTAATCGGTGACGCGCTGCGTGCCCGCGCGCACGTCGAGTCGGTCGATCGACCCGGCCAGGAGCACGGTCGCCGTGCCGGTCGACGTGGACACCTCGAACGGGATCTCGACGACCGCGCCGTCGCCGTCCGACCGCCCGAACCCGAGTTCCGTCGCGGCCGGCCGCCAGCCGGCGTCGAAGTCGGCGCTGTCCTCGGCGAACCACCGGTCGAGCTCGGCGGCGAGCATCATCTCGCGTCGGCGCCACAGGGAGGCGACCAGGCCGGGAGAGGCGGCGATCGCGGCCTCGCACTCGTGCCGGAGGGCCGCCATGAGCAGGTCCCGGTCCGGCCCGGAGCCGCTCTCGATCCGGGCGGATACGTACCGCTGGAGGATCGCGTGGACCAGATCGCCATAGTCGCGCAGGTCCATCTCGATGTCCGCCGCCGGATCGTCGAGCGTGCGCACCCGCAGGACGGTGGAGAGGAAGAACAGGTAGGGGCTCTGGGCCCAGTCCTCGAGCCGGGTCGGGGAGAGGGGCTGCTCGAGGACGGTGAGCAGGTCGGCGGCCGACGACACGTCGCCCGTGAACCGGGTGAACCGGCCCTGTCGGCGGTCGCGGCGCATCTCGTGGGCGGCCACGAGCAGCGCGGGGGCGTCGGGGCGCGTGCGCCACCCGCCGGCGGCGAGGTCGCGAAGCCGTAGTTCCGTCCGGGTGGCCGGGTCGGTCCCCAGGGCCACGGGCGGGGCCAGGACCCCGTCGACGAACGAGGACACGCCGATCACGGCAGCGCACCCGGCCACGTCCTCCTGCCAGCGGGTGGCGTGGACGGGCGAGCCGACGAGCCGGGAGAGCGTGGGGAGCAGCCAGCGGGACGGGATCCGGTCCCCACCGCCGCGCATCGAACCGCGGGGGAACGAGCACAGCCGGCGTTCCGAGCCGGCGGCCAGCGCGAGCTGGAGGACGCGGTAGCGCTCGTCGAGCACCTCGGCCGACGGGGGCTCGACGGATCCCTCGGGCAGCAGCGGGTCGGGCGCGTGGAGGACGGGCAGCAGCCCCTCGGCCATCCCCACCACGCAGACCGTGTCCAGGTCGCGGCCCACGGCGTCGTCGATCGGCCCGAGGGCCACGCCCGCGCCCTCCTCGCCGACCCGGTCGCCCACCGGGTCGAGACGGGCAGTGACGGCGCCCGCCACGCGGTCCCGGGTGATGGCGGGTGCGATGGCGTCGAGGTCGGCCAGGGCGCCGACCACCGCGAGGACCGCCGCGCGGTCCGGGCCCTGCCGGAAGGCCGCCGTGACCAGGCCGCGCACCGCGTCGGCGACCTCCGTCCAGGTCCGGGCGGCGTCGACCGCGGCCAACCCGGACCGGATGAGGCGGATCAACCGCAGCAGGGCCGACGCGGCCGCGCGGTCCGACTCACCCAGCACCTCCGACTCGCCCGATGCCTCCGGCTCGGTGCGCAGGTGCTCGTCCAGCCGGTCCCAGTCGCCGCCGCCGATCACCGGGAAGCGGGTGCGGGTGAGGCTCTCGACGCGCCGGGACGACACGGCGGCCCCCGAGTCGTCGAGGGGGGTGACCGAGCCCTCGGCGATGATCGACAGCAGCTCCGCCCGCGGCATCATCGACGTGTCCAGGCGCAGCAGGCGCACCAGTGACCGGCCGGCGGGGGAGCGACCCAACGTCGAGTCGGAGGGCCCGTACACGACGATCCCCGCCTCGGCGAACGCCCGGTGGAGCAGGCGCAGGTAGGGGTCCGGGGACGGGTAGTAGACGCCGATCCGGTGGCCGGGGACCCCCTCGGCCAGGCGGGAGCGGACGAAGCGGACCACCGCCCGCACCTCGTCGTCCGAGTCCGACGCGTGCAGGACGTGGGTCCCGGTGACGGCCTCCGCGGACGCGGGCTCCGCCGCGGAGGCGAGATGGTCCGAGCCGGTGCCGGCAACGGGCGTCACGCCGCGTTCGGCGAGCGCGACCCGCAGCCGCCGCTCGGCGTGCGTGCCCCGCAGCGGCGCGGCGAGCACGACCAGGCCCAGGTCGTCCAGCCGTTCCAGCGCGGTGGTCACCGCCTCGAACTGCGTGTAGTAGGCGCCGCCCGTCATCTCGTGCGCCTCGGCGGCGAGGCGGAGCACCTCGGAGTGCAGCGGCGTGACGGCGGCGACCGACCCGGGCTCGACGGTCCCCAGGCGCAGGCACGCACGGGCCACCGCCTGCCCGGTGACGGGCTCGGCGGCCACGGCGGCCAGGCGGCCCGGATCCGCGTCGAGCGCCTTGTCCACGGCGGCGGCCAGGAGCGGGAACGGCACCGCGGCCCGCGGGGCGAGCACCGGGGCGGACAGCTCGTCGACGACCTGGGCGGCGGTCCGGACCGCCACGTTGACGGCGCCTCCGGACAAGGCCAGCGCGCGGACCAGGTCCCGGGCGGCCCCGAACGACGGCACGATCACGGTGATCCGGCCGAGCGGATCGGCCGCCCGGAGGCGGCGGACCTCGGCGACGAGGGCGGGGGGATGAGCCTGGGATCCGGTCACACCGCCATGGTGCACCACGGGTCCGACACGGCCGCTCACCCGAGCCTGACCGCCCGGGCGGCGGCCCGGCCCCACCGCGCCGCGTCGACGGGGACGGACGGGTGGTCCTGGCGGTGCGCGATCACCGCCTCGACCACGCGGAACGGCAGGTCGAGCGCCGGATCGTCGGCGTCGAGGTCGGGGCGGCACAGGGCGACGAGCTCGCGGTAGATCTCCCGGAGCTCCGAGCGCGCGTCCCGGAACTCCGCGAACTCGTCCCCCGCCACCTCGGGCAGCACGTAGAGCATCCCGACGTTCCACCGCGAGGCGAGGAGGCCCTCGACGTCGAGCGTCGCCAGCGTCAGCAGGGTCTCGCGCGGGTCCCCGCCCCCGGCGCGGAGCCGGCGGGCGTGCTCGAGCGCCGGGGCCACCGTCGCGTCGAGCAGCGCGCGGAGGATCGCGGCCTTGGTGGGGAAGTGCGTGTAGAGGGACGCCTGACGGAGTCCGACGGCGTCCGCGATGGCCCGGGTGGAGGTGGCCGTGTACCCGCGGGTGGTGAACAGCTCCGCCGCGGCGTCGAGGATCTCGTCGGCCGGCGTGGCCCCGGGGCGCCGCCGGTCCACGAGGCGGGGTCGGCCGGGCGAGTACATCAGGGCGTCCTCCGGGTCGGGGTCCGGTCCATCGTGGCACCGCTGTCGATCGTCACGCGGAGGAACTCGGACCGGTGCGCCGTGGGATCGACCGAGCGGCGGGGCGGGGTGGGCATGGAGGACACGGCGGCCTGCACCCACATCTCGCGCGAGGTGCGGCCGAAGTCCAGGTCGAGGCCGTGGCAGCGCGCGGCGAGCGTCGCGGCCACGGCGGCCGCGCGGCCGTTGCCCTCGCGGAACGGGTGCACGTGGTTGAACCGCGCGTACCAGTCGGCCAGCGCCAGGGCGGCGACCGTCCGGCGGGGCGCGGCCGCCGGCGCGGAGGCCAGCGCGTCGGCGACGATCCGCGCGGGCCGCTCGAGGGGCGCGACGAGGGCCGGGACGCGGGAGGCGGGCGCGAACACCGATCCCCGCCGGCTGAGGTCGACGATGCGCGGCCGCCCGGCCCAGGCGTACACGTCCCCGAACAGCGCGGCGTGGACGTCGGACACCGTCTCCGGCGCGGGCCCCGGGGCGCGCAGGAGGCGTGCCCCGGCGGCGACGACGAGCAGGGCCTCCGCCCGCGCGAGAGCCCCGGCCGAGGTGATCCCGAGGGAGTTCTGCAGCATCCGCGTCCCCCGGTAGAGGTACGGGGCGCGACGGGCCAGGACCCGCGGACCGGGTCGCCGGCGGGCCTCCGCGGGTATCGCCTCCAGGACGCGGAGGCGGATCAGCCGACCGGAGACGCCCCGGTCGACGAGTCCGAGCACCTCGTCGTCGTCCCCGGGGCCCCATCCCTCGAGCGCGGATACCGCGAGCATCGCCGCGGTGGCCGGGTGGCGCGTCATCCCGGCTGCCGGAACTGGCCGGTCGACCGCAGGTAGTCGAGGGTGCGCTGCGCGCCGGCGATCTCGCGCGCGGCGGCCCGCAGCCCGGCGCGCTCGGCGGCGGTGAGGCCGGACAGCGGCACCCGGTCGGTCCCGGGGCCGTCGGCGTCGGCGCGGAGCCGGACCTCCCACCGGAGCCGGGCGGCGACGCGGGCGGCCTCGCGCAGGGCCTCCCACCGGTCGGCGGGGAGGACGTCGGGATCGGCGGCGAGGTCGAGACGCGCGTCGGTGGCGGTGGCGGTGACCCCCGCACGCAGGGCGGCCCACCGCGCGAGCTTGACGACCGGGGTGAGGACGCTCGCCTTCAGGTCCACCACGGGGTCGGCGCGGGTCGGCACCCTGAGTCGGGACGGTACCGAGGCCCGGGTCGCCAGGGCGTCCGCGAGGACGTCGGCGAGCACCGTGGGGTGCGCGCGCACGGCGCCGACGGCCAGCCGGGGGAGGAACTCCGGGTCGTCGTGGCCGTCGGTCAGGGGGCGGGCGTCGGCGAGCAGGCCCAGGTGGACCACCCCCAGGTCGCGGGCGGGGTCGGCGGCCCAGCCGTCGGCGGCGGCGGACCACCCGGCGGCCGTGCGGACCAGGCGGGGGTCGGCGGCCGACGCCGCGGAAGTCTCGGCGAACCACGGCGCGCCCGACAGGTCTGTGGCGGCCACGGCGCGGCGTACCGCGCGGGTGTCGGGGTCGACGACGACGGCGAGGGATTCCAGATCGCTCCCGGGGACGGCCTCTGAGCGACCCACCGATCCGGTCACCCACACCGCGGTCGCCACGGCCGGATCGAGCCGGGCGGCCAGCTCGCGCCGCAACCCGTCGGACCACGCGCGTGGGCGGTCGGCCTTTGGTGGGCGGGCGGCTGTCATGAGCACATTCGACCACGTCAGCGCCCCTGCGGGCGGGGTCGGGGGCGGCGTGAGGGCCTGTTAATGGGAACGAAACATCGCGCAACCCGGGTGTCATGCGCGGCGAGAAAACTATCGCCTGACAGGAATCAGCGCCGACCCCGCCCCGAGAGGAGATCCGCCACATGAGCGATCCGACCGGACTCACCGCCCCGGCTCCGCAGCACCGGGGTGACCACGACGACCTCGCGGACTTCGGCTACGAACAGCAGCTCCACCGCAGTCTCGGGACGTTCGCGTCGTTCGCGGCCGGGTTCTCGTTCGTCTCCATCCTCACCACCATCTTCCAGCTGTTCGGCCTGGGGTTCGGCTTCGGCGGCCCGGCGTTCTTCTGGACGTGGCCGATCGTGTTCGCCGGTCAGTTCCTGGTGGCCCTGTGCTTTGCCGAGCTCGCCGCGCGGTACCCGCTCTCGGGCGCGATCTACCAGTGGTCGCGCCGGATGGGCGGCGAGATCGTGGGCTGGTTCGGCGGCTGGTTCATGATCCTCGCCCAGATCGTCACTGCGTCCGCCGCGGCGATCGCCCTGCAGGTCGTGCTGCCGAGCATCTGGTCCGGCTTCCAGATCATCGGTGACGACCCCGCCCTCACCTCGCCCTCGGGGGCCGCCAACGCCGTGCTGCTGGGGTCGTCGCTGCTGGTGATCACCACGGTGATCAACCTCGTCGGCGTCAGATGGATGTCCTACGTCAACAACATCGGCGTGACGTGCGAGATCGTCGGCGTCGCCGCCGTCGTCCTGGCCCTGTTCACCCACGCCGTCCGCGGGCCGCAGGTCGTCTTCGACACCGCGGGCCTGGCGGAGCAGCCCGGGTACATCTGGTCGTGGATCATCTCCGGGCTCATGGCGGCCTACGTCATGGTGGGTTTCGGCTCGGCCGGCGAACTCGCGGAGGAGACCGTCAACCCGCGCCGTATCGCGCCCCGGACCATCCGCATGGCGCTCACCGCCTCGGCGATCGGCGGCGGGCTCATGATCCTCGGCGCCCTGATGGCCGCCCCCAGTCTCACCGACGGTCGCCTGGCCACCGAGGGGCTGCCGTACGTGCTCAACTCGGTGCTCGGGAACTTCTGGGGCAAGGTCCTGCTGGCCGACGTCGTGGTGGCGATCCTCATCTGCACCCTCGCCATCCAGACCGCGTCGTCCCGGCTCATGTTCTCCATGGCCCGCGACGGCAGGCTGCCGTTCTCGCCGACCCTCTCGCGTGTCCATCCGCGCACCGGGGCCCCGGTCGTGCCGTCCGTGCTGATCGGCCTGGCCTGCATGGCCATCCTGCTGGTCAACGTGGGCAACTCCGCGATCTTCGCCACCCTGTCCTCGGTCTGCATCATCCTCATCTACCTCGCCTACCTCTGCGTGACGGCGCCGCTGCTGCTGCGCCGCCTGCAGGGCTGGCCCGCGGGGCCGCAGCCCACCGACGCCGAGGGCCGGCCCGTGTTCTCGCTCGGCCGCTGGGGGGTCCCCGTGAACGTGCTGGCCGTGGCCTACGGGCTGCTCATGACCGTCAACCTCGCTTGGCCGCGCGCCGAGATCTTCGACCCCTCCGGCGAGACGCCCTGGCTGCGCTGGGCCGGAGTGGCGACCGTCGTGGCCGTCGTCGCCGTCGGCGTCCTGTGCTTCCCCCGCGGCAAGACCCACCCCAACCCCGTCCGGATCGGAGAGTGAACTCCTCATGACCACCACCACCGCCACCACCGCCGCCGCCCGCGAGCACGCCCGCGCCCAGGCCGGCGAGATCACCGACTCGATGCCCGTCGTCCCCGCGACCGACTGGCCGCGCCCCCCGGCGGACGTGCCGGCGGACCGCCTCACCTGGGCGGAGTCGATCCCGGGAGGCCGCTACACCGCGGTCGTCCTCGCGCGCGGGACCCGGATCCGCCTCACCGACAGGGACGGCACGGCGTGCGCCCCGCTCATGATGTGGCGGGCGGACGCGCCCTGGGAGCGGCTCAACACCGCCGACACCGTCAAGGTGCCGTGGCAGGCCTACCTCGGGACCGGCCATCCGCTCCTGTCCGACCAGGGCCGGGTGCTCGCGACGATCGTCGCGGACGGCTCCGGCCGGCACGACGCGCTGTGCGGGACCTCGACCCTCGCCGGGAACACCGCCCGCTACGGGGCCGGCTCACCGGAGTCCGACTCGCCGGCCGGTCGCGAACTCCTGCTGCTGGCCGGGCTCAAGCACGGTCTCGCCGAGCGCGACCTGCCCCATCCGGTGTCGTTCTTCCACGGCGTACGGGTCGACGGCGACGGCACGCTCGTCTCCACCGGGAACGCCGGCCCGGGCGCGGCGGTCGACCTCGTCGTCCACCTGCCGGTCGTGGTGGCCGTCGCGGCGGCCGACCACCCGCTCGACCCGTCACCGGACTACCACGCCGGGACGGTGGAGCTCCTGGCCTGGAGCGCCCCGGAGGACCTCGACGCCCTCCTCGCCGACACCTTCCCCGGCGTCGAGCAGGACCAGGAGTACCGGCGCGCCCTGGCCAACTCCGAGGCCGCCCACCGCGCCGCCACTCTCGCCCCGACCTCCTGAGGAGAACCGCCATGACACAGATAGCGACCGCCGATCGGATCGTGCCCGCCGACGCGACCGTGATCTCGGACGAGACCGTGCCCGCCCGGGCGGCCTGGTCCCGCGTCCTGCGCGCGGGCCAGACGCTGACCATCGTCGACCTCGAGGGCAACCAGGCCGTCGACACCCTCTTCTACGACGCGCACGACACCACCCGCCGCTACAGCGCACCGGCGACCGTCGCAGCCCAGGGCTCGATCTTCCTCACCACCGGCAGCGTCCTGCGCGACGACGACGGCGAGCCGCTGGTGACGATCACCGCCGACGAGGTGGGCAACCACGACACCCTCGGCGGTGCCTGCTCGCAGGAATCCAACACCCTGCGCTACGGCCACCACACCCGCCACCAGCACGCCTGCGTGGAGAACTTCCTGCGCGAGGGCGCCCGGCACGGGCTCGGCAAGCGGGACCTGGTCCCCAACGTCAACTTCTTCATGAACGTGCCGGTCGACGCCGACGGGACGCTCGGGATCGTCGACGGCCGGTCCGCGCCCGGCAAGAGCCTGGCGCTGCGCGCCGACCGCGACGTGATCGTGCTGGTCTCCAACTGCCCGCAGATCAACAACCCGTGCAACGGCTTCGACCCGACGCCCGTCCGGATGATCGTCACCGCTTGATCCGCCACCCGTCACCACAGGAGCACCCGCCATGACCAGCCTCGAGATCCTCGCCCCCGGCCTCATCACCACCGTCCAGGACTGGCCCGGCCGCGTCGGGTACTGGGGGGTGGGCGTCCCTCCCTCCGGAGCGATGGACGACCAGTCGCTGCGGCTGGCGAACATCGCCGTGGGCAATCCCGAGGGCACCGCCGGCCTGGAGTGCACGCGCGGCGGCCTCCGGCTCCGGGCGGACGCCCCGGTCACCGTGTGCGTGGGCGGCGCGCACGTGCGGCCCACCGTGGCCGGGCGGCCGGTGGCCCAGTGGAAGCCGGTCGCCCTGGAGGCCGGGTCGGTGCTGGACATCCCGGTGATCGATGGCCCCGGGATGCGCGTCTACGTGGCCGTGCGGGGCGGGATCGACGTCGAGCAGTACCTCGGGTCGTCGTCGACCTTCACTCTGGGGCGGTTCGGCGGCCACGAGGGCCGCGCCCTCACCACCGGGGACACGCTCGCCGTCGGCGAGCCCGGGCCCGCGACGCCCCGCCGGATCTGCGCCGAGGAGATCCCCGCCATCGGCCACCACTGGCACATCGCGGTCGCCGAGGGGCCCCACGGCGCACCCGAGTTCCTCACCCGGGCCGGGATGGACGAGCTGTACGCGGCTACCTACACCGTGCACTTCAACTCCGACCGCACCGGCGTCCGGCTCGAGGGCCCGCGCCCCAAGTGGGCCCGGCCCGACGGCGGCGAGGCCGGGCTGCACCCGTCGAACCTCCACGACAACGCCTACTCGGTGGGCGCGCTCGACTTCACCGGCGACACCCCGATCCTGCTCGGTCCGGACGGCCCGAGCCTGGGCGGCTTCGTCTGCCCGGTCACGGTGGTCAGCAGCGACCGGTGGAAGCTCGGGCAACTGGCGCCGGGCGACACCGTGCGGTTCGTGCGGGTCCGCGTGGACGCCGTGCCAGACCGGGTCGGCGCCGGGGGCTCGCGGGGCGCGGGCCGTCCGTACGTCCTGGGCGACGGCGGGGACCGCGACGACGGCGTGCTGGGCCGCGGGCACACCGCGGACGGGCTCACCGAGGTCACCTACCGCCGCGGCGGGGACGACAACGTGCTGGTCGAGTACGGGCGGATGGAACTCGACCTGGAGCTGCGGGCCCGCGCCCACGCCCTCTACCTGCACCTGCTGGCCAACCCCGTCCCCGGCCAGCAGGACCTCACCCCGGGCATCCGGTCGCTGCAGGTCAAGATCACCCCCGGACTCAGCACCGTGTCGTCGACCCTGGCCGCCCTCCGCGAGGCCGAGGCCGCCCTGCCCGCCGCCGAGTCGCTGGTCGTGCCGAGCCGTCACGTCAGACTCCCCCTGAGCTGGGACGACCCCGCCACGAGGGAGGCGATCGAGCGGTACATGTACGGCGTGCGCGACGACGCCCCGTGGTGCCCGTGGAACATCGAGTTCATCCGCCGGATGAACGGGCTGGAGACCGCCGACGACGTCTACCGCACAGTCTTCGACGCCGAGTACATGGTCCTGGGCCTGGGGGACGTCTACCTGGGTGCGCCCGTCGCCACGCCGCTGGACCCGCGTCACCGCCTGGTGACGACCAAGTACAACCCCGCCCGGACGTGGACCGCCGAGAACTCCGTGGGCATCGGCGGCGCGTACCTGTGCATCTACGGCATGGAGGGACCAGGCGGCTACCAGTTCGTGGGCCGCACCACCCAGGTGTGGAACCACCGGCACCCGGAGCCGGCACCGGGCTTCGACGCCGAGCACCCGTGGCTGCTGCGACACTTCGACCGCATCTCCTGGTACCCCGTGACCTCCGAGGAGCTGGCCGACCTGCGGGCCGACACCGCCGCCGGGCGCGGGCGCGTCGACATCACCGACGGCACGTTCTCCCTGGCCGAGCACAACGCCTTCTGCGAGCGCGAGGCCGACTCCATCGCCTCCGCGAGGCGCCGCATGGAGCACGCCCGCGCCGAGGAGTTCGCGCGCTGGGCCGCCAGCGGGGAGCTGAGCGCATGAGCGCCGCGACGGGAGCCGGACTCCGTGAGACGGCCGCGGAGCGGGTCGACGCCGTGCTGACCCGACTCGCGGAGGCCGACCGGCCGGAGGTGTTCCTGCAGGTGCGCGACCGGGAGGCGATGGTCGCCGACATGGTGGCCTCCCTCGCCGCCGGCGGGCCCCTCGCCGGGATGACGCTGGCGGTCAAGAACAACGTCGACGTCGCCGGGACACCCACGACCGCCGCCTGCCCGGGGTTCGCCTACGTCCCCGAGCAGGACGCGGTGGCCGTCGCCCGACTGCGCGCGGCCGGTGCGGTGGTGGTGGGGGTGACCAACCTCGACCAGTTCGCGACCGGACTGGTCGGCACCCGCAGCCCCTACGGCGCCGTGCGGGCCGCGCACCGGCCGGACCACGTCTCGGGCGGGTCCAGCTCGGGATCCGCAGTGGCGGTCGCACTGGGCATCTGCGATCTGGCGATCGGCACCGACACCGCCGGGTCGGGACGGATCCCCGCCGCGCTCAACGGCATCGTCGGGATCAAACCCAGCCTCGGCGTGGTCTCCACCGACGGGATCGTCCCGGCCTGCGCGAGCTACGACTGCGTGACGATCTTCGCCCGCGACGTGCGCACGGCCTCCCGTGCGACCGGCGTGATGGCGGGCGGCGACGGCACGCGGAGCTGGCCCGCGGACGCCCAACTCGCCGCGGCGCCGGGGGCGACACTCGCGGTCCCGCGCGAGCTGACCGCCATGGCCCCCGGCTGGGCCGAGGCGTTCGCCGCGACCGTCGACGCGGCCCGCGACCGCGGGTTCCGCGTGGTGGAGATCGATCTCGAGCCGTTCCTCGCCGCCGCGCGGCTGCTCTACGACGGCGCGCTCGTCGCCGAGCGGTACGAGGCGGTCGGCGCCTTCCTCGACGGAGCCGACAGCGGGGCCGGCGGGGCCGACGCAGATGCCGGCATCGATCCGACCGTCCGCGGCATCATCGCGCCCGCCCGCGACGTGCGGGCGGTGGACCTGCTGCGGGACCGCCGGACCGTCGAGGCGCTGCGCCGCCGGGCCCTGGCCGAGCTCGACCGCCTGGGCGCGTCGGCGCTGCTGGTGCCGACGGCACCGTTCCATCCGACGATCACGGAGGTTCAGGCCGACCCGGTCGCCCTCAACAGCCGGATGGGGACCTACACGAACTTCTGCAACCTCTTCGACCTCTGCGCGGTGGCCGTCCCGGCGGGAGAGGTGGACGAGGCGGACCGCGGCACGGCGACGTTCGGCGTCACGGTGGTGGGCAGGCCGTTCCACGACGGCGTGGTGGCCGACATCGCGGCGGCCCTCGCGGCAGAGTTCGCCGAGGAGAACGAGGCCGCCACGGAGCCGCTCGAGCCGTGGCCCCTGCGCGCGGGCGCGCCGACCGTGGATCTGGTGGTGTTCGGCGCCCACCGCCGGGGCGGCCCGCTCGAGCACCAGCTCACCGGACGCGGCGCGGCCTGGCGTGGCGTCGTGCGGTCCAGCGCCGACTACCGGATGTACCGGCTCGACACCGACCCGCCCAAGCCCGGCGTCCTGCGGCACACCGAGGGTGCGGAACTGCTCGGCGAGAGGTGGACGATGCCCCCGGCGGCGCTCGGCGAATTCCTCGACGAGCTGCCCAGACCCATGCAGCTCGGCCGGGTGACCCTCGCGGACGGCTCGGAGGCCGTCGGGTTCGCCTGCGAGCCCACCGCGGTGACCGCGACCGCAGAGGACCTCACCGCGATCGGGGAGTGGCCGATCGGGTGACCGCGGGTACCGCGGAGATCGTCCGACAGCCGGCGCGCACCGCTACGGTCTGCCTATGAGGGGAGTCGGTGATGACGTACAACTCCGGTGACGGGCGGTGGGGGCCCGACGGGCAGTGGCACACGCCCACTCACGAGCCCACGTCGCAGCGGGGGACCCCCGGCGCGGTGATCGCCCTCGTCGCCGTACTGACGGTCCTCGCGGTCGGCCTCCTCGGAGTGATCGCCTACCTCGCCCTCCGCCCGGGCGGGATCCCCGGTGACGGGCCGGGTGTCGTGGCAGCGCAGTCCTCGTCGTCGTCGTCCTCACCGTCTACCTCGTCGCCACCGCCTCCGGTGACCGAGACCGCCTACACCACCCCGCCGCCACGCGAGACCGTCACCGTCACCCGCGAGGCGCCGGCGCCCCGGCTCCCACGCGGCGGTGGGCAGCCCGTCGGGGCCGACTCGTCCGGATGGCTCTCCGACCGCCAGGCGCGCTGCAACGCCGGCGACCCGGCGGCCATGATCGGGCGCACGACGCAGGCGTTGTTCTCCATCTGCGTCAACCCCGACAACGGCCGGTACTACTACCGCGGCTCGTCGGGCGGGGCGGGTGTGGAGATCGACGACCCCACCGTCACCAGGGCTGGGGCGGTGGTGACGAACAACGACGTCCTCTACTCGATCGACGCGTCGGGGATGAGCATCTACCAGGGCGGAGAGCTGATCTCGAGCCAGCCGATGCTCGTCCTCTGGACCGGGTGAGGGGCCCAGCCCGCGAGCGCGGCGCCACCTGCGCGGGGCCCCGTTTTCCTCTCGGGCCACGATTCCGCTAATGTTCCCTCTCGTGCGAAAAGCACGGCCCTGTGGCGCAGTTGGTTAGCGCGCCGCCCTGTCACGGCGGAGGTCGCGGGTTCGAGTCCCGTCAGGGTCGCAATGAAAGAGCGGGCGCATCCGGAATACACCGGATGCGCCCGCTCTCGTCTGGACGGCGCGCCGACTACTCCTTGTTCAGCTTGTCCTGAACGGTGGCGGCGGCCTTCTCGGGCGAGTACGAGAACTCGCCGTGACCGTCCGACGTCGGGCTTCCCGGGCTCCGACTGGAATTGGATGGCCGTGTCGAGTCGATGGGCCGCGGGAGGCGGCCGAAGAAACTTGCGTTAACTCCGCGTACGCGGGCCCAACCGCGCTGCGACCTGATCGCGCGTGGCGGCGTACGTGAGCAGGAAGTGCTCGAGTGCGTGCTGCGCGTGGCGGGGCAGGAACGGGGCGACGGGCACGGTGGTGCGCTGCATGACGTGGCGACCGTCGAGGACCCACGAGGTGAGGTCGTCGTCCAGGTTGAGGCGCGCGATCTCCAGAGCGGCCTCGGCGCGGGAACGCACACCTCGAACGACCCACGCCCAGATGCGGGCGAACGGCTCGTCCTCGGTGAACGAGACGTGCATCCGGTGGCCGACGTGGTCGAAGACCAGGTGGCCGAGCTCGTCCACCACGCACGGCCGGCCGGTCACCTGTTCGATGATCGCCTCGTACCGCTCGCGGGCGTCCACGTGGTCCTCGACCTCGACGGCCACGTCGATCGGGTTGGGGTAGTCGGCGGGGTCGCGTCCGACGGGCACGGAATCGAACCGGATGAGCCTGAGCGCGCCGGTATAGCGGCCGACCGTCCCCTCGCTCCGGAGGGTGAGCAACTGGGGGTGTGGGACTCCCAGCCGGTCGCGGCAGGCGTTGACCACCGCCCGGGCGATAGGCGCCGGCGCGGTGGGGGCGGTGTGCGCGATCATCTCCTCGACGAGGTCGTGCCCGGCGGGGCGGGCGGTCACCCAGGCGACCGCCCCGCCCGCCGCCAGTTGGACGGTGCACCGCCCCTGTCCGCCGAACGGTTGTGACGGTGCGCGGAACTCCATCGCGCCCACCGCCCCGGGCCTGCGGAGATGTCCGGTGAGGGTGTGCTCGAAGTCGTGCCACGGGTCGCCCGCCGGGCGCAGGGAGGCGCTACCCGGTCCGAGGCGGTGGTCCTGCATGACGTCACCCCACCGGCACGAGGGCGGCCACGTCGTCTACGGCCCGTCGCAGCTCTCGCGTGGCCGCGCAGTCGCCGAGTCGCTCGGCCACAGTATCGGCGATCGCGCCGTAGAACCACAGCTTCTCCTGCGGGCCGGCGTTGAACACGTCCCACATGCCGTCGCCCAGGCGGCCGTGCGCGGAGACCATCGACCGGAGGTTGTGGATCTTGTCGGCCGCGGAGATGAGCAGGCACTCGGGGGAGTCCTCGGCCAGGCGGGCGAGGTAGCCCTCCTTGCGGACCCGCCACGGCGGGGTCTCCTCCCCGGCGGTCTTCTCCTCGGACACGCCGCGTACAAACTCCGTGACCCGGTCGCCGAAGTCGGCGGTCATGTCCGCGGCCGAGTACACCGACGGCGGCACGTCCTCCAGCACGTCGTGCAGCAGCGCGGCGACCGCCACGTCCTCGTCGTCGGTGAAGTCCGAGACGATCAGCGCCACCGCGACCGGATGGGCGATGTAGGGCGTCGGGTCGTCCTTGCGGGTCTGACCTGCGTGGCAGCGGGCGGCGACCGCGAGCGCGCGGTCGAGGGTAGGGGTCCAGGTGAGCGGCACGGTGCACTCCTCGAGGGGAGGGTTCCCGGCGTCGGGCGACGCCGCCGGGTCGTGGGTGGAACCGGCCGTGACCGGTGTCCCTTCCACACTCCCGAGTACACACCACGGGTACGACACGGGGGAACCGTTCGGCGTGGGGCGCGCGTCGTACGTGGTGAGGACGCCACGGGGGCGTCCCGGTAGTAGACCGGAACGACGACGAGGAGGGCTCGTGCCCGACGGGACGATCAGGGCGGATGCCGGGAAGATCGCGAGCGCGGTCTCGGTGTTCCGCGACTGCGGGGAGGCGGCCACGGAGGTGACGTTTCCCGAGGTCGCGGCGCGGCTGGGCGGCGGTCTTCCGGGCGGGTCGGCGATCGAGCAGGCGGTGGACCGGGCGTGCGGTGCGGCAGCGGTGTGCGCCGAGAGAATCGCGGGTCGGCTCGGGGGCCTGGCCGACTTCGCGGCCGAGGCGCACCGGTTCCTCGAGGCCGAGGATGAGGACTTCGCGGCTTTCCTCGCAGCGGTGGCCCGGCGGTGAGCTGGACAGTCGCGGACATTCGTCGTTGGGACGTGTC
The DNA here is from genome assembly GCF_002999155.1 of Dietzia sp. oral taxon 368. Lineage (NCBI taxonomy): Bacteria > Bacillati > Actinomycetota > Actinomycetes > Mycobacteriales > Dietziaceae > Dietzia > Dietzia sp. oral taxon 368. The sequence continues at coordinate 1,485,065 of NZ_CP027238.1, forward strand.
CGCAGTGGCGGGCGCCGGCGGCGAGGTCGGCCGGCAGCACTCGGTGGCGCAGGGCATCCGGAGGGACCTGGTCGACGGTGCGATGGAGCTGGATGATGGCTGGGACGGGGCGGCCGCTGACGCCGTCCTCGACACCGTGGAACGTGAGAAGTCGCACGTCAGCACGCTGGCTGACGGACTCGAGGATCTGGCTGATGCTCTCCGGAGCTCGCACGCTGCTCTGGGGCCGGCAGTTCAGGCGGTTCGAGATCGGGTCGCCGATGCCGAGGCAGCCGGACTCCAGGTGGGCGAGTCGTCGGTGCGTCCGTTGCCGGGTCGCGACGACATCGGTCACTCGACGGTCGATGAGGATGCGGAGGCGATCAGCTCCGCGGTCGACACCGTGCGCTCCCTCGATGAGTACTACGGGCGCCAGATAGACGGGATCGCCGCCCGGCTGCACGCCGCGATCCCACCCGAGGTCGACCGGTCGCCGATCCCGGGCCCGGACGACCCGTGGCCGGGTCGCGGTGTGGACGCGATGACGGGGGCCGCGTCACGGGGCTACCCGGACGTCGCCGATGAACTCGATCCACGGACCCGGGGGAGACACATGCTCAACCCGGCCCCGGATGACTTCGGCAGAGCTGCGGCGACGGGACTGCGGGGACTCGGTGGGGTCGCCGGTCCGGTCGGTGGCGGGCTTACGGTGTACGACGGCGTGAAGGCCCACGCCGAGGGGAGGACGTCGACCGGCGAGGCCGTCGCGGAGACCCTCGGGGCTCTGGGTGGCGGCGCGCTCGGAGGCGCCGCAGCCGGCGCCGTCGCAGGAACGATGTTCGGTCCCCTCGGCACGTTCATCGGCGCCGGCATCGGTGCGGCCGTCGGGACGTACCTGGGACAGCAGGCGGGCGATATGGCTCACCACCGGTACCGGGCCCACACGGCAGAGAGGTGACACGACCATGAGGTATGGGCAGAGACGGGACGACCCGTCGGAACGCGACCCGCACCCCTACGAACACCCCGCCCTGGAACCGGAACCCGGTTTCTGGGACGGCAGGTGGGAAGAGTTCAAGCGGCGGTTCATCCAGATGGCCTGGGAGGATCACTACAGCCGGACCGTCCTCATCCTCTCGACGGTGGGATTCGTGGCGACATTTATCTGGATGTGGTTCACCGGTGAAACCTGACGGTCTCGCCTAGAACGTCTTGGCGTCGATCACGAACCGGTACCGGACGTCCGAGCTGACGACGCGGTCCCACGCCTCGTTGATCTGATCGGCCGAGATGAGTTCAATCTGGGCGGTGATCCCGCGCTCGGCGCAGAAGTCCAGCATCTCCTGCGTCTCGGGGATACCGCCGATCATCGAGCCGGTGAGGATCTTGCGGCCGCCGGTCACCGACCCCGCCCGCAGGGACATCGGCTCACTCGGGATACCGATCTCCACCATGGCGCCGCGAGGCTTGAGCAGGGCGAGATAGCGGTCCAGGGGCAGGTTGGCGGAGACGGTGTTGAGGATGACGTCGAAGCTGCCTCGGAGCGCCCGCAGGTTCTCCCTGCCCTCGTCTCCGGCGGTCGCGTAGTGCTCCACGGCGCCGAACTTCAGCGAGTCGTCGCGCTTGGAGGTGCTCTGGGACAACACGGTGACCTCGGCGCCCATGGCCACGGCGAGCTGCACGCCCACGTGCCCGAGCCCGCCCATGCCGATCACCGCGACCGTCGTGCCGGGGCCGACGTTCCACTGCCGCAGGGGTGAGTACATGGTGATCCCGGCGCACAGCAGCGGCGCGGCGGCGGCCGGGTCGAGGCCCTCGGGGACGGAGACGACCATGCGCTCCTCCACCACGATGTGCGTGGAGTAGCCGCCGTTGGTGACCGGGCCCTCCGGATCGCCCTCGGGCAGCGGCGAGCCGTAGGTCGCGGTGGCTCCGACCTCGCACTCCTGCTCCTGGCCGGCCTCGCACGAGGCGCACTCATGGCAGGCCCCCACCAGGCAGCCGACGCCCACGCGGTCGCCGACCTTGTGGCGGGTCACCTCGGATCCGACCTCGCGGACGATGCCGACGATCTCGTGGCCTGTCGTCACCGGGTAGACGGTGCGGCCCCACTCGCCGCGCGCGTGGTGGATGTCCGAGTGGCAGATGCCGGCGAACTCGATCTCGATGAGCACGTCGTCCGGGCCGGTGTCCCGACGTCGGATCGTGGTCTTCTCCAGGGGTGCGTCCGGTGCGGTGGCGGCGACGGCGGCGACGTCCATGTGTGGTCTCCCTCGGGTCGGGTCAGGTGTGCACGCCACAGTAGAGAATGTTCGGCGTGAGAGAATGTTCGGCGTGCGCCGCCGCCACGGCATCTGCGGCCGCAGCGGAGCGGGTACACGACAATGCCCTCCCGGCCAGGCCGCGTACGACTCCCGAAGGGTTCGTACCGCCATGTCAGAAGGGCAATGAGTCGATTCACAGCGGGCCGGGGTGTCCGGCTACGTCAGCTGAGCGACGAGCCGGACGCCCCCGGTCCAGGTGGTCAGCTCCCGAGGCTGCCGAACACGTCGACGCTGCCCAGATTGACGCTCCCGGTAGTGGTCACCGAGAAGTTCCGGAAGTGAATCTCGACCGGGTACTGGACGTCCGCGAGAGTCGAGATCTCATCGGTCGCAGCGAGGGGCGCGATGCTGTCTTCGGTGACGCAGATCGACGTGGCGACGTAGTCCCCGTCGTCAAGGCCCGGCACGCTGACGTTGTGGGGACTCGCGTAGGCCCCCTCCTCGTCCAGTAGGTCGCTGGACTCGTTGACCACGACGCGCAGGTCGGATTCCTTCGTGGGCCAGACCGGATTGCTGAACAGGTCCTCGAAGAAGGTCTCGTTCCAGGTCTCGGGGTCGATGTCCTTCTCGCTGATCGCACCCTCGACCACCAGAGGCCCGACGCAGGCCATGTTCTCGGGGGCGGTGACGGTGAAGTTCGCCGTGGTGCCGTTGACGTTCACGGTGAGGTCAGGCGAGTCGATCTTGATGATGTCCGTGGGGTCGACGGGGTCGACCAACTGCGCCTGGGCGATGGCCGGCGCGAGGAATGAGCCTGCGCCCAGGAGCGCGGCGGTCACGGCGGCGGTGCCGTAGGTACGGAGGGAAGTTGTGGGCATGGGAAGTCTCCTTGATGAAGTAAGTATTCGAATGGTTATGCGGCCCTGAGGCCTTCGGGTGGGAGTGCGTGCTGGTCTGCCGGAGGGGAGCGCGGCAGAACGTCCGTTGGGGCGTCGCTGGGTTGATTCGGCTGGGCCCCTGCGGCGCTTCGCGTGGGTGACTGCATACCGACACTCGCCGTATCACGCGTGGACGCGGTCGCATCCCGGTAGAGGCCGTCATGGACGAGAGTGAAGACTGCGGGTATTGCAGCGGCGAGGGCGATCACGGCGAGCCGGCGCCGCCGGGTAGTGCCCAGCTTGAGTGCCAGGACCACGGAAGCTGCGGCCAACAAGAGCGCGGTGCCGAGGCCGGCCACGACAGCCCCGGTCGCACTTGGGATATGACGTAGCGATCCGTACAGCAAGTCGATGTGCCAGTTCAGCCCGAGGAACACGACCGCGAAGGCGCCGGCGACCAGGCCCACACCGACTGCTGCCTCGACCGGGTTCGGCAGACTCAGGCGGTCGATCGCGCGACACGCTCGATAGGCGGCCACCACGAGGACGATGGCCAAAGCGGGCACGGCAATCGCGCCGAGGTAGTGAAGCCACCATTCGAGGAGGCTCCACTCCGTGAGGTGGTCGACCGTGAAGGCGTCGTTCACGAGTGACCTCCGGGGGATCGAGTGCGGTTGGCTTCCGGGGAGACCATTCCTCGAGATTCCGCCAAAGCGGTAACGCTCAAAGTGATAAGGAGGCTTATCGGCGAAAGGGTATGAGGCGGTCGAATTCGGGGGTAGCGTCGTCCGCATCGCAGACCTGGCCGACCGAACGGAGGTGACCACGTGGAGACGCTGACCATGCAGCAGATCGCCGACCTCGCCGGAGTGAAACGCCCGGTCGTGTCGGTGTGGCGCTCCCGGTCGACCGGATCTGATAGTCCGTTCCCCGCGCCCGTACACCCGGCGCAGCTGGTGTTCTCCGCAGACGAGGTCGGCCGCTGGCTGCGTGTCACCGGCCGGGGGAACAACCCGGAGGCGCATGAGGATGCGGCGTTGTTCTCGTCGCTGATGGACGAGGCGGCCTCGCAACTTGACGACGCCTCGGCGCTTCTCCTGCTCCACGCGCTGTCCGGCGCCCCGCTGGCTGACCAGAGCCGCGACGACCTCGCGACGCTTCCGGTGGGGCACGCAGTCGAGTCGGTTCTGTCCGTGACGCAGGCGGATAGGGCACTGCGTGACAGCGGCCTGGTCGCGTGCGTCGACCGCCTCGCCGAAGCCGGAACTACCGCGACACGGGTGCTCAAACGGTTGGCGCAACGTCAGGAGGCCAAGGACGCGCCGCTCGCCTCGGAATCGCTCACCAGCACGGGCGATGCACTGGCGTGCGAGGTGGTCGCGGCGCTGGCCGGCGATTCCGACAGGGCACTCGTGCCGTGGGGTCCGGGCGGACTGCGTCTGCTTGCGAGCGTGGTGGAAAAGGCGTCGGAGTCGGATCGGTCGCGAGTCGTTTCGCCGGATGGCCCGACTGGGCCGGTGGACCGACTGCTCTGGCGGTACCTCGCCGCACTCGGCGCCCGCCTGGAACCAGCGACGGCCGGTTCAGCCACGCTTCTCGTCGGGCAGTGGGCGGCGATTCCCCGGGACGGGACTGAGGGCTTCTTCGACTCGGTCGACAACGTGGTGCTGGACCTGGGGCCGGGCAGCGCCGCGGTGGTGTTCGCTCCCGCCCCGCTGCTGGTCGACGAGTTGCCGGGGACGGACCATCGGCGGCGGATCCTGAGGGGGACAGGCGGCGACTATGTTGCGCCCCTGCGCTATGTCGCTCGCCTGCCGCGGGGATTGTGCCGGTTCGGCGGTCGTCGTCGGATGGCGATGTGGGTGCTGGGAGAGTCCGGCGACACCGCCGGTGCGCGGAGTTTCACGACGTTCGGGGAGCACTCGGCCCACGCGCTGGATGCGCGGGAGAACCGTGCACTCGCCTCTGACGCTGTCGCGGCTCTCCGCGGAGGCGCCGCACGGCGGAGTCACGCGTTCCTGCGCAGCGAGCACCGGCTCACCGAGGCGGTGGTGAGCAAATCCGCGCTCGCGCTGCCGGTCACCACCGACGTCGCGGAGGACGGCGGTGATGCGCTGGCCCGCCTGTGGGAGAAGCGCGACGCGTCGGCGTCCGGGGTGCTCGACGGGGTCGAGGTGGTGGCGGCCGGATCTGCGGCTGACCACTCCCTGCCGTGGAGAGCGGCGACCACGGGCGAGCACCGGCCGGCCCGGGTGATCACGGGCGTGCGCATCCCCGCGGAGGTCTTCACGGCGGGTCCGGGCGGCATCGGGGTGATCGGCCCGGACGAGGTGCGCGGCCGGTGCGCGATCGGGTCACGGTCGGTCGACCTGGTGGAGTTGGTCCGACGGGCGCCTCGTTTCCGGCTCACGGAGCCGGGCGACGTGGTGTTTACGACGACGAGGGGGCCGGCCGCGATCATTGACACAGTCGGCGGCAATGCCGTTCAGGCGCCGGCCCGGGTCCTGCGGTGCATGGAACCGGCGGAGGGATCGCGACGTATTCTTCCCGAGCTCGCTGTTCGGGATATTTCGGCTGCGCGGGGATCGGATTGCCGTTCGTGGCGGCTGCGCACCGTCGTCGTCGACGCCTGTAACCCTTGGCGCACGGTAGCGGCACGGGCCGCCGAGCATCGGGCACGGCTCTTGGCCGAATTGAGTGCGCTCGACGCGCTCACCACAGAACTTTCCGACGGACTCGCGGCGGGCACGCTGCGTATAGACCACGACTATTCAGATCAGAACTACGAGGAGAACGCCTGATGGCGAGAGTGTTGGTTCCGATGCCCATGGAGGCATCGACACCTAAGGAACTCAAGGACACGCTGTGGAAGGCGGCGGACAAGCTCCGCGGGTCCATGGATGCGTCGCAGTACAAGGACGTCGTGCTGGGGTTGGTGTTCCTCAAGTACGTCTCGGACGCCTTCGAAGAGCGCCGCGACGCGATCCGCCAGGAGCTGGCCGGGGAGGACGAGGCCTACCTCGCCGAAACGCTCGAGGATGCCGACGAGTACCTGGGTTCCGGCGTGTTCTGGGTTCCCGCCGAGGCGCGCTGGGAGTACCTCTCGCGGCACGCCAAGGGCATCCCGGCGTCGTCGACCAACGACGCGCAGTCGATCGGTGAGCTGATCGATGCCGCGATGCGCGCGTTGATGCAGGCCAACGAGTCGCTGGTGGGCACGCTGCCGGTGTTGTTCGGGCGGGACAATGTCGAGCAGCGCCGACTGGGTGAGCTGGTGGACCTGTTCAACGCGGCGCGTTTCACCGGCGGCGGCGCCTCCAAGGCGCGGGATCTGCTCGGGGAGGTCTATGAGTACTTCCTGGACAAGTTCGCCAAGGCGGAGGGTAAGCGCGGCGGCGAGTTCTACACCCCGCCCGTGGTGGTGCGGACGCTGGTGGAGATCCTCGAACCGCATTCGGGGCGTGTGTACGACCCGTGTTGTGGGTCGGGCGGCATGTTCGTGCAGACGGAGAAGTTCCTCGAGGGGCACAAGGAGGATCCGACCAACGTCGCCGTGTACGGGCAGGAGCTCAACGAGCGCACGTGGCGGATGGCCAAGATGAACCTGGCGATCCACGGGATCGATTCGCAGGGTCTCGGCTCGCGCTGGGGTGACACCTTTGCCCGGGACATCCACCCGGATATGCAGGCCGACTATGTGATGGCCAACCCGCCCTTCAACATCAAGGACTGGGCACGTCGCGAGGACGACCCGCGCTGGGTCTACGGGGTGCCGCCCAAGCGCAATGCCAACTACGCGTGGATGCAGCACATCCTGTCCAAGCTGGCGCCGAACGGCGAGGCCGGCGTGGTGATGGCCAATGGGACCATGACCACTACGACCAGTGGCGAGGGCGACATCCGCAAGGCGATGGTCGAGGGTGACGTGGTGCAGTGCATCGTGGCCCTGCCGGGGCAGTTGTTCCGGGCGACGGGCATCCCGGTGTGCGTGTGGTTCTTCGCCAAGAACAAGGCCGCCGGCAAGGGTGGTTCGGTGGATCGCCGGGGGCAGGTGCTGTTCATCGACGCCCGCGAGCTGGGCCACATGATCGACCGCGTGGAGCGCACGCTGAGTGAGGAAGACCTGCAGCGCATCGCCGAGACGTTCCGTTCCTGGCGAGGCCGCCCCTCCGCGGTGGGTGAGTACGAGGACGTGGCTGGCTTCTGTAAGTCGGCCACGCTCGAGGAGATCAAGGCCGCCGGCTATGCACTGACCCCGGGCCGCTACGTGGGCGTGCCCGAGGCGGAGGAGGATCTTGAGCCGATCGACGAGAAGATCGCGCGGCTCACCGACGAGCTCACCATCGCGCTGGATGAGTCGGCCCTGCTGGATGCCGTGGTCCGGGAGCAGCTGGGGAGGCTTGGGTGAGGGTAACGCTCGGAGAGTTGGTCTCCCTAAGAAGGGGAAACTCGTACCGGGGCTCCCTAGTCGGCGAGTCTGGTTATCCGCTTCTCGGGCTGGGAACCATCGCACGCGAGGGTGGGTTCAAGGGTGGCAAGCTCCGGTTCTACCCAGAGGAGTTTGCCGACCGTATCGCAGTCTCGGCCGGAGACGTCTACGTGTCGCTGAAGGACATGACGCAGGAAGCGGCGCTGCTGGGTGCTGCGGCACGGGTACCAGAGGAGATCGAGCGGGCCCGCCTAACTCAAGACACCATTGCCGTCGACATTCTCGACGACTCTCCGATCAGTTCGGAGTACCTGTACTGGACGCTCAGAAGTCCGCAGTGCCGGCGACACTGCAAGTCACTTGGAACTGGCACGACGAATCTCGACCTTGCTCGGAACGATTTTCTTTCCTATGAATTCGAGCTGCCGTCGCTCGGGGAGCAGCGGGCGATTGGCGAGATCCTCGGCGCGCTGGACGACAAGATCGCCGCGAACAGGCGAGTGCAACGGTCGATTGACGACCTCCTTGACGCCAGCTTCCGTAAGGCCAGCCGATCCACTGCGGAGCGCGTTGAACTCGGCAGTCTGATTGCCCTCAACTACGGCAAAAGCCTGCCGTCGTCTAAGCGAGTTGAAGGCCCGTTTCCAGTAGTGGGAAGTGGCGGTGTCGTGGGTTATCACGATGAATCACTTGTAGACGGACCGGCTGTCATTGTCGGCCGAAAGGGGTCTGTGGGTTCCACGTATTGGATCAGCGAGGGATGCTTCCCGATTGACACGACGTATTGGGTGGCTCCCAACGGAGTCTCACTGGGATATGCCTACCGCCTCTTGCAGGACATTGATTTTGTGGCGATGAATACAGACTCTGCAGTGCCCGGGCTCAATCGGGAGCGTGCGTACGCACTGCAGGTGCCGCTTCCGGACGGGGCGCATCTAGAAGAGTTCGACCGATTGAGTGGGGCACTTACTTCGAAGCACTCAGCGCTCCAGGTGGAGACATCAGCGCTCGCCCGCACACGCGACGCATTGCTACCCCTGCTCATGGACGGCCGGATCGCCGTCAAGGATGCCGAGCAGGCCGCCGAGGCGGTGCTCTGAGTGGCAGCGGGGCGCCGCCGTAATCTGTCACGATCCGCGGGAATCGGGGATCAGTGTCAGATTAGGGGGGTGCCTTATCTAACAATCCCCAGGTCGCGCCTCGCTGGCTCTGATTGTCGGCTCCGTCAGCAGATGCCGTCGATGTCTGCTGCCGGGGCGAAGGCGTTCAGCGAGAGACGTACGGACGTTCCGAGTACATCCGTGGTCTCGTTGACCTCGGGCGCATCGTCTGTGACCTGGTCCCCCGGGCCCAGGCAGGCGATGCAGAGAGTGCAACCCTCATTGCAACTAGAGTGCAACTCAGTTTCAATGAGGCGATAGTCGGTACAACCAAAGTGGGCGTCATGTGGACGGAACAGCGGCTGCGGAGCGTGATCGACTCGCTGAAGTCGCGTCGCGGAGACTCCGCATCAATCGAGGTCAAGCGGGCAGCTATCGGTCTTCCCGCCTCTACGCCGGAGACTCTGTGCGCCTTCGCGAACATGCCGGAGGGCGGGACTCTCATTCTGGGTGTCGATGAGCGATCCGGGTTTACGATCACCGGCGTCGAGAAACCTGCCCAGCTGGAAGCGGGCCTCGTCAACCAAGCCCGCAAGGCCGTTCGTCCCTCACCCCACATCGCGACCGAGCATCTGATGATTGAAGGAAAGTCGGTGATCGTCGTTGACGTGCGGCCACTCAGCATTCACGACAAGCCGGCCACGTGCCAGGGGGTCGCGTATCTCCGTCAATCAGATGGTGACTACGAGATCCAAGAGCATGAACTCCGGATGATCGAGGTCGAGAAGCTCCACACCGACGAGCGGATCGACTACGACAGGCGTGTCATTCCGGACACGGGGGCAGACGCGCTGGTGCCGGAACTCGTGGACCAGTACGTCGCCGCCTGCCGATCCTCCACAGATCGACTGACCGACAAGTCTGACCAGGACATTCTCCGACTGACCAGCATCTTTACCCCCCGGGGTGAAGTGACCCTGACAGGTCTCTACATGCTCGGCGACTTCCCACAAGGAGCCGAGCCATCACTGACTGTGACAGCCGCGGTGATAGTGCCCTCTACCGACTCCGGCGTGAGGAATCGCAACCTGCGGGACTTCAGCGGTCCCGTTCCCGTACTACTCGATGAGGTGATGGCCTGGGTCGAGGCGAACGTACCGACGGTGCGGCGCTACCGCGACGACGGGCACATGGTGGAAGAGCACGAACTGCCACTTCGAGCGGTGAGGGAGTTGCTCGCGAACGCGCTCGTGCACCGCGACCTCGGGCCCAACACGATGGGTACCGGAAAAGGGATCCAAATCCGCCTCACCAGCCGCAACCTCGTGATCCAGAGCCCCGGCGGGCTGCGAGGGATCTCGCTGAAGCAGATCGAAAGCTCCGAACATGCGCAAGCCGCCGTCAACCAACGGTTGTACGCAGCAGCGAAGAAGTTGAAGACAGCCGACGGAGGCTGGGTGATCGAAGGCGAAGGTGGAGGGATACGCGAGGTCTTCGAGAGCGCTGCGCAGGCGGGGCTCCCACGTCCGACGCTGATCAACACCGGAGTTCAGTTCACCGCGATCCTGTGGTTGCCGCCGGGTGAACGTGGATACGACGCGGCGGCTGGGGCCAGGAAATCGGCGTCCGTCGGCACGACCCCAGTAGATGTAGTCACGAACAAACGAGCCGGGCGGCAGACTCGAAACGAGAACGCTGTGTTGTCGGCATTGGCAGAGATGAACGCCCCGACGCTCCGCGACATCATCGAGCGCACGCAGCTGACGGCCGGACAGATCCGGTACGCCCTGGCACCCCTGCTCGATGAGGGTTACGTGGTGATGGACGGCCAGCGCGGGGACCGGACCACGAACTATCGATTAATCGTGGAGCAGCCAAGAAACGGAGAGCAATCATGACCTACGGCTGGTCCGAAGCCCAAGCCGAGCAGGGGATCCTCGACGCCCTCGCCGAGCGCGAATGGGAGCACCGCCCCGGGCCATCCCTCGCGCCCGGCTCGGGGGAGCGCGACTCGTGGCACGACATCGTCCTGCGGGGCACCCTCCTGCAGTCGCTGATCAACCTCAACCCGGACGTGCCCGAGGAATACCTCCAGCAGGCCATGGCCGAGGTGATCACCCCCAAGTCGCAGGACGCCATCACCGAGAACCACCGGCTACACCACATCCTGCTCGACGGCTACAAGGGCCTGACCTACATCGACGACGACGGCCGCGAGGTCGCCCCGGTCATCCGCTTCCTGTCCGCCGACGCCTCGCGCAACCGGTACCACGCCGTGGACCAGGTGACCGTCCGCAGCCGCGAACACGAACGACGATTCGACGTGGTGGCCTACGTCAACGGACTTCCGCTCGCGATCTTTGAACTCAAGAAGCCGGGCGCCAAGAACGCCACCGCCGAACTCGCATACAACCAGCTGCGCACCTATCTCCACGAATTCCCCATGGCGTTCCGCTTCGCCGTCGTCGTCGTCGCCACCGACGACCTCTCCGCCCGCTACGGCACGCCGTTCACCCCGTGGAACCACTTCGCGCCCTGGAACGTCGACGACGACGGCCGCCGCATCGCCCCCCTCACCACCCTCGAAGGCTCCGCGGAACCCACAACCGAACTCGACCTCCTCATCGACGGCGTGTTCAACGTCGAACGATTCGGCCAACTCCACCGCGACTTCACCGCCTTCGACGCCACCGAGTCCGGCTTGATCAAACGCATCGCCAAGCCCCACCAGTACTTCGCCGTCACCAAAGCCGTCGGTGCCACCGTCCGCGCCGTGGCCTCCGACGGCCGGGCCGGCGTCGTGTGGCACACCCAGGGCTCCGGCAAGTCCATGGAGATGGAGCTCTACACCGCCAAGATCATGCGGCACCCGCGACTGGCCAACCCCACGGTCATCGTCATCACCGACCGCACCGAGCTCGACTCCCAACTGTTCGACGGCTTCCAGATCTCCGACCTGCTCCCCGAGCAGCCGGTGCAGGTCCGCACCCGCGACGAGCTCCGGACGCAGCTGGCGGACCGCCGCTCGGGCGGCATCTACTTCACCACCCTGCAGAAGTTCGGCCTGAGCAAATCCGAACGAGACTCCGGAGCGACTCACCCGCTGCTCTCGGACCGGCGCAACATCGTCGTCATCGCCGACGAGGCCCATCGCAGTCACTACGACAACCTGGACGGCTACGCCGCGCACCTCAAGAGCGCGTTGCCGCACGCGACCCTCATCGCCTTTACCGGCACCCCCATCACCGAGGGGGAGCGCGACACCCGCCGCGTCTTCGGCGCCGACATCGACGTCTACGACCTGCACCGGGCGGTGGAGGACGGCGCCACGGTCCCCGTGGTCTACGAACCGCGGCTGATCAGCCTGGCGCGCCTGCCCGGCGTGGACGACGAGTCGCTCGACGACGCCGCGGAGGAGGCGCTGAGCGGCCTCGACGCCGCGGACGCCGAACGCCTCCAGCGCGCGGTGGCCAAGCTCGACACCGTCTACGGCGCCCCCGAGCGCATCCGCACCCTGGCCGCCGACCTGGTGACCCACTGGGAGACCCGCCGCGACACCATGCGGCCATTCCTCGGTGTCCCGGGCAAGGCGATGATCGTCTGCGCCACTCGATCCATCGCCGCGAACCTGTACCAGGAGATCGTCGCCCTCCGCCCCGACTGGCACTCCGATGCCGACGACACGGGCAAGGTCAAGGTGGTCTACACCGCCGACCCGGGCGACGAGGAGCACGTCACCAGGCATCTCCGGCGTCCGAGTGCGATCGCCGCGGTGAAGCAGCGGGTGAAGAACCCCGACGACGAGCTCGAGCTGATCATCGTCAAAGACATGATGCTCACCGGCTTCGACGCCCCGGCGCTGCACACCCTGTACGTGGACCGGCCGCTCAAGGGCGCGCTGCTCATGCAGACCCTCGCCCGCGTCAACCGCACCTTCCGCGGGAAGCAGGACGGGCTGCTCGTGGGCTACGCGCCGCTCACCGACAACCTGTCCAAGGCGCTAGAGGAATTCACCCGCGAGGCCCAGGAGGGCGGTGACCGGCTCGTCGGCCGCACCTCCGAGGAGGCCGCGCAGATCGTGCTCGACCTGCTCGCAGGCGTGCGTGAGCTCATCGGCGACGAGTGGAAGGCGCAGTGGCACGCCAACGCCAAAACCGGCTGGCGTGATGCGCTCCTCACCGTGGTCACCCGCCTGCGGTCGCCGGGCACGCCAGGAAACCGCGACGACGACGACCCGGACGCGCGCCCTCTCGCCGACCGCTTCCGCGACCTGTCATCCAAACTCGCGCGGGCGTGGGCGCTGGCGGCGGGGAACGACTCCCTCGAAACGGTCCGACCCGAGGTGCGGTTCGTCGAAGAGGTCCGCGTCTGGATGCTCAAGCTCGACGCACAGCAGAAGATCGGCGCCGGAGAACTGGTCCCGGACGAGATCAAGCGCATTCTCGGCGAACTGATCGTCGACTCCGCAGCGAGCACAGGAGTCGTCGACATCTACCGCGAGGCCGGACTGCCCCTCCCGCGGCTCGACACGCTGACCCCGCAGTGGGTCGAGGAGGCGCAGAAGCCGTCCAAGGCCCACCTGGCGATCGAGGCGCTCAAGGCGACGTTGCTGGAGGAGGCCGCGACGGTCACGCACGGCAACGAGGTGCGGCGAAAGCTGTTCTCCGAACGCGTCAACGAGCTCATGGTGCGCTATACCAACCAGCAGCTCACGGCCGCCGAGGTGATCGCCGAGCTGGTGGAGCTCGCCAAGGAGGTCAGCGCGGAAGCCGACCGCGGGCAGCGCTTCGAGCCGCCGCTGGAAAGCTATGAACTCGCGTTCTACGACGTGGTCGCGTTGAACGAGTCCGCGGTCGACGTCCTCGGCGACGACGTGCTGGCCGAGATCGCCCGCTCGATCGTCGCCACCATGCGTCGCGACATCCGCACCGACTGGACGGTCCGCGAAGACGTCAAGGCCAAGCTTCGCGCCTCGGTCAAGCGGACTCTGCGCAAGTTCAGGTACCCACCGGACAAGCAACCTGAGGCCATTCAGCTGGTGATGCAGCAGATGGAGGCCCTGGCCCCCAGGTACGCAGAGGAGTCAAAGGAGGAAGACGGGAGGTGAGCTCAGGCCGGGTGCGGGACGCCTACGGCTCCACGGAGCGCGCGACTCCCGCGGACCCGCCCACCCCGAGGCCGTTCTCGCAACCCCACCCGCTGGTCTTCCTCGATGCGGGGCGCGGCCGCCCGGCGGACCGCGAGACTGGGCACGCACTTCCAGCCGCAGCTCGATGATCCCGGGCTTATCGCGCTCTGCCGGGCAGAATGCCTCGCGCCCGGGCACCGGCCTGGCCTCGTCGTCGTCGCCCCCGTACGGCTCATCGGCGAGCGCGTCCTGCCGGGGATCCGGTGAGGGGGCCGCCGCGCCCGTAGTCTCGGCTGATGAGCTCCGAGACCGCCCGCCCCCGCAACGCCCGTCCCCGCACCGCCCGCTACTGGGCAATGCCCGCCGCCCTCGGGGCGATGGGGGTCCTGCACTTCGTCAATCCCCGGCCGTTCGACGGTCTCATCCCGCCCGAGCTGCCCGGCAGCCGCCGCGCGTGGACCTATGGGTCGGGCGTCGCGGAGCTCGCGGTCGCCGGGCTGTTGGCCGCGCCCCGCACACGGAGGCTGGGTGGTGCTGCCGCCACCGCGCTGTTCCTCGGCGTGTTCCCCGGCAACCTGCAGATGGTCCGCGCGTGGCGCCGCAAGCCGGTCTGGCAGTACCAGGTGATCGCGTGGGGCCGACTGCCGCTGCAGGTGCCGATGATCGTCGCCGCCGACCGCATCCGCCGAGGCGCCTGACCTGGGGCGCCTGACGCGCCTTACGCGCCGCCGTCCTGCCAGGCGGCCCGGTCCTCCCACGCACCGAGGCGCGCGAGGGCGTCCCGCTTGACGTCCGCCGGCGCGAACGACGACTCGATCGACGTACGCGCCACCTCCACGAGCTGCGCCTCGGGCACGCCCATCCGCTCGTGTGCGGACACGTACTCGTCGACCACGTCCGCGCCGAACAGCAGGGGGTCGTCGGCGCCGATCGAGCACCGCACGCCGGCGGCCAGGAGCGCGGGCAGGGGATGGCTCTCGAGCGAGGGACTCACGCCCAGCACGACGTTGGAGGTGGGGCACACGTCGAGGCACGTCCCCCGCTCGGCGAGCAGCTCGAGCACGCCCGGATCCTCCACGGCGCGCACCCCGTGCTGGATGCGGTCCGCCCCCAGTTCGACGGCGGAGCGGACCTCCTCCGGCCCGCCCAGTTCGCCCGCGTGGGGCACCACCCCGAGTCCGGCGTCGCGGGCGATCGCGAACGCTTCCGCCGCGGCGGCCACGGGACTGTCACGCTCGTCGGCGACCAGACCCACCGCCACGACGCCGCGGTCGGCGAACCGCGCGGCCAGCCGTGCCGCCTCGAGCGCGTGCTCGGGCCCCGCGCCGCGGTCGATGCTCACGATCGCGCCGGCCCACACCCCGTGCCTGCGTGACGCCTCGGCCATGACCGGCAGCTGGAACTCGAGCGCCTCCTCGGCGGAGCCGAACGCCACCGCCTTCTCGGGGATCGACGCGAACTCGAGCGCCACCACCCCCTGCGCGGCGGCGTCGGCGATCACCTCGTCCAGGAGCTGCTCGACTCGCTCCGGCGTGTGCAGGAGGTCGATGAGCAGGCCGTACGCGTCGAGGAACCGCGTGAAGTCCGGGTAGTCGACGAGCGGCGGCACCTCGAGGCCGTCCTCCGCGCACCACTGCCGCAGCGTCGCCTCCCGCATGGCCGCCTCGAGGTGGACGTGCAGGTGCGCCTTCGGCAGCGCGGTCAGGCTCCGGCGATTGGCATCGGCGCGGTGGGCGGTGTCGGCGCGGCGTGCGGTTTCGGTCATTCGTCGGCCTTGACCTCGCGGGCATCGTCGGCGATGTGCTGGTGCGTCATCGGGTCGGAGCCGTCCCAGGCGGTGACGTTTCGGGCCCGTGGCAGGTCGTCGCGGTGGAACACCGGGTTGTGTCCCTTCGTCTTCTGCTGCAGGTAGTGCCGCAGCAGCGCCACGGCGAGTCCGCCGAGCGGCAGGATCGCGATGAGGTTGATGGTGGCCATGAAGCCCATGAACAGGTCGGCAAGGCCCCACACCAGGTCCACCGAGCCGAGCGCGCCGCCGAACACCGCGAGCAGGACCAGCGCGCGGAAGACGTTGATCGACCGCGGGCTGTCGCGCAGGAAGTTGATGTTGGCCTCGCCGTAGTACGAGTTGCCGAGGATCGAGGAGAAGGCGAGGAAGAAGATGACCACCATGAGGAACGGCACGCCCCACTCGCCGACCTGCGACGCGAGCGAGTCCTGCGTGAGCGTGATGCCCTCTCTGTCTCCGCCGAACTCGGGGTCCGCTAGCAGAATGATGAACGCCGTGGCCGAGCAGACGACGAGGGTGTCGAAGTACACGCCGAGCGACTGGACGAGGCCCTGCTTGACGGGGTGGGAGACCGAGGCGGTCGCCGCGGCGTTGGGGACGGAACCCATGCCGGCCTCGTTGGAGAAGAGGCCGCGGCGCATGCCCTGCATGATCGCCGCGCCGATGGTGGCGCCGGCGATCTCGCGGAACCCGAGGGCGTGGCCGACGATGAGGCCGATCATGTCGGGGACCTCGGTTATGTTGATGGCGACGACGACGAGGGCGACGACGACGTAGGCCGCGGCCATGACCGGGACCAGGATCTCGGTGACAGCGGACAGGCGGCGTACGCCACCGAAGATGACGAGGCCCGTCACGAGCGCCAGCCCCAGGCCGATGGCGATTCCGGCTCCGGTGCCCTGGAGGTCGAACTGGTTGCGGACGGATTCGGAGATCGAGTTGGCCTGGACGGCGTTGAACACGAAGCCGTAGGTGACGGTGATGATCACCGCGAACGCCACGGCCACCGGCTTCCAGCCCAGCCCGTCGCGGATGTAGTACGCCGGTCCGCCGACGTACGAGTCCCTGCCCTTGACCTTGTACAGCTGCGCGAGCGTCGACTCGATGAAGGCGGTCGCGCCACCGATGATGGCGAGGAGCCACATCCAGAAAACCGCCCCGGGCCCGCCGACGGTGATGGCGATGGCCACGCCCGCGACGTTGCCGGTGCCGACCCGGGATGCCGCCGAGATGGTGAAGGCGCGGAAGGCGGAGATGCCCTTCTTGTCCGGTTCGATGTCGGAGGGTTTCTCGGTGATGGTCCGGAGCATCTCCGGGAAGAGCCGGATCTGGACGATCAACGTGGTCACTGAGAAGTACAGCCCGGCGATCACCAGGAGTGCGATGACGCCGTACCAGTAGACGTCGTTGATGCTCGCGACGAGCTCGGTGAGTTGGGTCACGGGTGGTGACACTAGTAACGGGGAGGCGGCTGCGCCACTGAACCTCCGCCACCGGACCCCCGCGCCCAGACCTCCTAGTCTGGAGGAGTGACTGATGCGGGACCGAGACATACGCGCGCCGGCACTGCGACGCTGGAGCCGACCGCCCCCGATGTCGCCCTGCTCTTCGAGGGCGGTGGTATGCGGGCGGTGCACACCGCGGGCGTTGTCGAGACCTTGATCGAGGCGGGGATCCACACCGGTCTGGTCGCCGGAATCTCGGCCGGGGCGTCTCACCTCGCTAACTACGTCTCCCGCGACGCGGTACGCGCCCGGAAGAGTTTCGTGGAGATGGCCGCGGACCCGAACTTCGGGGACTTGCGTAGTTTCGCGCGCGGCAAGGGCCTGTTTAACGCGGAGTACATCTACGAGCAGGCCGGCCTGCCGGATCAGGTGTTGCCGTACGACTTCGAGACGTTCGAGGCCAGCGGGACCGCCGCGCGGATCGGGACGTTCCGCTGCTCGGATGGCGAGACGGTCTTCTGGACCGAGGACGACGTCGAGTCGATGGCCGACCTCATGCGGATGGTTCGGTCCTCGTCGACCATGCCGGTGTGGATGCCGCCGGTGCTCATCGACGGCGAGTACTACGTCGACGGCGCCCTGGGCCACGACGGTGGGATCCCGTTGTCGGCGGCGCGCGAGGCGGGGTTCGAGAAGTTCCTGATCGTGCTCACTCAGCCTGAGGGCTACCGGAAGATCCCGCCGCGCCGACTGACGCCTTTCTATCGCTCGTACTTCCGTCGCTTCCCGGCGGTGGGGGAGGCGCTCCTGCACCGCTGGGCGCTGTACAACGAGACGCTCGACGAGATCGAGGAGCTGGAGAAGTCGGGCGACGCGCTGGTCTTCCGACCGGAGCGGGTGACGATCAGGAGCTACGAGCGCCGGGTCGACCGGCTCGCGGAGGCGTACGTCTCGGGACGCGAGCAGGCCCGCCGTGAGGTCGACAGCTGGCTGGAGTTCTGCGGACTCTGAGAAGACCTGTCCCGCCGCTCCGGAGAGGCCCGGAAATGCGCGACGCCGCGGTCGTGTTCAGGGCACGATCGCGGCGAAGCGGGAAGGGGTGTGACTCAGGAGCCGAAGATCTCCGCGCCGCCACCGAGCGTGAAGAGGATGTACGAGGGAAGGCGGAGCAGGCCGTCGATTGCGGCCGAGCCGACGCCACCCGCGGGGAGGAGGTCAGCGGACCCTTCGGAGAGGTCGAACCAGAAGTCAGAAATCTCGCCCATGTCGTGCCCTTTCGACGTGACGTGCCCACTGTCTGTGGGCTACACCACCAGAAGTTACGACCGCCCTGAGTGCCGTGCCACCGCGAAAGTCACATATTCCCCGGCTTGGTCGCCAGCTAAGGAATTTGCGAACTGTCGACCTGCTAAATGATCGGTTCGTGAAGAACTGGCCACGCTAACTAACTATCGCTCAATTTCGGCGACTGGGTTCTCGGCGATTCGGCGACAGCTGGCTTCTCGCTTCGATTGCGCTACGCGAAGCGGTTGGCGAGTAATTCGCAGATGCCCCTTGTGGTGTCGAACGCGTGACCGTAGAATAGAACACGTATTCGAGACATGGCGCGGCATGGCCGCGTAGGCGACCACGGGGGGTGGGGCATGGACGGCGATCCGGAGCGCACGACCGGTAACCCCGCTGCCGCGTTGGCAGGCCTGACGACGGCGGCGCGCGAAGGCTGGGCCGCCGAGAACCGCGCGGCCGCGCAGCGCCTGGTCGCTTGTTACGCGCTGCTGCAGGAGTGTTGGCGTGAGTACGGGCACGGTATCGACGGCAGTCACGAGGCCCGTCCCGGCCACGCTGTTGTGGACGGGCTCGTCGCGGCGGCCGGGTATGTGGTGGCGGCGATGTCCATCTCGGCCAGGCGCGCGGAGAAGATGCTGTCCTTTGCCTGGGAACTGCACACCCGCTACCCGGCGATTCTGGAGGCCATGGCCGCCGGGCTGATGGAACAACGCGTCGCCGAACTGCTGGCCCGGCAGATGGCCACCGTCCGCGGGGACGTGTTGGAGAAGGTCCAGCGCCAGGTCGTCGAGGACTACCTCAACGGTGTCGCCGCCGGTATCCGCCTGGGCGATAAGGCCCTGCGCGATGACATCGACGCCGTCATCGGTCGCCACGACCCCGACGCCATCCGCCTGCGCAAGGAAGACGCCAGCCGCGGCCGCGGTGTGCGCATCGGCAAAGGCGTCGACGGTATGTCCACCGTCTCCGCCCTGCTGGCCACCGAGGAAGCCGCCGTGCTGGCCGAGGCCCTCGACCAGCGGGTCGCCGAACACCAGGCCGCCGACACTGGCGCAGCCGCCGCGGCCGACCCGGATGCCCCGGCCGAGCCGGAGCCGCGCTACTCCAAAGCTGAACGCCGCGCCGACGCCCTGATGTCGCTGATCTGCGGCGACACCCCCACCCACCCCGACACCGACACCGGCACCGGCACCGACACTGGCACCGACAGTAACGCCGGCCCGGGCGACCCGAGCGCCGCCACTGGCGGCGGTCAGGGGCTGGCGCCGGTATTGCGGCCGAAGGTCACCGTCATCGCCACCGGCGACAACGGCCGCGACGACCACGGCGCGCGGGTGGAGTTCACCCGCACCGGCCAAGCCGCCCTGCACACGCTGATGGAGATGCTCGCCACCTCAGATGGCGCCTCGTTCGAGCAGGTCGATCCCCGCCTCGGCGCGGCCGACGACACCGCCGCCGCGCTGAGATACCGGCCCGGTGCCGAGTTGGCGCGCCGGGTCCGGCTTCGCGACGGCACCTGCCGGCACCCCGGGTGCACGGTCCCCGCCGACGACTGCGACCTGGACCATGTGGTGCCGTTCAACCACGCCGACCCCACCGCCGGCGGCCAGACGGTGGAGGCGAATCTGGTCAGTCAGTGCCGCCGCCATCACCGGTTCAAAACCTTCTCCGACTGGACCTACAAGCTCGAGCCCGACGGCACCCTGATCGTGACCACCCCCGACGGCACCGTCATGCTCACCCGCCCCGACGGGCCGCTGGCCCAGTACCGGCGCGAGCACCAACGCGACGAGGCCGACGCCTGGGCACGCCAGCAACGCCGCAACCCCAACCCCGACACCGGGGCCGGGATCCTGGACGAGGCCACCTACTTCGCCCGCCGCGCCCAACGCCTGGCCCGCGAACGCGCCCGCGCCACCGCCCACAACGCAGCCGACGCGACCTCGCCGCCACCCGAGACCGCCGCCGACACCACCCCGGACCCGGCCCCGCGCGAAAGAACGACCCCCGCCGCGGCCAGCCGCTGGTGGCAACGCAACAAACCCACCGACAGCACCCTGGAAAAAGCCATCCTCCACGCCCTCCACCAACACCTCGACGAACTCCTCCAACCACCACCACCCTTCTGATGGCGCGCTCTTCAGGCGGCGCAGACCCGAGCGCAACGCGTGCGGGGAGGCTTCCGGTGGTGCGGACGCTTGATGCGGTTAGGCGACCCTTGTTAGACAGACCAGTCTGTTCTGACTATCCTCGCCGCCATGACCGATACTGCAGCCGCCCCCCGTACCGCTCGTCCCGCGCGCGCGGCCAAGCCACAGGGGCAGTGGAAGATCGACGGCAAGCTCACGCTCAACCACAACGAGCAGTTCAAGCTGGAGGACGACGCCCTCAACGTGCGCCAGCGCATCCT
The DNA here is from genome assembly GCF_002999155.1 of Dietzia sp. oral taxon 368. Classification (NCBI taxonomy): domain Bacteria; kingdom Bacillati; phylum Actinomycetota; class Actinomycetes; order Mycobacteriales; family Dietziaceae; genus Dietzia; species Dietzia sp. oral taxon 368. Next base: position 1,505,774 of record NZ_CP027238.1, read on the forward strand.
GGACACGTACTCCAAGGAGGGCTTCGATTCGATCCCGTCGGACGACTTGTCGGGCCGTATGCGCTGGTGGGGCCTGTACACGCAGCGCAAGCAGGGCCTCGACGGCTCCCGGACCTCGAAGCTCGAGGCCGACGAGCTGCAGGACAAGTACTTCATGATGCGCGTCCGCACGGACGGTGGCGCGGTCTCCACCGACCAGCTGCGCGTGCTGGCGAGCATCTCGACCGACTTCGCCCGCGGCACGGCCGACATCTCCGACCGGCAGAACATCCAGTACCACTGGATCGCCATCGAGGACGTCCCCGCAATCTGGCAGCGGCTCGAGGACGTGGGCATCGACACGGTCGAGGCGTGCGGCGACTGCCCGCGCGTCATCCTCGGTAGCCCGGTCGCCGGTGTGGCGGAGAACGAGATCCTCGACCCCACCCCGGTGATCGAGGAGATCAAGGCCAAGTACATCGGGACGCCCGAGTTCTCGAACCTGCCGCGCAAGTTCAAGTCCGCCATCACCGGCCACCCGAGCCTCGACGTGGTCCACGAGATCAACGACATCTCGCTGGTCGGCGTCGAGCACCCCGAGCTGGGCCCCGGATACGACCTCTGGGTCGGCGGCGGCCTGTCGACCAACCCGCAGCTCGCCACCCGCATCGGCGTGTTCGTCCGCCAGGAGGAGGCGGCGGAGGTGTGGGCCGGCGTGGTGGGCATCTTCCGCGACTACGGCTACCGCCGCATGCGCACCCGCGCCCGGCTGAAGTTCCTCATCAAGGACTGGGGCGCCGAGAAGTTCCGCCAGGTGCTGCAGGACGAGTACCTCGGCCGCGAGCTCCCCGACGGCCCGGCGCCCGAACGTGGCGTCGGCTCCGGTGACCACGTGGGCATCTACGAGCAGAAGGACGGCCGCTTCTACGTGGGCGCCGCCCCGACCGTCGGCCGCGTCGGCGGCGAGAAGCTCGCACAGGTCGCCGACCTCGCCGAGGCCGCCGGGTCGCACCGTGTGCGCTTCACCCCGCACCAGAAGCTGCTCGTGCTGGACGTCGAGCCGGACAAGGTCGACCAGCTGGTCGAGGGCCTCGCCGAGATCGGGCTGTACGCCCGCCCGAGCTCCTTCCGTCGCGCCACCATGGCGTGCACGGGCATCGAGTTCTGCAAGCTCGCCTTTGTCGACACCAAGGACACGGCCACCGCGCTGGTCGACGAGCTCGAGCGTCGCTTCGCCGACGACGCGCCCCTGCGCACGCCGCTGTCGATCCACCTCAACGGCTGCCCCAACAGCTGCGCCCGCATCCAGACCGCCGACATCGGCCTCAAGGGCCAGCTCCTCGACGGCGACACCCCCGGCTTCCAGGTCCACCTGGGCGGCGGGCTGGCGTCGGAGGACCAGGAGTCCGGCGGGCTCGGCCGCACGGTCCGCGGCCTGCGCGTGCCGTCCGCGGAGCTGCCCGACTACGTCGAACGCGTGATCCGCAAGTACATGGAGACCGGTGCCAGCGGCGAGACCTTCGCCGAGTGGGCGCACCGGGTGGACGAGGAGGTCCTCGTATGACCGCAGTGAGCCTGGAACTGCTGCCCCGCAGCACCGTCCTCACGCCCGGCCCCGGCCGGAAGCGCACCACCGCCGAGCTCAAGGCCATCGCCGAGGAGGCGGGCCGCCGCTTCGACGACCGCGGCCTCTACGGCAACCACTCCGAGATCGACCCGGCGGAGGTCCTGGCCTGGGCGGGGGAGACCTTCGGTGACGCGCTCGCGGTGGCGTGCTCCATGGCCAACACGGTCGTGCCCGAGATGACAGCGCAGCACGCCCCCGGCGTGGACGTGCTGTTCCTGGACACGGGCTACCACTTCTCCGAGACCGTCGGCGTCCGCGACGCGCTCGCCGCCACCCCCGGTCTCAACGTGGTGGACGTGCGCAGCCCCGCGACCCGCGAGGAGCACGAGGCCGCCCTCGGCCCGCGCCCCTACGAGACCGACCCCGAGATGTGCTGCCGCCTGCGCAAGGTCGAACCGCTCGACGCCGCCCTGTCCGGGTACGAGGCGTGGATCACCGGCCTGCGCCGCGTCGACACCGACCACCGGGCCGGCGCGGCCATGGTCGAGTGGGACGAGAAGCACTCGATGGTCAAGATCAACCCGCTGGTGGCGTGGACCATGGAGCGCGTCCACGACTACGCCGCCGAGCACGGATGCCTGCTCAACCCGCTCCTCGACGACGGGTACCCGTCGATCGGCTGTGAGCCCTGCACCCGCCGCGTCGAGGCCGGTGCCGACCCGCGGTCCGGCCGCTGGGCGGGCTCGTCCAAGACCGAGTGCGGCATCCACCTGTGACCATCGCGTTGTCGCCGGCGGCCCCGCCGGCACCCACGCTGGACGGGCTGCCGCTCACCGTCGGCCTCGCGGGTCGGGAGGTGCTGCTCGTCGGGGCGGGACCCGTCTCGGCCCGCCGGGCGACGACGTTCCTCGAGGCAGGCGCCCTCGTCCGGGTGGTGGCTCCGCGCGTCGACCCGGCGATGGCCGACCTCGCGGAGCGGGCGGGCGACGACCTCGTCGTCGTCACCAGGCCCTTCGCCCCCGCCGACCTGGACAGTCCCTGGATGGTGCACGTCGCCACCGGCGACCCCCGGATCGACGCCGAGGTCGCCGCACTGTGCGAGCAACGGCGGATCTGGTGCGTCACCGCCGGGGACTCCGCGTTGGGATCGGCGCGGGTGCCCGCGCGCACGGCCGTCGCGACGCCCACCGGAACCGTGCGCATCGCCGTCGACTCGGGCGACCCCCGCCGCTCGGTGCGGGTGGGACGCCACGTCGCGCGCTCCCTGGCCACCGCACCCGCCGGTTTGCGTGCGCGCCGCCGCCCGGCCACCGGGTGGGTCGCGCTGGTCGGCGGCAGCGGCGACGGCGACCTGCTCACCGTCCGTGCGCGGCGCCTCGTCCACACCGCCGACGTGCTCGTCGTGGACGGCGCGGCCGACGCCACACTGGTGGCGGAGCTAGACGACGACGTCGAAGTGCTCGAAGCCGCCACCGACCTGCCCGCCGCCCGCGTGGCGGATCTTGTGGCGACACGGTACGCCGCGGGGCACGGGGTCGTGCGGATCGCCGCATCGGCCACCCTGGCCGATCGGGCCCGCGAGCTCGAGGCCGGCGGGGTGGACTTCGAGGTCGTCCCGGGCGTGGTCTAACCCCAGGCGGTCGTGAGCGCCTCGTCGATGCCGTCCCGCACGGCAGCGCGCACCTCGTCGACAGTCGGCGGCGGCCCGGAGTCCCACACCACGATCGGCGCCGCCGCGGCGACGGCGCGTCGCGGGGGCAGCTTCGCGTGCTCGCGGCCGTGGTAGGCGAGTCCCAGCGGCAGCACGGCCACCGGGGCGCCGGCCTCGCGGGCGCCCGCGACCATCATGCCGACGCCCTTCTTCACCGACTCGAGCCGCAGCGTGCGCAGGTCGTCGGCGGAGGAGTTGGTGCCCTCGACGAACGTGAGCACGACGCCCCCGCCCGCGAGCCGGTCCACGCAGAGCCCGATGAGGCGCGTGGCGGCGGCCTCGTGGATGTCGGACGCCGTCCCCTCGTAGTTCTTGGCCCGGAACACGGGCACCGTGCCGGTGTACTCGAAGACCGGTCGCAGGGGCCCGCGGAACAACGGGTCCTTGGTCAACCCGGTCCCGCTCGCGAGGAAGCGGATCCGCCGGTCGAACAGGGCCGCCGCGAGCACGGTGGGGTCGTGCGCGGACGGGTGGTTGACGGCCACGACGATGCCCACGCCGTCGGAGTGCAGGCGGTGCAGCCGCGCGACCGTCTCGTCGGGGATCCGCAGCCGCGGCCGGTAGATCGCGTCGACGAGCGCCAGCAGCGGGTAGGTGAACCAGTCCCGCCGCCGACCGGGCCCGTAGAAGTCGTACACGGCCTCCCAGTTGGCCACGGACACCTCGGGCCGCCGCCGCTTGTTCATGTACGCCGCCTGTTCATGGAGCCAGCCTGTTCATCCCCCCAGTTTCGCCGAGCCGATGCGGCGGCGCACCCCGATTGCGGCATGCTCGATGACATGACAGCCCTGTCCGGTCCGGCCGGCCCCCGCCTGCTGTTGGTCGCGCACGGGACCCGGTCCGCCGCCGGCCGCCGGGTGCTGGGCCGGATCCTGCTCGAGGCGCGCAAGCAGCTCGTCGGGGTGGACTGCCGACTCGCCTGGGTGGACGTCCAGGAGCCGGGGCCCGGGAAGATCCTCGCGGACGGCGTGCCGACGGTCGTGGTCCCCGCCTTCCTCGCGCGCGGGTTCCACGTCGTCCACGACGTCGGGCAGGCGTGCCGCGAGGCGCCCGGCCCCGTCGTGCAGACACCGCACCTGGGCGCCGAGCCCGAGCTCGTCCGGGCGCTCGTGCAGCGGCTCGCCGAGGCCGGCGCGACGGGGGCGTTCGGCGCCGACGCGGTCGTCCTCGGCGCGGCCGGCAGCAGCGACGCGTCGTCGGTCGCGGAGACACGCGCGCTGGCCGCGCGCCTCGCCGAGCTGCTCCGCACGCCCGTGACCGCCGGTTTCGCGTCCGCGGCGAGTCCGACGGTCACCGAGGAGGTCACGCGACTGCGCGCTGACGGACACCGTCGGATCGCCGTGGCGACGCACCTGCTCGCTCCGGGATTCTTCGCCGATCGACTGGCCGCCGCGGGCGGGGATATCACCTCCGCGCCATTGGGTGCGCACCCGGAGATCATCGATCTGATCGTGCGGAGATATCGCGAGAATTCCGCGGCAATCGGTCGCTAAAGTCACGACGACTTACACGCCCAACACCTGTGAATCGACTTAAAACGTCAGCGTTGCAAACATTTCCATCGAACGTTTTCAAAAGTAGTGTGTGCGGACTGTGAATTGTTTGTGCATAATGTCCTCGAAAGACGGATAGCCGGAGCAGGGAGAAGAAGCGCATGGCACAACAGTTCCAGGTTCAGTACATCGACGACCTCGACGGAACGGATCTCGGCACAGAGGCCAATTCCATTTCGTTCGCGTTCGACGGCAAGGAATACACGATCGACCTCAGTGATGAGAACGCCGAGAAGTTCCGTGAGGTCATGGCGCCGTACGTCGAGAACGGCCACCGCGTGACATCGACCAAGGCCAAGCCGGCACGCCGGACGGCGAGCAAGACGTCCTCGTCGGGGGAGACCAAGGCCATTCGTGAATGGGCGCGGAACAACGGATATGAGGTCTCCGACCGCGGCCGAATTCCCGCCGACATCATGGACGCGTACGCTGCGGCCAACTGATCGCCGTGGGCAGAGCGCGGCCGCCCGGACGGGCGGGCGATGGGCTCCGTTGATGGGGGCTGAGGTCCTTTTCCTCTTGCGTGATTCACGCCGCGGCCGGTCAGTTCGCGGCGTATTCCATCCCGGCGGCTCAGAGTCGCTCGACCGGCGCGTCCAGATGGGGCAGTATCCCCGCGACGAGACCGGCGCGGATGCCCGAGTAATTCGGCCCGCGCAGCGAGGCCAGTTCCGCGGCCACGGCGACGGCCCGGTCGAGGACCGACTCGGCGTCGACGGCCTCGTGCGCGATCCCGGCCGAGACGGCCTCGGCGGCGGGGTAGCGGCGGGCGGTGAGCATCGCGGTGGACGCCACCGGGTGACCGAGGCGGGTCGTCACGAGCGCGTTCATGCCCGCCGGGAACGGCATCCCCAGCCTCGCCTCGGGAAGGTTCCAGTAGCCGCGGTCAGACCGCATCACCCGGTGATCGTGGCTCACCGCGAGCATCGCCCCGGCGCCGAACGCGTGACCGTTGACCGCCGCGACGGTCGGCAGCTCCAGCCGCAGCACCCGGGCGAACAGCCGCTGCACCCGCGTCACGTACGCGGGCAGCCCCGCGGGGTCCGAGGCGACGACCCCCAGATCGAGCCCGTTGGAGTAGAACCGACCGGCGCCCGTGGTGACCAGCGCGGCCGGGCCCTCGGAGGCCTCGACCTCGTCGAGCGCGGCGTCGAGCGAGTCGAGGAGGTCCGGCGAGAAGACGTTCTCGGGATTGCCGGGCTCGGCTGTCGGCTCGGTGGTGGTCGGCTCAGTGTCCATCAGCTCCGAGAAGCGCAGGACGTAGACGCTGCCATGACGGCTCAGGGTGGTCATGGACCCAGCCTAGGCCGCCCCGGCAGACGGGCGGGTAACACTGTCTCAGCAGGTGCGGAGCCGGCGTGACGGCACTGTCGCGACGCCCGTATCACGGTGTCCCGCCGACACGCCACGCCGGTATGACGGTGAACTCGTCGTCGTCGTCGTACCCTGCCGGGGTGACCCCTTCCTCGACGCGTGCCTCCACCCACGCCCAGTACGACGACTCGCTGCGCCGGGGGATCCTCGACGAGGCCACCAGGCGGCTCCGCGACGCGCCCCCGGAGACGCTCGGACTGCGGCCCCTGGCCGCCTCCCAGGGCACCTCCACCACGGCGATCTACACGATGTTCGGCGGCAAGGCCGGACTGCTCGCCGCGGTCGCGCACGAGGCCGACAGCCAGCTCGCCGCCGCCCTGCGCGACGCCCTGCGGCACGACAGCGTCGAAGGCGACGTCCGGTCCCTGTGCCGCGCCTACCGCCTGTGGGCGCTCGAGAACCAGGGGCTCTACGGCCTCGTCGTGGGCGAGCCCGCGCGGTCGCCGCGGGCCGGGACCGAGCGCGGTGCCGGTGACCCCGACGAGCCGCTGTGGCGCGAGCCGCTGCTCGAGGTGGTGGACGCGGCGGTCGACGAGGGCGTCTTCCGGGCCGCCGACGTGCACGAGGCCGCGACCGCCATCTGGGCGTCGCTGCACGGCGTGGTGTCGCTGGAGCTCAGCGTGTGGCGGTCCTCGCCCAGCGCCGAGCAGTACTTCGAGACGCAGCTCGCGGCGATCCTGCGGTCGTGGGCGGGCGGCTCGGCGGGGACGACGCGCACGCTCGGCGCCACCGGCACGGACGGCGCGGCCCGATGAGCGAGCGCGCGTTCTTCACCCTCGACGACTCGGGCGCCTACATCCCCACGATCTTCGCGCGCAGCGCCTGGTCGGACAGCATGGTCAACGGCCCGGCCGTGGTGGCGGCGGCCGCGCGCGCCCTGGAGCTCGAGCACGGCGCCGACGGCTTCCAGCCGGCGCGCCTGACCGTGGACCTGTTCGCCCCGGTCCGCAACGAGCCGCTCGTCGCGCGCACCGAGGAGATTCGTGCCGGGAACCGCATCCGCGTGGCCGACGTCGAACTGACGCAGGGTGACAAGGCCGTCGCCCGCGCCACGCTCGTCCAGCTGCGCCGCGGGGAGCAGCCGCCGGGCCGGATCTGGCGGTCGGGGCGGGTCGTCGAGCCCCCGACGGGGGCCGCGGACGAGCCCGACAAGCCGGGCTCGAACGTCTTCTTCGGCAGCGGTGAGGACCCCGTCACGTGGGACCGCGATATGGGCTCGCACCAGAACGACCAGCGCAAACGCTTCTGGCAGCAGCCGCTCGACACCATCACCGGCGAGGACTCCACGCCGTTCCAGCGCGCGGTGACGCTGGCCGAGTCGACGAGCCTCATGACCCACTGGGGCGACGAGGGGATCGGCTTCATCAACGCCGACCTCACCGTCGCGCTGGCACGGCTGCCGCGGTCGCGTGACCTGGGGATCGAGGCCGACGAGCACATCAGCGCCGAGGGCGTCGCGGTGGGCACGGCCTCGCTGTTCGACCGCGACGGCGTGTTCGCGACCGGCACCGTCGTGGCCGTGTCCAACGCGGGGCGGCAGATCGACTTCACGCGGCGCGGGCCGGGCGGTGACTCACAGGACCGCGGTTCGCTCGGCGGCTCGGAGAGGGCGAGGCGGGTATGACCGGCGGCCTGAGCCACGCCAGGATGCTCGACGCGCTCGAGGCGCAGGTCGGGCTGGTGCGGTTCGCGCTGGCGGGGGACGGGTCGGGTGGCTCGGGGTCGGGTGGCTCGGGTTCGGGTGCTGCGGACGTCACCGCCGCCGTGCCCTCGTGCCCCGACTGGACCGTCCGCGATCTCGTCGCGCACCTGGGCACCGTCAACTGGTGGGCGGGTCAGACCGTCCGCGACGCGACGCCCGACGCCCGGAGCCGCGGTATGAGCGCGGTGCAGCGCTCGGCGCCGCCGGCCGCGGACGGCGCGGATGCGCTCGCCGACTGGTACGCGCGGATCGCCGATGAGATGCTCCGGACCCTCACCGACGCCGCCCCCGACGCGCCCGCCTGGACCTTCTCCGGCGCTGGCCGCGCCGACTTCTGGCTGCGACGCCAGCTGCACGAGACCACGATCCACCGCTGGGGCGTCGAGGCCGCGCTGCACGGCGCGGCCGCGACGACGCCCGTGTCGGAGGACGTGGCCGTCGACGGCATCGACGAGTTCTGCACGGTGATGCGCCCGCACTTCTCCGGCCGCGTGCCCGCGCTGCCGCTGACGATCCGCCTGCGTGCCGTGCCCCACGCCGCCTCGGACGGTGTGGCGGCGGGCGGCCTCGCGGCGGGCGCCGAGCCGGTCGGTGCGGGCTCGTTGGGTGCTCTCGAGTGGGAACTGCCGGGGCCCCCGGACGGCGGGGAGGTCGAGGTGGCCGGCCCGCCGGAGACTCTCGCCCTGCTGCTGTGGGGGCGCGTGCGCGCGGGCGCCGCGGGCCTGGAGGTCACCGGCGACCGCGACGGCCTCGACGCCGCCCTGGAGGCCGGGCTGTCCGCGTGAGCGGGCCGTCGGCGTGAGGGTCCCTGCCGCGGTGGCGTGGGTCGCGCTCGGCGGCGCGATCGGGACGTCCGCGCGCGTCGCCGTGACGGAGGCGATCGCGCCGACGCTCGCCGCGACCCTCACCATCAACGTCCTCGGTGCGTTCCTGTTGGGCGCGCTGCTCACCGCCCTGGAGGGCGGTGAGGACGGGGGCGGCCGGAACCACGATGAGGGACGACGACGACAACGCGCGCGACTGCTCCTCGGCACCGGCGTCTGCGGCGGGTTCACCACGTACTCCCTCATCGCGCTGCAGGCCGCGACGCTGACCCGCGCCGGCGACGGGCCGGCGGCGCTGGCCTACTGCGTGGTGACGCTCGTGCTGGGCGCTGTCGCCACCACGCTCGGGATGGTGCTGGCCGCGGTGGCGCGCCGGGGGACGCCGTCGTGACGATGTTGTGGGTCGCGCTCGGCGGCGGGGTGGGCGCCGCGGCGAGGTACGCGCTCGACCGCGTGGTGGCCGCCCGCTGGCGGGGTCGGTTCCCGCTGGGGACGTTCCTGGTCAACGTGTCCGGGTCGCTCGCGCTAGGGCTGCTCACCGGCCTGCTCGTGGACGGCTCCCTCCCGGTGGTCCTCCTCGGGACCGGGGTGCTCGGCGGGTACACGACGTTCTCCACCGCCAGTTATGACACCGTCCGCCTGGCCCGCGAGCGGCGGTTCGGTACCGCGCTGGTCTACGGGGTGGGCACGATGGTCGTCACGGTGGTCGCCGCGGCGCTGGGGTTGTGGCTCGCGGGGTTGTGGTGCGCGGGCGGCTGGTCCACTGTGGGGTGATGGGTCACCGGATGTTCGTGGCGGTCATGCCGCCGGAGGAGGTTCGCGACCAGCTCGAGACGTTCCTCGAGCCGCGGCCCGGGTTGGCGTGGACGAGTCCCTCGCAGTGGCACCTCACGCTGACGTTCTGCCCCGATGTCGACGACTGGCGCCTCGACGACCTCACCGAGCGGCTGGAGGCGGTCGCCCGCAAGCACGAGCCGTTCCGCGTGCGCCTGGCGGGGGCCGGGGCCTTCCCGTCGGTCGAGCGGGCCAAGGTCCTGTGGGCGGGCGTGGATCAGCCGGAGGGGCGGCCGCTCAACGCGCTCGCCGCGGGCGCCCGGTCGGCCGCCAACGCCGCCGGGTGCGTCCCGGACGGGGCGCGGTTCCGGCCGCACCTCACGCTGGCCAGGCTCGGGGGCCGCGATGACGCCACCGCGTGGCTCCGCGTGCTCGACACCTTCACCAGTAGCGAGTGGGAGGTCTCCGAGATCGCCCTCGTCGACTCGTTCCTCGGCGAGGGCCCCCGCGGCCGCGCCCGACACGAGGTGGTGGCCCGGCTGCCGCTGGGCTCACGGGAGCGCCGGTGGTGGGACCCGCCCGGCGCCTGACGGTCGGCGCCCGGGCCGCCGGTCCCGCCGGACGGCCGGTCACAGGGTCGCGCACTGCCCCTGGCGCTCGCCGGCGACCTGGTTGCCTCCGCCCGTCGGGGCCGGGTCGTTCGCCTCGCACTCGAGGTCCCCGCCGATCGTGTTGCCCTCGAAGCGCTGCGCGCCGGAGTTCTCCTCCGATTCGACGTCGCCGCCGATCCGGACGTTCTCCAGGGTGGCTTCGCGCCCATACTCGAGTTCGACGGAGCCGGTCACCTCGCCGCCGGTGACGAGCACGGCGATGTGGCCCTCGGCGTCGATGTCCTCGGTGACGCGGATGTTGAAAGCCTCGAGGCGACCGCCACCGAGCACGTCGACGTCCCCGTTGACCGACAGGTCGCGCAGGATGCACGTCTGCCCGTCGAGGACCCGGACGTCGCCGGTGATGTCCTCACCGGTGCGTTCGCCGGAGCAGTCGACGAGCCCTGGTGCGGCGGTGGCGTCACCGGCGGCTCGATCCTGCTCGGGGACGGTCGGCGCGGAGGACTGCTCGGTGACGGTGACGGTCTGCTCGGCGGGGGTCTGCTCGGCGGCCTGGTCGTCGGACCCGGAGGTGCATCCGGCCGCGGCGAGCAGCGCGGCGGCAGGGAGTGCGAGCAGCGCGCGGGCGTGGCGTGCCCGGGCGGGGTGAGTGGCGCGGGTGGGGCGAGGGGTGCGGGCGGCGTGGACGGACATCGTGGACGACCTCTTCGCTGGTGTGCCGGGGCGCCCTGTGCGGCCCCGGCCGCGGTGGTGACGTGTCCCACCGTAGGCGCCGCCGGGCCACCCGCCACCGCAGACGCGGATACGGTATGGCCGTGGAACTCATCGGGACCGTGGACCCTGCCCATCCGCTCGTCGTCGTGGCCCTGGAGCAGGAGGCCCGGCACTTCGTCACCGACTTCCCCGTCCTCGTCACCGGGGTGGGCAAGGTCCGCGCGGCCGTGGCCGTCGCGCACGCCCTCGGTGGCGGCGCCCGGCCGCGCGAGTTGGTCAACGTCGGCACGGCCGGCGGTCTGCACCCGGGGATGGAGGGCACACACGAGGTCGCGACGGTGTTCCAGCACGACTTCGACGACCCCGCGCTGCACGCGGTCACCGGTCGTCACGACGGTCCGCCGCTCGCCCTGTCGGCGATCCGTGCCGTGACTCCGGAGCAGGCGCCCGAGCCCTCGGCGCCGGGTGGCACGGTTGCGCCGGTGCTCGCCACCGGCGACCGCTTCGTCGCCGGCGGGCCGGTGCGCGACCGACTGGCGGGTATCGCCGACCTGGTGGACATGGAGGGGTACGCGGTCGCCGCGGCGGGGGCGATGCTCGGCGTGCCCACCCGGTTGGTCAAGCACGTCTCGGACTCCGCCGACGAATCCGCCGGGACCACGTGGGTCGAGGGCGTCGACGCCTGCGCCCGCGTGCTGGCGGAGTGGGTCGGTACCCGCCTGGCCTGACGCGGCGGTCACGGCCCGCCGCGCGACGCGCCGTCCGGTTTTGTTCGAACCCTTGTGCGCTCGGTGTGGCGCCGGTATGATCGAACTATAGTTCGACATTGGTGGTCATTGTTCGGTGTGGCGCTCGGCGAGGGGGTGGGGTTGGTGACGACGGCGAGGACGTTGTTCGCGGTCCCTGAGGGTCTGGGCGCGTTGGACATGGCGGCGGTCAGTGAGGCGGCTCGCGCGGCGACGCTGGCGCAGAACCGAGCTGGTGCGACGCGGTTGGAGGCTGCGTATGTGCTGGTCGCGCAGTTCACCCGCGCGGCGCAGACCGAGGACGAGCAGGGGCCTGCGGGGTCGGGTCGGCCGGGGTATGCGCGGTTGGCGCCGGCGGCGCGGGCGCGTGATCATCTGGTGGCGGCGTGTCAGTTGACGTGTTGGCATGCCGAGCGGCTGGTCACCGCGGGCGTGCAGATCCACACCCGTCTGTCCCGCCTTGCGTCGGTGGTGGCGCGGGGGGTGATGCCGGAGCAGATGGCGGTCGATATCGCGTGCCGTCTGGCCGAGGTGCCCGATGCGATCGTGTCCGACGTGGAGGACGAGCTCCTGGCCCGGTTCACCGGCGATCTCGAGGGTGGGGATCGGCCGAGCCGGTCGGCGGTGGATGCGGCGATCGATGAGGCGGTGGAGCGGTGCGATCCGGCCGGGGCGGCCGAGGCGGCCGAGGCGGCCGCGCAGACCCGCCGGGTCCGGTTCCGCGGTGGGCGTGACGGGATGGCCACGATGTGGGCCAAACTCACCGCCGCTGATGCGGAGTTGCTGCGCCGGCGGATCGATACCGATGCCGCGGTGGCGGCCGCGGACGGGTTGGACCGGCCGATCGATCAGCTGCGCGCGGACGCTCTGGCCGCGCTGGCGGTCTACCCGCCCGACACCGCCGCCGGCGATACCGCCACCACCGACGCCGCCGCGACCGACACCGCCGACGCTGCGGCTGCGGCGGCGGCGGCGGAGGAGTGTGGGATCGAGCTCGGGCAGGTGCGTGCGGGGGCGGATCTGCCGCGGCCGTCGTTGGGGAACGCGGCGCGGGCGGGGGTGCCGATCCGGATCAGTGTGATCGCCTCGGCGGTGCGGGGCCTGCCGAACCGGGTGGAGTTCGTCCACGGCACCTACAGCAGTTTCGAGTGGTTGTGCACGGAGTTGCTGGAGGGCGATGAGGCCAGTGTGCGGTTCGAGCTCATCGACCCCGCGCCGGGCGCGCTGGACAGCCCCGAGCACGCGCTGCGGTACATGATCACCCCGGCGATGGCCGAGCGGATCCGGCTCCGCGACGGCACGTGTCGGCACCCGGGGTGTTCGGTGCCAGCCAAGGACTGCGACGTCGATCATGTGATCGCGTTCAACAAGGGTGATCCGGAACTGGGTGGGCCGACCCTGGAGTGGAACCTGGTGTGCTTGTGCCGCAAGCATCACCGGGAGAAGACGTTCGGCACCAACACCTACCGAACCGGGCCGCTGGGCGAGTTGATCATCCGCACCGACACCGGGCATGAGCACCGCACCAGACCGCGGGGCCCCCTGGCGCGGGCCCGCGACGCCATCCGAGAACGCGAATGGGCCGCCTTCGCCGACCGCATCATCGCCGACGACGGCACCCTCATCAACCCACCAGGCCACCCCAGACACGGCCCCCACACCCGCCCCGCCTGACACGCCGCGGCGCCGGGGCTACTCAGCAGTCGCCGACGCCCACCCACTCCGACAAGCCGTCGGAGAAGCGCTGGCGTTTCCAGATCGGCACCTCGTGCTTGAGGCGCTCGATGAGGTCCGAACACGCCGCGAACGCCTCCGCCCGATGAGGCGCCACCGCCACCGCGACCACCGCGACCTCACCCACCGTCAACACGCCCACCCGGTGCACCGCGCCCACGCGCGTCACGCGCTGCGGATCGACGGGCCGACCGTCGGCGTCGGCGGGGCCGCTGTGCTCGCGGGCCACCTCCTCGCAGAGCCGGGCCAGCACATCCTGCGCGACAGGGTGAGCGGAGTACTCGATGTGCTCGACATCGGCGCGACCGGCGTCGTGATCACGCACGATCCCGGAGAACGTCACCATCGCGCCATCCGCCGAGCTCCACACGGCCTGCTCGACCTCGCGGGGCTCGATCCGCTCGTCGGTGATCCGGGCCAGCGGCGCGGGGTGCGGCTCGGAGTTCGGCCCGGAGGGCTGTCCCGAGGCCGGGGTCGGGGCCGACATCAGTGACCACCACCGTGGGCGTGAACGTCCAGCAGGTGCTCGAGCAACTCGTCCAGCACCGCCAGCCCATCGCTGACCCCGCCCGACGACCCGGGCAGGTTCGCCACCAACGTGCGCCCGGCGAACCCGGCGAGACCACGACTCATCGCGGCGGTGGGCGTCGCCGCCAGCCCGCGGGCCCGCATCGCCTCCGCGACCCCCGGCAGCTCGAGAGTCAGGTGCGGCGCCGTCGCCTCGGGCGTGCGGTCATCCGGCGCGACCCCCGTGCCGCCCGTCGTGAGCAGGACCGCCGGCGAGCGGCGCACGTGCTCGGTGATCGCGGTGGCCACATCCGCATCGGCCACAACGTGCACCTCGACCGGCGAGAAGCCGCGCTCGCGCAGCCAGGCCTCGATGGCGGGCCCGGTGGTATCGGTGCGGTCGCCGCGGGCGGCGGCGGTGGAGGAGACGACGACGACGCCGGTCCGGCCGACCTCGAGGGCCGCGGGCCCGGAGTTCGAGCGGCCGCCCTCGTCGTCGTCGGCGATCCCACCGCTCAGCTCGGGGTCGTGTTCTTCCCGCCGCCAGTTCCCGCGTTTGCCGCCGGACTTCGCGGCGAGGCGGACACCGTCCATGGTGGCGAGCGGGTCGACCGCCTTGACCATGTCGTGCAGCGTCAGGCCCGCCACCGAGACGGCGGTGAGCGCCTCCATCTCCACGCCCGTCCGGCCGGTGGTCTTGGCGGTGGCGCGGACGAGGATCTCGCCGGACTCGTCGTCGAGGTCGAAGTGCACCTTCACCGAGTTCAACGGGATCTGGTGGCACAGCGGGATGAGCTCCGACGTCTTCTTGGCGGCCCCGATGCCGGCCAGTCGCGCGGTGGCCAGGACGTCCGCCTTGCCGAGCGCGTCGCCGGCGACCATCGTCACCACGTCCGGGCGCGTGCGGAAGATCCCCTCGGCGGTGGCGGTGCGGGTCGTGACGGCCTTGTCGCCGACGTCGACCATCCGCACGCGGCCCTCCGGGTCGAGGTGGGTGAGGCCGGAGGGGGCGTGATGCGGGTCTGCCATGACCTCCACGCTAGTCCGTGGCGCCGGGTGTGGCCGATCGGATCGGGGGAGCACCTCCGGCGGGCATGCTGGAGGCATCGCAGTGTGACCAGTGGAGGAGGCGGGGAGATGGAGACGGCGATCGTCATCGGTGCGGGGATGGTGGGGCTGTCGACGGCCTGGCATCTGCAGGAACACGGTGTCGAGGTCACGGTGGTCGATCGAGAGGGGGTGACCGCGGGTTCCTCGTGGGGGAACGCCGGCTACCTCGCCCCGGCCCTGACCCTGCCGCTGGCGGATCCGAGTGTGTGGACGTACGGGCTGAAGGCTTTGCTCGACCCGGATGCCGCGCTGCACGTGCCACTCCGGGTCGACCCCGGACTGTGGGGGTTTCTGGCGCGTTTCCTCGCACACGGGACGATGCGGGCCTGGCATCGGGCCATGGCCGGCCTGGCCCCGATCAATGCCCTCGCTCTGGAGGCGTTCGACCAGCTGACAGACGGTGGGGTCGTGGCCCGGACGCGAGAGGGTCCCTTCGTGGTCGGGTTCACCGACCACGCGTCGGCGACGGCGTTCCTCGACGAACTCGAGTGGGTTCGCGGCCACGGGATGGAGGTCGAGGTGGAGCGGCTCGACGCCCCCGCGACACTGGCGCCGATCCTCTCGGAAAAGGTGACGACGGCCTACCGGATGGACGGCCAGCGCTTCATCGAGCCGGGACCTTTCGTGAACGCGCTCGGCGACTCGGTCCGCGCGCGTGGCGCCCGGCTGCGCGCCGGGGACGCCGTCACCGAGGTGAGGCCCGGACGCGTCCCCGGGGTCGTCCTCGCGACGGGGGAGCAGCTCAGCGCTGACTCGGTCGTCATCGCCACCGGCGCCTGGATGCCACAGCTCGCCCGCCCGTTCGGGGTGAGGACGCGGGTCCAGGCGGGCCGGGGTTACTCGTTCTCGGTGGGCGTCGAGGAGCCGATCCGGCACCCCGTCTATCTGCCGGCGCAACGCATCGCGTGCACCCCGTACCAGGGGCGGCTCCGGATCGCCGGAACGATGGAGTTCCTCGGACCCGACGAGCCACCCCGGGACAGGCGGATCCGGGCGATGCTCGCTCAGGTCGACGGGCTGTTCCGGGGCGTGGACCTCGACGACAGGCGGGACGAGTGGGTCGGCTCCCGGCCCGTGACGCCCGACGGCCTGCCGCTGGTGGGCGCCACCGCGGGTCGCGGGGTGTACGTCGCCGGCGGCCACGGGATGTGGGGGATCGTCCTCGGTCCCGCCACCGGGAGACTGCTCGCCGAGCAGATCGTCACCGGGCGGATCGACCCTGTGCTCGGGCCGTTCGACCCGCTGCGATGAGCGCCCGGCCCGGTCACCGCGGACCGGGGCCCGGCGGCGCGGTGGTACGGGTGGGGGTTTAATCGCGGGAATGGCGTTGCTCTTCGAACCGATCCGCATCCGAGACCTCGAGATCCGTAACCGGGCGTGGCTGTCCCCTATGTGCCAGTACTCGTGCGAGGACCGCGACGGCGTGCCGACGCCGTGGCACCTGGTCCACCTCGGCGCGCGGGCCCAGGGCGGGTTCGGGCTGATCCTCACCGAGGCGTCCGCGGTGGTGCCGGAGGGGCGCATCAGCCCCGAGGACGCCGGACTGTGGAACGACCGGCAGCGGGACGCGTGGGCGCCCATCGTGGAGTTCGTCCACTCCCAGGGCGCGGCGATGGGAATCCAACTGGCGCACGCCGGGCGCAAGGCGTCGACCTACAAGGCGTTCCCCGGGCAACCCTTCGGGTCGATGCCTGTGTCCGAGGGTGGCTGGCCCACCGTGGCGCCGTCGCCGATCCCGTTCGGCGACATGGCCACGCCCGAGGCGCTGGACGTCGCCGGGATCCGTGAGGTGGTCACCGCGTTCGCCGAGGCCGCCCGGCGCGCCGACGAGGCCGGGTTCGACGTGGTGGAGATCCACGCCGCCCACGGCTACCTCCTCCACGAGTTCCTGTCGCCACTGTCCAACGAGCGGACCGACGCCTACGGCGGCTCACGGGACAACCGGGCCCGATTGCTGCTCGAGGTCTGTGACGCAGTCCGGCAGGTGTGGCCGGGCGGCAAGCCGCTGTTCGTCCGCATCTCGGCGACGGACTGGGTCGAGGGCGGCTGGACGCCCGAGGACTCCCGCTGGCTGGCGGGCCGACTGGCCGACCACGGCGTGGACCTGGTCGATGTCTCCTCCGCCGCCAACACCCCCGACCGGCCGCCCGTGCCGCTCGAGCAGGGCTACCAGGTGCCGCTGACCGAGGAGGTCCGGGCGTCCGGGGCGGTGCTGGCCGGGGCGGTGGGGCTGATCAGCGACCCGGAGTACGCCGAGAGCCTGCTGATCGACGGCCGCGCCGACGTGGTGTTCCTCGGCCGCGTCGCCCTGCGCGAGCCGGCCTGGCCGCAGCGGGCCGCCGCCGAGCTGGGCCTGGACTGGCGCGACGCCCCGTACCCGCCGCAGTACACGCGGGGGAAGTGGGACTGAGCTACAGATCCAGCTCGATGTCCGAGGAGGCCAGCGAGTTGCAGACCGTGATCCGCTCCTGCTGCACACCGGGCTGTTCGGCGCTGGTGGTGCCGGCGAGCTTGGTCGTGACGCACGCCTTGCACAGGCCCCGCTCGCAGCCGGTGGGCACCGGGATCCCGGCGCGCCCGGCCGCCTCCAGCAGTGTGGTGCCGCCGTCGATCTCCACAGACGTCCCGGTGCGGACGAAACTGACGGTGTAACGGCTGCCGTCGTCGGCGGGCCGATCCAGCTCGGGCGCGGTGAACGACTCGGCGTGGAAGCGCTCGGCGGGCTGTCCCAGCCCCCGCAGCCACCCGCGGGCCAGGTCGATCACCGCCGCCGGGGCGCAGACGTAGGTCTCGCGCTCGGCCAGGTCCGGCACCAGCTCGGTCAGCAGCTCCGGGCCGAGGCGTCCGGTGGGAAGGTCGTCGCGGGTGGCCGGGGCGTCGGTGAACAGGTGCAGCGTGATCCCGGCGTCGCGGGCCAGCTCGCGAAGCTGCGGCTCGAAGATGATCGAGCGTTCGTCGCGGTTGAAGTACAGGACCGTCGCGTCGACGTGGGGGCCGGCGTCGCGGGCGAGGCGGCGCAGCAGCGCGATGATCGGGGTGATGCCCACGCCGCCCGCGATGTGCAGGGTGGGGGCCGGGTGAGTGGTGTCAGGCTCTGCCGGCAGCGCGAAGTCACCGGTCGACTGCGGCACACCTACCAGGGTCACGTAGGCCCCCGGCTTCAGGGTGTCGTTCAGCCGGTTGGAGACGCGGCCGTCAGCCACGCGCTTGACGCAGAACTCCAGGTCGGACGGCCCGGCCTGCCCGACCGAGTCGTGGACCAGGCTGTACTGGCGGACCAGCTCGTCGTCGTCGACCATCTGGCGCACCGACACGTACGCGCCGGCGTCCCACCGCACGTCCTCCCACCCGCGCGGGCGGGCCAGGCGTACCGACAGGGCTTGCCCGTCCGCGACAGGCGTGGCCGCTACGACCCGCGCCGGCACGTTGTGGAACTGCGGCTTGTCGAGGTAGGGCGACTCGGGCAGCCGCCGGTAGCGCAGCCCGGCCGCGACGCGGCGAACGAGCGAAGCCGGGTCGCGCAGCAGGTCGCGGGGCCGAGAGAACTCGCGCTCGCCGAACGGCACCGACAGTCCGGTGAGCGTCTTGGCGATGAGCGGCACGGTCTCCAGAAGCGGCGTCTCGTGGTACGGCAGCCCGTGGCGCGCGGCGATCTCGCGGACCTCCGGCGCAATCTTGCGCTGCATCGACGGCGGCAGATCGGGGAACAGGTGGTGCTCGACGTGCGTGTCCAGCCCGCCGTAGAAGATGCGCAGATCGGGCCGGTTCTCGAACGGCACCTCCTCCTCGAGCAGCCGCGCGAGGGCGTCGTCCATCTGCGCGCTGGGCAGGAAGTTGCGGGTCGCGCGGATCTGACGCTCGTAGTACTGGTCGGCGGTCTCGTCGGGGCCGGGGTCGGTGAACAGCTCGAGCTCGCCGGCGTGGTGCTCGATGAACACCAGGAACAGCACCGACATGTAGCCGGTCACCCCGCCGAGGTAGTTCGCGGCGAGCGTCTGCAGCGGCTTCCATCCCGAACGGAACGGCTCGTCGACGAACCGACGCCGGGCGTCGCGGCCGGCGATCCGGGCGGGGGACCGCAGCATGTATGAGCTGAAGAGCCCGTGTCCCTCGACCTTGCGCGCGATGTTCGCCAGGAAGAACGGCGCCGCGATCGGGGCCATCGCGGCCAGGGTCGAGATCATCGCGACCTGGCCGAGGTGGTGGCCGTACCAGTCCTGGCCGGCGCTGCCGCGGAACAGGCTGTACCCCAGGTCGTGGTCCTTGCCGACGATGTTGGTGTTGGGGTGGTGGCCCACGTGGTGCATGGTCTTCCACTGGTCGGTGTCGACGTTGAAGTCCCAGTGGTAGCGGTCGGAGTGGTACTCGCCGCAGTCCGGCAGGTGGTCGTAGCTGCCGTGGATGATGTTGTGGCCGAGTTCGGAGAACTGCATGAGGCGGTACGCCATCTCCAGTGCGGTGGCGCGGCGGACCGCGCGGGGGCCGCCCTCGCGCAGCAGTTCGCGACGGCGGGCGTCGATCGCCTCGCCGTAGGCGGTGACGTTGCGGATGTGCGCCAGGTCCTCGGCGCCGACCGCGGCCTTGGCGCGGATGTAGAGGGCGCCGAGCTCGGCCGCGAGCCCGGTGTCGGTGGCGGTGTCAGGGGAGCCGGCGAGGGTCATGACTCTGACCGTAGCCACGCATCCGCGCCGGCGGAATGGCACTTTCGGTCGGGAAGTTGGCACTTTCGGACAATCGGGTGGGTGGGTTGGTAGTTTCAGGCGATGACTGTGAGGCCGTCGTTGTCGTCGTCGCGGTCGTCGCCGGGATCGCCCGTGTGGGCCGTGCCGCGCGGCACGGAGGGCGTGCGGATCATGGTGGAAGGCGCCGTGGCGCAGGGGATGACGACGACGAGGTGCCTCGCCGGCACCGGAATTCAGCCGCCCGATCTCGCGGATGAGAACGCGCAGATCTGGGCACATCAAGAGTTCGCGGTGATCCGCAATCTGTTGGCCGAGCTCGGGGATCTGCCCGGGCTGGGAGCCGGCATCGGGGCGTATTCGACCATCGGTCGGACCGGCGTGATCGGATTCATGATGCTGGCCGGGCCCACCGTGCGCGCGGCGCTCGAGCGGGCGATCCCGTACCTCGCGCTGTCGCCGACGCACCTGCGGTTCGCGCTGGAGGAGGGCGACGGGGTCGTGTACGCGGTCGCCGCCGACGACGAGATCCCGCCCGATGTGCGCGCCTTCGTGGTGGAACGGGACCTGGCCGGGCTGGCGGTGGCGTTTCGTGGCGCGCAGATCGACCTGCAGCTGGTCGGGATCGAGACCACGCTCGGGCCCGCGAGCGCCGCGCTGCTGGCGGAGGCGTGGCGGCTCGAGCCGGCGGCCGTGGTTTCCCGGTGCGCGACCAACCGGCTGGTCATCCCGCGCGCACGCCTGGACGAGCGGCTGCCGCAGGCGGATGAGAACACCGCGCGGCTGTTCGAGCAGCAGTGCCGGGAGGTGCTGGATGCCCGGCTGGCCCGCGTCGGTGTGGCCGGGCAGGTGCGTAGCCGGCTGCGGCACGAGCGGGGTGACTGGCCGTCCATGGCTGACCTGGCCGCTGACCTGCACGTCGACGAGCGCACGCTCCGGCGGAGGCTGGCCGCGGAGGGGACGTCGTTCCGGCGGCTGGTCGACGAGGTGCGGCACGGCAGGGCGCTGGAACTGCTCGCCCAGGGCGCGGCGGTGTCCGAGGTGGCGCGCGAGCTCGGATACTCGGAGACCGCGACGTTCACCCGATCGTTCACCCGCTGGGAGGGCGTGTCTCCGAGCCGGCTACGGGAGCGGGGCCTGTGACGCGGATGGCACACTTCGAGGTGATCGAGACCTACACCTGGACAGGGCCCGGGCACCGGCCACACGGCGCGATCGTCGCCCGCCTGTCGACCGAGCGCTGAAGGAGACCCGAGTTGAGCCTGTTCGAGACCCTGAAGACCCGCTGCCGCGACGAATGGGACGCCTACACCCGGCACGACTTCGTGGAGCGGCTCGGCGCCGGCACCCTGCCGCTGCCGGTCTTCCAAGACTACCTGGTCCAGGACTTCCACTTCCTCGTCCAGTTCACCCGCGCCAACGCCCTGGCCACGTATAAGAGCCGCACGCTTGCTGACCTCAAGGCCGCGCACGCCGCGACCGGCGCGATTCTCGCCGAGACCGACCTGCACCTGACGCTCACCGAGCGCTGGGGCATCCCGCGCGCCGAGCTCGAGGCCGCTCCCGAGAAGCAGGCCACTGTCGCCTACACCCGCTATGTCCTGGACTCGGGAATGGCCGGGGACCTGCTCGACCTGAGCGTTGCGCTGGCCCCGTGCACGATCGGCTACGCCGAGATCGGCGCCAGGCTGCAGCCGCGTCTGGCCGAGCACGGCGGACAGAGTGGCGAGCACCCGTACCGCGAGTGGATCAGCGAGTACTCCGGCGAGGAGTTCACCGCCGCCTCCCGCGCCGCGATCGCCCAGCTCGATGCCCTGGCTGCGGGCGGGCTGTCGGACCGTCGGCTGGACGAGCTCACCGACGTGTTCCGCACGGCCACCCGCCTGGAGATCGACTTCTGGCAGCAGGCTCTCGACAGCGCCGAGTAGGCATCGCCGCCGCGTGGTCGCAGACCACGGTGGTACGTGGACCCGCCCCGGGGATGTGTGAATCGGCGAGACCACGCGGCGGCGAGGGGCCCTGGGCAGGGGCTCAGAACAACTGCCGCAGGTTCGCCTTGGCCAGGTCCACCAGCTCGTCACCGCGGCCGGACAGTACGGTGCGCAGCGAGTAGAGCGTGAATCCCTTGGCCTGGGCGGCGCTGATGGACGGCGGGATCGTGAGCTCCTGGCGTTCCACCTCCACCTCGAGCAGGGCGGGCCCGTCGTGGGCGAGGAACCGCTTGACGGTCCCGGCCAGATCCTTGGACTTGTCCGCCCGGAAGCCCGCGAGCCCGCAGGCCTCCGCGACCTTCGAGAAGTCGGGGTTGGACAGGTCGGTGCCGAAGTTCACGAAGCCGTCGGCCTTCATCTCCACCTCCACGAAGTTGTACGAGGCGTTGTTGAACACCACCACCTTGACCGGCAGGTCGTGCTCGACCAGCGTGAGCAGCTCGCCCATCAGCATGGAGAGCCCACCGTCGCCCGCGAGCGCGATCACCTGCCGGCCGGGTGAGGCGGCCTGGGCGCCGATCGCCTGCGGCAGGGCGTTGGCCATGGACCCGTGGGTGAACGACCCGACGATCCGTCGGCGCCCGTTCATCGTCAGATAGCGGGCCGCCCAGATCACAGGGCTGCCGACGTCCGGCAGGAACACCGCGTCGTCGTCTGCCGCCTCGTCGATCAGCCGCGTCAGATACTGCGGGTGGATGGTCCGCTTGGACGGCGTGGCGAGATCGTCCAGCGTGCGCCGCGTCTTGGCGTAGTGCTTCGTGGCACCGTCGAGATGTTTGCGGCCCGTGTGCGTGCGCAGCCTGGGGAGCAGCGCCCGTATCGTCTCCCCGACACCGCCGACCAGCGGCACCTCGACAGGCGTGCGTCGACCGATCCGATCGCCCCGGATGTCGACCTGGATCACCGTGGCGTCCGGGTAGAACTGCTGATACGGCAGGTCGGAGCCCAGAACCAGCAGGGTCTCGGCGGCCATCATGGCGCGGTAGCCCGAGGAGAACCCGAGCAGACCGGTCATTCCCACGTCGTAGGGATTGTCGTGCTCCACCCATTCCTTGCCACGCATCGCGTGGACGATCGGCGCCTTGAGCGTCTCCGCGATCTCCAGCAGTTCGTCATGGGCGCCCGCGCAGCCGGCGCCTGCGAGGATCGTGACGTCCTCGCAGCCGTCGAGGGCACGGACGGCGCGAGCGAGATCCTCCTCTGCCGGGACCACCGCACTGGCTGTGGGGCGGATGGCGGCCGCCTCGGCGGTGATCTCCTCGAGCGCCACGTCGCCGGGCAGGACGAGTACGGCCACCCCGCGCTTCTCGATGGCCGCACGCATAGCGATCCTCAGCAGCCGCGGCGCCTGCTCGGCTGACGAGACGTGCTCCGCATAGACGCTGCACTCGCGGAACAGCTCCTGTGGATGGGTCTCCTGAAAATATCCCGTCCCGATCTCCTCTGACGGGATGTGCGCGGCCAGCGCGAGGACCGGGACCCCGGAACGCTGGGCGTCGAACAGGCCGTTGATCAGGTGCAGGTTGCCGGGCCCACAGGAACCGGCGCACACCGTGAGGTTCCCCGTCAGCGAGGCCTCTGCGGAGGCGGCGAACGCGGCCGCCTCCTCGTGCCGGGTGATCACCCAGTCCACGCCGTCGGTCTGCCGGATCGCGTCCGTGACGCCGTTCAGCGAGTCGCCGGGAAGTCCGTAGACCCGCTGGACCCCCGAGGCGTGGAGCGTGTCGATGATGTGTCGAGCGACCGTGGTACGTGTGGGCATGTATGCCTCCGACTGGTGGTGAACTCGTCGCCGAAGGGCCGGGCCGGCCCTTCGGCCATCCCCGACCCTACGACCCTTCAGTGTGACCGGGTACCGATCGCGCTGAAGGGTCAGCAGCCGGAATGTCGCCGGCGGTGACGGTTGAGGTGGGGGTGTCCGGGTGGGGTCAGCCGTGCGCCGGGGCGGGCGGGTCTCCTGGGGTGGGCGTGGTCGCGGTGGTGGCGTTGTCCTCGTCGACCCGGGGAACGTCTTCTCCGTCAATCTCGACGACCTGGCCCCTGCCGTCATCCCACACGGCCTCGCCCCGCGTGATCATGCCGGCCTCGGTGCTGAGGGTGACCTGGGGGAGGAAGAACGCGAAGAGAAGGGCGACGGCGAGGACCGGGACCACGAACCAGAGCGCTGGAGCCAACGCATCCGCATAGGAGTCCACGATCCCCTGGTGCAGCGGCTCGGGGAGGTTCGCCACGAAGGCCGGCGTGACGGCGCCCGGGTTCAACCCCGAGGCGATCGCCTGCTCCGGGTTGGCGGCCACCGTGTCGGTGAGGTTGTCGATCAGCCGACCCGTGAACAGCGAACCGAACCAGGCGGTGCCGATCGCCGCACCGATCTCGCGGAAGTAGTTGTTCGAGCTCGTGGCCACGCCCACCTCGCGCGGGTCGACCGCGTTCTGAACCGCCAGCACGATCACCTGCATGACCAGGCCCAGGCCGGCGCCGAAGAACAGCAGCATGCCCATGATCTGCCAGATCGGGGTCGAGCCTGTCATCTGGGTCATCACCGCGACCGTGGCCGTGGTCAGCGCCATGCCGACGATCGGGTAGATGCGGTAGCGGCCCGTCTTGGTGATGGCTAAACCGGAGCCGATCGAGGTGGCCATGAGGCCGACCATCATGGGGATCATGAGCAGGCCCGAGCCCGCGGCCGAGGTTCCGGTGGCCATCTGCAGGAAGGTCGGGATGAAGCCGATCGCCGCGAACATCGCCACGCCGAGCACGAACGCGATGGCGGTGGCGACGATGAACACGCGACCGGTGAACAGGTGCAGCGGCAGGATCGGTTCCTCGGCGCGGCGCTCGACCACCACGAGGGCGACGATGCTGGCGCTGGTTCCGGCGATCATCGCGAACATGCCCGGCGAGTCCCAGGCCAGCTGGTCGCCGCCGAGGTCGGTGACCAGGACCAGGCCCGCGGTGCCCAGGACCATGAACAGGATGCCGAGGCGGTCCACCTTGGCCGCGCTGCGCTTGGTGGGCAGCTTCATGAACCTCCACGCCAGCGCGAACGCGATGATGCCGACCGGCACGTTGATCCAGAAGCACCACCGCCAGTGGGCGGTGTCGGTGAAGAAACCGCCGAGCAGCGGGCCAGCCACCGCCGAGATGCCGAAGACCGCGCCCATCGGGCCCATGTACTTGCCTCGCTCGGAGGCGGGCACGATGTCGGCGATGATCGCCTGCGACAGGATCATCAGGCCGCCGCCGCCCAGGCCCTGGACGCCGCGCCAGGCGACGAGTTCCCAGAAGCCCGCTTCGGTGGCCGGGTCGGTGAGGAAGCCGGCCGAACCGGAGCCGATCGACCCGAGGGTGAAGATCGCGATCGCCAGCAGGAAGAGGTTGCGACGGCCGATGAGGTCACCGAACTTGCCGTACAGAGGCATGGTGATGGCCACGGCGAGGATGTAGATCGTGATGATCCACGCCTGGTGCTGGACGCCGTTGAGCTCGCCGACAATGGTGGGCAGGGCCGGGCCCAGGATCGACTGGTCGAGGGAGGCGAGGAACATTCCCGCCATGAGAGCGCCGAAGATGATCCAGACCGAACGCGGGGTGAGGGTGATCGGGTCGTCCCCGGCAGGCGCGGGTGGTGCCGTGGAGGTGCTGGTCAAGGAAGTGGCCTTTCATCGGTGAATGCGGTCTGTAGGAGGTCGAAGTAGTGGGCGACCAGCTCCGTGAGTGGGGCGTCGGTGAGCCCGGCGCGGGCACTCTGCATGGCCGTCTGGGTGAGGCCGAGCGCGACGCTCAGGCCCACGCGGGCCAGATCGCGGTCGGCGACTGAGGCGTAGTGCGCCGTGAGGGCGGCCTCGAACTCGGCGCCGACCGCCGCCATCGACGTGTGCAGCGTCCCGAACAGGGAGGGATCGCGCTCGAGGGCTTCCCGGACGAGGTCGTCATCGGCGGAGGCGTCCGGGTCGGACTCGGACTCGCGGAGGAAGTCCAACATGACGTCGCGGATCCGCAGGACCGGATTGGCGGCGGGCGCGGTGGCCTCGGTTGTGTCGGCGAAGAGGCGCAGCATCAGTCGGCGGAACCTATCGGCACCGAGGTGGACGACCGCCTCGTCCTTGGAGTCGAAGTAGTTGAAGAACGTCCGTGGCGAGACGTCGGCGCGGGCGGCGATCGCCTCGACGGTCGTGGCGTGGAGGCCTTCCTCGGCGACCAGCTGCAGCGCGGCGCGGGCGAGGCCGGAGCGGGTGCGGGCTTTTTTCGCCTCGCGCAGGCCGGCAGGGGCCGGGTCGGCGGAGGGGTCTTCGGTGGCCACCAGGCGATGATGCGCCACAAGTTGCAGTCTGTGCAAGTTTGCACAAGATGCAAAAAGGAGTGCTCGGTCACGTGCCTTCTGGTCTCAGATCTGTCGCCTGCTCGCAGGCATCGGCGGCTACAGCGCCACCGCGTCGACCTCGGTCCCGGCGGCCAGCGAGGTCACGTCGGCGGGGATCTCCACCAGCACGTCAGCGCGCGCCATCGAGGCGACCAGGTGTGAGCCGGGACCGGAGACCGGCTCGACGACGGGGATGCCAGCACCGAAGTCAGGGCCGAGCGCCGCCCGCAGGAACTGGACCTTCCCTGCGGGGGAGGTGACGTCGCGCGAGAGCCGGGCCCGCACCGGTTGGACAGGCGACCGCCCCACCGCCTCGAGGATGACCGGTCGCAGCAGCACCACGAACGACACCAGCGCGCTCACAGGATTACCCGGCAGGCACACGACGGGCGTGTCCCGCCATGTCGAGATCCCCTGCGGTCCTCCGGGTTGCATGGCGATCGGCGCGAAACGCGAACCGTCGCGTCCGTCGAGCACCTGCCGCACCACCTCGGCATCACCCATCGACACCGCGCCAACGGTCACCACCAGGTCCGCGCCGGAGACCGCGGAATCGAGGGCGGCGGAGAACTCGTCGCGGTCGTCGCTGCTGGTCAGCGTGGCCGTCACATCGCAGCCGCAGGCCTTGAGCGCGGCCGTCAGGGTCAACGAGTTGGACTCCCAGATCTGCCCCGGCCCCAGCGGCCGCCCGGGCGCGACCAGCTCGGAACCCGTGGCCACCACCCCGACCCGGGGCCGCGGCCGCACGTCCAGCGCCGACTCCCCGAGGGAGGCCGCCGCAGCCAGGTGACGCGCCCGGAGCTGCGCGCCCGCCGGGATCACCACGTCGCCGGCGCGGACGTCGTCGCCGGGACTCCGGACGAACTCGCCCCGCGCGCGAGGTGCCCGCACCAGCACCACCGAGCTCTCGTCCGGGTCCGGCGAGGTGTCCTCCACGGGAACGACACAGTCCGCGCCCTCGGGGAGGGGTGCCCCGGTCATGATCTTGCAGGCCTCGTCGTCGTCGACCCGTGAACCCGGCTCCTGGCCGGCGTGTACCGCCCCCACCACCCGTAATCGCACGGGCACGTCGGGGCTCGCCTCGGCCACGTCCGCCGACCGCACCGCGTAGCCGTCCATCTGTGAATTCACGAACAACGGCAGGTCCACGGCGGCGCGTAGGTCGCGGGCCAGCACAGAGTCGGCGCACGCGACCAACGGCAGTCGGGTGGACTGCGCTGCGCGGGCCAGCATCGGCGCCAGGTGCGCCCGCACGAGCTCGCGGTAACCGTCAGGGGACGAGCTCGCGGTGTCGCTGTGGGAGGAAGCCATACTCCCACGGTAACCGCGTTGTAGTGTTCCTACGGCCCGCGCGCGGCGGTCCGCGGACGGTGAAAGGTGACGGGCGAGACGTGGCGGAGAAGAAGAACGACGGTAGGACGACGACGCCAACGCCAGATAAGACGTCCGCGCGCACCGGCCTGTGGTCGGTCCACGGTGACGGCAGGAACATCAGGCCCGGCGGGGTCGTCGCCCCGATGGAGCGGCTGAGCTGGCCGCGCACCATCGGGATCGGCGCCCAGCACGTGGTGTCGATGTTCGGCGCGACGTTCGTGTTCCCCATCATCATGGGGCTCAACCCGCAGCTGGCGATCCTGTTCTCCGGCGTGTGCACCCTGCTGTTCCTCGCCGTGGTCAAGGGGCAGGTCCCCAGTTATCTCGGCACCTCGGTGGCGTTCGTCGGCGCGGTCGCCGCGATCCGCGCCCAGGGCGGCACGAGCGCCGAGGTGACCGGCGCGATGCTCGTGGCCGGCGCCGCGCTGCTCGTGGTGGGCCTGATCGTCCACGTGGTGGGCGGCCGGGTGGTGACGGCCGTGCTGCCGCCGGTCGTCACCGGCGCCGTGGTGATGCTGCTCGGCTTCAACCTCGCGCCCGTCGTGGCGGAGACGTACTGGCCGCAGGACCAGTGGGTCGCGTTGTCGGTGATGATCGTGCTGATCGGGATGACCGTCGGGCTCAAAGGCTTCGCGGGGCGCATCGCGATCTTCCTCGCGCTGATCTTCGGCTACGTCCTGTCCTGGGTGCTGGACGTGCTCACCGGGCCCATCACGTCGTTCAGCGCCACCGCCGGTGAGGTGACCGAACACCTCCGCGTGGACTGGTCGGGCGTGTGGGACGCGCCGTGGATCGGGCTGCCGCCGATGACCGACGAGGCCGCCGGCGTGGTGGGTATCCACGCCCCCGACTTCTCGCTGGCGTTCGTACTGCTGGTGGTGCCCGGCGTGATCGCGCTGATCGCCGAGAACGCGGGGCACGTCAAGGCGATCGGCGAGATCACGCGCACCGAGACCGACGGTCTGATGGGCCGTGCCCTCGCCGCGGACGGTGCGGGGACCGTGCTGGCCACCTCGTTCGGCGGGTCGGCGACGACGACGTACGCCGAGAACATCGGCGTGATGGCAGCGACCAAGGTGTACTCGACGGCCGCCTACGTGGTGGCCGCGCTGACCGCGATCGTGCTGGGGTGTTCCCCCAAGCTGGGTGCGGTGATCTCCGCAACCCCGGGCGGTGTGCTGGGCGGGATCACGGTGGTGCTCTACGGGATGATCGGCCTGCTCGGCGCGAAGATCTGGAAGGAGAACCGGGTCGACTTCGGCAATCCGTTGAACCTCGTGCCGGTCGCGGCGGGTGTGGTGATCGCGATCGGCGGCACGACCCTGCAGATCACCGACGACTTCCAGCTCGGCGGCATCGCCCTGGGTACCCTGGTGGTCGTCCTGGGGTACCACCTGGGCCGGGCGATCGCCCCGCAGCTGCGCGGCCAGGCCGAGCGCGACGAGGTGCACGAACTCACGCTGCTGGGGCCCACCCCGGACGTCACCGCGCTGGAACGGCGGCCGGAGGACGAGTGAGCGGCGTGGGCCCCTACACTCGGGGCCACCGACACCGCAGAGGGGAGGTGGGCCACGTGACCGTCCCGGACACCCGCCGCACACCGGGAGCGGGCCCGCACCCGCGCCCCGCGACGCCGCTGCTCGTCGACTCCTTCGGCCGCGTCGCCCGCGACCTGCGGGTCTCACTCACCGAGAAGTGCTCGCTGCGCTGCACGTACTGCATGCCCGAGGAGGGCCTGCCGCCGATCCCCGACGCCGCGCGGATGACCGCCGACGAGGTGGTCCGGCTGGTGACGCTGGCGCACCGCGAGCTCGGGGTGCACGAGGTCCGCTTCACCGGCGGCGAGCCGCTCATGCGGTCCGACCTCGAGCGCATCATCGCCGGCACCCGTGCGGCCTGCCCGGACCTGCCCATCGCCATGACCTCCAACGGGGTCGGCCTCGAGCACCGCGTCGGTCGGCTCGTCGAGGCCGGGCTGAACCGCATCAACATCTCGCTGGACACGGTCGACCGCGCCGAGTTCGCCGAGCTGACCCGCCGCGACCGGCTGCCCTCGGTCCTGCGCGGTGTGCGGGCCGCCGTCGAGGCCGGGCTGGATCCGGTCAAGGTCAACGCGGTGCCCCTGCGCGCGACCCTGCACGGCGCGCCCGACCTGCTGGAGTGGGCGCTGGCCGAGGGGGTGCAGCTGCGGTTCATCGAGGAGATGCCCCTCGACGCCGAGGCCACCTGGTCACGCGCGGAGATGGTCACCGCCGCCGACGTGCTGGACTCGCTGCGGACCCGGTTCGAGCTGGTCGCGGCGGGGCGCGAGGATCCGTCCGCGCCGGCCGAGCTGTGGCGGGTCGCCGGCCGCACGGTCGGGTGCGCGCCCGCGACGGTCGGGGTGATCGCGACCGTGACCCGCAATTTCTGCGCGGCCTGTGACCGTACCCGCCTCACCGCCGAGGGCACGGTGCGGTCGTGCCTGTTCAGTGACGACGAGACCGACGTACTCGGCGTGCTGCGCTCGGGCGCCCCGGACGACGAGGTCGCCGAGGTCTGGCGGGGCGCGATGTGGGGCAAGCAGGCCGGGCACGGGATCGGCGGTACGGCCTTCCACAGGCCGCGGCGGTCCATGGGAGCCATCGGTGGTTGACGTGTCAGTGTCGGGCGATAGGGTTGATGATGTGAGCAGCACACCGGATGTGGGACGAGCCCCGCGGGTGATCACCGTGGGCTACTACGCCGCGGCGGAGGACGCCGCCGGTACCGCCCGTGAGCGACTGCACACCCACGCCACCACCGTCGGGGAGTTGGCGCGCGAGGTGTGCGAGCGGCACGGTGAGCCGCTGGCCAGCATCGTGACAGTGTCCTCCTTCCTGGTGGGCGACGAGACCACCCGGGATCCGAAAACCCCGATCGACGGCGTCTCCGCCGTCGATGTTCTGCCCCCGTTCGCCGGCGGCTGAGCGATGAACCGGAGCCGGGGGGTCAGTGCGCTGACGGTCGCCCTGGCGTGCACGGTGGTCGGCGCCTGCGCGCCGAAGGAGCCCGAGAACGAGACCATGACCATCGGTGTCGCGGCCGCCCCGTCGTTGTCCGCGGCGTTCACGGAGATGATCGACATCTTCGAGGGCGAGCATCCCGGGGTCACCGTCAGCCTCGAGCTGGGCCGGTCGGACACGATCGCCGCCGGGTTGCCCGGGCGGGACGACATCAACGTCTTCGCCTCCGCGAGCGAGGACGCCATGCAGCAGGTGGTGGACGCCGGAGTGGCGGTCGATCCCCGCGTCTTCGCCCGCAATCATGTCGTGGTGGCCGTGCCGTCCGGAAACCCGCTCGGGATCACGGGGCTACGCGACCTCGAACGCCCGGGCCTGCGGGTCGGCCTGTGCGCGATGGACGTGCCGTGCGGGAAGGCCGCGGAGTCGCTGCTGTCCGCGGCGGGCGTCGAGCCGGCGGGGGTCGAACGCGACTCGGGCTCGCGCGCCCTCGCCGCGCGCCTGGCCGACAACGACATCGACGTGGGCATCGTCTACCGGACCGACGTCGCCGCCTCGCACGGTTGGGTCGAACAGGTCGAGACCCACGAGCGGGACCGCGAGCTCGCCCAGGCGGCGGGAACTACGCGGTACT
Source organism: Dietzia sp. oral taxon 368 (assembly GCF_002999155.1). Taxonomy (NCBI): domain Bacteria; kingdom Bacillati; phylum Actinomycetota; class Actinomycetes; order Mycobacteriales; family Dietziaceae; genus Dietzia; species Dietzia sp. oral taxon 368. The sequence continues at coordinate 1,536,702 of NZ_CP027238.1, forward strand.
CCGTGGCCAGGGTCGCGAGTGGCGAGCTGGGGGCCGACGCGGAGGGGAAGCGCGCTGCGACGGACGACTTCCTGGAGCTGGTCGTCTCCGATCGGGGCCGGCGCGCCCTCGAGAACTCCGGACTGGCCCCGCTGCCGCAGTGAGCGGGGAAAATACCCACGTCGGGGAGGTAAGAGTTCGGGCCTAGACTCGGCGGTATGAGCAGCCCCCCGCCCCGCTCCCCGTCCCGACGGACGGGATCGTGGCATCGGCGGGGAGTGGGGCGTGCGCCTGCGGGCGTTCCACCTCGCCGTCAACGTCCTGGGATTCGTCGGTATCACGGTCCGCACCACGCTGGTCACCTTCTGGGCCACGGTCCTGCGCACCCCGATGGCGCGGGGCCAGGACACCGCGGCGACCCGTTCCCTGGCCGTCATGGCGGCGGCCGTCGTCGCGGCGGCAGGGCGCAGGCGCTGGGCCTGGCGCCGTCCCAGGGAGGGTTCGTCGAGATGACCCCCGCCGAGTCCGGCCGCTACGTCTTCGTGGACCACTCCTTCGCTGACGCGGAGAAGGGCGCGACGGGCTTTCTCGACATGAGCGGCTGGCCGGTCCCGGCCGGGGTCTTTGATGCGTCAAGGAATAGACTGCGTCCCTCTCCGGTTTTGTAGATGACGCGTCAGATAGTGTCGACCGCTGTTCGACCCGACGAACCAGGAGAGCACCGTGCCCGTCTACGTCCAGAACCCCGACCCCCGCAGCCTCGTCGAGCGGCCCGCCGACGACCTCCTCGCCCCGGACACCCGCATGGGAGCCGTGGAGCTGCTGGTCCGTGATTTGGACGCGATGATCGGCTTCTACGCCGAGGGCGTGACCCTGGAGGTGCTCGAGCATTCGGGCGAGGCCGCGGTGCTCGGCCGCGCGGGCCTCCCGCTCGTGCGGATGCGCCGGATGCCCGACCTGCCGCCGCGGAAGTCCGGCGAAGCGGGTCTGTTCCACACCGCCGTGCTGTTCGACGACGAGGCGTCGCTGGCCGCCGCCGTCGCCTCGGTCGCCCGGTACGCGCCCCGGTCGTTCACCGGGAGCTCGGACCACCTGTACAGCCAGGCGTTCTACTTCGACGACCCGGAGGGCAACGGCGTCGAGCTGTACGCGGACCGGCCCCGGGAGACCTGGGCCACCGAGCCGCACGGTCTGCTCAAGGTGGCCACCGATCCGCTGGATCCCAACGCGTTCCTGCGCACCCACCTGCCCGAGGCGTCCGCGACCCTGCCGGGCGCGACCCTCGGCCACGTCCACCTGCAGGTCGGCGACATCGGTGTGGCCCGCGACTTCTACGTGGACGCCCTCGGATTCGAGGTGATGAGCGATGTCGGCTCGGCCCTGTTCATCGCCGCCGGTGGGTACCACCACCACATCGCCGTCAACACGTGGGGCACCGCCGGGGCGGGCCCACGCGCGGCCGCCCTCGGGCTGGGGCAGGTGAACATCGACCTGCCGACCGCCGACGACGTCGACGCGCTCCAGCAGCGCCTGACCGACCACGGGTTCCGGGCCCGGCACGACGGCGCCGTCCTGCGGGTAGACGACCCGTGGGGCACGCTCATCCAGGTCGGGGCGTAGGACACGGTCGCGGGCAGCTGACACGGCGGCGGGCGGCTGGCGCGGTCGCGGGCAGCTGACGCGGTAGGCGCTGCGTTTGCCCGCGCGGTGGGTCCGGCATCCGCCCCTGCGCATGACCGCCGAATCCGCAGCCGCCCCTGCGCCTGGCGTCTGGCCCGCACCGCGCGGTGCGCGCGAGACGCCATGCCCGGGTCCGGCTGTGCGGAGCCGATCCGTCCCGAGTGTGCCGCGGTGTCTGCCCGGCGGGCTGCGTCGTCGGCTACCGCTTCGTGCTGACGGTCCGGCTGACGTCCGCCACGTACTCGCGGGACCAGCCTCGCCGATAGTGGCGGTTGCCGATGATCGTGTTGCTCATGCCGAAAAAGTCGTCAGCGCGAGGAAGACGTACATCACCTTGTCGTCGAGCGTTGTCGCCGAGAACACCGGCCCGACGGTGCGGCGGCGGTAAATGAGGATGATCAGCCCGACGACCGTGCGGAAGCCGGCGATCGCGCCGATCACCACAGAACACGTCGATCCAGGTCACATCGGTCATGGGTGGGCCTGGCTCTCCAGGTAGGACGATGACGTGAACGCCTCGAGGCCGACGTCCTCGTCGGGCGGGCCCTGGGCGATGAGCTTGCGGACCGCCTCGTGGCCCTCGCCGTCGATCAGCGGGAGGGTGGCGGTTCCGGCCGAGACCACCGCGCGCCGGTAGACTTGCTACACCGCCGATCGATAAAGGGTGAACGATGGGATTCCTACGGAACGCACTGCGGAGCGGAGTGGCGCTCAAGGCCGTCCAGGTGGTCAAACGCGAGGCCTCGAAGCCGGAGAATCAGCGCAAGGCCCGCGAGTTCGTTGGGAAGATGCGCAACCGGCGGCGCTGACGACGCTGAGGGCGGCGCGGACCCGGCGAGACCGGGCGGCCCGCGCCCGCCCCGCCCGGTGTCAGATCCAGTCGACGAGCTCCACACGGCCGCCAGAACCCTGGGCCATGCCCGAGCCCTTAGCCGAGCGCGAACCTCCTGAGCTCGCAACCGTCCCCGCGTCCTCGCCCTCGGGCACCACGGCCAGCGCGGGGGCGCCCGCGAGGTCGGCGAGGTGTGCGGTGCGGACGCGGTGGGCGAGCCGCCAGCCCCCGGTGCCGTCGGGCCGGGCGGGCAGGATCCGCGCGCGGCCCGGACTCGCCACGTCCTCCAGCCCCGGCAGCTCGGCGGTCACGGGCGTGCGCTGCCGGCCGGTGAGCGCGTCGACCAGGGCACGACCCGTGGTGGCGGCCGCGCACACCGCGGCCAGCGGGTTCCCGGGCAGCGCCAGGAGGACGCGCCCGTCGGGCAGCTCCGCGACGAGCTGCGAGCCGCCCGGGCGGACACGGACCCCGTCGATCACGACGCGCGCACCCACCCGCTCGAGCGCCGACCGCAGGTGATCGGCGACGCCGCGGCCCGTCGCGCCCACCAGCACGAGCACATCCGCATCGGCAGCGGGGCCACCGAGCAGGTCGTCGACCGCCTCGGCCGTGTCCCGGCAGTGCCGCAGCGGACCCACCACCTCGAACCCCGCCCGCGCCAGGACCCCGGCGGGCCCACCCAGCAGGGGACCCACGGTGTCGCGGATCCGACCCGGCGGCAGCGGCGGGGGCGTGTCCGCGGGCAGGACCTCGTCACCCGTGGTCACCACCGCCGCCCGCACCGGACCGCGCACGGACACCCGCTCGACCCCCGCCGACAGGGCCGCCGAGGCCAGCGCCGCGTCGAGCACCGTGCCGTCCGCGGCCAGCGCGTGCCCGGCGGGCCAGTCCTCGCCGACCGGGCGCAAGTCGTTGACCCCGCCGGCGCCGGCCGACGCGGTGACGACGGCGTCGCCGGGCGCCGTCGCGTCGCCCGGGACCGTCGCGTCGCCCGGGACCGCCGCGTCGCCGGAGCCCGGGTCGCGCGCCTCGACCAGCTCGTGCCGCAGCACGCGGTCGGTGCCGCGCGGGGCGAGCGCACCCGTCGCGATCCGCGCCGCCGTCCCCTCGGCCAGGGATGCGGGGGAGTCGTCCCCGGCGCGGCGGGCGGCCCCGGTCAGCCGCCACGGTCCGGGCCCGGCCAGCGCGTAGCCGTCCATCGCGGAGACGGGCCCCCTCGGCATCGGGTCCGCCGCGATCAGCGGCGCCGCGAGGACCGCCCCGACCGCGTCGAGGGGCGCGCGCCCGACCGCCGGTACCGGTGTCAGCCCCGCCCGCAGGACGGCCCCCACGTGCGCGAGGCCTACCGGTCCGCGTCCGGCCAGGTCGGCCCACGTGTCGACGTCCCGCGCGGGGGCGCCGACGGGGACGCGGACCACCTCCTCGTCGTCGTACAGGGCCCGGACGGCGCGCCCACCGACGCCGCCGGAGGCCTCCAGGGCGGCCAGGCGCGCGGCGAGGGCGCGGCGGTGCCACGCGGCCAGGAGGTACTGGTCGTGCCCCGCGGCGTCCACGGCGAGCGCGACGCGGGGCGCGGAACCCGGCGCGGGGCGGCGCAGCGCGGCGACGAGGGCACGGAGGGTGCCGGCGTCGAGGTCGGGGAGGTCACAGGCGACGACGACGACGAGCTCCACCGCCCCCGGCAGTCCCGCCAGTCCCGCGGCGATCGCGGCGACCGGCCCGGAGTGGGGCGGATCCTCGCGGGTGTCACCACCGGGGCCCACGGTGATGACGGGCCCGGCCACGTCCCGGGCGGCGCCGACGACGCTCTCGATCATCGGTCGCCCCGCCACCGTGACCCGGGCCTTGTCGACGCCCCCGAGGCGGCTCGCGCGGCCACCGGCGAGCACGATCGCGCCGACGGCGGTCACGTCTCGTCCGCCAGTCGACCGCGGAGGAAGTCGTCGACCAGCCGCTCGACGTCGGTCGGCGTGAACGGGCGCAGGCCGATCATGCGCGCGACCACCACCGGCCCGGCGAGCTGCGCCACCGCGAGGTCGCGGTCGCCGGGGACGAGGGTGCCGTCGGCCTCCGCGGCGGAGAGCGCCGCGTGCAGCGGCGCCGTGTAGGAGTCCACGACCCCGCGTCGGAGCTGGCCGACCTCGTCGTCCTCCGAGGCGCCGCGGCCCATCGCCAGCCATCCCAGCATCGACTGCTGCAGGGGCGCGTCCTGGATGAGGCGGGTCATCGACGCGCACAGGTGCAGCAGCTGCTCGCGCAGCGGGAGGTCCGCCGGCGGCGGCTCCGGGGCGGGCAGCAATCGGCGGAACGCGGCCGCGATGAGCGAGTCCGTCGACGGGAAGTTGCGGTACAGCGTGGTCCGCGCGACCCCGGACAGCCGGGTGACCGCCTCGACCGTCACCGCCGCCGCGCCGCCCGAGACGAGGAGGTCCGCCGCGGCGTCCAGGAGCTTTCCGCGGGAGCGGGCGCGGCGGGGGTCGGTCGGCGTGGACATGGCCCCCATTGTGACCCGCCGCGCCGGGCGGGTCGTGCGTTACGGTGGCGGGACGAACGATACCGCCGGTATCGTTTTCCGTACCGCTCCCCGGGAGGCTCCGTGCTGGAACTGTCCACCGGACGACGCCGCTGGCTGCTGTTCGTCAACGTCGTCGCGGTCTCGCTGGTCGTGGCCACCATGTCCGCGCTGTACACGTCGCTGCCCGACATCGCCGTGGCCATCGGCGCCACCCAGGCCGAGCTCACGTGGATCGTCGACGCCTACACGCTCGCGCTGGCCGCGCTCGTGCTCACCGCCGGCGCGCTGGGCGACCGCTTCGGCCGCCGCGCCACCCTCATCGTGGGGCTGGCCCTGTTCACCCTGTCCTCCGCGCTGCCGCTGTGGCTCGACTCACCGCTCTGGCTCATCATCCTGCGCGCGGTCGCCGGCGTGGGCGCCGCGTTCGTCATGCCGTCGACGCTCTCGCTGCTCACCGCGAGCTTCCCGCCCGAGCGCCGCGGGACCGCCGTCGGCACCTGGGCGGGCTTCGCCGGCATCGGTGGGATCGTCGGACTGATCGGCTCCGGGCTCATGCTGCAGGTGTGGTCCTGGAAGTCGATCTTCCTCGTCTACTCGGTGATCGGCCTGGTCGTGTTGGTGGCGGCCTCCACGATCGGCGAATCCGTCGCGTCCCGTCGTGGTCGGCCGGACGTCGGCGGCGCCGTGTTCTCCGCACTGGCCGTCGGAGGGGTGGTGTTCGGGCTCATCGAGGGGGCGCACACCAGCTTCTCGGAGGTCCCCGTCGTCGTCGCCCTCATCACCTCCGCCGTGAGCCTGGCCGCCTTCGTGCTGGTCGAACTCCGAGCCGACGACCCGATCCTCGACGTGCGCTACTTCCGGCGCCGCGGCTTCTCGGCCGGCTCGGTGTCCGTGGGGATGCAGTTCCTCACGATCTTCGGGTTCTTCCTGCTCATCGTGCAGTACCTGCAGCTGGTCAAGGGCTACGACGCGATCGGGGCGTCCCTGTCGCTGGCACCGATGGTCGTGCCCGTCATGGTGTTCTCACTGCTCTCGCCCAAGATCACCGCGGGGGTCGGACTGCGGGCGGTGTCCGTGGTGGGCGTGGGCGCGATCGCCGTCGGGATGGTCTTCCTCTCGCGACTGGGCGTCGACTCGAGCTACTGGGACATCCTGTGGCCGATGGTCATCGCCAGTGTCGGCCTGGGCCTGTCCACCGCGCCCGCGACGTCCGCGATCGTCTCGGACATCCCCGTCGACGAGCAGGGCGTGGCCGCGGCGGTCAACGACGCGATGCGCGAGGTGGGGGCCGCGATCGGCATCGCGATCTCGGGCAGCATCCTCGCCGGCCGGTACGCCGCCGACATCGGCGCCGTCCTGCCGGGCGTCCCCGATCCCGCCCGTGAGGCGGTGGCCGGATCGTTCGCCGGCGCGGTGGAGTTCGGCGAGGTCGCCGGTCCCGCGGCGCAGCCGATCGTCGACGCCGCGGCCGCGATCTTCGCCTCCGGGATCGCCGACGCGCTGCTCGCGCTGGGGCTCGTCGCCGCGGGCGCCGCGCTGGTCCTGCTGGTCGTCGCGCCCGGTCGCGGGTACGTGCCGTACGGCGAGCGCGCCGAGGCCGCCGCCGAGCCGCGACGCCCGGTGGGTCAGGTGTAGTTGGCACCGGAGGCCTGCGGGCGGCGCGCTCAGTCCCGTATGCGCTCGGGATGGGCGTATACCGTCGCCCGGTCGCCCCGGCTGAACCCGACGAGGGTCACCCCGGCCTCTTCCGCCAGGTCCACGGCGAGCGACGACGGGGCGCTCACCGCCGACATCACGGGGATCCCGGCCATGGACGCCTTCTGCACGAGCTCGAACGACGCCCGGCCCGACACCTGCAGGATGGTTCCCCGCAGCGGCAGTCGCCCCTCGCGCAAAGCCCAGCCCACGACCTTGTCCACGGCGTTGTGCCTGCCCACGTCCTCGCGCAGGCACAACAGCTCGCCGGCGGCGGAGAACAGCCCCGCCGCGTGGACCCCACCCGTCTTGCCGAACAGGCGTTGGTGGTCGAGGAGTCGCTCGGGCAGCGTCAGCAGCACTTCGGCGTCGACGAGGGGCTCCACCGGCTCGGCCGGGAAGTGGGTCGAGCGCCGCACCTCGTCGATCGAGTCCACGCCGCACACCCCGCAGGCGCTGCTCATCGTGGTGGCCCGGGCGGACCGGGGTGCCGGGATGTCCGGCGAGAGGGTCACCGTGAGGGTGTTGTAGTCCTGTTCGGCCCGACCGCTGACGGTGGTGCAGTAGCAGATCTCGGGCAGGTGATCGCGGTGCCAGACCGCCCCCTCGGAGACCAGGTGCCCCGCGGCGAGATCCATGTCGTCGCCCGGGGTGCGCATCGTGACGACGAACGGCTGGCCGCCGACCCGGATTTCGAGCGGCTCCTCGACGGCGAGGGTCGTCACCTCCCGCCGTGCGTCACCCCCGGCCAGAACGCGCTGCGCCCGGTGACGAGTCGTCCGTCGTCCCATATCCGCGCAGCCTAGCGCCGTCCGAGCGTGAGCGTCGGACCAGCGCCGCCGCCAGCACCACCGTGACCAGCCAGAGCAGCGGGTAGATGTTTGTGATCACCCCGAAGACCACCGGGGGGATGTCGCCCCCGAGCATGAACAACCCGATCGCCACCCACCGGTCGTCGGGGTATTCGGGGTTGGGGAAGCTCTGCACCCAGGCGGCCGTGGCGGCCCAGAGCAGCGGCGGCAGGAGCCAGAGATACCAGCGACGGCCGACGATCGCGTGGTGCACCGCGATGACCAGCAGCGGCACGAACCAGACCCAGTGGTGGCCCCACGAGAACGGCGACACCACCGACATCGTCATCCCGGACAGCGTCAACGCAAGGAGTTGGTGGCCGGCCCGGTGCAGCAGGGCCGCCATCGCTAGGAGACTGCTGAACAATCAGGGTGTCCGCCCCGCGGGGTGACCCGGGCCTGAAATACTTGGTTCATGCAGGGTGAGTGGGATCGGCAGCGTGAGTTGCTGGATGTGGAGTCGGTGGCGGGGCATCTGCTCGAGCCCGGCAGCGTGTTCGCGTTGCTGGCCGAGCATCGGGATCGCTTGTTCCCGGCGGAGTTGTTCGCCGATCTGTTTCCCTCGGGCCGGGGCCGGCCGTCGATCCCGGGGGAGGTGATCGCCTCGGTCATCGTGCTTCAGGCTCTGTTTGGGCACTCCGACCGGGAGGCCGTGGATGCGTTGACGTTTGACCTGCGGTGGAAGGCCGCGTGCGGGTACGCGGTCGATGCCCAGGGCTTCGACTCGTCGACGTTGACTTACTGGCGGCGCCGGCTGGCCGCCAGCGAGAATCCGCAGCGGATCTTCGAGGTGGTGCGCCAGGTCATCGCCGAGACCGGAGCGGTCAAGACTAAGACCCGCCGCGCACTGGACTCGACGGTTCTGGATGATGCGGTGGCCCGTCAGGACACGATCACCCAACTCATCGCCCAGATCAGGCGGGTCGGCCGCGAAGTGCCCGGCGCGAAAGAGCTGATCGCCTCCGAGTGCACCCGGTTGGCGGCGATGTGCGGGCACGATTACTCCGAGGCCGGTAAGCCGCGTATCGCCTGGGATGACCAGGCCGCCCGCGACGAGCTGGTCTCGGCCCTGGTCGCAGACGCTCTGGCACTGCTTGAGGCTCTGGATGTTGAGGCGATCACCGCCGCCGGCGGCAGACCAGCCGAGGCGGTGGCGCTGCTGGCATTGGTCGCCGGCCAGGACGTCGAGCCCGCCGAGGATTCCGATGGCACCGACGGCCGGTGGCGCATCGCCCGCCGCACCGTCCCGGACCGGGTGATCTCTACCGTGGACCCCGATGCCCGGCACGCGCACAAGACCCAGCAGCGTCGCCAGGACGGGTTCAAAGCCCACATCGTGGTCGAACCCGATACCGGGCTGACCACTGCGGCCCGGCTGACTCGGGCCAGCGGTCCGGACAATTCCGACGCCGCCGTCGGTGCGGACCTGGTGACCACAGATCCCACCACTACAGACGTCGAACACATTGAAGTGCTCGGAGACTCGGCGTACGCCACCGGAGACATGCTGGCCACCCTCGCCGGAAAGCAGTGGCTGCCCCTGGTCAAACCCTGGCCGACCAGGCCCGCTGTGGAGGGCGGGTTTGGTCTGGATGACTTCACCTTCGATGCCGCGGCAAACACGTTGACCTGCCCGGCTGATGTCACGCGGACAGTGTCGCCGCAGGGCCGGGCGAAGTTCGGTGCGGCCTGCCGGCAGTGTCCGCTGCGCCAGCGGTGCACCACCTCACAATCCGGCCGCTCGGTGCTGCTGGGCGAGCACCATGTGCTGCACCGCCAGCACCGCCAGCGCGCACAGGGCGAGGACTTCCGGGCCACCTACCGGCAGCATCGCCCGATGGTGGAACGCTCCATCGCCTGGCTCACCCGAGGCGCCCGACGAGTGCCCTATCGCGGGGTGGATAAGAACAACAGCTGGCTCCACCACCGCGCCGCCGCCCTCAACCTACGTCGACTGCTAGCCATGGGCCTGACCCACCAGAACGGAGCTTGGGCCCTGGCCTGACCAGCAGTTAGGGGAGCCGCCTCTCGCCGATGGCCGGTGAGACCGCGCATAATCACATCAAGTGGACCGAAGGCCCTCGGTCGTCGCACCCAGAGTGCTGACCTAAAACGCCGCTCGCCATCCCACCGGTGACGCCCGGGCCCGCCGCTCACACGACCGCCAACCCCAATAGCGCCTTGTTCAGCAGTCTCCTAGCCCGACCACCGCGGCCACCGCCGCCAATGCCAGCCAGGCGGCGGTGGGAGCGGCGTCGACGCCGAGGACCCGGGCGAGGACCCCGCGTAGCGACTGGTTGGACACCACCGAGTCCTGGGCGATGCGGCCCGACTTGTTTGGGACGCCTTTCGGAAAGCGCGGTTCTGATGATCGGGTAGCGGTCGGACGGGTATCGGATAGCGGAGTGCACCCGTCCGACCGCTGGGCCGCTATGGCGTTGTCGTGGCGAGGTGTCGTCTCATGTTGGGTCCGTCGAGTGCGATGATCTCGGCGCCGGCGACGATGCGGTTGAGTATTGATTCGGCGATGACCGCGTCTTGGAGCGACTTGTACCAATCGGGCGGGTCGAACTGGGAGGTCACCAGAGTCGATCCTCGCCCTTCGCGGGCGGCCAGGATGTTGAGCAGCTCGGCCGCGGTGTGCGGGGCCACCGGGGTGGTCAGGAAGTCGTCCAGAACCAGCAGGTCACAGTTGTGCAGGTCGGTGAGGAAGTCCAGCCGGCGCTGCGAGGTCGGTTCTAGAACGGCGAGCCGGTTGGCCAGGTCGTCGAGCCGGAAGAATCTCGCGGTGTAGTACTTTCGGCACGCGGCATTGAGAAGCGCTTGGGCGAGGTAGGTCTTGCCCACGCTGGACTGGCCGAGCACGACGAGATTACGAGTGGCGTCGATCCATTGACAGCTGGAAAGTCGTGCGATTAGCTCGCGGTTGACGTTGCGGTCAGGCAGGTAGCGGATCTCTTCTACGCAGGCGTCAGGGTTTGGCGATCTGGAGGCCTTGAGTAGTTTCTGGGTCCGGCGTTCCTGCCTGGCCGTGATCTCTTTGTCCAGAGCGTGGAAGATCTTCTCGGAGAAGGTCCACTCGTCGCAGGCGGGATCGTTGGCCAGGTCAATGACGGTCTGGCCGAACGCGGTCATCCGCAACTGCGTGAACAGCGGCATGTCAGCGTCGGTGAGATGACGATCAGTCACTGCAGCTCCTCCTTCCCCGCGATGCCGGTGCTCGTACTCGGGCGTCCGGTGAGGGCGGCGAGACTGAACTGCTCAGGCCCGGCCAGATGCGCCCCCGTTGTATCCCGCCGACCCGGCGGCGGCTCCACCCGGACCGTCGTAGCCGCCACCGCCGGCTGCGTGGTGGTGGGCCGGGCGGCGGCCTGGGCCCGCAGGGCCGCCAGTTGCTGTTTGACGGCGGTGTAGCTGATAGCCCGGCGTGCGGTCTCGGAGACGAGTTGCCCGCAGGCCCGCTCGAGCAGCATCTTGTTGTCGCCGCGGGCCAGGGCGAGGATGTTCTGGCACGAACGGTAGCCCTGCGCCTCGATCCGCTGGCGATCCAGGACCTCGCTGATCGCGGCGACGGTATGCGGCCCGATCTTGTGGGCCTGGCGCACGAAGTAGGCCCGCGACCACAGGTCCGATGACTGCAGGTGCTGGGCGGGCACGTGGTCAGGGTCGGTGACGAACGCGTGCCGCCTACCGGAGACGACGTGGGAGGCGATGACCTCACCGCCAGCCATGACCGTGAGTGTGGGGCCGGTGATCTTCACATCGACGTGCTGGCCGGCGAAGGTGTACGGCACCGAGTACTTCACCGTGGCGATCTCCACGTGGTAATCCCTGTTGACCTTGGACTTCTTCCAGATGACCGGCTGCCAGCGGACCTCGGGCAGAGCGATCAACTCGGACTGCTCATGCTCGGTGAACAGCTCGCGGCGGCTCGTCTTCTGGCCGCGGAACGGGATCCGGTCGTTGATCGCCTCCACCTCGGCGGCGATCGCCTCGTTCAGATCGTCCAGGCTCGCGAACCGCCGATCGGCCAGCCGTCCGATCACCCAGTTCGTCACCACCTTCACCCCGGCCTCGACGTGTCCCTTGTCTGTCGGGCGCACCGGCCGAGTGGGCACGGCGGCGGTCTGGTGGTACTCGAGGAAGTCCCGGTACTCACGGTTGACCTCGCGGGCCCGGTCACCGCGGGCGATCTGGTTCGACGCCGTCGAGGCGTTGTCCGGGACGATCACCTGCGCCGCGCCGCCGAAGTACTCGAACGCCTGTAAGTGCGCGTCGAGCCAGTTCGGCATCTTCTCGTCCAGGCAGCCGCAGGCGAAGACCATCCCCGAGTACGGCAGCGACGCCACGAACACCGACACTGTGGTCTTGGTACCGATGACGGGGTCGAAGATGGCCATCTTCGTGCCCGCCCAGTCGACTTGCATCGTGTGCCCGGGCACGTGCGTGATCCGCATCGTCAGCTCGTTGACCTCGACGTACTCGCCGATGATCTGGCAGAACCGCTGGTAGCTGTAGTGCCGCTGCCCCGGCGTGCCGTCAGTGTCGAGGTAGTTGGCCCACAGCACCCGCAGCGGCAGCTTGTTCTTGCCCGTGCGCTTCTTCACGGTCGCCGCCACGTCGAAGGCCACGAACTCCGCCGACGGCGTCTTGCGCCCATCGGCGAACAAGACGTCGATCTCCTCGCCGCTGAGCGCCTCGACCTGGCTCGTGGCGGTCAACCCGTGCTCGTGGCAGACCTTCTTCGCCTTCGCGACCGTGCGGTGCGAGCAACCCGCGATCGCCTCGATGTCCCGGTAGGACCTGTCCTGCAGCAGTAGCGACATCACCAATCGGTAATCAGTCACCGTGCCTCCTGTTCGGAATCACGCGCAGCCTGGTTGCCACGCGTAGAACCGACACGAGCACACGATGACCGGCACCGCTATCCGATGCTCATACTCGCGCTACCCGATCATCAGAACCCTGCTTTCCGAAGCACGTCCCTAACAGCCCGACTCGAAGACCGTGCCCGACCAGTAGCGGGCGGCGTCCGAGGGGATCGCGAGGAAGCCGACCGCCACCGTCGCGAGGAAGGTGGCCACGGAGACCAGGGCGAGGCGCCACCGCCCGGTGACGACCCAGTGCGCCCAGAAGAACGCGGGCGTCAGTTTGATCCCCGCCGCGAGTCCGCTGCCGATGCCGGCGATGTGGCGCCACCGGGAGAAGCGGTGGTCAGGGCCGATCCGGGACAGGAGATGGTCGGCGAGGACGAGCGCCAGCAGGATGATGTTGATCTGGCCCAGCCAGACGGTGGTGCGCACCGGCTCGAGCGACAGGCTGATCAGGGCCAGGCACAGGGACACCTGCCGGGTGACGGTGTCGGGGGCGTAGTCGAGCGCGCGGAACGACATCCGGATGACCAGGTACAACAGCCCCAGGGTGAGGGCCGTCCAGCCGGCCATCATGAGCGGTTCGGAGAGCAGCGGCAGCGGTTGGAAGAGCAACGCGGAGAACGGCGGGTAGGTGAACGGCATCTCCGCGAAGAAGCGGGCGTTGGGCCCCCAGAGCAGGCCCTCGTAGAGAGGAGTGCCGGACCGGACGGCCTCGGCGCCCCAGCGGTAGACGTGGACGTCCAGGAAGCTCTGGGTGATCCCCCACCACGGGGTCCGCTCGTCGGGTGCGCGCAGGACCATGATCACCGACGCCAGCGCCAGCAGGGCCAGCGGTCCGCGCAGCCAGTAGGTGGTGGGAAGCACTCGCACAGTGGCAGAGCCTAGCCCTCGTCGGCGCGGGGGGGAGTCCGTCACTCCGCCACCGCCCCGAGATGGGCGCGGCCGACGCGTCGGTCGTCCCGAACTCGACGAGAAGGCAGTTCCGCACGCATCCACTCGGGCGATGTGTGCGGAACTGTCTTCTCGACGGCACGGCGGGGCCGGCGCGGCGAGGTCGGCAGGGCGTGGGCGCCGCCGGGCGGCCCGGCTAGATGTAGATGGCCGGGTCGATGTAGAACTGCGCGTCGCGCAGCTCCTCCTTGGTCGACTTGGACGGGCGGGCCTCACCGGGGACGCCTACGACGATCGAGTTCGCGGGGGCGCTCTTGACGACGACGGCGTTGGCGCCCACCGACGAGTCGTCCCCGATCTCCACGGGTCCGAGGATCTTGGCCCCGGCACCCACGGTCACGCGATCCCCGAGCGTCGGATGCCGCTTGACCTGCTTGAGCGAGACGCCGCCGAGAGTGACGCCGTGGTAGATCATGCAGTCGTCGCCGATCTCGGCGGTCTCGCCGATGACGACGCCCATCCCGTGGTCGATGAAGAAGCGCCGACCGATGGTGGCGCCGGGGTGGATCTCGATCCCCGTGAGGAACCGGGCGAACTGGGAGAGGACGCGCCCGGCGGTCCGGCCGACGCCGCCGGCGTTCCACAGCCGGTGTGAGAGCCGGTGGAACCAGATGGCGTGCAGGCCGGAGTAGACGACGGCGTTCTCGACGTCGCCCCGGGCGGCCGGGTCATGGGCGCGCGCCGCGGCGAGGTCCTCGCGCAGCGTGCGCCAGAACCCCGCCGGGCGGTCGGACGTCTGCGTCATCAGTCGCGGTAGTCCTCGAACAGCATCGTGGAGACGTAGCGCTCGCCGTAGTCGCACACGATGACGACGATGGTCTTGCCGGCGTTCTCGGGACGCTTGGCGATCTCGAGGGCGGCCCACACGTTGGCGCCGGAGGAGATGCCGGCGAGGATGCCCTCCTCCTTGCCGAGTCGCTTGGCGATCTCCAGCGAGTCCTCGAGGGTGACGTCGATGACCTCGTCGTAGATCTCGCGGTCGAGGATCTCGGGCACGAAGTTGGCGCCCAGGCCCTGGATCTTGTGCGGTCCGGCCTTGCCCTCGGTCAGCAGCGGCGAGTCCTTGGGCTCGACGGCGACGATGTGCAGGTCCGACTTCTGCGAGCGCAGGTAGTTGCCCGCGCCGGAGATGGTGCCGCCGGTGCCGATGCCGGCCACGAACACGTCGATGTCGCCGTCCGTGTCCTCCCAGATTTCGGGGCCGGTGGTGCGGCGGTGGACGTCCACGTTGGCGGGATTGGCGAACTGGCGCGCCAGGACGGCGTTCTCACGCGTCGCGGCGATCTCCTCGGCCTTGGCCACCGCACCCTTCATGCCCTCGGAGCCCGGCGTGAGGATGAGCTCGGCACCGTAGGCGCGCATCACGGCGCGGCGCTCGACCGACATGGTGTCGGGCATGACGATGACGGCCTTGAAACCGCGGGCCGCCGCGACCATGGACAGCGCGATACCGGTGTTGCCGGACGTGCCCTCGACGATCGTGCCACCGGGCTTGAGGCCGCCCGACGCCACCGCGTCGTCGATGATCGCCGCGCCGATGCGGTCCTTCACGCTCGCGGCCGGGTTGGCGGACTCGAGCTTGGCCAGGACGGTGGCCTGCAATCCCTCGGTCAGGGAGTTGAGACGGACCAGCGGGGTCTTGCCGATGGTCTCAGAGATGTCGGAGTAGATCTGCGCCATGGTGTGTTCCGTTCTGAAGAATGAACAGGTCTGTCTATTTGCGATTGTACGCGATGGGGCGACATGGCACGAGGGTGTGGTCAGGGAATGGCCCCCTGATTGCCACGAGCGCCCGTCGGGCCGATAATCGACTGCGCTCCATTTTTATCGTCGCCCGAAAGGCCGCCTCCGGCATGCGCGAGATCACCGTCCCCGCTCAGCGAACCTTCACACGTTCCGACCTGATCCCGGTGGTGGCGCGAGGGCGCGCCGCCACGGCGCCGCGGGCGGTACCGTTCGACCATTACGTCGACGGCCGGTGGCGATCCGTCTCCAACGCCGAGCTCGTCGAGCGCGTGGACAGGATCGCGGCCGGACTCATCGCGGCCGGCGTCGAGCCCGGGGACCGGGTGGCGCTCATGGCCGGGACCCGTCTCGAATGGGTACTGGTCGATCTCGCCGTCTGGACCGCCGGAGCCATCACCGTGCCGATCTACCCGTCATCCTCGGCGGGGCAACTCGAATGGATTCTCGCCGACTCCGCTGCGAAAATTCTCGTAGCCGAGAACGACGAACACGTCGTCGTCGTCGGAGACACAGCTGTCCCCGACACCTGCACCCGGATCCTCTACCTCGACGACGGCGGGCTCGAGGCCCTCGAGGCCGACGTCGAGTCCGTCGATGACGAGACCCTGGACGCCGCGGTGGCCACGCTCGAACTCGACACCCCCGCCTCGATCATCTACACCTCCGGCACCACCGGGCGGCCCAAAGGTTGCGTGATCACCCACCGCAACCTCCTGTCGGAGTGTCACGCGCTGCTCGACCACCCCATCGGGTCGATGGCGCAGCAGGGCAAGAAGGTCCTGATGTTCCTGCCACTGGCCCACGTGCTCGCCCGCGCCGTGACCTACACGGTCTACCTAGGTGACGCGACCGTCGGCTTCTGGGACGACACCTCCACCATCCTCCCGCGCTTCGCCGATTTCCGGCCGCACATGATTCTCGGGGTCCCCCGCGTCTTCGAGAAGGTGCGCGACGGGATCGCCACGAAGGCCGCCGCCAAGGGCGCGGTTCAGAGGCGGATCTTCGAGCGCGCCGAAGCGGTCGCCATCGAGGACAGCCGTCTGCGCGGCAACGACGGACTGGACGACGCGCGCCGGCCCTCGCTCCCGCACGCCGCCCGGTACAAGGCTCTCGACCTGCTCGTCTACAGGGCCATCCGCGAGGCGCTCGGCGGTCGCTGTGAGTACGCCATCTCCGGCGGTGGCGCCCTGCCCGACCGCATCTCGCACTTCTTCCGTGGAGCCGGCGTACCCGTCTACGAGGGCTACGGGCTCACAGAGAGCACCGCCGCCGCCACCGTGAACGGCCCCGGCTGCCAGCGCATCGGCACCGTCGGGCGACCCGTGGCCGGGACGAGCGTCCGGATCGCCGACAGCGGTGAGGTGGAACTGGCCGGCGAGCTGATCTTCGACCGCTACTGGAACAACGAGGAGGCCACCGCCGAGGCCGTTCGCGACGGCTGGTTCGCCACCGGTGACCTCGGCTCGCTCGACCCGGACGGTTACCTGACGATCACCGGTCGCGCCAAGGAGATCATCGTCACCGCCGGCGGTAAGAACGTCTCGCCGGGGCAGATCGAGGACGCGATCCGGGCGCATCGACTCGTCGGCCACGCGGTCCTCATCGGTGAGGCCCGCAAGTTCGTCTCCGCGCTGATCACGGTGGACGAGGACGAGCTCCGGAACTGGGCGGAAGAGAACGATTACGGCGGCCGGCCGGTCGAGGACCTGGTCACCGACCCCGCGCTGCGCGCCGAGATCCAGGCCGCCGTGGACGATGCCAATCGGCAGGTCTCACATGCCGAGGGCGTCAAGAAGTTCGTCGTACTGCCCCGCGACTTCACTGAGGACTCGGGCGAGTTGACGGCGACCCTCAAGGTCAAGCGGCACGTGGTCGAGCAGCACTACACCGAGCAGATCGAGGGCATGTACGCCTGATCGGGCGGATGTGGGAGCGCCCGGAACCCGTCCGGGCCCGGGCGCTCCCACGATCGGCGGATCAGGCGCCGGTGTACAGCGACTCGATCTCGCTGCCGAACCGGTCGTGCACGACGTTGCGCTTGAGCTTGAGGGTGGGAGTGAGTTCGCCGGACTCGACGGAGAACTCGGCCGCGAGGATCTTGAACTTGCGGATGGATTCCGCGCGGGAGACCGACTTGTTGGCCCGGTCCACCGCGTCCTGGACCGCGCCGACCAGGTCGCCGTCCTGCAGCAGGTCCGAGACCTCGCCGGTCTTGCCGTGTCTGTCCCGCCACGCCGGGAACGTCTCCGGGTCGATCGTGACGAGCGCCGCGATGTAGCTGCGGTTGTCGCCCACCACGACGGCCTGGCTGATCAGCGGGTCGGAGGTGAGCAGGTCCTCGAGCTGTGACGGCGAGACGTTCTTCCCGCCGGCGGTGACGATCAGGTCCTTCTTGCGACCCGTGATGGACAGGTAGCCGTCGGAGTCGAGCTCGCCGATGTCACCGGTGTGGTACCACTCGCCGGTCCACGCGGCCTCGCTCGCCTCCGGGTTTCGCCAGTAGCCCTTGAACAGTGTCTTGGCCTTGGCCAGGATCTCGCCGTCCTCGGCGATGCGGATTGTGACGCCCGGGATCGGCGTGCCGACGGTGCCGATCTTGGCACGGTTGGTCGGGTTGACGGTGAGCACGCCCGAGGACTCGGTCAGGCCGTAGCCCTCGAGCAGGTCGAACCCGGCGCCGCGGAAGAAGTGGCCCAGGCGGGCGCCCAGCGGCCCACCGCCCGAGATGATGCGGTCGCATTCGCCGCCCAGTGCGTCGTGCAGCTTCGAGTAGACGAGCTTGGAGTAGAGCTTCTGCTTGACCTTCAGCGCGGCCGACGGCCGGCCGCCGTTCTCGAGGGCCTTGGAGTAGTCGATGGCCGTCTGAACGGCGGCCTTGAAGATCTTGGCCTTCGCGCCACCGGCGTTCTCGGCCTTTGCCGCGGCGGAGTTGTAGACCTTCTCCAGCACGCGCGGCACCGACACCAGGAAGGTGGGGTGGATCTCGCCGAGGCGCTCGATGACCTTGGTGGTGTCCGGCTCGTGCGCCACGGCCACGCGCTTGTAGAAGCAGGCCACCTCCAGGATGCGGGCGAGGACGTGGGCCAGGGGCAGGAAGATGAGGGTCCGGCTGTTGGGCACGAACGCGTCCTGGAGTTGCTCCTCGATCGACACGACGACGCCGCCGAACCCGCCGTGCGCGATCTCGCAGCCCTTGGGGTTGCCGGTCGTGCCGGAGGTGTAGACGATCGCGCAGGGGTCCTGGTGGCCGGCGACGAGCGAGGCCTTCTCGAGATCGGCGTCCGAGACGTCGGCGCCGGCCTCGGTGAGCTGGGCGACGAGGTCGTTCTCGATCACGAGGATGTCACCGGACCAGTCGGTGCCGGCGGTGAGCACCTCGCGCAACTCGAGGTCCTCGACGACCGCGACGGTCGCCTCGGAGTCGGTGAGGATCCAGTCGCACTGCGCGGACGAGGACGTCTCGTAGATCGGCACGGTGACCGCGCCGGCGGCCCAGGCCGCCCAGGCGATGAGCGACCACTCGTAGCGGGTGTGGCTCATGATCGCCAGTCGGTCGCCGGGCTTCACGCCCCGGGCCATGAGGCCCTTGGCCACGCCCTTGACCTCCTCCAGGTACCGGGCGCAGGTGACGTCCTTCCAGTCGCCGCCGACCAGGCGCAGCACGGCGACGTCGTTCGGCGCCTCCTGTGCGTTCTTGAACACGATTCTCGACAGGTTCTCGACAGGGAAGGGGTTTGCGGCTGGCGGGGTGGCGAACTCGGTCGTCATTTCGGTCCTTAGGTCATGTGTGGCCTGCATCACTGACGAGTGTAGAGGGGTCGCCGCCCCCTATGGCAAGCACCTGTTATTCGGATTCGCTTAGGAGGGTGACGTCATGTTCTGTGACGGTCGTTACACTGGTGTCATGTCGGCGGGGAGGCCAACCGTGGCCAGCGCGATCGTCGCGCAGTCCTGGGAGCGGAGCAGGCGACGGGGGATCGACCCGGATCGGGCGGATCCGCCGGTCGACCTGCAGGGCCCCGACCTGTCCGAGCACCTGGCCGCGCACCGGATGGCGGCGGTGCTGCCCGTCGTCGAGAAGGTCCTGGTGTCCGGGGTCATGACCAGCGGCCACCTCGTGGCGGTCGCCGACGCCGACGGCCGGCTCCTGTGGCTGTACGGGGACCGCGGCGTGCGGACGCGGGCGGAGCGGATGGCGTTCGTGCCGGGAGCGCTGTGGAGCGACGACGCGGTGGGGGCGAACGCGCCGGGCCTCGCGCTGCGGCACGACGTCCCCGTGCGGGTGCGTGGTGCGGAGCACTTCCTCGCGCCCGCCCACTCGTGGAGCTGCTCGGCCGCGCCGGTCCACGACCCGGTGACGGGGCGGGTGATCGGCGGTATCGACGTGACCGGTCACGGCACCGCGGCCTCGGACGAGATGCTCGCCCTGGTCGGTGCCACCGCGCTGCTCGCCGAGGCCGAGCTGCGGTCGACCCCGGCCGGCATGCTCCTGCCCGGGCGGGCGGGGGCGGCGGTGGCGACGGCGACCGCGCCGCGCCTCCTCGAGGTCCTCGGCACCGCCCGTCCGGTGCTCGCCGACCTCGGCCCGCTCACCGGTCGTCACGCCGAGATCCTCGTCCTGCTCGCCGCCCACCCCGGTGGGCTGTCCGGCGGAGCGCTGGCCGGGCTCCTCGCCGAGGGGAGGCTCGACGCCGTCAGCGTCCGCGCCGAGATGTCGAGACTGCGCCGCGTCCTGGGGCCGGACGTCATCGGCTCCCGGCCGTACCGCCTGGCACCGGGGGTCGTGGAGACCGATGCCGACCGGGTGGTCGCCATGCTCGACGTCGACGTGGACGCCGCGGTGGCGGCCTACCCCGGTCCGCTCTTGCCGACCTCCTTCGCGCCGGGTGTCGTCGACCTGCGGGAAGAGCTGCACGCCCGGGTCCGCGCCGCCGCGTTGGGCGCGGGATCGGTGCGGGCCCTGCGCGCCTGGACCGCCGGCCCCGGGCGCGAGGACCCCGACGCCTGGCGGACCCTGGGGTCGCTGCCCGACCTCTCCCCGGCGGCGCGGTCCTCGGCCCGCTCCGTGCACCGGGTGTTGGACGACCGGCTGGGGGCCTGAGCGCCTCGTCGTCGTCCCCGGTCCTTCCCCGCCGCCCCATGCCTCACCGCGCGGCGTGCAACGTCCGTGCAACCCTCCCGTTGATAGTGTTCTGGATCACAGTCGCCGGCCGTGGGGGTCGGCGCTCGCAGACGAGAGGTGCCAGACATGACCGTCTACTCCCAGCCCGGTTCCGCCGACGCGGTGATGTCCTACGAGAGCCGCTACGACCACTACATCGGCGGCGAGTGGGTCGCGCCGGTCAAGGGCGAGTACTTCGAGAACGTCGCCCCGCAGACCGGACAGGTCTTCTGTGAGGTCGGCCGTGGTACCGCGGAGGACATCGAGGCCGCGCTGGACGCGGCCTGGGCCGCCGCGCCGGCGTGGGGCGCGAGCTCCGCCACGGAGCGGTCGCTGGTGCTGCTCCGGATCGCCGATCGCATGGAGGAGAACCTCGAGAAGATCGCGCTCGCCGAGTCGTGGGACAACGGCAAGGCGATCCGCGAGTGCCTGGCGGCCGACATCCCGCTGGCGATCGACCACTTCCGCTACTTCGCCGGTGCGATCCGCGCCCAGGAGGGTGGCATCTCCGAGATCAACGGGGATACCGTCGCCTACCACTTCCAGGAGCCGCTCGGCGTGGTCGGCCAGATCATCCCGTGGAACTTCCCGATCCTCATGGCGGTCTGGAAGCTGGCCCCGGCCCTGGCCGCCGGCAACTGCGTGGTGCTCAAGCCGGCCGAGCAGACCCCGGCATCGATCCTGTTCCTGATGTCGCTCATCGGCGATCTGCTGCCGCCGGGCGTGATCAACGTGGTCAACGGCTTCGGTACCGAGGCCGGTAAGCCGCTCGCGTCCAACCCGCGCATCCGCAAAGTGGCCTTCACCGGCGAGACCACCACGGGCCGGTTGATCATGCAGTACGCGTCCGAGAACCTCATCCCGGTGACCCTCGAACTCGGCGGCAAGAGCCCGAACATCTTCTTCGAGGACGTCATGAACGCCGACGACGACTTCCGTCAGGCCGCGCTCGAGGGCTTCGCCATGTTCGGGCTCAACCAGGGCGAGATATGCACCTGCCCCTCACGCGCGCTCGTGCAGGAGTCGATCCTCGACGACTTCACCGAGCTCGCGATCGAGCGCGTCAAGAAGATTAAGCAGGGCAACCCGCTCGACACCGAGACGATGATGGGAGCCCAGGCCTCGACCGACCAGCTCGAGAAGATCCTGTCCTACATGGACGTCGGCAAGCAGGAGGGCGCCGAGCTCCTCACCGGTGGTGGTCGCGCTGAGCTCGACGGCGATCTCGCCGGCGGCTTCTACGTCCAGCCGACCGTTTTCAAGGGTAACAACAAGATGCGCCTGTTCCAGGAGGAGATCTTCGGGCCGGTCCTCGCGTTGGGCTCGTTCACCGATTTCGACGACGCCATGATGATCGCCAACGACACCCTCTACGGTCTCGGCGCCGGCGTGTGGTCGCGCAACGGCACCACCGCCTACCGGGCCGGCCGCACCATCCAGGCCGGCCGGGTGTGGACCAACACCTATCACCAGTACCCGGCCCACGCGGCGTTCGGCGGGTACAAGCAGTCCGGCATCGGGCGCGAGAACCACCGGATGATGCTCGACCACTACCAGCAGACCAAGTGCCTGCTTGTGGGCTACTCGGGCAAGCCTCAGGGCTTCTTCTGATCCAGCGCTTGTTCTGAAAGGAGACCGGCCATGGACGACGTGTGCGGATTGCCCTCGGGCGGGAGCGTGCGCATCGCGGCACGGGCCCTCCCGCCCGAGGGGGCACCGGCGACGCTGCCGGCGCGCGTCGTGGTCACCGAGCCGGCCGCGCAGCTGATCCGCGAGCTGGTCGAGCGCCACGGGCCGGTGATGTTCCACCAGTCCGGCGGGTGCTGCGACGGTTCGGCGCCCATGTGCTACCCGGACGGGGAGTTCCGCGTGGGTCAGCGGGATGTCCTCGTGGGGGAGGTGGACCTGGCGCCGGGCGCCCGGGACGTACCGGCGGGCGACGACGACGAGGAGCGCCTGAGCTCGTCGTCGTCGTCGACCCGGGTGCGCGTCTGGATCTCGGGCCCACAGTTCGACACCTGGAAGCACACGCAACTGGTGCTGGACGCGGTCCCGGGCAGGGGCTCGGGGTTCAGTCTCGAGAACCCGACCGGGAAGCGGTTCCTGTCGCGGGCCCGCACGTTCGACGAGCTCGAACTCGCCGCCCTCGAGGAGTTCCCGCCGGCGACGGGGGCGGACCCGGGGGTGTAGGGGCGGGCCGGCGTCCACGGCCGGGACCGGCCGATCCGGCCTGCCCGGAGCGGCCACGGCGGTAGAGTCCGACCATGGACACGGACCGCACGGCCTCCGCTGACCCCCTCGACGCCACCGTCGAGTTCCTCACCGCCGAGCTGCGTGCTGACCTGCTGCGACGCTGGAACGAGCCGCAGCGGCGGTACCACAACGAGACGCACCTGCGGGCCGTCCTGCGGGCGATCGACGCGCTCGAGGCCGACGGGGAGTCGTTCGACGGCACCGAGGTCCGCCTGGCCGCCTGGCTACACGCCGCGGTGTTCGACCCCGCCGGCTCGGAGAACACCGAGAAGTCCGCGGCGCTGGCCGAGCGAGTTCTCGACCCCTCCGCTCCGGCCGCCGAGGTCGCGCGGCTGGTCCGCCTCATGGGCGGGCACCGCGTCGAGCCGGGGGACCTCAACGGCGCGGTCCTCTCCGACGCCGACCTGGCCGTGCTCGGTGCCGACCCCGACACGTATGACACCTACGCCCGCGACGTCCGCCACGAGTACGCTCACGTGCCGGGCGAGCGGTTCGTGGCCGGGCGGATCGGCGCGTTGGAGGGGTTGCTCGACCGTCGCTCGGTGTTCCTCACGCGGGCGGGCCGTGATCTGTGGGAGAAGAAGGCCCACGCCAACCTCAACCGCGAGCTGGGGCTCCTGCGCGCGGGCGTGTCCGAGAGCTGAGCGGCGCCGCGACCCCGGCCGGCTGCTGGTGCGGTCGGTGTCAGTCGCGCACGGTCGGTCAGTCGCGCGGACCGATGCCGGGTGGCGTGACCGCGGCCGTGTATTCCGCGACGCCGGAGGCGACCATGAACTCGGTGATGGCACGGGCATCGTCCTCGCCCGGCAGTCCCCAGCCGTCCCGGTACCCGTAGATGTCGGCCAGCGTGTGCGCGTCCCGGGTCCCGCGGGCGAGCTCGACGTCGGTCGGCCCGATGAGACCGGGATGCGGGACCCCGACCGCGCCGGCGACCTTGACGAGCTCGCGGCGCAGTGACCGGATGTAGTTCGAACACCGCACCGCCATCGCCGTGGGATCGACACCGCGGACGAGCCAGGGGTTCTGGGTGGCGACCCCCGTGGGGCATCCGCCGGTGTGACACTTCTGCGCCTGGATGCAGCCCACCGACAGCATCGGCTCGCGGGCCACGTTGATCATGTCGACGCCCAGCGCCAGTGCGACCACCGCGTTCTCCGGGATGCCGAGCTTGCCGGACCCGATGAACATGACGTCGTCGGTCAGCCCGGCTTCGGCGAAGATCGAGTAGACGCGTGGGAAGCCCAGGCGGAAGGGCAGGGACACGGCGTCGGTGAACACGAGCGGGCCCGCTCCGGTGCCGCCCTCTCCGCCGTCGATCGTGATGAAGTCGACGCCCCGGTCGCGCGGGACCATCGCGGTGGCGAGATCCTCCCAAAAGGTCATGTCGCCGACCGCCGACTTGATGCCGACGGGCAGTCCGGTGCGGTCCGCGATCTCCTCGACCAGGTCCAGCATCGAGTCGACGTCGTGGAACGCGGTGTGGCGGGAGGGGCTCGCGCAGTCCTCGCCCATCGGGATCCCGCGGATCGCGGCGACCTCCTCGGTGATCTTGGCCGCCGGCAGGAGCCCGCCGAGCCCCGGTTTGGCGCCCTGGCTGAGCTTGATCTCGATCGCACGGATCGGGTGCTTCTCGGTGAGGGCCACCAGCTTGTCGATGTCGAAGCGGCCGTCGTCGTCCCGGACCCCGAAGTACGCGGTGCCGATCTGGAAGACCAGGTCCGCGCCGTTCTGGTGATACGGGCTCAGGCCGCCCTCGCCGGTGTTGTGCAGGGCCCCCGAGAGGGCGGCGCCGCGGTTGAGCGCCTCGACCGCCGGGGCGGAGAGCGCGCCGTAGCTCATCGCCGAGATGCTGACCAGCGACTCCGGTCGGTACGCGCGGGCGCGGCCCCGGGCCGCGCCGAGCACCTTGGCGGGTGGGAGCGGCAGCTGCTGCCCGGCGTGCGGGCTGGCGGACAGCGTGACGTCGCTGAAGGTGCGCTGCTTGACGATCGGGTAGCCCTCGAGGAACTCGATGTCGTTGTCCGTGCCGAAGCCGAACGTGGTCGCCCGCGTCTCGGCGGATTCGTACACCCAGTCCCGCTGGTCGCGGGTGAACGGACGTTCCTCGTCGTTGCCCGCGACGATGTACTGCCGCAGCTCGGGGCCGATGGCGGTCAGTGCCATCCGGGCGTGGCCGAGGACGGGGAAGGTCCGCAGGATCGGGTAGCGGGTCTGCCGCAGATCGGTGGCCGCGACCGCGGCGAGAGCGGCCAGTGGCGCTCCGAGGAGCCATTTGCGCATGTCGACCTCCAAGGGGGCGGGGGCTGTGGGCTGTGGCCGGGGGCTGCTCCCATCATGCCGACCGGGCGCCGCTGGCATCAGGGCAGGATGCGCGAGATGACGTCGGCGGCGACGTCTTCGAGCAGCGGGCCCGCGTTGGCGATCGACCGCTCGAGGTCCGGCTCGCGTTCGGTCAAGGCGGCGGCGGCGGCGAACCCGGCCTCGGCGACCCGGTCGGCCTCGAGATCCAGGCGGCCGCAGACCGCGACCACCGGCACCGCGTGTGACCGGCAGAGGGCGGCCACGCCCATCGGGGTCTTGCCGTGCATGGTCTGGTCGTCCAGTCGCCCCTCGCCGGTCACCACGAGGTCGGCGGCGGAGAGCATGTCTTCCAGGCCGGTGAGCGTGCCCAGCACCTGGAAGCCGGGGTCCAGGGAGGCGCCGAGCAGCTCGCGGGCGGCGAAGCCCACACCGCCGGCAGCGCCCGAGCCCGGGGCGTCGGGGTGCACATCGAGCCCCTGGGCGCGCAGGACCTCGACGAGCCGGGCGAGTCCGGCCTCGAGCTCGTCCAGCTGCTCGTCGGTGGCGCCCTTCTGGGGGCCGTAGACGCGGGCCGCGCCCAGCGGGCCGAGCAGCGGGTTGTCGACGTCGCAGGCCACGAGGATCCGGGCGGCCCGGACGGCCGGGTCGAGACCGTCGAGGTCCACGCGGTCCAGGTTGATCAACGCGCCGCCGCCGTCGGGTAGCTCGGCACCGGAGGCGTCGAGGAACCGCGCGCCCAGCGCGGAGAGCATCCCGGTGCCGCCGTCGGTGGAGGCGCTGCCGCCGATGCCGAGGTGGATGTTGCCGCGACCGGATCGGAGCGCGGCCAGCATGACCTCGCCGACGCCGCGGCTCGACGCCTCGAGAGGCCGCGGCTCACCGCCGGGCAGGCGCAGCAGGCCGCAGGCATCTGCCATCTCGACGAACGCGGTGTCCGGATCGATGGCGGCGAAGGACGTCTCCACCGTCTCGCCCGTGGGCCCGGAGACGATGACGGGCACGGGGCGCGCGCCTCCGGCGACCATCACCGCGAGGCTGCCGCCCCCGCCGTCGGCGACCGGGCGCTCGACCACGTCGATCTCGGGGCGCGCTCGCCGGGCACCCTCGGCCGCGTGACGGCACGCTTCGATAGCGGTGAGTGAGCCCTTGAAGGCCCCGCAGGCCACGACGATCGTCACGCCTGCATCATCCCCCATGAGTGTCCGGCGACACACGACGGCCCGTAATCGGGAGGGGTCCGCCCACGTCCTGCGGGGGCCGGTCATCTCTGACTGCATGGAACAGGGGACGTCCCGCGACCGGGGTTGCAGCGGATCTTCACGGAGTGCCGATGGTGGTGACGTCGCCGTTCACGGTGGCCGCAGTGGAGTTCAACCCGGAGCTCTTCGAGTTCGACCGCCGCCTGGACCGGGCCGCCCGGGTCACCGGGATCAGGAACAGTTCCTGCCCTACATGGACACCGTCCCGGGCCGGGGGACCGACTGCGCAGGCCTACACGATCGCGGCCAACCACGCGGGCGGCGGCTACCACGGGTCGAGCGGGGTCTTCCCGATCAACCCGGTCGACGCCGATCCGCCGGTCGTGGCGTCGGCCGACGTCGGCGAGTACGCGGACACGCAACGGCCCGGGGCCGCGACCGTTGATCCGGTCACGACCCCGGGCCGGGTCGTAGCGCCTCAGTCGGCGCGGGGGTCTGCTCAGGCGAGCGAGCCGGTGTCGAGCGAACCGGAGGTCTCGGCGGGCTCCTCCTCGGCCTCATCGCCGGAGCCCGAGGCGGAGGCGGAGTCTCCGTCGATCAGGCCGCTGCCGGTGTTCGGGGACACGCCGAGGCTGCCGAGCTCCACGGAGCCCGGGTTGGGGGTCTCGGCGTCCAGGTTGAGGTTGAACGTGAGGCTGCCCAGGTCCACGGCGAGCTCGGTGCCGAGCGCACCCTCGACGCTGCTCTGGTCAACCGGGAGCTCCTCGAGGCTGCCGTCCTCGCCGGTGGCCTCGGCCAGGCTGGCGGTGGGATCCGTGGGGGCGTTGGTCTGCGCAGCGGCCAGGCCCGGGAACGCGATGGCGGCACCGATGCCGAACGCGCCGACGGCGGCGATCTTCGCGGTGGTGCGGTTGGTGGTCTTGCGGTGGGTGTTCGTCATAGAGGAACTCTCCGATCTGCATCGACCCCGATGAATCTCATCGCGGACACCCCGGTCGGAGCGGGGTGCGTCGGCGACCCTACAAGCGCACGAGAGTTCCGCAAGGGGTCGAGAACCTCAGCGTCCCTTGACGTAACAACCCGGTCACCGGGGCATTTCAGGTTTCTCACGCGGCGCCTGCGCGACCGGTGTGTCGCGCGTCATGCCTGCCTAGGCTGGGTGCATGGACGCTTCCGCAGCCGTCGATCCGCCGCCGCCCGGCCCGCCCGTCGTGGTGGAGACGCACAGCGCGCTCATCTTCCCTTGGGGTGACGAGGCTCACAGAGTCCGCAAGCCGGTCGACCTCGGTTTCCTCGACAACACCACCGCCGCGGCCCGCGGGGAGCAGAGCCGGCGCGAGGTCGAACTCAACAGTCGGCTCGCCCCGGACGTGTACAGGGGCGTGTTGGAGGTGAGGGGTCCCGACGGCGAGGTGATCCATCACGTCGTGGCGATGCGCCGGCTGCCGGCGCGCAGGAGCCTCGCCTCATTGGTCCGCCTCCGGGCCGAAGGCGGACCCGGGGGCGGCGATACGGACATCGTGGTGGGCCTGACCAAGGTGGCCCGGCAGATCGCGCGCCTGCACGCCGCCGGCCCACGCTCGGAGGAGATCGACGCGGCGGGCACCCCGGCGGCGGTGGCCGGGTTGTGGGAGCGGTCCTCGATCACCTGCGCCGCCTCGAGGTGGGCCGGGACGCGCCGGAGATCGTCGACGACATCGAGGCGCTCGCCACCGACTACCTGCGCGGGCGCGCGCCCCTGCTGGAGTCCCGCGTGGCGGACGGTCGGATCGTCGACGGGCACGGGGACCTGCTGGCCGCCGATGTCTACCTGCTCGACGACGGGCCGAGGGTGATCGACTGCCTCGAGTTCGACGACCTGCTCCGCTACGGGGACGCCGTGCTGGACATCGGGTTCCTGGCGATGGACCTCGACGCGTCGGGGGCGCGGGACCTCGCCGTCGTCCTCCTCGGCGCCTACAGGGAGGCCTCCGGCGACGACGCGCCGCCGTCGCTCGTCCACCACTACATCGGGTACCGGGCACTCGTCCGGTCGAAGGTCACCGCGATCCGCGCCGAGCAGGCGGCCGACGGCGACGGGGGCCTCGGCGACGCGCGACGCGCCCTCGAGCTGGCGGACCTGGCCGTCGACTCGCTGCTGCGTGGGAGGGTGCGACTGGTGCTGGTAGGCGGCGTCTCCGGGTCGGGCAAGTCCACCCTCGCGGCGCCGCTGGCCGAGGCGCTGGGCGCGGAACTGCTGCGCTCGGACGTGGTGCGCTCGGATGTGGTGCGCTCGAACGCGGTGCGCGCGCAGGCGGCCCGGGGGGGCGACAGGTATTCGGAGGAGGCGGTCGGGGCCGTCTACGCCGAGCTGCTCGACCGCGCGGCCGCGTCACTCGCCCTGGGCCGCAGCGTGGTGCTGGACGCCACGTGGCTCGAGCCGCGCCGGCGGGCCGAGGCCGAGACCGTGGCCGCCGGCGCGCACGCCGAGCTGGTGGAGATCTCGTGCACCGCGCCCCGCGACGAGCTGGTGCGGCGGATCACCGAGCGGGCGCGCGCGGGGACGGACCCGTCCGAGGCCACGATCGAGGTGCTCGACGACCAGCTGGCGCGCCCGGCGGCGTGGCCGGAGGCGATCGAGGTCGACACCGTCGGGCTCGACGTCCGCGACGGCGAAGCCGTCCGCCGGTGGGCGGAACGCGAACCGGGACCGCTGCCCTGGGCCTGAGAGCAAAGTCGTTGCCAGATCACAATTCTGGGGAAGCGGGCCCCACGCACCGAAACGAGGGGCGTATGGTCGTGCGCGTGACCCACCCCTTCGCACGGGCCGGGCGGGAGCTCGTCCCCGGCCGCTGGTTCGGCCCCGCCGCCGTCATGACGCTGGGTTGTGCGATCGCGTGGACGCTCGTCGGCTTCGGGCACGGTGCGCTGCTGGCGGCCGTGGTCCTCGTCGGGACGCTGTTCGTCGCGCTGTGGAACTCGCCGCTGCGCGCCACGGGGCACGAGTCGTTGCAGGCCGTGCGCGCCCTGGCCTCCGCCGGGCACGCGGTCGTGGTGCTGTGGCGGCCGGGCTGCCCTTACTCGGCGGCGCTGCGCCGCCGGGCCAGCCGCGAGGGCCTCAAGGTCCACTGGGTCAACATCTGGCGCGACGAGGACGCGCACGAGCTGTGTTGCACGATCAACGGCGGCTCCGAGGAGACGCCCACCGCCGTGGTGCTCGATCCGACCCTGACGACGCCCGTGGTGATCCCCGCATCCGTGCCGGGGATCCGTGAGGCGACCGCCGCGCCGATCACCCCCACTCAGGCGATCACCCCGATCACGAAGATCTGCGCCGTCCCCGCGCCCGCCACCACCCCCGCGATCGGGGCGCCCCGCAGGACCGGCTCCCGCGGCCACTGACCGGCCACGCCCGCCGGCCGGGCCGGGCGCACCTCGTCGTCGTCACCGCGCGTAGCGCAGCGCCCCCCGCACGTCCCCGCACTCGGCCCCCAACGCCATGTCCGCGATGCGGCCGTCCGCGCGGAGCCCCGCCAGGCGCGGGGCCACCCGGTCGCGCAGGCCCCACGGGTCGATCGTGTTGACGTGGATCCCGGTCGCGCCCTCGAACCCGGCCGGCGTCGAGATGCGCCACTTGAGCACGATCCGCCACGGCATCGCCGCGCCGTCCCCCGCCGAGCCCGGCGGCAGGGTGTGCCACTCCTCGTTGGACGGCACCAGCGGACCCGTCGCGGCGTGGCAGGCGTGCAGTAGATCGGAGACCCCGCGCAGCTCGGCCGCCGAGTGCTCCCACGGCCGGCCGGCCGCCGACCTGGAGTAGACCACCAGGGCCGGGTGGCGGTGACCGACCCCGACCACCGCGACGGCGTGCTCGTTGGCCGCCAGCACCAGCCCCTCGGCCGCCGCGTGATCGATGCCGGCCGTGTTGTACAGATCCGGTTCGCGGGCGAGTGCCGCCATTTCCCGGGAGATCTTGGCGGGGACCTCGTCGACCGCCACGAGCTGCTTGTGCAGGTGGGCGAACGACGCGCCGGCCGACGCGAGCCAGTTCTGGAACACCGACACGTACGCGGCGTGCGGGTTGTCGCGGTAGAGCCCCCGCATGGCACGGATAGCGAAGGCGACGTA
Source organism: Dietzia sp. oral taxon 368 (assembly GCF_002999155.1). NCBI lineage: Bacteria > Bacillati > Actinomycetota > Actinomycetes > Mycobacteriales > Dietziaceae > Dietzia > Dietzia sp. oral taxon 368. The sequence continues at coordinate 1,566,846 of NZ_CP027238.1, forward strand.
CTGCTCGTGCTCCTCCGGCGTCAGCTCCCCCGACGACGCGTGGCGGTCGCTGGACGTGGCGCCGTCGACGAGGTGGCGGCGCGCGACCACCACGTCGTGACATCCGCCGAAGAAGCTCTCCGAGTGTTCTGCGAGGGCGGCGGTGCCCATGGCGTCGGCGGCCGCAGGGTCGCCCTGTGAGGCGGCGACGCGGGTGCGGACCAGGGCACGGACGTGTTCGGCGCCAGCCGGGGACGCGAGGTAGGCAGCCTGGTGGGCGGCGGCGCGGGCGGGGATCCGGTAGCCGTGCACCGACGTCCAGTAGTCGAGGGAGACGATCTCGAAGAGATTGCCGATCAGGCGGAACTCGGGCGTGGTGGCGTCGAGCCGGTCGGCCGGGACCTCGTCGAGGACGGCCCAGGTGTCTCCCTCGCGGACGAGGCGCGCCTTCTCCGGGGTGGTCTCGCGCAGGCGCGTCGTACAGAACGCGCAGTACGCCTCCGGCTCGGCGGGATCCACCGCGACGACGTTGCCGGGCGCGTGCTCGATCGGTCGGTGCGCTCGGCCAGGGACCGTCCACACCTGGGTGCCGGTGAAGGGGCTGACCTGCTTGACGGTGCCGTCGGCCATGCGCCGCAGCAGCGCTGTCGGGCCGCCGGGCCCGGGGGTCGTGGTCACGCGGTCGAGCCTAGGGGGATCTGATTTCGGAGTGGAACTGTGACCTGGACAACAATACCTTGAGGGTGGGCTATGCTCATCAATCGGGTCGCGGTCGGGGTGAACGCGGTTGTGATCACCACCGGCTCCCTCGGTGATTACGAGGTGTTCCTCCCGGACGGGGTGACCCTGCCACCCCTGCCGTTCATTCGGTGAGAACCATGAGAGAGTTCCCGCCCCCGCCGTTCATGCGGGGGCGTGAACTGCGGTGTCGTATGAGGTAGACGGGACATGTCGCTGAGAGAAATCTCACAAGGTGGAATCGCCTTCCCACGTCAAGGTCACGGGTTTGACTTTTCCGAGTTGTGTGACCTGCCCCCCTTGCCCATATTATTTCCGGGCCGGAGGACCTCGGTCCTCTGAGTACGGGTGCTCCAGCCACCACGGAGTCCGCCCGTCGACAAGCGAAGGCGAACACATGATGACGACTCCCGGCCCCAGAAGCCTGTACCGCCCCGAATACGAACACGACTCGTGTGGTGTCGCGTTCGTGGTGGACATGTACGGACGCCAGTCCCGGGACATCGTCGAGAAGGCGATCGCCGCGCTGGTGAACCTCGAGCACCGCGGCGCCGTGGGTGCCGAGGCCAACACCGGCGACGGCACGGGCTTGTTGATCCAGGTACCGGACTTGTTCCTCCGCGAGGTGATGCGTGAGGAGCAGAACGTAGAACTGCCTGAGGCCGGTGCATATGCAACCGGCCTTTGTTTCCTCCCCCAATCCCGGATGCTGGCGATGGACGCCATGCGGATGGTCGAGCGGATCGCCGCCGAGCAGGGCGTGACCGTGATCGGCTGGCGCGAGGTCCCTGTTGACGACTCGACGGTCGGTGCGATCTCACGTGACGCGCAGCCCACCATCAACCAGATCTTCGTCGAGGCCGCGGGCCCGGGCGGGGAGCTGCTGACCGGCCTGGCGCTCGAGCGCAAGTGCTTCGTGGTGCGCAAGCGTTGCGAGCACGAGCTCGGTTCGAAGGGCGCCGGCAAGGGCGACCTGGGCTCCGAGACGGTGTACTTCCCCTCGCTGAGCCCGCGCACCTTCGTCTACAAGGGCATGCTCACCGAGAAGCAGCTCCCCGACTTCTATCTGGACCTGCAGGACGAGCGCGTCGAGTCCGCGTTGGGCATCGTCCACTCGCGCTTCTCCACCAACACGTTCCCCGCATGGCCGCTGGCCCACCCGTTCCGCTACGTCGCGCACAACGGTGAGATCAACACCGCGCGTGGCAACGAGAACTGGATGCGGGCCCGCGAGGCGCTCATGACCAGCGACCGCATCGAGGACCTGCCCGCGGCGCTGCCGATCTGCACCCCAGGAGGGTCCGACACCGCGCGCTTCGACGAGGCGCTCGAGCTGCTGACCCTGGCCGGCCGGGCCCTGCCGCACGCCGTGCTCATGATGGTCCCCGAGGCGTGGGAACGCCACGAGACAATGGACCCGGCCAAGCGGGCGTTCTACGAGTACCACGCCTCGCTCATGGAGGCCTGGGACGGCCCGGCGTCCATCACGTTCACCGACGGCACCGTGATCGGCGCCGTGCTGGACCGCAACGGCCTGCGCCCCTCCCGCATCTGGGTGACCGACGACGGCCTCGTCGTGATGGCGTCCGAGGTGGGCGTGCTCGACATCCCGCAGGACAAGGTCGTCACCAAGACCCGCCTGCAGCCCGGTCGCATGTTTCTCGTCGACACCGCCGAGGGGCGGATCATCGACGACGAGGAGATCAAGTCGCAGCTGGCCGCCGAGCACCCGTACCAGCAGTGGCTCGACGAGGGCCTGGTCCGGCTCGAGGACCTGCCCCGGGTCGAGAAGCCCTACATGGCCCACGAGCGCGTGGTGCTGCGTCAGCGCGTCTTCGGATACACCGAGGAGGAACTGCGCATCCTCATCTCCCCGATGGCAGGGAGTGGCGCCGAGGCGATCGGGTCGATGGGCACGGACACCCCGCTACCGGTGCTGTCCCAGCGTGCGCGCATGCTGTTCGACTACTTCGCGCAGCGCTTCGCGCAGGTGACCAATCCGCCGCTCGACGCCATCCGCGAGGAGCTCGTCACCAGCTACGGCGTAACGCTCGGTCCCGAGGGCGACCTCATCAACCCGGGCCCCGAGTCGTGCCGGCAGGTCAAGGTCGCCAACCCGATCCTCGGCAACTCCGACCTCGCCACGCTGCTGGAGGCCGGGGAGGCCCGTCCGAACCTGCGGTCGGTGGTCGTCCGCGGGCTCTACAACGTCGCCCACGGCGGCCGCGGCCTGCGGATCGCCCTGGAGCGCATCCGCCGGGAGGTGTCCGAGGCCATCCAGGCCGGCGCGACCCTCATCGTGCTCTCCGACCGCGAGTCCGACGAGCGCAACGCGCCCATCCCCTCGCTACTGCTCACCTCAGCGGTGCACCACCACCTGGTGCGCGAGAAGACCCGCACCCGCGTCAGCCTGGTGGTCGAGTCCGGTGACGCCCGCGAGGTCCACCACATGGCCGTGCTGTTCGGGTACGGCGCCAACGCGATCAACCCGTACATGGCGTTCGAGTCGATCGACGAGCTGGTCAAGAACGGCAATCTCATCGGAGTCGACACCGCCGAGGCCTGCGACAACTACCGTAAGGCCGCCGCCAAGGGCGTTCTCAAGGTGATGTCCAAGATGGGTATCTCCACCCTCGCCTCCTACACCGGCGCGCAGTTGTTCGACGTCACCGGCCTGTCGCAGGAACTGTGCGACGAGTACTTCACCGGCTCCGTCAGCCCCATCGACGGCATCGGCCTGGACGAGATCGCCGAGGATGTGGCCCTCCGGCACCGCTTCGCGTTCCTGCCGCGGCCCGAGGAGGCCGCGCACCGCGAGCTCGAGATCGGCGGCGAATACCAGTGGCGACGTGAGGGCGAGTACCACCTGTTCAACCCGGACACGGTGTTCAAGCTCCAGCACTCCACGCGCACGGGTCGCTACGAGATCTTCAAGGAGTACACCCGCCTGGTCGACGACCAGTCGGAGCGGCTGGCGACGCTGCGCGGGCTGTTCGAGCTCAAGAGCAACCGCCCTCCCGTGCCGATCGAGGAAGTCGAGCCGGTCTCCGAGATCGTCAAGCGGTTCTCCACGGGTGCGATGAGCTACGGCTCCATCTCGGCCGAGGCGCACGAGACGCTGGCGATCGCGATGAACCGCCTGCAGGCGCGCTCCAACTCCGGCGAGGGCGGGGAGGCCGTCGACCGCTTCGACCCCGACCCGAACGGGGACTGGCGTCGCTCCGCCATCAAGCAGGTGGCCTCCGGCCGGTTCGGCGTGACCAGCCACTACCTGGCCAACTGCACCGACATCCAGATCAAGATGGCGCAGGGCGCCAAGCCGGGCGAGGGCGGGCAGCTCCCTCCGGGCAAGGTCTACCCGTGGGTGGCCGAGGTCCGCGGCTCGACGCCGGGCGTCGGACTCATCTCGCCCCCGCCGCACCACGACATCTATTCGATCGAGGACCTTGCTCAGCTCATCTACGACCTGAAGAACGCCAACCCGGAGGCGCGGATCCACGTCAAGCTCGTGGCCGAGCAGGGCGTGGGGACGGTCGCGACGGGCGTGTCCAAGACGCACGCCGACGTCGTCCTCATCTCGGGCCACGACGGCGGCACCGGAGCGTCGCCGCTGACCTCGCTCAAGCACGCGGGCGGCCCGTGGGAGCTCGGCCTGGCCGAGACCCAGCAGACGCTGCTCGTCAACGGTCTGCGCGACCGGATCGTCGTCCAGGTCGACGGCCAGCTCAAGACGGGGCGTGACGTCATCGTCGCCGCGTTACTCGGTGGCGAGGAGTTCGGCTTCGCCACCGCGCCGCTCGTCGTGGCCGGCTGCGTCATGATGCGCGTGTGTCACCTCGACACCTGCCCCGTCGGCGTGGCCACCCAGAATCCCGTGCTGCGCGAGCGGTTCAACGGTAAGGCCGAGTACGTCGTGAACTTCATGGAGTTCATCGCCGAAGAGGTGCGCGAGTACCTGGCAGAGCTGGGCTTCCGCTCCCTCGACGAGGCGATCGGGCACACCGAGTGCCTGGACAAATCGCGGGCCTTCGCCCACAACAAGCGGGCGGCCAAGCTCGACCTGGAGCCGATCTTCGCCCAGGCCGAGTCGCCCTTCATGCACCAGGACCTGCGTCGTACCAAGGCACAGGACCACAAGCTCGACGGCGTCGTGGACCGCACGCTGATCGAGGACGCCCGCGCCGTGATCGCCGATGCGGCGAAGGGGCCGTTCACGGGCAGCTACCCGATCTGCAACGTCAACCGCTCGGTCGGCACGATGCTCAGCCACGAGATCTCCAAGGCCCACGGTGCCACCGGCCTGCCGGACGGTTCGATCGACCTGAGCTTCACCGGGTCCGCCGGCAACTCGCTAGGTGCGTTCCTCGCCCGGGGCGTGACCGTGCGCGTGTTCGGCGACGCAAACGACTACGTGGGCAAGGGACTGTCCGGTGGACGCATCGCGGTGCGACCACCGGAGGACGCGGCCCCCGACTTCGTGGCCGAGGACAACATCATCGCCGGCAACGTGATCTGCTACGGCGCGACCGCAGGTGAGGTGTTCCTGCGCGGGATGGTGGGGGAGCGCTTCTGCGTGCGCAACTCCGGCGTCACCGCGGTGGTGGAGGGCGTGGGCGACCACGCCTGTGAGTACATGACCGGTGGACGGGTGGTCGTGCTGGGCCCGACCGGCCGCAACGTCGCGGCCGGGATGTCCGGTGGCGTCGCCTACTTCTACGATCCCCGCGGTGTCCTCGCGGAGAACCTCAACTCCGAGCTCGTCGACACCGAGGAACTCACCAGTGAGGACGTGGAGTTCCTCCACGCGATAGTCGAGCGCCACGTGGAGGAGACCGATTCGGCCCGGGGCCGGGAGGTCCTCGGTGGCTGGGCCCAGAACGTGAATCACTTCGCCAAGGTCATGCCGCGCGACTACAAGCGCGTGCTGCTGGCCATCGAACAGGCGGAGAAGGACGGACGCAACGTGGACGAGGCGATCATGGAGGCCGCAAATGGCTGACCCGAAGGGCTTTCTCAAGCACACCGAGCGGGAGCTGCCCCGGCGCCGCCCCGTCGACCTGCGGATCATGGACTGGAAAGAGGTCTACGAGTCCACGGTCCTGCCCGAGGACTCGATCCGCACCCAGGCGTCCCGGTGCATGGGCTGCGGTATCCCGTTCTGCCACCAGGGCTGCCCGCTGGGCAACATCATCCCCGAGTGGAATGACCTGGTGCACCGGGGCAAGTGGGACGACGCGGTGGACCGGCTCCACGCGACCAACAACTTCCCGGAGTTCACCGGTCGACTCTGCCCGGCCCCCTGCGAGGGGTCGTGCGTCCTCGGCATCAACCAGCCGCCGGTGACGATCAAGCAGGTCGAGGTGGAGATCGCCGAGGCCGCGTGGGCCGACGGTGGCATGGAGCCGGTCATCCCGTCGTTCCGCACCGGGCAGACCGTCGCGGTCGTGGGATCGGGCCCCGCGGGCCTCGCGGCGGCCCAGCAGCTGACCCGCGCGGGGCACTCCGTCACGGTCTTCGAGCGCGACGACCGCATCGGCGGGCTCATGCGCTACGGGATCCCGGAGTTCAAGATGGAGAAGGCGGTCATCGATCGTCGCCTTGCGCAGATGGAGGCGGAGGGGACGGTCTTCCGTCCCGGCGTCAACGTCGGCAAGGACATCACCGCGTCGCAGCTGCGTGCCCAGTTCGACGCCGTGGTCCTGTGCGGTGGCGCCACCATGCGGCGGGATCTACCGGTGCCCGGTCGTGAGCTCGACGGCATCCATCAGGCCATGGAGTACCTGCCGCTGGCCAACAAGGCCGCGGTCGGGGACCCGGTCGTGGACGCCGACGGACTGCCCGCCATCCACGCGCGCGACAAGCACGTCATCATCATCGGCGGCGGTGACACCGGTGCGGACTGCCTCGGCACCGCGACCCGTCAGGGCGCGAAGTCGGTCAAGTCGTTCGAGATCATGCCCCGGCCGCCGGCCACCCGCGCTGCGTCGACCCCGTGGCCGATGTACCCGCTGATGTTCCGCACGGCCTCGGCCCACGAGGAGAACGGCGAGCGCGTCTACGGCGTGTCCACCGCGGAGTTCGTCGGCGAGGGCGGACACGTCACCGCGCTGAAGGGCTCAGAGGTCAGGATGGTCGACGGCCGTTTCGAGCCCGTGCCCGGTACGGACTTCGAGTACCCGGCCGACCTGGTCCTGCTCGCGATGGGCTTCACCGGCGCGCAGAAGTCCGGCCTGTGCTCGGACCTCGGGGTGGAGTTCACCGACCGAGGCAACGTCGGTCGTGACGACGCCTTCGCCACCAACGTCGAGGGTGTGTTCGTCGCCGGTGACATGGGGCGCGGCCAGTCGCTCATCGTGTGGGCCATCGCGGAGGGGCGTGCCGCCGCCGCCGCGGTGGACCGCTACCTCATGGGCGAGACCGCGCTGCCCGCCCCGGTCCGGCCCACGGACGTCGCCCAGCGCTGAGCCGCGGGACCGGCTCGTGCTGTCGCCCGGCGTGCCGGGCGCGTACCCCTCGAACCGTAGCGCTCGATGTGATCTGTACCCTAGATTAGAGTGGCATGAGCGTCCGCTCAGGTTCGGGCGGCGCGGGGCGCGAGTCGAAGGATCGGCGGATGGGTATGAACGGGCGGAGCGGCATCGGGCGCAGGGTGTGGAGTCTCGTCTGGACCGTATTCCTTGTCCTGGGCCTGAGCGCGGGCGTCTCCGCGTTCCCCTCGGCGCCGATGACGCCCGTCGCGGTGGCCGGGACGGGCACCTCGCCGGACAGCAAGCTCCGCGTCACCAAGACCGCCTCCGTCACGGCACTTCCCGCCGGCGGCGGTCCCGTCACCTACACGTACACGGTCCAGAACACGTCCGCCGCGCGGACCCTGTATTACTCCTCGATGACGGACGACCGGTGCGCCAACGTTGGCCACGTGTCCGGGATGAGCAGGGACGCGCGGGGCGACTTCTTCCTGCCCCCGGGCGGTACCGCCACGTTCAGGTGCTCCGTGACCGTCACCACCTCCGTAACCAACACCGTCACGGCCCAGTTCACCGACCCCGCGGATGGCAGGACCAGCACCGCGCGGGCCACGGAGTCGGTGAACGTCGCGGCCGGCGCGATCACGTGCGATCAGATCTGGTACAGCTCCTTCGGCGCCGGGCCCACCTCGCTGGGGACGGTCTCGGCCTCCGGGGCCACGTCGAGGGTGGACCCGCGCGTGACGTACAACGGAAGCGAGTACCGCTCCGTCACCTCCCTCGCGATCAACCCGCGGGACCCTCAGTGGGTGTATTACGTCCCCCGCATAGGCAATGACCCGGCGGCCAACGCCGGCACGTGGCGGTACAACGTCACCACCGTCGAGAAACAGCAGGTCACCACCCCCCACGCGTCGGCCACCAACACGAACCGCTTCGCGTTCAGCTCGGACGGCACGTTGTGGAGCTGGGCCTCCAACGGCCGGCTCTACTCCCTGTCCTCCGGGGCCACGACCTGGACCGACCGCGGCGCCGTGGTGTCCGACGCCGGGGCCAACCTCGCGAGACTCTCCTCCGGCGACATGGTCTTCGACGGCCTCGGCAACATGTGGCTCATCGCCTCCGACGGTTCGACCAACAGCCTCTACACCATTTCCGCGGCCGGGCTGGTGGGCTCTGGGACCAACACGGCCAACTTCGTCGGGTCGATGGGGACCGGGGTGACGTTCAACGGCCTCGCGTTTGCGCCCAACGGGACCCTGTACGCGTCGGCGTCAAACGTCGGCGGCGCGGCAAACTCGGTCCTCTACACCGTCAACACCTCGACGGGCGGCGCGACCCCGGTGAGCGCCTCGATCCCCAGCGCCACCTTCGGCCAGCTCGGCGACCTGGCGAGCTGCGCGCTCCCCAAGCCCGAACTGCAGGTGACCAAGACCCCCGACGTACAGACCACCCAGGCAGGGGGCCTGATCACCTACACCATCGCGATGAAGAACATCGGGACGGCGGCGGCGACGGAGGTGACGTTCCAGGACTTCATCCCGACCCACACCACCTACGTCTCCTCGACCCTCAACGGCCGGCCCGTGGGCACGAGCGGCGTGAACTACTGGGCCACCCCGCAGCCCGTCACCGGCTCCACCGCGACCGTCCCGGGGGTCGTCCCCGCCGGGGACACCGCCACCATCACGGTCACGGTGCGGGTGGACAACCCGCTCGCCGCCGACGTCACGCAGATCGTCAACTCCGGCGTCTACGACTACGTGGGGATCGACCCGACGCCCACCGACGACCCCACCCAGCCGGGCGACCAGGACCAGACGACCACGCCGATCAACCGCTCGGAGATCGCCGTCGACAAGGAGGCCGACCCCGGCACCCTCACCGAGACCGGGCAGGTCGTCTACACCTACCGGGTGGTCAACCTCGGGACGGACCCGATCCGCGACGTCGCGGTGGCCGACGACCGGTGCTCCCCCCTCACCCGTATCGGCGGGGACGCCAACAACGACGGTCTCCTCGACCTCAAGGAAACCTGGACCTACGAGTGTCGGCAGACGTTGACGCACAGCCACACCGCCACCGGCCCGGAGACGGTCACCAACACGGCCACTGTCACAGGGACCGGCACCTCCACGTCGTCGCCGGTCATGGCACGGGACACCGCGGACGTCGTCATCACGCCCGGCACACCCGGCCTCGAGCTGGTCAAGACCGTCGCGGACGCCTCGCAGAACGGGATCGCCGAGGTCGGTGAGACGCTCACCTACACGTTCACCGTCACCAACACCGGTCAGGTGCCGCTGGCGCCGGTGACGATCGACGACCCCACCCTCGGACTGGACTCCGAACCCTGCGTCGAGTCGCTGGCCCCCGGGGCCACCGCCACCTGCCCGGAGTACGCGTACACGGTGAGGCAGGCGGACGTCGACGCCGGATCGGTGGCCAACACCGCGATCGCGAGCGGCACACTGCCGGCCGGCGGCGTGCTCACGTCGGAGTCCTCGGCCACCCTCCCCACGGCCTCCACCACCGGTCTGGTGCTGGACAAGGTGGCGGATCGGACCACCGGTCTGGTGCTGGGCGACGAGGTGCGCTACAGCTTCCTCGTGACCAACGCCGGCGCGGTGACCCTGGCGCCGGTGAGGATCGCCGACGCGGCGCTGGAAATCGCGGACGCCGCGTGCGTCGACTCCCTGGCGCCGGGGGAGACGGCCACGTGTACGGCCACGGGCACGCACACGATCACCCAGGCGGACATGGACGCGGGGCAGTTCGTCAACACCGCGACTGCCACCGGCACCCCGCCCGGCGGGAACGCAGCCGTCACGGGCGAGGACTCGGTGACGGTGACGACCGCGGGCGTGCCGGCGATCAACGTGGTCAAGACCGCGGACACGTCGGCTGGCACGGAGGTCGGTGACGTGGTGACGTACACCTTCACCGTCCACAACGAGGGGACGGTGACGCTGGCGCCGGTGACGATCACCGATCCGCTGCTGAACATGACCGATGTGCCCTGCGTCGACTCGCTGGCGCCGGGGGGGACGGCCACGTGCACGGCCACGGGTACGCACACGATCACGCAGGCGGATGTGGACGCGGGGCAGTTCGTCAACACGGTGACCGCCTCCGGGACGCCCCCGACGGGACCGGCGGTGACCGATCAGGGCGTGGCCGTGGTGAGCCCCGACGGGACGGCCGGCCTGAGCGTGAACAAGCTGGCCACCCCGGCCGCCGGTCTGGTGGTGGGCGACCAGGTCAGCTACACGTTCACCGTGACCAACACAGGCGCGGTGACGTTGGAGCCGGTGAGGATCGCCGACGCGGCGCTGGGAATCGAGGACGCCGCGTGCGTCGACTCCCTGGCGCCGCGGGAGACGGCCACGTGCACGGCCACGGGCACGCACACGATCACCCAGGCGGACGTGGACGCGGGGCAGTTCGTCAACACCGCCACCGCGACGGCCACCCTGCCCCGGGGCGGGACGATCGCCGACGCCGACACCGAGATAGTCACCACGGCAGCGGCTCCGGCCCTCGAGGTGGCCAAGACCGCCGCTCCCTCCTCCGACGTGGCGGCCGGTGCCCGCGTGACCTACCGGTTCACGGTGACCAACATCGGGAACGTGACCCTGGCGCCGGTGACGATCACCGATCCGCTGCTTGACCTGGCCGCTGAGCCGTGCGCCGACTCGCTGGCACCGGGCGCCTCGGTGGAGTGCGACACCGCGGCCGAATACACGGTGTCGCAGGCCGACGTGGACGCCGGCGGTGTCACCAACACCGTCTTCGCCACCGGCACCCCGCAGTCCGGCGGGGCGGTCACCGCCCAGGGGCGAGCCGTCGTCACCACGGACGGGGAGGCGGGCCTGACCCTGGACAAGATCGCCGACCCCTCGACAGGTGTCGAGGTGGGCGAGGCGGTGACGTACACCTTCACGGTGACCAACACCGGGGACGTGACCCTGGCGCCGGTGACGATCACCGATGCCCGGCTGGGGATCACCGGACAACCGTGCGTGGCGTCCTTGGCCCCGGGAGCGACGGCGACGTGCACGACGACCGGGACCCACACGATCACGCAGGCGGATGTGGACGCGGGACAGTACGTCAACACCGCGACCGCCGCCGGCACCCCGCCCGCCGGGGGCGCCCCCGTCACGGGCGAGGACACCGAGACGGTCACGCTGACGGGCGAGGCGGCCCTCCTGCTCACCAAGACCGCGGATCTGCCGGAGGGCCGCTATGCCGGCGGCGTGGTGAACTACACCTTCACCGTGCAGAACACCGGGACCGTGACACTGGCGCCGGTGACGGTGTCGGATCCGACGCTGGGGATCCCCGACTCCCCGTGTGTGGACTCCCTCGCCCCGGGCGACACGGCGACGTGCTCGACCACCGGGCGGTACACGCTCACCCAGGCGGACGTCCTGGCGAGCCGGTTCGACAACACCGCGACCGCGACCGGCACCCCGCCCGCGGGACAGCCGGTCACCGCGACCGACACCGAGACCGTCACCATGGTCCAGACGCCCGGGCTCGCCGTCGCCAAGGTGGCGAGCCCGACATCCGGCCTCCGCGTCGGCGACGTCGTCACCTACACCTTCACCGTCACCAACACCGGCGAGTCGCGCCTGGCACCGGTGACGATCAGCGACGACGAGCTGGGCATCGAGCCGACGACGTGTGCGGAGGTTCTGGCCGTCGGGCAGAGCGTGACGTGCGCGGTCACGGGCACGCACGTGATCACCCAGGACGACGTCAACCGTGGGTCGTACGACAACACGGCGACGGCCTCCGGAACCGATCCGTCCGGCGCGGAGATCAACTCCTCCGACACCGAGACCGTGACCACCGAGTCCTCGCGGGAGCTCGAGCTGAGCAAGTCCGTGGACGATACCGGGACCGGCATGGACGGCGAGCCCGTCGAGGGGGTGTCCGCCGACGGCATCGCCCAGCTCGGGGAGCGGATCGTCTACACCTTCACTGTGACCAACACGGGGACCACGGACCTGAGGAACGTGTTCGTGGACGATCCCCGGCTCGGGCTACCGAACCACCTGTGCGTGGAGACGCTGGCGCCGGGGGCGACGGCCCCGTGTCCCGTGTCCTACGAAGTGACGGCGGCGGACATCGCGGCCGGAGCGATCCTCAACGAGGCCACCGCCACCGCCCACAACCCGGCTGATCCGGCACACCCGGTTGAGTCGCTCCCGGACGAGGCGACGATCCCGACGCAACCGGCACGGGACGGGCTAGCGCTCGAAAAGACCGTCGCGGACGCCTCGGGTGACGGGATCGCGCAGGTGGGAGAGGTGCTCACCTACACGTTCACGGTGCTCAACACCGGCGAGACCACGGTGACCGGCATCGTCGTGATCGACGACCGGCTCCCCGGGGGCCGCCTCGAGTGCCTCGCCACGCTCGCGCCGGGCGCCACGGACCGGTGCACCGCGACCTACCGGGTGACGGCCACCGACGTCGCCGCCGGGCCGACGATCGTCAACACCGCCACCGCGCAAGGGACGACCCGCGACGGCGCGACTGTCGAGTCGGCGTCCGACGACGCGACTATCTCGACCGGAACCGCCGGCCTGACCCTGGACAAGAGCGTGACGGACGCGTCCGGCGACGGCGTCGCCCAGGCGGGCGAACTGCTCAACTACACGTTCACCGTGACCAACACCGGCCCCGTCACGGTGACCGGACTGCGGATCGTGGAGACGGAGTTCAACGGCACCGGCGACAGGTCCTCCCTGGACGCCCCGTCCTGCCAGGCCACGACGCTGGCGCCGAACGCCTCGACCACGTGTACAGCGACATACCGGGTGACGCAGGCGGACTTGGACACCGTGGAGCCCCTGTTGGCCAACACCGCCGTGGCCCGGGCGACCGATCCGACGGGGGTCGAGTTCCCGTCCAACGAGGACTCGGCCACGATCCCGCCGGCCACGCAGAACCCGGGCATGGTGGTGGACAAGCGGGTCACCGACGCCTCCGGAGACGGGATCGCCCAGCTCGACGAGACGTTGACGTACACGTTCACGGTGCGCAACACCGGCGACGTGACGCTCACCCGCGTGGGCGTGACGGAGGAGTCGTTCTCCGGCACCGGGGATCTCCCGACGCCGGTCTGCGAGCCCACGACCCTGGCGCCGGGGGAGGTGGCGAGGTGCACGGCGACGTACACCGTCGTCCAGGCCGACCTGGACGCGCAGAAGCCGCTCGTCAACGTGGCCCATGCGACGGGCACCACCCCGGCCGGTGACCCGGTGGTCTCGCCGCCCGACAGCGCAACGATCCCGCCCGCCTCCCCCGCCTCGTCGTTGACGATGGTCAAGAAGGTGCGGGACGCGAGCGGCGACGGACGGGCCGACGTCGGCGAGGTGCTCACCTACACCTTCACCGTCATCAACACCGGCGACGTCCCGCTACGGAACGTCGAGGTGGTGGACCCCCGGGTGTCCGCCACGCCGATCCCGTGTGTCGCCGAGCTCGCCGCCCGCGGCACCGAGACGTGCGTGGTCGAGTACACCGTGACGCAGGCCGATCACGACTCTGGCGCCGTGCGCAACATCGCCACCGCCGAGGGGACGCCCCCGTCCGGCGGCACCACCACGTCGCCGCCCGACGAGGCGACGATCCCGAGCTCGTGCGACTGTGGGCCGCCCGGCCCCGGCGACGGATCCTCGGGCGGGTCCTCGGGCGGGTCCCTCGACTGGCTGGCCGGGGTCATCGGGCTGATCACGGGCTCGGTCGGGTCTGCGGGGTCAACGGGCTCGACCGGGTCTGCGGGGTCAACGGAGTCGGCCGGCTCGGACGTCCCGGAGGCGTCGGGCTCGCTGGGTGGCATGGTCGGTTCGCTCGCGCTGGCGTCGCTGGGGCTCGGGTCGGCTCCCGGGTCCGCGGGCAGCGAGGCGCCCGGCAGCGGGGTGCCCGGTAGCGAGGCGCCCGGCAGTGTGCCGCCGGTCGCCACGCCGGAACAGGGCGCCCCGGGTGGCGGCGCAGTGACGCCCCAGTCTCCGGCTCCGTCTTCGGCCACGCAGGGACCGCCGTCGCGGCCACAGCCCGGGCCGCTCACGACGGTGACCACCGGCGGTTCCTCTACCGCGGGCGGGGGCGGCAAGGGCAGCGCGCTGGCGAACACCGGCGTGACCGTGGCTGCGCTCGCGGGGGCGACCGCGCTCCTCGTCGTCGTCGGTGTCGGGCTGGTCCTGGTGTCGAGGAAGCGGCGGACGGAGGAGTGACCACCGTGAGAGGGCGAAAGCAGCTCGGGAGAATCGGAGTGAACCGATGACACACACGACTCGCCGTGGGCTGGCTGTGGTCTCGGCCCTGGCGCTGTGCGCGGGCCTGGCGGCCTGTGGCTCGGACGACAGTCAGTCGGAGGAGTCCGAGGCCGGCCCGACGTCGACGTTCACGGCGACCGCCGCCCCCACGACGCACCCCGCCGGGGCCGGCGCGCGGGCCGACCTCACCGGGTCGACGTGTGAGGCGGACGACGGAGCGTGGTCGTTCCGGGGCGTCCTCACGAACCCGGGGGAGACGGCCGTGACGTACACGGTGACGGTGTCGGTCGCGGAGATCGACGGCGGCAACGTCAAGGGGTCGACGGAGATCGTCGAGACGGTGGAGCCGAGCGAGGAGAAGGAGATCGAGGCGGCGTCGTTCTTCACCGACCCGTCGGGGGGCCTGCGCTGCGCGATCTCCGTGCACCGCAGGTAGACGGGGCGCCACACCACGCGCGGGCTCAGTCCGCCGGCGGAGGAGCCGGGGCCAAAGAGTAGGGCCCCGGCTCCCGACCGTGGTGGCTCTGCTCGGGGCCCGTAGGCCTTCGCGGGACCCGCCGCCGTCCTCGCGTCGGAACGGCGGAATCGGCCCTGACGTGGCGCACGACCTGAGAAGATCCTAAGATCATCAGTGTCGTGAATCCGCGGTCGCCCGGCCGCCGTCCCGGAAGGCCACACATGCACCGCCGCCCCGCCGCGATGATCGCCGCCGCCTGTACGGCGGTAGCGCTCGTCGGAGCGCCGGCGGCCGCGGCGCAGTCGTTCGGCGTGGGCGACGCCGCACCGGCGATCGACTACCCCGTCCTCAGCGAATTGCCGCCCCTCCCGGCCGACGGCGGCGAATCCGCGGGGGACGAGGCCGGTTCCTCGGACTCCACCTTCTCCGGCATCCAGGCGGCCGCGTTCGTGCTCGCGGGCGTGGTCCTCGTGGCCGGTGCCGCGGGGCTGACGCTCGTCACCCGGCGGGGCCGGGGAGAGGACCAGCCCGCGGCGCACGAGCGGTCGGAGCCGCACGGGGCGGGACTGCGGTCGGACGGCCCGTCCCGATAGGCTCGGCGGCATGAGCCGCCACATCGCAGGACGAGGCCGCCTCGGCCGCGCCACCCGGTCCCAAGCCGGCCCCCCGGCCGAGCCCGTCGAGTGCGACCTGACCAGCAAGCTCACCCTGGGGCAGTTCCTCAAGCTCGCCTCGCTCCTCGACTCGGGGGCCGAGGCCAAGGACGCCGTGGCCGCCGGTGAGGTCGCCGTCAACGGCGAGGTCGACACGCGACGCGGGCGGGGGCTCGCCGACGGCGACGTGGTCACGTACGCCGACCGCGCGGCCCGCGTGGTGGCCCGGGGAGGGGCCCGATGACCGCCCCCGGAAACCAGGCTCCGGTGGTCCTGCACGACGACGACGTCGGCGCGCGCCGCTACGCGGTCTGGCTGGCCGAGGAGTTCGACACCGCCGCCTCCCACCACGACGCCGCCGACCCCATGGAACTCGTCGTGGCGGGGACGGTCGTGCTCGTGACCGGCATCCGCTCCGACGGCGGCCTCGGCGGCTCGACGTTCATCAAGGACAACTGGGCGGCGCTCGTCGAGGCCGGACGCCGCGTCGCCGTCGTCATGGTGGGTCCCACGCCCGTCACCGACCAGTCCCGCATCGACCTCATGTCGGCCGAGTTCTCGGCCGACCAGCTGCGCGAGCTCAAGCTCTTCCAGCTCCGCGGCGTGGTGACTCCCGATCTGCTGGGCTTTCGCCAGCGGCTCGGCCTCAAGACGGCACTGGCCGCGCTGCGCCGCAAACCCGATCGCACGCCGGACGAGGAGGCCATGCTCGAGATGGGTGGCCTCGACCTCACCGACCGTGCCTCGCTAGGGCCGCTGCTGCGCTGGATCCGCCGGGAGGCCTGACCGCAGGGGTGTGACGCGGGCTACTATCACAGCGTCGTCACCGCCCCCTCTCACCTCCCCGGAGGACCCATGCGCTCGACTCGTCGCACCGCCCTCGCCGCCGTCCTGGCCGCCTCAGCTCTTGTCGCCGGAGCCGGCACGGCCGCCGCGGAGGACGTTGGCGAGAAGGGGACCGTCGGCGGTCTCACCCCCGTCGAGGCGCTCGAGACGCTCGGCGGCTCCCTCGGCTACGGCTCGCTGGGCACCGGCTCGCTCATGGACCTCGTCTCGCTGATCGTCTCCACCGGCTCGGCCGTCCTGTCCCTGGAGATCCCCAACGCGACCGGCTCCTACGCCCCCGGCTCGCTCGGCAGCTACGGCCCCGAGGCCTCCCTCGGCCACCTCTCGGCCACGCTCACCGGCAGCCTCGGGCCGGGGTCCTGATCCGCCGGCCGGCTCAGCGGACGACGATCCCGTCGGAGTCCGCGTAGAGGGTGTCGCCGGGGACGAAGTCGACCCCGCCGAAGCTCACCGTGACGTCGCGCTCGCCGGCGCCCGTCTTGGTGGACTTGCGCGGATTGGTGCCCAGCGCCTTGCAGCCGAAGTCCATCCCGGCGATCACGGCCGAGTCGCGGATCGCGCCGTGGACCACGACGCCCGCCCAGCCGTTGGAGCGGCCCAGTTCCGCGATGAGGTCGCCCACAAGCGCGGTGTGCACGCTCGCGTCGCCGTCGATCACCAGGACCCGGCCCTCGCCGGGCTCCCCCAGCACGCTCTTGAGCAGGGCGTTGTCCTGGAAGCAGCGCACCGTGGAGATGCGGCCGAAGAACTCGGTGCGCCCACCCAGGTCGCGGAATTGGGTGTCACAGCTGCGGACGTCCTCGCCGATCTCGTCGACGAGGTCGGCGGTGGGGACGAATCCGGTGGGGTTCTCAGTCATGGCCACCACGCTATCGGGCATCACTGCCGCGGGGGAGCACCGACGTGGGGGACAATGGCGGACGCGACCAGATCGCCCGACCCGCAGGAGGACTCACCCGTGGCCCAGTACGAACTCCTGATCCACGCTCACCGTGCGGTGGTCGACGGCCGCATCCAGAAGGCCGCCGTCACCGTCGACGGCGGCATGATCTCGTCGGTCCGCACCGGGTCCGACGCCCGCGACATCGGATTGGCGGGGGAGCACATCATCGACCTGGGCGACGACGTGGTACTCATGCCCGGGCTGGTGGACCCTCACGTCGGCTCCGAGGACGTGGCGGTGGCCACCCGCTCCGCGGCCGTCGGCGGCATCACCACCGTCGTCGACTACGGCACCGACCACGCCCCGGTCGCCACCGACCCGGCCCACATCGACGCCTGGCGCGACGCCGTCACCGGCGAGTCCACGGTCGACGTGGGTCTGTGGGGGACCGCCGTCCCCGGCAACCTCGGTCGCCTCGGCGCGCTGCTCGACCGCGGCGTCTTCGGCATCACCGCGATCGGCACCGGCGTCGGCGTGGACGGCGCTCCCACCCTCGACCGCGACGAGCTCGCCGCCGCCGCCGAGGAGGTCGCCGGGCACGGCGGGCTGTTCGCCGTCGACGTGGTCCCCGACGACCTCCCCGCGCTCCTCGACGTGACCCGCCGCACCGGTGGCCGCCTTCACGTGCGGAACGTGGCCGACGCCGAGCTCCTGCCCCTGCTCCGCGACGCCAGGGCCGAGGGCCTGGCCGTCACCGCCGCGACCTGCCCGCACATGCTCGCCCTGGTCTCCGAGGTCACCCACGGCGGATCGGTGGTCGCGCGGCTCGATCCTCCGATCCGCGACGCCGCCAACCGCGAGCTGCTGTGGGGCGCGCTGGGGGACGGCACCATCGACGCGGTGGCCTCGGCCCGGCTGGGGCTGTCGGTGGTGTGGACCGAGGCGCGGCGCCGCGGGTTCGATCTGGCGGACGTCGCGCGCTGGATGGCCGGTAGCCCGGCGGAGGTGGTGGGGCTGCGCGACCGCGGGGAGATCCGGGAGGGATTGCGGGCGGACTTCGCCGCGGTCGCCGACGACGAGGCGTTCGTGGTGCTGCCCGGGGCCCGCGAGCTCGGCTCCGCGGACTCGGTGTACGCGCAGCGGGCGTTGGCGGGCGTGGTGCGGTGGACGATGCGCGGGGGCGCGGTCATCGACCCCCGCGCCCTGGCGCTCGGCACGGTCCTGACCCGTCCGACGGCGTGAACCCCGCCGTCGATCGCCTCGCCTTCCTCCCCTTCCCCGAGGGCGTCACCTCCGCGCTGCTCATCACCGAGTACGTCATCAAGGTCCTCGCGCTGGGGATGGTGCCGGAGAACCGGCAGCCGTCCTCGTCGCAGGCCTGGCTGCTGGCGATCCTGTTCATCCCGGTCGTCGGGGTGCCGCTGTTCCTGCTGCTGGGCAATCCGTACATCACCGGCCGGCGCCACATCATCCAGGCCGAGGCCAACCGGCTGTACGCCGACGCGCTGAGGCAGCGGCCCACGGTCCCCGACGGCGTGGGAGTCGCGCAGGGCGTGCGCACCATCCTGGAGATGAACCGGACCCTCACCGCGATCCCCGCCATGTCCGGGGATTTCGTCGCCCTGCACTCGGACTACAGCCGGTCGCTGGCGGCGATGACGGAGGCGGTGCGCGCGGCCCGCGACCACGTGCACATCGAGTTCTACGCCCAGTCGTGGGACGGCGAGACCGACGAGTTCTTCACGGCCGCTGTCGAGGCGGCGGAGCGGGGCGTCGCGGTGCGGGTCCTGGTGGACCACCTGGGTTCCCTGCGCTACCGGGGGTTCACGAGGCTGCGCCGGAAGCTCCGCAGGACCCCCGTGGCGGTCCACCTCATGCTGCCGGTCAACCCGTTCCGCGGCCGCTTCCGGCGTCCGGACCTGCGCAATCACCGCAAGATTCTCATCGTGGACGGCCATCACGGCTTCGTCGGATCGCAGAACCTCATCGAGCGCCACTACGGCAGCACCCGCAACGCCCGGCTCGGTCGCGAGTGGGTCGACCTGATGATGGAGGTCCGCGGGGAGATCGTGCAGGCGATGGACGGTGTCTTCGCGGTGGACTGGTTCACCGAGTCCGGCGAGGTCATCGGGACGCTGGAGCAGCTGGCGCTCGGCGCGCCGCTGGCGCCGGGCCGCAAGGGCGGTGACCCGACGGCGGGCGACCCGGTCAGCGCGTTCCAGTTGGTGCCGTCGGGGCCCGGCTATCGCACGCAGCCGGGCCTGCGGATGTTCACCCAGCTCATCACGCACGCGCAGGAGCGCGTCCGGATCGTCAGCCCGTACTTCGTGCCCGACGAGGCGCTGCTGCACGTGCTCACCTCGGCGTCGTACCGCGGGGTGTCGGTGGAGGTGTTCGTGCCCGAGCACGCCGACCAGTTCCTCGTCCACCACGCGCAGCGGTCGTATTTCCGGGCGCTGCTGGAGGCCGGGGTGGTGATCCACCGCTTCCGCTCGCCGGCCGTGCTGCACACCAAGACGGTGCTCATCGACGACTACGCGGGCGTGGTGGGTTCGAGCAACCTGGACCAGCGGTCGTTCAACCTCAACTTCGAGGTGAGCATGCTGGTGCTCGGTGGCGAGGCGGTGTCGGCACTCAACGACGTGGTGGACGCGTACCTCGAGGAGTGCACGACCCTGGAGCTGGACGTCTGGATGAGCCGGCCGTGGGCGGGCAGGTACGTGGACAACGTCGCGCGGCTCACGTCGGCTCTGCAATAGCCCGGGGCCGCAGTAGTACGCTCACCGGTGCGCGGGTCGCCCGGCCCGGCATGTGACGAGAGGCCTGTCGTGATGCCCCAGACCAGTGGTTCCGGAGCCCGGACCAGGCGCCTCGGCGCCGCTGTCACCGCCACCGTGCTGGCGGCCGTCGCCGTGCCCGCCGTGGCGCAGGCCCAGGACGAACCGACACCGGGCACCGGGACGGGGTCGACGGTGCCCGAGACGGGCGTGTCGAGCGTGGACCAGCTGATCGGCCAGCTGCCGGACGAGATCGTCATCGGCGGCGGGGGCCTGGGCTCGGAGGCCCTGCGGGACACGGGCAGCGCCCCGGTGGTCGACGGCGCGCAGTCGGTCGGCGAGGTCGTGGGTTCGGTGGCGCCGCTCGAGGCCGTGGGCGTGGCGGGCGGGTCGGCGGCGGCGTCGGTCGCGTCGTCGGGCAGCCTGCCGGGATCGGTGTACGTCAACCCCACCGGGTCGGTCGGCTCGGGCACGATCGGGTTGGGGTCGATCGCGATCCCCGAGTACATCTTCCCCGTTCTGAGCCTGCAGTTCGCGGGCGGATACTTCGCCGCGCTGGACGAGCGTCAGGACGCGGGCGAGCTCTACCCGCACGAGTTGGACTTCTGGCACGGCCTGGTCGAGGGGTCCGCCGAGGGTGGTGCGCTGCTCACGGACGCGGCGGCCGCGGCGGGCACCGAGCTGCCCGGCGGGCTGGCGGGGAGCATCGAGGCGGTGCAGATCGCCGCGCTGCAGGACCCGTACGAGGACAACGAGCGCCGCCGCGCCGAGGCGCAGGCGGCCGCGGAGGCGGAGGCCGCCGGGCAGACGCAGGAGGACGAGGACGCGTCCGGTGCCGCGGACGGTGCGCCCGGGGCCACGACCGGGGGCGACGACGACGACGAGCTCCCCGCCACCCCGGCCGGCGCGAACGGGCCCGCGGCTGAGGCGGGGGTCGGAACCGGTGCCGGGGGCCGCACCCTGGACGCCGCCGCCGCTCCGGCGCCCGCTCACGCCGCGGCGGCGGACACCACCTCCGGCCCGGCCGGGCAGTCGGCTACCGCCGCGTTGGCGGTGACCGGCGTGCGGACGGCCACGGTGGCGGGTCTGGCGGCCGGGACCGTTCTGCTGGGCGTGCTGCTGCTGGCCGCGTCCCGCCGGCGGGCGTAGGGCGCACCTCGTCGTCGTCGCCCCCCCCGGTGGGCCTCCCCGCGCGGCGGCGGTCGACATCGCGGCGCCGGTGCGCGGCGGTGGGCATCTGGGCGCCGGCGCGCGCGGCGGTATCCGGCGGCGCGGCGGGACTCAGGCGGCGGTCATCTGCGCGCACCGCTCCCACAGGGCGGCCGCGACGTCCGGGTCCCGCGAGGCGCGCGTGGACCGCACTGTCGTCGGGTACCCGGTGAGCTCACCGGGGCCGTCGGGGCCGATGTACGCGCCGCGCCGCACGGACTCGACCGTCGCCGCGTACAGCTGCGGCAGCGCGCCCCGCTCGGCCGGCTGCACCAGGTACGGGATCTTCTCCACGCCCTTCATGACCAGGTCCTGCACGCGGCTGCCGCTGCGGTACTGCAGGTTGGTCGCCGAGTACCCCGGGTGCGCGACCACCGCCTTGAGCGACGACCCCGCCAGCTCGAGCCGGCGTTGCTGCTCGTACGCCAGCATGACGCAGGCCAGCTTGGAGGCGGCGTACGCCGTCATCGGCGAGTAGCGGCGGCGGGTCCAGTCCAGGTCGTCCGGGTCGACGGAACCGAAGCGGTGCATGATCGACCCCAGCCACACGACCCGGTCGGTGAGCGCCGGCGCGAGCAGCTCGGTGAGCGCGAAGTGGCCCAGCACGTTGACGCCGAACTGCATCTCGTGCCCCTGTGCGGTGCGCGACCGCGGGATGTTCATCAGGCCGGCGTTGTTGATGAGCGCGTCCGGCGCCCGGCCACCCAGGACCTCGCCCGCCGCCCGCACCGAGTCGAGGTCGGCCAGGTCGAGCTCGACGACCTCGGCGCGCTCCGGGTGCGCGAGCCCGGCGCGGACGGCCTCGGCGCGTGTCGTGTCGCGGCAGGCCATGACGACCCGGGCGCCCACCTCGGTCAGCGCCCGGGTCGCCTGCAGGCCCAGGCCGGAGTTCGCCCCGGTGATGACGAACGTCCGGCCGGTCTGGTCGGGGATGTCAGCAGTGGTCCATCGGCTCATGCGGGCCAGCGTACGGCCGCCGACCGCCCCGCTCACGGCGCGCGGCGGCGATTCAGTCCCACGTCGCGGTGTCGGGGTCGACGCCGTGGGCGCGGGCACCCGCCTCGACCGCCGCGACGAGCCAGTCCGTCAGGCCGGGCTCGAGGGCCTCGTACGTCGCCGCGAACCGCTCGTCCTGCCGGTACATGCGCGCCAGCAGCACCTGCATCGACCGGGAGCAGTCGTAGAACTGCGAGATCGACGCCCGGTGTCGCTCGACCAACGCGGCCGCCTCCGCCGAGCCGGGATCCACCCCGGCGCGCTTCGCGGCGGCCAGGTCGGCGTTCAGCGACTCCGTCTCGGCCTTGACCCGCTTCCACTCCTCCTTGCTCATCTTCGCCGTGCGCTGCTGCGACTGCTCCCACTGCGGGGTGTCGCCCCAGCGCTCGGCGGCTTCGTCCTGCCAGTTCGGATCCCAGTCGGTGCCGAAGATCTCGGCCCGGTCCTCCGGGGTCAGGGGTGCGTTCACGTCGATCGCCTCCTTCAGGCGGTCCACTGCGGAGACCATCTCCTGCAGGTGAGAGATGCGCTCGACCAGCAGCCGACGCTGGCGGTTCAGGTGGGCGCGCTCGTTGACCTCGGGGTCGTCGAGCAGTGCGCCGATCTCCGCGAGCGGGAAACCCAGCTCCCGATAGACCAGCACGCGGTGGAGCCGCGCGATGTCGTTGTCGTCATACACGCGGTAGTCCGACCACGTCCGCCCGCTCGCCCGCGCCAGCCCGATCCGGTCCCAGTGGTGCAGGGTCCGCACGCTCACGCCGACCAACGCGGCGGCCGCGCCCACTGTGAGCCCGGCCGACCCGCGAGTCCCGTCCGGAGCGGGCGTGCCGTCACCTTCGTGCGTCGTCATCGATCCAGCATCTCTCACACCGACGAGCGTGGGGCCTGACGCCGCGTCAGGGTCAAGCATCGGGTGCGTGGATTGACAAATCATGCCGGGGTGTACAGCGGCGCGTACTCGCCGGTAACCTTGGCGGGCATGAGCCGACCTGCGCCCCGCGTGTACGACCGCCTCCGCGACCTCGTCGCGATCCCCGAATTCCGCGCCGACCCGTCGAGTCGCCCGTCGTCGACCATCAACGAGGTCTTCACCGGCGAGCCGCTCGCGGAGATCCCCGCCGGCACCGCCGACGACGTGGTCGCCGCGGTGGAGCGGGCCCGCGCCGCCCAGGTGGCGTGGGCCGACCGCGACGTAGCCGACCGCGTCGCCGTGATCACCCGGTTCGCCAAGGAGGTCATGCGCAACCGGGCCGAGCTCATGGACATCGTCCAGGCCGAGACCGGCAAGAGCCGTTCGTCGGCGCAGGAAGAGGTCCTCGACTGCCTCATCACCGCCCGCCACTACGCTCGCACCGCTCCCGGCCTGCTCGCGCCCAAGCGGGTCCAGGGCATGCTGCCCGGGTTGACCAAAGCCGTGGTCCGCCGCCAGCCCAAGGGCGTCGTGGGCGTGATCGCGCCGTGGAACTACCCGCTCAACCTCGCCGCCACCGACGCACTCGCCGCGCTGATCGCCGGCAACGCCGTCGTGATCAAGCCGGCGTCGATCACCCCGTTCTGCGCGCTCGCGGCGGCCGACATGTTCTACCGCGCCGGCCTGCCACGCGAGCTGTTCCAGGTGGTCCCCGGTGCGGGCGGGACCGTCGGCGGCGCGATCGTCGACAACGTGGACTACCTCATGTTCACCGGTTCCACCGCGACCGGCCGCACGCTCGGGCGCCAGTGCGGCGAGCGTCTGATCGGATTCTCCGCCGAACTCGGTGGCAAGAACGCCATGATCGTCACCGCGGGCGCCGACCTCGACCGCGTCGCCGAGGTCGCCACGCGCGCCTTCTTCTCCAACTCCGGCCAGCTGTGCATCTCGGTTGAGCGCCTCTACGTGGAGAAGTCCGTGGCGGCGCAGCTGACGGAGAAGCTCACCGCCCGCGTCAAGGCCATGAGCGTCGGCCCGGGGTACGACTTCGAGGCCGAGATGGGCAGCCTCATCTCGCAGGACCAGCTG
This sequence comes from Dietzia sp. oral taxon 368, assembly GCF_002999155.1. Lineage (NCBI taxonomy): Bacteria > Bacillati > Actinomycetota > Actinomycetes > Mycobacteriales > Dietziaceae > Dietzia > Dietzia sp. oral taxon 368. The sequence continues at coordinate 1,591,142 of NZ_CP027238.1, forward strand.
GACACCGTGAGCGCGCACGTCGACGACGCCGTGTCCAAGGGGGCCCGCGTCCTGGCCGGCGGGCGGGCCCGGCCCGACCTGGGCCCCCTGTTCTACGAGCCCACCCTGCTGGCCGACGTGCCCGAGGACGCGACCTGCTTCGGCGACGAGACCTTCGGCCCGGTGGTGTCGATCTACCCGGTCGACTCCGTCGAGGAGGCGATCGCCGAGGCCAACAAGACCGAATACGGGCTCAACTCCTCGGTGTTCGCCGCCACGGACGCGGAGGGCGAGGCGATCGCGGCGCGCCTGCGGACGGGCACCGTCAACGTCGGCGAGGGGTACGTCGCGGGCTGGGGTTCGGTCGCCGGGCCGATGGGCGGCATGGGCGCCTCCGGGGTCGGCCGCCGGCACGGTGACGAGGGCCTGCTCAAGTACACCGAGGCCCAGACGATCGCCACGCAGCGAGTGATGCACATGGGCGGGCCGTCGTTCCTGCCGCGTAAGCGGTGGCAGCAGGTGCTCGCGCCCGCGACCAACGCGATGCGGTTCCTGCCGGGGCGGTAGCCCGACTACGGGCCGGAGCTGGCCGGTCGTTTGCAGGCCGCGCTCGACCACAGCCGCTCGCCAACATGGCGTCTCGCCCGCCCCGAAGTGTGGGCGAGACGCCATGGCGAGGAGCGGCTGTGTGTCTCGCGTACATCCGGAGGAGCGAGACGCCAGGGAGGCGTGCGGCTGGCCAGGATTTCGCGGGAGCGAGACGCCCGGCCCAGGAGCGAGACGCCATCTGGACGAGCGAGACGCCAGGGAGGCGTGCGGCTGCCCGGGGGCGGGCCGAGGTCCGGAGCGCGCGCCGGCCCGTCGCCCCCGGGGCAGTCAGTCAGCTGCCGCTGCCGCCATCCCGGCGCAGCAGCACGAACGCGCCGCCGATGAGCAGGACGGCCAGGCCGCCGACCACCCAGATCACGGGATTGACTCCGGAGCTCTCGCCGGAGGTCTCGTCGGCGACGTCCGCCTCGGTCGCATCGGCGTCCGCGGACTCGCCACCGGCGTCGGAAGCCGTCGCCCCGCCGGCATCGGAACCCTCGGCCCCGGCACCGCTTTCACCAGCGGTCGCACCGCCCTCACCACCGGCCGCTCCACCGTCCGCGCCGGCGCCACCCTCGGCACCGGCCACGGTGAACACCGAGGAGCCGCTCACCACGTGGCCGTCGGCCGAGGTGACGCGATAGCCGACGGTGTAGGCGCCGGGCGCGAGGTCGTCGACGCGGGCGGTGACGGTCTCGCCGTCGACCATCGGCTTGCCGGCCACGCGGTTCGTCCGGTCATCTCCGGCGGTCACGGCGACGGAGGCGAAGTTCTGGTTGACCTCCTCGTTGAAAGTCAACACGATCTGCTCGGGCGCCGCGTCGAGCTGCGAGCCGTCCTCCGGGTCGACGGAGATCAGCACGGAGTGCGCGGCCGCGACGGGCGCGAGCATCACGGAGGGTGCGGTCGCGCCGCCGAGCAGGGCGGCCGCCACCGCGACCGAACCCAGGCGCCGACGCAGCGGCGAACGCCCGGCCCCCGCCGGACGCCCGGACCGCGCGGAACCGATGTCCAGCTGGGTCACGCCTTGACCCCCAGGCGGGCCAGGACGTCCTTGTTCACGCGGTCGAGTTCGCCGGAGATCGAGGAGTGGATCTCGCGCCGCTGGGCGGTGGGCGTGGTCTCGGCGGTCTCGACGGCCGTGCGCAGGTCGGTCAGGCGAGTGCGGGTGGAGGCGACGAAGTCCTTGACCTCCCGCTCGCCACCGCGGCTCGTCTCGAGCTGGTCGAGGGTCCGCTCGAGGCGGACGATCCGCGCACCCAGGGCGGCACCGGGGCCGGTGGCGTTGATGCCGGCGGCCTTGAGATCGACGCCGCCGGCCCCGGCGGTCTTGTCGGAGCTCTGCACGTTGGACACGACCTTGTAGAGCAGTGGCAGCAGCACCGGGGTGGCGACCTGGGCTATGTTCAGCCAGCGCTGGACGTCGTCCTTGTTGAGCTTGGTGCCCTTGAGCTTGTCGAGCTCCATCTCGGCCAGCTGGTACTCGTGCTTGCGGCCGGCGGCATCGATCTTGTCGGCGAGCTTCCGGTCCTTGGCCAGGATCTTGGCTTCGCGCTTGACGGTCTTGCGCTCCTCCTTGGCGTGGACCTTCTCGGCCTTCCGGTCCCGCTTGGCGGCCTTGCGGTTGAGCTTGTCCTGCTTCTCGGCGCGCTTCCCCTCCCGCTTTGCCCTGCGGTCGGCGTTCTTGCCCTCGAGCTTGGCGCGCTTCTTGGCCTCCGCCAGCTCCACGCGGTGGGCCTCCCTGGCCTGCTTGCGGGCCTCCTTGGCCGCGAGCTTGGCTTCGGTCATGGCGGTGGACTTGAGCGCCGCGGCATGGGCCCGGAGTCCGGCACGCTTGTCGCGGTAGGTCGTCAGCTTGCCCATGGGCGTCGATCCTTCTCTCGTCGCGAACATCAGGCCACCAGCCTAGGCGAATTGCCGGGCACAGAGGACCGGACCGTCGTGCACTGGGCGGCTGGGCCATGATGGACGGCGATGGAGGACGCCGAGCGCACCACGGGCCGGGTCCCCGACGCGGCGGTGGTGGGACCGGCTTCGGGGGCCAGATGTCTGCACCGCGTGGCCCGGGAGCGCGACGCCCGGCCGGGGTGGCGGCGGACCGCGCCGATCGACGAGGGCGTCAGGCTGCGGGCCATGGCTGCGGCGGATCGCCGCGCGGGACTGAGGGAGCGCGCGCTGGCGGGCGCTCGCCCCGACGCCGCGGTGGTGGACGTGGTGGGGGACCACTGGACGGATCTGCCGGGGGACGTACCGGGTGACGACGACGAGGAGGTGACCCTCCGGGCGTTGGCCGACGGGGCGACTCTGGTGTGGGGCGCCGCCCTTCCCGCCGATGAGGGCAGTGGCCGGGCGGGCCTGAGGTGCACGGTGGCGGCCGTGCCCGGCGGTGGGTACGCGCCGGTGTTGGTGGTCAACCACAAGGTGGTCGACCCGCGGCGGGGGAAGGGGTCGTCGACGGCGACGGTGACCCGGCTGCTCGACTGGGCGCCGGCGCCCGATCCGACCCTGCGGGTGCGGCGCCATCCGGCGGACCTCGACCGGCTCGTCCACGCCTGGCGCCTGCTCGAGGCGGTGGGGCACGCGACGTCGTCCCCGGTGGGTGCGGTGCTCGGGCTGGGCTCGGCGCGGGCGGTGGTGCACGACCTCGGGCCGGTGCTCGACCCGGCCGACCGCACCCACGCCACGCGACTGGCGGTGGTACGCGGTGAGCTGGACACCGCCCCCAGCCGGATCGGCGAATGCCGCACCTGCCCGTGGTGGGAGGGGTGGGACGACCGGGACGGGCCCGTCGAGGGGTGTCGCGACCGGCTGGTCCTGTCCGATGACGTCAGCCTCGTCGTCGGCGGCGGACAGGTGGGGGCTCTGAGGGCGCGGGGGATCCGGACCGTGGCGGAACTCGCGGAGGCCGGGCCGGACCGGCCGACCGACTGGAACGGCGAGCCGTACTCCGACGCGGTCCTGCGCGCGCGGGCGCACCGCGACGGCGAGGTCGTGGTGCCCAAGGTGGCGCGGCCGACGATCCCCCGGGCGGACGTGGAGGTGGACGTCGACCTCGAGAGCCACCTCGACGACGGCGCCTACCTGTGGGGCACGCTGCTCACCCTGAGGGACGGGCGGCCGCTCGAGGACGAGGGGTACCGGCCGTTCGTCACGTGGTCTCGACTGCCGGACGTCGACGAGGGGCGGGCGTTCGCGGAATTCTGGCGCTGGCTCACCGGGATACGGGACCGGGCGGCAGGGCAGGGGCGCTCGTTCCGCGCGTACTGCTATTCACGGACCGCCGAGAACGGCTGGCTCCTCTCCTCGGCGGGCAGGTTCGGTCCGGAGGGCTCCCTCGCCGTCGTCAAGGGGGTCCCCGGAGTCGCCGAGGTGCGGCGCTTCATCTCCTCTCCACTGTGGGTGGATGTTCACGAGGCCGTCGCGACGCAGTTCGTCTCCACGCCGGGCCTGGGCCTCAAGGTGGTCGCGCCGGTCGCCGGATTCACCTGGCGGGACCCCGAGGCGGGCGGTGAGGCCTCGCTCGGGTGGTACCGGGACGCGCAGGCGGCCCGGGGCGTCGAACGCGACGCCGGGCGCGAGCGGATCCTCGCCTACAACGAGGACGACGTCCGCGCCACGCGGGCCGTGCGGGAGTGGATCACCAGGTTCGCCTGAGTCGACGCCGCTGACCGGCGAGTATCGGCGTCCTCTTATCCGCCCTGCCGCGAGCCCGCCTCGGGGCGCGCGACCGCGGCGGGGTCCGAAACGGCGCTACGCGACCGACACGGGGTGTGGGAGAAAAGGTCTCACTCCTTATTCTAACTAAGATTTAACTGAGTTGACGCCGTACATCACCTGAACCCGGGGATAGGGTGGGGCGTGGTCCGCATCTCACTGTTGGTGTCGTAACAGCGTTCTCGCGGGCCAGGCAGGCCCCACCCGGGGTGGTCCGGCCATGAGCCTCCGCGCCTGGGAACCCTTTTCCACCCGAGGAGACGCATGGCCGGTCTCCCCGGCGTCGCAGGAGCCCAGACCGGCGGCCTGGATTCCGGCAGCCTCGGCCTGGTCTCCGATTCGCTCGAGGGCGGGTCGGTGCAGATTAATCCCCCTGCCAACGCCACGGGCGAGGGCTCGCTCGACACGTCCGGTTCGACGCTGCTCGGCGAGCCGTCCACCGGGTCCCTCGCCCCGCTGGCGGGCTCGGTCGCGCCCCTCGTCACCAGCTCGGTCGATACGACGGACTCGCTGATCGGTGAGCCCACCACGGGCTCGCTCGCGCCGCTCTATGCTCCCGTCGCCGGCTCCCTCGGCATCGGCGAGGGCGCGACGACCATCATCCAGGACCCGGCTGGTGCCGGCTCGGTCGTGCTGCGCTTCGGCTCCGTCGCCGCGATCGGTGCGGGCATCGCCTTCGCGCCGCAGATCCAGCAGGCGCTGGCCGACGCGGGCATCGTCCTGCCGCCGCTTCCGGGTCTGCCCGCGCCCGCCGGCGCCCCGGCTCCCGCGCCCGCCCCGGCCCCGCCGGCCCCCGGCCCGGGCATCGACAACGGCCGCGGCTGATACCAGTCCCGCCTACGACCGAGGCCCGCCCCGATCAGGGGGGCGGGCCTCAGTCGTCTGCGACGCTGCAGCGCGGCGCAATCCAGCGCGGCGCTCGAGGGGGAGCGCCGCGCTGCCGTGCGCGGCGCGCTGACTAGCGTGGCGCCATGCGCAGGGCGCCGTCCATGCGGATCGACTCGCCGTTGAGGTAGTCGTGCTCGACGATCGCGTTGGCCAGCTGCGCGTAGTCCGACGGGCGGCCGAGGCGCGACGGGAACGGGATCGCGGCCTCGAGCGACTTCTGGAACTCCTCGGTCAGGCCCTTGAGCATCGGGGTCTCGATGGTGCCCGGGGCGATGGTGTTGACCCGGATGCCGAACTGCGCGAGGTCGCGGGCGGCGCAGATGCCCATCGAGTAGACGCCACCCTTGGAGGCGGCGTAGGCGATCTGCCCGACCTGGCCCTCGTACGCGGCGACGGATGCGGTGTTGATGATGACGCCGCGCTGGCCGTCCTCGTCGACGGTGTCCTGGGTGGACATGGCCTCGGCGGCCAGCCGCAGCACGTTGAAGGTGCCCACGAGGTTCACGGAGATGCAGGTCTCGAACAGGTCGAGCGCGTGGACGCCCTTCTTGGAGACGATGCGGGCGGCCGGCGCGATGCCGGCGCAGTTGACCACGACGCGCAGCGGCGCGGCCTCGGTGGCGCGGGCGATGGCGGCCTTGACGTCGTCCTCGCTCGTCACATCGGCGGCGATGAGGGTGATGCCCTCGTCGATGCCCTGCTCGACGGCCTTGTCGATCGACTGCTGGAGGTCGAGGCCGAACACGACGGCGCCCTTCTCGGCGAAGGAACGCGCGGTGGCGTTACCCAGGCCGGAGGCGGCACCGGTGACGATGACGGAAGCACCCTTGATGTCCACGGGCGTTGTCCTTTCACTAGGAACTGCAACGAATGTCGGGTCCAGTGTCCCAGACCCCGCCTCAGCGGACGGTGAAGCCCCGGCTCTCCCCCCGAACCGGGAACAGGCGACCGTCGAGACCGCGGCCCGACGCGGTGTACACGACCCGGTACTCGCCGGCCGGGGTGCCCGGCGGGATGTCCCACGTGACGAGCGCGTTGGTGACGGTGAGCAGCCCCTCGAACACGATCATCGTGGACCAGTCGCCGTCGTCGTGGACCCGGACCCACCGCCCGCCGTCGCGGCGTTCGATCGCCAGGTAGGTGTCGCCCCGGCGCAGGTCCGAGTTGGGGTGGGTGCCGCAGAACCGCGCCAGGACGCGCTGCCCGACGCGGTACTCCGGAAGCGGCTGGTCCAGGACGTCGCCGAAGTTCCGCAGTGGGGCCGGGGTGTCCACGAGCGGGTTGCCCAGCGGGGAGGCCGGGATCTGTCCGGTGAGGTCTCGCTCGGAGGTTCCGGGGTCCAGCGGCGTGCCCGCCCGCATCGAGCCGGCCAGGTCGGCGGCGATCTGCTGGATCGCGGGCAGGGTCCACGGGCCGAAGATCGTCGCGCCGCCCTCGTAGTTCTGGGCCGAGTACTCCTCGGGCGTGGTCACGTAGTGGCCGTACGCGTTGGAGTAGCCCTGGACGGTCACGTGGTCCTCCGCCACGCCCAGCTCGGCCGCGAGCGTGCGCCGCAGCCGCAGACCCGCCACCACGGTGGGCTCGAACCCGAGGGTGAACAGGTAGTGCCCGCCCAGGCGCACGAGGTGGAACGGGTACACGCGCTGGACGGCGTGCGGCACGAGTCCCACCGGGAGCAGGACGTCCTTGGGCGCGTGGGCCTCGCGCAGCCACGCCGGGATCACGATGTCGGTGAGGGCCTTGACCGCCGGGTTGCCGCCGCGGTCGCCCTCGGCGAAGGGCAGTTCGTCCCCGCCACCGCCGTCCTCCTGGCTGCCCGAGGCGAACGACGCGCCCAGTGCCGCGACGGCGGTGCGGTGGGTGCGCCCGTCGCCGGTGAATTCGGGCCGGACCTCGACGGCGGACATGTCGACCCACACGTGTCGCACGTCGATCCCGCCGCCGAGCGGGCGCACGTCCCTGCCCACCTGGTCGCGGGCGGCCGCGAACTGTCGTTCGCCGTTGATGCGGGTGTTGAGCCACTCGTCGGGCGTCGGCCCGCGGCCGGGTTCGAGGTCCAGGTTGGGGCTGACGTCTCCGGGGTTGGTCTGAGCGAACGCGGTGACCAGGTGCGGCGTCCCGCCGGCGAGGTAGTCCTGGCCCGCGACCTCCCGCTCCCAGTGCCAGGCGGCGTACCCCTTGTTGTCCGAGGAGGCGATGCGGGTGTGCGACGTCATGGACGTGGCGTGGGTGGCGAACCAGTTGAGGACGCCCACCAGCCGGCCGCCGCGGGTGATCTGCAGCGACTGTGACCGCGGGTCGATCCCCTCGGGGAAGCGGGCGCGCTCCTCCGGGGTGTCGCGCTCGAACGAGCCGCGGGAACGCTGAACGCCGGCGTCGTGGAGGGTGCCGGTGGTGACGCCGACCTCCGAGGGGGCGAGGTCGTGATGCGCCATCCGGACGGCGTCGACGATGCCGGCGACGTTGGCCTCGAACGTGACCGGGCGGAAGCCGAGCATCGACAGGTCGACCATCGGGTGGCCGGAGGTGCCGCCCGGGGCGACGTGGGTGTGCGTGGCGGTGATGACCACGTTGCCCTCGTGGTAGGTGCCGCCGAACTCCGCCGCCAGGCGTCGGAGGACCTCCTGTTGGATCGACTGGAAGATCAGGCCGATCTCGGCGGTGACGTGGAGGAACCGGGTCGACGACGGCGAGTCGGCGAAGACGAAGGCGCGCGCCCTCTGCCGCAGGTGCAGTCCGACGGAGAGCTGCTCGGTGTCCGCGTACCCGTTCATGCCCGCGCCCAGTGGCTCTCCGGTCATGTCCCCGATGCCGCGGCCGACGTACAGGGCCGTGGACTGCGCTGAGGCGACGGCGGGCAGGACCGATTGCAGGGCCGCGATCCCGCCGAGGGCGGCGGCTCCGCCCAGGACGGTGCGGCGACTCATGCCGGTCGAACCGCCGGTCTGGGAGTGGTCGACCTGTCGCTCGCCGTTGGACACCGAAGGGACCTCACTTCTCGCGCGGGTGCGCCGCTGCGGCGGACGCCGGGGCGGTTGCGTGAGTCACAGTAACGTCTCGGACGACCGTCCGGGTGCGCACCACGGGCCGAGTGCGCACCACGGGCCGGGTCGGTTCCACGTTCCGGGGCCCGGCCGGTTCCACGGTCGCGGACCCCGGCGGCGGACAGGACGCGGCCCGGGCGGGGTGATCCCCACCCGGGCCGCTGTCAGCTCAAGAGAGCCGTGACGGGTCCGATTCCGTCAGCCCTTGGCGGCGGCGTAGCGCTCGGCCACGTCCTTCCAGTTGACGACGTTCCAGAAGGCCTTGACGTAGTCGGCCTTGACGTTCTTGTACTGGAGGTAGAAGGCGTGCTCCCACATATCCAGCATGAGTAGCGGGGTGATGTTCACCGAGATGTTGCCCTGCTGGTCGGTGAGCTGCTGGATGACCATGCGCTGACCGATGTGGTCCCAGCCGAGGACGGACCAGCCGGAGCCCTGCAGGGTGGTCGCGACGGCGTTGAAGTGCGCCTGGAACTTGTCGAACGAGCCGAACTCGGCGTCGATCGCGGCGGCGAGCTCACCCTCGGGGCGGTCGCCACCCTCCGGAGAGAGGTTCTTCCAGAAGATGGAGTGGTTCGTGTGGCCACCGAGGTGGAAGGCCAGGTTCTTGCTCAGCAGCGGGGCCTTGCCGGAGATGCTGCCGTCCTCGCGGGCCGCGGCGAGCTGCTCGAGGGCGTCGTTGGCGCCCTTCACGTAGGTGGCGTGGTGCTTGGAGTGGTGCAGCTCCATGATCTCGCCGGAGATGTGCGGCTCGAGAGCGCCGTAGTCGTAGTCGAGATCGGGAAGAACGTACTCGGCCATAGTGGAGTGTCCTTTCAGTTGGGTGACGGGCAGCGCGCGGGGTCGACCCGTGGCGCCTGTCACGGCGTCCGTCTCCACCATAGTGATCTGCGGGCGAGCGCGTCGTCCGGCGCCGCGGTGGGCTCGCGGGCGGCCGCGGTGTCCTGCCATGATCAGAACCGTGGATCACTCCGATACGGCGGCCGTGCGCACCATCTCGGTCTCGGCCGTCATCCTGAGTCGGCCCGACGGCGCCGTGGTGACGGTGCGCAAGGTCGGCACGGACCGCTTCATGCTGCCGGGAGGCAAGTGGGAGACGGGGGAGTCGCCGCTCGAGTGCGCGGTGCGGGAGATCGACGAGGAGCTGGGGGTGCCCCTCACGCCTGACGCGTTGGAGTCGCTCGGCCGGTTCGACACGGCCACCGCCAACGAGCCCGGGTTCCTGCTGGTCTCTGAGGTGTTCTCCGCCCGGATGGACGGCGATCCCGAGCCGCGGGCCGAGATCGCCGAGGCACGGTGGGTGACGGTGGGCGAACTGAGGGAGATCGCGGCCCTGCCCGAGGACGACTGCGCGCCGTGGGCGCCGCTGCTGGTGCGGGTCGCGCGCGAGCGCCTCGGAGGCCCGTCGGCGAGCTGACCTCGCCGCGTGCCGGGGCCCCGACCGCGCGCTGGCCGGTCAGAGGACGAGCAGGGCGATGAGCACGACCAGAAGGATGACGGCGAGCGCGACGGGCACCGCGATATTGCGGCGGCGGACGTGATCGCTACAGCCGGTCCCCTCGAACGGCTGCGGCTGATCGGCGTCGAAGATGGCGCGAAGTCGTTGGACTGCAGGCTGTGTGGCGGTCACGTCCAGATCCCCCTCGGTCGTACTGGCGACCACTGTAACGCGGACTATGGGATCGGTCACATCACGTCCGGATCTCGATCCCGCGACGCGGTTACCCTGGCTACATGGGCTGGCTACAGGACGCGATCAGACAATCCGCGATGCGACGGGCGACCGAGGTCGTCGACGCCGACTCGGCGCTGCCGGGCCGGGCGGAACCGGTGGTCGTGGCGCCGAAGAACATCGTCACGGGCAATCCGATGGTGCCGCCGTTCCCGGAGGGGCACGAGTCGATCGTGCTGGGTATGGGCTGTTTCTGGGGTGCGGAGAAGGTGCTCTGGCAGCTCGACGGCGTCTGGACCACGGCGGCCGTCTACGCCGGTGGGTGGACGCCCAACCCGACCTACGAGGAGACGTGTACGGGATTGACCGGCCACACCGAGGCGGTTCTCGTGGTCTTCGATCCCGAGGTGCTGCCCGTGGAGAAGCTGCTCGCGGAGTTCTTCGAATGGCATGACCCCACTCAGGGGATGCGTCAGGGCAACGACATGGGCACCCAGTACCGCTCGGCGATCTACACGACCACGCCGGAGCAGCTGGAGGCGGCGCGCCGCATCGCCGAGGGCTACCAGAAGGAGCTCGGCGCCGCGGGCTACGGGCCGCTGACCACGGAGATCGGAATGCTCGACGAGGCCCGCTCCGGAAAGTACGCCTACGCCGAGGACTACCACCAGCAGTACCTGGTCAAGAATCCCGGTGGCTACGACTGCCACGTGCGCAGCGGGGTCGCCTGCCCCATCTGATCGCGGCCGTCGCGGCTCCGGCCTCCGCGGACGCCGCGACCCACGACCTCCGCAGGCGTCGCGGCCTTCGCAGCCGTAGCCCCGAACGCAGCCGCCCCTCGCGATGGCGTCTCGCCCGCTCTTCGGTGCGCGCGAGACGCCATCGCCGGGAGCGGCTGTGCGGGGCCGCGGGAGCGAGACGCCAGGCAGAAGAGCGAGGCGCCATCGCCGGGAGCGGCTGTGCGTGGGCTGCGGGAGCAAGACGGCAGGCAGGGGAGCGAGACGCCAGGCAGGGGAGCGAGACGCCATCGCCGGGAGCGGCTGTGCGCGGGCCCGGACATGCGAGAGGGCCCCGCAGGATTTCTCCTACGGGGCCCTCTCGTGCAGTCTGAGAACGTCAGATCAGTCTGACGTCAGATCACAGCGGGGTGATGTTCTCCGCCTGCAGGCCCTTGGCGCCCTGCGCGACGTCGAAGGAGACCTGCTGGTTCTCCTCGAGCGAGCGGTAGCCCGAGCCGTTGATGGCGGAGAAGTGGGCGAAGACGTCGGCCGAGCCGTCGTCGGGGGCGATGAAGCCGAAGCCCTTGTCAGCGTTGAACCACTTCACGGTACCGGTAGCCATATTGATGCCTTTCGAGAGTCGGTGCTCCGCTTGTCGGAGTACCGGGTGCTGCAGCAGAGAGCGTGCTGTGTGTTTCCCTGCGGTGCCGCACTGCCCTCTCGCAAGGGCGGTGGATCTACAGAAATACAACGAACGATTTCAACTACTGAGAAAGACCATACACACGACGGCACGGTCCGTCACCCCCTCTGTGATGACGGATACATGAACGGCGAGTGGCGCAGATCCGGACCACTCAGTGAGAAGCGTCGAGGATGACGTCCGCCAGGACCGCTGCGTGATTGTGCTCGGTGTCCCGCGACGCATACGCGAGCACCAGCTCCCCGTCGGCCGCCCGGGCCGCGAGGCGCTCCACCTCCGCGGCCGCGGAGGGACGGGACAGTTCGGCGCGATACCGCTCGGCGAAGCCGTCGAAGTCCAGCTCTCCGCCGTGGAACTCGCGCCGCAACTCGGGCGACGGCGCCACGTCGGTACACCACTCGTCGTGGCGGAACGCGTCCTTTCGCACGCCCCGCGGCCACAGCCGGTCCACGAGCACCACGTACGCGTCCCCGGGATCGGCGCGGCCGGAGACGAGATCGTGGACGCGCACACAGCTCAAGGACATGACCCCAGCATGTGCCACACCGCGCGCCCGCGCCATCCGCGGACGCGAGACCGGGCCACCTGCACCGCGCGCCCGCGCCACCCGGGCTGTGCCAGCATGGTCGCCATGACCACACCGCGGCGGCAGGGGCAGTGGCGCTGGGTCGCGCACCCGCCGTGGCGGTCGCCAGTACCGACCCCGCGACCGCCCCTGCCGCGCTACCGCACCGGACCCGCGTGGGGCCCGCGGACACCCGCCTATCCGGCCACCCCGAGGTGGGGCCTGCCCCCGGTTGCGATCCCGCACCGACTCGAGCCGCCCGCCGTACCCCGGCCGGCCCGCCTCGCCTCGGCCGCCCCCGGCATCATGCGCGCCGCCGGCGCCTGGTTCGCCGCGACCGCCGTCGCCCACGGCCTGCGCTACGCCGCACTCGCCTGGTACGCCGACCGGCTCGCGCCGTGGTGGATCGAGGCCGTCACCACGGCGCTGGTCTGGGTGACCGGGATCGTCGCCATCGCCGTGGGCTTCGCCGCCGCGATCACCGCGACCGCCTGGCTCGTGGAGACCCGCCGCCGGGCCTACGCGCCTGTCCCGGACCCCCGGTCACGGGCGGGCCTGTGGGCGGGGGCGCTCCTCGTCGTCGTCAACTTCTTCCGCCTACCCGTCTACCTGGAGGAACTGCGCCGGGCGTCGGACCGTGCCCCCTCCCGATCCGACCTGAGGCGCTGGTGGGCGGCGTGGGGAGTCAACGCCCTGGCCGTCGCCCTGGCGCTGTGGCGCGGCAGCGGCGAGGGCTCCCAGGCCGCCGCCGACACCGTCCTGCTCACCGCCCTGGCAGCCCTCGCCGCCGTGTGGGCCGCCCGCGAGACCCTGTCCGTCATGCGGAGTTTCACCGACCCTTCCCCGCGGTTCACCCGCAGGTTCATCCCGGCGGGGATCGTGGAGGCACCCGCGACCCGGAAGGAGTGAGACGTGACGGTCCCCGAGACCACCCACCTGCCCTCACCCGTCTCCACCCGAAGCGGCGTCGTCGCCCACCGCGGCGCCTCGGCTGAATTCCCCGAACTCACCCGCGTCGCCCACCAGCAGGCCCTCGACCAGGGCGCGGAGGCGCTCGAGGTGGACATCCGCCTCACCGCCGACGGCGTCCCGGTCCTGCTCCACGACCCGCGCACCACCCGCGTCGGGAACCGGGACCTGTGGGTCCACTCCAGCACCCTCGACCAGATCGCGGCCCTCGACGTGGGCTCCTGGCACCCGGTCCACCGCAGGCCCGAGACGGTCATGACCCTGCGCAGTTTCCTCGTGATGGCCGAGGCGTACCCGCACGTGCGCCTGTTCCTCGAGACCAAACACCCCGTGCCCTCCGGCGGGCGCGTCGAGACCGCCCTACGCGACGAGCTCCGGTACTTCGGGTTGGACCGGGCCGCGTCCTTCGCCGAGTCACGCGCGGTGATGATGAGCTTCTCCGTCTCCGCCGTGCGGCGCTTCCGGCAGCTCGCCCCCGATGTGCCGACCGTGCAGCTGCGCGAGCGGCGCAACGTGTTCAAGTCGTGGCCCGCCGAGGGGTTCGGCGCCCAGCTGATGGGACCGAGCATCAGCGCCCTGCGCGCCCGGCCGTGGCTGGCCGAGTACTGGCGCTCGCGCGGGATGGGCACGTACTGCTGGACCGTCGACGACCCCGCCGACCTCCTCCTGTGTCGCGACCTCGGGGTGGACTGGGTGGGTACCAACGCGCCGGCGCGGGCGCTGACCGTCCTCGACGGCGCGACGCCGCCGACCGAGGGACCCGCGGACGGGGCCGGGGCCGCCGGGGCTGTGGCCGCCGGGGCTGTGGCCGGGACGGGGGCGGGCGCGGCTGGTGCAGGAGACGCGGCAAGTGCGGCTACCGGGCAGGGCGCGGCGGTCCGGGGATTGCCGATCGATCCGGCATCATAAGCCCGCTGACCTGCGCTGGTGCTTCGTCCTGCGCGCCCGGAATGGTCCCGTCCGGCAGCGCAAGCCCCGCGAAATCGTGCACTCAGCCAGCGCGGGTCAGAGGAGCAGCGCATCCGAGGGCGGTCGCGCTGGCACTCTGCACAGCGCGGCCACTGGTTCGACTGGCGGGCGCCCGTCGCTGCCGGAGCGCCTCAGCCGGTGACGGCCACCGGAGAGCCGCCGCCGCCCGAGTCCACGGTCCGGCGGGCGGGCTGCGGAGACGCACCGTATCGTGGTGCCCGTGGGTAGACGGAATAGGCACAACGAGCCCAAGGCCGGCGGCAACCGCCAGGCCAAGATCGCCGCACGCGCGGCCGAGCGGGAGGAACTGAGCGTCGAGCCGCGGCCGTTCGCCGGGTTCGCCGGTGAGTGCGACATGGTGGCGATGCGCGAGTTCGTGCCGTCGGCCACGGCGAAGCTCACCACGGTCGCGGGCGACCGCGAGGTGACGTTGGCGACGGTCCTGCCCGGCGCGATCGCGGCGCTCGTCCGCGACGACGAACTCGGCGGCGAGGCGATGGTCGGCCTGCAGGTGCAGGTCCACGGCCCCGATCCGGCGGCCGATCTGGCGTTCGCGATCGACTGGGCGGGCCGCGCCGGCGGCGGGGAGACGCTCACCTCGTCGCACCCGACCGGGTCGACGCCGTCGCTGGCGGACGTCGTGGTGAAGGACGCCCCGCTGGAGATCGTCGTGCACGACGACTTCTCCTGGTGGGTGGCCGAGGGCGTGCAGGTCGCCCCCGAGATCGAGCAGGCGGTCCGCAACGCCAACGAGGTCATGATGCCCTCGGCCCGCGTGGAGGCGGACGGCATCGAGGCCGCGTGGTGGGTCGACGCCGGCGAGAAGGCACACATCCGCTGGGTCCGGCCCGAGGACGAGGACGCGCTGTTCGAGGCGCTGGCCCGGGTCCACGCGGCCGGTGGGTTGCACCTGGGCGAGGGATCCCGTTTCGCCGGGTCCTTCCGCACGCACGGGCTGCTGGTGCCGGTGTTCGACCTGGATCGCGAGATGCACCACCAGGAGTGGGCGCCGGGTCTGCAGGAGCTCGACGCGCGGCTGCGCGAGGCGCTCGCGAACGACGCCCCGCTCACCTCCGAGGAGCGGTCATCCCGCGACGGGTTGCGCGCCCGGCAGGTGACCCTCCGCTAGGAGGCCCGCGCGGCACGGACCCCCGACGGGGCGCCGCGCGTTCTAGGATCCCCACGGGTGGCGACCACGGTCGCCCACGACGCGATGTGTCGACCCGGGACGATCCGAGGGGGTGGGGCGCGTGGCCGACCGGCCGACCAGGGGGGACGACGACGAGACGTGCCGTCTCCCCGAGGTGACGGTCCCGCCGTGGCTGCGGACCGGGCCCGGCCCGGACTCCTCGCTCCCGGGCGTGCCCGCGGTCGACCGGTCTGCGGATGTGGCCGGCGGTGCAGGGGCGTCGCGGGCCGACGGCCGCGCTGACGAGCCCGTGCGTGAGGCCCCGCCGAACCGCATCACCCTGGGTGCGGGTGCGGGTGCGGGTGCGGGTGCAGGCGCACCCGCCTCTGCGGGATCAGGGCCCGCCCGGACGGCGGGCGTCGACGTCGACGACCTGTCGAGCCTCCCGCTGGGCTCCATCGCGACGGAGGTGCCCCGGCCGGTCGACGAGCCGCCGCGGTCGCCCGTGGTGCTCGACCGCCGTCCGGTGCGGATCGCCCTGCTGGTCGCCGCCGGTGTGGCGGTGCTGGGCGGGTCCGCGGTGCTCGGATTCGTCGTGACCCGCGGGGCCGTCAGTCCCTCCGAGGAGGCGGTCACAGGGTGCACCGAGGTCTCGGAGCCCGGCCGCGTGGTCGGCGCCGGCCCCGGATCGCTCGACACGCCCGCCGGCGCGGTCCTGGCGTTCGATCACGCCTACTACGTGGAGCGGTCGGCGGAGAAGGCGTTCGAGGCGGTCTCGCCGTCCAGCCGGATGACCGAGGAGCAGCTGCGCGTCGAGGGAGTCGAGCGGGTCCCCGAGGGCACCACCCACTGCGTGGAGGCGCGGGAGCTGTCGCCCACGCTGCTCGAGGTCGACCTCACCGAGTACCCGCCGGAGGCCGATCCGGTCCTGATCCGTCAGCGCGTGCGACTCGCCGAGAACCCCGACGGCACGTGGGGGATCGTCTCCATCACCCCGGCCGGCTGAGCGCGCGGCCGATCAGGGCCCGGCGTCGATGTACTCCGGGCCGGGGGTCCGCCCGGCGGCGACCGCCTCGAAGAACCCGGTGGTGGTGGGGCCCCACGTCAGATACGAGCCCACCGATCCCGACGCCATCCCGTCGTGGGGGGCGGTCACGGTCAGCGGGTCGTCGCTGAGGCGCCACATCATCCGCGCGAGGGTCCAGATGTGGTCGCCGGTGTCGACGGTGACGGCCTCGGCCCCGGAGTTCAGCAGCGGCACAGCGGTGAACGGGTTGAGCAGGTTCCCGGCAGACAGGGTCTTGCGCATGAGCGCGCCGAGGAACTGCCGCTGGTTGCGGACGCGCTGCAGGTCCTGCTCGGCGAACCCGTAGCGGGTGCGGACGAATCCCAGGGCCTGCGGTCCGGCGAGCGTCTGGCATCCGGCGGCCAGATCGAGGCCGGCGAGCGGGTCGACGATGGGCTCCTCGATGCAGATGTCCACTCCGCCCACGGCGTCGACGATCCCGGCGAAGCCGCCGAACCCGATCTCCGCGTAGTGGTCGATCCGCACGCCCGTCTGCTGCTCGAGCGTCTGGGTGAGCAGCGGCGGCCCACCGAACGTGTAGGCCGCGTTGAGCTTGTTCTCGCCGTAACCGGGAATGTTCACGAGCAGGTCGCGGGGCAGCGAGATGAGCATCGTGCGGTCTCCACCGCGCGGGGTGTAGACGAGCATCATCGTGTCGGTCCGCTTGCCGCCGGCGTCGGACTCGGAGCCGGTCGACAGCTGCGCCTGCTGCTCGGGGGTGAGCCCCTCGCGGGAGTCGGTACCCACGAGCAGGGTCACGGTGCCGGGCGTGTTGCCGCCCCGACCCGGGTAGTCGGTGAGCGCGTCGATCCGTTGCAGCTTCGAGTCCGCCCACAGGGCCGTGACCACACCCAGCGTGAGCACGAGGACCAGGACGAGGCCGACGATGCGCAGCGGCCCGATCCGCCGCCACAGGGGAGCCCGGCCAGGCCGCGGGCCGGGTCGGGCGGCCGAGGCCGCCCGCGCGGACCGACGATCAGGCCGCCCGCCGCGACGGTCGGTCGCCTGTCGATAGGGGTCGCGCCCGCCGGCGCGCGCCCGAGAAGACCGTCGCGGATCGCGCGGATCGCGGGGGTCCCTCGGGTCACGCCCGCCGCGCGGGTCCTCCCGCAGGTAGCGGGCCCGTTCCTCGGGCGTCAGCGGTTGGGGCTCCTGCCGCGGCTGGTAGCCGGTGCGACCGAGCGGACGCTCACGGCCGGCGTCGGCGGCCCTCGCGCCCGGGTCCCGCCGCACCGCGGCATCGCGGGACGCCGCCGGATCGCGCCGGGCGGACTGGTCACGACGAGCCGCCGGATCGCGCCGGGCGCCGGGATCGCGACCGGCCGGGCCCGGGCGGGCCCCCGGATCGCGCGGCGCGCCGGGGTCGGCGTAGCCGCGTCGCTCGCGGGCACGTCGCCGGAGCTCGGCGGCCTCCTCGGGGGTGAGGTGCCGGCGCCTGGGGTCGTCGGTCATGGGATCGGACTCTACTTGCCGGGCTCCGCGGTCGGCGGGTCCCACGGCGTCGGCGGGACCAGCGTCACAACGGCAGCGCTCAGAGCCAGGACACGTGCGGCGCCAGCGCGGCGTATCCCAGGAACGCGATCACGTCCAGCAGCGTGTGCGCCAGCACCAGGGGCCACAGCCGTCGGGTCCGCATCCACCACAGCGCGAACACCACGCCCATCGCGAGGTTGCCCAGCCCGCCGCCGAAGCCCTGGTAGAGGTGGTACGACCCGCGCAGCAGGGCGCTGGCGGCCAGCGCCAGCCACGGCGGCAGGCCCAGCTGCCGCAGCCGCACGAGCAGGTAGCCGACGACGAGGATCTCCTCGGCGGCGCCGTTGCCGGCCGCGGACAGCACCAGCACGACCGGCCGCCACCACGTCTCACCCAGACCCGACGCCGCGACCTGCAGATTGACGCCGGCGGCGACGGCCCCCAGGTACAGCGCCAGGCCGGGCACGCCGATCACCGCGGTCAGGGCGAGCGCCCACGCGACCTGCCGCCCGGGCCTGTCCCACACGAGACCGAGCCCCCGCGCGCGGATGCCGGAGTGCGCGAGCAGCACCAGCGGCAGCAGGGCCCACGCGAGCAACCGCAGCACGCCGAGCGCCTGATAGGCCAGGTCGAGCCACGTGTGCTCCGAGCGGGAGACGTTGAGGGCGGCGGTCTGGTCGGCGAGGTCGGCTGGCGCGAGCAGGGCGGAGACCAGGTCGAGGACGGCGTAGGCGCCGGACAGGCCGAAGGTCACCAGGAGGACGACGACGAGCTCGGCCACCAGCAGTCGGCGGACGCGCGGGTCGGTCACCGGGTCGAACCGAGAGGCGTACCGGGCGATCGCGGCGTGGGGGGAGAGTGCGCGACGGAGGGCCCCGGCGTCGGACGCGGGGCGCGGGGACCCGCTCATCCGGGGAGCCGGATGCTGTCGACGATCTTGTCCATCCACTTGACGCCGGGGGCGGACTGTTGCGCGGTGGTCACGTACGCCACCCACCACCGCCGCCCCTCCGAGCCGAACACGGCGGTGTAGACGAGCCCGCCGGAGTCGAGGTCGGCGAACTCGTCGGGCACCACCACGTAGGAGACCGCGGCGCCCGTGCCCGCATCGTTGGCCACGCGTGTGACCCGCCGCTCGTCGCGGATGCCGGACACGCCCAGGATGTAGAGCTGGATGGTCTCGGCGAGCGCGGTCGCCGCCCCCTGGTCGTCGGCGATCGCGGCGGCGGCGATCCCGGGCTCGAGAGCGCCCGCGAGGATGCGCGTCTCCAGCGCGTGGCCCGTCCCGACGGGCACGATCTGCAGCGATCCGAGCTCCGCGTCGCTCACAACGCGCCACCCCACGGGCACGGACAGCTCCAGCCCCGAGTCCACGTCGAGGTGGTGCTCCCCGTGCAGCGTCGAGTCCCTCGGCAGCACCGAGGCGGGATTGGTGGCCACCGCGACGATCAGCAGGAACGCCAGAAGTCCGAGCGCGACATGCACGGTCCGCGGGCCGCGTTTCTCCTCCGGGGTGAGGTGGGAGGCGTCCGGCGCGTCATCCGGGGCGGGGGAATAGTCGGCCGCGTATTCGGGCACGGGGGCGTCGTCGGTACCCATCGGTGGTCAGCGTAGCAACGGGCGGGGTGTACACCTGAGTGCATGACGGTGTCGCTCGAACTGCTGAGCCGGGGTCCCTCGCGGCCCGATCTCCTGGAGGACCTCGTGGCCGACGAGGCCACCATCGCGGACACGCTCGCCCGCTGGTCGGCCCCCGCCCCGGTCGTGGTCGCGCCCGCCGCCGACCTCGGCCTCCCGCCGTTGGAGGAGGTGTCCGCGGTGCTCGCCGCGGACACCCCCGCGATCGTCGACGTCGCGCGCGGCCTGACCGGTCCCGGTCCCGCCGCCGACCATCTCGCGGACCTGCTCGCCGTTGCCGCGCACTCCGGGGTCGGCTTCGGCTCGGGCCTCGTGCCCCGGTGCGCCGACGCGGACCAGGTGTGGGCGCTGCTCGCGGGCGCCGTGGCCGCGATGACCGGGGCGGACGTGCGCGCCGCGATCGCCGCGCCGGACCCGGCCCGCATCCTGGGCCTGTCGCGATCGGCCCGGGAGGCCATCCGTGATGTCGTGACGTGCACCCTCGTGTCCGACGGGCGGGTCGACGCCGTGTCCGCGGCCCTCGCGTCCGCCGATCCCGACCGTCGCTGACTAGGCTCGTCGTCGTGGTCACCGTCGCCTACCTCGGCCCGCCCGGCACCTTCACCGACGCCGCCCTGCACCGGCTCCGCGCGGACGCGCGGACCTCCGGCCTGCTCGCCGACGCCGGGGCGGTCCCGGCCCCCACCCCCGACGAGGCGCTGGCCATGGTCCGCTCGGGCGCCGCCGACTACGCGTGCGTCCCGTTCGAGAACTCCGTCGACGGCACCGTCAACCCCACCGGTGACGCGCTCGCCGTGGGGGAGCGGCTCCAGATCTTCGCCGAGACCGAGCTCGACGTGGCGTTCTCCATCCTCGTGCGGCCCGGTACCGCGGCCGCCGACGTGCGCGTGCTGCGGACCCACCCCGTCGCCGCCGCCCAGGTCCGTCGGTGGGTGGGCGTCCACCTGCCGCAGGCCCACATCGAGACCACGTCCTCCACCGCCGCCGGTGCCGAGGAGGTCGCCGCGGGCACCGCCGACGCCACCGCGGCGCCCTCCCGGGCCGGCGAGATCAACGGGCTGGTCCCTCTGGCCGAGCGCGTCGCCGACGTCGGCGGCGCCCGCACCCGCTTCGTCCTGGTCGGTCGGCCGGCCCCGCCGCCGCCGCGCACGGGCAGCGACCGCACCAGCGTCGTGTTCGGCCTGCCCCACCAGCCCAATGCGCTCGTCCAGGCGCTGACCGAACTGTCGATCCGCGACATCGACCTCACCCGCATCGGCTCCCGACCCACCCGCGTCGAGCGGTTCACCTACCTGTTCCACGTGGACCTCGTCGGCCACATCGACGACCCCGCGGTGTCCGAGGCGCTCGTCGCTCTGCGCCACCGCACCTCCGACCTGCGCTTCCTCGGGTCGTGGCCCGTCGCCGACGGCGGCGAGGCCGGCGCGCCACCGCCCGACCGTGCCGAGGCGCTGCGCTGGATAGAGGGGCTGCGTCGAGGGGAGGGCGCGGGGTGAGCGCCCGACTCCACCTCGTCCGCCACGGGCAGACCCCCTCGAACGTCGCCGGTGCCCTCGACACCGCGTTGCCCGGCGCCCCGCTCACCGACCTCGGCCGCGACCAGGCGCGGGTGGTGGGTGAGGAGCTCGCCGGGTCCGGCATCCGCCCCTCGGTCATCCTGAGCTCGGAGGCCGCCCGCGCCCGCGAGACCGCCGGCCTCATCGCCGGGGAGATGGGTCTGTCCACCCAGGCCGTACCCGGTGTCCACGAGGTGCAGGCCGGCGCGTACGAGATGGAGAGCGGGCCCGAGGCACTGCTCGCCTACAACAGGGTGGTCCGCGACTGGCTCGAGAACGGTGACCTCGACTCCCGACTGCCCCACGGCGAGAGCGCCCTCGACGTGCGGCGGCGCGCCATGCCGCTCGTCGCCGAGCTACGCGAGTCCTACCTCGACAACGCCGTCGACGTGGTGCTCGTCGTCCACGGCACGCTCATGCGGATGATCGCCGTGTTCGCCGGGGCCGTGCCCTCGCAGTGGGCGCTGGACAACCGGATCCCCAACTGCGGCGTGATCGAGCTGGCCCCGGACGGTGGCGGCTGGGCGTGCGAGCGGTGGGGCGACCACCTGGGGCGGCCCGGGTACTGACGGCTGCGGAGTGGCTCCCGCGGCCGCGCGTCGGCTGCTCCGCTCAGCCCCAGCCGAGGGCGTGCAGGGTCTCCTCGCCGATCCCGAAGTGGTGGGCGATCTCGTGGATCACCGTCACCGCCACCTCGTGGACCAACTCCTCCTCGGTCGAGCAGAAGTCACACAGCGCGCCCCGGTAGATCGTGATGGTGTCGGGCAGGAACCCGGAGTAGGTGGTGTCCCGCTCGGTCAGCGCGACGCCCTCGTAGAGCCCCAGTAGCCCGGGCTCGTCCGGATTCCGGTCGGCGATGAGCACCACCACGTTGTCCATGGCCTCGAACAGCGCGTCCGGTACCGAGTCCAGCGCGTCGTCGACCAGCTCCTCGAACCGCGCCTCGTCGACGCGGATGCTCACGGCGCCCCGCCGGGCACCGGGACGGCGACCGTGCCCTGGCCGGTGTCGGTCGTGGCGCCGGTGTCGCCACCGGGCTGCTGGCCGGGCGGCGGGATCTCTGTGGTGGTGGGCGCGACCGGGGTGTTCCCGTCGATGAGCACACCCTGCCGCGCGGAGCCGCGCAGCACCGCGAACGGCCCGGGCTCGGCGGCCCTCATCAGTCCGCAGTTGACGGTGCGACTGCCCGTGCGCCACGAGATCTCGGAGATGGGATTGACCAGCGTCGAGATGAGCGTCGTGCGGCGCAGCGTCTCGGGGTCGCCGAGGTAGGCGATGCCGGCCTCTCGGCAGGCGTCGGCGGTGAGCTCGGACTGCTGCCGCGGATCCGGCGGGACCGGCCCCTCGGGGAAGGTCCCCGTCACGTCGACGTCGGCGACGATCTCGATCGAGTGGTCGTCCGAGCACGGCACCGGTGCGCCGGGCAGGCCCTCGGCGGTGAATCCCAGGCACGTCCCCGGCTCCCAGCGGCGGTGCTGGTCCGCCTCGGCGAACGTGCCCGTGGACAGGGCGGACCGGCCGTCGAGCTCGGCGGCCGCGATCCCGCACAGGACACTGCGGTCGCCCTTGGCCCAGCCCTCCTCGGACGGCGGCACCACCAGTCCGGTGAAGCGGCCCTGCGGATCGACCTCGCGGCCGCCCGCGTACCGGGAGATCAGCGGCAGGCACCGGTCCGTGCCCACCGGGGCCAGGTCGTCGCTGTCCGGGAGCGGGGTCCCCTCGCCGAACCCGGGGACCTCGGACAGGTCGATCCGCCCCGCCACCTCGAACCGGTGGGGCTCGGCGCAGTCGACCGTGTCGAAGGAGGCCACGCGGTCCGCGGCGTCGATGGACCAGGTCAGGCAGGTGCCCGGGGCGGCGTTGGCGTACGCCGGACCCGACAGGGTCCGCGGGTCGACCTGCGGGACGACCGCCGCGATCCGCCCGGCGCTCGACGAGTTCGGGTCGTTGATCGCCGAGGCCATGAGCGCGCCGGTGACCGCCCCGCCGGACAGGACCGCGAGGAGGGAGGCCATGACCGCGCCCCGTGTGCGGAGCAGGGTCCGACCACGGCGTGACGATCGGGTGGTAGTGGTCATCGCCTTCCATGATGCCGCAACCGCGCCGTCCCGATAGGATTCGGAGCATGAGCGGACAGAACCACGACGAGCGACCCGGCGCGGACGGTGACGTGCGCTCGCCACGGGAGGGTGTGGACCCGGAGGTCCTCGAGTTCGCCCAGATGCTGTTCCAGCTGGCCCGGGACGGCGAGACGGAACGGCTCGCGGCGTATGTCGACGCCGGCGTGAGCCCTGACCTGACCAACGAGCGGGGCGACGCCCTGCTCATGCTCGCCGCCTACAACGGCCACCCGGACACCGTCCGCGCACTGCTCGAGCGGGGTGCCGAGGTCGACCGCGCCAACGACCGGGGTCAGACCCCGCTGGCCGGCGCGGTCTTCAAGGGGTACGGCGAGGTCGTCCGCGTGCTCTACGAAGCCGGGGCCGACCCGTACGGCGGCACGCCCACGGCCGTCGACACCGCGCGCATGTTCGAGAAGGACGCCTTCCTGGAACTGTTCGGCGTCTGAGGGGGCCGCGGCGCCCGGCCGCGACTGGCCGCTGGGAGGATTCGCGCGGGCCGCTAGGCTGAGATGCGTGATCGATCTCAAGCTGCTCCGCGAGAACCCCGACCTCGTCCGCGACTCCCAGCGCACCCGCGGCGAGGATCCGTCGCTGGTCGACCAGCTGCTGGCCGCCGACGAGGCCCGCCGCTCCTCCATCGCGGCCGCGGACTCCGCCCGCGCCGAGCAGAAGGCCCACGGCAAGAAGGTCGGTAAGGCCTCGCCCGAGGAGCGCCCGGCGCTGCTCGAGGCCGCGGGCGCCCTCAAGCAGGCGGTCAAGGACGCCGAGGAGGCCGAGAAGGCCGCGGCGGCCGAGGTCGACCGGCTCCAGCGTCTGCTGTCGAACGTCGTCGAGGAGGGCACGCCCGCCGGCGGCGAGGACGACTTCGTGGAGATCGAGCGGATCGGCGAGATCCCCACCTTCGACTTCGAGCCGAAGGACCACCTCGAGCTGGGCGAGAGCCTCGGGCTGCTCGACATGGAGCGGGGCGCGAAGGTCTCCGGCGCCCGCTTCTACTTCCTCACCGGCTACGGCGCCCTGCTCCAGCTGGGCATGCTGCAGCTCGCCGCGCAGAAGGCCACCGCCAACGGCTTCACCATGATGATCCCGCCCGTGCTCGTGCGGCCCGAGATCATGCAGGGCACCGGCTTCCTCGGCGCCCACGCCGACGAGGTCTACCGACTCGAGGCCGACGACCTGTACCTGGTCGGCACCTCCGAGGTCGCCCTGGCCGGCTACCACCAGGGCGAGATCCTCGACCTCTCCGCCGGTCCCAAGCGCTACTGCGGCTGGTCCTCGTGCTTCCGCCGCGAGGCCGGCAGCCACGGCAAGGACACCCGCGGCATCATCCGCGTCCACCAGTTCGACAAGGTCGAGATGTTCTCCTGGTGCAAGCCCGAGGAGGCGCACGAGGAGCACAAGCGCCTGCTGGGCTTCGAGAAGGAGATGCTCGAGGCCATGGGCCTGCCGTTCCGCGTCATCGACATCGCCGGCGGCGACCTCGGCTCCTCGGCCGCGCGTAAGTACGACTGCGAGGCGTGGGTGCCCACGCAGGGGACCTACCGGGAGCTCACTTCGACGTCCAACTGCACGACGTTCCAGGCCCGCCGGCTCGGGGTGCGCTACCGCGACGACGAGGGCCGGACGCAGACCGCCGCCACCCTCAACGGCACGCTGGCCACCACGCGGTGGCTCGTGGCGATCCTCGAGAACCACCAGCAGGCCGACGGGTCGGTCGTCGTGCCCGAGGCGCTGCGGCCGTTCGTCGGAAAAGACGTGCTCGAGCCGATCCGCTGAGGGATCGCCGGCCTCGTCGTCGTCGTCGTTGTCCGGTCCGTCACGGCCGGAACAGCATCATCACACCGCTCGCGCTGGCGCACGTGCGGCCGTCGGTGTCGGTGACCCGCACCCGAACCACGCACGTCGACCGGCCGGCGTGCTCGACCTCCGCACGGATCGAGGCGGGGGTCTTCTCCGGGCGTAGAGCCCGGATGTAGCGGACGGTGAGGTCCAGCGTGCTGTACCCGGTGCCCTGTTCGACGACGGTCGCCGTGGCGTAGCCGAGCGCCGAGTCCACCCAGCCGGAGACTATCCCGCCGTGGACCGTGCCGCCGTTGTTCAGCGCCCACTCCGCGGGCTCGGCCGTCATGGTCACCGCGCCCTCCTCGGCGGCGGTCAGTCGGACGCCGAGCGAGTATGCGCCGGGAGAGAGATGCCGCTCCCCGGCGATGATCGCCCGCAGAGCGTCGAGACCGGCGTGCGGCGAACGATCGGTGCCGACCGCGAGCGGCGGCCAGGAGTAGTGACGGCTGCGCGTCACGGGATCGACCGAATCGAAGGGGGCGTCGTGGTCCACCCCGCCGAACCTACCGGCGGTCGCGGACACCCTCCGCCGCGGGCCGCTACCCTGGGGCTCGTGGAGCTGCTCTATACAGGGATCATCGGGGTCGCCCGGACGATGTTCAAGGTCCAGGGACTGGACATCACCGTGCGCGGGGAACACCACTTCCCGGCGGTCGGCGGGGCGGTCGTGGTGATCAACCACACCGGGTACTTCGACTTCGTGTACGCCGGCCTCCCCGCCCGCGGGCACAAGCGGTTCATCCGGTACATGGCCAAGCACGAGGTGTTCGAGCACCCCGTGGCCGGGCCGATCATGCGCGAGCTCAAGCACATCCCCGTCGACCGCACGGCCGGCAAGGCGTCGTTCGACGAGGCCGTCGACCGCCTCCGGGCCGGCGAGCTGGTGGGCGTGTTCCCCGAGGCCACGATCAGCCGCAGCTTCGAGATCAAGGGCTTCAAGTCCGGGGCGGTGCGGATGGCGCTCGCGGCCGGGGTGCCGATCATCACCGTCACCATATGGGGCTCCCAGCGCGTGTGGACCAAGGGGCTGCCCAAGAAGCTCCTGCGACCCAGGGTGCCGATCATCATGGAGGTCGGCGAGCCGATGCAGGCGTACGAGCCGGTGGCCGAGTGCACCGAGGAGCTGCGCTCGCGGATGCAGGCGACCCTCGAGCGGCTCCAGGACGAGTACGCCGAGCGCTTCGGGCCGTACCCGGCCGGTGCCACCTGGGTACCGGCCCGCCTCGGAGGGTCGGCTCCCACGCTCGAGCAGGCCACGGCCCTGGACGAGGCCGAGCACGCGGAGCGACTGCGTCGTCGCGCCGAGAAGGCGGCCGCCGAGGGCACGTCGGTGGCCGATGTCGACACCCCGAAGGGACCGGCGGGCCCGGACGCTCCGTGAGTCGGTCGCGGCCGGTCCTCGTCGCCACGGACGTCGACGGGACCCTGATCGGCTCGGACGACCTCGTGCCCGCCGCCAACCTGGCGGTCGTGGAGGACCTCGTCGCCGACGGTGCGACCTTCGTCCTGGCCACCGGTCGGCCTCCGCGCTGGCTCGCGCAGGTGGTCGACCAGTTGCCCGTCGCGCCACTGGCGGTGTGCGCGAACGGCGCCGTCATCATGGACACCGGCAGCGGCGAGTTCCTCGAGACCAGCCTGCTCGACCCGGACACGCTCGCGGCGATCGACGAGGTCCTGCGGGAGCGGCTGCCGGGCAGCGGGATTGCAGCCGAGCGGCTCGGGGCGGATGCCGCCGACGCCGACTTCGTGGCCAGCCCGGACTACGAGCACGCCTGGATCCACCCCGCGCATCTCGAGGTGGGGCACGCCGAGGTCCTCTCCGAGCCGGTGCTGAAGCTGCTGGCACGCGTGCCCGGCATGCCCAGCGCCGACATGCTGGCCGCCCTGCGCGGCGAGGTCGATCACCTGGCCGACGTCACGTACTCCACGACCAACGGGCTGATCGAGTTCGCCGCCCGCGGGGTGACCAAGGCGAGCGGGCTGGCGCGGATCGCGGCGTCCACCGCGGCCGCGACCGCCACCCGGTCCGCGGAGGTGCCCGTCACGGTCGCGTTCGGCGACATGCCCAATGACCTGGAGATGCTGCGCTGGGCCGATCTCGGCGTCGCGATGGGCAACGCGATCCCCGCGGTCCACGCCGCCGCCGACGAGGTCACGCTGACCAACGACGAGGCCGGCTTCGCGCACGTCCTGCGTCGCTGGTGGAACTGACCCGCGGGGTCGGCCGGCGCTTTGATCCCGCGCGCGCCTGAGCCGCCCCGTTCGAGTCCGGCAGCCGTCGCGTCGCCGTCGCCCGCTGGCCGTCGCGCTGACGCCGAGTGGTCGAAGCTGCCCACGTTTACCGAGGACGGGTCCGCCGGAGAGCGGCATTTGCGACCACTCGGCGAGGGGGAGCGCCGTGCCAGGGCATGCCGGCCTGCGTCGGCCGCCCGGGGCGTACTGGGCCGCACCACACCGGCTGGCGCCGGGTCGGGTTGCGTCCGCACGGCTGGCCAAGGCGCCGCTCGTCCCGCTGACCGCCGCGCGGTCACTTATGCCCACGTTTTCCGAGGACGGGTCCGCCGGAAAAGCGGCGTTTGCGACCACTCGACGCGGGGCGCGCCGTGACGGGCCCGGTCAGGCAGAGCCGCGTCGGGCCGGGGTGCGGGAGCTCGCCGGGCGGGGCGTGCTGGGCGGGAGCTCACCGCGCCGGGGCGCTACTGCTCCGAAATAGGTCGCGGACCGGTCCCCACCACTTCCCCGGTGTACCCCTGGCCCCGGTGGGGGAGGGGCACACCTGGTGGGAGCCGGTCCGCAAGTCTGACGTGGCCGCCGCGCCGGGAAGCCCCGAGGCGTCGTGCCGGAGACCGCGCGGGTCACCCGCCGCGCGTGCGGCGGGCGACCCGGTCGTCGGTCAGGGGTTGGGCTCGACGCTGAGCTGCTTGCTCTCCGGGTCGTAGACGAGCGTGCCGCCGACGAACCGCTGGGCGATCGTGCCGTCCTCGCGCTCGGCCTCCGCGGAGACCGGCAGCCCGAGCGGCCCGTGCTCGAAGCCCTGTGCCGCCCACGCGTCGCCGATCACGCCCCACACGGGGTGCGTGCCGGTCTCGGGGGACGAGTACAGCGCGCCGTTCTCGTGCTTGACCAGCGAGACGTTGCCGAATCGCTGCACACCGGACAGCGCCTTGCCGAGCTGGGCGCCGAGCTGTTGGCCGAGTCCGCGGAAATCGCCGCCGGCCAGGTTCTCCACCGATCCGAGGTCCACGCCGACGGCGTCGCCCACCGAGCCGGCGTCGACCGGCAGGTCCGCGAGGGTCTTGCCGCCGAGCAGGGCTCGGGTCAGGGCCGCGGGGTCGAGCCGGCCCCCGGTGAGCACGGTCCGCAGCGCGGAGACGACGGCGTCCTGGATACCCGACTCGGTGATCGTGGGCAGGCCGGCGCTTCCCGTGCCACCGCCACCGCCGGTGCCGCCGCCACCGCCGCCGGTGCCCGGGTTGGACGGGGCCGGGGCCGAGCCCCCGCCGCCGCTCTTGGCGTAGGAGGCGGCGATGTCGCGGATCTGGCCCATCTTGGCGTAGCCGGCCTCGCCCGGGCAGGTGGTGAGGCCGACGTCGCGGTGGGCGAAGATGTTGGGCAGTCGCACGGCGGTGCCGTACGAGTACTTGGTGTACGAGGTGCCCTCGGAGTAGTGGGTGTCCGAGCCCTTGGGGTCGACGCCCGCGACCGACAGACGCCAGCCGATGATCTCGCCGACCTTGCGGATCGTGGCGTCGGGCGGGGAGACGGTCGAGTAGTCGCCCATCATCGAGATGCCCCAGGTGTTGCCGTTGAAGCCACCGGCGTGGGCGCCCTGGACGTTGCGGTCGAGTCCGCCGCGGCGGCCCTCGAAGGCCTGCCCGTACTTGTCGACCAGCACGTTGTAGCCCACGTCGCACCAGCCCAGCGTGCGTGCGTGGTACGTGTAGATGCCGCGCATGACGCCGGCCGAGCCCTCGCGGGTGTAGTTGTTGCTGCCGGCCGTGTGGTGGACGACCGCCGCGGCGAGCGTGGGGTCGTAGGAGGTTCCGCCGCAGCGGATCGACTCGTCGGCGCCCCAGCCGGCGCGGGTGATGATGGACGGCTGCCTGGCCGCGATGTCACCGTGCGCGCCCGTGCCGCCGGAGGCGGTGACGTCGGCGAACGCCTCGGGGTCGGGCGTCGGGGTGTCGTCGGGGGAGAGCAGGACGGCCTGCACCGAGTCGGGGTCGAGGTCGGAGCTCTCGGCGACGGGCTTGATGTCCGCGTAGCGGGTCGGCGCGGGCGGGGCGTCGTCGACGGCCGGGCGGGCCGGGGCGGACGTCGGGCCGGCGGGCGCGGCGGGGGTCGGCACGGCCGACGGGGCGGGAGCGGATTCGGCGGCGCGCGTGGCGGCGACGTCCTCGTCGGCGGGCTCGTCCGGGGTCGCCTCGGGCGCGTCGGCCAGCGAGGTGTCCTCGATGTCGATGCCGGAGAGCGAGATCTGGACCGCCGTGGTGTCGAGTCCCAGGTAGACGGGCTCGGTGCCGCCGGTGCCGGTGACGCTCTCGCCCTTGCCGTCGGTGGACTCGGCCTCGTACCAGGGGCCCCACGAGCCGTCGGGGTTCTTCGCGCGGACCTGCGCGACGGCGGCCGGGTCGTGGCCCTTCCACGTGACGCCGACCATCGAGAACGGCGTGTCGGACGTGACCTCGCGGACGGGGGAGCCGCCGGAGGCGACGTCACTGTCCACGCCCGTGGCGGGCGGAGCCTCGGCCAGCGGGACCGCGGTCTCGCCGGTCGGCAGGCCGCCACCGGCGGTGGCGGTGATGTCGTCGCCGGACTGGACGACCTGGTCCGCCCCGTACACGGCGAGGGGCGTGACGACGGACGCCGCGACCGCCACCGCCAGGGCGAGGGTCCGGCGTCGACCGCTGACGTACAGGGGGCGGCGTCGTGTTCTCAAGGGCTTCTCCAGATCAGGGTCTGTGTCACGCGGCTGCGCGGGCCGCGCGGCACTGCTGCCCTCGAGGCCCCGCCGGAACGAGACCACAGGGACGTGTGTGACGAACGGGGTCAATGTTAGCCAAGAAACGACTGAAACCAAGTGGTAAAAGTGTGAAAGTTGGGACTACAGGGATGTAGTTTCGAACCGGCGTACGACGACGAGAACGCCCGACCAGCACCGTGGGCCACTGCAGTCGCGCCGGGACGTCGTCCTCCTCGTCGTCGTCGGCGTGCCCTGAACCCACCCCCGACCCGCCGGATACCCTTGGACGCGGACCCGCGCCGACCGGCGCGTGGCCAGGTGGGCGGACGCGGGGCGCGACACGGCACCGCACCGCCGCCACGGACTACGGGAAGGCTCGAAGGTTATGGCAGGCGAACGACAGTGGGGCACCTATGACCTCATCGTGGTGGGGTCGGGTTTCTACGGTCTGACGGTCGCCGAGCGGGCGGCGAGCGAGCTCGGCAAGCGCGTGCTGGTGCTCGAGCGGCGTCACCACATCGGCGGCAACGCCTACTCCGAGCCCGAGCCCGAGACCGGCATCGAGATCCACAAGTACGGCGCGCACCTGTTCCACACCTCCAACGAGCGCGTGTGGGAGTACGTCAACCGCTTCACGTCGTTCACCGGCTACCAGCACCGCGTGTTCGCCATGCACAAGGGCACCGCGTACCAGTTCCCGATGGGCCTGGGCCTGATCTGTCAGTTCTTCGGCCGCTACTACTCGCCCGACGAGGCCCGCGCGCTCATCGCCGAGCAGGCCTCCGAGTTCTCCTCCGAGGAGGCGGCGAACTTCGAGGAGAAGGCCATCTCCCTCATCGGCCGCCCGCTCTACGAGGCGTTCATCAAGGACTACACGGCCAAGCAGTGGCAGACCGACCCCAAGAACCTGCCCGCCGGCAACATCACCCGCCTGCCCGTGCGGTACACGTTCGACAACCGCTACTTCAACGACACCTACGAGGGCCTGCCCGTCGACGGCTACACCGCGTGGCTGGAGAACATGGCGGCGCACGAGAACATCGACGTGGTGCTGGACACCGACTGGTTCGACGTCCGCGACGACGTCCGTGCCGCCAGCCCCGACGCCCCGGTCGTCTACACCGGCCCGCTGGACCGCTACTTCGACTACGCCGACGGCGAGCTGGGTTGGCGCACCCTGGACTTCGAGACCGAGGTCCTGCCGACCGGCGACTTCCAGGGCACCCCGGTGATGAATTACAACGACGCGGAGTACGACTACACCCGCATCCACGAGTTCCGGCACTTCCACCCGGAGCGGAAGAACTACCCCACGGACAAGACCGTGATCATGCGTGAGTACAGCCGCTTCGCCGAGCGCGAGGACGAGCCGTACTACCCGATCAACGAGTCCACGGACCGCGAGAAGCTCGCCGCCTACCGCGACCGCGCCAAGGCCGAGACCGTCGCCAACAAGGTGCTGTTCGGCGGCCGACTGGGCACGTACCAGTACCTGGACATGCACATGGCCATCGCCTCCGCGCTGACGATGTTCGACAACACGCTGGCCCCGCACCTGCGCGACGGCGCGCCGCTCGCCGACGGCTGATCCACCCCCGCGAAATCCGCTACTCCCCGGCGGGATCCGCTACTCCTACCGGGGTAGCGGATCCGTGGTCGGGGTAGCGGATTCTGGCGCGTCGGTGCCCGACGGGGCGGCGGCCGCGGGCGCGTCGGCGACCAGCTCGTGGACGGCGGCGTCGCGCTGCGCCGCGTGCACGATCGTCGGCTTGGCCTCGCCGAGGTGCTGCAGCACGGGCGTGACCGACGTCCAGAAGCGGCTCAGCGAGCTCAGGCCCTCGTTCTCGGCCCGTGCCTGTGCGCGTTCGGCCCGCGTGTCGTCAGCGCGCGTGGGGTGCAGCGCGGCGCGCTTGCCCTCGATCCGGTCGTCCTTGCGCTGCGAGATGACGTACCCCAGCGCGAACGCCACGCTCCGCGGCATCCGCCCGGACAGCAGCACGTGCGCCTCCGGGTAGTCGTCGAGCACCTGCTCCACCGCCCCGGACAGCTCCTCCACGAGCCGCGCGAACGCCCGCCGGTCCACCTGCCGGCCGCTCGCGCCCGGGTACCAGCGCCCGGCGGGCAGCGTCCACGGGCGGAGGATGGCGTCGGTGGCCGCGCTGGTGTCCGTGACCGCGCCGACGCCGTTCGCGGTGGTGGGCCCGGTTCCCTCGGCGCCGCTCGCGCCCTCGGTGGGACCCACGACGACGACGAGGTCCGCCGCCTCCCGAAGCGGATGACCCGCGTCCACCTCGGAGACCGGTCCGCCCCCTTCCAGCTGGAGCGAGAGCCAGACCCGCCGCACGGAGGTCCGGTCCGCCGGCGCCTCGACCGCCGACCCGGCGGGCAGGGTCACCATCGCCAGTTCCGCGCCGGCTTGGCTGCGGCGGGACCGCCACCGGCGCTCGGTCCACTCGTCGTCGCCGTCGTCGAAATACACGGTGCGCACGCCGGTGTCCCCGCCCGGGAGGCGCCGCTTCCGGGCCGCCACGGGTAGCTCGGCCAGGTGGGTGCGCTCGCGCAGGAGGATGTCGTAGCCGACCGCCAGCGCCGCCGGGAACGCGAGGTTGGGCGCCAGGAGGAACCCGGTCGCGTCGTCGTCGTCGTTCATCGCCCGCTCGAGCTCGTCGGAGATGTGGTCGACCTCGCGGCGCAGATCCACCACGGCGTTGGCGGTGCCGAACCAGCCCGTCGCCGACCGGAAACCGAGACTGCGGGCGTTGGCGACGTCCACGGCGGCACGCATCCGATCCGCGCTCTCGGCCGGCAGCAGGCGCAGGTAGTACAGGGTGCCGTTGTGTGCCATGAGCCACGCGCGCAGAGCCATCGCCACCACCAGCACGAGCAGGGTGCCGAAGAACCAGCCCAGCCGGGACGGCGAGGTGCAGGTGTCGGACCACAGGTCGGACACCGTGGAGATCGTGCACGACGCGTCGCGGGCGACGAGGTCCTCGGCGACGAGCCCGCCGAACGCGGTGGTCAACGCGACCGTGATGGCGATGAGCGTCTCGAGGAGGAACACGCGCATGAGCGTATCTGTCGCCTCGGACACCTGCCGCGAAGTGGCGGCGCGACCTCCCGGGCGGGCCTAGGCTTCTGGCATGACCCGCACGATCGCCCGGCCCCTGCCCCGCACGGTGTCCGCTCCCGCCGTCGACCCCGCCCCGGGCCGGGCGGCGGTCCTGTGCGGCGTCGCGGCCGCGCTGTTGCTGGCGCTGTTCCTCCTGCCGTTCGCGCCGGCCCGCGCCCAGGCACCCGCGCCCGCCCAGGCACCCGCGCCCGCCCAGGCACCCGCGCCCGCCGAGGTGGCCGTGGGCGTCACCGACCGGGCCGGCGTCCTGTCGTCCGGCGACCAGGACCTCTTGCGCACCGAGACCGCGCGGATCGCATTCCCGCCGCAGGTCACGCGTGTCGAATACCTGGTCTTCGACGACGACGGCGACAACCTCAACGACACCGTCGAGCGCTTCGCCCAGTCCGAGCGGCCCGACCTCGTCGCCGAGGACCGCGAAAAGTGGGCGCCGGGCACGCTCATCGTGGCCAACGACACCGAGGCGCGTGACGTGGGCATCTACTGCGGCGACGACGTCTGCGGCGCCCTCGACATCTTCGAGGGCCCGCACCTCGACGGCGCGCTGGAGGCGATGAAGGACCCGATGCGGCGGGAGAACCACGCGATGGGTCTGCTCGCGGGCGCGCAGGCCGCGAACGACCCGACAGTGACGGGCCCGGAGCCCGAGGAGGCGCCGGCCTGGCTTCCGTGGGCGCTGGGCGGTGCGGGCGTCGTGGGCGCGGGCGCGATCGGCGCGGGCGTGGCGGCGAGCCGGAAGAAGAAGGCGACGACGGCGAGGGAGCGTTACGACCGGGTCTCCCGCGAATACGGGCGGGTCGCGCAGGAGCTCACCGGGTTGGACGTCCGCGCCAACTCGCTCACCTCCCCACTGGCCGACGACGAGCTGCGGTCCCAGTGGGCGGACGTCCGGGACCGGTTCCTCTCGCTGGACACCGTGATGGGGCGGATCGGCGACCTGCGGCCCGACTCGACCGACGCCGAGTTCCGGGCCAAGGCCACCGACATCGAGCTCGCGCACACGACGGTCGACCAGATGGAGACGGCGGAGAAGAACATCGACCAGCTGTTCCGCATGGAGCAGGGTGACGCCGACGTGCGCCGCCGCCAGCTCGGCGAACTGCACGAGGACATGACCGCCGCCGCGCTGGGGACAAAGGACGAGCGGTTGGCCGCGGAGGCCCGGGCGCTGGACGCCCGGGCGGACGAGCTGGCCCGCGACACGCAGGCACCCGACTTTATGGACCGGTACGCGCGGCTGGTGGTGGACTACCGCCTCGTCGTGGAGGCGATCCGCGAGCGGGAGATGTCGGATGTGAAGACGGCCAAGGATGCGGGGGACCGCCACGCGCCCCGGCTGTACGACCGCGACTGGCGCGCCGGCTACGGCTACAACGGCTTCGTCCCGTACTACGTCGTGTCGAGCTGGCACGCCCACGACGTGCAGGCGGCGCAGTCGGCGAGCTCGACCAACACGAGCTACTCCAACGCATCGTTCTCGGGCGGCGGCGGGTCGAGCGGGTACTGACCCGCCGCCCCGCCGCCCCGCCGCCCCGCCGGGTCAGCCCTCGACGATCTCCACCGACTCGATGGTGTGCGTGGTCTGGGGCCGACCCTGCGGGCTGCCGTCGGACTCGATCGCGGTGACGGCCTCCATTCCCTCGGTGACGGTGCCGAAGAGGCTGTAGTCCGGCGGCAGCGAGACGCCGGAGTCACCGGTGACGATGAAGAACTGGGAACCGTTGGTGTCGGGGCCGGCGTTGGCCATGGCCACCGACCCGATCTCGTACTCGCCCTCGGCGGGCAGTTCGTCGGCGAACTCGTAGCCCGGGCCGCCGCTGCCGGTGCCCTGCGGGTCGCCGCCCTGGATCATGAAGCCGGGGATCACGCGGTGGAAGGTGATGCCGTCGTAGTAGTTGTGGCGGGCGAGGAAGACGAAGTTGTTGACCGTCTCCGGTGCCTTCTCCTCGAGCAGGTCCACGGTGACGGGCCCGGCGTCGGTGGTGATGACGGCCGAGTAGTCGACCCCGGGGGTCAGGCACATCGGCGGGGCCGAGTCGAACGAGGTCGTGCGCTCGTCCGTTCCCTCGGCGGGCGGGCACTCGACCTCGCCGCCGGACTCGCGGCCCTCGGACTGCGCCGCGCTGGTGGTGCCGCCGGTCGCCTGCTCGTCGGAGGCCGCGTCGTCGGAGGCGCAGCCGGCGAGCGCGAGGGGCGTGGCGAGGGCGAGCACCCCGAGGGCGGTGCGGACGGTCGGGCGGCGGCGGGGTGAAGCGGTGAGGTGCATGGGACGAGACTAGGTCAATGGCCTTGTTCGCGATCGGTCGGCGGTGGCGGGTGCAGTGGCGTCGACGACCGGCCATAGGGCCCGCGAGAACTCTGTGGCAGGCAATGTTCACCACCCTGACACATGTCGAGATAATCTATACGAATGGATCACGCTGCCCTCCGTGAAGAAGTCTTGCCCCTCCCCACGGTCGAATCCGGGTATCGCCGAGTACTCATGTTGGGGACCACCGGCGCGGGCAAGACGACCGTTGTCAGGCAACTGCTCGGGACGAACCCACGCACCGAACGGTTTCCGTCCACGTCGACCGCAAAGACAACGGTCGCCGACACGGAGATCGTCCCGTGCGACGAACCCTTCTTCCGAGCGGCTGTCACCTTCATGCCCCGCGACGAAGTCGAGGACCATCTGCTCGACAATGTCGTGGCTGCAGCGCAAGCCGTATACGAGGGTGCGGCTAACGACGTCGTCTACATGAAGCTCCTCGATCACGAGGGGCAACGGTTTCGCCTGAGCTACCTACTCGGCCGTCCGATCGTGGAGGACGACGACGACATCATCGATGACGCAATCGATGATGACATCGTCGAGGACGAGGCGAACCGCGAAACCGGGGACGAGAGCACGGAGATGTCCATCGCGGCGGGCACCGGGCTCGTGGAGGTCGACGTTTCTCAGTCACGAGAAGTGGTGGATCTCGCCGTGGCCAGGGTTCAGACAATGGTCCAGTCGATCCTCCCAAGGATCGGAATGTCAGAGGCCTCCGAGGAAGGCGAAGACGCCTTTTACGAGGCGCTTCAGGACGCGGTCGCGGACTCGGCGATCACCGGCGAGGTGATCTCGATGCTGGTCCGCGAGGTGACCAGCCGCTTCTCCGCACTGTCGTTTGGGTACCTGACGTGGGACGACGAGGGCTGGCCGCTCATGTGGACCCAGACCTCTGCCGACCGGGTCCAGTTCCTGGCGGAACTGTCTACGTTCTACGGTAACTCCGCGACCGGATTCGGGCGTCTTCTCACCCCGGTGGTCAACGGGATCCGCGTGAGCGGCCCGTTCGTCCCGACTTGGTCCGACCGACCACTCCGCCTGGTGATCATCGACAGTGAGGGGCTCGGACACACCCCTTCGTCCATCTCGTCGCTGTCATCTTCGCTCGTGAAGAAGGTGGGACAGAGCGACTCGGTTCTTGTGGTTGACAACGCGCAACAGCCGATGCAGGCCGGGCCGCTGGCGGCGTTGACCCAAATAGTCGAATCCGGGAGTGTGGCGAAGCTCCATCTCCTGTTCACCCACCTCGACGCGGTAAAGGGGGCCAACCTCACCGGCTACGCTGCTCGGACCGGGCACGTCCGGGAATCGGTGGAGAACGCGCTCTCGAGTATCGAGTCCGCGGCCGGGGCCGCTGCCGCGCGAGCTCTGCGTCGGCGCTTGGACACTTCCGTTTACTATGCGGGGCGGCTCGATCGGGTCCTTACCGCCAAGGACATCTTTGGACGCAAGGGGGCCACGGAGTTCTTGCGCTTGCGTGAGGAGCTGGAGGGGGACGAGCCGGTACGCGATCATGGGGACGCCGAGATCGTCATCGCCCGCAAGGGGGTGGTCATCGCCGTCGAGAAAGCCACGGCCCGATTTCAGGAGGAATGGCTCGTCCGGTTGGGCGTGGAGAGGCCGGCGCCCGGAGCTGACCTCCGAGCCGAACACTGGGCGAGGATAAAGGCGCTCAACCGGCGGATAGTCGGGCGGACCGACTTCGAATACCGCGACCTCAAGCCGGCCGGCGACTTACGGCGGGCACTGCAGAGTGTCCTTTACGCGATGCTGCAGAACCCCGTGCGCTGGCAGGGACAGTCCGTGTCCGAGGACGAGCGGAGTGAGGTCGTCGACACGATCGCGCTGGCATTGACAGACAAAGTCGTCGGGCTTGCCGATAAGCAGATCATCCTCGACCGAATGGACGCCTGGGACGCGGCGTGGGCCGAGTCCGGGAAGGGGTCGGTGGCCCGTCGCGCCCACATTCTGGCCGAGGACGTCATCAAATGTGGTGCCCCGGTTCCTACGGCCGACATGTCCATCGCAGCGACCCAGCTGGTCGACGCTGTTGAGCGCATTCTGGAAGAGGTCCGTGCGAACCACCATCTGACGCTGGAGTAGGTGATCACCCGCGTCGACCGCGTCAATCACCTGGGCGCGCGGGTGGGGCCCCGGCGCGTGGTGGGCGGGGTGTGTCGGCCCCGACGGGTACGATCGACCCGGCTTTCGTCCCGCAGCCGCGCCTCCCCGGCGGCGGCGCAGCGGGCGCGGAGGTGCGACAGGGCACAGCAATGTGAACGAGGGCGGCCCCGGCCGTCGGGACGGGGACACGCACACATGGAACATCACGGCCACCACGAGTTGGTCGACGAGGTCGAGCGATCGGTCGCCGCGCTCGCCGATCCACGTGGCCGGGAATGCCTCCAGCGGATCATCCTGCCGCGGGCCGGCGAGCCGCTCGACGTGCGCTCGCTCTACCTCGACGAGGCCCCCACCAACTCCCGCCGCGCCCACTCGTCCACCCGGACGTCGCTCGGCATCGGCGCGGACTCCGAGGTTTCCTTCGCCACCTACTTCAACGCGTTCGCCGCGGCCTACTGGCGCCGGTGGACGGTCCTGGACGAGGTCGTCCTGCGGCTGACCGTCCGCGGCGCGGGCCGCGTCGACCTGTACCGCTCGAAGATCGACGGCTCCCGCATCGCGATCGCCGGGGACGTCGTCGGCGAGCCGGGTCGCGCCGGGCAGGTCACCACGGTCGAGTTCGTGTGCGACCTCGGTCCGTTCGAGGACGGCGGCTGGATCTGGTTCGACCTCACCTCCGACACGGACGTCGAGCTGCTCTCGGGCGGCTGGTACTCCGCCGTCGACGCCCCGGCCACGCGCCCCGACGCCGGCCCGGACGGTCGACCCGACCCGGCCGTGCAGGTACCCAACGACCGCCGCGTGACCGTCGGCATCCCCACGTTCAACCGCCCCGGTGACGCGGTGGCCGCGCTGCGCGCGCTGACGTCCGACCCCGAGGTCGACGCGGTGATCGACGCGGTCCTCATGCCGGACCAGGGCGACAGGAAGGTCCGCGACGAGCCCGGGTTCGCGGAGGCGGCGGAGTTCCTGGGCGACCGGCTGCACATCTTCGACCAGCCGAACCTCGGCGGGTCGGGCGGCTACAGCCGCATCATGTACGAGGCCCGCAGGCTGACGGACTCGCCGTACATCCTGTACATGGACGACGACATCGAGATCGAACCCGACTCGATCCTGCGGGCGCTGGCTTTCGGGCGTTTCGCCACCGTCCCGATGCTGGTCGGCGGGCAGATGCTCAACCTGCAGGAGCG
Source organism: Dietzia sp. oral taxon 368 (assembly GCF_002999155.1). Lineage (NCBI taxonomy): Bacteria > Bacillati > Actinomycetota > Actinomycetes > Mycobacteriales > Dietziaceae > Dietzia > Dietzia sp. oral taxon 368. The sequence goes on from NZ_CP027238.1 coordinate 1,629,503, forward strand.
CAGCCATTTGCACACGATGGGCGAGGTGGTGGGCGCCCACGACTTCATGTGGACCGCCGCCCCGCACGCGGACTACGACTACGACTTCTCCACGTACCAGCTCACGGACCGCGACAACCCCAAGCCGCTGCACCGCCGCATCGACGTGGACTACAACGGCTGGTGGATGTGCCTCATCCCGCGCGTCGTGGCAGAGAAGATCGGCCAACCGCTGCCGCTCTTCATCAAGTGGGACGACGCGGAGTACGGGCTGCGCGCGCGACGCGCCGGCCACCCCACGGTCACCATGCCCGGTGTGGCGATCTGGCACATGGCGTGGTCGGACAAGGACGACGCGATCGACTGGCAGGCCTACTTCCACCTGCGCAACCGCCTCGTGGTGGCGTCGCTCTACCACGACGGCGACCACAAGGGGATCATGCAGTCCAGCCTCAAGGCGCTGGTCAAGCACCTGGTCTGCCTCGAGTACTCGACGGTGGCCATCCAGATCGAGGCGATCCGCGACTTCCTCCGCGGCCCCGAGGCCCTGTACGAGTTGTTGCCCACCGCCCTGCCCAAGGTGCGGGCCATGCGCGCGGAGTTCCCGGACGCCGTGGTCATCCCGTCGGCCGTCGACCTGCCCGCGCCGTCGGGCGGCCCGGCCGGGATCCACTCCGAGCCCCGCGGCCCGGTCCGCAAGGCCGTCGCGCTGGCCAGGGGTCTCGCGCACACACTGAGCAAGGACGACAAGCGTCACCACGAGGTGCCGCAGGCGAACTTCCCGCCGATCGAGGCGCGCTGGTACTCGCTCAGCCGGGTCGACGGCGCCACGGTCACCACCGCCGACGGCCGCGGGGTGGTCTACCGCAAGCGCGACCGCGAGCTGGCCGCCGCGCTGTTCAAGGAGTCGGCGGCGCTGCACCGCGAGCTGTACCGGCGGTTCCCCGAGATGCGGCGCCGCTACCGTGACGCCCACACCGAACTCGTGACCAAGGAGGCCTGGAGCCGTGTCTTCGATGCCTGATCCCGTGGGTTCGGTCGAGATCCCCGTAACCACCGGCGAGGTCCGGCTCCTGGCGGCGGTGCAGAAGCGCCTGCTCGCGGTGCCCGGGTCGCGTCAGGCGGCCGTGACGCTGTCGCACGTCGGCGAGCACGCCCTCGGGTGGATGGTGATCGCGGCGGCCGGGATGGTCGTCGATCCCGCCCGCCGGGGTCGCTGGGCGATGGTGGGCATCGGCAGCTTCGGCGCCCACGCCACGTCCGTCGTCGTCAAGCGCGTCGTGCGTCGTCGCCGGCCGGACCACCCGTCCGTCGCCGTGGGGGTGGGCACCCCCTCCAAGCTGAGCTTCCCCTCATCCCACGCGACCTCGACGACCGCGTTCGCCCTGCTCGCGGGGTCGGTGACCGGGGTGCCCGTCGCGCCGGCGCTCGTGCCGGTGATGCTGGCGTCCAGGTTGGTGCTCGGAGTCCATTACCCTTCCGATGTGGTCGCCGGTGCCGCCGTCGGTGCGGGCTGTGCCGCCCTCACCCGCGCGGTCTGGCCCTCGGACGCGGTCCAGCAGGTCCTGCCCGGGGCACTGCGCGACGGCGCGGCGGGCCCGCGCGCCACCCAGATTCCCGAGGAGAAGCGATGACCGATCAGACCGGAGTGCCGGCCGCCCGGGGCGGGACGGAACACCATCTCCTGGGCGCCGAACCGCACACGGCCAACGAGATCGACGACATCGAGGAGGCCGCCGAGGAGTCCGGGGGCGCGCCCCCGAAGAACCTGCTCGACGGGATGGTCAAGGCCCTCCGGCCGCGGCAGTGGGTCAAGAACGTCCTCGTCATCGCGGCGCCCGCCGCGGCGGGGTCGCAGACGCTCACCGACGGCAGCGTCCTGTTCTCGGTCTTCATCGCGTTCGTGGCGTTCTGCATGGCCGCCTCGAGCGTGTACCTCATCAACGACGCGATGGACGTCGAGGCCGACCGCGCCCACCCGACCAAGCGTTTCCGGCCCATCGCGGCCCGCGTGCTGCCCGTCGGCCTCGCCTACGCGATGGCGGTGGTGCTCATCGTCGCCGCGCTCGTCATCTCCGTGCTGTTCGCGCACCCGGCCCTGGCGATCGTCGTGGCCGTGTACATCGTGCTGCAGCTCATGTACTGCTTCGGGCTCAAGCACCAGCCGGTGCTCGACATCGCGTTCGTCTCCTCCGGCTTCCTGTTGCGCGCGGTCGCCGGCGGCGCGGCCGCCGAGGTCGAGATCTCGCAGTGGTTCCTGCTCGTCATGGCGTTCGGTTCGCTGTTCATGGCGGCGGGCAAGCGGTACGCGGAGCTGAGCCTGCACCTGAAGACGGGCGCGAAGATCCGCAAGGCGCTGGAGAGCTACACCCCCACCTACCTGCGGTTCGTGTGGACGCTGTCGGCCACCGTGCTCGTGCTCTGCTACGCCCTGTGGGCGTACGACCGGGGCTCGGACCCCACCCAGCCGAGCGGTGCGGCGATCTGGCTGCAGATCTCGATCGTGCCGTTCACCATCGCCGTCCTGCGCTACGCGGTCGACGTCGACGCCGCGCAGGCGGGCGAGCCCGAGGACATCGCGCTGGGCGACCGGGTCCTGCAGGTCCTCGCCGCGCTGTGGGTCCTGACCGTGGTGATCGGGGTCTACATCGTCCCGTCGCTGGCCTGATCCCGGCGGACCCACGATGTCGGAGGTGACGGCAGAGCGCCGTGACGGTCGTCGCGACCAGCGCGGGGCCGGATCCGGCGACCCGCGGGCCGAGCACCGCGACGTGGTCGGACGCGGTCGGGGGGACGCGGTTTTCTGGTCCGGGCTCGCCGTGGTGGTGGCGATCTTCTTCGCCGGCGCGTGGCAGCGGCGGTGGATCGCCGACGACGGTCTCATCGTGCTGCGGACGGTCCGCAACCTCGTGGCCGGCAACGGCCCGGTGTTCAACGCGGGGGAGCGGGTCGAGTCCAACACCTCCACGTTGTGGACCTATCTCATCTACGGCACCCATGAGGTCGTCGGCTACCGCCTCGAGCTGGTCTCGCTGGGCCTGGCGCTCACGCTGAGCATGCTGGCGGTGGCGTGCGCGATGCTGGGCGCCCGCGTCATGTACCGCGGGACCCGACGCGCCCCGGCGGGCGGGCCGATGCTGCTCCTGCCGTTCGGCGTCCTCGTCTATGTCATGCTGCCGCCGGCCCGCGACTTCGCCAGTTCCGGACTCGAGACGGGGCTGGTGATCTGCTGGATCGGCGTCATGTGGCTGGGCCTGCAGCTCTGGGCCCGGTCCCCGCATCGCGAGGGCCGCTTCGGCCTGCCCGCGCCGGGGACGGCGGCGATCGCGTTCATCGCCGGCCTGGGGCCGCTCGTGCGGCCCGAGATGGCGCTGGCGGCGGCGGTGTTCCTCGCGATGATGGCGGCGTCCCGCCAGTCGTGGCGGCACCTGGGTTGGCTCGTGGTCATCGCGGGCACGGTGCCGGTCGTCTACCAGCTCTGGCGGATGTCCTACTACGCGCTGCCGTACCCGCTCACGGCCGTGGCCAAGGACGCCGGCGGGTCGAAGTGGGACAAGGGCGCCGAGTACCTGTGGGATCTGCTCGCGCCGTACGTGCTGCTGCTGCCGCTCGTCGCCGTCCTCGTCGCGGGCCTCGTGGCCCTGTGGGCCCGCACGGCCCCACGTCGCGCGGCCGGTGCGTCGTCCGGACATCCGCTACTCCGACTCGGGATCCGCTCCCTTCACAGGGGTAGCGAATCCGGTCCGGCGGTAGCGGATTCCGGGTCAGGAGAGGGTGACGACGACGAGGGCGGCCGGCTGCTCCGCCTGCGGGGGCGGGTCCGCTCCACCCCGGTCGTCACGGTCGCGTTCCTCGTCGTGGCCCTGGTGATGCTGCTGTACGTCACCCGCGTCGGCGGCGACTTCATGCACGGCCGCGTGCTCCTGCCGTCCCTGTTCCTGATCCTCCTGCCCGTTTCGGTGGTGCCTCTGCCCGTAGGGCCCGCACGCGGGTCCGCGGACGCCTCCGTGCGGCGGGTGGCGGTACCCGTGACCGCGGCCGCGTGGCTCGTCGTCGTCGGATGGGCGGTGACCGTCCAGATCACCGAGGATCCCTTCCGCGAGGAACCGGAGTCCATCACCGCGGCCGGCATCGTCGACGAGCGGCAGTTCTACATCCAGCGCACGGGTCACAAGCACCCGCTGCTCGCCGAGGACTACCTCGACTTCCCGCGCATGCGCGCGCTCGTGCGCGACGTCTCCCGCAACGAGACGGGGGCGGTGTTCCTGCCGGTGCCGGGCTTCCAGGACCGCTGGGACGTCGTCGCCTACGACCACCCGATGCCCGGGCTCGCGCCGTTCGAACTGCCCGAGGACCCCGTCAAGACCGTCGTGTTCCTCAACCTGGGCATGACGAGCATGAACCTGCCCCTCGACGTGGGCGTGTACGACACGGTCGGTCTGGCTTCGCCGCTCGCCGCGCACACGGACCGGATGGAGGACGGGCGGATCGGGCACGACAAGTTCCTGCCGTACGACTGGGTGCTCGCGCAGAAGCAGGTGATCGAGGACCCGGTCAACTTTCCGCGGTGGATCGACGTCAACTGGGTCAACCAGGCCGAGGTGGCGCTGCAGTGTCCGGCGACGCAGGCGCTGATCGAGTCGTATTCCGCCCCGTTGACCCCCGAGCGGCGGTGGTCCAGCCTGGTGAACGCATTCTCATTCGCCGAGTACCGCATCAACAGAATCCCTGCGTACGAGGTGCAGCGGTGCGGCTTACCGATGCCTGAGGAGGTGGAGAAGTACCAGGGCACTCGGTAGGGTGGCGCTCGCTGTTGTCTCGAAACGGTAACAGTCAGGGGTCGAATCGGTCCCCGACCTGTAACACCTGTCCCAAAATGCGCGACAGTATCGATGACCTCGATGTCGCAGTTCCGGTCCTTCCCTGGTGGGGCCGGTCCGATGAACGTCACCGATGCCCCGCGGGGCACCAGGAACGAACAAAGGAACCAACGAATGTCCCACTCCACCCTCCGGCGCCGGTTCGCCGCCGGGCTCACCGCTCTGGCGACGGCCGCAGGGCTCCTCGTCGGCGCCCCGGCACTGGCCGGCGCCCAGGCGACCGAGCAGGGTTCCTCTGCCAGCCTCGGCTCGGCGGGTTCGTCGGCCCCTCCGCCGGCCGCCCCCGCGTTCCAGCCCGCCGGCGGCAACGAGAACCCGGTCGGTTTCCGCAACTGGCTGCGGCCGGGCTGCGAGTGGGATCCCGTCGCGTCCTGGGTCCAGCTCTGCCACGTGTGGTCCCCGGCGATGAACCGGCACATCAAGGTGCAGGTGCAGCCCGCGCGCTTCGGCGGCAACGCCGGTCTCTATCTGCTCGACGGACTGCGGGCGCGTGATGACTGGAACGCGTGGACCCACGACGCCCAGGCGCAGCGCATCTTCCTGCAGGACAACATCACCCTGGTCATGCCCGTCGGCGGCCAGGTGTCCTTCTACTCCGACTGGCAGCGACCCATCAACCTGGGCGGCAACCTGCTGGAGTACAAGTACGAGACGTTCCTGACCCGGGAGCTGCCGAACTACCTGGCGGACCACTTCGGCGTGCGGCGCGACAACAACGCGATCGCCGGTCTGTCGATGGGCGGCTCCGCCGCCGCGTCGCTCGCGGCCAACCACCCGAACCAGTTCAAGCAGGTGTCGGTCTTCTCCGGCTACATGAACCCGACCGCCCCGGGCATGTACACCATGATCCCGCTGGCGATGTTCGACCAGTGCAAGTGCGACCCGTTCGCCATGTGGGGCCTGCCCGGCGCTCCGGCGTGGGGTCGCAACGACCCGCTGCTCAACGCCGACAAGCTGCGAGGCATCCCGATGTACGTCACCGCCGGCTCCGCGATCCCGGGCCAGTACGACCAGCCCTCCAGCCTGCAGGCCGTGTTCAATACGTTCAACGGCATCATTCTCGAGGGCCTGTCACGCGGTTCGACCCTGGCGTTCCAGAACACGATGAACGCGGCCCCCAACAAGGCCATCTTCGAGTACCGCACCACCGGTATCCATGGTTGGGGCTACTGGAACGACGACCTCATTGCGGCGCGCTCGGCGCAGATCCTGAACGTGATGGACGCCCACGCCTGGGCGGGGTACTGAGCCACACAGGCGAGGCGGGACAACTAAATAGGACGGATTCGCGCTCTCACAGCGAGTCCTCACCCGTCACACCGGGGCCCCGCGCGTAGATTCTGTGCGGGGCCCCGGTCGCATCTGACCACCGGGTTCGGCCGCGGGAGGGGAACCCGCGGGCGTGCCGCGGACCCGGGCCCCGGACACGGGTGACGCGGGCCGGGTGCGACGCGCGCCCACCAGACGATCCGGCGAGACGACGCGGCAAGAAAGAGATCAACACATGGCGACCCCCAGCGCACACGCGAGCCCCCGTTCCCGGTGGGCGTCCCTCCTCGCGGCTCCCCTCGTGGTGTCGGTGGTGGGGTCGGGCCTCGTCCTGCCGCCCGTCGCCGCGGCGCAGGAGACGCCGACCCGTCCGACCCCGGCGCAGAGCAGCCCCGCGCAGACCGCTCAGCCGCGGTCGACGACCGCCGCGCCGGACCCGGCGGGCGCGCCCGACGCGCCGAGCCTGCGCGTGCCCGCGGCGCCGCCCTCCGGCGTGCGTCTGGACAAGGTCGAGTGGAAGTCGGCCAACCGTGTGGCCCTGTGGGTGCAGTCGCCGGCCATGGAGCAGGCGGTGCAGGTGCAGCTCCTGCTCCCCGCCCAGTGGAACGCCGACCCCGGCCGCACCTACCCGTCCCTGTTGCTGCTCGACGGGCTCCGGGCCCGCGATGACGCGAGCGGCTGGACGCTCGAGACCAAGGTCTCCCAGTTCTTCGACGCCAAGAACGCGGTCGTCATCCTGCCGGTGGGCGGCCAGTCGAGCTTTTACACCGACTGGGTCTCCGACGCGAAGGGCGCGGCCTACCAGTGGGAGACGTTCCTCATGCAGGAGCTGCCCCCGCTGCTGGCGCGTGACTGGCGCGTCGGCGACAAGCACGGCGTGGCCGGGCTGTCCATGGGCGGTACCGCCGCCATGATGCTCGCCCAGCGCTACCCCGAGCACTTCCAGTTCGCGGCCAGCTACTCCGGCTTCCTCGACACCACCAGCTTCGGCATGCCCGAGGCCATCAAGGTGGCCATGCAGGACGCCGGCGGCTACCCGGCCGAGAACATGTGGGGGCCGCTCGGCTCGGAACGGTGGCAGGAGCAGGACCCCAAGCTCCACACCGAGAAGATGCGCGGGCAGAGCATCTACGTCTCCGCGGGCAGCGGCAACACCGGACCGTGGGACCAGCCGTCCGGGCTGCCGGACATCCCCACCAACTTCCCCGGCTACGGGCTCGAGCTGCTCTCGCGGATGACCACCCAGACCTTCGTCAACAAGGCGCGCGCCGAGGGTGTCGAGGTCACCGCGAACTTCCGCCCGTCGGGTACCCACACGTGGCCGTATTGGCAGTTCGAGATGACCCAGGCGTGGCCGCAGTTCGCCGCCGCGGTGGGCATCGAGAACGTCGAGAAGCCGTGCGCGGCGGCGGGCGAGATCGCCCGCGTGGCCGAGCGTCAGCCCGGACTCGGGCCGTGCCTCACCGGCGAGTACGACGTCCGCGGCGGCAAGGCCACCGACTTCCGCTTCGGCCGCGTGTTCTGGTCGCAGGCCACGGGGGCGCATTCCGTCCTCGGGGCGATCGGCGCCGCCTATCAGGCCGAGGGCGGACCCGACGGCGTGCTCGGGTTGCCGACGTCCGGGGAGACGACCACCCCGGACGGGCGCGGCCGGTTCTCCACTTTCCAGAACGGCGTCATCTACTGGTCGCCCTCCACCGGCGCGCACGCGGTCCGCGGCGGCATCCGGGCGATGTGGCAGGAGCGTGGTGCGGAGCGCGGCGACCTCGGGTACCCGACCACCGACGAGATCACCAACCCCAACAAGCCGGGCGTCGTCCAGGGCTTCCAGGGCGGGACGGTCTACTGGTCGGAGGAGACGGGTCCCAAGGTCGTCGAGGGGGACATCCTCAAGGCCTACCGCGAGGCCGGGGCCGAGAACTCCGAGCTCGGCTACCCCGTGACCGACGAGATCGCGCTCGACACCCGGCGCGGCGCGTTCAGCCGGTTCCAGGGCGGCGCGATCTACTGGTCCCCGCGCACCGGTGCCCACGTCGTCCCCCGCGGACCCGTGTTCGACGCCTGGGGCACGGTCGACTACGAGCGCGGCCGGCTCGGCTACCCGACCGGCCCGCTGCGCAACACCGCCGGCGGCCAGGTGATGGAGTTCGAGGGCGGCCGGATCACCGTGTCCGGCGGCCGGGCGGAGATCTCGTGAGGTCCCGCGCGCTCACGCTCGGCGCCGCGCTCCTCGTCGCCGGCGGGATGCTCACCGCCTGTGGGGGCGGGGACTCGACGGTCTCCGGCGTCCCCGATTCCGAGACGCTCGCCCCGCCGCCGGGCGGCGGCTCCGCCGGTGCCTCCCGCGTCCCGGCGACGGAGGACTCCGGCCGGTACACCGAGGCGCCCGCCCCGGTCGCCCCGGACGCGCCGGGGTACACCGCCCCGGCCGTCGGTGCGCGCGAGCGCGGCTATCTCTCCGCGCTGGAGAAGGAGGGCATCGAGACCGCCGACCTGTCGGACTCGCTCGTCGCCGCCGGCAACACCATCTGCCGCATCCGCACCACCGGTGGAGCCGCGGACGAGACCACGACGATCGCCGACGCGGTCGCCGGCCAGATCTCCGCGGGTGGCTACTCCGACCGCGAGGTCGACGAGCTGTCGCGGATCGTCGTGGACGCCTCGGCCGGGCAGCTCTGCCCGTAGCGGCCCGCCCAGCGCACTGCCGCCCGCTCGGCCCGCGCAGCACGGCGGCGGTCGTCGGCGTGCGGCGGCCGTTCCGGGTGAGCCCGGACACCTCACCCGGCACCTGAGGAACCCGCGCGGACCGCGGGGCGTTGAACCGGTCGTCGGCCACCCGCCACAGTCGTGCGGGAGGTCGGGAAGGAGTTCGTATCGTGGCTCGCGGAACGCGTCGTGGGGGAGGCCGCCGTCTCGGCTGCTCGCTGGGGGCGCTCGTCCTGATCGTCCTGCTCGTGCTCGGCATCGGGTGGTGGCTCGGCAACCGGGGGTTGCCGACCGGCCCCGACGGCCCGCTGCCCGGCCCGGACGAGACCGAGCAGACCCAGCCCGCCGACTGCCCGGACGTCGAGATGATCGCCGTCCCGGGGACGTGGGAGAGCAGCCCCACCGACGACCCGTTCAATCCGGGCTTCCTGCCCAACGCGCTGCTGCGGACGATCACCGACCCGCTGAGCGAGCAGTACCCGGGCGAGCGCCTCGAGGTGTTCACCGTCCCCTATGTGGCGCAGTTCCGGAACCCGCAGCGGCCCAACGAGATCACCTACGACCAGAGCCGCGCGGAGGGCACCGAGCGTGCCCGTGCCGAGCTCGCCGCCGTGCACGGCCGCTGCCCGTACACCTCGTTCATCCTGCTGGGCTTCTCGCAGGGAGCGGTGATCGCCGGGGACCTGACCAACGAGATCGGCACCGGCAACGGGCCCGTCCCCGCCGACCTGGTGCGCGGGTCCGTCCTCATCGCCGACGGACGCCGCCTGCCCGGCGAGGGGCAGTCGCCGGGACTGTCGCCCGGCAACGGCCAGGGGATGGAGATCTCCCTGCAGCCGGCCACCGGGCTGACCCAGCTCATCGCGGGCGCCACCATGACCGGGCCGCGCCCGGGCGGGTTCGGCGAACTGAACGACCGCACGGCCCAGATCTGCGACTCGCGGGATCTGATCTGCAACGCCCCGCTCAACGTCGTCGACGGTGCCGCCCGGTTCCAGGAGTTCGTCGCCAACAACGCGATCCACGCCATGTACGCCACGAACCCGGACGTCATCGCCGGGACCACCGTCCCCGAGTGGACGATCGGCCACGTCAGAGAGCTCGTCGACGCCGCTCCGGAGATCGCCCACGAGTGACCGTCGCGCCCGGTCCCCGGCGCCCGGGGTGCGACACGCCAGGCGAGCGAGGATTCGGAGTTCGGATGTGTCCTGAGGCACGCTGTAGGATCGACCAGGCTTGTCGTCAGTGCACCCGGCATATCCGTGGTCGACGACGTCGACCAACGTAGGACGGATCGGAACGGAGCAACGTGGAGTTCGAGCAGTATCACGACGTCGGTGGGGCGATCGTCATCCCTGATCGCACCACCCTTGTCGACTTCGTCGAAGCCAACGTCTCCGCCGCGCGCCAAGACCCCGCCCGTGACGGGCTGGTCTATCGCTACATCGACTACTCGGCCTCCCGCGACGGTGAGGTGCACGAGCTGTCGTGGACGCGGTTCGGCGAGCGGCTCTACGCCATCGCGGCCCGCCTACAGCAGGTCGCGAAGCCGGGGGACCGCGTGGCCATCCTCGCCCCGCAGGGCCTGGACTACATCGTGTCGTTCTTCGCTGCAATCCAGGCCGGGCTCATCGCCGTGCCGCTGTTCGACCCGGACGAACCGGGTCACCACGACCGCCTCCACGCGGTCCTGAGCGACTGCACACCGGCGGTCATCCTCACCTCGACCGAATCCGCCGCCGGGGTCCGGAAGTTCTTCCGCGAGCTGCCCGCCCGCGAGCGTCCGCGCACCGTCGCCGTCGACGCCATCCCCGACGAGCTCGGCTCCGGCTGGTCCCGACCGGACCTCGGCGCCGACGACGTCGCTTACCTGCAGTACACCTCGGGCTCAACCCGGGTGCCCGCCGGAGTCGAGATCACGCACCGCAACGTGGTCACCAATGTCATGCAGCTCTTCGACAGCCTGGGGCTGACCCGAGCCTCGCGCGGCGTCACCTGGCTGCCGCTGTTCCACGACATGGGTCTGCTGACGGTGATCCTGCCCGCGATGGGCGGGGCAACCATCACGGTGATGAGCCCCCGAGCGTTCGTGCAGCGGCCCGGCCGGTGGGTCTCCCAGCTCGGCGCCGCGAGCGGTGGTGACGGCGTGTTCGCCGCCGCCCCCAACTTCGCGTTCGAGCACGCCGCCCGCCGGGGCCTCCCCCGGGAGGGCGAGACCTTCGACCTGTCCGGCGTGACCAGCATCATCAACGGTTCGGAGCCGGTCACCCCGGCCTCCATGCGCGCCTTCAACGAGGCCTTCGCGCCCTACGGGCTCGCGCCGACCGTCATCAAGCCGTCCTACGGCATGGCGGAGGCGACCCTGTTCGTCTCGTCGCCGCGCCGCGACGACGAGGCGATCGTCATCCACGTGGACCGGACGGATCTCAACCAGGGCGTCATGACGGTCCTGGACCCCGCCCAGGTCGAGGGGAACGAGGACGCCATCCCGCAGGTCGCCTGTGGTTACGTCGCCCCGAGCCAGTGGGCGACCATCGTCCACGCGAACATCGACGAGTCCACGGGCGAACACGACGGCACCGGTCGCGAGCTCCCCGAGGGCCGTGTGGGCGAGATCTGGCTGCACGGCACCAACGTCGGGCGCGCCTACTGGGGACGCCCCGAGGAGTCCGACGCCACGTTCGGCAACCGGCTCGTCGAGCGGCTCGAAGAGGGCTCCAAGACCGTCCGCGAGTTCGGGACAGTCCCCGAGGACGCGCGGTGGCTGCGCACGGGCGACTACGGGGCGTACGTCGACGGCCAGCTGTACATCACCGGCCGCGTCAAGGACCTCGTGATCGTCGCCGGCCGCAACCACTACCCGCAGGACTTGGAGAACACCGCGCAGAGCGCGTCAGACGCCCTACGTCCCGGCTTCGTCGCCGCGTTCTCCGTGCCGGCCAACCAGCTGCCGATCGACGCGCGTAACGGCGCGGACATCGCCGCCGATGATTCCTCGGAGACGCTCGTCGTGGTCGCCGAGCGTGCGCCCGGGGCGGGCAAGGCCGATCCGGGCCCCGTCGCGGACGCCGTCCGATCGGCTATCTCCGCGCGACACGGCGTGACCGCCCAGGACGTGCTCCTGGTCCCCGCCGGATCCATCCCCCGCACCTCCAGTGGCAAGATCGCGCGCCGTGCCTGCAAGGCGGCGTACGTGGACGGCACACTGCGCGGGGGCTACAAGCAGACCGCCTTCCCGGACCTGCCGGCGCAGTAGCGTCCTCCCGGCCGGGCCGGTTCAAGGCACCAAGGGTGCCCCGCCGCGACGGGACATACCGGACGAAACCTTCAGGAAAGGCGAGCCGCGACGATGGCACAGAGCGAGATGACGGTAGTGGAGCTCCGCGAATGGATGCGGGGCTGGGTCTGCCGGGCCACCGGGCTCGACGTCTCCAAGGTGACCGACGACCGCTCGCTGGAGGAGTACGGTCTGTCGTCCCGCGACGCGGTGTCCCTGTCCGCGGACCTCGAGGACCTCATCGGCCGGCCGCTCGACGCGACCGTCGCCTACCAGCACCCCACCATCGCCTCGCTCGCCGAGTACGTGGTCAACGGGCCGGCGGAGGTCGACGAACCGACCGACTTCCACACCTTCCGCGAGCGCGGCGCCGGGATGGAGTTCGACGTGGCCGTCATCGGGTTCGCGACCCGCTTCCCCGGCGGCGCCGACACCCCCGAGGCGACCTGGGAGCTGCTGGCCTCCGGCCGCGACGCCACGACCCCGCGCCCCGACGGCCGCTGGTCGGAGTGGGCGGGCGACGCCTACGTCCAGCAGGTCCTGGCCGAGGCCCCGGACCGCGGCGGCTGGCTCGACGACTCCGAGGTCAAGGACTTCGACGCCGAGTTCTTCGGCATGAGCCCGCGCGAGGCCGAGATGGTCGACCCGCAGCAGCGGCTCGCGCTCGAGCTCACCTGGGAGGCCCTGGAGAACGCCCACATCCCGGCCAGCGACCTCAAGGGCCGCGAGGTCGGCGTGTTCATGGGCTCGTCGTCCAGCGACTACCAGGTCCTGCTCACGTCGGACTCGGCCGCGGCCTCGCCGTACGCGGTCACCGGCGCGTCGAACTCGATCATCTCCAACCGGATCTCGTATACGTTCGACTTCCGCGGCCCTTCCATGACGCTGGACACCGCCTGCTCGACGTCGCTGGTCGCGATCCACGAGGCCGTCAACTCCCTGCGCCTGCACGAGTCGGACCTCGTCGTGGCCGGTGGCGTCAACATGATGCTCGCGCCCGCCGCCACCATGGGCTTCGCCAAGACCGGCGCCGCGCTCAGCCCCGACGGGCGCATCAAGGCGTTCTCCTCCGACGCCAACGGCATCTGCCGCGCCGAGGGGGGCGGCGTGTTCATCCTGAAGCGCCTGTCCGAGGCGGAACGGGACGGTGACGAGATCCTCGCCGTCATCAAGGGGTCCGCCGTGAACTCGGACGGTCGCTCCAACGGCATGACCGCCCCCAACCCGGACGCCCAGGTCTCCGTCCTGCGCCAGGCCTACGCCGACGCCGGCGTGGACCCGCGCGAGGTCGACTACATCGAGGCCCACGGCACCGGCACGATCCTCGGTGACCCCATCGAGGCCACCGCCCTGGGCCAGGTGCTCGGCCGCGGCCGCGACGCCGACCGGCCCACGCTCCTGGGCTCGGCCAAGACCAACTTCGGGCACATGGAGTCCGCCGCCGGCGCCGCCGGCCTGGCCAAGATCATCCTGGGCATGCAGCACGACGCCGTGCCGCCCACGATCAACTACGCGGGCCCCAACCCGTACATCGACTTCGACGCCGCCCGGCTCAGCGTGGTCACCGAGACCACCTCGTGGCCGCGCTACAGCGGCCGCGCGGTCGCCGGCATCTCCGGCTTCGGCTTCGGTGGCACAAACGCGCACGTCGTGGTGGCCGAGTACCGGCCGCAGCCGGCCCACGTCGTCGTCGACGCCCCGTCCGACACCTCCACCGACGCCCCGGCCGACACCGACCCGACCACGGCGACCACCGACGCCGCGACCACCACCGCGACGGCCACGGACGACGACGTCGCCCGCTGCGTGGCCGACGCCGTCGCGCGCAACGCCGACGAGCTCGCCACCACCGGCACCGCTGTTCCCGGCCCTCCGGCCACGGTGCTGGTCGTGTCCGCGTCCCTGCCGTCGCGCCGCAAGGCCACGGCCGCCCAGGTCGCGGACTGGCTCGAGGCGCAGGACGACTCGATCGACCTCGGCGCCGTCGCCCGCACCCTGTCCACCCGCAACCACGGCCGCTCCCGCGGCGCGGTCGTCGGCCACACCCGCGCCGAGCTCGTCGCCGGGCTCCGCGCGCTCGCCGCGGGCGACCCGGGCCCCGGCGTGTTCAGCGCCGACGCCCCCGCCGGCACGGGCGACGTGTGGGTGTTCTCCGGCTTCGGCTCCCAGCACCGCAAGATGGCCAAGGAGCTGTACCTGTCCAACCCGCTGTTCGCCTCGTGCCTGGACGCGGTCGACGAGCTCATCGACTTCGAGGCCGGCTACCGGATCGTCGAGCTGATCCTCGACGACTCGCAGACCTACGAGCTCGAGAACTCCCAGGTCGGCATCTTCGCGATCCAGGTGGCGCTCGTCGACACCCTGCGCGCGCTCGGCGCCAAGCCCGAGGCCGTCATCGGGCACTCCATGGGTGAGGTCGCCGCCGCCTACGCGACCGGTGGCCTGGGCCTCGAGGACGCGGTGCGCGTGATCTGTGTGCGCTCGCGCCTCATGGGCGACGCCGAGGGGCAGGTCTCGGAGGAGGAGGCCGGCGCGATGGCGCTGGTCGAGTACTCAGCCGAGGAGATCGCGCAGATCATCGCCGACAACCCGCAGTTCGCCTCCATCGAGCCCGCCGTCTACGCCGCGCCCACCCACACCACGGTCGGTGGCCGCGCCAAGCCCGTCGCCGACTTCGTCGCGTGGGTCGAGGAGCAGGGCAAGTTCGCCCGTCAGCTGCAGGTCCGCGGTGCCGGGCACACCTCGGACGTCGACATGCTCCTCGGCGAGCTGGCCGCGGAGATCGCCGGCCTCGAGCCGCGCGAACTCACCTCCGGGCTGTTCTCGTCCGTCGACCGCGAGACCTTCTACCGCGCCGGCCACGAGCCGGTCCACGCGGAGGAGTACTGGGTCAAGGGCATGCGCCACTCGGTGTGGTTCACCCACGCCGTGCGCAAGGCCGTCGACGCCGGGTACGTCACGTTCCTCGAGCTGGCCCCCAACCCGGTGGCCGCGATGTCGGTGGCCGCCACGTGTTTCGACGCCGGTCTCATGGAGCCGAACCTCCTGCACACGCTCAAGCGCAAGGAGTCCGAGGCCGACACGCTCCTGCACGCGATCGCGCAGCTGTACGTCCACGGGCACACGATCGACATGCCGAGCGTCGTGGAGATGATCCACGGCTACGTCACCGGCCCCGACCGGTACGCGCCGGTGCCGGGCACCGCGTGGAAGCGCCGCACCCTGTGGCCCAAGGTCACCGCGGGCGGCGGGTCCGGCGACGGCCGCATGCCGGGGTCGTACGTCGCGCTGCCCGACGGCCGCCACGCGTGGCAGGTCCGCGCCGATGTCGTGCCCAGCGTGGATGCACTGATGTCCGCCGCGGCCGCCGCGGTGATCGAGGGCGCGACCCTCACCGCCGTCGACCGGCCCGGCGTCCTGCCCGCCTCGGGGTCGGTCACCACGACCCTCACCCCGCACCCGGGTGGGGCGTCCCTGCAGGTCCACGTCCGGTCGGACGAGGAGTCCGCGCCGTTCGTGCTGGTCGCCTCCGGCGCGGTCAGTGGTGGCGCGCCGATCGATCCGTCGACGGCGCCGGAGATGCCGCACTTCGAGTCGGCCGAGTCCGACGCTCCGGTGGTCGGCGAGGACGAGGACGACGACGAGGCCGACACCCGCTGGAACCCCGCCTCCGGCGAGTTGATCAGCGACAGGCTCGCCCGGATCATCGGCTCCTCGATGGGGTACAGCCCCGACGACCTGCCGAGGGAGCTGGCACTGCTCGATCTCGGCCTGGATTCGCTCATGGCCGTGCGCATCAAGAACCGCGTCGAGCACGAGTTCTCCATCCCGCCGCTCGAGTTGCAGGCCATGCGTGACGCGTCGCTGAACGACGTCGCGGAGATGGTCCGGTTCGCGGTGGAGAACCCGGAGCAGGTCGGCGAGCTGGCGGCCCAGCAGGCCCGCGTTGAGGGAGCGGTCGATGTCGCGGCGCTGCGCGACGGCGACGCCGCCGACGGCTCGGGTGCGGCTGACTCCGACGGTGCGGCCCCGGCCGGCGACGCCGTGTCGGTCGCCCCGCGCGACGACACCGAGCGCATGGCGTTCGGCGCGTGGGCGGTGGTCACCGGCGCGGCGGCGCCCGGCGTGACCGGGGCGCTGCCCCCGATCGACGAGGCCACCCGCGAGGCGCTGGCCCGGCGACTGTCCGACCGGTCCGGCGGTGACATCACCGCCGATCAGCTGGCCGGCGCGTCGACGATCGCCGAGGTGGCCGATCTACTGCGCCCGTTCACCGAGGTCGCCGTCGAGGGCAACATCCGCGTGCTCGCCGAGGGGCAGGAGGGGCGCACGCCGCTGTTCCTGTTCCACGCGGCCGGCGGATCGTCGTTCGTCTACGAGCCGCTCGTCGAGCGCCTCGACGAGGGCACCCCGGTGTACGGCGTCGAGCGCGTCGAGGGCCCCCTGGAGGCGCGGGCCGCGACCTACCTCGACCGGATCCGCGAGCTCGCCGCGGGCCGCCCGGTGGCGCTGGGTGGCTGGTCCTTCGGCGGCGCGCTGGCCGTCGAGGTGGCCCGCCAGCTGCGGGCCGCGGGCGACGAGGTGTCGCTGGTGGTCCTGCTGGACACCGTGCAGCCGTCCGAGCCGATCCCGGACACGCTCGACGAGGCCGAGGCGCGCTGGAAGCGCTACTCGGAGTTCGCCAAGCGGACGTACGGGCTCGACGTGGAGGTGCCGCGCGACTTCCTCGCCGAGCACGGCGAGGACGGCGTGCTGGACATGTTGATGGGGGTGCTGGGCGCCGAGGCCAACGCGATGGGCGGCGGCGTGATCGAGCACCAGCGGGCCAGTTTCGTGGACAACCGCATCCTGCAGAGCGCGGACATGGGCTCGTGGGCCGGCGTGGGCGCCGAGGTGCCGTTCGTGCTGTACCGGGCCGAGCGGATGCACGACGGGGCGATCGAACTGGAGCCGCGCTACGAGCGCATCGACCCGGACGGCGGCTGGGCCGCCGTGGTGACCGATCTGGAGGTGGTCCACCTCGAGGGCGACCACCTCGCGATGGTCGACGAGCCGGTGGTCGGTACGGTCGGTAAGCATCTGGCGCGTCGACTCACGGAGCTCGACGCGGGCGTACGGAAGGGAACGAACGCGTGACGGCGAAGACGACCGCGGAGAAGCTCGCTGAACTGCGGGTCAGGACCGAGCAGGCCATGGACCCGGGCAGCGAACGGGCCAAGGCCCGCCGCGACGCCGCGGGGCAGACCCCTCCCCGCCAGCGGATCGCCGAGCTCCTCGACGCGGGCAGCTTCGTGGAGATGGGCCAACTGGTCAAGGCGCCGGGCAACCCCGACAACCCGTTCGGCGACGGCGTGGTGACCGGCCGCGGCACGATCGACGGTCGCCCGGTAGCGGTGTACGCGCACGACAACACGGTGTTCGGCGGGTCCGTCGGCGAGGGCTTCGGCAAGAAGGTCTGCGCCATCATGGATTTCGCGATCAAGGTCGGCTGCCCGATCATCGGGATCAACGACTCGGGCGGCGCCCGGGTCCAGGACGCCGTCACCTCGCTCGCGTACTACTCGGAGATCGGCCGCCGTCAGTACCCGGCGTCGGGCCACGTGCCGCAGATCTCCATCATGCTCGGCAAGTGCGCGGGCGGTGCCGTGTACGCGCCCGTGACGACCGACTTCGTGGTCGCCGTCCAGGACCAGGCGTACATGTTCGTCACCGGCCCCGACGTCATCCGTCAGGTGACCGGCGAGGACGTCACGATGGACGAGCTCGGGTCCGCGCTCGAGCAGGCGAAGCGGGGCAACGTCAACCACGTGGCCGTCAGCGAGCACGACGCGTTCATGTACGTGCGTAATCTGCTCAGCTACCTGCCGTCGTCGGCCAGCGAGAAGGCCCCGCGGATCAACCCGGGACTCGAGCCGGAGACCACGGAGTCGGACCTGCAGCTCGACACGATCATCCCGGACTCGGACAACGCCGCGTACGACATGCACGACGTGCTGATCCGGATGTTCGACGACGGCGAGTTCATGGAGACGTCGGGGCAGTTCGCCTCCAACATCATCACGGGCTTCGCGCGCGTCGACGGTGAGCCGGTGGGCGTGATCGCCAATCAGCCCCTGCACCTGTCCGGCGCGCTGGACATCGACGCCTCCGAGAAGGCGACCCGGCACATGATGCTGTGCGACGCCTACTCGATCCCGCTGGTCTTCGTGGTGGACACCCCCGGCTACCTCCCGGGTGTGGAGCAGGAGAAGCTGGGCATCATCCACCGTGGTGCCAAGATGGGCTTCGCGGTGGCGGCGTCCTCGGTGCCCAAGGTGACCTTCGTGGTGCGCAAGGCCTACGGCGGGGCCTACGCGGTGATGGGCTCGAAGAACCTGGGCGGTGACCTCAACTTCGCGTGGCCGACCGCTCGCATCGCGGTGATGGGCGCCGAGGGCGCGGTCGATCTGCTACAGCGCCGTCAGATCGAGGAGGCGGGTCCCGAGGAGGGGCCGAAGCTCCGCAAGCAGCTCATCGACATGTACAACGAGTTCATCGCGACGCCGTACACGGCCGCCGAGCGGGGCTACATCGACGCGGTGATCGAGCCCTCGCACACGCGGCTGGTGTTGCGTAGTGCGCTCGAGCAGCTCCGGGACAAGACGCGGGTCGAGCTGCCGCGCAAGCACTCCATCTTCCCGCTGTGATCCGATAGCAACAGCGCGCCAACGGCACCAGCGCACCGACGGGCGGCCCACCGACGAGGGGGCCGCCCGTCCCGCATTTCTCCGCCCCGCAGCCGCCTCTGAACCTGGCGTCTCGCTCCCGCTTCTGCCCGCGTTGGCCGCAGCCGCTCCTCGGCCTGGCGTCTCGCCGTCACCGCGGTGCGCGCGAGACGCCATGTCGGCGGGCGGCTGTGCTGGCGACGAGGTCTCAGGCCGGGGCCGCGCCAACGATCGAGGGCCCGCCGGTGGCTGCTGCCTCCGGCGGGCCCTCATCGGACCGGCGGGCCCTATTCAGGCCGGCGCGGTCCCGCGCGCTGAGCGGGTCACTCGGGGTCGGTCACGAAGATCGGCCCTTCGGGCTGCCACCAGCCCCAGCGCGTCTCGGTGCCGGTGGTCACCTCGGCTGGCGCCGGCGGCTCCTCCTGGTACGTGCCCAGCGGGGTGTAGGCCTCGATCGAACCCCAGTCCCGGTTCCAGTCGTGCCGCAGGTAGGACGGGATCGTCCGCGCCCGCTGCGCGGTCTCCACCCAGCCCAGTGGCCCGCCGGCCTCGTACGACATCCAGGTGCTCGTGGCGCTGACCGCCAGCGGACGGTCCGGCAGGATCCGGTACTCCGGCAGCTCGGCCACGCCCGCGTAGTGCGCGAACGGACGCTGGCACGGGAACTGCAGGCTCACCGCCCAGTCCAGCAGGACCGGCGACTCCGACCCCACCATCTCCTGGACCGTCACGAGCTCGGGAGCGCGCGGGGGCGTGATCGCGGCCCACTGCTCGGGGGTGAGGTCGTTGTCGTCGACCCGGACACGCATCACGTCGGCGTCGGCGGGGGCGTCCTGCATGTCCACCCGCAGGTTCCGCCACGTGGGGGCGGGGCCGATGTCGAACGGGACGACCGGCTCGCCGACCGTCTCGACGCCGGCCTCGCCCGAGCGGCCGAACTCCACGACCACGCTCTGGCCGTACTTGTAGATGCCGTCCGCGTCGAAGCGGCCGATGCGACCCGCCGCCGAGATGACCAACAGCGGATGCGACTCCCGGTTCTCCGGCAGGCGGTACCAGCCCGTCTCGAGGCTGGCCTCCCGCTGCGGGCCCACGAGGAACGAGCCGAGCACCGGTGTCGTGGCGGGATCGAGCCCGAAGGGCAGTGCGACGGTCGAGGAGTTGACGCCCTCGGCGCCCCGGCCGCCTCCGGTCCCGGCGCTCTCGCCGGTGTTGACCGACGGGCCGCCGCCGGGCTCGGACGTGGTGTTGGCGGCGCCGGGATCGGCGACCACCGCGTCGGCGGACAGGTCGGGCGCGACACCGTCGGGCGTGAACCCGGTGTTCCCGCCCGCCTCGATGGCCGCGGCACGGTCCTGCGGGTCGACGGTCCCGTCGGGCAGGGGAGTGGCGTCGAGCGGGGTGAGCATGCCGGCGTTGGTGTCGGGCTCGACGAGGACGCGGTCGGCGAGCATGCAGGGGTTCCCGGCGAGCGCGGACAGGTTGCCGGCGGCGATCGTGTACGCCGGGAACTGCTTGTGGACACCCTTGACGAACGACGCGATCGAGAAGATCACCAGCAGGCCGGCGACCACCGCGATCGGTGCCGCGGCGAAGGTCCGGACGCGGCGTCGGCCCTCGGTGGTCCGGGGCGCCTTGTCGCCGGTGTAGTCACGACGCAGGTGCTGCCACGCGGCGTAGGCGAACGTCAGCACCGCCAGGACGAGCAGCACGGTGGCGGCGTCGATGCCGCGGATGCTCGGCGCCTTGTCCCACCAGGGGATGCCGTAGCTCGAGACGTACCACCAGCCGTTGGGGCCGGCGAACGCCAGCGCCACCACCACGAGGATCACGCCGAGGAACAGCGTGCGGTTGCGGGCGGTGCGGACGGCGGACGCGGAGATCGCGAGGGCGCCGAGGGCGGCGATCGCGCCGCCGATGCCCGCGTAGACACCGAAGTGGTGGGTCCACTTGGTGGGCGAGAACATCATGAAGAAGGCCGTGCCCACGACCACGCCGACCAGGCGCCAGACCGGGCCCGAGGCGGCGCCCGGGACCTTGCCGCGGCGTAGGAGGGTGCCGACGACGACGGCGAGGCAGAGCAGCACCAGCAGGACCGGCAGTCGACGGGCGAGCGAGCCGTCCACCGTCGGGATCATGAGGTAGTAGTAGCGGACGAACTCCTCGAACCAGCTCAGGCTCGGACCGATCTCGCCGCGGACCCGGATGGCCTCGAGCACGGCGGCGAGGGTCTGCACGCCGAACACGCAGATCAGCACCATCGTGCCGGAGGCCAGGACGGGCGCGATGAGCGCGAGGTGCGAACCGATCACGCGGCCGCGGACGACGACGGTGCGCACGACGGCCCGCAGGCCCATGAGCAGTGCTGCGACGGCCATGAGCCCGGTGGGACCGGTGGCCAGCGAGAACGACGCGATGATGACGGCGATCGCGAACGGCAGCATCCGCCGGGTGGCGATGGCCCGTTCCACGGAGACCCAGGTCAGCAGCGCGCCCAGCGCGATGATGGGCTCGGGCCGCAGGCCGTTGTTGAAGGCCATCCAGAAGGCGAGGAAGACGGCGGCGGCGCTCCACACGACGACCGGGGTGGTGCGGGCGGCGCGTCCGAGGCGGGGCAGCACCTCCCGGCTGATGACGAGCCAGCACAGTATCGCGGCCAGGAGGGCGGGCAGCCGCATCCACGGGCTCGCGGTGGACACGTGGGAGAACAGCGTCAGCAGGTCGTAGTAGGGCGAGCCGAACGGCGACTCGGGGACCCCGTACCACCGGTAGTAGTTGGCCATGTAGCCGGCGGGATCGGCGGCGCGGGCCATGGACAGGATGTAGCCGTCGTCGGAGGTGTTGCCGCCGACGAAGTGCCAGACGCCGAGCGTGCCGATCACGGCGATGTCGGGCGGCCGGATCCGGAACCAGCCGCGGGGCAGGAAGCGGCGTGCGCGGCGACCGTCGGTCTGGTCCAGCGCGTGCAGCGCCCACAGGGCGACGGCGGTCGACAGCAGCCCGATGACGATCGCCGCCCACTTCCACGCGGTGGGGTCGGTGGTGAAGCGGGAGTCGACCTGCACGGTGACGTCGAGGCCCTCGGGCACCGCGGTGTCGGCGGGCAGGTCGGTGTAGACGCCCACGACCATGGGGCGCAGGTCGTCGGCGTCGACACGGCGCGCGGCACCGTCGATGCCGTCGAACGACGCCTCGACGTAGGTGGGCGCGGCGACGACGCTGAGCTGCGTGCAGTCCCCGGCCTCGACCCGGTCGCGGGGTGCGGAGACGATGACGCGGTTGCGGGAGACCACGTCGACCGTGTCGGCGGAGGCCCGGACGAACAGGGCGCGGTCACCGGCTTCCTCGCCACCCGCCGGGGCGGTGGACAGCAGGATCCCCCCGTCGACGGGCAGCTCACCGACCAGGTCGCACGGCGCGGTGGCGGTGAACCGCTGGGGCGAGTGCGCCATGAGGGGCGCGGTGACCGAGCCGACCGACCCGTTCTGCGGCCACTGCACGGTCGAGGTGGTCTGGGAGACCGGCAGGAACGGCAGGGCCAGGAAGCACAGTGTGCCCACGAGGCCGCTGACGATGGCGATGAGCCGGAGCCTCGCGACCCGCGGGTCGGCGGCGATCGCGCCGGAGGCCGGACTGGGAGCCGGGGGATGAGCCGGGGACGGTTCCGGGGAGGAGTCTGACACGACAGCCGATTCTAGGCGACGATCAGTTCATCGGACCCGGCGTGGTCCAGCCCCAACGCACCTCGCTTCCGCGCAGGAGTTCGGCGGGAGTGGCGTCCGGGTCGAGGGGTTCGAACCGCTGCAGCGAGCCCCAGTCGCGGGCCCAGTCGTGGTCGAGGTAGGTGGGGACGGTGATGGCCTCGACGGTCTGCCTGGTCCACAGGAGCGGGCCGCCGCCGCCGGCGCTCTGCCACCAGTTGGCGGCGGACGACGACTCGCGGTCGGCGAGGATCCGGTAGCGGGGGATCTCGGCGACGCCCCCGTTGTGGACGAACGGCCGCTGGCACGGGAAGGCCAGCGCGACGACCCAGTCGATGAGCACGGGGTCGGTGTGGCCGACGACCTCGTCGAGGGTGCGCAGCCGCGGGTTCCGCGGCGGGGTGACGGCCAGCCACTGGTCGGGGTCGAGATTGCCGTCCGCGGCCACCACGCGCACGACCTGGGCGTCCTCGGGGATCGAGTCGAGCGGGATGCGCAGGTTCCGCCAGGCGGGCGC
Source organism: Dietzia sp. oral taxon 368 (assembly GCF_002999155.1). Taxonomy (NCBI): domain Bacteria; kingdom Bacillati; phylum Actinomycetota; class Actinomycetes; order Mycobacteriales; family Dietziaceae; genus Dietzia; species Dietzia sp. oral taxon 368. Next base: position 1,652,536 of record NZ_CP027238.1, read on the forward strand.
GGGGCCGACGTCGATGGGGGTGGTGGAGCCCATGACCTCGAAGTCGGTGGGCCCGGTCGCGCCCACACGGCCGGGGCGTCCGTACTCGATGCGCAGGGCGCCGTTGCCGATGCGACCGGCGGCCGCCATGACGAGGAGCGGGCGGTTGGCGCTGCGGGCGGGCAGCTCGTACCACGCCGAGGTGAGCTCGGCCGCGACCTGCGGGCCGCGCCGGTAGGAGCCCAGGACCGGGGTGGTGTCCGGGTCGAGGCCGAACGGCAGCGCGACGGTGGAGCCGTTGACCGTGACGGCGCCGCGGCCGCCGGTGGTGCCGGCGTCCACACCGTCGCCGGGGTCGCGTTCGCCGGACTCGGAGGTCGCGAGCGCGCCGGAGGCCTCCGCGCTGTCGACGGTGATGGAGTCGGGGAGGCCGTTGGGGGCGAAGCCGTTGACGACGCCCGCGCCGAGGGAGATCTCGGGCCCGGCGCCGACCGCGCTGAGCAGGCCGTCGTTGGAGTCCTCCTCGACGAGCACGGAGTCGGCGAGCGCGCACGGCTCACCGGACAGCGCGCGGATGTTGCCGCGGCCGACGCTGTAGGCGGGGCTCTGGACGAACACGGCGGTGACCGCGGAGACCAGCTCGAAGATCACCACGGAGAACGCGACCACCGTCAGCGGGGTGCCGCCGATCCCGCGGCTCCGGCCGTCGGCGCGGCGGCGGGCGGCGGGGGTGTCGGCGTGCGTCCGCAGGAACGGCGCCGCGCGCCGGACGCGGCGCCACAGGGCGGCGCCGGGTTCCTCGGGCACGATCCCGGAGTGGATCAGGCCGGCGACGAGCAGGCACACCAGGGCGCCGATGAACGCGACGTACTGGACCTGGACCCCGCCCACGGCGGGGAAGGAGTCGGAGAAGGGGATGCCGTAGTCGGAGACGTACCACCAGGTGTTGTTGGTGGCGGTGGACAGGCCGACGACAAAGCACAGCGCCGCCCACACCAGCCAGCGACTCCGATTGAGCGAGACCGTCGAGGAGCGCAGGGCGATGACGGCGAGGACGGCGAGCGCACCCGCCAGACCGGCGAAGACCCCGAAGTGGTGGGTCCATTTGGTGGGGGTGAACACCAGGAACAGCAGCGATCCCGCGAGGACGCCGATGAGTCGGCGCGAGGGCCCGGCGGCCGCGCCGGGGATCTTCCCCCGCCTCAGCATGACGGCGGTGACCAGGACCAGGCACATGAGCATGAGCAGGACGGGGAAGCGGCGGGCGACACCGCCGTCGGCGGAGACCCCGAACAGCGCCTCCCACCGCTCCTTCTCCCCGTACCAGGGCAGGCTCGGACCGAGCTCGGTGCGGATGCGGGTGGCCTCGAGGACCGCGGCCAGCGTCTGGTCCGCGAACACGGTGTAGAGCAGCGCGAGACCCACGGCCAGGACGGGGCCGAGGATCGGGGCCCACCCGACCACCCGCGCGCGCCGCCGGGCCATGCTGAGGAACTCGCGGGCGCCCGCCGCGAGCGCCGCGACGCACATGAGCCCGGTGGGGCCGGCACCGAGGGAGAACGCGGCCACGCCGATCGCCGCCACGCCGGGCACGAGCCGGCGGGTGGCGATGGACCGCTCGACCAGCGACCACGTGAGCAGGGCGCCGAGCGCGATCACCGGCTCGGGCCGTAGCCCGTTGTTGAACGCCATCCAGAAGGCCAGGAACAGGGCGGCGCCCGTCCAGCGCGGCCCGCGCCAGGTGCGGGCGAGGCGGCCCAGCCGGGGCACGACCTCGCGGCTGATGATGAGCCACGACAGGATGCCGCACAGCAGGGTGGGCAGCCGCATCCACGGGCTGGCGGTGGAGATCTCGGCGAACACGCGCAGGATCTCGTAGTACCAGCCGACCGGGGACTCGGGGGAGCCGAGCCAGCGGAAGTAGTTGGCCATGTACCCGCTGGGCCCGGCCGAGCGGGCCATGGTGAGCAGGTAGCCGTCGTCGGAGGTGTTGGCGCCCACGAGGTGCCAGAAGCCCAGGACGCCGATGACGACCCCGTCGACCCCGGACAACCGCGACCAGGACCGCGGGACGAAGCGGCGGTGCGAGCGGCCGTCGATGCCGTCGAGGCGGTGCAGGAACACCACGGAGGCGAGGGTGGCGAGCACCCCGATCACCATGAGCACCAGCTTGAGCGCGGTGGGGCTGGAGGAGTACCGGGAGTCGACGGTGACCTCGACCGTGGACGCGCCGAGGCCGTCGGGCGCGGTCACGGGCGTGAGGTCGGTGAAGACCCCGGTGACCTGCGGGCGCATGGCCCCCGGGACGGCGGCGCGGACCGCGTCGTCGGCGTCGTCGGGGTCGCGCTCCAGGCCGGTGAACTCGGCGACGAGGATGCCCGTCTCGGCGCGCACGTTCAGCGTCTCGCACCCGGGGTCGCGCAGGGTGGACAGCGGCACCGACAGCAGCGTGATGTTGCGTACCGCCACCTCGATGACCGGGTCGCCCGCCGCGTCCTCGGCGCGCTGGACCACCAGCCCGTCGGAGATCCGCCCGGGGGCGCCCTCCGGCAGGGTGGAGAACACGATCGTGTTCTCGGGGACCTGCGCCAGCGGCGCGCACGGTGCGGTGATGGTGAGGTCGAGCGGTCGCCCGGAGACGAGCGGGGCGGTGACCGAGGCGTAGTCGGGCCCGGCCGTCCACTGCACCCGCGTGGTGTCCTGGTGCACGGGGAGGAACCCGGCGAGGATCGCCAGGACCGCTCCGAGGAAGCCGGTGATGACCGCCCACCGGCGGTCGCGGTCCATGCCGGGGTACGGGTGCAGACCGAGTGGACGCTCGACGTCGGTGTCGCGCACCTCGTCGTCGTCGCCCCGTCCCACGGTTCCCGTCCGCTCCGCTGTCATCGCCTGATCACCGCACAGCCTCCTCACCGCACCGTGATCACGGCGAACGGACCCACGTCGTGGACCTCGAAGTGGTCCCCCTCGACGGCCTCCCCGGGGATGGTGACGCCGAAGCGGCGGACGTTGGGGTCGTTGGGGTAGGTGTCCTCGGCCAGGCGCAGGGAGAAGCCGTCGCCCGACCGGCGCGTGACGATCGCGTCGGGGCCGCGCCACGGCGTCCCACGCATCATCGCGAACAGCTCGTCACCGCTGGTGGCGTCCTGCCACGCGACCATGGACTCGTTGCGGTCGGCGTACCGCCCCAGCGGATTGGCGTAGTGCGAGGTGACGGCCTGGTAGGCGAAGTACGGGTGGTAGGCCAGGAACGCGTCGGCGGTGCTGGCGACGACGAGGTCGGTCCGGTCGCGGCCGGGGAACGACTCCCGGATGACGCGGTCGACCTCGGCGTAGTGGGACTCGGGGCCGGGCGGGTAGCGGTCGGCCCGCTCGCCGTGACCGTCCGTGTCGGTGTAGGCCAGCCGGATCTCGTCGTGCAGATGGTCGGGGATCCCCTGCGCGTGGGCGAGCACGGCGAGGGCGGACAGCACACCCACCACGGCGCCGGCGCGCCGACGACGGTCGGCGGCCTCCGCGGCGGGCCGGGCCTCACCGGCCTGACGGCCGGCCGCGCGCACGACGAGCCCGGCGACGTCGACGACGGCGAACACCCCGGCCACCACGAGGAGGAGGATGAGCACCGGTTCGAGTCGGAACCCCAGCATGGTGGTGCCCAGGACGGTGACGGCCATCGAGGCGAGGCACCACAGGTAGACGGCCACGACGCCCAGGCCGAGCGCCTGCGCGCGGCGCGAGGTCCACGCCCGCGCGATGATCCACACGAGGCCGGCCAGGCACACGCAGCCGGCGAGGCCGCCGGCGGTCATCGGCAGCGGCAGCCGCGCTCCGGCCTCGGGCAGGTAGTGCATGGCGGTGCCGGAGTCGGCGGGCTCGCCGCGGAGCGCGGCCAGCAGGTAGGGCGCCCACACGAGCAGGGCGATGAGGATCGACCCGGACCCGATCACCGCGAGCCGGGCCGCGGGCAGCCAGAGCGGGATCACGCGTCGACCGCGCCGCGCGGCGAGCACCGCGGAGACGGTCGCGACGAGCGCCATGAGGACGACCGTGCCCGCCGCCAGGCCGGTGTACAGCGTGTAGGTGCACGCCGACGCCCCGAGGAACAGGGTCGTGGCCACGGTGGCGCCGCGGCCGGCGTGGCGGGCCGTCGGGCTGACCGCGTGCCACGCGAGGATGAGCACCGGCGGCAGGAACAGGGCCACCACGGCGCCGTACGGCTCGGGGCTGCCGTAGGCGAGCACGACGGAGGTCGAGACCAGGCCGACCGCGGCGCCGAGGTCGGTGCGCAGGATCCGCGTCCACAGCACGGTGACCAGCGCGGCCGCGACCGCCAGCGACAGGATCGCCCACGGCTTGAACGCCGCCCAGCCCTCGAGGCCGACCAGGTTCGCGAACCGCCCGCCCAGCCAGAACCACCCCGACGGGTAGAACGACGGCAGGTCGATGTACGCCATGTCGGGCAGCCCGAGCGAGGTCGCCGAGCGGCCGAGGAACTGGGTGCGGAACTCCTGGTCCACGCTCACGCCGTGCAGGTACAGCCGCGACGCCGCGAGCGGGATGCCCAGCGTGGCCGCCACGAGCAGGGCCGACCCGGTGGGGGCGGCGAGCTTGCCCAGCCGCACCAGCGTGGGCCGACCCCCAGGCCGCTCCCCGGCGCGCGCGGCGAGGATGCCTGCCGCCACCAGCGCGACAGCGGCGGTCTGACCGACCACGGTCAGGGCCCGCAGGACGTTGGAGTTGCCGTAGGCAGGGAAGGAGACGAGCGAGAAACCCACCAGGACCACGGCGGTGACGGCTGCGGCGAGCAGCGTCGCCGCCCCGGCCAGACCGGGTCCGCGCAGTGCCGGCGGCATGCTCAGAAGGGGAGCTTGCGGAAGATGGGGCGCGGCACGTGCGTGAGCACGGCCATGACCCCGCCGAACGCGGCCGGGGCGAAGACCGCGCCCTTACCGGCGCCGGCGTTCTTCACCGCGATGCGCGCGACCTCCTCCTTGTTGATGGTCAGCGGCGCCTCCTTGACGTGCGCTGACATCCGGGTGCGCACCTGGCCGGGGCGGATCACCAGGACGTCCACCCCGTGCTCGTCGAGCGCGTACCCGAGACCGGTGTAGAAGGAGTCCAGACCCGCCTTGGTGGAGCCGTAGACGAAGTTGGAGCGGCGGGCCCGCAGGCCGGCGGCCGAGCTCATGGCGATGATCCGGCCGAAGCCCTGGGCCTTCATCCGCTCGGCGAGCAGCACGCCCACCGAGACGGCACCGGTGTAGTTGATCTGCGCGATCTGGACCGCCTTGCGCTGGTCGGACCAGAGTTCCTCGTTCTCCCCGAGGAGGCCGAACGCGACGATCGCCACGTCGACGTCCCCACCGGCGAAGATCGTCTCGAACGTGGCCGGGTGCGTGTCGGTGGCCGCGGCGTCGAAGTCCACGACCTCCACGGCGCTCGCGCCGGCGGCCGTCATCTCCGCCCGCGCGTCCTCCACGCCGGGGTCGCCGGGCAGGCACGCCAGGATCACGCGCATCGGGCCCTGCTGCAGGTACTCGGCACAGATGGCCAGGCCGATCTCGGAGGTTCCACCGAGCAGGAGCAGGGTCTGGGGGACGCCGACGGCATTGATCATGGGCAGGAGTCTACCGACGGGGCCCGACACCCCTGGGGGCGCTCACCCGCTCAGAGCAGTTCGAGCCGCCGGCCCATGTCGGAGGCGAACACCCCGTGGGGGTCGATGCCGCGGCGGGTGGCGATCCACGAGTCGATCTCCGGGTACATGGCGTGGAACCGCTCGGCCGGGACGCGCGAGTCCTTGGCCGTGTAGAGCCGTCCGCCCATCGACATGACCTTGGCGTCGAGGTGGTTGACGAAGCTGTTGAGCCGGTCGTTGATGGGGAAGTCCACGCACACGTTCCACCCCTCCATAGGGAAGGACAGCGGGGCCTGGTTCCCGGGGCCGAACAGCTTGAACACGTTGAGGAACGAATAGTGCCCCGAGCGCTGGATGTCGCCGATGAGCTCCTTGAAGCCCTCGACCGCGCCGGGCGGGACGATGAACTGGTACTGCAGGAACCCCTTGGATCCGTAGGCCCGGTTCCACTCCGAGAACAGGTCGAGCATGTGGTAGAACGCCGGCAACGTCTTGATCTGGTTCCGCGACGTCCCGCCGAGCCGGTAGTAGACCTCGCCGATGGGGCCGAAGGTGTACTTGTTGGCCAGCCCGTTGGGGAACACGTCGGGGAACGTGATGAGCGGCTTGGCGTCCATCGCCAGCGGGTTCTTCGCCAGCTTGGGCGCGTACTCCTCGAGCTGGGCCAGCGTGGCCAGCGACCCGCGCGAGACCGCGGCCCGGCCGAGCTTGGGGGGCGCGCTGATCGCGTCGAACCACGCGGACGAGTAGGTGTACTTCGACTCCGACCCGTCGGTGTGCAGGGCGATGGTCTCGTCCAGCGAGCCGGTCTGGTCGGAATCCGCCAGGAAGTAGGCAGTCTCGGTGCGGGTCATGGCGATCCACACCTTGAGGATGATGCCGGTCAGTCCGTTGCCACCGACGGTCGCCCAGAACAACGTTCCATCGGGGTCGTCGGCGGTGCCGCCCGGCTCGAGTGTGAGCACGCGGCCGTCCGCGACGAGCAGCTCCATGCGCGTGACGTGGTTGCCGAACGAGCCGGCGGAATGGTGGTTCTTGCCGTGGATGTCGTGGCCGATCGCGCCGCCGACGGTCACCTGTCGCGTGCCCGGCAGGACCGGCACCCACAGCCCGAACGGGAGGGCCGCGCGCATGAGCTGGTCGAGGTTGACGCCCGCGTCGACCACTGCCAGCGCCTTCTCGGCGTTGAGTTCGTGGATGCGGTTGAACCGGCTCATGTCCACGACGAGTCCGCCGGAGTTCTGGGCGCTGTCGCCGTACGAGCGGCCGAGGCCGCGGGCGACCACGCCGCGCCGCAGGTGGGCTGGGGAGGAGGCGTTGGAGTCGTTGACCGCCGCGACGGCCGCGGAGATCTCGTCGACCGAGCGTGGGGTCAGCACGTGGCTCATCGCCGGGGCGGTGCGGCCCCAGCCGGTCAGGCGCCGGAGTTCGGTGTCCAGCGCGGTCGGGGCCGGTGGGGTGTTCTGCGCGGTGCTCACGCGGTCGAGGTTACCGCCCGGTGGGGCGCGGCCGCCGCGTCGCCGCGCCGGGGTGTGACGCGACCGACCGCGGGATCACGGTGGGATGACGGGGCGACGAGAGAGACGAGAGAGATGCCGACGACGACGAGGGGCGCTCGCTCGCCGGGGGCCCGCCCTCCTGGGCCGCGCCGGTCAGTCGGGCCGGCAGCCGGAGTCGAAGGGGACGCCGCGTGCCCGGTCGTCGACCCAGTCCAGCGCCGGGCCGACCGCGGTGTAGGCCGCGAGGATGTGTTCGCCGGGCACCGGCGTGTATTCGACGTCGGCACCGGCCGCGCACCACTCGTCCGCCAGCCGACGGGCCGTCCACTCGGGGACGAACGGGTCGCCCGGCCCCCGCGAGGACCCCGGTCCGGGGCCGATCGGCGCGGCGGCGTCACCGTGCCAGACCTGGACCGGCCCGGTCGGTACCTCCCGCGGGTCAGCGCCATGGGCGGGGTCGGGGGTTCCCAGGCGGTTGCGGGCCAGGACGGCCGCGACCGTGGGGTCCGTGCGGGGATCGACGTCGGTCAGGGCGGACAGCGGCGCGGGGATGAGCCCCCCGGCGGTGTTGGCGGCGGCGCAGGCATCGCGGAGGTGGTGCGCGATCACGTCGCCGGTGGCGTTGAGAAGGGGGTACATCTCGGGGTACTCGCGAGCCAGGCCGAGGACGGCGGCGCGGTAGAGGCCGGAGGCGATGGTGCCGTCCATCGTGTCGAACAGGTCGGAGTAGTCGGAGGGCACGCCGCCGACCGATGAGCCGACGAGCACGCCGGTCAGCTCGGGGGCGTACACGGGCTGCAGCTGCGCGGCCCAGCCCGTGGCGATGCCGCCGCCGGAGTAGCCGACCTGCACGACCCGCGAGTCGGCGAACAGCGGGTCGGCCTCACCGGGCGGGATGAAGGCGCGGGCGGCGCGGATGCCGTCGAGGACCGCGCGGCCGTTGGCGCGCCCCGCCGCGTAGGCCGCCCTGGGCCCCTGGAAGTCGGTGACGACCAGGCCGTAGCCGCGGTCGGCGAGGATCTGCAGGAACGGCGGGAGCTCGAGGTTGAACGTGTGCGGCAGCGTGTGGGACGGCATGCAGGTCAGGCCCAGCGAGTCGATCGTGACGTTGAACGACACGAGCGGCCGAGGATCGGGCCCGGGCCACGGGGTGGCCGGCTCGATGAGCGTCGACACGATCTGCTGCGGGCGGTCGTGGGAGTCGGTGCTCTGGACCAGGACCTGCCAGCCGCGGCCGAAGTTGCGGACGTTGTGCGGCGGGATCGTCACGTCCCGCGTGGCGAGGATCGTCCCCGGGGCGGTCGCGGGGTCGACGGCCGGCGGCGACGAGTACCAGGGGTCCGGGGACGGGCTGGGCAGGTAGCGCTCGGGCGTGCGCTCGTGCTCGGGCACGGGCCGGAGCGCGGCGAACGGGTCGGGGACCGTGACCGCGGACGACGCCGCACCGGTGGGCTGAGCGGCCCCGGCGGGCGCCGCGGTGAGCGCGCACGTCAGCGCAAGGAGTGCCGCCGCGACCGCGCGGCCGGGACGGAGGGGACGCCGCGACCTCATGCGCTCACGGTATACGGCGCGGTCGGCGGCGGACGAGTCGCGCGCGCCGGGGGTGACCGGCGCGCGCGAACAGCGGGTTCGGGGGTGGGCTCGTCCTAGGAGGCTGCTGAACAAGGCGCCATTGGGGGTTGCGGTGGTGTGAGCGGCTTGCGGATCGGTCTCGGTGGGCCGTCAAGCGGCGATTCAGGTCAGCGCTCTGGGTACGGCGACTGGGAGCGATGCGCCCGCCTGTGGTCCTCGTGTGGCTGACCGGCCTGCAGCAGGGAGGTTCATGAGGCCCTGGTTACTGGGTCAGGCCAGGGCCCAGGTCCCGTTCTTCATGGTCAGCCCCATGGCGAGCAGGCGTCGTAGGTTGAGGGCGGCGGCGCGGTGGTGGAGCCAGTTATTGTTCTTGTCCACGCCGCGATAGGGCACTCGTCGGGCGCCTCGGGTGAGCCAGGCGATGGAGCGTTCCACCATCGGGCGATGCTGCCGGTAGGTGGCCCGGAAGTCCTCGCCCTGTGCGCGCTGGCGGTGCTGGCGTTGCAGCACATGGTGCTCGCCCAGCAGCACCGAGCGGCCGGATTGTGAGGTGGTGCACCGCTGGCGCAGCGGACACTGCCGGCAGGCCGCACCGAACTTCGCCCGGCCCTGCGGCGACACTGTCCGCGTGACATCAGCCGGGCAGGTCAACGTGTTTGCCGCGGCATCGAAGGTGAAGTCATCGAGACCAAACCCGCCCTCCACAGCGGGCCTGGTCGGCCAGGGTTTGACCAGCGGCAGCCACTGCTTTCCGGCGAGGGTGGCCAGCATGTCTCCGGTGGCGTACGCCGAATCGCCCAGCACCTCAATGTTCTCGACGTCTGTAGTGGTGGGATCTGTGGTGACCAGGTCCGCGCCGACAGTGGCATCGGAATTGTCCGGGCCGCTGGCCCGGGCCAGCCGGGTCGCGGTGGTCAAGCCGGTGTCGGGTTCGACCACGATGTGGGCTTTGAACCCGTCCTGGCGACGCTGCTGGGTCTTGTGCGCGTGCCGGGCATCAGGATCGACAGTGGAGATCACCCGATCCGGGGCGGTACGGCGCGCGATGCGCCACCGCCCGTCGGTGCCATCGGAATCCTCGGCCGGTTCGACGTCCTGACCGGCCACCAACGCCAAGAGAGCGACCGCCTCGGCCGGCCTGCCACCAGCGGCGGTGATCGCCTCGACGTTCAAAGCCTCCAGCAGTGCCAACGCATCGGCTACCAGGGCGGAGACCAGCTCGTCGCGGGCGGCCTGGTCGTCCCACGCGATACGTGGTTTGCCCGCCGTCTCGTATCCGTGGCCGGTCACCTGGGCCAGGCGGGTGCACACGCTGGCGATGAGGTCTTTGGCGTCGGGGACCTCGCGGCCCACCCGACGGATCTGGGCGATCAACTGGGTGATCGTGTCCTGACGGGCAACCGCATCGTCCAGCACCGTCGAGTCCAGTGCCCGGCGGGTCTTGGACTTGACCGCCCCGGTCTCGGCGATGACCTGACGTACCACCTCGAAGATCCGCTGCGGACGCTCGCTGGCCGCCAACCGGCGCCGCCAATAGGTCAACGTCGACGAGTCAAAGCCCTTCGCATCGACCGCGTACCCGCAGGCAGCCTTCCACCGCAGATCGAACGTCAACGCATCCACGGCCTCACGGTCCGAATGGCCGTACAGGGCTTGCAAGACGATGACGGAGGCGATCACCTCACCCGGGATCGACGGCCGGCCCCGACCCGACCGGAACAGGTCGGCGAACAACTCCGCCGGGAACAACCGGTCCCGATGCTCGGCCAGCAATGCGAACACGCTGCCGGGCTCGAGCAGATGCCCCGCCACCGACTCCACATCCAGCAATTCCCGTTGCCGATCCGACTCACCCTGCATACACGCAGTATTTCAGGCGCCCCGCCAACCCGAGGTGCGGACACCCGGATTGTTCAGCAGCCTCCTAGGCGGAGCCGCGGGTGGCGGGCGTCGACAGGACGGCGCGGCCGGTGGGCGTGTACGACGGCGACGCCGGGCGACGGTTGGGCGTGCGCAGCGGCGACGACGGCGGGATCGCCCGCCCGGTGGGCGTGTAGGAGAACGCGGTCGGGGCGTTGTTCATGGCGGGACTGCGGTACTGCGACATGGGACTCACTCCTGGTCGTGGAAGGACGACGGGCCCGGCGCGTCACCGCTCGGGGCGGGGCGACGACGGGGGTCGTTCGCGTGCGTGGGGGTGGAGGCGACGGCGGCTCACCCGGGGAGAAGGCGCGGACCTCGTGGCGTGGGCGCCGGGAAGAGATGGGGTGTGCCGCGAGCGGATCGCTCCAGCGGGGTCGGACGTGGTCGGCGGAGGTGTCGCCGGACGGTTCGACCGGAAACGGGCTGGTGTGCCCGCGATGGAGAAAAGGATGACACGCCCGCCGGGGCCGCACAAGCCCCCTGTGTGGATGTTCACTCGTCGGAGCCGCGGCCTACCCTGTGCTGGTGAGTTCTTCCCCGAGAGACGCCGGCGCCAGGAGCGACTCCGCCGATTCCGCCGACCCGGTCGATCCCGTCGATTCCGTCCTCGACTCCCTGCGCGGCGCGGTGGACCCGCTGGAGTCGCGCCACGAGTCCGACCCGCGGGAGGGCACCGATCTCAAGACGCAGATCCTGCGGTTCTTCCTCACCGGGGTGCTCTCGGCGGTCGTCGACTACGGCCTGCTGCAGCTGCTCATGCTGGCCGGTCTGGGCTACGGCCCGGCCAAGGCGCTGTCGTTCGTCGCGGGCACGCTCACCGCGTACGGCATCAACCGCCGGTGGACGTTCCGGGCCGAGCCGTCGCGGGCGCGGTTCATCGCCACGATGTGCCTGTACGCCCTCATGTTCGGCGTGCAGTGGGGCCTGTTCATGGTCCTCGTGCCGTTCTTCCACGGACTGGACTGGAGCACCTTCTGGGCCACGACCATCGGGTACGTCATCGCCCAGGGCGTCGCGACCGTCACCAACTTCATCGTCCAGCGGACCGTGATCTTCCGGGTCCGCTGACCGGCATGTCCGTCGCGCTCCTGCTCGCCGCCGCGCTGGCGCTGCTGGTCGTGCCGGGCGCGCTGATCTGCCTGGCCGCCGGCGCGCGGTGGCGGGACGCGCTCGCCGCGGGCCCCGCCCTGACCACCGCTGTGGTGGCGGTCGGGTGCGCGGTCACGGCCGCCGCCGACGTGCGGTGGGGCCTCGCCTCGGCGGGCGTGACCGCCCTCGTGGGGCTGCTCGCCGCCGCCGCGCTCGGGATCGCCGCCCGGGTCACCGACCGGGGGACGTGGCGGCGGGGTGAGGAGTCCGACGTCGACGACGAGGTGCGCGGTCGCGGGCCGGGCCCGGGGGTGGTCGACCTCGTCGTCGTCGCTCTGGCCCTCGTCCCGGCGGTCCAGGTCCTCGTCGCCACCCGCGCTCTCACGGCCATCCCGCAGGGCTGGGACGCGATCTTCCACGGCGGCGCCACGCGGTTCATCGCCGAGACGGGGCGGGCCGGTCTCACCGACCTCGCGCCGGTGAGCCAGCCCGCCAACCCGCACTTCTTCTACCCGGACACCTACCACGCCCTGGCGTCCCTGCTGCTGGGCGTGGGCGGCGGCCTGCCGGAGGCCCTCAACGCGGTCTCGGCGGTCACCGGCGTGGTGTTCGTGCTGGGCGTCGCGGTCCTGGCGGGGCAGCTGTGCGGCGGGTCGCGGCTCGCGGCGGTCGGCGCGGCGGTCGTGGCGGGCGCGGCGTGGACCTTCCCGTACCTCGCGCTGGGCCGCGGCCCGGTGCTGCCGTTCGCGCTGGGCGTGGCGGTGATCCCGGGCCTGGTCCTGCTGGGCGAGCAGCTCGCCGCGCGGCGGCCGCGCATGCTCGCGCACGCGGCGCTGCTCGGGGCGGGCATGGCGGGGGCGTGGTCGGTGCACCCGTCGGTGGCGCTCGCGGCGGCGATCCCGCTGGCGGCCCAGGCCGTCGCCGCGGTGGTCGCCGCGCCCGGCGCGCGGCCCAGGTTCGCGGTCCTCGGCGGCTTCGCGCTGGCCGCGGTCGCGGCGGCCCCGTACGTGCTGTGGTCGGTGACCATGGTCTCGGCCGGGACCACCGAGTCGCTCGCCGGGTTCTCGTGGCCGCGCGAGGTGGGTGTGCCGCGCGCGGTGGCCGGGGTGTTCGACCTCGGGCCCACCGCGCTGTCCTCGATCGGGATGGCGGTCGCGGTGCTCGTGGGCCTGGCGGTGGCGGTCGTGGACCCGCGGCGCCGTCGCCCGCTCGCCGCCCCCGCCGCCGCGCTCGTGGTCTACGGCGCGCTGTACGTGCTGGCCGCGGCGGTGCACGGCGACTGGGTGCGGGTCTTCACCGGCTTCTGGTGGGACGACTTCTACCGGTTCGCCTCCCTGCTGGTGCTGCCGTCGGCCGTGCTGGCCGGCGCGGGCGTGCGGGCGCTCGTCCCGCTCGGTTCGGCCCGCCGCCCGGCCGCGCGGACCGGCGTCGTGGTGGTGGCCGTGCTGGGGCTGCTCACGGTCTCCGGGCACGCGGTCCTGGCCCGCGACCTGCGGGTGTGGGGCTACGGCGACGGCCCGGCGGTCAACGCCCGCGAACGCGCGGTGCTCGACGCGCTGGGGGAGCGGCACGAGGGCGGCGTGGTCCTCAATGACCCGTTCGACGGCACCGCGTGGGCGTACGCGCTGCACGGGGTGCCCGTGGTGTTCGGCGCGCCGCTCGCCGACGACCCGGTCGGGCAGGTCGGCGCCGACCGCATGATCCTGTACACCTCGATCAACCGCTACGGCTTCGACCCGTCGGTCACGCACGAGGTGCTGCGGCAGGACGTGCGCTGGGTGATCGTCGGCACCGGCGTCGTGGGCGGGCCGGGGCGGCCGGGCGGGTTCATCGGGCTCGACCTCAACCCCCACCTGCGGCTCGTCGAGGGCAACTCCGGCGCCCGGCTGTACGAGGTTCTGCCGGTGCCCGCGGACCACCCGCCGCTGCTGCCGCCGCCGGGGATCCCCCCGGTCACCCCGCCCGTGCAGCCCCCGAACACCGACTCACCGGTCGTCGACGCGGCCGCCGCCGGGCCGGCGACTAGCCTGGACGGCGCGACCGGGCCCTGAGCGGCCCGCCGCCGCGCGGCCCCGACGGGCCGTGTCCCCGCACCGACCCCACCAGGAGCGCATCGCCTCATGGACGCCACCACCGTGACCGCCGCGGGCACCGACACCGCCGCCCCGCAGCCCGAGCGCGACTTGTTGCTCCAGCGCACGCTGTTCTCGGGCCCGCGCCGGTGGGTCAACGACGACCTGTACTCGCGCATCGTGCGCGGGGTCGTGCGACGTACCCGCGCCGAGCTGCACATGGACGCCGGCGCGATCGTCGACACCAACACGTACTTCGGCCGGTTCGAGGCCTCCTACTGGCAGCGGTGGACCTCGGTCACCGAGCTCACCGTGCGCGTGTCCGTGGAGACGACCGGGCAGCTGGACGTGCTGGTCCGCGCCTCCGACATCGGCTCCCACGTGCGGACGGTGGACGTGGTCCGCCACCACGGTGACGGGATGGCGGTGCTGCACGTGCCGGTGGACGCGTTCACCGACGGTGGCGCGATGTGGCTGGAGCTGCACGCCGTGGACGCGCCGGCGACCGTGTCGGAGGTTGTGTGGAGTACGACGACGACGAGGCCCGCCCGCCGCGCCGCCGTGGCGATCTGCACGTTCAACAGGGCGGACGACTGTGCGGCCACCGTGGACTCGCTGGCCTCGGATCCCCTCGTCGCGGACCTCGTCGACGACCTCTACGTGACGGACCAGGGCACCGACCTGGTGGAGACCCGCGAGCCGTTCCAACACGCGGCCGAGGAGTTCGGCGACCGGCTGCACTACCTGCGCCAGCCCAACCTCGGCGGCGCCGGCGGCTTCAGCCGCGGCCTGTTCGAGGCCACCGCGCCGGGCGCCGCCGGGCCCGTGGACGTACTGCTCATGGACGACGACGTCCGGGTGGAGCCGGAGACGGTCCTGCGACTGTTCGCCTTTGCCGCCGTGACGCGCGAGCCGATGCTGGTCGGGGCGCAGATGCTGTACCTGTACAACCCCGACTACCTGCTGGTCTCGGCCGAGCGCACGCAGCTCGACGAGCTCCGCGGCGGCCTCGACGCCGACGAGTACGCGCTGCGCGACGAGTCGGTGGTCGAGAACCGGCAGGAGCGGCGGATCGACGCCGAGTACAACGCCTGGTGGTCCTGCCTCGTCCCCGGCGAGGCGGTGGAGGAGGTGGGCCTGCCGATGCCGTACTTCTTCCAGTGGGACGACATCGAGTACGGCCTCCGGTGCCGTCAGGCCGGGATCCCGACGGGCACGCTGCAGGGCGCGGCCGTGTGGCACGCCGACTTCTACTGGAAGGACGGCGACGACTTCGGCCAGTTCTTCTCCCAGCGGAACTCGCTGGTCACCGCCGCGATCCGGCAGGGGATCGACCCGAAGAGCATGGCCAAGAACCTCGGGCGCAGCGTCCTTCGGGCGATGGTGGGCATGCAGTACGGGCTGGCGGCCACGCGGATGCGGGGGATCGAGGCGTTCCTCGACGGGCCCGACGGCTCCCGCGGGGTGGGCGACGGCGGGCAGGCCGCGCTCGCAGCGATCCGGGCCGAGCGCGCGGAGTACCCCGAGACCGCCAAGCTCGCCGTGGAGGCGCTCCCCGCGGGGATCAGAGTCGAGCGCAAGGTGGGCATCCCGCGCGAGGACCGCGAGGACCAGGTGCTGGCCAAGCGGCTGCTCACCCAGAAGCTCGGTCGGCAGCGCCGCGGCGTCGTGGCGATCCCGTACGAGGACGCCGCCTGGTGGCACGTGTCGCTGTTCGACGAGGTCTACGTGACCGACGCCTCGCAGACCGGCGTGCACCACCGGAAGGTCGATCCGGCGCGGGTCTCCGAGCTGCAGAAGCGGCTGGCGGCGCTGCTCGCCCGGTTCGTCCGCGAGGCGCCCGCCGCGCAGCGGCGGTGGCGCGCGGCCCAGGCCGAGCTCACCACCCGGGAGAACTGGGCGCGGCTCTACGGGGTGTAGCGGCGCCGCCGCGTTCAGGCGGTGACGAGTCCGGCCACGACGTTCGCGACGACGTGGACGACGGCACCGGGCACGAACGTCCCGGTCCGGTGCCGGAGCCACCCCAGCGCATAGCCCGCCGCGAACTGGATGACGACGATCGGCCACAGGCCGGCGTCGATCAGGAGCAGGGCGAGGTGCGGGACGACGAACGCGGCCGCCTGCAGCAGGGTGCCCCGTGCGAATCCGAGTCGACGCACGAGGACGCCGCCGAGGAGTCCGCGGAAGAACACCTCCTCGCCCACCGCCCGCAGCGCGACGCCGACGACGGCCCCGGCCGACGTGACCCGGGCGATCGTGACGCGGGGATCGTCCACCACCTCGGCGGGCACCAACGCGAGCGCGGACCAGCTCGCGGCCACCAGGGGGAGGAGCAGGACGAGCGCCCACCCGTAAGCCGGGGGCGCGCCCCATCGCGCCCCGATCCTGTCGAGCGCGGCCGCCGTCGACCGGTCGCCCCGACGCGACTGCACGACCACGTAGATCACCGCGGGAGCGCAGAAGAGCACGAACTCGATCACCGGCCCAGCCTGGATCCACAGGGACACCTCAGGCTGTTGTAGGCGTGACATCATAAAGTGTGAACCACATCACTCACCGTCTCGCCGAAGGGTGGTCACCATGTCCACGCGCATCCCTCCCGTCCCCGAATACGCGTCCACGCCGATGCAGGACCGCGTGCCCTCGCCGATGCCGTCATCGGTGTCCACGGTCACGCCGCGATCGGTCGAGGCGCCCGGACCCGCTCCCGAGCGGGCCCACGGCGGGGTCATCCCCCACGTGCGGGTCCGGCTCGGTGGCGTCCTCGCGTTCGCCGGACTGGCGGTCGCGCTGCTCAGCCTGTACCTGCCGTGGCTGTCGGGCGGCGGTTCCCCGGTCACCGCGATCGCCCTCACGGACGTCCTCGATCTGAGGGCGATGATGCCGATCAACTTCCTCGGCCTCATCGCGCTGTGCGCGCTCACCTCGATCACGCTCGTCACCCGGTTGGGTGTCTTCGCTCTGCTCAACGCCGCGGTGGCGACTCTCGTGCTGATCGCCCACTGCGCCTTCGTCTGGGTGCTCATCGGCTCGACCGGCGCCTCCGACCCGCTGATCTCGGGCCTGCCCGCGGGCACCTCGGTCTCGTACGGCCCGTACATCTCCGCGCTCGGCTTTCTCCTGGTGATCGCCGGGTCGGTCTGGGCCGCGCGGGCGGCGGAGTACCGGTGGCCCGACCGCGCCGAGGGGCACGCTCTGATGAAGGCGATGAAGGAGGCCGTCGCGGGGTGATCCCTCCGGCGGCCCGCTGATCCACAGCCGCCCCGAATTCCACATCTGGCCGGCCCCGGCCCCGAGAACGGCCGGGGCGCGGCCGTGTCCGGGGGCAGAGTGGGGGCATGAACACTCCGACCTCGCCCCCGGCCGCGCCGGCGACCGCGGCCGACGTCCTCGGGTTGCCGCCGGGGCCGCTCACCACGGCCGAACTGGCCGCCGCCGTCCCCGACGCCCGGGACCGCGGCCGCTACGAGCGCATATGGCACGGGATGTACCGACGCGATGACCAGCCCGACGACCTCCGGCTCCGCAGTATCGCCCTGGCGCGGACCTGGCCGGACGGGGTGCTGCGCGGCCGCAGCGCCGCCCTGCTGTGGGGCGACGACTCGGTGCCCGCGGATGCCCCACCCGAGATCTGGCTGCCCTCGACGCGTCGGTCCCGCCCGGGTCGGATCTACCGCTACGGCACCCTGCCGCCGTCGGCTGTCACCGAGATCGACGGGTTGCGGGTCACCACCCCGCTGCGGACCTGCCGGGACCTGGCCGGCGACCTCGGGTTCGAGGATGCGGTGGTGTCGGTGGAGCGGCTGTGCGCGATGGTGCCCGAGCTGCCGGGCCAGCTGGCGGGCGCGCTCGAGCACCCCTCCGGCCGCGGCGCCCGGGACTTCGTAGCCGTCGCCCGCGCGGCGGACCCCCGGTCGGGTTCGGCCGTCTCGACGCGGGTACGACTGGAGCTCCGAGCGGCAGGGCTCGAAGGCTTCCGGCACGGGCACACCATGCGGATGGGGCACTTCACGGTGGAGCTGCCGCTGGCCGATCCCGATGCCCGCTGCGTGGTCTTCACCGCCGGGGACTCCGCGACGCCACCGAACCCGGGTCGCGGCGCCGAGCGGTACCGCGAGCAGTTGTCGCACGCAGGGTGGACGGTGATCGTGGTCCACGGAGCCGCCGCCCCGGGAATCGCGGCCCCGGCCGCGGATGACTACAGCGCGACTGACACCGGCGCGGGCCGCCGCGCGGCCGCCGTGCTGCGGGCCCGGTGGCCGTCGTCCGAGGTCCGCTACCCGCCGGCCGATGACCCCGCGGCCGACCCGCACGGGATGTGGTCCGGCCCGCGGCGCTGAGGCCGCGGGCCGGGATGCCGTGGGTACGGCGGATCAGCGGGTGTAGTCGGTGGCCTTCTCGTAGCGGCCCTGCTCGTCCCAGACCCGGCGCAGGAGCTGCTCGAGCTCCCACACGTCGCCCTCGCTGCCGAAGTACTTGCGGTCGATCGTGCCGAGCTTGTCCTCGTTCTCGAGGATCTTGCTCCACAGCCGGGCGCGCTCGACCGGGTCGTCGGTGAAGTCCTTGTTGAGGTACTCCCGCGAGTAACGCTTGAGGTTGCCCAGGACGGTGAGGGCCTTGCCGGCGGGGCTGACCAGCGACGCCACGATGGTCACGACGAGCACCACCACGATCACGCCCAGCGACAGCAGCGTGGGCACCTCGACCACGTCGACGTGCTCGCCACCGTTGATGAACGGCAGGTTGTTCTCGTGCAGGGCGTGCAGCACCAGCTTGACGCCGATGAAGCCCAGGATCGCCGCCAGGCCGTACTTGAGGTAGACCAGCCGGTCGAGCAGGCCCTCCAGCAGGAAGTACAGCTGGCGCAGGCCGAGCAGCGAGAACGTGGTGGCGGTGAAGACGATGAAGACGTTCTGGGTGAGGCCGAAGATTGCGGGGATCGAGTCCAGCGCGAACATGATGTCGGTGCCGCCGATGGCGACCATGACGATCATCATGGGCGTCATGACGCGCTTGCCGTTCTCGACGGTGAACAGCTTGTCGTGGTCGTAGTGGTCGGTCGCCGGGATGACCTTCTTGGCGAACCGGACCATGACGTTGTCGACCTCGTCGTCGTCCTCATCGTCTTCGGCCAGCAGGCGGCCGGCGGTGACGATGAGGAACAGGCCGAACACGTAGAACAGAGCGCTGAACTGGTTGAGCAGCGCGGCGCCCACGAAGATGAACGCGGTGCGGGCGATGATCGAGAAGACGATGCCGAACAGCAGCGCCTTCTGCTGGCCCGCCTTGGGCACCTTGAAGCTCGTCAGTAGCAGGAGGAACACGAAGAGGTTGTCCACCGAGAGGGCTTTCTCGGTGAGGTATCCGGCGAAGTACTCGATACCCATGTCCGTGCCGCCGAAGATCCACACGGCGAAGCCGAACAGGACCGCGACGCCCACGTAGAGCGAGGACCAGATGGCCGACTCTTTGATCGTGGGAATGTGCTCCTTGCGCACATGGAAGAAGTAGTCGAACAGGAGGAGTGCGACGATCAGGCCGACTGACAACGACCATGCGAGCGGGGTGGCTCCCAACGGGGTTTCCTTTCCGGGGAGGGCCGGTTGACCGGATCATCCTACCCGCGCCCGGCGGTGTCGACCCCCCGACAGATGGTCGCCGCCTGTCGGCGCGGGTACGTTCGCGCAGGTGGCGGCGCTACTTGCGGCGGCGGATGAACATCGTGTGTCGCGCCTCGACGACCGTCCTGCCGCGGCTGTCGGTCACAACCGCGGTGTGGACCACGCTGGTGCTGGACCGTGTGGTCAGCTGTTCGCGGATCGAGTCCGCCTCCGCGTGCGGCACCTCGACGACGCACCGGAGCCGGCCGCGGCCGGGGGAGCGGAAGTCGATCGTCGCGCTTTTGGTCCACACCTGGTAGCCGGCGCCCAGGTGCCCGGACAGCAGCGCCCCGTAGAGCACATCGGTCGCGGCGAACAGCGCGCCGCCGAACGCGGTGCCGTTGGTGTTGGCGGTCCACGGGGCCACGTGCATGTTCAGTTCCCCGCGGGTCCAGTCCGGGGCGACGTGCCGGATGCGGATCCCCGACCCCAGGAGCGGCGGGTAGAGCGAGGCCAGGACGGGGAACGCACGGGGGCTCGAGGTGTAGCGGTGCAGCATCGTCGTGGTCACCGCCCGATAGTAGTACCGAGGAGTCAGTTCGGTTCCCGGCAATTTGGCTCATTCTCTGGACACGGCACCGTGTTTTGTCTACTTTCAGGGCCACAACCATCGACTACGGGGCCCGGGGCCCTCGGCGGGGAGGCGTGACATGAGGATCATCGTGGATCCGGACCGGTGCGAGGGACAGGCGGTGTGCGTGGGACTGGCGCCGGCGGTGTTCGCGCTGGATGACGACGACGAGGTGGTGCGCCTGCTGGTCGACGACATCCCCTCCGAGCACGAGAAGCGCGCCCGCAAGGCCGTCGCCAAGTGCCCGATGGCGGCTCTGCGCGAGGCCTGAAGGGCACGGTGCCGCGGCCCCGCGACCTACCGGGCCGGCCAGGCCGAGGGATCGCGGCCGGTGAGCGCGAGCACCTCGTCCCGCGCCGACACGTCCGGGCCGTCGAAGCCCGGGACCGCCGGGTCGAACAGCTCCGGCGCCGGGTTCTCGGCGAGGTCGGTCCGGACGAACTCCACCACGGCCCGCTCGAGATCGTCGCCCCAGTGCAGGTCCATGCCCTGCGAGGAGGCGATGTCCCACGCGTGGACGGCCAGGTCGAACACCTGCTGGGCGAGGTAGTGCTTCGCGGGAGCGAGTCCGTACGACAGATGCACCTCCGTGTCCGCGCCGCCGGCGCACGTCCCGCGCCACGCCGCCCCCACCGGCGCTGTGACCGACTCCCAGTCCTCCACCAGTTCGGGACCGGAGGCGTCGCGCAGGCGACGCAGGCGGTCCTCGAGGTCGTCGGCCACCTCGTCGACCGTGCCGCCGGCGAGCAGGCCCGGCACCCACAGTTGCTCGTCCACCACGTGGGCCAGCACCTCGCGCGCGGTCCAGTCGCTACACGGGGTGGCGGCGTCCCAGTCGGTGACGGCGGGCAGCACCTCGTCGTAGAGGTCGGCGGCGCGGGACTGCAGCGCGATCCAGTCGGTCATGCCCCCATCCTGCCGCATGCCGGCACTCGGGCACCCGGGCCCGGCCCCCCGAATCCGCTACCTTCCCTCGGGATCCGCTACCCCTCAGGGCGTAGCGGATCCGGAGTCGGGGTAGCGGATTCTCGCGGGTCAGGCGCCGGGCTTCTCGAACCGCTCGCCCGCGCCCATGCGCTGCAGGCGCAGCCACTCGCGGAACCCCGCCGGATCACGCCGCGAGACGAGGAAGTACCAGCCGAATCGCACGATCTCCTGCGGGATGAGCCGCCGGTTGCCGGGCTGGGTGAGGACGTAACCGCGGTTGCGGTAGGTGAAGTGCCGCTTGACCGGGTCGTCGGGGAACTGCGTGTGCATGCGGCCGCCGAGGATCGGCTTGAACTCGTCCGAGCCCTGCGGGTGCAGGTACGCGGTGGTCAGGCACGTGCCGAACGGCAGCCCCGAGCGGACCAGGCGCCGGTGCACCTCGACCTCGTCGCCGCGGATGAACAGGCGCAGGTCGGGCACGCCCACGCGGTCCAGGCACTCGGCGGTGAACAGGGCGCCGTTGAACAGCGACGCGATGCCGGGCAGCAGGTCCTCGGTGGTCTCCCCGTCGCCGGCCGCGCCCGCTCCGGTGAACAGCTCCGAGCGCCGACGCCGCCACACCACGCCGCGCCGCAGGGGGAAGGCCAGTCGGTCGGGGTCGGCGAGGTCGCACACCACCGGCGAGACCTCGGCCAGGCCGTGGCGGTCCATGCAGTGCAGCAGCGTGGCCAGGACGTCGGGGCCCTCGGGGCGGCCGTCGTCGTCCGCGCACCACACGAGGTCCGCGCCGGTGGCCAGCGCGTGCAGCATGCCCAGTGCGAAGCCGCCCGCGCCGCCGAGGTTGTGCTTGGAGCCGATGTACGTGGCCTCGACCGGCTGCGACTCGACGAGCTCGCGTACGGCGTGCTCGTCGGCGTTGTCCACCACCACCAGGTGGTCGATCGGGCGGGTCTGGCCGCACACGACGGCCAGGGACTCGCGCAGCTGCTCGAGCCGGCGGTGGGTGACCACGACGGCCACGACCCGGCGGGCGTCGGCCGCTTTTCGGCCCGCGTCTCCCGCGGCGGCCCCGCCCTCAGCTCTCATGACGCATCCTGCCGATGTACTCGCCGATCGAGCGGCCGGCCTCGGGGCCCTCGTAGGCGGTGACGATCTCCTCGATGCTGCCGCGCTGGCGGATGCGACCGTGGTCGATCCACATGGCCGAGTCGCACAGCTGCGCGAGGAACTCGTTGGAGTGGGAGGCGAAGACCAGGATGCCCGAGCGGGAGACGAGGTCGGCGAGCTTGACCCGCGCCTTCTTCATGAACTCCGCGTCCACGGCGCCGATGCCCTCGTCGAGCAGAAGGATCTCGGGGTCGATCGAGGTCACCACGCCCATGGCCAGCCGCACGCGCATGCCGGTGGAGTAGGTGCGCAGCGGCATGTCCAGGTAGTCGCCGAGCTCGGTGAAGTCGGCGATCTCGTCGACCTTGGCCTTCATCTGCTTGCGCGTCTGGCCGAGGAACAGTCCGCGGATGATGATGTTCTCGTACCCCGAGATCTCGGGGTCCATGCCCACGCCCAGGTCGAACACGGGCGCCACGCGGCCGCGGATCCGCGCCGCGCCGCGGGTGGGTTCGTAGATGCCGGACAGCAGCCGCAGCAGCGTTGACTTGCCGGAACCGTTGTGCCCGACCAGGCCCACGCGGTCCCCCTCGCGGAGGGAGAGGGTGATGTCCTTGAGGGCCTCGACGACGACGACGTTGGACGCGTTCCGGCCGATCGCGCCCCCCGCGGAGCCGAGGACCGCCTTCTTGAGGGAGCGCGATTTGGCGTCGAAGATCGGGAAATCCACGCACGCGTCCACGCAGTCGATGGACACGCCGCCGGGGGTGGGCGCGACGGAGCTCATGGGATGTACCTCCTACACCCAGTACGGGACTCGGGAGCGGAACCGGCGCAGCGCCACGAACGCCAGGAGCAACCCGACGGCCGTGCAGGCCAGGACGATCCACCAGTGGTAGGCGTCGACGGACTGGCCGAGCATGGGCGCGCGGACGATCTCCAGGTAGTGGTAGAGCGGGTTGATCTCGGCGATGCGGGCGCGGTCGGCGATCTGCCCGCCCTGCTCGTACAGCGTCTGCGTGGTCCACACGATGGGGGTCATGTAGAACAGCAGCTGCACCATCGAGTCCAGCAGAGGGGCGATGTCCCGGAACCGGGTGGCGAGGATGCCGAAAAGCATGGACACCCACACACCGTTGACCATGAGCACCGCCAGCCCCAGCACGGACAGCAGGAGCTCCCAGCCCAGCGGCCGCGGGAAGACCACCATGAGCACCACCCAGATGACCAGGTTGTGGCACAGGAACAGGAACTGCCGCCACACCAGCCGGTAGACGTGCACGCTCAGGGCGCTGGGGAGCTGCTTGATGAGGCCCTCGTTGGCGATGAAGACCTCGGCGCCCTCCTTGATGCAGCCGGAGATGAAGCCCCACATGATGAGGCCCACGGTGACGTGCGGGAGAAAGTCGGCGAGCGGGATCTGGAAGAGGATCGAGTACAGCAGGCCGAGCGCCACGGCCATGACGCCGGTGGCGATGGTGATCCACAGCGGGCCGAGGGTAGAGCGGCGGTAGCGCTGCTTGATGTCCTGCCAGCCCAGGGACAGCCACAGTTCGCGCTGGCTCAGCCCCTGGCGCAGGTCGGCCACGGCCCGGCGGAAGGTGTGGGAGTCGTTGACGATCTCGCCCCGCACGCGCTCGTCGGGGAGCGTCGCCGAGGTCGGATCGGGAAGGGACTGGTCCTGCACGAGGGCTCAGCGTACTAGAGGTTCCGCCGGTGGCAGCCCCGCCGCGAGGGCGCGTAGACAGGAGAGATGACGACCAGTACGCAGATCCAGCTCGCGAGCCGTCCCACCGGATGGCCGACCCACGACAATTTCCGCACGGTCACCGTCGACCTCCCCGAGCTCGCCGAGGGCGAGGTCCGGGTGGCCAACGAGTTCATCTCGGTGGATCCCTACATGCGGGGCCGGATGAACGAGGGACGCTCGTACATCCCGCCGTTCGAGCTCGACGAGACCATGACCGGCGCGGCCGTGGGCAGGATCGTCGAGTCCCGCTCGGACGACCACCCGGTCGGCGCGGTGGTCCTGCACAACGACGGGTGGCGCGACGTCGCCCAGGGCGACGCCCGGCAGTTCCGCGTGGTGCAGGAGATGGACGGGGTGCCGATCTCGGCGTATCTCGGCGTCCTGGGGACCACGGGCCTCACCGCGTACGTCGGGCTGTTGCACATCGGCCGGTTCCAGGCCGGCGAGAGCGTGTTCGTCTCCGGCGCGGCCGGGTCGGTCGGTTCGGCGGTGGGGCAGATCGCCACGCTGATGGGCGCCTCGAAGGTCGTCGGCTCGGCCGGCAGCCCGGAGAAGGTGGCCACGTGCGTCGAGCGCTACGGGTTCGACGCGGCGATCAACTACAAGGAAGGCCCGGTCCGGAAGCTCCTGCGCGAGCACTTCGGCAGCGAGAACGGCGAGGGGATCGACGTCTACTTCGACAACGTGGGCGGTGACCACCTCGAGGCCGCGCTCGACCTGATGAACGACGGGGGCCGACTGGCCCTGTGCGGCGCGATCAGTTCGTACAACGCCACCGAGCGTGCGCCGGGGCCGGACAACATGTGGCAGGCCATCACCCGCGGCCTCACCCTGCAGGGCTTCACGGTGAACAAGTACATGCATCTGTTCAAGGAGTTCGCGGAGAAGGTCGGCCCGTGGGTCGCCTCGGGCGAGATCGTGTTCGACGAGACCGTCGTCGACGGCATCGACAACTCGGTCGACGCGTTCCTCGATCTGATGAAGGGCGCGAACGTGGGCAAGATGCTCGTGCGGATCTGATCCCACCGATCTGACCCCCAGTCCGGTCCGGCGGCCGGCGGCGGTCTGACCCGGGCGGCGGGGCCCCACGGGGGTGCGGCAGGGTTGACGTCATGACGCCGACTCGCCGAGCCGCGCCCGCCGCCCGCCTGAGACGACGGGCCCGACGCCGGCTCGACGCCGTGCGCGCCACCGCGGACGCGCGGTGGGGCCGGCCGCGGGAGGGCCACCGGCCCGTGTACCTCGTCGCTCCGGCCGGCCACCCCAACCACGGCGACGAGCAGCTGTTGGCGGGGTGGCTGCGCTACCTGCGGCACGCACTGCCGGGGACGCCCGTCGTGGTGGACTGCCACACGCCCGGCCAGGCGGCGGTCCTGCACCATTCCGAGCACCCGGACGTGCTCTTCACCGACACCCTGTGGCGCCTGGCCTCCGAGCACACCGGCGCCGACGAGGCGATCGGGTTCTGCCGCGCCGCGATGGGCGACCCCGGGCTGCGTCCGGCGCTGGCCACGGGAATCGACCTGCTACGCAGCGCGTCTGTGGTCCACCTCATCGGCGGCGGCTTCGTCAACGACCTGTGGCCGCATCACCTGGGCGTGGTCGCGGCGGCGGGGGAGGCCGGCCGGGCGGCGGGCGCGCGCGTGGTGGCCACCGGTCAGGGGTTCGTGCCGTGCGGGGACGCCGGACGGTTGGCGGGGGCGTTGCGCGACTACGACCTGGTCACCGTCCGTGACGCCGACTCGTTCGAGCTCCTCGCGGGCACGGGGGTGCCGGTCCGCCACGTGGCCGACGACGGCTGGCTCGCCCTGTCGGCGGCGGGTGTCGTCGAGGCCGGCGACCACCCCGTCTACTCGCCCGACCCGGACGCGTGCCGCGACCTGGTGCTCTGCGCCCAGTCCGACCTGGTGGAGCCGGAGGTCCTCGCCGCCACCGTCGCGCGGATCCTCGCCGCGTGGGCGGTGCCGGGCGAGCGGATCACCGTCGTCGAGTCGATCCCCGGTGGGGACCGGGTGGTGTGGGACAGGGTGTGTGCGCGCGCCGCGGCCGCGTCCGGTGCCGACGGTGGACGGGGCGGAGACAGCGACGACGACGAGGTGGGCCGCGCCCTGGCTGACCTGCGGTTGGCCCGTGCGCGTTTCGTACCGTTCCAGGAACTGTGGGCTACGGGTCTGCCCGCCCGGCCTGGGCAAGTCTGGCTGACCACCCGTTTCCATCCGCATCTCTTCGCGGCGGCCCGCGGGGCCTCCGGGGTGGCATTGCGGTCGGGGTCGGCCTACTACGACGTCAAGCACGGGTCGCTGCTCGCCGCCGGGTCGCGGTGGAGTTCTGTGGCGGCGGACGAGGACCCGCGCTCCGTCGTCTCCGGGGTGCCCGCGGCGGGTGGCGTCGATCCGGCCGCCGTCGCCGCGCTCGTGGAGGGCGCGGAGCGGTTGGCGCAGGAGATCTACGCGGGGGTCGTGGGCCGCACGCTGCGGTGATACGCAGGCGGATCACCGGGCGCGAACACCTACTGTTCATCGGGGGCGCCGAGGTCTACTGTCTGACCTCGTGACTGCGTATGGGCGGGTGTCACCGTCTGTGATGCGGCGGTGGGCGGGCTGGGCGACGTTGAGTCCGGTCCGGGTCGTCGCCCTGAGTTTCGCTGCGGCGATCGCGGTGGGGACCGGGTTGCTGCTGCTGCCCGCGGCGGTGGCGTCCGGCGGCGCCACCAGTGTGACCGCAGCGCTGTTCACGGCGACGTCGGCGATGTGCTTGACCGGGTTGATCGTGGTGGACACCCCTGTGCACTGGTCGGGATTCGGTCAGGCGGTCATTCTGGGGCTGATCCAGGTCGGTGGCCTGGGGATCATGACCATGGCCTCGTTGGTGGGGCTGATGTTGGCGCACCGGATCGGACTCAAGGCACGGTTGAACACCGCCGCCGAGGCCCGGGCGGCCGAACTCGGCGACGTGCGGGGCGTGGTCGTGGGCGTGGTCCGGATGAGTCTGCTGATCGAGGCGGTCACCGCGGCGGCGCTGGCGATTCGTTTCGCGGTCGGGTACGACGAGCCGGTGCTGCGGTCGCTGTGGCTGGGCGTGTTCCATTCGGTCTCGGCGTTCAACAACGCCGGGTTCGCGCTGTACAGCGACAACGTGATCGGCTTCGCCACCGATCCGTGGATCTGTGTGCCGTTGATGGTGGCCGTGATCCTGGGCGGGTTGGGCTTCCCGGTCCTGTTCGAGGTGGGGCGGCGCATCCGTCGGTCCGGGTCGGCGGCCAGGGAGCACCCGCGGTGGAGCCTGCACACCCGGCTGACCGTGCACGTCACGGTGATCCTGCTGCTGGCGGGGTTCGCGGCGGTCCTGGCGCTGGAGTGGACCCGCACGCTGCAATCGTTCGGTTTCGCCGACAAGGTCCTGGTGGCCGCGTTCCAGGGGACGATGCCCAGAACCGCCGGCTTCAACAGCGTCGACTACGCGCAGATGGACGATGCCACCCTGCTCGTGACCGACGTGTTGATGTTCATCGGAGGCGGCAGCGGAGGCACTGCGGGCGGGATCAAGGTGACGACCTTCGCACTTCTGCTGTTCGTCATGGTCGCCGAGGTGCGGGGCGAGAAGACGGTCACGATCTTCGACCGTCGTGTGGACACCCGCGTCCAGCGCCAGGCGTTGGCCGTGGCCCTCATCGGTATCGGATTGGTGACGGTCTCGACCATCGTGCTCCTGGCGGGGACGCCGTTCGGGCTTAATGAACTGCTGTTCGAGGTCACCTCCGCGTTCGCCACGGTGGGGCTGTCCACCGGCATCACCGCGCAGCTTCCCGAGTGGGGTCAGTGGATACTGATCGGACTGATGTACCTGGGCCGGATCGGCCCGATCACCATGGTCAGTGCCCTGGCCGCTCGCCAGCGCGGACGACGGTACGACCTTCCCGCAGAAAGGCCTCTCATTGGCTAGGAAATCAGCGCCGGACGCCGTGGCAGTGCTCGGTCTGGGTCGGTTCGGCAAGTCGCTCGCTCTGGAGTTGATGTCCCAGGGCGCGGAGGTGTTGGGCGTCGACGCGAGCGATGCGGTCGTGCAGAAGATCGCCAACCGCCTCACGCACGCGGTGGTGGCCGACACCACGGACGAGGAGTCCCTACGTCAGTTGTCGGTGCACGAGTTCGATCGCGCGGTGGTGGGGATCGGCTCCGACCTCGAGGCCAGCCTGCTGACCGCCTCGGCCCTGATCAATATGGGCGTGGCGAACGTGTGGGCCAAGGCGATCAGCAACTCTCACGCCAAGATTCTCACGCAGATCGGTGTGCATCATGTCGTGCGGCCGGAACACGACATGGGCAAGCGGGTGGCCCACCTGGTCCGCGGCCGGATGATCGACTACATCGAGTTCGATGACGGATTCGCCATGGTCAAGACGACCGCCCCCGCGTTCGCGACGGGTCGCAGTCTCGGTGCGACCTCGATCCGCACGGACCACGGCGTGACCGTGGTGGCGATCAAGCGTCCCGGGGAGGGCTTCACCTACGCCGCCGCCGACACGATCCTGCACCCGGGGGACACCATCATCGTCTCCGGAAAGGTGCGCGACACCGAACGCTTCGCGGAGCTGTCCTAGACCGCGATTCCCGTCCGTGAGGTGTGGGTTCTGTCGCTGACGCGAGGCGGACGTCTTTTGTGCAACTAGTTGCACAAAAGCCGGCGCGACCGTACGGTCGGGGGAGAAGTCTGCTCCGCCCCGCTCTCGAAAGGACTGCTCATGGCCCTTCCCTCCGTGCTCGCCGGCCCGCTCACCGTCCCGGTGGTCGCCTCGCCGATGTTCATCTACTCCGGCCCCGAGCTGGTGGCCGCGCAGTGTCAGGCGGGGGTGATCGGGTCGTTCCCGGCGCTCAACGCGCGGCCGCAGTCGGCGCTGGCCGAGTGGATCGAGCAGGTGCGGGAGAGCAACGAGGCGTTCGCCGCCGCGAATCCCGACCGGTACGTCGCCCCGTTCGCGGTCAACCAGATCGTCCATCGCTCCAATGATCGGCTCGAGCAGGACCTGGCCACCGTCGTCGAGCACGAGGTGCCGATCGTCATCACCTCCCTCGGTGCGCGCGAGGAGGTCAACGAGGCCGTCCATTCGTACGGCGGCATCGTCCTGCATGACGTGATCAACGACCGGTTCGCCCGCAAGGCCGTCGAGAAGGGCGCGGACGGGCTCGTCGCGGTGGCCGCCGGGGCCGGGGGCCACGCCGGCACGCAGTCCCCGTTCGCGCTGGTGCAGGAGATCCGCGAGTGGTTCGACGGGCCGCTGCTGCTGTCCGGGGCGATCGCCCACGGGCGGTCGATCCTCGCCGCGCAGGCGGCGGGCGCGGACCTCGCCTACGTCGGCTCCGCGTTCCTGGCGACGGAGGAATCGCGGGCCACGCCGGAGTACAAGCAGATGATCGTCGACAGTACGGCCGACGACATCGTCTACAGCAACCTGTTCACGGGCATCCACGGCAACTACCTGCGGGGCAGCATCGAGGCCGCCGGCCTGGACCCGGACAACCTACCGGAGTCGGACCCGTCGGCCATGGACTTCGGCTCCGGCGGGTCGAACGACTCCAAGGCGTGGCGCGACATCTGGGGCGCCGGACAGGGCGTGGGCGCCGTCCGCTCCACCGGCACCGTCCGCGACCTGGTCGACCGCCTGCGGGGCGAATACGACGAGGCGCTGGACGCCCTCACCGCCGGCGTCGGCGCGCTGCGCTGAGCCGATGTCGCTGAGGTTCGCGATCCTCACCTCGCTCACCGAGCGGGAGGGCAGCGGGATCGAACTCGCCCGACGCTTCGACAGGTCGATCGGGTACTTCTGGCCCGCCACCCACCAGCAGATCTACCGCGAACTCGACCGGCTGGCCTCGGCGGGCCTGATCCGGGAACTGCCACGGGACGGCCCGCCCCGGCGCGGACAACCCAGGCGGTTCGCGGTCACCGACGACGGCCGCCGATCGCTGGTCGAGTGGATCGGCGAGGACGACGCCCCGGACGTGACGCGGTCGACCCTCGCCGTCCGCGTCCGGGCCGCCGCCGCCACGGGCCGGACCGACGAGGTCCGTCGCGCCCTCGAGCACCACCGCGCCCGGCGGCAGGACAATCTCGAGCGGTACCGCGAAATCGAGAAGCGGGACTTCTCCGCCGTCGACCCGTCCGATCCGCGGGGCGTCCTCCAGCACCGCGTCCTCTCGCTGGGGATCGAGGAGGAGCGGGCCTGGCTGAGGTGGTGCGACGAGACGTTGGAGGCGCTGGACCGGCTGCCGCCGCCGGCTCACCGGGCGAGTAGCTCTCGGAGGGTCGACGCCCCGTCGTAGCTCGTCCGGAACAGTCCGCGGCGCTGCAGGACCGGGATCACGAGATCCACGAAATCCTCCAGACCGTCCGGGTAACTCGGAGGCATGAGGTTGAACCCGTCGGCCGCGCCCGCCCGGTACCAGCGCTCGATCTCGTCCGCGATCGATTCGGGCGTGCCGAGCATCGTGCAGTGCCCGCCGCCCGCCGCGAGGGTACCCAGCAGCTCACGCACGGTGGGCGAGTCCTTGCTGATGATCCGGAGGATGGTCTCGTAGCGGCCCTGCGGTCCCGCGAACTCGGCCAGCGGCGGCAACTCCGGAACAGGCGCGTCGAGCTCCCAGTCGGAGCAGTCCTGCCCGGTGAACATCGACAGCTGGGCCAACGACTCCTCGACCGGCAGCAGGGCGTCGAGCTCGGCCTTCTTCTGACGGGCTTCCGCCACAGTCGACCCGACATACGTCACCAGTCCGGGCATCACGACCAGCGAGTCCGCGTCCCTGCCCGCCGCCCGCGCCCGCCGCCTCAGGTCCGCGGCGTACGCCGACGCGGACTCGTCGTCGTACGCGACGGCGTAGATCCCCTCGGCGTGCCGCGCCGCCAGGTCCCGGCCCGGATCCGACGACCCGGCCTGGAACAGCACCGGCCGGCCCTGCGGCGACCGCGGCACGGTGAGTGGTCCGTCCACCAGGAAGTGCTCGCCCGCGTGGTGCACCGCCCGCACCTTCGCCGGATCGGCCCACAGTCCGCCACGGTCGAGGACCAGCGCGTCGGCGTCCCACGACTCCCACAGGGCGAGGGCGGCCTGCACGAACTCCTCGGCCCGCTCGTACCGCTCGGTGTGCCCCGGCAGGGCGGCCATCCCGTGGTTGCGCGCCTCCGCGTCGAACATGGAGGTCACCACGTTCCAGCCGACCCGTCCACCGCTGATGTGGTCGAGCGACGCCAGCATGCGGGCGGCGTGGAACGGTGTGAAGAACGTAGTGGACACGGTGCTCACCAACCCCACGTGCCGGGTCGCGCGCGCCATCGTCGACAGTGCGGTCAACGGCTCCAGGAACCACCACGAGCCGCTGGCGGGATCTCCGACGGAGTGGCCGTCGGCGAAGAACACCGCGTCGAGGCAGCCCCGCTCGGCCGTCCGGGCCAGCTCCTCCCAGTAGGCGATGTCGCCCAGTCGCTCCACCGGGGAGTCGGGTCGGCGCCATGCGGCCGAGTGGTGGCCGCATCCGAACAGGAACGCATTGATATGCAGCATGGGACATCCCTTCGCCGGCATTACCCGGAGCAGGTTCGACGGGTCTCATCTCAGCCGCCCCCTTCTGGGCGGCACCCCGTGTCGTGACCCCGAGACTAGACCCCGTCGACGGTCAGCAGGATCTTCCCGTGCGATTCCCCGGACTCCAGCAGGGCCAGCGCCTCGGCCGCCCGCTCCAGGGGGATCTCGCGCGAGACCCTCGTGGTGACATCGCCGGCGGCGATCATCGGCCACACGTGATCCACGACCTCCTGGCAGATGCCGGTCTTCCCGCCGGGGCCGTCCACCGGCCGCGCCCGGAGGTTCGTGGCGAGGACGCCGGCCCTCCTGGGCAACAACATGCCCAGATTGAGCTCCCCCTTGACCCCGCCCTGGAGTCCGATGACGACCACGCGACCGTCCGGCGCCAGGGACGCGATGTTCGGCTCGAGGTACTTCGCGCCCATCACGTCGAGGATCAGGTCGACGCCTCTGCCCCTCTCGTCGTCGTCGGTCCATTCCCCGACCCGTTCGACGAAGTCCTCGTCCCGGTAGTCGATCACCAGCTCGGCGCCCAACTCGCGGCACATCGCCACCTTCTCCGGCCCGCCGGCCGTGGTGGCGACCCGGGCGCCGAGCACGCGGCACACCTGGATCGCGTGGGAGCCGATGCCACCCGCGCCGCCGTGGATCAGCACCCGCGGTGCGCCCAGCTCGGTCCCGCCCCAGTGCGCGTCCGCCGCGAGGACGCCCCGACCGAGCCCGCCCGTCATCGCCAGGTTGGACCACACCGTGCACGCCACCTCGGGAAGCGACGCCGCCTCGTGCAGCGAGACACCCTCCGGAACGGGCATGACCTGGCCCGCCGGGACGGCGACCCTCTCGGCGTACCCACCGCCGGCCAGCAGGGCGCACACCTCGTCGCCGACCGCCGGGCCCTCCACGCCCTCGCCGACCGCCGAGATGCGTCCGGAGCACTCCAGGCCCGGGATCTCCGAGGCGCCGGGCGGCGGCGGGTAAAGCCCCTTGGTCTGCAGGAGGTCGGCACGGTTGACGGCCGACGCCGCCACGTCGATGATCACCTCACCCGCGGCCGGGACCGGATCGGCGACCTCGGTCAGATACAGGGAGTCGGGACCGTTGTCGTACGCGATGGCCTTCATACCCTCGACCGTAGCCGGGCTGGGTGAGGGCGGGTGAGGTGAACTAGCATGGGCGACGTCGTACAGCCGGTTCCACGTGGAACGGGTGTGGCCGCGCGTGTCGTGGCCGGCGGCGGGGAAGTGTGGCAGAGCGGCCGAATGCACTCGCCTTGAAAGCGAGCGTGCCTGAACAGCACCGGGGGTTCAAATCCCTCCACTTCCGCAAGGGGCCCGGTTCTCGATTGCCGGGTCAGGCGGTGGTCTCGCGCAGATCGGACGCCGAGACGTAGCGGATGATCTCGAGGATCCGCGTGTAGGAGCGGGACTTGCCCGACACGATCGAGGTGTGGTCCTCGTCCTCGAACATGACGACCTTGGCCCTGCCGCCCCGGCGATCGACCTCGTCGACGTAGCGCTGGGAGTTCTCCGGCGCCACGGTCGCGTCCTGCCTGCCGTGCAGGGCGATCACCGGGGTGCCCGTGTCGATGTTCTGGATGGGATCCACCGATGTGTATCGGCTCGACACCTCGTCGGGTGTGCCCCCGAGCAGGGTGACGATCCTGTCATCCCCGTGGGTGGCCCCGTAGGTCATGTCCAGTGGCCCGGCGATCGAGATGGCGCGGGTGGGGCGGAAGCTCGGCTTGGAGCCCACCTCCCCGTCCTCGAGCCGATGTCGGGTCGCCGCCCAGACGGCGAGTTGTGCGCCGCTGCTGTGGCCCACCACCACCTCGTCGTCGGTCGTGATCTGCGGGAACCTTCTGTCGACCTCGGTGACGTGGTCGAGCGCGTCGGCCACGTCGCGGAAGGTGACGGGCCAGCCGCCGCCCGACCCGATGTGCCGGTACTCGACGTTGTAGACCGCCATCCCGCGGCTGGCGAGATCGCGGGCCAGGTGATCGAACGAGCCCGCCCCGCTCTCCTTGTGCCAGGACCCGCCGTGGATGAGCACGGCAAGAGGGATGGAGTCGACCTTCTGGTCACCTGCCGGTAGGTAGAGGTCGGCCCAGTTGTGCTCCGGGTCGGGGGCGGGATAGCGGGTGGGATACTCGAAGCGCTGTACCGTCACCTCGTCCAGCCGGACGGGACCCGCGTACGTCGGTTCGACCGCAGGGGCCGCGCTCGTCGCCATGCATCCCGCGAGGAACATCGAGCCGACCGTCAGGGCCGCGCCGAGCACGGCCGGCCGTCTGTATCTGCTCGGATCTCGCCCTGACATGGCGCCCACTTCCTCAGGAGTAAATAAGGCTGTAATCCCTTTTTCTCCATGGGGGCACGTCAGCGAAGCGCGGACGTGTGGCCGACGGTGCGGAGAGTGAAACCCATCTTACAAATATGTGGAGCGATTCGGCGTAGTGGGTGTCCCCGGCTTCCTCCGCGCCCGGGTACGCGGATCTGCTGTCAGTCGATCACGCGGACGCGGCCGGGCTCGGGCGCCCGCAACGGGCCCGCATCGGTCGCGTAGCGGATCACCGCGTCGAGATCGGTCAGGCCGGCCTCTCGGCGGTCCCCGCGCTCGGCCAACACCGAGCCGCCCCACTCCGGGGAGGAGAGGAACTCGCTCACCACGACGGTGTACTCCCGCCGGGGATCGATCGGCTCGTCGTCGACCTCTATCTCCGTCACCCGGTCGCCCGCGGGCCGCCCGGCGTCGACGGTGTAGCGCACGTTGGCCGACACCGCGGGGCCGTTGCGGCCGATGTCGTCGGCGAAGTGGTTGAAGGCGGCGCGGAGTTCCCCGCCGGTGACGGTGACCAGGTACAGGCGGTCGCCGTACGGCTGCACGGTGTGCAGGGTGGCGTAGTCGAGCGGGCCCGCGGGCAGATCGGTGCGCAGCGAGTCGGGGTTGGACACGGCGAGCTGCGCGCCCCGGCCGCGGGTGGCGGAGAGCTGCGCATCGGCGATGAGGTCGGCCAGCGGGGACTCCCCGTCGGCGTTCATGGCGCGGCTGATCGTCTCGTCGGCGGTGCCGATGACCTCGCGGGCCTCGGGCGCCGCGGCGGCCTGTGCCTGGCGGACGAGTTCCTCGGTCCCGGGGTCGGGCTCGATATCCAGGTTGACCGTCTGGTTGAACGCCGAGGTCTGCGGGCGGACCACGTCTCCGGTGGCGGTGTCGACGGCGAGGTCGACGACCGTGACCGACCGGCCGTGGGACGCCGGCGCCACGACGATCCGCTCGTCGTTCTCCGAGTCGAAGACGCGGCACGTGGCCGGGCCCCCGGAGGCGCCGACGATGAGGGCGTCGACGGTCGGGTTGAGGTCCTCGACCAGTTCGAGGTCGGTGAGGGCCTCGGGGCACGAGCCGGGGTCGAGGTTGCCGTGGGCCGTATCGGACTGGACCAGGGCGACGATCGTCTCGACGCCGAGGAACCGCAGCGACTCGACGGTCTCATCGATCGCCCGGAACGGGTCCGCCAGGCGGGTCGTGGTCTCGGGGACGGACTCGGACGGCGCGGTGACCGCCACGACCCCCACCCGGACGTCGCCGACGCGGTGGATGGCGAACGGGAACGTCGGGGCCGCGTCGTGCGACGGGATCACGTTGGAGGCCAGGAACGGGAAGGCCGCACCGCGGAAGGGCGGCAGGGGCGGGTCGACCCGACAGTCCTCCTCCGTGAGGCAACCCGGCTTGACCAGTGAGCGGACGTGGTCGGCGCCCTTCTCCAGCTCGCGCCGGCCGATGCCGGCCCCGTCCACGCCGAGCCGGTTGAAGAACTCGACGGTCGGACGGTCGCCCAGGAGCCCGGCCTCGGTCGCGGTCCCACCGATCGAGTCGCCAGTGGCGAGCAACAGCGTGTTCTCGGCCTGGGCGCGGAGCTTGCCGATCGTGGCGGCGAGGTGGGGACCGCCGCCGGCCGGTCGGACGTTACCGGAGCCGTCCCGCAGTTCGCCCTGGAAGCCGACGGGGCGGGAGAGCGCGCCGGAGAACTCGCCGATCCCGAGGATCCGCACGGTCGTGGTCTCGGCGGCCGGGCTCCACGGACGCCCGGTCTCGCTGGTCCGGGCGTCGGCACCCGGCACGGCGACCAGCGCGGACACGAGGGGCGCGAGGGCGAGGGGGATCAGTGCCCGGCGGGCGGGGCGTCGGGATGTGGGCGTGGGCGGGGCTGCGGGACTCGCCTCACGGCGGGGACCTCGCAGCTGCACACCGACTCCTGGGGGATCGTGACCCACGGCTCTCGCGGGACGGGCGCGACGACCGGGGCGTCGCGTCCAAACCCGACCCATCGT
This sequence comes from Dietzia sp. oral taxon 368, assembly GCF_002999155.1. NCBI lineage: Bacteria > Bacillati > Actinomycetota > Actinomycetes > Mycobacteriales > Dietziaceae > Dietzia > Dietzia sp. oral taxon 368. The sequence continues at coordinate 1,688,227 of NZ_CP027238.1, forward strand.
GCCGCCGCGAGGTCACGGGACCCCGCCGGAAGCATCACATTCTGGTCACAAATTTGCGGGCGGCCGCGAGGAACCGGTCGTTCTCGTCCGGGTCGCCGATCGTCACCCGCACCCCGTCGCCGGCGAAGCACCGAGTGACGACGCGGTGGTCGCGGCAGTGGGCGTCGAAGTCGGACGCGGCCTCCGCGAGCGGGAGCCAGACGAAGTTGGCCTGGGTGTCCGGGACCGCGTGGCCCATGTCGAGCAGCGCGTCGCGCACCCGCGAACGCTCGGCGACGACCGCGTCGGTGCGCGCCCGCAGTTCGTCCCCGGCCTCCAGGCAGGCGATCGCCGCGGACTGGGCCAGCGAACTCACGGAGAACGGCACGACCATCTTCGCCACCGGCACCACCAGGTCGACGGGCCCGACGAGGTAGCCGACGCGCAGGCCGGCGAGCCCGTACGCCTTGGAGAAGGTGCGCAAGGAGACCACATTGCGACGGGCCATCACCTCCGCGACACCGTCCACCTTGTCGTCGTCGTCGCCCCTCACGTACTCCACATAGGCCTCGTCCAGCGCCACCGTGACCCGCTCGGGGACACGGTCCAGGAACGCGCGCAGTTCCGCGCGCGGAACGGCCGGCCCCGTGGGGTTGTTGGGGGTGCAGACGAAGATCAGGCGGGTCCGGTCGGTGACGGCCCCCGCGATCGCGTCGAGGTTCAGCGACCCGTCGGCGCGGTTCGGGATCGACACGGGCACGGCGTGGGCGATGCGGGAGATGATCGGGTACGCCTCGAAGGAGCGCCAGCCGAAGATCACCTCGTCGCCCGGGGCGCACACCGCCTGGACCAGCTGCTGGCACAGGGCCACCGAGCCGCAGCCGGCGGTGACGTTCTCGGCGCCCACGTCCAGGAAGTCCGCCAGGCGCTCGACGAGTGCGCGGGAGGTGATGTCCGGGTACCGGTTGGCCGCCGCCGCAGCGTCGGCGATCGCCGCGGCCACGCTCGGCAGCGGGCCGGCGGTGGTCTCGTTGGACGCGAGCTTCACGGCGCCGGGCACGGACGCACCGGGCACGTAGGCGGGGATCGCGTCGAGGTCACTGCGCACGTCAGGGGACATGCCTACAGAGTAGGACCAGCGGTTCTCGGGCCGGTGTCCGGCCGTTTTGCGAACCGGCGGGACGTGTGTGTACTGTAAATCCTCGTTGGCTCGCAGAGCCTCCAGGAGGCGTGCCAGAGCGGCCGAATGGGACTCACTGCTAATGAGTTGTCCTCCTAAAAGGGGACCGGAGGTTCAAATCCTCTCGCCTCCGCCATGCCGGAAGCCCGGGAGACCGGACTTCTGGCACGACAGAAGAATATGAATATGCGCCCGTAGCTCAATGGATAGAGCACTTGACTACGGATCAAGAGGTTAGGGGTTCGAGTCCCTTCGGGCGCACACCAGAAGCGCCCCCGTCATCGGACGGGGGCGCTTCTCCCGTTTCGATCCAATGCAGCGAGACGCCGCACGCGAGCGCCCATGCGATGAGCACCGGTCGCCGCGGGGTGGTCGCGCCCTGCTCGACGCGCGCGATCGTATTCCGCGCCACCCCGATCGTCTCGGCGAGTTGCGATTGATTCAGCTCCGCCACCTCGCGCGCCTTTCGAGCGCGATCCGCGAGGTTCCAAGTCGGGACACGCCCGCTGTCAACTGCCCTGGTCATAAGCCAAACGGTAAGGCTTATGCGTCATTTGACGCAAGGGGCAATATCGTTCTCCGTTGACACAAAGGTGTCATCTGACCCACTATGTAGAGCATGACCACCGAACTGATAGGGGCGAGTGAGGCAGCTCGCATCCTCGGCGTCGCTCGGCAGACCGTCGCGCGCCAGGCCAACGACGGCCTTCTGCCGACACTGGGCCGCATTGGTCCGCGTGAGGCGTTCGTGTTCCAGAGGTCCTCGATCGAGGCGCTCGCCGCCGAGCGGGCTGGGGTCAAGCGGTGAGTTCCGCCGACGCCCTCCGCGCCCTCCGCGTCGCCGCGCGCGGGTTCGCCCATGCCGAGACCGAGGCCGCCAAGGCTGACGGTGACGTGCACGCCGACCCGACCGAGGCGCTACTCGCGCTCTCGTCCGCCGCGATCGCGTACACGTCCGCCCTCCGGGCCGAGGTGAACCGATGACCGACTATCAGATGGTCTCGCCGTCCGGTTCCGTCACCGCTTCTGTTCGACAGTCCGGTGATGAGGTCCAGTTCCACGTGGACATCGACACGAGCGCGGGCGCTACCGCCGTTCACGAATCACTCGTCGTCCTCGACAATCTCGCCGCCTCGATCCGCGAGCAGTTCGGGGTGACCGACCGATGAGCCTCGACTACTCGCGTCCGTGGCACCCGAGGTCGTTCCCGGCCTCGAACGTCCGGTGTCGCGTGTGTGACCGCAAGTTCCAGGCCGGCCACGTGCCCGCTGGTGACCCCGTGTGCGCCGAGTGCGTACACGAGGTGACCGCCGGGCACGAGGCCGGCCTGTTCGACATCGAGGGCCGGGGTGATGCCCCAGCCTGACCACGCCCGCGAGCACGTGGCACCCGGTCACGCTGCACGCACCGTCGCTATGTTGCGAGTCCGACGTTAACCGACCGCAGGCGAGTATCGAATGCCCACATTGACCCCGTAGCGGGTCCTGGACGCCTCGCCCGTCCGCATCGCTCCACCGCCGCAGGCCAGCGCAGGGGGACCGATGGAATACCGACTGCTCTCCCAAACCGGGAGGGCTAGAGGTGCTGGTAGCGGCGAGCGTGGGAGGAATTTATCGGCGAAAGCCGGGTGACCTAGGGCTGCTCCGGGAGAAGTGCACCTACAGCGACCCACCACCCCGCTACCCACCGCCGAGCGATAGGAAACCTCGATGAGTAAGCGCCGCACTCGAACACAACGTAAGACCGCGAGCCCGGTCGGGACGACCGAGAGGACGCGGGCCCTCACCGCCGAGTTCGGACCTAAGCCGAACTTCCTCACGTGGAAGGCGTACCACTTCCTCGCCGTCGAGGACCCGGACAAGCTCCGCGCCCTCTGCTCTCGCCGGCCTGCCGCATTGGAGACGCACCGATGACCGCCCGCCCCGCGCACGCCGACGAGCTGGCCGTGTCGCTGCTCCGGCTGCACACGCTCCGCGCCACGCTGACCGACTTCACCGAGTCGCTGTCCGGCTCCGAGGCGCTATGGGATCACCTCGACCCGATGACCAAGACCCGCGCGCTCCAGCTGCACGACCTGACCAACCTCATCGGCGAGGACCTGGACGCGATCAAGAGCCGCATCAACCACCCCGCCGGCGGTGCGCTATGAGCTGGCGCGACCGTGCGGGCTGTCTGGGCCGTGAGTGGCCGCCGTACGACCTGCCGGACATGTCGGTGGCCGAGCGCCGCAAGGTGGCCCGCTGGTACTGCCTGGAATGCCCTGTGGTCCGCGAGTGTGCCCGCGACGCCCTCGACCGCGGCGACGTGTCGGTCATCCGCGCCGGCCTGTGGCTCGCTCCCGCGTCCACGCATCAGTCGCGCTCCACCCGCGCCGCCCTCGCCGCCGTGGCCGAGGGGGCCGAGCCCGCGCCTGCCGGGGTGGACCATGGGTAAGGCGTGGGGTGGCCGGCACTCGCAGATGCTGGTCGCGCTGACGTTGCTCACGTACGGCGATCGTTGCCACCTGTGCGGGACCACCGGGGCCACCACGGCGGACCACCTGGTGCCCCGCTCGAAAGGTGGTAGCGACACCCTGGCCAACCTCCGCCCCGCCCATGCCTCGTGCAACTACTCGCGCCAGGCCGAGTCGGTCGAGGCGTGGCGTGCGCGAACAGGGTTCGGTGTCGAGGGATCGGCGAACGTCAACGGTCGCAAGTGGTGACGAGTCGATGACCGCTCGCGCTCTCGTCGCCCCTCGGCCGGAAAGTCTTTTGAGACGAGACCGGCCTCGGAAGCCCCGCGCCCCCTTTTCTCCCCCCCACGACCAAACAAGGGGGGTACGGGGCATCCCCCCACCCCCCACCCCCCTCAAACCCGCGAAACGCGACCCGATCGAGCCCGACACCGACCACGAGAGGACGGGGCCATGAGCGAGACGACACCCGAGGACGACGGGGCCCTGTTCCCCGAGCCGGTCACCCCGGACGGCCGGCACGCGACCGCGTTCCGCCGCGCGTTCACCGCCGCCGAGGACTCGAACCTGCTCGGCGACGTGGACGCCGCCCTCATGTCGGTGGCGCTGGCCGGTGCTGCCGCCCTCGACCGGGCCGAGGCCATGCCACCCGGCAAGTCGGTGTACCCGGTCGCGCAGCTGCTCGGCCCCACCCGCGAGGTCCTGGAATCGCTCAAGCTCTCGCCCACCGTCCGTGACTCCCAGATCGATGACGAGCTGAAAGCCGCCCTCAATGCCCTCAACGAAACCACCGGCCCCGCCGATGCCGACCCCTCGGTACCTCACCCCGAGGACGCCGGGCACTAGGACGTACGGGCCGGCGATCAGCAAGACCGCCGAGCTGCTGGGAACGCCGTTCATGCCGTGGCAGAACGCCGCCGCCGACCTCATCGGCGAGGTGGACGCCGCCGGCCGACACACGTTCTCGCTGGTCGTCATCACCGTGCAGCGCCAGGCCGGCAAAACGACGCTGCTCGGCGCGAACAACATTCACCGGTGCCTGACCGGGCCCCGCCGCAAGGTGTGGCGAACCGCGCAGACCGGGCAGGACGCCCGTAAGAAGTGGATCGAGGTCGCCGACGCGGTGCGCGCCTCACCGCTCGCCCCCCTGGTCGAGGTCAAGCGCACCAACGGGTCCGAGGCGATCCTGTTCCGCAACCGCTCGGCGTTCCGCCCGTTCCCGCCGACCGAGGACGCGCTGCACGGCGAACAGTCCGATTGCGTGGACGTGGACGAGGCGTGGTCGTTCACCGAGTACGAAGGCGACTACCTCATGCAGGCGATCGAGCCGACGCAGGCGACCCGGCCCGGTGCGCAGACCATCATCGTGTCCACCATGGGCACCGCCGACTCGTCGTGGTTCCACAACCTCGTCTCGCGTGGCCGGGCCGGCGAACCGGGGATCGCCCTGATCGACTTCGGTATCCCCGACGACGCCGACCCGATGGACCTCGACCTCGTGGCCGCCGCCCACCCCGCGTTCGGGCACACCATCGACCTCGCCGCCCTCAAACGGGCACAGACCCGGCTGACCCCGGCACAGTTCGCCCGCGCCTACGGCAACCGGCAGACCGGCGCGGCCGAGCGCCTTATCACCACCGCGGCACTCGATGCCGCCGCCGTGACCGCCGAGTTCGACCGGTCCCGAGCCCCGATCGCGTTCGGTGCGGCCGTGGACCTCGACCGCACCGAGACCGCGATCGTCGCCGCCGCCGAGGTGGACGGGCTCCCGGTCATCGAGGTCATCGAGCGCCGCCCCGGCACCGCCTGGGCCCCCGGTCGACTGGTCGAGCTGGTCGGCCGCTGGTCCACGGTCGGCCTCGTCATCGACCCGACCGGGCCGTCCTCGACCCTGCACGACGCGACCCGCCGCGCCGGCATCGAGCCGCTGGCGTTCGCCGCCCGCGACCGCTCGACCGCCGACACCGACCTGCTCGACCGGTTCCAGCACCTCGACCCGGACGACGGCACGCCGGCCCCGCTGGTCCGGTTCGTGCGCTCGGCCGACTTCCTCGCCGCCGTGGACATCGTGACCATGCGCCGCCTCGGCGACTCGCTCGCGTTCTCCCGCCGGGGCTCGCCCGGCCCGATCGCTGTCCTCGAAGCCGCCTCGAACGCCTGCTACGCGCTGGCGCATCGACCGGCCGACCCCGTAGCCCCTGAAGTGAGGTTCGCATGATCGCCGTCGAAGTCACCGCCTGGTCGCGCCTGGTCACCTGCTCCGAGTGCCCGTCGTGGCGGCACCTGACCGGCACCCGCGCCGGCGCGTGGCGGGTGGCCGCCGAGCACCTGTCACGCACCCATGGCGACGTGCACGCCGCCACCAACGCCCGCCACGCTGCCGCCGAGGCCGAGCGCCGCGTCCTCGGCGGGCGTGCGAGGTCTACGGATAGTGACCGGCGTGGGATTCCTCGACACGATCCGAACCGCCGCCCGGCTGCCCGAGCTGCTGGCCGCGTCGTCGGCGACGCTGCCCCCGGTGCACCTGGCCTCACCGTGGGCCCCGTACCCGAACCACCTGCACCCGATTGTGGTGGGGGACGTGTTCGACCTGGCACACCAGACGATGACCCGCGACGCCGCGATGCGAGTCCCCACGGTGGCCCGCGCCCGCCGGCTCATCTGCACGACGATCCCGAGGTTCCCCCTCGTGGCGATCGGCAAGGACGGTAAGCCGCTCGAAGAGCAACCGCCGTTCCTGACCCGCTCGGACGGCACCCTCTCGGCGTACCACCGCGTCCTGTGGACAGTGGACGACCTCATGTTCCACGGCTGGTCGCTGTGGGCCGTCAAGCGGTACGCCGACACGGGCAAGGTCTCGGCCGCCGAGCGAATCCCGTTCCAATCCTGGTCATTCGGCGACGAGGGGACGATCCTCATTCACGGTAAGACCGTCGACCCGGCCGAGGTCGTGCTCATCCCCGGCCTGGACGAGGGACTACTCGCCTACGGCGCGGACACGATCCGGCACGCCGAACGGCTCATCAAGGCCGCGATCACCGCCGCCGAAACGCCCTCGCCCACGCTCGAACTGCACCAGACGACGCCGGCCCCGATGAGCGAGGAAGAGATCGACCGGCTCATTCAGCGGTGGGCCGACGCCCGCCGGGGCAAGAACGGCGGCGTGGCGTTCACCAACTCCGCGATCGAGGCCAAGGAACACGGCGCGGCCGACGAGCACCTACTCGTGGAAGGCCGCAACGCCGCCTCGGTCGACGTGGCCCGCGCCGTGGGCATCCCCGCCGCCATGGTCGACGCCACCGGCCCCCAGTCCTCGCTGACCTACCAGACCGTCGAGTCGCGCAACGCCGAGTTCGTGCACTACGGCCTCGCCCCGTTCATGGCCGCAATCTGTGGCCGCCTCGGCATGGACGACGTAGTGCCCGCCGGCGTCCGGGTCGAGTTCGACCTCGGCGACTATGCCAGCCCGCCCGGTGGCACGCCCACGGTGTCCAGCCCCGACGACCACCGCCCCGTGCCCGAGGCCGACCGCCCCGAGAACCGCACCCCACCCGAGCAAACCGTCCGGGTCAAGATCGACGGAGGCACCACCACATGAAGGACTGGCACACCCTAGAGCCCGACCTGTACAGGCTCATGAACAAGCACTACACGCCGGGCCGGCCGTCCTCGATCCGGTGCATCGTCAGGCACCACAACGCCGGCGTGAACCTCACCACCGGCGACGTGTGGAACATCTGGCAGTCGCGGCAGGCGTCCGCCCACTATCAGGTCGAGGTCAACGGCAGGATCGGCCAACTCGTCAACGATTGGGATACCGCGTGGCACGCCGCCTCGGCGTCCATGAACGCGCAGTCGATCGGGATCGAGCACGCCAACTCCGGCGGCCCGCCCGGCTGGCCGATCAGTGACGCGACGATCCGCGAGGGCGCCCGCCTCGCCGCCGCCCTGTGCAAGGCGTACGACCTCGGACGCCCCCACTACGGCACCAACATCCGCGACCACCGCGAGTTCACCTCGACCTCATGCCCGTACGCGCTCGCCCCCGGCGGCCCGTACCACCAACGGTGGATGGACGAGGCCGTCCAGTTCTACGACGAACTGACCACCGGACCCAAGCCGCCGGCCCCGCCGGCACCGACCTCGAAAGAGGACACGATGAACGCCGAACAGTCCCACCAGCTCGCCGACGTGACCGGTCAGCTCACCGGCTCGCCCACACCGGGCGAGTTCCCCGGCTGGCCGCAGCTCGGCAACCGAACCCCCGTCGACGCACTGGCCGTCATCGGCAAACACCTCGGCCTGCCGGGGTTCTACGACCCGAGGACCCGCAAGTGAGCACCGCCGCTGTGGTGCTGCTGCTGGCCGCCGGGTTCGTGGTCGGCGCGCTGTCCGTCGCCGTCGCCGTCGCCGTGTGGCTCGCCCGCGTCGTCCGGGCCGCCGGCCTCACCACGAAAGGGACCCCGAGTGCATGACTTCCCCGCTCCAAGTACCGGCCACCCCGCCGCCGGAAGAGCAACCCACGCAGGTACAGCGCCCATGGCGGGCCACCCTGCGCACCGTCTCGGCCGCCGTGTGGGGGCTCATCCCGCTGTGGCCGATGATCGTCCGCGAGACCGGCCTGTCGACCACGATCCCGTGGGTCGCCACGTCGCTGGCCATCACCGGGGCGATCACCCGGATCACGTCCACGCCGAGGTTCGAGGCGTGGCTCGCCGAGTGGCTGCCGTCGTTCTCGGCCGACCCGAGCGCCGGCGCGAAACACCGCCGGGGGTAGTCCTCGCCGACGCCGCCGACGAGGACACCGCGACCGTTGTTACCTCGCCCTCGGCGTCCGGCGTCGCCGCCTCGGCCGCCGCCCGGCAGATCACCGCCCTGGTCCTGCCCTACGGGGTGCCGGGCCGGCTCACCCAAGGCGCATACCGCGTCACCCCCGGATCGGTGGTCGTGCCCGACGACCTCAAGCGGGTCAAGCTGCTCAACCGCCACCGCAACGACCCGGCCGGCGCGACCTCGGTCGGTCACCTCGTCCACGCCGAACACACCGCCGCCGGGCTGGCGTGCACGTTCCAGCTCGGCACCTCACCCGAGGCGACGCAGGCCCTGGCCGACGCCGCCGACCACACCCGCGACGCCGTATCGGTCGAGCTGTCCGAGGTCATGTTCTCGGCCGACACGATCACCAGGGCTCGGCTCGACGCCGTGGCCCTGGTCGACGTGCCCGCGTTCGACGACGCCCGCGTGGTCACCGTGACCGCGCACCGCCGCGCCCCTGCCGCACCACCCACCCCCGCACGAAAGGCACCCACCATGGACCCCAAGGCCCTGTTCCAGATGCTCCGCGAGGCCGGCCTCACCGACGCCGACGCCCGCGCCCGCGTCGCCGAGGCGTACTCCCAGGCCGAGGCCGACGCCCTCGAAGCGGTCGACGTGCCCGGCGAGGGTGACCCCGCCGGCGACGGCGACGGCGACGGCGACGGCGATCCTGCCGGCGATGCCGGTAACGGCGGTAACGCCGGTAACGCCGGTAACGTTTCCGGTTCCCCGGCGGCTGCCGCGGTCTCGGCGTCGCGCCGGCCGGCCCGCGCGCCCCGCGGACTGACCCACATCGCGCAGCGGCCGACCGAACTGTCGTTCTCGGCGGTGATGGACACGCTTATCTCGGCCCGCCTCGGCGACCGATCCAACGCCGTGTTCGCCGCGCTGGCCGACATCACCCAGACCGCCACCATGGACACGCAGAACGCCAAGTGGCTCGGCGAGCTGTGGTCCGGCGGCGAGTACGAGCGCAACGTCGTCCCGCTGGTGACGAACACGCAGCTGACCAGCCCCACCGTCACGGGGTGGCGGTGGACCACCGAGCCGACGATCCAGCCCTACGCCGGCAACAAGACCGAGATTCCCACCGGCCCGGTCGGGTTCGAGAAGATCAGCACCGAGGCCAAGCGCCTCGCGTTCGGTAACGACATCGACCGGATTCACTGGGACTTCGGGCAGACCGAAATCATCGAGTCGTGGTTCCGCAAGCTCGCCGAGTCCTACGCCCGCGTCACTGACGAGATCGTCGCCGACTTCATCTCGACCAACGCCCGCGCCGTCACCGGGGCCGGCTCGACCGGCACCCCCGCGCCCGACATGCTCCGCGCCGCCGCGATCGGTGCCCGCCGGGTGAAGATCGACGCCCGCACCTCGGCGTCGTTCGTCCTGGTCAACCCCGAGGACATGCTCACCCTGCTCGACTTCTCCAAGCTCGACAGCCCCGAGTTCCTCGACGTGCTCGGCATCGCCCCGACCCGGTGGGTCTCGTCCGAGTTCGTGGACCCCGGAACCGTCCTGGTCGGCACGAAACAGGCCGTGCAGTACAGCGAACTCGGCTCGGTGCCCATCCGAGTCCTGGCCGAACACGTCAGCCACGGCGGCCGAGACGGGGCCGTGTTCGGCTACCACGCCGAGCTGCTGACCTCGAACAAGGGACTGGTCAAGGTCGCGTTCGGCTCCGCACCGGTGGGCGGCTGACCATGACCAGCCCGATCGTCTCGCCCGGCGGGGATGCCGACGTGCCCCCGCCGGGTGAGGCCACGGTCGAGGCCGTGCAAGCGTGGCTCGGCCCGATGGACGAGGACGCCGAGGTCCTGGCCGACACCGTGGCGGCCGTCAACTCGCTCATCGTGACGTGGCGCGGACCCCGGCCCGAGACCGGGTGGCCGGCGCACGTGGTGCGCGGGCTGAACATGCTCGCCGCCCGCCTCATCCGCCGCCGCAACTCCCCGGCCGGCGTCGAGGCCGCCGGCGAGCTGGGGCCGCTGTACGTCCAGCGCAACGACCCCGACGTGGCGATGCTGCTCGGCCTCGGCACCTACACCCGCCCGGCGGTGGGCTAATGGGCCACCTCGACGTGCTCGACCAGCTCGGCCGCCTGCTCACCGAGGCCGGCGTCCCGGCCGACGCCGACCCGCGCAACCTCCGGCCGCCGTGCGCGTGGCTGTCCCTGCGCACCCTCGACCCGAACATTCTCACCGGCGGCACCGTCCGGGTCGACGTGTTCCTCATCGCCCGAGACGCCGGCGTGGCCGCCGCCCACGCCGCCCTGTCCGACATGCTCACCCGCGCGTTGACCGTGGTCGACGCCGATGAGCCGATCGCCCTCGACCAATCGGTCACCCTCTCGTCCGGTGGGCCGCTCCCGGCCTACCGGCTCACCACCGACATCGAGTTCTGCGAGGAGTAGACACCATGCCCGCAACCTTCATCACCACCGGACCCGGCACCCTCAAGTTCGGCCCCACCGGCTCCGGTCAGATCGACGCCTCGTGCCAGGTCACGAGCATGTTGGTCGACTCGGACACCAACGCCGAGGACCCGATCCACGTCCTCTGCGGCGATACCGTGGCCGGGGAAGAGACCACCGCGTTCACCCTCAAGGCGACGTTCCTACAGGACGACCTCAAGACCGGCGGGCTCACCGCCTACACGTGGACCAACGCCGGCAAGACCGTCGACTTTGAGTTCGTCCCGAACACCGCGAACGCCGCCAAGGTCGCCGGCAAGGTCACCGTCCGCCCCATGCCGATCGGCGGCGAGGTCAAGAAGCGCAACACCCACGACATCGAGTGGGCGATCGTCGGCACCCCTACGCCCACCTGGTCCACCGCGTCGGCGGGCTGACGTGACCACCCCGGCCGGCGGCTCGCAGATCAAGGTCGAGGGAGGGGCCCGGCTCCGGCGCACGCTCCGGCAAGCCGGGGCCGACCTCGGCGACCTGACCGCCGCGCACTCGGCGACCGCCCGCATGGTCGCCGCCGCCGGCCGGGCCCGCGCCCCCAAGGTGTCCGGCCGCCTGGCCGACACCGTGCGCCCCTCCGGGACCAAGACCAAGGCCGTTGTCCGCGCCGGGTTCGCCCGCGTCCCGTACGCCGGCCCGATCCATTGGGGCTGGCCGGCCCGCAACATCTCCGCGCAACCGTTCCTGTCCGACGCCGCGACCTCGACCGAACCGGCGTGGCAACAGATCTACCTCGACGCCCTCGACCGCACCATCTCCCGAGTCGAAGGCGCATGACGAAAGGCACCACCCCGCCATGAGCAACTACATCAACCTCACCATCGAGGACGCGGCCGGCACGGCCAGCGAACACACCGTCGCCCCGCGCCCGTTCGACCAGTTCGGTTACCTCAAGTGGGCCGGCCCGGCCCTCGGCGTCGACTCGATCCAGGACGACCCTATGGCGTTCGCCCTGTACGGGGCGATCCGCGCGCTAAGGCGCACCGGCCATCTCGACACCGGCGAGGACATGGCCGCGCAGATGCAGCGCGTGGTGTCGATGGACTACACCGACGCCGACGCCGAGCCGGGGGCCGCCGTGGACCCTACGACGCCGGCACCGTAGAGCGCGTTCTCGCCGGCCTGGCGCTGGCGTGGGGGATGCCGCCTCACGAGCTGGCCGGCGCTACTGCTGCCGAGTTCTACGACTGGCGCATGGTCGCCACGATGCAGGACCTGATCGATGAACGCGCCGAGGCAATGAAGGAGGCCAGAAGTGGCTAAGACCGCGATCCTCAAGGTCGACATCATCTCGGACGCCCGCAAGGCCAACCAAGGGTTCGACCAGGCCGCGAGCAAGGTCTCGGCGTTCGAGCGAGGGCTCGCCGGCGCGAACCGGGCCGCGACCGTCGTCGGTGCCGGCATGATCGCCCTCGGCGTGCAGGCCGTGCGCGCCGCCTCGGACGCGCAGCAAGCCGCCGGTGCGGTCGAGTCCGTGTTCAAGGGCAACGCCCGTCAGGTGACCCGGTTCGCCGAGAACGCCGCGCAAGCGGTCGGGTTGTCCCAGTCGGCGTACTCTAACTTCGCCGCCCGCGTCGGGTCCCAGTTCAAGAACCTCGGCGTGCCCATGGATCAGCTCGCCGACAAGACCAACGACCTGATCGTCCGCGCCTCGGACCTGGCCGCCACGTTCGGCGGCACCACCGCCGATGCCGTCGACGCCCTCTCGGCCGCGTTCCGAGGCGAGTTCGACCCGATCGAGCGGTACGGCATCTCGATCCGCAAGAGCGACATCAACGCCCGGCTCGCCGCCAAGGGGCTCGACAAGCTCGAAGGGGCCGCCCTCAAGGCCGCCGAGGCGCAAGAAATCTCGGCCATGATCGCCGAGCAATCCGCCGACGCCCACGGGCAGTTCGCCCGCGAGGCCGACACCGCCGCCGGTCAACAGCAACGCCTCACCGCCGAGTGGGAGAACGCGAAAGCCGAACTCGGCGAGGCGCTGCTGCCGCTGCTGACCGACTTCGCCGAGTGGCTATCCAAGGCCGCCCGGTGGCTCGCCGACAACAAGGAAGCGGTCAAGAAATGGGCGGTCGCCCTGGGCACCGCCGTCGTGGCAATCAAGGGCATTTCGGCCGCGATCAAGACCTACAAGACCATCTCTGCCGGGGTCAAGACCCTCAAGGCCCTGTTCGGCCTGGGGCAGACCGCCGCCATGGCCGGGCAGGCCGCCGGCGTCGCCACCGCCCACGCCACCGCCGCCACCGCCACGAGCACCGCCTGGGCCACCGCCGGGACCGCCTCGACCACCGCCGTCGGAGCGTTCGCCGTCGCCGCCGGTATCGAGGCCCTGGTCATCTCGGCCGCGCTCATCGCCGCCGCCGTCGCCTCGGCCGCCGCCTGGGCCGAGCGCAGCGACGAAATGGCCGGCGACCTCGGCGAGCTGTCCACCACCGCCACCGCCACCGCCGACACCATCCGCGAGTCCTGGTCCGGCGTGTTCAGCGGTGCGGCGAACGCCCTCGGCTGGGCCGTGTGGAACGCCACCACCCTCGGCACCACCCTGTCCGGTCAGGTCGGCACGCTCGCCGAATGGGCCGCCGCCTGGGCCAGCGCCGGGGCCACCGCCACCAACGCCGCCTACGGGGTCGCCGTCGCTCTCGGCCTGGTCTCGATCGCCGGTGCCCCGGTGGTCGCCATGCTCAACAACGCCGCGATCGCCTCGCAGCTGTGGGCCGCCGTGTTCCTCGGTGTCACCGCCTCGATCGCCGGCGGGCTCGGCCTGGTCACCGCCCTCATCGGCGGGGTGATCGGCGCGGTACAGCGCGCCCTCGGCCCCACCGGGCAACTCGGCAACGTCGGCCGGCTCGCCGGCGCGGCAATCTCCGGGGCCATGTCCGCCGCGGCCGGCGTCATCAACGGGCTGGCCGGCGCTGCCTACCGGGTCATCGGCGCTCTACAGTCGGTCATCGCGTGGGCACGCTCGGCCGCCTCGGCGGTGGGCCGGGTGCGATTCTTCGACGGGGGACTGTCCGCCCGGTTCGGCGCGGTCCCGCCCGAGGTGACCGGCGTCGCCGCCGCCGGCGTCCGGTTCCTGCCGCCCGACACCGTGTTCGCCGCCGCGAACGCCGGCACCTACTTCCTGCCGCCCGACACCGTGTTCGCCGCCGCCGCCGAGGGCTGGCTCGGCGCGCTGTCCGGGTCGGCCGGCACGGCTACGAGGGTCGACGCCCGCACCTACATCACCATCGACGGGGCCCTCGATCCGCAGGCCGTCGCCGACCAGGTGCGCCGGGTGCTGTCCGACACCGACCGCTCGCGCGGGTCCCGCATGGCCGGCTCGCTGACCCGGACGGTGGGCGGCCGTGTTTAGACCTCACCCCGACATCCTGTTCGGTCAGACCGCCCTCTGCGCACCGCGCACCGTCGACGGGCTGCCCGTCCTCGCACACGACGAGGCAACCCTCATCGATCGCATGTCGATCACGTGGGGCCGCGAGGATCACTGGGACCAACCCGAACCGGCCACCATCCGGTTCACGTTCTTCGACCCAACGACCGACTGGGCCCTCAAGATCGGCACGAACAACGCGATCGGGCTCGGCGTGCACGTGTCGATCCGGCTCCCGGACGGGCACGGCATCGCCGAGGCCCCGACCGGGACGTACGTCATCTTCCAAGGATTCACCACGAAAGTAGAGGCCGAACGCCGGCGGGTGAACACCACCGCCGGCAAGCGCACGGGGTGGGTCGTCACCGTCACCGCCGGCGACCGGACCTCGGCGCTGGGCAACGTGCCGTTCACGTTCGAGAACTGGCCGCCCGAGCGCATGATCGACCGGGCGATACGGCTCCGCGACCGCGCGGCCGGTGTCGGAATCCGACAGTTCTACTTCGACGCCGACCACGTAAACGGCACCGTCTCGGCCCTAGAGGTGCGCGACCTCACCGGCCTGGACGTAGCGCAACAGCTCTACACCAGCTTCGGCCACCAGTGGACCTACCACCCGAACCGCAACGTCGTCATCCGAATCCCCGAGCACCGGTTCCCCGACTCCCCGCACCTGGTAGACACCGGCGACGGCACGGTCATCCCCCGGATGCCGGACCTCGCCGACTGGACCGGTGCCGAGGACCCGATCGACCGGGCCGTGCACGTGGGCACCGCCGTCGACGGGTGCACCGTCGAAAGCGACGCCCACCTGTCCACCGATCAGCTGTCCTACGTCACCCGCGTGGAATGCAAGTGGCAGAACCGCCACGACGCGAACCGCACGATCCTGACCTACCAGACCAAGCTGTTCGCCGTCGCCCCGTTCCGCACCCTCAAGTACGACTCGTGGTTTGACGACGGGATCACCGTCGACCCGGTGCTGCAACGCACCGCCGACAAGGCGTTCTACCAGGAATCGGGACCGCATCACCCGGCGATCACCTACCGGACGAAACCGTTCGGCGGGTTCACCGACGCCAAGCACGCCGTGTGGTTCCTCACCCCGGCCGAGCGGCGCGGGTATGCGTTCCTGTCCGGCTCGCCGTGGATCGCCGACCTCGGCGGCGTGCCCCCGATCGTCACCCCGTGCGGCGGCACGATCACCTACGCCGCCGGCGAGTGGACCGTCACCACCCGACTACTCCGCGGCCACCGCACCACCATCGGGACCGGCCTGACGTGGGCGGTGGTCGACGGCTCACTGACGTGGGACGCACCCGCCCCGGCCCGCCGGTTCGCCGATCCCGTCACGTGGGGCGACACGTGGTTCATCCGCGACCCCGCTATCCGCACCGCCTGAGAGGACCCCGACCGATGACCAGCTACACACCGCTCTACGGGCTGCCCTACCCCGACGCCTCGGACCCGATCCGCGACGGCGCGGCGACCATGCGCTCGCTCGCCGAGGCGCTCGAGAAGGCCATGCGCGAGCTGCCGGCCACCGGCCCGGTCCCGCCGCCGGTGACCGCGACGCTCACCCGCACCACGAACCAGACGATCCCGAGCGCCGTCGACACCGACCTACAGCTGACGACGACGCTGTACTCGCTCGCCCCCTCCGGCAAAACCTGGTCCGGCACCACCGGCGCGCTCACCGTGCCGGTCAAGGGCATCTACCGCGTCACCGGCAACGCGGTCTACAACGAGCCGACCCCGTTCAACACCGCCGGCGTGCTCTCCCGCACCCGCATCAGCACACGGACCAACCTCGCCGCCACGACCGGCCCCGGATCGAACAACGCCGGCCCCATCAACATCACGACCGAGGTCGCCCTCAACGCCGGCGACGTGCTCCGGTTCGCCGTCTACCAGGGGTCGGGCACGAACAAGACGATCGGCAACACGTGGTTCGGCGGCGAGTCCTGGCCTCGCCTCTCGGCAACCCTCATCGCCTACCAGTAACCCCACCCGAAAGGAACCACCATGGCAATCCGCACGAGAACTCTGACCGGCCCGGCAGAAACCGGCGCCTGGGGATGCGGGGCGACTGACCTCGGCATCCTCCGGGACCTCGGCAACGGCCGGGTCCTGGCCGTGTTCGGCGACACGTTCGACGGCGATCGGGTCGGCGTCGGCGCGTGGCGCTCCCCGGTCGGACTGCGAGGCACGATCGGCGGCGACGGCCTGCCCGTGTTCGACCAGGCCGCCGGCACCGATCCGAGGTGGGCCCGGCAGTTCTGGGACTACCCGCACGACAACCCGACGTTCTCGACCGTGCTGCCCTCCGACGTGGTGCGGCTGCCGGACGGGGCCCTGGTCCTGCACGTCATGGTCAACAAGGGGCTCGGCAACGTCGTGTGGACCGAGCTGTGGCGCTCCACCGACAACGGCACCACCTGGGGACACGCCGGGTTCACGATGGACGCCGGCTGGGACGGCGGTAAACGTCAGCTCTGGACGATGGAGTACAACCCGGCGGACGGCTACGTCTACGTCATGTCGACCGGGTTCCAGCGGGACAAGGGCATCATCCTGTGGCGCTCCCGCTGGGACCGCATGTGGCAACTCGGCGAGTGGCAACCGTGGACGTTCAAGAACGGCCGGTGGCAGTGGGGCCAGGTCGGCGACGTGCCCGGCGAGATCGTCGGCGGTAAGTGGGGCGAGCTGAACCTGCGCATCGTGGACGGCACCTGGTGCCTGACCGGGTTCGACGCCGCCGCCGGGCAGATCGTCACCCACGTGCTCCGCGGCGGGCCGACCTCCGACTTCCGATACATGCCCCGCGTGGTCCACGCGCAGAACGGGCCGTGGGAGGCCGATGGACTGCTCAACATCTGCGCACAACCCTATGGCGGGTACGTGGTGCCGGGATCGCGCCTCGGCGTCGACGGCGGGTTCAAGGTCGTGGTGTCCCAGTGGAACACCCACGCCTCGGCCGCCGGCCCCGAGGGGTGGCCGTACCGGTGCCTCGGCTACTCCGGTCGGGTCAACCGGTGACGCACTCGGCCACCTCACTGACCCGGCGATCGCCCGGTGACAGTGGCCCGGCAGGCCAGTCGGTGAACGACTGAGCGAGGTGGTCGACCGCTGAGACCATCCCGTCGCCGGCGAGGGAGTTCGTCCACCACACTCCGGTGGCGGGCTCCCCGCCGGCGACGAACTCGACGGCCACGAGGTGCCCCTCGTCAGTCGGGGTCGTCGCCGCCCGCCCGGTCGTCTCGATCGAGGGACTGTCCCCGCCGGCGATACTCGCCACCACCTCGGCGGGGACCTCGCCGCACGCGGGGCGATCCTCGCCCGCGCACCCGGCGAGACCGACGACCAGGACGACGGCGACGAGGACGCGACTCATGCCGCCGACCCTATCGCGTTCACCGTGGCCCGCAGCCGATCATCGGGCACCACGACATACCGCCGCGTCGTGGCGGGCGAGGCGTGCCCGAGTAGCTGCTGCACGGTGAACGTGTCCCGGTCCACGCCGTACGCCCGCGTGGCGAACCGGTGCCGCAGCTGGTGCATGGTGGTCTCGCCGGGCAACAGGTCGGCGACGATCTTCCCGACCCACCTCGGCGACAGGTGCCCGCCGGCCGCACCGGGGAACAGGAACCCGCGCTCGACGTGGCCGCGCAGCTCGGCCGCGAGCGAGGCAGACAACGGCACCAACCGGTCCCGGCCGCCCTTGCCGTGGACCCACAACGACCAGCCCTCAAGGTCCTCGACCAGATCGCGCGAGTGCACGGCGGCGACCTCGGCCCGTCGCAGGCCCGCCTCGGCCGCGAGCCGCAGCATGAGCCGGTGCGCCGGCTTGCGTGCCGCGAGCAACGCCCGCGCGTACTCGGATTCACCGGCGGGCCGGGGGCACGGCGGGGCCGGCCGCACAGTCGGTAGCGCCTCGGCCGGGTTCGTCTCGGTGCGCCCGGCCGCCACCGCCCACCGGTAGAACGCGAGCAACGACCCGCGCACCCCGCGCCTGGTCTCGGTTGCCCAATCCTGCCGGCCGCACCACGCCACCAGACGATCCCCGTCGACCTGCCACGGCGACCCGCCGAGCCCGCGCGCCACCCGGTGCAAGTGCGCGCGCCGCGTGGCCGCTGTCGTGGCCGGCGTCCCGCCGGCGCGTAGTGCGGTGAGGAAATCATCAACGGCTGCCACCCACGCGGCCGGGACTGGACGTGTGCTCATGGCTTGTGGATATTAACCAACCATCCGCGCCACGGCCGGGACAGCCTCGACCGGGCTACTAACCCACCGGCGGTCCCGGTACTCATCGATCCAGGTCACCGCCTGGTCCTCGCCAGAGCAAGAGGTTAGGGGTTCGAGTCCCTTCGGGCGCACAAGTGCAGGAGACCCCGCCACCGGCAGAGATGCAGGAGGCGGGGTCTTCTCGTCGGCGGTGGGGGACGGCCCGGGCCGGCGTGACTCGTTCACAGAGTGGCGCCGGAACGTCCGCACGGTCTCGACCTGGTCCCACACCACGATCACCCAGACGGCCGCGACCAGCCCCCAGCGGATGGCGGTGGCGAGGCCGCCGTCGCCGTCCGCGGGGACGAGATCCGGGTGCAGCACGGTCTGCTGGCTCAGGACGAGGGCGGTGAGGAAGACGCCGAACACGATGTCGGTGGCCATCTCGAGCGCGAGGCGGCCGCGCGACCGTCCCGGCCGCGCCAGGCGCCACACCTGGATGAGCGCGAGCGCGCCGATCAGGACCAGGTAGCTCACGACCCAGCCGGTCGGGATGCCCGGGTTGATCAGCGGCTCGCCCCCGTTGAGGTGGCCGATGTAGAGGAACGTCGACGGGATGAACGGCACGCCGGCCAGGAGCGCCAGCATCACGAGCGAGACGATCGCGTCGGCACGCGTGTCGGTTCCGCTGCCCGGGCGGTCGAGGTCGTCCGGATCCCAGGTCGGCGTCCGCGAGAGCGCGTTGCGTGCGCCCTCCGGGGTGGTTCGCTCGATGATCACCACCACGAGTGTCCACGCCGCGAAGGTCCAGAGGAGGGCGGCGGACGCGGAGGTGATGAGCTGGGCGATGAGGTCGCCGAGCTGGGGGACAGGCGTGGTGGAGACGTAGAGGATGCCGCCGGCCACCGCGGCGATCGTGCCGACGACGGGCACAAGCCACCGCAGAACGCGAGACCACACGGGGTAGACGTCGGGCCCGACGAGGTACTGACGCACGCCCGAATACCGGCGCGCGAGCTGCGCGGGGTCGCCCAGGCGACGCAGGACCGTGTGCTCGGCGGTGGCGGTATCGATCCGGCCGTCGGGGCCGGTGTCGGCGTCGAGTTCGGCGGCGATCATGTCGTCGATGGTCGCGGCGATCTCCTCCGAGATGTCGCCGCGCTGGCCCTCGGGGAGGTGGCGGACCACCTCGGCGATGTAGCGATCGGTGAGTCGGGGCATCACGCATCCGCCTTCCGCAGATCGTCGTAACCGGCGCCCAGCGCCAGCCATTCGGTGTGCAGCCGCTCGGCGGTCTCGGCGCCGAGGGCGGTGGTCTCGTAGTACTTGCGGGGCCGGGGGTCGTCGGTGCGCCAGGTCGACGTGAGCAGGCCCTGGCCCTCCAGGCGGCGCAGCAGCGGGTACAGGGTGTTGGCCTCGGTGACGATGCCGACGTCGGCCAGCGTGGTCAGCAGTCCGTATCCGTACTTGGGCGTCCGGCACGCGATGAGGCTCGCCAGCACCACGGATCCCCGCCGGATCTCCTGGAGGTGGGTGCCCTGTACTGCGTCTACCTCGTCGTCCATGTCTCACACCATAGTGTGCGACGCACACTATGTAAATGGCGCACACCGTGTCCGCCGCGCGGGGTCGCCCGCGCGGGACCGTGGCATCTCTCCAGGGGGGTATGACGGGGGCGACGACGACGAGGTCGCCGCTCGCCTACGTGTGCGCACGCTCGGAGCGCGTGGATCTGCGCCATTCGAACCCTTGTGCACCTGTCGGCGCGCCGGTATGATCGAACTATAGTTCGACATTGGTGGTCATTGTTCGGTGTGGCGCTCGGCGGGGGGGTGGGGGTTGGTGACGACGGCGAGGACGTTGTTCGCGGTCCCTGAGGGTCTGGGCGCGTTGGACATGGCGGCGGTCAGTGAGGCGGCTCGCGCGGCGACGCTGGCGCAGAACCGAGCTGGTGCGACGCGGTTGGAGGCTGCGTATGTGTTGGTCGCGCAGTTCACCCGCGCGGCGCAGACCGAGGACGAGCAGGGGCCTGCGGGGTCGGGTCGGCCGGGGTATGCGCGGTTGGCGCCGGCGGCGCGGGCGCGTGATCATCTGGTGGCGGCGTGTCAGTTGACGTGTTGGCATGCCGAGCGGCTGGTCACGGCGGGGGTGCAGATCCATACCCGTCTGTCCCGCCTTGCGTCGGTGGTGGCGCGGGGGGTGATGCCGGAGCAGATGGCGGTCGATATCGCGTGCCGTCTGGCCGAGGTGCCCGATGCGATCGTGGCCGATGTGGAGGACGAGGTGCTGGCCCGGTTCGCCGGCGATCTCGAGGGTGGGGATCGGCCGAGCCGGTCGGCGGTGGACTCGGCGATCGATGAGGCGGTGGAGCGGTGCGATCCGGCCGGGGCGCAGGAGGCGGCCGAGGCGGCCGCGCAGACCCGCCGGGTCCGGTTCCGCGGTGGGCGTGACGGGATGGCCACGATGTGGGCCAAACTCACCGCCGCTGATGCGGAGTTGCTGCGCCGGCGGATCGATACCGATGCCGCGGTGGCGGCCGCGGACGGGTTGGACCGGCCGATCGATCAGCTGCGCGCGGACGCTCTGGCCGCGCTGGCGGTCTACCCGCCCGACACCGCCGCCGGCGATACCGCCACCACCGACGCCGCCGCGACCGACACCGCCGACGCTGCGGCTGCTGCGGTGGCTGAGGAGTGTGGGATCGAGCTGGGGCAGGTGCGTGCGGGGGCGGATCTGCCGCGGCCGTCGTTGGGGAACGCGGCGCGGGCGGGGGTGCCGATCCGGATCAGTGTGATCGCCTCGGCGGTGCGGGGTCTGCCGAACCGGGTGGAGTTCGTCCACGGCACCTACAGCAGTTTCGAGTGGTTGTGCACGGAGTTGCTGGAGGGCGATGAGGCCAGTGTGCGGTTCGAGCTCATCGACCCCGCGCCGGGCGCGCTGGACAGCCCCGAGCACGCGCTGCGGTACATGATCACCCCGGCGATGGCCGAGCGGATCCGGCTGCGCGACGGCACGTGTCGGCACCCGGGGTGTTCGGTGCCGGCCAAGGACTGCGATGTGGATCATGTGATCGCGTTCAACAAGGGTGATCCGGAACTGGGTGGGCCGACCCTGGAGTGGAACCTGGTGTGCTTGTGCCGCAAGCATCACCGGGAGAAGGCGTTCGGCACCAACACCTACCGGACCGGGCCGCTGGGTGAGTTGATCATCTGCACCGACACCGGGCACGAGCACCGCACCAGACCCAAAGGCCCCCTGGCCCGGGCCCGCGACGCCATCGCCGAACGCGAGTGGGAGGCCTTCGCCGACCGCATCATCGCCGACGACGGCACCCTCATCAACCCACCAGGCCACCCCAGACACGGCCCCCACACCCGCCCCGCCTGACACGCCGCGGCGGCGCTTCCGGCGTGCGTGAAAAGCACCTCGACGGGCCGGCCGGCGTGTGACCGGGCCGGGTCACACGCCGTCGGAATCACCACTGTGGCTCGACGACGATCCACACCACCATGCCGTCGAGCCCCCACAGCGCATCACTGGTGTCGCTCAGGTCGTCGTCGCTTTCGAGGTGCCCTTCTTCCAGAAGAGCGGCCGGGTGAGCAAGCGCCGCCTCGTAGACGGTTCGCGCCTGCGGGCCGGTGAGCATTCCGCAGCCGCGCGGGGCAGGTGTAGGTGCCGGCAACTCGAATTCCGCCGGCGGGGGGCCTGGCCACGCGGGGACGTCGTCGGCGGTCGAGGCGGTGTCGACCATCCCCGGTTGGCACACGATCACGCTCTCCGGGGCGGCCGGCTCCTGCTGGGCGTCGGACGAAACCGAACTCTCGACGGTGGCTTCCGGCGTCGGTGGCGGTCGGAGGGAATCGCCGCTGCCACTGCCGCATGCCACGAGCAGTCCGGTCGCCGCCAGTCCCGCGCCGACGGTGGTGACGAGTCGAGTGCGCATCGCGGCCCCTGTCCGGCGTGAGGAGTACCGGCTGATCGTGTCACACCCCGCGCGGGCATCGCTGTGCGTCGGCTCGGCCTGTCCCCCTCGCGTGAGGGGGTGGTGTGAAGCGGGTCGACGACGGCGAGGGCGGCTGCTTCATAAGGTGTGACGATGCCCGAGTCCGCGCGTCAGGCGCTCCGCCGGAACGGCGGCCATCTGGCGTCGGTGGCGCTGGTGCTCATGTGGAGTTCCGGCTACGTCGGCGCGGAGCTCGGCACCCGCGCCGGCGGCACACCGCTGCAGCTGCTGGCCTGGCGGTTCTCGATCCTCGGCGTTCTGCTGGTGAGCGTCTGCCTCGTGCTGCGGGTGCGGCTGGACGACCGTGCGTCGTGGACCCGGCAGGCCGCCCTCGGCCTGTTCAGCCAGGCCGTGTTCCTGTTCATGATCTTCGAGGGGGTCGCGCGCGGCGTCGACGGCGGCACCGCGGCCCTCATCGCCGCGCTCCAACCGCTGCTCGTGGCCACCGTCGCCGGTCGTGTGCTCGGCGAACGCACGACGGCCGGCATGTGGATCGGTATGGCCCTCGGACTGGCGGGCGTCGTGGTGGTCGTCTCCGGCGGCCTGGACGCGGGGTCCGCACCGTGGTGGGCGTACCTGTTCCCGGCCGCGGGCATGCTCAGCCTGGCGACGGGCACGGTCCTCACCCAGCGCCTGCGGCCCACCGAGACGCTGCTGCAGTCCATCACCATGCAGTCCGTCGTCGCGGGCGTGGTGCTGATGGTCGCAGCGGTGCTGACCGGTCAGGCTGCGCCCGAGGCGGAAACCGACTTCTGGACGGCAGTGGCCTGGCTGGTCTTCCTGTCGACGCTGTGCGGATACGTCCTCTTCGTCTTCGTCACGCGCACGCGCGGCGCCACCGTGGCCAGCGTCCTGCTGTACCTCACCCCGCCCACGACCATGGTCTGGGTGTGGCTCATGTTCGGTGTCCCGATCACCCTCCCGGCGGTGGTGGGGATGGCCGTCAGTGCCGTCGGCGTGATCCTCGTACTACGGTCGCGTCCGGCACCGGCGGCTCAGCGCGCACGGCGGTAGCGCCCGGGCCCGGACGTGACATGTGGACGCCGTGGCCGGGGCGGGAGATGATTCGGGGGTGAACCCCGAGCAGCCTGACCTGCAGCGCGCCCTCGCCGACCTCGACGCCCGCCTCGGGCACATCACGGCGGAGGTCGCGGAGGTCCGGGCCGGGCTGATCGCGCTCGGTCGGCACGCCGGCCCCGCTCAGGCCCCGCAGGCGGCCAGGCCCGGGTCGCCCTGGCAGCCGCCCGGACGGCCAGCGCCCGAACCGCCAGCGCCCGAACCGCCAGCACCCGTACCGCCAGCACCCGTACCGCCAGCGCACGGGGTGCGCCCGGGCCGACCGTGGCAGCCGCCCGCGCGCGAGCACGCATGGCAGTCTGCGCCGCCGCAGCAACCGTGGGCGCCGCCGGCCGAGGCGCGTCCGCCGCGGGCGCCGCGGGTCACCGTCGCCACCGTCATCGCGGCGATCGGCGGATCGGTCATGCTCGCCGGCATCGCCTTCCTGCTGGTCGTCGCCATCCAGGCCGGCCTCTTCCCGCCCATCGCGCGGGTGATCGGCGCCGCCGCGCTCGCGGTGGTCCTCATCGTGCTCGGCCTGCGACTGCAGGCGCGCCACGAACCGACGGCCGAGGCCCCGGTCAACCCCGGCGCGCTCGCGCTCGTGGGGACCGGGCTCGCCGCCGCGATGCTCGACGTCATCGCCGCGACCACCCTCTACCTGTGGATCCCCGTCCCGGCCGCGTTCATGTTCGTCGGCGGACTCGCCCTCGGCGGCGTGGCGCTGGCCCAACGGTGGGGCTCGGGGCTGCTCGCGTGCCTCGTGTCCGCGGGCACGATGCTGCTCGCGCCGTTCATCTCCACGGACGTCGAACTGCCGGTCTTCGTCGCGATCGTCGGCATCGCCACCGCCGCCCTCGCCGCCGATCTCGGGGTGGCCGTCCGCGTGGCGTGGTCCGTCCTCCCCGGCGTCCTGCTGGCCGGATACCTCTCGCAGGCCGCACTCCACTCCCGCGGTGAACAGATCGCGCTCATCGCGACCGCGCTCGTCTTCGCCACCGTCGGAACAGGGGTCGCCTGGTACGACTCACTCCGCCGTAGCCCCGCCGTCGAGAACGCGGCCCTCGTCGTCGTCCCCACCGCGCTGCCCCTCGCGCTCCTGCCCGCCACGTACCTCCTCCGGCCCGGCTGGCCGTACGGCCTTCTCCTCGCCGCGGCCTACCTACTCGTCGCCGGCCGCGCCGGCCGGACCGGCACTAACCACACAGTCCACACAGGTCACACGGACCGCGACCGTCCTGCCACACACCTGTCCGCCGTGACCGGCATCGTCGGCAGCGCGCTGCTGCTGCTCACCTGGGTCGAGCTGGGCGGGCGCGAGATGACCGGCTTCGCCCTCACGCTCAGCGCGCTGACGTACGTCGCGGCGGCCGGTGTATGGGGCCGGCGGTGGCTGCACTGGGTGGCCGGCGCCGCGTCCGTGCTCGCCCTGCTCGTGTACCTGGGTGTCAACGAACCGCACCTCGCGCTCAGCGAACGGCTCGCGGTGCGTGAGTTCAGCTACTGGGACGTCGTCTCCGCGCTCGCCGCCACCGCGCTGGCGGCCGCCGTGACCTGGTGGGTGCGGCGCCGACTGCCCCGCGAGGCCGGGCGCGTGACGATGGTCGGTGCGGTCGTCGCCCTGGCCACCTTCTCGGTGATGATCGTCGCCGCCGGCGTGACGATCGGCGACCTCGCCGGTGCGGCGCGCACCGGCTTCCTCGCCGCGCACCTCGTGGTGACGGTGCTGTGGATCTGCTGCGCGGCGTGGCTCGTCCTCACCCCGAGCCCCCGTATCGCCGACGCCCGCCGGCTCGGGTTCGTCCTGGGCGCACTCGCGCTGGCGAAGCTGCTCCTGCTCGACCTCGCCACGCTGCCGGGCCTGTTCCGCGTGCTGTCGTTCATCGCGGTCGGCGCCGTGATGCTCGCGGTGGCCGTGCGCTACCGCAAGGAGACCGACCCGTCGGGCAGCGGCTCGCCCACGTAGATGAGGAAAGCCCGCGGCTCGGAGCCGGACATCAGCACCTGCACCTCCGGGTGGTCGACCTCGTCGGGATCGTCCGACGGCTGGCTCCACACGACCTCCCCCGCGTCGGTCAGCTCGCGGAGCGCCATCCGCGTGGCGCGCACCCACCGCACGCGCTTGAGTGCCGGCTCGTCCCGGAGCAGGTCGTCCGCCAGCCCCTCCCGGTCGCGCAGATCGACCATGAGACGCTCACCGTCCGGGCACTCGTACGCCATACAGACCTGGTCGACCAGGACGGCCAGCGGCCACGAGGGCGCCGAGCCGAGCAGATCGACGATGATCATGCGCGCGTCCTCCACCTGGCAGGCCGTCGGCGTGGTGAGGATCTGCATGCGGTCGGCGACGCCCTCGGTGATCTCGATCAGCTGAACGGTCATGGTGAACTCCCGGGTCCGACGAGACGGTCCACAAGGGGTTTCGCGGCGCGGCCCGAACCGTCCCGACTGTGACCTAGATCATAGCGCATCGGCGCAGTCGGCGGGTCTCGGCGGGATGACGATCCCGAGAACCGGATCGCCGACCGGGCCCGCCGACGACTCGGGTGTGGTTGTGTCACAGGTGTGACCATCTCGCACACCGGTCCCCTGGACACCACCGGCGACACCGCCGGTGATACCGACGCCGCCTTCACCCTCGCCTACGACGGCGTCGAGCCCCGGGACGAGGGCCTGCGCGAGACCCTCACCTCCACCGGTAACGGCTACATGGCGACCCGCGGCGCGGCCGAATGGGAGGAAGCCGACGACGTCCACTACCCCGGCACCTACGTCCACGGCCTCTACGACCGCGCCACCACCCTGCTCGGCGGCGTCCCGGTCCACAACGAGGACCTGGTCAACCTGCCGAACTGGCTGCCGCTGAAACTCCGCGTCGACGGCGCGGAGGTCCTGCGCCTCGCGGACGTGGAGGTCCTCGACTACCGGCACCGGCTCGACCTCCGCGCCGCCGTGCTCACCCGGCACCTGCGCTTCCGCGACCGCGAGGGACGGGAGACCGAACTGGTCAGCCGCAGGTTCACCTCCATGGCGTCGATGCACCACGCCTACCTCGAGTGGACCCTCACCCCGCTCAACTGGTCCGGGCCCGCCGAGGTCGTCAGTGCGATCGACGGGCGCGTCACCAACGACGGCGTGCCCCGCTACCGCGACCTCGAGGGCACCCACCTCCACCCGGTCGGAACGGAACTCCCGGAGCCCGAGGTGATGGCGCTCAAGACCCGGACCCGCCAGTCCGAGGTCACCGTCAGCGTCGCCGCCCGGACCCGTGTCCTCGCCGTGGGCCAGCAGGTCGAGGTGTCCCGCACCGACTTCCGGACCCCCGACCACGTCCAACAGACGCTGCACCTCGACCTCGAGCGCGGGGTGCCGGTGACCGTGGAGAAGTCGGTGGCGCTGTTCACCTCGCGCGACCCCGCGACGGGCGAAACGCTCGTGCGGGCGCACCGCTCGGTGACCCGGTCGCGCCCGTTCGAGTCCGCTCTCGCGCACCACCGGGAGTCGTGGAGCCGCCTGTGGCAGGCGTGCGACGTGCAGGTGTTCGGCGACGACGAGGCCCAGCACCTCCTGCGCGTCCACATCAGCCACATCCTGCAGACGTGCTCACCCAACACCGCCGATCTCGACGCCGGCGTCCCCGCCCGCGGGATCAACGGCGAGGCCTACCGCGGCCACGTGTTCTGGGACGAGCTGTTCGTCCTGCCGTTCCTCACGTACCGGCTGCCGGGTGTCACCCGCAGCCTGCTCATGTACCGCTACCGTCGCCTGGCCGAGGCGCGCGCCGCCGCCCGGGCCGCCGGCCGCGCCGGCTTCATGTTCCCCTGGCAGAGCGGATCGCTCGGCACCGAGGAGACCCAGGAGGTCCACCTCAACCCGATGTCGGGGACGTGGGACGTCGACCTGTCCCACAACCAGCGGCACGTCAGCGCCGCGATCTTCTACAACGTCTGGCAGTACATCACCACCACCGAGGACACGATGTTCCTCGAATCCCACGGCGCGGAGCTGATGCTCGGCATCGCACGGTTCTGGTCGTCGGCCGCCCACTACTCGTCCGACCGGGAACGCTACGAGATCCACGGCGTGATGGGCCCGGACGAGTACCACGAGAAGTACCCGGGCGCGGCCGAGGGCGGCCTCCGCAACAACGCCTACACCAACGTCTTCGTGGCGTGGATCTGCGACATCTCCGCGCACCTGCTCGACCTGCTGCCCGCACCGCGCGCGGACGCCGTCCGCGCCCGGCTGGAGCTCCGCGACGAGGAGATCGAGCGATGGAAGGACATGAGCCGCCGGATGTTCGTGCCGTTCCACTACGGGATCATCAGCCAGTTCGAGGGCTACGCCGACCTCGAGGAACTGGACTGGGACGCCTACCGCGCGAAGTACGGCGACATCCAGCGCCTCGACCGGA
Source organism: Dietzia sp. oral taxon 368 (assembly GCF_002999155.1). Taxonomy (NCBI): domain Bacteria; kingdom Bacillati; phylum Actinomycetota; class Actinomycetes; order Mycobacteriales; family Dietziaceae; genus Dietzia; species Dietzia sp. oral taxon 368. The sequence continues at coordinate 1,716,184 of NZ_CP027238.1, forward strand.
TCCTCAAGGCCGAGGGCGACACCCCGGACCGCTACAAGTTGGCCAAGCAGGCCGACGCGGTGATGCTGTTCTTCCTGTTCGGCGACGAGGAACTGCGCCGTGTCTTCACCCGGCTCGGCTACGAGTTCCCCGACGACGCCGCCCGCCGCACGATCGAGTACTACGACCGTCGGACCTCGCACGGATCGACCCTGTCGTACATCACCCATGCCGGAGTCCTCGCCCGCTTCGACCCGGACTCCTCATGGGAGCGGTTCACGGTGGCGCTGCGCAGCGACGTGAGCGACATCCAGGGCGGCACCACCAGGGAAGGCATCCACATGGGCGTCATGGCGGGCACGGTCGACCTCGTGCAGCGTTTCTACGCCGGCATGCGGGCCGAGGGCGGGATGCTCCACCTGGAGCCGAATCTGCCGGGGGCGATCGACGGTGTCTCGTTCACGGTGATCTATCCGTGCTCGCCGCTCACCGTGACGGTGATGCGCGACGAGGTGGTGATCCGGCATCGCGACGGCGTGATCGACGCGACGCCGGTGCGCGTCCGCGTGGCCGGTGAGGAGCGACTGGTCGCGGTCGGCGCCGAGGAACGGTTCAGCCTGGTGTGACCTCGGCACGGGCGTGGCGTCGCGCGGCACGCGCCCGGCGACGTTCCTCGCGACGCTGACGGTCGTGGACCGTCTCGGCCTCGTGGTCGTACGGGCTCCCCCGGAACCGACGGAAAGCGTAGACGAGCAGCGCCAGTGCCACGAGCCCCGAGAAGATGAGGGTGCCGCCGGTGCCCCACCCGCCGACCAGCCACATATCCGGGGAGAGCGGCCACCATCCCGGCACCGCGGATCCGATGCCCCAGAAGAGCCCCAGCCCGATCAGCCAGGCCACGCCGAGCGCCGAGCCGGCGATCCTGGGCCACGACTGGACCCCGCGGGAGGCGCCCTCCATGGCGAGCCGCTTGACCGTGAGGAGGCGCCGGTCGAACCACTCGTACTGTCTCGAGAGCACGACGGTTCCGGCGAAGAGCATGAGTAGTCCGGGGCCGGGCAGGAACAGCGCGGCGACGCCCAGGGCGACGAGCGTCCAGCCGAGCACCTCCAGGCCGAGGCGCCTCGCCGCGACGTAGCCGAGTCTTCTCACCGGACCATCGTGACAGAAACCAGGGGCGGCACAGGGTGTGTGGGGGTCAGGCGGGGACCGTGGATCGGTACTCGTCGGCGGCGCGGACCCCCGCCTCGAGGTCGACCTCGGGCCAGCCGTCGGGAGAGTGGAGCACCGCGGCCAGCTGCGCGGCGGTGAGTCCGGCCCCGGCGTCCAGCAGCGCCTCGACGGCGTCCGGGTCGGGGTCGTCCAGGAGCGTGGAATCGGCCAGGTCGTCGATGATGTCGTGCAGCGCCGCCCGCGTCACGGGAAATAGTTCGGGGTCGAAGCCGTCGTCGACGGGCTGGTCCAGCCGCCACCAGCGCGTCCCGTCCCAGCCGTACAGGAATCCCAGGTACGCCCCCCGGAACCGCGCGTGTTCGGCGCCGCGGCGCCACCAGCCGGGTGCGTCGCCCACGAGGTCGGTGCCGGCCTCGCCGGCGCGCCCGCTGCCCTCGGTGAGGGAGAACTCGTGGTGCCAGCCGGCGAGGAGGGCGCGCCCGTCACCGGGCCGCAGGAGGGCCATCCACATCCCCTCCGCGCCGGCCCAGTGCAGGGCCGTGGCGGTGGGCGGATCGTGCTCGAATCCGACCGCCGCGCGGACCGCGGCGTCCACGGCGAGGAGGGCGGCGATGTCGTCGGGCGTCGAGTCCGTGTCCACCGGGAGCAGGGCCATGCGGCCCAGGTTAAACCCGATCGACGACGACGAGGTGACGATCGCGGTGAACGTCCGGCGCCCCGCGGGTGTCACAGGGGTGCACGACCGCGCGGATCGTGGAGCGAACCCGCTGCGGCCGGCCCGGGCGGCTCGTACGGTGGACGCATGACCAGTGACACCGCACACAGGCTCCCGCCGGGCCCGCGGGCGCCCCGTCTCCTGCAGGCGGTGCTCGCCCTCGCCGCCCCCGCGGCCGTGTTCCCCGCGGCGGCCCGCCGGTACGGGGTGCCGTTCACGCTCGATCTCATGCCCCGGGGGCGGAAGGTCGTCGCGGTCTCCGAGCCCGCGCAGGTCAAGGACGTGTTCGCCGGCTCGCCGTCGGTCTTCCACGCCGGTAAGGGCAACGAACTGCTCCGGCCCCTCCTGGGAGATCACTCGCTCCTGCTGCAGGACGGCGACGAACACGCCCGCGCGCGGCGGCTCCTGGCGCCCGCGTTCGGGCGGCGCGAGATCGCCGGCTACCGCGAGCTCGTCGAGGAGGTGACCGCCGAGCAGCTGTCCCGGTGGCCGCGATCGGGGCGGGTCCGCGCGCACGTCCTGCTCAACCAGCTCACCCTCGAGGTGATCCTGCGGGTCGTGTTCGGCGTGACCGACTCCGCGCGGTTGGACCGGATACGGCCGATCGTCGCCCGGGCGGTCGACGCCGGGCCGGTCGTGATGATCGGCCTCGGGATCGGTCCGTTGCGCAGGCTGTGGCCGTGGAGCCGCGAGGTGCGCGACCTCGAGACCATCCACGAGTTCCTCGGCGAGGAGATCGAGGCCGCCCGGCGCGACCCGGCGCTCGCGGAGCGGCGGGACCTCATGGCGCTGCTGGTGCGCGCCTCGGCCACCGACGCGCAGGGGCTCTCGGACGCGGAGCTGCGCGACCAGCTCATGACCCTCGTCGCGGCCGGGCACGAGACCACGGCCACGGCCATGGCGTGGTCGATGCTCGAGCTGGCCCGCCATCCGCGGGTCCAGGAACGCTGCGTCGCCGAGATCGCCGGGGACGGGGCGGAGTACCTCGACGCCGTGCTCAAGGAGGTCCTGCGACTGCATCCGGTCGTGCCCATGGTCATGCGGGAGCTGCAGGAACCGGCCACCATCGGCGGGCGCACCTATCCGCGGGGCGTGACCGTGTCGCCGTCGATCGTCCTGGCCCACCGCTCGTCGGGGACCTATCCGTCGCCCGGCGACTTCGACCCGGGGCGGTTCCTGGGCGAGGTGCCCACGCCCACGGAGTGGCTGCCGTTCGGTGGCGGGGCGCGCCGGTGCATCGGTGCGTCGTTCGCGATGATGGAGGGCGAGGTCATCCTGCGGCAGCTTCTCGGGCGGTACCGACTGGAGCCGGTCGGCAGCGGGCGGGAGTGGCCGCGCTCGCGCAATGTGACGCTCTACCCCTGGCGCCGGGCGCGCGTGGACCTGCGTCCACGCTGAGGTGGCGGGGGAGATCGATGTGCGTTTTACTGAAGATTTTCCTACCGTGGTCGGTGTGAACGCTCCTCAGTCGTCCTCCCCGCCGTCCGAAGCGCCGCGCGCCTCAGCTCCCCGCATGTACACGTGGATCTCTGAGACCGGCAGGGTGATCGAGCAGGTCAGAGTCGTCCCCAGGGGTGAGTCCGCGCGTGCCCGTGGGCGGATCGTCTCCGCCGCGCATCCCGAGCACGTGGCCTTCACGGTCGAATACGACGCGGAGATCGGCTCGGATCAGGCCCTGCGTCGGGTCGGGCTGACGGTGAGCACCGAGGAGTACGAGCGGTCCATAGACCTGGCCTGCGACGACGAGGGCGCCTGGCTTCTCGACGATCCGAGCGGCACCCGGTCCCGCGTGGTCGACGACGGAGTGGTCGACGTGGACGTCACCTACAGCGTGTTCTTCGCCAGCGTCATGATCCGGCGCCTCGGGCTGCACGCCCAGCCCGGATCCGAGGAGCAGCGCGTGCTCTCGGTGGACTGCATGACTCTCGACGTCACCCAGGACACGGTCACCATGTCGAGCGACGACGAGCAGGTCCACGGGTTCACGGCGACCGCCTCGACCAGCGCGACTGTTGACGCCGACGGCGTCATCATCGACGTGCCGGGGCTCAGCCGCCGGGCCTGAACGGCCTGCCGCCGGGCCTGACCTCCCGGCCCGCCGCCCCCGCCGCGCGCAACTCCTCGAGCCACCCCGCGGCTCCCGGCGTGACCTCCACCGGCCCGCCGGTCCCGGTCTGCGCCTCCTCGTAGGCGCGGCGTGCGCGGTGCCCGTCGTCGACGAGCGGTCCCAGCGTTCCCCGCTCGGCCAGCGACGCCCGAGCGTCCCGGAGATCGGCCAGGCAGTCGTCCAGCACGCCCAGTAGCGCGTCCCGGTTGGGCTCACAAATGGCCCGCACCAGATCGGGGGCCGTGCTCGCCACGCGTGTGCCGTCGCGGAACGATCCGGCCGCCAGTGCGAGCGCGAGGTCCCCGCCCCGCCCACCGGCCAGCGCGAGCGCCTCGGCGAGGACGTGTCCGAGGTGGGAGATCCGGGCGACCGCCGCGTCGTGCTCGGCCGACGTCGCCGAGAGGATCCGCGCACCGGTGTCGGAGGCGAGGCGCGCGACCCGCGCCCAGGTGTCTGGGTCGGCGTCGTCATCCGCCGCGACGAGCCACCTGGCGTCGCGGAACAGGTCCGGGTCGCTTGCGTCCCAGCCGGAGTGGGCGGTGCCGGCCATGGGGTGCCCGCCCACGAACCGCGCCCCGAGACCGTGCCGCCGCACCGCGTCCAGGACGGGCCCCTTGACGCTGATGACGTCGGTGAGGGCGGTGCCGGGCGCGTGCTCGGCCACCGCGCCCAGGACCGCGTCGAGGGCGGGGAGGGGGACGGCGACGACGACGAGGGCATCGGCCTGCCGGGCCCGGCGGAGCGTGTCGTGCAGGTCGGTGGTGACGGCGAAACCGGCGGCGGTGGCGGCCTCGGCGCCTGCGGCGGAACGGTTCCATCCGAAGATCCGTTCGGGGCCGAGGGCCCGCATCAGCGAACCGCCGATCAGACCCGCCCCGAGCACGCACACGTCCGCCGTCACCGTCACCTGACAAGGTTCTCACAGCAGACTACGGTTGAGCCCATGGCCAGCAGCTCTGACCGACACGCCCGCGACTCCGACGACGACTCGGTGACGGGCATCGCGCTCGGGGTGGTGCAGGACGGCGGGTCGTGGCAGGTCACCCGCCTGGAGGACGCCGCGCTGGCGAGTCTCGACGACGCCGCGCGGCAGGTCCGCGCGCTGCGGGCGGAGGGGCCGTCGTTCGGGCTGGTGGACGTGGACCACGAGTTCTTCGTGATCCTGCGCCCGGGGCCGTCCGGCATGCGGCTCATGCTCTCCGACGCCACGGCGTCGCTGGACTACGACATCGCCGCTGACGTGCTCGACGAGCTCAACGTGGATGTGCCCGACATGACCGACGAGGAGCTCGAGGACACCGATCCCTGGGGCGAGGGCGACATGGCGATCCTCGAGGACATGGGCCTGCCGGCCGGGGTACTAGAGATCATCGTCTCCGAGGTGGACCTGTACGCGGACGAGCAGTTGCAGTCCGTGGCAGAGCGGATGGGCTTCGGCGACGAGTTCGAGCGGCACCTGCCCGACTCGTGAGGGCGCACCGGGCGAACGAGGCCCTCGTGCGTCGTGCGCTGGCCGTCGCCGCCGGGACGCCGCCGGAGGATGTGCCCGTGGGCGCGGTCGTCGTCGGTCCGGACGGTACCGAGTTGGCCGCCGCCACCAATCGCCGGGAAACCGACGGTGACCCGTTCGCGCACGCCGAGGTGCTCGCGCTTCGCGAGGCCGCCCGGGTGCTCGGTGACGGCTGGCGGCTCGAGGACTGCACACTCGTGGTGACGCTCGAGCCCTGCACGATGTGCGCGGGGGCGGCGGTCGCGGCGCGGGTGGGCCGGATCGTGTTCGGGGCGTGGGAGCCGCGGACCGGGGCCTGCGGCTCGCTGTGGGACGTCGTGCGCGATCGGCGGCTGGTGCACCGACCCGAGGTGTACGGCGGCGTGCTGGAGGACGAGTGCGCGGCTGTTCTCGAGGGTTTCTTCCGCGCCCGCCGCTGACGCCGGTCCGCCCGCCCGGTGATCCGATCGTGACCTGCGCGCGGTGGAGGCCTCGGCCGGGCGTGGATACGGTGGATCTCGAGAGGCGCCGGGCCCCGGCGCCGCGATCGAGAGGAGTACCACATGGGAGTGGGAGACAAGTTCTCGAACAAGGCCGAGGAGCTGGGCGGCCGCGCCAAGGAGTCCGCGGGCGCCGCGACGGGCGACCGTGATCTGCAGGCCGAGGGTCAGGCCGACCAGGGCGCGGCGGGCCTGAAGCAGGGCGCCGAGAAGCTCAAGGACAAGGCCAACGAGGCCGCCAGCAAGCTCACCGGCAACGACAAGTGAGTGCGCGCCCGCGCCGCCGCCGGCGGGGCGGGCCCCGGTAACCCGGGAGCGCAGGGCGCGCCGATTTTTCTCCGCGGGCCCTCGTGCAGTAGCCTGATCGGCGGTGGCGTGTCCGAGCGGCCGAAGGTGCAGCACTCGAAATGCTGTGTTGGGTAACCCCCAACCGTGGGTTCAAATCCCACCGCCACCGCCACGGGGAGAGCCCCGGATCTCGAGAGAGGTCCGGGGCTCTCGCCATTTCCGCGGTCGGGCCCGCCGCCGCTCCAGGCCCGCAACCGCCACCTCGGCCCCGCCGGGCAGCCGCTCCCGCGCCTGGCGTCTCGCTCCTGTGCCTGCTCGCGTCGACTGCTCCCGCCCCTCGCCATGGCGTCTGGCCCGCCCCGCGGTACGCGCGAGACGCCATGGCGAGGGGCGGCGGCTGCGAGGGGCGGTTACGAGTGGGGGGGCGGCTGCGAGGGGCGGGCGCGCGGTGGGTCGGGGCCGTGGGCAGGCTCAGGTGTGGTCTGCGGCGCAGGTGACATCGTCGACGAAATCCGGGAGCGATACGACCGCGTTGAGCGTCGCCAGTGCCGAATCGATCACCGCCGCCTGCGGGAGCCCGGACTCCTCGCCCAGCAGCGCGAGCTCCTCGACCCCCGCGAGCCAGGCACGCGTCAGCACCAGCGCCATCGGGCCCGCCCCGTCCACCCCGATGCTGTCGAGGATCCGCAGACTGATCGTGCGGTGCATGCCGTCGACGACCTGCTCCAACGCCGGATCGACCGCCCGGCCCGAACGCAGGACCGCCACGTAGTTGTCGCGCCGACGCTGGATGTAGCGGACCAGAGCCGTGACGATCGCGCGGGTGCAGTCCTCCGCGCTGGTGCCCTCCGGGACCTCCGTCAGCGACAGCACGTGGTCGGCCGCCGCCCGGACGACAGAGGTGAGGTAGTCCAGCTTGGTGGGGAAGTAATGGAACAGCAGACTGCGGGACACACCGGCCCGCTCCGCCACGTCGTCCAGGGACAGAGCATGGAAAGGCACCGTCTCCAACAGCCGGATCCCCAACACGACCAGTTGCGAACGGCGTTCCTGCTTGGAGAGCCGTCGTCCTCCCGTTGCGGTCATGGCACACCTCGTCGTCGTACTCATCGACGCGCGCGTCGCGCCCCCCGGCGTCGCCACCCACGTCCCCCGGCCGACGCACAGCTCCATCTTAGGGTCACGTCCACGATCCCGGACCGACATGCCACGATGGAGTGATGCCCGACAGCGCCGCACCCGACACCCGCCCCACCACCTTCGACGTGGGGGAGCGGATGGTTCTCGACGGCACCGCCGGCGGGCGCACCGGCGTCATCCACACGCCCCACGGCGACATCGCCACCCCGGCGTTCATCCCCGTCGGCACCAAGGCCACGGTCAAGACGCTCACACCCGAGCAGGTCCGCTCGACCGGCGCGCAGGCCGTGCTGGCCAACGCCTACCACCTGTACCTGCAGCCCGGCCACGAGATCGTCGACGCCGCCGGCGGTGTGGGCGAGTTCATGCGCTGGGACGGGCCCACCTACACCGACTCCGGCGGGTTCCAGGTGATGAGCCTGGGCGTGGGGTTCAAGAAGATCATCGAGATGAGCGCGGGAACCAAGGCGGCCCCCGACGACTCGGCGACCAACAAGGGCCAGGGCCGGCTCGCGAAGGTCGACGAGGACGGCGTCACCTTCACCTCGCACCTTGACGGCTCGCGGCACCGCTTCTCGCCCGAGGTGTCGATGCGGATCCAGCACTCGCTGGGGGCCGACATCATCTTCGCCTTTGACGAGCTCACCACCCTGATGAACACCCGCCGGTACCAGGAGAACTCGGTGGAGCGGACCCGCCGGTGGGCGCAGCGCTGCCTCGACGAGCACGAGCGGCTGTCCACTGAGCGGACGCATCGGCCGGGGCAGTCGTTGTGGGGAGTGGTCCAGGGCGCGCAGTTCGAGGACCTGCGGCGGCAGGCCGTGCGCGGGCTCGTGGAGATGAGCGAGCGCGCCGAGGACCAGGGGAGGCGCGGGTTCGGCGGCTACGGCATCGGCGGCGCGCTGGAGAAGGAGAACCTCGGCACGATCGTGGGCTGGTGCACCGAGGAGTTGCCCGAGGACCGGCCACGGCACCTTCTGGGCATCAGCGAGCCCGACGACATCTTCACCGCGGTGGAGAACGGGGCCGACACCTTCGACTGCGTCGCGCCCACCCGGCTCGCGCGCCATGGCGGGATCTACACGCTCGACGGGCGGGTCAACATCACCCGCGCGCAGTTCCGGCACGATCACACGCCGCTCGACCCGGAGGGCCCGTCAGAGGTTTCGCGCGAGTACAGCCGCGCCTACCTGCACCACCTGTTCAAGGCCAAGGAGTTCCTCGGCTCCACCCTGCTGACACTGCACAACCTCGCCTTTGTGGTGCAGCTCGTCGACGAGGTGCGCGCGGCCATGGCGGCCGGGCCCGACGAGTACCTCGCCTACAAGACCGAATTCCTGGGCCGGTACTACTCGAAGTAGATCGAGTGGTGCAGGGAGCAGCCCGGGTTGAACGGCGACGCGCACGACGGGCAGGAGTCCGCCTCCAAATAGTCGCTGATGGAGAGCGTCGACCGACACACCCCGCACAGGATCGCGGGGGTGTCGAACCGGTCCGCCGGCCACGCCGAGACCGGGTGGTCGACGGCGTCGGCGTGGCAGCGGAAACACGGGTAGAACTCGCCGCAGCAGTGAAAGCGGATCGCGACGATGTCCAGCGGGCCGGCGTAGTGGACGCAGCGGGTCTGATCATCGACGGTCGCGCCGAGGACCGTCACGGCGGGCGGGGTCATGCCGCCGATTGTGACAGGGCCGACCCCGACAGTGCGGCCTGGTAGCTGGGCTCGCGCTTCTTGATCCACGCGATGACCAAGTACGTCACGGGCAGGAGCACCGCTTCGACGAGGGTCTTCCAGACGAACCCGATGACGACGTAGTTCCAGTAGTCACCCGACCAGAGCGCCATGCCCAGTGCCGGGGCGGCGATCGTACAGAAGACCGTCGTGTCGGCGAGCTGGCCGACCACGGTCGAGCCGAGCAGCCTCGCCCACAGACTCCGCTCACCTGTGCGCCGCTTCATCCACACCAGGACGTACGAGTTGAGCAGTTCGCCCACCACGTACCCGGCGAGCCCCGCGAGGAAGAACTGCGGAATGACGCCCGCGACAGCCTCGAACGCGTCCTGGTTCTCGTAGAACGGCGCGGCGGGCAGATACACGGTGGCCGTGAAACTCAGTGCCGCCAGGGCGAGGACCGCGAACCCCGACAGCACGACCTGGCGCATCGCGCGGAAGCCGTACACCTCGCTGATCACGTCGCCGAGCACGTAGGCCAGCGGGAAGAGCAGGAAGGCGCCGTCGGTCACGAGACCGTCGACGGACACGAACCCGAGTTGGAACGACAGGTCGGGGAAGAGGAGGACGCCCTTGGTCCCGGTGACGTTGCTGATGAGCATCACGCCGACGAACAGGGCGATGAGGTAGGCGAAGTAGGGGCTGCCGAAGGTGGCGAACGCGGGCTGGCTGCGGTCGGGGGTCCGGGTGCGGTCGGGGGTCCGGGAGCTGCGCGCCGGCTCGGGAGTGATCCCGTCCGGCCGCCCAGTCCCTCTCGATAGCCCGGTCCCGTGCGGATCCCGGGGCTCGGGGGTCTGCGATGAAATGGTCACGAGCGACGATTATCCGGGCAGACGCGCGCCCGCGACGAATCCGGCCCGCGGAGTCACGCCACCACCCAGGGGCCGGATCGCAGGGACTCGGCCGTGACCACCCCACGCAACGCCTCGATCGAGTCCGCGCCCTCCGGCCCACCGAGCGAGGCCACGATCCGGGCGATCGCGGCCCTCGTCGTCGTCCCCTCTTGCGCCAGGTCGGCCAGCGTCACCGCGCCGTCCCGCTTCGCCAGCCGCTGACCCGCGGCGTTCACCGCGAGCGGCACGTGGACGTACTGCGGATGCGGGAGGCCGAGCAGATCCGCGAGGTGCACCTGACGGGGAGTCGAGGAGAGCAGGTCCTCGCCGCGTACGACCTGGTCCACGCCCTGCTCGGCGTCGTCGACCACCACCGCCAGGTTGTACGCCCACACGCCGTCTCCGCGGCGCAGCACGACATCGTCGACGATCCCCGTGTAGTGCCCCTGGACGAGGTCGGGGATCGTCAACTCGTCGACCGTCGCGCGCAGCCGCAGTGCCGGCACCCGGCCGGGACCGAGCGCCGAGCGGCGACGCTCACGCTCCGCCTCGGGCAGATCCCGGCACGTACCCGGATAGGCGCCGGGCGGGGAGTGCGGCGCCTGCGGGGCCTCGGCGATCTCTCTACGCGAGCAGTAGCACTCGTAGACCAGGCTCTGGTCCGCCAGCTGGTCGGCGGCCGCGGCGTAGGCGTGCGAGCGCGCGGACTGCCACATGATCTCGCCGTCCCAGTCGAGGCCGATCGCCGCCAGGTCCGCCAGCTGCCGCTCCGCCACCCCGGGCCGGGCGCGCGCGGCGTCGAGGTCGTCGACCCGCATCCGGAACGACCGCCCCGAATCCCGCGCCAGCACCCACGCCGCCACCGCCGTGCGCAGATTGCCCAGGTGCAGGTCGCCGGAGGGACTCGGAGCGTAGCGGCCGGCGCCGGGCGGGAGGAGGCTAGCGGGAGTTTCCACGTCAACAGGGTAGGTGGCGCGGTCGTGGAGGGGCGCGGGGCGCAGGGGCGCGCCGGGTCGTGGTGGGGCGGGGCGCGTGGGCCGCGCGCCAGGACCGCCCGCCGCGCGGCGAGGTGCCAGACTGGAGGAATGAGCGCAGACGCCGACAACTCACGCCCCGACGCCGACGACCAGACCCGCCTCACCGAAGAGCAGATCGCTGAGGGCCTCGCCGACCTGCCCGGCTGGGCCCTGTCCGAGGGATCGCTGACCTACACCGCCGTGTGCGAGTCGCCGCAGGCCGCGATCGACCTGGTCGCCGCCATTGGCCAGGCCGCCAACTCGCAGAACCATCACCCCGACCTCCTGTGGAGCTACGACGAGGTGACCCTTGACCTGCGCAGTCACGACGTCGACGGCGTCACCCGGCGAGACCTGCGGCTGGCGCGGTCGATCTCGGCGCTGTCCGGCGAGTTCGACGCGACCCCGCTCGGCCTGGGGGAGTAGGGCCGGAGGTCAGGGGCCCGGTCCTCTGCTCGGCGTGGAGGCGGCGTCCGGGGGGGGCGCGGCCGTGACGCGGCCTACCCGGCGAACGCGGCGGCCGCCCCGGCGAGGTCGAGCAGCGGCTGCGGCATGATCCCCAGCAGGACCCTCACGATCGCCGGGACCGCCACAACCGTGTCGGACATCTGACCTCATCTCCCTACCCAGCGCTGGTGGAATGGTCCCGTGGGCCAGCGTGAGTGGGGCCGGATGCGCTGGCGGTGTGCCCGGCGGGGCGCGGGGACTCGGGCGCGTGGGGGTGCGAGCGGGTATGCCTTGCCAGGCGGCGTACCGGGAAATGTGCGACGCGGCCCGGTGCTCGAGAGCTCCGGGCCGCGTCCGCGGCGGAGGATAGGGGATTTGAACCCCTGAGGGGCTATAAACCCCAACCCGCGTTCCAGGCGAGCGCCATAGGCCACTAGGCGAATCCTCCGTGGAGGACAATACCGAGGAAGGCCGAGCGGAGGCAAACCGTCATCCTCCGGGGTGGGTGGCGTGCGGGCTCGGGGGTGACCCGGCTATACTCGTACCCGGACCCCGCGCGGCGTCCATCCTGTGAACTCCCCCAGGGCCGGAAGGCAGCAAGGGTCAGCGGGCTCTGGCGGGTGCGCGGGGTCCCCTTATGTCTTGGGACATGTCTTAGGGCACTAACACCACCGATGTAGTCGACCCCCGCCGGAGGCCACCGTGGCGCTGTCCGATCTCCCCGCCGACGACCTCGCTCGCATCGAGTCGCGACTGGCCGCCGAGTACGACGCGCTCGCGGACAAGGGTCTCGCCCTGGACCTCACCCGCGGGAAGCCCTCGCCCGAGCAGCTCGATCTCTCGGAGGCGCTGCTGTCGCTGCCGGGGGAGGGGGACCACCTGGCCGGCAAGACCGACGTGCGCAACTACGGCGGCGGCGCCGGGCTCCCCGAACTGCGATCGATCATCGCCGAACTGCTGGGCACCGAGACGGGCAGGGTGATCGCCCAGGACAACGCCAGCCTGTCGATCATGTACGACCTGCTCGTCTTCTCGATGCTCTTCGGTACGCCCGACTCGCAACGGCCCTGGAAGGACGAGCCCGCCCTGCGCTGGCTGTGCCCGGTGCCCGGTTACGACCGCCACTTCTCCATCACGCAGGCCCTCGGCATCGAGATGATCCCCGTGCCCCTCGGGCCCACGGGTCCGGACATGGACGAGGTCGAGCGCCTCGTGGCCGCCGACCCGTCCATCAAGGGCATCTGGTGCGTCCCGATCTTCGCCAACCCCACCGGCGCGGTCTACGACGACCACACCGTCTCCCGCCTGGCCCGTATGGCCACCGCGGCACCCGACTTCCGCGTGGTGTGGGACAACGCCTACGTCGTCCACACGCTCACCGAGGACTTCCCCAAGGTGCCGGACGTGGACGCCCTGGCCGCGGAGGCCGGGCACCCCAACCGCTTCTGGCAGGTGTGTTCGACCTCCAAGATCACCTTCGCCGGCGCGGGCGTGTCGTTCCTGTCGTCGTCCTCGGCGAACCTGGACTGGTACCTCGGCCACACCTCTGTGCGCACGATCGGCCCGAACAAGGTCAACCAGCTCGCGCACGCGCGCTTCTTCGGCGACGCCGAGGGGGTCCGCGCCCATATGCTCCGCCACCGCGAGGTCATCGCGCCGAAGTTCGAGGCCGCGGCCGCCGCGCTGGCCCGCCGTCTCGGCGAGTACGACGTCGCCCGCTGGACCCGGCCCGAGGGCGGCTACTTCATCGACCTCGAGGTGGTCGACGGGACCGCGACCGAGACCGTTCGCCTGGCCAAGGAGGTCGGGGTCGCGCTGACCCCCGCCGGCTCGGCCTATCCCTACGGGCAGGACCCCGACGACCGGCACATCCGTCTGGCGCCCACCCTCCCGCCGCTCGCAGAGGTCGAGACCGCCATGGACGTGGTGGGTCTGTGCGCGCTACTCGCGGCGTGCCGCGCGACGCTCGCCGGCTGACGTCCCGGTGGGCGGGATCGCTGTAACAGTTGGCTCGCTGTCGTTAATCCAGGCCCCTACCGGAGCAGGCTGCTCTCCGGCGATGGCGCCGCGCTCGATCTCGAAGTGACCAGCGGTTCTACCTGCGAGTGATCTCAGACACGTTCTCGCATGATGGACGTTGCGATCCGCAGGTTGGGCGACCCTGTGACGTGGGCAAACGCCTGAACGGCTGACTGTTGAGCAACTGTCAGCAACAAGAACGTCTTGGCGCGGGAGTGGGTCATCTGGTTGTATCTATCCCGTCCGGGCCAGAGGGATGCGGACACCGGAGTACAGCTGAGGGGCTGTAAGGGGCCGGTGTCAGGTATCGGTTCGGGAACCGTGCTGCGGGGGTCTGAGGGGGCCCGATCCGCGCGCGAGGGACGTCGGGAGGGGCTGCGCAGAGCGTGGCCCCTCCGGTCATTTCCGCACTCATATGCGCACACCCCGCGGGGTGCCTGCCGGGACGCGATCGGTCTCATCGTCGTCGTACCCCCTGGGTACCCTCTAGGCGTGGCTCTCTATCGGAAGTATCGCCCCGCCTCCTTCGCCGAGGTCGTGGGCCAGGAGCACGTCACCGAACCGCTGTCGGTGGCGCTGTCCTCCGGCCGTATCAACCACGCCTATCTCTTCTCCGGGCCGCGCGGCTGCGGCAAGACCTCGTCCGCCCGTATCCTCGCGCGCTCACTCAACTGCGTGCAGGGCCCCACCGCGACCCCGTGCGGCGAGTGTGACTCGTGCGTGGCGCTCGCGCCCGGCGGCAACGGGACGCTCGACGTCACCGAGCTCGACGCGGCCAGCCACGGCGGTGTCGATGACACGCGTGACCTGCGCGAGCGGGCGTTCTTCGCGCCGGCGTCGTCGCGGTACCGGGTGCTCATCATCGACGAGGCCCACATGGTCACCAACGCGGGCTTCAACGCGCTGCTCAAGATCGTGGAGGAGCCGCCGGAGCACCTCATCTTCATCTTCGCGACCACCGAGCCGGAGAAGGTGCTGCCCACCATCCGCTCGCGCACGCACCACTACCCGTTCCGGCTGCTCACGCCGTCGTCGATGCGGGGGTTGCTCGAGCGGATCTGCGACCAGGAGGGCGTGAAGGTCGAACCGACCGTGTTCCCGCTGGTCATCCGCGCGGGCGGAGGCTCGCCGCGTGACACCCTCAGCGTGCTCGACCAGCTCATGGCCGGCGCCGGCGAGGAGGGCATCACCTACCCGCGCGCGGTGAGCCTGTTGGGGGCCACCGAGGTCGCGCTCATCGACGACACAGTGGACGCCCTTGCCGCCGGCGACGGCGCCACGTTGTTCCGGACCGTCGACAAGGTCGTCGAGGCCGGGCACGACCCGCGCCGGTTCGCCGCCGACCTCCTGCAGCGGCTGCGCGACCTCATCATGGTGCAGTCCGTGCCACAGGCGATCGAGCGCGGTCTGGTCGACGCCCCGGTCGAGCAGGCCGAGACCATGAGGCGGCAGGCCGAGCAGATCGGCCCCGCGACCCTCGCACGCTGCGCGGACATGGTGCACGAGGGGATGGCCTCGATGCGCGGGGCCACTTCACCGCGGTTGCTGCTGGAGATCCTCTGCGCCAAGCTCCTGCTGCCGTCGGCCGACGACTCCATGGCAGCCCTGCTCCAGCGCGTCGAATCGCTGGAGTCGGGATCCGTAATCCCGGGCACCGCGCCGGTCGCCGCGGGTGGCGCAGGTGGCGCGGCCGCGTCGGGTGGCGGGGTAGGGGGCGACGACGACGAAGCCCGCACCGCCCCCGCCGGCGGGCCCACCCCACAGTCTTCGGCACCCGCGGAGGGGCGACCCAAGTTCGTCCGCCGGTCGCAGCAGCAAGCCGCGGAGACCGCAGCGCAACCGGCGCCGCCCGCCGCCGCGCCGGCGGCTACCAAGCCTGCCGCGCCGCCCGCCGCGCCGCCCGCCGCTGCGCAGGGGCCGACTACGTCAGCATCGGCCCCGTCTGCGCCGCCCGCCGCGGAGCCCGCGCCCAGCCAGCCGGCCGTGGCCGCCGATCCCGCCGCGCCGGCCGTGCCCGGCGAGTCCGTGGCCGAGCAGCAGGCGGCCCACCAGTCGTCGCCACCCACCGGTTACCGGGAGCCGTATCAGGCGGAGCCCCAGTCGCCGGAGCCCGCTCCCGCTCCCGCTCCCGCTCCCGCTCCCGCGGCCGACGGGGGATCGGCGGCGGAGACCGACGACCCGTGGCGGGACCGGCCCGCTCAGCAACTCGAGCCGGGGGCCCCGTCGCAGCCCACGCAGCGGCCCTCCGCTCCGGGATCGCTGTCGCCGACGCCCACCGGTCCCGAGCCGGGCCCCGAGGCCGCGCCCGAGTCCGGACAGTCGGCGGCGGCCCCGGCTCCCGGTATCGAGGCCGAGGACATCCGCCGCGCCTGGCCGGCGATCCGCGAAGCCGTCCGTACCCGTACCCGCACGGTCGAGGTGATGCTCGCCGGTGCGACGGTCGCGGGCGTGGACGGCCGGGTGATCCACCTGGTCCACGACTACGCGCCGCTGGCCAAACGACTGTCCCAGCCGCACAACGCGACCGCGATCACGGACTCGATCACGGAGGTCGTGGGCGGTGACTGGACCATCCGCTGCACCTCCGGAGGCGCGCCCGCAGGTGCCGGAAGCGCTCCCGCTGCCCCGGAGGCGGTTCCACCGGCACCCGTGCGGGGGGCCGCCGCGGACCCTACTGACGCCCCCGGTTCTCCCCGACAGGGTGAGCCGCGGGGCTGGGAGCGTCGTCTCCGCGCCGCGGACGCCGCGCAGGGCGAGAGCGGCGGTCGAGGTGGCTACGACGACATCCCGCCTCCGCCCGAAGAGCCCGACCCCGAGCCGGGTGAACCGGACAGCCCGCCCCCGCCGCCGGTCAGCGAGGACGAGATGGTCGACGAGGCACGAAGCGGCCCCCAGAATCTCGACCACCGCACCGGCGAGGACATCGCGTTGGCCCTGCTCAAGGAACACCTCGGGGCCCGTCCGCTCGAGCGCTGACCCACCCGGATCGCCGCGCGCCGGGGCACGGTGTCCCAGCTGGCGGTTACGCTGGACGTCGACCGACCGGGGCCGCCCCGGCAGGAACAGGCACGACCGCACCACCGCCCGCACACCGCCGAAAGGACCCCAGTTATGCAGCCCGGACCCGACATGAACGCCCTGCTCCAGCAGGCCCAGCAGATGCAGGCCCAGCTCGCCGAGGCGCAGCAGGAGATCGCCGCGAGCACGGTCGACGGCCAGGCGGGCGGCGGGCTCGTCACCGTCTCCATGCGCGGTACCGGCGAGGTCACCGGCGTGACCATCGACCCGAAGGTGATCGACCCCGAGGACGTCGAGACGCTGCAGGATCTGCTCGTCGGCGCGTTCGGCGACGCCCACACCAAGGTGCAGGAACTCGCGGAGTCCCGCCTCGGCCCGCTCGCCTCCGGCGGCGGCCTCGGCGACATGATGGGCGGCCTGGGCATGTGAGCCCGCGGGACCCGGTGTGCACCGGGCCCCGCCACCCGGGGCCGGGGCGCCCCGGGACCCCGCCACCCGACGACGCAGCCGTCGCCGGGCCAGCAAGAACACAGGAAAGCGCGATGTACGAGGGACCGGTCCAGAACCTGATCGACGAGTTCGGCAAGCTGCCGGGCATCGGGCCGAAGTCCGCGCAGCGCCTGGCCTTCCACCTGTTGCAGGCCGAACCCGAGTCGGTCGAACGCCTCCGATCCGCGCTGCAGGCCGTGGTGGAGGGCGTCACCTACTGCGAGGTCTGCGGCACCGTCGCGGCCGCCGAACGGTGCCGCATCTGCTCCGATCCCCGCCGCGACCCCACCCTCATCTGCGTGGTCGAGGAGCCCAAGGACATCGAGGCCATCGAGCGCACCCGTGAGTTCCGGGGGCTGTACCACGTGCTCGGCGGAGCGCTCGACCCGATCAACGGCATCGGACCCAACGAACTGCGCATCGCGGGACTCATGCGGCGGGTCGGGGCCGAGGTCGAGGGCGAGGAGATCGCCGAGATCATCATCGCCACCGATCCCAACACCACCGGCGAGGCGACCAGCACCTACCTGGCCCGTCTCCTGCGACCGTTCCCCGACCTCATCGTGAGTCGCCTGGCCTCCGGTCTACCGATGGGCGCCGACCTGGAGTTCGCCGACGAACTCACCCTGGGCAGCGCACTGTCCGGGCGTCGCATCCTCTCCGGCGGTCCCGCGCAGCCGTCGCGTTCGGGTGGCGTGCTGCGGCCCGAGCAGGTCGACCCCGCGCAGCCGGCAGTGCCCGCCCCGGACCCGGGTGTCCCGGCTCCGGCCGATTCCGCCGCGGGGCCGGAGGACGGCTACCCGGGCACGGAGTCAGAAGCAGAAGAGTCGCGCGGCGTTTCCGTGCCACACCGCCCGTAGCCAGTCATCGCCCAGCCCGAGCCCTGCCAGGGCCTCGAGTTGATGGGCGTACGGGTACGGGATGTTCGGGAAATCGGTGCCCAGGAGCACCTTGTGGCCCAGGTCGGCCAGCCGAGCGCGCTCGGCATGCGGGAAGGGCATGGTCTCCTCCACGAAGTCCGTGAAGGCCATCGTCGTGTCCAGGTAGACGTTGTCGTACCGCTCGGCCAGATCGAGGAAAGCCGAGTACTCACCCATCCCCATATGGGCGACGATCAGCGGCAGCTCGGGGAAGCGCTCGAGCACGGCGGCCACCGGCTCGGGGCCCGTGAACTCGCCGGCCACCGGGCCCGAACCGCAGTGGATGACCGTCGGCACCTGCGCCTCGGACAGCACGCCCCATACGGGGTCGAGCAGCGGATCGCGGGGGTCGTACTCGCCCACCTGGATGTGCGATTTGAACACCCGCGCACCGGCATCGACGGCATCCCGGACGTAGTCGCCCGCCGTCGGCTCGGGGAAGAACGTCGCCGTGTGGAGGCAATCCGCGTGGCGTGAGGCGAACTCCGCCGACCACGCGTTGAGCCACGCCCCCATGTCGGGCTTGTGCGGGTACAGCATCGACGAGAACGCCAGAACCCCGTACGACCGCAGCCGCTCGACGCGCTCGTCCTCGGCCTCACGGTAGGTGATGGGCCACGGGCGGCCGATCTTCGGCCCGGCGGCGTCGAAGTAGTCCCACACCTTGGCCATCACCCGGGGCGGCATGAAGTGGGTGTGCACGTCGATGATGCCCGGCAGTCCGAGCGGCTCCCACAGGGCGCGGACCTGCGCCGCCTCGACGGCGGGATCGGGAGGGGTCACGGACCCGGTGAGGGTGGCGGTGCCGTGGTGTTCACACATGCGTCCGAGGGTATGTCAGCGAACCCGGCCCGCCCGGAAAACGCGGCGCGGACTCCGGTGTCACCCCCGAGGCGCGAGCCGGCCGAGAGCTGGGCGGGCCTCGTCACGAGCCGCGCTCCGGTCACCTGGGCCAACAACGCCGCCTCAACCCGCAACGCAGTCTCAACCCGCAACGCAGCCTCGCGGGCGCCGGCCGGGTCGGCTGGTCAGCGCCGGGCGGGCGCGATCCGCTCCCGGCGCAGCCGCTCCACCGCCGGCACCTCGACCGGCGGCAGCGAGTCCACGCCCAGCGCGCGGCACAGCAGCAGGTCGGCGAGCTGCGGATTGCGGGCCAGCACCGGTCCGTGCATATAGGTGGCGATGATCGAGCCCTGCACCACGCCCTCGGCCAGCCCGCCGGCGGGGACCGGTCGCCCGGCAGGCACGCCGTTGCCCACACCGGAGGTGACCCGGCCCAGGGGAGCGGCGTCGGAGCCCAACACGGTGGCGCCCATGTGGTTCTCGAAGCCCGTGAGCGGCTGCGTCAGGCCGTCGACCTGCGGCGCGACCACCAGCTCGCCGATCGAGCGGGTCGCCTGCGGAGACGTGGTGACGTCCAGCAGTCCGAGCCCCGGCGCGCGCGAGCCGTCCGAGACGACGAACCACTCACCGAACACCTGCATCCCGGCGCAGATCGCCAGCACCGGCGCCCCACGCTCCACCGCGCGTTGCAGCCCCGGCGATGCGGACAGGTGCCGGGAGGCGAGCTTCTGCGCCGCGTCTTCGCCACCGCCGACCGTGTACAGGTCGCACGAGTCGGGGACGGCGTCCTCGAGGGTGATCCGCACGATCTCGGCGTCGTAGCCGCGCCAGCGCAGCCGCTGGCGCAGGACCAGGGAGTTGCCGTCGTCGCCATAGGTCCCCATGACGTCGGGCAGGACGAGGCCGATCCGCACGGTCGACTCCGTGGGCGGGGCCGAATCCGGGGCGACGGTGTCCAGCGGGGAGGCCGACGCCCCCTCCCGGCGGGCCCCCGCGTCGCGCGGGTCCGGATTGCCCTCGCCGGAGTGATGCTCGCTCATCGTCCCTGCTCCTTCTGGGTGGCCGCGGTGCCGGGCCCGGCGTCAGCGCCACGGGTCTCCGGGTCAGCGGGACGGTGCCCGGCGGCGGCCATGGCCCGCCCGAGGTCACGGAACGCCGTGTAGTTGGCCAGCACCTCGACCCGCCCCGGGGGACAACGCCGGATCGCGGCCAGCGGATCAGGTTCCAGCTCGTGTCGGACCCCGGCGTACGTCAGCCGCACAGACAGATCCGCCGCCCGCTCGCCCGAGGCGTACACGGTCACGCCCTCGAAGCTCTCGAACCGCACGTCCCACAGCCATGACAGGTCCACACCGTCGGCGACCTGCCCGTTCACCGCGATCACCAGGCCGTCGGCGGACGTGTCGATCATGCCCAGAGCCTCCTGCCAGCCGGCCGGGTTCTTGGCCAGCAGTAGATGCGCGGACCGCCCGTTCACGTCGACCGTCGAGTAGCGCCCCGCCACGTCGTCGACCTGCTCGACCGCCCGCACCGCGGCGGCCGGGTCGGCGCCCATGGCCACCGCGGCGGCCACGGCCTGGGCCGCATTGCCGCGGTTGGCCCGCCCCGGTATCGCCAGCGACAGGGGAGCGGTGAACCCGCCGGGGCCGTGGATCGCCTCGTCGTCGACCCACCAGTCCGGCTCGGGCCGCGCGAACTCCCGGCCGTCGGGAAGGGTACCGGTCGACCGCCACCGCACCGCGCCCGTCTCGTCGATCGTCCGAGTGATCGGCTCCCCGGTGCGAGGGCAGCTCACCGAGTCACCCGCCCACGCCGACCCGGCCGCCACCCACACGACCGCCGGGTTGTCGTAGGCCACCGAGGTGATCATGACGTCGTCACAATTCGCCACCACCGTCGCCTGCGGCTGCGCCGCCACCCCGGCCCGGAGGCGTCGCTCGATCGCGTTGATCTCGCCGACCCGGTCGAGCTGGTCGCGGCTGAGGTTGAGCAGCACGATCGCCTCAGGGGAGGTGTTCTCCGCGACGGCCGGCGTGTGGAGTTCATCCACCTCGATGGCGGCCAACCCGGCCACACTGTCGGCCACGAGCGCGGAGACGATCCCGGCGTCCATGTTGTCGCCGCCGGTGTTCGAGGCGACCCGGCCCACGGTGGACAGGGCGGAGGCGACCATCCTCGTCGTCGTCGACTTCCCGTTGGTCCCCGTGACCAGCACCGTTCGCCGGCCCGCCGCGAGCTGGCGCATGAGGCCCGGGTCGAGCTTGAGTGCCACGAGGCCGCCGATCATCCCACCCGACCCGCGCCCCGACACCCGCGACGCCCAGGTCGCGAGGCGGGAGACGGCCACGGCCGCCCGGCCGCGGGGGGTGAGTGCGGTGTTCGCGCGGGAGGTCATGCAACGAGTCTAGGCAGCCCGCCCGGTCAGAACGGCGCCGCACCGCCGAGCGCGGCCACCACGTCGGACCCCAGGTGCGTCATCACCTCGTCGGGCCCGGCGGCCATCGAAGACGCCGAGCCGATCACCGCGATCGCGTACCGGCCGGACGCGGTGTTCACCACGGCGATGTCGTGCGATTCCGTGTCGGTCTCGCCGGTCTTGTTGGCGGCCGTGCCCTCGGGCAGCAGGCCGGGCAGCTTCCACCGCCGTTCCTGCCGCAGCATCGTGTCAAGCACCGTCCGTGCCACCGCGGGCGAGGTCAGGGCGGTGCCTCGGGGTGCCCGGCCGTCGGCGGCGCGCACCAGCTCGGTGAGGTACTCGACGCTGCCGCGGGCGCTGACCCGGCTCCAGTCGCCGGTCCACCCGAAGCGGAACGCGCCGCCGGTGTGGAACTGCTCGGACAGGCCCACCCTGTCGGCGATGGCGTTGAGGGCGGTCACCGGATCGTCGGTGGCCGCCGCGTCGGGACCGGTGGCGGACAGGTCGTAGAGGAGGTTGGCGGCGTCGTTGTCCGAGACCGTGAGGGCCGCGTCGAGCAGGTCGCCGAGTTTCCCGTAGGGGGTCCGCGCGTCGAGGTCGTCCTCCCACGCCTCGAGCGCGCCCACGGCGAAGGCCACCTTGATCACCGAGGCGGCGTAGCGCGGTTCGTCGTCGCCCGCGCACACGAGCCGCTCGTCAGGCGAGTCGATGGCCAGTACGCACGCCGCGATCTCGTGCCCCTCGGCCGCGGCATCGGCGACCGCGCGGTCGAGCAGGGGGCGCACCTCGGCCCACCGCGCCGGGAGCGGGCGCTCTACGCGGCCCGGATCCCAGACGTGGCCGTCCGCGGCGCGCGCTCGACGTGGGGAGCCGGCATCCCGGTCGGCTGCATCCCGGTCGGCGGCGTCCCGCGAGACCGCGGCGTGGGACTCGGCGCCGGAGTCGAGACGTCCGCCGGGGGACCCGCCCGGCGCGGTGTGGGCCAGCGCCACGACCACCGCCACCCCCACCGCGAGGTACGCCGCCAACGCGAAACCGACCCGGCGGCGGGTACGACGCCGCGCGCGGCCGGGCGCGTCACGCAGCCGCGCCGCGGGGGTGTCGGCCCGGTACCGCCGCACGGGACCCCCTCCGGTGCGCCGGATCCACATCCCGCGCGGTTCGAATGGGTAGACCCTAACCCGCCGGCCCGACACCGGGGTGTCGGCGGAGTGAACGCCGTGACCGGCGACGGTCGCGGCCGGGATGTCGGAGGGGTCTGAGACCATGTGGGCATGTCGGGTTGGGTCGTGGTGGACGTCGAGACGTCGGGGATGACGCCAGCGGTCGACCGGGTGTTGTCGGTGGCCGCGGTGGTGATCGGGGACGACGGCGAGGTGGTCGAGGAGTTCACGACCCTGCTCAACCCGGGGGTCGACCCGGGGCCCGTCCACGTGCACGGCCTCACCCCGGCCCTCCTCGCGGGCAAACCACGCTTCTCGGACGTGGCGGCGGAGTTGGGCCGGGTGCTCGACGGGAGGACGGTCGTCGCCCACAACGCGGCCTTCGACGCGTCGTTCCTCGCCGCGGAGGCCCGGCGGGCCGGGCTCGTGCCACCGCTCGAGCGGTTCGTGTGCACCCTCGACTTCGCCGGTCGCCTCCACCTGTCGACCGCCGATCTCAAGCTCTCCACCCTCGCCGCGCACTTCGGGGTCCGGCAGCGGGCCGCGCACGACGCCCACGACGACGCCCTCGTGCTGGCCGGTGTGTTCGCCGGGCTGCTCGAGGTGGCCACCGCCAAGGACGTGCGGCCCTCGGTGCGCGAGCTCGACGCCATGATCGCCCACCCGGAGACGGGCTACCTGGTGTCCACGGTGTGGGCGGAGGCCCTCGCCGCGCCCCGGCTGTGGCGACCGGCCGGGAGGCTGAAGCGCGGCGGCGGGCTGGTGCAGGGCATGGAGGTGGTCTTCACGCAGGACGTGGATCGCGACCCGGAGGAGATCGTCTCCCTCGTCGTCGACTCCGGTCTCTACGTGGCCGACCGCATCTCGTCCCGTACCTCACTCGCGGTGTGCGACGCACCCTCCGCGGTGCGCGGGCGCACCGCGTTCGCGCGGAAGAAGGGGCTCGAACTGGTGCCGTACGCCCGGTTCGAGGACATGCTCGCCGACGTCGCCCCCGGCCGGCCGGTCGCCGGCGCGCAGGCCGTGGACAGCGCACAGGAGGCGCTCTTCTGACGGCGTCGGTCTACGCACCGGGCGACGGCGGCCGCAGCAGCTGATTCCGCATCGTGGAGTGCTCGCCCGGGGGTGCGTTGCGAAACTGACATGATGTCCGAGGACAACGCCGTCGACCACAGGAGTATCTCCCCGTGCCCGCACCCCAGAACGCCGCCGCCCGAGAGGTCTACGAGAAGGAACGCGCCCACGTCCTGACCCCGTGGTCGGCCTGGGGCACGACCGATCCGATGGTCGTCACCGCCGCCGAGGGCTGCCATCTGACCGACGGCGACGGGAACCGCCTCCTCGACTTCACGTCCCAGCTGGTCAACACCAATATCGGCCACCAGCATCCGGTGGTCGTCAAGGCGATCCAGGACCAGGCCGCCGAGCTGTGCACCATCAACCCGGCGCACGCCAACGCCGCCCGCGCCGAGGCCGCCCGCCTCGTCGCCGAGGTCGCGCCCGCCGGGATGAACCGCGTGTTCTTCACCAACGCCGGCACCGAGGCCGTCGAGCACGCCGTCCGCATGGCCCGCCGCCACACCGGCCGCCACAAGACCCTCTCGGCGTTCCGCAGTTACCACGGCGCCACCACCACCTCGATGAACCTCACGGGCGACACGCGCCGCTGGGCCAACGACCTCGGCAACACCGGTGCCGTGCACTTCCACGCCCCGTTCCTGTACCGCTCGCAGTTCTACGCGGAGAACTCCAAGCAGGAATGCGACCGTGCGCTCGAGCATCTGGACTCGCTCATCGGGCTCGAGGGGCCCGACCACTTCGCCGCGCTCATCATCGAGTCGGTGCCCGGCACCGTCGGCATCATGGTCCCGCCGGCCGACTACCTCCGTGGCGTGCGTGAGATCTGCGACAAGTACGGGATCGTCATGATCTGCGACGAGGTCATGTCCGGGTTCGGCCGCACCGGCGAGTGGCTGGCCCTCGACAACTTCCGGTCCGGCGACGACGACTGGGCACCCGACCTCATCACCTTCGCCAAGGGCTCCAACTCCGGGTACGTCCCGCTCGGCGGCGTCATCCTCCACGACCGGATTGCCGCGTCGTTCGAGACCACGCCGTACACCGGCGGCCTCACCTACGCCGGACACCCGCTGGCCTGCGCGTCGGTCGTCGCGACCATCAACCTCATGCGCGACGAGAAGATCGTCGAGAACGCGAAGATGATCGGCGAGGACGTGATCGGTCCGCGCCTGCGCGAACTCGCCGAGAAGCACCCGTCGATCGGTGAGGTCCGCGGCCTCGGCGTGTTCTGGGCGGTGGAGATGGTGGCCGACCGCGAGACGCGCGAGCCCCTCGCCCCCTACGGTGGATCATCGGAGGCCATGGCCCGCACGTTCGGAGCGGCGAAGAAGGACGGCCTGCTGCTGTTCATGAACTACAACCGATTCCACGTGGTGCCGCCGTGCATCATCACCCCGGACGAGGCCACCGAGGGCCTCGACATCTTCGACCGCGCACTCGACGTGGCCGACGAGTACGTGAGGAGCTGATCATTCGATGGCGCTGATATTGCGGCTGATCGTCAACGCTGTCGCCCTGTGGGTGGCGACGCTGATCGTGCCCGGCATAACCCTGCACGAGATCTCCGGGGCCGCAGCCTCTGGCGCCGGCGACATCGAGAACGAGGTGAACGTCCCCACCATCACGGCGCTGCTCGTCGTCGCGGTGGTGTTCACCATGGTCAACGCGGTGATCAAACCGATCGTTCAGCTGCTGTCGCTGCCGCTGACGATCCTCACCCTGGGCCTGTTCCTGCTGGTGGTCAACGCGCTGATGCTCATGCTCACCGGCTGGATCACCACCACGTTGCAGCCCTTCGGGGCCGAGTACGTGGTCAGCGGGTTCTGGGCGGCGTTCTTCGGGGCGATCGTGATCGGCCTGGTCAACTGGGTGCTCGGAATGCTGATCCCCAGCCGCACCCGCGACTGAAGCGCCGGCGGCCCGGCCCGCGCCCCGCGCCCCGCGCCGGGTCCGCCGCCGGGCCGGCGCGGCCCAGCTCAGGTCAGGAGCCGAACGCCGCCGAGGAGACGGCGGTCGGGGCCCAGCCCCGCGCGGCCTGGTCGCGGATGAACTGCATCTGCGGGTAGAAGGAGTTGCCCGGGCATGCCGTGCCGCCCCAGTCGCGGTGACCCGAGACCGCCATGATCGGTCGCGTCGCGCCGCCCTGCGGATTGCGATAGGTGATGCCCGCCCGCGGGTTGATGCCCGTGGCATTGCAGAGGGCACGCACGCAGTCGATGGTCGCGCCCACGGCGGCGGCGGTCGGCGGGGCGCCGGTGAAGTCGCCCAGCAGGCTGATGCCGATGTTGCCGTTGTTGACGCCGCCGACGTGTCCGGCGGTGACGACCGGGGGAGCGATGCCCGCGACGGGCGGGACCTGGAACACCGGGTTGCCCACCGGTGTGCCGCCGCGGCCCTGGTAGATCCGGCCCTCGGGATCGATGATCAGGTGGTACCCGACATCGCCCCAGCCCAGGGTGTTGGCGTGGTAGTTGTAGATCGCCCGCACGCTGGCGGCACGGTCCGGCCCGGGAAGGACCGCGGTGTGGTGGATGGTGATGGACTGCGCGGGGAAGTAGGTCGGCGCCCACCGGAATCCGGAGACGTCGCCGGCGCCCCACGCGGCACGCGGGATCACCGGCAGGCCGGCCAGACCGATGCTGCCGAGGCTGTAGTTGCGCGGGGTTCCCCGGCCGTCGTCGAAGACGGTGGCCTCGGAGCCCGCGGGGGCGTCCACCTCGTAGCCGACGGCGCCGTCGGGCGCGGCGACGAGCTCCGCGGCGGGCGTGCTGCCGGCGTCCGGCGCGGAATCCATGGCCTCGAGCGGCAGCCAGTCGCCGACGGAGCCGTCGGGGAACGCGAACCGGATGCGGCCGGCGATCTCCTCCGGGCTCGGGAAGGTGACGCCCACGAAGCCGAGCGGTCCGTTCGGCTGGATCATGCCGCTGCCGGTGGAGATCGACTGCATGAGGTCCTGGGCCACGCCGAGGGAACCGGTGGCGAAGGGATCGGCCCCGGCTACGGGGCCGCGGACGGAGGTGGCGACGGCGGCGCCCACGCCGACCGATGCGGCGGTGAGGAATCCACGGCGGGTCACGGACATAACGGCTCCAGACAGACGGGTAGGGAAGGCGACGCCGTACCTATCGGCGCGACCCGACGCCACATTACGCGTTTGTTGTGATCGAATCGAGACCATCGTTACCGGAGTGATACATGTGAAGGATGAGGTTCAGGAGGCGTCGTACGCTGGCGCACGAGAAGACCGTTCCGCACACCGCCACTCGGGCGATGTCTGCGGAACGGTCTTGTCGATGGGGGACTGCCGGGCGCGCCGGAGCCGCTCAGCCCGTCAGGGCGCCCAGGTGCGCGCGCCCTCGACCGAACCCACGGCCTCGGCGCCCTCGGCCTCGTCGGCGTACGCACGGTTCACGGCGGAGACCACGGCGCGCAGGGACGCGGTGGTGATGGAACCGGCCCGGCCGACACCCCAGAAGACCCGGTTGCCGAACTGCACCTCGACGTACGCGGCTGCGGTCGCGTCATCCCCGGCGGTCATCGCGTGCTCCGAGTAGTCGAGGATGCGCACCTCGTCGTCGAACATCTCGTTCAGGGCGGCGACGAACGCCGCCAGGGGGCCGTTACCGGACCCCGTCAACTCGCGCGTCTCGCCCTTCCACTTGATGACGGCCTCGATGAAGTCCTCGCCGTCGTCGGTCTCGGCCGGCGAGAGCACCTGGGACATGCGCTCCATGGGCGAGATGCGGTCCAGGTACTCGAGGGAGAAGATGTCCCACATGGCCTTGGGCGTGACCTCGCCGCCCTCGGAGTCGGTGACGTTCTGGACGATCTGTGAGAATTCCATCTGCAGGCGCCGCGGCAGCTGCAGGCCGTAGTCGCTCTTCATGATGTAGGCGACGCCGCCCTTGCCGGACTGCGAGTTCACGCGGATGACGGCCTCGTAGGTGCGGCCCTCGTCCTTCGGGTCGACGGGCAGGTACGGGACCTCCCACGTGATGTCGGTGATGTCCTCGCCGCGGGCATCGGCCTCGGCCTGCAGGGCGTCGAAGCCCTTGTTGATGGCGTCCTGGTGCGAGCCGGAGAACGCGGTGAAGACCAGGTCGCCGCCGTAGGGGTGACGCTCGGGCACGGGCAGCTGGTTGGCGTACTCGACCGTGCGGCGGATCTCGTCCATGTCGGAGAAGTTGATCTGTGGGTCGACGCCGCGGGTGAGCATGTTCATGCCCAGCGTCACCAGGCACACGTTGCCGGTGCGCTCGCCGTTGCCGAACAGGCAGCCCTCGATGCGGTCGGCGCCGGCCTGGAAGGCCAGCTCGGCGGCGGCCACGCCGGTGCCGCGGTCGTTGTGCGGGTGCAGCGACAGGATGGTCGAGTCGCGGTGTGCCAGATTGCGGTGCATCCACTCGATCTGGTCGGCGTAGACGTTGGGCGTGGCCATCTCGACCGTCGCCGGCAGGTTGATGATGATCGGGTTCTCCGGCGTCGCGCCCACGATCTCGGTGACCGCGTCGCAGACCTCCTTGGAGAAGGCCAGCTCGGTGCCGGTGAACGACTCGGGGGAGTACTCCCAGCGCCAGTTGGTGTCGGGGTAGTCCTTCGCGATGGTCGTGACCAGCTCGGCGGCGTCGGTGGCGATCTTCTTGATGGCCTCGCGGTCCTTACGGAAGACCACCTTGCGCTGCAGGATCGACGTCGAGTTGTAGAAGTGCACGATCACGTCGGACGCGCCCTCGCACGCCTCGAACGTGCGACGGATGAGATCCTCGCGGCACTGGACCAGCACCTGGATGGTGACGTCGGAGGGGATCGCGGCGTCCTCGATGATTTCGCGGACGAAGTCGTAGTCCGTCTGCGAGGCGGACGGGAAGCCGACCTCGATCTCCTTGTAGCCCATGCGCACCAGCAGGTCGAACATGCGGCGCTTGCGCGCGGGGCTCATGGGGTCGATCAGGGCCTGGTTGCCGTCGCGCAGGTCCACGGCGCACCACTGGGGGGCGTGGGTGATGACCTCGTCTGGCCAGGTGCGGTCGGGCAGCGAGACGTCCTCGACCTCCTCGGCGAACGGCCGGTACCGGTGCCACGGCATGGAGGAGCCGCGCTGTTTGTTCCACGACGGCTGGTCGGGGCGGCCGGGCTTGGAGGGGGGCGTCAGGGTCGACGACGACGAGACGAAGGCATCAGCGGGATTCATCGTAGGGGCTCAACTTCCGTGGAGTTCGATCGTTTCAGGATCGGACCGGCGCGACGAGATCCCGCGACGGGGAGCCGGTCCGCTCTAGCGGGCCCCGCCGCGGCATCCAAGAAGGAGCACGCGCTGCATGCAGGTCACCATACACCTTCCCGCCAGACGTCACGGAATCGGAATGACGAAGGTGGTGGGGCCGGCGGTGACGTCGTTCGGGGTGCGCAGAGGGGAGCCGGGGCACAGGTCCCGGACGTCGTCGTCGTGCATCGATCCCCAGACGCGTCGACAGCCGGCTTCCTCGGCCACCGAGACGGCCTTTTCGACGAGCCGGTGCGCGATGCCCTGGCGGCGCAGGTCCTCGCGGACGCGGATGCCGTAGACGAACAGGTCGGGGCTGTCTCCCAGGTGGCCGGTCTCCACGGCGACGAGCATCGCCACCGGGACCCCGTCGTGGAGGGCCATCAGGAGCAGGTTCGAGCCGCGGTCGAGGAAGTCCTGCGTCCACTCGGCGGTGGGCGGGGAGTCGAACAGGTCGCCCGCGGACAGCACGAGGTCCAGGTCTGCGCGCGAGGCGCGACGGATCAGGAGCTCCGGCGGGGTCATTTCTCCAGTGTGGCAAATAGCGCCGTGGTTCGGCACGGGCGCGTCGCCGGCGCACGTCGCGGGGTCGGGGCGGCGGGTCGGTCGGCGCATCTGTCTGCGTCTCGGGTGGGGGAGGGGCCCGCTGTCACCGGTGGGTGATCATCCAGTCGATCCACCCGTTCTGGGCCGGGATCGATTCGTACCACGCGGGGTTGGTCCCGTTCGGCTGGCGGCGACCGTGGTCGGAGCCGGAGTGGATGCCGACGAGGCGGTCGCCCTGGAAGACGGGCCCGCCCGAGTCGCCGAGGCCGTAGCCGCCCTCGATGGTGTGCGAGCGGCCGATCCGGGAGCCGCCGCGGGGTTCCATCCGGTCGAGGCGGGTGAGCCCGGTGCGCAGGTCGGCCGAGCGCAGGCCGCGGGGGGTGGTCTCGCCGAAGCCGTGGAAGCGCAGGACGGCGCCCGGGGCGGGGTCGACGCCGGCGCGCAGGACGGACGGCGACGGCGCGGGGTGGCGGAGCTTGATGAGCATGAAGTCCCCGGCGGGGGCCTTGTAGACGGCTTCCGGGGTGTGACGGCCGAAGCTGCCGGTGTCGAGGGAACCGAAGGCGCCGACGACCTGCGGGGTGGCGAGCGGGGCGGTGGTGGCGAAGCCGCCCGGCACGGTGGCCCAGTTGCCGAACCCGAGGGTGTAGGCGTTGGGGTCGGTGGGGCCGCAGTGGGCGGCGGTGGCGACCCAGCGCGGGTGGACGACGACTCCCGAGCAGGGCGCGCCGAGCACGCCGCCGAAGGTGGTGATCTGCACTGCCCACGGCGCCGGGCCCGAGGGTGCGCCGCCGACCACGGCGCCGGCGGTGGGGGCCGTGACGGCGAGCGTGGCGGCGACCGTCCCGACGGCCGCGCCGATCGCCGAGAGAAGCCGACCCGTGTGACGTGTGAGGCGCATGTGATTCAGCTTAGGCGATCGGGAGGCGAGGTCGGGCCGCTCGGCGAGAGTGCTCATGGCAGGAAAATCGCGTCCGCCGGTGCCCGCGTTACCGGGACGGCGGCTCCGCGCGGGTGTCGGGGGGTGTCTCCGACGGCGCCGCCTCCGACCCGTCCTCCGACCCGTCCTCCGACCCGTCCTCCGACGGCGCCGGATCGACCTCCTTGTGCGCGAGCCGCACCGTCGCCACGACCATGACGATGAGCGTGGCGGCGAGGATCGCCAGCTCGGGGCCGTCGACCGCGAACCACTCGCCGAGGACCACCACGCCCAGCGCGAGCGAGATCACCGGCGTGGTGACGGTCGAGGCGGGGACGGCCTGGTGGACGCCGCCGGCGGAGAACGACATCTGTTGCAGCGTCAGCGCGAGGACGGCGGCCACGACGAGCCCGTACACCTCGCCGGTGGTGGCCACGAGCAGCGGTCCGCCCTCGTAGAACCGGTCGGCGACGCCCTTGGTGAGGAGCGCGACGTAGGCGAACGCGGTGCCGCCGGCCACGCCCAGTAGCAGGGCACGGTTGCCGTCGGCGCGGAGCGCGCGGGAGAGGCGGAGGAGGACGACGACGACGAGGGCGCCCGCCGCGCAGGCCAGTGCCCACTGCCACCAGGGCGGATGTGCCTCGCCTCCGGTGGGCCGGCCGTAGATCACCAGGACGACCACGCATCCCGCCAGGACGTGCCCCCAGAACAGTTCGGTCTTGGTGACCCGCCGCCCTGTCACCCATGCGCCCAACGGGAGGGCGAAGGTAAGTGAGAGGACGGTGATCGTCTGGACCAGGATCAGCGAGCCGTAGATCAGCGCCAGCCCCTGGAACACGAAGCCGGCGAGGCTGATGGCCATGCCGGTCCACCAGTACCTGCTGGTGAGGATGTGGAAGTCACCCTCACGTCGACCCTGCGCGCGGCGCGGTGAACGGTGCCGCATCACGGTGCCGAAGGCCTGGCTGAGGGCGGAGGCGAGGGCGAGGAGTACAGCCGCCCAGGTTTCAGTCATCACTCACGAGTAAACACCTCCCGTAAAGTGGGTCTGCGTTAAGTCGATCAACACCGGAAGGGTGTGACCGCGTGGCACTCGTAGTGCAGAAGTACGGCGGCTCCTCCGTGGAGTCCGCAGAACGGATCCGTCGGGTGGCCGAACGGATCGTGGAGACCAGGAAGGCGGGCAACGACGTCGTGGTCGTGGCCTCGGCCATGGGCGACACGACCGACGAGCTGCTGGATCTGGCCGACCAGGTCTGTCCCTCGCCGCCGCAGCGCGAGATGGACATGCTGCTGACGTCGGGTGAGCGCATCTCCAACGCGCTGCTCGCGATGGCCATCAGCTCGTTCGGGATGGAGGCCTACTCGTTCACCGGGTCGCAGGCCGGCATCATCACCACCACCCGGCACGGCAACAGCCGGATCATCGACATCACCCCGGGCCGTGTCCGCGAGGCGCTCGATCAGGGCAAGATCGCCCTCGTCGCGGGTTTCCAGGGCGTGTCCCGTGAGACCCGTGACGTCACCACCCTCGGACGCGGCGGCTCCGACACCACCGCCGTCGCGATGGCCGCGGCGCTGGGCGCGGACGTGTGCGAGATCTACTCGGACGTCGACGGCATCTACACCTCCGATCCGCGGATCGTCCCGAACGCCCGCAAGCTCGACACCATCTCGTACGAGGAGATGCTCGAGATGGCGGCGGTCGGCTCCAAGATCCTCAACCTGCGCAGCGTCGAGTTCGCCCGCCGCTACCACGTGCCGCTGCGCGTCCGCTCTTCGTATTCGACCAACCCGGGCACTCTCGTGGCCGGAAAAGTGGAGGACATCCCCGTGGAAGACGCAGTCCTGACCGGAGTCGCTCACGACGCCTCGGAGGCCAAGATCACGGTGGTCGGCATCCCCGACCAGCCGGGGTACGCGGCCAAGATCTTCCGCGTCGTCGCCGATGCCGAGATCAACATCGACATGGTCCTGCAGAACGTCTCCAAGGCGGAGGGCAAGACCGACATCACCTTCACCTGCCCGCGCGAGGTCGGCGCCAAGGCGGTCGAGGTGCTGTCCAAGGCCAAGGACGAGCTGGGCATCGACCAGGTGCTCTACGACGACAACGTCGGCAAGGTCTCCCTCGTCGGCGCGGGCATGAAGTCGCACCCGGGCGTCACGGCGACGTTCTGCGAGTCGCTGTCCGAGGCGGGCGTGAACATCGAGCTCATCTCCACCTCGGAGATCCGCATCTCGGCGCTGGTCCGCGAGGATGAGCTCGCCGACAGCGTCCGCGCCCTCCACGCGGCGTTCGAGCTGGGCGGCGAGGAGGAGGCGCAGGTCTACGCCGGCACCGGCCGCTGACCCGCCCTTCCCCCGCCCCCGTCGAGAAGAGCGTTTCGCCCGGGCCTATCCGGGGTGGTCTCTAGGAGTGTTCGGAACGCTCTTTTCGACGGGGACCGTGCCGCGTTATGCCCCGCTGGCGCCGGGGCGTGCTCAGCGCCGCCGCGATACCTCGGCGGCCAGGGCCTCGTTCATCCGGTCGAACATAGGGAGAGTCGTCTCGCGGATAGAGCCGATCATCGGCGGCACCGCGATTCCGGAGAACCGTTCCTCCTGGTGCAGGACCACCCGGCCGTCGCCGGCGGGCTCGATGGTGAACCAGTGCTCGCCGTCGAAGATCCCCGGCAGCATCACCGAACCCTTCCACCGCAGCTCCCGGCCGGGCTCGACGGTTAGGACCGTCGGCGTGAACGTCATGCTCCCGCCGTTGGTGTCGATCAGCTCGTTGGTCAGCGTCCCGCCCTCGACCAGGTCGCCGGCAGAGGAGACGATGAAGGGATTCCACCGCGGGTACGACTCGCGGTCGGCAAGGACGGCCCACACCTCGTCAGCAGTGGCCTCGATCTCCAGGGCCGAGCTCATCTCGTAGTCGCGGGACACCGCCCAGATCGAGTACGCGACGGCCGGAAGCAGCACCGCCGTGGCGGCGATGGCGGTGAAGCGCAGGATCGGGCGTCGGCGTCTTGCGGCCTTGGCCATGGTCGTGTCCCCCTCGGGTGCCGGTGCCGCCGGGCGGCGACGCGGCCCACGGTAACCGTGCGGACGCACCGGTCTCGCCGCTCACTTTCGAATGGCTAAACGCGCACTCGGCGGCACTGTCCTCACGCTTTCAGCGCGTTCCGCCGTCAGATCGAGGCGTTGGACGTGTGCAGCCGACTCCGGACCACGCTCAGGGAGGAGTTCGGGGTGGAGCCCAGCCGGGCCACGCTGGAGTATCACGCGGGCCTCGGCTGACGGACAGTCCAGAACCTGTCCGCTCCGTCCTGTCCCCTCCCGGCCGGCTGTGACGCACGACTCTCGACCGAAACGCCACGGGCGGTAGCATGGGCGTTTGCCGGTCGCCCGTGCCCGGACGGAGATCCCGTCCGCGGGAGCCGGTCCCGAGATCTTCAAGGAGTTGATCCTCTCTCATGACCACTGTCGCCGTCGTCGGAGCCACGGGCCAGGTCGGGCGCGTGATGCGCACCCTGCTCGAGGAGCGGAACTTCCCGGCGAACGAAGTGCGGTTCTTCGCCTCCGCCCGCTCGGCCGGCACCACGCTGCCGTTCCGGGGCGAGGAGATCGTGGTCGAGGACGTCGCCGCCACCAGCGACGAGGATCTCGAGGGCATCGACATCGCCCTGTTCTCGGCCGGTGGCACGCTGTCCAAGGCGCAGGCCCCTCGGTTCGCCGCGGCCGGCGCCGTGGTCGTCGACAACTCCAGTGCCTGGCGCAAGGACCCCGACGTTCCGCTCGTCGTCTCCGAGGTCAACCCCGACCAGACCGTCAACCCGCCCAAGGGGATCATCGCCAACCCCAACTGCACCACGATGGCCGCGATGCCGGTCCTCAAGGTGCTGCACGACGCGGCGGGGCTGAAGCGGCTCGTGGTGTCCACGTACCAGGCGGTGTCGGGCTCGGGGCTGGCCGGCGTGGCCACGCTCAACGACCAGGTGACCAACAACGTGGCGGCCGGGCACGAGCTGGTGCATGACGGCAGCGCGCTGCAGGCCGGTGAGACGGGTCCGTACGTGGCGCCGATCGCGTTCAACGTGGTGCCGCTGGCGGGTGCGATCGTGGACGACGGTTCCGAGGAGACGGACGAGGAGCAGAAGCTGCGCAACGAGGCGCGCAAGATCCTCGACATCCCGGGGCTGCCCGTGGCTGGCACCTGCGTGCGCGTGCCGGTGTACACGGGCCACACGCTGACCATCAACGCCGAGTTCGACGAGGACATCACGCCGGACCAGGCGCGCGAGCTGCTGTCTAAGGCGCCGGGAGTGAAGGTCGTGGACGTGCCGACGCCGCTCGAGGCCGCGGGCAGCGACGAGTCGCTGGTCGGTCGCATCCGTCAGGATCAGTCGATCGAGGGCAACAAGGGCCTCAACCTGGTGGTTTCTGGCGACAACCTGCGTAAGGGTGCGGCGCTGAACACCATCCAGATCGCGGAGCTGCTGGTCAAGTAGCGCTTCTGCTGGTCGAGTGGCCAGGCGCGGGCTGAACAGGTCGGGAGTACAAGACGGCAAGGCCCCGCAGACGCACACAGGCGAGAGCCGCCGCCCGGTCACGCGGACCGAGCGGCGGCTCTCCTCTATCCGGGTTGACTCGGCCTACGTCAGCGACCGTCCGCCGTTCCCGGCCGGTCATCGCGATGTCCGCGGCCGCCGCGGTCCCCCGTCACGTCACCTTCGACGTCGATGTGCTCGGTACGGAGTTGATCGGACACGGTCTCGGTGTCGGTGACCTTCTCCTTGCCCACGTTGACGCGCTCGCGCTCGACGGTCTCCTTCTCCACCACCGGCCGCTCCTCGCGGAGGACTATCTCCTCATCGCGGTCGCCGTCGGCGGTCTCGTCGAGGCCGCCCTTACGAACCTTGCCCTCGACGTCCTCGCGCTCGACCACGAGCTTCTCTTTGGAGACCGGGACTTCGACTGTCTCCTTCTCGGTGGTCGTGTACTTGCGGAGCCGAACTCGCCCGACCTCCTCTTCGCGGGTGCCCACGTTGAGGCGTTCTTCGTGGGCGGTGACGGTCTCAGTGCCTTCGTGATCCCGATCGCCCCTGCGCCGATCGTCGGCTCCGGCGGCACCTGCTGTGCCGGCGGCTCCGGCGGCACCTGCTGTGCCGGCGGCTCCTGCGGCACCTGCTGTGCCGGCGGCACCCGCTGCCCCCGCGGTGCCGGCAGCACGATCATCGCGGTCGCCCCGTTCGGTGCGTGTACCGGTCCCGCCGCCGCGCCGACCTCCGTCTGCGAGTTGGTAGTGCTCGTACAGGCGATTCTCCTCGTCCGGGGAGAGGTGCCCGCCGGCGTCCACGCGGGGCGCGTCCTTGACCTGGTCTTTGGAGTACGTGACGTGGAGGTCGTCACCCTCCATGCGTGCGCCCTGCAGTGGGACGAAGCTCTCGGACATTCCGAACAGTCCCGTCGAGACGGTCGCGAACTTGGGCTCGTCGCTGCCGTCATCAAGGTAGATCGTGCCGATCTTGCCGATCTTTTCACCAGCGTGGTCGTACGCGGTCGCGCCGGTGAGTCGATCCAGTGAATCCTTGCCGATCATTTCGGACTCCTTATGTCGTCGGATCGTGCCGTTGCCGACGTTAGGAGTCACCATTGCCAGCCGCGACCGGAAGGTCGGCGACGAACATCGCGGACAACCCCGAAATGGTCACCTGTCCAAGGCTCTGGCCAGCATCACATCCGCTACACGAGGGGTTCGTAACGGTTGCACCTCAACGCGATAGGACTGCGACCCGGCCCGCAGATCTCGGCGGCGGCGCGATGCTCGCGATGGCCCACGACTACCGGGTGATGCGCGACGACCGCGCCATTACCGCGATGAGCACGGGCCACCGCTACCCCGGAGCCGAGGCGAAGGAGGCGGGCCTCGTCGACGACACCGCTGCGGAGTCCGACCTGACTTCCACAAGCTTTAGTGTCACTCTGCGTTGATCGCGTCGATGACGGCTCGTGCGGCGTCGGGGATTGGGGGTTCGACGAGCATTTCGTGGTCGCCGATGGCGACGGTGACGGTGCGCAGGGGCTGCAGGGGCATCACCCGGGACCAGGCCTGCGAGTTGCTGGGCAAGGCGGCCGTCGTGAAGGTCGTCGACGTGCCGACCCCGCTCGAGGCCGCCGGCATCGACGAGTCGCTGGTGGGCCGGATCCGCCGGGACCAGTCGATCGAGGGCGACAAGTGCCGAGGGGGCGGCGCCGCCTCGGCCCGTCGCTCAGTTGAGGTTCCAGTCCTCCACGGGCTCGATGATGTTGCCCTCGGAGTCGTAGCGATAGAAACCCTGACCGTCGCCGAGTCCCGCCTTTCCGGCGTCGATTCCCTCCTGGAGCATGTCGGCGAACTTGATCCTGGTGGGGTCGCCGGATGCGCGGGAGATGTTGGCGGCCACGTTGAAGCCGACCGTGTCGAACACCTGGAACGGGCCGTGCGGCGAGTTGGTGGCGGTGCGCCAGACGTTGTCGATGTCGGCGGGATTGGCGACGCCGTTGACGTAGAGGGCGGCGCCGGCGTTGAGCCACGGGACCAGCAGGCTGTTCAGGAGATAGCCGGGCGTCTCTTTGTGGATGGGCACCCCAACGAGGCCGATCTCGCCGGCGAACTCGAGGACCGCGTCGAAGTACTTCTTGTCGGTCTGCGGGGTGACCATCACCTCGCCGGTGTTGTAGCGCCACACGAGGTTGGCGAAGTGCAGGGCCAGGAACTTCTCGGGGCGGCCGGTATCGGCGGCGAAGTCGCTGGGCCGCAGCGTCGAGGTGTTGGTGGTGAAGATCGTCTTCTCCGGGGCGTGGTCTCCGATCTGCGCCCAGACCTGCTTCTTCAGGTCGAGCTTCTCCGGGATCGACTCGATTACCAGGTCGGCGTCGGCGACCGCCTCGGCGATGTCGGTGGTCGTCTTGATGGATTTGATGGCGTCATCGAAACGGGCCTCGTCGAAGTCGGGGAGGTCACGCCGGTAGTAGCCGCGCATCCACTCCCATCGCTCGGGCAGTTCGGCGAGCAGTTCGTCCGAGATGTCGTAGCCGGTCACGGTCTTGCCGTGGTAGGCGGCCTGCATGATGATCTGGGATCCGAGTACGCCGGTTCCGAAAACGGTTACGTCGGTGATGTCGGTCAAGGTGATTGCAGCTCCTCTCGTTCACGCTGATGCGTGCGGTGGTTCCGCGAGATCGACGTTACGCCGGTCCGACCTGGGTCGCAGGCTGACGGCAGCTTGCGTGTCGTGCGCCGTGAGAACCCCCGTCGGCCGATGCATGGGAACCGACTGGGGCCCGCGGAATCGGTTGCTGCGGGCCCATGGCGTGCGGTCGTGCCGAGGTCCGGCCGGTGCCATAGTGGGAACCGGAACGGCCATTGTGTCCGGAACCGCAGTCGGGCACATGGCGACACCGCACGATCGCGCAGGTCATCGACCTGCACTGACGAGAGGAACGCAGATGGCCATCAACGACGACGACATGACCACTTCCGCCGCTCAGGGCGAAGGGGTCGCCGACGGCGGTTCCAACCCGGGCGGCCACGACGGCGGCGCCGACGGGTCCGCCCACCACACCAAGGGCGAGGGCGAGGGTCTCGCGGACGGCGGCTCGAACCCGGACGGTCACGACGGCGGCGCAGACGGCTCGGCAGATGCCGGTGAGGGCGTCGCGGACGGCGGCTCGAATCCGGATGGTGCCGACGGCGGCGCTGACGGCACGCAGTAATTGCGGGCGCTTTTTCGGTGCGTCGCGTGCGGCTCGGATGAGTTCGCGGGCCAGGTCTGGGGTCGGCGCCCGCTACTGACCCGGGCGTCCGAGCTGCCGCGCGACTACTCCGACCTGCTGTCGCCGGCGATGGTCGACGAGATCATCGCCGAGCGCGGCGTGCGCACGCCGTTCGTCCGTATGGCGAGGGAGGGCACGCTCGTCGACCGGGCGAGCTTCACCCGGTCGGCGGGCTTCGGTGCGCAGATCGGCGACCAGCTCGACCCCGACGGCGTGCTCACGCAGTACGCCGCCGGGGCGACGCTCGTCCTGCAGGGTCTGCACCGGTTCTGGCCGCCGATCATCGACTTCGTCCGGGGCATGACCTCGGACATCGGGCATCCGGTGCAGACCAACGCGTACATCACCCCGCCCGCCAACCGCGGGTTCGATCCGCACTACGACGTCCACGATGTCTTTGTCCTCCAGGTGTCCGGGACTAAGCAATGGCGGGTACACGAGCCCGTCCACCACCATCCGCTCGCGGACCAGCCGTGGACCGACCACCGCGAGGCGATCGCCGACCGAGCGAAGGACGCGCCGGTGATCGACGCCGTGCTCGAGCCGGGGGACTGTCTTTACCTCCCGCGCGGCTGGGTGCACTCCGCCGAGGCGCAGGGCGAGACCTCCATCCACCTCACGGTGGGCGTGGCTCCGCTGACCGGGCATGACGTGGCCGAGGCTGTGCTCGAGGCCCTGGCCGCCGACGAGCAGGTGCGCGAGTCCCTGCCTTTCGGCCTCGCCTCGGTGGACGCCGCGCGGGCCTGGGAACCCACGCGGGAGGTGGTCGCGCATATCGCCAGGCTGTTGACCGAGAAACAAGACGAGCT
Source organism: Dietzia sp. oral taxon 368 (assembly GCF_002999155.1). Classification (NCBI taxonomy): domain Bacteria; kingdom Bacillati; phylum Actinomycetota; class Actinomycetes; order Mycobacteriales; family Dietziaceae; genus Dietzia; species Dietzia sp. oral taxon 368. The sequence continues at coordinate 1,754,888 of NZ_CP027238.1, forward strand.
GTCGAGGAAGGCCGCGGGCGAACTCGCCGAAAGGTACCTGGACCTCACCCGGCCCGCCGCGGTCCGACCCCTCGCCACGCTGGAGGCCATCGATTCACTCGACGCGGACACTGTGGTGCGGTGGCGGGACGGCCTGCACGGCGCGCTCGGCCCCGCGCCCGAGTCCGGCAGGATCGCCCTGCGCCTGCCCACCAAGTCGATCAGCTTTCCGGCGGAGTGCGAGCCCGCGCTACGGGTGATGATCGACGGCGACCCGGTCCGCGCCGGCACGCTCCCGGGCCTGGACGCGGCAGACGGCGTGGTGGTGCTGCGCCGGCTGCTGCGCGAGGGTGTGGTGGTGGCGCTGTGAGCAGGCCTGCGGACTGGGAGCCGTGCAGTGACTCGTCGCTGCGCCGCGGCGATCCCCTGGAGGGGTCGGGTTCGCGGGGGCTGCGGTGGCTGATGGTCGAACTCGCGGGTCCGTGGGGGTACTCGGCGTTGCTGGACTCCCCGAACCTCCTCCCGGCGGAGCTCGGCCGCGAGATCGCCGGCCGCGCCCAGGAGGCGGACGTCAGGGTGGCCGCGATCCGCCGACCGGGTCGTCGTCGTCACCCAGAAGAGCGACGCTGGCGGTGGGCGCTGGCCGACGCGCGGCCCGGGCACGAATCTCTGCGGTGGGGCGAGGTCGACGGGCCGGTCGGCTACGCCGAGATCCCCCTCGACGGCTCCGCCGGCTCTCCCGGCGGGGAGCCGCTGGTCGCGGTGTGCGCGCACGGTAAGCACGATCAGTGCTGCGCGGTGCGGGGGCGCAGCGCCGCGGCCCGGATCGCCGAGCGATACCCGGAGGCGACCTGGGAGTGCTCCCACCTGGGCGGGGATCGCTTCGCCGCGACGATGCTCGTTCTGCCGCACGGTTTCTTCTACGGCCGCATCGACCAGGCGGAGGATCCGGCCGACATCGTCACCCGCTACACCGAGGGCCGTGTCGACGAGCGGTACCTGCGGGGGCGCAGTAGTCATTCGGCGGCTGTGCAGAGCGCGCAGCATCATGCCCGTACGGTGATGCCGGACGACCGCATTGACGCCTTCGCCCCGGTCCGCGTGGTCGAACGAGACGAGCACGTCGAGGTGACGCTCGAGGGGCCGAGTGGTCCGGTCGAGGTGTGGCTGCGGGAGACCTACTCGGAGCCGATCTTCACGATGTGCCGGGCCCACGCCCCAGGCCCGGTGAGGCAGTGGGAGCTGATCGAGGTCAGGGGCGCGTAGGTCGCATCAGTGCGTCAGACGGTCTCCACCACGGGCTCGGACAGGGAGTCGGCCGCGGCCTCGGCGGCGGTCTCCTCGAGCGGGATGGTGCAGGCCAGGGGCTCGCTGCCGGACCAGTCGTGGCCCCAGTAGCTGTCGGCGGTGATGTTCTGCGGCAGGTACTGGTCCTCGTCCACCATGAGCCCGTCGTAACCGAACTCGATGTCCCAGCCGCCGGGCGCGCGCAGGTAGTAGGACACCATCTTGTCGTTGGTGTGGCCGCCGAGGGTGGAGGAGATGCCGAAGCCGTGCTCGGTGGTGCGCTCCATGGCCTGGGCGACCATGTCCATCTCGGCCACCTCGAGCATGATGTGGACGATCCCCGGGCCCATGTGCGGGGCGGGCATCACGGCGAAGCTGTGGTGGCGGGGGTTGACGCCCATGAACTGGATCCGCAGCGGCGGCATGCCGGGCGCGGAGGGGAAGGGGAACGCGCCGCGGGTGTGGAAGCCCAGCACGTCGCGGTAGAAGCCGATGGTGGCGTCGTAGTCGGTGGTGGGGACCACGAGGTGGCCCAGGCCCAGCTCGTCGGTGACGAACTCGGTGCGGTACCTGGTGGAGACCGTGGAGTGGTCCAGCTCGGCGCCGTGGAAGATCTCCAGGCGCTGGCCGCAGGGGTCCTCGAGGGTGATGGATGATGGCGCCGTCGACCTTGATGGCCTGTGCCTCGTCGTGGGTGAGGTCGCGGTAGGCGATGCCGTGCTCGGTGAGGGTGGCGCGGACGCGGTCGAGGGCGATCTCGTCGCGCACCTCCCAGCCCACCGCGGCGAGGTTGTCCTTCTCGGCGCGGCGCAGGGTGATGCGGCGGGCGCGCTCGTCGAGGCGCAGGTGGAGGGTGTCGTCGTCGCCGCCGGCGCCCACGCCCAGGTCCAGCACGTCGTGGGCGAGGGTGCGCCAGCGGTCAAGGTCGGTGGTGTCGATCCTGAGGTAGCCGAGGGCACGGATGTCGCCCATGGGGTGTCCTTTCGAGAGGTGGCCCGCGAGGGCCCGGGTGTCGCCGACGGGAGCGCCGCACGCGCGCCCGGGTAGGGATGAGGACACTGTGACCGTGATGTGGCGCGCGTCACCGCTCGATTCCGGTGGGTGGGAAAGGTGCAGGTGGGCTGGTGGGTTTTATGACGACGACGACGACGACGAGGTGCCCGCTCGCCCGGCCGACTTCGTCGACCCGGTGGCGCATCACTTCGGCGGGGGTGTTCGCCGAGCGCGGCGAGTCGGCTGGAACTTTCACCACGACGGTTCGGCCGGTCGGACGACTGACCGGCGGTAGTCGTCGTGGTCGGCCGATAGCCATTACGCGACCGCGGCGCCGTCGGCAGCGAGTCGCGAGCGGTGGGCGTCGAAGCGGGTGTTAATGTCACCGGAAGGCCGATGTCAGCGAGGTTGACTCCTGCGCCGGAGAAACCCGGTCGGGGCGGCTCGACCGAATCCTGTGGGTCGGCGGCAGTATCGGAGCGTCGCCGATGCTCGGCGGGCCCGGCCGGGCTCCGGTGTCTGACCTGTGGGCGACAATGGTCGTCGCCATCGGCTGAGCAGGTCAGTCTCGAGGAAGTAGAGAGAATCAACACGTGAACCCCGGAGTCGCCATCGCATCCGTCACCCCCTCGGCCGCGAGGCTCACGGAGTCCCTGAGGGATATCGGGTACGACTTCAGCTCGGCGGTGGCTGACCTCATCGACAACTCGGTGAGTGCCGGTGCGGAGAAGATCCGGGTCTTCATGGAGTTCGACGGCGAGGACTCTCGTGTCCTCATCTGTGACGACGGGCACGGAATGTCGGTGAACGGTGCTCTCGAATCGCTCCGGTTCGGCAGCCGCCGTGACTACGAGTTGGGGGATCTCGGGCGGTACGGGCTCGGACTGAAGACCGCTTCTCTCTCGCAGGGACGTTCGGTCACAGTCGTCAGTCGCACAGCCCGGATGAAGGAACCCCAGATCCAGAGATTGGATCTCGACCTCATCGCCGAGCGCGATGACTGGATCGTCGTGGTCCCGCATCCTGATGCCGCGACCACCAGAGCTCGTGAGCTGCTGGCCGGTGAGCCAGGGACCGTCGTGATCTGGGAGAAGCTCGACCGGATACTGCCGGCCAGGCAGTCAACCGGTGGGTGGGCGAAAAGGCGATTCGACAGCCTGCGTGAGAAGCTCATGGCGCACCTATCGATGGTGTTCCACCGCTTCCTGGCCGGCGAGGGGACCGCGCGGAAGATTGAGATCTGGGTGGACGACCAGCCGCTCACGCCGTGGGACCCCTTCCAGCGAAACGAGCCGGAGCTGAAGGAACTCGGCCCGGAGTCGTTCGAGGTGATGGTCGGCGACCATGCCGGAAAGGTTCATCTCCGCCGCTTCATCCTGCCGTCGCGAAACGCGTTCTCGTCGCCGGAGGCCTTCGAGGCGGCGTCTGGTCCGCTCAAGTGGAACCGCCAGCAGGGCTTGTATATCTACCGCGCCAACCGGCTCGTGCAATGGGGCGGATGGGCCGGGACCCGGGCGTTGGACGAGCACACGAAGTTGGCACGAGCCTCGGTCGACTTCGACACCGACCTGGACGCGGCGTTCAACATCAATGTTGCGAAGATGCGGGTCGCTCTCCCCCCACAGCTCAAGCAGATGCTGGGACGCCCGATCTCGGAGCTCTGCATCCTCGCCAACAACGCTTACCGCGTCGACGCTCCGCGTAGGCGTAACAATGGCGCAGCCGGCATGCCGAGCGAGGTGTCCAACGGCGCCGAGATCGGGCTGGCGATCAAGGCGGCGCTCGTCCGTACCGGCAACTTCGACGCCCTCAAGCAGATCTCGGACCTGCTGAAGAAGGAGTCGCCGGACATGGCGAAGTCGCTCGGGTTCTGACCTCAGAAAAGCGAGGTCGGTTCATCTCGTTTGTCGTTGGCGTACGCACAGTGGTCCGACAGCGGGCACATGCTGCACCGAGGTTGGTCGATGGTACAGACCGACGCCGCGAGCTCGATGAGACCGAGCTGGGCGTCACGCGACTCCTCACCTATACCGACCAGTCTGGCGACTGCCAGTCGGCCGTCGGTCAGCTTGTTGCGCTTGTCGACGTCGTTGCCCAGGAACCGACTGGCCACCCGGAGAATGCCCTTTCCGGTGAGAATGGGCTCCTCTGATTCCAACCCGTTCTCGTCGGTTGTCGGCACGGCCAGCTCGGCCAGGTCCGCGATGGACGCAGGGATCGTCGGAAGGGCGGTGCGGTCGATCGTCGGCGACCAGAGGGCATCCGGGGCATCGGCCATCTGTCCGGCCAGCTCACCGAGCTGGTCCGCGCGCGTCGAGCGTCCGACTCCCTCGGCCATGTTCTTGAGGATGGCCAGGGCGTCGTCCGCGGGAAGGGAGCCTCGGGGGACGTCGAGCGCTGCGATGGCGGGGAAGAAGCTGCGCGTGACGGTCCGTGACGCTCTGGCGAGGAGGATCTCACTGGCGACGAAGACCCACCGCGAGCCTGATCGGAACCAGGGGAGGGCGAGGTCGTCCACTCCGCGCCCCCGGTACCAGGTTGCCATCCTCGCCGATATCTCGCGTGTGTTGAACGGCATCGACCGGCCGGCAGCCAACGCTGATCTGATCGACTTGCCCACGGTCTCGGCGACCAAGGGGGGGACCGCGTTACCGATCTGCTTGAAGGCGGCGGACGGTGGTCCCGAGAAGCGGAAGTAGTCGGGGAAGGACTGGATGCGCGCGGCCTCGCGGACGGTGAGCGTCCTCGGCTGGCGGGGGTGGATGTACCAGTACCCGTCCTTGGCGATGTGCGCGGTGATCGTCCTCGAGAGGTCGTTCTCGTCGAGACGCTTGTACTTGTCGTCGAAGATGTCGTTGCGGTACCGCTGGTGCTCGGGCGCGAGGTCGGAATATTTGGTCTTGTGCGTCATGGTCTCGAACGCCGCACGATCGTCTTCACGAACCGGACGGGTTATGTGGTCGAACACCTTATGGGCGTCCGCACCCGCCACACCGCGCCGCATCCTCTGTTGATACTCGGTTACCGGACCGTCGTAATCCGCCCAGCCCTCGGCGCCACCCTCGGGGCGCCAGCCGCCCTCGACCTCGGGAAGCTCCCCGATCGCGTTCCACAGTGTCGTCTTGGTAGGGGCGTCGGCGGGCCACTCGAAGGCGACGCCGTCTCGCAAGGCGACCACGAGGAGGCGCTGACGCATCTGGGGAACGCCGTACCTCCACGTCTCCACGATGCGGGTGTGGACGGAGTAGCCGTCCTGTTCCAGCTCTTCGACGATCGACCGAAAGATGAACATCTCGCGGTCGAGTGCGAGGTCCGGAACGTTCTCCATGAGCACAGCGCGAGGCCGCGCGCTTCCGACGATCTCGAGGAATGAGCGCCAGAGATCCCGCCGTTCATCGTGGGGATCACGTTCTCCGAGCTGGACGCGGTGTCGGATCATGGATCGGCCGGCCTTGGAGAACGGTTGGCAGGGCGGGCCGCCGGCGATGATCTCGACCCGGGCCTCCTTGATGAGGCCCGCGACGCGTTCGACGACGTCCGCGTCCGCGAGATCCCAGTCCAGGGACAAACCCGCGAAGTGGTGGGCGTGGGTGCGGACAGCGGCTTCGTAGTGGTCTGCGCCGAGCACGACGTCGTAGCCGGCCTCCTCGAGACCGAGACTTATCCCTCCGGCGCCGGAGAAGAGGTCCGCAGCGAGATGCGCGCCACGCCCCCGCAGCGATTTGGTGAGACGCTTGAATTCCCCGACGTCCGCGGCGTGGTGCTCGTGCGGAGGCAGATCGAGGAACGGGCCGCGGATGAGTTTGACGCCATACGGCGTCGCCTTTCGGACCACGTGTCGCTCCTCTGTACGGGTGAATGACCCTCTACCGGAGAGTAGGCGCCACCCACGACATCGCGAAAAAACGGGGGCTCTCGCTACGAGTGTCGGAAGCAAACATTAGTATTCGGTAAGCAATTTTGACAAAGCTGGGAGGGCAAGTGTCATTCGAGGTCTCGGACGTCGACATCGAGGACTACCAGGATCAGGTCGACCTGGGTAAGTCGCCCGACCAGATCATCCGGAAGTTCGTCGCCCGCGGGCGAAGCGAGGAGCAGGTGCAGGCGATCCGCGCGGCGTTCGAGATCAGGGCGGGAAAGATCCGGAAGATGGAGTCGGTCGGGGTCATCTCCGCGCGAACGGAGAAAACCGGGACGTGGTACTCCGGAGTCCAGCTGGAAGACGTCGCCTGGCCGATGCTGCGCGCTCGGCTCGAATCGCAGCTGCCGACGGACGCCGTCCAGTCCATTCATGAGGCCTCGGACCGCGTGCTCGCGGAACTCGGCGCACCGGCCATCCCCGGGCGTGAGCTCCGCGGGCTCGTCCTCGGGTTTGTCCAGAGCGGGAAGACCACCAGCTTCATGTCTGTGATCGCCAAGGCGGCGGATCGCGGATACCGCTTCTTCATCGTCTTGTCCGGGATCACGGAGAATCTCCGGAGTCAGACGCAGCGCCGCATCGATGAGATGCTGATCGAAGGCAATCCGCAGTTCGTGACTCTCACGAATTCCGAGTCCGACTTCGAGGCGCCGGAACAGTTGAGCAAGATCGCAGCGGGGACCGACCTGAGGCTGATCGCTGTGGTGAAGAAGAACCCGCACCGTCTCAAGCGCCTTCTCGACTGGCTGAAGAGCGCTCAGCGAGATGCCGACGCGTTCCCGATTCTGATCATCGATGACGAAGCCGATCAGGCCAGCATCGACGTAGGTCAGGGTCGCGTCTCACGGATCAACAGCCTCATCCGGCAGCTTCTTGAGTTCGAGAGGTCGGGTTACATCGCCTATACCGCGACCCCGTTCGCGAATGTGCTCATCGATCCCGAGAACGCCAACGACCTGTACCCGAAGGACTTCATCGTCGATCTTCCCAAACCCGAGAACTACTTCGGCTCGGCTGAGCTCTTCGGGCGTGGGCTATTGGAGACCGATGAGTCCGAACCGGTCGACGGACTCGACGTGATCAGGTCGATCCCCGAAGAGCATGTCGACGAGGTGCGTCAGCCCCGCGGGAAGGGGGCGGTCGAATCGTGGGATCCGTCGGTACCGGATTCACTGCTCACCGCGCTGCGTTGGTTCATCCTGGCGACCGCGGCGAGGCGGGTGCGAGGAACGGGGAACAAGCACTCCACGATGCTCATTCATACCTCGATGCTGGGGCGGGCCCACGAAAAGCTGGCGGAGGTTGTCTCGGAGGCGATCGAAGCGGAGGCGGCCCAGCTCCGGGCCGGCTCGGCTCGACCACATCTCCGCGGCCTCTGGGCATCGGAGAGCGCGGCGATCGACTCTGCTCGCTTCGGAAACAGGCCGATCACGTTCGAAGCCCTGGAGAATGAGCTCGACGGCGTATTCGCGGATCTGCGGCTGGTGATCGATAACTACAGGTCCTCCGACAGACTGCACTACGGAGATGAGCCCCAGGCCGTGGTGGTGATCGGTGGCAATACACTGTCGCGCGGACTCACTCTCGAGGGGCTCGTGACCAGCTATTTCGTGCGAGCCTCGAACGCCTATGACTCCCTTCTCCAGATGGGCCGGTGGTTCGGGTACCGGAGGGGGTACGAAGATCTGCAGCGGGTATGGATGACAGACGAGCTGAACGAGTTCTTCGTCGATCTCGCAACGGTGGAAGAGGAGTTCCGCCAGTTCGTTAAGCAGTATGAGTTCGAAACGACCCCGGCGAAAGTCCGTCCAGTTATAAGGACGCATTCTTCCTTGCTCGTCGCGGCAAGGAACAAGACCAGATCCGCGCAGCGCGTCTTCGTCAGCTTCTCGCAGGAGGTGCTGCAGACTATTCTCTTCGAGCACCGAGACGCCGACTGGCTGCAGGCGAACAAGACGGCGACGTCCGAGTTGCTCTCCACGGCCGAATCGCTGGTCGGGCCGTGGCGCCCCTCGGGGATGACGGCATCCGCGAAGCTATTCCGTGACGTTCCGGTCGAGGCGGTATTCAGTTTCCTCGAGATGTACGAGTTCCACCACGCCGCCACCCGGATGAAGGGCGAGCTGATCGGTAAGTACATTCGCAAGCAGAATGAGCTATCGGCTCTACGAAAATGGAACGTCGCTGTGATGAGCAGCCCGAGTGGACGCCACGAGCCGATCGAACTCGCGCCCGGAATGGAGGTGGTGCCCGTCGAGCGTTCGAGGATGAAGCATCAGAACGGGAATCACGCCAACATCCGGACGTTGATCGGATCAATGGACCGCTTGGTTGATCTGGACGTCACTGCAGAGCAGAAAGAGTCGCTGCTGAGGGGTGACCTGTCGACCCCCGCGAAGAACCGACTCCGAGAGGAGCACGTCGGAGATCGAGGCCTCTTGATCGTCTATCCGATCGCAAAGGACTCGTCGCCGAAGTTGGACTACGCGGATACGAAAAAGGACTCGCAGAAAACGAGTCTCGATGCTGTTGACGACGTTGTCGGCGTCGCTTTCCAATTCCCGAAGGCGCATGACATCGGGTCCGCTGTCGAGTACATCTCAGTTCCACCGCCCGTTGAGGACTTCGAGGTGGACGACGTGTTCGCGCTCGATTCGGCCGATGAGGTTTACAAGTGACGCACGATGAGGTCCGAGAGCCGTCCAAGTCGACCTTCGCGTTTCTTGAAGCGGCGTTCAACCGCGGGGATATCGTCGTGCGTGAGACAGGCGTCGACGCTGAAGCCGGACCGATACGTCACGCGATAGATCCAGCAGGTCGCCGCATTCTCATGATCCCTATCTCGGAAGACGAGTTCGACGCCTTCGTCGACGACAGCGCCGGAACATCGGTCTCTCTCCGGCGAGAGAGATATGCAGAGGGGAATCGCATCGAGCCCTTCCTGGTGTTCCGATGCGAACCGGCATTTTTGCGCGACACATTCGCCGCGTTCATCGACGATGTTCTCGACGAGTTCGAATCTGGAGCGTCCGTCTCCAGTGGGTCGCCCGGGGCGGCTCGAGTGGTGCTCGACCGATGGAGGCGACTGTTCGCAACGCGCGGTGCGGGGCTGTTGGCCGACAAGAAAATCGTGGGCTTGGCAGCTGAGCTGCGCGTGCTCGTCGCACTTCTGCGTGAAATCGGCCCGACTGCCCTGGAGTCATGGAGCGGACCAGACGGTGCGGATCACGACTTCGTGCTGTTGGATTGCGCTATCGAGGTGAAGGGAACTCAGAGAAAGACGGGTATGGAGGTGGAGATCAACGGGGTCGGACAGCTCGACGTCCCTGACGATCGCCCGCTTTTCCTGGCTGCGGCGCGGGTCGCGTTCTCCCCGGCCGGCGACGTCTCGATTCCAGCGCTGGTGGATGCCGCTCTGGAACTCGGGGCGGAATCCGAGTCCTTCGCGGAGAAGCTAGAAGCGGTGGGGTATCACCACTCCCGCGCAGATGACTACGAGAAGAAGAAGATGGATTTCCTGGAGGATCGCTTCTTCCGGATCGTCGCGGATTTCCCGCGTATCGACCGCGCGAGGCTCCGCGATATCCCACATTCAGACAGAATCCGCAACGTCACCTATCTGCTCGACCTCACAGCCCATGAGACGGTAACGGGGTCCCTTGACGCCTACGACATCCATTCCTTCCTCGAGGAGATTCTGTGAAACCGCTTTTCAGGTGGTCAGAGCCGTTCGGCGCGCACGGCGGTTTTCACGCCCATTCCGCAGGGCAGACTCTCGGACGTCCGGACCTCGACCACCATTCTCTGCTCTTCCGAGAATCCGTCCAGAATAGCTGGGACGCCCGGAAGGATGAGCGACACGGGATCACGTTCCGGATGGACCTCCTCAAGCTGCCGGTGGCCGCGCGCCGAGCGTTGTTCGAGACGGTGCTGGCGGACTCTCCGGCGGCGTTGCACTACGAGAGAATCGGTCCTGAGCAGGCGTCGTCTCTGCTCGTCATCTCGGACCGCAGGACACGTGGTCTCGGAGGTCCGACGCGATCCGATGTGGCGTTCAGCGGACGCAAGGACTTCGTCGGCCTCGTGCGCAATATCGGGAGGAGCCAAGACAAGGCCGTGGGGGGAGGCACGTACGGCTTCGGGAAGGGGATTCTGTTCGAGACGAGCGCGGTGGGCACGATCGTCATCTACACCAGAACCCGCTTCGAGAACAGGCTTCAGAGCCGTTTCATCGCGGTCGGTATCGGCGATGACTACGAAGAGGCGGCGAAGCCGTATACCGGACGTCACTGGTGGGGGCGTCCAGACTCTGACGTGGGAGCCGAGCCGTACCTCGATACAGAAGCGGATGCCTACGCTGAGGCCATCGGCCTGGATCTCCTCGGTACGGATACCGGGACGGCCATCGGGATCGTCGCTCCGACCATCGATGGCGAGCTGATAGAAGCCGGGGACGTGGAGCGGCTGGCGAACGCCGCACTGGAGTGGGCGTGGCCGCACATGGTTGGAGAGCGTGGGAGGCCGACGATTCAGTTCGGGTTCAGTGCGGATGGCACGGAGCTGGCAGTACCGGAACCGAAACGCCATCCGCTGTATAAGCACTACGCGCGGGCGTACGAACTGGCGATCGCCGCAAATGACGCGAACACCCGTTCGTCGAACAAATTCGTCGACAAGTATCCGGATCTGGTCGCGAGGATATGGTCCGAGCGTCCGAAATTGGCATCCGGCAGTCTCGCAGTCGCCAGATTCACCCCGAGGGGCCTTGCGATCGATGAACCGAAGCTGTCGAAGGTGGCGTTGATGCGCAACCCTCGTTTCGTCGTGAAGTACATGGCGGTCGAACGCGATCCTTCCGATCTCGAGATGGCCGGGGTGTTCATCGCGGACCCGGGAGTGGATGAGCAGTTCGCCAAATCTGAACCGGTCGCCCATGACGACTGGCAGCCGGTCAGCCTCGGCAATCACCAGGCCAACATCGTCCGGATCACTCTGAACCGCATCAAGAAGATGTTCAGTGACAGGGGCGCCGGGAGCGTGAACGACCGACCTGAAGAGCGGCACCTCAAGGGCGTCGCCGCGCTTTCCGCTGCCCTGGGGGACGTCGTCTCGGGAATCGAGGGCGGTGGCCCCAGAGTGCAACGACCGTCCCCCCGCCGGCCTCGGAAGCCGGCGACGAACACCAAGCCACCGCTGGCACATTCGGCGCTCGTTGAAGCTGTCCAGCTGAAAGTCGCTGACGGCGCGACGGTGGCCGAGTTCACGGTCAGATTGCGGGTTGCGGAATCGCCTCTACCCGTCAAGTTCACCGCGACACCGAAGGTTGTTCTGGACGGGGGTGGTCTGGAGTCGATCAACGGCGTTCTCGGGTGGAAGGAATCCGGGGAAGAGGACGAGGCGGTCGGCGACCATCTCGTCTGGGAGGTGCCCGGTGAACATCTGGTGACCGTGTCGTTCCCTCAGCCTGATCAAGCGCGATTGACTCTGGAGGTTCGCACCGAGGTGGTAGGGCAGTGATCACAACGGCGGGCTTTCTCGAACCAGATCCGGGCCTCTTCCAACTCGATGAACCTGTTTTCTCGGTGAACGGTTTCGAGGTCGCCGACTCTGAAGCTATCGAGGGCTGGGACTACTCGGTTGATCTCGGCGTCAGCTGGGAGGTGGAGATCGACAAAGTCCGACTCCTCGAAGAGTGTGGACTCGGCCCGTCAACCGACATCCGACTCGGATTCCGATGGCGTTCGAGCAAGACTAACCTCTATAGCTCGGGTCTGGGCGGAGCGGTGGTCCACGGAAGCAACCGCATTCGTGCGTCGATACCTTCCGACCGGACGGGAGGAATCCTGCGGATCTCCCTCTACGCACTCGTGATGTCGGTTGAGCCCACGGAGTGTTCGCCTCTAGCGGCCAAGCGCCCCGGCTCAATTTTGTGGGCCGAGGACAGGCAGGTGTTCCTCGAGGGTGTGGGTTCGCGATTCCCGCTCGTCGCTGTCGAGTTCCCGGCGGGAGAGATGCAGAAGGGGATGTGGGAATTCGACCCCACCTCCGTCGACCTCGGCGCGAGCGCCATGGGCAGCTTCAACTTGCGGCTCAACACGGCGCATCCTTCCGTCCGGAAGCTTCTCGATTCACCGAACGCGGCGGAATCGAAAGTGCTGCAGGCGATCCTCAAAGCGGACCTGCACCGTAATCTGATCAGCTGGGCGCTGCGCGAGGGCCCACAGATTCGTTCCTACGACGATGACACCATCGGCGGCGTTCTCTGGGCGACGTTCCGCCGTTACTTCGCAGAGGCGGACTTTGAAGAGATGAGCAGTGCGATGGAGACGACTCCTTGGCGCGTAGAGGCGCGCATCCAAGCGGTGACCTCGGAGCCGGCGAAATGACGCGGGAACTGTCCTATCCCCGCATTCCGACTCAGGTAGCGATCGGGCTTCTGAGGGAATTCGAGGGGAAGAGCCTGGACGACCTCCGACAGTCATCTGCGACTGATCACCTTCGGGCCTACTTTCATCCGAATCACCCCTTCCAGGTGGAGGAGGAGACGCTGGAGACGCTTCGCGCCGGCGTCGAGGTGATCGCCCGGAAGTATGGGTATCCGGATGAAGCGGGAGGAAAGAAGTCCCCCGGTGATTTCGACCGCGATGTCGCTGCCTATCTCGTCGAGATGATGAAGATCCTCCCGGTCGAGGCCGCCATCGACGAGGTCTGGAACTTCTTCACCCTTGTGTTACTGCCTCATGTCGGTATGTGGCGGTATCCGAACAAGCCCGGCGACTACGAATACGAGCGTCTCATCGGTAAGCCCCGAAACGTGTTCCGCAAGCTATGGTGGCGGGCGTACGTGCTCGGTCCCGAACTGTCGAACAAACTCGGTGAGGACGAAACGGTCGGCATTATGGAGCGGTCCTCCGTCGGTGGGAACGTTCAGTTGGCGCGTGCAATCGTCCGATCGCATGATCGCGTGCGCTCCCAGTTCGACGGAGCGCTGTCTTCGTCAGAATTTCTCCGAACTGCCATGGTCAGAATCCGTGCGATTAACTCGGTTCGTGGGCTCACCTTTCTTCCGGATGACGTGCTGCAGCGAGAGATTGACACAGTGTTCAACGAGGTCCGTGATGCTTACATCAAGGCAGTCGAATCCGGTCAGGCTAAGTCGGGTCGCCACCTGAGGCGGCTCGTTGCATCAGGTGCTTTCGGATAGTCGAGGCGACGTGGTCCGGGTCCTCGTGTTCCCAGTAGCGGAGAACGGTCCAACCCCTGGCGCGGAGCAGCTCGTCAGTCCGCCTGTCCCGCTGGGCATTCGCGCGAAGCTTGTCGGACCACCATTCCCTGTTGTTCTTGGGCAGGGTCCCGTGGTCGGGGCAACCGTGCCAGAAGCAGCCATCGATGAAGACCGCCAGCTTCCGATTCCTCCACCCGATGTCCACTCGGAAACGCTGATCAGGCAAGGGGCGGAAATCGACCCGGTATCGGATCCCGGCGGCGTGAAGCAGTCGTCGAACCGCCATCTCACACCCGGTATCGCGTCGCTTCTGCCGAGCCATGTTGGCTCTGACAGTTTCCGAAGAGGCGGCCGGGCGCCCGGTCCGCGGGTGGGAGTGTCCGGGTTCTGGTGCCATCAGGTGGAGGGGCCGGCCGTCGTAGACCAGGAGCCGAACACGCCCACAGGGCATGAACCCTTGCTGGATCTCCCCCTGCGTGGAGTGCTCAATGGCCCCGACGCGGTGGTGCGAAAGATGCTCGACGTGCGCACCTCGAAACCGTGTCCTGCCGCACCGCTGAACTGCCGACTTGTGGTCACAGTGAAATTCTACGGAGTGAGTACGAGCGGGTGTCGGGCTTCGTCGGCGACGCTCGGGCGGTCACTGGTCCGGCTCTCACCCGGCCATATCGCCCCAGTCGGTGAACCCCGACGGATCGTGGCGGCCCAGGTTCGCGTGCTCGAACAGGCCCCAGCCCACGGAACCGTTGCAGGTCGCGCGGGCCACGTGGTCGACGGTGTTGAACGGCAGCATCGCCACCACATCGGGCGAAGTCATGTCGTAGGTGACCGACTCGCTCCAGTCGCGGCCCATCCAGCGGCCATGGGACCACGCCGGGTCGCCCACGTACCCCGAGCCCATGCTCAGCGGCACGCCGCCGAGCGTCTCGACCTCCAGCAGCAGCGGCTCGCCGCGCGGCGTGGTGAGGTGCAGACGAGCACAGTCGGGGTGACGGGTGCCGCTGCGGTAGTCGACCTCCATCCGCGGCCAGCCCAGCTGCTCGATCCGCCCGTCGGCGAACACCCGACTCGCGTGGTTGAGCGTGCGGTGCCCGTCGGGGCTCTCCTGCAGGATCACGACCATTGCGTAGTCGTCGAAGCGCAGCGGAACGTAGGTCCACCAGAAGCCCTCCCGCGGCTCGGCCGCCCACCGGCCGGCGGGATCCGACTCGCCGCTCGGCCGGATGCCCCACGAGCGGTCTCGCGTCCCCAGCCACACGTCGGGATCCACGGCGAAGTCGCGCCCGTCGACCGAGAGCGTTCCCGACCAACTGCCCACCTGCGCGAAGCGGCTCGCATCGAGCATCGCGCGGGTGCCCTCGAGCAGGACGTGTCGGTCCTCCAGCACCGCGTCGAACGAGCCCTCCCACGTCATCTCCAGCGACAGGTCCGGGTGCTCGCACACCAGCCGCAGAGTGCGCAGCGGTTCGATCACCTCGATCCGGAACCCGCCCACCGCGGGCGCGAGCGACCGGGAGTCGAGGGCGTCGGAGAACCGCACGGATCGCTGGGTGTCGCCGTGGCGGACGGTGACGAACGCGTCCACGACCCCTAGGTTGGGATACACACCGAACCCCGTCACGAGAAACACGTCGCCGGTGCGGTCGTACGCGTTGAAGTAGTAGCGGTCGTAGAAGTTCCGGTCGCTCGTGCCGACCTGGGCCATCGGCAGCGGCGTCTGGTGGACGGGGAACTCGTCGAGCGGGGTGGGTTTCACGTGGATCCTCGGGTGGTGCCGTGGGACGGGCGAGATCAGTCGGCGATCAGGCGGGCGAGCATGGGGTGGTGGAGGACGTACTCGTCTGGGTGGGAGGGGGCCTCCTGCTCACCGAAGTGGATACGACGACGAGTGATCCGCGACAGGATGATGGCCTGCCGAAGCCCGGCGTAGACGTAGTAGAACGGCAGGTCCCGGACGGTGGAGCCGGTCAGCTGCTCGTACTGCTCGACGACCTCGGAGTGGTCGAACACATCCGGGATCCCGGGGAAGCCGAAGGTCACCGCGAGGTCCTGGAACAGGTCGTGGAAGTACAGGAACCATCCGAGGTCGACCTCAGCGGACGCGATGGTCGCCATCTCCCAGTCCAGGACGGCGGTCGGGGCGGTGCCCTCGTAGAGGATGTTGCCGATCCGGGCGTCGCCCCAGCTCAGCACGTCGGGGCCGGTCTCGGCGGGCCAGTGGTCCTCGATCCAGTCGAAGGCCCGCTCGATGAGCGGGATCCTCAGCCCGTCCTCGCGGGTCGTCCACTCGTAGTAGGCGCGCTGCTCGTCGACGTGGGCGCGCAGGGCGCTCACGCCGGGCGCCGGGGCCAGCGCCGGCAGGAGGTTGGCGGGCGTGGGGATGCGGTGGATCTCCGCGAAGACCGCCACGGACTCGCGCTGGAGCTCGGCCCGCTGCTCGGGGGTCATCTCGAGTAGCCAGCCGTCGAAGACGTACGGGGGATTGTCGACCGGCGCCTGACCGGAGGCGCGGTCCATCACCAGGAACGGCGCTCCGAGCACAGCCGGGTCCTGCTCGAGCCAGCGCACTCGCGGCACCGGCAGATCGGTGGCCTCGCCGACCGTCCGCATCACGTCGAACTGCTTCTGTAAGTCGTAGACGGGGAACACTGGGAAGGCGTCGTCCAGCGGGCACATCCGCGCGACCAGGTGCGCAGACCGCCGTTCGGACGGGCCCGCCGGTGCGCTGGCCCCGGCCGGGGTCCACGTGGCGTCGAAGAGCACTGAGATGTTGGACATCCCCGAGCTCTCCGGTCGGCTCACCGCCGTGACCTCGACCCCGGCTGCAGCGTCGCCCTCGTCGCGCTCGGCCAGCCAGATCGTGAGGCGCTCACGGAATTCGTCGAGATCGGCCTCGCCGGAGGTGACCCGCTGGTGGAGCGGCTCATCTGAGCGTGGCTGCGTCATGTGATCGGACCTCATGTGCTCGGACCCTTCGTGCGGATCTGATGCGCGGGCGGGACCCCGCGCCGAGCCCAGTGTGACCCAAGGCACAGGGACGGAGGCCCGAAACGCCAACGCCCGCAGGCGGCCACGGGGTGTGGGACGGGAACCTCGTCGTCGTCGTCGTTCCGTTCCGGTCCCACGCATCACCGACGGCGGCACCCGTGTGACCCACGCCCGTCACGGGGGCGGGCGCGGTTGGCACCGATCCGTGACCCGTCACGGACCTCGCCGTATCGGTAGCCTCGACACACGAGCCGCGGATGTTCGCGGCGGTAACGGTGAGCTACGAAAAGGTGTGTTGTGTCGGTCCCCTTGAGCATTCTCGACCTGGTCTCCATCTCCGAGGGCGCCACCGCGCGTGACGGCATCGCCGCGTCGATGGAGTCGGCCCGCCTCGCCGACCGGCTGGGTTTCTCGCGGCTGTGGTTCGCCGAGCACCACAACACTCCCAACCTCGCCTCGAGCGCCACGTCGCTGCTCATCTCGCAGGCGGCATCGGTGACCGAGCGGATCCGCGTCGGCTCCGGCGGCGTCATGCTGCCCAACCATGCGCCGCTCATGGTGGCCGAGCAGTACGGCACACTCGCCAACATCCACGGCGACCGGATCGACCTCGGCCTGGGCCGCGCCCCCGGCACCGACGGCATGACCGCGCAGGCCCTGAGCCGCTCGTCGGCCGAGCCGCAGGCGTTCGCCCGCCACATCTACGACCTGCAGGGCTGGTTCGGCGAGTCCGGCACCGCCCACAGCATCCCCATCTTCTCCGCGGTCTCGCAGGGGATGGAGGTGCCGATCTGGGTGCTCGGCTCCACCGTCAACGGCGCCTCGATCGCCGGCCAGCTGGGCCTGCCGTTCTCGCTGGCCTCGCACTTCGCACCCGACCAGATCGATGACGCCATCCGCGTCTACCGCGACTCGTTCAGCACCGAGGCGCCCACCGCGCGCATCGAGAAGCCCCAGGTGATGGCCGGCATCAACGTGGTCGTCGCCGACACCGATGAAGAAGCCCAGCGCGAGTTCACCACGCTGCAGCAGATGTTCCTCGACCTCCGCGCCGGGCGCAGCCGCAAGATCCAGCCGCCCGTCGACCCCGCCCAGTTCGCCGGCGCCACCAACCCGATGCTCGACATCAGCGCTGTCGGCTCGCCCGACACGGTCAAGGCGCAGCTGGAGGAGTTCATCGAGCGCACCGACGCCGACGAACTCATCACCGTCACCTACGCCTACGACCCGGCCGTGCGGAACCGGTCGATCGAGCTGCTCGCCGACCTCTGGTTGTAGTCACGCGGCGCACCCGTGGAATTCCTCACCATACTGTTCCTCATCGGTATCACCGCCGAGGCGATGACCGGCGCGCTGGTCGCCGGTCGCGAGCGCATGGACCTGTTCGGGGTGGTGATCGTCGCGTGCGTCACCGCCATCGGCGGTGGCTCGATCCGGGACGTCCTGCTGGGCCACTATCCGCTCATCTGGGTGGAGAATCCGTCCTACCTCGCGTTGGTCGCGCTGGCCGCGGTCGTGACCGTGTTCGTCGCCCCGCTAATGCGGCACTTCAGGGTGCTCTTCCTCGGGCTCGACGCACTCGGACTGACCGTCTTCGCGATTTTCGGTTCCCGGATCGCCCTCGAGATGGGCCACGGCGTCCTCATCGCCGTCGCTGCCGCGGTCATCACGGGCGTGTTCGGGGGAGTCATGCGTGACCTGCTGTGCGACCGGGTGCCGCTGGTATTCCGGCAGGAGCTGTACGCCAGCATCGCCATTCTGGCCGCGCTCGTCTTTGTGGGCCTCAACGCTGCGGGCATCCCGGAGAACTGGAGCGCGGTGATCACCCTGGTCGTGGGGTTCGGCCTGCGCGTGGCCGCGATCCGCTTCAAGCTCGGACTGCCGGTGTTCGACTACTACCAGGAGGCCGAGCGCCGTCCACGTGGTCGTCGTCGACATCGCTGGAGTATCCGGGGCTCGTCGGAGGACCTGGACTGACACCGCGGACGCCCGGTCGACCGGAGGCGACCGGGCCCCGCCGCTGGTAGAACGGGGCATGGCCATCGACGCACTGGAACCCCACCCGCTCGTCCGACTACTCGGCACACCGACGGCCGACTTCACCGCAGCCGACCTTGTCCGGGCCGCCGAGCAGCTGGAGCTGAGCCAGGTCAACCTGCGCTACGTCGGCGGCGACGGCCGTCTCAAGACCCTCGCCTTCCCCATCAACTCGCGCGAGCACCTCCACGAGGTGCTCACCCGCGGCGAGCGAGTGGACGGCTCGAGTGTCTTCCCCGGCACCGACACCGAGGCCAGCGACGTCTACATCGTCCCGCGCCACCGCACCGCCTTCCTCAACCCCTTCGGGGAACGCACCTCACTCGACGTGCTCTGCTCGTTCTACGCACCCGACGGCACGCCGCTGCCCTACGCGCGCGAACAGGTCGTGCGCCGCGCCGCCGAGATGTTGACGCGGGAGACCGGCATGACGCTCGAGGCCTTCGGCGAGCTGGAGTACTACCTCGCCGCCGATCCCGAGCCGATCTACCCCGTCGAATCCGAGCGCGGCTACCAGGAGTCGGCGCCCTTCTCCAAGCACGAGCGGGTCCGCGAGCAGGTGCTGGGGCACCTCCGCGAGATGGGGGTCGCGATGAAGTACGTCCACGGCGAGGTCGGCAACATTCTGGAAGACGACCGACAGCTGGTCCAGCACGAGATCGAACTCCAGCCCGTCCCCCTGGAGCAGGCCGCCGACGCCATCGTCCTGACCAAATGGGTGGTGCGTCAGGTCGCCTACGCCCACGGCCTCGAGGCGACCTTCGCCCCACTGGTGAGCGGCGACGGCGCGGGCAACGGCCTGCACATCCACAGCCGCCTGGTGCGCGACGGCACCAACGTCATCGTCGACGACGCCGGCATCACCGACACCGCGCGCAGACTGATCGCCGGCTACCTCTCGACCGCCCGGGCACTGTCCGCGTTCGGCAACACCGTCCCCACTTCGTACCTGCGGTTCGCCGAGGGCGACGAGTCGCCCGAGGACATCTGCTGGGGCATGCAGGACCGCACCGGCCTGGTCCGGGTCCCGCTGGCCTGGGGCGGCAACGTCCTGGGCGACATGGTCGCTCACGCCAACCCGGGCAGCTCCGAGCCGATCCCCGAGCCCGCCACGCACCCCCAGACCGTCGAGTTCCGACTCGCGGACGGCTCCGCCGACGTGCACCTGCTCCTGGCGGGTATGGCCGTGGCGGCCAGGCGCGGGCTCGACGACCCGGGCAGCCTGGAGCAGGCCGAGCGCCTCAACGCCGCCGACGGCGAGGACTTCGAAACCCTGCCCACCTCGTGCGCGGAGTCGGCCGACGTGCTGGAGGCCGAGCGCGAGATGTTCGAGGCCGACGGTGTGTTCCCCGCCGCGCTCATCGACTCGGTGCTCGCGGGGCTATGCGGTGATGACGACGATGACGATGACGATGACGACGACGACGAGGTGGGCGACTCCGGAAGCGGCGACGCAGACCGCGAGGAGCTCATCCGCCGTCACTGGCACGTCGGCTGAACCCGCCCGGTCGGCGAGGTGGCCCGGGGGAGCGGGCCTGCCCCCTGCCCGTCCGCTACGACTCGGGCTCGAGCAGTTCGGAGATCAGCGCGCTGACCCGCCGCTTGATCTCGTCACGGATGGGCCGGACGGCCTCGATTCCCTGGTCCGCCGGGTCCGCCAGCTCCCAGTCCTCGTACCGCTTGCCGGGGAAGACCGGGCACGCGTCGCCGCAGCCCATGGTGATGACCACGTCTGACGCGCGGACGGCGTCGGTGGTGAGGACCTTCGGCGTGGCCGAGGTGATGTCGACGCCGTCCTCGGCCATCGCCTCGACGGCGACCGGGTTGATCTGATCCTTGGGTGCCGACCCGGCGGACAGGACGTCGATGCGTCCTCCGGCCAGGTGGGACAGGTAACCGGCGGCCATCTGGGAGCGCCCGGCGTTGTGGACGCAGACGAACAACACCCGGGGCCTGGACTCGGTCAGCTCGGCGAGCAGGGTGCGGACGCGGCGATCGATGTCGTCGCGGACCAGACGCATCCGCTCCATGCCCTCGATGCCCCGGTGCGACGGCTCGTCGGTGCGCCAGATTTCGAGCGCGCTGACCTCGTCGTCGTCGATCTCCCCGGCGGCCTCGTCGCCCAGTACGATCACCCGGTCCACCTGTCGCAGCAGGTCGGGGTCGACGGCCGTGGGGGTCTCGCCGGACATGTCGGCGCCGACCTCGGCGACCGCCTCCGCGGACAGCGCGTTGACCGCCGAGCCGGGCTTGGTGCCCGCCGAATGGACGGCGACGGCGTCACCGGCGTGCAGGCGCATGAGCGCCGCCGCCATCTGGGACTTGCCGCCGTTCTTCACGCACACGAACAGAACGCTGGGGAGGTGGTGCGCCTGCTGCTCGGCGGTCATGAGCGGGTCCCGGTCACCGAACGATCGGGCAGCGTCGGGTCGCCCGGGAAGAGTTTCGGTCCGGCCCACAGGGCGACGTAGACGAGCCCGATGAGGACCGGGACCTCGATGAGCGGCCCGACCACGCCCGCGAGGGCCTGGCCGGACGCGATGCCGAAGGTGCCGATCGACACCGCGATCGCCAGTTCGAAGTTGTTGCCCGACGCGGTGAAGGCCACGCTGGTCGACTTCGCGTAGTTCAGTCCCACCGCCCGCGAGGCGAACAGGCTGACGAGGAACATGAGGACGAAGTACAGCAGGAGGGGCACGGCCATCCGCGCCACGTCGAGCGGCTGGGACGTGATGGCATCGCCCTGCATGGCGAACAGCAACACGATCGTGAACAGCAGCCCGTACAGGGCCCACGGGCCGATCCGGGGGAGGAACGTCTCCTCGTACCACTCCCGGCCCTTGGCCCGCTCGCCGAACACTCGGGTGAGGAAGCCGGCCAGTAGCGGGATGCCGAGGAACACCAGCACCGAGAGCACGATCGCCCACACGGCGAACTCGGCCGTCGTGGTCTCCAGCCCCAGCCAGGAGGGCAGCAGCTGGAGGTAGAACCAGCCCAGGGCGCCGAACGCCACGACCTGGAACACCGAGTTGATCGCCACCAGCACCGCGGCGGCCTCCCGGTCCCCGCAGGCCAGGTCGTTCCAGATGAACACCATGGCGATGCAGCGGGCCAGGCCCACGATGATCAGCCCGGTACGGAACTCCGGCAGGTCGGGTAGGAAGACCCACGCGAGGGTGAACATGAACGCCGGACCGGCGATCCAGTTGAGGAACAGCGACAGCGTGAGCAGTTTCCGGTCACCGGTGACCCGGTGGGTCTCGTCGTAACGGACCTTCGCGAGGACCGGGTACATCATCACCAACAGGCCGATGGCGATCGGGACGGAGATCCCGCCGATCTTCACCGAGTCCAGCGCCCGGTCGAGGCCGGGGATGAACCGTCCGAGCAGCAGCCCGACGGCCATCGCCGTGAGGATCCAGAGGGCCAGCCAGCGGTCGAGGAACGACATCTTCTTGGCGACCGGTGCCACGCCGGGACCGGTCATCATGGTGCTCATCCGGGGAAACGTCCTTAGATCGATGATTGTCTATGGGGGAGGCTAGGCTGACATATCGGTGAGTGTCAATGTATCTTCGGGGGCAGGTGAGGTGGACGATGACAACAGTGGAACCCGGCCTGTCGGCGCCGGAGCAGGACGCGTGTTGTTCGATGTCGGCGGGGCCGGTGGACGCTCCCACCGCCGAGCGGATGTCGGCGCGACTCAAGGCGCTCGCGGACCCGATGCGGCTGCGCCTCCTGTCGCATATCGCGGCGCAGGGGTGTGACTCGGTGTGCGCATGCGACCTCCTCGAAGTGGTCGACATCAGCCAGCCCACGATCAGTCACCATCTCAAGAAGCTCGTCGAGGCCGGGTTGCTGGTGCGCGAGCAGCGCGGCAAGTGGGCGCACTACTCGGTGGTGCGCGAGTCCTTCGACGACCTGCGCAGCTTCCTCGACTTGTCCTGACCGGGCGCGACGACGCGGTGGGGAGCCCGGTGGGGAGCCCTGGCGACAGTCGGTTACCCGGTGCGGCCGTAGGGCGTGATGACCGCGGCCCTGTGGTGCTCGCGCATGGCGCGGAAGCGCGCGGAGGAGTCGAGCAGCGAGCGGTTGCCCAGGGTGGTGGCCAGGCGGCCCTCGGCGAGTTCTGTGGCCGGGTGGACGGCGTGTCTGAACTGGTCGGCGAGGTAGTCCGGCCGCCCGTACACCGACATATGGCGGGCGGCGTGGGCCGCTGAGGCGTCGATGCCGGCCCAGTTGACGGCCCACCCGGCGTGGCGGAACATCTGGTCGAGGAAGACTCGCTGAGTGCGGCTGTTCCCGTCGCGGAACGGGTGTACGAGGGTGAGCTCGGACCAGTGCTCGACGATGGTGTCGGTGGCCGCGTCGGGGTCGGTGGTGCTGGGCGGTCGGGTGGCGATCTGCCGGAAGACCCGGTCGAGCTCGTCGGGCAGGAACTGCGGGCGGGCATGAGGGATGCCGAGGGCGCGGGTGTCGACGGTGCGGAGCTCGCCGGCCCAGTCGAAGATGTCCTGGAGGATGTAGAGGTGGATCGCGCGGAGGTGCTCGAAATCGAATCGACCCTCCAGCGGGCTGAGTTCCAGTTCCACGACCCGGAAGAAGGCCAGGTCGCGCTCGTATTCCGCCAGCTCGGCGGGGTCGGAGATGCCCAGCCGGTTACGCAGAACCCCCGAGGGTTCCTTGTACGGATCTCGGGGGTTCGTGGGCGTGAGGGCAGCGTCAGGGAGCGGTGCGCTCACGCACCGCGGCGCGGATCTCGGCGAGAGCCCGGTCGCGGGTGAGGAGCCCGTCGGCGAACCGGCGGGTGATCTCGAGGGCCTCGGGTGACGGCTCCATGCCGGCCATGCGATGGCCGGCGGCGGCTCCTGCGAGTGCCTGGTCGGTGGTCGGGCGGATGCGGGTGGCCACACAGTCTCCTTGCATCGACGTGCAGCCGATTCTACCTGCTCAGCGGCACTAGAGGGCATCTGTGACCCGAACTGTGCGGCGAGACCTCGACGGTGATGGGGGTGACCGGCACTCAGCGCTCCCGACGGGGTGTTCGGACGAGCCGGTCGGTGCCGCCGCCCCGCCGGTGGTGCCACGCCTCGATGCGATCCAGGACGATGCGATCCAGGACCACGACGACCACTGCGACCCACAGCACGGATACGCACCAGCCCGCGATCACGTCGCTCGGGTAGTGGACTCCCAGGTACATCCGCGAGACCCCGACGGCGAGCACGTACACCGCCCCCGCGACCACGGCACTCCACCTCCACCGCGTCCCCCAGCCCAGGACCACCAGCGACGCCGCGAGCGCCATGCTGGCCATCGCATGGCCGCTCGGGAACGAGTAGGAGTTCTCCGTGACAAGGTGTTCCCAGAAATCGGGGCGGGACCGCTGGAAGACCGATTTGAGCGCGGTGTTGAGCAGTGTCGATCCGACGACCGCCGCCGCCAGCAGCGTGGCGTTCCGCCGAGAGCCGCGGCACCACAGCGCCACCGCCGCTCCGGTCGCAGCCACCGGGACCACGACGATCCCCCCGAGCAGCGTCACCGCCTCCATCACCGCCGTGAGCGAGGGGGTCGACACCGAATGGAGCCACAGCATCACCGGTCGGTCGAAGGGGAAGATCTCCTGCTCGGCCACGTCCTCCGCGAGCAGGACGAAGAACAGGAGTGGGAGGAAGAAGGCGAGCCCGGCCACCGCGAGAGCCGACACCGATCTGCGTGCCAGGCTCCGGCCGACGAGGTTCCCGTCCCGGTCGGTTCCCCGGTCGGCCACCGGCTCGACTTCCGGGTCGGCTTCTGGGCCGGTGTTGTCAGACGTCACGCTGACCAGCCTAGGGAGGTTCACCGAGAGCACTCGGATCGGACGAGCCCGGATCGGCGCGAGCGAGTGCTCCCGCCACGGCCCGTTGATCGGTACTCTGCTCCCACCACCGCCCGAGCTCACCCGCACAGCGGTCCGCCGCCCTGTGTGCCCGGTGGCCGGCGAGCTGTGGTGCTCGACGGTGTGGAAGGGGTCCCTCGAATGGACGATCTCGGTCGCGGTGCGTCACTGCACGCCCTTGAACCGCCGCCCTCGCCGGAGGCGGGATTCTCCACTCGCCGTCGGGTGCGGACGGGCGACGTCGATCCCCCAGCGCAGGCTCCGGCTGGACAGCGTCGCCCGCTACCTCCAGGACATCGCCGCGGACAACCTCGACGCCACCGGTCATGCCCGGACCGACCCGTTCTGGATCGTGCGCCGAACTGTGATCGACGTGATCGAACCGATCTCGTGGCCGGCCACCGTCGGACTCCAGCGGTGGTGCTCCGGCCTGTCCAGCCGGTGGGCGAACATGCGCGTGCGGCGGCTGACCGTCGAGGACTCCGAGAACCCTGAGGACCCCGACGGCATGCCAGCACCCGGCACCGCGGCACCCGGCCCCCCGACTCTCCGAGGCGGGCTGGTGGAGACCGAGGCGTTCTGGATCAACGTCACCGCGGCCGGGTTGCCCGCCCGGATCAGCGACTCCGGCATGGCCAGCCTGGCCGGCACCACCGACATCCACCGCCTCCGGTGGGCCGGCCTGACGCAGGGCTGCCCACCTGAGCGGCCCGGCGAGCCGCAGGACAGGCCGCACCTCCTGCGCAGCACCGACTTCGACCCGCTGCAGCATGTCAACAACGACGCGTATCTGGCGGTGGTCGAAGACGAGCTCCAGCAGCACGCAGACCTGCTGCAGCGCCGTCACCGGGTCGTCATCGAGTACCTCCGCCCGGTGACACCGGGGGCGACGATGACCGTCCGCCGCCGACGCGCGGGGGGACCGGCTCGAGCTGTGGTTGATGGTCGACGGCGTCGTGGCTGCCTCCGTCCTCGTCACCCCGATTCCCGCCGCCTCCGCCAGCCCCACCGCCTCCGTCAGGTACCGACCGCAGGAGTGACCTGCGCGCTGGGGTCGTCCCGCCGGAGGGCGGTCACCGGCCCCGACTCGAACCACCCCGGTGCGCGCCGCCCGAACTCGGCCGGCGACAGCGCCCCGGCAACCGCGGGCACCCGGCCGAGCACCGGAACCCCGGTCAGGCGGGGCAGGTCCTCGAGGTTGCAGCGCTCGGCGAGGTCCGGGTCGGCCGGCCAGGACCCGATGACGATCCCCGCGCACCGCAGACCCGCCGCCTCGATCGCGCGGACGGTGAGCTCGGTGTCCGACAGCGTGCCCAGTCCGGCCCTCGCGACCACGATGACCGGGGCGTCGAGTGACCGGGCGAGGTCGAGGACGGTGAGGCCGGCACCGAGCCGGACGAGCACGCCGCCGGCGCCCTCGACCAGATCCAGACGCCCGCGTGCAGGTCCGGAGGTCGCCGGGGAGTCGGGCACCGACCCGCCGGGCGCGCGGAGCCACGCGCGGATCGGATCGATCAACTCGGGCAGCGTGGACTGCGGCAGGCCGGCGACGCGGGCGGCGGTCTCGGGTGCCAGCGGATCGGGCAGCCGACGGACCTCCAGCACCCGCCGCACACCGGACAGGCGCGCGGCCTCGTGGGCGTCCCCGGGCTCGTCCGGCCCGACCCCGGTCTGGATCGGCTTGCAGATCCCCACGTCCAGGCCCTCCGACAGGCCGTGGGCGGCCAGCGCGGCGGTGGCGACGGTCTTGCCCACGTCGGTGCCGGTGCCGGTCACGACGACCGGCGTGCCCGTCACGCCGACACCCCGTCAAGCCGCGTGGAGACCGTGACCCGATGCCCGTGCTCGTCGAGCACTCGCGCGAGCACGTCGCTCGCGCGCTCGAGGTCGGCGCCAGACAGGTCCGCACGGGCGGTCAACCGCAGTCGGGCGGTGCCCTCGGGCACCGAGGGCGGCCGGAAGCAGCCCACGCGCACGCCCAGCTCGAGGCACCGGGCGGCCGCCGAGACCGCGCGGGCGGGGTCACCGAGGATCA
Source organism: Dietzia sp. oral taxon 368 (assembly GCF_002999155.1). Taxonomy (NCBI): domain Bacteria; kingdom Bacillati; phylum Actinomycetota; class Actinomycetes; order Mycobacteriales; family Dietziaceae; genus Dietzia; species Dietzia sp. oral taxon 368. Next base: position 1,781,229 of record NZ_CP027238.1, read on the forward strand.
CCGACACCACCGCCGAACTCGGTTGCTCCGCCCCCGTCACGGCGGCCAGGCGCTCGGCCACCTCGAGCACCCGGGCGGCACGGGTGGGCTCCTCGCGCAGGACTCCCAGCGCCGCGCGGGCCGCGCCCACGGCGGACGGGGCGAGGCCGGTGTCAAAGATGAAGGTGCGCGCGGTGTCCACCAGGTGGCTGCGGACGCGCTCCGAGCACAGCGCCACCCCGCCCTGGGAGCCGAGCGCCTTGGACAGCGTCGCCGTGACCACCACGTCCTCCTGCCCGCTCAGCCCCAGCTCCTCGACGAGGCCGCGACCGCCGCTGCCGCGCACGCCCAGGCCGTGGGCCTCGTCCACCAGCAGCACGGCCCCGTGCGCGCGGCTCGTGCCGTGCAACGCCAGCAGCGGGGCCAGCTCCCCGTCGGCGCTGTACACCGAGTCGGTCACGACCAGCGCGCGTTCCTCGGAGCGCGCGGCCAGCGCACGGGCGACCGCGGCCACGTCACCGCGGTCGACGACCACGACCCGCGCCCGCGACAGGCGGCACGCGTCCACGAGCGAGGCGTGGGAGCCGCCGTCGGAGACTATGAGCGACCCCCGCCCCGACAGCGCCACGACCGCGCCGAGGTTGGCGGTGTAACCCGAGGAGAACACCAGCGCCGAGGGCTGGCCGCAGAACTCCGCGAGTTCGCGTTCGAGCGCGAGGTGGTCCTCGGTGGTGCCGGTGACCAGGCGCGATCCGGTCGCACCCGCGCCCCAGCGGCGGGTCGCCGCCACGGCGGCCTCGATCACCTCGGGGTGACGACCGAGGCCGAGATAGTCGTTGGAAGCCAGGTCGATCACCCCGTCGTCGGCGGGCCGCGGGCGCAGGACACGATGCAGGTCCCGGGCGGCCCGGTCGGCGGCGGCGTCGTCGAGCCAGTCAAGAACGGGGGACCGCCGCGCGCTCATCGGCCCGCCCCCGCAGCCGCTCCGGCCACCGCGGCCGCACAGATCAGGTCGATCTCCTCATCCGTAGAGGTGTACGGAGGCATCGTGTATACGAGGTCCCGGAAGGGGCGTAGCCACACGCCGTGGGAGGTGATCGCGCTCGTCGTCGTCGTCATCTCCACCGGCCGGTCCAGCTGCACCACACCGATCGCGCCCGACACCCGCACGTCCACCACGCCCGGCAGCTCGCGCGCGGGCGCGAGGCCGCGCCGAAGTCCCGCCTCGATGCGCGGCACCTGCTCGCGCCACTCGCCGGCCTCCACCAGATCCAGGGACGCGCACGCCACCGCGCACGCCAGCGGATTGCCCATGAACGTCGGCCCGTGGGCCAGGCCGCCCGCCTCGCCGGCGCTGATCGCCTCGGCCACGTGGTCGGTGGTCAGCGTCGCGGCGAGGGTGAGATACCCGCCGGTCAGCGCCTTGCCCACGCACATCACGTCCGGCGCGACGCCCGCGTGGTCGGCCGCCCACAGCTCGCCGGTGCGGCCGAAGCCGGTGGCGATCTCGTCAAAGATGAGCAGCGCGCCCGTCTCCTCGGCGAGCCGACGCAGATCGCGCAGGTAGTCGGGGTGGTGGAAGCGCATCCCGCCGGCGCCCTGGACGACCGGCTCCACGATGATCCCGGCCAGCTCGCCCGAGTGCTCGCGGATCACCCGCTCGAGCTCCGCGACATACGCCGCGTCGTAGTGGGCGGGCGGTGCGGGCGCGAAGACCTGCTCGGCCACGACGCCGCGCCACATCGCGTGCATGCCGCCCTCCGGGTCGCACACGCTCATGGGCGTCAGGGTGTCGCCGTGGTAGCCGCCGCGCCACGTCGCCAGACGGGTCCGCCCGGGGTGGCCGATCGAGCGCTGGTACTGAATGGCCATCTTGGCCGCGACCTCTACGGACACAGAGCCCGAGTCGGCGAGGAAGACCTTGTTCAGCGCGCCGGGGGCGAGGCGGGCGAGCCGCGTGGCCAGCTCGACCGCCGGTTCGTGCGTGAGCCCACCGAACATCACATGGCTCATCGTGTCGATCTGCCGGTGCGCGGCCGCGTCGAGGTGTGGGTGCCGGTAACCGTGGATCGCCGCCCACCACGAGCTCATGCCGTCGATGAGCTCGCGCCCGTCGGCCAGCCGCAGCCGCACACCCTCCGCCGAGACCACCGGCAGTGGCTGGGTGCTCGCGGGGAACCCGCCGTAGGGGTGCCACACGTGCTCGGCGTCGGCGGCGAGAAGGGCGGCGGTGCGCGCCTGCGCGGCGTCGGCGGCGAGGAGGGCGGAGGGGGTGTCGACGACGACGAGGCCCTCGGAGCGGCGGAGGTGGACGGAGGCCGACATGTCAGGCGTTCGCGGGCTCGCTCGTGCCGGCTCCGCGCGTGCGGATGGCCACCTTCTCCTCCCGCCTCCCGGGGGCCTCGACGGGCTGGTCCATCCGCAGGACCTCGAGACCGGCGTCGGCGATCATCTGCAGGTCCTGGGCGCCGGGCTGGCCCTCGCTGGTGAGGTAATCGCCCAGGAACAGCGAGTTCGCCACGTACAGGGCGATGCCCTGCAGGTTGCCCAGGTGTCGCTCGCGTCCGGCGGCCACGCGGATCTCGGTGTCGGGGGCGACGAAGCGGACCATGGCGAGGATGCGCAGGCAGTCGCGCGGGTTGAGCGTGTCGACGCCCTCGAGCGGGGTGCCGTCGAAGGGCAGGAGGAAGTTCACCGGGATCGAGTCGACCTCCTTGGCGCGCAGATCGAAGGCCAGCTCCACGAGCTGCTCGCGGGTCTCACCCATACCGGCGATGAAGCCCGAGCACGCCGACAGGCCCGCGCCGTGCGCCTGGGCGACGGTGTGCTCGCGGTCGGCGTAGGTGTGGGTGGTGCAGATGTCCTCGTAATGGCTCTCGGCCGTGTTGAGGTTGTGGTTGTAGGCGTCGGCGCCGCTCGCGCACAGCTTCTCGGCCTGGCCGTCCTTCAGTGCGCCCAGGCAGGCGCACACCTCGACGCCCGGGGTGTCGGACTTGATGGCCTCGATGATGTCGGTGACCTTGCCGACCTCGCGGTTGCTGGGGCCGGTGCCGCTGGCGACCAGGCACACGCGCGAGGCGCCGGCCGCGATGCCCGCCTTGGCGGCGGTGACGGCCTCGTCGGTGTTCAGCCACGTGTAGCGCAGGATGCCGGCCGTGGAGTTGAGGCGCTGCGAGCAGTAGAAGCAGTCCTCCGGGCACAGGCCGGACTTGAGGTTGACCAGGTAGTTGACCTTGACCTTGTTGCCGAAGTGCTCGAACCGCAGCCGGGACGCCGCGGCCACGACCTCCATGAGCTCGGAGTCCGGCGAGTCGAGGACTGCCAGGGCGTCCGCCGCGGTGACGGCTCCGCCGGCGAGGACGTGGTCCGCGAGCTCGTGCCAGCGGGGGGTGGTGACGGGCATGGCTTCCTCCTGAACGCCGTTCATCGAACGGTGTTCAAGCTAGCCGAGCGCCCCCGTCTTGTACAGCGTTCAGGAGGATCGGGGTGGCGCGGTAAGATCATCGATCGTGGCCCTGACAACGACAACGGTCGTCGACACCGCGCTCGACCTGCTCCGCGAGTCCGGGCTGCCCGGGATGTCGATGCGCACGTTGGCGACGCGGTTGGGCGTCCAGCCGAGCGCGCTGTACTGGCACGTGCCGTCCAAGCAGGCGCTGCTCACCGCGGTCGCCGAGCGGGTCCTCGCGGCCATGGGCTCGGTGAGCTCGGGTGCGTCTGCGGCCGCCGAGCTGCGGGAGGTGGGTGCGGTGCTGCGCGCGGCGGTCACGGGCGTGCCGGACGGCGCGGAGATCGTCGCACTCGGACTCGCGGCGGGTGCGGTGAACCCGGTCGCAGGGGCGGTCGAGGCCACCTGTTCCCGCCACGGCCTGGAGGATCGGGCCGCGGGCCTGACGACGGCTCTGACCTCCTACGTGCTGGGCCTGAGCCTGGAGGAGCAGACGCACCACAATCTCACCGTCGCCGATCCCGCGACGCCGCCGGTCGAGTTCGAGGCGCGGTTCGAGCTGGGCCTGGACGCGCTGCTCGCGGGCGTGCCCGCCTGACGCTCGCCGCAGCGCGCCACGGGCGGGCCGGCCACGTCGCGCCGCCGGCCGGATCAGTAGCGGGCGAACACCTGGGTGGCGTAGAGCTTGCCGTCTGCGGCCACGGCGGCGCCCATGCCCATCGAGGTGTGGCCCGGGTTGAGGAGGTTCGCGCGGTGGCCGGGGGAGGTCATCCACTGGTCCACCAGCTGCTGCGGCGTGGCGTGCGCATAGTTCTGCAGCACGTTCTCGCCGAAGTGGCGCCACCCGCCGGGGATCTCGTCGCGCACGTGCGGGTTGTGGAACATGCGGTTCTGAGCGGCCTGCGTACCGCTCCAGCGGACCGCCACGTCCGTCAACCCGCCGTGGCTCTCGAGCGGGCCGAGACCGTGCGCGCTGCGAGCGGCATTGGTGGCGTTCTCGAGCTGGGCGCGGTACTCGGCGGAGGCGGGATCCAGGGTGGGCGCACCCCCGGCGGGCGCGGGAGCGGCGAATCCGATCGTCAGGCCGGGCAGGTAGATCTGCGGCAACTGGATCTGGGGCGACTGAGCCGACGCCTGGGGTCCGGCGCCGAGGGCGACGGTGGCGGACGCCGCGGCGACCAGGATCAGGCCGCGGCGCAGATGGTGGAGGGCTCGGGTCACGAGGGTGGGTACCTTTCGTGTGCTGCGACCCGACGGTCGGATCGCCAGCCGAGACGGTAGGGCCGTCCGGCGCCCTAAGCCAGCCGTCATCACCCCGTGACCGGCCTGACCTGCACTCCGCCGGGGCGAGCGCACCCCCGCTGGACGGGTGTTCGTGTCAGTCGCGGGCGAAGTCCTGGACCACGTGCACGGTTCCGTCCTCCGCGGTGACCACTCCCACGCCGACCCGTGTGAACTCGCCGTCGAGCATGCGCTCCCGCATCCCGGTGTCGGTGAGCAGCGCGGACAGCGTCTTCTGCGGCGTCGCGCCGGCGGGCAGGGTCAGCACTGTGCGGTCGCCGGACTCCTCGCCCGCGGGAACCTCCTCCGAGTCGGCGTCCTCACCCGCCCGGGCGTCGGCGGGAACCGGGACGTCGCCCGTGGCCGGATCGCCCGCGGCGAGTTCGGCCGCGCGCTCACGGGCCGATGCCTCCAGCACCGGGTCGGTGACCAGTCGGTCCGCGCCCACCACGAGACGGGCGTCGTTGACCGCCGCCACCACGCTGCCCTCGAACGCCATCAGCCGTACCTCCTCAGGTAGGAGATCGGCCGTGGCGGGATCGGCTGCCGCGGCGCCGCCGGGCTGGGCGCCGGCGGGGGCGAGCGACGACAGGCCGGGGATCGCCAGGCCGAACGGCAGGGCGAACTCCAGCGATCCCTGGGCGGCCGCGGTGCCCGTGCCGGAGACGAGCAGGAGGGCTGCGGCGCCCGTGGCGACAGCGGAGCGGAAGTGGTGACGCACGCGATGGTCCTTTCCTCGGTCCCCGGCTCGCGCCGGGATTGCGTGGGCGAAGTGGGCTGGGCGGCGGGCTCGCCGCAAAGTCACTCCTGCAACTATCGCCACTCTAGTCACACGCGTTACAGGTATGCGATTCGTGAACGGGGCCTCGCCGCGCCGAGAGTGCGGCCGCACGGGCCGGTGGGTCAGCGCAGGCTGACGAAGTTCTGCGTGGAGTACAGCTTCCGGCTGTCGGCCACGTCCGCGCCCACGCCGAGGTGCGTGTGAGCGGGATTGAGAAGGTTGACGCGGTGCGGCGGCGAGTTCATCCACTGACGCACCAGGGTCTCGCCGCTGGCGCCGCACCAGTTCTGCAGCACGTTCTCGCCATAGCTGCGCCACTGTCCGGGAAAAGCCGCGGTGACCCGGGCGCGGATGCCGGGATTGTGGTACATCCGGTCCTCGGCGGCCATCTGTTCGCTCCAGGTCTGCGCGATTCCGTCCAGGCTCCCGAGCCGCTTGACGGGGGCCACCCTCGCGGCGGCGCGCTCGCGATTGGTGTGTTCGTGGACGTCCTCGATCACCTGCTCGAGCTCCGCGGGGGTCGCGGACTCGCAGGGCGCCGGCGTGGCCATGGTGAATTCGAGGGACTGGGCGCCGGTGGCCGGGGCGGCCAGGACGGTGAGGGTGGCGGCGGCGATGGCGACAGCGCGTACGCGGAGCCGGACGATACTTCTCATGAGGAGATCCTGAGGGGATATGGGGGATGTGAGGGTGGCGGAGGGGTCGCCACGACCTGAGGATAAGGTCACGTCCCGGCGGCCACGCGAGAATCCACCCCCGCCGGCCCGGGGGCCGGATCGCGAAAAGGCCAGGTCGGCACGACGAGTATCGCCCCGTCATCTAAACGATCGTCCAAGAGCGCCGAACGCGGCCCGCCGGGTCCACGGATCGAGGCCCTGACCCGGCCCGCGGTGCCCGGGCCCGACGGGACATGAATGAGCGTTCTCTCTCCTTTCGCACGGTGAGACGATCGCCACACCCGGTCAGATCAGCCCCGCGGCCACCCGGCCGGAGGGGGTGGGTCGATTCCCTCCGCCTGAACCGCCCATCCGCGCGGAGGCCGGGTGTCGCGGAGGCAGGGCGTCAGGCGCAGCGCTTCTCGCGGCGGCGATCCACCACGCTGAACGCCAACGCGCCCGCCGCCAGCATCGCGATGATGCCCAGCGCCGCGCGGAACGCCAACAGCCAGTCGCCCTGGGTCTCGACGATGCCGAAGAGCACCCCGGGCACGATCGCCGTGCCGACCGCCGTGCCCATGCGCTGACCGAGCGAGATGATGCTGCCCGCGACGCCGCCGTAGGCCGGATCCACGGCTCGCAGGGTGAGGGTCTGGTTGGGCGAGATGGTCATGCCCTGGGCGATGCCGATGAACGCCGCCGGGACCATGAACACCAGGTAGTGCAGCGCGCCGGATTCAACGAAGCCGGCCAGGACCATGAACGTCACCAGCGCGGTGATCGTGATGGAGAAACCGGTGATGACCATCCGCCGCCCGAGGCGCAGCACGAAACGTCCCGCGACCTGCGCGGAGATCGCCGCACAGACCGACGCCGGGAGGCTGATGAACGCCGAGTCGATGGGTGCGTAGCCCAGGTGGAACTGCAGGTACAGCGGCATGATGACCCACAGGCTGGTGCCGCCCACGAAGTAGATGGACACGATGATCATGCCGTTGCGGAAGCCCGCGTCGCGGAAGATGTCCGGGTTGACCAGCGGCGGCCGCCCGAGCCGCTCATAGCGCCGCTCCCACCACGCGAACACCCCGAGCAGGGCCAGCCCGGCCGGCACGAGCGCCCAGTACGCCGGATGCAGGTCGCGGCCGAGGAACGGCAGCATCACCGCCAGCACGGCCACACCGAGCAGCCCGATACCGATGGGGTCCAGATCGAGCCGCCGACGCCCGGGGACCCGCCCGGCCGCAGACAGACCTCGCGTGCCCGGGGTGTCCGCTCCAGTGGCGGAGCCGCCGGCGTCGTCGTCGTTGTCGTCGCTGTCGTCGTCACCCCGCCGGGCGGTGGCCCGCTCCGGGCGCGCCATCACCGCCGCGCGCGCTGTGGACCCGCCCACGTCCGGCCCGTCGTCGTCGGCGCGGGGGATGGTCCGGTCGTCGGCGAGCCAGCGCTGCCCCAGCACCAACGCCAGCACGCCCAACGGCACGTTGACCAGGAACATCGCCCGCCAACCCAGGTCCTCACCGAGCGCCTCGATGAGCAATCCACCCACCAGCGGCCCCGACGCGGTGGCGATCGAGACGGTGGTGGCCATGGTCGCGAAGGCGCGGGCTCGCGCCTCCTTGCGGAAGTACTTCTGGATGAGCCCGAACGTCTGCGGGTTGAGCATCCCCGAACCGACGCCCTGCACCAGGCGCGCGAGGTTGAGCATCTCGATCGACTGCGCGAAACCCGCGATCAACGCGCCGACGGTGAACACCGTGACGCCGGCCAGGAAGATCCGCTTGCGGCCGGTCGCGTCACCGAGGCGCCCCGACGGCACCAGGAGCAGGCCGAACGCCAGCGCATAGCCCGAGATCACCCACTGCAGGCTGCTGGAGTCGGCCCCGAACGTCGTGCCGATCACCGGCAGGGCCACGTTGATCACCGACAGCGCCAGCAGCGCCATGAACAACGGCACCATCAGCGGCGTGAGGATCCTCGCCGTGCTCACCGGCCGGGGGGTCGCGGTCTCCACACGTTGATCGGTCACTCCCGCGATGGTAACCGCGGCGCGGACGCACACCCCGGGGCCGGACCCGGCACCCACTGGCGCCCACCGGATGTCACAGCCCCGCAACAACCCGGTCACAACCTTCTCCCGCACCTGTGTCGTCGGTAACGTCAGGTCATGGCTGATCCAATCCGCACCGCAGAAGCAGATCCCATCCCGTACGCCGACCTCACCGAGCTGGGCGGCACCACCGGCCGGGCAGTGTCCATCTTCCTGCCCACGGCCCGCGGGGGCGCGGAGGTCCGCGAGAACCCCATCCGCGCCAAGTCGCTCATCAAGGAGGCCGAGGCCCAGCTCCGCGCCCACGGCGCCTCGGAGGAGGAGACCGCCGAGATCCTCGGGCCGCTGGTCACGCTCCTCGAGGACGACCCCTACTGGAACTACATGGCCGACGGCCTCGCGATGTTCGCCGCCAAGGGCATCTGGCGCGCGTACCGCCTGACCACCGATCTGCCGGAGGCGGTCCACGTGAGCGACCGGTTCGCGCTGCGTCCGATAGTGCCGGCGGCTGTCGGAGACCGCACGTTCCTGGTGGTCGCGGTGAGCCAGAACAAGGTCCGGCTCCTCGAGGGGACCGCGACGACGATCCGCGAGCTCGACCTGGGTTCGATCCCCTCGTCGGTGGACGACATGGCGGGTGACACGCAGCCGCCGCCGCACCAGCAGCAGCGCTTCAGCGCCGGGGCCGGCGCCGGACACGCGGGCAGCACCGCGGGTGGGGGAATCGTGCACAGTCACGGGACGGGCGCCGAGGTCGGCGACGTGCAGTTGGACAAGTTCCTGCGCCAGGTCGCGAACGGCCTGCAGGAGGTGCTCGAGCCCAACGACCGCCGCCTCGTCGTGTTGGCGTCCGTCGCCGAGTACATGCCGCGGTTCCGCGAGTACCTGAACTACGAGAACCTCGTCGACGAGGTCGCGGCCGGCAACCCCGATGCGCTGTCACCCGGGGACCTGCACGAGCGGGCGTGGAAGGTCGTGCAGCCCGCGTTCGGCCGTCTCGCCGAGCGCGACGCCGAGCGCTTCGGGGACGCGATCGGCGCCGGCCGAGCGATCGCCGGCGGCGGCTCGGACATCCTCCGGGCCGCGCAGGAGGCCCGGGTCGAGCGGCTCATCCTCACCCGCCGCCGCTGCGCCGCCGACCACGGCCCCGATGACCTGGACTCGGCGATCGGCCAGGTCCTGGCCACGTCCGGGTCGGTGATGGTGGTGGACTCGCTGCCGCAGGACGTGGCGGAGGGCGCGATCCTGCGGTTCTGACGCGCCAGGGTGGCGGGCGGCGCGGGTGGGGCCCGCGCCGCCCGCCGCGCTGTTCGCGCCCGGGTGCGGGTGCGCCGCGCCGCCCGCCGCGCGTACAGCTCCCGCTCAACTCGGATGTGTACCGTCGGCGTCTTCACGCACACGAACAACGTGAGGAGATCGAGTGCGCTCGAGGACATGGAGGGCGGCCGTCGCCGCCGCGGGACTCGCACTGGTGGTCGCGGGGTGCGGCGCCGGGGGCGACGACGACGAGGGCGGCGCCACGGCCGCGCCCGCAGCAGCCGAGCAGTCCGGACAGGCGGCCGGGCCGGAGCAGGGCGGCGAGCAGTCGCCCGACGGGCCCGACACGTCGGACATCCCGGACCCGGTGGCCGAGGTGAACGGCACCGAAATCTCGCGCGACGAGTTCCTGTCGGTGTTCGAGAATCAGTACAAGCAGATGAGCATGCAGGCGCAGATGACGGGCCAGCCCGTCGACGAAGCGCAGCTCAAGAAGCTCACCACCGACGGTCTGGTCGGCACCGAGCTGCTGACCCAGGAGGCCGAGAAGCGGGGCATCGAGGTCTCCGACGAGGAGATCAAGGCGGAGCTCGAGGAGTTCGCCGAGACCAACCAGGTCAGCGCCGACGAGTTCATCGCGGCGATGGGGGAGCAGGGTCTGGACCGCGACGCGGTGATGGAGCAGATCGACAAGCAGCTGCGCGTCGAGAAGCTCATCACCGCCGAGTTCGGGGAGTTCGAGGTGACCGACGCCGAGATCGAGGCCGCCTACGAGCGGATCGGCCAGCAGCAGGCGATGGCCGGCGGCGGTGCCGGTGAGTCCGGTGGTGGTGGGCTGCCGCCGCTGGAGCAGGTCCGCGGCGAGGTCTCCGAGCAGGTGCGGGTCCAGAAGGAGGCCGGGGCGATGGAGGAGTTGTCGCAGAAGCTCCGCGCGGACGCGGACGTCACCGTCCACCTCTGACCCCTGGATGCCGCGCGCCGGGCCTCCGCGCGGCACTTACACGGTGACGTCCGTATAGGGCATCTGCGCCGAGACCCACGGGAACACGACCTCCATGAGGAGCAGGATCACCGTCGCCAGCAGGGCCAGCGCGATCAATGCCTTCACCGGCCGCGGGCCGGGTAGCGATCGCCACAGGTAGGCGTACATCGGTCAGTCCTCCAACGCGGCCGGGCGGCCGTCGGTCTTGGCCGTGGTCTCGGTGAGCACGGCGTGCACGATCAGCCTCTCGGCATTCGAGTACATCGGGTGGCAGGTGGTCAGGGTGAGCAGGCGTTCGGGGGCTCCGGCGATCTCCGCCGCGCCGACCTCCTCCGCCGTACCCGCCGCGCTGGACCCGCCTGCTGCCCCCGGCACCGGCGCGATGACCTCCACCGCGTCCGGTGAGGTGACGTGCACGCCCCGGACGTGGGCGTAGTCGCCGGTCGCGATCCGATCCGACTGCTCCGGCGCGAGGCAGTTCTGCGCAGCAGCCAATCGTTCGGCGCTGCCGGCCTCCACCGGAAGTACGCGGTAGGTCAGCCACTGCGTGGCGGTCTCGATGACGACGGCGTCGCACGACCCCAGCCGGTCGAGATGCTCGAACACGGCGCCGGACCCGTTGCGGTGACCGGCCAGCGCGGAGTTGCCCACCTCGCCCGGCATCTGGGTCCCGGGATAATGTCCCGGCCCCGTGCGCAGGTCGTCCGCGCGCGTCCCCTCGACCACCGCGTAGGCCGCGTCGTCACCGAGCGTCGGCAGGTGGAGGCGGGCGAACGCCTCGCCCAGGGCCGGAACGGCGGGCGGCACCGGTTCGCCATCGGACGCGCGGGTGGCCGGGTCCGCGGACCCGGCGGCGGTCCCCGCGGCGTCAGCGGCGGCTTCTGAGACCGGGCCGCTCGACCATCGCTGCTCGAGCCCGGCGGCCGCCTCGTTCTGCAGGCGCCGCGAGTCGAGATTGCTCCAGAACGCCTCGTAGAACAGGTAGAGCAGTAGCACCGCGCCCACCGTGAGCAGCAGCTCGCCGACTATCCGGGCGGCGCCGAGTCGGCTGGTTCGTGTCGTCATCGACCCCCCGGTCGTCCGTGTGTCCCGTGTGGCCTGTGTCGCCCTTGTGGCCGAGTTTGCCCGGGCTCGCGCCCACCCACCGCCCGCGCTTGCATCGTCCAGCGCTGGAGAGATCGTCTCACGGCCACTCCACAGGCCCTCCCACTCGGATGGACGTACTCATGGCGGAAATGGACGTAGCCATGGCGGTGTACTGCCCGATTCGCCGCCAAGGTTGCGTCCAAATCGGGCCGGGACCGCGCGTACCGGGCCGCGCCCACCGGGCGGGGTGTCGCGGAATCACGGCATGGACGCGTCGACCCGGACTCTCGCAGCACTCCTCTCCTCTGCGGTGGTCGCCGCAGGCGTCAGCGCGGCGATGCCCCCTGCTGCCGTCGCTCAGCCGGCCTCCCCGCCCGGCCTCGGCCCCGCCCACCCCGCTCGCGCCAACGGTCAAGCTCTTCCATCCGGACACCGCGGCGGTGCTGGCGGAGGTGCAGCTGACCAAGGGCGCGCTGCTCGGCGGGGTCTACGGGTACCTCGACGCGCAGGACCGGGTGGTGGTCGCGGACGGGGACCGCAGGCTCCTCGCCGTCGGGCATCATCGTGCTCCCGACGGCTCCTGGCGCATGACGGTCGACGTCCTGGCCGACCTCGCGCCGGCCGTCCCTGACGGGGACGCGATCACCGGGCTCATGCCCGCCTTCGACGGGCGCGTGTGGTTCGCGACGTCCGGCGGGGTGGTGGGCACCGTGCGGCCCGGCGGTGCGAGGAGCGGCGGTGACGGAGGCGGTCACGCAACGGTCGGCGCGGACCACGGTGCCGGTGTCGACGACGACGAGCTCCGCTTCCTCGCCCTGCCCGCAGGGGAGAAGATCTCGAACGGGCTGACCGTCCGGCGGGGAGGCGCGTCGGTGATCACCACCCGCGCGCTCTATGAGATCGACACCTCGGCCGACGGGTCGCCGACCGTGCGCTGGCGGCGCGGATACGAGGTGGGCCCGGCGCGGAAACCGGGCCTGTTGGCGCACGGGTCGGGGACGACTCCCACCTACTTCGGCCCCGGCGACTCGCTGGTGGCGATCACCGATGACGCCGAGCACCCGGACCTCGTCGTCCTGAGTCGTGAGGACGGGACCGAGGTGTGCAGGATGCCCGCCTTCGCCACCACCGTGCGGCCGGACTCGGCGGCGGCCGACGGCGTCCTCATCGACGGGCCCGCCGCGACGGAGAACTCGATCATCGCGTTCGGCGGCGCCCTGGTGCTGGTCAACACGTACGGCTCCTCGACCGCGCGCACGGCGTCCCTGCCCAAGCTGACGACGGGTGACGGGCTCATCCACGCGCTGGCGTACGGTCCGCGGCGAACCCACACGCTCGGCTCGGCGGCGCTGCCGCTCGATCAGGGGCTGGCCCAGAAGGTCGGCGGTCGATGTCATCTCGACGGACGTGGAGACGGGCCGCGAGGTCGCCCGGACCTTCGTCGGCCACGCCCCCTACGACGAGCCGATGGAGCTGACCGGCACGATCGCCTCCCGCGGCGACGCCCCGGGCATCATGTGGCAGCCGATCCCCACCCGGATGCTGCGCATCGGCCCGGCCTGAGCTGCGATCCCGTGCAGGACCAGCCGGACCCGACGTCGCGGAGGATGTGGGGTCGGATGCGCGCAGGGTCAGGCGGTGGGGCGGACGACCGCGACCGGGCACGGCGCCGTCTGCAGCAGGCGCCGACTGACCGATCCCAGCAGCAGGCCGGCGAAGCCGCCGTGGCCCCGCGAACCGGTGACCAGCAACGGCGCGCCCGCAGCTTCGTCAGCGATCGTGACGGCGGGCTCGCCGACGACGAGGATGAGCTCGACCTTCACACCGGGATGGCGGGCCTCGTGCGGGGCGAGCGAGTCGAGGACCTCCTTCTCGTCCTCGGCGAGAATGCTCTCCGCGAGTTGATCGAGGTCGAACAGTGAGGCCCCCGGGAGTCGGGGCACCTCGACCGAGTGGATCGCCCGCAACCCGCTCCCGCGGCGCTCGGCCTCGGCGAACGCGTACGCGACGGCCGCGCTGCTGGCCTCCGACCCGTCGGCGGCCAACACGACCGGGCCCCCGGTGGGCTCCGCGGGCGTGTGCGGCGTGATGACGATGACCGGGCAGGGCGCGTGCTCGACGACCCCGGCCGAGGTGGACCCCATCGCGAAGTCCTCGCGCGCGGTGAGTCCGCGGCTGCCCACGACGATCGCCGACGCGTCGCGGCCCGCCTCGACCAGTGCCCCGACGGGGTTGTCGGCGATCACCCGATACGTGGTGGGGAGGTCGCCGACGAGATCGGCGAGCTGGTCACGCATGGCGCCCTCGACGTTGGCGCGGGCGGTGTCGTCGAAGGCGACCACGCGACCGACGGCGCGGTCGGCCGAGATCACCTCGAGAGAGGCGCCCAGCCCGCGGGCCCGCGAGGCGGCCCAGGCCACGGCTCGACGGGAGTCCTGCGAGCCGTCATAGCCGCACACGATAGGTCCGGTGGCGGTATCCGTCATGGCTTCCTCCTGCGCGTTCTCGGGTCGCGGGCCAGCCTAGTCGGCCGCGGCCGCCGCGCGACCCCGAGCATTTCCTATAACGGAGTCGTTCTCTTTCTGGACTAATTCCAAAAAGCGGGCTATGGTGGATGCCATGACGACAGCAGAGGAACAGGGAGCACTGCTCCGGCACGCCGGGTTGAGGGTCACCTCGCCGCGTCTTGCGGTCCTCGACGTCGTCGCCGGTCGTCCCCATATCGCGGCGGAGGACGTCGCCTCCCTCGTCCGGGAACGACTGGGCGCGGTGTCCACACAGACCGTCTACGACGCGCTGCGGGTGTGCACCGAGGTCGGTCTCATGCGCCGTATCGAACCCGCCGGCTCGCCGGCGCGGTACGAACGACGCACGGGGGATAACCACCACCACCTCGTGTGCCGGCACTGCGGGCGCATCGAGGACGTCGAATGCGCGGTCGGGCACGCACCCTGCCTCTCCGCAGACAGGGACCACGGCTTCCATATCGACGAAGCCGAGGTCACCTACTGGGGCGCATGTCCCGAATGCCGGACAAAGCAGTCCGCGCTCGTCTAAGACTGAGACCAAGATCAGACCCCCTCCACACCACTCACACGAGGAGAATCACGACGTGACCGTTCACCCCGCCGACCGCGGCGTTCGCGACTTCCAGCCCGGTTCGCACACCACCACCGACAGCGGCCAGCCCGTCCCCAGCGACGAGTTCAGCGCCCAGGTCGGCAGGAGCGGCCCGCAGCCGCTGCACGACTTCTACCTGATCGAGAAGCTCGCCCACTTCAACCGCGAGAACATCCCGGAGCGTCTGCCCCACGCCAAGGGCTCGGGCGCGTTCGGCGTCTTCGAGACCACCGAGGACATCTCCGACATCACCTCCGCCGGCCTGTTCCAGAAGGGCGTCAAGACCCCGATGCTCGCCCGCTTCTCCACCGTCGCCGGCGAGAAGGGCAGCCCGGACACCTGGCGCGACCCGCGTGGCTTCGCGTTGAAGTTCTACACCGAGGAGGGCAACTACGACCTCGTCGGCAACAACACCCCGATCTTCTTCATCCGCGACGCGATCAAGTTCCCGGACTTCATCCACTCGCAGCGCCGCAAGAACGCCTCCGGCCTGCGCAACCACGCCATGCAGTGGGACTTCTGGACCCTGAGCCCCGAGTCCACCCATCAGGTCACCTGGCTCATGGGCGACCGCGGCATCCCCGCCACCTGGCGTCACATGGACGGCTTCGGCTCGCACACCTACCAGTTCATCAACGCCGAGGGCGTGCGCCACTGGGTCAAGTTCCACTTCAAGACCAACCAGGGCATCAAGAACCTCACCCAGGCCGAGGCCGACAAGCTGGCCGGCGAGAACGCCGACTACCACCGTGAGGACCTGTACGAGGCCATCAAGAACGGTGACTTCCCGTCCTGGGACCTGCACGTCCAGGTCATGCCGGTCGCCGAGGCGGCCACCTACCGGTACAACCCGTTCGACCTGACCAAGACGTGGTCGCAGCGCGACTACCCGCTGCGGAAGGTCGGCACCATGACGCTGAACCGCAACCCGCAGAACCACCACGCGCAGATCGAGCAGGCCGCGTTCGCGCCGACCAACATCGTCAAGGGCATCGGCTTCTCGCCCGACAAGATGCTGCTCGGCCGCGTCTTCGCCTACCCGGACATCCAGCGTTACCGCATCGGTGCCAACTACCAGCAGGTTCCGGTCAACCGGCCGCTCTCGGAGGTGAACTCCTACTCCAAGGAGGGCGCCATGCAGTTCGAGTTCCCGCACCCCGCGCAGGCCGAGTACCACCCCAACTCGCTCGGTGGGCCGTCGGCCGACCCCGCCAAGGCGTACGACTTCGGAGCCTGGGACGCCGAGGGAACCGAGATCTACCGCGGTGACCTCACCCCCCACGCCGATGACACGGACCAGGTCCAGGCGACGATCCTGTACCGCGAGGTGATGAACGACGAGGAGCGCGAGCGCCTGGCGGCCAACATCGCCGGCCACGTGTCCGCGATCCACCCGGACGAGACCGAGCTGCTCGATCGCGTCTACGCCTACTGGGCCGCCGTCGACGAGGGCCTGTGCCAGGCCGTGAAGGCCGGCGTCGAGGCCGGCCCGCGCGGAAACCACCGGCTGCAGGACTGACGGCAGTCAACAGAACGGGCATACTGGGAACGTCCAGTGCACGATCCGATTCACCTCCACGACCCGGAAACCGGGTCAGAAGGGAGCCACGATGGCTGCTGATTCGAATGGTCTGTTCACCTCGTTCGTCCCCGCCGAGGCTCAGGAGGCGGTGACGAACGCGCTGCAGGAGTCGCTGGTCGACCTCATCGACCTGTCGCTCGTCGCCAAGCAGGCGCACTGGTCGGTCGTCGGTCCGCGTTTCCGGAGCATCCATCTCGCGCTCGACGAGGTCGTGGCGGACGCCCGCACCTTCGTCGACGAGGTCGCCGAGCGGGCCACCGCCGTCGGCGTCAGCCCGGACGGCCGCTCCGCGACGGTCGCCGCGAACAGCGCGCTCGACGAGGTCTCGGCGGAGTTCACCTCGGACGACAAGGTCGTGCTGGTCATGACCGAGGCCCTCGAGGCGGCCATCAAGCGCCTGCGGGCCAACATCGGCAAGGTCGGCGACGACCCGGTGACCGAGGACCTGCTCATCGGCATCAGCGCCCGGCTCGAGCAGCTGCACTGGATGTGGCAGGCCCAGTCGGTCTGATCCGGACGTCCTGGCGGCTCCCAGCCGCGAAGTCCGCTACTCCGCCTACGGATCCGCGCCCCTTACAGGGGTAGCGGATCCCGCGGCGGGGTAGCGGATTTCGTCATTTCGGCCGGGGACGACGACAAGGTGGACCCGTACCCCGGCGGCGCCCGGGCTCAGCGGGACCGGACCACCGCCAGCGCGTCCCGTGCAGACCCGCGAGGTCGCGGTAGAACAGCACCTCGCTCCGGTGCCCACCGTGCAGCGGCGGGCGCATGCCCTCGTCGGGATTCGGCGGCGTGATGTAGAGCGTCGGTGGCAGCCCGTCGCTCTACCGGGTGTGCGGCGCGAGCGGACGGAGTGCGGGTCAGCCGCCGACGATCCGGGAGATCCGCCTGGTGAGCTCCCGCCACGACCCCTCGGTGTCGAGGTCGGCGGACAGGACGTGCAGGTCCGCCCACTCGTCTTTCTCGTCCACGACCAGCGAACCCGGCATGAGGTTGACCATCCACAGGGCCAGACGCCGGCCCCCCGGGTGACGAACCCCGATCGGGACGCGGATGACATGCGGTGCGATGGGCAGCGTGGGCGAGAACGCGCGGTGCGCGACGTCGATACCACCGCGGATCGCCGACCAGACGAACCACACGATCAGCCCCGGGATCTCCCACGGCCGCCCCCGCTGCGCACTGTCGCGCCGGCCCGGGGGCAGGACACGCAGGCTCAGGGCGGTGGCCACGGCAGCCGCGGCCAGGCCGTAGTACCAGTAAGCGGGATCCCCGCCGGCTAGGATCCACCACAGCAGGAGGAGCCCGAGGAAACGGCCGATCGTGGACGCGAGACGGGTCATGACACCACCCCGGCCAGGGCCAAAACGAGACCGAACAGCACCACCACGGCACCGCTGCCCGCCCGGGACGTCAGGCCGGACTCGAGGGTGTCGAAGGCGCGGCTCGCCGCGGCCGACGGGATGACACGCGCGAGGTCTCTGTCCGCCCGGGCCCGCAGGTCGCGAACGGAGGCGACCGCCGAGCGGGACACGGAGCCGACAGCGCGGGCGAGGCGTTCCTCCGGCACGACGATGTCGCCGGGAGGGACGGCCCGGCCGTCCGCGCGGCGCGCCCACCCGGGCAGGAGAGCACGGTGGGCGAGCAGCACCGCCAGCGCGGCGATCGCCAGGCCGAGGAGTACGGGCCAGGTGGCGTCCCACAGCGTCACGGGATCGAGGCTGGGCACCGCCGTCAGCGGGAGCCACCTCTCGGTGACGACCCACGGCACCACGATCCCGGCGGCGACCAGCACGAGCCACGCGCCGAGCTCGGCGTCGGGCCGCGGCCGGACGTCCGGCTCGCGCCGGACGAGGAGCCAACCGGCGCGGAGCAGCAGCAGCGTGGAGCCGGTCGCGACCAGCGGCAGCAGATCCACCAGGTCGACGCCGCCCAGCTCGACTCCCTCCACGGCATTCTTGGCCGCGTACTTCCCCACCGAACCGGAGCTGAACGGCGCCCCTGCGACCGCAAGAGCCGCCCCGCCGAGGCCGACGGCCACCACCCACCGGCGGGCCCCGTGGGCATGATGCGACCACACGGGCACCCCGAGGAACAACGCCCCCTTGGCCAACGCGTGGTGGACGGCATAGGCGACCGCGGCCGGCGCCACCGCGGCGGCGAGTTCGGGGGAGGACAGGGCCACGCCCACGAGTGCGGCGAGGAACCCCATCTGGCTGATCGTCGAATAGGCCAGGACCACCTTGGGTTCGTTCTGCAGTTCGCCCGCGGGCACCGCGAGGAACGCTCCGGCCAGCGCCACCACGACCAGGGCCAGGCCCCACCCGGGCAGGTCCGCCTCGCCGAGTGGCAGGAAGCGCAGCCATCCCATGAGCCCGGCCTTGACCATGGCGCCGGACAGGACGGCGCTGGCAGCGGGTGGAGCGGCCGGGTGGGCGAGGGGTAGCCATACGTGGAGCGGCAGCGTGCCCGCCTTGACCCCGAACCCGACGAGCAGCAACGCCACGATGAGCGCGGTGTGATCCGACTCGGCGACGGCCCGCGGCGCGTCCTCGACGAGCGGCCCGCCGATGGCGGTGATGAGCAGGAGCGCGGCCAGGACGGCGCCTTCGCTGAGCACCGCCAGCACGATGTACACGCGCCCGGCCCGCAGCGCCTCCGTGGTCCGCGAGTTCACCACCAGGCCGTACGCGGCGAAACTCATGAGCCCGTAGCCGAGGTAGAACGTCGCGGTGTCCCCGGCGGTGAACACCACCGTGGTGCCCACATGACAGACCAGTAGGAACGCGACGAGGCCGCGCCCGCCCCGGTAACCCGCCCAGGCGACCGCGGCGAGTGCGGCGGCGTAGAGCAGCGCCGAGACCAGGACGAGGGGGCGGGCCAGGCCGTCCACGTGCAGGTGGGTACCCACGAGCAACCACGGCACCGTCAGCGACGCGCCGGGGATCGCGGTGAGGGCCATGGCCGGCAGCGCGGTGAGCGGCGCTATCGCGAGCCATAGTCGCTGCACCGGGGACTCTGGCGCGGGGACCGAGGCGTCGGCCGCCGGGCGTGGGGGAGCGGCGGTCACGCCGATGAGGGTGGCGATCGTCAGCGGCAGGATGAGGGCGAGGATCCACAGGGCGGTGGTCACGAGGGGAACACCCCCCGGGCGATGAAGGTGGCCAGCGCCATCGGCGAGTACGGGGCTGCGGCGATGATCCCTACGAGCAGCGAGGCCGCCGCGGTGAGCACCGCCGGGACGAGAAGGGCCGGTAGGGCCTCGGCCCGCCGGCGAGCGCGGTCCCGGATGGCCTCGTCCGGCTGGTCGGAGTCCGGTTCGTCACCGTCGGGCCGCTCGACGAACCACATCGAGTACACCAGCGGCAGGAAGTAGGCGCTGTTGAGCAGGGCGCTGACGACGAAGATCCCCAGCACCCAGGAGTGGTCGGAGTCGAGGGCGCCCAGTCCGAGCTGCCACTTGGAGACGAACCCGGCGGTCGGAGGTAGGCCGATCATGCCGAACGCGCCCACGGTGAACGCCGCGCATGTCCACGGCATCCGTCGTCCCAGACCCGCGAGTCCCGAGACGGTCTTGACGCCCAGGGTCTCGGCGAACAGGCCGGCGCAGAAGAACAGGGTGATCTTCATCAGCCCCTGGTGCACGAGGTGCGTGAGGCCGCCGGCGGTGCCGACCTCGGAGACCAGCGCGATCCCGATCGTTACGTAGGAGACCTGACTGACCGTGGAGTATGCGAGGCGCTTCTTGAGGTCTTCCTGCATCAGCGCGCGCACCGACCCGTAGATCACGGTGAACGACGCCAGGGCCAGTAGCGGCAGCAGCACCCCGAGTTCGTCGGCGACCCCGACGCCGTAGACGTCGTCCACCAGGCGGACCAGGCCGAACACGCCGGCCTTGACCACCGCGACGGCGTGCAACAGGGCGCTGACCGGGGCGGGTGCGACCATCGCGCGCGGCAGCCAGCCATGGAGGGGGAACAGGGCGGCCTTGACCCCTAGACCGCCCGCGATGAGCACGAAGATCGCGGTCGCCGTGGAGGGGTCCGTCGCGGCGAGTTCGGCCACCGCTGCCACACCGCCCGGTGTGAACTCCACGTCACCGACCAGCGCGGACAGCCACGCCACGCCCACGAGGACCGAGAGCCCCCCGCTCAGCGCGTAGCGCAGGTAGAGCCGACCGGAGCCGAAGGCCGCGGCCGTGCCGTTGTGCACGATCAGCGGGTAGGTCACCAGGGTGAGCAGCTCGAAGAACAGCAGGAACGTCACGAGGTTCCCGGAGAACGAGATGCCGACGGTGGCGGTGACACACAGCGAGAAGAACCCGAAGAAGCGGGCGCGGTGCGGCCGTCCCTCGAGGTACCCGATCGCGTAGATCGTGGTGAGCAACCACAGCAGCGAGCTCAGCCCGGCGAACAACAGGGACAGCGGTTCGACCCGCAGGATCAGGTCGATACCGGGCAGCAGGGCACTGCGCCATTCGGGTCGGGCGCCCGCCACGACGGCCGGGACGAGCGTCACGACGATGAGGAGTTTGACCGCCGCGCCGGTGACGTTGACGGTGGTGCGTGCCCGCGTGCGGGGGTCGGGGATGAGGAAGACGACGACGGCCACCAGGGTCGACAGCACGAGCGGTGCGACGGCGAGCAGGGAGGACTCGCCGACCCAGGACGGCGGGGTCATGACGTTCCTCCCGGGCACATGCCGAGGACCGCCAGATCGGCCAATGGTCCGGAGGCGACGATCGCGAGGGTGGCCAGCAGGGCCGCCGTGAGGGGCACGAGGGTGGCGGCGCGAGGGGCGGATCGGACGCCGCCACCCGTGTGCCCCGGCCGCTCCTCGCTGGATTCCCCGGGCAGTAACGTCTGGACAGGCCGCAACAGGTACGTGGCCGCGACGAGGGTGCCCGCCACCGCTACCGCCGCCACCCACCACCGCCCGGTGTCGACGGCGGCGAGGAGGAGCTGCCATTTACCGGCGAAGCCCAGGGTGATCGGCAACCCGGCCAGGCTCACCCCGGCCACCGCCACGGCCATCGTGACGATCGGCATGCGGCCGCCCTGATCGGTCATCGCCTCGATCCGGTCGGTACCCAGGCGGTCCTTCACCAGGCCGGCGGACAGGAACAGCGACGACTTGGCCAACCCGTGTGCGAACGCCAGGAGCGCCACGGCGACCCACGCTGCCCGCTGCTGCTCGGCCGTGTCTGCCGCGGCCGACAGCGGGAAGTAGAGGAACAAGTAGCCGATCTGCGAGACGGTCGAGTACCCGACCAGGCGCTTGAACCGCGGGGTACGCGCGGCGGCCACGCCGGCCCACAGGACCGAGCCGGCCGCGGCGACGCCGAGCATCGTTCCCACCACGGGGTCGGGGCCGGTGACCTCGGTCCACACGCGGAACAGCACGACGAACGACGACTTCACCACGAGGGCGGACAGCAGCGGGCTCACCGCCCCCGGTGCCCCGCCGTGAGCATCGGGCAGCCACCCGTGCAACGGGAAGAGCGCGGACTTGAAGGCCATGCCGGTCGCGGCGAGCGCGAGGATCACCGTCACGTGTAGTCCCGGCTCGCCGGCGGCCAGACGCTCGCCCGCCAGACGCAGGTCCAACGTCCCGGCCGCGGCGTACACCAGCGTCAGCGCGACCAGGAACAGCAGCGACCCGGTCACCGTGACGATGAGGTAGCGGAACGCCGCCCGCCACGCGTCGCGTCCGCCGAGCGCCACCAGCACCACCGCCGCGAGTCCGACGATCTCGACGGCCACGTACAGGTTGAACAGGTCCCCGGAGAGGAACACCGCCGCCAGACCCGACCAGAGGAGCAGCCAGGTGGGCCAGAACCAGTCGCGGGCACCCTCCGTGCCGGTCGACCGCGGGTGGATCGCGGCGAACACCGAGACCAGTGTCCCGACCACCGAGGTCAGCAACAGGAACAGCGC
The DNA here is from genome assembly GCF_002999155.1 of Dietzia sp. oral taxon 368. Classification (NCBI taxonomy): domain Bacteria; kingdom Bacillati; phylum Actinomycetota; class Actinomycetes; order Mycobacteriales; family Dietziaceae; genus Dietzia; species Dietzia sp. oral taxon 368. Next base: position 1,803,384 of record NZ_CP027238.1, read on the forward strand.
GGCCGGCCCGTCCGCACGCACCGAGATGCCCAGCGGCGGGAGCCGGCCGGCCAGGGCCGCCTCGAGCGGTCCCCCGGAGGCGACGGCGACGGCGATCGTGACCCCCACCGCCGCGGCGGCGACCGCCCCGGCGAGTCCGAACGCCGCCCGCGCCCGGGTGGGGACGAGGACGCACAGGACCGACCACGCCAGCGGGAGTAACACCGCCGTCGGCAGCAGCATGGCGGCCCAGGAGGGGGAGGGGGTCATGACGGCCCACCGCCGAGTCGGGTCCCGCTGCCCGCGCGGTCGTCGTCCGCGGACTCGGCCTCGTCGATCCGCCGGGCGAGCACCACCCCGAAACCGGTGAACGCCACGGTGATGACGATCCCCGTCAGTGCGAGTGCGTGGAGCACCGGGTCGGGGGCCGGATCCCGCCCCGCGACGGCCAGCAGGATCACCAGTGAACCGGCGGCCGCGACGTTGAGGGCCACCAGACGGCGGAACCGGTCCGCGGCCACGAGCATCGTCACCAGTCCCAGGGCGAGCAGGGCCGCACCGACCGCGGTGTACCAGGCGAGCGTGGTCACGGGCGCTCACCGCCGAGGACCTGATGCGGTCGACGTCGCACGGTGAGGAACAGGGTCGCGAGCGCGGCACCGATCGACACCGCCAACGCGGTCTCGACCGCCACCGTCGCCGGGGTCTCGAGCCCGGCCGGCATGTGGAGCCAGTGACCCGCCGTCAGGGCGCCTGCGCCGCCGGCGGCGAGGAACGCCAAGGGACCGACCGAGAGCACGACCCGGCCCCGGGCACCCTCGAGCACGGCGGGGGCCGCTCCGGCCCCGGCGGCGAGGATCGCCGTGCCGGCCAGCATCGCCCCGCCCTGGAACGCGCCGCCGGGTTGGTAGGCGCCGGCGAACAGCAACCAGGCGGCCAGCAGAAGCAGGACGGGCGAGGCCACGCGGAGGAAGTCCACGAGTGTCCCGGGAGGGCGGGTGGTGGACCCGGCGTCGCGCGCCGCCGGTGCGGACCCGGGCGGGGCCGCCGAGGCGAGCGCGTAGGCACCCACCACCGCGACGAGCAGCACCGCCACCTCCAGCAACGTGTCGTAGGCGCGGAAGTCCAGGAGCACGGCGGTGATGTCGTGCCCCACCGCCGCCGAGGGCATGGCCTCATCGACCACGCCGGTGAGCGGGGCGGCGTCGCCGGAGTCGTTGGCGGAGAGGACTCCGGAGACGAGGCCGACGACGAGGCCGGCCCCGCCGAACGCGGCCGCGGCCCACGCGATGATCCGTCCCCGGCCCCGCCCCGTAGTCGCCTCGGAGGACCGGCGATTGGCGAGGGCGTCGACGAGCAGGGCCGAGGTGACGCCCGTCCCGATCGCCGCCTCGGCCAGGGCGACGTCCGGGGCACGCACCGAAGCCCACAGGGCCGCCAGCAGCCCGCCGAGGAGGATGAACGTCACCACCGATGCGAGGCGGTCGCGCACGAGCAGCGCCACCGCCGCGGCCGTGATCACCGCGCCGCCCACGGTGAGGTCGAGGATTCCCGGGGCGGTCACGGCGACGCCTCCCTGTCGGAACCGAGCAGGGTCGCCCCGACCGCGGCCGCACCCATGCCGAGGACCCACACCAGGAGAAACGCCGCCGCGGCCCAGAGGCTGTCGGACGCCAGGGCCAGGGCGAGCATGACGAACCCGAGTCCGAGCGTGTCGGCCTTGGTGACGGCGTGCAGCCGGCTGCGCAGGTCGGGGAAGCGGAGCAGCCCCACGGTCCCGGCGGTGAAGAACAGTAGGCCCGCCGCGGCGGACAGGATCACCGCGACGTCGCGGGCCACGTGCAGCGTGTCGGTCATCGGCCCCCCGGTTCCGCGGTGACGATCGTGACCGTGACGACCAGAGCGAGCGCCACCAGGGCCAGGGCGGCCGACCGCACCGCCGGGGCGCCTGACAGAACGGACAGGGTGCACAGCAGCGCCGCGCCGGTGGTGCCCGCCAGCACCACGCCCGTCACCCGGTCGCGGTATGTGGGACCACGCACGACCCGCACGAGGCACGCCAGGATGTTGATGACGAGAGCGACCACGAGGAGTTGCAGCGCCACCTGCACACCGTCCATTGCTCGCGTCACCTCCTTCTCTCCTGTTTACAGGCCCAGGACGGCCCGCGCTATGAGGAAGTACACGACCAGCCCCGTGGCATCGACGAATGTGGTGATGAACGGGTTGGAGAACACGGCCGGGTCCGCGCGGACGGCCTGGGCGAGCAGCGGCATGAGCCCGCCGACCGTCGCGGCGATCGTGCACAACGCTAGCAGAGTGAGCCCGATGACGAGGCCGAGGTCGGCGTCGTAGACGAGCCCGGTGACCGCGAAGCCCACCGCACCCAGGACGAGTCCGAGGGTGAACCCGGCCCGGATCTCCTGGCCGAGCACCCGCAGGGCGTCGCGTGGGCGCACGTCGCCGAGCGCGAGCGCACGGGTGACGGTGGTGGCGGCCTGGTTGCCGGTGTTGCCGCCGGTGCCGATGATGAGCGGGACGAACAACGACAGCGCCACCACCTGCTCGATGGTCGCCTCGAACACCTCGAGGACCTGCACCGTCAGCGCGGCGCCGAACGCCAGCACGAGCAGCCACACGACGCGGGAACGCACCAGCGTCCGCACGGGCGTGGCGAGGTAGGGGCGCCGGAGCGGTTCGGAGCCACCGGCACGTGCGGTGTCCTCGGTCTCGGCGTCCTCGAGGATCCGCAGTGCGTCGTCGAAGGTGAGGATGCCTACCAGCCGGTCCTCGTCATCGACGATCGGGAGGGCGATGAGGCGCTCGTCCGCGGAACGGCGTGCGGCCGCCTCGGCGGATTCGCGGGCGCGTGCGGTGATCGCCGGGTTCATGAGTTCACGCACCGGCGTGCCCGGCTCCGCACGCATGATCGCGCGCAGTCCCACGATCCCCACCAGGCGCCGTTGGTCGTCGGTGACGGGGATCGCGTAGATCGTCTCCGCCTGGTCGATCCGTCGCCGGACCCGCTCGAGGGTCTCGCCGGCGGTGACGTCGGGGTGGGTGGAGACGAACTCCGGGCTCATCCGTCGGCCCACCGAGCCGGTGGGGTAGTCGAGCACCGCCGCGGTGAGCGCCTGCTCGTCGTGGTCGAGCTCCCGCAGGAGCCGCGTGGCCACGTGGGCGGGGAGCTCGTCGACGAGCCCGGCGCGGTCGTCGGGGTCGAGATCGGTGAAGAGCTGGTTGACACGGTCCGCGTGCAGTTCCCGGATCAGCTCGGACTGCAGCGGCGGGTCGAGCGCCTCGAAGACCACCAGGGCGGTGCCCTTGGGCAGGAGCCGGAAGACGACGGCCCGGTCCCTGGCGCCACTGCGCTCGAGGACATCCACGACCAGCGAGGGCGGCAGAGCCTCGACCATCTCGGCCGCGGCGTGCAGATCCCCTGCGCCGATGAGGGCGTCGAGCCGTCGTGCGGCCTCGGCCGGGTCGCGGACGGTCACCGCTCCCGGCGAACGCGCATCATCTGGCCCGGTCATGTCACCCCTCGTCGGCGATGTCGTCGTAGGCGGTCAGCGGGTCGAGCCGGCCGTCGGCGCGGTAGGCGGCCCGGGCCAGGGTGATGGAGGCGACCGTGGTGACGACCACCGTCGCGCCGAGCGCCACCAGTGCCATGAGGGTCGCCATCCAGGTGAACCCGGTGGTCAGCTCGTGCACGTACGCCGACAGGATGAACAGCATCATGCCCAGGCCGGTCGCCACGGACAGGATGTTGATGCGGGTCAGCGCGTCGCCGGCGCGTGACATGGTCACCGCGGCCACCAGGAAACACAGTGACCCGAGCAGGGCCAGGACGCCGATCAGCAGGTCCGTGATCATCGAGGTGTCCATCGCGATCACCGTTGTCCCCGGGAGAGCAACCGCGCGAGCGCGACGGTCGAGAGGATCCCGATGAGGGAGCCGAGCATGACGACGTCCAGCGCCACCGCGGACCCCTGGCGGATGACGAACAGCACGAACAGCGCCACCGCGCAGAAGTAGCTCAGATCGGCCATGACGGCGCGGTTGGCGTCTCCGGGCCCGCGCACGGCCCGGACGGCCGCGACCACCATGCTCGCGACGACGATCACGGTCGACGCCCCCAGAAGAACCGTCAGGAGCGGACTCACGCGTCATCACCTCGCAGGACGGACAGCACCCGGTTCTCCGTCTGACCGAGCAATTCAATCATCTCCTCCCGTGGACCGCCCAGCACCACGTGGACCCACATCTCGTCGTCGCCGATGACCGTCACGAGAGTTCCCGGCGTGACGGTGATGGCCCAGGCCAGCGCGGTGATCTCCACGTCGGTGCGGCAGCGCATGGGGTACCGCACCAGCACCGGGGTGCCGATGGGGCCTGGGGTGACGGCCTCCTTGGCCAGCGCCCACGACGACAGGACGACGTTCCACAGCAGCCAGCCCAGGACGAGCGGGGCGCGGAGCACGCGGCGGATCACGAGGCGCCCCCGATCGTCGACTCCGTCACGGCCTCCGGTCCGTCGAGGACGGCCGTGACGTAGGCGTCGGTGTCGACGAGGCCGGTGACCGCCCGGTCCACCTCGGGCGCGACCGCTCCGTAGCCGAGGAAGAACACCACGGACACGGCGGCGAGTGCACCGCCGGGCACGAGCAGTCCCGCGGGCACGCGGGGAGCCGGGCGGGCTTCATCGCCGTCCTCGTCGCCCTCCTCGTCCTCGTCGCAGGGATCGGCGTCACCCGTGTGTCCGAGCGACGGACCGCCCCACATGGTGCCGCGCCACAGCCGGAGCATGGCGACGAGGCCGATGAGGGAGGCGACGAGGACGACGACGACGGTGACGACCCCCCACGCGCCGCCCGCCCCGAGGGCGGCGTCGACGACCTCGAGCTTGCCGATCAGTCCCGAGGTGGGGGGCAGTCCGACGAGGGCCGCGATCGCGATCACGATGAGGACGGCCAGCGGGCGATCGCGGTACCACAGCCCGGACAGCCCGCCGAGCTGCCCGCTGCGGTAGACGTGCTCGGCGGCGCCGAACAGCATCACCAACGCGCCGATGGTCACCATGTGGTGGATCATGTAGACGATCGCCCCGCCGGGGGCTTGCGCGACGGCCAGGGCGGCGAGGATGACGCCGACGCCCGAGACCATCTGCCACGCGAGGATCTCGCGGACCCCGACCGGGGAGGCCGAGGCGACGGCGCCCCACAAGGTGGTCACGAGCGCGACCACCAGCAGGACCCGCCCCCACGCGGGGTCGAGGTCGAACACGGTCGCCCAGATGCGGATGACCGCGTAGAGGGCGACCTTGGTGTGCAGTGCCGAGAACAGCGCCATGACGCCGGAGGAGGTCCCGGGGTAGGCGCGCGGCAGCCAGCCGTGGACCGGCACGGCACCGGCCTTGATGCAGAGCGCGATCAGCACGACACTCACCGCGGCGGCGACGCGTCCGTCCTCCTGCGCGGCACCTGCGAGTACGGCGAGGTTGACGGTGCCCGCGGACGCGTAGACGAAGCCGACGCCGGCGAGAAGCAGTGTCGAGGTGAGGAGGTTGATGACGACGAACAACCGGCCGACGCCGAGGCGCCGCCACGTGCCCGTCATGGCGATGAGGGCGTACGAGGGCAGCAGCATGACCTCGACGAAGACGAAGAGGTTGAACAGGTCGCCGGTGAGCAGGGCGCCGTTGGCCCCCGCGAGGAGCAGCAGCGCGAGCGGTGCGAAGTAGCGGCTGCGGCCGAACTCCCCGGTGCGGTCACAGAAGATCAACGACGCTAGCGCGACCACGCCCGTGGCGACCAGCATCAGGGCGGTGAAGGTGTCCGAGACGAACGGGATCGCGACGCCGGGGACGAACCCGCCGACCGAGCCGGCGATGACGGGCTCGGATCGGTGTCGCACGAGGAGCGCGACACCCGCCACCGCGGTGGCCGCCGGGACGGTCAGGGTCACGAGTCGGCCGACCGTGCGCGACGGCAGGATCGCGGTCACGGCGGCGGCCATCACCGGGATGGCGGCCAGCAGCGGCAGCAACAGGGCGGTCACGGCGCGGGCTCCTCACCGGTCGGCGGGACGTTGTGGGTGTCGTCGTCGCGACTCACCACGGCGAGGGAGAGCATGAACACGGTCACCGCGAGAGTGATGACGATCGCGGTGAGGACGAAGGCCTGGGGGAGCGGGTCGGCGGAGACGTCGAGCCCGTTGACGCCCTCCAGCGGCTCGGCGCGCCACGCGGCGACCCCGGCGCTGAGGAGCGCGAGGTTGACGGCATGGCTGATGAGCGACAGCCCGAAGACCACGCGGACCATGCCGCGCTGCATCATCAGGTAGACGCCGCCCGCGGTGAGGACGCCGATCATGATCGCGATCGTCACGGGGCGACCTCCTCGACGCCGCGGCCCTCGCCGCGATCCCCGTCACGATCCCGGCCGGGGCTCGCGTCCTGCCGGGCCCGGCGACCGCGCGCGCTCACACGCCGACCGGTGTCGGGCTCATCCGGGCCGGGGACCACCTCGATGGGTGCGCGTCCCGCGCCGAGCGTGTTGAAGGCGGTCATGACCAGGCCGAGCACGCCGGCGAAGACGCCGAGATCGAAGATGAGGGCGCTCGACAGGTGCTGTCCCGCCACGTACCAGTGGGCGGGCTGGAGGAACTGCCCGAGAAAGTAACCACCGATGCCGGTGAGACCCGCCACGACGAGTCCGCCGCCGATGAGCGCGACCGGGGTGGACGGCCGGCTCACCGGGCGGTCCGACTCACGGGCGAGATAGATCAACGCGAACGCGCAGGCGGCGACGAGGGCCGCGATGAACCCGCCGCCGGGCTCGTTGTGGCCGCGCCACAGCAGCATCACGGAGACCACACCGAGGATCGGCGTCACGGCGCGCGCGAGCAGCTTCAGCGGCACGGTGTTGCGGGTGGCGTCCTCCAGCGCCTCCGCCGCGGTCCCGGTGCTCTGCACGGTGCCCGGCAGCGGGTCGGCGGCGGGCGGCGGGTCGATGGCCAGGGCGGTGGCCCGCACCGAGCCGAGGACCCCGAGGATCGCGATGCCGGCGACACCCAGAACGGCGACCTCGCCGAAGGTGTCGAGCGCACGGAACTCCACCAGGATGGTGTTGACGACGTTGCTGCCGCCGGTGATCTCCGGCCCGTTCTCCAGCAGGTACATGCCGACCGGGGACCGCTCGCGGCGTCCGGTGAAGACGAGGACGCCGATGGTGGCCGTGATCCCCGACAGCACGGCCAGGATGATGGCAGCGGTGTTCCGGGGGCGGGAGGCGGCGATGAAATCGCGGGGCAGGCGCCGAAGGACCAGCACGAACATGATGACGGTGAGGGCCTCGACCAGGAGTTGGGTCATGCCGACATCGGGTGCCCCGAGTCCGAAGATCTGGATGGTCACGGCGATGCCGACCGCGGACAGCAGCACGGCCGCGGCGAGCCGGGAGTGGGCGGCGCACAGTCCGAGGACGCCGACGATCACGACGATGAGCAGGACGACGTCGATCGACCTGTCGAGTCCCCCGACGCGCGGGGGGATCGTCGTGCCGGTGGCCAGTGCCCATCCGCCGATCCCGACCGCGTAGACGGTGAGGACGGCCAGCAGCGCGCCGGCGTGACGGGCGGGCGAATCCGACGCGGTGGGCCGGACGAGGGCGCGCCCGGCGCGGGTGACGGCGGAGGTCAGGGACTCCAGCACGGAGGCGCCGGTGAACGGCAGCAGCTCTCGGTCCAGCAGGCGGTCGACCGCGCGGCGGTGCCACACCAGCAAAGCGCCGACCACGAGGATCAGAGCGGTGAGCCCGACCTCGAGGGTGAGCCCGTGCCACAGGACGAAGTGGGCCTCGAAGAGCAGATCCGCCTCGTCGGCGCCGGCGGGCAGGCCGCGGTACTCGGCGAATCCCCGCTCCACCGGCTGCCATCCGAACGGCCCCGCGGCCGCCTTGGCGACGGCGGTCATGGGCGCGTCGAAGATCCCCACCACGAGTGCGAGCGGTAGTCCGATCGCGGCGGGCAGGGCCGCGGGCAGCCACAGGCTGACCGGCGCCTCGTGGACCTCCCCCACGTCCTTCGCGGGACGCGAGGGATCGCGGTAGGCGCCGAGGAACCCGCCCAGCACGATCCGCGCGCAGTAGAGGAAGGTGAGGATCGCCCCGATCACCGCGGCGGCCAGCAGCGCGGTGACCGCGACCGGCTGCCCGCCGGCGACGTCGCCGAACGCGATGAGCATGGACTCCTTGGACACGAAGCCGAGGGTCGGCGGGACGGCGGCCATGGCGGCCGCGCCCAGCACGGTGGCGCCGAACGCCCACGGCATGCGCCGCCACAGCGGGCCCAGGTCGCGGATGTCGCGCGCGCCCGCCTCGTGGTCGATCACGCCGACGAGCATGAACAGGCCGGACTTGAACAGGGCGTGGGCGACGGTGTGCAGCGCGGCGGCGGCGAGCGCCTCCTGCGTTCCCACGCCGATCGCCGCGGTGATCCACCCCAGCTGGCTCACGGTCGAGTAGGCCATGAGCTGCTTGAGGTCGGTCTTCTGCAGCGCGAACACGGCCGCCATCACGGCCGTGCCCATGCCCACGGACACGAGCAGGGCGTTCCAGACGGGGACGTCGTGGAAGGCGGGGGAGAAGCGCATGAACAGGAAGATGCCGGCCTTCACGACCGCCGCGGCGTGGAGATACGCGCTCACGGGGGTCGCCGCGGCCATGGCGTCGGGCAGCCAGAAGTGGAACGGGAACTGCGCGGACTTGGTGAACGCGGCCACCGCGAGCGCCACGGCGACCGCCGCGGTGAACCCGGGATCGGTGTACCAGACGTCGTGGGACAGGGCCTCGGAGATCGAGGTGGTGCCGGTGCGGATCCACATGGCCACGAGCGCGCCCAGCAGCACCAGCCCGCCGACGACCGTCACGGTGAGCGTGCGGAAGGCGGAGGCGTACGCGGGGCGGCCCGAGTTGGCGATCAGCGCGAACGACGCGAGCGACGTGAGCTCCCAGCACACGTACAGCAGCACCATGGAGTCGGTGAGCACGAGTCCCAGCATCGAGACCGTGAACAGGGTCATGAGCTGGAAGAAGCCGTAGTGCTGTGGGCCGCGCGTCCGGGCCCGGCCGTCGCCGTGCGCCTCACCGCCGGACAGGTACGACGACGAGTAGATCAACACCACAGCGCCGATCACCAGCGCGAGCATCGCGAAGAGCAGTCCGGTGGGATCGGCGAACAGGTCCAGGGTCCAGTGGCGGGCCGGCACCCAGGGGATCCGCACCACCTCGGTGGGCATCCCCGACAGGGCCAGCGAGAGCGGCGACAGGAGGGCGAACGCGCCCAGGAGGTAGAGCGCTGCGAGCGGCCATCCCGCACCGCGCCCGAGCCACCTCGTGAGCGGCCACGCGAGAAGCGTAGCCAGGCCGGCCGAGGCGATCGCGAGGTCGGGGCTCATGGCTCCTTCCTGCCCGGCGCGGCAGAGGTCGCTGTGCGGTGGCGTGCGGCGATGCGGGCGAACGAGTGCCCGGATCGGGGGTGCGGGACAGGCCAGAGTCTAACAACCCCCTCGGACACCGATACGGGGGCATGCCGAGTGACCTGCGGGAACCCGCACCCCACCGGATTACGATCCGGCCATGACCACCTCGGATTGCCCCTCCGGCCCCTCAGTGGACACCGACGTACTCACCCCGGTCGGCGACCCCCCGTCCGCCCACGAGCCCGGGCCGAGCGGCGCGGCCGATCCCGAGGCCGCACCCGCCCCCGCCCCCGCGCCCGCGGGCGGGCCGGGTCCGCTCCGCCGGCTCGCGGGCCTGGTGCTCGTCATCGCACCCCTGGTGCTCGCCGCGCTGTGGGCGGTGGTCGGCCCGACGCCCCAGCAGGAGGAGGCCGCCCCCGGGGCCGGAGGGCCCCTGCGCTCCGCGCTGTCCGAGGCGTCGGCCAACTCCTCCTTCACCGTCGCCGGCACCGAGCAGCTCCGCTCCGGCTCAGCCGAGCTCGCCGACGGGGCCGGGCAACTCCGCGACGGTTCGGCCGAGCTCGCCGCCGGCATGGAGCAGCTGCAGGCCGGGATGGGCCAGGCCGGCACGGGCGCCGACGAGGTGGCCGGCGGGGTCCGGCAGGTCGTCGGCGCGGTCCGCGGGGTCGCCGTCATCCAGGGGCAGGTCTCCACTGCGATCGAGGACGCCCTGTCCCGTCTCCGGGGGGACGCTCCCGAGGTGGTCCAGGCCCGCAACGCCCTCATCGGCCTGCGAGACCAGCTCTCCGCCCAGGGGCTCGACCAGAACACCCTGAGCAACCTCGACCGGCTCGACTCCGGCGCCGCCGAACTGGCCCGCCAGCTCTCCCAACCCGGGGCGGACCTGCGCGACGGCGTCTACGAGGCCACCCGCGGTGCCCGCGAACTCGCCACCGGGGCGGGGGAACTCTCCACCGGCGCCGACGCCCTGCGCGACGGTGCGGCGAGCGTCGCCGACTCCGCCGGCCGCACCCAGGACGCCATCGGCAGGACCGGGCGCGCGCTGGCCGCCGAACAGGGCGAGGCCGCGCCGGCCGCCGCCGCAGCCGCCGACGACGCCCAGCGGCGAACCTCCGCCGGGATCCTCGGCGTGGCCGCCGCCGCCGTGCTCGGCGCCCTGCTCGTCCAACTCGTCCGCCGGCCCGGCTCGTCGCGCGCCGAGTCCGTCCTGGCCCTGACCCTGCTCACCGCGGGCCTGTCCGCGTGGGCGGTGGCCACCGCGGACGGCCTCTCCGCGGCCGGGGTGGCCGCGGTCGTGGCGGTGGTCGCCCTCGTCGTCGTCGCCTCCTCCGCCCTGTGGAGCGCACTGGTCGCGGTGCTCGGCGCGTGGCCGGGGCGCATCGTGGGGGCCCTCCTCGCCGCCGCGTCGGCCGGCGCGGCTTGGTGGGTATGGGTCGCCGGGGGCGCACCGTCCGCGCTCGTCACGGCGACCTCCGCCACCACCACCGGGCAGGCCACCGCCGCACTCGACGCGCTGATGCTGGCCGGGCCCGCGCCGGTGGCGTGGACCGGCGCGGCGGTGTTGGCGGCGGTCGCGGTGTGCTCGCTGCTCGCGGTACGCCTCGCCGGACGGCCCCGGGCCCGCCGGTAGGTCCCGCGCCGAGGCGGCCCCGGGCCCGCCGCAACGAGAAGAGCGTTCCGCGCACCTCCCTCTCGGGAAACGTGTGCGGAACGCTCTTCTCGATGAAGGGGGCGCGCGAGGTCAGTCGGCCAGACCAGCGACCTCGTGCTCGTCCGCCGGCTCATCGGTCAGCGTGTCCACGCCGCCGTCGGTGAGCATGGGCACGTCGAACACGAACTCGGGGATCGCGAACGCGTCCACCAGCGTCCGAGCGCGACCGGCGAGCTTCGTGCACAGGCGGTTACGGGCTGCCGTGGCCGCCTTGGTGCGCTCCGTGGTCAGGCGGTTGTGCTCGAGGAACCAGCCCTTGTCGGCGTCCACGATGTCCAGCACATACAGGTCGCACAGCATCCCCAGGACCTCCTTGGCCTCCGGGTCCTCGCAGGCGTCCACGGCCTCGGCGAACCGGGCGAACACCCAGCTGTCCATGTGCGCACGGCCGGCCTGCAGCAGGTGATCCTGCGCCGAGTTGAACACCTTGAACGCCGCCGACCCGTCCTGGCCCTGCGCCTTCCGCAGGCGGCGGGCGACCGTCTCCAGCAGGTGCTCCTCGCGGTCGACGAGCAGCTCGAGCTGGTTGCCGCGGTCGAGAAGGTCGGTGTGCTCGCGGTCGGTCACCGCGTCCACCATCTTCTGCCACAGGGTCGACGCCCGGGCCTTCTCCTGCACCACGTCGAACGCGGTGTTCAGCGCGAACGCCACGGTCTCCCGCTGGTCCATGTCCCCGAAGTCGGACGCGTACGCCGACAACAGCTCCTTGCCCACGAGCTGCGTGAGCACCACGTTGTCGCCCTCGAAAGTGGAGAAGACGTCGCAGTCCTTGCGCAGCTCGGTGATGCGGTTCTCGGCCATGTAGCCGGCGCCGCCGCAGGCCAGGCGGGCCTCGGTGATCGTGTCGTTGGCGAACGCCGTGACCGTCGCCTTGATCCCGGCCGCGTGGGTCTCCATCTCGCGGCGCTGCGACTCGTCGAACGACTCCGGGTCCTGCTCGAACCGGTCGAGTTCGGCGATGATCGCGTTCTGTGCGCACGCGTAGGCGAACGCCCGCGCCACCCGCGGCATCAGCCGACGCTGATGCTCGCGGTACTCGAGCAGCGGGATGCCCTTGCCGGTCTCCGGGTGGTCGAACTGGCGGCGGACCAGCGAGTACCGCACCGCCATCGCCAGCGCCGTGCGGGCCGCCGCGCCGGAGGCCGCGCCCACGGACACCCGGCCGCGGATGAGCGTGCCGAGCATGGTGAAGAACCTGGCGCCCACCGACTCGATCGGGGAGGAGTACGTGCCGTTCTCGTCGACGGCGCCGAAGCGGTCGAGCAGCGCCTCGCGCGGCACCCGCACGCCTGAGAACCAGATGCGGCCGTTGTCCACACCCAGCAGGCCACCCTTGTGGCCGTGGTCGGTGGTGCTCACGCCCGGCAGGTCGTTGCCCTGCTCGTCCCGGATCGGCACGAGCAGGCAGTGCACGCCGTGACGCAGCTCCTCGCCGTCCTCGTGGGTGATGAGCTGGGCGAACACGGCGGCCATCCGGCCGTCGCGGGCCGCGTTGCCGATGTAGGCCTTCTCGGCACTGGGGGTGGGCGTGTTGATGACGAACTCGCCGGTCTCCCGGTCGTACGTGGCCGTGGTCTCCAGGTTCTGCACGTCCGAACCGCCGCCGATCTCGGTCATGGCGAAGCAGCCCAGCAGGTCCAGGGACATGACGTCGGGTAGGTACTTCGCACGCGTCTCGGCGTTGCCCAGATTGGCGATCGCGCCACCGAACAGGCCCCACTGGACGCCGGCCTTGACCATCAGCGACAGGTCGAGGTGGCCGAGCATCTCGAACGACGTGAGCGCGCCGCCCGTGTCGCCGGTGCCGCCGTCCTCCTCGCGGAAGCCGAGCTTGGGCATCCCTGAGTCGGACAGGCGCTGGAGCTGGGCGAGGACGTGGTCCCGGTGTTCCTCCATGGTCAGCCCGATCGGGTTGAGCATGTCCGGGGTCATGGAGTCGCGGGTGAACTCGCGCGTGTCCGCCCAGGTCCCGTCGAGCACCTTCTGCAGGGCTGCCGAGAGGACCGCGTCCCCCGCGCCGGTGGTGGTGATGCGGCCGAAATTGGGGTGCACGGGCGCGCCGTTCTCGGGCGCGGAATCCCCGGAAGTGGTGGGGTTCTGAACGTCGGTCTCGGAGGTCATGCCACGAGAATACGGAGTGTCGTCCGCACTGTGCACCGGTAGATGAGCGGAGGGCCCGGACCACTCACGTGATCCGGGCCCTCGCATTGTCGGGGTGGCGGGATTTGAACCCACGGCCTCTTCGTCCCGAACGAAGCGCGCTACCAAGCTGCGCCACACCCCGGTCGACAACGAGGATTACTGTAGCGCCCCGTGACCGGAATCGCGAAACCGGGTCAGGCGGGCAGGGGCACTTTCTCATGCTGCGGGGTCACGGGGACCTCGGAGCCGCCGTCCCCACCGCCTGGGACGGCGACCAGTTCGAGCAGTGTGGCCTCCGGACGGCAGAACGTGCGGATCGGCACGTACGGCGAGGTGCCCAGGCCGGCGGAGACGTGCAGGACCAGGTCCCGGCCCCACGCGGAGAGACCCTGGGCCCGCGATCGGTCGATGCCGCAGTTGGTGATGATCGCGCCGGTGGGCAGCCGGATCTGGCCGCCGTGGGTGTGCCCCGCCAGCGCCAGGTCGTACCCGTCGGCGTCGAAGCGGTCGAGTACGCGCGGCTCGGGCGAGTGCAGCAGCCCGAGCCGCAGGTCGAACGCCGGCCCGGCGGGCCCGGCGATCTCGTCGTAGCGGTCGCGGCCGATGTGGGGGTCGTCGACGCCGGCTACCAGCACGCGGCGTCCGTCCACCGCGATCTCGGAGCGGCGGTGGGTGGCGTCGACCCAACCGCGCTCGGTGAAGGCGGCTTTGAGGTCACGCCACGGCAGGGGCACGGCGGAGTGCTTCTTGGCGCCGAGCCCTATGTAGGACAGGGGGTTCTTGGGCACGGGCGCGAAGTAGTCGTTGGAGCCGAACACGAAGGCGCCGGGCCGATCGAGCAGCGGGCCGAGGGCCTGGACCACCGAGGGCACGGCCCGTTCGCTCGAGAGGTTGTCGCCGGTGTTGACCACCATGTGCGGCTGCAGCTCGGCCAGCGCGGAGATGAACTGCTGCTTGCGCCTCTGGCCCGGCATCATGTGTAGGTCGGAGATGTGGAGGATCGACAGGGGCTCGGAGCCCGGGGCGAGCAGGGGCAGGGTGTGCCGGCGCACCGTGAAGGCGTTGCGCTCCCAGCCGCTGGCGTAGACGGTCCCGGCAACGGCGGCGCCGGCGAGGACGGCGGCCGCACGGGCGGGGGAGGTCGGCGAAGCCGGGTTCTTCCGTGGGGGACGACGCATCTTCCCAGACTACCGACGCCGCGCGGCGTCGCCGCCGGACGCGAGCCCCGCGTGTGGCGCGGCTACCGTGGCGGCGAGATGGTGATGGGTGCCAGGCCGGGCACGGTGAGGACCAGGGGCTGGTCGCCGACCGCGGCGCCGGGCCCGGTGGCGCCCTGTCCCCGGGCGCCGGAGGTCCCGCCGCGCCCGCCCGATCCGTCGGACACACGCAGGGTCACCTGGGAGCCCGGGATTCCGGTGCCGCCGTCGAGGCCGATGACCGTGCCGTACGGGCGGCCGGTGCCGGAGACGAACTGGGTGTTGACGGTGAAGCCCGCGTTGGTGAGCAGGGAGGTGGCGGCGGACTGGCTCATGCCCTCCACGTCCGGGGTGCCCTCGCCGCTCGTCCCGGCTTCGTAGGCGGGGTCGGGCGCGGGCAACTGGACCGGGCCGTAGATGTCCGCGATCGGGGAGAAGGCCGAGAACCAGGTCTGCGCGGGCTCGAGGCCGCCGAAGAGGTTGCCGTAGGCGCACTGGCGCAACGGGCTCGTACACAGCTCGGTGGTGGTGGTGCCGTCGTTGAAGGCGTAGACGGCCGCGGCGTAGTTGTTGGTGAAGCCGAGGAACGCCGACGAACGGTTGGCCTCGGTCGTACCGGTCTTGCCGGACACGGGGCGGTTCCAGCCCGCGCCCGCCGCGGCACCCGCGGCGGTGCCGGCGCCGACGGAGTCCTTGGACATGGCGACGGCGAGGGTGTTCGCGAGCCCCTCCTCGACCACCTGCTCACACTGCGGTTCGTTCAGCTCGACGGGTTTTCCGGTGCGGTCGGTGATCGACTCGATGGGGCTGGGAGGGCACCACACGCCGCCGGACGCGAGGGTGGCACCGACGTTGGACAGTTCCAGCGCGTTGACGGCGGTGGGGCCCAGGGTGAAGGACCCGAGGTTGTTCTTCTTGATGAACCCGCTGATCGAGTCGCCCCCGGCCGCTGTGCCCTTGCGATCGTACGAGCGCATGCCCAGCCGGACGGCCATGTCGACGGTGGGCGCGACCCCGACGTCCTTGATGAGGTTGACGAACGTGGTGTTGGGGGACTGCGCCAGGGCGTCGGGCACCCGCAGGGACGCGGGGTACGAGCCGGCGTTCTCCACGCAGTACTGCCCGGCCGGGCAGCCGGCGGCGCCGCCGGACCCGAGGCCCGCCACCTGGACGCGGCGCGGCACCGACAGGGAGGTGTTGGTGCCCATGCCCTTCTCCATGGCGGCGGCCACGGTGAAGAGCTTGAACACTGAGCCCGCACCGTCGCCGACCATCGAGAAAGGCTGCGGCTGGACGGTCTGGCTGTCGCCCAGTTCGAGGCCGTACTGCCGGCTGGAGGCCATCGCGACGACCTTGTGGGAGTCCTTGCCGGGTCGGACGACGCTCATCACCTCGGCCACACCCTGTGCGGTGGGGTTGCCGTAGGTGTCGACGGCACGCTGGACGTTGTCCTGCACGGTCGTGTCCAGGGTGGTGCGGATCGTGTAGCCGCCCTGCTCGACCATTTCCCGGCTGAGCCCGTTCTCGTCGAGGTACTGCAGCACGTAGTCGCAGAAGAAGCCACTGTCGCCTGCGGTGATGCATCCGCGTGGGAGCGAGTTGGGCCGTTCGAGCACCCCGAGGGGCTCGGCCATGTACTGCTCGCCCTCGGCGGGGGTGATCGCCCCGGTCTGGACCATCGTGTCGATCACCGTGTCGCGGCGCTGCTTGGTGTCCTCGGGATTGGTGAACGGGTTGAATCGGCTGGTGGACTGCACCATGCCCGCGAGCATCGCCGCCTGCGGGACCGTCAGGTCAGCGGCGTCGACGCCGAAGTACGTCTGGGCGGCCGTCTGTACGCCGAACGCGCCGTTGCCGAACGAAACCAGGTTGAGGTACTTGGTGAGGATCTCGTCCTTGCTCAGCTCCCCGTCGAGCGTGAGCGCCATCCGGATCTCTTTGATCTTCCGGGCGGGGGTGGTCTCCACGGCCGCACGGCGTTCCGCGTCGTTCGTGGCGGAGACGAGGAACTGGTAGTTCTTGACCAGCTGCTGGTCGATGGTCGACGCGCCCTGCTCGACCTCGCCGGAGGTGGCGTTGGTCAGGGCCGCGCGGACGGTTCCTCGCCAGTCGACGCCGCTGTGGTCCGCGAATCGACGGTCCTCGATCGCGATGATCGCGAGCTTCATCCGCGGCGAGATCTGCTCGCTGGGAACCACCACCCGCTGCTGGTCGTAGAGCCACGCGATGGGTTGCCCGCCGGCGTCGGTGACGGTCGAGATCGAGGGCAGGTCGCCCTTGATGAGATCGGCGGACGTCCCGGCCAGGGAGTCGGCCATCTTGTTGGACGCGAGACCGGCCGCGCCCGCGATGGGGAACAGCGAGCCCGCCGCAACCACCCCGGCCGCCACACAGGTCGCGACCAGCTTTCCCAGCGAACTCATAGCCGACACGCGCCCAGAGTACGTGACAGGCATCGTCGGACCACCCCGTGAGCGGTGTTCGGGTGTCAACTCTTTACTTCTGTTGTGTGACTACGGTAACAATATGGGGGAACGCGGGACGTTCCGGACCGAAATGGGGTCGATCTTCTCCGGCCCCGGTGGGGGCGCGCCGCGTACACAGTGAGCCCACCGCGCCGGGCGGGCTCAGAAGGCCGGAGGCGTGTGCGGTGAACCCGCCTACGCCTTCACACAGACTAGGGGTTTTTCGATGACGGCTACCCTCCCCGGGACCACCCGCTCCTCCGGTAACCGGGTCCGCCCCGGCTCAAGCAACCCCCTCGGCTCCGAGGAGGTCATCATCGGTGAGGGGCGCCAGGAATGGGTCGCCCGGGCCCGCTGCAAGGACATCGACCCCGACGAGCTCTTCGTCCGCGGTGCCGCCCAGCGCAAGGCCGCCTCCATCTGCCGTCACTGCCCGGTACTCCTGCAGTGCCGGGCGGACGCGCTGGACAACCGCGTCGAGTTCGGCGTGTGGGGCGGGATGACCGAGCGTCAGCGACGTGCCCTGCTCAAGCAGCATCCCGAGGTTCGGTCCTGGGCCGATTTCTTCGCCCAGCAGGTCGAGCGGCACTCCGCCGCCTACTGAGTCAGCTCAGATCCGGGCGTCGACGCCCCCTCGCGTCGTCGCCCATCACCCCGATCGGCTTCCCGACGCGGCCCGCGACATCTGACGCGGGCCGCGTTCGCGTATCCCGGCCGGAGCCGATCAGCCCGCTCGGTGGGGTTTACCGGCTCGCGGTCCGTCGAGTGCGGTGGCCCGGCTCGCGCCGCCCCGCGCCGGCTCGTGCGCGCATTCGGCCAGCGCACGCACGCTCAGATGTGCTGCCTCTTCGGCATGCGATGGCCGAGTGGTCCCTTCTCGCAGCGCACCCCGGCGGTGTTCGAGCTTTCCGGCAGCGCGGGTCAGAGGGGCAGCGCATCTGCCGCCGGGTGTGCTGCCCCTTCGACCCCGCGACGGCTGGGTGGTTCACCTCGCGACGGCCGGGGTGTCGACCCACGGCGTACCCGGCGGGGCGGGCGGGCCCGTCAGCCGCAGAGCTGGTCGCCCACCGAACGCAGTGCCTCGAGGTTGGAGATCTCGAACGGCAGCGACGGCACGCCGACGATCCGCACGTCCGGATGCGTGTCGGTGAACGACTCGAGCAGCCGCAGCTCCTGCTTGGCGGTGCCGGCGCGGTCGGCGTGGATGCGCAGGACCGCCTCGGCCTCCGCGTTCCGGCCGCTCAGCCGGTCGGCGGCCGCGCAGGCCTGCTCGGCGCTCAGGTCGGTCAGCCGCGGGTGGGTCCGGTTCACCACGACGCCCGCGAGGGGCATGCGTTCCTCTGCCAGCCGCTCGGCGAAGTAAGCGGCCTCACGAAGCGCGGGGCGCTCTGCGGAGGAGACCACGAGGAACTCGGTGCCCTTGCGGCGCAGGATCGCCTGGGTGCGGGCCGCGCGCGTGGTGAAGCCGCCGAATGTGGAGTCCAGCGCCACCACGACCTCGGAGGCGTCCTTGAGCATCGACGAGCCCACCACGGCCGACACCCCGCGCATGGCGGTGCTCATCGCGCCGGAGACGAAGCGCCCCACCCCGCGTCCGGGGGTCGAGAGCAGCCGCATGAGGCGGCTGTCGAGGAACGCGCCGAGTCGGCGGGGGGCATCGAGGAAGTCCAGGGCGTTGCGTGAGGGAGGGGTGTCGACGACGACGAGGTCCCACGCCGAGTCGTCGAGCAGCTGCCCGAGCTTCTCCATGGCCATGTACTCCTGGGTGCCCGCGAACGAGGTGACCATGGTCTTGTAGAAGCGGTTGTCGAGGATCGCGCGGGCGTTCTCCTCGGAGGTGTTGGCCACGACGAGCTCGTCGAACGTACGCCGCATGTCGAGCATCATCGCGTGGAGCGAGCCGCTGCCGGCCGAGCCGATCCCGCCGGACCCGCTTCCGGCCGCCCCTGTGCCCCCGGCCCCGGCGCCGCCGAGCTCGACGGGCGCGGGCTCGTTGGAGAGCTCGTCGATCCCGAGAGCCTGCGCGAGGCGGCGGGCCGGGTCGATCGTCAGCACGACCGTGTCGCGGCCGAGTTCGGCGGCCCGCAGCGCGACCGCGGCGGCTGTGGTGGTCTTGCCGACGCCGCCGGCGCCGGTGCACACCACCACGCGGGTCGCGGGGTCGGTGAGCATGGCCGTGATGTCGAGACGACGTGTCATGTCAGTGCACTCCCTGGTCGACGAGGGCGGAGGCGAGGTCGTACAGGTCGGCGACCTCTACCCCGTGGGGCAGGGCCGGCAGGACGAGGGTGGGGCAGGCCGCTGACGTGAGCGTCTCGCCGGCCCGGAGCTGTCCGCGGGCGACACGGGCGTGCTCGATGGCCTGGACCAGCAGCCCCTCGAAGCCCTCGTCGTCGACCTCCACCCCGGTCTCCTCCAGGCCGGCGCGCACCGACTCGGCGTCGATGGCTTCCTCGGCGATCCTCTCGAGCGCCTCGTCGTCCAGGTGTCGCGTCTCGGCGCGGTTGATGATCACCTGGCCGACACGCAGGCCGTGGCTCTTGAGCTCGTCGATCGCCTCGAGGGTCTCCTGCACGGGCAGGGACTCCAGCAGCGTCACCAGGTGCACGACCGTCCTCGGCGAGTGGACCAGTTCCGACACGGCCTCGGCCTGGCGCCGGATGGGTCCGCCCCCGCCGGCGAGGTCGGCCATCGCGGTGGTGACGTCGAGGAATTTGCCGATCCGGCCGGTGGGCGGTGCGTCCACGACCACCGCGTCATAGACGACCTCGCGCTTGGCGTGCTCGCGCGTGACGACCTCGTAGATCTTGCCGGTGAGCAACACGTCCTTGAGTCCGGGCGCGATGGTGGTGGCGAACTCGATGGCGCCCACCGACTTCATCACCTTGCCCACCACGCCGAGGCGGTAGAAGGTGTCGAGGTAGTCGAGCATCGCCGCCTCGATGTCGATGGCCAGCGCGAACACCTTGCCGCCTCCGTCGACCCGCGCGACGAGCTCCTCGCTGTACGGCAGCGGTTCGCGGTCGAAGGTCCGGGCGATCCCCTGGCGCTCCTCGACCTCCACCAGCAGTACGCGCTTGCCGGTCGAGGCGAGGGCCAGCGCGAGCGAGGTGGCGACCGTCGTCTTGCCCGTCCCGCCCTTCCCGGACACGTAGTGCAACTCGGCCCGCTCGGAGCTGTCCGACCATCCGGTGGACAGCGCATCGGCGATGGTCGCCCGTGTCGACCGCGTACCTGGGTTCTCAGTGGACGGCATGGCCCCACACTAAGCGCTCACACCACCGCGCGCGGGACGCTCGTCACTTACCTAGAGTGGGGCCCATGAGCGAATCCACCGGAACAGACCGGTTCGAATACGTCACCGTGCCGCTGCTGACGCACGCCACCAAGCAGATCCTCGACCAGTGGGGGAGCGACGGCTGGGAACTGGTCTCCGTGCTGCCCGGCCCGACGGGTGAGCAGCATGTCGCCTACATGAAGCGACGGCTCTGATGTCCGAGTCCGAGTCCGGGGGCTACTGGAGCCGCAAGCTCGAGCAGCTCGGCGTGGAACTGCCGACGGTCGTCCCGCCCGTCGCCAACTACGTCCCCGCCGTCCGGGCGGGCACGTTCGTCTACACCTCGGGCCAGCTGCCCATGGTCGACGGCGCGCTGGCCGCCACCGGCAAGGTGGGGGCCGAGGTCGGCCCCGAGCAGGCCGCCGACCTGGCCCGGACGTGCGCACTCAACGCGCTGGCCGCCGTCGACGCGCTCGTCGGCATCGACGCCGTGGTGAAGATCGTCAAGGTCGTCGGCTTCGTCGCCTCGGCGCCCGGCTTCACCGGGCAGCCCGCGGTGGTCAACGGTGCGTCCGACGTGCTCGGCGAGATCTTCGGCGACGCCGGCGTCCACGCCCGCTCGGCCGTCGGCGTCTCCGAGCTGCCGCTCGACGCGCCCGTCGAGGTCGAGCTGGTCGTCGAGGTCGAGGTCTAGCCATGACAGCAGGACTGACCCCGATCAGCTTCCCGGCGTACGAGACGCTCCGGCCCGTCACGGACCTGTCCGGGGTCATCCTCTGCGACAACCCCTCCGAGATGACCTTCGAGGGGACCAACACGGTCGTCCTGCGGGCCCCCGGGTCGCCCACCTGTGTGGTGGTGGACCCGGGGCCCGAAGACCGCGCGCACGCCGAGCGGATCGCGACGATCGTGGGGGAGATCGAGCTCGTCGTCGTCACCCATCGCCACGGTGATCACACCGACGGCATCGATCACCTGCGCGCCTTCACCTCCGCCCCCGTCCGGGCCGTGGAGGAACGGTTCTGCCGCGACGCCGCACCGTTGGTGACGGGGGGTGACGTGACAGGAGGTGGCGCCACAGGGGGCGGCGACGACGAGGTGATCCACGCCGCCGGCCTGGACATCACCGTGTGGGGCACCCCGGGGCACACGGCCGACTCGGTCAGCCTCGAGGTGCGGCCCGCGGGCGCCGGGTTCACCGCCCGGCCCGACTGTGTGGTCCTCGGTGACACGATCCTCGGCAGGGATTCGACCGTGCTCGACTCGACCGACGGCGATCTCGGCGACTACCTGGGCAGCATGGATCTGCTCGCCGCGCGGGCCGACGGTGTGATCGGCATCCCCGGCCACGGGCCCGACGTCGAGAACACCGGCCGTGCCGCCCAGGTTCTCGGGCAGCACCGGCGCGATCGACTCGAGCAGATCGTCGCCGCGCGGGCCGAGCTGGGCCGCGACGCCTCCGCCGAGGCGATCACGCAGCACATCTACCGCGACGTGTCGCCGTTCCTGCTCAAGGTGGCCGAGCAGTCGACCACGGTGGCGCTGCGCTACCTCGACCGCCTCGACGCGCAGGCCTGAGCCGGGGCGGCACCCGCCCACAGCTCCCCGGATCCGCTACCCGCCCTCCGGATCCGCTACCCGTACAGGAGTAGCGGATCCCCAGTGGGGGTAGCGGATCTCGGTGGAGGGCGGGGTGATGGGCCGGGGTGTCGACCCGCGTTGTCCACAGGGCCGGGCGTCTCCACAGGAGGCCGGCCCGCGAGGCCCTGAACCGCCGGGACGTGGCGACACCGGCGGGACGATGTCCGCATGAACACCTCGACACCCGCCCGGAACCGCCCCACCCGCCTGTCGACGTACGCCGATCTGGCGAGGGGCGGCCTGACCCACGCCGACATCGCACGGCTGATCGCGAACGGCGAGCTCAGACGTGTCCGCACCGGGGTCTACGCTCACGCCGCGGACGACGCCGGCCCGGACGGCCGATCGCCCGGTGAACCCGCCTATGAGCGGCGTCGCCGGGTGTTCGTCGAACGCACGGCGGCCGCAGCGCGAGCGGTGGAACCGGGGACGGTCTTCTCCCACGCCTCGGCGCTGGCCCTGCACGGGCTACCGCTCCACGGGATGGTGCTCGATCGTCCCACCGCCACTCGTCACCGCGCGGGCGGCGGGAGTCGTCGCAGCTCCGCGCTCATCGTCGCGAACCTGCCGCTCGACGGGGTGGTGCAAATGCTCGACGGCATACCGGTGACCTCGCCGGCCCGGACGATCGTCGACGTGGCCCGGACGTCCGGGTTGGAGAGCGGGGTGTGCGCGGCGGACCAGGCCATCCGCCGAGGCCTCTGCACCCGGTTCGACCTGCAGGTGGAGGCCGAGGCGGCGAAGGGGAGAACGGGCGTCTCCCGGGCGCGGGCCCTGCCCGAGCGGACCTCCGGGCTGGCCGAGTCGGTGCTGGAGACGCTGATCCGGCTCATCCTGGTGATGGCGGGGCTGCCGGAGCCCGAGCTGCAGGTGCGGCTGGCGGTGCGCGGAGGCAAGAGGTTCCGGGTGGACTTCTTCTGGCCGCAGTGGCGCCTGATCGGCGAGGCGGACGGCTTCGGCAAGTACGGGACGGAACCGGAGGAGATCCGCCGGAACTGGGCTGCCGAGCGGCGCAGGCAGGCCCAGTTGGAGGACGCCGGATACGTGGTGATCCGGTGGACGTGGGCGGACCTGCAGGATCCCCGGGCGATCGTCCGTCGAGTCCGTGAGGAGATGTGGCGGCAGGAACGACTCGGGCTCGGCCCGAACTCTGCTTGATCGAGAAAATCCGCTACTCCGACCCGGGATCCGCTACCCATGTCGGGGTAGCGGATCCGGAGTCCGGGTAGCGGATTTCGGATGGGGTCCGGGGTGGGCCGCGACGGGTGGGGCTGAGCCGGCCCGACCAGCGTCAGCGGGCGCGGCGGGCCAGGCGCTCGGTGTCCGAGATGATGACGCTCTTGCCCTCGAGCCGCAGCCAGCCGCGGTGCGCGAACTCGGCCAGCGCCTTGTTCACCGTCTCGCGGGAGGCGCCGACGAGCTGGGCGATCTCCTCCTGCGTGAGGTCGTGCGTCACGCGGATGTTGCCGCCCTCCTGCGTGCCGAAGCGCTGCGCCAGCTGGAGCAGGGCCTTGGCCACGCGACCGGGGACGTCGGTGAAGATGAGGTCGGCCAGGTTGTTGTTGGTGCGGCGCAGGCGGCGGGCCAACACGCGCAGCAGCTGGTCGGAGATCTCGGGCCGCTCGGCGATCCACCGCTTGAGGGCGGAGCGGTCCATGGCCTGGACGGTGACGTCGGTGACGCACACGGCCGACGAGGTCCGCGGACCCGGGTCGAAGATCGACAGCTCACCGAACATGTCCGACGGGCCGAGGATGGACAGCAGGTTCTCGCGGCCGTCGGGCGCCTTGCGGGACAGCTTCACCTTCCCGGAGGTGACGATGTACAGGCTGTCGCCCTGCTCGCCCTCGCGGATGATCACGTCACCCTTCGAGTACTCCTCGCGGGTCAGATCGTCACGCAGAGCGGAGACCGCCGCGGGCTCCACACCCTGGAAGATTCCGGCACTGGTGAGGACGTCGTCGGCAGACTGGTCCGTGCGGCGATCAATCGTCACAGTCTGTGACCCTCCGTTCGGGCGGGGACATGCTCGTCCGCGCCATGGCGTGCGTGTGGCGAAAGCCACTGTAGTCGTTCACGCGTCGAGATGTGGTCGACGCGCGGTCAGCGGGATGGTTCAGGCGTCGATCTGCTCGGGTTCGTCGAGGATCGCGTTCTCGAATCGGTCCATGAGAAGCGCGAACCCGGCGAGGAGCACCGGCACGAGGACGACGAGGATTCCCTGCATGCCCATGATTATCCACCGCCGACCGCGTGGGTGCACACGTGCCCGTCCGGAGCGGCGCGGCGCCGTGTGCGCGCGGAGCCGTAATGTGGACTCATGCCCGACCCCGCTCCAGCCGTGAAGCGCCGCAGACGAGGGGTGGCCGCGAGGGGGGTGGAAACCGACCTCGGGCGCACCCGGCGCGCCAGGCGCATGCTGCGCACTCTCGAGAAGGCGTTCCCGCACGTCTACTGCGAGCTCGACTTCACCACCCCCCTCGAACTCTCCGTCGCCACCATCCTGTCGGCCCAGTGCACGGACAAGCGCGTCAACGAGGTCACCCCGGCG
Source organism: Dietzia sp. oral taxon 368 (assembly GCF_002999155.1). Classification (NCBI taxonomy): domain Bacteria; kingdom Bacillati; phylum Actinomycetota; class Actinomycetes; order Mycobacteriales; family Dietziaceae; genus Dietzia; species Dietzia sp. oral taxon 368. The sequence goes on from NZ_CP027238.1 coordinate 1,827,824, forward strand.
CTGTTCGCCCGCTACAAGACGGCCGCGGACTACGCGGGATCGGATCGCGAGGAGCTGGAGGAGTTCATCCGCCCGACGGGCTTCTACCGCAACAAGGCGCGCAGCATCCAGGGCCTCGGCGCGGCCCTGGTGGAGAGGTACGACGGCGAGGTGCCGCAGCGGCTCGAGGACCTGGTCACCCTCCCGGGATTCGGGCGTAAAACCGCGAACGTGGTGCTGGGCAACGCTTTCGGCATCCCGGGGCTGCCCGTCGACACTCACTTCATCCGGCTTGTGAACCGCTGGAAGTGGACCGATGCCACCGACGCGGTCCGCATCGAGCGCGAGGTGTCGCAGATGCTGCCCCGGGCCTCCTGGACCGACGCCAGTCACCGGATCATCTTCCACGGCCGCCGGGTGTGCCACGCGCGGACCGCGGCCTGCGGGGCGTGTGTCCTGGCCGACGACTGCCCGTCCGCGGGCGAGGCCGGCCCGCTCGATCCGGCCGCGGCCGCCCGCCTCGTGGCGGGACCCGAGCGTGATCACCTCCTCGAGCTGGTGGGACTGGGGGAATACGCGTGAGTGCCTCCACCCGGTGGTCGCTGGTCGCGCTCGTGGCGCTGGTCGGCGTCGTCGTCGCCCTCCTCACCACCTTCGGTGACTCCGGCGACGGTTCCGGTGACCCCACCGCCGCCCCCACCGTTCCCCCCGCCGGTGCCCCCGGGGCGCCGCCGATCGGAGGCCCGCCCGCGGACGAGCCACACACGGTCGTGGACGCCGGGACCCGCGCCACCGCCGACCTGCCGGCCTGCCGCGACAGCGCCGCGCCCGCCACCACGACCGGCCCCGTCGCCGGCCTCATGGTGCGGTGTATGGACGACGGCTCCACCACCACGCTCGGCAAGATCCAGGCCGGCAAGCCCATGGTCGTCAACATGTGGGCCTACTGGTGCGAGCCGTGCCGACGCGAGCTGCCCGCGATCCAGGACGCGGCCGCCACGCTCGGTGACGACGTCCGGGTGGTCATCTCGCACACCGACCCGTCCGAGACCAAGGGCTTCGACACCCTCGGCGCGCTCGGTATCGACGAACTCGTGTCGGTCTCCGACCACGACGAGGAGCTCCCCACCGTGCTCGGCGCGCCGCCCGTCCTGCCGCTCACCCTCTTCGTACGGGCCGACGGGACGGTCGCCCACGTGCTGGTGCAGCCCATGGACAGCGAACAGGACGTGCTGGACGCCGTCGCCGAGCACCTGGGGGTGACCGCGTGAGCGAGACCGCGAACGACCCGGCGAGCCGTCGCGTGCCCCGTCCCGGTGACATCACCGGCGTCCCGCATCCGGGGTGGATGGACCCGCTGATGTCGGCGTGCACCGACGGCAGCTTCGACGGGCTGCTGCCCCAGCGCAAGCCGCCCGCCCATCGCGGGCCCAACGAGGTCGGCCGCCCGCACCGCGACGCCGCCGTGTTGGTGCTGCTGTCCGGCTCGCCCGACGCGCCGGGACCCCTACCGCCCGAGGACGCGCGGGTCCTGCTCACCCATCGCGCGCCGACCCTGCGCAACCACTCCGGACAGATCTCCTTCCCGGGCGGCGGGGTCGACGACACGGACAGCGGTCCCGTCGAGGCCGCTCTGCGCGAGGCGTGGGAGGAGACCGGCCTGGACCCGGCCGGCGTAGACGTCCTGGCGGTGCTGCCGGAGCTGTACATCCCCGTGTCGAACTACTCGGTCGCGCCCGTCCTGGGGTACTGGCGTGAGCCGATGGAGGTCGGCGTGGTGGACCCGGGCGAGACCGCGCGTGTGATGACCGTGCCGGTCAGCGAACTGCTCGACCCCGCCAACCGCTTCCTGCTGCGGCACACCACCGGCTGGACCGGTCCCGCGTTCCAGCACGACGATCTGGTGGTGTGGGGCTTCACCGCCGGAATCCTCGCCGCGATGTTCCACTCCGCCGGCTGGGATCTGGAGTGGGACACCGACGACATCCGCGATCTCGAGAAGACCCTCGCCGCGTCCGGCAACGGCGAACAGCACCGCATGTCGGCCGAGGAGGCCCGCCGCGAGTCCGCTGATCCGCTGGCCGACCGCACCGTCGCCGGCGTGCCCGGGGTGAGCGCCGGAGCCGACACCGCCGAGCCCGCGGACACCCGTGACGCCGGTGACGCGGCACCCGACGGCGAGGAGCCCCTCGACCTGCCCGCCGACAATCCGCGGAGGGGGCTTCGGTGACGGGGTCGCAGTGGCTCGACCTCGCCCTGTTCGCCCTGGCCGCCGCCGCCGCGATCTCCGGTTGGATCAACGGTGCCGCCGCTTCCGGGTTCGCCCTGCTCGGCGTGGGCATCGGTGCGACCTCCGGACTCCTCGTGGCGCCGCACCTGGTCCGCGAGGTCGACTCGGCGCTGGGTCGCCTGGTGGCGGGGTTGGCGATCATCGCCGTGATGGTCATCATCGGGCAGGTCGCCGGGGTGACGATCGGTCGGGCCGCCCGGCGCTACATCTCCGGCACCGGCGCGAGGCTTCTCGACAGCACCCTGGGCGCGGTGTTCCAGTCCGCCGCCATGCTGCTGGTGGCATGGCTGGTCGCCGTGCCCATCGCCGCCCAGGAGGGCCCCGGGCCCGGCAAGGCGGTGCGGGGCTCGACGGTGCTGGCCAAGATCGACGACGTCGCACCCGAGCAGCTGCAGCGCATCCCGGCGGCGTTCACCCAGGTCCTCGGCACGACCGGGTTCCCGGACATCCTCGGCCCGTTCGGCACCACCCCGCTCCAGGAGGTCCCGCCGCCCGACCCGGTGCTGGCGGGATCGGAGGTCGTGGCGCGGGTGAAGCCGTCGGTGCTGAAGATCCGCGGCCGCGCCGAGTCGTGTAGTCGGGCCCTGGAGGGCTCCGGCTTCGTGGCCGCCCCGGGCCTGGTCATGACCAACGCGCACGTGGTGGCCGGCACCGGCTCGGTCACCGTGGTCGCCGGCGACGGCGAACTCGACGGCGAGGTCGTGGTCTACGACTCCTCGGTGGACGTGGCAGTGCTGCGCGTGCCCGGGCTGCAGGCGCCGGTCCTGCCCTTCGCCGAGAACCGCGCCCGTACCGGCGACGACGCGATCGTCGTGGGCTATCCCGGCAACGGTCCCTACCGGCCGGACGCGGCCCGGATCCGCGAGCGGGTGACCCTGCGCGGACCCGACATCTACCGTCAGCAGACCGTGGAGCGCGAGGTCTACATCCTGCGGGGCAGCGTCCGCGAGGGGAACTCCGGCGGCCCGCTGATCACACCCGACGGGAAGGTCGTGGGCGTGGTGTTCGGTGCCGCGATGGACGCCGCCGACACGGGTTACGCGCTCACCGTCGAGCAGGTCCTGCCGCAGCTGCAGGCGGCGGTCGACGCGCCGGGCGCGGTGCCGACCGGCCCCTGCGTCGGCGTCCGCTGACCGGACCGGGGCCCCGCAGCGCCGGGGGTCCGGTACCCGCCGTCGGTGGGGGCCGGTGCCTGCTGTGCGCGGGCGGCGCGGGGCGGCCCCGGTCAGGCCGGGGTGACGCGGCGCGCGAAGTCGACGATGAGGCGGGACGTCTCCGCCGGGGCCTCCATGGCCGGGAACTGACCAGCGCCAGGGACGAGCGCGGTGGTGAAGTCGCCGGCCCAGGCCGAGGACGCGCGGACGGTCGCCGGCAGGATGAAGCGGTCCTCGGCACCGCTGATGCCGAGCACGGGCTGCGGCAGAACGCCGGAGACCGCGCGGCGGAAATCGCGCCCGTCCGGCCGGAGCTGGCTGCGCACCATCCAGCGGCGGCTCTCCAGCGACAGGTGGGCCACCTTGGGGATGAGCATCGCCCGCCGGAGCAGGTCGACGGTCTCGCGGAAGTCGTCGGTGCCCGGCCACGCGGGGCCCGAGCGGCTGCGCAGCATCTCCTCGACGTCCGCGGCCCCGTCGCGGGTGAGGCGCCTCTCGGGCAGGCGCGGAAACTGGTCCGCGAGTAGGCGGGGCACGAGCGCCCGCCGTTGGTGTCGGTCGAACAGTGCGGCGCGACGCGTGGCGAGCGGGTGGGGGGACCCGACGACGACTAGGCCCCGCACCGCGCGGGGCCGGCGGTACGCGGCGGTCCACGCGTAGAAGCCGCCCTCGCCCTGTCCGACGATCACGGCCGAGGAATGGCCGAGCGCCCGCACGAGATTCGTGATGTCGGACGCGAGGGTCCAGGCGTCGTATCCGCGCGGCGGTTTGTCGGAGTCGCCGTGGCCGCGCAGGTCGACGGCGACGGCGTGGAAGCCCGCCTCCGCCAGCGCGAGCATGGGCGTGCGCATCGTCCACCAGATTCCGCCGAGGCCGTGGACGAGCAGGACCAGCGGCGGAAACTCCCCGGCGACGGCGTCTGCGGGGAGCGCCTCGGCCACGTGCAGGCGGATGCCGTTGGCCGAGACGTCACGATGCCGCCACGACCCGTCGATCCTGACGATCGAAGGGTCGGGCGGCCTGTGAGCGGGCGTTTTCAGTTGCGCACGGGGGGTTCGGGCGTGCTGGTGACCCGCACCGTGTGGGGCCGCTGCGGCTCGGACCCCTTGGGCATGGCCAGCTTGAGGTCCGACACCGAGTCGATGGTGCGCTGCGGCTTACGGATCTTCTTGACCTTGCGGTACCCGAGCAGTCCGCACACCGCGGCCAGAAGGACCAGCACCACGAACACGATGAGGAAACCCATCCAGTCCCAGCTCTTGGTTCCGAACCACAGCGAGATGAGCTTCGCCCACATGAACACGAACGGGAAGAAGGACATCAGGAGGAATACGAGAGCGGCCACGAAGAACCCGGACCCGGTCGCGGCCTTCTTCACCTGCTCGGTGATCTCGGTCTTGGCCAACTCGATCTCGGCCCGCATGAGAGTGGACACGTGGGTCGACGCGTTCTTGACCAGGGTGCCGATGCTGGCGTCGCCCCGGCCGATCGAGTCCGCGTCATGCAGGGGGATCGAGGCCTCGGTCGGCTTGTGCGTTCCCTGGGCGTGGCTCACGGTTGCTCCTCCATTGTCCGGCGACGGCTGCACCGTCATCCATCGTGCCACGTCACGTGGCGACCTTCACCCGCTACCCGGTCATCCGCGCGTGCCCTTCTCGCGGATCTGGTCCATGATCGTCGGATCCGCCAGGGTCGAGGTGTCGCCGCCCTCGCGGCCCTCGGCCATGTCCTTGAGCAGTCGACGCATGATCTTGCCGGAACGGGTCTTGGGCAGTTCCGGCACGATCGTGATGTCGCGGGGCTTGGCGATCGGTGAGATCTCCCGCGACACCTCGGCGCGCAGTTCGTCGATGAGCTTCTGCCGGTCCTCCTCGGCGTCCACGTTCCCGCGCAGGATCACGTAGGCGACGATCGCCTGGCCGGTGGTCTCGTCGTTCGCGCCGACCACGGCCGCCTCCGCGACCGCTCGGTGACCGACGAGCGCCGACTCGACCTCGGAGGTCGAGATGCGGTGGCCCGAGATGTTCATGACGTCGTCGACACGGCCGAGCACCCACAGGGCGCCGTCCGAGTCCAACTTGGCGCCGTCACCGGCGAAGTAGTACCCCTCCTCGGCGAAGCGAGACCAGTAGGTGTCGCGGTAGCGCTCCATGTCGCCCCAGATGCCGCGGAGCATCGCGGGCCACGGCTCGGTGAGGACCAGGAAGCCCTGCTCGTCCGCGGGGACCTCTTTGGCGTCCCCGTCGACGATCGCCGCCGAGATCCCGGGCAGCGGCCGCATGGCCGAACCCGGCTTGGTCTCGGTGATGCCCGGCAGCGGCGAGATCATGATCGCACCGGTCTCGGTCTGCCACCACGTGTCGACGATGGGGGCCTTACCGCCGCCGATGTTCTCGCGGTACCAGCGCCACGCCTCCGGGTTGATCGGCTCGCCGACCGAGCCGAGGAGGCGGATCGAGGACAGGTCGTGGGCTGCCGGGATCTCCTTGCCCCACTTCATGAACGTGCGGATCAGGGTCGGAGCCGCATAGTAGATGGTGACGCCGTACTTCTCGATGATCTGGAAGTGCCGGTGCTCGTCGGGGGAGTTGGGCGTGCCCTCGTAGACGATGCACTCGGCGCCGTTGGCCAGGGGGGCGTACACGCCGTAGGTGTGGCCGGTGACCCATCCGACGTCCGCCGTGCACCAGTAGACGTCCTCGCCGGGCTTGTGGTCGAAGACGTTGTGGTGCGTGTAGGCGGCCTGCGTGAGGTAGCCGCCGGAGGTATGGACGATGCCCTTGGGCTTGCCGGTCGTGCCGGAGGTGTAGAGCAGGAACAGGGGGTGCTCGGAGTCGAAGGCCTCCGGGGTGTGCTCGGTGGACTGCTCGGGGATCACCTCGTCCCACCAGACGTCGCGGCCCTCGGTCCACTCGACGTCGAGGCCGGTGCGGCGCACGACGAGAACGTTCTCCACGGACCGGGCGGGGCCGTCCACGCCCTCGAGATTCCCGGCAAGGGCGTCGTCGACGCCGGCCTTGAGCGGGGCGGGCCTGCCGCGGCGGAACTGGCCGTCGGCGGTGATGACGAGCTTGGCCTCGGCGTCGTCGACGCGCGAGCGCAGGGCCGCGGGCGAGAAGCCGGCGAAGACGACGGAGTGGGTCAGGCCCAGGCGCGCGCACGCGAGCATCGCGATGTAGACCTCGGGCAGCAGCGGCATGTAGATGGCCACCCGGTCGCCGGCCACCAGGCCGAGCGAGCTGAGGTAGTTGGCGGTCCGGCTGACCTCGTCCTTGAGCTCGGCGTACGTGATGTCGCGGGCGTCATCCGTGGGCTCGCCGATCCAGTGGATGGCGACGCGGTCACCATTGCCGGCCTCGACGTGCCGGTCGACGCAGTTGTAGGCGACGTTGAGCTTGCCGCCGACGAACCATTTGGCGACGGGGGCGTCGGACCAGTCCAGCACCTCGGACCATTCGGTGTCCCAGTCGAGACGACGGGCCTGCTCCTCCCAGAACGCCAGACGGTCGTCCGCGGCACTGTCGTACAGATCTGCCTGCGCGTTGGCCTGCGCGGCGAAGTCGGGATCGGGCGCGAAGGACGGGGTGTGTTCGGGAGCGGTCATCAGCGGCTCTCTCTCGGGGATGAGGTTTCACGGACGGCCGGGGTCGCCGCGGCGGACGTGACCAGACCGATGTCTGTGAGCGTAGTCACATGCGACCGGTCGTGTCGGGCAACCCACCCGAGGGGGTATGACGGGGGAGTCCTGCCCGCCACCATCAGTCGCGACGCGGTTCCGGGCCCTTCGGGCCGGCGTCCTCGGACCGGCCCGTGCCCGGGGTCGCGGGGCCCGGGCCGGTGGCCTTCGCGGGCGCGGGGGAGTCGGTGGTCTCCTCGCTGTCCGACGTTCTCGTCGTCGTCGCCCCCTTGCCGTTCCGGCCCGCCGACGCCGGGTCCGCCGCGGCGTCCTCGCCCGCGCCGACGGTCTTGGTGGGGTTTCCCGCTCCGGCCCCCGCGGTCTCCTTCGCGGCGCCCCTCGACGTGGTCTTCCCGTCGTCCTCCGCCGGCTTTCCGGCCGCGCCCGCCGACGGGCCGGACGACTGCGCGGCCGTGCCGCGGAGGCGCGTGGGCGTCTCGATGCCGTAGTACTCGAGCAGCTTGGCCTCCTGCTCGGGGGTGAGGGCGTCCTCGGTGTTGTCGGGGCGCGGGGAGTCGCGGATGACGGCGCGGGTGTGGTCGACGTGGAGTTCGTCGTCGAGGAGCCGCGCCCCGTGGAGGGGGACGATCGCGTCGGCGGAGAAGATGCCGGTCGAGACGGCCGCGAATGTGATCTTGCCGCTGGCGTCGTCCACGTAGACCTGGCGCACCGCGCCGATCTTGGCCCCCGTCGAGTCGAAGGCGGTCGCGTCGAGCAGTGCGTCGAGCTGGTCCTTGAGGTTCACGCGGATCTCCGGGGTGTCGAGGGTGGGCGGGCGGTGCCGGCGCGGGCCCCGACCGGGTGGAGGTGATTACACCAGCTCCACACCGGTTGAGGCAGCTGAAAATTGCCTGTGTCGGCCGATTGTGACCCGATGGGTAACCTCGACCCGTGACCTCCGCAGCTCCCGACCCGCTCGCCCCGCTGACCGCCCTGCCGGGCGTGGCCGAGGCCGCGGACACCGCCCGCGACGCCCTCGCCGCGGTGCACCGGCACCCCGCCAACCGCCGCGGATGGCCCACCACCGCCGCCGAATCGGTCCTGCGCGGGGCCCGCGCCTCCGCCGGAGTCGAGGGCGCGTCCGTCCGTCTGGACAGCGACGGCGAGCCCGACGAGATCCTGTCCGGCGCCCTGCGGGTCGCCGGTGAACTCACCGGCGAGTCCCTGGATCGTGCCGTCGCCGTGTGGACCCGCTCGCCGCTGCAGGAGCTCGCCCACCTGCATCTCCTCGCCGCGGCCCGGCCCGACGTCGACCCGCAGACGCTGGGCCGCCCCCGCGCCGGAGATGGCGTGGCCGAGCGACTCCAGGGCCTGGCCGGGCTCGTCACCGGCGGCACGCGCGTGCCGGCACCGGTGCTCGCCGCGGTCGTGCTGGGGGAACTCTCCGGGCTCGCGCCGTTCGGTTCGGCCGACGGGATCGTCGCCCGCGCCGCGTTCCGGCTGGTCGCGGTGTCCACCGGCCTCGACCCGCACTGCCTGGGCGTGCCCGAGGTGACCTTCTACCGCGACCCGGAGGCCTACCGCGCCGCCGTCGCCGGCTTCATGGCGGGGACCGAGGAAGGCGTCGCCGCCTGGATCCTCTACTGCTGTAAGGCGCTGGAGGCGGGGGCTCGTGAGGCCACCTCGATCGCCGATGCCGCCGGGGCCTGACACGCGAACGGCGGGTCGGGTCTGGCGCGCGCACGGCGCACTGGCTTGACACGCGAACGGCGGGTCGGCCGAAGCCGACCCGCCAACTCACTGCGGTTCATCGAGAGATCCGGGTACCAAGCGTCCTGTGGTCCGCCGTGTCGCCGGCCCGGGACAACCGTCGGTGACGGCTGGCGCGGACCCACGGCTGGTGTTGCCTCTCGGGCGTTATCCGTCGCGTGGGTTTCCGAACGTCGATGACGGTAGATCAGGCGGGGGGCCGTGACTTCTCTTCCGTCGCGGTCCTGGCGTCCTCACCACCGTGCCTTGAGCATGCCGTCGAGCACCCTGCCGGGGCGATGGTGGGAACCCCCAAAGAACCCGCCGACTCCTCGGTCGATCCGGCTATCGCTTCTGACTCCGTCCGCGGCCCACGATGAGTGATTGGGGCGTCGGCGGATCTACCGCACCGGGCCGTGCAGCTACGGCGCCGCCCGCCTCGCACCACGCGCGAACGCGGCGGCCGCCGCGCTCATCGCCACGACGATGGCTCCGACACCCACGATCGGCCCCGTCGCCCGCTCGAGCGTCGGCAGAAGCGGGGTGGGGTTGGAGAACGTCAGGATCGGCCAACCCCGCTCGAGCGCTTCGCGGCGCAGCGCGCGGTCGGGGTTGATCACCGTCGGATGGCCCACCAGCTCGAGCATCGGCAGGTCGGTCGAGGAGTCGGAGTAGGCGTAGCTCGCGTCGAGGTCGTAACCGTACCGGTCGGCGAACCCGCGGATGGCCTCCGCCTTGCCGGGGCCCTGGCAGTAGAACTCGATCTGCCCGCCGTACCGGCCGTTCTCATCGCGGTTCATGCGCGTGCCGGCGTAGTGGTCCACGCCGAGCATGCGGGCGATCGGCGCGACCAGCTCCTCGCCCGAGGCGGACACGATCACCAGGTCGTGGCCCAGCGCGCGGTGTTCGGCGAGCAGTTCCTGCGCCTCGGAGTACACGGTGGGAGAGACTTTCTCGGTGAGCGCCTCGGTGACGATCCGCTCGACCTGCTCGGGCGCCCAGCCCCTGGTGGCGGTCGCCATGGCCTGGCGTACCTTCTGCATCTGCTCGTCGTCGGCGTCGGAGAGGCTGAACGCCAGCTGTGTGTAGGCCAGGTCGATGACCGACCGGCGGGAGAGCAGGCCCTCGTCGAGAAACGACTTGTTGAACGCGAACACCGACGAGGTCGCGATGATCGTCTTGTCGAGGTCGAAGAACGCGGCCACGCGGCGCGGCCGGTGCGAGATCCTGGGGCCCGGTGGGCGGGGGGCGGACACGACACCCACGATACGGTCCTTGTGTTGCCCACGCAGATGGGTGATACTGGATGTGCCCTTAACGGGGCATCCCCCTACAGGTGCTCAGTTCATCCCCCCGAGAACTGAGGCTTTGAGAAACCGCGGCACCCCCTGCCGCGGTTTCTCGCATTTGTGGGTATCCGAAGGCGCCACGGGCATTCGCAGCCGCTCCCCGGGATGGCGTCTCGCACCCGCCGCGGGCTGCGCGAGACGCCATGTTCGCGTGCGGCTGCGATTGGGAAGGCCGGGCGGCTGCGGCTGAGCGGGCCGAAGACCGCGTCGACACCACGGGTGAGTGCGCCACGAGCGCCACGCCCCGCGCGTTCTCCACAGCCCCGTCCCCCTCCACAGGCCGACCGCCGTCCCGCGTCGCCGCGGGGTCGACGGTCGCCGGCATGGGCGAGGGTGGGCGCCGTGGACACGACTACGAGAGCGCTGACCGTCGCGGTGGAGATCACCGATCCCGACCTGGACGCCGACGTGCGCGCGGTGCTGGCCGCCCTGGCGATGGAACCGGGGACGGGGCCCGCCGACGTCCTGGTGACCGACCGCGCCGCCGAGCGCGTGGACCGCGACGGCGACCGTGCCAGCGGTGCCGGCGGTGCCGTGTCGGACGCCGCCGCGGGGAGGGTGGGAACCGGCGGGTCACGGGTCGTGCGGGTCGGCTCGGACCGCGATCCGGGTGACGACGACGAGGTGATCCGCCTGCCGTCCGGGACCGGCGATCTCGTGGGGGTGCTGCTCGCGCCGGTGCCGACCCGGGCGGGAGCGGTGGTGGTGGTCGTCGGCGCGGTGGGCGGTTGCGGGGCCAGCACGCTCGCGGCAGCGATGGCGGTCCGTGCCGCGCCGTCTCACCGGACCCTTCTGGTGGAGACGGACCCGCACGGCACCGGCGTCGACCTGCTGCTGGGGACGGAGGACCACTCCGGCCTGCGCGTTGAGGATGTCCGGGCCGACCTGGGCGGGCCCGACCCCGACGCCCTGTGGGGCGCGGCACCCGAGGTGCTGCCGGGACTGCGGGTACTGGCCAGGTCCAGAAGCCGTCCGGCGGACGCCGACCCCGCCCCCGCCCCCGATGGCGGACCGGGTGCCGTGCGGGCCCACCGGGCGGGCAGCGGACTCGCGGTGAGCGATTCCGGCGGCGCCGAGGACTGCGGGCCGGTGCGCGACGAGGCTGACCTCGTCGTCGTCGTCACCAGGGCCGACCTCCAGGGCGCGGTCGCGGCCCGACGGGCGGTGCGGCGGTCACCCGGCGCGGCGTTGGTGATCCGGACCGGGCGCGGTGACCCCCTGCATGCGGCCGACGTCGCCGGATCGGTGGGGGCTCAGCGGTGGCACGTGCTGCCCGAGATCGGCTCCGTGCGGCGCGCGGCCGGCGCCGGCGAGCTGGCCGATGCGCTGCGTCGCGGTCGCGCGGGCGGGATGCGGCGGCTGTGCGCACTCGCCGACACCCTGCTCGGGGAGGTGGGCGCCGGTGAGCGCTGAGGACCCCGGCGCCCCGCCCGCCGACCTGGTCGACCGCGTCCGCGCGCGCCTCGCCGGCCTGGGCGTGGATCCCGAACCCGACGAGGTGGTCCGCGCGGTGCGCGCCGAGTCCGGCGTCCTCCACGGACACCTCGACCTACTGCGCACCGCCCGGCTCGTCCGCGAACACCTCGCCGGCGCCGGGCCGCTCGAGGCGCTGCTCGCCAGTCCCGGGGTGACCGACGTGGTGGTCGACGGACCGGGCCCCGCGCTGGTCGATCGCGGTCGGGGGCTCGAGGAGACCGACGTCGTGGTGCCGACCGAGGCCGAGCTGCGCGCGCTCGCGGTGCGACTGGCCGGGCGGGCGGGCCAGCGGCTCGACGACGCTCGCCCCTGGGCCGACGGCGTGGTGCGGTCGCGCGACGGTATGGCGTGGCGGCTGCACGCGGTCCTTCCTCCGGTCGCCGTCGACGGGACGTGCCTGTCGCTACGGGTGTCGAGGCCGGCGCAGTCGACGTTCGACCGGCTCGTGGCCGCGGGCACCGTCCCCGACGACGCCGAGCCGCTGCTCCGCGCGCTCGTCGCGGCCCGGGTCGGCTACCTCGTCGTGGGCGGCACCGGTTCCGGCAAGACCACACTGCTCGCCGCGCTGCTGGGGCTGGTCCCGGACTCGGAGCGGCTGCTGTGTGTCGAGGACTCGCCCGAGCTGCGACCCGCGCACCCGCACGTCGTCAGGCTCGTGGTGCGGCACGGCAACGTCGAGGGCGCCGGCGAGGTGACGATGGCCGACCTCGTCCGGCAGGCGCTGCGCATGCGGCCCGACCGCATCGCCGTGGGCGAGGTCCGCGGCGGCGAGGTCGCCGACCTGCTCGCCGCCCTCAACACCGGCCACGACGGGAGCGCGGGCACGGTCCACGCCAACTCGCCGACCGAGCTGCCCGCGCGACTGGAGGCGCTCGGTGCCCTCGGCGGTCTGGATCGCGCCGCGCTGTCCGCCCAGGTTGCCGCGTCGCTGCGAGTCGTGGTGGGCATGCGCCGCCTGCCCGACGGGATGCGCGGCGTCGACTCGATCGGGGTGGTGCGCCGCGAGGCACAGGGGATCGTGGTGGACCCGGCCTGGCGTGCCGACGGGGGAGACGTGCCCGGTCGTGCGGCCCTCGACGCGATGCTCGCGGAGCGCGTCCGATGACGGCCGCGCTGGTGCTGGTGGCCGTCGCGCTGCTGGTGTGGCCGGGCGGGCGCGCGGCTGACCGGCTGGCGGCGCTCGAGTCCGGTGGGTTCGACCGGGCCGCGGGCGACGGTGCCGCGGGCGGGGCGACCGGTTCCGCGGGTGCCGGAGCCGCGGCTGGCGGAGCCGCGACCGGCGCCGCCCAGCGCATCGGCGCGCTGGGCGGCCTCGTCCTGCAGGTTCCGGCGAGCCTCTCGTGGCCGGTCGCGGCGGGGCTGGTCGGCCTGGTCGGCGCCGGACCACTGCACGCCTGCGCGGCCGCGGTGCTCGGCGGTGTCGCCGCCGACCTGCACGGCCGCGCCACCGAACGCCGCGGCCGCCTCACGCGGTTGGGCGCGTGGGAGCGCGCGCTGGACGACGCCGCCTCCGCCCTCCGGGCGGGCGCCGGGCCGGGGGCCGCCCTCGGCCGGGCCGCTGACGCGGCCGCTGCCCACGACCCGCAGGTCGGGAACATCCTCGCCGCCGCCGGATCGCACGCCCGCCTGGGCGGCGACGTCACCGCGGCGCTGCGACCCGCCGCGACCACCACGACCGGTCCGGCCGCCGCGGCCACCGCCGACGGTTCGAAGCGTGACCTCGGGGGCGACCGTGTCCCCGGCGAGCTCGCCGGGGCCTGGCTGCTCGCGACCCGGCACGGGGTCGAGCTCGCCGACGTCGTGGACGGTCTCCGCGCCGACGTGGCCTCCCGCCGCGAGCGCGCCGTCCGGACGCACGCCACCCTCGCCGGACCCCGAGCCACCGCCGTCATCCTCACCGCCCTGCCCGGCCTGGGCGTGCTGCTCGGCGCGGGTTTCGGAGCCGACCCCCTGGGCGTCCTGCTGGGCGGGACACTCGGCGGCGCCCTGTGCCTGGCAGGGGCGGTTCTCCTCGCGGCCGGTCTGGTGTGGACCGACCGGATCGCGGGCGGGGCGGGCAGGTGAGCCCGGCAGTTCTCCTACTCGCCGCCGCGGTGTGCATCGCGCCGTGGCGCCCGCGGGCCGCCGAGAGACTCGACGCGGTCCTCCCCGATCCCGCGGGGCCTGCTCGGCAGCACGCGGCGCCGGGGCGCCCGCACGGCGTGGCGACGTCCGCGGCCGCGGCGTTGACGGGCCGCATCGCCGGTCCAGTGGTGCGCCTGGTGGCCCCGCTCACCCGGCGCCGCCACGCCCCAGCCGACACCGAGGTGCTCGCCCACCTGCTGGACTTGCTCGCGGTCGCCCTGCTCGCGGGCCTGCCCACGCCGGACGCACTGTCCGCGGTCGCCGACGCCGTCGAGCACTCCGACCCCGACGCCGCGGAACCCCTGCGCGCGGCGGCCGCCCGCATGCGGCTAGGCGCGACGTCGGCCGAGGCCTGGCGGGACGTCCCGGGCGCCGCCCGGCTGGCCCCCGTCGCTCCTGTGCTGATCCGCGCGGGCGACGGCGGCGGGTCGGTCCGCTCCGCGCTGGAGCACGCCGCCGCACGGATGCGCTCCGAGGCCGACGCCGCCGCGACCGCCCGCGCCGAGCGCGCCTCCGTCCTCGTGGCCGGGCCCCTCGGCCTGTGCTTCCTGCCCGCGTTCGTCTGCCTTGGCGTGCTCCCCGTCGTGGTGGGTCTGGCCGACGGGATGCTGCCGGGGGTCATGCCGTGAGCAGCGCCGCCGGCCACTCGGATTCCGGGGCGGAGACGCCGCCCCGGTCAGTGAAGAAGGAGAAACCGCATGTCCACTCACCACACCCATCAGACCGCCACCCTCGCCACCCGGACTCTCGCCACCCCGACGGCGGCGGTGGCGCGCGCCCGTTCCGCCCTGCATCGCCGATTCCACGCGACGACCAGCGCGGACGCGGGGATGTCCACCGTCGAATATGCCGTCGGGACCATCGCCGCGGCGGCGTTCGGGGCCGTGCTGTACACGGTCGTCAGCGGCGACTCGATCCCGGACGCGCTCGGCGGCATCATCGAGCAGGCTCTCAACACCTCGGTGTGACGGTGCCGCGACGGCTCCGCGCGGCGGCGGCCCGCGACGACGGGTCGGTGACCGTCGAGGCCGCCCTCGGGATCGCCTCCCTCGTGGTGGTGGTCGCGCTCGCCGCCGCCGGTGCCGGCGCCGCGTTGGCGCAGATCAGGATGGTCGACGCCGCCCGCGAGGCGGCGCGGGTGGCCGCGATGTCCGGGGTGGAGGAGGGCACGGCGGCCGGCCGGGTTGCCGCGCCCGGTGCCGACGTCTCGGTCGTCGGCGGCGGGGGAGCCGTCACGGCCGAGGTCGTGGCGCCGGCGCGGGGCCTGCCCGGCGTGGAGTTACGCGGTCGGGCCGTGGCGCGCGCCGAGCCGGGCGCTGCGCCATGACCGGGCGTGGCGCCGTGGCCGGGCGTCGTGCTGTGACGGGGCGTAGTGCGGCAGCCTGCCGACGCGCCGTCGTAGCCGTGCGCACGGGGTGGCGCCGGGTGGGTGACGACGACGAGGGGGCCATGACCGTGGCGACCGCCTTCGCGGTGGCGGCCGTCCTGGCGCTGGCCGTGGCCGTTCTGTTGGTGGGACGGGCGGCAGTGGCCACGCATGCCGCCCGATCCGCCGCGGACCTGGCCGCACTGGCCGGCGCGCACGCGCTCCGCGAGGGCCTCGACCCGTGCACGGCGGCGTCCGGGATCGCTGCCGCGAACGGCGCGGACTTGCCGGTGTGCACGGTCGACGGCCACGACCTGGTGGCCCGGGCCGAGGTGCACGTGGATCTCGGCGTTCTCGGCTCGCGAGCGGTGTCGGCGGTCGCGCGGGCGGGGCCGGTGTGAGATCCGGGCCGGTGTGAGACCCGGCCCAGGTGAGACCTGGGCCTACGTGGGTCCGGGCCGCGGTGGGCGGTCGACCGGCGGCCCGCTACCCGGCGACCCCGGCGAGTTGCCCGACCACCTCCGTGAGCAGCGCGATCGCACCCGGCTTGGAGAGCGGGTCGTTACCGTTTCCGCACTTGGGGGACTGGATGCAGGAAGGGCAGCCGGACTCGCACTCGCAGGCGCGGATCGCGTCCAGGGTCGCCCGCAGCCACGGGGTCGCGCGCCGGAAGCCCCGCTCGGCGAAGCCCGCCCCGCCGGCGTAGCCGTCGTAGACAAATACCGTGGGCAGGCCGGTGTCGGGGTGCAGGGCGGTGGACACCCCGCCGATGTCCCAGCGGTCGCATGTGGCGACCAGGGGCAGCAGCCCGATCGCGGCGTGTTCGGCCGCGTGCAGCGCCCCCGGCCAGTCCGCCTCCTCGAGCCCGGCCACGCGCAGGAGCTGCGGGGTGAGCGTGTAGACCACCGCACGCGTGGCCAGGGTCGTCTCCGGCAGGTCCAGTGGGGGCACGTCGAGGATCTCCCCGCCGCGCAACCGCCGCTGATAGCCGGTGACCCGAGTGGTCACCTCCACGTCCGCCAGCGACAGGGTCACGGGCCCGGCCGGCACCGTCTCCAGCGTCTCCATGAGGTCGATCGACACCTGCTCTCGCGCGGAGGTCGTCCACTCCGGCACCTCGGGGTGACACAGGGCCAGTCCCTCGTCGAGGTCGAGTTCGTCGACGATGAACGACTCGCCCTGGTGCAGGTACAGCGCGCCGGGGTGGACCTGCGAGCGGGCGCGGACGGAGTCGATAGTGCCGAGCATCCGGCCGTCCACCGCGTCCACGATCACCACCTCCGCGCCGCCCTTGCCGCGGATGTCGACCTCGGCGTGCGGGGTGTGGTCGTCGGCGGCCGGGTACCAGCCGGCGGGCCGGCGGCGCACGAGGCCGCGCGCGGCGAGATCCTCGAGCACCTCGGTCGCGCCCCAGGCCCGCGCCTCGTCGTGCGACATCGGCCGCTCGCTCACGGTGCACCGCAGCTGCCCGGCCAGCAGGACGGGGTTGCGGGGGTCGGTGACGGTGGCCTCGACGGGCCTGCCCAGCAGGGCCTCGGGGTGATGGACGAGGTAAGTGTCCAGCGGGTCGTCGCGCGCGACCAGCATGACCAACGCGCCCTGGCCGCGGCGCCCGGCGCGCCCGGCCTGCTGCCAGAACGAGGCGATGGTGCCCGGGAACCCCGCGCTCACCACGGCGTCGAGGCCGGAGATGTCCACGCCCAGCTCGAGCGCGGACGTCGAGGCCACGCCCACCAGCTCGCCCTCGGCGAGGCCGCGTTCGAGTTCGCGGCGGTCGTCGGCGAGGTAGCCCGCGCGGTAGGCGGCGATGCGGCCGGCGAGCTCGAGTCCGCGCGCCCCGTGTTCCGAGGCGAGGCGCTCGCGGGCGCGCAGCGCGGTGGATTCGGCGCCGGCGCGGGACCGGACGAACGTCAGGGTGCGCGCGCCCTCGGCGACGAGGGAGGCCATGATCGCCGACGCCTCGACGGGCGCGGGTCGGCGGACGGGCGCGCCGTGCTCGCCGGCCAACCCCTCCATCAGCGGCGGTTCCCACAGGGCGACGGTGCGGCCGCCCTGGGGCGAGGCGTCGTCGGTGACCTCGACGCACTCCCGGCCGACGAGGGTGGTGGCGGCGGCCCCGGCGTCGGAGGTGGTGGCGGAGGCCAGGATGAAGGTCGGCGCCGCGCCCATGGCGCGGGCGAGCCTGTCGAGCCGTCGTAGGACCAGGGCGACGTTGGAGCCGAATACACCACGGTAGGAGTGGCATTCGTCGACGACGACAAAGCGGAGCCCCCGCAGGATCCGTGTCCATTGGCGGGCCCTGCCGAGCATCGACAGGTGGAGCATGTCCGGATTGGTGACGATCCACCGGGAGTTCTCCCGGATGAACGGTCGGGCGTCGGACGGGGTGTCTCCGTCGTAGGAGGCCGGTGCGATGTGGGAGAGCACGGGCACCGAGTCCACCAGCGAGATCACCGACGACAGCTGGTCCTGCCCGAGAGCCTTGGTCGGGGCCAGGTAGAGCACGCAGGCGTTGCGGTCCTCGGCGAGGGCGCTCAGCGCGGGCAGTTGGTAGCCGAGGGACTTCCCGGACGCGGTCCCCGTCGCCACCACGACGTGTCGACCGGCGTGCGCGTGTTCGGCGGTGGCGACCTGGTGCGCCCAGGGCCGGTCCACGCCCCGGGCGCGCAGTTCGTCGACCAGGCCCGGGTGGGCCCAGGTGGGCCAGTCGGTGTACCGCGCCTCGCGGGCGGGCAGGTCGGCGGCGTGGGTCAGTGGCGACGGACCGGCCGGGAGCTGTTCCAGCAGGTGGCCCAGGAGTTCGCGTCCGAAAGTCGTCACCCTTCGACCGTAGAGGCATCCGCTCCGCCGGTCGATTCGCCGCCGGCCGAGGACCGACGTGCCAGGATCTGTTCTCCTCCCGCTGTTGTCGTGGTCTACTGGAGCCGGTCGTCACAACCGCCCACCGGGCAGCCGGTGAACGGGGGCGTCGGCCCGACACGCGCGGCCATCCCGCGAGTCGCACCTGGCAGTACGGAAAAGGAACGCAGTAAACATGGCACAGGGCACCGTCAAGTGGTTCAACGCGGAGAAGGGTTACGGGTTCATCGCTCCCGAGGACGGTTCCGCCGACCTCTTCGTCCACTACTCCTCCATCGAGGGCACCGGCTTCAAGTCGCTCGAGGAGAACCAGCGCGTCGAGTTCGAGGTGGGCGAGGGTCAGAAGGGGCCGCAGGCGCAGGAGGTCCGCGCCCTCTGACCGATCCGGTCCGGCACGACGAGGCCCCCACCGCACTCGCGGCGGGGGCCTCGCGCCCGTGTCGGGGTCGGCGGTGTCGGGGGCCGACCGTAGGCTCGGAGCCGTGACGCAGCTGTCGTTCTTCGCCGCGGACGACCATGTCCCCGACCCCTCGGACCTCGAGGGCGTCCTGGCCGCCCGCGGCCAGTCCACTCTGGCCGGTGAAGTGGCTCAGGTGTCGGTGGCGCTCGACGCCGCGTGGCGGGCGGACGCGTTCGAGACGATCCTGACGCAGGCGGGGCTGGATCCCGTGCGCTCCGAACCGGATCCCGACGGCCGGTGCACGGTTTCCACGGCTCGGACGTCGGTGCTGACGCCGGTGGTCCGCCGCTGGCGGCGGGGTGCCGTCACCGCGGTCCCGGAGGGGTGGACCCCCTCGGCCGGGGCGCTGCGCATCTGGGTCCTCACCGCCGGACACGTCGCCGATACCGGTGTGGTCGAGCTGGGCATCGACGCCGGACTGGAGCACCACGCCCCCCGCCGGGACGCGCTGCGTGCGGCGCTGGAGCGGGTCGGCATCCGGACGACGTACGTCGGGTCGAAGGGCGGCGGCCCGCTGCTGCGACTGGGCACGGCCAGGGCGCGGGCGCGGCTGGCGCAGAACATCGGCGCGCCACCCGCCGGGGTGCCCGCGGAGCACTGGCCCGGCTGACGCAGGGCGCGTCCCCGCCGCGCGCTGCCTCGTCGCAGGTCGACGTACCGTGGGGGTATGTGCATGCTCGTGGTCGCGCGACGGGTCCACCCCCGTTATCCGCTCATCGTGGTGGCCAACCGGGACGAGGACCTCGCCCGGCCCACCGAGCCGCTACACGAGTGGACGGTGGAGCACGACGGTGTCGCGGACGTCGTCGCCGGCCGGGACGCCACCGCCGGTGGAACCTGGATGGCACTGGCGACGGGCGGGCGGTTCGCCGCGGTCACCAATGTCCGCGAGCCCGGGCCGGCGATCCCCGCGCCGGCGTCGCGTGGCGAGCTGCCGGTCGGTGCGCTCACCGGGCCGGTGCCGGTCACGGAGTTCGCCCACCACGTCGTCGCCGATCTCGATCGCTACGGAGGCGTCAACCTCCTCGCCGGGGACCTCGACCGGATGTGGTGGGCGTCCAACCGGTCGACCCGCGGCCCGGTCGCCCTCGGCACCGGTGTCCACGGGTTGTCGAACGCCTCGCTGGACACTCCCTGGCCCAAGGTGGTGGGTGCGGTCCGCGACGTGAGGACGCTCGTGGGCACCGACGTCATGGAGGACCCGGACTGGTCCGGGGCACTGATGGACGTGCTGGCCGACCGCCGCCCCGCGGCACCGTGGAAGATGCCGCGCACGGGCGTACCGCTGGCGCACGAATGGCGCCTGTCGGCGCGGTTCGTCCGCATCGGTCGGCGGTACGGCACCCGGTCGACCACCGCCGTGCGCGTCGACCAGCACGGCTCCGCCGACGTGGTCGAGCGCACGTGGGACACCCGCGGACGCGTCACGGGGACGGTCACCAGGCGCGTGTGAGCCGGTGACCGCCCACCGTGAGCGGTGGCGCGTGCGCCGTCGGCCTCGCGGGACGCGGCGCGGGCGGTGCGGCGTCCTACTCGACGGTCCAGGTGCTGGAGCCGTCGAGGAGGGCCTGCAGATCGCTGGTGGCGATCTGCTTGGCGTGCTCGACCTGCCCGCGGGCGAGGTCGTCGTAGGTGTCGCGGGCGACCTGGCGGATGATTCCGGTGACCGTGTACTCCAGGTCCTGGCTGGACAGGTTGGCCAGGGCGTGGGCGTAGGTCGGGTCGTCGGTGTGGGCGTCGTGGACCACGATGTCGGCCTCGTCGACGTCCGCGGTGGCGGCCACGGCCAGTGAGAAGCCGCGGCGGACCACGCAGTGCTGGCCGGAGTCGCCGAAGATGATCTTCTCGCCGTGGCGCACCGGGATGAGGTGGTCGGCGGCGTCCTCCTTGCGCAGCAGGTCGAAGGAGCCGTCGTTGAAGATCGGGCAGTCCTGCATGATCTCCACGAAGCTGGTGCCGCGGTGGCGGGCGGCGGCCTCGAGGACCTCGGTCAGGCCCTTGCGGTCCGAGTCCAGGGCGCGGGCCACGAAGGTGCCCTGGGCGCCCAGTGCCAGTGACAGGGTGTTGAACGGGTGGTCCAATGAGCCCATGGGGCTGGACTTGGTGACCTTGCCGGTTTCGGAGGTGGGGGAGTACTGGCCCTTGGTCAGGCCGTAGATCCGGTTGTTGAACATGAGGATGTTCATGTTCACGTTGCGGCGCAGGGTGTGGATCAGGTGGTTGCCGCCGATGGACATGGCGTCGCCGTCGCCGGTGACGACCCACACCGACTGGTCGGGGCGGGTGGTGGCCAGGCCGGTGGCGATGGCCGGGGCGCGGCCGTGGATCGAATGCATGCCGTACGTCTCGAGGTAGTACGGGAAGCGGCTCGAGCAACCGATGCCGGAGATGAAGGTGATGTTCTCGCGCTTGAGGCCGAGCTTGGGCAGCAGCGCGCGGATGGTGGCCAGGATGACGTAATCGCCACAGCCCGGGCACCAGCGCACCTCCTGGTCGGAGGTGTAGTCCTTGGGCTTCTGCGGCGCGTCGGTCTTGGGGACCGAGGACAGCGCGTCGAGCGGCAGCTTGGTGCCGACGAGTCCGGGTTCGGTTGTTGTCATGGGGGTCCTCTCCTCGCTCGTCTGTTTCAGCGGGTTCGGTTGGCGGTGGTGGTGCCGGTGGCGGTGTGACCGATCTGCCGGGCGCGGGCCGCGGGCTCACCGGTGGTGGTGACGACCCCGTCGAGCGCGACACGGTACTTGTCGTGCTCGGCGTGGGAGAGGCGGCCGGCGAACTCGGCTTCGATGGCGTTCTGCAGCTCCTCGGCGGAGAACGCCATGCCGTGCACCTTGGTGATGGGCTGGATGTTGGCGGGGAAGCGGGCCTTGAGCAGCATCGACAGCTGACCGAGGTTCATCTCCGGCACCAGCACGCGGCGGTAGCACCCCAGCACCTCGCCGATGTTGTGGGGCAGCGGGTTGAGGTGACGCACGTGTGCGCGGGCCACGCGGTGGCCGTTGGCGCGGGCGCGGCGCACGGCCTCGCCGATGGGGCCGTAGGACGAGCCCCATCCCACGACGAGGACGTCGGCCTCTCCCGACGGGTCGTCGACCTCGAGGTCCGGCACGTCGATGCGCGCGATGCGCAGGGCGCGCGTGCGGGTCATCAGGTCATGGTTGTCCGGCGTGTAGGAGATGTTGCCGGTGCCGTTGGCCTTCTCCAGGCCACCGATGCGGTGCTCGAGGCCCGCGGTACCGGGCACGGCCCAGTCGCGGGCGAGGGTCTCCGGGTCACGGGCGTAGGGCAGGTAGTCGGGGACCGTCGCGCCCTCCTCGCCCGCCTCGGGTGCGGTGGCAAGGTTCCTGTCGATCTTCGGCAGCGCGTCGACCTCGGGCAGCAGCCACGGCTCGGAGCCGTTGGCGATCGCGCCGTCCGAGAGCAGGATGACCGGCGTGCGGTAGGTGACCGCGATGCGGGCGGCCTCGCGGGCGGCGTCGAAGCAGTCCGCGGGGGACTGGGGGGCCACCACGGCCACCGGCGACTCACCGTTGCGGCCGAACAGCGCCTGCAGCAGGTCGGACTGCTCGGTCTTGGTGGGCAGGCCGGTCGAGGGACCGCCGCGCTGGACGTCGATGATGACCAACGGCAACTCGGTCATGACGGCCAGGCCGATCGCCTCGGACTTCAGGGCCAGACCCGGCCCGGAGGTCGAGGTCACGCCCAGCGCGCCACCATAGGAGGCGCCGAGCGCGGAGGCGATTCCGGCGATCTCGTCCTCGGCCTGGAAGGTGGTCACGTCGAACTGCTTGAGCTTGCTGAGCTCGTGCAGGATGTCCGAGGCCGGGGTGATGGGGTAGGTGCCCAGGAAGACCGGCATGTCGGCCGAGATGCCGGCGGTGACCAGGCCGTAGGCCAGGGCGGTGTTGCCGGTGACCTGACGGTAGCGGCCCGCGGGGAGCTTGGCGGGGGCGATCTCGTACTCCGACGCGAACGCCTCGGTGGTCTCGCCGTAGTTCCAGCCCGCCCGCAGCGCCAGGGTGTTGGCCTCGAGGATGGTCGGCTTCTTGCCGAACTTGTCGGCCAGGAACTTCTCGATCGAGTCGACCGTGCGCCCGTACATCCACATCAGCAGACCGAGCGCGAACATGTTCTTGCAGCGCTCGGCGTCCTTCTTGCCGATGTCGACCGACTCCACGGCGCCGATGGTCAGCGTGCTCATCGCGACCTCGTGCACCTGGAACGCCTCGAACGCCGGCGAGCCCAGCGGGTTGGACTCGTAGCCCACCTTCGTCAGGTTCCGCTTGGTGAACTCGTCGGAGTTGACGATGAGGATCCCGCCCGAGGGCAGGTCGCCGATGTTGGCCTTCAGCGCGGCCGGGTTCATCGCCACCAGGACGTCGGGACGGTCACCGGCGGTGAGGATGTCGTAGTCCGCGATCTGGATCTGGAAGCTCGAGACGCCGTGGATGGTGCCCTGGGGAGCCCGGATCTCGGCCGGATAGTTGGGCTGGGTCGCCAGGTCGTTACCGAACGCGGCCGCCTCGGACGTGAACTGGTCACCGGCGAGCTGCATGCCGTCACCCGAGTCACCCGCGATGCGGATGACCACCTTGTCCAGCTTGGTCTTGGACGCATTGCCCACCGCTGCTGACCTCCAGAAAGTCGTGATGATCGGGACTCGTCGTGGCTCCCGTACGGCCATCGACGGTACGCCCTTCAGGGCGCAGCCCGCGGCCACGGCCGAATTGCCGGAACTGTAACAGGTTCCAATCCGCGGCCGTGGATGTTCCTCTTCATCGTAGACCGATCTGTCTATCTCCGCCACTCGCGACGGTGTGCGCTGGGGGGGGACGACGAGGGGGCGCTCGAGTGCGCGATGCATATAGAGGGATAGGCCGGACCGTCCCGGGGGGTGGTGGCGTCCGGGTGGGCGTGCTCACGGTGCCCGCGCAGGGGTGGATCGCGTTTCTTCCCGTGACGGACCGGCCTGGTATGAATCTGTATGGAAAGGCTCCGGCACGCGTACCGTAACCGGGACCGGAGTCGACGGCGGGCGTCGCCGACGGATCAGCGCAGGTTGGGAGCACTCCAGTGGCGAGCAAGAAGACAGCATCGGGCGGCAAGCGGAGCCTGGTGATCGTCGAGTCCGCCACCAAGGCGCGCAAGATCCAGCCCTATCTGGGGTCCGACTATGTGGTCGAGGCTTCCGTCGGTCACATCCGCGACCTGCCCAAGGGCGCCGCGGACATCCCGGCCAAGTACAAGAAGGAGCCGTGGGCGCGGCTGGGCGTGAACCCGGAGGACGACTTCGAGCCCATCTACGTGGTCAGCGCCGACAAGAAGAAGAAGGTCTCCGAGCTCAAGAAGGAGCTCGCGGGGGTGGATCAGCTCCTGCTGGCGACGGACCCCGACCGCGAGGGTGAGGCGATCGCCTGGCATCTCCTCGAGGTGCTCAAGCCCAAGGTCCCCGTCAAGCGCATGGTGTTCCACGAGATCACCAAGCCCGCCATCCTCGCCGCCGCCGAGAACACCCGCGAGCTGGACACCGACCTCGTCGACGCCCAGGAGACCCGCCGCATCCTCGACCGTCTCTACGGATACGAGGTCTCGCCCGTGCTGTGGAAGAAGGTCATGCCGCGGCTGTCCGCCGGGCGTGTGCAGTCGGTGGCCACCCGCGTCATCGTCGAGCGCGAGCGCGAGCGCATGGCGTTCGTCGCCGCCGACTACTGGGACATCACCGCAACCCTGGCGACGCAGCGCTCGGCCGGAGGTGACGCCGGTGAGCCACGCAGCTTCACGGCCAAGCTCTCCGCCGTCGATGGCGCCCGGGTGGCGCAGGGCCGTGACTTCGGCCCGGACGGCAGGCTGAAGACCACCGGCGCAGCCAAGGACTCCGTCGTGCTCGACGAGCCCGCGGCCCGCGCGCTGGCCGGGGCTCTCGACGGTGCCGACTTCGTCGTCGACACCGTCGAGTCCAAGCCCTACACACGGCGCCCCTACGCGCCGTTCATGACCTCGACCCTCCAACAGGAGGCCGGCCGCAAGCTCCGGTACACGTCCGAGCGCACCATGCGCATCGCGCAGCGGCTGTACGAGAACGGCTACATCACCTACATGCGAACGGACTCCACCACCCTGTCCGAGGGTGGCATCGCCGCCGCCCGGGCGCAGGCGACGGAGCTCTACGGCAGCGAGTACGTCTCGCCCACGCCGCGGCAGTACACGCGCAAGGTCAAGAACTCGCAGGAGGCGCACGAGGCCATCCGCCCCGCCGGTGAGTCATTCGCCACCCCCGGCCAGCTGCACAGCGTGCTGGACGCGGAGGAGTACCGCCTCTACGAGCTGATCTGGCAGCGCACCGTCGCCTCCCAGATGGCCGACGCCCGCGGCACCTCGGTGAGCATCCGCATCAGCGGGCAGGCCGGGGCCAACGCCTCCGGATACTCCCGCGCCACCTTCTCCGCCTCCGGCCGCACCATCACGTTCCCGGGCTTCCTCAAGGCCTACGTCGAGGCCGCCGACGATGCCGCCGAGTCCGCCGACAAGCCCATGGCCGACGACGCCGAACGGCGCCTGCCGCAGCTGTCCGAGGGACAGCACCTCACCGGCTCGGACCTCCTGCCCGAGGGCCACACCACCAGCCCGCCGGCCCGCTACACCGAGGCCAGCCTCGTCAAGGCGATGGAGGAGATGGGCATCGGACGCCCGTCGACCTACGCCAGCATCATCCGCACCATCCAGGACCGCGGCTACGTCTACTCGCGCGGCAACGCGCTCGTGCCCAGCTGGGTGGCGTTCGCGGTGGTCGGGTTGCTCGAGCAGAACTTCGGCCGGCTCGTCGACTACGACTTCACGTCCCTCATGGAGGACGAGCTCGACGCGATCGCCGAGGGTCGGGAGAACCGGAGCGACTGGCTGCGCCGCTTCTACTTCGGCGTCGGTGGCCCGGGGGGCCACGGCGAGGGGGGTGAGGGCGACGCGGACTCGAACTACGCGGTGGGGCTGAAGAACCTCGTCGACGTGAACCTCGAGGCCATCGACGCCCGCAGCATCAACTCGATCCGCGTGTTCGACGACGCCGAGGGGCGCCCCGTCTACGTGCGCGTCGGTCGCTACGGTCCGTACCTCGAGCGGATGGTGACGGGCGAGTCCGGAGAAGAGGAGTCGCAGCGCGCCAACCTGCCCGAGGGCATGAGCCCCGACGAGCTCACCCTGGAGGTGGCCGAGAAGCTCTTCGCCACCCCGCAGGACGGGCGTCCGCTGGGCGTGGACCCCGAGACCGGGCACGAGATCGTCGTCAAGGACGGACGCTACGGGCCCTACGTCACAGAGAAGCTGCCCGAGCCGAGCGACGCCGAGAAGGCCGCGTGGGCGAAGAAGGTGCTCGCCGACGCCGAGGCGGAGAAGAAGCGGATCGACGCCGAGCGCGACGCCGCGATCGCCGCGGCGAAGGACGACGAGGCCAAGGCGGAGGCCAAGAAGGCCGCCACGAAGGCCAAGGCCGCGGTCACGCGCAAGGCGAAGAAGGACTCCGAGAACCCGACCGGGCCCAAGCCGCGGACCGGGTCGCTCATGCAGTCCATGGATCCGGCGACGGTCACGTTGGAGGAGGCGCTCAAACTCCTGTCACTGCCCCGCGTCGTCGGTGTCGACCCCGCCAGCGGCGAGGAGATCACCGCACAGCTCGGCCGGTACGGGCCGTACCTGAAGAAGGGCACCGACTCGCGCACCCTCGAGTCCGAGGACGCGGTGTTCACGGTGACGCTCGAGGAGGCGCTGAAGATCTACTCCGAGCCCAAGCGTCGGGGCCGCCAGGCCGCTGCGCCCAAGGCACTGCGCGAGATGGGGATCGACGAGGTCTCCGGCAAGCAGATGCTGGTCAAGGACGGCCGGTTCGGCCCCTATGTGACCGACGGCGAGACCAACGCGTCTCTGCGCAAGGGTGACACCGTGGAGAGTCTCACCGATGCGCGGGCCGCCGAGTTGCTCTCGGAGCGTCGGGCCAAGTCGCCGCCGGCCAAGAGGGCCCCCGCCACGAAGTCGGGCGCCCGTAGAGCCCCGGCGAAGAAGGCGGCCTCCTCCCGTCGCTGACGGACTGCGGGTCGGTCAGAGCGTCGCGTCGTCGACGACCGCGTCGGCTGCCGGAGCGGCGGCGGGGCGTGCGTCCGACGCCGCGGATGCGACGGACCCGGCGTCGGTCGCGGACCGCCGTACGGCGTCGCCCGCCTGCCACCGATCCGCCAGGGTGGGGCGAAGGGGCCGAGCGAGCTGGGTCATGATCCCGCGGCCGCGCAACTCGACGCTCTGGCCCAGCACCCACCGCGCGGCTTCCGGGCCGTCCGCGTGGTGGATCGTCGCCGCCGAGGCCAGCACGTGCCCCTGCTCCATCTTGGCCAACGTCGTCAGGCGCGCGGCCTCGTTGACCGGGTCGCCGATCACCGTGTACTCGAACCGCTTGGCGTGACCGATGTGCCCGGCGATGACCGTCCCGTAGGAGACGCCGATGCCCGCGGAGAGCGGCGACAGCTCGGCGAGGCGGCTCTGCAGTGCGCGGGCGGCGCGCAGGGCGCGGCCGGCCTCGTTGTCCACCTCCAGGGGCGCGCCGAAGACCGCGAGGAGTGCGTCTCCCTGAAACTTGTTGATGTACCCGCCGTTGGAGTCGACGGCCTCGACCGCGATCCGGAAGAACTCGTTGAGCACCGACACGACCTCGGCGGGCTCGTGTGCTGCCGCGAACTCGGTCGACCCGGTGAGGTCCACGAACAGCACCGCGACCTCCCGCTCCTGCCCACCGAGTTCGGTGCCGCGCTCGAGGGCGTTGCGGGCAACGTCCTCGCCGACGTAGCGGCCGAACAGGTCCTGGATCGCCTCGCGCTCCTGCAAGCCGGTCACCATCTCGTTGAAGCCCTGCGCCAGGCGGCCGATCTCCGAGCTGTCGTAGATCGTCACGCGCGTCTCGAGGTCGCCCTGCTTGACGCGGCTGACACCCGCTTGCATCTCGCGGACGGGGTCGGCGATCGAGTCCGAGACCAGCCCCATGCCGATGGCGCCGGCGATGACGGCGACGCTCGCCAGGACCGCCAGCGCGACGAGGATGGTCCCGGGGTCGTCACCGAACAGTCCGAACCAGTGGCCGGTGAGGATGAGCAGGATGCCCGCGATCGGGATGACCGTCGTCAGCGCCCAGCCCAGGAAGATCCGGCGCCGGACGCCGGGGACGTGCCGGTTGGCCGGCACGCCGCTGGCCAGCGCGCGCACGGTGATCGGCCGCATGATCCGCTCGGCCTGGAGATAGGAGATGAGGACGGTCGTGCTCCCGCCCAGGAGGCTCGTCACCGACACGATGAGGGCGAGCCTGGGGGAGTGCCCGACGTTGACGGCGGCGAACAGCAGGGTCCCGATGAGCCACATCGTGCCCGAGATGATCGCCTGGTGGAACGGCAGACGCAGGGTGCGGCGGCGGATGGCGCCGTCGAACTCCGCGCCCGCCCGGTCCACTCTGAGCACGGGTAACAGGAGCAGTGTGGAGGCGATGACTCCGCCGATGAAGGCCAGCACCAGGTAGCCGATGAAGAGGTACTGGTTGAGGAACCGGAACTCGTCGAGGTCCAGGAACCGGTCCACCGGCAACACGAAGCGCAGGAACGAGAACACGAAGACCGCGCCGATGATGTTGGCCTGCACCATCGTGAGCGCATACACGGGCCAGGGGGTGGCCCACAGCCACCTGAACAACCTGACCCAGCGCTCCATCGGTCCCAGCCTAGTTCGCGCCGGTGCCGGTGGGGGCTCAGGTGTGTCGGTCCGCGGGGATAAGGTGGGGCCATGCCCGGGGTGTTCGAACGATTGGCCGGACAGGCCGACGTCGTGGCGGAGCTGACCGCTGCCGCGACGGCCGCCCGTGCCCGCGTCCCGGGCCAGGGGTGGGACGAGTCCGACCCGCGCATGGTCCACGCGTGGTTGTTCACCGGGCCGCCGGGCAGCGGACGCAGTGTGGCGGCAATGGCATTCGCGGCGTCCCTGCAGTGCGAGGACCCCGACGTGGTGGGGTGCGGTCGGTGCCGCGCGTGCCATACCGTCCTGGCGGGAACTCATGCCGACGTCCACCTGCTCGCCCCGCAGGGCGTGAACATCCTCCTCAAGGACGTCAAGGAGACCATCCACCGCGCGGCCAGCCGTCCAGGGACCGGTCGGTGGCAGATAGTCGTGGTGGAGGAGGCGGACCGGCTCACGGAGCAGTCCGGCAACGCGCTGCTCAAGGTGGTGGAGGAGCCGCCGAGCCGGACCGTGTTCCTGCTGTGCTCGCCGACCACCGATCCGATGGACATCATGGTCACACTCCGCTCGCGGTCGAGGAACGTCGCGCTGCGCCAGCCGAACGCCGAGGCGGTCGAGCGGGTCCTTCTCGCCGACGGCGACGCGATCGAGCCGGATCTCGCGCGGTGGGCCGCCTCGGTTTCCTCCGGGCACGTGGGGCGGGCGCGGTGGTTGGCCACCGATGAGGCGACCCGCGAACGTCGGGACGTCGTCCTCCAACTGCCGATGGTCATGCACAACCCCGGGCGGGCCTTCCCGCTCGCGAGCCGGCTCGTCAGTTCCGCCGAGCAGGAAGCGCTCGCGCGCAACACCGAGTCGGACGAGCGAGAGGTCGAGGAATTACGTACCGCCCTCGGCGCCGGCGGCACAGGTAAGGGCACCGCGTCCGCCGGCCGCGGGGCGACGGGCGCGGTCAAGGAACTCGAACGTGCACAGAAGTCCCGGCGAACCCGCTCCACCCGTGACTCGCTGGACCTCGCCCTGGTCGACCTGGCCGGCTTCTACCGGGATGCACTCATCGTCGCGCTCGGTGCCCGCGACGTCGCCGCGGTCCACCCCGACAAGGCCGAGGAGGCTGCGCGCCTCGGCGGGCACTATTCGGCTGCCTCGATCCTCAAGGCGATCGAGGCGGTGCAGGAGTGCCGGGCCGCGATCAAGGTCAACGTCAAGCCGAAGTTCGCGGTGTCGGCGATGGTCGGTGCGATTCGCGCGGCGCTCAGCTCCTGACCCGCCAGGCTGGAGTGGGCCGGCGTGAGCGCCGGGGGAGTGACGGCGGAGGCGTCCCGGCGCGGGCCGTTTTTCGGCTCAGGGGGTCCGTCGGATATAGTTGCGTCGCCCCACAAGGGCTCGCCGCGTTAGCTCAGTCGGTAGAGCATTTCACTCGTAATGAAAAGGTCGTCGGTTCGATTCCGACACGCGGCTCCGCAGAGAGTTCCTCAGACCCCCGGTCCTCACGGCCGGGGGTTCTGTCGTTCCGCAACCGTGCGTACGGGCGGACCCGAGAGGGCGGTGATCGTTGACGGTGACGCGCCGGGTCGATACTGTCGGGTAACGGT
This sequence comes from Dietzia sp. oral taxon 368, assembly GCF_002999155.1. Classification (NCBI taxonomy): domain Bacteria; kingdom Bacillati; phylum Actinomycetota; class Actinomycetes; order Mycobacteriales; family Dietziaceae; genus Dietzia; species Dietzia sp. oral taxon 368. The sequence goes on from NZ_CP027238.1 coordinate 1,857,597, forward strand.
TTACGTAGTTAGATAGCGAGCCGGTTTCCGCGACCACGAAAGAAGTCCCCTCATGGCCTCAGCGCCCCTGCTCGTCGAGCGAGCCGACCACATCGAGACGTGGACCCTGAACCTCCCGGACACCCGCAACCCCATCTCGGATCCGGCCATCGTCGACGCCCTCTGTGGGCAGGTTGCGGTGGTCAATGCCGACCATGATGTGCGCGCCGTGGTGCTCACCGGCGCGGGTTCGGCGTTCTCGGCGGGCGGCAACGTGAAGGACATGGCCGACCGGGCCGGCATGTTCGGGGGTTCGCCGTATCAGCTCCGCGACGGCTACCGCCACGGGATCCAGCGAATCCCCCGCGCCCTGTACCACTGCGAGGTCCCTGTGGTGGCCGCGGTCAACGGGCCGGCCGTCGGGGCGGGGTGCGATCTCGCGGTGATGTGCGACCTGCGGGTGGCGTCCACCAGCGCGTGGTTCGCGGAGAGTTTCGTGCAACTGGGCATCATCCCCGGCGACGGCGGGGCCTGGCTGCTCACCAAGGCGATCGGTCCGGCGCGTGCGGCGGAGATGGCTCTCACCGGCGACCGGGTGCAGGCGGAGCAGGCCGCCGAGTGGGGCCTGGTCAACCAGGTGGTCGACCCCGACGACCTGATGGACTCGGCCCGCGGTCTCGCCGCCCGGGTGGCCAAGAACCCGCCGCACTCGGTCCGGATGGCCAAGCGACTGCTGCGCGAATCCCAGCACCAGTCGCTGGAGTCGCTGCTCGAGCTGTCCGCGGCGATGCAGGCCCTGGCCCACCACACCGAGGATCACCACGAAGCGCTCGCGGCGTTCGGGGACAAGCGCGCCGGTCGGTACGAGGGGCGGTAGCCGGCGGCGGCTGCGGGCCCTTCCGGCTACCGGAGGCCCCACGAGGCCGCGTGCTCGAGGCACACGCCCGCGAGCTCGTCCTTGCGGGCGAGGATCTCGGCCCGACTGCCGATCACGCCGACCGTCGCGATGGTGCGGCCGCGCTCGCGCAGTGCGACGGAGACACCGTCCCCGCCGTCGACGGCCACGCCGGGCGCGAGGCAGACCCCGGTATCGATCAGGTCGTCGAGAGCGGCGAGGAACCGGTCGACGTACTCGGCGTCCTCTCCGGGCCGCGAGTTGAGGTAGGCCCATACGTCCCGCCGCTCGCGGTCCGCGAGGAGTAGCCACCCGGACGAGGTCCGCAGCAGAGAGCGACGCAGTTTGTTCTCCGCGAGGTAGGCGTAGTGCGGGTCGGAGGAGACGAAGTCCACGTAGAACAGGTCGTCGCCGACATCAGTCGACAGAGTCGTCGTGAGTCCGGTCTGTGAGTGCAGCGCCTCCAGCTGCTCGTGGCTCACCGAGGTGACAGGTGGCCGTCCGGCGATGACGTTGAGCAGGTACGGAGCGGTGCCGAGCGTGTAGACCCGGTTCCGCTCGTCGAGATACCCCACGGCGACCAGGCCGTTGAGGAGCCCCTGGGTCGAGCTGATGGGCGCGTCGAGGGCCTTGGCCACCGCGGTCAGCGTCATCCCCGAGGCGGAACGCGCGACGAGTTCCATGATCGCGGCGACCCGGTCGACCATCCGGTGGCGTGGTCGTTCGCCGGTCCGGCCGGCGTCGCGCGCGGAGTCGCCGCCCGTCGTCTCGCTCTCCGTCATGAGGTAACAGTATCCGGCCAATTGGAAGTCGGCGCTTCGATTCCTAGACACGTACCTCATTCCGCCAGTGCGTAAAACGCGCAGCCGTGCGATGCTGGTCCCGTGCTGCCGGTCACTACCGGCGCCGGGAATCCCCGGACCGGCGAACCCCGGTCACCGCACCCCGACCCGAGGAGCACCGATGAGGTCCGCGCTCGCCCCACCCACGACCCTGGAATCGGCGGAGATGACCGCCCTGCGGGCGGAGGTCCGTACCTTCCTCGCGGACGAGATCGCGGCGGGGCGACTGACCCCGTGGATCGACACCTGGCTGACCAGGTGGGACGAGGACTTCACGCGCCGACTGGCCGAGCGTGGGTGGGTCGGGATGACGATCCCCACCGAGTACGGCGGTCGCGGTCGCACATTCCTCGAGCGCTTTGTCGTCACCGAGGAACTGCTCTCCGTGGGCGCACCCGTGGCCGCGCAGTGGGTCGCCGACCGGCAGATCGCCCCATCGCTGCTGCGCTACGGCACCGAGGAGCAGAAGCGCGAATACCTGCCCAGGATCGCGGCGGGCGAGTGCTGCTTCGGCATCGGGATGAGCGAGCCGGATTCGGGCTCCGACCTCGCCAGCGTCCGCACGAAGGGCGTGAAGGTCGACGGCGGCTGGTCGATCACCGGCACCAAGGTGTGGACGTCCGGCGCCCAGCACGCCGAGGCGTTCATCGCCCTGTGCCGGACCGAGCCCCTGGACACCACGAACCGCCACGCGGGCCTGAGCCAGTTCATCGTCGATTTGCGCGGTGAGGGCGTGACCGTCCGGCCGATCGTGTCACTGTCGGGCGATCACCACTTCAACGAGGTGATCCTCGACGAGGTGTTCGTCCCCGACGCCATGGTGTTCGGGGCCCTCGGTAACGGGTGGGAGCAGGTCAACTCCGAGCTCGCCTTCGAACGCAGCGGCCCCGAGCGGTTCCTGTCCTCGTTCCGCCTGTTCGCCGCCGAGATCGGGGCGGTCGCGGAGGGAGCGCTGCCCGCCCGCGCGGACCTGGGTCGGTCGGTGGCGCGGATGGCCGGCCTGCACTCGCTGAGCCAGAACATCGCCGGCGCGCTCCAACGAGGTGAACCCGCCGACACCGCCGCCGCGCTGGTCAAGCTGCTCGGCACCACCACGGAGGGGGACCTCGTCGACGCGGTCTCCACCGGCCTCGGCGACGAGTTCCGGCCGGGCGACGGCGACGCGGCGGCGTCCGAGCTGGCCGACCTGCTCCGCGCCGGACTCCATCAACGCCCCGGCTTCACGCTGCGCGGCGGGACCAACGAGATTCTGCGCGGCGTGATCGCGCGGGGACTGGGGATGCGATGAGCCACGCCACCACTGATCTGCAGACCACCACCGACCAGCAGGCCGCCACATCCGACCAGCAGGCCGCGACCGCCGACCTCGCCGTCGACGAGGACCTTCTGGCCATGATGGGCGACGTCCTGGCCGAGCACTCCGGCCCGGGCATCGAGCCGGACCCCGCGGCCGTGTGGCGGACCCTGGCCGAGGTCGGCCTCGCCCGGCTCACCGCCCCCGAGACCTCAGGTGGCAGCGGTGCCGGTTGGGCCGAGGCGGCTGCCCTTCTCCGCCTGTCCGCGGCCGCGGGAGTGGCCGTTCCCTACGCCGAGACCGACCTCGTCGTCGGGCCCCTCCGCCGCGCCGCCGCGCTCGACGACGCCTCCGCCGGGATGGCGACCCTCGCGGTGCTCGGCCCCGACGGACACGCACGGAGGGTCCCCTGGGCGGGTGCGACCGACACCGTCCTGTTCGTGCGACCGGCAGGAGGGGACGACGACGAGGTGGGCGGCCGCCCGGCCGGCGGGTACGAGGTGGCCGAAGTGCGGACCGGCCGGACCGGCGTCGCGGCGGCCCGAGGGGTCTCCGCGGTCCCGCTGGCCGACGTGACGCCGCCCGAGGACGTCGAGTGGACCGCCGTCGAGCCGGGCCCGGTCGAGGTCGCAGTCCTGCGGGGAGCGTTGGCGCGAGCGGTGCAGTGCCTGGGCGCCGCCGAGGGGATGCTCGACTCGGCCGTCGCGCACACCACCGAGCGGACCCAGTTCGGCCGGCCACTGGCCCGATTCCAGTCGGTGCAGAACCTCGTCGTCGACATCGCCGCGGAAACCGTCCTCGCCCGGGCGGCGGCCGATCAGGCCGTCGCCGATGCACTGGCCACCGACCTCGCCGGTCCGCTGTCCGGATTCCGGGTGGCCGTCGCGCGAAGCGTCGTCTCGCAGGCGCTCGCCGTGGCCGTCCGCAACGCACACCAGGTCCACGGCGCGATCGGGACGACCCACGAGCACACCCTGCACCGCGTGACCCTGCCCGCCCTGCAGTGGCGTGGGGAGTTCGGCTCGGCCGCCTACTGGGAGTCGCTGCTCGCCGACGCGGCGGTCCGCGACGGCATGGACGGTGCGTGGCCCCTGATCGTCGAGGGCGCCCCGGTGGAGAGCCCCGCCGCCGCGTGGCTCGACCGCGTGACGGGAGCCTGAGCCGTGACCGACATGCCGCGCACCGGCGCGCTCACCGACATCCGGGTGGTGGACCTGTCCCGCGTCCTCGCCGGTCCCCTGTGCGGGCAGATGCTCGCCGACCACGGTGCCGACGTCATCAAGGTCGAGCCCCCGGACGGGGACGAGACCCGCGGGTGGGGGCCGCCGTTCGTGCGGGCCGACCACAGTGCCTACTTCGACGGGCTCAACCGCAACAAGCGCAACGTGAGCATCGACCTGCGCACCGAGGACGGGCAGGCTCTGCTGCGGCGGATGCTCGAGGGCGCGGACGTGGTGATCGAGAACTTCAAGGCCGGGACCCTCGAACGGTGGGGCTGGCGGACGAGGTGATCGCCGAGCGGTTCCCGCGACTGATCCACTGCCGCATCACCGGGTACGGCGTCGACGGCCCCCTGGGCGGGGCGCCGGGCTACGACGCGGTCCTGCAGGCGCTGTCCGGCCTGATGAGCATCAACGGAGAACCCGAGGGCCCGGCGATGCGGATCGGCATCCCGCTGGTCGACATCGTCACCAGCCTCAACGCGATGAACGGGATCCTGCTGGCGCTGCACGCCCGCGAGTCGACCGGGCGCGGGCAGTTGATCGATCTCGCGCTGCTCGACAATGCCGTGTCGATCCTGCACCCGCACGCCGGGAAGTGGTTCGCGAGCGGCGAACAGCCTGTCAGGACCGGGGTCGCCCACCCGACGATCTGCCCCTACGAGACCTTCACGTGCGTGGACGGTCACTTCTTCATCGGGGCCGGCAACGACCGCCAGTTCCGTTCCCTCGCGGCTGCGCTGGGCGCGCCCGACCTCGCCGACGACCCCCGTTTCCGCACCAACTCCGACCGGCTCGCGCACGCGGAGGAGCTCCGGGTGATCCTCGGGGATCTCGTCGGCTCGATCGGCCGTGAAGACCTCGCGGCTCGGCTCCGCGCCGCGGGAGTGCCCTCCGGGGCGGTCAACCAGGTCGGCGAGGCACTCGAGATGCCGCACGTCCTGCACCGCGAGATGGTGGTCGAGCGGGAGGGGTACCGCAGCGTCGGGATTCCGGTGAAGATGTCCGAGACGCCCGGGTCCGTCCGTTTCGGCCCACGCCCTCGCGGGGCGGATACCGACGAGGTGCTCACCGGGTTCGGGATCGGCCGGGCGGAGGTGGCCCGCCTGCGCGAGGCGGGCGTGGTGAGCGGCGGGGACGGCCGCCCCTGACGGCGCCCCTGACCCCGGCGGACGGCGCACCTGAACCAGCGTTCTCGGTACCCTCGGAACCAGTACCGAGAAAGGTCGTGTCGTGGAATTCCTCCTCATCGCCGCAGTGATCGCGGTGGCCGTCGCTGTGATCTCCCGCAGCCAGAACAAGGGCCAGACGCAGCTGGAGGCGCACCACAACCGTCATCTCGAGGACTACCGCGCCGAGGCGTCCCGCTGGATCGAGCGGCTCGGCGGGCAGGTCTTCAATCTCGACGGCACGGACGAGGCGTCGAAGCAGGCGATGGCCGACGCCTCCGAGCGCTACACCGCCGCCGTGGCGGAGCTGGAGAAGGCGCGCACGCCCGTGCAGGCCCAGCTGGCCAAGGACACCGCGCTGGAGGGCCTGTACTACGTGCGCGCCGCCCGTTCGGCGATGGGCCTCGACCCCGGCCCTGAGCTGCCGCCGACCCCCGGCCAGGATCGCGCCGGCCGGGTGACCGAGGACCGCGAGGTCGAGGTCGAGGGCCGCAAGTTGAAGGCCGCCACCGACCCGAGCGACGAAACCCCGCACTACTACCCGGGTGGTGTCGTGGCGGGCCGCCCGGTGCCCGCGGGCTGGTACTCGGAGCCCTGGTGGGCGTCCGCGCTGGCCACCGGCGTCTGGACGATGGGCTCGATGATGATGTTCAACATGCTGTTCGCCGGAATGGCGGGCGTCGGCTACTCCGGTGAGGATTTCGCGGCCGGGGTCGGCGAGGGCGGCGCCGACGTCGGTGACATGGGCGGCGCTGACGGCGGCGACGGCGAGGGCTTCTTCGACGGCGGCCTGTTCGGCGGCGACGGTGGCGAGGGCGGAGACGCCGGTGGTGACGGCGGTGGTTTCTTCGACGGCGGGCTCTTCGGCGGCGATGGCGGAGGGGGAGACGGCGGCGGCGGGTTCTTCGACGGGGGTCTGTTCGGCGGCGACGGCGGCGGCTTCTTCGACTTCTGAGCGGCCGGATCGATCAGCCCGGGCAGGTCGACCAGCCCGGGTGCGCCGCTCAACAGTCCGCCCGGCCCGCCCGGCCCGCCCGGCCCGCCGGGCCCCCGGGCGTCAGCAGCTTGCCAGGATCCGGTCCATCGCGTCGCGCTCGGCGGCCGTCACCCACAGCCCGTAGCGCTCCTTGACCAGCACCTGCCGTGACACGTACGAGCAGCGGAACTCGCGACGCGGCGGTAGCCATGTGGCGGTGTCGCCGTCGCCCTTCTGCTGATTGGCCCACCCCGCCACGGCCATGAGGTTCAGTGGGTCGTTGGCGAAATCGCGCCGCTGTTCCTCGGTGAGCTGCTGGGCGCCCTTCTGCCACGCGTCCGACAGCGCCACCACGTGGTCGATCTGCACCTCCGAGGAGGTGTCCTGTCCGCGCGTGAACTCGATGCGCTCCCCGGTGTACGGGCCCTCGAGGACGCCGGTGAGGACCACGCAGTCGCGGGTTCCCGGCCGGAAGGTGAGGTCCGTGAGGTCCCGCTTGAGGATGTCGTTGCGGGTGTCGCAGCCGTTGCGCCCGAATTCGACGGACACGTCGTCGGTCCAGGACTGGCCGAACAGGTCGCGGTCGTAGCCCGTCCTGGGCGCACGGCCCTTAACCTCGAGTTGCGGTAGCGCCACCTTCGCGGCGATGACCTGCGGGTCGCCCGACAGGTCCGCTGGCGGCGCGGGGTCGGCCGGCGGCGCGGGGTCGGCCGTTGTGCCCGCGTCCGGCGCGGGCGGGGCCGGTGGGATCGGCGACGACGACGAGACGGGCCCGCCCGGATCGACCTGCGAGCTCTGGGGAGTTCCGGTCGTGCCGGGAGCGCCGTCCCCGGCCTCCGCGCACCAGCCGATCCCTGCCAGCATGGCCACACCGAGGACGACTGCACCGACTGCACGAGGGGTTCCGGAACTCATGCGGGGCACCCTAGCGACGGCCTCGGACATCCCCGCCCGCGGCAGGGCATCAGCAGACGCGGCTGCGCATCAGCGGGAGCGCATGCACGCGGCCCGGCCCACAGCCGCTCTCCTCCCTGGCGTCTCGCTCCCGGCGCTGGCGTCTCGCTCCCGCGGATGCGCGGGATACTCATCGTCGCTCCTCGCCATGGCGTCTGGCCAGCGCAGGGGGACGGGCGAGACGCCATGGCCGCGCGCGGCTGTGGCCGAGGCGGTGGGTGGGGGACATGCTGGGCTCGCAGCCGCTCCCGGCGCCAGCGTCTCGCTCTCGGGCCTGGCGTCTCGCTCCTGTCACCGCTCGCGCTGAGGGCGCGCCCGGCCCACCCCCGCTCTCCTCCCTGGCGTCTCGCTCCCGTGGATGCGCGGGATATTCATCGTCGCTCCTCGCCATGGCGTCTGGCCTGCGCAGGGGGACGGGCGAGACGCCATGGCCGCGCGCGGCTGTGGCCGAGGCGGCGTGTGCGGACTTTCCCGGCCGACGCGCGCGGACACCGAAGACTCCGGGGCCCGGGATCCGGCTAGCCTTGCCCGCGATGCCGCCCGCGACCCCCGACCGCAGCCCCGCACCCGCCGAGACGGATCCTGCCGCCGAGACCGGTCCGTGCACCGAGTCCGCGCCCGCGCCCTCCCGCCCCGTGCTCGGCCGCCGCGCATTGCTCGTGTCCTGCGCGTTCGTGGTGCTGGCGGCCACGGGGGTGCGGCTGTGGGTCGCGGCGGCGGGCTGGTTTTACTGGGACGACCTCATCCTCCACGGCCTGGCCGCCCGGCACGCGTGGCCGGATCCGGACCTGCTGTTCACCGACCACGACGGTCACCTCATGCCCGGCGGGATGGCCCTGGTCTGGCTGTCCGCCCATCTGGCGCCGCTGGACTTCCGGATGCCGCTGCTGCAGATCGCACTGCTCCAGCTGGTCTCCGGCGCGGCGCTGGCCCGCATGCTGTGGGTGCTGCTGTCGGGGCGGACGGTCCTGCTCGTCCCGCTGACGGCGGCACTGGCGATCCCGCTGGGCCTGCCCGCCGCGACATGGTGGGCGGCGGCGCTCAACGCGCTCCCGCTCACCGCCGCGATGGCGTGGGCCGTCGCGTCGATGGTCCTCCTCGCGCGCACGGGCAGGACGCGGCACGCGGTGGGTGCGGCGATGGCCACCGCGCTGGGGCTGCTGTTCGTGGAGAAGGCCCTCATCGTCCCGGCGGTCGCGGCCGTCGTGCTGCTGGGCGGGTGGTGGACGACGAGCGGAACGCGCGCCGACCTGCTCGCACTGTGGCGGCGGACCCGCGCCGCCTGGCTCGCTCAGGCCGTGATCGTGGCGGTGTGGGCGGCGGTCTTCCTCGTCGTCGTCGGCCGTCTCGGCGGGGGCACGCTCGACCCGGACCCGAACGGGGCGGCGAGTGGCGCGGCGAGTGGCGCGACCGGCTCTGTAGGCCCGGCAGACGGGGCGGGAGGCGACGGCGCACCACTGCGGTTCGCGGCTCTGGTCGACCTCGCCTACCGGCTGGCAGTCGCGCCGACGCTCGGCGGAGGGCCGTGGCGGTGGGATCGCTGGCACCCCGGTCCGCCGATGGCCGACCCGCCCCTCGCCGCGGTGATCGCCGGAGCGGCCGCGTGCGTGGCCGTGCTGGCGTGGTCGCTGACCACCCGACGCCGCACCGGCGCGATCTGGGCGGGCGCGGCGCTGTACCCGCTGGTCCCGGTGGTCCTCGTGGCGGTCGGCCGCGCCGGTCCGGACACCGCCGCGGAGATCGTCCAGACGCTGCGCTATCACTCCGAATATCCCGTCGTACTGGCCGCGGCGGCAGCCCTCGCCCTGGCGGCCCCGCGGCGTGGAACCGGGCCGGCGACCCGAGGCGGGCCGCACCGCACGCACAACGCGGCGACGCGCGGCGGGTGGCCGGCCGCGGGCGCGCTCGGCCTCGCGGCGCTGCTCGCCTCGACCGCGATCTCGACCGTCACCTACCGGCAGACCTGGGCCGAGCAGCCCGCCCGCGACTACCTCCAGCCGCTGCTCGCCGCGCTGCACGACCGCACCGAACCGCTGCTGGACAAGGACGTTCCGCCCGAGGTGCTACTGCCCGTCGCGGCCCCCGCGCACCGGCTGTCCTGGCTGCTCGCCGGCGTGTCCGGTGTGCCGGAGGTGAGGGCGTGGACGCGTGAGCCGGTGGTGATCGACGCGCACGGAAGGATGCACCCGGCCGACGTGGTGCCCGGCCGCACGCTCCCGCAGGGTTCCGAGCCGGGCTGCGGCCACCGGATCGACGCGGACGGCGCCCGGATCGAGCTGGACGGGCCGCTGATCGGGCGCGACTGGGTGGTGCGGCTCCACGTGTTCGCCGAGGCCGACGGTCACGTGTCCGTGCGCCTCGACGACGGCGAGCCCGCGATCGTGCCCGTCGAGGCGGGCCTGGGCACGGTGTACGTGCGTCTCGTCGGCGGGGGGAGCGGACTCACCGTCTCGCCTCTCGGCGGGCTGAACGAGCTGTGTCTGGGCAGCGGACCGGTCGGGGTGCTGGTGCCGCGCTGAGGTCTCCCGGCGCGGTGGACCATAATGGGCGGGTCGGCAAGGCGGGACACGAGACGAGCCCGTGGACCGGGACGAGACGCTGACAGGGCGGGGAACGGAGGCGGGTCATCGACATCGCGATGGTCATGATGACCCTCACCGCGCTCCTCGTGGTGCCCGGCGTGATCGTCGGCGCCGCCGCGCAGCTGCCCCTGCGACTGTCGGTGGCCACGTCGATCCCCGTCTCGTTCGGTATCGCCGCGATCGCCGGCTACGTTTACGGCCGGATCGGCGTGCCGTGGTCGCTGGGCGGCTACGTGCTCGCCACGGCCGCCACCGCCGCCGTCGTGGGTGTGGTGGGGTTGGCCATCACCGGGGTGCTGTGGATGGGGCGACGACGACGAGCGCGCCGATCCCGGCCGGCGGACGGGCCCGACGGGCGCCCGGTCGGCGGGACGGTCCGGGGCGGCCGGATCCGCGGCGCTCGCGGGACCGCGGGGGTCGAGCAGCCCGGCCGGCCGGGCGGTCGGCGAGGGCGGCGCGCGTGGTGGTGGCTGCTGCCGGGCGCGGCGGTGCTGGTCAGCGCCTGGCTGATCGGGCAGATGATCCTCACCGAGCTGTCGGCGATGCCGGGCGGCACCGCGAACATCTTCCAGGGCTGGGATGCCCACTGGCACGCCAACTACATCCGCTTCATCCACGACGTGGGCCTGGCCTCGCCCGATCAGGCCGGTGCGCTGCGGTATCCGGAGAACGGCGCGACGCTGTACTACCCGAGCACGTGGCACGCGATCGCCGCGCTCGTAATGGGGTTGTGCGGCATCGGGGCGGTCGAGACGTACAACCTCGTCCAGATCGGCAGCGTCGCGCTGGTCTTCCCGCTCGGCGTGGCGGCGCTGGCGTGGCTCATCACGCACCGGTCTTTCTCTCGGCCGGTCGTGGCCACGTCTGCGGCCGTCGCCGCGATGGCCACCCCGCTGTTCCCCGGATTGCCGTTCGTCGAGGTGATGGTGGCCGCTACCCCGTCCGCCGTGGCCAACGGGATGGCCGGTCTCGGCGCCGCGGTCGTGGTGGCGGCGCTGGCGGACCGGCGGCTCATCCCCGCCGCGGCACTCGGCCTGGTCGGCATCGGCGGCGTCCACCCCTCGGCGATGGTCACCGCCGGGGCGTTCGTGCTGTTCTGGTGGCTCTTCGACGGGCTGTGGCGGCCGGTGCGCGGGCGGGTGCGCGACTTCGTGGTGCTGGCCGGCATCGGCCTGGCGGGGGTGCTGACGCTGCTGCCGCAGGTCCTCACCGTCTCGGAGGAGGCCGACGACATCTCGGCGTTCGAGTTCGAGATCGGCGCCGATCGCGCCGCGACGTGGGGCAAGGCGGTCGCCCTGCAGGTCCGGCACGTCGAGGACTGGGGCGTGCGCTGGGTGCTCCTGTCTCTCGCGGTGCTGGGGCTGCTCGTCATGCTGCGCCGCCGCGTGGTGTGGCCGCTCCTGCTGTGGGGCGGTCTGCTCGTGGTGTGCGTGAACGCCATGAGCGTCTTCGGCAACTGGACCGGCGGCGTGCTCCGAGGGATCGGCAGCATCTACTACAACGACCCCCGCCGGATCGGGGTGGTGCTCGCCGTGGTGGTGGCCGCCGCCGTCGGCGTGGGCGTGGCCGCCACCGTACAGGGCCTGGCGGGTTGGCTGGGCCGGCTCATGGACCCCGTCACCGATCCCGAGGGCCGCGGCGTGGAGCTGGCGCGGGTGGCCGTGGCGCTGGCCGCCCTGGTCGGCGTGGGCTCGTGGGTCGTCCAGGCCTCGCCCGAGTACGCCTCCGCGGCCGGCACCAGCCAGCGCTGGGGCCGCATGGTCGACCAGCACGACCTGCGTGCTTTCCAGTGGTTGTCCGAGCAACCGCAGGCCTACTCAGGACTGATCTACACGAACCCCGACGAGGGCTCCGGGTGGATGTACGCCACCCATGGCCTGCCCTCGACGGCGCGGCACTACCTGCAGCCCGGTTCCACAGCCCCGCTGACGACCTACCTGTTCTCCCGGATGGACCGGGCCGGCGAGGACCCGCGGGTCGATCAGGCGCTCGCCGACCTGGGCGTCACCTACGTGTACGTCAGCCCGCCGAACTACTGGGGGTTCCAGGGGCCCAACAAGCACCTGCTCGACCTGACGACCACGCCCGGCCTGGTCACCGTGTACGCGGATTCTCAGGTACGCATCCACGCCGTGCGCGCCGCGTTCACCGACGCCGAGCTCGCGCAGATCCTGGAGGACTCGCCGTTCCCGCCGGAGCGGCGGACCCCGCTCACCAGGGCGACGGAACTCTACGGGCCGGAGTGAGCTCGCGGGGAACCCCGCGGTCGTATCGTGAACACTGTCCTCCGACAGGGGGGAGCGGCGGCGGGGCCCGTCGCACGAGGGAGGGGAACGTATGCGTGCACTGGTGACGGGCGGGGCCGGGTTCATCGGCTCAACCCTGGTGGACAGACTGTTGGGCGAGGGCCACGACGTGACGGTGGTGGACAACCTGTCGCGGGGGCGGTTGGAGAACCTCGCGGCCGCGCGCGAGGCGGGTGACCGCTTCGTCTTCCACCAGTTGGATCTCACCGACCCGGCGATCGAGGACGTCGTCACGCAGGCCCGGCCGGAGGTGATCTTCCACCTGGCCGCGCAGATCGACGTGCGCCTGTCGGTCGAGGACCCGGTGCACGACGCCGAGGTCAACGTGGTCGGCACTGTCCGCCTCGCGGAGGCCGCGCGCAAGGCCGGTGTGCGGCGGATCGTCTTCACGTCCTCCGGCGGGTCGATCTACGGACCCGTCACCGAGCTTCCGGTCGCGGAGACCCGCCCGGTCGATCCGCTGAGCCCCTACGCGGCGGGCAAGGTCGCCGGTGAGATCTACCTGGAGATGTTCTCGCGGCTGTACGGCATCGAGTGGGCGGGCGTGGCGCCCGCGAACGTGTACGGGCCGCGTCAGGACCCGCACGGCGAGGCCGGGGTCGTGGCGATCTTCTCGCAGCGTCTGCTCGCCGGGCAGCCCACCCGGGTGTTCGGCGACGGTGGCAACACCCGTGACTACGTGTTCGTCGACGACGTGGTGGACGCCTTCGTGCGCGCCGCCGAGGTGCCGGCCGCCGCCGGTCTGCGGTTCAACGTGGGCACCGGCGTCGAGACCACCGACCGTGGACTGCACACGCTGGTCGCCGAGGCCGCGGGCGCGGCCGACGATCCCGAGTACGCGCCCGCCCGCCTGGGCGATGTCGCCCGCTCGGCGCTGGACGCCGGCCGCGCGGCCGAGGTGCTGGGCTGGGTCCCTCAGGTGACGATCCGTGAGGGCGTGGCCCGCACGGTCGACTACTTCCGCGACTGATCCAAGCGGGTTTACTCGCCCCGCTCGTCGCCGTCGGCCTCGTCGGCCGGCTCGGCCGCCCCCACCCCCTCGGTGGTCCGAGCCTCGGCCGCGTTAGCGTCGAGCGCGGCGGCTCCGACGGTGTTGGGCTGGGGGAGCACGTTCGGGCGGGGGAGGAACGGCCGCAGCAGGTCCGGGAAACCGGGTGCGGGCCGGGCACCGTCGGGCTGCCGCACCTCGAGGCCGCCCTGACCATCCTGCGCGCCACCCTCACCCTGGTCGGCCTCTCCGCCGCCTGTCTCGCCGGTGCCGGGGCCCGCGCCGGGGTCGTCCCCCGGGGCGCCCCCGGTCCCGGCGCCCCCGCCGGGGTCCGGCGCGGGCGCCGCCGGCGCGACGGGGACGGCGGGCGCAACGGGCGCGACCGGTGCCTGACGGACCGGTTGGACGGTGGCGTCCTGCCGCGCGGGGGCCGCGGTCGGCACGGTCGTCGAGGGCGCCTGCGTCGCGACGGGCGTGGAGGTCGCCTCCTCCGAGGTGGTCTCGGTGGGCGGCTCGCCGGTCTCCTCCGAGGTGGTCTCGGTGGTCGCCTCGGAAGTGGTGCTCGCGATCGGCTCGGCGGTGGGGCCGCCGGTCTGGGCGGTCTCCACCTGGGCGCGGGCGCGCTCGACGGCCTGGGCGCTGCGGTGGGAGTCGTACCAGAGGCCGGTCGTGATGAGGCCGACGGACAGGACCCCCAGTGCGCTCATCCCCACGGCGGTGAGGGACGGGCGGGTGAACCGGGTGTCGAGCGATGCCATGGGCCCCAGTATCAGACAGCCTCCGTGCGAACGCCAACACCTTCCCCCGCCGCGCGCGTAGCCGGCGGGACGACCGTCAGTCGTTCGGGCGCTTCCCAGGTGACCTCGGCGTCGCCGTAGGGTTCGCGGTCGCGGCGCAGCCAGAGGCCGGCGACATGCCGCCGGAGGACGGGCAGCAGTTGGCCGTCGTCGCCGCGTCGGACGGAGGTGTGGCGGGCGCGGATCTCGCGTTCGCGCCACAGGGGTACCGGACCGCCGAGCATCACGGTGAGCATCACGCGGAACGCGTCGCTGTCGCGGTCGAACACCCCGCCGTGCCCGCGGGTGCCGTAGACGGGCGTGCCGTCGGCGAAGTAGCCGGTGTCGAGGCGCACGCCGCCGTCGCCGAGGTCGGAGTGCGACCACTGCCGCCGCAGCCCGAAGCGGACCTGGAGCAGCTCGACGGGATCGCCCGGTGCGGTGAGGGTGTAGCGGCGCACCGGGCCGGGGGCGCGCCAGTCCGACGGCCCAGTCACCCCCACGCCGAGGTCGGGGGATTCGGCGTAGATGACCCGATCGGCGCGCAGGCCGAGGCGCTCGGCGGTGCCGACGATCCGCCCGCCGTAGGAATGACCCACCACGGTCAGAGCGGCGCCGGGGCACTCGATCTCGATCACCCGGTCGACCTCGCGGCAGAACCGGACCAGCCGCGGCGCCATCGTCTCGGCGTACCGCGGGTTGCCGGCGTCGGCCATGATGTCCTGCGGGAACTCGCCGTCGAGGAACGCGATCACCGCCAGCCGGCCGACGGCGGCGTCGACGAGGTCCACGGCGACGTCGGTGTTGACGTGCGACATGTCGAGGTTGGTGCCGGTGCCGGGGACGTACACCGTGACCGCCTCGGTGCGCGGCCCGAGGTCGCCCACGACCTCGATCATCCGGCCACCGCGCCGCGGGGAGAAGGCGGGGAAGGAACGACGACGACGACGAGCGTCGCGCCGCGCCATGGTCTCCAGTCTGCCTATGCGCGGGGACCACGGGGTGCCCGCCAGTTGCTCACGGTGGAGGGCCCTGCGCACGGCCACCGCGTTGGCGCGGGCCCGCATCGGCCAGGGCACGCCGTACGTCCCGCCGACGGCCTCGGGCTCGGCGAGGGCGAGCACGCGCCTGTCGGCGACCGGCAGGTGCTCGATCCGCGAGTAGACCTCCTCGGGCTCGGCCGTCGCCCACCCGGCCACGGTCGCGGCCGTGTCGATGCCGCCGGGCGGTATCCCGGTGGCCCCGCTGCCCTCGGCGCTCGGGTCGGCGCGCCCATCTTCCGCGGGCCCGGCGGGCCCCGCGAGCCTGGTCAGGTCGGCGAGCGCGTTGTGCCGGGCCCGGTCCAGCCGCTCGCGCTGCCGGGCGCGCTGCGGCGCGGGAAGGGGGTCTGGGCCGTCGAGGTCGTCAACGGAGTCCTCGGCGAGTTCGACCAGCCGGTAGACGCCGGCAAGCTGTTCGTCGAGGCCGCGGGCCTCGCCGCCGATCGCGTCGGCGAGGGCGTCGAGCGCGGGGGAGCGGGTCGGTGCGGTGAGCAGGGCGTCGCGGGCGGTCGCGAGGGCGTCTCGGGTCGCCAGGAGGGCGGCGGCCAGCTCGAGCAGCGCGACGACCCGGGCCGGCGGCGGGTTCTCTGGCAGTGCCCCGGTCATCGGATGCCTCGGTGCGGTTGGGACGCGGCCACCGCGCGGGCCGCCTCGCCGGCCGACGCTTCGGTCAGCGTGCCGTCCGCCAGGGCGCCCGCGATTTCGGCCAGTCGCGCGATCCTGTCGGCGGCGGGGCTCAGGAGGGCGCGGACCTCGTCGTCGTCGCCCCTCTCGGCCCCCGCCGTGTCGGACGCGTGCCCGCCTCGGGCGCGGTCGAGGCGAGCGCCCGCCACCTCGAGGCGCCGCAGCAGGCGCGCGGCCTCGCCATGCACGGCGTCGTCCACGGGCGGGGTCAGAGCCGCAGCGGGTCGTCGTCCGCCGCCGGCTTCATCGCGCGGACGTCGACCGTGTCGTCGGGACGCACGGCGTTCTGCAGGGCGAGGGTGCGCGCCAGGCGCGAGTAGCGCAGCTCCTGCTCGCGGAACCGCACGTAGGTGGAGACGGTGACGAATGCGAAGCCCATGACCAGCGCGTAGAGCACCAGGTCGGTGCCACGCTGGACGCCCAGCGCGTTGGCGACCACCGTGAGGTCGTCGGGGCGGATCACGGCGTACACCATGAACACCACGAACAGCACGAACCCGATCTTCACGCCCGCCTTGGCGCGCGCCTTGCGGCGGTTGGCCAGGAAGAACAGGACCAGCGCGGCGCCGGCCAGCAGGAGCAGGACCTTGATCATCGGGGCAGCCTCCGTCCCACGAAGCCATCGGAGAGGATGTTGATGCCGTTGAGCAGTGACTGCCCCTTGGACATGGAGTACTCGGTGTAGAGGATGTCGACCGGCTGCTCGGCGACCCGCCATCCGTGCGAGTCCATGAGTTCGACGAACTCGCTGGCGTGGCTCATGCCGTTCATCCGCAGGTTGAGCTCGTCGGCGACGCGGCGGTTGAACACGCGCAGGCCGTTGTGCGCGTCGGTCAGGCCCAGTCGGCGGGTGCGGGGGCTGAGCAGCACGACCGTGCGCAGGACGAGCCGCTTGAGCAGCGGCACCTGGTCGTCCCGGCCGCGCGGGCGGCCGAAGCGGGTGCCCACGATGATGTCCACCGGCTCGCTGCGCAGCCGCTCGACCATCGCCTGCACGTCCTTGACCTGGTGCTGACCGTCGGCGTCGAACGTGACGAAGTAGCGGGCGCCGGGCTGGGCGCGGGCGTACTCCACACCGGTCTGGATGGCCGCCCCCTGGCCGAGGTTGACCGGGTGCCGCACCAGGTGCGCGCCGGCGCGGTGGATCGCCGAGGCCGAGTCGTCCGCCGACCCGTCGTCCACCGCCACGATGTTGGGGAACGTCTCGCGCGCACTGCGCAGCACGTCCTCGATCACGGTGCCCTCGTTGAAACAGGGCACGATGAGCCACACATCGCGGTTGCCGACGGGGCCGTGGCCGCCCGCCGGTCCGTCCGCCGCTCCCGGCTCGCTGTCCCGCACTCTGTCACCCGTCATCGCGGGTCGATACTATGCGATCAGTCGGACAACCCGGTGATGAGAAGGACGGCGGTTCCCCTGATGGCCATTGACGTGATGCTCCCGTACTACGGGGACGTCGACCACTTCAAGAAGGCCGTGGACAGTGTCCTCGCCCAGAGCTACCGGGACTTCCGCCTAGTCGTGGTGGACGACGGCTACCCGGACCCCGAGCCCGCCCGCTACATGGGCGAGATCACCGCGCGCGACGAGCGGGTCTCGTATGAGAAGAACGAGACGAACCTCGGCGCCAACGGCAACTACCGCAAGTGCCTCGACATGGTCACCGCGCCGATCGTCGTGGTGATGGGCGCCGACGATGTCATGCTGCCCAATTACCTGCAGGTCGTGGCCGACGGGTTCGCCGCCGTGCCCGACGCCGCCGTCATGGAGGTGGGCGTCAGCGTCATCGACGAGCACGGAGCGCCCGTGCGCGGCCTGTCCGACTCGGTCAAGGCCTTCACCCAGCCCAAGACCCAGGGCCGTACCGTCCTGCACGGCGAGAAACTCATGACCTCGCTCATGCACGGGAACTGGACCTACTTCCCGTCGCTGGCGTGGAACTCCGAGTGGGTCAAGCGGATCGGCTTCCGCGAGGGCTTGGACGTGGTGCAGGACCTCGCGCTGCTGGTGGACGTCATCACCGGCGGCGGCCACATGATCTACGACCCCACGCTGGCGTTCCTCTACCGCCGGCACTCCGCCTCCGATTCCTCCGTCCGCGCCCTCGACGGTCGGCGGTTCGACGAGGAGGCACGCTTCTTCGCCGCCGAGGCCGACGCGTTCGCCGCCCGCGGCTGGAAGAACGCCGAGCGGGCCGCGCGCCTGCACGTCACGTCGCGGCTCAACGCGCTGTCGCTCATCCCGACCGCGGCCAAGGCGGGCAAGCTCGCCGAGGGCGGGAAGAAGCTGCTCGGGCACACGTTCCGCAAGTTCTGACGCGGCGATGACCTGCGGCGCGGATCCGGGCGGCGAGGGTCGCCGTGGCGCCGGTCGCGAGCCCGCCCGCGCGCGGTGGGGCCTGGGCCTGTCCATGTACGCCGTCGAGGTCGTGGCGGTGGGCTTTCTCGCGCTGCTCTTCGGCGGTCTGTCCGCGATGCTCGCCGACACCTGTTTCAGCGGGAGCACCGAGCTCATCTGCGAACCACGCTGGCAGACGATCATGGCGGCCACGCCGATCACCGCGTGGCTCGTCACGGTCGCCGCGTTCGTGGGGCTGATGTGGTGGCTTCGACGGTTCTGGCTGGTGCTGGCCGCGATGGTGGCGACCCCGGCCGTGCCGTTGGTGGCGTTCCTCGTCATGGAGGCGGTGGTCACCGCGTGAACCGGGTGGTGGTTCCGGTGGGGCTGTGGTGATCCCGGCGTCGTGGGTGCCGCACCGGCGTGACGACGGCGAGGTGGTCGGCTGGATCGACATGACGGTCGCCGAGCCGCTGGTCGTGCCGATCGACAGACTGGGTCGGCCGATGGACCCGGTCGATGACTGGCACGACGCCGAGCAGGTCCTGGAGCGGGTGGGCCTGCGGTTTCTCCTGGGTCGCTATGTCATCGACGAGGGCGGCCGTGAGGTCGTGGTCCGCATCGCGCATGTCTACGACGACCGCATCGTGCTGACCACCGCCCTCACCGATGCGATCGAGGAGGTAGGCCGCGAGATCGTGGTGCCGTTCCCGGCGCCGGCAGGTCTCCGACGCGTGGAGTGACGGGGCAGCGGCGTCCCGCGGCCGCGGACCACCTTCGCGAGCGGGTGGACTCGCCGGTTCCGGATTAGCCCTGTGTCGCGACTCCCCAGCCCTGGGTCGCGCCTCCGCCGGTGTAGTCGCGGCCGAGGGTGCGCCCGCGGTACGGCTCGGCGGCGTCGTCCGTGGGCGCTGGATCCTCGACTGGCCTGCGCCCGAGCACCGCCGGGGCGACTTTGACCGGTTCGCCGATGATGGCGGTGGTGTTGGTGGCGTTGGTCAGGTAGCTCGCCGGCGTGTGACCTCGCCGATCACTGTTTTGGCCCGCGTTGGCCGCGCCCATCACCCCGCCCATCGGCATCGCGCCGGCGCGCCCGGCCTGGGCTGTACCTGTCGACGACGACGAGAGCGCCCCCGCACCCGACCCCGCCGTCCCACCGGGCGCGGGACCTGCCCCGGGACCGCCCGCGGCAGGTCCGCCCCCACCCGGGCCCGCCGCGCCGCCGGCACCGAAACCGGCCAGTGTCCCGGCACCACCCATCCGGGATGCGCCCACGCCCGCACCGGTCGCGGCGGCGCCGCCACCGCCGAGCAGGCCGCTGGTCGAGCTGAAACCGCGATCGCGGCCCCGGCCGTCCCCGTTCGCCCCGCCCCGGATCCCCCGGATGCCGCCCGCACCGACGCCTGCCGCGCCGCGCTGGCCGTTCGCCCCGGTCATCGGCGTCATCGGCGCCCCGGCCGGGGCGGTGGCCGCGTTCACGCCACCACCCGCAGCCCCGTGCCCCGCGCCCGCCTGTCCGGCCACCGACTGCCCGGCGCCCGCCTGCCCTGCACCGGCGGTGGCCGTCCCACCTCCGTCGGCTGCGCCCGTCCGCGAGGCCAGAAGCGCCTGCTCGGTGGCGGCATCGCGGCCCGCGCCCGGCGAGTTCGTCGTCGTCCCGCCACCTCCGGCCCCGCCCGCCGGACCGCCGGCCTCCACGGCGCCCGTGGTGAGCGCGGCGAGCGTGGCCGGGTTCGGCGCGGCCGGCTGCGCCGGGCGCGCGAGGCCCTCGGTGTTCCAGACCCGCGCCATGTCGATCCCGTCCGGACCGCCCAGCGCCGACGTGGAGACCACCCGGTACGCCGCGGTGAAGTCCAGATCGTCGAGGTTGGCGTCCATCACCGCGGGGCTGTACTCGGTGTTGACGATCGCCCGCGCCTGCTCCTCCGCCGCAGCTTTCTGGGCGCGTGACGCGGCGGCCGGCGACAGACCCGCCGGTCCGAGCTCGCGCCCGGACAGCTGCGCGAGCTGCGCCTGCGCCGCCTGCTCGGCCACGTTCGTGCGCGTGGTGACGAACCCGTCGTGCGCGCGTCCGGCCTTCTCGGCGACCTTCTCCAACTCCCCCGACAGCGCCACCGCCGAGTCGACAAGGCCGCGCACCGAGTCCTGTGCGCTCGATGCGAACTCGCCCTGCCACCCGTGCCCGAGCACATTGTTCAGATCGGACTGGAGTTGCGTCGCCGCGGTGTGCAGCGCCTCGGAGACCGCTCCCGCCCGCTGCTGGATCTGGCTGAACTGCTCGGGCTCAAGCGCCTGCGCACACTGGGCGATCCGCTCCAACGGCGAATCCGACACGTCCTCCGGCCCCACCCGCCCGTAACCACCCATCACGCACGAGTCCTCGAGGATGAACCCATCCGACTCACTCGCACGAATCAGACCCAGGCTTCGCAACCCTGCCGGCTCCTCGACCGCTTTCGACAACGCCCCCGCCAACGCCTCGTCCTGCGCCTCGATCAACCCGCCCGCGGCGGCGAACAACGCCGACATGGCGCGGGCCTGACTAACGAAGCCATTCAGGAGCCCCGGAAGGTCCTCACTCGACAGAAGGGAGTACACGGCCCCCAGTTGTCTGGCCGTCGGAAAGGCGCCAGCACTGACCGCTTGCCCTTGCCACTCATGTGATCCAGATGCTGACATGACTCGGTCGATAAACTGTCCGCAAGCAGCAACACAGACATCAGCGATTCCTGGTTCAAGATGAACAGTCACTTGTGATCCCCTCTTGGCAAGTACTTCATTACCGGGTGAACTGACTCTTCGAGCGCAGTACATGGGTCTGCAAAGTTCTGACCTCTGAACGATGCGAGACCGTGTACCAACGAAACACTCACAAAGAGAGTGCCTTCTGACGAAAAGAAGAGTTGCCGACAGCTGTTGCTGCCCATGTCCGCCTTACTAAGCAGCCGGAGTCCCTCGCGACCTGACACGGCAAATTCGCTTGCGACGAACGATTCATCGCGCAGGTAATCTTCGCGGGACTTCCAAGTGGACAGCACTCCGAAGATGACTTCTTCGTTCTTCCATCCACAGGCAAGTAGCTCCCCAGGACGGTCGATTCGCAGCTCACTATCCGCCCGCACCGGTGAGCCAACTCCCTCTTCGATAGCTTCAACCGGAATCTCGGCACACGGGTCGAAGAGGGCGGGCCTCTGCTCGACCGGCAGATCCCACGAATTGCCGGACTCTTCGGGGGCGGCTGCGCTCGTCGTCGTCGGCGCCTCTTCTCCCCCGTCCGCCGACGCGCACCCGGACAGCACCACGCCGACCGCAACGAGCGCGGCGCCCACAGCTCTACTTCTTCCCACAACCTGTACGACGCCCCGCCCGGCCGAACGGTTCCACCGTCGCCCTGGGTTCCCGAACCGGAGGCGTTGCGGCGAGCCATGAGGGGCAAGATTGAGTCGGTGCGCGGTCACATCCAGTGATCTTTGCAGCTGTGCGAGGCCTGCGGGTGGGTCATCCGACGCGCGGCCACGTGGCGCCAGTCGGCGTGACCTGCGGTGACGGGTTCGTGTCGTACCCGGATGGTCTAATCGAACACATGAGCGACGGGGTGAGTGATGCGGGCAGTGCCTCCACGGCGGGCGGTGAGATGACCGCCGTGCTGTCCGCGCTCGATGCGCACCTCGGCCGCGACTGGTCAGACGTCCCGGCCGCCGAGTTGCACGCCGAACTCGTCGCGCTCGAGCAGGCCCAACGCAGGCTCCGCGCCACCCAGGCGCGCGTCATGGCCGAGGCGCGCAGAGCCGGGGCCGCCAGGCAGATGGGCTACATCCACGAACGGCAGATGCTCACCGGCGGCCTCGGCCTGGCACCCGGCGAGGCGCGCGGCCGCCTCGAGGATTCTGCGATCGCCGACACCGCCCGCATGGCCGCCACCGCGGCCGGGACGATCTCGGCCGGGCACCTGAAGATCATCAACACCACCCTGGCCGCGCTACCGGACGAGGTCGACGACGACGAGCGCCACCGCCTCGAAGCCGAGCTGATCGCCCTGGCCGCCGGACAGTGCACGACCCGCCGCCTGCAGGAGAACGCCCACCGCCTGTTGGACCAGATCGACCCCGGCCGCACCGAACGCGGCGCCGGCGAACGGGCCCGGC
This sequence comes from Dietzia sp. oral taxon 368, assembly GCF_002999155.1. NCBI lineage: Bacteria > Bacillati > Actinomycetota > Actinomycetes > Mycobacteriales > Dietziaceae > Dietzia > Dietzia sp. oral taxon 368. The sequence goes on from NZ_CP027238.1 coordinate 1,879,784, forward strand.
GTCGCTCGGTCACCTGCTCCGGACAAGGCCTGGACCTCATGGCCAGGGCGTCGATGACCATGGACCCCCAACTGGCGGCCCTGATGCGCGAAGTCCACGCCCGCTGGGCACAACCCGGACGCCTATGGCCCGACGAGCAGACCCCCGATGAGCGCAGCGACGGTCAACGCATGCACGACGCCCTCGTCCACGCCCTGACCCTCGCACTGAACACCGACGCGCGCAAGACCGGCGCCGCAGCGGCGATCGTCGTACGCATCGACCTCGACCAACTGGCCACCCTGGCCGGATGCGGGCAGACCGACTCCGGGATCCGCGTGCCCGTCGACCAGGCCATCGCCATGGCGGCCGGCAACCACTGGTTCCTCGCCCTGTGCGACCAACAGATCGACCTCAAGCTCTACCGCAGTCGCCGCACCGCCTCCCGCTACCAACGCCTGGCACTGTTCGCCGCCTACGGCGGCTGCACCCACCCCGACTGCGACCAGGACGCCAGACACTGCCAAGCCCACCACGCCGGCAAACCCTGGGCCGCCGGCGGCCTGACCAACATCGACGAACTCGCCCTGACCAGCCCCGACTGCCACGCCATGATCCACGACACCGGCTGGACCACCATCCCCGACCGCACCGCACCCCAAGGCGTCCGATGGATCCCACCCACCGGCACCCCACGCGCGGCCAACCCACCCCCACCCAAACCCGGCCCACCGCCACTCGGGCCACTCGACGCACCCCTCCTGCCGTTCGCACTCCTCCACGACCTCGGCCACGCCATCGCCCAACACACGGGCAACTCCGAGGCCGCAGCATGACCACGCGGGAGCGAGGGGTCACGGCGGAGCGACCACGATCGGGCCGACAGGCTGGGTCAGCGCCGGACGATCACCATCCGCGACCCCACTTCGCGCACGTCGAACAGGGCTGGATCGTCGAAATGCAGAGGGGCGAAAACGATCTCCTCCCGGACATTGTTCTGGGACCGCGGCATCACGTTGACCATGGCCGGGAACACCCATCTCCGGGACCCTTCGCGATCCAGGACAAGGACGTCGGGGCCGCGGAACGGGCTCGACTCGATCGCGGCCGTCAGCTGCGCCGGCGAGTCCGTGTCGGACCATCGACGGATCTCGTCGAGTCGCTCCTCGTAGCGGCCCGCCGGGGTCGCATAGGCCTGCGCCGGCGCCTGGAACGAGAAGAAGGGCCGGTACGCGTACAGGGCCGGATCCGCGGTCAGCAGGACCAGGTCGGACGGGGCGCGGTCGCCGGTCATCTCGTCGATCGCCCCGAGCACGTCCTCCGGCACCCCGGGGTTCGCCCGGGCGGCCGCGGCGAAGTCGGAGTCCTCGTCGGAGACGTGCTGCACCATCTGCACCGCGGCGAGTCCGGCGATCACGACCGCGGCGGCGGTCACTCGCCCGCGGGAACGCTCGGGAGAAGTCCGCACCGCCCACCGAGCCAGGGCGAGCGCGCCGGCGATCCCGGCCAGCGAGAGCGCCAGAGTCACCACCGGGATCATGCGGAACGGCAGCAGCGTGCTCCCGGTCACCGCGCGCAGTCCGGACAGGATGTACCACCCGAGCGCGGCCACCACCGTCAACCCCAGCGCGCGGGCCAGCACCAGCCGTCGGCCGACGGAGGGGAGCGGGTCGTACTCTCCGCACGCGGAGTCGGCGGCGGCGTCAGCCCCGGCGCCGGACCCGGCACCGACACGTGCGCGCACCGACTCCGCCGCGCGATCGGCGACCGCCCCGACCCGAGCGGGCCACACGGTGACGACCAGCCACACCACGCCGATCAGACACAGGAGTCCGGCGGCGGACGGCTCGAACATCGGCAGCGGCCACCGCGACGCCACCTCGGGCGCGAAGTCGTTCGCCACCGACGGCTCGGTCTCCGCGCCGCCCAGCACCGCCAGCAGATAGCGGTGCCAGAACAGCAGAGCGATCCCCACCGAGATGCCGGCCATCGCCGCCAGACGTCCGAGCAGCGCCCCGACCACCGCGCGGTCGGCGCGGTGCCGCCAGGAATGGAGGACGACGACGAGACCGACCATCAGCGCCGCGAACCCCGCGATCAGCGTGTAGCCGAGCGCGGCCCAGCCGAGATACACGCCGATCGTCACCACGAGCGGCCACGTGGGCCGACGGCCCGCCCCCGCTCCCGCCCGGGCGCCGGCGGCGCGCGCGCAGAGCAGGAATGTCGCCACGACGACCTGCGGGAGCAGGCAGATCAGGATCCACGAGTAGGGCTCGTAGGCGTTGGTGTGACCGCCGACCACGGAGGTGGCGAGGCCGAACAGCACGGCCAGCCGGGCGGGGACCAGCCAGCGCCACGCCACGAACGCGATCGCGCCCGCGATGGCCATGGTGACGATCGCGTACGGCTTGTAGAACACCCAGCCGTCGACCCCCAGCAGTGCCGCGAGCCGTCCGCCCACCCAGAACCACTGCGGCGGATAGAACGGGGCGGCGTCGGCGTAGAAGGGGTCCGCGATCGCGGGGGAGTCCTCGAAGCGGGTGACGTAGGCGACGCGGTTGAGCTGGTCGCCGCCCAGGCCGAACAGGTAGTGGGGGGTGCCGCTGAGGAGCAGGCCCAGGTGGGAGGAGGCGAGGAAGGCCGGCCCGGCGGTGCCGAGCGCCCACAGAGTCCGGTCCCCGGTGGAGCGGCGCAACAGCAGCCACGCGGCGGCGATTACGGCCAGCGCGGCCAGTGTCCCGCCGAACGTCTCGGGCAGCCAGCTCGGCTCAGCGAAGGGCAGCGCGTCGACCGCGAGGAAGGTGGCGGCACCGACGATCGCGGCGACGAGGAGCGCGGCGAGGAGCTCAACCCCCCGCCTGGCCAGCGGGCGGAGTGCCGTCACTCCGCGGCTCCCGGACGTCGCGCCGCGGCGATCAGGCCCACCACATGCAGTGCGACACCGAGGCCCGGCCCGGCCAGTAGCGCGATCGCCGCGCGCGCGTCGAGCGAGCCGGGGACGGCCACCAACAGGATGGCGGCGGCGACCACCGCGACCCACCACCCGGCGTTGTAGAGCAGATGGCGATCGAAGGCGAGGGCGGCGTTCCCGGTGACCATGAGCGCGGCGGTACCCACGGAGGCGGCGGTCAGGGCGGCGAGGACGGCGCCGGGCAGTTCGAAGTCGCCGCCGAACAGCACCCGGATCAGCCAGGGGCCGATCAGCCATGCGGCGCCCGCGCCGACGATCCCGACGGCGGTCACCAGGCCCAGGGGTGCCGCCAGGGAGCGCGGGCCGCTGTCGCGGCGGCGGACGAAGTAGACGATGATCGCGCTCTGGAAGCTGGTCAGCGGCACCAGCAGCGGGGCGCGGGTGAGGGTGATGGCGAGGATCACCGCACCGACGAGCGGAGCCGGATCGGAGTCGCGGACGGTCGCGGTGACGAACAGCGGGAACCCGGTGACCAGGGCGGAGGTGCCGGCGGAGGCGAGCATCGCGGTGGCGGTGTTCCGCCAGAATCGTCGGCGACCGGAGTCCACGGCCGAGGCCAGCGCGGCGCGGGTGCCGGGAGACAGCGCGATGAGCAGCGCCCAGGTCACGGCGCCCGCGACGGTGGCCACGGCGAAGCCGAGCCCGGTGTCGCCGAGCCCCCACGCGACGCCCGCGACGGCCAGGCGCAAGGCGGCGTCGACGGTGAGCAGGACGGCGTACAGTCCCCACCGCTCTGTCCCGGACAGGACACCGGCGGTGGCGGCCTGGAGGGTGAAGCCGAGGATGCCGAACGCCATGATCGCCACCCCGGCGCCCGAGAACGTGGGCAATCCCAGCGGCGGCCACGCCGGTGCGCTCACAACGACCGCGGCGGCCAGGATCAGGCCCAGGGTGAAACCGGCCGGCAGCAGTCGGACGGCGCCCCTCGACGATCGGGTGCGCGCCTCCGCGGCACTGCGGTCATCGGCACCGGGGTCACCGCCACCGGGGGCGGGGTTCTCCCGCGCCGAGCGAACGGCCCGGGTGACCTCCTGCATCAACCCGTTCGCCACGCCGCCCAGGGCGAAGAACGCACCCCAGTAGGTGGCGAACAGCGGGTAGTCCGCCGGACCCAGCGCGCGGCCGGCGATGAGCATCACCAGGTACCCCGAGGCCGCGGCGAACACGGTCGCGAAGGTCAGCGCCCGCATGCCGCCCGCGGCCCCCGGGGCGGCGCCGGGCTCCGCCTCAGCGGGGGCCGGGGTGGTCATGAGGCATGCCGAGGGTCGGCGGCAGCGGCTCGGAGAACAACCAGGCGTCCCACAGGGGCTGCAGGTCGACCGGGGAGTGGTCGGCGGCCATGCGGAGGAAATCGTCCGTGGTGGCGGTCCTGCCGGAATAGGTCGCCACCCACGACCGGAGGAGGTCGAAGAACGCGGTGTCACCGACGACCTGGCGCAGGGCGTGCAAGGTCAGGGCGCCGCGCTTGTAGACCCGGTCGTCGAACATGTCCTTCGGTCCGGGGTCCGCCAACAGGATGTCCTGCGGGGAGCTCTGCAGCTTGGAGTAGTAGCGCAGGGCGTGGCTGCCGGCGTCGGCGCCGCCGGAGAACTCGGTCCACAGCCATTCGGCGTAGCACGCGAAGCCCTCGTGCAGCCAGATGTGCTTCCACTCGGCGGCGGTGACGGCGTTGCCGAACCACTGGTGTGCCAGTTCGTGGGCGATCAGCCGCTCGTCGCGGTCACCGGACTCGGCGGTGCCGCGGCCGAACGTCGACATCCCCATGGCCTCGAGCGGGATCTCGAGCTCGTCGTCGGTGACCACGACCGTGTACTCGTCGAACGGGTACGGGCCGAACAGCCCGCTGAACACGTCGATCATCTCGGCCTGGCGGGCGAACGCCTGCCGGAACCCGCGCTTGAGGTCGGCGGGCAGGAAAGCGTGGACGGGGACCGCGCCGTCGCCCACCGTCAGGTGCTCGTAGCGGCCGAGGTTGATGGTGACCAGGTAGGTGGAGGTGGGGTACGGCAGGTCGAAATCCCAGGTGGTCACGCTGCCGCCGCGCTTCTTTCCCACCAGCGCGCCGGTGGCGACGGCCCGGTACGGCGAGTCCGTGGTCAGGCGGATGCGGAACGGTGCCTTGGACGAGGGATGGTCGTCGCAGGGGAACCAGCTGGCCGCGCCGTTGGGCTGATTGGCCACGAGCACCCCGTCGGTGAGTTCCTCCCAGCCGACCTCGCCCCAGGCGCCGCGGATGGGCCGCGGGTTGCCGGAGTAGCGGATGGTCAGCGCGAACTCGGTGCCCGGCTCGAGCGGCTCGGCGAGCGTGACGGCGAGCTTGCCGCGGGGCCGGGAGTAGCGGGCGACGCGGCCCCGGTCGATCGACACCTTGGACACGTCCAGGTGCGGGGAGAGGTCGAGCCGGATCGCGTCGAGCGGCTCGGTGGCGGTCGCGGTCGCGGTGATGACGGCTTCGCCGCGGAGGTTGTTGGAGCTCATCTTGTAGGTGAGGTCCAGCTCGTAGCGTGCGACGCGGTAGCCGTGGTTGCCGGCCGTCGGCAGGTAGGGGTCGACCGGATCGCCGCTCGACGGGCCGTGGTGGCCCGCGAGTCTGGCGACGAGGTCCTTGCTGGCTGCCTTCAATTCCATGACCTGCGCGAGTCTAGAGGACCTCCCGGCTCGACCGCCCCGGCCGACGCCCCCTACGACCGATCCCGAGAGACTACTTGCCAACCGAGAAAGTACTTGCCTATAGTTGAGTCATCGCCTCGAGGGAAACGCCAACGGGGTCCCACCGAGAAAGGTGTCGTCATGAACACGGAGAACCCCACGACCGACCCGGTCGACCGCGCCGAGGCCGCCCGACTGCTCGCCGAGGCGGAGGGGCGCCCGCCGGTGAGCACCGCCCACGACGTCCGCGTCTTCGCTGGCTTCGCCGCGGCGATCGCGGTGCTCATGGGCGTCGGCACCATCGCGATCATGTTCACCAACTGGGCGCTCATCCCCTACGTGGCCCTGCTGTTCGTGGCGATCTACTGGCAGCGGCGGGCGATCAACGCCAGCCCGCGGGGCTCGGGCCGGACGTACACGTGGGGCATCGCGGGATCGGGCGTGATGATCCTCGTCGTCGTCACCGCCCTGAACGTCCTCCGCACCACGATCGGCCTCACCGCCTGGTGGTACGCGCTCGGCGTGGTTCTGGTCGCGCTGCCCGGCCTGGTGGCCGCCGCGCTCATCGTCCGGCGAGGTGCGGCGCGATGAGGGACGAGAAGGTGACGACGACGAGCACCGCCGCCGCATCGGGGGGCTCCGCCCCGGGGGCGGGCTCCCGCCGGGATGGGCAGGGCCGGCCCGGGGGGCACGCCCGGCATCGTCTCGACGAGGTCATCCACGCCCCGGTCCGCTTCTCGATCGTGGCGGCGCTGGCCGGCGTCGACGACGCGGAGTTCGCCACGATCCGCGATGCGGTCGAGGTGACCGACTCGACGCTGTCCAAACAGGTCGCCGTGTTGGAGAAGGCCGGCTACGTCACGGTCCGCAAGGGCTATGTGGGCAAGCGGCCCCGCACGTGGCTCTCGCTGAGCCGGGACGGGCGCAAGGCGTACGAGTCCCACCTCGCGGCGCTGCGCGCGATCGCCGGCGCCTGACCGCGCGCCGCCGCTCTAGCCCCGCCAGGGCGAGATCGGGTTGCCCTGCCACCGCGTGCCGGCGGGGATGCGGTCGCCGCGCATGACGAGCGAGGCCGGACCGACGGTGGAGCCCGCGCCGATCGACGACGCGGGAAGCGCGACGCAGTGACTGCCCAGAGTGGCGCCGTCGGCGAGATCGACGCGGTCGATCTGCATGATGCGGTCGTGGAACAGGTGCGTCTGGACCACACAGCCGCGGTTGACGGTGGCGCCCCGACCGAGGGAGATGAGGTCGGCCTCGGGCAGCCAGTACGACTCGCACCACACGCCCCGGCCCACGCGCGACCCCAACAGCCGCAGCATGAGGTTGAGGACGGGCGTGCCGGAGGCGGGCCGCGCCACCCATGGCGCGGCCATCAGCTCGACGAACATGTCCGCCACCTCGTTGCGCCACACGAACGACGACCAGAGCGGCTGCTCGCCGGCGCGGATCCGGCCCACCAGCACCCACTTGGCGAGCACGGCCGCCACCAGGGCGACCAGGCCCGCGTAGGCGAGGACCGGGCCGGAGAGCAGGGCGGCCACGCCGAAGCCCCACTCGCGATGCGCGGCCTGCAACAGCACCAGCACGCCGACGAGCAGGAGGAACGACAGCCACACGGGGACCAGTCGCAGCGTCTCCCACGCCCCACGCGCGATCTTCAGGCGGCGCGGCGGCCGGTAGGTGCGCCCGTCGTCGTCGCCGTCGGCGGTGGCGCGCGGCAGCTTCTGCGGCGGCGAGCCCAGCCACGAGGTGCCCTTCTTGGCCTTCTGCGGGGCGGACGACAGGACGGCGACCAGGCCGCGCGCCGGGACCTTGCGGCCTGCGGAGGCGATCCCGGAGTTGCCGAGGAACGCGCGTTTGCCGATCTGGGCGTGCTCGAGCCGCATCCACCCCGAGCCCAGTTCGTAGGGGGCGACCATGGTGTCGTCGGCGAGGAACGCGCCGTCGCGGACGGTGGTGAGCGAGGGGATGAGCAGGACGGTCGACGCCTCGACGTCGCGGCCGATCCGCGCGCCCAGCAGGCGCAGCCAGACCGGGGTGAGCATCGATGCGTACAGCGGGTAGAGCCAGGTGCGGGCGGCGTCCATGATCCGCTCGCTGCACCATGCCTGCCAGGCGATGCGCGAGTGGACCGGGTGGAAGCCCGGGGTCAGTCGGATCGAGAGCAGGCGGATCGACAACAGCGTGAACGCGGCGAACAGGGCGAACGCGAGTAGCGCACCGGGGACCGACCACAGCGCGGCGCGCGCCGCCAGCTCCCCGACACCCGCGGCGTCGCCTGCGCCCCACGCCACGAGCGCCAGTCCCGCGGCCAGGGCCAGGAGCGGCATCCCGCCCAGCACCAGGGCGGAGAGCTGGTACGCGAGGCTCCAGCCGCGGCTGTGGGGCGCGGGCTCGGCGGGCCAGCTCGACCCGCGCTTGCCGCGCTTGAGCGCCGGTGAACCCGCGTAGCGCTTGCCGGCTTTGACCGTGCCCACCACGGCCGAGCCGATCTCGACGTGCGCACCGCGGCCGATCACCGCGCCGGGCAACAGCATGGACCGCGCGCCGATCACGGCCTGCTCGCCGATCTCGATCCTGCCGATGTGCACCACGTCGCCGTCCACCCAGTGCCCGGCCAGGTCGACCTCGGGCTCGACGGAGGCGCCGTCGCCCACCGTGAGCAGCCCGGTCACGGGCGGCAGCGTGTGCATGTCGACGTCGCGTCCGATCCGCGCGCCCAGGAGCCGGGCGAACGTGGTCAGCCAGCCGGCCCCGGTCAGGGAGACGGCACCGGAGGACTCCACGAGCCGCTCGGCCGCCCACAGACGGAGGTGCACCGACCCGGCGCGCGGGTACGTCCCCGGACGGATGCCGGCCGTGAGGAGCCGGCACAGGCCGGCGGTGACGACCATCCGGCCGACGGGCAGCAGCAGTAGCACCGCGAGCACTCCCAGCACCCACCACGACACGGGCCGCGCCCACGCCACGCCGAGCTCGGCCGCGACGTTGTTGGCGAGTCCCAGCCATGTCAGCCACCGCAGGCCGGTCACGGTGAGCAGCGGGATCGTCGAGAGGACCTGAACCGTCTGAGCGACGGGCCCGACGGGCCGGACGTGGCGCGGCGCGACCTCGGCCTCCGGCTCGAGCTCGTCGAGGAAGGCGGCGAAGTCGCCCAGGCGGGAGCGGTCGTAGATGTCGCCCACCGTCACGGCGGGGAAGCGCTCGCGGACGCGGGCCACGACGTGCGCGGCGGCCAGCGATCCGCCGCCGAGGGCGAAGAAGTCCTCGTCGACGCCGGAGACGTCGGCGCCGAGCGCGGCGGACCACAGCTCGGCGACCCACGCCTCGGTGCCGTCGAGTTCGGACTCGGCGGCCGAGGTCTGGGCCAGCGGCCAGGGCAGGGCGGCGCGGTCGACCTTCCCGGAGGTACGGGTGGGCAGTTCGTCGACGAGCGCGAGCCGCGGTACGACGCCCGCCGGCAGCTGTTCGCGCAGCAGCCCGGCGGCCGCCGCCAGATCGAAGCCGTCCGGGTCGTCGGCGACGAGGTACGCCACGAGCACCGGCTGTCCGGCCTCGGTCTTCTGCACCGCGGCCGCGCCGGCGCTGACGCCGGGGAGCGCGGACACCGCGGTGTCGACCTCGCCCAGTTCGAGGCGGCGTCCGCCGATCTTGACCTGGTCGTCGACCCGACCGTGGAAGTACAGTCCGTCGGCCTCGAGCCGCACCATGTCGCCCGACCGGTAGGCGCGGTCCCAGCCGAGGGTCTCCATGGGCGCGTACTTCTCGAGATCCTTCTCGGGGTCGAGGTAGCGGGCCAGCCCGACGCCGCCGATCACCAGTTCGCCGGACTCGCCGTAGCCGACCGGCTGCCCGGCGGGATCGACCACCGCGAGGTCCCAGCCGTCGAGGGGCAGCCCGATCGACACCTCGCCGGCGCCGGTCAGCGGGGCGGCGCACGCCACGACGGTGGCCTCGGTGGGACCGTAGGTGTTCCACACCTCGCGGCCGTCGGCGGCGAGCCGCGCGGCGAGCTCCGGTGGGCACGCCTCGCCGCCGAGGATCACCAGGCGGACGTCGGTGAGCATCGAGTCCGGCCACATCGAGGCCAGCGTCGGCACCGTGGAGATCACGGTGATCCGCCGCTCGCGCAGCCACGGCCCCAGGTCGAGTCCGGACTTGACGATCGAGCGCGGCGCGGGCACGAGGCACGCCCCGTGGGCCCAGGCCAGCCACATCTCCTCGCACGAGGCGTCGAAGGCCACGGACAGGCCGGCGAGCACGCGGTCGCCCGGGCCGAGGGGGGAGTCCTGCAGGAAGATCCGTGACTCGGCGTCGACGAACGCGGCGGCGCTGCGGTGCGTGACGGCCACGCCCTTGGGCAGGCCGGTGGTTCCGGAGGTGAAGATGATCCAGCAGTCGTCGTCGACGGTCGGCCGGCGGTGTCGAGCGGGATCGTCGGGGCGGTCGGGGTCGGTGACGGCCATGCCGTGGGCGGTGTACACGGCGGCGACCCGCGCCTGGCCGAAGACCAGCTCGGCCCGCTCGGCCGGGTCGTCCACGTCGACGGGGACGTAGGCCGCGCCGGCGGCCAGGGTGCTGAGGATCGCCAGGTACAGCTCGGCCGAGCCGGAGGGCATGTGGATGCCGACCCGGTCACCGGCGCCGACGCCCTGGTCCTGCATCCACGCGGCGGAGACCTGGATCTGCCGCCAGACCTCGCCGTAGGTGAGGACGCGCGTGCCGTCGTCGAGGCACGGGGCGTCCGGGTGCCGTTCGACCGCCGACCCCAACACGTCGAGGAGTGTCCGTGGGGTCGCAGCGTGCGAGCTGCGCAGATACTGCTCTGGGATGGTGGCCACGTGCGGATGGTATCGCTCTGAGGTGAACATCCCGCCGCGGTCACCTCCGGGCTGGTTAAGTGAGGCGCATGACTTCTGGGAGCCTTCGGAACAGGACCGTCGTGATCGTGGGAGCGGGCCCGGGCTTCGGTCACACGCTGGCCCTGCGCGCCGCGGCGCAGGGCGCGTCGGTGGTGGTCGCGGCGCGGACGGCCTCGCGGGTGGAGGAGATCGCGGACGCGGTCCGTCGGGACGACGAGGTGCGCCGTGCCGGCGGCACGGCGATCGCCGCGCCCGTCGACGCCACCGACCCCGACTCGGTGCGTGCCCTGCGTGAGACCGTCGAGGGCCACGCCGACGCGGTGCACGGGCTCGTGTACAGCGCCTTCGCGGTGCCCAGCATGAAGCCGCTGGCCCGGACCGATCACGGTCAGATCTCCGCGGGGATCGACCTGTCCGTCCTCGGCGCGCTGCGCACGACGCAGGAGTTCACCCCGCTCCTCGAGGCCGGCGCGGGTGCCGATGACGCCACCCACGTCGCCGGCGCCACCCACGCCACCGGCGGTGCCGCCTCTCGCCCCGGTGCCGCCTCTCGCCCCGCCACGAGCTCGGTCGTCATGATGGCCTCGGCCGTCATCCACCACTCCCGCAAGCGCTACGCGGGTTACAAGATCGCCAAGACCGCCCTGGTCGCGCTGGGGCATTCGCTGGCCACCGAGCTCGGGCCGCGCGGCATCCGCGTCAACACCGTCGCGCCGGGTTACATCTACGGCGACACCCTCAAGGCGTATTTCGAGAGCCTGGCCACCAAGTACGGCGGCACGGTCGAGGACGTCTACGCGCACACGGCGGAGAAGACGGACCTGCGTCGCCTGCCCGACGAGGCGGAGATCGTCGACCCGGTTCTGTTCCTGCTCTCCGACGCAGCCTCGGCCGTCACCGGACAGACGCTCACCGTGGACTGCGGCGAGTTCCACACCTGACACGAGCAGCACCACCCCGAGGCGTGGGATCAGGGTCGGGATCCGGGTCCTTCCCCGATGTGGTGCGAGGCGCGGTGGTGGAGAGTGGAGCTCACCGGGGAACACGTCCCCGATCGTCCGGACAGGACGACGACGAGGAGATCGCCATGACCCACGAATTCGCCTCTCAGCCGAAGCGCCTGACCCGATCCGAGGACCGCTGGATCGGTGGCGTGTGCGGTGGCCTGGCCGACGACTTCGGCCTGGACCCGGCGTTGGTGCGCGTCCTGTTCGTGGCCTCGCTGCTGCTCCCGGGCCCGCAGCTGCTCATCTACGTGATCCTGTGGTTCGTCATGCCCGACGCCCGCGCCTGACCGGGGACGGGCCCTCCCCGTTGTCGGGACCGCTCTGGCAGGCTGAGCGCATGAGCATTGCAGACACCTCAGCCGCCGCCCCGTCCGCCGCTGGTGAATACGCGTCCGTCCGCGTCGAGAAGGCCACCCGGCACCCGCACGTCGCCCAGGTGACGCTGATCGGCCCGGGCCGGAACAACGCGATGGGCCCGGACTTCTGGGCGGAGATGCCCCGGGTCATGGCCGAGCTCGACGCGGATCCCGACGTCCGCGCCGCGGTCATCGCCGCGCAGGGCCGCAACTTCACCTACGGCCTGGATCTGATGGCGATGATGCCGCAGTTCATGGAGTTCCTGCCGCAGGACAAGGCCCCGGACGCGTCCCGCAACGAGCGCGTCCTCGACTTCGTGGAAAACATGCGCCGGGCCGTCGACGCCGTCGCGTCCGCCAAGACGCCGACGGTGGCGGCCGTGCAGGGTCGCTGCATCGGAGGCGGGATCGACCTCATCTCGGCCTGCGACGTCCGCCACGGCTCCGCGGACTCGACGTACTCGGTGCGCGAGGTCAAGGTCGGCATCGTCGCCGACATGGGCTCGCTGGCGCGGCTGCCCTACATCATCGGCTCGGGCCTGACCCGCGAGCTGGCGCTCACCGGCCGCGACATCGACGCCGAGACCGCCCTGCGGTACGGCCTGGTCACCCACGTCGCCGACGACGCCGCCGGGGTCCTCGACTCGGCACACGCCACGGCCGCCGAGATCGCCGACAACCCGCCGCTCGTGGTGCGCGGCACCCGCGAGGTGCTCAATCGCGCGATCGAGGGGCCGATCTACGAGTCCAACCGCTACGTGGCCACGTGGAACGCCGGCTTCCTGGCCTCCGCCGACATGATGGAGGCGATCAGCGCGACGCTGGAGAAGCGCGAGGCGAAGTTCACCGGCCGCTGACCGGTCGGGGTCGGCCTCTGCACCACGCGACCGCCACCCTGCCACCAACGAGAAGACAGTTCCGCACATCGCCACTCGGGCGACACGGGCGGAACTGTCTTCTCGATGAGGTCGGGCCTCGTTCAGCCCCGGAAGGGCTCGGCCTTCTCCTCGGGGTGCTCGACGAAGTTCTCCAGGCCCTCGGCGACGAGCTTCTCGCCGTGCGCCTTGTCCCGCCACTCGCCCGGGGTGACGTGCTTGCCCGGCTCGAGGTCCTTGTAGTGGAGGAAGAAGTGCTCGATGGCCTTGAGCTCGAAGTCGGGGACGTCGTCGATGTCCTGGATGTGATCCCAGCGCGGGTCGAGGTCGGGCACGCACAGCAGCTTGTCGTCGCCGCCGGCCTCGTCGGACATCGTGTAGACGCCCACGACGCGGGACTTGACGATCACGCCCGGGAACACGGACTCGTCGAGCAGCACGAGGGCGTCGCAGGGGTCACCGTCGTCGGCGAGGGTCTTGTCGATGTAGCCGTAGTCGGCCGGGTAACCCATCGAGGTGAAGAGGAACCGGTCGAGGTAGATCTTGCCGGTCTCGTGGTGGATCTCGTACTTGTTCCGCGAACCCTTGGGGATCTCGATGGTCACTTCGACGGTCACGGGCTACCTCACAAATCGTCATGCTCCGGAACCCGAGACGGCTCTCCCGGGCAATTCGGGGTGATTCTAGTAGGCGCCACCGGCGTCGGGGGTGGGCGCCGTCACGCGGGCCGCTAGCGTGGGGCGGCAGCAGGCGACATGGACAGGTGCGGTGGACGTGCGGGCGTCCGGGAAGTGGGTCGAGTGACCGAGCGGGGAGTGTGGCGCGGGCGCGGGCTCGTGTGGCGGGCGGGTGTCGTGCTCGTCGTCGTCGCCGTCCTCGTCGCCGGACTCGTGGCGGCGGCCCTGGTCACCGACGTCGACCAGCGCGGCGGACTCATCGGGGACACCTCCTCCGACGCCGCCTACGACGTGAATCCCGGCCTGCTGCCGGCCGACGGCTCGGCCCCGATGCCCGACCCGGCCGCGCTCAAGCGGATCCTGACCCCGCTCGCCCAGGACCCCGCGGTCGGCGACCTCACCGCCAGCGTCGTCGACGACGCCACCGGACAGGTGCTGTGGGAGGTCCGCCCGCGCGAGGCCAAGGTCCCGGCGTCCACCACCAAGCTGCTCACCGCGGTCGCCGCCATGCTCCAGCTGCCGCCGGACGCCAGGGTCGACACCACCCTGGCGCGGGGCGCCGAGCCGGACACCCTCGTCGTGGTCCCGGGTGGCGATCCGACCATGTCAGGCGGGGCGAAGCCGGGGCCGTTGTTCCCGGGCGCGGCGACCGTCGTCCAGGCCGCCGACGTGGTGCGCGCCGCCGGGATGACGCCCGCGCGGATCGTCGTGGCCCCCGGCCCGTACACCGGACCGCGGATGGGGCCGAACTGGGTGCCCGCGGAGATCGCGGCCGGCAACGTGGCGCCGGTGGACGCGTGGATGCTCGACGCCGGGCGCCTGGACCCGGCGGACGAGTACTCGCCCCGCTCGACCGAGCCCGCGCTGGCCGCCGGGCGCGCCCTGGCGCGCGAGCTGGGCGTGGACCCGGAGCGGGTCAAGGTCTCGGAGACCGCCGTGGAGACGGGCGGGGAGCTGGGCCGGGTGTCGTCGGCGCCGCTGACCGAGCGGGTGCGCTCGATGCTGGTGTACTCGGACAACGTCCTGGCCGAGACCATCTGCCGCGAGGTCGCGCTCGAGCGGGACCCCGACCGGCCGGCGGGCTTCGCCCAGGGCACCGCCGCGGTGGTCGACACCCTCGCCGAGCACGGCCTGGACATGACGGGCGTGCGCCTGGACGACTGCTCCGGGATGAGCTCCGGCAACCGCCTGTCCGCGGCCGCGCTCACCGACGTCCTGCGCACGGCGGCCGCCCCCGACGCGACCCGCGAGATGCGCGACCTGCTCGACACCCTGCCCGTGGCCGCGGGCTCGGGCACGCTCGCCGACCGCTTCACCGGCCCGGCGGAGGCGGGCGCCGGCTGGGTGCGGGCCAAGACCGGGACCCTCAGCGGCACCAGCGCGCTGGCGGGCACGGTGACCAGCGCGGACGGGCGGTCCATGAGCTTCGCCCTGCTGTCCTCCGGTACCGACCCCTCGGTCGCGCGCCCGGTCCTTGACCGCATCGCCGCCGAGCTGCGGACCTGTGGCTGCCGCTAGCGGGGCCTGGACCGGCGCCGCGTGGACGGTGCGCGCCGCCGTGCGGGCGTTCCGACGCGCCCACCCCGAGGTCGGTGACGAGGTGTGCGTGGCCCTGTCCGGGGGCGCCGACTCGCTGGCCCTGACCGCCGCGGCCGCCGCCGAGTTCGCCGACGTGACGGCCCTCGTGGTGGACCACGGCCTGCAGCCCGGGTCCGACGAGGTCGCCCGTCGCGCGGCGGCCGCGGCCCGCGGGCTCGGGGTTGACGCGGAGGTCCTCGTCGTCGTCGTCGACCAGAGGGGTTCCGGCCCCGAGGCCGCCGCCCGCAGCGCGCGGTACACCGCGCTGGAGGCCGCGCGCCGCGACCGACCCGTCCTGCTCGCCCACACCCTCGACGACCAGGCCGAGACCGTCCTGCTCGGCCTGGGTCGGGGCTCCGGCGCGCGGTCGTTGCGCGGGATGGCCGCGTGGGACGCGCCGTGGGGCCGCCCCCTCCTCGGCGTGCGCGCCGCCGACACCCGCGCCGCCTGCCGCGACCTGGGCCTGACCTGGTGGGACGACCCGCACAACATCGACCCCGCCTACACGCGCGTGCGGGTGCGCCACGAGGTACTGCCGCTGCTCGAGGACGTCCTGGGCGGTGGGGTCGCCGAGGGACTGGCGCGCACCGCGGAACTGGCGAGGGTCGACGACGACGAGCTCGACCGCCTCGCCGAGGCCGTTCCCGTCGGCGACGACGGCGCACTGGACGTGAGCCGGCTGGAGCGGGTGCCGACCGCAGTGCTCACCCGGGTCCTGCGCCGCTGGCTGCTGTCCCGGGGGGTCACCTCCCCGACGTACGCACACCTGACAGCGGTGGCCGCGCTCGTCACGGACTGGCGCGGACAGGGCGGCGTCGCGGTCGGCGGCAGCGGACCCGCCGGGGCGCGCGGGGTGGGCCCGGCGGCCAGGTTGGTCGCCCGGCGCCGACATGGAAGGCTGGTGGTGGAGAACGAGCGGGCGAGTGGAGCGGGGACGTAGATGACCACGGACAAGTACGCGGACGAGATCGAGTCCGTACTCCTCGATGAAGACGCGATCCGGGAGCGGATCGCCGAGATGGCCGCCACCGTCGGCGAGCGCTACGCGGACGTCGAGAAGGAGGTCGTGCTGATCGCCGTCCTCAAGGGCGCCGCGATCTTCGTCTCCGACTTCGCCCGCGCGCTGCCCATCCCGTCCGAGATGGAGTTCATGGCCGTCAGCTCGTACGGCTCGTCCACCAGCTCCTCGGGCGTCGTGCGGATCCTCAAGGACCTGGACCGCGACATCGCCGACCGCGATGTGATCATCGTCGAGGACATCATCGATTCCGGCCTCACCCTGTCGTGGCTGATGCGCAACCTCAAGACCCGCAACCCGCGCTCGCTGGAGATCGTCACCCTGCTGCGCAAGCCCGACGCGGTGAAGGCCGATCTCGACATCCTCGAGATCGGCTTCGACATCCCCAACGAGTTCGTGGTGGGCTACGGCCTGGACTTCGCCGAGCGGTACCGCGACCTGCCGTACATCGGCCGCCTGCACCCGCGCATGTACTCCTGACCTGCGGCGGAGGTGCGGCCGCCGTGGCCGGCGGAGAGCGATGACCGATCCGTGACGCAGGTCACACGCCGGGGTTACGCTCTGGACATGTATCCAGGTACCTTCGCCGCCACCACCCCGGACAGGCCCGCCGTGATCCGTTCCGCGACGGGTGATCAGATCACATACGCCGAGCTGGAGGCCCGCTCGGCCCAGCTCGCGCACCTCCTCGTCGACGACTGGGGGCTTCGCCCCGGCGAGACGATCGCCGTGGTCTCGGACAACACGCTCGAGATGGTCGAGATGTATTGGGCGGCCCTGCGGACCGGCCTGTACATCGCCGCGATCAACCATCACCTGACCCCGGACGAGTCCTCGTACATCATCGGCGACTGCGGTGCCCGCGCCCTGTTCGTCTCCGCGCCGGTCGCCGATCACGTCGACCTGACCCCGGAGGCCCACCCGGTCGTCGAGCACCGGGTGGTGTTCGGCGGCGCGCTCGACGGGTTCGACGACTACCGGTCGCTGCTCGAGGGCGAGTCGACCGAGCCCCCGGCGGATCAGCCGCGCGGCCACGACTTCCTCTACTCGTCGGGCACCACCGGCCGGCCCAAGGGTGTCCGCGTGGACCCGCCGCAGGGGCAGATCGACGAGGTGGCCGACCACTACACGCCGGTGTTCAGCTTCCTCTACGGCTTCGACGCCGACAGCGTCTACCTGTGCCCGGCCCCGCTGTACCACGCTGCCCCGCTGCGCTTCTGCGGCGTGGTCAACTCCGTCGGCGGGACCGTGGTGCTCATGGACCGCTTCGACGCGGAGGAGGCGCTGCGGCTCATCGAGGCCTACGAGGTGACGCACTCGCAGTGGGTGCCGACGATGTTCGTGCGCATGCTCAAGCTGCCGGAGGAGACCCGCGCAAAGTACGACCTGTCGAGCCTGACCCACGCCATCCACGCCGCCGCGCCGCGCCCGCCCGAGGTCAAGCGCCGGATGATCGAGTGGTGGGGGCCGGTGATCCACGAGTACTACTCGGCGACCGAAGGCATGGGCATCACGTTCATCAACTCGCAGGAGGCGCTCGAGCGCCCCGGATCGGTGGGGCGGGACGGGCTGAAGGGCACCGCCCACATCTGC
The DNA here is from genome assembly GCF_002999155.1 of Dietzia sp. oral taxon 368. Taxonomy (NCBI): domain Bacteria; kingdom Bacillati; phylum Actinomycetota; class Actinomycetes; order Mycobacteriales; family Dietziaceae; genus Dietzia; species Dietzia sp. oral taxon 368. The sequence continues at coordinate 1,897,352 of NZ_CP027238.1, forward strand.
GACGACGAGGGCAAGGAGTTGCCGGCCGGCGAGATCGGGACCATCTACTGGCAGAACGACGAGGGCGGCTTCGCCTATCACGGTGATCTGGAGAAGACGGCGTCCGTGCGCCACCCCGACCATCCCACCTGGGCGACCTTCGGAGATGTCGGCTACCTCGACGAGGACCGGTTCCTCTACCTCACGGACCGCAAGGCGTTCACCATCATCGCCGGCGGGGTGAACATCTACCCGCAGGAGATCGAGAACGCCCTGGTCCTGCATCCGGCCGTCGAGGACGTCGCCGTGATCGGACTGCCGGACGAGGAGATGGGGGAGCGGGTCCACGCCGTGGTCGTGCCCGCCGCGGACCGCGCGGACGCCCCGGGGCTCGCGGAGGAGATCCTCGACTCCCTGAGGGGGAACATCTCCGATTTCAAGATCCCCCGCGGTCTCGACCTCGTCGACGAGTTGCCCCGCACGCCCACCGGGAAGCTGGTCAAGCGCCGCATCGTGCAGCAGTACGTCTGACGCGGGCCCGGCGGCGCCGGTGGACGGTGTCGCCGGGGACTGTGGCGGAGCTCTCGGACGGTGTGCGGGAACAGATCTGGCACCGTCGTGGTTCTACTGGGCGGATCGGGATGCAGCAGTGTCCCCCGGGCTCAATCACACAGCCCTCGCGGAGTTCCGTTCGGCTGGAGCCGCGTTGCGCCCCTCGCCGTGAGGCGACCCCGCGTCTCGGTCCGCCCACTTCGCAGTCAGGCGAGAGAAGCCGCCGACCTCGCGGTCGGCGGCTTCTCCGATGTCGGATCTCGCTCTGGTTCCTGCTTCCCCCCGGGCCGGCTCGGTCAGGCGACACTCGCCGTGAGATCGGCGGAGGTCATGATGCCGAGGTAGTCGAGGAGCCCGAGGAAAAAGGACGGGAGGTTGGTCGCGGCATCTGCCACGGTCGATCCCGAGTTGAGCCCGAAAGCTGCTGAACCTTCTGCGAATACTCCGAGGCTGCCCATGGTGGTGCCCCTTTCTGTGCGGGTGGGGGCTGGCGGCCGGACGCCGCGTCCGGCCTGACGAAACCAATTGTGAGATATCTCACATGCGCCCCCGCCGAAGATGATGCGCTTCTTATCTGGTCCAGTCAAGCCCCGATATAGTGCGTCAGTCGGCGACGCTGGCCACCAGATCGACGGCGATGCCGTCGAGCAGCGCGGCGAGGAAGGATAGCGCCAGCGACGGCAGGCTCGTCCCCATGTCGGCGAGAGTGGAGCCCGAGTCGAGTGCGAACTCGGCGGATCCGGCGGCGAGCGTTGCGAGACTTCCCATTGTTCGTCCTTTGTTGTCGAGGGCTCCCCGTCAGGGGGCGGCCGGTCTGTGGTGGGCGGCGCCAGCGTGACCCGGCTGGTGGCAACGAGCGAACAGAGTCGCCTCCGTAGCCGGTCTCATCATCGCCGGATGGTGCCGGCCGGGCCGGTGCTTTGACGGTTTTCCTTATGGTGGGAGCGTGCGTGAGCTGAGAGGGTGACGGGCGTGGACGTGGTGACGAGCTTCGAGCGCGAGCGGCCCCGTCTCGTCCGGATCGCCGGGCGCCTGCTGGGGGATCATGCGGAGGCCGAGGGCATCGTCCAGCAGGCCTGGCTGCGCCTCGCGCGCGCGGACCAGGCGGCCATCGACTCGCTGCCCGCCTGGCTCACGACCGTCGTCACGCGATTGTGCCTGGACCGGCTCAAGGCGGCGGTGCCGCGACCGCTCGACCGCTGGGGTGGTAGCGCGACGTCTAGAAGCGCTTCGCCGGCCTGCCGGAGGACTGAGGTCGGGAGACCGAGCGTTAGGAGGAGCCGGCCTCGCCCGGGGTCTCTTCGCCGACGGCCGCCCGCTCGATGACGGCGGCGAGGGCGAGCAACGTCGCCTCGGAGCCGGGGCGCCCCAGCAGCTGGACCGAGGTGGGCAGGATCCGTCCCGCCGGGGTGGTCGCGCTGCCGCACGGCACGGAGAGCGCGGGCCAGCCCAGGACGTTCGCCAGCGGTGTGAAGGGCGAGAACCGCAGGGACGCCCACAGGGAGCGCCCCCAGGATCGCCGGTGCCAGTCGGTCGCCTCGGGCGGGACGTCGGCCAGCGCCGGGGTCAGCCACACCTCGACCCCGGCGCGGTCCATGGCGCGCTCCACGTCCGCGCGGAGCGCCCGGACGCCTCGGTTCCAGCGGGTGTCATCGTCGCCGGCGCCACCCCGCCGGAACACGGTGCGGCCGAGCAGCGCGTGGTGTCGGGTGCGACGCTCCATCGCCGAGAGGGGGAGGTTCTCCTCCTCGGCGGCGCGCGCCACGGCGGAGGTCCACCGCGCCAGGTAGAGGACCGGGTCGCGTGGGGACGGCAGGGGGGTGTCGACGACGACGAGGTTCTCGGCGAGGAGCTGTGAGGCGGCTTCCCGCGCCGCGCGAACCCAGGGTGCGTGAACGCGCACGAGATCGCGGCCCAGCCGTATCGGGCTCGCGACGGACAGGCCGACGCGGGTCCCGCCGGGTACGGGGCCGGTGCGGGCGAGCTCCGGGCGGCCCGCCATGACCGACAGGGCGAGCGCGACGTCGCCGACCGTCCGGCCCAGCGGGCCGGATTCGGCCAGGCCGCCCCAGTTGTCCCCGGACAGGCGCGTCGGTACGACCCCGGCCCCGGGCTTGATGGTGACGATTCCGCAGGCCGCGGCGGGGATGCGCAGCGAACCCATCCCGTCGTCACCCACCGCGAGCGGCACCATGCCGGAGGCGACGGCCGCGGCCGAGCCGCCCGAGGACCCCCCGGCGGACAGCGACGTGTCCCGGGGGTTGCGGGTGATGCCGTGGGGGTCGGAATCGGTCATCCCCCACGTGCACAACTGCGGGGCGGCGGTGACGCCCACCGGGACGGCGCCGGCCGCCAACAGGGGGGCCACCACGGGGTTGTCGAGGGTGACCGTGCTCTTGATCGCCAGCGGGACCCCCGCCAGCGGGAGTCGCGCGCGGGCCTCCGGTGTCCCGGCGTCGACGGCGGCCCCGGCTGCCCGGCCGTCCGCCCGCAGCAGGGTGGTGAAGGCGCGCAGTGACGGGTTCAGATCGTCCACCCGGTCGAAGGCGGCGTCGAGCGTCTCCAGCGCGCCGGTGACGCCGGTGCGCACGGCCTCCGCGGTCGCGATCGCGGACAAGGGATCGGTGGTCACGGCCCCGATCGTACGACGGCGGGGGTGTGTGCCCGTGGCGATCATCGGGGTGGAGTGTCGGTGCCGGCGGGTAGCCTGGGGCGATACCGACGACGTCGGGCGCACGACCGGGCCCTCCGACCGGCTGGGCCGTCCTTCCACACGAGGACCGAATGGAACGCAAGAGCAACACCGTCTTCCGCAACGTCGCGATCGCGGGCGTGATCATCCTGGCCATCGTCGGGTTCTCGTTCTTCGCGAACGACGACCGCGGTTTCGCCGAGGTCGACACCTCGGTGGCGTTGGCGCAGGTCGACGCGGGCAACGTCAGGGAAGTGCTGATCGAGGACCGGGAGCAGCAGCTGCGGCTCACGCTCGAGAACCCGATCACGCCCGAGGAGGGTGCGGAGGAGACCGACCAGCTCCTCGCCAAGTACCCGGAGCGGGCCGCGGATCAGATCTTCGACCGGGTGGCCGCCGCGGAGCCGGAGAAGTACGACACCTCGGTCACCCAGCAGGGCTTCCTGTCGCAGATGCTGTCGTTCCTGCTGCCCATGCTCATCCTGTTCGGGCTGCTGTTCTTCTTCATGTCGCGGATGCAGGGCGGCAAGGGCGGACTGTTCGGGGTGGGCAAGTCGCGCGCCGTCGAGTTCACCAAGGACATGCCCCAGACCACGTTCGCGGACGTCGCGGGCGAGGACGAGGCGGTCGAGGAGCTCAACGAGATCAAGGACTTCCTGCAGAACCCCGCGCGATACGAGCGTCTCGGCGCCAAGATCCCTCGCGGTGTCCTGCTGTACGGCCCGCCCGGCACCGGAAAGACCCTGCTCGCGCGCGCCGTCGCGGGCGAAGCCGGGGTGCCGTTCTACTCCATCTCCGGTTCGGATTTCGTCGAGATGTTCGTCGGTGTCGGCGCCTCGCGTGTGCGTGACCTGTTCGAGAAGGCCAAGCAGAACGCGCCCTGCATCGTGTTCGTCGACGAGATCGACGCCGTGGGCCGGCACCGCGGGTCGGGCACCGGCGGCGGTCACGACGAGCGCGAACAGACCCTCAACCAGCTCCTCGTGGAGATGGACGGGTTCGACGACCGCTCGACCGTCATCCTCATCGCCGCCACGAACCGGCCCGACGTCCTGGACCCGGCGCTTCTGCGCCCGGGCCGGTTCGACCGTCAGGTCCCGGTGACCAATCCGGATCTCAAGGGCCGTGAGGCGATCCTCGCCGTCCACTCGGTCGGCAAGCCGCTGGCGGCGGACGTCGACATGACGTCGCTGGCCCGGCGCACGATCGGTATGTCGGGTGCGGACCTGGCCAACGTGCTCAACGAGGGCGCGCTGCTGGCGGCGCGTCTGGGCCGCGACGAGATCGACATCGAGATCCTCGAGGAGGCCACGGACCGCGTGGTGGGCGGCCCGCGCCGCAAGCACCGGGTGATCAGCGAGCACGAGAAGAAGGTCACCGCCTACCACGAGTCGGGACACGCCCTGGCCGCGTGGGCGATGGAGGACCTCGAGCCCGTCCACAAGGTCACCATCCTCGCCCGCGGCCGCACCGGCGGTCACGCCCTCGTGGTCCCCGAGGACGACAAGTCGTTGATGACGCGCGCAGACATGATCGCGAGGATCGTCATGGCGATGGGCGGTCGCGCCGCCGAGGAGTACATCTTCGGCGAGCCCACGTCGGGAGCCAGTTCGGACATCGAGCAGGCCACCCGCATCGCCCGCACGATGGTCGCCGAGTACGGCATGAGCGCCAAGCTCGGCGCCGTGAAGTACGGCGGCGAGGGCGGGGACCCGTTCCTCGGCCGCGGCGGCTCCGCGGCGGGGGAGTACTCGCCCGAGGTCGCCAAGATCATCGACGACGAGGTCCGCCGGATCATCGACGCCGCCCACACCGAGGCGTGGCAGGTGCTCGAGACCAACCGCGACATCCTCGACGCGGTCGCGGGCGAGTTGCTCGAGAAGGAGACCCTGCGCCAGGACGATCTCGAGAGGCTCTTCGCCGACGTGGTCAAGCGCCCGCGGATCACCGAGTTCGACGACTTCGGTGGCCGCATCCCGTCGACGCGGCCGCCCATCAAGACCCCGGGAGAGCTGGCCAAGGAGCGCGGCGAGCCGTGGCCCCCGCCGGTGACCGACCCGTTCGCGATGCCGGTCCTGCCGACCGGTCGCGATGCGGGTGACCGCGCGTCGGACGGCGACCCGCGGACCCACGACCGGCCGGGCGACGAGCGCAACGGTGTCGGCGCCTCCGCCGGTGTGCCCCGCGGCCCGGCAGGTTCCGCCGACCGCGGTCAGGGCTCGTCCGGCATCCCCGCCTATGGGACGCCGCCGCCCCCGGGCTGGTCGGCGCCGGGTTGGCCCCCGCGCCAGCCCGCCCGCCACGGTGACCACGGAGCGAGCGGGGCGGAGACCACGCGTCTGCCCGCCGCGCCCGTGAACGGTCGACCCACCGACGGATGGGGAGGCCCCGAGAGTGACGACCGTCGCGAACACCCCGCCGAGCCGTCGAACCGCGCCTGGTCGCGGGTGGGAGACGGCGGGACGGACGGCGCCCCCCGCGGCACCGGCTCCGACGTCCCGGGCGGTGGTTCACACCGCCGCGAGGACAAGGACCCCGACTGGCAACCGCCGTGGGAACGTGAGGACTGACCGCCGCGGCCGCTTCGTGCGAGAAGAGGATTGATGACGACCCCTGACCACATCCCCCCCGCCGACGCGCGCTCGATGCACACGGGGGAGGTCTTCGACGCACCCCGCGCGGAGGCCGCTGTCCGTGAGCTGCTGATCGCAGTCGGCGAGGACCCGGACCGCGAGGGCCTGCAGGACACGCCCGCCCGGGTGGCGAGGGCCTACCGCGAGGTGTTCGCCGGCGTGTACACGGACCCCTCCGAGGTGCTGTCCCGCACCTTCGACGAGGACCACCGCGAGCTCGTGCTGGTACGTGACATCCCCATCTATTCGACGTGCGAACACCATCTCGTCCCGTTCCACGGGGTCGCCCACATCGGCTACATCCCCGGGCAGTCGGGCGCGGTGACGGGCCTGAGCAAGCTCGCCCGCCTCGTAGACCTCTACGCCAAGCGCCCCCAGGTGCAGGAGCGCCTCACCAGTCAGGTCGCCGACGCGTTGGTCGACAAGCTCGACCCCTCCGGCGTGCTCGTGGTGATCGAGTGTGAGCACCTGTGCATGTCCATGCGCGGGATCCGCAAGGCGGGCGCGGTCACCACGACGTCGGCCGTCCGCGGGATCATGCGGTCCAACGCCTCCACGAGGGCGGAGGCGCTCGGCCTCCTGCGCGGGACGTGAGCACGCCAGGTCGGCTGCCCCGCCCGGCGCACTGCGCGGTGATGGGGGTCCTCAACGTCACGGCGGACTCCTTCTCCGACGGTGGGCGGCATCTCGCGTTCGACGACGCGGTCTCGCACGCCCGGCGGATGGTCTCCGAGGGCGCGGACCTCATCGACATCGGCGGCGAGTCCACCCGGCCCGGTGCGCTGCGGGTCGAGGAGTCCGACGAGGAACAGCGCGTCGTGCCGCTCGTCCGCGAGGTCGCCGGCTTCGCGCCGGTCTCGGTGGACACCATGCGTTCCCGGGTCGCCGCCCGCGCGATGGAGGAGGGCGCGGCGATCATCAACGACGTCTCCGGCGGGCTCGCCGATCCCGACATGCTCCGGGTCGTCGCCGAGAACCGGAGATCGATCATCCTCATGCACTGGGTGTCCCCGGACGAGTACCGGGCCGGCGCCGGTGGACGTGCCGACTACGGCGATGACGTCGCCGGCGCGGTGCGCGACCACCTGGCCCGCCGGGCCGACGCCGCCCTCGCGGCGGGGATCGACGCCGCGGACGTCGTCCTCGACCCCGGGCTGGGCTTCGCCAAGAACGGGGAGGACAACTGGGCTCTGCTCCACGGGCTCGACCGGCTCGTCGATCTCGGGTTCCCGGTCCTCGTGGCCGCCTCCCGCAAACGCTTCCTCGGCTCCCTCCTGCCGGAGCCCGACGGGCGGCCCCGCGCGGTGACCGGCCGGGACCCGGCGACGGCGGCGATCAGCACGCTCTCGGCCGCCGCCGGTGCGTGGGCCGTGCGCGTCCACGACGTCGCCCCCAGCGCGGACGCGGTGCGGGTCGCCGCCGCGTGGGCGGCCGGACGAACGGGAGCGCGCTGATGGCCGACCGCATCGAACTCCGCGGACTGAAGGTGCGCGGCAACCACGGGGTCTTCGACCACGAGAAGCGGGACGGCCAGGATTTCCTCGTGGATCTGGTCCTGTGGACCGACTTCACCGCCGCGACCGCCTCCGACGACCTGGCCGACACGGTCGACTACGGCGCACTCGCGCTGTTCGCGCGCGATGTCGTCGCCGGGCCGTCCTACGACCTCATCGAGACGGTGGCCTCGCGGATCGCCGACGGCGTCATGGAGATGGCACCCGACGCCCACGCGGTGGAGGTGACGCTGCACAAGCCGCAGGCCCCCATCCCGGCCGAGTTCGCCGACGTCGCCGTCGTGGCACGGCGCTCCCGCGGCGGCAGGAGCCACCACGAGCGGGGCGAGCGGTGAGCTGCCGGGCGGTGCTGTCGATCGGCGGGAACCGGGGCGACGCCCTCGAGCTCCTGCGGGGCGTCGTGGACGCCGCGGCCGCCGACGGGATCCTCCGCGCGGCGTCCTCGGTCTACGCCACCCCGCCGTGGGGCGGCGTCGAGCAGGACGACTTCCTCAACGCCGCTCTCCTCGTGGAGCACCCCGGCACTCCGGCCGACGTCCTCGAGTGGGGCTTCGCCCGCGAGCGCGCGGCCGGCCGCACCCGCGAGGTGCGGTGGGGACCGCGGACCCTGGACGTGGACGTGGTGACCGCCGACGTCGACGGCGAGACCGTGGTCTCCGACGATCCGACCCTTACCCTTCCCCATTCGCGTGCGGCCGAGCGCGCCTTCGTGCTCGTGCCGTGGCTGGAGATCGATCCCGACGCCCGCCTGGCCGGCGTGCCCGTCACCGACCACCTCGCGGCGCTCGACCCGGCGGACGTCTCCGCGGTGCGTCGGCTTCCCGGGGCCCTCGCTCCTCAGAGCCGGGTGTCGCCGTCATGACGCGGGTGGCCAAGTCGACCCTCGCGTTGGTGGCGCTCGTCGCGGCGGTGGCCGCCTACGTCCTCGTCGACGCGTTCCTGGGATCCATGCCGCCGATCGGCTTCGGCTGGGTGACGCTGCTGGTGGTCGCGGCGGTCGACGTCCTGTTGGCCATCCGCATCCGTGCGGCGATCTCGGACGGCGGCGTCGGGCAGGACCGTAGTCAGATGCACCCGCTCACCATCGCCCGGTGCGCGGCGCTGGGGCAGGCCTCGGCGGTGCTCGGGGCGGCCACCGGTGGGTTCGGGGCGGGGCTGGCCCTGTTCTTCCTCCCACGCCTGGGCGAGCTGGCGGCCGCGGCGGCGGAGCTCCCCTCGTCCCTCGCCGTCCTGGTGTCCGGGGCGGTCCTGGTGGGGGCCGGGCTGTTCCTGGAGTCGGCGTGTGAGACCCCGCCCGACGACGACGAGAACGGCGGGCTGGGCGAACCCGCCTGAGCCGGCCGTGCGGGAACGGCGGGTGAGATCCCGCCTGGCGACCCGACTTTCGTCGGCCCCGTTGGAGCGGACACGCGCTGGTTACCTGTGTGACCCGTGATTCTCTGAGTATCATGCGGGTCATGAGTTCCGACGGCGCGATGGACAAGCCCCGGTCAGCTCGCCCCGCGCGCGGCGACGATCGCGGACTGGCGAGCATCGCTCTGGGGGTGCTGCTGGTCCTGGCGCTCATCGCCACCGTCGTCATGGTCTTCTCGGACAACCCGGTGTGGATGCGGATCGGGACGCTGTCCGCCCTGTGGGCGGCGTTCATCGGGGCGTTCCTCGTGGCGCGCTACCGCAGGCAGGCCGCGGCGGAGGCCGCCCGGGTCCGGGACCTGCACACCGTTTACGAGCTGCAGCTCGAGCGTGAGATCTCGGCCCGCCGGGAGCACGAACTGGTGGTGGAGAAGGAGCTGCGCGCCAGCGTCCGCGCCGAGACCGAGGACTCGGTGCTCGCGCTGCGTCAGGAGATCGCCGCGCTGCGTGAGCAGTTGTCGGCGCTGGGGGTCAGCCTCCCCGAGGACCGCTTCGCCGTGGGCGGCCCGGGCGCCGCCGGGCAGCTCGGCGCGGGCTCGTCCCTGCCGTCCGTCCCGTCGGAGCGGGTCGCGCCCCGCCGTCGTACCCCCGGGATGACGCCGCCGCGGGTCGGCGCGAGGACCTCCGCTGACACGGAATCGTCCGGGGAGAAGACGACCTCCGACCGGCCCGGCCAGTCCGCGCCGTTCACGCGGTCGACGCAGCCGGGGAGTCCTTCGTCGCCGACCGAGCCGTCCCCGACCGAGCCGTCGGTGGCCGGGGTCGGGCCGGATGCCACGCCGAGCACCGAGCGCACCGAGCGGCTCGCCCCGGTCGCCGGACGTGGGGCCGCCGCGGACGCGCCGACCGGTGAGCCGCGTCGCCCCGCCGTGCGCCCGGTGGCCGGGCAGCCGTCCCGTGACCCGAGCTCGAGCGGCCCGGCGGCCGCGCCGAAGACCGGGTCGAAGCCTGCTCCGCAGACCGGGTCGAAGCCTGCTCCGCAGACCGGGTCGAAGCCTGCTCCGCAGACCGAGCCGAAGCGCGAGCCCGCTCCGAAGGCCGAATCGACGTCCGAGCCGCGGCGTTCGTCGGAGCCCGCGCCGGCGTCGGCTCCCGAGCCCGCGTCCCAGCCCGCCTCCGAGTCGGCGCCGGCGAGCCGCCACGGCGAGGGTCGCGGGCTGTCGGTGGCCGAGCTCATGGCACGCCTGGGGGAGGGCGAGGCGCCCAAGCCGAGCCGTCGCCGACGCCGCGCGGAGGACTGACGCGCGAGCCGCTCCTCCGGTTCTGTGAAGTGCGCCACTCCATACTGATTCGGCCCGCCCACAGGACTACTCTCGCCTGCGAGATGTCCGGGACCCGCCGACAATGAGCGGGCCTGGAACGGATCGAGCACTGGAGCACCCCTGAGATGTCCGACCACGGCGTCACCGGAACACCCCCTGCCCGCCTGTCGATAGGCCTCGTGTCCGCCGGCCGGGTGGGTACCGCGGTCGGAGCCGCCCTCGAACGCCGCGGCCACGTCGTGTCCGCGCTGGTCGCGCGCTCCGAGCGGTCGCGCGACCTCGCCGCGCGCCGACTCCCCGAAGCCCGCATCGCCGATCCCGCCGCGGTTGCGGCGGCCGGCGAACTCCTCATTCTCGCCGTGCCGGACGCCGCACTCCCCGGCGTCGTGGCCGAGCTCGCCGAGGCGGGCGCGTTCAGACCCGGCCACATCGTCGTCCACGTCGCGGGCGCGGTCGGCGCGGAGGTCCTGCGCCCGGCCGCCGACGCCGGCGCCGTGGTCGTGGCGGCCCACCCGGCCATGACCTTCACCGGCGGCTCGGCTGACGTCGACCGCATGGAGGGCTGCTCGTGGGCCCTGACCGCGCCGGACGAGGTCGGCCTCGTGGTGGGTCAGATGCTCGTCATGGAGACCGGCGGTCTGCCCGTCACCGTCGCCGAATCCCACCGCGCTCTCTACCACGCGGCCCTCGCCCACGGCGCGAATCACCTGGTCACCCTCGTCAACGACGCGGCCGAGGCGCTCGCGGCCTCGTTCTCCGTCCTGCCCGGCGGGGCCGTCGAGGGCGATCCCGACGGCATGCTCGGCGCGGACGCGGAGGCGCTCGCCCGCCGGACGCTGGAGCCGCTGCTGCGGGCGGCCCTCGACAACGTCCTGGCCTCCGGCGACGCCGCGTTGACGGGGCCCGTGATGCGTGGCGACGCCGTCACCGTCTCCCGTCACCTCGACTCCCTCGAGGACGTCGACGGCGGCATCGCCACCGGGTACCGGGCGCTCGCCCTGCGCACGGCCGACCGCGTGGGCGCCGGCCCCGACGTGACCGACCTGTTGGCCCCCGACCTCACGGAGCAGCTTCGATGACCTCCACGACGTACCCGGTGCGCACCGCGGTACCCGGCCGTCCCGCCACCGGTTACAACCGCGGTGAGTTGACCGTCCACCACGACCCGGCCACCCTGAGCACCGTCACCGAGTCCCTGCGCAAGGTCGGCAGGCAGGTCACGTTCGTGCCCACCATGGGTGCGCTCCACGAGGGGCACCTCGCGTTGGTCGAGGCCGCCCGCCGGACCCCCGGCTCGGTCGTGGTCGTGTCGATCTTCGTCAATCCACTGCAGTTCGGCCCCGGCGAGGACCTCGACGCCTACCCGCGGACGCTGGACGAGGACGTCGCCCGCCTCGCCGACGCCGGCGTCGAGCTGGTCTTCGCGCCCAGTGCCGCCGCGATGTACCCCGACGGTCCGCGGACGACGCTCCAGCCGGGGCCGACGGGCGAGATCCTCGACGGCGCGGCCCGCCCCGGCCACTTCGCCGGAATGCTCACCGTGGTGAACAAGCTGTTCAACATCGTCCGCCCGCACCAGGCGTTCTTCGGCGAGAAGGACTACCAGCAGCTCGTGCTCATCCGCCAGATGGTCGCGGATCTCGACATGGACGTCCGCATCGTCGGGGTGCCCACCGTCCGCGAGTCCGACGGTTTGGCCATGAGCTCCCGCAACCGCTACCTCTCCGCCGACGAGCGGGAACTCGCCACCGTCCTCAACGCCGCCCTGGTCGCCGGGACGTTCGCGGCGAAGGGCGGACGGAAGGCCGTCGTCGACGCCGCCCGCGCGGTCCTGGGCGAGCGCCCCCAGATCTCCGTGGACTACCTCGAGCTGCGGGGAGCCGACCTCGGCGAACCGCCGGAGGAGGGCCCCGGCCGACTCCTCGTCGCCGCCCGTATCGGGACCACCAGACTCATCGACAACGTCGGCGTGGCCATCGGCACCGGCTTCCTCGCCGCCGCCGAGGCCACCGTCGCCGCCCAGCAGGCCGAGATGGCCGAAGACCTGAAGAAAGGCCTGTAGATGCAGCGCACCATGCTCCACTCCAAGATCCACCGGGCCACGGTGACCCAGGCGGATCTGCACTACGTCGGCTCCTGCACGATCGACGCCGACCTCATGGATGCCGCCGACCTGCTCGAGGGTCAGCAGATCGACATCGTCGACATCGACAACGGCAGTCGTCTGACCACCTATGCCATCACCGGCGAGCGCGGCTCGGGGGTCATCAGCATCAACGGCGCCGCCGCGCACCTCGTCCACCCCGGCGACCTGGTCATCATCATCGCCTACGCCCAGATGGACGACGCCGAGGCCCGCGCCTACAAGCCCCGCGTCGTGTTCGTCGACGGCGAGAACCGCATGCTCACCGAGGGCACCGACCCGGCGGACGTCCCCGAGGGGTCGGGCCTGAAGAACCCGCGCGTGCCCGAGCCGGCCGCTGTCTGACCCGGCACGGACAGGACATGCTGCTCACCGTCGACGTCGGTAACACCCACATCCGACTCGGCGTCTTCCAACCAGGCGGCGGCCGGCTCGAGCGCACCTGGAGCATGCGCACCTCCCCGGCGGTGACGTCCGACGAGCTCGCCCTGACGATCCGCGGACTGCTGGGGGACTGCGCCCGGCAGCTCACCGGCATCGCCGCGATGTCGGTGGTCCCGTCGGTCACGGGCGAACTCCGGAGGATGGCCGCCGACTACTGGCCGCAGCTGCCGGCTGTCGTCGTCGCGCCCGGGGTGAAGACCGGGGTGCCGCTCAAGGTCGACAACCCGCGGGAGGTGGGCTCGGACCGCGTGGTCAACGCGCTGGCCGCCCACCACCTGTTCGACGGGCCCGTCGTCGTCGTCGACGTCGACACGGCGACCACCGTCGACGCGGTCTCCGCGCGCGGCGAGCTCCTCGGCGGGGCGATCGCGCCGGGCATCGACATCTCCGTCGACGCCCTCGCCGACCGCACGGCCCTTCTGCGCAAGATCGAGGTCGTGCGGCCGCGGGGCGCGCTGGGCAAGAACACCGTCGCCGCACTGCAGGCGGGCATCGTGATCGGGTTCGCCGGCCAGATCGACGCCCTCGTCGAACGTCTTCGTACCGACGTCGACGAGCTGGCCGACGCGTCGGTCGTGCTCACCGGGCTGCGCGCGGACGTCGTCGCGGAGGAGTCGCGGACCATCACCGACGTCGAGCCCGAGTTGGCGCTCGAGGGGCTGCGGCTGGTGTTCGACCGCAACTGCTGACCGCCCGGTCGCGCGAACCCTGCCGCGGCCCCGTCAGGCCGCGGAGCGGTAGCTGGTCATGGACACCGAGCCCCACGCGTAGCCCTTGCTGAAGGCGTCGAGCGTCTCGCCGGTCGCGGCGGCCATCCCGGCCGTGTACAGCAGGGGCAGGAAATGGTCGGCGGTCGGCACGGACGCCTGCGCGTCCGGATGCTCCAGTAACGCCAGGGCGTCCTCGGGCCGCGAGGTGAGCAGCTCCCGGGCGTGGTCGTCGAAGCGGTGCGCCCAGTCGGTGCCGGCGTTGCCGCGGGACGGATCGACAGCGCCGAGGTTGTGCACCACGTTGCCGCTGGCCAGGACCAGCACGCCGGAGTCGCGGAGCGCGGCGAGCTTGGTGCCCAGGTCGAAGTGGTAGCTCGGGGGCTTGGTGGCGTCGACCGAAAGCTGGGCGACCGGGACGTCGGCATCGGGGAAGACGTGCGCGAGCACTGACCACGTCCCGTGGTCGAGGCCCCACGAGTCCAGGTCGGCGCCCACCCAGGTCGGCTTGGCGACCTCGGCCACCTCGGTCGCGAGCTCGGGCGCGCCCGTGGCGGGGTACTCGAACTCGTTGAGCTCGCGGGGGAAGCCGAAGAAGTCGTGGATGGTGCGCGGTGACCTCATCGCGGTGACGGCCGTGGCGTTGATGTACCAGTGCGCCGAGACGGCCAGCACCGCCCGGGGGCGCTCGGGGAGCGAGTCGCCGAGCGCGGCCCAGTGGCGGGTCCACTCGTTGACCTCGAGGGCGTTGAGGGGGACGCCGTGGCCGATGAAGACGGCGGGCTGGCGGGCGGGTGAGGGGGTCATCGCTGCTCCTTCGTTCTCTGTACATGATGCATCAACTACCTCTGTCGGCGCCAGTGGCCCACCCGTCCGTGCCTCCGCCCTTGCGGTAGATAGACCGGTCTGTCTAATATTGCCGACATGAACGCGCGACGAATGCCCCCGGCCGGTCCGGCGCCATCCGTGCGGGTTCAGCACTGGTGTCCCCGGCCGGCAGCCCCTCAGCCAGTCCCACGCCGACACCCCTCCCGGGAGCACCAGATGACGTCAAGCGTCCGTACCTTCACCAACACCACCGCCACCCGTTCCGCCGCCACCGGCGACACGGTCCTCACCGCCGTCGAGTACCCCGCCGCCGTGCGGGCGGGCGCGCTGGTCGTGGACATCCGCTCCCGCGCGCAACGCGAGCGCCAGGGCGTCCTCGCCGGCGCGATCGCCGTCGAGGCCCGGCCCGCCGTGGACCTGATCGACCCCCGCTCGGCGGCGCCCCTCGCGGCCGTCGGTGAGGGTCGCGAGGTGGTCCTCGTCAGCGACGACGGCCTGGACGCGGAACTGTTCGCCCTCGAGCTCCACTCGCGCGGTGTTCGCGGGGTCCGTGCGGTGGACGGCGGCCACGACGCGCTGCGCGCCGCCCGGGCACTCGCCCTGCTCTCGGACGCCGAACACCTGCTGCGCGAGCGCTCCGCCATCTCCGCGCACTGACCGGCGGCGCCCGAGGGCGCGCGCCGGTACGGTCGCAGCATGACGGACATTTCCGCCGACCTCCTCGCCGAGATCCTGGACGAGGTCCGCGACGACACCTTCGGGGAGCTGGCGCCGCACCTCGGCGACTACGAGCACCCCAGCCCCGACGCACTCGCCCTGGCGGTCTGCGACATGGGCGGCCGGATCATCTCTGCCGGGGACGACGAGCTCCTGTTCGACCTGCAGTCCGCCTCCAAACCGTTCGTCTACGCGCTCGCACTGGATCAGAAGGGTGTCGACGAGGTCGCCGCCCGGATCGGCGTGGAACCGTCGGGCGAGGCGTTCAACGAGATCTCGTTGGAGTCGGACACGGGCCGCGCACCCAACGCCCTGGTCAACGCCGGCGCACTGGCGGCGCACGCATTGGTGGGGGACGAGGGCGACGACGAGGAGTCCCGGTTCGAACAGATCAGGGGGTTGTTCTCCCGCCTTGTGGGCCGGGAGGTCGAGGTGGACGAGAAGATCATCGAGATCGAGTCCCGCCGTCAGAACCGCAATCAGGCCCTGGCCCATCTGCTGGCGGAGGCGGGCAGTCTGGCGCAGGACCCTCACGAGGTGGTCGCGGGCTACAGCCGTCAGTGCGCGATCCGGGTCGATACCCGCGAGCTGGCCCACATGGCCGCCGTCCTCGCGAACCGGGGACGGGCACTGGACGGCGGCGAGCAGATCCTGGGGCACCGGGCGACGCGCTACGCCAACAGCGTGATGTTCACCTGCGGGATGTATGACGCGGCCGGAGACTGGGTCTACCAGGTGGGGCTGCCGGCCAAGAGTGGCGTCTCGGGCTGCCTGTTCGCCGTGGTACCCGGTCGGCTCGGGGTCGCGGCCTTCTCGCCGCGGCTGGACGAGCACGGCAACAGTGTGCGGGCGGCGGCCGCGATCGAGGAGCTCTCGGACCGACTGCACCTGCACGTGTTGGACGAGGTGGGTGGCTACGGGTTCGATCCCGCCGCGTAGGGACGACTATCCTCGTCAGTCGTGACCGACTCGACTCCCGCCGCGCCCGGGGCCGCCACCGGTGAGCCCGCCGACGACACCCCTGAGCAGCTGCGTATCCGCCGCGACAAGCGGCAGCGCCTCCTCGACTCCGGAGAGCAGGCGTACCCCGTCGAGGTCCCCCGCACCCACGGGCTCGCCGAGATCGCCTCGGACCCGCGCTTCGCCGCGTTGGAGCCGGGGGAGGAGACCGACGTCGTGGTGTCGGTGGCCGGCCGGGTGCTGTTCATCCGCAACACCGGGAAGCTGTGCTTCGTCCGGCTCCAGGACGGGGTCGACCCGTCGGCGGACCTGTCCACCACGGTGCCGGAGAGCGGATCCGGGCCGCTGACCCCGCAGCTGCAGGCCATGCTGTCGCTGGCCAACGTGGGTCAGGAGCGGCTCGACGCGTGGAAGCAGGACGTCGACCTCGGCGACCACGTCTCGGTGACGGGCCGTGTGGTGCGGTCCAAGCGCGGGGAGCTGTCGGTGATGGCCGACGAGTGGGTGCTGGCGTCCAAGGCGCTGCGCCCGCTTCCGGTCGCGCACAGGGAACTGAGCGAGGACACGCGCGTCCGCCAGCGCTACACCGACCTCATCATGCGCGACACGGCGCGCCGCAACGCGCTGACGCGGATCAAGGTCGTGCGCGCGCTGCGTGACGCGCTGGAGAAGCGCGGCTTTCTCGAGGTGGAGACGCCGATGCTGCAGACGCTGCACGGCGGCGCCGCGGCCCGGCCGTTCGTCACCCACTCCAACGCGCTGGACCTGGACCTGTACCTGCGCATCGCGCCCGAGCTGTACCTCAAGCGTTGCGTGGTGGGCGGGATCGAGCGCGTCTTCGAGATCAACCGCAACTTCCGCAACGAGGGCGTGGACTCCTCCCACAGCCCGGAGTTCGCGATGTTGGAGACGTATCAGGCGTACGGCGACTACGACACCTCGGCCACGATGATCCGCGAGGTCATCCAGGAGGTCGCGACCGCGGTGTTCGGCTCGACCACGGTCACGCTCGCCGACGGCACGGAGTACGACCTGGGCGGTCAGTGGCGCGAGATGCGCATGTACCCGTCCCTCAACGAGGCGCTGCGGGCGAAGCACCCGGACCTGGTCGGTGACGACGACGAGGACCTCGTCACCGTCGAGTCGACCGTCGACGAGCTCACGGAACTGGCCGGGAAGGTCGGGCTGGAGGTCCCCGGTGGCAAGGGGTGGCTACACGGCAAGCTCGTCGAGGAACTGTGGGAGCACCTGTGTGCTGACCAGCTCGAGGGGCCCGTGTTCGTCCGTGACTTCCCCGTCGAGACCTCCCCGCTGACGCGCGACCACCGCACCGACCGCGGGGTGACCGAGAAGTGGGACCTCTACGTCCGCGGGTTCGAGTTGGCCACCGGCTACTCCGAGCTGGTGGATCCGGTGATCCAGCGACAGCGCTTCGAGGACCAGGCCCGCCTGGCCGCGGCCGGCGACGACGAGGCGATGGTGCTCGACGAGGACTTCCTCGCCGCGATGGAGCAGGGCATGCCGCCGACGACCGGGCTCGGCATGGGGATCGACCGGCTGCTCATGGCCCTGACCGGGCTGGGCATCCGCGAGACGATCCTCTTCCCGATGGTCAAGCCGCTCCCGCGCGACTGATCGGCGCGGCGGCTGCTCATTCGTCTGCGTGCGTCCCGTGAGCCCCGTGGGCCTCGACGTCGGGGAAGACGTAGTCAGCCGCGCGTGCGGCCCACGCCGAGCCGGCGGCCACCAGGACGAACCCGAGCGCGGCGACCCACGGCCCGAACGTGACTGACGCGCCGGTCGGGAGGCCGGACAGGGTCGGTTCGTCGTTTCCGGTGGAGGACATGAGTGTCCACACGAAGGCGAGATGGGCGGCGAGCACCACCAACGAGACGACGGCGCCCGCGGCGGCGAAAGCCCCGAGCCGCGTCACGGCGGTGACCCCCACCAGGAACAACAGCACGACGAGGCCGAGGAAGAGCACCGGGGCGACACTGCGCACGTCGATGATCTCCGTGATGCCCAGTGCGGTGATCTGGTCACCGCCGTCCGTGCGCAACCACGGCAGGTAGAGGCTGACCAGTGCGAGGGCGAGGCCGACGACGGCGATGAGGGCTCCGACGCGGTTCCTCACGTGCGGCACGACCTTCGTCCGGGCCGGGGTCCGGGTGGGCAGCGGGGAGCGGTGTGGGGAGGGGGGCGTGTACGCGGTCACTGTGATCACCCTTCCGGCGTGGATCGCGTGTGTGGTGCCCATCACATATTAACCGTGAAACCGCTGGAGAGCCACCTCGCGCGGGGTCAGCGGCGCCGGTTGGTGCGCCGCGTCGGCTCGGCCGTCATCGGGTCCTCCGGCCACGGGTGTCGCGGGTAACGGCCGCGCATCTCGGCCCGGACCGCGGGGTAGGCCTCCCGCCAGAAGAACCCGAGGTCGCGCGTGACCGCGAGCGGCCGTCCGGCGGGCGAGAGCAGGTGGACCGTCACCGGGACCCGACCGTCGCAGATACGGGGCGAGGTGGTCCAGCCGAAGCACTCCTGCAGCTTCACCGCGAGCACCGGCGGGTCGTCGGTCCCGACGGCGGGGTAGTCGACGCGGTACGACGACGAGGAGGGCACCTCCAGGCGGTCGGGCACGAGCTCGTCGAGCCGACCGGCCTCGGGCCACGGCAGCAGGCGTCGCAGGGCCGGGCCGAGGTCCCGTCCCGCGAAGCGGGAGCCATGGGCGAGGGCGTCGATCTCCGGGGCGAGCCAGTCGTCCAGCCGGTCGGCGAGTCCCGCCGCGGACACGTCCGGCCACGGCGCGCCGAGCTCGCGGCGTACCAGCGCGAGGCGGCACCACAGGCTGACGGCGTCGTCGTCGGGATCCAGTGCGGCGAACCCGCGGGCCCGGATCGCCGCCGACACCGCCTCCCGGGCGGCCGCGGGGGAGGGCCGCACCGGAGTGGAGGAGAGTTCGATCGCCCCGAGCCGGCGGATGCGTCGACCCGTGACCGCACCCCGGTCGAAGACGGCCGTCTCGTCGTCGTCGAGGAGGTGCGAGGCCGCACGCTCAGCGCCCTCCCGGTCCATCGGGGCGGCGGCGCGGATCACCGCGCCGGCCTCGCCGGCCGCGCGCCCGGCCGCACGTCCCACCTCGGCGACGGCGAGCCAGTCGTGGCCCGCCAGCCCGGAACCCGGCGGCAACACCGCGCCGGTCCCGGAAGTGAAGGTGTACTGGTCGCCGCGTCGGCGCGCGATGCGGTCCGGGTGGGCGAGCGCCACGACCGTCCCGACGGCGTCGTCCGACTCCATCCCGGCCGGGTCCGCGCCGCCGGATCGTCCGCTGACCATCCGCTCCAGTCGCCGGGCCTCGCGTTCCCACGTCGCCGCGTCCGGCGCCCGCCCCGCGCGCAGCGCACGCAGATTCGCCGTCAGGTCGCCGCCGGGGGAACGGCGACCAGACGCGAGCAGCGCGACCACCTCGGCGGCCACCTCCGCACCGACGAGTCCCGCGCCGTCCAGCAGTGCGCGGGCGTGACGGGGATCGGCGGGCACCCGCGCGAGGTCGCGCCCGCGGTCCGTGGCGCGTCCGTCGGCGTCGAGCGCCCCGAGCCCGCGCAACACGCTCTCGGCGCGGGTGATCTCCCCGGCCGGCGGCTGATCGGGCAGCGCCAGGCCCTCCGCCCGGGGCGCGCCCCAGCAGGCCACGTCCAGCGCGAAGGTCGTCAGGTCCGACGTCGCGATCGCCGCCGTGCGGTGGGCGGCCAGTCCCGCGTACTCCTGCTCGGTCAGGCAGCGCACCGCGAGCCCGGGGCCGAGGCGGGCGGCGCGGCCCGCGCGCTGCACGCACGAGTCGCGCGACGCCGACACCGTCACCAGCCCCGTCATGTCCCGTGCGATGTCTCGCCGCGGCTCGCGGCTCAGGCACGCGTCCACCACCAGCCGCACCCCGGCCACAGTCAGTGAGGACTCCGCCAGGTCGGTCGACACCACGATCCGCGGCAGCGCCGTGTCGCATTCGCCGCTCCGGCTCCGGGAACCGGACACCGCCCGGTCCTGGGCGGCGGCGTCCAGCCCGCCGTGCAGAGGTAGAACCTCGACCGCGTCCCCCAGCCGCGCGGCGAGCGACCGCACCACGCGCTCGATCTCGCGCACACCCGGCAGGAACACCAGGGCGTCGACCCCGCTCACGGTCACCTCGTGTGCCGTCACCGCCGCCACGTGATCGAGAAAGCCGTCGGCGACCCCGCGGGCGTCCAGGCGGGCGGTCGGCGGTGGGGCGTACCGGATCTCCAGGGGGTGCGATTCCGCAGGCACGTCGACGACGGGCGCCGCGGAACCCGCCCCGGGCTCCTCGGCCGCGGTCCCGCCGCCGAGCAGCCGGGCGAAGCGTCCCGCCTCGACCGTCGCGGACATCGCCACCACCGGCAGGTCGTCGCGCAGCTGCCGCACCTCACACAGCAGTGCGAAGGCCAGGTCGGACTCGACGTCGCGTTCGTGGACCTCGTCGAGCACCACGGCCCCGACGCCGGGCAGGTCGGGATCGGCGATCAACCGACGCACCAGTACCCCCGGAGTGACGAACTCGACGAGGGTGTCCCTGCCGACGCGCGAGTCCCCACGGACCGTGTAGCCCACCACGCCCCCGGGTCCGGTCCCCGTGAGTGCAGCCAGTCGCCGCGCCGCCGAGCGGGCGGCAACCCGACGGGGCTGGGTGACGATCACCCGTCCCGACACCCCGTCGGCGACGGCGACCGCGGGCGGGACGAGGGTCGTCTTGCCGGTGCCGGGCGGTGCCTGCACCACCGCGGTACCCGCCGTGGCGAGGGCGTCCCGCAGGGCCGGAAGAGCCCGGGCGAACGGCAGATCGCGGCCGATGCGGTCGAGATCGAACGCGCTCACGGGGCCTCGCCGCCGATCGCGTAGCTCATGGAGACGACCCTAGTGGCCGGCGAACCGGCCCGATGCGTGGCGTTCGCTGACGGCGTACACGATCATGCAATCGATCCCCGACCTGCCGCGTTGAACACTGGTGACGGGCCTCGTGCTGCTCCTGCGGTGCAGAGCGCCAGAACCGGCCACTACAGTGGTGAAAAACCGAGGAATGTGAGGTAGCACGATGTTCGAACGGTTTACCGACCGCGCGCGTCGCGTCGTCGTCCTGGCCCAGGAAGAGGCCAGGATGCTCAACCACAATTACATCGGCACCGAGCACATCCTGCTGGGTCTCATCCATGAGGGTGAGGGAGTGGCCGCCAAGGCCCTCGAGTCCCTCGGGATCTCGCTGGAAGCGGTGCGGAGTCAGGTCGAGGAGATCATCGGCCAGGGCCAGCAGGCGCCCAGCGGGCACATCCCGTTCACGCCGCGCGCCAAGAAGGTGCTGGAACTGAGCCTGCGGGAGGCGCTCCAGCTCGGCCACAACTACATCGGCACCGAGCACATCCTGCTCGGCCTGATCCGCGAGGGCGAGGGCGTGGCGGCCCAGGTGCTGGTCAAGCTCGGCGCCGACCTCACGCGGGTCCGCCAGCAGGTCATCCAGCTTCTCTCCGGTTACCAGGGTAAGGAGGCCGAGGCCTCCGGGACACCCGCGGGTACCGGTGGCCGCGAGTCCGGGACCCCGTCCTCGTCGACGGTCCTGGACCAGTTCGGCCGCAACCTCACCCAGGCCGCCATGGAGGGCAAGCTCGACCCGGTCGTCGGTCGCGCCAAGGAGGTGGAGCGCATCATGCAGGTGCTCTCCCGGCGCACCAAGAACAACCCGGTGCTCATCGGTGAGCCCGGCGTCGGTAAGACCGCGGTCGTCGAGGGCCTCGCGCAGGCCATCGTCAACAACGAGGTCCCCGAGACCCTCAAGGACAAGCAGCTCTACTCGCTGGACCTGGGCTCACTCGTGGCCGGTTCCCGCTACCGCGGTGACTTCGAGGAGCGTCTGAAGAAGGTGCTCAAGGAGATCAACCAGCGCGGCGACATCATCCTGTTCATCGACGAGATCCACACGCTCGTCGGCGCGGGAGCCGCGGAGGGCGCGATCGACGCCGCGTCGATCCTCAAGCCCAAGCTGGCCCGCGGCGAGCTGCAGACCATCGGTGCCACCACGCTCGAGGAGTACCGCAAGCACATCGAGAAGGACGCGGCCCTCGAGCGGCGCTTCCAGCCCGTTCAGGTTCCCGAGCCGGGCGTCGAGCTGTCCATCGAGATCCTCAAGGGTCTGCGGGACCGCTACGAGGCGCACCACCGCGTCACGATCACCGACGCGGCGCTGGCCGCCGCCGCCCAGCTCGCGGACCGGTACATCAACGACCGCTTCCTGCCGGACAAGGCGATCGACCTCATCGACGAGGCCGGTGCCCGCATGCGCATCAAGCGGATGACGGCTCCGCCGGACCTGCGCGAGTTCGACGAGAAGATCGCCGAGACCCGCCGCGAGAAGGAGTCCGCGATCGACGCGCAGGACTTCGAGAAGGCCGCCGGCCTGCGCGACACGGAGAAGAAGCTCATCGCCGAGCGCGCCGAGCGCGAGAAGCAGTGGCGCGCCGGTGACATGGACGTGGCCGCCGTGGTGGACGAGGAGCAGATCGCCGAGGTCCTGGGCAACTGGACCGGCATCCCCGTCTTCAAGCTCACCGAGGAGGAGACCACCCGTCTGCTCCGCATGGAGGAAGAGCTGCACAAGCGGATCATCGGCCAGGAGGACGCCATCAAGGCCGTCTCCCGGGCGATCCGCCGGACGCGTGCCGGGCTCAAGGATCCCAAGCGTCCCTCGGGCTCGTTCATCTTCGCCGGCCCGTCCGGCGTGGGTAAGACGGAGCTGTCCAAGGCGCTCGCGAACTTCCTGTTCGGTGAGGACGACGCGCTCATCCAGATCGACATGGGCGAGTTCCACGACCGCTTCACCGCCTCGCGGCTCTTCGGTGCGCCCCCCGGGTACGTCGGTTACGAGGAGGGTGGCCAGCTCACGGAGAAGGTGCGGCGCAAGCCGTTCTCGGTCGTCCTGTTCGACGAGATCGAGAAGGCGCACTCCGAGATCTACAACACCCTCCTCCAGGTGCTGGAGGACGGCCGTCTCACCGACGGTCAGGGACGCATGGTGGACTTCAAGAACACCGTGCTGATCTTCACCTCGAACCTCGGGACCAAGGACATCTCCAAGGCCGTCGGGATGGGCTTCCAGTCCTCCGACAACACCGAGGACGCCTACGAGCGGATGAAGCAGAAGGTCAACGACGAGCTGAAGAAGCACTTCCGCCCGGAGTTCCTCAACCGCATCGACGAGATCGTGGTGTTCCACCAGCTCACGCAGGAGCAGATCGTCCAGATGGTCGACCTCATGATCGGCCGTGTCCGGGACGCCCTGAAGGCCAAGGACATGGACATCGAGGTCTCCGATCGGGCCAAGAGCCTGCTCGCCAAGCGCGGGTTCGACCCGGTCCTGGGCGCGCGGCCGTTGCGTCGCACGATCCAGCGCGAGATCGAGGACACCCTCTCGGAGAAGATCCTCTTCGGCGAGGTCGCGGCCGGCGAGCTGGTGAAGGTCGACGTCGAGGGCTGGGACGGCGAGTCCGAGCGCACCGAGGACGCCAAGTTCACCTTCACCGGTGCTCCCCGCCCGGACGCCCCGCAGGACCGCCAGGGCGAGGAGATCTCGGCGAGCGTGGCGCCCACCGGCGAGGCCGGCCCGGGCGACTCCCTGCCGCCGAGCTCCGGCTTCGGTGGCGGCGCCACCGGAGGCCCCTCGGGCAGCGGCGGCGGCGCTGCTCCGGCCACCACCTGATCGCCTCCGGCGCCTGACATAGTGAAGGCCCCCGCCACACGGCGGGGGCCTTCCTGCGTCTGCGGGTGTCCACGCCGGTGGCGCGGAACCAGGCGTCCAGCAATCGGGCGATCACCAGCACGTGGTCTCCCGCCTCGAGGACGGCGCCCAGGGCTCGACGAGGAGATCCCCACGTTGAAAGCTCAGCAACGCGGGATCCTCACCGCGGCCGGACGGCTGGAGGACCTCCCGTACGAGAACGAATTCTCCACCTTCGTCTTCCTCCAGCCCGCCGAGGCGGGTTCGGCCTTCGCGCGCGGCGACGCCGACGCGTGGGCGATCTGGGATCCCTACACCACGATCGCACAGACGACGTCCGAGACGAGGACGCTCGCGTCCGCGGCGGGCGCGGGCAACGGCTTCTGGTTCAGCCTGGCCTCGCATGACGCGCTCGGCGACTCCCGCCGCCAGACGGCGATAGCGGACCTGCTCGTCCGCCTCGCCGAGGCGGGCACGTGGACCGCCGAGCACCCGCAGGAGTGGGTGCGGTTCTACGGCGAGGCGGTGGGCCTGACCCCGGAGGCGGCGGAGCTGTCCCAGGGCCGCAGCACGCGACAGCCGGTGGCGCTCGCGGACACGCTCGCCCGCGAGCAGGCACTCGCGGACGTGTTCACCGAGGACGGTCAGATCGATCCGGTGGACGTCGCGGCACTCGCTGACGACCGCTTCGCCGAGGACCTCGCTCCGGTGGTCGGACCGCTGCCCTGAGCCCGCCGCCGCACCGGCCGCCGCACCGGCCGCACATCCGCGGACCCGGTCAGGCGGTGACGCGGTGCCAGAGGGGGGCGATCGCTGCCCAGCCGACCATGCCGACGGTGGAATACAGCAGGGCCCACAGCACGCACCCGACGGTGACTGCGGGCAGGTACCTGCGCAGTGGCATCACGGTGAAGCCGGCGCTGAAGTTGATGGCGGTCTGCACTCCCACCGTGAGGAAGGACAGTGGTACCGCGATTACGCCGTAGCGGGCGGACAGCCGCTGGGCGCGCTGCATGGTCGGTCCCTCGAGCCGGTGGGCGAACCGCCCGCTGAGCCGGCCACCACGTAGCGCGCCCCGGCCGAGCCAGTAGGTGGCGTTGGCGCGCAGCATGACGATCACGAACAGCGTGCTGAACGCGAGGGCGAAGGGCTGCTCGGCGATCCGGTCCATACGAGGGATGTGCGGCGTGCGGTGCGGAAGGCGCGGCTGGTATCAGGCGGAGGCGGAGGGCTTGACGTCCATCACGACGTCGAACTCCAGCAGGTTGGCACCCTCGGCGACGGGCTCGCCCCGCTGGCCGGCGTGGGCGGCGCGGGCGTCCCCGTCGCGCCAGGCGGCGAACGATTCGTCGTCCTCCCACATGGTCACCACGAAGTAGCGGGTCTCCCCGCCGGTGGGACGCAGCAGCTGGAAGCCGAGGAAGCCGGGGGAGTTCTCCACCGTGTGGGCGCGCTCGGAGAAGCGGCGCTCGAGCTCGGCACCGGCCTGCGGCGGGACGTTGAGGGCGTTGATCTTCACGACGGCCATGCAGGTGAGCCTACCCTCAGTCGGCTACGCGGGCAGTGAGTACTGTTCCCCGGTCCGCACCACGAGTCCGTCGGCCAACAGGGAGTCCAGCGCGCGGTCGCGTTGGACCGTGTCCGGCCACACGGCGTCCAGGCGAGCGGAGGTGGCGGTGCCGTCGCCGTCGCGCAGCACGTCCAGCAGTAGGCCGCGCACCTGCCGGTCGGTGCCCGCGTACGTCTGCGCCTTGCGGCGGGGCCCGTCCCACGCGGGTCTGCCGGCGGCGACCCACGCGCACGATGCGGCGAGCGGGCACGCGTCGCAGTCGGGGGTGCGCGCGGTGCACACGAGCGCGCCCAGTTCCATCATCGCGATCGAGAACGCCACCGCCTCCTGGCGATCGTCGGGGAGCAGCGCCTCCACGGCGGCGAGGTCGCGCCGGATCGACGGCGGCCCGGCCTCGGCGACCCCGTTGACCGCCCGGGCGACGACGCGCCGCACGTTGGTGTCGACCACCGGTACCGCCTGTCCGTGGGCGAAGCAGGCGACGGCGCGCGCGGTGTAGTCGCCGACGCCGGGGAGCGTGAGGAGGTCCTCGACCTCGGTGGGGACCTCGCCGTGGAACTTCTCGACGACGACGGCAGCGCACTCCCGCAGTCGCAACGCCCGCCGCGGGTAGCCGAGTTTGCCCCACATGCGGATCACGTCCGCGGGGGCGGCGGCGGCGAGTTCGGCCGGGCCCGGCCACCGCGCGAGCCAGTCGCGCCAGACCGGCTCGACCCGGGCGACGGGCGTCTGCTGACTCATCACCTCACACAACAGGATCTCCCAGGCGCTCACGCCGTCCTCGCGCCAAGGCAGGGGACGGCCGGCACCGGAGAACCAGGAGAGCAGGGAGGGAGTGTCGATGCCGTGGGCCCCGGGGGAGGTCACCGATGATCCCTCCGGAAGGTACGTGCACAATGTGAGACATGCCTCATACCAACCCGATCAGTGCCTGGGCCTCGCTGCGCGACGGCAACCACCGGTTCGTCGAGGGCCAGATGCGTCATCCGAGTCAGAATACCGAGCGGCGCGAGAAGCTCGTCGCCGCGCAGCACCCCAAGGCGGTGCTGTTCGGGTGCTCCGACTCGCGGGTGGCGGCCGAGATCATCTTCGACCAAGGTCTCGGTGACCTGTTCGTCATCCGCACGGCGGGTCACATCATCGACACCGCGGTGCTCGGGTCCATCGAGTACGCCGTGCACGTGCTCGACACCCCTCTGATCGTCGTGCTGGGCCACGACAGCTGTGGCGCGGTGAAGGCCACCACGGACGCGTTGGCGACCGGGGAGATCCCGCCCGGTTTCCTGCGTGACGTGGTCGAGAAGGTGTCGCCGTCGATCCTCAACGGCCGTCGCGAGGGACTGAGCACGACAGACGACTTCGAGGCGCGCCACGTGCTGGAGACGGGCGAACTGCTCAAGCAGCGGTCCAAGATCATCAGCGACCGGATCGACGAGGGCCGTCTGGCGATCGTCGGGGTCACCTACAAGCTCTCCGACGGTCACGCGTACCTCCGCAGCGCCATCGGAGACGTCCAGGACGTCCCGCACGGCCCGGGCGAGGAGATGGTCGCGGTCTAGCGGCCACCCACCGGCGGTGCCGTCTGGGGGACACGCCGCGCCGCAGGTCCGACGGGGCGCGGGCTCGGCTCTAGAGTTGGGCACGTGCACGAACCCCAGGGCCCCCTTCCGCGTGAAGTCTATGTGCGTCGCCGCGTCGCCGCGGTGGTCGTCGCGGTCGTCGCCGCCCTGGTCGTGGTGCTCGCGCTCTTCCTCGCCTCGCGGGACACCGGCACGGACACCCAGGAGACCGCCACCGGCGACGCGGGCTCCACTGAGCCGGTGGCCACCTCGGAGACGTCGACCACCGAGACCTCGTCGCGCGACGACGACGGTGGTGCCTCGCGGGGCCGGTGCGCGGACGAGGACCTGCGCCTGGACGTCTGGCCCGCCGAGCCGAACGTGGCGGTGGGGCAGGACGTGCGGTTCTTCGTGAACATCGTCAACGTCTCGGACACCACCTGCGACCGCGATCTGGCGGAGGCGCCGCTGTCGTTCGAGGTGTACCGCCTGGACGACAACTCCAAGGTGTGGTCGAGCATCGACTGCACGACCCCGCGCGACGAGGACGAGGTCGAGTTGCGTCCCGACGAGCCCGAGCCGCGGCAGATCGACTGGACCGGCCGCCGCTCGGCGGAGGGCGCGTGCTCCGAGGCAGACCGCACGCCCGTGGAGGTGGGCGCGTACCAGGTGTACGCGCTGGTCGGGAACGTCTTCAGCCCGGCGGCCACGTTCAACGTCGTCGAGGCCCCCGAGTCCTGAGCCGCGCCCGGGTCAGACGATGCCCAGGCCCGTGAGGCGCTGGTGGACGTGCCGCGCCCACAGCGCGCCGACGCCCTCGACGTCCGCGAAGTCCGACTGCTCGGCCGAGAGCAGCGCCGGGACCGAGCCGAAGCGCTCGACGAGGGCCGTGATCTGCACCGGCCGCAGGCGCGGGATGTGCGTCAGCATGCGGTACCCCCGGGCGGTCACGTGGTCGTCGAGATCCTCGGGCTCGGCCGGCAGCCCCAGGCAGCGCGCCACCGGAGCGGGCAGGAGGAGGTCGGCGTCGGAGAGTGCGGCCAGCCGCTCGAGCCCGACCTCGATCTGCTCGGCGGTCGGGACGGGGCGGCGATCACCGTCGACAGGCTCGACCCGCAGGTGGTCGGCCACGAGACCCCGCAGTTCATCCGGGGTGTCGGAGAGCAGCTCCTCCAGCTGGAGAGCGGTCTGCCGGCCGTACTCGCCCATCTCCACGGTGAGCTCGGCGAGCTCGGCGCCCAGGCGCTCGAGGCGGAGCAATCGCTGGGCCATGGCCACCACGTCGCGGACGGAGGCGTAGTCGCCCATCTCCGCCCGGTCGAGTCGGGCGCGGGCGCGGGCGGCGTGGGCACCGTGACGCTCCATGGTCGCGACCGTCTGGTCGGCGCGCGCGAGCAGCACGACCGGGTCCGCGAGCACGCGGGCCAGACCGCCGGCGTAGACGGTGACCGTGGTCATCGACGCCGAGACGGCGACGGTGGGCACGCCGGTGTGCGCGGCCGTCCGCTCCGCGGCGCGGTGTCGGGTGCCCGTCTCGACGGCGGGCAGCGAAGGATCCGGTACGAGATGGACGTTGGCACGGGTGATGCGGGAACCATCGGTGGAGAGCACGACCGCGCCGTCCATCTTGCTCAGTTCTCGCAGGCGGGCCGGGGTGAACTCGACGTCGAGTTCCACGCCGCCGTCGCAGACGGCCCGGACGACCGGGTCGTCGCCGAGCACCACGAGGCCACCGGTGCCGCTGCGACGGATCCGGTCGAGTGCGTCACGCAGCGCCGTGCCCGGGGCGAGACGGCGCAGCACGGCGCGCATCTCGGGGTCGACCGACGAACCGTCAGCCGAGCGGGCGGAGAGGGCGGACGTGTCAGTGCCCCTCGGACTCGCCGACGAACTCCGTCGGACGGGTGTACTCGCCGGCCTCGAGGATCTCACCGACGACGGCGGCCAAGGTCTCGATGCGGTCGCCGTTCGAGAAGGAGACGGTGGCGGGCACCGAGGTGCCGATGCTCAGGTCCTCCGCCGACGGCAGGGTGGCGGTGGTCTGCTCGACGCACACGCCCTCGACCGGGACGGGCTCGGCGTTCTCGCGGGCGTCGACCACGATCGAGCAGCCACGCTCGAGCGGCTGAGTCTCACCGAGTTGGACGGGGGTCCCGTCGATCTGGACGCTGTCCAGGGAGACGGGCTCACCCAGGCCGTGGCCGCTGAAGGAGGCGACGAAGCCGACGCGGGCCTCCCCGCCGTTCTCGGGGACGACCACCTGCAGGTCGTTGACCGCGAGGTCGCCGGCCTCACCGCGTCCACCGTCGACCGCGGCGACCTGGTTGGCCGTCTGCGAGACCTGGCCGGCGCTGCAGGCCGACGCCCCGAGGGCGGCGCCCACGGCCAGGACTACGAGCGCGGTGCGGCGCAGGCCGGTGTTCGGTGAAGTCACGTCAGGCTCCTCGGGGATGGTCGTCTCTCAGGCCGGTCTCATCGTAGTCCACTGCGGGTCCGGACCTGCGGCAGAGTGTCCCGCTCCCGCCCCCGCGAACGTGCCGTCACGCCCGGCAGGTTGCTGACCTGCGCAAACGGAAAACGCCTGCACTGAGGGCGTGCTAAGATAGGTAAGTCGAAAGGGGAAAGCCACTCATGGAGTTCAAGGTCGGCGACACCGTCGTCTACCCGCATCACGGCGCCGCCACCATTCAGGCGATCGAGATGCGGACGGTCAAGGGCACCGAGAAGGAATACCTCGTCCTCAAGGTCTCACAGGGCGACCTCACGGTGAAGGTACCGGCCGAGAACGCCGAGTACGTGGGCGTGCGCGACGTCGTGGACCAGGCGGGTCTCGACAAGGTCTTCGAGGTCCTGCGCACCGAGCACGCGGAGGAGCCCACCAACTGGTCCCGCCGCTACAAGGCCAACGGCGAGAAGCTCGCCTCCGGTGACGTCAACAAGGTGGCCGAGGTCGTCCGTGACCTCTGGCGCCGCGACCTCGACCGCGGCCTGTCCGCCGGCGAGAAGCGGATGCTCGCCAAGGCGCGCCAGGTGCTCGTCGGTGAGCTGGCGCTCGCCGAGCGCTCCGACGAGGAGCGTGCGGACGCCCTCCTCGACGAGGTGCTGGGCTCCGCCGCCCCGGCGTGACACCCGCCGCCCACCAGACGGCATGACGGGTCAGCGCACGCCCGGGGACGCGCCCGGACACGGTATCGACGGCCACCCCGCCCGCACGGGCAGGGTGGCCGCCGTCGTCCCCGCGGCCGGATCCGGCGTCCGGCTCGGAGCAGGACTGCCCAAGGCGTTCGTCGAGCTACACGGCCGCACCATGCTCGAGCGGGCCGTCGCCGGCCTGCTGACCTCCGGTGCCGTCGACGACGTCGTCGCCGTGGTCCCCGCGGACCGCGTCGCACAGGCCGAGTCGGAGCTGGCCCACCTCCGGGACGACGACCACCTCGTCGTCGTCACCACCGGGGGCGCGGAGCGCACCGACTCGGTGCGCAACGGTCTCGCGGCGCTGACCGCCCACCGACGCCGCCCCCGCGCGGCGGTCTACGACGTCCTGCTCGTGCACGACGCGGCGCGCTGCCTCACGCCCCCCGACGCGATCCGGCGCGTGGTGACGGCCGTTCGCGGCGGCGCGGTCGCGGTGGTCCCCGTCCTCCCGGTCGTCGACACCGTCAAGCAGGTCGACGCTGACGGCTACGTCGTCGGCACTCCCGACCGTGCCGCCCTCCGCGCCGTTCAGACGCCCCAGGGCTTCGCGCCCGACGTCCTGCTCGCCGCCTACGACGCCGCCGGGGACGTGACCACCGACGACGCAGGACTCGTCGAGCGGACCGGCGACCGCGTCGCCACGGTCCCCGGCGACCCGCTCGCGTTCAAGATCACCACCGCCGATGACCACGCCCGGGCCCTCGCCGAACTCGACCCCGGTGCGCCCGCCCCCGGCGCGCTCGTCCACGTCGGCCCCCAGGAGGAGAAATGACCGGACCCGTCATCCCCCGAGTCGGGATCGGCACCGACGCCCACCGCGTCGAACCGGGCAAGCCCTGCATGATGGCCTGCCTGCACTTCCCCGACGACCACGGCTGCGAGGGGCACTCCGACGGCGACGTCGTGGCCCACTCCCTGATCGACGCCCTGCTGTCGGCCGCCGGGCTCGGCGACCTCGGTGCTCTCGTCGGAACCGGGCGGCCCGAGTACGACGACGTCTCCGGCGAACGACTGCTGCGCGAGGCGTGCGACGAACTGGCTCGGCACGGATGGATCATCGGCAACGCCGCCGTCCAGATGGTCGGCAACCGCCCCAAGATGGGCCCCCGACGCGTCGAGGCCGAACGACGGCTCGGTGAGATCATCGGCGCACCCGTCTCCGTCTCCGCCACCACCACTGACGGAATGGGCTTCACGGGACGCGGCGAGGGGGTCTCCGCCGTCGCCACGGCGCTGGTCTACCGGGCCTGACGCGGGCGCACCGGTAGACTCGGGCCCCGTGACGCTCCATCTCTACGACACCGCCACCCGCTCCCTCCGGGAGTTCACCCCCGTCCGGGAAGGGCACGCGTCGGTCTACCTGTGTGGAGCCACCCCCCAGGCCATACCCCACATCGGTCACGTCCGCTCCGGCGTCGCGTTCGACGTCCTGCGCCGCTGGCTGATCGCCACCGGCTACGACGTCGCGTTCGTGCGCAACGTCACGGACATCGACGACAAGATCCTCACCAAAGCCGCGGAGAACGGCCGCCCCTGGTGGGAGTGGGCCGCAACCCACGAACGCGAGTTCACCCGCGCCTACGACGCGCTCGGCGTGCTACCGCCGTCCACCGAACCCCGCGCCACCGGGCACATGACCCAGATGATCGAGTACATGGAACGCCTCATCGAGCGCGGGTACGCCTACCCGGCCGAGGGCAGCGTCTACTTCGACGTCGCGGCGTGGTCGGCCGCGCCCGAGGGCGACTACGGGCACCTGTCCGGCCACCGGCTCGACGAGGTCGACCAGGGAGAGGCCGCCGACCTGCGCGGCAAGCGGGACCCCCGCGACTTCGCGCTGTGGAAGGCCGCCAAGCCGGGCGAACCCAGCTGGCCCACACCCTGGGGCGACGGTCGGCCCGGCTGGCACCTCGAGTGCTCCGCGATGGCCACCTGGTACCTGGGCGGCACTTTCGACATCCACGGCGGCGGGCTCGACCTGCAGTTCCCGCACCACGAGAACGAGGCCGCGCAGTCTCACGCCGCCGGCGACGGGTTCGCCCGCTACTGGCTGCACAACGGCTGGGTGACGATGGCCGGCGAGAAGATGAGCAAGTCGCTCGGCAACGTGCTCAGCGTGCCGAACATCCTCACCGCCGTCCGGCCGGTGGAACTGCGCTACTACCTCGGAAGTGCGCATTACCGCTCGATGCTGGAATACTCTCCCGAAGCACTGCAGGAGGCGGCCGCCGCGTACCGGCGGATCGAGGCGTTCGTGCAGCGGGTGGACGAGGCCGCAAAGTCGGGCACGGGGCCGGACGTCGGGGTGCCCGTCGGTGAGTGGACGGAGGCGTTCGCCGCCGCGATGGACGACGATCTGGGGGTGCCCGCCGCACTGGCGGAGATCCACGGCCGGGTCCGGGCCGGCAACACCGCGCTGTCGGCGGGCGACACGGAAGCGGCGCTTACCGCGGCCTCGTCCGTCCGGGCGATGACCGCGGTACTCGGGGTCGACCCGCTCGACCCGCAGTGGACCTCCGCCGCGGGCGGCGACGACGCCGCCCTCACCGCCCTCGACCTCCTCGTCCGCGCGGAGCTCGAGGCCCGCGCTCAGGCACGGGCCGACAAGGATTTCGCCACCGCCGACGCCATCCGTGACCGACTGGTCGCGGCGGGTATCGACGTGGCCGACACCGCGGACGGCCAGAAGTGGTCGCTCGCCCACCGGAAGGACTGACATGGCAGGTAACTCGAGTCGGCGCGGAGCCATCCGCAAGTCCGGCACCAAGAAGGGCCAGGTCGTCGGGTCGGGCGGCCAACGACGCCGAGGACTGGAGGCGCGCGGCGCCACCCCCAAGGCGGAGGACCGGACCTACCACCCGGCACACCGCCGGGCCAAGGCCGCCAACCGCAAGGCCGAGGGCGCGCAGCAGCGCCGCCGCCAGGCACAGAAGCAGGCCGACGGCCCCGAGTACGTGGTGGGCCGCAACCCGGTGCTGGAATGCCTCCGAGCCGGCGTTCCCGCGACCGCGCTATACGTCGCGATCGGCTCGGACGCTGACGAGCGGCTGACCGAGGCCGTCCACCTCGCCGCCGGCAAGGGCATCTCCATCCTCGAGGTGCCGCGCACCGACCTCGACCGCATGGTGTCGAACGGCATGCACCAGGGCGTCGGCCTCCAGGTGCCGCCTTACCAGTACACCGACCCCGCTGACCTGCTGGACATGGCGATGGGTTCCTCCGAGCCCGCGCTGCTCGTGGCCTTGGACAACATCACGGATACGCGCAACCTCGGCGCCGTCATCCGCTCGGTCGCGGCCTTCGGCGGGCACGGGGTCCTCATCCCCGAGCGTCGCAGTGCCTCCATCACGGCCGTCGCGTGGCGGACCTCCGCCGGTGCCGCCGCCCGGCTCCCCGTCGCCAGGGCGACCAACCTCAACCGGACGCTGCTCGACTGGGCCAAGGCCGGGGTGCAGCTCGTCGGTCTCGACGCCGGCGGTGACGTCTCGCTGGACGACTACGACGGCACCGGGCCCACGGTCATCGTGGTGGGCTCCGAGGGCAAGGGTCTGTCCCGGTTGGTGCGTGAGAACTGCGATTCGATCCTGTCGATCCCGATCGCCTCGGAGGTGGAGAGCCTCAACGCCTCTGTCGCGGCGGGCGTGGTGCTGTCGGAGTTCGCGCGGCAGCGGCGCGTCAAGGGCTGACGGCGGCTGGCCGGCTGACCGGACTCGCGGTCGCCGGCTGACCGGTGCGCTCGGACCCTCCACTTCGGTTCACGGGCAGCCGCGCCTGTACATGTCACCCCGCCCGTCGGCATGGCGTCTCGCGTCCGCGGATGTCACGCGGCCCGTCGGCATGGCGTCTCGCTCGGGCATCGGGGCTGGCGAGACGCCATGTCGGGGAGCGGCTGCCCACGGGGCCGGGCAGTTTCGGGTGCGAGACGCCATGTCGGGGAGCGGCTGTGTTCTGGCCGGGCAGTTTCGGGAGCGAGACGCCAGTGCGGGGAGCGGCTGCGAGTGGCGCGGGCCCTGTTTCGTGCTCAGGCCCGCGGGCGGTGGGGTGACCGGCAGCGGTCGAACGCCGCGCGCGCGTACTCCCACGTCTCGACCCCGTAGTACAGGTGGCCCGCGATCATGTAGAGCGCGGCGAGTCGCTGGTACGTCCACGCCCGGTCGAGAAAGGTGTCGTCGACCCGGCCGACGTACCGGGCCAGGACGCCCTCGACGAAGCGCGGGCCGTATTCGTACAGTTCGGCGAAGTCCACGGCCGGGTCTCCCAGGCACATGTCGGTGAAGTCGATGAGCCCCAGCTGGCCGGGGGCGGAGTCCCGGTCCCAGTACAGGTGGCGCGAGTAGACGTCGTTGTGGAGGAACACCCGCGGCAGCAGGGTGGACTGTAACGCGCCGACCTCGTCGCAGATCTCGTGGGCGGTGCGCATCTCGTCGGGGGTGAACACCGACGGCAGGTCGTGGGCGACGATGCCGCGCACGAAGTCCAGGTTCTCGGGTTGGTAGGAGTACGGGACCCGGTCGAGCGGCGGGCCCGAGACGTCCTGGATGTGCAGCGCGGACAGGAGTGCGCCCAGCTGGCCCGCGATGACCGTCTTCTCAGGGTGGGGCAGGCTGTGCAGCAGTTCCGGGGTGAGGCGCTGACCGCGCACCAGCGGGTAGCCGGCGAACCGCCCGTGTTCGGGAGCGTGCGAGTAGCGGGGGAGTGCCGCCTCCACACGCCCGGCGAGGTGCTCCAGGACCGCGATCTCGGTGGGCAGCTGGGTGAGCGCCTGCTCGTCGTCGGGGAAACGGAAGACCAGATCGCGGTGCCCGAGGGCGTCGTCTCCGTGGCAGCCGTGGCAGATCACCACGACGTGGTCCCAGCCCTCGTCGACCCGCTCGGCGCGGTCCCAGCTCAGTGTGGGGTAGTCGGCGCGGATGGCCGCGAGCCCGGCGGCGGCGGGAGGAGCACCGGGGCCACCATCAGGATGAGCACCCGGGCCGGTAACCGGAGAGCCGGCGCCCGCGGGGCCACCATCGGGGTGAGCACTGTGGTCGCTGTTCACGGCTCACACGCTAGTACCGGGGGTCAGCGCCGGACCGCCGCCACCGCGCGACATGCCAGGTAGATGACGAACGAGACGGTGGTGACGAACACCGAGACGGGCACGCCGGGGGCGAGCGAGAGCAACATCCCGCCCACGGCGGCGAGCTCGGCGAAGAGGATCGTCAGCCCGATGGCCTTCGCGGGGCTGGAGGTGACGGCGGCCGCCGCGGCGGCGGGGGTGATGAGCAGGGAGAGCACGAGCAGCGCGCCCACCACCTGTACGGCCTGCGCCGCCGCGAGCCCCACGAGCACGGCGAAGATCATGTTGAGCGCCCGCACGGGCACACCGCGCGCCGCGGCCACCTCGGGGTCGGCGGAGGAGAACACGAGCGGCCGGTACAGCGCGATGAGCGCCACGCAGATGATCGCCGCGACCACCGCCATCTGCACGAGGCCGTTCTCGGAGACGCCGACGATCTGCCCGGTGAGCAGGGAGAAACTGGTGCCGGACCGCCCGGGATAGAGGTGGATGAACAGCACTGCGAGCCCGAGGCCGAACGCCAGCACGACCCCGATCGAGGAGTCTCGTTGGGAGGCCCGCGAGCCCATGATCCCGAACATCAGCGCCGCGATCACCGACCCCACGATGGCCCCCAGGCCGAGGTTGAGCCCGAACAGCAGCGCGGCGGCGGCACCGGTCAAGGCGAGCTCGCTGGCGCCGTGGACGGAGAACGACATCTGCCGCATGATGATGAACGGTCCGATCGCGCCGGAGAGCAGGCCGAGCAGCGCGATCGCGGCGAGACCGAAGATCACGAAGTCCTGCTGCAGCAGGTAGGCGGTGGTCTCGGTGTCGGCGATGGACTCGACGATCTCGAGCAGGCGGTCCATCAGTGCGCTCCGTCCCCGGTGTGGTCGTGGTGGTGTCCCGTGGTCCAGGGTTCGGTACACAGGTGCTGGGTGTCGCCCACCACGATGATCTGTCCGCGCACGCGCAACACCTCGACGGGGGAGGAGTACAGCTCGGACAGGACCTCGCTGGTGAACACCTCGTCGGGAGTGCCGATGCGGTGCCGCCCGTCGACGAGGTAGACGATCCGGTCGACCATCGGCAGGACCGGGTTGATCTCGTGGGTGACGAACACGACCGCCGTGTCGTGCTCGCGGCGTCGGTGATCGAGGACGGAGGCGACGGTGCGCTGACCGGTGAGGTCCAGGCTGAGCAGCGGTTCGTCGCAGAGCATGACACACGGGTCGGCGGCGATGGCCTGGGCGACGCGCACACGCTGTTGTTCGCCTCCGGACATCCGCCCGAGCGGCTTGTCGGACAATGTCGTGGCCTCGAGGCGGGCGAGGGAGTCGGCGACGATGCGGCGCTTGTCGGCGCGCCGGGACGGCCGGCCGGGTCCCCAGCGGGTGCCGTCGATCCCGAGGGCGACGAGGTCGCGGCCGCGCAGGGTGATGCCGGGGTCGAACGCGCGTTGCTGCGGGACGTAGCCGAGGGGGGTGGCGCGGTCGCCCGGCGGCCGGCCGTCGACGAGGACGCTTCCGGCGTCGGGGCGGTGCTCGCCGAGCAGGACTTTGAGCAGGGTGGTCTTGCCGGCGCCGTTGGGCCCGAGGACGGCGACGAACTCGCCGGGCCGCACATCGAGGTCGAGGTCGCGGATGAGGGTGCGGCCGCCGCGCGAGACGGTGACGCCCCGCAGGGAGACGACCGGACCGGCCCCGGGGGCGCCGCGCTCATGGTCGGCGGACGGGTCGGCGGCGGGGTCGGTGCCCGTCTGGTCGGTCACCATCCGATCAGTGCCCGACGTCGGCCACAGGGGCGGCGTCGGCGAGCGCGCCGGCCACCCGGTCGACGATGCCGGAAATCCAGCCCAGGTAGTCGGTGCCCTCGGGGAGGGTCTCGGTGAGGTCGACGACGACGAGGTCCGCCTCCTCCGCGGCGTCGCGGACGCGGGCGGTCACGGAGGTCTCGGTCTGGGTGTTGAAGGCCAGGAAGGCGACCCGTCGCTCGGCGAGCAGATCGAGCAGGGCGGCGAGGTCGGCGGCGGACGGGTCGGTGTCGTTCTCGACGGAGGCGAGGAACCCGCGCGGCGTCAGGTCGGTCAGGTGTGCGGCGTCGAACAGGTGCGCGCCGACCCGCTCGGTCTGGGCGTACGGGAAGTGGCCGCGGTCGTGGATCTCCTCGAGCTCGGCCTCGAGTGGCCCCAGGGCGTCGGCGAAGGCGCGGGCGTTGGCGCGGTACTCCTCGGCGTGCTCGGCGTCGATCGCGGCGAGTTCCTCGCCGACGCGCTCGGCGACGGCCGCGACGGTGGGCAGGCTGAACCACACGTGCTCGTTCTCGCCGGCGGCGTGCTCGTGGCCCGGCTCCTCGTCCTCCTCGCCACCGTGCACCTCGCCACCGTGGTCGTGGCCGGCGACCGCGCCACCGGTGACGCGCGTGAACTCGTCGGCGGCCCGCACGACCGGCACGTCGTCGGCGTTCTCGAGCGCGAGGTCCACGAATCCGTCGTATCCGGCGCCGTTGTAGATCACCAGGTCGGCGGTGGCGACGGCCGCCGCGTCCGCCGGGCTGGCCTCGTAGGAGTGGGGATCGGCCGCCGGGTCGGAGATGACGGACTCCACCGTGGCGTTGTCGCCGGCCACCTGCGCGGCGATGTCGGCGTACACGGTCGTCGAGGCGACCACCTGGGGGCGGTCGCCGTCGTCGGTGGCGGCCTGACCGTCGGCGCCGCAGGCGGCGAGTGTGCCCGCGCCGAGCAGGGTCACCGCGAGCGCGGCCAGCGCTCGGCGTGGGGGGATGCGCTTCTGGCGGGGGGTCGACGACACGAGCACCACTCTCGTAGTAATGGGAACCGTTGTCGTTAAGTGTAGAACCGCGGAGGCCGCGGCGTGTGAATCCGGGGGTGCGAGACGCGCGTGGGCCGGTGCGTGACGGGACGTCGTCGACGCCTGCAGCGAGGGCGGCCGCGCACGCCGCGATGTCAGCTGCGCAGGTCGGCGAGGGTGCCGAGCAGCTCGACGACCGCGGGGATGTCGGCCACGCGGTGGGCGGCCGCGGTCTCGCCCTCCCCGACCTTGATGCCCACGTCCTGCGGGCGCAGGCGGGCGAAACCGCGCTCGTCCGTGACGTCGTCGCCGATGAACAGCGCGACCTCGGCGCCGGTCTGCTCGACCATCTTCTCGATGGCCGCGCCCTTGCTCGCCTCGCGGACGGCGATCTCGACCACGTTCTTGCCCTCGGTGACGAACACCCCGTCGAGAGCGGCCGGCCCGGCCATGGCCTCGGACTGCGCACGGTCGCGAGCAGCGGGATCCGGCACCGGCCGGACGTGCAGGACGGCGGCGGTGGGCTTGGTCTCGACGTGGGCGCCGGGGGTGCGGGAGACGATGTCCTCCAGCTCGGAGCGCACCCGCTCGAGCAGCGCCACCTCGTCGTCGTCGAGGGGCGAGTCGAAACCGCCCTCCCACTCCGACCCGTGGCTCCCCACCAGCACCACCGGCGCGCCCGCGCCGCTCACCTCGGACAGTGCGGCGCGGTTGCGGCCCGACAGCAGCGCCACCGTCGTGCGGGGCAGGTCCGCGAGGCGCGCCAGCGCGTCCACGGCACCGGGCGCGGGCACAGCGCTGGTGGGGTCGTCGACGAACGGCGCGAGCGTGCCGTCGTAGTCGCACGCCACCACCAGGGTGGGCGCCGCGGCAGCGCGTCGGAGGGCCTCGTCGAGCGTCTCGGGTGGCGTCATGTGGCTCAGGATAGGCGCGGTGGCGAAGCGAAAAACCCTCTACTGGCGATGTGACGCGTGCTACGTTAAGCAAACCCATAGGAACCACCAGTCGGGCGTGGCGATCACGCACCGGAGAGCGCACGAGGATTCGGGCACACGGGTGAGCCTGGTGTCCGACCGCGATCGGAAGGTTGAAGACCATGGCACCATCAGCGCTGAGAACATCCGTCCGCCGTCGTTCGAAGGGCGTGGTCGCCGCCGTCGTGGTGGCCGGGCTGGCGCTCACGGGGTGTACCTCGACGAACACCGATGACGACTCCAGCCTGCTGCAGACGCTGCAGGAGCGCGGCAGCGTGACCGTCGGCTTCGCAGGGGAGGCACCGTACTCGTTCATGGAGAACGGAGAGCTGACCGGCGCCACCGTCGCGCTGCACCGGGAGATCTTCGGCAACCTGGGCATCGAGACCGTCGAGGGCGTGAACGCCGACTTCGGCGCCCTGATCCCCGGCCTGCAGGCCAACCGCTTCGACGTGGTCAGCGCGGGGATGTCGATCCTGCCGGAGCGCTGCGAGCAGGCCGCGTTCAGCGAGCCGGAGTTCAACTACACCACCGCGCTCATGGTCGAGGAGGGCAACCCGATGAACCTCACCGACATGCAGTCGGTGGCGGACAGCGGGGCGCGGCTGGCGACCATGACGGGCGCGATCGAGTCCGACTACGCGACCGAGCTGGGCATCGACTCGATGCAGGTCGCCACGCCGCAGGACGGGATGGACGCGGTGACGTCCGGGCGCGCCGACGTCTTCGCGCTGACCGGGATCTCGCTCAACTGGATGAAGAACAACAACCCCGACGCGCCCGTCGAGGTCACCCAGTCGTTCGTCGCCGAGATCAACGGGGTGCCGCAGGTCGGCGCCGGCGGCACCGTGTTCCGCACCGACGACCAGGACCTGCTGGACGCCTACAACGAGGAACTGGCGAAGATCACCTCCGACCCGGAGAAGTACCTCTCCATCGTGGGCGAGTTCGGGTTCACTGAAGAGGAGCTGCCCGATCCCGAACTGACGACCGCCGACCTGTGCGCCGGGGTCGAGTAGCCGGCGGTGGACAGTAATATCGATGCCTTCCTGGAGGCGTGGCCGCGTTTCCAGGAAGGCATCGTCACCACCGTCTATCTCACTCTCGGTGGCGCGGCCCTGGCGTTCGCGCTGGCGCTCGTGCTGGGTGTGGCGGCGGGCTCCCGTTTCATGCTCACCCGCGGGGTGTCGAGGACGATCGTCGAGTTCTTCCGCGGGACTTCACTGCTGGTGCAGCTGTTCTGGCTGTTCTTCGTCCTGCCGCTGCTCGGCTACGAGCTCGACCCGCTGTTCTGCGGGATCCTGGCGCTGGGGCTCAACTACGGGGCGTACGCGGCCGAGGTGGTCCGCGGGTCGCTGGCCGCCGTGCCGGCCCCGCAGTGGGAGGCCGCACTGGCATTGAACTTCACGTCGTGGCAGCGCCTGTACCGGGTCGTCTTCCCGCAGGCGTGGGTGCAGATGATCCCGCCGCTCAACAATCTGCTGATCCAGTTGCTCAAGGGCAGCGCACTGGCCAGCTTCATCCTGCTCCAGGATCTGACCTTCCATATCGGCGAGCTGCGGCGGGTCACCGGTGACACCGTCTTCGCCTTCGGGATCGGACTGGTGCTTTACTTCCTCATCGCCTACGTCCTCACCCTGTTCATGAACATGCTCGAGGTCGGCGCGAAGTCCCGACTCGGCGTCGGGCCGTCGATGCGGGAGGTCCTGAGTCTGCGTCCCGAACGGGTCGACGAGGCAGTGGGGGTCGGACGATGAGAGTCGACTGGAGTTGGGAACGCGCAGCCGAGGCCGTGCCCGTCCTGCTCGAGGGCTTCAGGATCACGCTGCTCGCCACCGTGGTCGGGTTCCTCATCGCCGCCGCGCTGGGGCTGGTCGTGGCGGTGCTCCGACGGGCCGCGCCCGCGGTGATCACGGTGCCCCTGCGCATGGTGACCGAGTTCATCCGGCTCACCCCGCTCGTGGTTCAGCTGCTGTTCGCCTACTTCCTGCTCCCGCAGTTCACCGCGTTGCAGATCGGCATCGGCGTGATCGGCGTGCATTACGCGACCTACATGGCCGAGGTGTACCGCGCGGGCATCGACGCCGTTCCGCGCGGACAATGGGAGGCCGCGCAGGCGCTGTCCCTGCCTGCGGGGCGGACGTGGCGGGCGGTCGTGCTCCCGCAGGCGATCCGCAACACCGTCCCGGCGCTCGGCAACTACGCGATCTCGCTGTTCAAGGACACTCCGTTCCTCTTCGCCATCACCGTGGTGGAGATGGTCACGGCAGCCCAGCAGTACGGCGCCCGGAACTTCCAGTACCTCGAACCGATCACGCTCGCCGGTGTGATCTTCCTCCTCGCGAGCTACCCGACATCGATCCTCATCCGGAGACTGGAGAAGTCCCTTGCCTACTGACGACACCACCCCGGCCGGCGACGCCGCCCCCGCCGGTCACGCGGCACCGGCCGGAGCGGGGTCCACGGGCGCCGATGACGCCCCGATGGTGGCGTTCGAGAAGGTGGTCAAGAAGTTCGGCGACCACACAGTCCTGGACCACCTCGACTTCACCGTGCGGCGCGGAGAGCGCGTGGCGCTGATCGGACCGAGTGGATCGGGCAAGACGACGATCCTGCGGCTGCTGATGACGATCGAGTCGGTGGACGACGGCGTGATCTGGGTGGAGGGCGAGCCGCTGACCCACCAGCTCAGGGACGGCAAGCTGGTCAAGCCCTCTCAGAAGCATCTGCGCGCCGTGCGATCGAAGATCGGAATGGTGTTCCAGCAGTTCAACCTGTTTCCCAACATGACGGTGCTGAGGAACATCACCGAGGCGCCCATCCACGTCCTGGGCCGATCGAAGGAGGAGGCGGAGGCGCGAGCGCGGGAACTCCTGGCCACCGTGGGGCTCTCGGACAAGGAGAACGCCCATCCCACCACTCTCTCGGGCGGCCAGCAGCAGCGTGTCGCCATCGCCCGTGCGCTAGCCATGGACCCGGACGTCCTGCTGCTCGACGAGGTCACCTCGGCCCTCGACCCGGAGCTGGTCGCGGACGTGCTCGGGGTCCTCCGGATGATCGCCGAGTCCACCGACATCACGATGCTCATCGTCACCCACGAGATGGGCTTCGCCCGCGACGTCGCCGACCGCGTGCTCGTGTTCGACAAGGGCAAGATCGTCGAGGAGGGGACGCCGGAAGCGATCTTCACGGACCCGCAGCAGGAGCGGACCCGCACGTTCCTCAAGGCCGTCCTCGACCGCTGAGGTCCGCGCGACGGCCGGACCTTGACCGGGCGCAGCGGAGCTGTACGATTGTCGACAATCAGACGGTCCGGCGGAAGGTGCCTGTATGACATTCACCCTGACGGCACTTGAGCTCGCCGAGTGTTTCCGTGACGGTGCATACTCCCCGGTGGAGTCGGCCGAGGAGGCGCTCGACGCCATCGAGCGGGTCGACGGGGGGATCAACGCCTTCTGCCACGTCGACCGCGAGGCGACCCTCGCCGAGGCCCGTCGTTCCGAGGAGCGGTACAGGACCGGTGCGCCGTTCGGTCCGCTCGACGGGGTGCCGACGTCGATCAAGGACATCTTCTACACCCGGGGGGTCCCGACCCTGCGGGGGTCCCACCTACTGGCCGACAAACCGGGCGCCACCGATCCGGTGTCCTGGCCCGACGACGCCCCGGTGACCTCCGCGGTCCGCGAGGCCGGCTGCGTGGTGATCGGCAAGACCACGACCCCGGAGTTCGCCTGGAAGGGCGTCACCCACAACACGCTCACCGGGATCACCCGCAATCCGCACGACCCGGCCCTGACCCCGGGCGGCTCGAGCGGTGGGGCGGCGTCGGCGGTCGCCGCCGGGCTCGGTCAGCTCGCACTGGGTACCGACGGCGGCGGCTCGGTCCGGATCCCCGCAGCGTTCTGCGGGATCGTCGCGCTCAAGCCCACCTACGGGGTCATCCCGATGTTCCCGTCGAGCCCGTTCGGAACGCTCGCGCACGCCGGGCCGATGACCCGCACCGTGCTCGACACCGCCGCGTTCATGGACGCTCTGCTGCGCCCCGACCCGCGGGACTGGTCCGCCGTCCCCGCACGTGCCACCACGCCCGGGCCCGGTGGGTACCTGGCCGCGGCGACCGAGGGGACGCGGGGCGAGCGCCCGCTCGAGGGGCTGCGGGTCGCCTACAGTCCCACGCTGGGCTTCGGTAGGAACGATGCCGACGTCGAGCGCG
Organism: Dietzia sp. oral taxon 368; assembly: GCF_002999155.1. Classification (NCBI taxonomy): domain Bacteria; kingdom Bacillati; phylum Actinomycetota; class Actinomycetes; order Mycobacteriales; family Dietziaceae; genus Dietzia; species Dietzia sp. oral taxon 368. Next base: position 1,940,326 of record NZ_CP027238.1, read on the forward strand.
AGGTCACCCGCGCGGTCGGCGTCCTCTCCGAGCTCGGGGCGCACGTCGACACCGTCGACCCGGGCGTGACCGACCCAGTCGACGCATTCCACGTCCTGTGGTTCGCGGGCCTGGCCGCGGTCCTCGCGCCGCACGGGCCGGGCGCGATCGAGCGCGTGGACCCGTCGATGCGCGAGGCCCTCGGGCGGTACAGCGACTACTCCGCCGCCGATTATCTGGACGCGGTGGCCGTCCGCATGGCGCTCGGGGCACGGATGGCCGACTTCCACCAGCGGTACGACATCCTCATCACGCCCACCACCCCGATCCCGGCCTTCGCCGCGGGGTCGGACGTGCCGCCGGGCTGGCACAGCCCCGACTGGACCTCGTGGACGCCCTACACCTACCCGTTCAACATGACCCAGCAGCCGGCGCTGAGTGTCCCGTGCGGGATGACCGACGCCGGGCTGCCGGTGGGCCTGCAGGTGGTGGGGGCCCGCTTCGAGGACCGGCTCGTCGTCCGGGTCGGCGCCGCCCTCGAGGCCGCGCTGGGCAGGGTGGTGCCGACGCCCCGGGTCCACGCCGGCGCCGGGGGCGACGCCCGATGACGACTCCGGTTCCGGAATCCGCCACCGGGCCGGCCGCAGCATCCGCCACCGGGCCGGCCGCAGCACCCGCCGCGGAGTCCGCCCCGGGCCTGGCCCCCGTCGTCCGCGAGTCGACTCCGTCGCTCATCGCGCGCACGCTCCGTCGTGCGATCTCCGACGGCACGTTCGGCCCGGGCACCCAGCTCGGCGAGGCCGCGTTGGCGCGTTCGCTCGGCGTGAGCCGCGGCCCCCTGCGCGAGGCCATGCAGCGGTTGACGCAGGAGGGCCTCCTGGTCTCCCACCGCAACCGCGGGCTGTTCGTCGCCGACCTGACCCCCGAGGCCGTCGAGGACATGTACCTGCTGCGCACGACGGTGGAGACGGCCGCCCTCGACCGCGTACTCGACCTGGGACTGGGGGCCGACACGGCCGACGCGCTCGACGCCGCCGTCGACGCGATGGCCGCCCTCGCCGCCGAGCCGCGATCGGCGGCCATGGTCGCGGCGGATCTGGACTTCCACCACGCCCTCGTCGAGGCCGCGCGGAGCCCGCGACTGTCGCGCGTGCACGAGACGGTGCTGGTCGAGACGAGCATGTGCCTCCACGCCATGCGGGGTACGTATTCGGACGCCGCGTCGAGGCTCGCCGAGCATCGCGCGATCGCCGACGCGGTACGCGCGGCCGACCCGGGCCCGGCCCGCGCGCTGCTGGTCGACCACATGAGGGACGGTCTCGCGCGGGTCCTCGGATCCGGCCAGGCCGTCTGACCACCCCCGGCGCGCGGCCGTCTGACGCGCACCTCGACACCGGCGATGACCAGCGGAAAGGCGTTGATGGCCGTGATCGTCACGCGCATGAAGGAACTTTAGCGGTGCCGACCCATCCCACCCGTGGGGGTGTGCCGAATCACCTCCGATGTGACGGAAGCTGGAACGGACGGTGGGAGGGAAAGATGCAGCACAGCGTGTTGACCAAGACCGACGAGCAGTGGGCGTGGGCAGATCTCGGTCGGTGTCGGGACATTCCGGACCTGTTCTACAACGGGGAGGATGAGGCCAAGGCGACGCGGCGCCGCAAGGAGACCGCGGCCAAGAAGCTCTGCGCGCAATGCCCCGTCATCGACGCCTGCCGCCGCCACGCCACGTACAACCGTGAGCTGTACGGCGTGTGGGGCGGGATGACCGAGGCCGAGCGCCACCGCCAGGCCGGCCGGGTGCGCACCGGCTAGACCCTCCCTGTGTTCGCGCGACACCCGAAATTCGCTACTCGGACGCCTGATCCGCTACCCCTGTGGAGGTAGCGGATCCGGTGCCGGGGTAGCGGATTTTCTTCGCTCTCGCCCCCGGTCGCCCTGTCAGCGCACGGGGATCGCGACGAGCTTGGTCTCGAGGAATTCCTCGATCCCCGTCGTCCCGCCCTCGCGGCCGAGCCCGGACTGCTTGATCCCGCCGAACGGCGCTGCCGGGTTGGAGACGACGCCCACGTTGATGCCGACCATGCCGGCCTGGAGCCGCTCGGACATCGTCATCGCGCGGTCGAGATTCTCGGTCATGACGTACGAGACCAGCCCGTACTCGGTGTCGTTGGCCAGCGCGACGGCCTCGTCATCGGTGTCGAACGGCACGAGCGCGGCGACGGGGCCGAAGATCTCGGTGGACATCAACCTGGCGTCCGGGGTGACGCCGGTGAGGACGGTGGGCGGGTAGAAGAAGCCGGGGCCCTCGCCGCGGGTGCCGCCGGTGAGCACCGCGGCACCGCGGCTCACGGCGTCGTCGACCAGCTCGGCGACCTTGTCGACGGCCTTTTCCTCGACCAGCGGTCCCACGTCGGTGCCCTCGGCGGTGCCGTCGCCCACGGTGAGGGAGGCCATCCGCTCGGTCAGTCGGCGACCGAACTCGTCCAGCACCGACCGGTGCACGAGGATCCGGTTGGCGGACGTGCACGCCTCGCCCATGTTGCGCATCTTGGCGGCCATGGCGGCGTCGACGGCGGTGTCCATGTCCGCGTCCTCGCAGACCACGAACGGGGCGTTCCCGCCGAGCTCCATGGAGGTGCGCAGCACGCCGCGCGAGCACTGCTCGAGCAGCTTCCGGCCTACGGGTGTGGAGCCGGTGAAGGAGAGCTTGCGGGCGATCCCGGAGTCGATCCACGGCTCCACCACGCCGCCGGCGTCGGTCGTGCACACCACGTTGAGCACGCCCTCGGGCAGACCGGCCTCGCGCAGGACGTCCACCACGTACAGGGAGGTCAGCGGCGTGAGGTTGGCGGGTTTGAACACCATGGTGCAGCCGGCGGCCACGGCCGGGCCGATCTTGCGGGTGGCCATGGCCAGAGGGAAGTTCCACGGGGTGATGAGGATGGACGGGCCCACCGGCTCCTGCGTCACCATGAGTCGGGTCTTGCCGTCGGGGGAGCGGCGGGCGTCGCCGTGGATGCGGGAGGCCTCCTCGGAGAACCAGCGGAAGAATTCGGCGCCGTAGCTGACCTCGCCGCGCGCCTCGGCCAGCGGCTTGCCCATCTCGGTGGTCATGAGGAGGGCGATCTCGTCGGCGCGGTACACCAGCAGCTCGTAGGCCCGGCGCAGGATCTCGGCGCGCTCGCGCGCGGGGACGGCGGCCCAGCTCTCCTGCGCCCGCCCGGCAGCGGAGATCGCGGCGGTGGCGTCGTCGGCCCCGCCGTCGGCGAGGGTGGCGATGGCCTCGCCGGTGGCCGGGTTGACCACGTCGAACGTGGCGCCGGAGGCGGCGTCGCGCCACTGCCCGTTCACGTACACGCCGGTGCCGAGTCCGGCGATGATGTCGGTGACGGAGCGGGTCATTAGGGCCTCCTGGTGGTGGGCGGGATGGTGGCGTCGGGATCGGGGCTGGAGGGGTTGGAATCGGCGGGATCGGGATCGAGGAGTTCGAAGAGGTGTCGCCCGGTGCGGCCGAGTTCACCGGTCTGGGTGGCGCACGAGAACCCGTCGGTGAGGACAGGCGCGTCGGGGTCGGCGCGCAGGGCGGGTGCGAGGGCCTGTTCGGCGACGGCGGCGGTGACGGCCTCGTGGCCGGCGGTGAAGCCGAAGTCGCCGGCGACGCCGCAGCAGCCGGTGGCTTCGCGGACCGAGCCCACGCCGAGGGCGGCGAGCGTCGCGCGTTGCACGCGATTGCCGAACGTCGCGTATTCGTGGCAGTGGGTCTGCACGGTGACGCGGTCGGGCGCGGTGCCGCCGGGCCAGGCGGGCGCCCGGCCCTCGGAGGCGAGGCGGCCGAGGTGGTCGGCCGACGAGCGGATCCGCGCCGCGACGCGCCGGGCCGCGTCGGCGTCGGGGGTGTCGGCGAGGAGGTGGGGGAGGTCGCCGCGCAGCGTGGCCGCGCAGGACGGTTCGACGACGACGACGGGCACTTCCGCCCCGTCCGGCCCGCGGATCGCGTCGAGGTGACGCGTGGTCGCGCGCATGGTGCGTCGGGCGGCGTCCAGTCGGCCGGTCGTGACGTGGGTGAGGCCGCAGCAGTGGCCGGCCGAGCAGGCGACGGAGGTGTGCGAGCCGCCCAGGACGCGGGCGGCGGCGCCGGCGACGTGCGGGCGCAGTCCCCGGGTGAACGAGTCGAGGAACAGCACGACCTCGGCCGAGGTCCGCGCAACCGCCCGGCCGCCCGAACCGGCGACCGCGCCCGTACCGGCAGCGGATCCCTTGCCCGATCGCCGGGCCAGGTCGCGCACGTGCCACACGCTGGCCGGGACCCGGGCGAGCTCGTCGCGGAGCTGCCGGGCCGAGGCGAACCGCGGCAGCGCGCGCTCGCCGGTGATTCCGCCGAGCCGGGCGCCGGCCCGCCCGAGCGGGGTGGCGAGCAGGGCGTTGAGCGGCCCCGCGGCGCGGGTGGTCCCGCGCAGCCATAGCGGGAGCAGGCCGAGGGAGTAGTGGACGCGCGGCCGGACGCGTCGGCGATAGCGGCGGTGCAGCGCCTCGGCCTTGAACGTGGCCATGTCGACGCCGGTGGGGCAGTCCGAGGAGCACGCCTTGCAGGCCAGACACAGCTCGAGCGACTCCTCGACAGCCGGGTCGTCCACGCCGATCGTGCCACGCACGACCTCCTGCAGGACGCGGGCCCGACCGCGGGTGGAGTCCTTCTCGTCGCCGGTCGCGCGGAAGGACGGACACATCACGCCGCCGGTCGACGTGCGGCAGCGGCCGACCCCGATGCAGGCCTGCACGGGGTGAGCACCGTCGGCGGAGGTGAGCAGTCCCAGGTCACGCCGGCCGATCCCGGGCCCGACGCCGGCCAGGGCGAGGTCGGCGTCGATCGGCCGGGTGGCGGTGAGGCCACCGGGTGCGAGCAGCCCCGCGGGGTCCCAGATGCGCGCGAAACCCTCGAACGCGCCCAGCATCTCCGGCGAGTACATCAGCGGCAGCAGTTCCGAACGGGCGCGGCCGTCCCCGTGTTCACCGGACAGGGAGCCGCCGTGGCGCACGGCGAGGTGGGCGGCGTCGGTGCAGAAGGCGCGGAAGACCGCCCGCCCGGCGTCCGAGCGCAGGTCGAAGGTGATCCGGATGTGCATGCATCCGGCGCCGAAATGGCCGTACATCACGCCGGCGAGCCCGTGCCGTGCGAGCAGTTCGCGGAACTCGGCCAGGTAGTCGGCCAGCCTCTCGGGCGGCACGGCCGAGTCCTCCCAGCCGGGCCAGGACTCGATGGTGGCGCCGGTGGCGGGATCGGTGAGCCGGGAGCTCAGGCCGGCGCCGTCCTCGCGGACCCGCCACAGGTCGGCGCGGGTCACCGGATCCGTCACGACGAGGGCCTCGAGGGCGTGACCGTCCCGGGCCAGCTCGTCGGCCACGCGCGTCACCCGGGCCCCGAGCCCACCACCGGCGCCGCCCGCCTCGTCGTCGTGCTCGTCGTCGTCGTTCCCGTCGTCGTCGAGTTCCACGAACAGCCACGCGCGCCCGGAGGGCAGATCGGCGACGGCGTCGGCGCCGCGGCGCTGCCGCATGGTCGCCACGATCACCTCGTCGATCCCCTCCACCGCCGTGGGGCGGTGGCGCAGGATCGCCGGGACGTCGCGGGCGGCGTCCACGACGTCGGCGTACCCCACTACCAGCAGGCCGGTGCGCGCGGCCCGGGGCACGGCGCGCATGGTCGCGGCGGTGACGATCGCGCATGTGCCCTCGGAGCCGACCAGCGCGCGGGCCACGTCGAAGCCCTCCTCCGGCAGCAGGTGCCGCAGGTGGTAGCCGGAGACCTGGCGGGGGATGCGGCCGAGCTCGGTGCGGATCGCGGCCAGATGAGCGGCGGCCAGGTCGCGCAGCTCGGCCGTGAGGTACTCGGCGCGCGCGGCGGCGGCCGCGTCCCCGGCGTCGGTGGCCTCGACGCCTCGGCGCGTGGCGGTGAGGCGCAGGCCGTCGGCGGTGACCAGGCGCAGCGTCTCGACGTGGTCGGCGGTCCGGCCGTGACGCACGGAGTGGTTCCCGCACGCGTCGTTGCCGATCGCCCCGCCCAGGCACGCCCGCGACTGGCTCGAGGGATCTGGGGCGAAGGTCAGGCGCGAGTCGGTCGCGGTGTGGACCGCTGTGCGCAGGGCGGTGAGGACGGTGCCGGCCTCGGCGGTGACCGTCCGCGCGGCCTCGTCCACGGCCAGCACCCGGTGCATGTGCCGCGACAGGTCCAGCACCAGCCCGGTGCCGACGGAGTTGCCGGCCATCGAGGTACCGCCGCCGCGGGCGGTCGCGGGTACGCCGAGGCGGTGGCACACGGCGAGTGCGGTGGCGACCTCGGCCTCCGAGCGGGGGAAGAGCACCGCGGCCGGGGTGACCCGGTAGTTGGAGGCGTCGTAGGAGTACTCGGCGACCCGGCGGCGATCGGCCTCCGGGGCCAGGCCCGCGGCGGTGAGCGCGTCGACCAGCTCGTCTGCCGCCACCGTGGACCGGCCGGACCCGCCGGACCCGCCGGACCCGCCGGACCCGCCGGACCCACCGGCGCGGCCGGGCGCGGTCGCGTCGACGCGGGCGGTCACGCCGCCCCGTCGCGCACCCGGTGCACGGCCCGGGTGAAGCGCTCGACGCCGGCGTCGACCTCCTCGGAGGTCACCACCAGAGCCGGGATGAGGCGCACCACCGACCCTGTCGGCCCACACGTCAGGGTGAGCAGGTCCTCGTCCACGCACGCCTGCTGGACGGCCGTCGCCAGGCGCGCGGCCTCGAGCGCGCCGGCGCTGCCGGCGGGCGCGGTCGGGTCGCCGAACTCGACGCCCAGCATGAGCCCGGTACCGCGGATGTCGCAGATCTCGCTCACGTCCGCCAGGCTACGCCGCAGACCCGCGAGCAGCTGGGATCCGCGGTCTGCCGCGCACTGGACGAGGTTCTCGCGCTCGACCACGCCGAGCGTGGCGACCCCGGCCGCGGCCGCCACGGCGTTGCCGCCGTAGGTGCCGCCCTGGGATCCGGGCCAGGCCTTGGCCATGAGGTCGGTGGACGCCGCGATCGCGGAGATGGGGAAGCCCGACGCGATGCCCTTGGCGGTGATGATGACGTCCGGGACCAGGCCCTCGGTGTGCTGGTGGCCCCAGAAACGGCCGGTGCGCCCGATGCCGGCCTGGACCTCGTCCAGCACGAGCAGCGCGCCGATCCGGTCGGCGCGCTCGCGCAGACCCTGGAGGTAGCGCGGGGGAGTGGCCATGTACCCGCCGTCGCCGAGGACGGGTTCGATGAGCAACGCCGCGATCTCGCGGGCGTCGACGCGGGTGGCCATGAGGTAGTCGAGCTCGGCCAGCGCGAAGTCCACGGCGTCGTCGGTGGTCCAGCCGTGGCGCAGCGCGTGGGGGAACGGGGTCATCACCACGCCGCCCATGAGGGGGGAGAAGCCGGCGGAGAAGCGGGTGCCGGCGGTGGTGAGGCTGGCCGCGGCGACGGTGCGGCCGTGGAAGCCGCCCTGGACGGTGACGATGTTCGGTCGGCCCGTGGCCATGCGCGCCAGCCGCACGGCGGCTTCGACCGCCTCGGAGCCGGAGTTGGCGTAGAACACCGAGTCGATGCCGGCCGGCAGGTGCTCGCCGAGCTTGGCGGTGAGCTCGAGCAGCGGCTGGTGCATGACGGTCGTGTACTGCGCGTGGATGATCTTCCCGCACTGCTCGCGCGCGGCCGCCACGACGTCGGGGTGGCAGTGGCCGGTGCTGGTCACGCCGATGCCGGTGGTGAAGTCCAGGTAGTCGCGGCCGTCGGTGCCGTGGATCCACGAGCCGAGGGCGTGGTCCACGACGACGGGCGTGGCCTGCTTGAGAAGGGGCGACAGGTGCGCGGTCATGCGGTCAGTGTGTGGCCGCGCCCGGTCGATTGTCAACAATCCGACGATCGCGCGACGCGATCGGACGGCCGCGCTACCGTGGCCGCATGGACCGCCGCACCGACCGCCGCACCGACCCGAGCCCCGCCCGCGACTCCCGGCCCACCGTCGTCGTGCTCACCGCGGACGGCGTCGAGCCGCCCACCACGCTCGACGAGATCCGTGGCCTCGCCGACGTGCGCGAGTGCACGGCCGACACCCTCGCCGACGCGCTGCCCGGCGCGCAGATCCTGCTGGTATGGGACATCTTCTCCGACGCCCTGGCCTCCGCCTGGCACGCCGCCGACGCGCTGCGGTGGGTCCACGTGGCCGCCGCCGGGGTGGACAAGCTGCTCTTCGACGAGCTGCGCGACTCCGACGTCCTGGTCACCAACGCCCGCGGCGTCTTCGACGGTCCCATCGCCGAATACGTCCTGGCGTGCGTGATGGCCCACGACAAGCGCCTCCACGAGACCGAGGCGCTGCAGCGCGCGGGGCGGTGGTGCCACCGGGAGACGACCCGGGTGGCGGGACGGCGCGCCCTGGTCGTGGGCACCGGCGGGATCGGACGGGCCACCGCGAGGCTCCTGCGGGCGGTCGGACTCGACGTGGCCGGGGCGGGACGTCGACCGCGCGACGACGACGAGGACTTCGGCCGCGTCCTGGACTCGGCCCGCCTGGTCGACCATCTCGGCGACGTGGACCATCTCGTCATGGTGGCGCCGCTGACCGACGCGACGCGGGGGATGCTCGGCCCCGCGGAGCTGGCCGCCCTTCCCGACGGTGCCCACGTGGTGAACGTCGGTCGCGGAGAGCTGGTCGATCAGGAGGCCCTCACGCGCGAGATCGGGGCGGGCAGACTCTCGGCGCACCTGGACGTCCTCGTCGTCGAACCCCTCCCCGGGGGCGACCCCCTCTGGACGCTCGACGGCGCGCACATCAGTCCCCACATGTCCGGCGACGTCGTGGGGTGGCGGGACACACTGTCCGGACAGTTCCTCGACCACCTGCGCACGTGGGCGGGCGGCGGGACTCCCGGCCCACCGGTGGACAAGGGTCGAGGATACGTCAGCGGCTGAGAGTTGTCCGAGATCGTCGCCACGGATACGGTCGGCCCCACGAGGGCGGCACCCCTCGTTTTCCCGAGTCAGCCGGGGTTTTCAGGCTGAGGAGAGAAAGGAGTCGTAGTGACCATTGCCGTTGATGACTACCAGACCCGCGTGAGCGGGCGACCGGAGATCGTCGAGCGCCGTGACCCCGTCCTGTGGGGACGCAGTGAGGATCCCGAGGTGCTCGAGTTCGAGGAGAAGGGATTCGTCCAGCGCGAGGGCGCCCTGGACCAGAGCCGGATCGACGCCTGCTGGGAGGAGCTCCGACGGTTCGGGGACGACCCCGCGATGAAGGACGATCCCCGCATCATCCGCGAGGAGGGCGGCCGGGCCGTCCGGTCGATCTTCGACGTGCACGAGCTCAGTGAGGTCGTGTGGGAGGCCGTCGAGCAGTCCGGCGCGATCGATCTGGCCCGCCAGATCCTCGGATCCGATGTGTACGTTCACCAGAGCCGGCTCAACTACAAGCCCGGCTTCGCCGGCGGCGCGTTCTACTGGCACTCGGACTTCGAGACGTGGCACGCCGAGGACGGCATGCCCAAGCCGCGCGCCTGCAGCGCCTCGATCGCGCTCACGCCCAACGAGACCTACAACGGTCCGCTGATGATCATGCCGGGCACGCACAAGTACTACGTCCAGTGCGCCGGTGAGACGCCCGAGGACTACTACAAGGAGTCGCTCGTGACGACCGCGCCGAAGGTGGGCGTTCCGTCCGAGGAGCACATCACCGAGATGTACCGCGAGCACGGACTCGACGTCCTCACCGGCGGCGCGGGCTCCATGACGATGTTCGACTGCAACGCGCTGCACGCCTCGGGTGGCAACATCACCCCGCTGCCGCGCGCCAACGTGTTCATCGTGTTCAACAGCGTCGAGAACGAGCTCGCCGAGCCGTTCGCGGGCACGCCGCCGCGCCCGGACTTCCTCGTGCGTCGGCCCTGAGGTCTCACGCCCCGCCCGGGGGGTCCAGGCCGACCTCCCGGGCGGCGGCCGTGAACGCCGCGACGAACGCCTGGAGCGGGCGCCTCCGGGCGTCGCGGCGACGATGGGTGATCGACACCGTCCTGGTGAGCCCGTCCCTCAGCGGCAGAACGTCCACGTCGGCAGCGAACGTGGTCAGGCCGAGATCGGAGGCGAGCGTGACGCCGAGGCCGGCGGCGACCAGGGCCAATGCCGTGGACTGCTCACCCGCCTCGTGGCGCACCTCCGGCTCGAAGCCCGCTTCCCGGCACGCGATCCGCACCGCCCGGCCGAAGTGCGAGCGCGGGTGCGCGACCACCCACGGCGCCCCCGCGAGGTCGGACAACGACACCTGCGCGGTCGGCATCGACCCGCGCGGCACCACCGCGTGCAGGGCCTCCCGCGCGATCGGCAACCGCACGAGGTCCGGCACGTCCGCCATCGCGTAGCTCGAGTAGTCCAGCACGAACGACAGGTCCAGCGAGCCGTCGCGGACCGCGCCCGCCGTGTCCTCCGGGGCCAGTTCGTGGCTGCGCACGACGATTCCCGGATGGTCGCGGGACAGGATCGCGATCCCGGCCGGCAGCAGCGTGGTGGCCACCGACGCCCATACCCCGGCCGTGAGCGTCGTCCCGACGCCCGCCCTCGCCGACTCCATCGCGTGGCTCGCGTCCTCCACCGCGGACAGGATCGTGCGCGCGTGCTCCGCCAACACGAGTCCCGCCTCCGTCAACGCGAGACCACGACCCCGCTTCTCGAACAGGGGCGTCCCCGCCTCGCGCTCGAGCAGCGAGAGCTGCTGCGACACGGCCGAGACGGTGTACCCCAGGCCCGCGGCGACCGCGGTGACGGTGCCCCGTCGCTCCAGTTCGTGGAGCAACCGCAGGCGGTGCAGGGACGGCTCCATGCCCCGAGAGTAGGAGCCCCCGGGTCGAACGTGCAGGAAAAGTGAACGGTCGGGTCCACGAAGTCTCGCTGGACCCGCCCGGGGACGCGGACCCATGCTGGGGACACCCCCGCCGGACCCGCCGACGGACGAGGTCGCCGAGGAGGCGAGCACCATGACATCCATCGAGATCCCGGGCACGACCGGCCACACGGGGGCCGGCCCGCAGACCGGGCCCGCCGCACAGGCCGTTTCCGCACCGGCCACAGCTCCGGCCCTGACCTCGGCCACGGCTCCGGCCCTGACCGCGGCCACGGCCCCGGCCGAGACGTCGAGTTCCCGCCGCGAACCCTACTTGCGCCTGCACTGGGAGGACGATCAGACCTGCGCCCGCGGCTATCTCGTCGTGGACACGCTCGTCGGCGGCCTGGCCACCGGCGGCACCCGGATGCGCGCCGGATGCACCCTCCGCGAGGTAGAGGACCTGGCGCGCGGAATGACCCGCAAGACCGCGGCTTTCGACCTACCCGTCGGTGGGGCCAAGGGCGGAATCGACTTCGACCCCAAGGACCCGCGGGCCGTCGAGGTGCTCGGCCGCTTCTGCGAGGCGATGCGCCCGTTCCTCGACCGGCACTGGGTGACCGCCGAGGACCTGGGCGTGCCGCAGCACCTCATCGACGAGGTCTTCGGCCGCCTCGGCATGAGGCAGTCGTACCAGGCGGCGATCGAGCGGTCCGCTGACCCCGCGGCCACGGCCGATCGGATCTTCCGCGGGCTCAACGCCGAGGTCCCGGGTGGGCTCCTGGGCGACGTGATCGGTGGCTACGGCGTCGCGCAGGCGTGCCTCGCGGCAGCGCACGTGCGCAGCTGGGACATCGAGCGCACGTCGGTCGCGATCCAGGGCGTCGGCACCATGGGCGGTGGCGCCGCCTGGTATCTGCACGAGGCCGGGATGCGGGTGGTCGCGCTCGCCGACGCCGCCGGCACACTCTACGACCCCGCCGGCCTCGACGTCCCGGCGCTGCTGGCGACCCGCGACCGCTTCGGCGAGATCGACCGCGCCGCCGTACCCGCCCGGGTGCAGCGTCTGGACCGCGACAGCATCCTCGGCATGGACGTCGACGTCCTGGTTCCCGCCGCCGTGTCGTACGCGATCACCGCCGAGAACTGCGCGCAGGTCACGGCGCCGATCGTCGTGGAGGCCGCGAACGCCGCCACGACCGCCGATGCGGAGCTCGACCTCACGACCCGCGGTATCGCGGTGCTGCCGGACTTCATGGCCAACGCCGGCGCCGTCGCCTGGGCGTGGTGGCTCATCCTCGGCGAGGTCGACGACCGGCCCGAGACGTCGTTCCTACGTCTCGGACGGGAGATGACGGCGAAGGTGGCGGACCTACTCGCCGGCTGGGACCCGACCAGCGGCCCGCTGCGGTGGGCGGCCGACGTCTCCGGCGCGATCCGGACGGTGCCGCCGGTCGTCGTGCCCTGACCGCGGGCCCGGGCTCCCGCCCCCGAGGCGCCCGGGCCCCGCACCCGCCGCAGCCCGCAACCCCGCACGTCTCCATGGCGTCTCGCTCGCCCCGAAGGGTGGGCAAGACGCCATCGCGAGGAGCGGCTGCAGTTCAGGCGGACAGGCCAGGAGCGAGACGCCAGATTGAGGAGCGGGCGGCCGGGCGGGGGAGCGGTTGCGTGGGAACGCTCATGTGCCCCGCCGTACGCGCACTGTCAGACTGTGCGGCCCCGTCCCGCGACAGCCCCGGTGGCCCCGGTGGCCCCGGCGATCCCGGTGGCCCCGGCGACCCTATCCGGTGGCGGCGTCGGCTGCCCCGCCAGCGCTGGCAATCCCGGTGGCGGCGTCGGCTTCACCGGCCTCGTTGCCGTTCCCGTTTCCGATCGCCGTGTGTAGGCGCGCGCGGCGGGGCGAATCGTCGGTGCCCAGCAGCAGGTCGATCGTCAGCGCCAGCCGGGTGGCGACGTCCGCGGCCGACGACCGCCGGGTGAGCCACGAGACAAGGTTGGACATCCACACGTCCGAGACCACGCGCGCGATCGAGAGCTGGAGTTCGTCCGGTTCGCCCTGTGCCAGCGCGCGGGCGATGATGCGGTCCATGAGGAAGCCGACCTCCTCGACCTCGTTGGCCACAGTGGCGTCGGCGAACATGAAGGCCCGCGTCATGGCCTCGGTGAGGTTCGGGTCGCGCTGCATCGACTTGGTGATCATTTCCACCACGACCTTCATCCGCTCCTGCGCGGTGTCGCCGGGCGGGGCCGAACGCTCCGTGCGCTGATCGAGCCGGCGGAACTCGCGGGCGAGCGCCGAGACGAGCAGGTGCACCTTCGACGGGAAGTACCGGTAGAGGGTGCCCACGGCGACCTCGGCCTTCTCTGCCACGGCGCGCATCTGCACGGCCTCGTACCCGCCCTTGGCGGCCAGGGCCAACGTGGCGTCGAGGATCCGGCGACGGCGCTCGCGTTGCGACGACGTACTGGGCTCGTCGGCTCTGGTAGCGGCGGCGGCGGACGCGGCGGCGGAGCCGGTCTCGGTCGAGCTCTTGGTCATGGCAACGAACCTTCTGCGCTGGTCGGATCGGGACTGCTGATCGGGCTGGCGGTCTCGGGTTGGCGTACCGGGCGGGGACCCGGGTGTACCGATCGGACCCTACTGGTGCATTCTAGAACACGTTACCTAGAACACGTTCTATTGTAGGCGTGTACGCGCGGGCCCTCGCGTCCCGCGCCGGGTACGCGTCCCCCGCCCGAGTCGAGGAGCCTGCAGTGAGTATCGCCACCACACCGGACCAGACCGAGATTCAGAGTTCGATCAAGGCCTGGGCGAAGTCCGCCGATCCCGTGGCTACGGTACGCGTTCAGGAGGAGGATCCGGAAGCCTGGAAGGCGGTGTGGCCCCGACTCGCCGAGCTGGGGCTGTTCGGTGTCGCGATCGCCGAGGAGCACGGCGGTGCCGGCGCGGAGATCGTCGACCTGGCCTGCATGCTCGAGACCGCAGCCGCCCACATGGCGCCGGGCCCGGTGCTGTCCACCGCCCTGACCGGGGTGCTGGTCTCCCGTGCGGGCGGGGCCGTGGCGCAGGCGCTGGGGGAGACCCTCGCCGAGGGTGGCCTGCCGGTGGGCGTGTGCCTGGGCATCGGCACCGCGACGCTGGACGGCTCGGGTGAGGTCACCGGCGACCCCGGCATCGCCTACGGCGGCACCCCCGGCGGAGGACTGCTCTTGCCCGTCGAGATCGACGGCGCCACGCGCTGGGCGCTGCTCGAGGCGGGCACGGCGGGCGTGACGGTCACCCCGTCGACGCCGTACGACATCTCGGCCTCGATCGGCCGCGTTCGCCTGGAGGGCGTGACGATCCCGGCCGACCGGATCCTCAAGGGCATCACCACCGAGCACGTCCACCAGCTGTTCGTCACGCTGGCCGCGGCGGAGGCTGCGGGCGTCGCCGACTACACGCTCGCCACCGCCGTGGACTACGCAAAGATCCGCGAGCAGTTCGGCCGCACCATCGGCTCGTTCCAGTCCATCAAGCACCTCGCCGCCGACATGCTCTGCCGCACCGAGCAGGTCCGCGCGCTGGCGTGGGACGCCGCCGTCGCTGCGGAGGACCTCACCGACTCCGACTCCGAGCTGCCCGTCGCCGCCGCGGTCGCCGGGGCGCTGGCCTTCGACAACGCCGTGCGCAACTCCCAGGACTGCATCCAGATCCTCGGCGGCATCGGCTTCACCTTCGAGCACGAGGCCCACTTCTACATGCGGCGCGCGAGCGCGCTGCGCCAGATCATCGGTGGGTCCGCCCGCTGGCGACGCAGCCTGGCCGAGCTCACCCTCGCCGGCAGGCGCCGCCACCTCGACATCGACCTGTCCGAGATCGACGGGCTGGACGCCACGCGCGAGGAGATCCGCGCACTCGTGGCGAAGGTCGCCGCCGCGGAGGGCGACGAGCGCAAGCAGGCCCTGGCCGACACCGGCCTGTTCATGCCGCACCTGCCCGAGCCGTGGGGCCTGGGCGCCGGCCCGGCCGAGCAGCTGCTCATCGACTCCGAACTCGAGGCCGCCGGCGTCACCCGCCACGACATCACGATCGGCGGCTGGGCCGTACCCACCATCCTGCAGGCCGCCCCCCAGCACGCCGATCTGCTGGTGCGCGACACCATGGCCGGGAAAATCAGGTGGTGCCAGCTGTTCTCCGAGCCCGGCGCCGGCTCCGACCTCGCCGCTCTGCGCACCACCGCCGAGAAGGTCGACGGCGGCTGGAAGCTCAACGGCCAGAAGGTGTGGACGTCGCTGGCCCGCGAGGCCGACTGGGCCATGTGCCTGGCCCGTACGGACTCCGGCGCGCCCAAGCACAAGGGCATCACCTACTTCCTGGTGGACATGCGCTCAGAGGGCATCCGGACCCGGCCGCTGCGCGAGATCACCGGCGAGGCCCTGTTCAACGAGGTCTACCTCGAGGACCTGTTCGTGCCCGACGAGTTCCAGATCGGGACGGTCAACGACGGCTGGAAGATCGCCCGCACGACACTCGCCAACGAGCGCGTGGCCATGGGCGGCGGCTCCTCCCTCGGTGACGCCGCGGAGGAGATCATCGGCCTCATCAACGCGGCCGGGGTCTCAGGCGACGCGCTGGTTCTGGACGAGTTCGGCAAGCACGTCGCCGACGGCGTCGTGGGCAACCTGCTGGACCTGCGCACCGCGCTGCGCAGCCTCGCCGGTTCCGGGCCGGGCGCCGAGTCGAGCGTCCGCAAGATCGTCGGCGTGCGCCATCGCCAGGACATCGCCGAGTTCGGCCTGGAGCTCACCGGCACCGGCGGCGTCGAGTTCACCGAGCAGGGCCGCAAGTTCCTCATGGTCCGCTGCCTGTCGATCGCGGGCGGCACCGAGCAGGTGCTGCTCAACGTGGTCGGCGAGCGCATCCTCGGCCTGCCCCGAGACTGACCACCGCCTGCCACCCCCCGCCCCGTTCTCCGCCCCCGTATCCGAACAGGACTGATCGTGGACTTCACGCGTACCGAGACCCAGGCCGCCGTCGCCGAGGCGGTGGCCGGCGCGCTGTCGACGGCCGCCCCGGCCGAGGAACTGCTCACCGCGCTGCCCAGCCGCAGTGTCGACGACGCCGGCTTCGACGAGCGCCTCTGGTCGGCGTTCGCCACCTCCGGGTTGCTCTCGCTGGGCCTGCCCGCAGCACTCGGCGGCGACGACCTCACACCCGCCGACATCGCCGTGGTTCTCGAGGAGGTCGGCCGTGCGGGCGTGGTGATCCCCGCCCTGGAGACGCTGGGCCTGGGCGTGCTGCCGATCGTCACCCTCGGGACCGCGGACCAGCAGAAGCGACTGCTCTCCGGCATCGAGGACGGCCGTATCCTCACCGCCGCCGTCGCCGAGCCCGGCAGCCCCCTGCCGCTCGAGCCCACCGTGCGGCTCGAGGGCGGGAAGCTCACCGGGACCGCGACGTCGGTGCGGTACGCGGCCCAGGCACGTCACGTGCTCGTGCCGGCGACCACGCCAGAGGGTGCCGTCCTCGTCGTCGTCGCCCCCGACGCCCCCGGCGTCACCCTGACCCCCACCCTCGGCTCCCTGGGCGTGCCCGAGTACGCGATGCGGTTCGGGGCCACCGAGGTCGACGACGACGACGTGCTCCGCGGCTCGGGAGCGGGGTCGGTCCTCGAGGAGTTCCGGCGTCTCGTCCTGGCCGCCAGTATCGCCCACGGTGACGGTCTCGTGGCCGGCGCGCTGGACGTGACGGCCGGCTACCTCAAGGAGCGGGTGCAGTTCGGTAAGCCGCTCGGCTCGTTCCAGGCGGTGCAGCAGGAGCTGGCGGACGTCTACATCGTCTCGCAGACGCTGCACGTGATCGCGCAGTCGGTGGCGTGGCGGATCTCCGAGGGGCTGACCGGGCCCGGTGACCGCTACGAGACCGATCCCACGATCGGCGCGTACTGGCTGGCGACCGAGGGCCCGCGCGCCGTGCAACTCCTGCACCACCTGCACGGCGGCGTCGGTGTGGACGTCACGTACCCGATGTTCAGGTACTCGTCGGCGGTCAAGGACCTCGCCCGCTTCGTCGGCGGCGCGCAGCTGCACCTCGACGCGCTGGGCGCGGCGATCGCCGCCGACCCGGTGGAGCAGGTGGCCCCCGCCTCGGGCGACGCGGACGCCGCCGACGCCGAGGGCGCGTTCATCGACCTGACCGCCGAGCAGCGCGCGCTGCAGGCCGAGCTGCGCGAGTACTTCTCCACCCTCATCTCGCCGGAGGAGGCCGCGGACATCGCGACCACGCGTCACGGCGACACCTACGCGGAGATCATCACGCGGATGGGCCGCGACGGCTGGCTGGGCGTGGGCTGGCCCACCGAGTACGGCGGCAAGGGCTTCGGCCACATCGAGCAGCAGATCTTCACCAACGAGGCCACCCGCGCCGACGTGCCGCTGCCGTCGGTGACGCTGCAGACCGTCGGCCCGACGCTGCAGAAGTACGGCACCGAGAAGCAGAAGGAGAAGTTCCTCCCGGGCATCCTCGACGGGACCGTGCACTTCGCGATCGGGTACTCCGAGCCCGACGCCGGCACCGACCTCGCCGCGCTGCGCACCACGGCGCGCAGGGACGAGGCGACCGGCGACTGGATCATCAACGGGCAGAAGATGTGGACCACCGGCGGGCACCACGCCGACTACATCTGGCTCGCGGCCCGCACCGGCACCCCCGATTCCCGGCACCGCGGGCTGACGATCTTCATCGTGGACACCAATGATCCCGGCTTCTCGTTCACGCCGATCATCACCTGCGACGGCGCCCACCACGTCAACGCGACCTACTACTCGGACGTGCGCGTGCCGGCGGACATGGTGGTCGGTGAGGTCGACGGGGGCTGGAAGATGCTCACCACGCAGCTCAACCACGAGCGCGTCATGCTCGCGCCGTCCGGACGCCCGGGCGGGTACTACGACGAGCTCGCCGCCTGGGCCCGCGGCACCGGCGTCGACGGCGTCCGCCACCTGGACCGGCCCGAGGTACGGCGCGGTCTCGCGGAGATCTTCGCGATCGTCCGACTCAACGAGCTGCTCAACTGGCAGGTCTCGTCGACGGGGGACAATCCGTCGATGGGCGACTCCGCCGCGTCGAAGGTGTTCTCCACGGAGAAGATCCAGCACGTCGGCCGGATCGTCGAGGAGCTGCTCGGCCGCTTCGGCGACCCCACCGATCCCGACACGGCGGCGCTGCAGCGCTGGTTCGACATGATGAACAAGCGCAACGTCGTGATCACCTTCGGCGGCGGCGTCAACGAGGTCATGCGCGAGCTGGTCTGCATGGGCGGCCTCGGCATGCCCCGCACGGCGCGCTGACGCCGGCCCCGTCCCGACAGCGCGGCCCGCTGCGCATCCCACCCCGACGAGAAGGCACCCATGAGTGACGACACGGTGTTCGACGACACGGTGACCGACGAGCGCGCCGCGCGCATCCTCGCCGCGGCCGACGAGGTCAAGGCCTCCGGCGGCAGCGCCCGTCGCGCGGGCCGCGACCCCATCAACCTGCCGATGATCCGCAACTGGACCGAGGCGATCGGCGACACCAACCCGATCTACGAGACCGAGGAGGCGGCCGTCGCGGCCGGCCACGGCGGACTCGTCGCCCCGCCCGCGATGGCGCAGGTGTGGACGATGCGCGGACTCGGCAAGACCCGCGAGGCCGACGACCCGCTCGGCCGCATGACCGACATCCTCGACGCCGAGGGATTCACCTCGGTCGTCGCGACCAACTGCGACTCGGTCTACCACCGCTACACCCGCCCGGGCGAGGAGGTGACCATCGAGTCGATGCTGGTCGACGTGGTGGGACCCAAGACCACGGGCCTGGGCGAGGGGTGGTTCTTCACCACCCGCAACTACTGGCGCGTCGGCGACGAGGTCGTGGCCGAGATGGACTTCCGGATCCTCAAGTTCCGGCCGCCGGCCAAGACCGCGGAGCCGGCCGGCTCGGCTTCGTCGGAGGAGCGGATCGTCGCCAGTTCCGGCTCGGCCACCGACGACCTGGTGGTGGGCGAGGTCCTGCGCCCGTCGGTCTCCCACGACACGCGGTTCTTCTGGGACGGCGTCGCCGCCCACGAGCTGCGCATCCAGAAGCGCGAGGACGGCTCCCTGCAGCACCCGCCCGTGCCGGCGCTGTGGAAGGAGAGGTCCGAGCAGACCGACTACGTCGTGTCCTCCGGCCGCGGCACGGTGTTCAGCTTCGTGGTCCACCACGCGCCGCGGGTGCCGGGCCGGACGAAGTTCCCGTTCGTCATCGCGCTGGTGGAGCTGGAGGAGGGTGTGCGCATGCTCGGCGAGCTGCGTGACGTCGACCCGGCGGAGGTCCGCATCGGCATGGAGGTCGAGGTGGAGTTCCTCGACATGCCCGGCGACGAGTCCGAGGACGCGGCCTTCGGCACCGAGCCGTGGACCCTCTACGCGTGGCGCCCCGCTGGCACTGCGCCGATCGACCGTCAGATCCCCGAGGTCCGGGAAGGGGCCGCGAAGTGAGCGAGAACAGTGCAGTGAGCGACGTGATCTGTCCGGCCACCCCGCCCGCCGTGCGAGTGGGGGACCGGCTGCCCGAGCTGACCATCGAGGGGACGCCGACGTTCATCGTCGCGTCGGCCCTGGCGACGCGGGACTTCCAGGACGTGCACCACGACCGCGACCTGGCCCACGCCAAGGGCTCGAAGGACATCTTCGTCAACATCCTCACCGACACCGGCCTCGTGCAGCGGTACGTGACGGACTGGGCGGGCCAGCGCGCGCGCATCACCTCGATCAAGCTGCGCCTCGGCGTGCCCTGGTACGCGTACGACTCCCTGACCCTCACGGGTGAGGTCACGGGGATCGACGGCGACGGGCTGGTCACGCTGAAGATCGTCGGCACTGACTCGCTGGGCGCGCATGTCACCTCGACCGCGACCCTCTACATGAACGGAGGCCCGCAGTGAGCTCCCTCGCGGACAAGGCGTCGATCGTCGGCATCGGCGCCACCGACTTCTCCAAGGACTCCGGCCGGTCCGAGCTCCGTCTGGCCGCCGAGGCCGTCCGCGCGGCGGTGGCCGACGCCGGACTGCAGCCGTCGGACGTCGACGGCCTGGTGTCGTTCACGATGGACACCAACACCGAGGTCGCCGTCGCCCGCGCCGCCGGGGTCGGCAGCCTCAACTTCTTCTCGCGTATCCACTACGGAGGCGGCGCGGCGTGTGCGACGGTCCAGCAGGCGGCGATGGCCGTGGCGACCGGCGTGGCGGAGGTCGTGGTCTGCTACCGCGCGTTCAACGAGCGCTCGGGGATGCGCTTCGGCCAGGTCAACTCGGCGCTCGTGCACCAGGTGAACTCCTCGGGCACGGACAACGCGTTCTCCTACCCGCACGGGCTGTCCACCCCGGCCGGGTTCGTCGCGATGGTCGCGCAGCGCTACATGCACGAGTACGGCGCCACGAGCGAGGATTTCGGCCGCGTCGCGGTGGTGGACCGCAAGCACGCCGCGGCCAACCCGGCGGCGTTCTTCTATGGCAAGCCCATCACGCTGGAGGAGCACCAGGCCTCGCGCTACATCGCCGAGCCCCTGCACCTGCTGGACTGCTGCCAGGAGTCGGACGGCGGCCAGGCGATCGTCGTGACCACGCCCGAGCGGGCCCGCGACCTGCCGCACGAGCCGGTCTCGATCGCGGCGGCGGCCTCGGGCTCCGGGCCGGACCAATACATCATGACCTCGTATTACCGCCCCGAGCTCGCGGGTCTGCCCGAGATGGGGATCGTCGGCGACCAGCTGTGGTCCCAGTCGGGCCTGCGGCCCGAGGACATGGACATGGCGGTGCTGTACGACCACTTCACGCCGTACGTGCTCATGCAGCTCGAGGAGCTCGGCTTCTGCGGGCGCGGCGAGGCCAAGGACTTCGTCCGCGAGCCGGGTGCCCTCGAAGTGGGCGGCCGGCTGCCGCTCAACACCCACGGCGGCCAGCTCGGCGAGGCGTACATCCACGGTATGAACGGCATCGCCGAGGGCGTGCGTCAACTCCGCGGGGAGTCGGTCAACCAGGTCGCCGGCGCCGAGAAGCTCGTCGTCACCGCAGGGACCGGCGTGCCCACCTCGGGACTCGTCCTCACCGCGCAGCCCTGACACGCGCCAGCGCCGCCGGCTCAGCGGCGCAGGCACCCCCGGACGAACGAGCCGATGTCGCGGACCGCGACCCGCGCCTCCGGGACGAGCGGGTGGAAGACCTGGAACACGTGGAACTGGTCCGGCCACAGCTGGAACTCGTGGCGCACGCCGTGCTCGGCGAAGTTCTCTGCCATGCGCTCGATCCCGCCCCGGAAGATCTCCTGGCCGCCGGCCTGGATGAGGAACGGCGGCCAGTCCGGGGACGGCTCGTAGTTGATCGGGGAGATGGCCGGATCGTCCGGGTCCACCCCGGGCGCGTACTGCCGTCGGCACAGTTCGGCGAGCCCCAGGGCGAGGAACGGGTCCTTGCGCGCCCGGTCCCGCTCGGTCATGTCCGTGAAGTCCAGGTCGACCCAGGGGGAGAGCAGCACGACGCCTGCAGGCATCGGCGCCCGCGTCCTCTCGAGGTGGGCCACCAGCTGCAGGGCGAGGTTGCCTCCGGCCGAGTCGCCGGCGACCACGATGTTCGCGGCCGGGAACCCCATCTCGATCAGCCACTCCCAGCCGGCGATGGTGTCCTCGGTGGCCGCCGGGTGCGGATGTTCGGGCGCGAGCCGGTAATCCGGTAGGAAGACCGGGACGCCGGTCTCGCTGGCGATCCGGGACGCGAGCGCCTTGTGTGACCACGGGGATCCGAACGCGAAGCCGCCACCGTGGACGTGGTAGATCACCTTGTCGGAGTCGAAGAACCGCTTGCGGCCCACCCACAGGCCGGGCACCGGTCCGTCCCACGACCAGTCGTTGGTGCTCTCCAGCGCGGCGGCGCGGCCCGCTCCCGAGGTGAGGGCCCGCAGCCGCCCGAGCGAGGCGTCGGTCGCGGGCATCCGGTCCAGGGCGGGGCGCACGATCAGGCGCAGGGCCTCGGCGAGGCCCCGCGAGCGGAGCGTCCCCTGTTCGGCGGGCCCCTGGAGGACGGGCCCGCGTCGGGACGGCCGGTCGGCCTCGCGGTCGGACGAACGGCGGCCGTCCTGGGGGACGTCGCCGGACCCGGTCGAGCGTGGCAGTCGGAGGCCGCCGTCGTACGGCGGGCCGGGATGTCGGGGCCGTGATCCGCTCATGTGCGCAATGTAGACGCTCGACTGACGGTGGTCACCCGTAACCATGCCCGGAGGTTCGTCGCGAGGTGGAACCTGTTGCAGTAATGCCCGATTGTCGCTGCTCAGTACCCGGTCTGGACATGAGAACAAGTTCAGGCCACAATGTGAGAGAAGACACACAGCCCCCGCTCTTAAGGACCTGCCCCGATGACCGACGCAGTTGCCGATCAGTCCACCGATCCCCTCGCCGGAACCAACCCGGACATGAACGAAGCCGCCGTGTTCGAGGCCGTGGCCGACAGGATCCCGGACAACCCGCTGCTCACCATGGACGGTGTCGACTACACGTACCGGCAGATCGATGAGCTCGCCAACCGAATGGGTCACCTCCTGAAGGCCCACGGTGCGGAGCCGCTCAGCCACGTCGCGCTGTACATGAAGAACAGCGCCGAGCACATGGCCGCCATCGTGGCGTCCATGAAGATCCGCGTGGCCGGGATCAACGTCAACTACCGCTACACCCCGGCCGAGCTCGTCTACCTGTTCAACGACTCGCAGTCGGTCGCCGTGATGGTCGACGCCGAGTTCGCCGAGACGATGGCCGCCGCGGTGCCGCAACTGACCAGCACGCGCACGATCCTCGCCGTCGGCGGGACGCCTCAGGTCCTCGCGGACGCGTGTGCTGCCGCCGGCCTCACCCTGGTCGACGTCGACGCCGAGCTGCCGCAGCAATCGGCGGAGCGCGGGTTCGAGCCGGCCCGCGGTGACGACCACTGGATCGTCTACACCGGCGGCACCACCGGGTTCCCCAAGGGCGTCCAGTGGACGATGTCGGACTACTACTACGCCTGCCTGTCCGGCGGTAACCCCTACGGAGACAAGCGGCACAGCCCGCAGGAGGTCGCGGACAACGTCTCGCCCGACGGCGGATTCCGCGTCGTCATCTCAGCCCCGCTCATGCACGGCGCCGGACTGTTCACGCTGCTGACCTCCGTCAACATGGGTGGCCACCTGATCCTTTTCCGCGACTTCGACCCGGAGGTCATCGTGGACGCGACCGCCGAGCACAAGGCCGGCCTGTTGATGTTCGTCGGCGACGGCATGGCCGTGCCGATCACCGACGCCCTGCTCGAGGCCAAGAAAACCAAGGACTTCAGCTCGATGTTCATGGTCGCCTCCGGCGGCGGCATCTGGTCCAAGTCCTCGCGTGACCGCCTGCACGAAGAGTTCCCGAACGTCATAATCCGCGACAACTTCGGCGCCTCCGAGACCGGCAACGACGGCGAGCTGAACCTCAACGAGGACGGCGAGATGGTCCTGGCGCCGACCCCGCGCCTCGGGCTGATCGACGAGTCCAACCAGCCGGTCGCCCCCGGATCAGACGTGGTGGGCTACATCGTGCGCCGCGGTCACGTCCCGCTCGGCTACTGGAACGACCCGGAGAAGACCGCCAAAACCTTCCCCGTGGTCGACGGTCAGCGGGTCGCGGTGCTCGGCGACATGGGCCGGATCCGCGAGGACGGCTCCATCGTGTTCCTGGGCCGCGGCTCGGGCTGCATCAACACGGGCGGGGAGAAGGTCTTCCCCGAGGAGGTCGAGCAGGCGCTCAAGGCCCACCCGGCCGTGCACGACGCGCTGGTCGCCGGCGCCCCCGACCCGCGCTTCGGACAGAAGGTCGCCGCAGTCGTGTCCTTCCGCGAGGGCACGTCGGCCGAGCCGGAGGAGCTCTCCGCATTCCTGCGTGAGTCCCTGGCCAACTACAAAGTGCCCAAGGTGATCGTCGTCGTGCCCGAGATCCGCCGCTCGCCCGCGGGCAAAGCCGACTACAAGTGGGCCAAGGAGCAGATCTCCACCAAGTGACGCACGAGCAGTGACGCACGAGCAGTGACCACCCCGGCCGGGCCCGTACCAGCGGCCGGGCCGCGGTGCGTCGCATGGAGCGTGCTTCGCGGGGTGCGTAGCCGGTCAGCCGGCGGCGAGGATCCGCTCGACCGCACCCATCGGCACCGGGACCCACCCGGGTCGATTACGTGACTCGTAGACCACCTCGTACAGGGCCTTGTCCAGTGTGTACGCCCGCAGCAGCGCTCCGGAGTCGCGAGGATCGGCGTCGCTGACCTCGGCGTACCCCGAGCAGAAGGCGTCGACGTTGCGGTCACGCCACTCGCGGGCCCGGAAGCGCAGCTGCCGGTCCTCCACGCCGACGAGCGTGTGCTGGGCCGCGTAGTCGAGACTGCGCAGGATGCCCGCCACGTCGCGGGCAGGCGAGTCCGGCACCCGGCGCTCGGCGAGGGGTGCGGCCGGCTCCCCCTCGAAGTCGATGACGATCCAGCGGTCCGGTGCCCGGAGGGTCTGGCCGAGGTGCAGGTCGCCGTGGATGCGGTGCACGCGTACCGGGCCGGAGCCGGCGACCTCGTCGAACACCGCCCGCGCGGCGTCCGCGAACTCCGCCAGCGCCGGTACCTCGGCCACCGCCGCGTCCAGCCGCGCCCGCATCGACGCCACGAGGTCCGTACCGTCGCGCGTCGCCACTCCGGTCGCGGCCGCCAGGTCCTCGTGCACCTGCGCCACGGCCGCCCCGAGCCGGCCGGCCTCGTCGGCGAAGTCGGTGCCCACCTCCTCGGCCAGCAGATCGGCCTCGGCGAACAGGTCTCGGACGCTCGCCGTGGCCATCGCCCACCCGTCGGCCGCGCCCGCCATGAACTCCTGGGCCATCGCCAGGGTCGTGGGCCCGTTTCCGGTGTCGCCCCCCTCGCCGTCGTCCCCGTCGCCGCTCAGTTCCACCCATCCCCGCAGCGCCGCCACCGCCGGGCACTCCCGGTCGGCCAGCGCGGCGTGCAGCTCCACGTCGGGGTTCACGCCCGGCTGGACCAGCCGGAACACCTTGACCATGAGGTCGTCGCCGTACACCAGCGACGAGTTGGACTGCTCACCCTCCAGCAGCCGCCCCCACGTGGGCTCGGGCAGCGTGGCGCCGGGGACCAGTCGGAACCGCAGCCCGCCGACCTCGTCCTGCCCGGCCAGGTGGCGGAGCAGGGACTCGGTGCCGCGGGGGTCGCGCAGTCCGTCGTAGATCACGGGGGAGGCGCCCTCCGGGGTCAACGGGAACGCCCGTCGGTCACCCGGCAACTCGGCCGCGGTCGCGATCGGCACCTGGTAGCGCTGGGGCCGACCGTCCACCTCGAGATCCACCAGCAGGTGCTCGACCAGCACCTCCGGATCGTCCAGGAACACCTCGCGCCGGGTGATCCGCACTCCGGTGAGTTCCAGCCCCTTGCCTGCGAACCACCGCTGCTCGGGTAGCCAGTCGGTGAGCAGTCGGGCCAGGGTGTCGTCGTCGATGGGGGAGATACTCATCTCGGTCCCTCCTCCGGGCTGCGCAGTTCGAGCCAGTAGAAGCCGTACCCGGGCAGCGTGAGCTGGTACGGGTCGGCGTCGATCTCCGGGAACGGCACCCCGCCGGTGAGCTCGACGGGCTGACGACCAGCGTGCTCCGCCAGGTCCAGGCGCACCGCCTGCGGGAACCGCGACAGGTTGTTGACGCACAGGATCACGTCGGTGCCCGTGCCGTCGGAATCCAGCGAGCGCAGGTAGGACAGGATCGACGGGTTGGACCCGCCGAGGTCGGTGAACTCGCCCAGCCCGAATGCCGGGTGGCTCTTGCGGACGTGGATCATGCGCCGCGTCCAGTGCAGCAGGCTGGCGGTGGAGTTCATCTGCGCCTCCACGTTGACGCCCTGGTAGCCATACAGGGGGTCCATGATCGCGGGCAGGTACAACCGGCCCGGGTCGCAGCGGGAGAACCCGGCGTTGCGGTCGGGGCTCCACTGCATGGGCGTGCGGACGGCGTCGCGGTCGCCGAGCCAGATGTTGTCGCCCATACCGATCTCGTCGCCGTAATACAGCATCGGCGAGCCGGGCAGGCTGAGCAGCAGCGCCGTGAACAGCTCGAGCTGGTTGGTGTCACCGTCGAGCAGGGGGGCCAGGCGCCGGCGGATGCCGATGTTGGCCTTCATCCGCGGGTCCTTGGCGTATTCCGCGTACATGTAGTCACGTTCCTCGTCGGTGACCATTTCGAGCGTGAGCTCGTCGTGGTTGCGCAGGAAGATCGCCCACTGCGCCGAGGACGGGATATCGGGGGTGTGGGCGAGGATCTCGGTGACGGGGAAGCGGGACTGCCGCCGCACGGCCATGAAGATCCGCGGCATGAGCGGGAAGTGGAACGCCATGTGGCACTCGTCGCCCACCTCGGGCTCGCCGTAGTAGTCCACCACGTCGTCGGGCCACTGGTTGGCCTCGGCGAGCAGCACACGCCCCGGGTACTCTTCCTCGACCACGGCGCGGCACTTGCGCAGGAACTCGTGGGTCTCGGGCAGGTTCTCGCAGTTGGTGCCGTCGCGCTCGAACAGGTACGGCACGGCGTCCAGGCGGAACCCGTCGATGCCCAGGTCCAGCCAGAACCTCAGGACGTCGATCATCGCCTCCTGGACCTCGGGGTTGTCGTAGTTGAGATCGGGCTGGTGGGAGAAGAAGCGGTGCCAGTAGAACTGCCCGCGTACGGGGTCGTAGGTCCAGTTGGAGGACTCGGTGTCGACGAAGATGATGCGGGCCTCGGGGTACCGCGTGTCGTCGTCGGACCACACGTAGAAGTCGCCGTACGGGCCCTCCGGGTCGGCGCGGGACTCGGTGAACCAGGCGTGGGTGTCGGAGGTGTGGTTCATGACGAGGTCGGTGATGACCCGGATGCCGCGGCTGTGCGCCTGATCGAGAAACTCGACGAAGTCCTCGACCGTGCCGAACTCGGGCAGCACGGTGCGGAAGTCGCGGATGTCGTAGCCGCCGTCGCGCAGCGGGGAGTCGTAGAACGGCGGCAGCCACAGGCAGTCCACGCCAAGCCACTGCAGGTAGTCGAGCTTCTCGGTGAGGCCGCGCAGGTCGCCGGTGCCGTTGCCGTCGGAGTCGTAGAAGGCCCGGACGAGGACCTCGTAGAACACCGCGGTCTTGTACCAGTCGCGGTCGATCTCCAGCTCGGCCGCGTGCCGGTAGTCGTCTGCGCTGGGCTCCACGACGTGGCCGTCGTCGGTGAGCTCGGGGTCGGCCGGCCGCGGGTCGGCGTCGCGTGAATCGACGGGGCGGGACTCGGACTGCAGGCGCGGCTTGGGTGCCATGTGGGCGAGCCTACGGCCCCGTACGATCCGGTGCATGCGGAAAATCGACCCGACCGAGCGGGTCCGCGGCGTGGTGCGGGCCTTCCGGGGCCGGCACGGCCGGCGCGCCCGTGCGCTCGCCGTGCGGTTGGACGGCGACGACGACGAGGTGGTCCTCCGCCCGTGGGAGCTGCGGTTGCCGAGGGCGGTCGTCTACGCGGCGGCCCGGTCCAGGGGCTGGGAACCCGTCGGGGGCACGCGGGCGCTCGTCCAGCGGGGCCCGTGGCTCGAGCCGATGCGGTTCACACGATGAGCCCCGGCTGGGTGCTCACGGTCCTGGCACTGCTCCCGCTGCTCGCGTGGGTGATCGCCGCCGCGGTGATCGCCGCCCGCCGGTGGTGGCGGCGTCGGGGGGATGACCGTGCGCGCCGGCTGCGGTTGGCCCGGATGTTGCGCGGTGGCGAGCTCGTCGTCGTCCCCACCTCGGACATCGACCTCCCCGAGGCCACCGTCCTCGCCGTCGCGGCGGATGCCGGGTACCGACTCGTGGGCTACGAACGCGCGGACACGCCCCTGCGCCGCCGGGTCGGGGTGTTCGTGCGCATAGGCGGGGAGGTCGACGCGGTGATCAGCGGCGTGCCCGCACCCCGGTAGCGTGACGCGCATGCGCATCGGGATGGCTCTGAACTACAGCGGCGGGTTCGCCGAGACGGCCGCGGAGGCCGCGGACCTCGAGAGGGCGGGACTGGACATCGCGTTCGTCCCGGAGGCGTACTCGTTCGACGCCGTGAGCCAGCTCGGCTACCTCGCGGCCAAGACGTCCACCATGGAGCTGGCGTCGGGGATCCTGCAGATCTACACCCGGACGCCCACGCTCACCGCCATGACCGCGGCCGGGCTGGACTTCGTCTCCGACGGCCGGTTCGTGCTGGGCCTGGGCGCCTCGGGCCCGCAGGTCGTGGAGGGCTTCCATGGCGTGAAGTACGACGCGCCGCTGGCCCGCACGCGCGAGGTGATCGAGATCTGCCGCAAGGTGTGGCGCCGCGAGAAGGTCGTCCACGACGGGAAGAAGTACCAGATCCCGCTGCCCGCCGACCAGGGCACCGGGCTGGGCAAGCCGCTCAAGCTCATCAACCATCCGGTGCGCTCGACCATCCCGATCGTCCTGGCCGCGCTCGGGCCCAAGAACGTCGAACTGGCCGCCGAGGTCGCGAACGGCTGGCAGCCGCTGTTCTTCCACCCGGAGAAGGCGCACCTCGCGTGGGGTGACGCCCTGGCGGCGGGCAGGGCGAAGCGCGACCCGTCGCTCGGCGAGCTCGACGTCTACGCCGGCCCCGCCCTGGCGATCTGCGACGAGGCCGAGGTGCCCTTCTACCTCGACCTCGTCCGGCCGCACCTGGCCCTCTACATCGGTGGCATGGGCGCGCGCGGTAAGAACTTCTACAACGAGCTCGCGTGCCGCTACGGCTACGAGGACGAGGCCGCCCGCATCCAGGACCTCTACCTGGACGGCAAGAAGGAAGAGGCTGCAGCGGCGGTCCCCGACGAGCTGGTCCGCTCGGTCTCCCTCATCGGGCCCGCCGGATACGTCGCCGAGCGGGTCGAGGCGTTCCGCGAGGCGGGCGCCACCACGCTCACCGTGGTCCCCATGGCCCTCGACGCGCCCGGCCGACTGCGCCTCGTGGAGCAGTTCCGCGAGATGTGCTGACCTGCGCTGGGCGCCGGTCAGGCGAGCTCGACCACCACGTTCTTCAACACGGGGGCGTCGTCGCGCTCCGCGACGGTGGCCGCCACGAGCAGGCGCGAGCCCTTCTCCCACACGCGGACGCGCATGGTCTCGCCGGGGAAGAAGATGCCGCCGAAGGTGACGCCGTACCCGCTGACGCGGGAGACGTCGCCGCCCAGCACCTCGTCGACCACCGCACGCAGGACCACCCCGTACGAGCACAGGCCGTGCAGGATCGGACGCGGGAACCCGGCGGCCTCGGCGAACGCGGGGTCCGAGTGCAACGGGTTGCGGTCACCACACAGGCGGTAGAACAGCGCCTGCTGGGGGAGCGTGGCCACCTCGATGGTGTGGTCGGCGTCCCGCTCGGGGTACTCGACCTTCTCCGACGTTCCGCGCTCGCCGCCGAAGCCGCCCTCGCCCTTCGCGAAGATGCCGGACCGGGAGGTCCACAGCTTCTCGCCGTCGGCGGAGACCGTCTCGGACTCCTGGATGATCACCGCGGCCGACCCCTTGTCCTGGATCTCGGCGATCTTCGTGGTGGTCACGGCGGTGCCGGCGGCCGGGATGGGGCGGTGCAGCGTCACGGACTGGCTGCCGTGGACGACCTTCGCCAGGTCGATCTCCCCACCCGGGAACGACACCTTCGGCGCCTCGGTGACGTTCATCGTCGCCGCGACGGTGGCGAACGACGGCAGCACCTTGGGCGCGGAGTCGTGGACATACTCCAGCCCTGTGGTGTCCGTGGGGTCGGCGGCCGCGCCCACGGACAGTGCGTAGAGCGCCACGTCGGAGGCGGTCCAGGAGAATTCCTGGGAGGGCAGCTGTGCCCCGAGGGCTGTGTCGAGATCGATCGGCACGTCAGACTCCCGTCTTCTGGGTGGAGGGGGTGGAGGCGAGCATGTGCTCGACGGCGAGGTAACCGAACACCATGGCGGGTCCGATGGTGGCGCCCGGGCCGGCGTAGGTGTGGCCCATGACCGGCGAGGACGCGTTGCCCGCGGCGTAGAGTCCCTCGATCACGGAGCCGTCCTCACGCAGCACACGGCCGTGGACGTCCGTGTTGGCGCCGCCCTTGGTGCCGAGGTCGCCGGGCACCATCGTGGCCGCGTAGAACGGGGCCTTGCGGACGGGGCCGAGGCTCGGGTTGGGCTTGTTGGTCGGGTCCCCGTAGTAGTGGTCGTAGCCCGACTGACCGCGCTGGAAGTCCTCGTCGCGGCCCTTCTCGGCGAAACCGTTGAAGCGCTCGGCGGTGCGCTCGAGGGCGTCGGCCGGTACGCCGATGAGTTCGGCGAGCTCGGCGAGGGTGTCCGCCTTGTGGAAGTTCTCCGTCGCCAGCCACTTCCTGGGCAGCGGCTGCTTGGCCTGCAGACCGGCGAAGAGGTACCGGTTCTTGTACTCCTGGTCGAAGATGATCCAGGCTGGCAGGTTCTCGGCCGGGCCCTCACCCTGGCCGTACTCGCCGCCGTACATCCTGTGGCCTGCCTCGACATAGGGCAGCGACTCGTTCATGAAGCGCTCACCGCGCGGGTTGACCATGAACGAGCAGGGCAGGGACCTCTCGGCCAGCGCGAACCACGGACCACGCGGGAGCATGATGGTGGGACCCCACCAGGCGTCCTCCATGAAGGACAGCTCGGCGCCGACCTGCTCCATGGCCTCGATGCCCTCACCGGTGTTGGCGGCCGCACCCACGGTCCAGTCGGTGGGGATGGGCTGACGCTGGTACTTGTCCCGCATCTCCTGGTTGTGCTCGAATCCACCGGAGCCCATCACCACGCCGAGGCGCGCGCGCAGCGTGACCTCCTCACCGTTCCGCATCGCGGTGATGCCGACGACCCGCTCCTCGTTGCCGGAACCCTCGGTGACCAGACCGGTCATGGGCGTCTCGAGCCACACCGGCACGCCCGCGTCGAGCAGGCCCTTGCGCAGGCCGGCGATGAGCGCCCGGCCCATGCCCACTGAGTTCTGCCCCCGGGCCTTCGCGAGGAACATACGCAGCGACACCTTGATCGAGCGGCGGATGCCCTTGGTGGTCGGCCGCTGCAGCAGGTTGAGCCACCGGTAGTCGGACTGCATGACCACCATGTTCGCCGGGGCCTTGGCGTAACCGGGCTCGAGCTTGTCGGCTTCGGACCCCAGTTGTCGTAGGTCGAACGGCTTCGGCTCGACGGACCGGCCTCCGAGGCGACCGCCGGGAGCCTCGG
Source organism: Dietzia sp. oral taxon 368 (assembly GCF_002999155.1). Classification (NCBI taxonomy): domain Bacteria; kingdom Bacillati; phylum Actinomycetota; class Actinomycetes; order Mycobacteriales; family Dietziaceae; genus Dietzia; species Dietzia sp. oral taxon 368. The sequence continues at coordinate 1,971,448 of NZ_CP027238.1, forward strand.
GGTAGTAGTCGGAGTAGTCCTTGACCCACTCCAACCGGAGCGGGGAGTTGGCGAGGACGAAGTCGAGGACCTCGGGCCCGCGGTCGACGTAGGTGTCGATCCGCTCGGCCGGGACGACGTCGCCGACGATCGAACGGAGGTAGGTCCGCGCGGCCTCGGGGGTGTCGAGGACACCGTCGCGCTGGAGCACCGAGTTGTTGGGGATCCACACGCCGCCGCCGGAGCGGGCGGTGGAGCCTCCGTAGTGCGGGGCCTTCTCCACGAGGACCACGCTGAGGCCCTTCTTTGCTGCCGCGAGGGCGGCCGTCATGCCTGCTCCACCGCTGCCGACGACGACGACGTCGAATTCCTGGTCTGCCATGTAGAACACGTTATAGAACTGATCGTCGTCACGCCAGACGCCCCAGGTAGCATGCCCGTCATGCTCACCGAGGAGACCCGCGCCACTCTGGCCCAGCGACTGTGGGACGCCGAGACCGACGTCTCGCCGATCGCCCCGCTGACCGACGACCATCCGGACATGAATGCTGACGACGCGTTCGAGATCCAACTCGTCAACATTCGCCGCAAGCTCGACGCCGGTGCAGTCGTCATCGGCCACAAGGTGGGTCTGGCGTCCAAGGCGATGCAGGAGATGATGGGCGTCGACGAGCCCGACTACGGTCACCTGCTCGACACCATGGAGTATCCGGAGGGCGCGCCGATCGAGGCGGCGCGCTTCTGTTTCCCGCGCGTCGAGGTGGAGGTGGGCTTCATCTTGGGTGCTGACATCCCGCCGGAGGGGTGCTCGCAGGAGGAGGCCGCGGCGGCGATCGAGTGGGTCGTCCCGTCGATCGAGCTCATCGACTCCCGGATCCGCGACTGGAAGATCAAGCTGCCGGACACGATCGCGGACAACGCCTCGTCGTGCGGTTACGTCATCGGCCGGCAGCGCGTGCGTCTGGCGGACATCGACGTGGCCGCAATCGATGCGACGCTCTACAAGAACGGCGAGTTCCTCGCCTCGGGCCGCTCCGACGCGGTGTTGGGCAACCCGCTGAACTCGGTGGGATGGTTGGCCTCGACGGTCGCGAAATTCGGCGTCCGACTGCGCAAGGGCGACATCATCCTCCCGGGCACCGCCATTCGCGCGATGGACGCGACGCCGGGCGACACCTTCCGTGCGGAGTTCGCGGGCCTGGGCGACGTGACGATGGCGTTCCGCTAACGGTCCGAGCTCAGGGCGCGCCCGGCTGCCGCGGCCGCGCGGGTGACCAGCGGTTCGAGCCGGGCCAGGGCGCTCTCGTCCGCCGCGCTCGCGGACAGGGCAGCTACTGCCCGTGTGCCGCCGGCGCCCTCCTCGTCGTCGTCGAACACCGGCGCCGCCACGCAGTACAGCCCGGGGATGAGCTCGGCGCGGTCCACCGCGCGCTTCTTCCGGCGGATCTCGCCGAGCTCCACCTCCAGCGCGTCGGGCGAGGTCAGTGTGGTCTCGGTCCACGCGATCATCGGCCACCGCGCGACGCGGCCGGCGGCGTCCTCGTCGAACGCCAGCATCGCCTTTCCCACCCCCGTGCAGTACGCGGGTAGCCCGCCCCCGATCCGTGACGGTGACGGGATCGGGCGTGGGCCGTGCAGTTTGTTGAGATAGACCACCTCGTCCCCGTGCAGGGTGGCCAGGTGGACGGTCGCGCGCGTGGCCTCGAAGAGGTGCGCGAGGAACGGCGTGAGTGCCCGCCGAATCCGCTCATATTCCGGCGAGACGGGGATCGGGTCCAGTTCGTGGACCAGCGGCCCGAGTCGGTAGCGCTGGCCGATCCGCGTCACCGCGTCGTTGCGCTCGAGGGCGGTGAGCAATCGCAGCGCCGTGGACTTGGCCAGCCCCGTCTCCCGCGCTATCTCGCTCAGGGTCATCCCGGTGCCCGCCGCCGTCACACGCAGCACCTCGAAGGCGCGATCGACGGGGGAGGTGGGCGGCTCGGTCATGCGGTGAGTGTAGCGCGCGGGTCGGACACGCCGGGGTCGTTGAATCGAACGCTTGCGCTATTCCTGCGCGCCGATTAGGGTCGTATATACGTTCTACTAAGGCGGCGTGGGGGTGGTGAAGATGTCGGAAGCGAAGCCGTTGTTCGCCGTCTCCGATCCACTCGGCGCTGCCGACATGAAGGCGGTCAGTGACGCGGCGCGGGCGGCGACGCTGGCACAGAACCGGGCCGGTGCCACGCGGTTGGAGGCCGCGCACATGCTCGTCCAGCAGTTCTCCCGCGCGGCGGAGGCGGAGGCAGCCGACGCGGAGCGCCGCGAGGCGTCGCCGCGGCCGGCCTATGCGCGGCTCGCTCCGGAGTCGCGGGCCCGGGACCATCTGGCGGCGGCGTGTCAGCTCACGTGCTGGCACGCCGAGCGACTGGTCACGGCCGGAGTGCAGATCCACTCCCGGCTGTCGCGCCTGAGGTCCTCGGTCGACCGGGGGTTGGTGCCCGAGCAACTAGCCATCGATATCGCCTGCAAGTTGGCCGCAGTGTCGGACTCGATCGTCTCTGACGTGGAGGACGAGTTGATAGCCGGGCTCACCGGAGACCTGGGGGGCGGGGACCGGCCGAGCCGCACCGAGGTGGACTCGCGGATCGACGAGCTCGTCGGCCGGTTCGACCCCGCAGGGGCGGAGGAGGCGGAGGCCGAGGCTCTCGCTACCCGCATGGTGCGGTTTCGGACCGGCCGCAACGGTATGACCGACCTCTTGGCGAAGCTGCCCCCGGCGGAGGCCGAGTTGTTGCGCGGGCGCATCGAGGCAGAGGCCCGCGCCGCGTCGGCGGACGGCGTTTCCGGGACGCTGGACCAGCTTCGCGCAGACGCCCTCGCGTCGCTGGCTGTGTACCCGAACAACGGCGATTCGAGCTGCGCGAGTGGCGGTGACGCGGTCAGCGGTGAAGCCGCGGACGAAGAAGCGATCGAGCTAGGCGATGTCCGAGCGGGCGCGGACCTGCCGCGGCCGTCGCTCGGTAACGCCGCGAACGCCGGGCAGGCGATCCGGATCAGCGTGATCGCCTCGGCCGCGCAGGGGCTCCCCAACCGGGTCGAGTTCGTCCACGGCGCGTACAGCAGCTACAACTGGCTCTGCCAGCAGCTCCTGGAGGGCGACGACGCCAGCGTGCGCTTCGAGCTGATCGACCCCGCGCCCGGCGCCGTCGACTCGCCGGACCACGCACTGCGATACCTGATCAGCCCGGCCATGGCGGAGCGGATCCGCCTCCGGGACGGTACGTGCCGGCACCCGGGGTGTTCGGTGCCGGCGAAGGACTGCGACGTGGATCATGTGATCGCGTTCAACAAGCGCGATCCGGAACTCGGTGGCCCGACCCTCGAATGGAACCTCGTGTGCCTCTGCCGCAAGCACCACCGCGAGAAGACGTTCGGTACCAACGCCTACCGTCCCGGCCCGCTCGGTGAGCTGATCATCCTCACAGAGACCGGTCACCGGCACCGCACCAGACCACGGGGCCCGTTGGCCCGCGCCCGCAACGGTATTCGGGAACGGGCGTGGGAGGACTACGCCGACCGGCTGATCTCCGCGGACGGGTACATCACCAACCCGCCGGGGACGGAGCGGTCCCGCGGGCGACCCGCCTAGCGAGCGCCACCGGACCAGGTCGTTGTGCCGTTGAGTGGCACAACTGTTTGTGGCGTGCGTTCCCCGCGCGGGACACTGCTCTCATGACAGAGAAGGCCAAGCTCACAGCAGCGATCGTGGGGTCCGGCAACATCGGCACCGACCTGATGTACAAGCTCGAGCGCAGTGAGTACATCGAGCCCAAATGGATGATCGGCATCGACGCCGAATCCGAGGGTATGAAGCGCGCCGCCGAACACGGCCTCGTCTGCATGGCCGGCGGCGCTGACGAACTGCTCGCCTCCATCGAGGCCGGCGGCGAGAAGCCCGACCTCCTCTTCGAGGCCACCAGCGCATACGTGCACAAGGACTACGCGCCCAAGTACGAGGCCGCCGGCATCGTCGCCATCGACCTGACGCCCGCGGCCGTCGGTCCCATGGTGATCCCACCCGCCAACCTCCGCGAGCACCTCGGCGCGCCCAACACCAACATGGTCACGTGCGGCGGCCAGGCCACCATCCCGATGGTCCACGCCGTCTCCTCGGTCGTCCCCGTCGACTACGCGGAGATCGTCGCCTCGGTGTCCAGTGCGTCCGCTGGCCCCGGCACCCGCGCCAACATCGACGAGTTCACGCAGACCACCAAGCTGGCCATCGAGAAGGTCGGCGGCGCCAAGCAGGGCAAGGCGATCATCATCCTCAACCCGGCCGAGCCGCCCATGATCATGCGCGACACGATCTTCTGCTCGATCCCTGAGGACGCCGACCACGACCTCATCACCACCGCCATCCGCAAGCGCGAGAAGGAGATCCAGGAATACGTGCCGGGCTACCGGCTGCTCCAGGAGCCGCAGTTCGACCCGCCCACCGAGATCACCGGCGGCATGGCCCGCGTGGCGATCTTCGCCGAGGTCGAAGGCGCGGGGGATTTCCTGCCGCCCTACGCCGGCAACCTCGACATCATGACCGCCGCCGCCGCGAAGGTCGGCGAAGAGATCGCCAAGAGCAAGCTCGGAGTGTGACAGACATGGGCAAGACCAACCCCCACAACGCCGACGCACGGGCGTACAGCTCCGAGCTCGACATCCGCATCACCGACTCGTCGCTGCGGGACGGCTCCCACCACAAGCGGCACCAGTTCTCGGTCGAGGACGTCCGCAACGTCGTCGGCGCCCTCGACGGCGCGGGAGTCCCCGTCATCGAGGTCACCCACGGTGACGGGCTCGGCGGCGCGTCGTTCAACTACGGCTTCGCCAAGTCCTACGACCAGGATCTCATCAAGGCCGCGGCAGAGACCGCCAAGCAGGCCAAGATCGCGTTCCTCACACTCCCCGGCCTGGGTATCAAGGACGACATTCTCGCCGCGCGCGACAACGGCGGTTCCATCTGCCGCGTCGCCACGCACTGCACCGAGGCCGACGTCTCCATCCAGCACTTCGGCTACGCACGGGAACTCGGCCTCGAGACCGTCGGCTTCCTCATGATGAGCCACACCCAGCCGCCGGAGGTGCTCGCCAAGCAGGCGCGCATCATGGCCGACGCCGGCTGTCAGTGCGTCTACATCGTCGACTCGGCCGGCGCGCTGGTAATGGACCAGGTCTCCGACCGTGTCTCCGCGCTCGTCGCGGAGCTCGGTGACGACGCCCAGGTGGGCTTCCACGGCCACGAGAATCTCGACATCGGCGTGGGCAACTCGATCATGGCCATCCGCGCGGGTGCGCAGCAGATCGACGGTTCAACCCGCCGCTTCGGCGCGGGCGCGGGCAACACGCCTGTCGAGGCGCTCGTCGGGTGCTGCGACAAGCTCGACATCCGCACCGGCATCGACTTCTTCAAGATCGCCGACGCGGCCGAGGACGTCGTCCGTCCGCTCATGCCCACCGAGTGCGTCGTCGACCGCCAGGCCATGATGCTCGGCTACGCGGGCTGCTACTCGTCGTTCCTCAAGCACGCCGAGGGGCACGCGCAGCGCTACAACGTGCCCGCGTCGGAGATCCTGCTCCGCGCCGGCGAGCGTCGTCTGGTCGGCGGTCAGGAGGACCAGCTCATCGACATCGCGTTGGAGATCCAGAAGGAACTGGCGAACGCCTGATCCTCACCCCGCCCGCCGCAGTCGCGCACCCGGGGCGGGGCGGGGGCGCCGTGGCTGTCACGGGTCGACCCTGACCCCGCCGAGTGCCCAGGTCACGACCGGCTCGAGGGTCGCCGCGTCGACCAGTTGGAGGCGGCGGGAGTGCAGTAGCAGCTGCGCGGCGGGAGCCTCGGGCGTCCTGCGGAGTTCGCGGCGCAGGGCGGCCATGAGGACGCGGTCGGGCCAGGTGAGCCGCGCCGGGTCGAGGTCCCCGCGGAGCTGGAATGTGGTGACGGCGCGGCGGGTCGAGGCGACGAGCTTGGCGGCCAGGTCACCGCGCCCGGGGTCGTCGGCGGGGGAGAGTCCGACGACGACGAGGGCTGCGCGCCCGGGAGCGGAGCGGATCGCCCGGATGATCCGACGTCGCCCGAGGATGCGGGTCGCGTAGACAGGTGCGAGCACGATCAAGGGGTCGGCGTCGTGGGCGGTGGTCAGCGTCGACAGTTCGACGGCGGGCGTGCTGAGCTGCTCCGCTAGGGCGACGGCGTAGCGGCGCGTGGAACCGTACTTCGAGGTGAAGGCGACGACCGGGGAGTTCACGCTCCCCAGTCTGTCACCGTGGACTCACTCGGAGTAGGAAACCTCGACGCGGTCGGTCTTGGGCAGGAGCTGACAGCTCAGGACGTAACCCTCCTCGACCTCCTCGGGGTCGAGGATCCCGTTGTGGATCATCTCGACCTCTCCGGACTTGAGGATGCAGGCGCACGCGGAGCACTCGCCCTTGCGGCAGGAGAACGGCGCCTTGATGCCCTTGGAGAGCAGGACGTCGAGGAGGGGGGTCTGACGTGGCCAGGGCACCTCGTGCACCTCGTCGTCGAGCTCGACGATCGCGGTGGCCGGGCCGGCCCCGTCCTCGCCGGGGGAGTCGTCGATGACGATCTCCGCGAACGGGTCTCCCTCGATGGAGGAGAACACCTCGGTGTGGATGAGGTGCATGTCGGCGCCGGAGCGGCGCAGGCCGTTCTTGACGGTCTCCATGAACGGCGCGGGGCCACAGATGTAGGAGTGGCGCTTGGCGGCGACCGGCTGGAGGAGGTTGCCGATCATCTCGGCGGTGGGGATGCCGGAGACGGACTCGAGCCAGTGGACGACCGTGAGGCGGTCGGGGTTCTTGCGCTGCAGGTCCTGCAGCTCGTCCTTGAAGATGACCGAATTCTCGTCGCGGTTGGCGTACACCATGACGATGTGGCCGGTGCCCTGCGCGAGCGCGGACTTGAGGATCGACATCACCGGGGTGATGCCGGATCCGGCGGCCAGGAGGATGAAGTCCTGGTCGAGGTTCTTGGGGGTGAAGATGCCGGACGGTGCGAGCACGTGCATGCTCATGCCGGCCGCGGCGTTGTCGCACAGCCAGTTGGAGCCGTAGCCGTCGATCGTGCGCTTGACGGTCACCTTGAGACGGGCGTCCTCGGTGGGGGAGCTCGACAGGGAGTAGCAGCGCGCGACGGAACCCGTCCGGTCGCTCGGGATCCGCAGGGTGAGGAACTGCCCCGGGGTGTACCTGAAGTCGTCTTCGCCGCCTGCGGGGATGTCGAAGACGATCGACTTGGCGTCGGCGGTCTCCTCGATCACGTCTGCGATCGTGAGTGCGCGGACGAAGGAGCCGAGCTGTGGGGTGTCGGTCATGGATGCGGAGCCTATCGCTTTGATACGCGGGGGACGGGGGTCGCAGGGCACTGTCGCAGACGGCGGCGACCTCCACCGAGCGCTTCCCACTCAGTGGAAGTCCTGTGCCGTTGCGGTGTCACTCGGGGACGAACAGCGGGTTGACCATGTGTTCGTCGTCGGCCGGGTCCACGCCCTCGGAGATGGTCAGCAGACCCTCCGCGTAGGCGTAGCGGATGCTCGCCAGCATCCGGGGGCAGGTGTCCTCACCCTCCGGCCGTTCGCCGCCCGCGCGCCAGTCGGTGAGTACGGGGCACGTGCGGTCGCTGCCCTCGGTCCACTGGATGGACGTGTGCTTCTCGCTGTTCTTGCGAACCGAGACGCACGCCCCGCAGCTACGGCACTCGACGGGTTGGAAGCCCGCTCGTGTGTAGGTCTCGCGGTCGAGGTCGGTGTACGAGTGGAGTCGCGCGGCGCGCGCCGGGTCGGTGTCGTCCCAGGTCGGCGCGCGCCGCGCGTCGTTCTTCTTGAACATCAGTTCTGCGACCGGGTGGCGCCCGCCTCGCCGGCGACCTCTGCCATGCCGGTGTACTGGGTCTGCTCGTCGGAGATCTCGGCCTCACCGGCCTCCTGCCTGCGCATGTTCTCGGCGACCTCCTTCTCCCAGTACTGGTTGGCGGCGGTGGTGTCGACCTCGAACTCGAAGCGCTCGGTCATCTCCGGCGTCACCTTGTCGCGGTCCACGTAGAACTGCTCGTACCAGCGGCGGAGCTGGTAGACGGGGCCGTCCTCCTCGCAGAGGAGCGGGTTGGCGATCTGGGACTTGCGCTGCCAGATGCGGACGTCCTGGAGGAAGCCCTCGCCGAAGAAGGTCGCGATCTTGGCGGCCATCTTCTCGGAGGTGGCGTCGTCGAAGCCCCGGGGCTTCTTGACCGACAGCCCGTACATCAGCACGAACGAGTTCTGGTCGATCGGGTAGTGGCAGTTGATGAGGATGGCCTCGGTTTCGAAGCCGCCGTACATCTGCTTGAGCGGGTTGATCATGTACGCCGGGCCGAAGTAGGAGGCCTCGGATTCGAGCAGCGTGTCCCCGTACTTTCCGCCGGACGGGTCGTGGTCGGGACGCCCCTTGGTGTTGAGGTACTGGGTCGCCTTCTGGCCCTCGAAGACGTTCTTGAAGTAGGTCGGGAAGGCGTAGTGGATGTAGTAGAAGTGCGCCATGTCGACCACGTTGTCGACGATCTCCATGCAGTTGGACCCCTCGATCACGAGGCGGTTCCACTGCCAGTCGGTCCACTCGCCGGTCTCGTACTCGGGGATCGCGGGGATGGCGTCCTCGGGCTGCGGCGGTTTGCCCTCGTGGTCGTGCCACACGAAGACCTGGCCGGACTGGACGTTGGTGATCCAGGAGCGGGTCTTGGCGCGCAGGGGCACGCGCTTGGCGTACGGGATGCCCTTGCACTTGCCGTCGCCGCCCCAGCGCCAGTCGTGGAAAGGGCAGGCGATGTTGCCGTCCTTGATGGAGCCGTCGGACAGGTCCCCACCCAGGTGGCGGCAATAGGCGTCGAGCACGTTGATCTCGCCCTCGTCGTTCGCCCACACCACGAGCTTGGTGCCGAAGGCCTGGATGGAGTGGGGCTCGCCGTCGGTGAACTCCTTGGCGGTGCCGATGCAGTGCCATCCGCGCGCGTACCGATCCCGGACCTCGCCGGTATCGATTTCGCGGACGGCTCCGGGGGCCGAACCGGGTGCGGTCATGATGATCCTCCTGAGTGGCGCGAGCCGTATGAGAACAGGTTATAGAATGAGGTGGCGGGCCACAACCAGGGAGCGTTCGTGCTGGCACGGGGTGCCAGGGTGTTCCGCCTGCTAGGGGTTGCCTGGTGCAAAACTGTAACGTGTTCTAACCTAGACCGCATCACTCCCACGCACTGCCAGAGAGGTACACATGAGCGAGTACGCCTCCCACGAGGTCATCGACCGCATCAAGGCCCTGCTGCCCGGTTTCGCCGAGCGCGCCCAGGAGACCGAGGACCTGCGCAAGGTCCACCCGCAGAACATCGCGGAGCTCGATGAGGCCGGCTTCTTCAGGCTCTGTCAGCCGGCCCAGTGGGGCGGCTACGAGGCGGACATGGAAACCTTCTACACCGCCGCCATGACGATCGCGACCGCGTGCCCGTCCACCGGTTGGTGCGCGAGCATCCTCGGCATTCACAACTGGCACCTGGCGCTGTTCCCGCAGCAGGCGCAGGAGGACGTCTGGGGCGAGGACCCGACCGTGCGGATCTCGTCGTCGTACGCCCCGATGGGCGCGGCCAAGAAGACCGCCGACGGGCTGGTGCTCAACGGCAAGTGGTCGTGGTCCTCGGGTAGTGACCACGCCGACTGGGTCTTCGTGGGCGGTCCGGTCCTCGACGAGAACGACAAGATGGTGGACTTCTGCACCTTCCTGGTCGAGAAGTCGCAGTACGAGATCGTCGACGTGTGGCACGTCGTCGGACTCAAGGGCACCGGGTCCAACGACATCGTCGTCTCCGACGCGCTGATCCCCGAGCACCGTGTCCTGTCCTTCGGCCTCATGGCCGCCACCAAGGCGCCGGGGCTCGAGGTCAACACCAACCCGATCTACAAGATGCCGTGGGGCACCATCCACCCCACCACCATCTCCACGCCGATCGTCGGCATGGCGTTCGGCTGCTACGACGTCCACCGCTCGCACCAGCAGGAACGGGTCCGCGCCGCGTTCGGGACCAAGGTCAAGGACGACCCGTTCGCGAAGGTCCGTCTGGCCGAGGCCGCCGGCGACATCGACGCCGCGTGGCTGCAGCTCATGCGCAACGTGCGTGAGGAGCAGGACCTCATAAGAGCCGGGGATTTCCCGGGCATGGACATCCGCACGCGCGCTCGCCGCGACCAGGTCCGCGCCACGCAACGCGCGATCGACGCGATCGGGCTGCTGTTTCAGAACTCCGGTGCCCGCGCGCTCGAGGTGAGCTCGCCGATCCAGCGGTTCTGGCGCGACGCCAACGCGGGTAGGGTCCACGCCGCCAACGAGGCGACGAAGGCGTACATCATGTATGGACAGAACGAGTTCGGCGAGAAGGTCACCGACTCGATGGTCTGATCCGTCGTCGGCGGATCGAGAGGACTGGCATTTATGGCGATCAGCAATTTCGGGTACGTCCGGGTCTTCGCCACGGACATGGACGCCTGGCGCGAGTACGGCACCAAGGTTCTGGGCTTCGTCGTGGGCTCGGGCGAGGACCCCGACGCCCTCTACTTCCGTATGGATGACCATCCCCACCGGTGGATCATCGTCCCCGGCGAGGAGGACGAACTCTCCGCGGTCGGCTGGGAGTGCGCCAATGAGGGCGAGTTCGAGGACGTCAAGCGGCGCCTCGACGCGGCCGGGGTGCCGTGGGAGGACGCGCCGGCCGAGGTCAAGCGTGACCGCAAGGTGCGCGGGCTGATCACCTGCCAGGACCCGGCCGGGTTCACGCTGGAGATCTACCACACCATCGCGCTGCAGCACCGCCGCATCCCGACGCCGTACGGCCACGAGTTCGTGACCGGCGACCAGGGCGCGGGCCACATCGTGCTGTCCACGCCGGACGAGGCCGCCGCGCTCGAGTTCTACAGGGGTGTGCTGGGCTTCTCCCTGCGCGACTCGATGAGCCTGCCGCCGGAGATCGTCGGCCGCCCGGCAGACGGCGAGCCGGCGTGGCTCCGGTTCCTCGGGTGCAACCCACGCCACCACTCGCTCGCGTTCACGCCGTTCCCCAACCCGACCGGGATCATCCACCTCATGGTGGAGGTCGGTACGGCGGACGACGTCGGGCTGGCGCTCGACCGGGCCATGCGCAAGAAGATCCGGTTGTCGGCCTCGCTCGGGCGGCACGTCAACGACAAGATGCTGAGTTTCTACATGAAGACGCCCGGCGGCTTCGACTGCGAGTACGGCTGCGAGGGCCAGCAGGTGGAGGACGACGAGAAGTGGGTCGCCCGCGAGTCCACGGCCGTGAGCCTGTGGGGTCACGACTTCTCCGTCGGCCGCACGTAGTTACCTAGGCTGGGCCCCGTACCCCCCGCGGGGCCCGGCCGTCGCCGCGCCCACCCCGACGATCTTCAGTCCAGGAAGGACCGACCCCCATGAGCAGCACCGACGAACGCCCGGAGGGGCAGTCCTTCAGCAGCCGTGAACTGCGTGACGCGCTGGGCCAGTTCTGTACGGGCATCACCGTCATCACCGCGGTCGAGGACGACAAGCCGGTGGGCTTCGCCTGCCAGTCGTTCTCGGCGTTGTCGCTCGAACCCCCGCTGGTGCTGTTCTGCCCGATGAAGACGTCGGGGTCGTGGAAGGGCATCGAGAAGGCGGGCCGGTTCGCGGTGAACATTCTCTCCGAGGACCAGGAGGACGTCTCCTCGACGTTCGGCCGCCGCGGGGACGACAAGTTCGCCGAGATCGACTGGTCGCCCAGCCCACTGGGCTCGCCGGTGATCAACGGTGTGATGGCGTGGCTGGACTGCGAGATCGACCAGGTCCTCGACGGCGGGGACCACTGGATCGTACTGGGACGGGTCGACAACCTCGGGCCGACCAAGCGGGACATCCGCCCGCTGCTGTTCTACCGCGGCGCCTACCTCAGCATCGAGGAAGACGTCGTGGATCCGACGCCCGAGCAGGAGGAGTTGGCCAACTTCATAACCTCTGCCGACAGTTACACCTGGCTGTGAGCGGGGTGACCGGGCCGCTGGCGAAGGCGCTGGCGGAGGCGGAGGAGGTCATCCGGTCGGCGCCGCACGTGCGCACCGACGAGGACGTGGCCGAGGGACTCGAGTACCTGCTCGGGACGATCCGCGGGGCGATAGAAACGGGCCAGCACCGCGGACGCACGCACCCGCAGCTGTTCGAGGCGACGGGCCCGTACACCAAGATGGGACTGGATAACCCGGACACGCTGTACTACTACGCCAACCTCGCCGACGGCGCGGAGTACGCCATCGAAGGCCGCCGTGGCACCACGGCGGACCTGTCGTTCCAGGTCATGGCGGGGACGTACTCGGCCGATGAGCGCGCCGCGTCGCACGCGGCGTTCGACGACCGTCGTCTGGAGATCGACGAGGGGGGACGGTATGGCTTCCGCCTGGGACCGGCGAGGTACGACGACGACGAGGGCGACCCCGGCTACGTGGTGCTGCACCCCGGGTCGTCGATGATCGCCGTCCGCGAGGTGTTCTCCGACTGGAGCCGGGAGGAGGCCGGGTCGGCGATCATCCGCAGACTCGACACGGTCGGCACCGCGCCGGAACCCGTCTCGCTCGCGGGGCAGGAGAAGTTCTACGCCAAGCTCGCCGAGGCGCTCGTCGGGCGACTGCGGACGTGGCTGGCGTTCCCCGGCTGGTTCTTCGGAGAGCGGCCCCGCAACACGCTGAACGTGCCCCGGCAGACCCCGGGCGGGCTCACGACCCAGTTCTCATCCGCCGGGATCTTCGAGCTCGGCCCCGACGAGGCGATCGTGATCTCGGTGCCCGTCGCCGGGGTGCCGTACCAGGGCTTCCAGCTGGGCAGTATGTGGTACGCGTCGCTGGAGTACGTGCACCACCAGACGAGTCTCACCGCCGACCAGGCGCACGTTACCTCCGACGGGCTCATCCACCTGGTGGTGTCCGAGCGCGATCCGGGCCTGGCCAACTGGGTCGAGACGCTCGGCCGCCGCGAGGGCATCATGCAGTTCCGGTGGCAGCGGACCGACGGGCCCATCGGCCCGGAGCTCGGCCCGACGGTGAAGGTCGTACCGTTCGACCGGGTGCCCGACGAGGTCCCGTGCCACGAGGAGCTGCGCGTGACCGGGGAGCAGTGGCGTGAGCGGATCGCCGCGCGCCAGCAGGCGTTCGCCCGGCGCGGATTGTCGTGAGAAGGGGACTGTCGTGAGCGATGAAGACCGGGTCCACGTCGGGACCGTCGACGATCTCCACGCCAGCGCCTCGCGCACCGTGGGGCTCGAGGACTTCGGCGACGGGGAGGACCGCCACCGCGAGGCCCTGGGCGTCCTGCTCGACTCCCTGCACACCGACGCGGGACTGACCCCCGCCGGGAGCAAGTACTGGCGCTCCGTGCTCAAGGGCGCGTTGACCGCGAGGCTCCTGTCGACGTCGGCCCTCGCGTCCGACCCCGCGCGGGCTGAGGTGGCGATCGAGCGGCCCGTCGTCGTCACCGGGTTGCCCCGCACCGGCACCACGGCGCTGCACCGGCTCCTGGGCGCCGACCCGGCCAACCAGGGGCTCGAACTGTGGTTGACCGAGGTCCCACAGCCGCGGCCGCCGCGGGAGACATGGGAGGACGACCCGGCCTACGTCGGGCTGCGCGACCTGTACTCCGGCTTCATGGCGGAGAACCCCGACTACGGCGGCGTGCACTACATCTCCGCCGACGACCTCGAGGAGTGCTGGCAGCTGCTGCGGCAGTCGCTGACCTCGGTGTCGTACGAGTGCCTGGCCCGGCTCGACGGCTACTCGCAGTGGCTGACCGGCGTCGACTGGGTGCCCGCGTACCGCCGGCACGAGCGCAACCTGCAGCTCATCGGCGGAGGCGACCCCGACCGGCGCTGGGTGCTCAAGAACCCCAGTCACCTGTTCGCGCTCGACGCGCTGCTCGAGGTGTACCCCGACGCGGTGGTGGTGCAGACGCACCGCGACCCGCGGAAGTCGATGGCGTCGATGTGCTCGCTCGCGCACCGCACGGCCGCCGACTGGTCCACGCGGTTCACCCCGGAGTACATCGGCTCCTCGCAGCTGGACCTGTGGGCGCGGGGGGTCGAGACGTTCGACGCCGCGCGCGCCCGCCACGAGGCGGACCCGGCGTCGCGGGCGACGTTCGTCGACGTCGACCACCACGAGTTGTTGGACGATCCCGCCGGGGTGGTCGAGCGCGTGTACGCCGCGGCGGGCACGGAGCTGGCGGAGGATGTGCGCGCGGCCGTGGTCGCGGAGAACGAGCGCAGCCTCTCCGGGGACCGGGCTCCCGCGCACCGTTACACGCTCGCCGACTACGGGCTCAGCGAGGAGCGGATCGCGGAGCGGTCCGCCGGCTACCGCGGCCTCGACGCCTGACGCTCAGAGGTACTCGGCGACCGCCTCGATGACGCGGTCGGCGACCTCGCGGGTGCAGACGAGCAGATCGGGGTACTCGATCTCCTCGACGTTGTAGACCAGTTCGCTGCCGTCCAGGGCGCTGGCGTGAAGGCCGCGCTGCTGCACCACTCCGACGGTCGCGGCGGAGTCCCACTGGTGGTGACCGCTGGTGTGGATGTACGCGTCGCACTCGCCCTCGAGCACGGTGGCGGTCTTGCCGCCGCCGGACCCGAGGTGCACAAGGGACGCGTCGAGTTTGGCGGCGAGATCCTCGGCGAACGCGGGCGGCTCGGCCTCGGAGACGGCGATGCGCAGACGGTCGTCATCGCGGGGCGGCACGAGAGGCCCGGGCCGGGGGCCGCGGATGATCGACATCGGCTGGTACGTGGTGGCGCCGCGTCCGGTGAGGACCCTGCCGTAGGCGGGCATGGCGATCGCGCAGGCGGTGATCCCGCCGACGCCATCGGGGCCGGACTCCCACAGCGCGACGTGCACGGCCCAGTCGGGGCGCCCCTCGGTCACGTAGGAGCGCACCCCGTCGAGGGGGTCGACGAACCACACCCGGTCGGCCTCCAGCCGGGCGCGGGAGTCGGGGTTCCACTCGCCGTACACGAGGTCATCGGGCCGCGCGACCGCGAGGCGGTCGAGGATGACGGACCGGGCCTCGCCCTCGGCGAACTCGCCCAGCTCTTCGGGCGCCACCCTGGAGACCCGGAGGTCGGTGAGCAGGCGTCCGGCCTGGGCCGCGAGGTCCTCGGCCGACCGCTGGTCATTGGTCCGTCCATGCGCGGGGAAGGGGGTCATGCGCCCGATTCTAGAGGCCCCGCCCACAGGCCCGCCGCCACCTCGAGCGCGGAGAGGAGCTCGTGGGGCTGCCCGAGCAGCTGCGCCGTGCCGTGCGCCCGCTTGAAGTACAGGTGCGCGTCGTACTCCCACGTGATGCCGACGCCACCGTGGAGCTGGATCGACTCCCCGGAGATCCACTGCAGTGCCTCCGAGCAGTAGACCTTGGCCGCGGCCGCCTCGATCTCCGCGGCGTAGGCGGCCGCGTCGGCGTCGGGTCCGTCGCCGACGGCCTGGAACCGCGCCACCAGCGCGGCGGCGGAGTAGGACAGCGAGCGGGCGGTCTCGACTTTCACGTACATGTCGGCCATGCGGTGCTTGAGCGCCTGGAACGAGCCGATGACCCGGCCGAACTGCTTGCGCTCCTGCGTGTACCGCACGGTCGCGTCCAGCACGGCGCGTGCGGCGCCGACCTGCTCGGCGGAGACGGCGGCCCACGCGGCGGAGCGCAGGCGCGACAGGAAGCTCGGCCGGGTCGCGATCGCGGTGGCGCGCGCGCCGTCGAACTCCACCCGGCTCAGGGTGCGCGTCGGATCCATCACCGGCAAGCGCGTGATGGTGACCCCGTCGGCGTCGGCGGGCAGCTCGAACAGGCCCACCGTGTCGCCGGTGACGGCCACGACCAGCAGGGTGGACGCGGTGTCGGCGCCGAGCACGTGGTGGGCGGTGCCGCACAGCGTCGCACTCGCCGCGTCGAGGCCACCGTCCGCGCGGACGCCAGGTGTGGCCCAGCCGTCGCGGCCGGCCCAGCACAGCGCGGCCACCTCGCCGGCGGCGATGCCGGGCAACAGGCGTGCGCACGCGGCCTCGTCGCCGGAGGCCAGCACGGCCTGGGCGGCGAGGACGGCGGAACCGAGCATCGGCGACGGCGTGAGGCGGCGACCCAGCTCCTCGCACACCAGGTGCGTCTCGACCCAGGTCGCACCGGCCCCGTCGTAGTCCTCGGGCACGGACAGGGCGGCGGCACCGATCTGGTCGACCAGCGTCGTCCAGAGGGCGGGGTCGTACCCGTCGGCGGAGGCGAACGCCGCGCGGACCGCCGCGGAGTCCGACTTCTTCTCGAGCAGCGAGGCCACCGACTGCCGCAGGGCGGCCTGCTCCTCGGTGTCGACGCCGGGGGAGGCGGTCGCCGGGGCGGGGGCGCTCATCGGGCCGCCCCCGCGCGCAGCGAGTCCAGGACCCGGCCGCGGTGGTAGCTCTGCGTGCCCCACGCGGTCTGCAGTGCGCGGGTCTTGGTCAGCCACAGGCCGAGGTCGTGCTCGAGCGTGTAGCCGATCGCGCCGTGCACCTGCAGGGCGGTGCGGGCGGACAGGTAGGCGGCGTCGGCCACGGCCACGCGGGCGGCGGAGACGTCGCGGACCGCGGCGTCGGGGTCGCCGGGGTTCTCGGCGATCGCCAGGGCTCCGGCCCACAGCAGCGGGCGGGCCATCTCCAGCGCGATCGCGACCTCGGCGAGCTGGTGCTTGAGCGCCTGGTACTCGCCGATGAGCTTGCCGTACTGCTTGCGCTGCTTGGCGTAGTCGACGCTCATCGTGAGCATGGCCTGGCCGAGCCCCTGGAGCTGGGCCGCGGTGCCGAGGGCCCCGTGGTTGACAAGGTCCGTGGTGCTCACCGCGGCCGCGCGGGCACCCATGGTGGGCGTGGCCACCGTGCGGGCCCGGTCGACCGACCGACGAGTCTCGCCGGCCTCGGCGGTGAACACCTCGTCGTCGTCGACGACCCACAGGTACCCGGCGACGTGGGCGTCGGGGGCGAACGGGGAGACCCCGGGCGCGGCGACGGAGGCCAGCGCACCGCCGGCGATCTCGCCGGCCACGTCCTCGGCGTCGGAGTCCCCGCCGAGGGCGGCGGCGATACGGGGCGCCACCATGACGGTCTCCACGACGGGACCCGGCACCGCGTGGCGGCCCAGGACCTCGAGCGCGGCCACGGCCTCCACCGCGGTGGCCCCGGCACCGCCGGCGGCCTCGTCGACGAGCAGGGCGGCGGCGCCCGTCTCGGCGACGCGTCCCCACACGGCGGTGCCGGCGGCGGTGTCGCCGTCAGCCCAGGCACGGATCACCGCGGGCATGTCGGACTTGGCCAGCAGGGAGTCGATGCTGGCGGCGAAGTCGGTGATCTCGGGATCGAGTGCGAACTGCATGATGTGTGAAACCGCCTTCTCAGCCGCGCGGGAGGCCGAGGAGTCGCTCGGCGATGATGTTCTTCTGGACCTCGTTGGTGCCCGCGTAGATGGGGCCGGCGAGGGCGAACAGGTAGCCGTCCATCCACTGCTCGCCGGCGAGCTCGCCGGTCGTGTCCAGGACGTCCAGGGCGGTCTCGTGGGTCGCGATGTCCCAGTTCGACCAGAAGACCTTGTTGATCGAGGACTCGAAGCCGAGGTTGGCCCCGCCGGTGAGCGTGGTGACCGTGTTCCAGGTGCTCAGCTCATAGGCGCGGGAGCCGATCCACGCGTCCACCACGCGGTCGGCCAGCGCGCCGCGGGTGCGGTCGTCGAGGTCGCCCGCGCGGGAGTCCCACAGCTCCAGCAGCCGGTCCGTGGTGGCCAGGAATCGCCCGGGGGAGCGCAGGGACAGGCCGCGCTCGTTGTTGGCGGTGGACATGGCCACCTTCCAGCCCTGGTTGACCTCGCCGATCACGCCGGACTCGGCGGGGTTCGCCGGGTCGTCGGGCACGAAGACGTCCTCGAGGAACAACTCGGCGAAACCGGGAAGCCCGTCCAGCTGGTCGATGGGGCGCACGGTGACGCCCTCGTCCCGCAGATCGAACATGAAGTACGTCAGGCCCTTGTGGCGGGGCTCGTCGGGGTCGGTGCGGAACAGTCCGAAGCCCTTGTCGGCGAAGGAGGCGCGGGTCGACCACACCTTCTGGCCGTTGAGGATCCAGCCGCCGTCGACCTTCTTCGCGGTCGAACGCAGTGAGGCCAGGTCAGAGCCGGCCTCGGGCTCGGACCACGCCTGCGCCCAGATGTCGTCGGCGCGGGCCATGCGCGGCATGATGTGCGCGAGCTGCT
Organism: Dietzia sp. oral taxon 368; assembly: GCF_002999155.1. Taxonomy (NCBI): domain Bacteria; kingdom Bacillati; phylum Actinomycetota; class Actinomycetes; order Mycobacteriales; family Dietziaceae; genus Dietzia; species Dietzia sp. oral taxon 368. The sequence continues at coordinate 1,989,757 of NZ_CP027238.1, forward strand.
CGGGGGAGGCGTGGTCGAACAGGGTCGGGGCCAGCAGGAAGATACCGTTCTGGCTCACGCGCAGCGGCGCGCCGGCGCGGAAGTACTCCTCCTCGAACACCACCCAGTTGACCAGGCCGCAGTCGCGCCCACCGAACTCCTCTGGCCACGAGACGACCGACATGCGGGCATCGGCCATCGTGCGCTCCCACTCGCGGTGGGCCTCGAAGCCCTCGCGGGTGTCCATGTGCGGTAGCGGCTCGGACGGCACGTTCTCGACCAGCCACTGCCGGACCTCGAGGCGGAATTCTTGCGTCGAGGCGTCCAGGTCCAGATCCACGCCTCAGCTCTCCTTCTTCTCGGCGCCGGCCCCGGTGGCACCCTTATTGGCGCTGTCGCGCATCGAGCGGGCGTCCATCCCGCCGAGGGAGGCGGAGAACGAGTCGGTGTCGTCCGGTTCGGCGTTGGCGGAGTGGGCGAACATGTGCCAGCCGAACGCCGTGTCCAGCGAGGTCTGCAGTCCCATCTGGTCTTCGTTCGAGTTGATGACCTTCTTGGTCAGCGTCAGCCCGAACGCGGGCATGCCCTTTATCTCGCCGGCGATCTCGTCGACCTTCGCCTGCAGCTCGTCGCGCGGCACGACGTGGTTGAGCATGCCCCACTGGAGGGCCTCGGCCGCCCCGAATCGTCTACCGGTGTAGAGGATCTCCTTGGCGCGGCGCGGTCCCAGCACGAAGGCGTGCGCGAAGTACTCCACGCCGGGGATGCCCATCTTGACCACGGGGTCGGAGAAGAACGCGTCGTCGGCGGCCACGATGAAGTCGCAGACCCACGCGAGCATGAGCCCGCCGGCGATGCAGGCGCCGTGCACCTGGGCGATCATCGGCTTGGGGATCTCCCGCCAGCGGCGGCACATCTGGACGTAGACCTCGGTCTCGCGCGCGAGTCGCCGGTCGCCGCCGCCGCGGGTGGTGTGGTCCCACCAGATCGCGGCGCGGTTGGTGTACTCGACGTGGTGGTCGCGCTCGGGCGTGCCGATGTCGTGACCGGCCGAGAAGTGCCTGCCGTTCGCTCGCAGGACGATCACCTTGACCGAGTCGTCCTCCACGGCCTTGATGAACGCGTTGTCCAGGGAGTACGTCATCACCGAGTTCTGCGCGTTGCGGAAGTCGGGGCGGTTGAGCGTGACGTACGCGGTGCCGTCGGAGACCTCGTAGGCCACCGGCTGCGTGTCCGGTCCGAGGTCGTCGACCCCGAGGACCGGAGGGATGGGTGCATCGGTCATGACCTGCAACTCTCCTCACCTAGCAAGTGCTTGGTTGGTACTGTACCTCACGCCCCGTACCCCCCGTCCACGTCGAGCTTCTGGCCCGAGATGAACCCGGCGCGGTCCGACGCCAGGAACGCCACCGCCTCCGCGATGTCGTCGGCCGTGCCGAACCGGCGCAGCGGGATGGTGGAGCGCGTGACCTCCAGCGCCCGCTCGTCGAGGTCGCCCGAGGCGATGAGCCGGGACGCCATGCCGTCGGTGAGCATCCCCGGGCCCACGCAGTTCACGCGCACCCCGAATCGCCCCTCCTCGGCGGCGAGCCCGCGCACGAGCTGCTCGACCGCGCCCTTGGGGGCCGCGGACAGGCCGTCGCGCACCGGGTAGCGGGTCGTGGCTGCGGTGGTGACGACGACGACGTTGCCCGTCACCGCGCGCAGGTGCGCAAGCGCGGGGCGCGCGAGGGCGAAGAACGCCCCGGCGTCCTCGTCGAGTTGCCGGCGGAACTCGGCTGGCGCGATCCGGGACAGATGCACCATGGGCACGTGCGGACCGGCGCAGTGGGCGAGCACGCGGATCCCCCCGTGCCGGGAGGCGATCCCGTCGATGGCGGCGGCGACCTCGTCGTCGTCACGGTCGTCGCTCGTCCCGCCACCGCTCGTCCCGCCACCGGGGGCGAGGCGGACGCACTCCACGGCCCGCGGCGACCCGTCCGCCAGCTCGGCGGCCAGGTCGGCCGGTTCGGTCGAGCGGTACCCGAGCACCACCGGCGCGTCAGGGAACTCGGCGGCCAGGCGGCGGGCGACGGCCGCGCCGATCCCGCCCGACGCCCCGGTGACCACCACGGCGCCGCGCCGGCACGCCGGGGCGCTCATCGCAGCTCGGTCTTGAGGGCCTTGCCCGAGGCGTTCCGCGGGAGTGACGCGACGAACTCCACCGTCCGCGGCCGCTTGAAGTTGGCCAGGTGCTCTCTACAGAAGTCCAGCACGTCCTGTTCGGTGAGGGTCGAGCCCTCGCGACGGACGATGAACGCCTTGCCGACCTCGCCCATCCGGTCGTCCGGCACGCCGATCACGGCCGACTCCACCACGCCGTCCAGGCGGGCGAGGGTCTGCTCGATCTCCGCCGGATAGACGTTGAAGCCGCCATTGATGTACATGTCCTTGAGCCGGTCGGTGATGCGCAGGTTGCCGTCGGCGTCGATCTCACCCACGTCGCCGGTGTGCAGCCACCCGTCCGGGTCGATCGTCTTGGCGGTGTTCTCCGGGTCGTCGAGGTAGCCCTGCATGACCATCTCGCCGCGGGTCAGGATCTCGCCGTGCTCGCCGATGCGGATCTCCATGCCGGGGTAGGCGCGGCCACACGTGGTGGAGACCGTGACATCGTCGTCGCCGGTCCGGGTGGTGGTGATGAAGCCCATCGTCTCGGTCTGTCCGTACGCGGTGATAACCGTCTCCAGGCCCAGGTCGGACTGCATGCGCTCGATGAGCGCCACCGGCACGACCGACGCGCCGGTCACCGCCACGCGGAGCGACGACAGGTCGTAGTCGCCGCGGGCCGGGTCGTCGAGCAGGGTCTGGAAGATCGTCGGCGCACCGGTGAGGATCGTGATCTTCTCGTCTCGGATCAGCCGCATGGTCTCGGTGGTCGAGTAGACCGACAGCGGGACGATGGTCACCCCGAACAGGACGCACGCCAGGAAGCCCGCCTTGTAGCCGAAGCTGTGGAAGAACGGGTTGGCGATGAGGTAGCCGTCCCGGTCCGTCAGCCCGTTGTTTGAGCCCCACGCGCGCGAGCCCGCGACGGTCTGGCGGTGCAGGGCCACGACACCCTTGCTCTTACCGGTGGTGCCTGAGGTGAACAGGATGTCGGCGACGTCGTCGCCCGTCACCGCGTCCGCGCGGGCGTCCGCCCGGGCGAGCAGGTCGTCGGTGGCCAGCGCGCGGAGGTCGTCGAAGTCGAGGACGTCGACGCCCCCGGCGGCGCCCGCGCCCGCGCGGACCGTATCGCCGGCGTCGAGAGGGATGCGGACGATCGTCCGCAGGGTGGTCGCGCCGGCGAGCGGGCCCTCTGCCGCCCCGGTGGTTCGGGCTGCGTCGACGAGGTCGACGATCCGCTCGGAGCCGAGGAACGCCCCCGCGACGACAGCCGCGACCGCGTTGGTGCGCTGGACGATCTCGAGCGTCTCGCTACCGGTGTAGCGGGTGTTGGCCGGGACCATCGTCGCGCCCGCGAACTGGACGCCCAGCGACGCGACCACCCAGTGCCGCGTGTTCGGCGCCCAGATGACGACCCGGTCGCCCGGCTCGACCCCGCGCGCGACGAGCCCCGCGGCGAAACGGCGCACCTCGTCGAGCAGCTGCGACCACGTCCACCGGGTGTGCTGGCCGGGCTGGACGTCGGCGATCGCCTCACGCTCCGGCCACGTCTCGGCGGCCCGGCGCAGGGCGGCGGGAGTGCTCTCGACAGGAGAGGTCTCGACTGGCGTGGTCTCGACGGTGGTGGTCATCGCGGACTCCTCGGTGGGGCTGCGGGTGTGGCGCGGGCAACCCTACCAAGCAAGTGCTTGGTACGGATGCCCGGCACGGACCGCGGGAGCCGGGCGCTAGTACTTCAGGGCCCCGCGGTCGACAGTGAGTTGGACGCCGGAGACCGACCGCGAACCGTCGCCGGCGAGATACGAGACCACCTCGGAGACCTCCTCGGGCGGCATGAAGTCGGAGAGGGTGCTCGCGCCGTCTCTCCGCGCGTTCTTCAGCGGCATCGGCGAGAAGCTGTGGAGGAACGAGGGGAATCGGCCGAAGAGCTCGCCCATCGCCTCGGGGTCGATCATCGGGGTGTCGACCGAGTAGGGGTGGATCGAGTTCACGCGGATGCCGTACTCGCCCACCTCGAGCGCGAGGGCGTTCGTCAGTGCCACCAGCCCCGCCTTGGAGGCCGAGTAGTGCCCGTTGCCCGGCGTGGCCTTGAGCCCCGCGGACGAGCTGACGACGATGATCGAGCCCCCGTTGCCCGCCTCGATCATCGCCGGGACGGCCGCACGGATCGTCCGCCACGTCCCGCTGAGGTTGACGCCGATGACCGTGTCCCAGTCGTCCTCCGGCATCTCCCACAGCCGGCCCCAGCTGAGCACGGCCGCGTTGGCGACCAGGATGTCCAGCCGCCCGAAGGTGTCGATCGTGCGGGAGACCAGGTCCTGTAGCGCGGCGAGGTCCCGGATGTCGAGGACCGCCGAGATCGCGCGGCGGCCGGTCTCCTCGACCAGGCGGACCGTCTCGGCGAGGTCGTCCGGCGTGGGTGCGGGGTACGTCGCGGCGTCGGAGACCGGCGCGCAGACGTCGGAGACGACGACGTCGGCGCCCTCCGAGGCGAGCCGGACGGCGTGGGCCCTGCCCTGGGCCCGGGCGGCGCCCGTGATGAACGCGACTCTGCCGGTGAGGGGAGTGGGGGAGGTCATGGCGATATCCAACTCCACGTCGCCCCGGGGAGAGGGCGGTTCCGGCGAACCAAGCAAGTGCTTGGTAGTGTGTGGGCATGACCGAGAGCACGGCATCCGAGAAGGGCACGCCCGCGGCGGAGATGACCGACGACGAATTCGCCGCGGAGTTCCGCGACTGGCTGGACGCCAACCTCGTGGGCGAGTTTGCCGAGATCAAGGGCGTCGGCGGGCCGGGGAGCGAACACGAGTTCTTTCCCCAGCGCCTGGCGTGGGAACGGCACATGGCGGCCGCCGGCTGGACGTGCGTCGGCTGGCCCGTCGAGCACGGCGGACGCGGCGCGTCGCTGAGCCAGCAGGTTCGCTTCCACGAGGAGTACGCCAAGGCCGACGCCCCCGCGCGCGTGTCCCACCTCGGCGAGACCCTGCTGGGCCCCACGCTCATCGCCCACGGCACGCAGGAGCAGAAGGACCGCTTCCTGCCGCGGATCATCGACGTCACCGAACTGTGGGCGCAGGGCTATTCGGAACCGGGCGCAGGATCCGACCTGGCCAACGTCGCCACCACCGCCCGGCTGGGCGAGGACGGCAAGTGGCACCTGCACGGTCAGAAAGTGTGGACCTCGCTCGCCCACCTGAGCCAGTGGGCGTTCGTCGTGGCCCGTACCGAGGAGGGGACGAGCCGCCACAAGGGCCTGAGCTTCCTGCTCGTCCCGCTCGACCAGCCCGGCGTGGAGATCCGGCCGATCCAGCAGCTCACCGGGACCTCCGAGTTCAACGAGGTCTTCTTCGACGACGCCGTCACCGATGCGGAGATGATCGTGGGGGAGCGCGGCGAGGGCTGGAAGGTGGCCATGACCCTGCTCGAGTTCGAGCGTGGCGTGTCCACGCTCGGCCAGCAGGTCGGCTTCGCCCGCGAACTCGAGCAGATCACCGCCATGGCGCGCGCCAACGGCAGCGCCGAGGTGCCCGCCGTGCGCGAGCGCATCACCCGCGCGTGGATCGGCCTCAAGGTGATCCGCGCCCACGCGCTGCGCACGCTCGCCGAGCGCGACTCCTCCGGCGGCAACGCCTCCGCGGCCAAGCTGCTCTGGGCCAACTGGCACCGCGACCTGGGAGAACTCGCGATGGAGGTCCAGGGCGCCGAGTCGCTCACCGGGCCCACCCATACCTCCGAGGGCGTCCCCAACGACCTCCGCGACCCGGAGAACCTCGAGCTCGCCCAGTGGCAGCGACTCTTCCTGTTCACCCGCTCCGACACCATCTACGGCGGATCCAACGAGATCCAGCGCAACATCATCTCCGAGCGCGTGCTCGGACTACCCCGAGAGGCCAGGCCGTCATGACCCAACACAAGTCCCCCCTCGCAGCGGTCCCCGAGGAGACCCCGGGCCACGGGCTGCTCAAGGGCAAGAAGGTCATCGTGACGGCCGCCGCCGGCACCGGCATCGGCTTCTCCGCGGCCCGTCGAGCCGCGCTCGAGGGCGCCGACGTCCTGGTCTCCGACTTCCACGAGCGGCGCATGAACGAGGCCCGCGACGCGCTCGCCGCGGAGTTCCCCGAGAAGCAGTTCGAGGCGATCACCTGCAACGTGCAGTCCACCTCCGATGTCGACGCGCTGATCTCCGGCGCCGCCGAGAAGCTCGGCCGCGTTGACGTGCTCATCAACAACGCCGGACTGGGTGGCGAGACCGAGCTGGTCGACATGACCGACGAGGATTGGGACCGCGTCCTCGACATCACGCTCAACGGCACATTCCGCGCCACCCGCGCCGCGCTGCGCTACTTCCGCGACGCCCCGCACAACGGTGTGATCGTCAACAACGCCTCCGTCCTGGGCTGGCGCGCCCAGCGCGCCCAGGCCCACTACGCGGCCGCGAAGGCCGGTGTCATGGCCCTGACGCGGTGCTCGGCCATCGAGGGCGCGGACTTCGGAGTGCGTATCAACGCGATCGCCCCGTCCATCGCGCGCCACAAGTTCCTCGAGAAGTCCGCCTCGGCCGAGCTGCTCGACGAACTCGCCGCCAAGGAGGCCTTCGGCCGCGCCGCCGACGTGTGGGAGGTCGCCGCCACCATCGCGATGCTCGCCAGCGACTACACCACCTACCTCACCGGTGAGGTCGTCTCCATCTCCTCGCAGCGCGCCTGACGCCGCTTCCACTAACCAGCCGGATTGCTGGATGAATGTTATCCACACCATGAGCGACAGGGCTCTGGCGTCCCAGGGCGTCTCGATCGCACGAGATGCGGAGGGCACGCCGTTACCTAGCAAGTGCTTGGTTGGTAGTGTGGGCGCATGAGCAGTACGACCAGGCGTGAGGAACTCCTGTCCATCGCGGCGGAACTCTTCGCAGAACGCGGCCTGCGCGCGACCACCGTCCGCGACATCGCCGACGCCGCGGGCATCCTCTCGGGAAGTCTGTACCACCACTTCGCCTCCAAGGAGGCGATCGTCGACGAGATCCTGCGTGGCTTCCTCGACGCGCTCTTCGGCGAGTACCGAAGGATCGTCGGCTCCGGGCTCGGCCCGCGCGCGACCCTGGAAGCGCTGGTCCGCGCGTCGTTCGAGGCCATCCACCGCGACCGCAACGAGGTGGCCATCTACCAGGACGAGCTCAAGCACCTCCGCGGCAACCCGCGATTCGACTACCTGCGCGAGCGCAACACCGAGTTCCGCGAGATGTGGACCGACGTGCTGAGGCGGGGGATGGAGTCCGGGGATTTCCGGGGCGACCTCGACGTGCGCCTGACTTACCGCTTCCTCCGCGACACCGTGTGGGTCGCCGTCCGCTGGTACCGGCCAGACGACGACAACGACCACGCGGCGATCGCCGACCAGTACCTCAACATCGTTCTCGACGGCCTCACCGTCGGCTGACCTTTCTCACCCACCCCGAGGAGATCCATGACCAGCGTGACCGGCCGTGAGGCCTACGTGATCGACGCCGTCCGCACCCCCGTCGGCAAGCGCGCCGGAAGCCTGTCGGGGCAGCACCCGGCCGACCTCGGCGCGCACGTGATCCGGGCCGTCGTCGAGCGCACCGGGATCGACCCGGAGGTCGTCGACGACGTCATCTTCGGCTGCGTCGACACCATCGGCCCCCAGGCCGGAAACATCGCCCGCTCCGCGTGGCTCGCCGCCGGGATGCCGCTCGGCGTGCCGGGCACCACCGTCGACCGCCAGTGCGGCTCGAGCCAGCAGGCCATCCACTTCGGCGCCCAGGCCATCTGGTCCGGCACCCAGGACGTCATCCTGTTCGGCGGCGTGCAGAACATGAGCGCCCTGCCCATCTCCTCGGCCATGCTCGCCGGCCGCGAGTTCGGCTTCGACGACCCGTTCACCGGCTCCACCGGCTGGGTCGAGCGCTTCGGCTCCCAGGAGATCTCCCAGTTCAACGGCGCGCAGATGATGGCCGACAAGTGGGGCATCTCGCGCGAGGAGATGGAGAAGTGGGCCCTCCAGTCGCACGAGCGCGCTCGTGCCGCGATCGCCGCCGGCCGCTTCGCGAACGAGTACGTGCCGATGGCAGGCCTCGAGGCCGACGAGACCACCCGGGAGACCACCCTCGAGAAGATGGCCTCCCTGCCGGTGCTGGCCGAGGGTGGTTCGCTCACCGCCGCCGTCGCCTCCCAGATCTGTGACGGCGCCTCCGCCGGCCTGTTGGCCTCCGCCGAGGCCGTCGAGAAGTACGGGCTCAAGCCCCGCGCCCGCATCCATCACCTCACCGTTCGCGGCGACGACCCGGTGATGATGCTCTCCGCGCCGATCCCCGCCACCAAGTGGGCGCTGGAGAAGACCGGCCTGTCGATCGACGACATCGACGTCGTGGAGATCAACGAGGCGTTCGCCCCCGTCGTCCTCGCCTGGATCAAGGAGACGGGCGCCGACCCGGCCCGCGTCAACCCCAACGGCGGCGGCATCGCCCTGGGCCACCCGCTCGGCGCCACGGGAGCCAAGCTGTTCGCCACGATGCTCAACGAACTCGAGCGCAGCGGCGGCCGCTACGGCCTGCAGACCATGTGCGAGGGCGGCGGCACCGCCAACGTCACGATCATCGAGCGACTGGACGCCTGACAGCGCCACTGACATGGAGTAGGGCCCCGCACCACCCGGTGCGGGGCCCTTCTCTCTGCGCCGGCGAGGCCGGGCATGCGGTGCGTCAGGAGCCGAGGCCGTTGAGGGAGCCGGTGGTGCCGCCGCCCTGGACGGGAGCGGGGGTGATTCCGGTGCTGCCACCAGCGCTACCGGCGAACGCGTCCAGCGGACCGCCGACCACGGCGGGGAACAGGTGCGGCTCGGCCGGGCCGTTGTTGCTCAGGCAGATCACCGCGAGCGCGTAGACGTTGGACGGCACGTTCTCGGCGACCAGCCGGCCCGGCTGACCGGGCAGCGTCATGGGGAGGGTGAAGATGCCGGGCACGCCCGGGCCGCGCAGCGCGACCACGTCGCCGCGGTTGCCGAGCGTCCGGATGATGGCCATGAGATCGCCGCCCCCGGCGATGGCCGCGCCGGCCACGTCAGCACCCGCGGCGGGCGGGACGAGCATGCCGAGGCACGTCTGGCCCGGCAGCGGCTGCGTGATGTCGACGACGACCTGGTTGCCGAACACGTGCGGAACCGGGACCGCGGCGTTCGCGGCACCGGCGCCGGCTACGGTGAGGCCGGCGGCCATGCCGACGGCGGCGAATCCTGCGGCGATCTTCTTTGCGAGGGACATGGGCACTCCTACGTGAGGTAAAGGATGGTCGGTGGTGCTCATCACACCTGTCGCTCAGGTTGCGCTCAGTGTTACACAGGCGCAGGCCGTCCGCCCGGTGAACGACGATGCCCGGCCGGGGCGGACCCGGCCGGGCAGCGTGGGACGCGATTTAGCGCGATTGAGGTCAGTTCTCGGTCTCGCCCTGTGCAGAAGAGAGAGTGCCCAGGTCGAGTGCGCCTTCAGTGTCTCCTCCGCCGAGGACGGACGAGAGGGTGTCGAGGCCAGCACCCTCGCCGGAGCTCATCGCGCCCAGGCTGCCGAGAGCTGCGTCAAGCGGGTTGCCGACGACGACGAGCGGGGTGATGGACGGCTCGCCGGGCACGCAGTAGGTAACGGCGGAGTAGACGCCGGACTCGACCGTGGCCGAGACGGTCACGTCGCCGAGAGTGACATTGGCGATGGGTGAATTCAGCGGGCTGCGAAGGAACGTGGCGACGGTGTCGCCACTCAGAAGCTCGGTGATTGCACCGAGGTCGAGGGTCGAGATGGCGGCGAGCTTGCTGGCGAAGGTTGCGGCTTCAGCTGTGGGTGCGACGGCGGCGACGCAGGTAGCGACATCTCCGAGACCGTCATTCTCGAAGGTGATGGAAATCGTGTTGCCCTCGACGACAGGGCTCGATGCGGTGGCGGCCGACGCCGCGCCGGCACCGGCGACGGTCAGGGCGGCGGTGGCGCCGAGGACGGCGGCCGCGCGGACGGCGGTACGAACAGAAGTCATGGGGTCCTCCGGGAGGGGTGGGGGATATGAGCCCGCGCGTGCGGGGACGTTTCTCAGGATATGCCAAGACTCCCCTCATGTTCCGGGTACGCACCAAATGCGACGAACCCGCCGACCCAGAGGGCCGTGCGGGTGCGTCGGTGGCGACGGTCGAGCGGGCCGTCAGCCCAGGGCGCGGAGCGCCGCGAGGCGCTCGTGCGCCTGCGCCACGATCCGCTGGATCAGCTCGTCGCAGCTCGGCAGGTCGTCGATCAGGCCGACGACCTGTCCGGAGGCGAGCACGCCGGCCTCGGTGTTGCCCTCGACCAGTCCGGCCTTGAGCAGCATCGGGGTGTTGGCGGCCATGACGATCTGCTGCCAGGTGCGGTCGGTGGCCTTCTTCATGTTGAGGCCGTCTTTGGCGAGCTGCTGCCACTTCATGCCCGTCATGGACTTGAACTTATTAGCGTTCTGCACCGCCGCGGTCAGCCCCTTGAGGGGGCTTCCGGACTCCAGCGCGTTGACCAGGCCCGTCCGCAGGACGCGGTGCGGCATGCCGTCGACGCGGGTGGAGACGACCGTGTCCTGCAGGCCCCGCTCGAGGTATTGCTTCTTCACCGCGTCCGGCACCTGCGAATCGCTGGTGAGGAGGAACCGTGTTCCCATCGCGACGCCGGCGGCGCCGTAGGACAGCGCCGCGACCAGGCCGCGTCCGTCGAAGAACCCGCCGCCGGCCACGACGGGGATCGAGGTGTTCCCCGCGCCGCCGAGCGCGTCGATGACGCTGGGGAGCAGGAGGGTGGTGGCGACCTGGCCGGTGTGTCCGCCGCCCTCACCGCCCTGGACGATAACCGCGTCGGCGCCCCAGGAGGCGACCTTGACGGCGTGCTTAGCGGCACCGATGGAGGGGACGACGACGAGGCCGTTCTCCTTGAGCCTGGCGATCAGCTCCGGCTTGGGCGCGAGGGCGAACGACGCGACCTTCACCCCGTGGCGGATCATCAGCTCGCACCGCTCGGCGGCGTCCTCGGCGTCCGCCCGGAGGTTGACGCCGAAGGGCTTGCCGGTGAGCTTCTTCGTCCGCACGATGGCGTCCTCGAGCTCGGCGTAGGTCATCGTGGCCGAGGCGATGATGCCCAGACCGCCGGCGTTGGCGGTCGCGGCGGTCAATTCGGGTCCGGAGACCCAGCCCATGCCCGTCTGGACTATGGGGTATTGGACGCCGACGAGCTCGGTGAACGCGGTCGTGATGGTGGGAGCGCTCACGCGGCTGACACCTCACGGTCGCGGAACCCGCGGGGGTCCAGCACCTCACGAATGATGCGCAGCTCCTCGGCCGAGGGATCGCGGGTGACCGCTGCGTCGGCGAGGCCCTCGATCACGAAACCGGTGCTCTCGGCGACCTCGTCGGCGGTCACGCCCGGGTGCAGGCTCAACGCGCGCATGCTGTGGTCGGTGCCGCCGAAGTCGAACACGCCGAGGTTGGAGACCACGCGGTGGAGATGGTGGTAGCGGAACGCCGGGTCGCCCTCGGTGTAGCGGTCGTAGCCGATGCCGCAGACCACGTCGACGTTCTCGGTGAACACGCGCGAGGAGTGCTTGCCGACCCAGTAGCTGGTGGCGTGGTTGATCGTGTTGCCGGGGGCCCCGCGCAGGCCGAACATCTGGCGGGTCGGCTTCTGCACGTCGTCACCGAAGGCGGACAGGTTCTGGTTGCCGAACCGGTCGATCTGGTTGGCGCCCATCACGACGTGGCGGGTGCCGGCCTGCAGGACGTCGAAGACGCGGGGAAACGGGATGTAGCCCTCGAAGTCGATGGTCTCGCCCAGCGGCGGGGTCTGGCCGAGGAAGCGGTACTCGCCGTCGGTGATGAGCAGGTCGGGCTCGGTGGTGAGTCGGGCCAGGCGCGCCCCGATGGTGGCCATCGGGGTCATGGGCGAGGCGAAGATCTCACCGGCGCCGGCGAAGATCTCCGCGCACGCGACAGCGCAGTACTCGGCCCTCGTTGCGGACTGGGTGGTGACGTCGGACATCACTTGGCTCCCTTCTCGGCGGCCTTCTCGGCAGCGGCCTTCTCCGCGAACGCGGTGACGGCCTTCTGGTAGTCCTCCTCGGTCCCGGACAGGAACTCGTCGACGAACGCCTTCCACGAGTCCTCTTCCTTCGCGGACGCGGCGTAGTGCTTCTGGAACGCCTCGTCGCGGGCGTAGCCACCGGCGAAGGTGAAGTGGGCGCCATTCGGTGCCTCGGAGACGGTGTCGACGAACATGCGGCTGATCAGCATGCGCTGCGGTCCGACCTCGTTCATGAGTGCGTCGGCGGAGTCGACGATCTCATCGGCCTCGAGCAGGACGGTGTCGGCGGCCATGGCGTACAGGTCGTCGAAGTAGCCGTCGGCACCGGTGAACGCCGCGTTGCCGTACTTGTCGGCCTTATCCAGGTGGATGAGCGCGGCGTCCATGCGCAACGCGGGCATCGCGACCAAGGTCTCGGTCTTGCCCTCGAAGTCGTACGGGGAGTCGATGGTTTTGAGCTCGTCGCCCCAGAAGCGGAAGACGTCGGAACCCAGACCGGCGCGCGTGGGCAGGAACGGCAGGCGCTGAGCGGCGGCGGTGAGGCCGGCGCGGACCATGCCCTCGTCCATCTCACGGGAGATGATCGAGCCCTCGGTGCGGCGACGCGCGAACCACGGGTCGTAGAACGGAGCTGAGTCCAGGGTGACGAAGCCGTAGTAGGCCTTGGAGACCTTGCCGGCCGAGCAGAGCAGACCGAGTTCCGGGCCACCGTAGGTGATGACGGACAGATCGGTGAGATCCTCGCGGCGGAGGATCGCGCGGACCAGGGCCATCGGCTTGCGACGCGAACCCCAGCCGCCGATACCGATGGTCATACCGCTCTCGAGGCGCGCGACGGCCTCGTCGAGGCTCGTGCGCTTGTCGCGCGGGGTGGGGGTGCTACTCACTTGTTCTCGCCCGTCCTCTCGGATCGCTTGACTCGTTTATCCAGATTCGTACCGCTCTTGACGAACTCGTCACGGTGCTCGTCGGCCACGCCGGCGAGGTTGAGCTCGAACGTGAAGCCCTGCTCCATGCGGTACGAGGACTTCACGTCGACCGGATCGATATGGTTGATGGCCTCCTTGGCCGCCCGGATAACGCGGGTGTCCTTGGCGGCGATCGCCTCCGCCAGCTCGCGGGCCGCGGCGTCGAGCTGGTCGCGCGGCACGACGTCGTAGACCGTGCCCCACGAGTGCAACTGCTGCGCGGTGACGTTGCGGGAGGTGTAGTACAGGGTGCGCAGCATGTGCGGAGGGACCATGCGTGACAGGTGGGTGGCGGCGCCGAGCGCTCCGCGGTCCACCTCCGGCAGGCCGAACACGGCGTCGTCGGAGGCGACGATGCAGTCCGCGTTGCCGACCAGGCCGATCCCGCCGCCGACGCAGTAGCCGTTGACCGCGGCGATCACGGGGACCGCGCACTCGTATACGGCGTTGAAGGCCACGTAGCAGCCGCGGTTGGCGGCGAGCAGGTGGTCGAAGCCCTCGAAGTCCTGCATCTCCTTGATGTCCACGCCGGCGTTGAACCCACGACCCTCGGCCCGCAGGATCACCACGTGGACCTCGGGGTCGCGGCCCGCGGCGAGGATCTGCTCACCGAGTTCGAACCATCCCGCTGACGGGATGGCGTTGACAGGGGGGTAGTCGACCGTGACGGTGGCTATCCCGTCCGCACCCGTGTCGACCTTGATGCCCATGGATCTCCCTTCGCACGCCTCCGTCGTCCTCGACGGCGCGGTGACTAACCAAACGCTTGCTTGGTAGGCTAGCACGCATGACGAACATTGATCTGGGTCTGGCGGGGAAGGTCGTCCTCGTCACGGGCGGCGTACGCGGCGTGGGTGCCGGCATCAGTACTGTCTTCAGGGAGGCCGGGGCCGTCGTCATCACGTGCGCGCGCCGTCCCGCCGACGAGGACTCGGATGTCGCCGACCTCGAGTTCCACTCGATCGACCTCCGCGATGCCGACGCGGTCCGCGCCCTGGTCGACGGCATCGTCGACCGCCACGGCCGTCTCGACGTGGTCGTCAACAACGCCGGCGGAGCACCGTTCGCCCTCGCCGCCGACGCGAGCGCCAACTTCCACTCGAAGATCGTGGCGCTGAACCTCCTGTCCGCGCTGACCGTGTCGCAGGAGGCGAACCGTGTGATGCAGCCGACCGGAGGGTCGATTGTCAACATCTCGTCCGTTTCGGGTCATCGCCCGTCCCCGGGCACGGCCTCGTACGGCGCCGCGAAGGCGGGCCTCGACTCGCTCACTCAGTCCCTCGCCGTGGAGTGGGCGCCCGCGGTCCGCATCAACTCGGTGGTGGTGGGCCCGGTCAAGACCGAGCTGGCAGAGATGCACTACGGGGACGCTGACGGCGTCGCCGCGGTCGACGCGACCATCCCCATGGGCCGCATGGCCGAGCCGCGGGATGTCGGCCAGGCCGCAGCCTTCCTGGCCTCGCCGTTGGCCGCCTACATCACGGGCGCCGAGTTGCTGGTCCACGGGGGCGGCGAGAAGCCGGCCTTCCTCTCGGCGTCCACAGCCGACAACAAGCACTGATCAGTCAGAACAAGGAGATTGTCATGGGAATCTGCGACGGACGCGTCGTCATCGTCACCGGCGCCGGCCGCGGAATCGGCCGTGAGCACGCGCTCGCCTTCGCGGCGGAGGGGGCCAAGGTCATCGTGAACGACCTCGGCGCCGGCCTGGACGGGTCGAACGTCGGCGAGTCCCCGGCGGAGCAGGTCGTGGCGGAGATCAAGGCCGCCGGCGGCGACGCCGTCGTCAACGGCAACGACATCTCCTCGTGGGAGGGTGCCCGCGACCTCGTCCAGCAGGCTATCGACACCTTCGGTGGCCTCGATGTGCTGGTCAACAATGCCGGCTTCCTGCGCGACAAGATGCTCGTCGGTATGAGCGAGAGCGACTGGGACAACGTCATCAACGTCCACCTCAAGGGCCACTACGCGCCGCTGCGTCACGCCGCCGAGTACTGGCGCGCGGAGTCCAAGGCCGGCCGTGCGCGCCAGGCGCGGGTGATCAACACGTCGTCCGGCGCCGGCCTTTTCGGCTCGGTGGGCCAGGGCAACTACGCGACCGCCAAGGCCGGCATCGCGTTGCTGACCATCCAGACCGCGGCCGAGATGAAGGGCTACGGGGTCACCGCCAATGCGATCGCCCCGTCCGCCCGGACCCGGATGACGACGTCGGCCGGGGAGGCCATGGCCGCGCAGATGGCCGCCCCCGAGGACGGGTCGTTCGACGCGATGGACCCGGCCAACGTCTCGCCGCTGGTCGTGTGGCTCGGCTCGGAGGAGTCGGTCGAGGTCTCGGGCCGTGTGTTCGAGGTCGAGGGTGGCAAGGTCACCGTCTGCGACGGGTGGCAGCGCGCGGCGTTTGAGGACAAGGGTGCGAAGTGGGATCCAGCGGAGCTCGGCGCTGTTGTTCCGCGGTTGCTGGCGGAGTCTCCCGCGCCGGTGCCGGTGTACGGCGCCCGCTGACGCCAGTCGCAGGGGACCGGGCACGAGAGAGCCCCGCACCGTCACGGTGCGGGGCTCTCTCGTCTGTCTACGGGCCTCTGTCTACGGCCTCGTTGAGGGGCTGACGCGACTCAGCTGCCGGGAGTGCAGCGCTGGGCGTCCGCGGATCCGAGCGCTGCCAGCTGGTCTACCTGCGCCGACGGCAGGTCGCAGAGGGTCGGCAGCGGCGGGAGGGCGACGCCCCCGGTCGCGGTGGCGGTGGCGATGGCGGCGCCGCCGCCGGCGACCGCGGTCACCGCGAGCACGGGCAGGAGGCTGCCGCCCGCCTCCATGGAGGCGGCGGTACCCATCGTGGAACCGAGGTTGGTGGAGGTGGTTCCCTGCGTGGAGCCGTTGGCCAGCGATCCCGTGAACGCGGTGAGCGACCCGTTGACCGTGGTCAGCTCCTCGACCGAACCGAGGAGCACGTCGGCGCCGCCGCCGGCCGAGCCGTTGATGGTGTCCGAGCTCTGCCCGGTCGATCCGCCATTGCCCGAGATCGAGCCGGAGATGTCGGACATCGAACCCGCGAGCGCCGGCAGGACGCCGCCCTCGGCGATGGAGCCGATGATCGGCGACAGTGCACCGCCGTCGGTGATCGACCCGCCCACCGGTTCGGTGATCTCGTTGGCGGAGCCGTTGGTCAGCGAGCCCTGCAGTCCCTTACCGACGAGCACGGCGGAGCCGCCGATGCCCTCGGTCGACCCGTCCGGGAACTCGGCCGACAGGGCCGGCAGCTCGGCGGAGCCACCCAGCAGGTTGAGCTCGGTGGACAGCGGCTCCATGCCGACGGAGGTGATCAGCGGGGTCATGCCGGTCGACCCGGTCAGCGGAGCGAGATCCGACGACCCGCCGAGCAGGTCGGTGGACAGCGGCGCCATGTCGTCGGAGCCCGTGGCGATGAGCTCGGTCGAGAGCGGCTGCATTCCGTCCGAGCCCGTGTTGATGAGGTCGACGGACAGGACCAGCGGCGTGGTGGCCGTGGAGCCGCCGATGAGATCCACCGACAGGGTGAGCGGGGTCTCAGCGGTCGAACCGGTGGTGATCAGGTCCGCAGACAGGGGGGTGTTGGCCGTCGAGCCACCGATGAGCTCGGTGGACAGCGGCTGCATCCCGTCCGAGCCCGTGGCGAACAGATCCGTGGACAGCGGCCCGAGGTTGTCCGAGCCCACGTCGCCGATGACGTCGGTGGACAGGGTGAGGGTGCTGAGCGAACCCTCCAGGCCCGGCAGCTGAGCGGACCCGGCGAGCGGCGCCGTGCTGAGCGCGGGCAGGTCCGAGGACCCGCCGAGCGGGTCGGTGCTGAGCGTGGGTTCCGAGGAGGTGAAAGCCTGCGAGCCGGCGAGCGGCTCCAGATCCGACGAGCCGGGGATGGCGCCCTCGGTGAGGTCCGAGGATCCGGCCAGTGGGTTCAAGCCCGCGGAGTCCGTGGGAAGGCCGGCCGAGTCGGTGGGGAGCCCGCCCCCCGCGGAGCCGGACTGGAGGAGCTCGCCGAGCATGCTGGTGACGCTGGCGGAGTCGATGATCTGTGCGTTGGCGACGCCGTTCGTGCCGGCCGCGGCCAGCACCACGGATGCCGCGACCGCGGCAACCTTGGTGGACTTGTTCATAAAAGTGCCTTCCCCTGAGAGCTGCCCGCCGACGAGATGGCGAGACGACGTTCGCGCAGGTCCCACGCGATTCCAAAAGTTAGAGTCCCTTAAGCCTCAATGCAAGTCAAGGTTTTACTCAGGAAGCGATAAAGATGTGCTTCCTGTTATCTAAAGGTACCGGTGAGGCGGTTCGGAAGCGCACAAAACATGGGAGCGCCCTTAACTTCCCGGCCCGCGACGGCAGGCAGGGGGAGACGACCACGGCAAAGCGGCCGGGCCTCTCGAGGGGAGGCCCGGCTGCTGGTGGGGACTGAACGCTCAGTGGGCGGGTTCGCAGATGATGACCGGGATGACCCGGCTCGTGTTGGCCTGGTAGTCGGCGAAGTCCGCGTAACGCTCGACGAGCCTCGGCCAGAGTTCGTCCCGCTCGGCCGATGTGGCCTCTCTCGCCGTCATCGCCCGGCTACGGCGACCCACCTGGACGGTGACGGCCGGGTCGGCGAGAACATTGAGGTACCACTGAGGGTGCTTGGGCAGCCCGCCCTGGGAGGCGACGAGCAATACCCGGTCGCCGTCGGGGAAGTGCAGCAGTGGGACGGTCCGGGGCTCGCCGGATCTACGGCCCGTGGTCGTGAGCAGGCACACGGGGACCGGCGCGCGGAGCGCCGACCCCACCCGCCACGACCCACCGAGCCGTCCACCGGAGACCCGGTAGGCCCACGTGTTGACCCGCGACATCACCTTGATGACGCCGACGACCCACGGCGCGCCACGCCGCGGGTCGTCGACCCCTGTCTCGGGGCGGGAGTGGTGCTCGGTCACTTGTTCGCGGACAGGGGAGCGCGGACGATCACGTGCTTGCCGGGGAAGAACGCCGCCAGTTCGCGGCGGCTCTCCTTGAGCGACCGGAGGCCGAAGCCCTTCTTGCGCTCTTCGGGCCGGATCCAGATGGCCACGTCGACGTCGCCGTCGTTGATCTGCTCGCCGAAGACGAGGCCGACAAGGGCGTCGCGTTCGGTGTCGACGGCGACGAACCACATAGCGGATTCAGCCTCGATGCGGTCCAGGCCGTCCCGGAGCTCCTGCTCGGTCTTCTCACGGTCCCAGGCGCCTCCGGTCGCGGACGTGGAGTCCGACGAGCGAGAGTGATAGAGCGCGGTGTGGTCCTCGGACTCGGTGAACGGGCGGAGCGCGAAACCCCGCCCGGCCTCCCCGTCGGGCGCGCCGGTCGCGGAACCGGTGAACGCCTCGAGGGGGGCCTTGAGTACCTGTCGCCGCCTCGTCGGCGGACACGGACAGCAGGCTCGCGACCGCCCCCACCGCGTCCTCGGGGCCGTCGGCCGACGACACCGCGGCGAAGATCTCCCGCCGCCGGCTCGTCGCCATATGGATGACGTCGCTCATGTCAGATCCTCTCAATGATGCTCGCCGACGCCTGGGCGCCTCCCGCGCACATCGTGATGAGCGCGCGCTCGCCGTCCGTGCGCTCGAGCTCGTGTAGGGCGGTGGTGATGAGCCGCGACCCGGTGCTGCCGACGGGGTGGCCGATCGCGATGGCGCCCCCGTTGACGTTGACCTTGTCCATGTCGGGCCCGTGCACCTGCGCCCAGCTTAGGAGCACGGAGGCGAACGCCTCGTTGCATTCGAAGAGATCGAAGTCGGAGATCGACATGCCCGAGCGGTCGAGGACGCGCTGCGTGGCCTGGACCGGGCCATCGAGGTGGTACTCGGGCTCGCCGCCGACCAGTGCCTGGTGGACGATGCGCGCGCGGGGATTGAGGCCGTGCGCCTTGGCGACGTCCTCATCCATGAGCAGGACCGCTGCCGAGCCGTCGGACATCTGGCTCGAGGTGCCGGCGGTGTGCAGGCCGCCCTCGAGGACCGGAGTGAGGCCGGCGAGCGCCTCGGCGGTGGTCTCCCGCAGGCCCTGATCGCGGGTGACGGTCACCGTCTCGCCGGTGTAGGTGCCGTCCTTGAGGCGCTCGGGGGTGTCGACCGCGAAGGTCTCCCTGTCGAACCGGCCTTCGTCCCACGCGCGCTGCGCATTGGCCTGCGACCGGACGCCCAGCTCCTCGAGGTCGGCGCGGCTCAGGCCGCGACGCTTGGCGATCCGGTCGGCGGCCGTGAACTGGTCCGGCAGATCCACCGTCCAGTCGTCGGGGCGGGGCATGCCGTTCTCGCCGTTGCCGACGGCCGCGCGGAGCGCGATCCAGCTCATCGACTCGACGCCGCAGGCGATGCCGACGTCCATGGCACCCGCGTGGATGAGGTTGGCGATGAAGTGGGTGGCCTGCTGCGCGGACGAGCACTGGCAGTCGATGGTCGTGCACGCGGTCTGCCAGGGCAGGCCGGAGGCGAGCCAGGCGCCGCGGGTGACGTTGTTGCCCTGTGCGCCGGCCTGGGTCACGCAGCCGCCGACGACCTGCTCGACCAGGGTGGCGTCGATGCCTGCGCGGCGGATGACCTCCTTCTGGGAGGCGCCCAGCAGGTGCGCGGGGTGGAGGCCCGACAGCGCGCCGCGTGCCTTGCCGATCGGGGTGCGCACGGCCTCGACGATGACGGGATTTCCCATGGTTTTCCTTCCGGGAATCCGGCCGGAGGTAGGCCTGGCCGGAGCTGAACGTGTTCTAGTATGGTGTATGGAACGTGTTCTAGATTACAGCCCGGGCGAGGGGTTCGCAGTATCCGGGTTGTGGGAGTGAACACCTGACGCAAACCGACGCGGCCAAGGAGTGCCAGTGCAGCCAGTCACCATTCCCGAGGGGTTCGACTTCACCGACCCGGAGCTCTACCAGAGGCGACTTCCGCATCCGGAGTGGATGCACCTGCGGCAGACCGAGCCGATCTGGTGGTGCGCCAACGAGCCGGGTGCGGACGGGTACGACGACGAGGGCTACTGGGTCGTCACCAAGCACGCGGACGTGAAGGAGATCTCCCGGCGCACAAACGAGGTCTTCTCCACCTGGGAGAACACCGCCATCCCGCGCTTCGCGCCCGGGACCGAGCGCGAGATCGTCGAGATGACGCGTTTCCTGTTCATCAACCAGGACGGCGACGAGCACAAGAAGTACCGCCGCATCATCTCCAAGGGGTTCACCCCGCGGAACATCGAGAAGATGCGTGAGAACCTCGCCGAGAAGGCGCGGAGCATCGTGGAGACCGCCGCGGCCAAGGGCGGGGGAGACTTCATCACCGAGGTGGCCTCCGAGCTACCGCTGCAGGCCATCGCCGAGCTCATCGGTATCCCGCAGGAGGACCGCCACCAGATCTTCGAGTGGTCCAACAAGATGACCAGCTACGACATCCCGGAACTGGCGGACGAGTCCAACGCCGCCAACGCCGAGATCCTCGGCTACGCCATGGAGTTGGCCGCCAAGCGCGAGGTCGACCCGCGGGACGACCTGGTGACCAAGCTGGTCCAGGCCGACGTCGACGGCGAGAAGCTCTCCGCGGACGAGTTCGGCTGGTTCGTGGTGCTGCTCGCGGTGGCCGGCAACGAGACCACCCGTAACGCCACGACCCACGGCATGATCGCGTTCCTGGAGAACCCGGACCAGTGGGAGCTGTTCAAGGCCGAGCGCCCGGAGACCACCTACGACGAGATCCTCCGCTGGGCCTCGCCGATCTCCTCGTTCCAGCGCACCGCCACGGAGGATGTCGAGATCGGCGGCGTGACCATGAAGAAGGGCGATCGCGCCGCGATCATGTACGGCTCGGCGAACTTCGACGAGGATGTCTTCGAGGACCCGTTCAGCTTCAACATCCTGCGCGACCCGAACCCGCACCTGACGTTCGGCGGTAACGGCCCGCACTACTGCATCGGCGCCAACCTGGCGAAGCTGCAGATCGAGCTGATCTTCAACGCGATCGCGGACCACATGCCCGACATCACCTCGATGGGCGACGCGACCCGCCTGCGCTCGGGCTGGCTCAACGCCATCCAGGACTGGAAGGTCGACTTCAAGTGCCCGGTCATGCACTGAGCTGACACCGCACTCACGGCCGCGCACCCTGCAGTGGTCGAGCAGCCCCGATCTCGCCTGTTGTCGCAGGCAGGACCGGGGCTGACGTGTTTCCGGGGTCGCCCTCGCACGGGGGGCAGACGCTCCCGCGGAGGTGGGAGCGTACGCGGCGAAGGAAGCGTCCATGAGCGGGACCCGCTGTCCGAACTCGGGCGGTACCAGGACATCGCTGCGCACGAGCCCGCCTGTGCGGCACCGCAGGGCCGGGTGTCAGCCGGTGAGGCCGTACTTCTCGCCGAAGCGGTGGAGCGCATCGATTTTCTGCTGGGCCGTGGCGTCATAACCGAGGCCCTCGATCATCCACGGCATCACGATGATGTCCGTGACCCCGGCCTCGGCCAGCTCGGTGAACCCGCGGGTGCCGAACTTGTCCAGGCAGACCACCTGGATGGCGAAGGGTTTGCCGTCGCCGCGGTCGGCGAGCGAGCGGCCGCTGTCTTCGAGCAACTCGCCCAGGCGCGTGACGGTGGCCGCGATCTCGTCGAACTTCATCATCGCGCTGGTCCAGCCCTGGCCGATCCGCGCCGCCCGCTTGAGGGCGATCTCGGTGTGGCCGCCCACGTAGAACGGCACCAGCTCGCCAGGGGCCGGGGTGAAGATGAGCTCGTCGAAGTCGAAGTGGTCGCCGTGGAACTCCATCCACTCGCCCTTCAGCGCCTCGCGCATGATGGCCAGCGACTCGTCGGTGCGCTTGCCTCGGCCCTTGAACGGGGCGCCGCACCACTCGAACTCGTTGGGATCCCACCCGATCCCCACGCCCAGGTCGAGCCGGTTGCCGGTGAGCAGTGCAACCGAGGCGACCTGGCGGGTCAGCAGCAGCGGGTTACGGGGCCCGACCTTGAGGACCTGCGGAGAGAACCGGATGGTCGAGGTGGCCCCGCCCATGGCGGCGGAAGCGATCAGCGGCTCGACCCACTGCGTGTTCTCGTCCCACATCCGCGAGCCGTCCGGCGTGTACGGGTAGTCCTTGTCCTGTCGACGCGGATGGAACAGAGAATCAGGCAGCACGATCCGGTCGAAACCGGCGGCCTCGGCGCCGCGGGCGATCGAGATGTACTGGTCGACGGGGGAGAAGGAGACGGGGACGGAGAACTCGACGTCCACAACGCGTGCCATGTCAGGTGTCCTTCCGGAGAGCGCCGGCGATGGCCGCCCTGTCGTCGTCGGTCAGCGGCCGCAGGCCAGAGGTCAGCGCGACGTCCTGCTCCCAGAAGGCGCGGAGGGAGACCAGGCGGCCGTCGGAGTCAACGCGGTAGTCCACGCCGATGTCGATCTCCATGATGCTGGAGCCCATATGCGTGCGCATGGTGCCGATGCACAGTAGTTCGTCGCCGGCGGCGATCCCGCGGTCGAAGCGGAACTCGATGTGGTCCGGGGTGGCAACGGCCTTCTCCCAGAACTCCAACAGCCGCTGGGTACCGCGGTGGCCGATGCCCTCGGCGTCGAACATCGACGGACCGACGGGGTCCTCGATGCAACCCTCGGGCGACCATCCGGCGAGCCAGGCGTCACGGTCACCGGCGTTGGTCGCGGCCCACGATCGGCGGGCGGCGGCGTAGGCCGGACTCGCCAGGGCGGCCTCGCTCAACTCGAGCGGCCGGTACTGGCCGGTCTCGTCCAGGTAGGGGTTGTTCATCACATACGCTCCGTTCCCACGACCCACATCGAGAAGTACTGGGAACCCCCGCCGTAGGCGTGCCCGAGGGCCCTTCGGGCATCGGGGATCTGGTGCTCGTCGGCGCGATTCATCACCTGGCGGGCCGCTTCGGCGAACCGCAGCATGCCCGAGGCGCCGATCGGGTTGGAGCACAGGACGCCGCCGGACGGGTTGACGGGCAGCGAGCCGTCGCGCGCAGTGGCGCCGGATTCGGTCATGCGCCAGCCCTCGCCCGGTTCCGCGAACCCGAGACTCTCCAGCCACATGGGCTCGAACCACGAGAACGGGACGTAGATCTCGGCGGCGTCGATCTCCTCGGCCGGGTTGGTGATCCCGGCCTCGGCCCACAGAGCGGCCGCGGCATCGCGGCTGGCCTGCGGGTTGGCGTAGTCGCGTCCGGCGAAGGTGCCCGGCTCGGTGCGCAGGGCGGTGGCGTGGATCCAGGCGACCTGGCGGCCGTCGGACTCCATGGCCTCGGCGGCCTCGGCGTCGCCGATCACGATCGCGCACGCGCCATCGGAGGACGGGCAGGTCTCGTCGAAGCGGATCGGGTCCCACAGCATCTGGCCCTCGAGCACCGTGTCGACGGTGATGTCGGGCTGCTTGAGGTGCGCGTACGGGTTGATGGAGCCGTTGAGCCGGTCCTTGACCGCGACCATGGCGCCCACGTGCTCCGGGGCGCCGGTGCCCCGGATGTAGGAGCGCACGTGCGGGGCGAAGTAACCGCCGGCGCCGGCGCCGACCGGTGCGGTGAACGGCACGGGCAGCGACAGGGCCCACATGGCGTTGGACTCGGACTGCTTTTCCCACGCCACGGCCAGCACGCGGCGATACCGCCCCGACTGGACGTGGGAGGCGGCCACGATCGCGGTGGATGCGCCGACGGAGCCGGCGGTGTGCACGCGCAGGAGCGGCTTGCCCACGGCGCCCAGGGCGTCGGCCATCATCAACTCGGGCATCATGACGCCCTCGAACAGGTCGGGGGCCTTGCCCACGATCACCGCGTCGATGTCGTCCCAGCCCACTCCGGCATCGGCCATGGCGGCGTCGATGGCCTCGCGGCAGAGGCCGGCCATGGAGACGTCGGTGCGGCGGGAGACGTGGTGGGTCTGACCGGTGCCGAGCACGGCGGCGGGCAGGCCGGAGCTGTGGGCGCTCATTCGGCGCGTCCTTCCAGGAGGCAGATGAGGTTCTGCTGCAGCAGATGGCCGCTGGTCGCGTGGGCCAGGGCGCGCTCGGTGGCTCCGGACCAGATGGCCTCGGCGGCGTAGCCGATGCGCTCGAGCCCCGCCGAGAACAGCGGGTCGGCGACCAGCGAGCCGCCCGACGGGGTCACCACGACGTCGCTGGGCAGGTCCAGCGCCGCGCGGAGGAGCAGTTCCTGGTGCGTGTACTGGGTGTGCAGCTCGGCGACGCCGACGCCGCCGAGGTCGGGACGATCCGACGACGACGAGCCGCTCGCCCGGACCGCGGCAGCACGGGCTGAGGGCGAGTCCGTGAGATCGCGCGCCCCGAACTCGGCGGAGTCGGCGATGTGCTCGATCCCCGAGATGTAGGCCGGGTCGGCGACCAGTTCGCGGGCGCAGTCGCCGGAGGCGAGGATGATCGCGGCGGCGCCGTCGGTGACGGGCGGGCAGTCGTGGCGGCGCAGCGGGTCGGCGATGTACGGCTCGTCCAGGAGCTCAATGGCGTCCCGGCCGTGTGCGCGGCCGGCGACGGCGGCCATCTCGGCCTCCGACCAGCGCCCGGCGTCGATGCCGGACCGGGCCTGCAGCGCGGCCACATGGTGGCGGCCCGGCCACAGCGGGGCAACGGTGTAGGGGTCGAGCTGCAGCGCGAGCGCGGTGTCGAGGTCGGTGCTGGCCGAGGCCTTGCCGAAGCCGTAGACCAGCGCGGTGTCGGCGTGACCGGCGGCGATCTTGAGGTAGGCCTCGAACAGCGCCCAAGCGGCGTCCATCTCGACGTGCGATTCGGAGATCGGCGGCACGGCGCCGATCGAGTCGACGGCGGAGATGAAGGAGAAGGCGCGGCCGGCCAGGTAGTCGGACGAGCCCGAGCACCAGAACTCGATGTCGGTGCGGTCGAGGCCGGTCTGCCGGTAGCACTCGGCGAAGACCGGGGCGAGCATCTCGACACCGTTAGTGGTGCCGAACGTGGACTCGGAATGGCGGGCGTGGGCGAAACCGATGACGGCCACGTCCCTGGGAGCACTGTGGGTCACGAGGTGTCCTCTACAGGTGTGCGGCGACGGTGACGGGATCGGTGTCGGGCTCACCGCTGGGTTCGAAGTGCGTGATGGCCTTCATGGACGCGGGCCGCTCGGACTCCGGCGCCCACACCGCGCGCACGCGCATCCCGATCCGCACCGCGGAGGCCTCGCAGCCCAGGACGAGGTGCTGGACGGGCACGTCGGAGCCGTCGAGCAGGATGTAGGCCGTGACGTACGGGGGCGTGATCTCCTGCCCCGCGAACGGCACGTTGACGATGCCGAACGTGGTGACGGTCCCGGTGTCGGCGACCTCGATGTACTCGCCCATGGCCACCCCGTCGGACGGGCAGTAATCGCGCGGCGGGACGTAGACCTCGGGGCCGTTGGAGCGGCGGCGCCCCAGCACCCGGCCCTCCACGATGGCGCGCAGGAACTCGCTCTCCGCGGGCGCGGCCGTGTGGGTGACCGCTAGGCCGATGGGCGTGACGACGCCCGAGACGGGCTCGGCAGCAGCGGGTTCGGCGGTAGCGGGCTCGGCGGGGGTGGGCTCGCCGTCAGTGGGCGGGGCGTCGGTGGCGGCGGTGTTGTCGTCGTCGTCTCCCTCGGGGACCACGCACGCGATGTCGTGGACGTCGCCACGTCGCTCGGCCGCCCACCGCACGCGCACGCGCATTCCGGTGCTGACGGCCTCGTGACCGTCGGCGGCCAGGGGGAGGAGCATGGCGGTGTCCGCGCCGTCGAACCGCACGAGCGCCCAGGCGAACGGGGTGTCGAGCGGGTTGACGTCGGTGGGGTCGGGAACCCAGGTCCAGGCGACGACGACGCCGCCGACCCCGTCGCCCGAGCCGACCTCCGCTGTCTCGGTGAGCGGCGCCCGCGTATGCGGGTCGAACTCGACCGGCGGGACGTGCACGGTGCCCCGGGAGTCGCGGGTGCCCGCGATGCGGCGGTCGCGGAGGCCGGTGAAGAACGCTCCCAGCACGGGGCCGGTCGACCTGGTGTAGTCGAAGGACGGCGTGAGCGAGGCGGACAGCACGGGCTTGTCCGGCGAGGTGATATCGACAACGATCCTTCTGAACGTCACGGCCGTAAGTAGAACACGTTCCACCGTAGCCTGTGCGGCTTTCCGTGGAGTGCGTCGCGCGAATCCGGAGGCGTGGGTCACACTGTGTCCATGAAATTCGCCTTGCAGCTCGGATACTGGGGCGCGCAGCCGCCCACCAATCACGCCGACCTCGTGGTGGCCGCGGACAGGGCGGGGTTCGACACCGTCTTCACCGCAGAAGCCTGGGGTTCCGACGCGTTCACCCCGCTGGCCTGGTACGGCTCACTCACCGAGAACATCCGGTTGTCGACCGCCGTCGTGCAGCTCTCCGCCCGTACGCCCACGGCCACCGCGATGACCACCATGACGATCGACCACCTGTCCGGCGGGCGCTTCTGCCTGGGGCTGGGTGTCTCGGGGCCGCAGGTGGTGGAGGGCTGGTACGGGCAGGCGTTCGCCAAGCCGCTCGCCCGGACCCGCGAGTACATCGACATCATCCGCAGGGTCCTGCGCCGCGAGGAGCCCGTGACCTCCGACGGCCCCGCCTACGCGCTGCCCTACCAGGGGGCGGACGCCTCCGGCTTCGGTAAGCCGCTCAAGTCGATCCTGCATCCGCTGCGTGAGGACGTGCCCATCTGGCTGGGCGCCGAGGGGCCCAAGAACGTGGCCTTGGCCGCCGAGATCGCCGATGGCTGGCTGGGCTTCCTCGCCTCGCCGCGCACGGCGTCCGAGTTCAACTCCTGGCTCGATGAGGGCTTCGCCCGTCCCGGCGCGCGGCGCACCCGCGAGGACTTCGAGGTGGCGTTCCTGTGCCAGCTGCACATCACCGATGACCGACGCGGCGTGATCGACGCCTACAAGCCGTTCACCGCGCTGTACGCCGGCGGCATGGGGGCCGAGGAGAAGAACTTCCACGCCGAGGCGTTCCGCAGGATGGGGTTCGCCGAGGATGTGGACCGCATCACCGAGCTGTTCCGCGCCGGCCGCAAGGACGAGGCCGCGGCCGCCGTGCCGGACGAGATGGTGGAGGCCACGGCGATCATCGGCGACGAGGCGCAGGTGCGCGAGCAGATCGCCGAGTGGGAGGCCGCAGGCATCACGATGCTCGTGGTGACCGCGCGGACGGTCGAGGAGATCGAGCGGATCGCGCAGCTGATCGACTGAGCGCAGCGGCGCCCGTCGCGCCCGCTCGCCCGGCCCCGCCTCCGGGCCTGACCGGCGTGCGCGCCCGGAGCCGCTGTGCCCTCAGTCCGGCTTGTCGGCCTTACGGAGCTGGCCGTCGGGACCGAAGGTGGCGGTGCCCATGCCGTCCCCGTGGATCAGGGAAACCGCGTACTCCGGTTCGCCGAGCGGGTCCGCGAACACGCTCACATGGCTCAGCCTCGCGCCGGACATGTCGAGTTCTTCCGGGGCCGACGCGATGGTCTGATCGATCACGGCCGAGTCGATATCGGCGATTCGGAAGGTCGTCGATTCGGTCCGGGAATGGAAACCCGACTGCGTCCACTCGCCTCCACGGAACTGGTAGCTCAGGCGCTTCCCGGGCTCGGCCGGGTCCTCGTACATGGCGCCGGCGCTGGTGCCGTGGATGCTGAAGGTGTCGAGGTCCAGGCCGGCGAACTCGATCTTCGCCGAGCTGATCACGCGCTCAATCCCCTCTGCGGTGTGGAGCGGGCCGGGGACCGAAGCGTGCTCCGTGGACGCGGGATTCGAGGGGGTGTCCGATACGGAGGCGGCGATCGCCCCGCCGGCGATCGCGAGCACCACCACCGCGACCGCGATCCCGATGGTCCATCCCCGCTTCGCGTGGCCGAGGTT
Source organism: Dietzia sp. oral taxon 368 (assembly GCF_002999155.1). Classification (NCBI taxonomy): domain Bacteria; kingdom Bacillati; phylum Actinomycetota; class Actinomycetes; order Mycobacteriales; family Dietziaceae; genus Dietzia; species Dietzia sp. oral taxon 368. The sequence goes on from NZ_CP027238.1 coordinate 2,017,802, forward strand.
TTCACGACGACGGGCATCCCGACCGGCGTACCCGGAGCCGGTGGCGGCGTTGTCGTCGTCATCGCCGTCTAATCCCAGGTCGTCGTCACCGCCGCGCAGGTCGGCCACGAGCGGGCGTAGCTCGTCGATGTACGTGGCCTTGGTGGCGGTCCGGATTCGCTCGAAGTGTTCGAAGTGGTCGAGCCGGCCCGCCGCGAAGGCCTCGTCGAGGGCCTGCTGGACGGCGGTGCGCTGGGCGTCGGATGCGCGGGTACGGTGCTTCGCCATGAGCGAGAGCGTAACCGCCGGGCCTGGTCAGATCATCTGGGAGCCTCGACCTCACGTTCCTGGCCGCCGAGGCCGAAGGTCGCCGTACCAAGCGAGCCGCGCGCAAACCGAATCGTCGGGGAGAAAGACCGCCACTAGAGTAGAACACGTTCTATCGTGAGGCGCATGAGTGCACCTACGCCAACCGTCCCCGCCGACGCCGGAATCCTGGATCCGCGGACCGGCGAGCACGTGACCAGCGTCTACCGCATCGCCGAGGCCGAGCCCGACCGGGTCGCCGTGATCGAGGGCGGCTCCGCTGACCAGTCCGGTCGCCAGGTGACCTTCGGCCAGCTCGCCGAGGCCGCGCACGGCTACGCGCGCGGCCTGCAGGACCTGGGCCTGAAGACCGGTGACTGCATCGTGCTGCTGGCGCCCAACTCGATCGAATTCCTCGAGGTCTACTACGCCGCGCTGGAGATCGGTCTCTACGTGGCGCCCGCCAACTGGCACCTCACCGGCCCCGAGGTCGCGTACATCATCGACAACTCCGGTTCGACCGTGTTCATCGCGGACCAGCGGTTCGCCGACGTCGCAGGAGTCGCCGCAGCCGAGGCGGGCCTCGACATGGCCCGCTGCTACGCGATCGGCGACGTCCCCGGATTTCGTCCGCTCGCCGAGCTGACCAGCCCGGCTGCGGGTGACGGGGCGGGGGAGGCCTCGTCGTCGTCGCTTCCCTCGGACCGCACCCTCGGCGCACCGATGCTCTACACCAGTGGAACCACCGGCCGCCCCAAGGGCGTGCGCCGGCCGCTCACCGGCGCGAGCCCCGACCAGGTGACGGTCCCCAACTACTACTTCTTCGCCGGCTTCAACATCCACGCGCCGGACAACGTCCACATCTGCGGCTCGCCGCTGTACCACACGGCCGTGCTGAACTTCGTCACCATCTCGCTCAACCTGGGCCAGGCCGTGGTGCTCATGGACAAGTGGACGCCCGAGGAGATGCTGCGGCTCATCGATGCGCAAGGGGTCACCCAGTCGCACATGGTGCCCACCCAGTTCTCGCGGCTGCTCGAGCTGCCCGAGGACGTGCGCGCGAAGTACGACGTGTCGAGCCTGCGCACGATCATCCACGGCGCCGCGCCCTGTCCGAAGCACGTCAAGCAGGCGATGCTCGACTGGTGGGGCCCGGTGCTCACCGAGTATTACGCCGGCACCGAGGGCGGCGGTTGCACCATCACCGGTGAGGAGTGGCTGCGCAAGCCCGGCAGCGTGGGCAGGCCGTGGACAACCACGACCTTGAAGATCCTCGACGACGACGGGAACGAGGTGCCCACCGGCGAGACCGGCAATGTGTACTTACAGATGCACGGCTCCAAATTCGAGTACCACCAGGACAAGGAAAAAACAGCGAAGACCTACGTCGGCGAGCTGTTCACCATGGGCGACATCGGGTACGTCGACGCCGACGGCTACCTGTTCCTGTGCGACCGCAAGAACGACATGATCATCTCCGGCGGCGTGAACATCTACCCGGCCGAGATCGAGTCCGAGATGACGCGCCACGAGGCGGTACGCGACGCTGCGGTGTTCGGGATCCCGCACAAGGACTGGGGCGAGGAGGTCAAGGCCGTCGTCGAGCTGGCCGAGGGCTTTACCGAGTCCGACGAGCTCAAGGCGCAGATCCTGAAGGGCCTGGCCGGGCGGCTGGCCAAGTACAAGATTCCGCGCACCATCGACGTGGTGGCGGAGCTGCCGCGCCAGGCCAACGGCAAGCTCATGAAGCGCACGCTCAAGGACCCCTACTGGGCGGACGCGAAGTACGGCCCCGAGCGGGCGGCGAGCCCTAGTCTGGACAAATGACCAGCACTCCCACCGCCCGCGACCTCACCCTCGCCCAGATCCTCGAGCGGCAGCGCCTGGCGTTCCTCGCTGACCCACAACCCGGAGCGGCAGTCCGCCGCGACCGGATCCACCGGCTCAAGCAGTTCGTCCTGGACAACGCCGCAGAGCTCACCGAGGCGATGCGCGAGGACTACGGCTCCCGACCGGAGACGTTCTCCACCCTCACCGACATCGCCTCCTCCATACCGGACCTCGACCACCAGCGGGCCCACGTGCGCAAGTGGATGAGGCCCACCCGTGTCTCGCGGGCGCTCGAGGCGGTCGGCTTCACACAGCAGGTCCGCCACGACCCCAAGGGTGTCGTCGGCATCATCGGGCCCTGGAACTTCCCGCTGTACCTGACGATCGTCCCCGCCGGGTCCGCCCTCGGCGCCGGCAACCGGGTGATGATGCGGCCGTCGTCCGTCACCGCGCGCACCACCGAGGTGCTGTGCCGGCGTGCACCCGAGTATTTCTCCGTGGACGAGCTCGCCGTCGCCGGCCCGGAGCACGGCCGCGGCTCGGACTTCTCCACCCTGGCCTTCGACCATCTGTTCTTCACCGGATCGCCGGGGGTGGGCAGGTCGGTGGCAGCCGACGCAGCGCGGAATCTCACCCCGGTGACGCTCGAGCTCGGCGGCAAGAACCCGGTGGTGGTGGACTCCAGTGCCGACGTCGACAGGGCCGCCCGCAGCATCGCCTCGGCCCGCATGGTCAACGGCGGTCAGGTGTGCATGTGCCCCGACTACGTGTTCGTCCCTCGCGACAGGCTCGACACGTTCTGCGACACCGTCCTCGACCAGTGGCGCGCCACCCTCCCCGCCATCGTCGGCAACCCCGAGTACACCTCGACCGTCAACGCGTCGAACTACGAGCGGATCGTCGGGCTCGTCGACGACGCCGTCGCCAAGGGCGCACGCCGACGCGACGCCGCACCGGCGGCCGAGCGGCTCCCCGACCCGGTGACCCGCAAGATCGCGCCGACCCTGCTCACCGGCGTCACACCGGACATGAAGATCGACTCCGACGAGGTGTTAGGCCCGGTCCTCACCGTCTTCCCCTACGACACGCTCGACGACGCGATCCGGTACGTCACCGACCGACCAAGCCCGCTGGTGTTGTACTGGTACGGGGAGAAGAACGAGCGCTTCGAGGTGGTCGCCGACCGGACGCGCTCCGGCAGCATCTACGGCAACGACTTCGGGGTCGGGATGGCCTCTTCCTCCATCCCCTTCGGCGGCGTCGGCAACTCGGGCATGGGTGGCTACCACGGTCACTATGGATTCCGAACGTTCACGCACGAGCGGGCGGTGGCGCTGCACTCGTTCGACGCCGACGTATCGCAGCTCATGGTACCGCCGTTCACACGGGGCAAGAGGCGGCTCGCCTCGGCGTACCTCGGCGCGATGCGGACGCGGACACGTCTGCGGTTGTAGCCCGGCTCAGGTGGTGGGCGACGCGGCACCGGCGCTCCACAGGGGGACCGTCAGCCGGAACGTGGTGCCCTCGCCCTCCACCGAGTCGAAGTCGAGGCCGCCGCCGTGCGCGTCGGCGATCGCCTGCACGATGTTCACCCCCAGGCCGGTCCCGGGGATCGAGCGGTGCTGGGAGGTGCTCGACCGGAAGAACCGGGTGCCGAGGTGTTCCTGTTCGGCCTCGGGGATGCCGCTGCCCGTGTCGGCGACCGTGATGGTGGCGACGTGCTCGTCGACGGTCAGGCCGACGGTGACCGATCCACCTCCGAGCGTGAACTTTATCGCGTTGCTGACGAGGTTGGTCACGGCCCGCTCCAGCAGGAGGGCGTCACCGATGACCTCGGCCGGCTCGACCTGCTCGACCAGCGCCAGGCCCGCGCGGTCGGCCGCGGGCTGCAGCGACTCGGTCACGTTCCCCACCACCTCGTCGAGGTCCAGCCGCTCGTGGGCGATATCGAGGTTCTGCGCCTCGATGCGGCTGAGGATCAGCAGGTCCTCGATGAGTCCGCGCAAGCGGTCGGCATTACGTTGGACCACCCCGACCAGGCGATGTTGCGCGCTCGTCAGCTCCCCGCGGTCGCCGTCGCAGAGCATCTCCGTGTAGCCCACGATCGACGCGAGCGGAGTGCGCAGCTCGTGACTGACCGTGGAGACGAATGCGTCTTTCTGCCGGTCCAGCTCCTCGAGCCTGCTGAGCTGCTCCTCGCGCCCGGCCTCATAGTCGTCCCGCGTGTCGAGCAGGGTGTTGAAGGCCTGGGCCAGCGCGCGTACCTCGGCCGGCCCGTCGTCGGTGCGCGCCCGGGTGCCCCGGCCGCCCACCGTGTCGAGTCGGGCCACGGCGGCCATCTCCTCGATGGGGTCGACGATCTCCTCGGCGGTCCGACGGGTCCCGCGGACGATGGCGAGGGCGGCGGCGAGGGTCATCGCGAAGGCCGCCGCCGAGCCGCCGACCAGCACCCAGGTCCGCAGGCCCCGCATCCGGACGCGCTCGTCGCTGGCGACGGTGTGGATCGAGTCCGCTGCCGCGATCATCTCGGAGAAGTCGGCCAGCGCGCTGACGAATCGCGCGCGGGCGGTCGGATCGTCGGCGGCCGAGTACCCTCCTCCATCCCCACGATCGAGTCGGCGTACGACCACCAGCTCGAGGACGAGGTGGTCAGCCTGGCCAGGGCGGGGGCGAACTCGGCGTCGTCGCCGATCAGCCGGTCCGACTCGGCGAGCGTCTCGTCGGAGTCGGCTTTGAGCGCCCGCAGTCGGTCCTCCGCCCCCGGTACGTCGTAGACGCGATCGATCCGCAGGTCGGACTGGGCCCACCGCATCGCCATCACCAGGTGGCTCGTGGTGTCGACGACCGGTGTGTAGACGGTGCTGGTGCGCTGCGAGAGCTGGTGCTGGAGGAGCAGCAGCAGCGGCCCCAGCAGCGCCACCACCACGACGAGGATCAGCATCTGGCGGCTCTTGTCGCGCAGGATCCGCGAGACCTCGGGCGCCTGCTTCTCGCGCGGGCTCATGACACCTTCTCGGTGCTGAATCCGCGGCGACGACCCGTCGTTGACGACGATTACTTCGTGGCGGTGGTATCGGAGGCCGAGGAGGGACCTGGCGGCCTCGACGACGCCGGCCTCCTCGTTGTAGGCGGGGACGACGACCGAGACCCCCGGCGCAGTGTGGCTGCCGAGCCGTTCGACACGACCGGAGTGACGACGACGACGCGTTCCCTGAAGTCGACGGCCGCGGCGATCACGAGCACCAGGTACGAGGAGCTGATGAGCAGGAAATAAACGAGGATGGGCCAGGCGATCACGTCGAGCAGCGTCGCGATCACCACGCGGAGGGTCTCGATCACGGGGTGGGCTCCTCCTCCTGTGAGGCGCGTTCCGGGTCGTCCTCGGCGGCCCGGCGGGCGGTCGCGGCCATCGCGTACAGGTCCGGCCTGCGGTCACGGATGCCGAGTGCGGTGACCGCGCCGAGCGAGGCGAGGGCCGCGAGGTCGGCGGGTGACGTGGCCGCGGTGTCGCGGACGCAGATCTCCGGCGGGAGCACGCCCTGCCGGAGGGTCTCGACGAGAACCTCGCGGCCGGTCCCTCCGAGGGAGGCCAGGGCGCCGGCGGCCAGGCGGACGGCCGCCGGTTCGCGGGGGCCAGTGCGCGGCCGAGATCGTCGATGACGCGAGCGTCGCCGATCACCCCGAGAGTGCGCGCGGCCGCCGCGCGGACCCGCTCGTCCCGGTCGGTGCGGAAGATCTGGAGGACCCTGGGCAGCAGCGAGGCCATGCCCCCACGCGAGGCGACGGTGGCGGCGACGTACCGCACGCCGGGGTCCGGGTCGTCGAGCCCGCGCCGGACCGCCTCGCGGACGTCGCGCACCGCGGTCGAGCGCACGGCCCGGTCGCGGTCGGAGATCATGCCGGCCAGCACGGGGGAGTACTCGGTGCGCCGGGTGGCGCCGAGGACCTGGGCGGAGCGGGCGCGGGTGGTGGCGGACCACGAGTGGACGCCGCGGAGCGCGCCCTCGACGGTGCCGTGCCGTTCGAGGATGTCGACCAGCGCGGTGGCGGCCCCGCCGCGGACCTTGCCGAGTAGGTCGAGGACCGCCCGGTCGACGACCCGCTCGCGGTATCTGCCGAGCTTCCCGAGCGCCTCGTCGTCGGGCTCCTCGTCTGCGGCGAGCGCCAGCAGACGCGGGCGGAGCGGCTCGAGAATGCGCGCGATACGGCGGCTGCGGCTGACCCGGGCGACGTGCGCCCAGATCATCACCACGACGAGTACACCGATCGCGGCGATGAGGGCCCACAGGGAGGCGGTGAGGACGCCGGAGGCGATCTCCGGCGCGAGGTCGTCGAGCAGGGAGGGCGAGGGGTCGTCGTAGGAGGGCAGCACGTTGTGGGTCCCGCGGGGCTAGCGCCCGAGCAGCGCGTCGACCCGGCGGAGCAGCTCCCGCGGACTGAACGGCTTGATCACGTAGTCGTCGGCGCCGGCGGCGAACCCCGCGTCGACCTCGGCGTCGCGGGCCCGGGCGGTGAGCAGCAGCGCGCGGCAGTCGGCGGGGCCCTCCCCGTCACGCAGCCGGCGCAGGACGTCGAGTCCGGAGAGCCCGGGCATCATGACGTCGAGGATCGCCAACGCCGGCTCGAAGCTCGTGATCGCCTCCAGGGCCTCGACCCCGTCCCGGGCCGCGCGTACCTCGTACCCGGCGTTGGAGAGTTTGAAGGCGACCAGCTCGCGGATGTCCTCGTCGTCGTCGGCGATCACTACCCGCGGTCCTGCGCCACTTATGTCCCCACCCTCGTTCGTCGACGATCGTCGAGTCGACCTTATAGGCAGGTATGGACACGGGTAGTCACTGTCCCCGGAACTCGGGCTTACGCTTCTCCGCGAAGGCCCGCGGGCCCTCCTTCGCATCGGCGGAGGCGAACACACGCCCGCCCACCTCGGCGTCGACCTCGAAGGCCTCCTCTTCGTGCATGCCCTCGGTCCGACGGATCGTCTCGATCATCCCCTGGACGGCGAGCGGGCCGTTGGCGGCGATGGCCTCGGCGATCTCCAGCGCCTTGTCCAGGACGGAGCCGTCGTCGACCACGTGGCCGATGAGGCCGAATCGCTCGGCCTCATCGGCGGACAGGTGACGGCCGGTCATGAGCACCTCCATCGCCACGGTGTACGGGATCTGGCGGACCAGGCGCACCGCGGAGCCGCCCAGGGGGTACAGGCCCCAGCGCGCCTCGGAGACACCGAACTTCGCCGACCGGCCGGCCACGCGGATGTCGGTGCCCTGCAGGATCTCGGTGCCGCCCGCGATGGCCGGGCCCTCGACCGCGGCGATCAGCGGCTTGCTCAACCGGCGCCCCTTGAGCAGCGCGGGAAGCTTCGTCAGATCCCAGCCACCACCGGCGAACTTGTCGCCAGGGGCGTCCTTGTTCATCGCCTTGAGATCAGCGCCTGCACAGAAGAAACCGCCCGCGCCGGTGAGGATGCACGCCCGGATGTCCGGGTCGGAGTCCACGAGGTCCCAGGCGGCCTCCATGCCACGCATCATCGGGCCCGACAGGGCGTTACGCGCCTCGGGACGGTTCATGGTGACTATCAGGACATGCCCACGCCGCTCCGTGAGCAGGTGCTGGTCCTCCGGGGTGACGGTCGTGGTCATGGGGCCTCCTGCGGGATCTCTTCAGGACGCGATCGAATGTAACCCACACCACGCGGGCGGAACAGGTTCTACTTTGGGGCCATGGCATACACCATCGGGGATCTGGTCGAGCACAGCGTGGACCGCGTACCGGACAGGCTGGTCCTCGTCCAGGGGGATCGGTCCCTCACGTTCAGGCAGCTGGAGGAGCGGGCCAACCGGCTCGCGCACCACCTCCAGTCCGTGGGGGTGGGACCGGACGACAAGGTCGCGGTCTACAGTCGCAACACCGTCGAAGCCGTGGAAGCCATGGTGGCGATCTTCAAGATCCGCGCCGTCATGGTCAACGTCAACTTCCGTTACGTGTCCGCGGAGCTCGAGTACCTGCTCGACAACTCCGACGCCGTGGCGGTGATCCACGAGCGGCGGTACTCGGACATCCTCGAGCAGACCCTGCCCCGGACGCCGGGCGTGCGGCACTGTCTGGTCGTCGAGGACGGCACCGACGGGCCCGACCCGGCCGCTCCCGAGGGTGTCACGGTCGCGCACTACGACGAGGCGCTGGCGGCGCAGTCACCGGAGCGCGACTTCGGTGAGCGGTCGGACGACGACATCTACATGCTCTACACCGGCGGCACCACGGGTTCGCCCAAGGGCGTGATGTGGCGTCAGAAGGACGTCTTCATGGTCCTCGGCGGCGGCATCGACTTCCTCACCGGCGAACGCGTCGCCGACGAGTGGGAGCTAGCTGTACTGACCACGGACGTTGTGTCACTGGTCGGCATGGCGGGCTGACATAAGGAAGACCTCCGTGTGAGGTGTGAAAGCGACAAAGCAACCACACTCACAACGGAGGTCTTCATGTCCCACGGTAACGCCCCGCTGACTCCGACGGGCAGGCTGCGTCTGGCCCGGTGTGTCGTCGAGGACGGCTGGACCCGTGTCCGTGCTGCCGAGCGGTTCAACGTCTCGGTGGGCACCGTGCGCAAGTGGGTCAACCGGTATCGCGAGTACGGCAAGGACGGCATGGTCGATCGCTCCAGCCGGCCCCACCACAGCCCGGGCCGGACACCGCGGCGGCGGGAGCGGCGGGTGATCGGCCTGCGCGTGTCCCGCCGGTGGGGGCCGGCCCGGATTGCCTACCACCTGGGCATGCAGCCCTCGACCGTGCACAAGATCCTGTCCCGCTACGGCTGTCTGCGCCTGTCGTTCACCGACCCGGCCACCGGCGCCCCGGTGCGTGCCGGCAAGCGGCAGGTGCGCCGCTACGAGCACGAGGCACCGGGCGATCTGGTGCACGTGGACATCAAGAAGCTCGGCCGCATCCCCGATGGCGGTGGTCACAAGGTCCTCGGCAGAGCCAAGGGAAAGCGCAACAGCAAGCGTCGAATGGGCTACTGGTACATCCACAACGCTGTCGATGACCACTCGAGGCTGGCTTATAGCGAGCTGCTGGAAGATGAGCGCAAGGAGACCGCGGCCGAGTTCTGGAAGCGGGCCGAGGCCTTCTTCGCCGATGCCGGTATCACCGTGCGCCGGGTCCTGACCGACAACGGCAGCTGCTACCGCTCCCATGCCTTCGCCGACGCCCTCGGAACCGAGGTCACGCACAAGCGCACTCGCCCGTACCGGCCGCAGACCAACGGCAAAGTCGAGCGCTACAACCGCACGATGCTCGAGGAATGGGCCTACGCCGAACCCTATTCCTGCGAAGCCGACCGCGCGGCACGTCTACCGGCCTTCCTGCACCACTACAATTTCCACCGCGGCCACACCGCGCTAAGAGGCGCCTCACCCGCAGACCGCGTACACAACCTGCGTGGACAGTACAGCTAGCGAACAAGGCCGTCGAGGGCGGCGTGCTCGTCCGGTGCGCCCTGCCGCCGCTCATCCACGGCGGCGCACAGTGGGCCATCCTCATGGCGCTGTTCGCCGGCCACACCAGCGTCCTCATCCCGGAGTTCGACCCCGAGGCGGTCTGGCAGGCTGTGACGGACCACAAGATCAACCTCATGTTCATCACGGGCGACGCCATGGCGCGGCCGATGATCGAGGCGTGGGACCCGGAGAAGTACGACGCGTCGTCGCTGTTCTACCTCGGCTCCTCGGCGGCCCTGTTCTCACCGTTCGTCAAGGACCAGTTCGTTGACGCCTTCCCGGGCGCGATGATCTCGGACTCGATCGGCTCCTCGGAGACCGGGTTCTCGGGCATCGCGCTGGCGGAGAAGGGCAAGACCCACACCGGCGGGCCGCGGGTGAAGATCGACGGCGAGACCACCGTCCTCGACGCCGACGGCAACGAGGTCGAGCCCGGCTCGGACGTCATCGGCAAGGTGGCTCGCACCGGCCACATCCCGCTGGGCTACTACAAAGACGAGGCCAAGACCGCCGAGACGTTCAAGACGTTCAACGGCAGGCGCTACGCCATCCCCGGGGACGACGCCCGCGTGGAGGCCGACGGCGCCGTCACGATGCTCGGCCGGGGTTCAGTGTCCATCAACACCGGCGGCGAGAAGGTGCACCCGGAGGAGGTCGAGGCCGCGCTCAAGACGCATCCCGACGTCTTCGACGCCCTGGTGATCGGCGTCCCCGATAAGCGGATGGGTCACAAGGTCGCCGCGGTGCTGCACACCCGCGACGGGAAGTGCCCGCCGATCGAGGAGCTCAACGAGTACGCGCGCAAGGAGATCGCCCGGTACAAGTGCCCGCGCGCGCTGTGGGTCGAGCCGTCGGTCAAGCGCAATCCCGCCGGCAAACCCGACTACCGCTGGGCCGCGGAGATCGCCGCGTCCAGTCCCGCCGACGACAGCCAGGAGATCAGAAAGTGAGCATTCGTACCTCTCTCACCGAGGAGTTCGGGATCGAGTATCCGATCTTCGCGTTCACCCCGTCCAAGGCGGTCGCGGCCGCCGTGACCCGCGCCGGTGGGATGGGGGTGCTGGGCTGCGTGCGGTACAACGACGCCGCGGAGCTCGACGAGGCCCTGACCTGGATGGACGAGAACACCGACGGCAAGCCGTACGGCGTCGACATCGTCATGCCCAACAAGGTGCCCACCGAGGGCAGCCCCTCCGACATCGCCGCGATGATCCCGGAAGAGCACAAGTCCTTCGTCAATCGCGTCCTCGACGACCTCGGGGTGCCGCCGCTGGGCGACGACGCCGCGAAGAACGCCGGCGTCCTCGGCTGGCTCCACTCGGTGGCGCAGTCTCACGTCGAGACGTCCCTCCGGCACCGGCCGGTGCTGGTGGCCAACGCGCTCGGGTCTCCGCCGAAGCACATCATTGACCTCACCCACGAGAACGGGTTGAAGGTCGCCGCGCTGGCCGGCGCCACCAAGCACGCCCTCGACCACGTCGAGATCGGGGTGGACATCATCATCGCTCAGGGCGGCGAGGCCGGCGGGCACACCGGCGAGGTCGCGACGATGGTGCTCGTGCCCGAGATCGTCCGCGCGCTCGACGGGCGCGCGCCCGTCCTGGCCGCCGGCGGGATCGGCGACGGGACGCAGGTCGCGGCGGTCGTGGGAATGGGCGCCCAGGGCGCCTGGATGGGGTCGCGCTGGCTCACCGCCTCCGAATACGGAGAGGACGGCGGGTCCAGGACCATGCAGAAGGCGCTCGTCGCGGCGACCAGCCGGGACACCGTCCGAACCCGCATCTACTCCGGCAAGCCCGCCCGCCTGCTCAAGAGCAAGTGGACGGACGCGTGGGCGGCCGCCGACGCCCCGCAGCCGCTGCCCATGCCGCTACAGAACCTGCTCGTCGCCGAGGCGCACCAGCGGATCTCCGAGGCGCAGGATCCCGAGATCGTGGCCATGCCTGCCGGGCAGATCATCGGCTCGCTCGACGGCGTGGTCCCGGTCGCCGAGACCATGAAGCAGATCGTGGCCGAGTACGAGGCCGCCGTCGAACGGCTGCGCGGCACGCTCGGCTGACCCATCCACGCAAATCCGCTACTCCGAACCCGGATCCGCTACCTCTCTGGGAGTAGCGAATCCGGATCCGGAGTAGCGGATTTAGTGTTGAGGCGCCTGAGGCCGGCGAACCGGTGTCGTCAGCTCCCCAGCACGAACAGCAGCATCGCGGCCCAATGGCACGCGAACGCGATCACGGTGCACGTGTGGAACACCTCGTGGAAGCCGAAGACGCCGGGTGCCGGGTCGGGTCGCTTGAGGCCGTAGACCACCGCGCCGCCGGTGTAGGCGACCCCGCCGACCAGCACCAGGATGACGGCGGCCAGGTTGGCGGTGATGAGGTCGCCGGCGAACCACACGGCGGTCCACCCCAGACCGATGTACAGCACCACGTACAGCCAGCGCGGCGCGGACAGCCAGAACAGGCGGAACAGGATCCCCAGCAGAGCCCCCGACCACACGAGCGTCAACAGGATCTGGGTGGTCGGCGGTTCCAGTGCCGCGACCGTCATGGGCGTGTACGTCCCGGCGATGAGCAGGAAGATGTTGCTGTGGTCCAGACGGCGCATCAGGGCTGCGGCCCGTGGCCTCCAGTTCACCCGGTGGTACAGAGCCGATATCCCGAACAGCAACGTCGAGGTGGCCAGGAACACGGCACAGGCCCAGGTCAGCGCCGTCCCCTCGGCGAGCACGGTGAGCACGACACCCAACGCGACCGCCACGGGCAGCGTGCCGGCGTGGATCCACCCGCGCAGTAGCGGCTTGGGCGGGACGGGCGAGGAGATGCCGAAGTCGTCATCGGCGGCGACGGCATCGTCGTTGATGCCGTCGCCGGCGGGATGCTTCAGGTCGGGGTTCACGGCGTGGTCCACACCCTGAAACCTACCGAGGACCTCATCCGGGGGTGAACGCTCCCGCCCCGTCGGGGCGGACCCAGACCCGGTCCCCGGCGGGGTTCGTCCCCAGAGAGGTGAGGTCGCGGGCCCGGAACTTGAAGCTCGCGGTCCTCGGGAGCGCCGATGTGACCCGGAGCAGCGACGGCCACTGCTTGGGGCCGAGGTCGGGTTGGGCGGCGAGGAAATCGTCGAACCCGTCCGCCAGGGCCGAGGCGTCTGCGCCCTCGCGCGGCACCACCGCCGCCGCGACGGCGTCGCCGATCACGGCCGGGCCGCGTACGGTCCCCGCCGGCACGGCGTACACGCCGACCTCGGCCACATCGGGGTGGCGTCGCAGTACGCGTTCGATCGGTGCGGCCGCCAGGTTCTCCCCGTCCACGCGCATCCAGCCACCGGACCGGCCCGCGAAGTAGACCCATCCGTCGTCGTCGACGTACGCGAGGTCACCGGAGTGGAACCGGCCGCCGCGCATCCTCTCGGCGTCGGCGGCGGGGTCGCCGTAGTACCCGGAGAACAGGCCCGGCCCGTCGGCGACCATCTCACCCACGGCCTCGTCGGAGTTGAGCAGGACGCCCGCGTCATCGAAGCGGGCGCGTGGGCACTCCTCGCCGGTCTCGGGGTCCACGACGAGCACCCCGGCCGGCAGCGGTCCGAGCGCGGCGTCGGGGGTCTCGGGCGTGCGGGTGACGGAGATGCCGCCCTCGCTCGAGCCGAACCCGTCGACCACGGTCACGCCGAATCGGCGCGCGAACTCGCGCCTCACATCGGCGGGGGCCTCGTTGCCGTAGACGACACGCATGGGGTTGTCGGCGTCGTCGGTCCGCTCGGGGGTGGCGAGGATGTAGGACAGGGGCGCGCCGACGTAGTTCGCGAACGTGCAGCCGTGGCGCCGGACGTCGTCGAGCCAGTTGGAGGCGGAGAACCGGCGGCGGAGCGCGATGGAACAGCCGGAGAACAGGGCGATCGGCCAGGCGACCATGACGGCGTTGGAATGGAACAGCGGCATCGCGCTGTAGACGCAGTCGCCCGGGCCGATGCCGAACCGTTCGGCGAGCATGCGGCCGGGCACGGAGATCTTGTTCTGCGTGATCCGAACGGCTTTGGGGTCGCCGCTCGTGCCGGAGGTGAAGACCAGCGCCACCAGGTCGTCGGGGCCGGTCGGCACGTCCGTGACCGCGGGGAGCGCGGCGTCGGCGTGACGGTCGAGCAGCGCGGCCCACTCGGGGGAGTCCACGTTGACCACCGGGATGCCGGGGACGAGACCGTGGAGGAGCGCCTCGTTGTCGGCGTCGGTGAGGATGAGTGCGCAGTCCGCGAGCGCCGCGTCGCGCAGGAGCGCCTCGCCGCGGCGCGTGGGGTTGAGGCCGGCCACGACGATCTCCGAGCACGCTGCCGCGCCGAGCAGGTGGAGATACTCGGGGGTGCCGGACATGAGGAGACCGATGTGGGGTGTGCGCGGCGGTGATGACGACGACGAGGCGATCAGTTCCCGCAGCGCCGCGATCCGCACGGCCGACGCGCGGACGGCGTTCGACCAGGGCGTGAGCCGGTCGTCGGACCAGATGCCGCGGTCGCCGACGGCGGACAGGGCGTGGACGGCGTCGGCGACGGAGGTGAACGGCCGGGCAGCGACGTCCGCGATGGTCTTCACCGCGCCGCTCACGCCGGGTAGTCCCAGGGGTCGCCCGAGGTGGCGAGCACGTCGCCGAGGTCGAGGAGCTGTCGGGTCGCGCCGCCGAGCCGGAACTCGTTCGCCTTGGCGGCGAGGAAGTAGCGGTGCGCGGGCTCCGAGCGGTCCAGGCCGACGCCGCCGTGGACGTGGACGGCGGTGTGCGCGAGTCGGTGACCGGCCTCGCAGGCCCAGAAGTGGGCGGAGGCAACGGCCGCGTGGGCGGTGGCGCCCGGGGCGCCTGCGCAGGCGTCGAGCTCGTAGGCGGCGCGCAGGGTGGACAGTCGCACGGCATCGACGTCGATCATCCCGTCGGCAAGGCGCGCGGCGACGGCCTGGAAGGTGCCGATGGGTCGGCCGAACTGGTGCCGCGTGCCCGCGTATGCGGCGGTGCGCTCGAGCGCGGCCTCGATGACACCCCACTGGTGGGCGGCCAGGTGGACGCGGCGGCGCAGGGCGTCGAACTCGGCGGGATCCCTGTGAAGGGGTTCGGTGTGGAAAACCGCGGGGGTGACGATCCCGGCGCACGAGAAATCAATCGGGATTGTGCGCTCGACGCTGAACTCGCCCGGCATCAACAGTTCGTCAGGCATTGTTCGCAGGTACAGGTAGGCGATCGGTGCCCAGTCGACCTCGAGGGCATCGCCGTCGGCGACCGCCGCGATGATGCGCCCAGTGGCCACGCCGTCGGCGAGGTCCGGGTCGCACCCGCCCAGGGCGTTGAGGAGATAAGCGGCGCGGATCGCGGAAGACAGGGGGACGGGTGCGAGGACACGGCCGAGCTCGCGCATGACCAGCGCCTCGCCCACGACGCCGAGCCCGGCACCTCCGAGTCGCTCGGGCGCCAGGGCCGCGGGCACGCCGGCCCGGACGAGCTCATCCCAGAACCGGGCGTGGAAGCGGGCGGTGTCCTTGTCCGTTCCGCCCGATTCGGTGCCGGGGCCGAACCGGGCGTCGAGCTCGCGCAGCGACTCGTCGGTGACCAGACGCTCGCCCATGTCGCGGACGAGGGCGGTGAGTTCGGAGGTCGTGTCGTCGACGGAGAAGTCCATGTCAGTGCTCCTTCCGGGGTCCGGCGCCGGTGGCAGCGGGGGAGACCCGGGGCGCCGGTGGCAGACCCAGGCCGGCGGTGGCGATGATGTCGCGCTGGACCTCGTTGGTGCCGCCGCCGAAGGTGAGGATGAGCGCCGAACGGTGCAGTCGCTCGATGCGCCCGTGCAGGGCGGCGGTGGGGGAGTGGGCGCGCTGATAACCGCTCGATCCGAGCACCTCCATGAGCAGGCGGTAGGCCTCGCAGGCCGTCTCCGTCCCGTACACCTTGGTCGCCGACGCGGCGATGCGCGTCGGGGCCGCGGTGTCGGCGGAGACGATCTCCCAGTTGCGCAGGGCCAGGTACTCGGCCATCGCGTGGACGCGGGCCAGGTGGGCGCGGACCCATTCGATCTCGATCACCGGACCGTCGCCCGGCAGACCCACGTCCGCGCCGGGCGTCGTGCGTGCCCAGGCCACCACCTGCCGCAGCGAGGCCTGAAGCGGCCCGGCGGAGGTGAGGGCGACGCGCTCGTGGTTGAGCTGGTTGGTCATGAGCGGCCAGCCGCCGTGTTCGGGGCCCACGAGGTTGCTCGCGGGGACGACTACGTCCTGGTAGTAGGTGGCGCTGGTGTCCGGGCCGGCCATCGTGTGCACGGGGGTCCAGGAGAAACCCTCGGCATCGGTGGGTACGACGATCATCGAGATGCCCTTGTGGCGCGGAGCGTCCGGATCCGTGCGCGCGGCCAGCCAGATCCAGTCGGCGTAGGCCACCAGGGACGTCCACATCTTCTGGCCGTTGATCCGGTAGACGTCCTGCCCCTCGAACCCGCCGGTGCCGGGCTCGCGCACCGCGCGCGTGCGCAGGGAGGCCAGGTCGGTTCCGGAGTCGGGCTCGGAGTAGCCGATACCGAAGTGCAGTTCGCCGCGGCTGATCCGGGGCAGGAAGTAGTTCTTCTGCTCGTCGGAGCCGAACGCCATGATGGTCGGCGCGACGGAGTTGATGGTGAGGAAGGGCACCGGCACGCCGGCGATCGCCGCCTCGTCGGTGAAGATGAGCTGGTCGATCATCGGCCGGTTTTTCCCACCGAACTCCTCGGGCCACCCGAGCGTGAGCCAGCCGTCGCGGCCCATCTCCGCCACGATCTCGCGGTACGCGTCGCCGTGTCCGTACTCGCCGGTGGTGGAGGTGAAGGCCTCGCGCCGTTCGGGGGTCATGAGCGCGGCGAAGTACTCGCGCAGCTCTCCGCGCAGACGTTCCTGGTCGGTGGTGTAGGTGATGTCCATATGCCCTAAGCTCATCGGTGAGTGGAACACGTTCTAGTGGCGTGACTCACATAGTATCCAACCATCTCGCGGCCATGGTTGCCGTGGGTGCGACCGAGGAGGACGGCATGAGAATCGAAGTCGATCCCGACCGCTGTGAAGGACAGGCCGTGTGTGTCGGCCTGGCGCCCAAGGTGTTCGAGCTGGGTGACGACGACGAGATCGTCCGCGTGGTCGTGGACGAGGTGCCCGCCGAGCTCGAGAAGCGGGCCCGCAAGGCAGTGGAGAAGTGCCCGATGGCGGCACTCGAGATCAAGGAGTGACATCACTATGACGCAGCAGTCCCTGGATGCCGATCTGTCGCTGGACGGGCGGGTCGCCGTCGTGACCGGGTCGGGCTCCGGTCTCGGTGCAGCGGAGGCGGTCGAGCTGGCCCGTTCCGGCGCGGCGGCGGTCGTCATCAACGACGTCCGGTCCTCCGAGGCCACGGACTCGGTGATCGCGGACATCGAGGCCGCCGGCGCCAGGGCGGAGCTCGTCGTGGGCGACGTCTCCGAGCGGGAGACCGCGGACGCGATGGTGGCGGCCGCGCTCGGGATGGGCGGGCTGCACGTCGTGGTGAACAACGCGGGCATCACCCGCGACAAGATGCTGTTCAACATGTCGGACGAGGATTTCGACGCGGTGATAAGGGTGCACCTGCGCGGGCACTTCCTACTGACCCGTAACGCGGCCGCCCACTGGCGGGCCGAGAGCAAGAAGGCGGAGGGGCCCGTCTTCGGGCGACTGGTCAACACCTCGTCCGAGGCCGGGCTCTTCGGCCCTCCCGGGCAGGCGAACTACGGTGCGGCCAAGGCGGGTATCACGGCCCTGACCCTGTCCGCGGCCCGGGTGCTCGAACGCATCGGGTGCACGGCCAACGCGATCGCTCCGCGCGGCCGCACCGGCATGACCGAGGGTGTATTCGAGGCGTGGGACGAGTCCGAGGGGCCGGACCCGCTCTCCCCGGATCGTGTCGCCGACCTCGTGTCGTACCTGGCGTCGCCGGCGGCGGCACAGGTCAACGGCCAGCTGTTCGTGGTATATGGCGGCATGGTGGCCCTCGTCGAGGCACCCGTGGTCGAGAAGCGGTTCGACGCCGCCGGCGGTGTGTGGGATCGCCGCGGGTTCGCCGATGCGGTCTCCGGGCACTGGTCAGACCGCCCGGAGGGCAAGTCCTTCTCCGCCGCGGAGATCATGAAGCTCTGACCCGGGCCCCGTCCTGTGTGACGTCCCCGGTGTGGTCGCGAGTTGACCGCACCGGGGACGACTCGGGCGCCCCACCTGCCGTGTTAGATTCCCCGGACACCGCAGGCGGGGCCTCCGGACGGGGGTGGGGGGAAGCCCTTGCCAGATAGAACGCGTTCTAGATATCGTGTAACCGCGATCACACCAAAATGGTCACTTGTTCAGCGGATCGGCTCTCGTGACCCGGTGTCGCGTGGTCCGCAGGGAAGACAGACGGGAGGGGGCACCAATGGCGAGAGTCCTCGATGCTCCGCTCAAAGGCGTCGGCGAGTTCTTCGCCATGACCCTCGACACGTTCGTCTCCTTCCCCTCGATCGTCCGTCAGGGCCGCGAGTTCATCGAGCAGTCCTGGTTCATCGCTCGCGTGTCGACCATGGCCACCGTGCTCGTAGCCATCCCGTTCACGGTACTGGTGAGCTTCACCCTCAACATCCTGCTGCGTGAGATCGGCGCGGCCGACCTGTCGGGAGCCGGCGCCGCGCTGGGTGCCGTCACCCAGGTCGGGCCGATGGTCACCGTCCTCATCGTCGCGGGCGCGGGCGCGACCGCCATCTGTGCCGACCTCGGCGCGCGCACCATCCGCGAGGAGATCGACGCGATGGAGGTGCTGGGGATCGACCCGGTCAAGCGGCTCGTCGTGCCGCGAGTGGCGGCCTCGACGTTCGTCGCGCTGTTGCTCAACGGACTGGTGTGCACGATCGGCATCCTCGGTGGATTCCTGTTCTCCGTGCTGCTGCAGGGGGTCAACCCGGGCGCGTTCGTCAACGGCATCACCCTGCTGACCGGGCTCGGCGAGCTGATCCTCGCCCAGATCAAGGCCGGCGTGTTCGGGCTGCTGGCGGGGCTCGTCGCCTGCTACAAGGGGCTTTACGTCCGCGGCGGGCCGAAGGAGGTCGGCAGCGCGGTCAACGAGACCGTCGTCTTCGCCTTCATGTGCCTGTTCGTGGTCAACACCGTCATCACCGCTGTCGGCGTCAAGGTCCTGGGGGCGTGACATGGCGGTGATCGAGACCGCCCGGTTCCCGCGCCTGTCACGGGCCCGGAACTCCGCGGTCAAGAGCTTCGACGATTTCGGCGACCACGCGCTGTTCTTCTGGCGCGCGCTGGTGGCGACGCCGCGCGCGCTGACCCAGTACCCCAAGGAGACGCTCCGGCTCATCGCCGAGATCGCCATGGGGACAGGGGCACTGGCCATGATCGGCGGCACCGTCGTCATCGTCGCCTTCCTCACCCTGGCCACCGGCGGTGTGATCGCCGTCCAGGGCTTCTCCTCGCTCACCGACGTCGGCGTCGAGGCGCTCACCGGCTTCTTCGCCGCCTTCATCAACGTCCGCATCGCGGCGCCGGTGATCGCGGGGATCGGCCTGGCGGCCACCATCGGCGCCGGGGCCACGGCCCAGCTCGGCGCCATGCGCGTGTCGGAGGAGATCGACGCGCTGGAGGTCATGGCGATCGACTCGATCACCTACCTGGTCTCCACCCGCATCGTCGCCGGGATGATCGCCGTGGTGCCGCTCTACTCGCTCGCGGTGATCGCCTCGTTCATCGCCAGCCGGTTCGCCACCGTCAACATCTACGGGCAGTCCGGCGGCGTCTACGACCATTATTTCGCGACGTTCCTCATCCCGACGGACATCCTGTGGTCCTTCGTCCAGGCCATCGCGATGGCCATCACGATCATGCTCATCCACACCTACTACGGGTACAACGCCGCGGGCGGCCCCGCGGGCGTCGGCTCGGCGGTCGGTAACGCCGTCCGCACGTCGCTCATCGCCGTCGTCACCGTGACCCTCCTCGTCTCGCTCGCCATCTACGGCGGGGACGGCAACTTCAATCTGTCGGGATAGGAGAGACGATATGGCGAGGACGGTGAGTCGGAGCGACACGACGCCCCGGCGGATCGCCGGTGCGGGACTGGCGCTCGTCATCGTCGTGGTGGTTGCGCTGTCACTGCTGTTGTTCGTCCGGGCATTCGACAGCCGCGTGCCGCTGACGGTGCGCAGCGACCGCGCGGGACTGGTCATGGAGGCCGACGCCAAGGTCCGCTCCCGCGGCGTGGAGATCGGCAACGTCACCGACATCAGGCAGGAGTTCGACGGCGCGACGATAGAGATCGAGGTCGACCCGGCCGCGCTCGAGGCCGTCCCGTCGAACGCGGTGGTGTCCATCGGTTCCAACACCGTCTTCGGTGCCAAGTCCGTAGACTTCGAGCCCCCGGCCGACCCCGCCCCGACCCACCTCGAGAAGGGCACCGTGGTGCAGACCACCAGCGTCACCACCGAGGTCAACACCATGTTCGAGGAGCTGACCGACACCCTCACGGCGATCGAGCCCGAGAAGCTCAACGCCACCCTCGGTGCGATCTCGGGCGGCCTCGACGGGCGAGGTGACCAGATCGGCCAGACCATCACCGAACTCAACGAGTACCTGGGCGAGATCAACCCGCAGATCGAGACCCTGCAGCGGGACCTGTCCAAGGGCTCGCGCGTGGCCCACCTGTACGCGGACGTCACGCCGGACGTCATGCGGGTCCTCGACTCGGGCACGGACGTGGGCACAAACATCCTGGCCAACCAGGCCCGCTTCGAGGCACTTCTGGCCTCCGCGATCGGCACCGGCGAGACAGGCAAGCGACTGCTGGCGGAGAACGGCGACGAGCTGGTAAAGACGCTGGCCGACCTGCGTGCGTCCACCAGCCTGCTGGCCGAGTACTCGCCCATGCTCACCTGCCTCATCGTGGGGCTCAACCAGGGGGTCGCCGGCGCCGGGCAGGCGTTCGGCGCGACCAACCAGTCCGGACTCGCGTTCCGGGCCGGGTTCCAGCAGGGCGTCAAGGCGTACGAGTACCCCAAGGACCTGCCCAAGGTGAACGCCAGTACCGGGCCCAACTGCTACGGGCTGCCGTTCCCGGACTCGGCGACGCACGCCCCGTTCGTGGTCACCGACACCGGTACCAACGTCATGGAGGGCCAGCCCAACGTGTTCACCTCCCGAGACAAGCCGCTGATGGGCCCGCTGCCGGAGCCGCAGCCGGGCGTCCCAGCGCCGCCGACGCTGCTGCAGCTCATGCTCGGCATGGACGGAGGTAACCCGTGAGCGCCGCCCGCGCCGCCGCGCGCGAGCTGAAAGCGACCACCGTCAAGCTCGGGATTTTCGCCACGGTCATGATCCTGGTCCTGGTGGGCCTGATCGTGGTGTTCAGCGAGTACCGCTCGGGCGATTTCGAGCGCTACAACGCCCACTTCGCTGACGTCTCGGGCCTGGAGTCCGGGGACAAGGTTCGCATCGCCGGTATCGAGGTGGGGCAGGTCCGCAGGATCGACCTCGAGGAGGCCAACACCGCGAACGTGTCGTTCACTGTGGCCGGCAACCAGGTGGTCCACCAGAGCACCGAGGCCGTGGTGCGGTACGAGAACATCACCGGCGACCGCTACCTCGAGCTCAAGCGCGGCGAGGGCCTGCAGACCCCGCTCGAGCCCGGCGGGACCATCCCGCTGGACCAGACCGCCCCCGCACTAGACCTGGACGCCCTGCTCGGCGGCTTCCGCCCGCTGTTCAAGGCACTCGACCCGGCCCAGGTCAACCAGCTCTCGGAGTCGATCGTCAAGGTGTTCCAGGGGGAGGCCGGGACCGTCCAGGACCTGCTGGCCGCGACGTCGTCGCTCACCCAGACCCTCGCCGACCGCGACCAGCTCATCGGGGACGTGATCACCAACCTCACGTCCGTGCTCACGACCGTGTCCGAGAACCAGGAGAACGTGGACTCCATCGTCGACGATCTGCAGCAGCTCGTCTCCGGGCTGGCCACCAACTCGGAGCCGCTCGCCGAGTCGGTGTCCAGGCTCAACGACTCGAGCGCCAATATGACCACCCTCCTGTCGGACGTGCGGCCCTCCCTCAAGCAGGACATCGCCCAGGTCGACCGCGTGGCCACGCTGATCAACGACGACGAGGAGTTCGTCGAGGGCGTCATCAACCGGCTGCCGTCCGACTTCGAGAAGATGAGCCGCCTCGGCGTCTACGGCAGCTTTTTCCAGTTCTACCTCTGTGGCGTGATCGTCGAGTTCACCAACCCGGTCACGGGCAAGAGCTCGTTCATGCCGCAGTATGAGCAGAAGACGGGACGGTGTGCGTTCCCCGATGAGTAAGAACAAGGACAACAAGCCACCCCGGGGGCAGCTGCGCTTCCGCGACCGCGACCCGGTCAGGACCGGGATCTGGGGTGCGGTCGGGGTGGTCCTCCTCATGGGGGTATCCCTGAACTACGACCGCATCCCCTACGTCAACGGCATGCACGGGGCCACCGCCTACGTGGCCGACGCCGCCGGGCTCAACACCGGCGACGAGGTCCAGGTGGCCGGGATGAAGGTCGGCAGCGTCCGCAAGATCCAGCTCGACGGCGACAAGGTGCGTGTGCATTTCGACATCAGCACCAAGGTCGACCTGGGGACCGACACCTCGGCCCAGATCAAGACCGACTCGATCCTCGGCCGCCGGGCCCTGGCCGTGTTCTCCGACGGGCGCGGCGAGCTCGCCGACCGCACCATCCCGCTCGACAGGACCTCGGTGCCGTACTCGCTGACCTCTGCGTTGGGGGACCTCAGCGACACAGTCGAGGCCATGGACACCGACTCCGTCCAGGAGGCTCTCGACGTGCTGTCCGAGACCATGGAGCAGTCCTCACCGGAGGTCGCCGGCGCGATCGAAGGCATCACCCGGCTGTCGCAGTCGCTCAACAAGCGCGACGAGGCGGTGTTGGACCTGCTGGACAAGGCGGCCGGGACCACGGACGTGCTGGGCCGCCGCAACGAGCAGATCAACCAGCTGATGGTGGACGGCAACACCCTGTTCACCGCGCTCGACCTGCGCAAGCGGGCGTTGAACGAGCTGGTGACCAACATCGACACGCTCGCCCAGCAGCTGTCCGGCGTCGTCCAGGACAACGAGGCGCAGCTCGGACCCGCGCTCGACAAGCTCGAGCGGGTCTCGGACCTGCTCATCCGCAACCGGGAGGACATCGACCTGGGCCTGCGTCGGATCGTGCCGTACTCCACGGCGCTCGGCGAGGCGGTCGCCTCCGGCCCGTGGTTCAACGCGTACGTGGTCAACCTCTCGCTTGGGCACTACCAGCAGACGCTCGTGCGTGACCTCATGCCGCTCATCGACGACCGTGTCCAGCCCGAGCCCGGGCTGGTCCGCGAGCCCACGATGCCCGGTGTCCCGGAGGCGACCCTGCTGGACGAGTTCCCCGGGTGGGGCGAAGGGAATATTCCGGGATGAGACGACTCCTTTCTCCGACTGTCCCCAAGGTGATCGCGCTGATCGCCGTGGTGGCCCTGGTCGCCGGCGGGGTGTGGTGGTTCTCCTCGCGCACCAAGACCATCACCGCGTTCTTCCCCACCACGCAGGGGGTCTACAAGGACGACACGGTCCGGGTGCTCGGGGTGCGCGTCGGCACGATCTCCGACATCACCACCGAGGACGGCATGTCGCGGGTGACCATGAAGGTGGACGAGAACGTGGCCGTCCCGGAGGACGCCAATGCGCTGCTCGTGGCGCAGTCCCTCGTCGCCGAACGGTTCATCCAGCTCACGCCTGCGTACACCGGCGGGGCCGAGATGCCGGACGACGGGGTCATCCCCATCGAGCGGACGGCCGTTCCGGTCGAGTGGGACGGCGTCAAGGAGCAGCTCATGAAGCTCTCCACGGCGCTGAGCCCGGAAAAGGGCGAGAAGACCGGCCCGCTCGGCGACTTCGTGGACTCGGCGGACTCCATGTTCGAGGGCAACGGTGCCGAGATCCGCGACGCGCTGTCCGAGGTCTCGCGGACCATGTCGCTCATGTCCGACGGGCGGGAGAACCTTTTCACCACCCTGAAGAACCTGCAGTTGTTCGTCACCGCGCTCTCGCAGAGCGAGGAGCAGATCGTCTCCTTCGGTGGGAAGCTCGCCAGCGTCTCGGAGGTGCTGAGCGGTCAGACCGAGCAGATCGACGCCGCGCTGCGCGACCTCGACCTGGCGATCATGGACATCAACCGGTTCCTCGAGAACAACGGCGACCGCCTGTCGGTGGGCGTGGACAAGCTGGGCCAGGCCACCAAAGTGGTCCGCGACCGCCGCGCCGATGTGGAGGGCATGCTGCACGTGGCGCCCACCGCGATGTCGAACTTCTACAACATCTACCGGCCGTACCAGGGGACGCTGCACGGGATCCTGGCCATGAACCAGATGGCCAACCCGGCCAACTTCCTCTGCGGCGCGATCGCCGGCCTGGACAACAACACGTCGGAGTCCGACGCCGCACTGTGCGCGCAGTACATGGCGCCACTGTTCAACTCGCTGACCTCCAACTACCCGTACGGTCAGGTGACCCCGCCCATCACCCCGACCGCGGAGCCGGATCAGATCATCCAGGCGCAGCGTCCGGGCACCCAGACCCCGCCCGGCGTTCAACCGCCCTCGGCGCAGCCGGATCCGCTGGTCAACGTGGTCAACAAGGGTGACAACCTCACCGACACCCTGCTTCCGACGGGAGGTGCGTGATGGCCGAGGCGACTTCCCGCGACCGCGCGCAGCGGAACGGGCCGCGGCGTTCCCGGCTGCTGGTCGGCGGCGCGCTCGGCGCGGCCGTCCTGCTGGCCGGGACCGGCTGTACCTGGAACGGGCTCAACTCACTGCCCCTGCCCGGGGCGCAGGGACACGGAGACGGGGCCTACCAGGTCACCATCGAGATGCCCGACGTCACCACGATCACGCGTAACTCGCCGGTGCGCGTCAACGACGTCAACGTGGGCTCGATCAGCCACATGGAGGTCGAGGACTACACGGCGATCGTCACGGTGACCCTCAACGGGGACGTACGGCTGCCGGCCAACGCCCACGCCAAGATCGGGCAGACCAGCCTCCTCGGCTCGCAGCATCTCGAGCTGTTCCCACCGCCGGACGGAGGGGCGGAGGGCACGCTCGCGGACGGTGACGTGATCCCGATCGAACGGGCGGGCGTCTACCCGACCACGGAGCAGACCCTCTCGGCCCTGTCGGTGGTGCTCACCGACGGCGGCCTGGCCCAGTTCTCGACCATCTCCGAGGAGCTCAACACCGCCCTCGACGGACGGCAGGTGGACGCCAAGGAGGTCATCGGTCAGCTGGAGACCACCGTCAGCGGTCTCGACGACCAGCGGGCCGACATCATCGCGGCCATGGAGGGCCTGGACCGCCTGGCCCGGCAGATCGACGAGCAGAACGACACTCTGGCCAAGGCGCTCTCGCAGATGCCCGCCGCGCTCGAGCTCATCAACGACCAGAAGCAGGAGCTCACCACGGCCCTGGTGTCGCTGGGCGATTTCGGCCACAAGGCCAGCCAGATCATCGATGCCGGCGGCGGGCAGAACCTCGTCGCGAATCTGGAGGACCTCGTCCCGGTCCTCGAGGCACTGGCCAACTCCGGGCGTGACCTCACCCAGGTGCTGAGCACGCTCATCACGTTCCCGTTCCCGCAGTCGGGCATCGACAACTTCCTGCGGGGCGACTACGCCAACCTGTACATCCACGCCGACATGTCGATGCCGCGTCTGAGCGAGACGCTGCTGCTGGGAACCGAGTTCGGTAACCGCATGGCGGGCCTGGAGGGCTACGTGGGACTGGCGCCCGGCTCGTCGATGGAGCCGGACCCGTTCGCGCTGGACGTCGCACCGGCCGAACCCGCCGAGCCGCCGGCCGGCGAGGCACCCGCGCCCGCGCCGGACCAGTCCCCGGCACCGACCGAGGAGGCCCCCCGATGACGCGACTGGTCAAGATCCAGCTGACGGTCTTCGCAGTGGTGACGGTCGTGGCGCTCACCGTGATGGCCGTGGTCTACCTGCAGCTGCCGCGGGCGCTCGGCTGGAAGCGCACCGACGTGGCGCTGGAGATGCCGGACACCGGCGGGCTGTACGAGAACGCCAACGTCGCCTACCTGGGCAACACGATCGGCCGGGTGGACTCGGTGACGCTCAAGCCGGGCATGGTGGTGGCGAAGCTCCACTTCGACTCGCGGGCCGATGTGCCCGAGAACGTCCGCGCCGAGATCCGCAGCGTCTCGGCGGTGGGGGAGCAGTTCGTCGAGTTCGTCCCCGAGGGGTCCCCCGAGGGTCGGCTCGCCGACGGCACGGTGCTCGGCGAGGACAGGGTGGACATGCCGCAGGGCATCGGCCCGGTGCTCGACCAGGCGACGGTGCTCATGGCGTCGATCGATGACGCCAAGATGCGCCGGGTGATCTCGGAGTCGTTCGACGCGTTCAACGGGTCGGCGCGCGACCTGCAACAGTTCCTGGATTCCGCCCAGCTCCTGCTGGAGGAGGCCAGGACGAACGAGGACGTGACGCGCAGGCTCATCGCCGACGCCGAGCCGGTACTCGACTCGCAGCTGGAGTCCGCGGATTCGATCCGGGCGTGGACCCGCAACGTCGCGGACATCACGGACCAGCTGCGGGGGAACGAGCCCCAGCTGACCTCGATCATCCAGCGGGGACCCGACGCACTGGGCCGGGCCACCAAACTGCTCAACGACCTCCAGCCCACTCTGCCCGTGCTGGTGGCGAACCTGGTGAGCGTCGGCGAGGTGGGCGTGGTCTACAACCGCTCGATCGAGCAGCTGCTGGTGATCTACCCGGCGCTGGTGTCGGCGCTGCTCACCGCCATCGACGGGGCCAGGGACACCGGGCAGATCAAGGTTGACTTCAACCTGCAGATCAACGAGCCCCCTCCGTGCACCACGGGGTTCCTGCCCGCCGAGGACCGGCGCAGCCCGGCGGATCTCACGGTGCCGGCGCAGATCAACGGGATCTACTGCAAGATCGCCAAGGACTCCACCATGACCGTCCGTGGTGCGCGCAACCTGCCGTGCATGGAGTTCCCGGGCCGCACCGGCGCCTCCCCGGAGGAGTGCCGGGCGGACGACTTCGTCCCCCAGGGCATCAACCCGCCGAACACCAGTGAGGTGGGACCGCCCGGGGACAATCCGAACGCCTGGAACGTGGTGCCGTCGGGCGCCACCGCAGGTCAGGAGGGGACCACCTCGGCGGCCGTGTACGACCCGTCTACGGGCGAGTACGTTGGCGCGGACGGCGCCGCGTACCGTCAGCTGGACCTGGGCGCCGACAGTCGGCTCGACAAGGACGCCGACCTGGCCGCCATGATGACGAATGGAGTCGCGTAGTGCCACAGCCAGACCAGGCCTCCACCGACGGTGGGAGGGCCGGGCTGATCACGGCTGCGGTGATCGCCGCGATCTGCCTGGTCCTGGCGCTCGTCGCCACTGTTTTGTGGCTCGGCGAGCGCAACCAGGCGGCGGACGTCCGGGCGGACCGGGCCTCGCAGGCCGAGCTCGATGCCGCGTACCAGGACACGGCCGTCAACGTCATGACCAAGCTGATGACCATCCGGCAGGAGACCCTGTCTGAGGACGTCGACGAGATCGTGGGCCTCATCGAGGGCGACTTCTCGGAGCAGTTCGCCCCGCGCCGCGACTCGTATGAGGACGTGGTGACCACCACCAAGGTCGTCGCCGACGGCGTGGTGACGGCGGCGGCGGTCGAGCACTCCTACCCCGACCGGGCCGAGGTGATCATGGCCATCGACCAGACCATCGGCAATCCGAAGTCCGACGAGGACCAAGACCGCCAGTACCGCGTCCGCGTGACCGTCAACCGGCACGACGACGGCACGATGAAGGTGTCGGGGGTGAACTTCATCCCATGAGCAGCCCGAACTCCGACGTGCGCGCCGCCCGCCGCGCCCAGCGTGAAGCCGAACGCGCCGCGCGCGCCCAGCGCAAGGCCGACGCCGCGCGGGAACGCGCACTCGAAGCCGCCCGCGCCGGCGGTCTCTTCGAGGGGATGGCGGCCATGCCCCGGACCGAGACCTCCGAGGCCGTCGACACTTCTGGGGACACCGGGTCCGCCGGGTCGGCCGAGGACTCGGGAGCCACCGGGGCCGCCCCTGCACCGACCGCCGCCCGGACCCCGCTCGACCCGGCCCGCCGGCGCACCCTGATCACGGCCCTGTTGGTGGTGTCGGTCCTCCTCGTCGTCGTCGCCGGTCTCGCGAGCTGGCAGTACGTCGAGGCGCGTGAGGCCACGGCCACCGAACAGCGGATCGCGGACGCGCCCCGCGCGGCCACCGACGAGGCGCGCGAGATCACCACCCAGATGTTCACCTACGACCACCGGACGGTCGACGCCGACCTCGCCGCCGTGCGCGACCGGCTCGCGGACCCGGCCCTGACCGAGTTCGTCGAACAGTCCATGCCGACCGTGGCCTCGGCCGCCAAGCAGCAGGAGGCCACCGTCTACGCGACCGTCGCCGCCGCGGCCCCGCAGGAGGTCGTGGACGCCGATCACGTCACCGTGCTGGTCATGCTCAACCGCATGGTCTCGACCAAGGAGAACCCCGAGGCCGCGAGCTCGGCGTCGCGGCTCAGCGTGGCCATGGAGCGTCAGGACGGGACGTGGAAGCTCGCCGAACTGGAGGCGCTGTAAGGAGCCTCGCTATAGGCTAGTCGCCGGACGTCGCGTCGAGCGTCTGAAAGAAGCGGCGGGCCCACGCGTGGACGTCGTTGCCCAACACCTGACGACGCAGGGTGCGCATGCGCCGGCGACGCTCCTCGGCGGAATCGTTCACCGCGGTCATGATGGAGTCCTTGACGCCGTCGAGGTCATGGGGGTTGCACAGGTACGCTTGGCGCAGCTCCGCGGCCGCGCCTGCGAACTCGCTCAGCACCAGCGCACCGTCGCCGTCCGTGCACGAGGCCACGTACTCCTTGGCCACCAGATTCATGCCGTCGCGCACCGGCGTCACCAGCATGACGTCGGCGGCCGCGTAGAACGCCGTCAGTTCCGACTTCGGCACCGGACGGTGGATGTACGTCACCACCGGGTGCCCGATCTCCCCGAACGACCCGTTGATGCGGCCGACCGACTCCTCGATCCGTGACCGCATGATCTGGTACTGCTCGACGCGCTCACGGCTCGGTGTGGCCAACTGGAGCAGGGTCACGTCCGAGGGCTCCAGACGGCCCTCCTCGAACAGCTCCTCCAGCGCACGGAGGCGGACGTCGATGCCCTTGGTGTAGTCCAGCCGGTCGACGCCCAGCATCAGCACGCGTGGTGACCCCAGCTCCTCGCGCAGGCGGGAGGCACGGTCGCGGGTCTCGCGACTGCGCGCGGTGGCGTCGACGGACGCGGAGTCGATGGAGATCGGGAAGGCGCCGACCCGCACCATGCGGTCTCCGACGCGGATCTCGGAGGCGCGCCCACGGGCTGAGCGCAGCCGGACTGACGGGTGGCCGCGCAGTCGGCTGGCGAGGATCCGGAAGTTGTCCGCACCACCGGGCAGATGGAAGCCGACCAGGTCGGCACCAAGCATGCCCTCGACGAGGTCGGTCCGCCACGGCAGCTGCATGAACAGCTCGACGGGCGGGAACGGGATATGGAGGAAGAACCCGATGGTCAGGTCGGGGCGCAGCTCGCGCAGGAGCGCGGGCACCAGCAGCAACTGGTAGTCCTGCACCCACACCGTGGCGCCCTCGGCGGCGGCCTCGGCCGTGGCCTCGGCGAAGCGCGTGTTGACCTCGCGGTAGGCGGTCCACCACTCGCGGTGGTACTCGGGCGGCACCACGACGTCGTGGAACAGGGGCCACAGCGTGCCGTTGGAGAAGCCCTCGTAGTAGAGCTCGACGTCACGCGCGGACAGTGTGACCGAGTGGAGGCGGATACCGTCCGCGTCGAACGGCTCGGGAGAGGCGTCCGGGACGCCGGGCCACCCGACCCAGGCGCCGTCGTTGGCCTTGAGGATCGACTCGAGCGCCGTGACGAGGCCGCCGGGGCTGGCCTTCCAGTGCTCGGTGCCGTCCCGATCGATGACGAGGTCCACTGGGAGGCGGTTGGCGACGACGACGAAGTCGGCTCCCGCTCCGGTCGACGTCTGCCCGGTACCGCTCGTCATCCGTGTGCCCTCGTCTCGAGTCGTCGTGTTCTGCCTACTCCGCGTCGGCCGTCACCTGCGGCTCCGGGCCGATCCCCAGCATGTCGAGGAGCATCCGGCACTCGTCCGCGTCGGCGGAGTACGACGCCACGACCCGGCGGGCCTGATCGGCCGTCTCGTCTGCGACCGGCTCCAGATCGTCGAGTTCGGGTTCCTTGCTGGCGGCGGCGGATGCCATCGATGTCCTCCTGGGGTCGGTGGGGGACGAGGGCGCCGGGTGGCGGCGTCGTCCACGGCCGATTCTACGTCACTGGTCGGCGGCGGCCGACCTACGCAGATTCCGGGTGACCCATTCACCGAACACGATCCCGGCGGCCAACGCCACCGCGATCGCCAACGCCTGGAACATCAGCCCCAGGCCGATGCCCGTCTGATCGCTCGTCAGCGCGGACAGGCCGCGGTACACCGACAGGCCCGGCAGGAACGGGGTGATGCCGGCGACGGTGACGACCAGCGGCGGAACGGTCGCGATACGGGCGAGGATGCCGCCGAACAGGCCCATCGTGCACGCCGCGAGCGCCGAACCGACGACCACGCCCAGGCCGGTGGCCGTGACCGCCTGGAAGATCAACATTCCGGTCGCCCCGACGGCTGCGGCGAGCCAGGTCGAGCGCACCGTCGCGTAGCTGGCCACAGCGAACCCGGCGGCGCCCACGCCGGCGGCCAGCACCGCCACGTGGACAGCGGCGTTGCCGGCGATGGCCGGATCGATCGGGGGAGGGGACATGCCCAGGCGGTCGAATGCCGCGAGCCCGATCGTGATTCCGCCCAGGACCCCGCCGGTCATGACCATCGTCTCGACCCCTCGCCCGGCGGAGGTCACGGGGAACCCGGTGATGGCATCCTCGATCGCGCCGACGAGGGTCAGGCCGGCGAGCAACACGATGATCCCCGCCGCCACCAGCTGGGACGGTTGGACCTCGATGAAGTTGTCGCTCACGGCCACGTACGCTGCCAGAGCCCAGGCGGCGGCGATGAACCCCCCGACCACCTGCTGGAAGAAGCTGGGCAAGCGGTGTCGATCCAGGGCCCGGTTGGCGTACATCAGGGCGAACGTCGAGACCATCGAGATGAGGCCGGCCAATGGGCTGCCCCCTAGTTGGATGACGACCGCGCACCCGAGCATCGCCCATCCCAGGACCGCGACCCGGAAGGAATGCGGATGCGGGGAGGCCACGATCTTCTCGACCTCGGCCGTGGCCTGGTCGACGGTGAGTTGACGGCGCACGACGAGGTCGATGAGGCGGGAGACGCGGGTCACTCGCGTCATGTCGACCGTGCGGTAGTTGACCACCCGGATCACCGAGATCGGCGGCCGCCCGCGTCGCCGGTTGACGCCGATGGTCAGCGACGTGAAGGTGACCTCGACCGTCGCGCCGGGGAGCCCGAACGCCGCCGCCACGGACTCCGCCTGGGCGACGGTGTCCGCGGCACCCTCGCCCGAGGACAGCAGGATCCCGCCGATCTCAAGGGCGAGGTTGAGTACGTCGGTGACGGCGCCGTCGTCGTCGAGGTCGACCGGGGCCATGGGGGACAGTGGCGGTTCCACCGCCAGGTCCATGGCCGACTTGCGCAGTCCCAACCACGCCAGGGGGCGGGTGAGCGGTGCCGGTGCGTCGCGGGTCTCCACGGTGCACACCGTAGTCAAGAGCCCCGACGGCGGCCGGGTTAGGATGTGTGCCGGGTCCCGCGACGGCGCGGTGACCCGTGCTGGAGTGGCGCAATTGGTAGCGCACCCGACTTGTAATCGGGCGGTTGCGAGTTCAAGTCTCGTCTCCAGCTCTCGAGCCCGTCCCGGCAGCTTGGTCGGATGCTGAGAACACGCCAAGGTTGTGGTTGTGGATTGCCGGCTCCGGGCGAGAATTCGCAGATCAGTCGACATCGTCAGCGTTTTGCCGCCGGTGAGTAGAATGTTCTCTAATGCCGCCGCCAGGAAGACGCCGCCGAGATGACTGAGTCCGCCACAGATACCGCCATCGCGTGGATGGCCGCCCTCGCCGCCGGTGACGCCGAGGGCGCCATCGCATTATCGTCCCCTTCGATCGTCTACACGACGGGCCAGGTCAGACGCTACGTCGGCCATGACGGGATCCGCGACATCGTGTCCGATCTGGCGCGGCTTGGAGGCTTCCTCACGATCGGGGTGGAGGGGGAGGTCCTGGAATCCGAGGGTGTGGTCGCGCTTCGTCGGATCGAGCGGTTCACGCTGCCCAGCGGGGGGATCGAGATCCGTGGGTGCTCCTTCGTGGAGGTGGAGGACGGGGTGGTCACGCGATGGGCGGACTACAAGAGTATGGAGACGATCGATGACGTCATCGGATGACGGGGTGGGGGCCGGCACGGGCGGGCGACGGCCGCGCTACGGGGGCCCCGGGGAGGTGGCGAAGGCTCTGGTCGAAGCGGCGTTCTCCGGCGACTTCGAGGCCGCCAGGGCATGCTGCACTCCTGATCTCGTCCTGACGATGGAGGGGATCCAGACTGTTCACGGACACCAGGGCCTGAGACACGTGATGGAGTTCAACGCCGAGGTCTCCCGGGACGTCGGTGTCGATATCCACCACGTCCTCGGTTCAGGGAACACCGCGGCGATCAACCGGACCACCCATCTCACGATCGGTGGTAAGCGGATCCACCTCGAGGTCGGGTCGTTCTTCGTCGTCCGTGACGGTCTTGTCGCGGAGTGGACCGACTACCAGGACATGCGGGTCGTCACGCGAGCTCTCGGGCACTGAGTCGGGGTCGGTGACCCGGCCCGGAAATACGGGTCAGTCCCCGGGGACGAACTGCCCGTAACCGAGATCCCGCAATGACCGTCGGAGGGTCGCGGCCGCCGCGTCGGCCTCCTCGGCCGGTGTGTCGGGATTCGCGAGCGACAGGTCGAAACCGGACATGTCGTCGGCGGGGAAGATGTGGACATGGGTGTGTGGAACCTCGAACCCTGCGATGAGGTAGCCGGCGCGCGTGGCGCCGAATCCCTCCACGACGGCCTTGCCGACGGCCTGTGCCACCTCGTTGAGCCGGGTCAGCAGCGCGGGTTCGAGATCGGTCCACCGATCGACCTCGGCGCGTGGAACGACCAGGGTGTGGCCGGGCGCCACCGGCGCGATGGTGAGGAACGCGACCACCTCGGGGTCCTCCCACACGAACCGACCCGGCAGTTCACCGGCGATGATCTTGCTGAAAACCGTTGACATGGCCGACAGCTTACGTATGGGGGCGGTGGTCTCAGGTGGAAGATCGGCAAGAAGTGGTCTAATGGACGTGTCTGCCACCAGGCGGGTGGCATCGCCCTCTCTACTCACGCGAAGGAGCATCGACATGGTCGAAGCAGTTGTTGCGACAGCAGGGGGCACGGTGAAGAAGAGGGCTTACCACCACGGCGATCTGCGCAACGCGATCATCCAGGAGGCGACCGCGCGTGCGAGGGTCTCGGGTGAGAAGGCGATCGTGCTGCGTGAGATCGCCCCGCACATCGGCGTCTCCGCGACCGCGGCGTATCGACATTTCGCAAACCGTCAGCAACTCGTCGAGGAGGTCGCGGCCCTGGGCTTCGTCGAGATGAAGGATCGACTCGAGAACCTGGTCGCCGGGGGCGTCGAGTCCGATCCCGTCCTCGCCGCCTACAGGGAATTGCGCGAGGCCGCTCTCGCGATCGTGGGTTTCGCCATCGACGAGCCGGCGTGGGCGCGGACGATGATGGAGAACCTGGGTTCGTCGGAGACCGTCGCGACGCACGCCGGTGACATCAACCTGGTCCTTCAGGCGATCATCGAGCGAGGAATCGAGGCGGGGGCGTTCCGGCCCGGGACCGTCATGAACGACGAGCTCCCGCTGTGGGCTGCGATGGACGGTCTGAGCGCGCAGGCGCTGTTCGGGATCCGCCCGATGCGCACTCCGGAGGCACTCGACTCGGCCGCTCGGACCATCGATCTGTGTCTGACGGACATGCTCACCGATGCGGGCCTGCGGGTCCGCGACACGGCGTTCCCGGCCGTCTCCGTCTCCGTCGACGTCAAGGTCTAGACCCCTCGGCCTCCGGTCCGGGTCAACCCGATCCGGCGGCCGGACTACTGTGGTCACCGTGCGCATTCTCGTGATCGGTTCCGGTGCCCGTGAGCACGCCCTCCTCGTCGCCCTCGCCGCGGATCCCACGGTGACGGAGCTCCACGCAGCGCCGGGAAACCCCGGCATGGTGCAGGCGCAGTGCCACGAGGTCGCGGTCACCGATCCGGCCGACGTGACGGCCCTGGCCCGCAGGGTCGACGCCGGGTTGGTCATCATCGGCCCCGAGGTGCCGCTGGTCGCCGGAGTGGCCGACGCCCTTCGCGGCGCCGGTGTCCCCGTGTTCGGGCCGTCCGCCGATGCCGCCCGCATCGAAGGGTCCAAGGCATTCGCCAAGGACGTCATGGCCGCCGCGGGAGTCAAGACGGCGCGAGCCGAGATCGTGGACTCGCCCGCCGACCTCGATGACGCCCTCGACCGGTTCGGCCCGACCTGGGTTGTCAAGGACGACGGCCTGGCCGCGGGCAAGGGCGTCGTGGTGACGCCCGATCGTTCCGCCGCCCGCGCACATGCCCTGGCCTGTCTCGACGACGGTCATCCGGTGTTGTTGGAGTCGTTTCTCGACGGTCCGGAGGTCTCCCTCTTCTGCCTGGTCGACGGGGAGACCGTCGTGCCGTTGCTGCCCGCCCAGGACCACAAACGGGTCGGCGAGGGAGATCGCGGCCCGAACACCGGCGGCATGGGTGCCTACGCCCCGCTGCCGTGGTTGCCCGAGGGGATGGTCGACCGGATCGTCTCCGAGGTGTGTGAGCCGGTGGCCCGCGAGATGGTCGCCCGCGGATGTGGCTTCTCCGGGCTCTTGTACGCCGGGTTGGCGATCACCTCCTCCGGGCCCGAAGTCGTGGAGTTCAACTGCCGCTTCGGGGATCCCGAGACGCAGGCCGTGCTGGCCCTGCTCGAGTCGCCCCTGGGGGAGACCCTGCACGCCGTGGCCACCGGCCGGCTCGCCGACCTCCCGCCGCTGGTGTGGCGCGACGGGGCCGCGGTGACCGTGGTCCTCGCTGCCGAGCATTACCCGGCCACGCCGCGGCGAGGAGACCTCATCGAGGGCGCCGAGCAGCCGGGGGTGCTGCACGCAGGCACCGCCCGCGATGCCGAGGGGCGCCTCGTCTCCGCCGGCGGCCGCGTCCTGTCGGTCGTCGGAACGGGAGAGGACCTGGCCGCGGCCAGGGCCGAGGCGTACCGGATCCTCGACGGGGTGGACCTGCCCGGCGGCCACTTCCGACGCGATATCGGGCAGGCCGCGCAGGAGGGGCGCATCAGCATCCCCGGCTGACATGTTCGGTCGATGCACCGGGGCAGGTCTCGCTGAGCGGCGGCCCGCTGCCGCTGGTAGTCCCGGGCGTGCCGCGCGATCAGCGCGCGTAGAGCTTCATGCGGGGGACCTGCGCGACCAGCCACGGGCTGAACGCGAACGGGGTGGCGTCGACCGCCTTGCGCACGTCCTCGGGGTGGGCCCAGTGGTGGGCGCAGACCTCGTCGGCGTGCGGGTCCAGCTCGGCGCGGATGCGGGCGGTGAACACCGGGCAGATCTCGTTCTCCACGATCCCCGAGTCGTCGACGGCCCGGTAACGGAAGTCCGGCACCGCCGGCTCGATGGAATCGACCCGGGTGCCGAGCTCCTGCTCGGCCCGCCGCACGATCGCCTCCACCGGGTCTTCGCCCGGGCCGGGATGGCCGCAGAACGAGTTGGTCCAGATTCCGGGCCAGGTCCGTTTGCCCAGCGCCCGCCTCGTCAGGAGGACGCGGCCCTCGTCGTCGACGACGTGACACGAGAACGCCAGGTGGAGCGGGGTGTCGGTGGTGTGAACGGTGGCTTTGTCCGCGGTGCCGATGGGCGTCCCGTCCTCGTCGAGGAGGACGACGAGCTCGGTCGGGCCGGAGGCGGACGACGAAGCGGGGCCGGCAGCGGAGCCGGAATGAGAGGACATGCGGCCCAGCCTAGGGACTTCCCGCCGCCCGGGTACCGCGGCGAACCGGGGGACAGCCCGGCCGGGGGAGGCGCGGCGCGCGGAGGCGCGCGGCGAGAGGAGGTGCGACGAGGGGGCCGGTCCTCCGCCCGCCGGCCGGGCCGTGGGTCAGCCGGCGAGGCTCCGCGCGATGACCAGGCGCTGGATCTGATTGGTGCCCTCGAAGATCTGGGTGATCTTGGCCTCACGCATGTAGCGCTCGACCGGGAACTCACGCGTGTAGCCCACCCCGCCCAGTACCTGCACGGCGTCGGTGGTCACCTTCATCGCCGCGTCCGTGGCGGTGAGCTTGGCGATCGAGGCCTCCCGCGAGTACGGCCGGCCGGCGTCCTTGCGGCGGGCCGCGTCGAGGTACGCCGCGCGCGCTGAGGCCACCGCGGCGGCCATGTCCGCGAGTAGGAAGCCCAACCCCTGGTGGCCGATGATGGTCTTGCCGAACGCCTCGCGTTCGTTCGCGTAGTCCACCGCGTCGTCGAGCGCGCGCTGGGCGATCCCCGTGGCCACGGCCGCGATCCCGAGGCGGCCCGAGTCCAGCGCGGAGAACGCGATGCGCAGCCCCTCGCCCTCGGCGCCGATGAGCCGGCCCGCGTCGATGCGCGCGCCCTCGTACGAGGCCGTGGTGGTGGGCACGCCGTTCAGGCCCATCTTGTCCTCGGGCGTGCCGAAGTGCAGGTTCTCGGTGTCGCGCGGCACGAGCAGGCAGGAGATGCCGCGCGAGCCCTCGCCGGTGCGGACGAAGGTGTTGTAGACATCGGCGATCCCGCCGTGGGTGATCCACGACTTGGTGCCTGTCACCACGTACTCGTCACCGTCACGCTCGGCGCGGCACCGCAGGGCGGCGGCGTCCGACCCGGCCTGCGGCTCGGACAGCGAGTACGCGCCGATCTGCTCACCGGCGAGCAGTCCGGGCAACCACTCGGCCTTCTGCTCGTCGGTGCCGGCGGTGGCCAGCGGGAAGCAGGACAACCCGTGCACGCTCGTCGCCACCGCGACGGCCGCCCACCGCGCGCCGAGTTCCTCGAGGACCTGCAGGTACACCTCGTACGGCTGGTCGCCGCCGCCGAACTCCACCGGGTAGGGCAGACCGAGCAGGCCGACGTCACCGAGCTGGGCGAACAGCCCCTCCGGGTAGGTGTGGTTCCGCTCGTGTTCCGCGGCGATCGGCTCGAGGAGCTTGTCCGCGACCGAGCGCGTCATCTCGAGGAGTTCGTACGCCTCGTCGGTGGGGAGCAGTCGGTCCACGGCCATGGGGTCCTCCGGGTGCGTGCGGGAAAGCTACTGGGTCCCATTAGAGTGCACGCTCGGACCACGGGCCCTGTAGCCCCAAAAGCGGGGGTGCCCGTCGGTGGGTGGTGGTGGTGCTCACTCCGCCGACTGGACCACAATCGCCGACTATGACCGAGAAAACCGCGTCGACCGCCTCCACGCCCCTGACGCCGGAGGAGCTGCTGGCGATCTACGACGTCCCCGGCGCGAGCGCCGCGGAGTTCCTGTGCGACCGGCACGATCCGGACGCGGTCGCGTTCACCGTCATCGAACCGGACCTGTCCGGGCGCGACATCACCTACTCCGAACTGCGCACGGAGAGCGAGAAGGTCGCCGCCGCACTGGCCGCTCTCGGTGTGACCCGGGGCGACCGCGTGGCCACGCTCATGTCCAAGTCCGCGGACCTCGTGTTCATGCTCATGGGGATCTGGCGGCTCGGCGCGGTCCACATGCCGCTGTTCACCGCGTTCGCGTGGCCGGCCATCGAGATGCGCATCACCGGCGGCGACGCGAAGGTGATCGTCTCCGACGCCGACCAGCGCGGCAAGCTCGAGACCACGTCGGTGCCCGTGGTCGTCGCGGGACTGGCCGACTGCCCGGAGGCCCGCGAGGGCGACCTCGACCTCGCCACCGTCGTCGCGGCGCGGGAGCCCGGTCACCCGGCCGCGGTCACCGGCCCGGACGCCGGCATGGTCATGCTCTTCACCTCCGGCACCACCGGCACGCCGAAGGGCGTCGTCGTGCCGGTACGCGCGCTGGCCGCCTTCCACCAGTACATCGAGACCGGCCTGGACGTGCGCGCGGACGACGTGTTCTGGAATGGCGCCGACCCGGGTTGGGCGTACGGCCTGTACTACGGCATCCTCGGTCCGCTGGCGGTCGGTCGCCGCAGCCTGCTGCTCCACGCCCGGTACACCCCGGAGCTGGCGTTCGCGGTGCTGCAGTACTTCCACGTCTCCAACTTCGCCGCCGCGCCGACGGTCTACCGGACCATGCGCGCCAAGCGCGACATCGCGCCGGACGTGCGCCTGCGTCGGGCCTCCGCGGCCGGCGAGCCGCTCACCCCCGAGGTGATCGAATGGTCGACCGAGCAGTTCGGAGTCGAGGTGCGCGACCAGTACGGACAGACCGAGCACGGCATGTTCATCATCAACCCGTGGCACGACTCGCTGCGTCAGGACGTGCGCCCCGGATCGATGGGTGTGCCCCTGCCCGGCTGGTCATGCACCGTGCTCGCCGCGGACGCGGACGAGCCCGCGCCCGTGGGGGAGCTGGGCCGGGTGGCCATCGACGTCCCCGCCAGCCCGCTCATGTGGTTCACCGGCTACCACGAGGCGCCGGAGAAGACCGCCGAGCGCTTCAGCGCGGACGGCCGCTGGTACTACACCGGCGACGCGGCCAAGCTGGACGCCGACGGCCACTTCTACTTCTCCAGCCGCGACGACGACGTCATCATCATGTCCGGCTACCGCATCGGCCCGTTCGACGTGGAGTCCGTGCTGGCCAAGCACCCGGACGTCCTCGAATCCGCGGTGATCGGCGTCCCCGACGAGCTGGCGGGCGAGGTGCTCGAGGCGTACGTCGTCCTGCGCGACGGTGTCGACGGCGGCCCGGAGACCGAGTCCGCGCTGCAGAAGTGGGTCAAGACCGAGTTCGCGGCCCACGCGTTCCCGCGCAGGGTCCACTTCGTGCGCGAGCTGCCCAAGACCCCGTCGGGCAAGATCCAGCGCTTCCTGCTGCGCAAGGAGCGCTCCGGGCAGG
This sequence comes from Dietzia sp. oral taxon 368, assembly GCF_002999155.1. Classification (NCBI taxonomy): domain Bacteria; kingdom Bacillati; phylum Actinomycetota; class Actinomycetes; order Mycobacteriales; family Dietziaceae; genus Dietzia; species Dietzia sp. oral taxon 368. The sequence continues at coordinate 2,056,677 of NZ_CP027238.1, forward strand.
CCTGAGGGCGAGGAAGCGGGACGCGCGGCCCGGCCGCCGGACTACCCTGAGCGCATGACTCCCACGGCCACCGTCCGTTCCCCGGAGCCGGCGGCCCTCGTCGTCGTCGCCCTCATCACGGCGGTCACGGTCACCTCCACCACCACCGTCGCGACGGCCGCGGCCAACCCCGTGATCTCGTCGATCGCCCCCGACCCCTCGGTGCAGCGCGGCGCCGACGGCGCCTTCCACGTCCACGCCACCTCGGACGACTGGGGTGACGGTGCCGGGCGGCGCCTCGTGCCGCACTTCCGGTCCTTCGACCTGGTGGAGTGGGAGTACGTGGGCGACGCGTTCGCCGCGCCGCCCTCGTGGGCGCCGGCCGGATCATCGCTGTGGGCGCCCGACGTCCACCTCGCCGACGCCGGGGCGGTCATGTACTACACCACCGGCGGCTCCGCGCCCTGCATCGGCCGCGCCACCGCGCCCGGTCCGGACGGCCCGTGGATCCACGACGCCACCCCGATCGTCTGCTACGGCGCCGACGAGCCCTACCAGGACCTCGACCCCATGGACCCGGAGGTCGTGTTTACCGAGGACGGCCCGGTGATGCTCATGGGCAACTTCGAGGGCATCCACGCCGTACCGATGAACGCCGCAGGCACCGCACTGGACGGCGATCCGGTGCTCGTCGCGGGGCCGGGCGTCGAGGCGCCGGCCGTGGTCGCCCGCGCCGGGCGCACCCACCTGTTCACGAGCGCCGGCCTGTGTTGCGACGGCGAGCGGTCGCAGTACCGGGTGCTCGGCGGACGCGCGGACGACCTGCTCGGCCCGTACGAGGACAGGACCGGTCGGCCGTTGCTCGAGCGCGGCGCGGGCGACGTGATCCTCAGGGGCGACGAGAACTGGGTCGGGCCTGGGCATGTCGACGTCGCCATCGATGACGCCGGGCAGGACTGGATGCTCTACCACGCGGCGCCGCGCGGTCAGGCCGTCCTGCCGGGCGGTGTCCAGCGCCGCTACATGCTGATCGACCGCCTGGACTGGGTGGGTGGCTGGCCGGTGGTCGGGGACGGGACGCCGTCCGAATCGCGACGGGTCGACCCGGTGGTGGACCTGCCCGTGCGCCTCACCGCGGTCGGAGACGCCGCGCTGAGACGGGTCGACGACGACGAGGTGCTCGATCTCCCGATACGGATCGCCTCCACCGGGTCGGCGTACACGGGCGAGCTCAGGGCCACGATCACCGGCCCCGACAAGCGACGCACGGCGCTGCCGATCGTCTCCACGGGCGGGGACCTGCCCGCCGCGCCGGCGGCGGTCGCCGCCGGGGGAGCGCTCGACCGCACCCTGACCCTGCGCCCGCCCCGCCCGCTGGCCGCCGGCCGCCACGAGCTGGTGGTCTCGATCGGACCCGCCGGCGGTGTGGCGCAGGAGCTCGCGGTGTTCGGGCTCGAGGTGGCCCCGGACGGCTCGCTGTCGCTCGGGTCCGGCGCGCTCGGATCGGTACCGCTCGGATCGTGAGTGCCGGAAACTGAACCGACGACGGTCGGTAACGGAGAGAGGGAGGCGACATGGTCACCGGGGACGACGATCGGAGGGGCGACGACACGGTCCGCCCGACGGAGGACGGTGCCGAGGATCGCCGACTCCTCATGGCGCCGCACCTGCGTGGGCTGGAGCCGGACCCCCATCGCGGGGTCGAGGTCGATCAGAAGTCACCTGGCGAGCTCGACGAGGCCGTGCCGCGCGCGGAGTTCATCCGGAGCGTCGTGGGCACGATCGCGGGGCTGGCGGTCGCCGCGCTCGTCTACCTGGTCATGCCGGGGGATCTCGAGCACAACGCGCGCCTCACCGCGGCGGTGGCCGTGCTGCTGGGCATCTGGTGGATGACCGAGTGCATCCCCATCCCCGCCACCGCGCTGGTGCCGCTCATCGCGTTCCCGGTGCTCGGGGAGGACATCTCGGTCGACGACGTCGGCGCCCAGTACGGCAATAACATCATCTTCCTGTTCATGGGCGGGTTCCTCATCGCGATCGCCATGCAGCGGTGGAACCTGCACCGGCGGATCGCCCTGCTCACCGTGCGCGCGATGGGCACCCGGTCCACGAGCGTGATCGCCGGGTTCATGATCGCGACCGGGTTCCTGAGCATGTGGGTGTCGAACACCGCGACGGCCGTGATGATGCTGCCGATCGGTGTGTCCGTGCTGATGCTGGCCTCCGAACTCGGCGGCGGCGACGGCGACGGGAAGACCGCGATGCCCGAGATGGACCCGCAGGCGGATCCGACCTCCGATGCGGTGAAGGAGGCGGTGATCCGCTCCAACTTCGGCACGGCCCTCATGCTCGGCATCGCCTACGCGGCGTCCGTCGGGTCATTGGCGACGATCATCGGGACCCCGCCGAACACCCTGCTCGCCGGATATCTCAGCGCCGAGCACGACATCCAGCTGGGCTTCGGCCAGTGGATGCTGGTCGGGCTGCCGCTCGCGGTGGTCATGCTGGTGATCACCTGGCTGCTGCTCACCAAGGTCCTGTTCAGGCCGGAGATAGAGCGGATCCCCGGTGGGCGCAAGCTGTTCGACGACGAGCTGCGCAGACTCGGCCCGACGTCGTCCGGCGAGAAGCGCGTCCTGGTCGTGTTCGCGGCGGCCGCGGTGGCGTGGGTGGCGGTCCCGCTGGTGTTCGAGGAGCCGCCGATCTCGGACGCGGGCATCGCGCTCGCGGCCGGCCTGCTGCTGTTCCTGCTGCCCGCCGGGTCTCAGCGCGGCGTGCGACTGCTCACCTGGGACGCCGCGCTGGCACTGCCCTGGGGCGTGCTCCTGCTGTTCGGCGGCGGACTGGCGCTGTCCTCGCAGTTCTCCGGCTCGGGTCTCACCGACTGGATCGGCGAGCAGGCCGGTGCGCTGGGCGCCCTGCCGGTCATCCTGCTGGTGGTGGTGGCCACCACGGGGATCATCTTCCTCACCGAGCTGACCAGCAACACCGCCACCGCCGCGACGTTCCTGCCGGTCGCCGGCGGCGTCGCCCTGGGCCTCGGGGTCGACCCGATGTTGCTCGCGGTGCCGGTGGCGCTGGCCGCGACGTGCGCGTTCATGCTCCCCGTGGCGACGCCGCCCAACGCGATCGCCTACGGCTCCGGCTACGTGACGATCGGTCAGATGATCCGGGGCGGTCTGTGGCTCAACCTCATCGGGATCCTGCTCATCACGCTGGTCACCATGACGTTGTTGGTATGGGTGTTCGGGTTGACCGTCTGACGGACGGGGCGCGGGAGACCGCGAGCGCGGTCTCCCCCGAGTTCGCGCCTCATCACGATCCGGGGGAAGCCCGCCGTCACCGACGACGTGCCCGCGACCTTGACGGATCCCGCGGCCTCGAACAGTGCGCGGAACCCGGGTCGGACCCGTCGACCTGCGACGGGTCCGCCGCTGGTCCGCCGACGCGCCCCCGGCATCCCACCGACCGGCCCGTGGTGGACACCGCCGATCGGGGCGCTAGCGTCGGGGCATGTCCGTCCCACGCGAACCCTCCCGCCGCTCGGCTGTCGAGCCGTTCCACGTGATGACCGTCCTCGCGGCCGCGGCCAGGCGCCAGGAGACCCACGGGGACGTGATCTCCCTATGCGCCGGGCAGCCCTCGACCCCGGCCCCGGCGCCGGTACTGGCCGCGGCCCACCGGGCCCTGGACACCGAGATCCTCGGTTATACCGAGGCCGTGGGCATCCGGCCCCTCCGCGAGGCGATCGCCGCGTATCACCGGCGACGGGACGGGCTCGACGTGCGCGCCGACGACGTCGTCGTCACCACCGGTTCCTCCGGCGGCTTCACCGCCCTCTTCCTCGCCGCTTTCGACCCCGGCGACATCGTGGTCATGGCGCGCCCCGGCTACCCCGCCTACCGCAACACCCTCCAGGCGCTGGGGTGCCACGTCCACGAGATCGCGTGCGGGGCGGACACGCGGTATCAGCCCACCGTCGCGCAACTCGAGGCGGCCACGGCGGAGCTCGGGCGCGCCCCCGCCGGGCTCATCGTCGCCAGCCCCGCCAACCCCACCGGCACGATCATCGACGCGGACGAGCTCGCCGCGCTTGCCCGGTGGTGCGAGTCGAACGGCACGCTACTCATCAGCGACGAGATCTACCACGGCGTCACCTACGGCCGGGAGTGCGCGAGCGCCTGGCGGGCCAGCCGCGAGGCGGTGGTCATGGGCTCGGTGTCCAAGTACTTCTCCATGACCGGCTGGCGGATCGGGTGGATGCTGCTGCCGGAGTACCTGCGGGACCCCGTCGACCGGCTCGTGGGCAACCTGACGATCTGCCCACCCGCCGACGCGCAGTTCGCGGCCGTCGCCGCCTTCACCGACGACTCGACCGCCGAGCTCGACCTCCACGTCGAGCGCTACGCCCGCAACCGGGACCTCGTGCTGCGTCGGCTCGTCGATCTGGGGGTGAAGGAGGTCGCCCCACCCGACGGCGCGTTCTATGCCTACTTCGACGTCTCCCGCTGGACCGACGACTCGGTGGCGTGGTGCGCGCGGATCCTCGACCGCACCGGGGTCGCGCTCACGCCGGGCGTCGACTTCGACACCGTCGACGGCCGGCACACGGTGCGGTTGAGCTTCGCGGGGGCGACCGACGAGATCGCCGAGGCCATGGACCGGCTCGAGGCGGAACTGGCCCCGTAGGCGCCCGCCCGTGTGCGCCGTGGGCCCCGTGGACGCGGCGTCCCCGCCGGGCGGCTACCGTCGGCGCATGGGCTCAGCCGAGATCATCACCGTCAGCGTCTTCATCACCCGGCCGTGGCTGCTGCTGCAGGCGCCGCTGACGGTCGAGCAGGTCTACCTCAATGCCCGCGAGATCCTCTCCGGGTCCACCGGCGGCTCGGTCATCTCCTGAACGGGCTGCGATACTGGGGGCGTGACCGCCCAGAACGCCTCGCCCGCCCGGGCCGCAAAGCCCCGGATCTCCAATGTCCTCGCCTCGCGCTACGCGAGCGTTGACCTGGCCACGCTGTGGTCCGCCGAGCACAAGATCGTGCTCGAGCGCCAGCTGTGGATCGCGGTACTCCGCGCGCAGCGGGACCTGGGGATCGACGTCCCCGACGGCGTGATCGAGGCCTACGAGGCGGTGGTCGACCGCGTCGATCTCGCGTCGATCGCCGAGCGCGAGCGGGTCACCCGGCACGACGTCAAGGCACGCATCGAGGAGTTCAACGACCTCGCCGGGCACGAGCACATCCACAAGGGCATGACGAGCCGTGACCTCACCGAGAACGTCGAGCAGTTGCAGGTGGTGCGCTCGCTCGAGCTGGTGCGCGACCGGGGCGTCGCCGCGGCCCGTCGCCTGGCCGAGCACGCCGTGGCCCACCGCGACACGGTCATGGCGGGACGCAGCCACAATGTCGCCGCGCAGGCGACCACCCTCGGTAAGCGCTTCGCCTCCGCCGCCGACGAGCTGCTGGTCGCCCTCGAGCGGGTCGAGTCGCTCCTCGAGCGGTATCCGCTGCGCGGCATCAAGGGCCCCATGGGCACCGCCCAGGACATGCTCGACCTCCTCGGCGGTGACGCCGCCAAGATGGCCGAGCTCGAGGGGCGGATCGCCGAGCACCTGGGCTTCGCCCGCACCTTCGACTCGGTCGGGCAGGTCTACCCGCGGTCGCTGGACCACGAGGTCGTCTCCGCGCTCGTCCAGCTCGGGGCGGGCCCGTCCTCGCTCGCGCAGACCATCCGACTCATGGCCGGTCACGAACTCGTCACCGAGGGGTTCCAGCCCGGGCAGGTCGGCTCGTCGGCGATGCCGCACAAGATGAACACCCGCTCGTGTGAACGGGTCAACGGCCTCCAGGTCGTCCTGCGCGGTTACGGGTCCATGGCCGCCGAGCTCGCGGGCGCGCAGTGGAACGAGGGGGACGTGTTCTGCTCGGTGGTCCGACGCGTCGCACTGCCCGACGCGTTCTTCGCGCTGGACGGGATGTTCGAGACCTTCCTGACTGTGCTCGACGAGTTCGGCGCCTACCCCGCCGTGATCGACAAGGAGCTGCAGCGCTACCTGCCGTTCCTCGCCACCACCAAGGTGCTCATGGCCGCGGTGCGCGCGGGCGTCGGTCGCGAGCTCGCCCATGAGGCGATCAAGGAGAACGCCGTCGCCGTGGCCCTGGCCATGCGGGAGGAGGGTCGCGAGCCCGACCTCATCGAGCGGCTCGCCGCGGACGAGCGGCTGCCTTTGGGCCGTCCGGCGCTGGAGGAGGCGCTGGCGGACCGCGCGGCGTTCATCGGTGCGGCCGGCGACCAGGTCGATGCCGTGGTCGCCCGCGTCGAGGCGCTCGTCGCCCGTCACCCAGAGGCCGCCGGCTACGCGCCGGGCTCGATTCTGTAGAACCCGAGCGGGTCGCGTCCGCCTCGCGGATCGGGGCTGACGCGCCGCCCCGGGGACCGCGCAGCCGCTCCCGGGGATGGCGTCCCGCTCCCGCCCTTGCTCGCCTCGATCGCAGCCGCTCCTCGGCATGGCGTCTCGCTCCCGCCGTTGCTCGCCTCGATCGCAGCCGCTCCTCGGCATGGCGTCTCGCCTGCCCCGGCGCGGGGGCCAGACGCCATCGTCGGGGGCGGGAGTGTTGATCTCCGGGCAGCCGCTCCTGGAGATGGCGCCTCGCCCCCGCCCTTGCTCGCCTCCCTGGAACACCCGGTGCTCCGGTGCGATCCAGTCAGGACTCGCCACCGCGAGTTCGGCGGTCGGGATCGACCCGGCGGCGTTCATGGAGCAGTTCCAGGTACCTATCGCCTTCTCGCTGATGTCACTGGGCGTGGACAACCTCATCCTGCGTCAGCTCGGCATCTGAGGACCGCCCGGCGATCGGCCCCTGGTCGGCGCGGGCGGGCACTAGTCTCATCACCATGTACGAGACCGTGATCCCCGTCCCCGGCACCTCTGGACTACAGGCGAAGCTGCACCACGCCGACGAGCCGAGGGCTCTTATGGTGCTGGTCCACGGCTTCGGCGAACACTCCGGTCGCTACGCGCGAACCATCCGGTTCCTCACCGATCGCGGGATCACGGTCGCGACCTACGACCTGCGTGGTCACGGCACCGCCCCGGGGCCGCGATTCAAAGTCGCGATGGAAACCCACATCGAGGACAACCTGGCGGTGCGTGACGCGGTGGCTGAGTGGTCCCGGTCGGAGGAGGGGGCCGGAGCCGACGCCCTCCCGAGACTGCTCATGGGGCATTCCATGGGCGGGCAGGTGGCCGGTGAATCCGCGCTCAGGAGACCCTGGGACCTCAAAGGGCTCATCCTGTCCTCGCCGGGGCTCGCCGTGGGTGAGGGCACGCCAGCGGCGCTCAAGGCGGTCGCTCCCGTGGTCGCGCGCCTGCTGCCGTTCCTTCCGGTCGAGAAACTGGATGCGAACGACATCTCGCGGGTGCCCGAGTACGTGGAGGACTACTGCTCGGACCCGCTGGTGCACCAATCCGGGGTGCCGGCGCTGACCGCGGGGACGATGTTGGCTGGCGGCGCCAGGCTGATCGAGCGTTCCCGGTCCCTGCGGTTGCCCACGCTCATCCTCAACGGTTCCGCCGACACCATCACCTCCCCGACGGGGTCGCGCCGGTTCGCGCAGGTTGCAGGCACGGATCACGATCCGCGCCCGGAGATCACCTACCGGGAGATCGAGGGCGGGCTGCACGAACTGTTCAACGACCTCTGCGCGGACGAGGCGTACGCGGCACTGGGGGAGTGGCTCGACGCCCGGCTGGGCTGAGTCTCCGCGCGGGGCCGGCCGGCTCGACGCACCGCCTCGTCGGTGATCGTCGTCCGGCTACGCTGGCCGTCATGCGACCCGATCTGTCCTCCTACCGCCACCTCGTCTCCGGGAAGGTCCGCGAGATGTACGAGATCGACGACGAGACGCTGCTCATGGTGGCCACCGACAGGATCTCGGCGTACGACCACGTGCTCGGGACTCCCATCCCCGACAAGGGCCGGGTGCTCACCGCGATGAGCGCGTTCTTCTTCGACGCGCTCGACGTGCCCAACCACCTGGCGGGACCACTCGACGACGAGCGCATCCCGGCCGAGGTGCTGGGGCGCGCGATGGTGGTGCGTCGGCTCGATATGGTCCAGGCGGAGTGTGTCGCCCGCGGTTACCTGACCGGGTCGGGCATCACCGAGTACCGCGAATCGGGCACGGTGTGCGGCATCGAGCTGCCCGACGGCTTGGTGGAGGCCAGCAAGCTGCCGGAACCGATCTTCACCCCGGCCACCAAGGCGGCGGTGGGGGACCACGACGAGAACATCTCGTTCGACCAGCTCACCCGCATCGTCGGCGACGAGCTCGCCGAGCGGCTGCGGTCGGAGACCCTCGACATCTACTCGCGGGCCGCGGAGATCGCCGCCGACCGTGGCGTGCTGCTGGCGGACACGAAGTTCGAGTTCGGGCTGGCCGACGGGGAGCTGATCCTCGCCGACGAGGTGCTCACGCCGGACTCGTCCCGGTACTGGCCGGCCGACGATTACTCGCCGGGCCGCGTGCAGCCGAGCTTCGACAAGCAGTTCGTGCGCAACTGGCTGACCGGGCCGGAGGCGGGCTGGAACAAGGATGCCGACACCCCTCCGCCGGTGCTCCCCGACGAGGTGGTGGCCGCCACGCGCGAGCGGTACATCGAGGCGTATGAGCGGATCTCCGGTCTGTCGTTCGCGGACTGGATCGGCGGTGGCGACGCGTGAGCGCCTTCGACGCCACCTCGCGGAGTTCCGCGACCGAATCGACCTCGCCCGCGACTCCGACGACCCCGCCCGCGCCGCCCGTCGCCGAGCGTCGCCCGCACCGGCGCGAGCACCACGGTCGCGTCTTCGTCGACGACTACGAGTGGCTGCGCGACAAGGATGCCCCGGCGACGCGCGAGTACCTGGAGGCGGAGAACGCCTACACCGACGCCATGACCGCCGACCTCAAGCCGCTGGAGGACGAGGTCTATGAGGAGATCCGCTCGCGCGTGAAGGAAACCGACATGTCGGTCCCCGTGCGCTCCGGCGGCTGGTGGTACTTCTCGCGCACGGAGGAGGGCCGCTCGTACGCGAAACACTGTCGCGTGCCGGTTCCGCAGCAGTACGTCGACGACCCCGCGGACCCGGCCGGGTGGGCGCCGCCGGAGGTCTCCCCGGACGAGGAACTGCCCGGCGAGCAACTGCTCATGGACGGAAACGCCGAGGCCGAGGGGCACGAGTACTTCGCGCTCGGCGCCTTCTCGGTCAGTCACGACGGGACGATGCTGGCGTGGGCCACCGATACCGAGGGCGACGAGCGCTACACGCTGCGCTTCCGCTCGCTGGACGCCGAGGTCACCGCGCCGGACGAGGAGATCTCCGGCATCGCGGCGGGCGTGACCTGGTCTCGCGACGGCCGGTACGTGTTCTACGTGACCGTCGACGACGCCTGGAGACCGGACACCGTCTGGCGTCACCGCCTCGGGACGACGAGGGACGACGACGACGAGGTGTTCCACGAGCCCGACGAGTCCTACTGGATCGGGGTGGGCGAGACCCGCAGCGAGAAGTACCTGCAGATAGCGGCGGGTTCCAAGATCACCACCGAGGTGTGGTGTCTGGACTCGAGCGATCCCGCGGGTGAGTTCTGGTGCGTCCGACCGAGGGAGGAGGGCGTCGAGTACGACGTCGAGCACGCGGTGATCGGCGGAGAGGACCGGTTCCTCGTCACGCACAACGACGGCGCGCCGAACTACGTGGTGGCCGAGGCGCCCGCGGGCCCGATCGAGGGTCCGCTGCGGGACCTGCGCACGCTCGTTGCGCACCGCGACGACGTCCGCGTCGAGGGCGTGGACGCCTTCGCCCGGGTGCTGGTGCTGGGCTACCGCGAGGGGGCGCTGCCGCGCTTCGCGCTCATGCCGATCGACCCGGATTCCACGGCGGGGACCGGTGGGTATTCGCGATTCGATCCCGTCGAGTTCGACGAGGAGCTGTTCACCTCCGGTCCCGGATCGAACCCGGAGTGGAACTCGCCGGTCCTGCGGTTCGGTTACGGCTCGTTCGTCACACCGGGGCGGGTCTACTCGCTCGACCTGACGACCGGCGAACGCACGCTGCTGCGTGAGCAGGAGGTGCTCGGCGGCTACGACCCGAGCGGTTACGTGCAGCGGCGGGAATGGGCGACCGCCGGGGACGGCACGCGCGTGCCGATCTCACTCGTGATGTCGACCGACACCGCCGCCCGCGTCGACGCCGACGAGCAGGTACCGACCCTGCTGTACGGCTATGGTTCGTACGAGTCGAGCATCGATCCCGCGTTCTCGGTGGCCAGGCTGTCGTTGCTCGACCGGGGGATGGCCTATGCCGTGGCGCACGTGCGCGGTGGCGGCGAGATGGGCCGGCTCTGGTACGAGAACGGCAAGAAGCTGGCCAAGCGCAACACCTTCACCGACTTCGTCGACTGCGCGCGGCACCTCGTCGACTCGGGACTCACCGCGCCGGACCGGCTGGTCGCCGAGGGCGGCAGCGCGGGCGGCCTGCTCATGGGGGCGGTCGCCAACCTCGCCCCCGACCTGTTCGCGGGGATCCAGGCCGTGGTGCCGTTCGTCGACCCGCTCACCTCGATCCTCATGCCGGAGTTGCCGCTGACGGTGATCGAGTGGGACGAGTGGGGCGACCCGCTGCACTCGGAGGAGGTCTACGACTACATGGCCTCCTACGCCCCGTACGAGAACATCGCGGCCGAGGAGTACCCGGCCATCCTCGCGGTGACCTCGCTCAACGACACCCGCGTGCTGTACGTGGAGCCGGCCAAGTGGGTGGCCAAGCTGCGGGCCGTGGCGCCGTCGGCCAACTCCGCCGACCGGCCGGTGCTGCTGCGCTGCGAGATGAGCGCCGGGCACGGCGGCGTGTCGGGCCGCTACGAGCGATGGCGGCAGACGGCGTTCGAGTACGCGTGGACGATCCGCACCGCCGGCGCCGGATAGGACCACCCGCCACCAGGATCCGCTACTCCCGCTTCGGATCCGCTACTCCCACACGGGTAGCGGATTCCGAGCGGGAGTAGCGGATTCCGGGGTTGTGGGGCGCTCCACGGCGGGGTTGTGGGGCGCTCGCCAGCGGGGTGGTGTGGGCGCGCCCGGGCTCAGGCCGGGTCGTCGGCGGGTTCCATGGTGTTGGCCATCGCGGCGGCGGGGATGACCGCACCGGCGAGGAACAGGATGATGCCGAGCCCGCCCATCATGTAGGCCAGACGGTGGCCCTCCCCGAGCTGCAGGCTCGAGCCGAAGATCAGGACGAGCGAGATCACGAACAGTCCGCTCGTCACCAGGTTGAGCGCCCGGGACCGGGCCTCGAGCAGGGTGGCGGTCTCGAACTCGTCGAGGTAGCGGGCGGGTGCGGTGTCCTTGGAGTCGATCGTCACCCGGAGCATGGTCCAGACGGTGCAGATCACCACGGTCATGGGTAGCCAGGCCAGGATGATCGGGAACCAGAAGTAGCCGGCCACCGCGATCGCGGCCATGATGCTCAGGCTCGCCCAGTTGAGACGGACGAGGAGACGGCGACGAGCTGCCGTCCGCCAGGTCGGCAGGCTCATCTCGGTGCGTTCCAGGTTCTTCTCGTACCGCCGCTCCGCGGTGGTACGAGTGTCGGAGGTCGGGCTGTCGGGGGTCGGGTTGTCGTGAGTGCGCGTGGTCATCACGAGTCCTCTCGGTCGCGGCGGTAGATCTCTGCGGACATCGGGCGGAACTCCTCGCGGGAGAACACGGCCTCGACCGGAAGGTCGAACACCTCGCAGATGCGAAAGGCGAGGTCGAGGCTCGGGTAGTGGTCGCCGCGCTCCAGCGCACCCACGGTCTGTGGGTTCACCGAGATCCGCTCGGCGAGTGCTGCGCGGCTCAGTCTCTGTTCCGCACGCAGCACGGCGATCCGGTTGAAGATCGGGAGCTTTTCTCCCCGTCGTACTGGGCTCATGGACCTAAGTGTTGTGAAAACCCAACGGTTTGTCAATAGAAGGTTCCGAGTAGGCTGGGTCACATGAGCAACGGCAGCGTCCACGACATCTCGTTCACCACTATCGACGGCGAGCAGGCCAGCATGGTCGACTACGCGGGCCACGCCGTCCTCGTGGTCAACGTCGCCAGCGAGTGCGGTCTGACCCCGCAGTACGAGGGCCTGCAGCAGCTCGCGGACGACTTCCGCGATCGCGGACTGTTCGTGATCGGCTTCCCGTGCAACCAGTTCATGGGGCAGGAACCGGGGGACGAGAACACCATCAAGGAGTTCACGTCCGACAAGTACGGGATCACCTTCCCGCTCGCCGCCAAGGTCGACGTCAACGGCCCCGACCGGCACCCGCTCTACGTCGAACTGACCAAGGTCGCCGACGCGGACGGCGAGGCAGGCGACGTGCAGTGGAACTTCGAGAAGTTCCTGATCTCTCCCGAGGGTGAAGTCGTCGGCCGGTTCCGGCCCAAGGTCGAGCCCGGGGCCCCCGAACTGGTGGAGGCGCTCGAGGAGGCACTCCCGATCTGACGGCCTGAGCAGGCCCGTCGGGGCCCGGCCATGAGACGTACACCTCGTCGTCGTCGTCATGTCACCCCGGTCTGCCAGCATGCGGCCATGACCCCGCGCCTCATCGTCTCCCTCTCGGGTCTGCGCGACACCAGCCTCGACCACGCCGTCGACCTCGTCGGTGAGCTCGAGCGCAGGTCCGTTCCCGTCTCCCTCCTCGTCGCCCCGCGACGGGGTCGCGAGTACGAGCTCGCCGCCGACCACGGCACCCAGGAATGGCTGCGGCACCGCCGCAGGCAGGGTGACGCCATCGTGCTGGGCGGCTACGACGACGCGGCGACCAAGCCCCGACGACCGGAATTCGCGTCCATCGGCCCCGCCGAGGCGACCGTGCGTCTCACCGCCGCCGACCGGCTGATGGCCGATATGGGGTTGCGGACCCGGGTCTTCGCGCCGCCGCGGTGGAACGCCTCTCCGGGTTGCCTCAAGGCGCTGCCCGACGTCGGGTTCAGGCTGTGCGCCGCCCTCACCGGGGTCCACGACGTCGTCCGCGGAACCACCGAGCGCGGCCGCGCCCTGTCGATCGGGGAGGGATTCGTCGCCGATGCCTGGTGGTGCCGGGCGCTCGTCGCCGCCGCCGGCCGCACCGCCGCAGTGGACGGGCTCGTCCGGCTCAACGTCTCCGCCAAGCAGCTCTCCCGCACGGCACCGCGGGACGCGCTGCTCGACGCCGTCGACCTCGTCACGGGCGAGTACGGAGCGCGGGTCGCGCGCTACGAATGGTCGCCCGCCGCGCTGGTGGGCGCCGCCTGAGCTTCGGCCGCGGAACCGGCTGCGGGTAGGATCGACAGGTGAGTCCCGGCCGGTCCGGGCCCGCCCCGCGAAACCGCCCCGAACGAGGAGTTCCCACGTGGCCCGAGTCGTCGTCGAAGTCATGCCCAAGGCCGAGATCCTCGATCCGCAGGGTCGGGCAATCCACCGTGCCCTCGGCCGTCTCGGCCACGACGGCGTCACCGACGTCCGGCAGGGCAAGCGGTTCGAGCTCGAGGTCTCCGACTCGGTCACCGACGCCGAGCTCGAGGAGATCGCCTCGTCACTGCTGGCCAACACGGTGATCGAGGACTGGAAGGTCGTCCGCGTCGACACCGCGGGAGTCGCCTCGTGAGCGCGCGGATCGGCGTCATCACCTTCCCCGGCACGCTCGACGACATCGACGCCTCCCGCGCCGTGACCCGCGCCGGTGGCGAGGCCGTCTCGCTGTGGCACGACGACGCCGACCTCAAGGGCGTCGACGCGGTGATCGTGCCCGGCGGCTTCTCCTACGGCGACTACCTGCGCTGCGGAGCCATCGCCTCCATGGCCCCCGTCATGGGTGAGGTCATCACCGCCGCCCGCGACGGGATGCCCGTGTTGGGCATCTGCAACGGCTTCCAGATCCTCTGCGAGGCCGGCCTCCTGCCCGGCGCCATGGGTCGCAACCGCGACATGCACTTCATCTGCCGCGACGAATGGCTGCGCGTCGAGAACACCGACACCGCCTGGACCTCGCGCTTCGAGAAGGGTGCCGAGATCCTCGTCCCCCTCAAATCCGGCGAGGGCCGCTACATGGCGACCGCGGAGACGATCGAGGAGCTCGAGGGTGAGGGGCGCGTCGTGTTCCGCTTCGCCAGCGACGCCCCCAACGGCTCCACCAACCACATCGCCGGCATCACCTCGGAGAACGGGCGCGTCGTGGGCCTCATGCCGCACCCCGAGCACGCGATCGACCCGCTCACCGGCCCGTCCGATGACGGCCTCGGTCTGTTCCTGTCCGCGCTCGACGCGGTCGTGAGGGTCTAGCCAGGCACTGCTGACCGCAGTCGACGCCGCGCCACAGGCAAAGCGAAGGGCCCGCTGGGATCTCTCCCGGCGGGCCCTTCGGTGTTGCGGCGATCAGCCGAGCGGGTTGCCCGTGGTGCTGCCGAGGTCGGCGCCGATTCCGGCGACGAGGCCCAGCAGAAGGGTGGGCAGGCCGGCGACGAAGCCGACGATGGTGTCGATGGCGGAGGAGCCGGTAGCGTTGGCCGCCAGGCTGCCGAACACCTCGAGGCTCAGGGGGGCGGTGGCGTTGGCGATCGAGCCGGTGATGTCATCCATGGGGGACTCCTTGATGTACGCGCCCCGGGGGGAATGGGGCGAGTGCCGGCGACCCGGGTGGTCGCGCGTGCTTGACGATTGTGCACCGTGTGCCGCGGCGCAGCTCAGAATTCGCTTAACTAGTGATGCATATCACGTGGCCAGCAACAGTGCTGTTAAGCGGTATAGGGACCGGCTTTCACGAAGGGTCGACCGATCCAACCTAGGAGTGCGCTGGGAAACGCGTTCTCGGGCTGGGTGAGTGAGTGCGACAGGCGCCTGAGGCTCGTCTGCCGGGGCGCGGCCGGGGAACGCGCGGCCGGGGTGGCCGCTGCGCTCGGCGGCGTCCCACGGCAAATACGCGGGTGGGATCGGGGCCCGGTCACGAGGGGCTTGTATGCGGTACAACCGTGGAATGAGCGAATCCAGCAACCAGCCCGCGTCCTCGTCCGACAAGGCCGATCGCCCCTTTGACATCGTGCTCTACGGTGCGACCGGCTTCACCGGGGGCCTGGTGGCCGAGTACCTGATGCGGAACATGCCGGTGGGTGGCTCGTGGGCGGTCGCCGGCCGTAACCGGACGAAGCTCGACGCTGTTGTCGCGCGACTGGCGACCGAGATGCCCGACGTCCCCGCCCCGGGCGTCGTGGTCGCGGACACCGAGGATGCGCGGTCGCTGGTCGAGATGGCGCTGTCGGCCCGCGTCGTCATCACCACCGTCGGCCCCTACCTCGAACACGGCGAGCCCCTCGTGGCCGCCTGCGCCGAGGTAGGCACCGACTACGTGGACCTGACCGGCGAGCCCGAGTTCGTCGACCGCATGTACCTCGAGCACAACGACGCGGCCGTCGCCTCCGGGGCCCGGATCGTCCACGCCTGCGGCTTCGACTCGGTCCCCCACGACATGGGCGTGTTCTACACCATGAAGCACGTGCCCGAGGGCGTGCCCGCGGTCGTCTACGGGGCGGTCCACGCGGACGCCCGGTTCTCGGGCGGGACGTTCCACTCGGCGATCGGCCAGTTCGCCCGACTGCGAGAGGCCGCGAAGACGGCCGCGCGGCGGCGGCAGAAGGAGGGGCGCGTTGCCGGCCGGCGGATCAAGTCGGTCACGGGTAAGCCGCACCACGACAGCGCGCTGGGCCGTTGGCTCGTGCCGCTGCCGACCATCGACCCGCAGGTCATCCTGCGCTCGGCCGCCGCGCTGGACAGTTACGGCCCCGACTTCAC
The DNA here is from genome assembly GCF_002999155.1 of Dietzia sp. oral taxon 368. Classification (NCBI taxonomy): domain Bacteria; kingdom Bacillati; phylum Actinomycetota; class Actinomycetes; order Mycobacteriales; family Dietziaceae; genus Dietzia; species Dietzia sp. oral taxon 368. Next base: position 2,072,495 of record NZ_CP027238.1, read on the forward strand.
CTACTCGCACTACGCCTCGGTCGGCTCGCCCGTCACCGCCGCCGCCGGGATCGTCGGGGTGGGCGCGCTCGCGGCGGGGTCGCAGGTCGGCCCGATCCGATCGCAGATCCTCAAGAGGATCGACCGCGGCGCCGGACCGAGTGAGTCCCGCCGGGCCCGCTCGTCGTTCGACGTCACCTTCGTCGCCCTGGCCGGTGGGCGGCGAGTCGTCACCCGCGTCTCGGGCGGGGACCCGGGTTACACGGAAACGTCCATGATGCTGGCCGAGTCGTCGCTGTGCCTGGCGTTCGACGACCTGCCCACGCTCTCCGGTCAGCTCACCACCGCCCAGGCGATGGGCGACGCGCTCCTCGAGCGGGTGCAGCGCGGCGGCCTGACGTTCGAGGTCCTGTCCAGCTAGTCGAGTGCCGCGCCGGTCACGGGGTACGGGAGCGGATTCGCCCGCCGGGGGGCTCCGACTAGACTCGGCCCCGTGACCTCTCACGTGGACTCCATCTCGCACGCCTCCTCCACCCCCGAGCTCGCCCAGCCGTGGGCAGAACTCGGACTCAAGGAGGACGAGTACGCCCGCATCCGCGAGATCCTGGGGCGCCGCCCCACGGACGCCGAGCTGGCCATGTACTCGGTCATGTGGTCGGAGCACTGCTCCTACAAGTCCTCCAAGGTGCACCTGAAGTACTTCGGGGAGACCACCACCGAAGACATGCGGTCCACCATGCTCGCGGGCATCGGTGAGAACGCAGGCGTGGTGGACATCGGCGACGGCTGGGCCGTGACCTTCAAGGTGGAGTCGCACAACCACCCCTCGTACATCGAGCCGTACCAGGGCGCCGCGACCGGCGTCGGCGGGATTGTTCGCGACATCATGGCGATGGGCGCGCGGCCCGTGGCTGTCATGGACCAGCTGCGCTTCGGACCGGCGGACGCCGACGACACACACCGTGTGCTCCCGGGCGTCGTGGCGGGCGTCGGTGGTTACGGCAACTGCCTGGGCCTGCCCAACATCGGTGGCGAGACCGTGTTCGACGAGTCCTACGCCGGCAACCCGCTGGTCAACGCCCTGTGCGCCGGTGTTATGCGGGTGGAGGACCTCCACCTGGCGTTCGCGTCGGGCAAGGGCAACCGCATCATCCTGTTCGGCGCCCGCACGGGCCTCGACGGGATCGGCGGCGTGTCGGTCCTGGCGTCGGAGACATTCGACGTGGGCGAGGACGGCGCGCCCGTGAAGCCGCGCAAGCTGCCCAGCGTGCAAGTAGGCGACCCGTTCATGGAGAAGGTGCTCATCGAGTGCTGCCTCGAGCTGTACCGCGAGAAGCTGGTCGTGGGCATCCAGGACCTCGGTGGCGCCGGCCTCGCATGTGCGACCTCCGAGCTGGCCGCGGCCGGTGACGGCGGCATGCACATCGTTCTGGACAACGTCCCGCTGCGTGCGGAGGGGATGAGCGCCGCGGAGATCCTCTCCTCCGAGTCGCAGGAGCGCATGTGCGCCGTGGTGGCCCCGGAGAACGTCGACGCGTTCATGGAGGTGTGCCGCCGCTGGGACGTTCTGGCCGCCGATATCGGCGAGGTCACCGACGGCGATCGGCTCACCATCGAGTTCCGCGGCGAGATCGTCGTTGACGCCCCGCCGGAGTCGCTGGCCGACGAGGGGCCGGTCTACGAGCGTCCCGTCGAGCGCCCGGCTGATCAGGACGCCCTGCAGGCCGACACCACCGCCGGCCTCGCCCGCCCGGCGACCGGCGACGCGCTCCGGCAGACGCTGCTGGACATGGTCTCCAGCCCAGCCCTGTGTTCGCGCAAGTTCATCACCGAGCAGTACGACCGATACGTGCGCGGCAACACGATCCTCGCGGAGTACGCCGACGGCGGCGTCCTGCGCATCGACGAGGAGTCCGGCCGCGGCATCGCCCTGTCGACCGACGCCTCGGGCCGCTACACCCGGCTCGACCCGTACGCGGGCGCCCGGCTAGCCCTGGCGGAGGCCTACCGCAACGTCGCCGTCACGGGCGCGACCCCGGTCGCGGTGACCAACTGCCTCAACTTCGGCTCGCCCGAGGATCCGGGTGTGATGTGGCAGTTCCGCGAGGCCGTCCACGGGCTCGCCGACGGGTGCGCGGAGCTGGGGATTCCCGTCACCGGCGGCAACGTGTCCTTCTACAACCAGACCGGCACCACGCCGATCCTGCCGACGCCCGTCGTGGGGGTGCTCGGCGTGATCGACGACGTCGCGCGTCGCACGCCCACCGCGTTCGGCGACACCCCCGGCGAGAGCATCTACCTTCTGGGCGAGACCCGCGACGAGTTCGACGCCTCCATCTGGGCCCAGGTCGCCCACGACCACCTCGGCGGGACTCCCCCGACCGTGGACCTGACGTGGGAGGCCACGCTCGCCCGCATCATGGCGACCTGCTCCAAGGACGGACTGATCACGGGCGCCCACGACCTGTCCGAGGGAGGCCTCGCCCAGGCGCTGGTCGAGTCGGCGCTGGCGGGGGAGTGCGGCATGCGCATCGTGCTGCCGGAGGACGCGGATCCGTTCGTGTGGCTGTTCTCCGAGTCCTCGGGCCGCGTCATCGTCTCGGTGCCGCGCGGCGAGGAGATCCGCTTCCAGCAGATGCTCACCGCGCAGAACATCCCGCACGCCCGCATCGGTGTGACGGACCCGGACCCGAGCACGTTCGAGGTGCAGGACCAGTTCACACTGACGATCGACGAGCTGCGCGACGCACATGAGGGGACGCTGCCGGCGCTGTTCGGCGTCGACCCCGTCTGACGGTCACCGTCGACGGTAAGGCCGGGGCGAGTCGGGCACATGCGTGATCTGCGCAGACGCGAACGGGTGCTGGCCGTGGTGCTCGCCGGCACGGCCGGGTTCGTCGACGCGGTCGGGTTCCTCGTGGTGGGCGGCTACTTCGTGTCGTTCATGAGCGGCAACTCCACCCGCATGGTCGTCTCCCTCGCGGACGGCGACCTCGGCGCCGCCGGCATCGCGGCCGTCGTGCTGGTGTCGTTCTTCACCGGCGCGGTGGCAGGCGCGGTCGTCACGCGCCGCCGCAACCTCGACGACCGGCCGGCCGTCCTCACCCTCGTCGCGGCGCTGCTGGTGGCGGCCCTCGCGGCGCAGCGGCTCACCACGGCCGAGATCCTCGCGGTGCCGCTGTCGGTGTCGGTCGCGGCCACGGCGATGGGCGCCATGAACTCGGTGTTCCACTCCGGCGGCGAGGTCTCGCTGGGCGTGACCTACATGACGGGCGCGGTGGTCAAGTCCGCCCACCGCCTGGTCGACGCGCTGGCCGGTGGCTCGTGGGCACCGTACCGCCAGCAGGTGGCGCTGTGGTCGGCGCTCGTGCTGGGTGGCGTGGCGGGGGCCCTGCTCCACGTGGTCATGGGCGCCGACGCGTTGGCCCTGGCCGCGGCGGTCGTGATCGGCGCCGTGATCGTGTCGGTCCGGCTGCGGGCCCGGGACCTCCGGACGCCGTGACGGCCGGTCAGGGCCCGGTGGTCCCGGGCCCGCGCGCCGGGCCGTCTTCGACACCAGTCGCCCCACGAGCGGGGCGATCGCCGCGAGCGCGATCGCGGGCCCGGACGCTATCGTCGAGCCATGTCCACCAGCGAGCGCACGGCGTCGACTGCCTGGGGCGACGCCGCCCCCGCCGCCCCGCCCGCGTCCCCGGATGCGCAGGTCCCCGTCGGGCCGCCCGTCTACGTCAGTCCACCGTCGAAGGTCCGCGACGACACGGTGCGGCCGCCGCTGCCGGGAACCGTGGTGGATACCGTGTTCTTCGCCCTGGCCACGGTCGCGGCGGCGTGGTTGGGCTGGCGGCTCCTGGACGACGTGTGGCACCACGCGTGGTGGCACGTGTTTCTGCTCGTCCCGTTCTGGGCGCTGGTCGCCTACCTGGTGTTGCCGCGGCTGCAGACCCTCCTCACGTCGGTGTACGTGCCCGGCTACTTCATCGCGCGCACCCGTACCTCCGACGGCCTGCTGGGGGATCCGGTGAACCTCGCGGTGGACGGCACGGCGCGGCAGATCCACGAGGCGATGACGGCCTGTGGCTGGATGCTGGCCGACGACGTCACCGTCAGGTCCTCGTGGGGCATCGTCGTCTCGTCGGTGCTGCGGCGGTCCTACCCGTCGGCACCGGTCAGTCCGCTGACGCTCTTCGGACGTCGGCAGTGCCTGGCCTACCAGCAGGAGGTGGAGGGCAACGCCGCCCAGAGGCACCACGTCCGCTTCTGGCGCTGCCCGGACGGGTGGCTGTTGCCGGGCGGCCATCGGGTGCAGTGGCTCGGCGCGGGCACCTACGACCGCGCCGTGGGACTGTCCCTGTTCACTCTCCAGGTCACCCACAAGATCGACGCGGACATCGACGTGGAGAGGGACTACATCGTCGACTCCATCCGCTACCACGTGCCCGAGGCGGGGGTGCGGGTGCTGGAGAACTTCTCCACCGGCTACCACTCCCGCAACGGCGGTGGCGACGCGATCCGCACCGACGGCGACCTGCCGGTGGTGGACCTGGGGCGGGTGCCGGTGCCCGAGGTGTCGTCGACCGACCTGCCGTTCGGGGTCGTCCGGGCCGCGCGGGGGTACGACGACCCGCTCTCGGAGGGCGGCGTCGCCTCGGGGGACGCGGACCGGCCGGCCGACTACGTGGACCCCGACCCCGGTCACCTGCCGCGTCCCGCCGCGCTGACGGCGGGATGCGCGCTGGTCGCGGTGACCGTGCTCGTCCTCACCGTCCTGGCGCTGCGCGACGTGCTGGGCGGGGCCGATCTCGAGGAGTTCGCCGGCCTCGACGAATCCGAGGTCGGGCCCGCCATCATGGCGCTCGCCGTCTTCATCGGCGCGGTGTACGGGGCGATGGCCGTTCTCGCGCTGCTGACGTGGCTGGGGTACGCGCGGCCGCGCGTGTGGCTGCTGACGATGACGGTGGTCAGCACGATCTCCACCGAGTACGGGCGCCTGACCACCGACGCCGAACAGGACACCTTCCTCGGGGGCTATCCTGTCCTCGCCGTGAACGTCCTCATCCTGTTGTTGCTCACCAGCCGGCCCGCGCGCACGTGGAGCCGGCGCACCGCGCAGGAGCGGGGTGCGCGCCGACGGGTCCTGCCGGCCGGCGCGGGAGTCCCGGCGTGAGCCGCGTCCCCGACGCCGCAGCGGTGCGGGCGGCCGTCGAGGCGGTGGCCCCCTGGCTCGACGACGACGAGACGAACGCCAGACCGGGTCGCTCGGCCCTCGCGGCGGCGGTCCGCGGCACCGTGGAGAGCCTCGCGGCCGAACTGCCGGGGCGGTCGGTCGAGGTCCGTGTGCCGCCGTACGCCGCCGCGCAGTGCGTCGAGGGGCCGAGGCACACGCGGGGGAGCCCGCCCAACGTCGTCGAGACGGACCCGCGGACGTGGCTGGAGCTGGCCACCGGCCGGGTGACGTGGGAGACCGCCGTCGCCGAGGGCCGGGTTCGGGCCTCGGGGTCGCGGGCGGCGACGGTCGCCGCGGGACTGCCCGTCGTCCGCCGGGCGTGACCGCCGCGCTCGTGTGGTCCGGTCGCCCGCCGGGTGGAGGGGGTGCGGCGGCTGGCTTTGGGGTCACGGGGGTCGGGGAACGTAGACTTGCAGTACACACCGTCGGGGTCCGTCCGGGCGGGGAGTCCCGAAAGCCGTGAGGGAGCACCAGCTGGTGGAGAGCACGTCGTCACGTCCGGCACCGTCCGGGGTACTGCGCCGTACCGGTGGCCCCGCAGCCGTGGGGCTCGGGCTCCCGGACCCGTCCGCACCCGGACCGGCGGGTCTGCCGATCGACACCGAACGCATCGGTCCCGTCGAGGAGTGCGGCGTCTTCGGGGTGTGGGCCCCCGGCGAGGACGTCGCCAAACTCACCTACTACGGCCTGTACGCGCTGCAGCACCGCGGCCAGGAGGCGGCCGGCATCGCGGTCGCCGACGGCGAGCAGGTCCTCGTCTACAAGGACCTCGGCCTCGTCAGCCAGGTCTTCGACGAGAAGACGCTCGAGTCGATGCACGGCCACGTCGCGATCGGCCACTGTCGGTACTCGACCACGGGCGCGGCGAGCTGGGACAACGCCCAGCCGATGTTCCGCCCCACGACCGAGGGCGGTTCCGTGGTCCTCGGGCACAACGGCAACCTCGTCAACACCCGCGAGCTCAAGCGGCACGCCACCGAGCTGGGCATCCGCGGGTACACCGAGGACAGCGCGCACTCGGACTCGGACATCATCTCCACGCTGCTCGCGCACGAGGCGCGGGAGGGCGGGCTAGAGGAGGCCGCCGCCCGCCTGCTCCCGCACCTGCGGGGCGCCTATTGCCTCACCTTCTCCGACGAGAACACCCTGTACGCGGCGCGTGACCCGCACGGGGTCCGCCCACTGGCGCTCGGTCGCCTGGAGCGCGGGTGGGTCGTCTCCTCGGAGACCTCCGCCCTGGACATCGTGGGCGCCTCGTTCGTCCGCGACATCGAGCCCGGAGAGCTCATCGCGATCGACGCCGACGGTGTACGGTCCCGCAAGCTCTCGCCCTCGACCCCCAAGACGTGCGTCTTCGAGTACGTCTACCTGGCCCGGCCGGACTCGGTGATCAACCAGCGTCTGGTCAACTCCGCCCGCGTCGAGATCGGTCGCCGGCTGGCCCGTGAACACCCCGCCGACGGCGACCTGGTCATCCCGGTGCCCGAGTCCGGCACGCCGGCGGCCGTCGGGTACGCCCAGGGCTCGGGCATCCCGTTCGCGCAGGGGCTCACGAAGAACGCCTACGTGGGCCGCACGTTCATCCAGCCCAGCCAGACCATTCGTCAGCTGGGCATCCGCCTCAAACTCAACCCCCTGCGCGAGGTGATCCGGGGGCAACGCCTGGTGGTGGTGGACGACTCGATCGTCCGGGGCAACACGCAGCGTGCCCTGGTGCGGATGCTGCGCGAGGCGGGCGCCCTCGAGGTGCACGTCCGGATCGCCTCGCCGCCGGTGCGCTGGCCGTGCTTCTACGGCATCGACTTCGCCAGCCCGGCGGAACTCATCGCCAACGGCGTCGACGCGTCGGACGGGATGCTCGAGGGAGTGCGTCGCGCGATCGGCGCGGACAGCCTCGGGTACGTCTCGGTCGACGGGATGATCGAGGCGAGCGGCCAGCGCAGCGAGGAGCTGTGCGCGGCGTGTTTCGACGGGCACTATCCCATCGAACTCCCCGACGACTCGGCCATGAGCGCGGCCGTGCGTGCGCTCGCCGCCGAGGTCGGCGAGCTGGAGATCGCCGAGGCCCCGGACAGCAGCGAGATCGCGGACGCCGTCCACAGGCTCTGACACCGGCGTCGACCGCCGACCCCCACCGGGCGCCCGAGAGCGGCGCCGACGAGGAGAGACACCACATGACCGAGAACCCACACCCCCCGACCGGCGCCTCGTACGCCGCCGCCGGCGTCGACATCGACGCGGGTGAGCGCGCGGTAGAGCTGTTCGCGCCGCACGCCAAGCGGGCGACCCGGCCGGAGGTGATGGGGGGCCTCGGTGGCTTCGCCGGGCTGTTCTCACTGAAGAACACCTACCGCCAGCCGCTGCTCGCCTCGTCCACGGACGGTGTCGGCACCAAGATCGCGGTCGCCCAGGCGATGGACGTGCACAACACGGTCGGGATCGACCTGGTCGCCATGGTGGTCGATGACCTCGTGGTGTGCGGCGCCGAGCCGCTCTTCCTTCAGGACTACATCGCGATCGGCAAGGTCGTCCCCGAGCACGTCGCCGACATCGTCGAGGGCATCGCCGAGGGATGCGTCCGCGCCGGCTGTGCGCTGCTGGGCGGCGAGACCGCCGAGCACCCGGGCCTCATGGCGCCGGGCGAGTACGACATCTCCGCCACCGGCGTGGGGATCGTGGAGGCCGACGAGATCCTCCAGGCCGAGAACGTCCGGCCGGGCGACGTCATCGTCGGAATGGCCTCCTCGGGGCTGCATTCCAACGGGTACTCCCTGGCCCGGCACGTACTGCTCGACCTCGCGCGGCTGCCCCTCGAGGGGCACGTCGAGGAGTTCGGCCGCACGCTGGGCGAGGAGCTGCTCGAGCCGACGCGGATCTACGCTCTCGACTGCCTGAGCCTCATCGCCGAGACCGACGTCCGCGTGTTCAGCCACGTCACCGGCGGTGGCCTGGCCGAGAACCTGGCCCGCGTGATGCCGCGCGGTCTGGTCGCACGGCTCGACCGCGGTCGGTGGCCCGTGCCCGCCGTGTTCGGCACGATCGCGCACCACGGCCGCGTCGAGCAGGCGGAGATGGAGCGCACGTTCAACATGGGCGTGGGCATGGTCGCAGTTCTGCCCGAGGAGGACGTGGACCGGGCCCAGGCCGTCCTCACCGCCCGCCACGTGGAGAACTGGGTGATCGGCCACGTGGAGAAGGCCGGCGAGGACGCCGACGCGCCCCGCGTGGTGCTCGAGGGCTCACACGCGCGGTTCTGACCGCCCCACGCGGGCTGCACGACGACAGCGACCCGGCCGGGGCAGTTCCGGCCGGGTCGCTGTGGTTCTCGGTTTACCCCCGCCCGCGCCACGTACGTGGGCCGGGCATCCGTAGGGGGATGCCCGGCCCACGAGAGGTCTGGCGGGAGCGGGAGTGGTCAGTACCTGGTGTCGCCGTCGGACCACGACCCGTAGGGGTCGTCGTCCTCGTCGGTGCTGAGCCGCATGGACGACCCCCCACCCGACAACTCCTGCTGAAGACGTTCTAGGTCCGTCTGCGGAGTGTTGTACTTGAGTTCGCGAGCGACCTTGGTCTGCTTCGCCTTCGCGCGGCCTCGGCCCATTGACCTGACCCCCTCGGAAACGGTGCTGGGCCACCTCGGGGGTGCCCATTGCAAGTGTGAGTATCTGCCTGACCACAGGATAGCGTGCCCGGCGCGGAATGTCCGCCCGGGTGTCGCGGAGCGGCCCGCGGGTCGGCCACACACGGGGGTGGGAGCGGCCGCCACGCCGGGGCCACTCGGGCCGTCAGGCCTGGCCGCGGAGCCGTCGGATCGCCTCGCGGCCGGCCTGCGGGCCGCTGTCCTGCGGGGCGGTGTCGGGGTCGACGGCGGCGTCCACTCCGCCGATCTCGAGGGCCGAGTCCATGGGGACCGCGCGCTTGAGCAGGGCGAGGGCGACCGGCCCGTCCTCGTGGTGCTGGACGACCGTGCCCACGCGGCCGACCGGGCGGCCGCCGGCGCGGACCTCGGCGCCGACCGCGGGCAGCTCGTCGCCGCTCGACCCGTCCAGCTGCAACCGCACGAGGACGCGGGGGGAGCGCCCGAGGTTGTGGACCCGGGACACCGTCTCCTGGCCCCGGTAGCAGCCCTTGTCGAGGTGCACCGCGCCCCGATGGGTCACGTCGCCGATCCATGTGGGGATCTCGTGGGGGATCGTCTTCTCGTCGGTGTCCACGCCCAGGCGACCCCTAGGCGGGGTCGTCGCGGCCGCACGCAGCGCCTCGAACGCCCAGGAGCCCGCGGGTCGCGCCCCCGCGTCGACTGCGGCGGTGAACCACGCCGTCAGCGCCGGGCGGGGGACCACCAGGTCGACCGAGCCCGCCTGGGGCCACGGCATCCGACGGGCGATCCCGCCACCCGGCAGCGCAACACTCGCGTAGTCCCCGGTCGGGAGCTCCACCTCGGCGCCGCCGGGCGAGGTGAGGATCGCGGGCAGGCCTGCCCCGGCGAGGGTGAGGACCGCGAGGTCGGCGGACGCGGGGGCCGCGTCGGCCCAGAAGACCATCTTGGTGAGGAACTGCAGCAGCGGCTCGCCCCGGCCGGGTTCGGTGTCCACGACCACCGTGGCGTCCACGTCGGCGAGCACGGCGTGGTGCTCGATCCGCCCATTGGCGTCCAGGACCAGGGTCTCGCCGCCGCCGCCGTCGCCGATCTCGGCGACGTGCTGGGAGACGAACCCCTCCAGCCAGGTCAGTCGCTCGCCGCCGCCGATGGTCAGGACATCGCGATGGGAGCGGTCGACGATCACGAACCCTGAGTCGGCGGCCCGCTGCTCGCCGAAGGGGTCGCCGTAGTGGTGGGGGACCCCCGCGTCGGCGGAGTCGTCGCTCGCGTCCACCGCCCCGGGGCGGGCCAGGATCGGGCTGCGGTAGCGGCTGTCGGTCCGGTCGGGCACAGCTGGATCGGTCACGATCGCGAGTGTACGTACCAGGTCGTAGTGTGGGCTTCATGGGTACTCCAGCAGGAACGGCGATCGATCGACCCGATGACGCCAGGGTCGTCGTCCTGGTCTCCGGTGGGCCGGAGGGGTCACGGCCACGGGTCCACCCGGCGTCCGAGCCGTTGCTGCTGGCGGACGACCTCGCCGCCGTCCGGGGGGACGGGTGCTTCGAGACCCTCCTGGTGGTGGATGGCCGCCCGGCCAAACCCGAGCGGCATCTCGCGCGTCTGGCGAGGTCGGCGGCCGCGTTGGGGCTCACGGGTCCCTCGGAGTCCGCGTGGCGGGCCGGAATGGACCTGGCCGCGCGCGAGTGGGGCCCCCGGACCGAGGCCATGCTGCGCCTGGTGCTGACCCGTGGACCCGAGCGGGGCGGGCAGGAGACGGCGTACATCACCGTCGCGCCCGTCAGCGGGTCCGCACTCCGGGCGCGAGCGGAGGGGATCGCCGTGACGGCCCTCGGTCGGGGGTACGCCTCCGACGTCGCCGGATCCGCGCCGTGGCTGCTGATCGGCTCCAAGACCCTGTCGTACGCCACCAACATGGCGGCCCTCCGGCACGCCGCGGCGGGCGGGTTCGATGACGTGGTCTACCTCTCCTCGGACGGTGAGGTTCTCGAGGGGCCGCGCTCGACGGTGGTGATCTCCCGCGACGGTGAATTGCTGAGCCCACCGGCGGAGGTCGGGATCCTGGAGGGCACGACCCTGGCCGCGATGGCGGAGGTCGCGGCACGCGACGGTGTGCCCGTGCGGCGTGAGCGTCTCCTGCTCACCGACCTCGTGTCGGCCGACGCGATGTGGCTGCTGTCCTCGGTGACGCTGTACGCCCGGGTCCGCCGGATCGACGACACGACGCTGCCGGGAGGGGATCCCGGGATCGACGTCGCCGGGATGGTCGATCGCGCGGTCGGACGCGCATGAGAACCGCCCACCCGACCGGAGTCGGGTGGGCGGGAGCGGAGCCGGCGGCGGGGCCGATCGGCTACGCGGGGCGGGGTCGGTTGCGCGGTGCGGGCCCGTCCGGGTCAGCCCGCGACGCGGCGCAGGCGCGCGGACATGTGAGGGACCAGTCCCTTCTCCGGGTGGACCCGTTCCTCGACCCAGCCGAGGTCGCCGCCCTCGACGATCCCGTAGATCCTCTTGGCACCGCCCCGCTTGGGGCCGGTGGGTGAGGCGAGGACCACGTCGGTGGCCATTTCCCATGCCGACTGGGTGATGGGGGTGCCGTAGTACATCTCGATGATCCCCGAGGCGTGGGCCACGAGGAACTCGAGCTGGTCGTCCGCCGAGATCCTCCAGAACCCGGTCTCGCGGTAGGCCGTGTCGTCCACGGCGCCTCCGGAATCGTAGGTCCACGAGCGGGAGGTCCAGCTCAGGTAGTTCTCGCCGTCGTGCGAGACCACCACCTGCTGGCCGAACCGGTGCTGACCGCGGTCCTCGGTGTCCGCCTCGCCCTCACCCTCCCAGACACCCACGAGGGGAAGTAGGGCTAGCAGGCCGGGGTGGAGATCTGGCCCGAAGCGCAGGTTGGCGGTGTCCTCGGGGACAGGGAGTTCGGAGAACGCGGGGATGTTGCGTCGGGCGGTCTCCTCGGAGCGCTGCGCGGCGGCGTTGACGGCAGCGTTCCCGGACCCGCGCACCACCGAATCGCCCCCTACCCCGTCAGGGGTGGGCGGCGTGGGGTCTCCGGCGTTCGGCTGGCCGTTTTCCGTCACGACTCGTCGGTGACCGTGCGGTAGACGATGTAGCAGGTGGCCCACAGGATGGCCAGCGTGCACAGGACCAGGAGGATCTCGAAGAAGAGCACCATGGCCCAATCCTAACCCCGAGGCGTTCAGCCCACTGCGATGCGGGCGTCGATCGAGTGGATGAGGCAGTCCTCGGGCGGCACGACGAAGTCCTCGGAGACCCTGGCCTTCACGCCCAGAACGGTCGCGAGCGTGAACTCCGCGTGCACGACGCCCTCCCGGCCCGGGGGGTCCACGGTGAGCACGATGTCGCGCACCTCACGGATCACCGAGTACTGCAGGTGCAGGTGGAGGTCCCACTGGAGCTGGGCCGCGTTGAAGCCGGTCCTGAGCCCGTTCTCGCGCCGCACGCAGTCACGCGCGAACGGGACGCGGAACGCCGCGGCCGGCGCGGTGAGGGCGGTGAGGTACATCCGCACCGCCGCCTCGCGCTCCTCGGGGGAGTAGGGGCCGGGGTGATCGGGTACCTCCGGGGCCGCCCCCCGACGCTGATCGATACCCACGAGGACCGCGGAGGCGATGGAGGCGCCGACGGCGACGACGGACGCCCGCCCGGCCATGCCGAGCGCACGGGACAGCAGAGACATAAGATCGAGACTAGTCAGCCTCACGCCCGCGCGGGGCGCGACGCCTCACCGCTCGACCGGGACCCCGATGAGGGAGCCGTACTCGACCCAGCTGCCGTCGTAGTTGACGACGTCGGGCTGGTCGAGGAGCTCGTGGAGGACGAACCAGGTGTGGCTCGACCGCTCGCCGATCCTGCAGTAGGCCACGATGCGCCGATCGGGGTCGGTGATCAAGTCCGAGTAGATCTCGCGCAGTTCCGCGTCGGAGCGGAAGGTGCCGTCGCGGGTGACGGCGCGGTTCCACGGGATGCTGACCGCGCCCGGGATGTGGCCGCGCTGGCGTCCTCCCTCCTGCGGCAGCCCGGCGGGAGCGGCGAGGCGACCGGTGTACTCGTCCACCGAGCGCACGTCCACGAAGCCGTCGCGGCCCAGCCCGGCGAGGACGTCGTCGCGGAAGGCGCGGATCGACAGGTCCTGCGGGTCGGCCACGTAGTCGGTGACCGGGCGCCGGGGCGTCTCGGTCTCGAGGGGGCGTCCCTCGCGTTCCCACAGCATGCGACCACCGTCGAGGAGTCGGACGTCGCGGTGCCCGTAGAGGCGCAGGTACCAGTACGCGTAGGCGGCGAACCAGTTGTGGTTGCCGCCGTAGACGACGACCGTGTGGTCGCGACTGATGCCCCGCTCGGACATGAGTTCACCGAACCGTTCGCGGTCGACCAGGTCGCGTGTGTACTGCTGCTGCAACTCGGTCCGCCAGTTGAGTGGGACGGCCCCCGGGATGTGGCCGTCGGCGTGATAGGCCGTCACGTCCTCGTCGACCTCGAGGAAGACCACCGAGTCGTCGGCCAGGCGCGAGGCGGCCCAGCGGGTGCTGACCAGTACGTCGTCGCGACTCATGTGGGCGAGTCTAGTGTCCGGGGCGCGCGAGGCCGTCGAGCGGCGCTCCGCCGCGTGCGGCGGCGCCGGCGGCGGTGATGGTGCCGCCGGTGACCGTGAGCTCCTCGACCGTCGCGCCCAGGGGGAGGACGTCGGGCTCGAGGGTCAGTGCGGTGCGGCGGAGCGCGAGCTCGCCGTCGCCGTCGGGGAACCCCGCCGGTCCCGTCGCGGGTGCGACGGGGACGAGGTGCGCGCCTCGGGCGTCGACGACGAGGTCGACGAACGCGGAGACACGGGTGTCGGTCCCCTCGATGGTCCCGGTGACGCGGGCCCGGTGTTCGGTCCCGCCGGCCAGGCTCGGGTCGTCGGCCGCGCCGACCAGCACGTCCCGCATCCCGAGGGCGGGCCCGAGCGAGTCTCCGGTGATCTGAACCGAGATCGTCGCCTCCGGGGCGGTGGGCGGTGCGCCCGGGTCGCCGGGGACGCGGACATCGGTGGCCGCGGCCTCGACCGCCACGGGGCCGAGACCGGGCCGTTCGACGCCTTCGATCCGGATGGCGGCCGAGGCGAGGGTGTCGGGCGCGACCCACCGTGACCCGGGCGCGCCCCCGATCTTCACCGACGGCACCCCGACCTCCCCGGGGGCGGCGATCCGGGTCGACAGGTCCGCCTCGATCCGGGAGGCGTAGACGGCCTCGGCGGCGAACGCACCACAGGCCACCACGGGCACCGCGGCGACCGCGACGAGAGCGGGTCGGGGGATCCTCATGGGATTCAGGTGTACTCGACTCCCTGTTCCGGGGGTAGGGGTCGCTAGTATTCCTTTCGGCCCCGGATGGAGAGGAAGCGACATGGACGTAGTGCTCCTCGCCGCTGAAGCAGACCCGGAGGCGGTCATCCCGGCCCTGCCTCTGCTCCCGCACTCGGTCCGGGTGCTCCCCCCTCTCGCCTCGTCGGTGGGTGAGCTGTCCGGGGCGGCACTGGCACTGGTCGACGCGCGGAGCGATCTGGCGGCGTCCCGGGCGTTGTGCAGGCTCCTGGCGGGTGGCGCGGACATCGCCGTCATCGCGGTGGTGTCGGAGGGCGGTCTGATCGCCGTCAGCGGTGACTGGGGGTTGGACGACATCCTCCTGCCCACGACGGGTCCGGCCGAGGTGGACGCCCGGTTCCGGTTGGCGGCCGCGCGACGCTCCACCCAGGGCGAGGCGGACGGCGGCCTCCTCACGGTCGGCGATCTGGTGATCGACGAGGAGACCTACGTGGCCCGCGTCAAGGGACGGCCCCTGGATCTGACCTACAAGGAGTTCGAGCTCCTCAAGCACCTCTGCCAGCACCCCGGGCGCGTGTTCTCCCGCGCACAGCTCCTGCAGGAGGTGTGGGGGTACGACTTCTTCGGCGGCACGCGCACGGTCGACGTGCACGTCCGGCGCCTGCGCGCCAAGCTGGGCCCGGATCACGAGTCCCTCATCGGCACGGTCCGTAACGTCGGGTACAAGGCGGTCAGACCGACGGACCGCCGCGAGGAGGGAGGGGACGCATGACGGTCGATGAACGATCCATGGACGCCGCCACCGCCGACCGGGTGGAGGCGATGGCCGCGGAGGCCGAGACGCTGGACGGGGTGGCCCCGCTGGGGGAGCAGCCGCTACGGGCGCTGCGGGCGCCGTCCGCCCGGGTCCGTCACTTTCTCGCGAGCGCTCCCGGCACGGACGGGCCGGCCGGGTATGCGCAGCTGACGGGCAGCGGACCCGGGTCGTCCGCCGAGCTGGTGGTCCACCCCGGACACCGCCGGCGGGGACTGGGCACCGCTCTCGTGCGCGCGGTGCTGGAGGCGGAACCGGATGTCGCCGTGTGGGCCCACGGGGATCTGCCGGCCGCGCGGGGTCTCGCAGACGGCATGGGCCTCGCGCGCACGCGCGAACTGCTGATGATGCGCAGGCGCGCCGCCGACGTCCCGGCGCTGCCGGACCAGCGCCCGGCCGAGGGGATCGAGACCGGCACGCTCGCCGACGCCGCCTCCGAGGGCGGGCAGCGCTGGCCGGGCCTGGACGCACGGGCGGAGTTCCTGCGCGTCAACAACGCCGCGTTCTCGTGGCACCCGGAGCAGGGCGGCTGGAGTCGTGATCAGCTCGACGAGCGGCTGGCCGTGGACTGGGTCGATCCTGCCGGCGTGTTCCTGGCCGTCGACGTCACGGGGCCGCGGTCGCGCTTGGCCGGGTTCCACTGGACCAAGACCGTCGCGGAGCCGGGGGAGCCGGTGGAGGGCGAGGTCTACGTCGTCGCGGTGGACCCGGCGGAGCAGGGGCGCGGTCTCGGCGGGCTACTCACCGCCCTCGGCGTCGCGCACCTCGAGGACACCGTCGGCGCGGAGTCGGTGGTGCTCTACGTCGAGGGTGACAACTCCCCGGCGATCAGTACCTACGAGCGTCTCGGATTCACGGTCGAGCACCGCGATGTGACGTACGCCTCGCGGTGATGACCGGGATGGCGGGGGTGCCCGTTCTCAGTGTCACCCCAGGTGGGGGCCTCGCCGGGCGGGCTCCGCGGGCAGGGTGAACTACGCGCGAACAGGGAGTTCATCTCGGGTTCACCTACTTCCTCGGGGCTGTTCACGTCCGAGCTTTAGGTTCTCTCCCCGTCGGGCCGGTGTGTGCGGTCCGGCCCCGCGACCAGATCGCCAAGAACGTGAACCGGTGGGGCATCCCGCCGGATGAACCTAGGAGATTTTGTGGACCTCAAGCGCACCGGTGCTCTGCTCGGCCTCGCTGCCCTCACGACGGTCGGCCTCGCCGCCTGCTCGGATAACAATGCCGGTTCCGGCGATCAGGCCGCTCAGCAGGTCGCCGACGCGGAGTGCGGCGGCAAGGCCGCACTCAAGGCCTCCGGCGCCTCGTCGCAGAACAACGCGATGACCGTCTTCGCCAACTCCTACGCCATGAGCTGCGAGGGCCACACCCTCGACTACAACTCGAACGGCTCCGGCGCCGGCGTCAAGGAGTTCATCGGCGGCCAGACCGACTTCGGCGGCTCGGACTCCCCCCTCAAGGACGAGGAGTACACGCAGGCCGAGCAGCGGTGCGAGGGCCCGGCGTGGAACCTGCCGGCTGTCTTCGGCCCGATCGCGATCGCCTACAACCTGGACGGCGTCGAGGTCGCGCTGTCGGCCGACACGCTCGCCAAGATCTTCAAGGGCGAGATCACCAACTGGAACGACCCGGCCATCGCCGAGGAGAACCAGGGCGTCGAGCTGCCCGACCAGGACATCACCGTGATCTTCCGCTCGGACGAGTCGGGCACCACCGACAACTTCCAGAAGTACCTCGAGGCGGCCGCGCCCGAGGTGTGGACCGAGGGCGCCGGCAAGACGTTCAACGGCGGCACGGGCGAGGGCGCCAAGGGCAACGAGGGCGTCTCCGCCGCCGTCGCGCAGACCCCGGGCACCATCACCTACACCGAGTGGTCCTACGCCAAGAGCCAGGACCTCGGCATGGTCAAGGTCATCACCCCGGCCGACTCCGAGGGCGTCGAGCTCAACGCCGAGACCGCCGGCACCACGATCGACTCGGCCACCCTGAAGAACGAGGGCTCCAACGACCTGGTCATCGACACCTCGTCGTTCTACGTCCCCGAGGCCGCGGGCGCCTACCCGATCATCATGCCGACCTACGAGATCGTCTGCTCGACCTACGGCGATCCCGAGACCGCCGAGGCCGTCAAGTCCTTCCTCAACATCGCGGTGTCCGAGGACGTCCAGGGTCAGCTCGAGCCCGAGGGCTACATCCCGGTGCCCGACGAGTTCCGCGAGAAGCTGGTGACGGCGATCTCCGAGATCTCCTGATATTTCCGGTCACCGCGTCCACCCCTGTACGGTCGGGCGCGGTGACCGACCCCTTTCCCACCTGAGCGACTGAAGGTCTCATGACAGTTCACGAATCCGTCGACCGTGACGCCGGCAAGAACTCCTCGTCCGGCGGGCCCGCCGACGGCACCGCCCCGGCGTCGGACGCGGACACGGGCGGCGGGAGCGGCCTGCGCGACGCCGGGTCGTCCCAGAGGATCGACGCGATCTTCCGCGGGCTCACCGTTTTCGCGGGCGCGGTCATCGTCGCGCTCATCGCCCTCATCGGGATCGTTCTGGTCATGCAGGCGACGCCGTCGCTCATGCAGAACAACGTCAACTTCTTCACGTCGTCCGTGTGGAACACCACGGACCCGGAGAACATGTCGTTCGGCATCCTCGACCTGCTCAAGGTCACGGTGCTGAGCTCCGTCTTCGCCCTGGTGCTGGCGGTGCCCGTCTCCATCGGGATCGCCACGTTCCTGGTGCAGTACGCGCCGCCCCGGCTCTCACGGACGCTGTCGGCCCTCATCGACCTGCTGGCCGCCGTGCCGTCGATCATCTACGGCATGTGGGGTCTGCTCGTCCTGGGGCCGTGGATGGTCCCGTTCGCCACGTGGCTCAACGAGAACCTCAACTGGTTCTTCCTGTTCGGCGACGGCAACGTCACGATCGCCGGCGGCGGCACCATCTTCACCGCCGGCGTCGTCCTGGCGATCATGATCCTGCCGATCATCACCTCGATGTCCCGCGAGACCATTCGCCAGACGCCTTCTCTGCACCAGGAGGCGGCGCTCGCGCTGGGCGCCACCAAGTGGGAGAAGATCCGGATGACCTGCTTCCCCTACGCCAAGTCGGGGATGATCGCCGGCTCCATGCTCGCCCTCGGTCGCGCGCTCGGAGAGACGGTGGCGGTCCTGATCATCCTCCGCGCGGCGAGTTCGCCCAGCACACTGTCGCTGTTTGACGGCGGGTTCACCTTCGCCTCCAAGATCGCGTCCGGTAGCGCCGAGTTCAACCACCCGCTGCCGACCGGTGCGTACATCGCGGCCGGCCTCGTGCTCTTCATCCTCACCTTCATCGTCAACCTCATCGCGCGCTCGGTGTCCGGTGGAAAGGTCAACGGCTGATGTCCCAGGCAACCCCCGACCTCGCCAAACCGGCCAAGCCGGCCGACACATTCCTTCCGATCTCCGGTGGCCGGAAGATCAAGGACAAGGCGGCGACCGTGGTGTTCACGGTCTGCTTCGTGCTGGCCGTCATCCCCCTGGTCGCCCTGCTGTTCAAGGTGATCGTCTCGGGTTTCCCCGCGATCATCAACGTGAACTGGTGGACCAACTCGTTCAATCTCGTCGCGCCGTCCTCGATGGCGGGCGGGGTCGGTCACGCGATCTACGGCAGCCTCGTACAGGCGCTGATCGCGGCCGTCATCTCGATACCTCTGGGCGTCGCCGCGGGCATCATGCTCGTCGAGTACCCCGACTCCAGGCTCGCCAGGCCCACGACGTTCATGGTGGACGTCCTCGCCGGCGTCCCGTCCGTGGTGGCTGCCATCTTCATCTTCGGCGTCTGGATCTCGGTGCTGAAGTTCAACCTCAGCGCCTTCGCCGTGGCTCTGGCGCTGGTGCTGCTCATGCTGCCGCTCATCGTGCGGTCGACCGAGGAGATGCTCAAGCTGGTCCCCGATGAACTCCGGGAGGCCTCCTACGCGCTGGGCGTGCCCAAGTGGAAGACCATCGTCAGCGTCGTGGTCCCGACCGCGCTGTCGGGCATGATCTCGGGCATCTTCCTCGCGCTGGCCCGCGTGATGGGCGAGACGGCGCCGGTGCTCATCCTCGTGGGCTACACGGCCCGCTACAACTACGACGTGTTCGAGGGCAACATGGCCTCGCTGCCGCTGCTGATCTACAACCAGCTCTCGAACCCCAACGAGGCCGGCCAGTACCGCATCTGGGGTGCTGCCCTGACGCTCATCATCATCATCGGGCTGGCGAACGTGCTCGCCACGTTCGCCGCCAAGGCGCTCGCGCCCAAGACCAAGTAAGGACCCGATATGGCCAAGCGACTCGACCTCGAGAGCGTCGACATCTTCTACGGCGACTTCCACGCCGTGAAGGACGTGAACCTCCATGTTCCGCCCCGCTCCGTGACGGCGTTCATCGGCCCCTCCGGCTGCGGCAAGTCCACGGTGCTGCGTTCGCTCAACCGGATGCACGAGGAGATCCCCGGTGCTTCGGTGAAGGGCTCCATCAAGCTCGACGGAGTCGACATCTACGACAAGAAGATCGACCCGGTCGCCGTCCGCCGCACTATCGGGATGGTCTTTCAGCGCCCGAACCCGTTCCCCACGATGTCGATCAAGGAGAACGTCGTCGCGGGTCTGCGTCTGCAGGGCGTGAAGAACAAGAAGACCCTCGACGAGGTCGCCGAGAAGTCGCTGCGCGGTGCCAACCTGTGGAACGAGGTCAAGGATCGTCTCGACAAGCCGGGCGGTGGCCTGTCCGGCGGTCAGCAGCAGCGTCTGTGCATCGCCCGCGCGATCGCCATCGAGCCCCAGGTACTGCTCATGGACGAGCCCTGTTCGGCTCTCGACCCTATCTCGACCCTGGCGGTGGAGGATCTCATCGCCGAGCTCAAGAACGACTTCACCATCGTGATCGTCACGCACAACATGCAGCAGGCCGCCCGTGTGTCCGACCAGACGGCGTTCTTCTCCCTCGAGGCCACCGGAATGCCCGGGCAGCTCGTGGAGGTCAACTCCACCGAGCGCATCTTCTCCAACCCCGAGAACAAGCAGACCGAGGATTACGTCTCGGGCCGCTTCGGCTGAGCCGACCACGACCCGGATCGCCTCGCGGCACGAGCCGGATCCCGCCACACACGAGACCGCCCCGCCCCGGGATCGGAACCCCGGGACGGGGCGGTCTTCATCGTGCGTGCCGCGTTTGGCGCGCCACCCGCTGGTCAGGACCCCTGTGGTGACCCTTCGTCCTCATCCGGTTCGTGCTGCGCCATCCGCTGTTTGAAGGCACGGTCCGTCTCGTTGAAGCGGCGAACCAGCTCCTCGCTCGACGGCGACGGCTCCTCGGGATCGCTCTCGGGGGTGGTGGCGTACTCGCCGGTCGCCAGGAAGATCACGCGCTGCGCGACCTCGACCGCGTGGTCGGCGAACCGCTCGTAGTACCGGCCCAGCAGGGTCACGTCGACCGCGCAGGCCACGCCCCACTTCCACTCGCGAACGGTGAGCAGGGTGAACAGGTGGCGACGCAGGTCGTCGACCGCATCGTCCTGCTGTGCCAGGGTCGCGGCCTGCTCGGGGTCCCGGTTGAGCAGCACCTCGGTGGCCGAGCGGCCGAGGGCGACGGCCACGCGGCCCATCTCCGCTAGGTAGCCGTTGACCGGCTCTGGCAGAACCGGCTCGGGATGGCGCCGGCGGACGATCTTGGCGACGTGGCCCGCCAGGGTGCCCATCCGGACCAGGTCCTGCACCAGCTGTATCGACGTGACCACCTGGCGGAGGTCACGCGCTACCGGGGCCTGGAGGGCGAGCAGCGCGAAACCGCGCTCCTCGTTCTCGGTCGCCAGCCGCGACATCTCCGACGACGACTGTAGGACCTTCTCCGCGGCGACGAGGTCGACCTGGAGCAGAGCGTGGGTGGCCAACTCCATGTCATCGGTCGCGAGGGAGCACATCCGGGCCATGGAGGTGGCCAGATCCGCGAGTTCTTCGGAGTAGACAAGACGCATACCGCCAGCATACGCCCATGTCAGCGCGGTGATCTCCGCTCACGGTGAACGCCCGGTGAACTCGGGGTCACCCCGGGGGTCAGCCCCCGGAGTTCTCGGCGTCCGCGCCGGCGAGCGCCACCGCGTCGTCCTCGGGGTCGTCCAGCCACCCTTCGGGCAGCAGGACCTTCGACGGCGAGCCCTGCCGCCCACGCGGTCCGTAGCCGTCCGCGGGGAACGGCTCGTCAGTCGGCAGGTCGGCCAGCATCGCGGCGAGATCGTTCAGGGTGCGGACGGCGGACAGGGCCACCCGCTTCTCCGACCCGGCGGGGAACCCGCGCAGGTACCAGGCGACGTGCTTGCGGATGTCCCGCATGCCCTTGTCCTCGCCGTGGTGCTCGGCGAGGAGTTCGCCGTGGCGGTACATGATCCGGGCGACCTCTCCGAGAGTGGGCGGGGTCGGCGCCTCGCGGCCCGCGAGGCGGGCGGCCAGCTCGGAGAACAGCCACGGACGGCCGAGACAACCGCGGCCGATCACCACGCCCGCGCACCCGGTCTGCTCGCGCATCCGCACCGCGTCCTCGGCGGAGAAGATGTCGCCGTTACCGAGAACCGGCACGTCCGATACCGCGCCGACGTGCTCGACCAGTCGCGAGATCTGCGACCAGTCCGCCTCCCCCGAATACCGCTGGGCTGCGGTCCGCGCATGGAGCGCCACCGCCTTGGCGCCCTCCTCCACGGCGATCCGACCGGCGTCGAGGTGAGTGTGGTGCTCGTCGTCGATCCCGACGCGCATCTTGACCGTCACGGGGATCTCGGTGCCCTCGGTGGCCCTCACCGCCGCCGCCACGATCGACCGGAACAGGCGGCGCTTGTAGGGGATCGCGGATCCGCCGCCGCGCCGGGTGACCTTGGGGACCGGGCATCCGAAGTTGATGTCGATGTGGTCGGCGAGGTTCTCGTCGACGATCATCCTGGCCGCCGCGTACGTGTACTCCGCGTCGACCGTGTACAGCTGCAGACTGCGGGGCGACTCGTCGGACGCGAACGTCGCCATGTGCAAGGTCGCGGGCTGCCGCTCGACCAGCGTACGGGCGGTGACCATCTCGCACACGTACAGTCCCGACACCGATCCCTGCTGCTCCCGCTCGATCTCGCGGCACAGGGTGCGGAAGGCGACGTTGGTGACCCCGGCCATCGGCGCGAGGACGACGGGCGACGCGAGCTCGAGCGGGCCGATGCGCAGCGCGGGGGAGGCGGTGGCGGTGGGGGCGGACATGGATCAAGTGTCCCAGTGGTCGGCGTACGCGTCCAAAATCGGTGACGAGCAGCCGACCAGGCGACCGCGGTGGTGCCCCCAGTCGGGCTCGAACCGACGACCTGCGGATTAAAAGTCCGTAGCTCTACCAACTGAGCTATAGGGGCGACGGCCACGATACCGCCCCGCCTCCCGGTTGGTTTATCCGCCCGGCGGGCGGTGCCCTACACTGGAGCGCGCTGCGGACCGGCGATCCCGGACGTGGCGTAGGCCCCCTTCGTTTAGCGGCCTAGGACACCGGCCTTTCACGCCGGCAGCGCGGGTTCGAATCCCGTAGGGGGTACACAGTCGAGGTCCCGGTCACCGAGCAGGTGGCCGGGACCTCGTGCGTTCAGTGCCTCGCGACGATGGCGCCACCGCGCCCCCCTCGGGAACGGGGGCGCCCCGTTTCGAACGCGGCGCTGACCAGCGCACGACCGGGGGACCGGGGCCCGATTTGCGCATCGACGGCGGCGTCCACTAATGTTCTTTCTCGTGCGGAGAGCACGGCCCTGTGGCGCAGTTGGTTAGCGCGCCGCCCTGTCACGGCGGAGGTCGCGGGTTCAAGTCCCGTCAGGGTCGCCAGAGGCAACCGGCGCATTCGGTTTCACCGGGTGCGCCGGTGGTCTTATGGCCAGGTAGCTCAGTTGGTACGAGCGTCCGCCTGAAAAGCGGAAGGTCGTCGGTTCGATCCCGACTCTGGCCACCACGGACATGACGCGCCGGAGGGTTATCCCTCCGGCGCGTTCGTCGTTTCGGGGATCGTCGACCCCTCGTTATAGCGTGGACGCCATGCCATCGACTGCCAGCGAGGTCCCTGTCGTGCCGGAGAGAACCCAGTCGGGACCTCGGTGGGGGATCATCGCCGCTGTCAGTGGACTGATCGGCATCCTGCTCGCGATCGTCGTGCCGCTGCTCCCCGTCACGCAGACCACGACGAGTATCAGCTGGCCCGAGGGCGGCACCCTCGACCCGGTCACCGCGCCCCTGGTGGCGTACTACCCGCTCGACATCGAAGTGGGACTCCCGTGTTCGGCGGTGACCGAGCTGCGCGAGCAGGGCCGCGAGGACGGCGTCCTCGTCTCCACCGCGCCGCGCGAGGCGGGGGAGGACGCCGGCGCGCGCGGCCTCATGGTGTCCGTGGCCGGCCCGAACGTCGAGGTGCGCAGCCGCAACGTCCTCATCGCCTCCGCTCCGACCGAGGCGGTCGCCGCGCCCGGCGGCTGCTCGAGCATCCACGTCATCGCCGACTCCGGTTCGATCGGTGCCGAGTTCACCGGACTCTCCGTCGACGGGCAGGGCGTCGGTGGCCGCATCGACCGCGACCTGCGACCCCAGGTGGTGGGCGTCTTCACCGATCTGGAAGGCGCGGCCCCGGAGGGCATGTCCGTCGACATCACGGTCGACTCCCGCTACACCACGCAGGCGACGGCGCTCAAGCAGATCGCGATCGTCGTGGGCATCCTCGCCATCATCGTCGCGCTGGTCGCCCTACACCGGCTCGACCTGCGTGACGGACGGCTGGCCCGCCGGATCCTCCCGCCGGGCTGGTGGAAGCCTCGACCGCTGGACGTGCTCGTCGTGGGCACCCTGCTCGTGTGGCACGTCATCGGCGCCAACACGGCCGACGACGGCTACATCCTCACCGAGGCGCGCGCGGCGGTCTCCAGCGGCTACATGCCCGAGGTCTTCCGCTACTACGGTGCCCCCTACGCCCCGTTCGGGATGCCGTACTACCTCTACACCGCGATGAGCGCGGTGTCGTTGGGCAGCATCTGGCTCCGTCTGCCCGCCCTACTTCTGGGCATCGGATCGTGGATCCTGCTCTCGCGGGAGGTCATCCCGCGCCTGGGCATCGCCGCTCGTCGAGCGCCCGCCGTCCGGTGGAGCACCGCCGCCGTCTTCCTCGCGTTCTGGCTCACCTACAACAACGGCCTGCGCCCCGAGCCGATCATCGCCTTCGGCGTGCTGGCCACCTGGGTCTCGCTCGAACGGGCCCTCGCGACCGGCCGACTGCTGCCGGCGGCGACGGGATTCATCATCGGCGGGCTCACCCTGTCCGCGGCGCCGACGGGCACGTTCTGCATCGCCGTCATCATCGCCGCCTCGCGCCCGCTGCTGCTGCTCATCATCCGGCGGGCGCGGCGCGACGGGTGGGTCCCGACCGTGGCACCCCTGCTGGCCGCGGGGCTCGGGGTACTGCACCTGATCTTCCTGGACCAGCCGCTGGTCACCACGCTCCAGTCGTCGGCTCTGCTCGGCGACGTCGGGCCTACCGGCCGCTGGTTCGAGGAGGTGTGGCGCTACGAGTGGCTCATGAACCCCACCCCGGACGGCTCGCTCGCGCGGCGGTTCGCGGTGCTCGCCATGTTCCTCTCGCTCATCACCTGCGCGGCGATACTGTTCCGCAAGGGACGCGTCCCCGGCGTGGCGATCGGGCCGGCCCGGCGCATCGTGGGCCTGGCGGCGATCTCCATCGCGTTCATGGCGCTCAACCCCACCAAGTGGACCCACCACTTCGGCGCGTTCGCGACCATCGGTGCGGCGCTCGCCGCCCTCGTGACCATGGCGGTCCTGCCCACCGCGACGCGCTCGCTACGCAACCGCATGCTGTTCCTGGCCGCCGTGTTCTTCGTCCTGGCGCTGAGCTTCACCTCCACCAACGGCTGGTGGTACATCTCCATCTACGGCATCCCGTGGGGCGGCGCACAGCCGTCCGTCGCCGGGGTCACACTGTCCTCAGTGTTCGTCGGCCTCATGCTGCTGGCTCTCCTCGCCGCGCTGGTGCTGCACTACCGCGAGCCGTTCCTCACGCCGACCGGGCCGCAGCGGCCCGACCGCGACCGCGGGCCCCTCCGTCGCTTCGCCCGCGAGATCTCGCGGGCCCCGCTCGGGCTCGCGGCCGCCCTCGTCGTCGTCATCATCGTCGCCTCCATGGCCGCGGCCGTCCGCAACCAGTACCCCGCCTACTCGGTGGGTCTCCAGAACCTGCGCGCACTGTCCGGGAAGCCGTGCGGCATCGCCGACGCCGTCCTCGCCGAGCCGGACGCCAACGCCGGCCTCCTCGCGCCCATGAGCGAGCCGCGTGACCAGCTCGAGGCCGGGGCCGAGGCGATCCGGTTCGAGCCCGACGGCATCCCCACCGACCTCACGGCGACGCAGGACGTCGACACCGACACCCCGGGCACCGGCGAGAGCTCCGACACCACGTCGACCACCGCCGGCACCGAGGGCGGTGTCCGCGCCGGAGAGGGCATCAACGGCAGCCACGCCGTCCTGCCGTTCGGTCTCGACCCCGCCCGCGTGCCCGTCCTGGGCAGCCACCAGACCGGTGCGCAGTTCAACGCCGAGACGACCACCGACTGGTATCCGCTGCCCGCGCGGTCGGACGAGAACCCGCTCGTCACCATCGCCGTGGCCGGCTCCTTCGCCCCGGACGCCCTGCGCGTCGAGTACGCGACCGGCGGTGGCACCGAGATCGCCGGCTCCGTCCTTCCCCTGGACATCGGCCCGGCCCCGGCGTGGCGCAACCTGCGCGTGCCCGTGGATACGCTGCCCGACGACACCACCGCGATCCGGCTGGTCGTGCGCGACCTCGACCCGGACCCGTCGCGCTGGATCGCATTCACCCCGCCGCGCATGCCGGAGCTCGTGACGATGCAGGAGCTGGTCGGGGACACCCGACCGGTCCTGCCCGACTGGGCCGTGGCGTTCCACGTGCCGTGCCTGCGGCCGTTCGATGAGTACGCCGGCATCCACGAGCTGCCCGAATACCGCGTCCTTCCCGACCGCGGTCTCGCGGTGAGCTCCACCAACACATGGCAGTCGTGGGACGGTGGAGGGCCGCTCGGCTTCATCGAGCTGCTGCTCGAGGGCGAGACCGTGCCCACCTACCTCGAGCACGACTGGGACCGGGACTGGGGATCGCTCGTGCGGTACACACCGCTCGTGCCCGAGGCGCGCGAGGCGACCGTCGACCACGGAGAGGCCGTACGGTCGGGGCTGTGGAACGGCGGGCCGCTCGCGCGCTGACCGGCTAGCATCGGACCCGGAGTTTTTACAAGGACTTCCAACTAATCGTAGGCAGACACAGAGTGGAGACGCGCATGTCCGTGACCGAGAAGCAGTTCGAGAACATCCTGGTCGAGCAGACCGACCGGGTCGCGACCATCACCCTCAACCGCCCCAAGGCGCTCAACGCGCTGTCCAGCGCCATGGAGAAGGAGGTCGTCGAGGCCGTCGAGGGCCTGGACTCGGACCCCGACGTCGGCTGCATCATCATCACCGGATCCGAGAAGGCCTTCGCGGCCGGCGCGGACATCAAGGAGATGAAGGACAAGTCCTACCCCGGCATCTACCTCGAGCGCTTCTTCGGTGACTGGAAGCGCCTCACCGCCGCGCGCACCCCGATCATCGCCGCCGTCTCCGGCTTCGCGCTGGGCGGCGGCTGCGAGCTGGCGATGATGTGCGACATGATCATCGCCGGTGACAACGCCAAGTTCGGCCAGCCGGAGATCACCCTCGGCGTGATCCCGGGCATGGGCGGCTCCCAGCGCCTGACCCGCGCCGTGGGCAAGGCCAAGGCCATGGACCTGTGCCTCACCGGCCGACAGATGGACGCCGACGAGGCCGAGCGATCCGGCCTGGTCGCGCGCGTTGTGCCCGCCGCCGACCTGCTGGAGGAGACCCGCAAGGTCGCGGACAAGATCGCCTCCATGAGCAAGACCACCGCGATCGCCGCGAAGCAGGCGGTCAACCGCTCCTTCGAGACCACGCTCGAGGAGGGGCTGCTCGCCGAGCAGAACGCCTTCTACGCGCTGTTCGCCACCGAGGACCAGTCCGAGGGCATGTCCGCGTTCGCGGAGAAGCGGAAGCCCGAGTGGAAGCGCTGAGCAACCGTCTCGCGCACGGTCACCTCGCCGGGGGCGGTGACGGGCGTACGGACGCCCGCCGCGCCCCCGGCGAGCCGTTGCCGGTACTGGTCCTGACCGGCTACCTGGGCGCGGGCAAGACCACCCTTCTCAACCACCTGCTCTCCGGCGCGCCCGGGCTGCGGATCGCGGCGATCGTCAACGACTTCGGCGAGATCGACGTCGACGCCACCGCCGTGGCCGGCCGCGTCGACTCGATGGTCTCCCTCGCCAACGGCTGCGTGTGCTGTGAGGTCGACGCCAGCGAACTGGCCGGGACGCTGGGTCGGCTGGCCGATCCCGGGATGGGTCTGGACCTGGCCGTGATCGAGGCCAGCGGACTCGCCGAGCCGTCGGTGCTGTCGCGGATGGTCCACGACGTGCCGCGCGACGTCGTGCGGCACGCCGGGATGATCCAGGTGGTCGACGCCGAGGGCCTCGACGACGCCATGGAGCGCCACCCGCGTCTGGCGGCGCACCTGGCGGAGGCCGACCTCGTCGTCGTCAACAAATGCGACCTCGTCACCCGTGAACGGTTCGGCGAGCTCCGCGCGACGATCCGCGCCCACGCCCCGCGCGTGGCCGTGCTACCCGCGGTGCGTGCCGCCGTGCCGGCCGGGCTGCTCCTGGGACTGGAACCCGCCGCGCCCCGCACCGCGTCGACCGCCGCGCCGGACGGGGGACACGCGCCGGGCGGCGACGCGCACGACCACTCCCACCTCCACGACGGCTACACGGCCGTCACCGTCGCGCCCGCCGGCCACCTCCACCCGCGCCGGTTCCTCGCCGCGGTCTCCGCGCCGCCGACCGGCGCCTACCGAGCCAAGGGCACGCTGACCCTGGCGGACGCGGACGGCCCGCGACGCCACGAGGTGGCCCTGGTGGGCCGCCGGTTGGAGCTGCGCGCCGGGGGATCCGGACCCGACGGCCTGGTGGTGATCGGCGTGGGGATGGACGACGACGAGGTGACGCGCTTCCTCGATGAGGCCGTTCTGACGCCCGGTGAGCA
Organism: Dietzia sp. oral taxon 368; assembly: GCF_002999155.1. Classification (NCBI taxonomy): domain Bacteria; kingdom Bacillati; phylum Actinomycetota; class Actinomycetes; order Mycobacteriales; family Dietziaceae; genus Dietzia; species Dietzia sp. oral taxon 368. The sequence goes on from NZ_CP027238.1 coordinate 2,100,643, forward strand.
CGTCGACCCCGCCGCCGGCCTGGGCCTGCACCCGTACCTGATCGGTGACCCGGACTCCAGTGACGTGGAGGAGTGGATCTACGACGAACAGCGCGCGGCACCCCTCACCGGGACCGCGGCGATGCTCGCCGATCCCGAGGATCCCGAGGCATTCGATCCAGCCTTCACTCCCTGAGTGTCTTCCGCGTGGGAACGCCCGGCGCACTACCCCCGTCGACCTGACGGTCGTCTCATGTTCCTGTTCGGCATCACCCCGTCCACGTGCGTATAGTGGCGCTGACGACGGCGAAGTGTCGCACCGACAGGGGCCCCACCGACCGCGGTGGGGGTGCTGCACCGACCGCGGTGGGGGTGCTGCACCGAACGAGGGAGGAGACCTCGTGGACGAGGAGAATCCGGGCCGCGGCCCGAGCGCAGCGGGCGATGCCCAGCGGCGCAAGCGTGACCTCGCCTCGGTGCGCAGCGCCATCGCGGCCCTGCGTGAGGCGACCGGGATCCCCGTGACGATCGGGGGAGTGGTCGGCGAGGGACACACGCTCGTGCTGTCCGAATCGCTCGGGATGCGCACCTCGGCGATGAAGGACCTGAAGGTCCACTACGGCGCCGGTGTGGGCGGGAAGGTCATGGCCACCGGCAAGCCGGTCGGCGTGGCCGACTACCCGCGCGCGGGCGTCATCACCCACGAGTACGACCTCCCGGTGCTCTCCGAGGGCCTGCGGTCCATGGCCGCGATCCCGGTGGTGGTGGGCAAGGACGTGCGCGCCGTCATCTACGCCGGCGTGCACTCGTCGGTGCGGTTCGGCGAGAAGGTCCTCAACCAGATGGCCGTCACCGCGCGCGCCCTCGAGCAGGAGATCGCCGTGAACGACGCGCTGGCGGCGCGCGGTTCGGCCCCGGTCGGTCCCGGCTCCGGTGAGGGCCGCTGGGACGACGTGCTGTCCAACGAGCGGATGCGCGAGACCCACGCCCGCCTGCGGATGCTCGCCTCACGCACCGAGGACCCCGACGTCCGCGCGGAGCTCGAACGGATCTGCGCGGAGATGGTCTCACCGCCGCCCGAGATGCCCACCGCGCGCCTCTCCCGCCGCGAGCTCGACGTGCTGGCGTGTGTCGCCCAGGGAAAGACGAACATCGAGACCGCCGCCGACATGGGCATCGGTGCCGAGACCGTCAAGAGCTACCTGCGATCGGTGATGCGCAAGCTCGACGCGCACACCCGCTTCGAGGCGGTCAACGCCGCGCGGCGCATGGGCGCGCTGCCCTGAGCCGCGCGGCCTCCGTCAGCGCTCGCCGCCGGGCACCCACAGGACATCGCCCTCGGGGTTCGCGACACGGCCCAGCACGAACAGCAGATCCGACAGTCTGTTGAGGTACTTGGCGGGCAGGACGGACGTCGTCTCCGGGTGTGCCTCGACGGCCGCCCACGCTGCCCGCTCCGCACGGCGTGCCACGGTGCGCGCGACGTGCAGGTACGCGCCGCCGGGGGTTCCGCCGGGGAGGATGAACGACGTGAGATCCTGCAGGTTGGCGTTGAACTCGTCGATCCACCCCTCGAGCCGGTCGATGTAGGACTGCTCGATCCGCAGCGGTGGGTACTTGGGATTCTCGGCCGCGGGAGTCGCCAGATCGGCTCCCGCGTCGAAGAGGTCGTTCTGCACCGCCCGGAGGACCGCCGCGACCCGGTCGTCGAGGCCGCCGACGGTCAGGGCCACGCCGATCGCGGCGTTGGCCTCATCGCAGTCCGCGTACGCCACGAGCCGCGGGTCGTTCTTGCTCACCCGGGAGAAGTCGGACAGTCCGGTCGATCCGTCGTCGCCGGTGCGGGTATATATCTTCGTCAGATGAACAGCCATGGCAGTCAACCTACGTGGCCGCGGGCCCCGCGGTCGGCGGACGAATCGGCGGTCTCGCCTAGGGTGGACCCGTGAGCGGTAATCCCACGTCCCGCGAGGAGAGCTTCCTCGTCAGAGGCGGCACCCGACTGTCCGGAGAGATCTCCGTCGCGGGGGCCAAGAACAGTGTCCTCAAGTTGATGGCGGTCGCGCTGATGGCCGAGGGCCGGACGACCCTGACCAACTGTCCCTCGATCTCCGATGTGCCGGCGATGGCCGATGTGCTGAGGCACCTCGGGTGCACGGTCGAGATCTCCGGCGACACCGTGGTGATCGACACGCCTGCCGAGCCGGGGCACATCGCCGACGACAAGGCGGCCCAGCGGCTCCGCGCCTCGGTCTGCATCCTGGGCCCACTCGTCGGACGCCATCACCGGGCGGTGATCGCGATGCCGGGCGGCGATGCGATCGGGAGCCGACCCCTCAACTGGCACCAGAACGGGCTGAATCGTCTCGGCGCCCGCACCAGGATGGACCACGGTCGCCTGGTCGCCGAGGCCACCGAGCTCAGGGGCGCGAGCTACGAACTGAGCTTCCCCTCCGTCGGCGCGACCGAGACGTTCGTGACCGCGGCGGTGCTGGCACAGGGCACCTCGGTCCTGAAGAACGCCGCCCGAGAGCCGGAGATCGTCGACATCTGCGACCTGCTCAACGAGATGGGCGCCCGGATCAGCGGGGCGGGCACCAGCACCATCACCATCCAGGGCGTCAACGAACTGCACCCCGTCAGCCACAGAGTGATCGGCGACAGGATCGTCGCCGCCACCTGGGCGATGGGCGCCGTCATGACCCGGGGCGACGTCACCGTCACCGGAATCGACCCGATGTTCATCCACGTGGTGCTCGAGAACCTCCGCGCCGTCGGCGCCGATGTCGAGACCGGACCCGATCACATCCGCGTCCGCCAGGAGGCCCGACCCCGCGCACGGGACATCCGGACCCTGCCGTTCCCCGGTTTCCCGACCGACCTCCAACCGATGGCGATCGCCCTCGCCTCGGTCTCCGAGGGCGTCTCGGTGGTCACCGAGAATCTCTTCGAGGCCCGCTTCCGCTTCGTCGAGGAGATGGTGCGTATGGGGGTTGACGCGGAGACCGACGGTCACCACGCGAAGATCGTCGGGAGGGAGCGCCTGGACTCGGCGACCGTGTGGGCCAGCGACATCCGCGCCGGCGCGGGACTCGTCCTCGCGGGGATGTGCGCTGACGACGTGACCGAGGTATGCGAGATCTTCCACATCGACCGTGGGTATTCCGACTTCGTGGGCAACGTCCGCTCGCTCGGCGGCGACATCGAGCGGGTACCCACCCACCGGTGACGGTGGTCGCGGGCCGTGGGGCTGCCGGCTCGGGGTTTCGGCCCTGGGGCGGGCCGGTTCTGGGTGTGGACGATCGGAAAGGCGTCTTGACCAGGCGATTAGTACTTTCGTTGCGGCCCGTGTAACTTTATCGGAGCCGCTAGGGAGCGGGGCCGGAGCCGAGAGGCGAGGGTCCAGCGAGCAGGTGGCGAGCTGGAGTAGGAGAGCGGCTCACCCGGTTTGACTGGGGTGGGTTGGTGACTTACTCTGGAGGAGTTGCCTCGATAGGGGCGGCGATCACCCCGGATGCTGTTCGGCCGTCTGGTCGGGTGTGCGGATGGTGTGTGGGTGTTGTTTGAGAACTCAACAGTGTGTTTTGTTTGTGATAGTGCCAAATTTTTTGTTTGGTTGCGACCCTTTCACATCCCTGTCGTGGGGGTCGCGTTTTTTGGAACAGCCAGTTTTGGTTGTTCTGTTGCTATGGATTGTGCTTTTCGTAGTGCTGAGAAGCTTTTATGGAGAGTTTGATCCTGGCTCAGGACGAACGCTGGCGGCGTGCTTAACACATGCAAGTCGAACGGTAAGGCCCTTCGGGGTACACGAGTGGCGAACGGGTGAGTAACACGTGGGTAATCTGCCCTGCACTTCGGGATAAGCCTGGGAAACTGGGTCTAATACCGGATATTCAGCTTCTGCCGCATGGTGGTGGTTGGAAAGTTTTTCGGTGCAGGATGAGCCCGCGGCCTATCAGCTTGTTGGTGGGGTAATGGCCTACCAAGGCGACGACGGGTAGCCGGCCTGAGAGGGTGATCGGCCACACTGGGACTGAGACACGGCCCAGACTCCTACGGGAGGCAGCAGTGGGGAATATTGCACAATGGGCGAAAGCCTGATGCAGCGACGCCGCGTGGGGGATGACGGTCTTCGGATTGTAAACCCCTTTCAGTAGGGACGAAGCGCAAGTGACGGTACCTGCAGAAGAAGCACCGGCCAACTACGTGCCAGCAGCCGCGGTAATACGTAGGGTGCGAGCGTTGTCCGGAATTACTGGGCGTAAAGAGCTCGTAGGCGGTTTGTCGCGTCGTCCGTGAAAACTCGGAGCTTAACTCCGAGCTTGCGGGCGATACGGGCAGACTTGAGTACTACAGGGGAGACTGGAATTCCTGGTGTAGCGGTGAAATGCGCAGATATCAGGAGGAACACCGGTGGCGAAGGCGGGTCTCTGGGTAGTAACTGACGCTGAGGAGCGAAAGCATGGGTAGCGAACAGGATTAGATACCCTGGTAGTCCATGCCGTAAACGGTGGGCGCTAGGTGTGGGGTCCTTCCACGGATTCCGTGCCGTAGCTAACGCATTAAGCGCCCCGCCTGGGGAGTACGGCCGCAAGGCTAAAACTCAAAGGAATTGACGGGGGCCCGCACAAGCGGCGGAGCATGTGGATTAATTCGATGCAACGCGAAGAACCTTACCTAGGCTTGACATATACAGGACGGCGGCAGAGATGTCGTTTCCCTTGTGGCTTGTATACAGGTGGTGCATGGTTGTCGTCAGCTCGTGTCGTGAGATGTTGGGTTAAGTCCCGCAACGAGCGCAACCCCTGTCTCATGTTGCCAGCACGTTATGGTGGGGACTCGTGAGAGACTGCCGGGGTCAACTCGGAGGAAGGTGGGGATGACGTCAAATCATCATGCCCCTTATGTCTAGGGCTTCACACATGCTACAATGGCTAGTACAGAGGGCTGCGATACCGTGAGGTGGAGCGAATCCCTTAAAGCTGGTCTCAGTTCGGATTGGGGTCTGCAACTCGACCCCATGAAGTCGGAGTCGCTAGTAATCGCAGATCAGCAACGCTGCGGTGAATACGTTCCCGGGCCTTGTACACACCGCCCGTCACGTCATGAAAGTCGGTAACACCCGAAGCCGGTGGCCTAACCCCCTTGTGGGGAGGGAGCCGTCGAAGGTGGGATCGGCGATTGGGACGAAGTCGTAACAAGGTAGCCGTACCGGAAGGTGCGGCTGGATCACCTCCTTTCTAAGGAGCGCTCACCACTTTTGGTGGTCAGAGTCTAGTGCCGGTAGCGGTCCCGTTCGTGGGCCGGCCGGCCGCTCAATTGGGTGGAACACTATCGCTTAAGGACCCGCGGTGACCGCAGGGTATGCAGACTCAGGGTCTGCGTGCTGGCGTGAGCGGGTGTCCGGGACGAAACACACTGTTGGGTGTCTGAAACAACACCATCGAACCTCGATGAGGGGTTTGGTTGTTTCTGGTGGCACTGATTCCCGATACACCTTCCGTTGGCCCTTCGGGTCGTGGGTGTGGGTGGGGTTGGTGTGTGTTGTTTGAGAACTGCACAGTGGACGCGAGCATCTTTAATTGTTTGTGAATGTAAGTGTGTAAGAGCACACGGTGGATGCCTTGGCACCAAGAGCCGATGAAGGACGTAGTAGGCTGCGATAAGCCTCGGGGAGTTGCCAAACGAGCTGTGATCCGAGGGTGTCCGAATGGGGGAACCCAGCACGCGTGATGGCGTGTTACCCGCATCTGAATACATAGGGTGTGTGGAGGGAACGCGGGGAAGTGAAACATCTCAGTACCCGCAGGAAGAGAAAACAATAGTGATTCCGTCAGTAGCGGCGAGCGAACGCGGATTAGGCTAAACCGCATGCGTGTGATACCCGGCAGGGGTTGCGTGTGTGGTGTTGTGGGGCGCGATGTCCTTGGTTCTGCCGGACCGGGCGCTGATTGTTCGCGGGTTAGGGGAACGACTTGGAAGGGTCGGCCGGAGAGGGTGAGAGTCCCGTACCTGAAAACCTTGCGGCGGGGCGATTTGTGTACCCAAGTAGCAGCGGGCCCGTGAAATCTGCTGTGAATCTGCCGGGACCACCCGGTAAGCCTGAATACTCCTTGGTGACCGATAGCGGATTAGTACCGTGAGGGAATGGTGAAAAGTACCCCGGGAGGGGAGTGAAATAGTACCTGAAACCGTGTGCTTACAATCCGTCAGAGGCCTTTTGGGCTGATGGCGTGCCTTTTGAAGAATGAGCCTGCGAGTTAGTGGTATGTCGCGAGGTTAACCCGTGTGGGGTAGCCGTAGCGAAAGCGAGTCCGAATAGGGCGTTGTTAGTGGCATGCTCTAGACCCGAAGCGGAGTGATCTACCCATGGCCAGTGTGAAGCGACGGTAAGACGTCGTGGAGGCGCGAACCCACTTAGGTTGAAAACTGAGGGGATGAGTTGTGGGTAGGGGTGAAAGGCCAATCAAACTCCGTGATAGCTGGTTCTCCCCGAAATGCATTTAGGTGCAGCGTCGCATGTTTCACCTCGGAGGTAGAGCTACTGGATGGCCGATGGGCCCTACAAGGTTACTGACGTCAGCCAAACTCCGAATGCCGAGGTGTGAGAGTGCGGCAGTGAGACTGTGGGGGATAAGCTTCATAGTCGAGAGGGAAACAGCCCAGATCGCCGGCTAAGGCCCCTAAGCGTGTACTAAGTGGAAAAGGATGTGGGATCGCTGAGACAGCCAGGAGGTTGGCTTAGAAGCAGCCACCCTTGAAAGAGTGCGTAATAGCTCACTGGTCAAGTGGTCCTGCGCCGACAATGTAGCGGGGCTCAAGTACACCGCCGAAGCCGCGGCACTCACACAATAACCTCCTCCGGGCAGGTGTGTGGGTGGGTAGGGGAGCGTCGTGTGGCCATAGAAGCGCCGGAGTGATCCAGGTGTGGAGGCCACACGAGTGAGAATGCAGGCATGAGTAGCGAATGACGAGTGAGAAACTCGTCCGCCGGATGACCAAGGGTTCCTGGGTCAAGCTAATCTGCCCAGGGTGAGTCGGGACCTAAGGCGAGGCCGACAGGCGTAGTCGATGGACAACGGGTTGATATTCCCGTACCCGTGTATGCGCGCCCATGGTGAATCAGTGATACTAACCGCCCAGAACCACCTAGACGGTCTTCGGACCGCGTGGTGGGGATGCGCGGGACCTGATCTGGTAGTAGCCAAGCGATGGGGTGACGCAGGAAGGTAGCTGGGCCAGTCAGTGGTTGTACTGGTGTAAGAGTGTAGGCCGTGACAACAGGCAAATCCGTGTCACATTAAGGCTGAGACTTGATGCGTACCCGTTGTGGGGAATTCAGTGATCCTATGCTGCCGAGAAAAGCCTCTAGTGAGTTCATACACGGCCCGTACCCCAAACCAACACAGGTGGTCAGGTAGAGAATACCAAGGCGATCGAGAGAACTGTGGTTAAGGAACTCGGCAAAATGCCCCCGTAACTTCGGGAGAAGGGGGACCACGCCCGGTGAACACCTTCGCGGTGGGAGCTGGGGGTGGTCGCAGAGACCAGAGAGAAGCGACTGTTTACTAAAAACACAGGTCCGTGCGAAGACGTAAGTCGATGTATACGGACTGACGCCTGCCCGGTGCTGGAAGGTTAAGAGGACCGGTTAGCCGCAAGGCGAAGCTGAGAATTTAAGCCCCAGTAAACGGCGGTGGTAACTATAACCATCCTAAGGTAGCGAAATTCCTTGTCGGGTAAGTTCCGACCTGCACGAATGGCGTAACGACTTCTCTGCTGTCTCGACCACAGACTCGGCGAAATTGCATTACGAGTAAAGATGCTCGTTACGCGCGGCAGGACGAAAAGACCCCGGGACCTTTACTATAGCTTGGTATTGGCGTTCGATTCGGTTTGTGTAGGATAGGTGGGAGACTGTGAAGCATGCACGCCAGTGTGTGTGGAGTCGTTGTTGAAATACCACTCTGATCGTATTGGACGTCTAACCTCGGCCCATGATCTGGGTTAGGGACAGTGCCTGGTGGGTAGTTTAACTGGGGCGGTTGCCTCCCAAAGAGTAACGGAGGCGCCCAAAGGTTCCCTCAGCCTGGATGGCAATCAGGTGTTGAGTGCAAGTGCACAAGGGAGCTTGACTGTGAGACTGACACGTCGAGCAGGGACGAAAGTCGGGACTAGTGATCCGGCACCGGCAAGTGGAAGCGGTGTCGCTCAACGGATAAAAGGTACCCCGGGGATAACAGGCTGATCTTCCCCAAGAGTCCATATCGACGGGATGGTTTGGCACCTCGATGTCGGCTCGTCGCATCCTGGGGCTGGAGTAGGTCCCAAGGGTTGGGCTGTTCGCCCATTAAAGCGGCACGCGAGCTGGGTTTAGAACGTCGTGAGACAGTTCGGTCTCTATCCGCCGCGCGCGTAAGAAACTTGCGGAAGGCTGTCCCTAGTACGAGAGGACCGGGACGGACGAACCTCTGGTGTGCCAGTTGTTCCACCAGGAGCATCGCTGGTTAGCTACGTTCGGAAGGGATAACCGCTGAAAGCATCTAAGCGGGAAGCCTGTTCCAAGATGAGGTTTCTCACCACCTTCGCGTGGTTAAGGCCCCCCACAGACCATGGGGTTGATAGGCCGGAACTGGAAGCGCAGCAATGCGTGCAGGTGACCGGTACTAATCGGCCGAGGACTTACACACAAACACCTTTCAAGAATGAACGCGTCCACTGTGCAGTATCTGAAACAACACACCCGTGCCTCGACGACCAGTCGACGAGACACGAGGACCTTGTTTCACAGAGTTACGGCGGCCATAGCGGCAGGGAAACGCCCGGTCCCATTCCGAACCCGGAAGCTAAGCCTGCCAGCGCCGATGGTACTGCACTCGCGAGGGTGTGGGAGAGTAGGACACCGCCGAACACAACTTCACAAAGCCGGAACCCCCGACCCCACCAGGGCCGGGGGTTCCCGCCATCTCACCCACACACCGGTCTGCCGGCGCGGCCCTGATCCTGAACTGGGCTCCATAAGGTGACGGCGTTTCTGGCCGCTTCGTTAGGATCGCTGCAGGTCACGATTTTGAGCAGGTGGCGCGCGGGTCACTAGTCGAGCGGGGTGTGGAGGTGGGGGATCTGTACGTAGTGCAGTCCAAGGCCGCCTCCGAGGCCACCGGCGTGCAGATCTGGGAGAATATCCGCAGTCGGCGCCTGATGATCGCGCACATCGGTTCGGCCCACACGCCCGGCGAGCGTGCGGCAGTGATCGATCTGCCCGCCAGAACGGCAGCCCTAGTCACACGGTCGCGGTTCGTCGAGGTGTGGGGTGGGTGGTGACCATCCTTCGTGCTCTCACTTCCTGGGGGTGGTGAGATTTTCCGGGCGCAGGTCGAGGCGTCGCAGGAGTTGGGCGTTGAGGGCGACTACGACGGTGGAGGCGGACATGAGGATGGCGCCCACGCTCATGGGCAGCACGAATCCGATCGGGGCGAGGACACCTGCGGCCAGGGGCACCGCAGCGAGGTTGTAGCCGGCAGCCCACCACAGATTCTGCTTCATCTTGCGGTAGCTCGCGCGGGACAGCTCGATGACCGAGAGCACCGAGCGGGGATCGGATGAGGCCAGGATGACCCCGGCGGAGCCGATCGCGACATCGGTTCCGGCGCCGATGGCGATGCCCACATCCGCTTGGGCCAGAGCGGGGGCGTCGTTGACTCCGTCGCCGACCATGGCGACCTTCTGGCCTTCGGACTGAAGCTCGGCGACTTTGGCGGCCTTGTCTTCGGGCCGGACCCCGGCGAAGACGCGGTCGATGCCGAGGTCGGCGGCGACGGTGTCGGCCACGGCGCGGGCGTCACCGGTGATCATGACGACGTGAGCTCCGGCGTCGTGCAGCGCGTCGACGGCCGCGCGGGACTCGGGGCGAATCTCGTCGGCCAGCCGCAGCGCGCCGATCACCCGGCCGGCGGCGAGGACGTGCAGGATGATCGCCCCTTCCGTGCGCCACTGGTCGGCGACGGGCAGCTCATCGCGGCCGTGATGGTCGAGAAGGTAGGGGCCGCCGACCTCGATGACGGTGCCGTCCACGGTGGCCTTGACGCCGACGGCCGGGGAGGAGGAGAAGTCGGACGCCGTCGACACGGCCAGGTCACGGTCGCGAGCAGCCCGCACAATGGCTCTGGCGAGAGGGTGCTCGCTGTCGCTTTCGGCTGCGGCGGCCAGTGCGAGGACCTCCTTCTCGGTGTGCCCGTCTATCGATTCAATTCCGGTGACGGTGGGTTCGCCCTTGGTCAAGGTGCCGGTCTTGTCGAACAGGACGGCGTCGACGTTGCGCATCGACTCGAGCGCAAGGCGGTCTTTGACCAGTACTCCGCCGCGGGCGGCGCGTTCGGTGGCGATCGACACGACCAACGGGATCGCCAGGCCGAGAGCGTGGGGGCAGGCGATGACCAGCACGGTGATGGTGCGCACTACCGCCGCGTCGGGCAGGCCGAGCACGCTCCAGACGGCGGCGGTGATCACGGCCGAGGCGAGAGCGAACCAGAACAGCCACCCGGCGGCGGTGTCGGCGAGGCGCTGGGCGCGAGAGGACGAGGCCTGTGCGTCGGTGACCAGTTTCTGAATCCCGGCTAGCGCTGTGTCCTGACCGATCGCGGCGACTTCGACGCGCAGGCCCGAGTCGGTGGCGACCGTACCTGCGACGACATGGTCGCCGATCTCGCGGCGGACCGCCCGGGATTCGCCGGTGACCATGGATTCGTCCATGCTGGCCGAGCCGTCGATGATCTTGCCGTCGGCGGGTACAGACGCCCCGGGGCGGACGATCACCACGTCCCCGACCCGCAGCTCGGCCGGGGCGACCGTGATGACGTTCTCGCCGTCGACCTTCTCGGCCTCATCCGGCAGCAGCGCCGCCAGGGAGTCGAGCGCGGAGGTGGTCTGGGCCAGGGAGCGCATCTCGATCCAGTGGCCAAGCAGCATGATGACCACCAGCAGGGCCAGCTCCCACCAGAAGTTCAGCGTGTGGTCGAGCGCGCCCAGGCTCGCGCCCCAGGAGGCGGTGAACGCCACGGTGATCGCCAGACCGATGAGCAGCATCATGCCGGGCTGGCGAGCGCGGATCTCGGACACGGCCCCGGTCAGGAACGGCCTGCCGCCCCAGAAGTAGACCACAGTGCCCAGGGCGGGGGAGACCCACCACACCCACCGGGCATCAGGCAGGTCGTAGCCGATGAGGTGGGCGAACATGTCGTTGAACGCCACCACCGGGACCGCCAGGACGAGGGTGATCCAGAACAGCCGCCGGAACTGGGCGACATGACCACCGTGCCCGCCATGGCCTGCATGGTCGTGGCCACTATGGTTCTCGTGCCTGCTGTGAGGCTGGTCTGTCGAGTGTTCGTCGTGCGTGTGGTGGCTGCCCTGCTTGCGGGTCTGGGCCTCGGCGGCTCCGTGGTGGGTGTGCTGGTCGTTCATGGTCTGCCTGTCCCTCCAGCGCGGTTGCAGTTGCCTAGGACGCGGGCTGGATCTCACTTTCGACTACCCACTTGTGGTTCGTCATCGTCATTCCGTCAGCTTCGAAGTCCACGACATAGACGGTTTCGTCGGTCGAGGACGCGATCGTCGCCGTTGTCCCGGCCATGCCTTGCATGTGCTCTGCGGTGACGGTCACTTCGGTGCCATCGTCGAGACGGTCATCGCCGACGTCCTTGAGCTCTTCCTGCACGACCCACTTGTGGTCGAGAACGGGATCGCTGCCGTCGGTGGGGATGTAGTCGATCGCGTAGGTGTAGGTGTCGTAGGCGCCGACGATAGTGGCGGGGGCACCGTTCATGCCCTCCATGTGGTCGGCCGTCAGCGTGACTTCGGTGCCGACCGGGTAGGTCGGATCGGTGGCCTGCGTCATGCCCTCAGGCACCGGGCCTCCGTCTGAGGGGTGTTCCATGCCCCCGTGGCCCCCGTGGCCCCCGTGGCCCCCTTGGCCGCCATGGGTGTCCTCGTTCTGTGTGGCGGCGGCGGTGCCCGTCGCGGGAGTGGATGTGGTGGTTGCCGGGATGGACGCGGCCGAGGTGTCCTCGGTGTTGTCGGTACAGGCCGATAGTGCCAGCGTGGCGGCGATGAGGGTGGCGGGGATCAGCATGGGGGTGCGGGTCATGGTGGTGAAGCGCCTTTCGGGTTGGTGAGCAAACTGGTGGTCAGGCCAGGTAAGACAGGGTGGTCATCATTCCGGCCTCCATGTGGTAGGCGTTGTGGCAGTGAAGGGCCCACTGGCCGGGGTTGTCGGTGTCGAATTCGATCTCAGCGGTGCGCATGGGTCGGAGCGTGACGGTGTCTTTGCGGAGCCCGCTATCGGCGAGGGCGAAGGTGTGACCGTGCAGATGCATCGGGTGGGCCATGTCGGACATGTTGCGCAGCCGCATCCGAACCCGCTGACCGCGGGAGACCTCCAGCGGTGTGGTGTCGGGATGAGCCTGCCCGTTGAGGGTCCAGCGATAGGGCATCATGCTGCCGCCCAGGTCGACGCTGAGATAACGGTCATGACCCTGGTCTGTCAGGCGCGATGCCGGCGCCGGGCTCAGGTCTGCCGGAAGCAGCACTCGGCGGTCGAGTTCGATGGGACGGGGATCGTCGGGCAGATCGCCGGAACCGGTGCGCACGATAGCGAAGGCGTGGCCGTTCTTGCCTTCAGCCTCGGCGAAGATCGGGAAGGCTCCGTCGGCCAAGGTGACCAGGACGTCGACTCGCTCGCCCATCGCGAGCAGGATCGATTCTGTCTGGTGCGGTGCGGTGGGAAAGCCGTCGGTGTGGGTGACGGTCATCGTGTGCCCGCCGACGGCGACACGGAAGAACGTGTCGGCGCCGGCGTTGATGAACCGGATCCGCCCCCGCTGCCCCGGTCTGGCGATCCACCGGACAGGGTCGGCGGGAATCTTCCCATTGAGCAGAAAGTGCGGGTAACTGACGTCGCCGGCAGCGCCGAGCAACCGGGAGTTCATGCTTTGATGGCCTGGACCGTCGTGCATTCGGCCGTGGCCCGGTGCGCGACCGTGAGGCCCCGGAGTGTCGATGCCCAATGCGCGGGCCGCGTCGTCTGGGGTGCCGTCGATGCCGTCGAGCCAGTCATCGACGACGACCACCCATTCATGGTCGAAGTCCCCTGGCTCGGCCGGGTCGTCGACGATCAGCGGGCCGTACAGACCCCGGTCGAGCTGCAGCCCAGAATGCGAGTGGTACCAGTGGGTACCGGCATCCGGAACGGTGAACTCGTAGGTGAATCGGTCACCTGGCTCGATCGCCTCTTGTGTCAGGCCGGGCGCGCCGTCCATGTCGTTGCGCAGGGCGATGCCATGCCAGTGCACGCTGGTCGGTTCGTCGAGCTGGTTATCGACCTCCACGCGCAGCAGGTCTCCGGCCCCGGCCCGCAGGGCAGGCCCCGGCACGGTCGGACCGTAGGCCCAGGTGGCGACCACGATCCCACCCAGGTCTACCTCCGCCGGACGAGGGGACAGGCGGGCGTCGACGATGCGCTGACCTGCACGCTGGCGCTGCGCCTCGACATCGCCCACTACTGGGTCCGATGCCGTCACCGGCACCCCCGAGGGGCCGGACTGTCCACACGCGCCCAACGCCCCGGCGCCAGCGAGAGCCGACCCGAGGAGAAATGCTCTCCGCGACATCCCGATCACTGTTGCGACTCCGCCGACGGATCACCGAACAGCGCGGTGACCAGCAGCATCGTCGAGGCCCACAGGGCGGCCACGAACACGGCGCCGAGCGCCAGCCCGCCCCATCCGACCACGTTATACCTCCCGCGTCTGACTCCAGTGGCCATCGTGACCGTGCATCCCGTCGGCTTAAATGGAGATCGTGTGAAGATTCGATCAAGACCCCACCGCAGTGACGGGTCATCAGTCGGGGAGGCGAAAATGACGGGCATGCCCTTTGCCGATGAACGCGGTGACCGTCGTCCGCGCCGCGCCGATCCCCCAGCGCTGCGGGCGATGGTGGTCGACGACGAGGAGCCCCTGGCCGATCTGGTGGGGTCGTATCTCGAGCGCGACGGCTTCGACGTCACGATCACCGGTGACGGCCAGGATGCTGTGGACCTGGCCTGCCGCATCGCCCCGGACGTAATCGTTCTCGACCTGGGACTCCCCGGGCTGGACGGGATCGAGGTCTGCCGACAGGTCAGAACCCACAGTGACGCGTACATCGTCATGCTCACCGCCCGGACCGAAGAGGTCGACACCCTGATCGGACTGTCTGTGGGCGCAGACGACTACATGACCAAACCGTTCAGCCCTCGAGTGCTCTCGGCCCGGATTCAGGCGATGATGCGCAGACCACGGCAGGGCACTGCCAAGGGCGGCGGAAAGGCATCACCCCGTGTGCACTCGATCGGCCGGCTGACCATCGACACCGCCGGGCGAGAGGTCGCCGTCGGTGGTACCGCCATCGAGCTGACCCGCACCGAGTTCGACATCCTCGTCGCCCTGGCCCGCGACCCCGGGATCGTCGTGACCCGCGCACAGTTGATGGCCGCCGTGTGGGGACCGAACTGGGTGGGCGATGACCACCTGGTCGACGTCCACATCGGCCACCTGCGCCGCAAGCTCGGCGACGACGCGGCTGTGGGCCGCTACGTCCGCACGGTCCGAGGGGTCGGCTACCGCATGGGACCATGCCAATGAGGTCCACCCCGCCACCAACACCGGCCACGCCCGACACCCGCCCCCGTCGTCGCGCGGCCGGAGTCAGCTTCGGCACCCGCCTGCTGTTGGCGATGACCAGCGTGGTCGTCGGAAGCACGGCCAGCGCGTGGCTCGTTGCCTCTGCACTGGCCCCGGGCATCTTTCACGACCACCTCGGTCAAGCCGGCATCGACCACAACTCCAGCCAAGCCGCCCACGTCGAGGAAGCATTCACCGTCGCGATCATCCTGGCCTGGGGATTCGCGGTGGGCATCGCCCTGCTGCTGGCACTGGCAGCGACCTGGTACCTCACCCGCCGAGTCCAACGCTCGGTCACCATCGTCACCACCACCACCGCCGACATCGCCCAAGGGCACTACGCGACTCGGATGACAAGCCCGAAGCTCGGCCGAGAGTTTGACGACTTGGCCACCAGCGTCAACGAACTCGCCCGACGTCTGGATGCCACCGACGTCACCAGACGACGAATGCTCGCCGACCTCGGTCACGAGATGCGCACCCCGCTGGCCACCATCGACTCCTACCTCGAAGCCATCGACGACGGTGTGCGCAGCTTCGACGACACCACCAGACAGGTGCTGTGGGCGGCCACCAGACGTCTTGAACGCCTCGCCGCGGACATCGTCGCCGTCTCCGACGCGGAAGAACACCTCACCCGACTACACCCGGCCCCGACCACGACAGACGCGCTCGTAGCGACTGCCGCCGAGGCAGCACGCGAACGCTACCTCGACAAAGGCGTGCACCTGCATCTAGGTGAGATCGACCCGGTCGCGGTCACCGTCGATGCCGACCGCATCGGACAGGCACTGGCCAACCTTCTCGACAACGCGCTGCGCCACACCCCACCCGGCGGGACCGTCACCCTCGGCAGTCACCGCCCGGGCCCGGCAACGGCGGCCATCACCGTCTCCGACACAGGAGACGGAATCGCCACCGAGCACCTCGATCACCTCTTCGACCGCTTCTACCGCGCCGACCCCGCCCGAGGCCGAACCGCTGGCGGCAGCGGAATCGGCCTCGCGATCACCCGGGCACTCGTCGACGCACACGGAGGACGCATCCGCGTCATCAGTCACGGCCCGGGCCACGGCGCCCAATTCACCCTCGACCTACCCGCCGGCTGAGACGCGCATGAACAGCGAACAGCAGAGCATGACTATGTGCCGGGCCGAAAAGCCCCACGCCGCGACTGCATGTCATAACGCCTGGTTACCCCAACCGGACAGACCGGACTTGTGTGGGCGCACGGACAGTAGCTGCAGGTTTAACGAAACTAGCGGAGGCGGGCGCCGCGTTTCCAGGTGGACTGCGACTCATTGAGAGCTGGTGGGAGGAGGCCCGCACGCAAGTCGAGGTCCGAGCCGGGGCGCGCGCCGCTTCCGCTTGCACCCGGACGCGCCAGGGTCCACTGCTTGAGGCCGTGGGGCTGCTGGCTCGGGGTTTCGGCCCTGGGGCGGGCCGGTTCTGGGTGTGGACGATCGGAAAGGGGTCTTGACCAGGCGATTAGTACTTTCGTTGCGGCCCGTGTAACTTTATCGGAGCCGCCAGGGAGCGGGGCCGGAACGAAAAGAACCGGCTCGGCGAGTTGGGGGCGGGCTAGAGTGGGAAGTGGTTCACCCGGTTTGACTGGGGTGGGTTGGTGACTTACTCTGGAGGAGTTGCCTCGAAAGGGGCGGCGATCACCCCGGATGCTGTTCGGCCGTCTGGTCGGGTGTGCGGATGGTGTGTGGGTGTTGTTTGAGAACTCAACAGTGTGTTTTGTTTGTGATAGTGCCAAATTTTTTGTTTGGTTGCGACCCTTTCACATCCCTGTCGTGGGGGTCGCGTTTTTTGGAACAGCCAGTTTTGGTTGTTCTGTTGTTGGGATTGTGCTTTTCGTAGTGCTGAGAAGCTTTTATGGAGAGTTTGATCCTGGCTCAGGACGAACGCTGGCGGCGTGCTTAACACATGCAAGTCGAACGGTAAGGCCCTTCGGGGTACACGAGTGGCGAACGGGTGAGTAACACGTGGGTAATCTGCCCTGCACTTCGGGATAAGCCTGGGAAACTGGGTCTAATACCGGATATTCAGCTTCTGCCGCATGGTGGTGGTTGGAAAGTTTTTCGGTGCAGGATGAGCCCGCGGCCTATCAGCTTGTTGGTGGGGTAATGGCCTACCAAGGCGACGACGGGTAGCCG